>CALLQI010000001.1 GCA_938014885.1 uncultured bacterium
GGTCCCGCGGCCCAAGCGCCAATCCGCGGCGGTCGCCTCAGCTCAAACGTTAGGCCGCACATGGACACCTCGCTGACGGTTGTCACGCTGCGCGAGATCACGGCTGATACCGTGATTCCGGTGGTCCGACTGAGCGTCGCGGAAGAACAGAAGGGCTTTGTTGCCCCCAATGCGGTGTCGCTGGCCCAGGCGCTGTTCTCCCCAGAGGCCTGGTACCGCGCGATCTACGCTGACGAAGAGCTCGCAGGATTTGTCATGCTCGCGGATCAATCGTTGCTCAGCCCTACGCCTGATGTGCCGTCCATCGGTGTCTGGCGCTTCATGATTGACGCCAAGTTCCAAGGACGCGGCATTGGTCGCACCGCCATGCAACAGGTCATCCAGCACGTACGGGCCAAGGGAGTCTTCAGATCACTTGAGCTGTCGTATGTACCAGGCCCCGGATGTCCGGAGCCCTTCTACCTATCGCTCGGTTTCCGCCACACGGGGCGCATGGATGACGACGAAGTCGTCCTTGAGCTTCCGCTTGGCCAGACTGCGGCCTAACCCTTCGCTGGAGCCGACTCGCACCAGCATGGCACTTGGCCCGCTTCCCGGTCTGGTCCATCATCCGTCCAGCGGGCCAAGCGCCACACCGGCGCTCGCGCCTCAGCTCAAACGTTAGGCCTCGCAGACAACTGCCTTGCAGAGGCACGCCCTGCTGAATACACTTTGCACATTCACTCGAAGTCGAGTGATGCCGTTGAGGCACTGCCTCCGGCCACTGGTTGCGAGACATACCGAGCGCCCGTGCCCGCACCTTGGCCTTCTGGGACCCGCGGGACTTCATCTCAACAATGGAGTTCTTCGTGTCTCATACATACCAAGCACTGCGCCGCGCGGCCGCGGCATCGCAAGGCAATCGCTGCTACTACTGCTCGTGTCCCATGTGGCACAACGATCTTCGGCGATTCGCTGACTCAGTCGGGCTCACTGAAGCACAGGCGCGGCTGCTGAAATGCACAGCTGAGCATCTGCGAGCGAAGAAGGATTGTGGTCAAGACACACAGAGAAACGTGGTCGCGGCGTGTTGGTACTGCAACAACAGGCGCCATAGGCGGGGCAAGCGAACGGATCCAATCGCCTACCGCGCACTTGTTCGGCGCCGAATGGCGAGTGGGCGATGGCTGCTTGGACAGTTTGGTTGGGCGAGTCAGGACCTGCCAAGCATCTGGGCAAGTGCACCGCGCGAGGCCTAACCCTTCGCTCGAGCGGGGACCTCCACCGGCATGGCACTTGGCCCGCGAGGCGCTGCAGGTCTATGCTCCGCCTCGCGGGCCAAGCGCCATCCCGGCTCCGGCCCCTCAGCTCAAACGTTAGGCATCGCAATGAACACCGTGGTCGCTCGTGGCTCATGTCTCTGCGGCGCAGTCCGGTTCCGAGCGAACCTGCCGTCCAAATGGGTCGCCCACTGTCATTGCACCTACTGCCGCCGCGCTCATGGCGCACCGGTTGTCACGTGGGCCGGTTTCCCGAGTGAACAGTTCGTCGTAGAGCCGGAGGCCGAGCAACCGACCTGGTACCAGTCGAGTCCCGACGCCCAGCGAGCGTTTTGCTCGAAGTGCGGAAGTCCCATGTTCTTTCAGTCAACACGCTGGCCCGGCGAGATCCACGTCGCCCGCGCGCTGTTCACTGACCCGCTAGACAAAGAGCCAAGTGCTCATGTGTTCTACGAGACTCATGTCCCCTGGTTGAACATCGCTGACGACTTGCCCAAGAAGGTCAGTCAGAGCTAAGTGCCGCAAGATCCTGCGCTCGGGTGTGGGCCGCCGGGCGATGCCTAACCCTTCGCTGGAGCCGACTCGCACCGGCATGGCACTTGGCCCGCTTCCCGGTCTGGTCCATCATCCGTCCAGCGGGCCAAGCGCCACACCGGTGCTCGCGCCTCAGCTCAAACGTTAGGCCTCGCGTTGGCCGCAAGTGCCACCTCAACCCATGTTCGATCACGTCGTCTTCGGAGTCAGTGACTACGCGGCCAGTAAAGCCTTCTTCCTCGCGGCACTCCAACCCCTCGGCGTGGCTGTTGTGTCTGAGGGCCCGCTTGGTATCGAACTCTGCCGCCCGAACGAAACGTCCTCGTTGTGCATTCGCCTGCAGCCAGAGCCACGGCCAGCACATCTTCACCTCGCTTTCCAAGCCGAGAATCGCGAGCAAGTCCAGGCTTTCTATCGCGCAGCTCTTGCAGCCGGTGGCAAGGACAACGGCGCTCCTGGCCTACGTCCGCAGTACCACGCCAACTACTACGCGGCGTTTGTCATCGGTCCGGACGGGCACAACATCGAAGCGGTTTGCCACAAGGCCGCGGCCTAGCAGTTGCCAGCTGTCCCGCAGTTGGTCCATCGCGAGCGAGGCCTAACCCTTCGCTGGAGCGGGGACCTCCGCCGGCATGGCACTTGGCCCGACAGCCGGTCTGGTCCATCATCCGTCTAGCGGGCCAAGCGCCATTCCGGCTCCGGCCCCTCAGCTCAAACGTTAGCCGTCGTAGCAGCTACATCGACTCATGAACGTAACCTTTCGCTCCGATAGCGACCCGGACTTCGCCGAACTCGAGCGATACCTCGCGAATGGAGCATTCGGTCAACTACCGGATGCCTGGCGCCATCAGGCGGAACACGATCTCAAGCGATTGCAGTCTGCCATGACGTCGCTCTCAAATCGCCTGCCTTGGATGTCTCCGCAGATGAGAAAGGAGGCGACCAAGTTTGGCGATGTACACCTTCCAACTCGATACGACTCGCCGATGCAGTTCCGCCTCCTCGAGGGCTTGGTGGCTCGCATAAGAGCGGCAGTACAGTCCATCGGGATCGATGTAGAAGAGTTTCCGCACTGCGCCTGCATACCGACCGGCCTAGTGAATGCTCGCGCAGTTCTACTTCCTACCGTTGAGCGCCCCTTCTTGCTCTTCGATTCGGAACTCTTCCTGTACTGCCACCTCTTCGCGAAGGCCTTTGCACGATGCCTTCCCGTCGTTGGGCGAAAGAAGCACATCTCGCTATCCATCGAACTTGATCAGGTCGAGCAAAGACTTGCAAGCACGCCTGAATTGGTCGAACGCTTTCGCGACCTATTGCATACGTACGCGACAACAGGATCAACATCGAGATCCAAGCAGTACGATCCGGAATCGGATTACGTGCACATGCTCAACATCCTTCGCGATGGCATGGAATTGTTCGTAGTTGCTCATGAGTTCGGCCATGTAAAGGCCGGACATCTTTCGGAGCTGCTTTCTCATCTTGGCCTGAACTCTGACGAGCTCAACGCTGGCAACGCATCTCATCGACAGGAGCACGAAGCAGATCTGCTTGGCCTAGTGCTTACGCTACAGACCATGGCAAGTTCTGGCTACGACGCTGCACTTGCCTATGTCGGGGTGGAGCTCTTCTTCGTCTCTCTTGAGCTGGCCGAACGATCGCGCCACATGGTTCGACACGGGAGCGATGCTGGCTATGTGGAGACTTCATCTGAAACGCACCCCTCAGGTAGCGAACGGCGCATGTTTCTCCGAGAAGCACTGAGGCTTTTCATCGAGGACCCCACACAGGTAGAGAGTGCACGGAACCTGGCTACAAGGTATGGCGAGATCGCCAATTTGCTTTGGGTCGCGACGACGACGGCTAACCCTTCGCTCGAGCGGACCCACCCCGGCAAGGCACTTGGGCCGCGAGGCGGCTAGTGTCATCATCCACCTCGCGGCCCAAGTGCCTTGCCGGTGCGGTCCGCTCAGCTCAAACGTTAGGCCTCACACATCCACCTTCGGCAATCATGGCGCAACCGACAAAATACTGGCGCATCAACTTCGCATCGATCGCTGACTTCGATCGCATGCTTGCGGAAGGCATACTGATCTGTCCGACGACAGGCCTTCGCAGCTTGAAGTACGACCCGGAGGACTGCATCGCTCGGCGCATGAAAAAAGGCGAAGGCATCTTCCTCGGGAAGCTCGATGAAGACACTGGAAAGGCGCACATCCAAGCCATCGGTGTCATCCAGGATCAGAAGCCCGCGACTACCGTGCGTTGGAAGCGCATCTCAAAGACGGTCTTCCCGAATCCACAAGGTGGAGTTCCTCCGTGGAGAGAGCGTTGCTTCCTCTTCGACGGAAGTCGGGCAGAAGCCTACAACTTTGCTGCGGAGTTTGAGCTCCACTTTTCTGACGCGTAGCGCGAGACGGTGAGGCCTAACCCTTCGCTCGAGCGGACCCCCAACGGCAAGCCGCTTGGGCCGCGAAGCGGCCAGAGTCATCATCCGCTTCGGGGCCCAAGCGCCTTCCCGCAGGGGTCCGCTCAGCTCAAACGTTAGGCCGCACAGAGAGCCAAGATGGCATCGTCTAGAGAAGATCTCATCAAGGTCAGCGCAGTTCTCCTCGAGTTCTTTGCCTTAAAGCGCATCCGGACCTCAATCACGAACTTCCGCGAACTCGGCGTCACGGGGTGGGAAAAGTGGTGGCAGGCGGAACTTGCAGTTCATCTGGCCGGCTCGGACGAGGTTACAGAGTGGGTCATGGAGCACCCATTCAATACAGACCGCCGAACTTCGCGGATCCAAACTCGCATGTCACTCGACATCGGCTTTCGCCTCAAGCGGCACAGATTTGATACGTGGTACTTCGTCGAACTCAAGCAACACGACAGCTATCAACACTGCGTTCGACGCATGGTCAACGACGCAGAGAAGGCGTTTTCGGCAAGAAGGCGATCGTTTGACGGCCTAGCAATGCGCTATGTTGCCTGTGCTGGGGTTTGCGTCGCCGATGGAACCTCGCGCGAAGACATTGCCGCGTTCGCGGTAGAGCAACTTGACCAGTCGGGACTTGATGCTCATGGAGTCCTCATTGACAAAGTTGGAAAGCATCATCAACTCATCGTCTTCTAGCAGTGCGGCCTAACCCTTCGCTCAAGGCGGACCTCCACCGGCATGGCACTTGGCCCGCGAAGCGCTGCCGGTCTATGCTGCGCCTCGCGGGCCAAGCGCCATGCCGGTTCCGGCCCGCTCAGCTCAAACGTTAGGCGTCACAAGCACACGCGCAGCATGCCGACAGAATCCCTTGATCCAGCAGTTCTCCGCAGTTCTGCGCACGAACTTTGCGGTCACGTCTCTGGCGTCTACTTCCTCTACTCTGGCGAGGAACTCGTGTACATCGGGCAGGGCTGGAACTGCTTGTTGCGCGTAGCCGAGCACACGAGGAAGGAATCGGCGAAGGTCTTCACGCATTGGACCTTCGTGCCGGTTCCCGACGAAGCTGCACGAAAGGAGCTTGAAAGGCAGCTCCGCAGCAGGTACGCACCGAGGTGCAACAAAGTCTGACTTCGGCTCCTCCTCAACCTGAATAACCCCCAACTGCAGCCGCAAAGGATTGAATCTTGGCCACTCACGACGTCACGTTTGAAATCCCGCAGAAGGTCCTACTGGCGAAGGACATGGTGTTCGAGGTCAAGTCGGACGGGGCGAAGCTTGGCTCTCTGCTCATCAGCAAAGGCAACATCGAGTGGGTTCCGGCTAATCACTCCGTACGCAAGCGGCGCCTGACTTGGGAGAAGTTCGCTGCGCTCATGGAGTCAGAGGGCAAAGTCACCCGCATGAAGTGACGCCTAACCCTTCGCTGGAGCGGGGACCTCCACCGGCATGGCACTTGGCCCGCGAGGCGCTGGTTCTTATCATCCGCCTCGCGGGCCAAGCGCCATCCCGGCTCCGGCCCCTCAGCTCAAACGTTAGGCCCCACACGATGCAGCGCCACTACTCGGGACTAGCAGCGCGAATGCTCAGCGAGATTGACACGATCTCCTCTGAGATGTCTCACCAAGGCGAGAAGGGTCGCAACAACGAAGCAATCCTGATCGAGTTTCTACGCAGGCTGCTCCCAACTAGGTACACAGTCACAACGGGCAAAGTAGTCGGAGTTGGAGGTCACGCGAGCGGCCAGATCGATGTGATCATTCACGATCGCCTTGATACCCCTGCGTTCAAGGAAGCGCAGGCCTGGAGCATCGTCCCCGTCGAGTCAGTGCATGCCGTGATCTCGGTGAAGACGACACTCACGAAGGCTGAGCTTCGTGACGCAATGGCCTCGCTTGCTTCAGTTCGCTCCCTGCCGCGCAAAGCAGCAAGACTTGAAATCAATGGCGCACTCCTAAAGGTGCCGGAAAAGGAGGTCCTTCGGCCACGCGCCTTCATCTTTGCTTTCAAGGCCTCTTGGAGGTCGTCCGAAGCCTTTGGCAAGGCCTTCTTGGAACTGCTCTCCGAAACTGGTGACGACCTTCGCCCCAATGCGGCATGCGCCCTAGATCTGGCGTTCCTTGCCAGGCGCCCCTATTCACTGGATGTTCGGAAGTACGAGGAGCACATGCTCCTTCACTTCTTCCTCTTCTTGGTCAAGTCGCTTGAGTCGCGCCCACGATATCGTCCTGAGCTTTCCAAGTACATCGCCGAAGACTACGAGCAAGGCAGTGGGGCCTAACCCTTCGCTGGAGCCGACTCGCACCGGCATGGCACTTGGCCCGCTTCCCGGTCTGGTCCATCATCCGTCCAGCGGGCCAAGCGCCACACCGGCGCTCGCGCCTCAGCTCAAACGTTAGGCATCTCGGCCACCTCCAACGCACTGCCTAGACTCAATTGCCCACGCAAGCCGCTCCGGAACTCAAAATGTCGATCACCACGGGTGAACTCAAGGACGCTAATGAGATCCACGAACTACTCCAGGAGCTCATCAATACCGAGGAGAAGTACGCACAAGCGAAGGCGCGGTTTGTTGCCAGAGCGAGCAAGATGTCCTGGGCAGTGAAGTGTCAGGTCGACCGCCTGCTAGTAAAGCGGATCGAGTCGATCTATCGGACCAAGGCCCATGTGAGCAAGCGGCCTATGCTTTCCGGTTGGACTTTCGAGGACGAAGCAGCGCGGCAATCACTCTCACGAGCACGAAAGTTCCTGCGAACCTAAGCCAAGTCATCCTTTCAATCAAACACTCAAGGCTTGGTCCACAGGAATGATTGAAGCGCAGTCCGGCACAGGTACTCGCGCCGGGGGAGATGCCTAACCCTTCGCTGGAGCGGGGACCTCCACCGGCATGGCACTTGGCCCGCGAAGCGCTCATGGCCTACGCTGCGCCTCGCGGGCCAAGCGCCATCCCGGTTCCGACCCCTCAGCTCAAACGTTAGGCAGCAGCAAAGTGCCGTCGAGCCGTGCGGAGCACGAAGTGCGGCGCTTTCGCGCCGAGAGCCAGCCCCACAAGGCCGCTTCGCCGCCTTCCGTTCGCATGCCGCTCCTGTTCTCCAGCGTGGCCATGGGGCCGAGCGGATTGCGCCGTATCCTTTCGCACACCGCGCGGCCCGGCGGATTGGCCGCCAGTACTATTATCTGTACTGTGGCCAAGCCACTCCGCAGGTCCGATCGCCTGTGCTCGACCGCAAAGCGAAAGTCGGAGATTGTGAATATCCGGTACTAAGTAACCAAGGAGAATCGGGATGAAGCATGCGCAATTGAGCCAGTGCCACGCTCAACTACTTGTATTACTTTGGTGCTTGCTGGTTGCCGTCCCGGCGTTTGGGCAGGTTGGCGACACGATTCAGATCGATCACAAATGCAGCTACTTCGGCGAATCTCTTCCTGCGAGCGTGGTGACGTTTGAATCTGACGCGCAGGCGCGCGAAGTCATTCAACGAATCGTAAATGCATCTGGACTCGTGCCAAATTTCGAGATCCATGCTGCAGGGGTCCCAAACGCAGCTGCCGTAATTCGTGGAGCGAAACGGTACATCCTATATAGTCAGTACTTTGTTCGAGAGACTAAAGAGAAAACGGGAAACGAGTGGGCGCCAATTTCCATCATGGCTCACGAGATTGGTCACCATTTGAACGGTCACACAATCGAAGCAGGCGGAAGTCGCCCGAAGATCGAACTTGAGGCCGACTACTATTCCGGATTTGTTCTCCAGAAGATGGGGGCGAAACTTCGGGACGCGCGGGCGGCAATGGAGAAGTTTGGCAGCGCGACCGGGTCTGCCACTCATCCAGCGAAGAATGATCGACTTGCCGCAATCACAAATGGATGGGAGAAAGGCTGTGCCTCGGACCCTCGATGCGACCAGACTGCGCCCGAGCGTACTCCAGTGGAGAAGGCGAAGCCCGAGACCGTTCCCGTCAAGTCGAAGGACTCGTGTGAATACGCGCGAGACGGCACATGTGATGAACCGGACTTGTGCGAACCTGGCACCGACACGTCTGATTGCCGCGCCGTTCCGAAGTCAAAGCCAACTGAACAGCCTAAGTCGCAAGCGCTCCCGAACTTCTGCTGCACCGCTGTGGGCAGGCTGGGGCCATATCCGAATCCTGGGCCAAATGGCATCGCAGTGCAGGTTGGCGAATCATGCTACGGAACACATCCGCAATATGGAGTGCAATTCGGGCGCGCGTGTCCGTAGACAGGTAGCTTTTGCCCAGTCAATCGGTCTCCTCCTTGTAATTTAGAGCCATAGTGCCGCGTGCAAGAGACTGCTGCCTAACCCTTCGCTCGAGCCGACCCGCAACGGCGTAGGGCTTGGCCCGCGGAGCGGATGATGACCCAAACCGCGTAGCGGGCCAAGCGCTACGCCGTTGCGGGCGGCTCAGCTCAAACGTTAGGCCTCAGATTCAAACGTCACTTCAAGCGGAGCGGATAGCAATGGCTGCCAAGCTTCCCAAACAGTCCAGCGTCAAATCAACTACGCTCGTCTTGGTCCCGTCAACAGGTAAGCCACTCAAGCTGTGGGAGTACCCGTTTCCTGAGATACGCGGGGAACGGTTTGAGCTTTTCGTGAATGGCACTCGCGCGGAAGCGGCTCGGACCGAGGGAAAGGGGAAGAGTAAGCCTCCAGCGGTCCGTCACTACACCTACATCAAGGTCGGCGGTCGCTCCATGTTCATCAAGGCGTGGCTCGAATTCGGGAGCCAGGTTGTAGTCCGCGAAGCGTAAGTGCCGAACGTGTCAGGCACTTCAAGAGCGCGCACAAGCAGTGCCTATGCACGCAATCCTTCGGCTGCGGCGCTGAGGCCTAACCCTTCGCTCGAGCGGGGACCTCCACCGGCATGGCACTTGGCCCGCGAAGCGTCCTAGGTCATCATCCGCCTCGCGGGCCAAGCACCACTCCGGTTCCGGCCCCTCAGCTCAAACGTTAGGCAGCGCACTGACCATTGAGCAAGAGCAACGCGAAGCGGAGTCTCTCCTCGACATTCCTCTATGAACTAGTACACCATCAATGGCGTACGCGACGGAAGCCATTTGAGCTAAGGAATGCCGAAGTGAATCATCTAGTTTCCCGTTCTCTACCACTACTTCTTGTTCTAAGTGCATGTGCTGTGGATCAAGGTCGACACGAAGCTCCACCCCCCGTTCGGGATGCATCCTTCTGGTGCGTTCCCGTATTGTCTGCGGGGAAGGGGCGCATTTGGGTCTATCGCACCGCGCCAAAGGGAATGGGAGTGCCTCCTGACATCGTCATTGACGGCAGGAAGCGCGAGGCCTTGCTGCACGGAACTGCATACATCATCGATGTCCTACCTGGCAGGCACGAAGTCATGCTCGCCTATCACAAGAAGAAGCTTGAAATAGAGGTGATCGAAGGTGGCAACTACTTTGTGCGCTTTGACGTCGACCCCTCCTTAATTGGTGGAGGCTTCTACCCAACCCTCGTCGACAGAAAGTCCGCAGAGGTTGAAGTACATACGCACACTGGAACAGACTTTAGCTGCGTCAAGCAGTAGCCGCGCGATTCGCTTCAGTTTGTGCGTAGGTGATCAAGGTTCTCAGGCCGACCCTGCCAATCAATCGAGCGCTGCCTAACCCTTTGCTGGAGCCGACTCGCACCGGCATGGCACTTGGCCCGCCTTCCGGAGTGGTCCATCATCCGTCCAGCGGGCCAAGCGCCACACCGGCGCTCGCCCCTCAGCTCAAACGTTAGGCGTCAACTTGTTGCCGCTGCGTAAGTGCTCCTGCGATTAGGAGGCGGATACTTTCTACTTCGCTTCGGAGGCGTTTTCCACAGCTACTCGTTACAGGCATGGAGCTTAACGATGCACGCTTCCCCACCAGCATCGCTGCACTGCGCTAGTGCTGCCGAATCTGCAACATCTCGTGGACTTCCGCTGCCTACTCCGATAACGCGGTTTGACCCGGCAGCAATGGACCCACATGCGCCTTGTCCTTCAAACTGAAGAATGATTTCGCAACCATCGCCGCACAGCTGCAAGGCGGCAGCATTGGCCTCATCTTGGGTAAGGTGACTGGCAGTCAATGCTGCCGAGAATCTCTCAGCGTTGAAAGCAATTGCCCCGTGTTCGCCATGAAAGTCAGGCAGCCATTCCGAGGCGTCCAGTGAATCGTAGGCGAGGCCACCACACGCAGCCAAGCCAAGAACAATTAGTGAAGAGGCAAGGAGACTTAGACGCATCTGATCCTCCACAACAGGCCAACTATGGCCATCTGGAGGTAGGTTGGCTTGAGCGTACGCACAAAAGTGTAAAACGCTGCTATCCGCGTCGAGTCGGCGGACCTGCGGCTGCATGATCTGCCTTCGGATTGACGCCTAACCCCTCGCTCGAGCCAGGGACCTCCACCGGCATGGCACTTGGCCCGCGAGGCGCTCTGGTCTATCGTCCGCCTCGCGGGCCAAGCACCATTCCGGCGTCGGCCCCTCAGCTCAAACGTTAGGCCTCCAGGTTCACACGACTGCACAATGAGGTTTGGCAAAGAAGGCCCCAGGTTGGCGCTTGCAGCTTCGTACTTACTCGTTGCATGTGCGACCCCTCCGAACAAGATCGAGCCGACGGTCGTTGATGCCCAGAAGTACGAGTCACTCGCTTGCGATTCACTCAGACTCCAAGCCGAAAGCTACAACTCTCGGATAGTCCAAGAGCGTGCATGGCTTGAGGAAGCTCACAGGCTCCAAAGCGGTTGGCTTGGAGTTGGCACATGGCTCATTTTCTGGCCCGAGCTCCTCTATCCAGCGCCAGAAGTGAACAAAGAGCGGGCGCAGGAGTACGCGAGACTTCTGGGCGAGTACAACGCGACATACGAGGCAGCGGTTCGCAAGCAATGTCCTGATGCTCAGCTCAATTGGCCCGGCAAGCCGCCAGCACCCCCGCCGAGTTCACCAGTGCCTCGGTGAGTAGAGGCCTAACCCTTCGCTGGAGCCGACTCGCTCCGGCATGGCACTTGGCCCGCGAAGCCGCGGTTCTTATCATCGGCCTCGCAGGCCAAGCGCCATCCCGGCGCTCGCGCCTCAGCTCAAACGTTAGGCGTCATTTGCAGCCTGAGTGGAAGGCCCGGCGATGGAACTCGATTCCTCTCCACTGGTGAGCACTGATTGGCTTGCCACTCACTTGAATGATCCGGGACTGCGGATCGTAGACGTCCGCTGGCGCTCTCGCTACGAGAACGGCAGAGGAATCAGCTTCGACGATCCGGAAGGCTATGGGGCCGGTCACATTCCAGGCGCTGTGTTCGCCGGCATGATTTCGGACCTCTCCGACCCAAATCACCCTGTTCCGGACATGCTCGCTCCGGCCGAGCAGTTCGCTGCGGCGATGGGTCGCATGGGCGTTGACAATGACACGCTCGTCGTTGCCTACGACAACATGGGCTTGCCCTTGGGTTCCGCGCGTCTGTGGTGGGCCCTGTCCTACTACGGTCACGACCACATTCGGGTCCTGGATGGTGGTCTGCGGGAGTGGCTATCGGAGGGCAGGCCCATTTCGACTGCGCCGGTCACCCCAACGCCCTCGCATTTCACGGTCAATCCAAGACCCGAATGGTTGGCCTCCAAGGCCGACGTAGTTAACGCTCTTGCACAACCAGCCACCGTTCTCGTTGATTGCCTCAACGCCGAGTTCTATCAGGGCGGAGGCGATCGCCATCTTTGGGGTCAGCGCGCCGGCCACATTCCCGGCGCCGTCAATGTCCCGTATCTCGCGAACATCGACCCTGCACTGGCTACGGCTACCGCCGCGGAGCGTGAACGAATCCTGGCAAGTGGTCGATCGTTCAGGTTCAGTCGCCCCGACGTGCTCGCTGCGCTGTACCGCAGTGCGGGGGTCTTACCTGAGAAGGAAATCATCACGTACTGTGGCCGAGGCTACGCCGGTGCCTGCGGCATGCTGGCGCTTAAGCTTCTGGGCTACGAGAGAGTTCGCCTGTACGACGGCTCTTGGGCTGAGTGGAGCGCTGACTTGTCCCTTCCGGTCGAACTCAGCGCTCAGTAGGCGGAACTTCGCTTCCTGGATCGCGATGACGCCTAACCCTTCGCTCGAGTGGACTGCCACCGGCAAGGCGCTTGGCCCGCGCGACGGATGATGGCACTGGCCGGTGCGCGGGCCAAGTGCCTTGCCGGCGTCAGCCGCTCAGCTCAAACGTTAGGCGTCACACAAGCCACACACCAGCCGCCGCGCCTATCATCTCCGCCACGCTGCTCGGACAACGAGGGGACACACATGCACGATACCCATCGAGCCGCTGTCACCGGCTTCTACGAGACTCACCCGATTAACGAAGACGAGATTCTCAAGAAGCTTTCCGACCGCGGCCTGGACCTCCAAGGACTGACTGCGCAAGAGCTGAAGGACTTCGATCAGGACCACTACGGCGGTGTGGAAGCGGTCGAAGCCCTCGCCAAAGCAGCTGGGATCTCTCGAGGCCAACGCGTCCTAGACGTTGGCAGCGGCATGGGTGGGCCAGCACGCTGGCTCGCCCATAAGTTCGGCTGTCACGTTACAGGCCTGGACCTCACCGAGTCTCGGGTGTTGGGCGCCAGGAGGCTAACCGAACGCGTGGGCCTCAGTCGCCTCGTCGAGTTCGTCCAAGGCGATGCAACCCGGATGCCATTCCCGACGTCGAACTTCGACGCGCTGGTCAGTCAAGAAGTCTGGTGCCACATTCCAGAGAAGGATGCCTTGCTCGCGGAGTGCGCACGCGTACTCAAACCGACTGGGAAGCTTGCGTTCACGGACATCATGATCGTCGGCGAGCTCTCCTCTGCAGACGAGCTGCAGCTGGCCCAGGGAATGAAGATTCCGCGCCCGGCGACCCTAGGCGAATACAGAGCGCTCGCAGATAAGAATGGCTTGACGATTAGTGCCACGGCGGATCTATCGGAAGCGTGGAGCGCCATCCTGGTCGACAGACTGGCAATGTATCGGTCGCTGCGAGATACGACGGTGGCCAAGTTTGGCGAGGAGCGCTTCCACGAGTACGACCGCGCGTACGAGCACTTCGTTGGCCTCTTCACGAGAGGAATTCTCGGCGGTTATCGCGTCGTCGGTGACGCCTAAACCTTCGCTCGAGCGGACCTCCGCCGGCAAGGCACTTGGGCCGCGAAGCGCTCGCTGGCATCATGCGCCTCGCGGGCCAAGCGCCTTCCCGGCGGCGTCCGCTCAGCTCAAACGTTGGGCGTCGAATCAACCACCCGAGGCTCGAATGTGTAGGAACATCAAGACACTGTTCAACTTTGGGCCGCCTGCGACTGAGTTGGAGATCCGGGATGCCTCGCCCCAGTTCGTTCGTAGACTCAGCGGCTTCAACGTGCCGTCCCACGCCAACCAAGGGGCGTTCGACCGAGCCGTCGGAGACATTGCTGCTTGTGCTCATGCGCTCATTGCGTCGCTGGTTACCACGGCTCAGCCTCGCAATCGTCAGATCGAGGCCGCCGAAGCTAGAGAGCGCTCTGCAGCGCGCTTCGGTTCGAAGAACGTCGGGCCATCCGCGCAGTGAGCCAAGAACTCGCGGAACTTCCCAATCTCGGACCGAAATCTCGGGCCATGCTGGAATGTGCCGGAATCACAAGCTTGAGTGAGTTGCGTCGCCTAGGCGCTGTGGCCGCGTACAGCCAGGTCAGGCGCTCGGGTGCGAACGCAAGCCTCAACCTCCTCTGGGCGCTCGAAGGCGCCCTCACCGGCCTCGCCTGGCAAGTAGTTGCCAAGGAGCACCGAACCAGCCTTCTGCTTGCGCTCGAGCAGCATGAACGAGGCGACGCGTAACCCTTCGCTCAAGCGTTAGGCCGCACATCTGGCACCCGGCGCAAACATTCGCATCATTGTCCGCATTCACGAAACTCGACTCAGGCATGAGTACACCCGATCAAATCGTCCAGCGCCAGTTCGATGCGTACAACGCCAAGGATGTCGTCGGCTGGCTCGCTACGTATCACCCAGACGCTGAGCAATTTGCTCTCCACGGTGAACGGCTTGCACAAGGTCACGCCGAACTCCGCTCACGCATCCAGGTTCGCTTCTCCGAGCCAAATCTCCACGCTCGGCTGCTCAGCCGCACCGTCATGGGCAACGTCGTTGTCGATCACGAGCTAATCAGCCGCACCTTCCCGGAGGGTCCCGGCCAGATCGAGATGCTCTGCATTCACGAAGTTGCCGGCGAGGCCATCATCAAGGCCACCTTTGCCGTTGGCAATCCAACTCTGGTGCCCAGCACAAAGAGTGCGGCCTAGCTGTGAAGCTTCAATAGGTTGTGTCCGGTGTTCATCCGGACTGGGTTTGAG
>CALLQI010000002.1 GCA_938014885.1 uncultured bacterium
CGCGCAGCTGGATCGAGGAGATCGGCGTCGCCGAGATGGGCAAGACGCGCGAGTGTGCCGCAGTCCTAGTGCGGCGGGCGTTCGAGGCGGCGTCTGCCCCGACCTACTGCCGCATCGACCCCCAATCGGGCTACGTGGGCGTCGGGGCGGACGATACGCCGGGCGGCAGCGACCTGTGGTCACTGGCCACAGACATCACCGCCAAGCGCGGCGAGGAGATCTACCTTGTGGCCGACCGCGGCGCCATCGGCTACACGCTGTACATCCGTCATCCGCTGGGGTCGCCGGACCTGTCGCCCTACTGCACACTGCGGCACGGCGACAATTGCACGCTCGGCAGCAGCGCCAACAACCTCAAGCGGCCACGGGCCGAGCTTGTCGGCGTGGCCAACAGCTACCTGGCCGGCGCCGGCCTACAGGTAGCGTCAGTGGCGGCGCCAGCAGGCGCGCGGCTGGGCCTGCGCGCCGCGCTGGCCGCTCCGGTCCACAGCGCGACGGCGCGCCAGCTGACGGGCACGACGCTGGCCGTGATGTCGCCCGAGACGCCGACGATCGCGGCGCTGGAGCTGGAGCTGGCCACCACGCTTCGGCGCGCGATGGCGCCGACGCAGGCCGTCCAGCTGACCGACATCGACCTGGCGCTGTGGCCGTACATGCGACCCGGCTACGTCGTTGGGGCGAGCCTGCCGGACCCGCAGGGCTACTTTACCCGCTCGCTGTTGCGCATCCGCACGGCAACGTTCCGCGTGCGCGGCGACCTGTCCTGCAGCGTCAGCGGCGAGCTGTGGGCACTGGAGGGGCAAGATGGCTAGGCGGCCAGCGGGCGAGGCGCCAGGCAGCCTCTTGCACCCGCTCTACGGGTTCGCGGCTCAGGACGTGCGGCGGGCCGTCGGGGCGTCGCACCTGGCGCGCCTCGCCCAGACCGAGGCGCTCGTCGAGCGGATGCGCCGCCACGACGCGCTGCACCGCAAGGGCTTCCGCGGCTTCGTGGCGGGCGCCGACCGCGTGCCGATCACCCCCGACACGAACGGCCACCTTCGCGGCCGGAGCCTGACGCCCGCGTTCATCTTCGACCGTGACCCCAACGACGATCCGCACACCTTCATCTACGACATCGACATCGACGAGCTGCGCACCCTGCTGGACATCCAGGAGTGTGAGTGCTGCCCGGAGGACATCACCTGGCAGGTGACGATGATCCCTGGCGATCCGCTCGGCGTGACGTTCGATCCGGAGACCTGCACGTGGCGGCTCAACTTCCCGTGCGATCCATGCAACCCAGCCGGACCGGGCGGAGGCTGATGATGCACGAACATCCCGCTCAAAACTGTGGCCTTTGGTGTCAGAGGGTGCGGCTGGTAGAATATGACTCCGGGCGGCACAGCTACGACCTGGCCAGCCTGGAGGATCCCCGCATGCCAAAGAGCACACCTGTCAGCCATCGCGGCGCCACTCGCCCGTTCCCGTCGTCGGGAGCGGCCTTGCTGTTGGCCGTGCTCTGTGCCGTGGCCGCGAGCCTGTCGGCGCCCGCGCTTGCGGCCCCGCCGACGGACGCGCCGCGCGCGCTTGCGATCGGCGGCGGGGGCGGGGGATGGTGGGCCGGTGGCGCCCTGACGGCCACGGCCGCCGTCACGCAGGCAACGGCCACACGCCGCCCGCCAACGTCGGCGACGATCGAGGCCGCGCGCATGACCGCGACCGCGGCGCGGCTGGCGACGAGCGGCACGGTCACGGCGCAGGTGGCCACCTGGACGGCCGAGGCCGAGGTGACGCGGGCGGTGACGGCCACGCCCACGATGACCGTGACGGCGACCGCGACGCCCACGCTCGGCCCCGAGTGGGGAGTGGACCGCATCTGTGAGTGCCACGTCCCGCCGCTGGCGCCTGGCAGTCCAGAGTGCGAGCGGCTGAAGGTGGCGTACGTCGGCACGGTGGTGGCTGCGTGGGCGACACAGACGGCCTTGGCCCGCGGCACCGACACGCCCACGGCGCCAGCGACCGACACGCCCGCGGCCACCTCGACGCCATTGCCGAGTGACACGCCGCGGCCGACGTGGACGCACGTGCCCACGTGGACACCGGAACCAACGCCGACGTGGGGCAACCCGTGCACGACCGGCGGCAGGGTCCAGTGCGCGGCCTACCTCCCCTTCGCGTATCTGCGGCGGGTGCGGCGATGAGCGCCCGAGCGCGCGCCTGCGCGTGGCTGGCCATGGGCATGTACTTCGGCGCGTGCCTACTGCTGGCCACGTCTGTCCACGACGCGCCGCGGCTTGTCGTGGCCGCCTCGGCATGGGGCCTCGGTGCGAGCCTCGCCCGTAGCGCGGCGTGGTGGCGAGCGGCGGAGCGTGGATCGTGAGGCCGCGCCGATGAACGGCGAGCAAGACGGCATGCCGGCCGCGTGGCGCATGGCTGCGCCGCGCCTGGTCGTGGCAGCGATGGCAGCGGTGGGGGCCGTCTTTGCCGTGCGTGGCGGGGACGCGATCCTCGCCGTGATCGTCACGGCGGTCGGGGCATGGGCGCTTGCCGGCGCCGTGTTCGCACTGTGGCTGGGCTGGCTCTGCAGCCGGCTGGAGGCCGAGGAATGAGGGGGCGGGCGGGGGTGTCTCGGCCGCATCGCGACGGGCCGCCGGCCCGCGAGAGCAGGAGTTCAAGCATGAGTGTCTGGAAGCCGTTCCTGGCCGTCGTCGCGACGGTCCTGTTGGGCACGCTGGCGGCGTGCTCGCGCCCGCAGCCCGGAGAGCTGGTCGGGGTGCAGAGCCTCGTCAGCTCGGCCGATCGTACGGCGACGCGCGTGGCGATCCGCACGGCGACGGCCGGCGCGTGGGTGAACATCCGCGCGACCGCGACGGTGGACTGGCTGCCGACAGGGCGGCGCAGCCTCGTCCGTGACTACACCGAGTGGCAGATCGCCGGGACGCTGGTCGCGCGCTACACCGCGACGGCGACGCCGACCGCCACGCCGACCCTGACGCCGACGACCGCCCCGACCGCCACGGCCACGCCGTAGTCGGTCGGTCGGCCTCTCTCGCGCCCTGACGGGCTAACCCTTGGAGCGACTTGTGATTCGGTTTGCTCAGATCTTCGGGACCGTGGCGCTGCTGGCGGTGCTCGCCGCGTGCGCCGAGCCCGTGCCGCCGTCGGCCAACGAACCGCTGGTCGGCGTGCAGAGCCTGCTGTCGCCGGCTCAGAAGACGGCCACGGCCACCGTGCACGCGGCAACCGTGACGGCGCGTGCGCAGGCGAGCTCGACCGCGTTGGCCGTGGCGCGCGCGACGGCGACGGCCGACTGGCTGCCCGCCGGGCGGCGCACCATCAACAAGAACTACACCAAGTGGGACGTCATCGGCACGCTCGTCGCCCGCTACACGGCGACGCCAACGCCGTCGCCCACCCCGACCCCGTAGGTGAGCGGCACCACCACGAGCCGCGGCGGCCGGCGGGCAGTGCGCCTGCTGGCCGTCGCGGCGGCCGTGCTCTTGGCGGGCTGCGCGGGCGGGCCGCCGCACGAGCCCGACCCGCTTGTCGAGCTGCCTTCCGTGCGGTTACTCGTCAAGGCGGGCGGCGACCCGCTTCCAGTCGTAGCCGCGCGCGTCGAGGCGGTGGCGCACGGCCTCGACGCGCGGACGACGCTAGACCACTCGGGGCCGCGCCCGTCGGCGCTCGTGCCTTCCAGCGAGCTGGCCAAGATCGGCTGGCTGGTCGTCGATGCTGGCGGCATCCCGCCCGACATGCTGGCCGTGTCGCTGAGCGCGCAGGCCGGGGTTGTGGCTGTGGAGGTCGACGCGCGCGTGCGGCTGATCGATCCGGTCGCGGGCGAGGAGGCAGGCCCGCGCGTGGTGCTCGACCCGATGGTCGGCGCGCAGTGGGTGCATGCCAAGGTCGGCAGTCCAGCGGCGTGGGATGCCGGCCTCGATGGCCGTGGTGTCACCATCGCTGTGCTCGACACCGGCGTCGACTGCAGCCATCCCGACCTGCGCTGCAGGAACGGCGGCCGCGACTTCACCGGCGGCGGGTCTACGGCCGACGTCGTGGGGCACGGCACGCACGTGGCGGGGACGGCTGCGGCCATCGGGTCCAACGGGCGCGGCGGCAGCGGCATGGCGCCGCGGGCCGACGTGCTGCCCGTGAAGGTGCTCGACGACTCCGGCTCCGGTGACTACAGCTGGGTAGCCGCTGGCATTGTCTGGGCCGCCGACCAGGGCGCCCGCGTGCTGAACCTCAGCCTGGGCGGCCCCGTCCCGTCGGCGGCCCTGCGCGACGCCCTCGCCTACGCCACGGCGCGCGGGGCGCTGGTGGCCTGCGCCGCGGGCAACGACGGCACCGATCGCGCCAGCTACCCCAACACGTACCCCGGTTGCATCGGTGTCGCGGCGACCCGCAAGGATGGCGAGGTCGGCACGACCTGGACGAACTGGGGCGTCAACGCGGACATCGGCATCGGCGGCGAGTCGATCATGTCGACGTGCACCCAGGGCCGCTACTGCCAGATGAGCGGCACGTCGATGGCCTCGCCTGCGCTGGCGGGCGTGCTTGCCCTGGCACTTCAAGGCGGCATCGCCCCGTCCGCGGCAGTCGAGCTGATCAACCGTACCGGCGTTCCCCTGACGGGCAGGCTCGCCGGCCTGAGCAGGCCCGACGTCGCGGCGCTGGCAGCGGCGATCCGCGCCGCGCCTTCGGCAACTCCGCTGCCCAGCGCAACCCTCACGCGAGTGCCTCCAACCGCCACGCGGCGCGCCGCCACCTCGACGCCGACGGCTGGGGGTCCGCCGGCGCCAACCGTGTTTCCCGGCGCAACCCATCTTCCTCCCTCGGCTCTACCGTGGCCGTGTGCCGTGGTGGGCGTGGAGGCCGGGGCGGTGACGATCCGCTGTCCGTACAAGGCGCCCTCGGCGACGCCTTGACCACCAGTGCTGGGACGACGATGGGCGCCACCGGCGGCGCCGATACGGGAGGCACGCATGGCAGATCCGACACTGAGCGATCAGCTGATCCCCACAGGGCTGGGGGCGATGGCAGGCATGTTCCTGCGCGAGCTGTTCCAGGCGGTGCGTAGTCGCCGCGGAGAGCAGGCCGCCGCACGGCAAACCGAGGTCAACACCGACCTCTCGCTGGCCGCCGGGTGGAAGGAGTACGCCGACCGCACCGAGGCTCGCATCGCCAAGCTGGAGTCGGACCGTGACGTCTACATCGCGGACCGCGCGGCGTGGCTCGCCCGTGAGCGCCAGCTGGAGGCGGAGCTGTCGGCCGCGCGGGCCCGCATCGCCCAGCTCGAAGCGCGGGTCGCCGAGCTGGAGCGGGCCTCGGCCGAGCCACGGAGCGGTGCGTAGTGGGCCTGCGCACGCTGACGGTCGCCCAGCTCCTCCACGTCCACGCGGAGCGTGAGCTGCACGTGCCGTGGACCGCCATCGCCGCGCCGCTCGGCATGACCGAGAGCATGGTGCGACGCGCCTACCGCAGGGCTGAGGCCAACGGCACGCTGGCGTCTGAGCTCGCCCGAACCGAGCGCGAGCGCTCCAGCCCACGGCCCGGCATGCGCACGGTGACGTCGGCCGCCGTCGTGACACCGGAGGTCGAGCAGACGACGGACGCCAGTGGAGGCGTGACGCTGCGAGTGAAGGACTTGCCGCGGGTGCGCACCGTCGATGAGGTCATCGCGGCGGGAGGGCTGGACCCGGCGCATTGGACGGTCAAGTCGGCCACCTTGAAGAGCTACGAGGGCTTCATGAAGAGCCCGGCCGGCGACCCCGTGGTCGTGCCGCTGACCAGTGCGCACGTCACGCTGACGCCGAACCTGCCGGCCCGTGCGGCGCTGCGGGCGATCGAGGAGATGAAGGCGGAGCTGCAGGAGTTCTCGCCGCGGTACGCGCCGATCCGCTACGCCCGCGTACCCAGCGACCAGCGGTACATGCTGGAGGTGTGCCTGTTCGACGTGCACCTGGGGATGCTTGCCTGGGCGGCCGAGGCCGGCGCCGACTACGACGTGAAGATCGCCACCGACATGCTGGCCGACGTTGTCGACCGGCTGATCGCCAAGGCGCTGGGCGGGTTCACGTTCGACCGGATCCTGCTGCCGTTGGGCAACGACTGGCTGCACACCGACCAGACCATCGACGGCAAGGGCGGAGCCACGACACGCGGCACGCCTCAAGACGTGGACACTCGCTGGCCGCGCCTGCTGCGCATGGCCCGCCAGGCCGCCATCCGGGCGATCGACACGCTGCGTCAGATCGCACCCGTGACGGTGATCGTCAAGCCCGGCAACCACGACAGTGAGCGGATGTTCCACATCGGCGAGATGCTGGACATCTGGTACCGCCACGATGACGCGGTGACGGTGATCAACGAGCCAGCCCCGCGCACCTACTTCCGCTACGGGGCCACGCTCCTCGGGTTCACGCACGGCCACCGGGAGAAGCAGTCGGACCTGCCGCTGATCATGGCCAACGAGGCCAAGAGCGACTGGGCGGAGACGACGCACCACGAGTGGCACATCGGCCACCTGCACCGCAAGGGCGAGGCCGTGCCCGTGGCTGAGTACTCCCAGTGCCGGGTGCGGACGATGCCCAGCCTCGCGCCCGCCGATGCCTGGCACGCCGAGAAGGGGTACAGCCACGTGCGCGCGGCGGAGGCCTACATCTGGTCGCACGCGCAGGGCTATGCCGGCCACCTGAGTGAGAACGCCGAACTGGCGCCGCTGTTCAAGGACGACGGCGCCGCGGCGAAGGGTAAGAGGAGGAGAGCAGCATGAGCCCGATAGTCCACTACGTCCACCACAACCCCGACCGTCCGGTCGCAGTCCGCGCCGAGCTGAAAGGGCGGCACCGCGAGCACTGCCTGTGCTTCAGCTGCGACCGGTTCATTCCGGCCGACGGCCCGAAGTGCCCCATCGCCGCCGAGCTGTTCGCGCTCTGCCAGAAGCACGACCTGGTGGCACCGGTGTGGGAGTGCCCCGAGTTCCAGGAGGCGACGGCGCCATGAACCCTGCAGACAAGCAGGCTCTGATCCGCCGAACGGCCGCCGAGATCGGCGACCTGACGGCAAGGAAGAACGAGGCGTACGGCCAGTCGTTCGCCACGGCCGGCGAGGCCCTGCGGCTGCTCGCGCCCGAGGGCCTGCGCCCCGAGCAGTACGGCGCGGCGCTGCTGGTCGCCCGCATCTGGGACAAGCTCGGCCGACTCATCACCGATCCGGCCGCCTTCGGGGAGGACCCGCTGCGCGACATCGCGGGCTACGGCCTGGTCGGCACGGTCGACGCGCTGGAGCGGCGCGAGGCGGCCGCTGCGGATCCGCAGGGAGCGAAGCCATGATCCGCAGCGCGAACGCCATCCATCAGCCGCAGGACGGCCTGCACTGGCATTGGGAAGACATGCTCGCCGCGGCCAAGTCCGACGGCATGGTGAAGTGCCTACACACCGAGCTGTTTGTCGATGACAGCCCGCGCTTCCTGCGCACGGGCGGCAGTGCCGACAACGCCAACTGGCTGGGCAAGCTGCGCCAGTTGCACCCCAAGCTGTTCATCGTCATCCGCCTGTACCACCCCGCCTGGTGGACTCTTGATCCGCGGGCGTACGCCGAGCACTACCACGCGCTGCTCAGCCGCTGGCGCGGCCACGGCTTCGCCGATCGCAACGTCTGGCAGGATCCGTTCGTCGGCGTCGTGCCGGCCAACGAGCAGAACATCGAGCGGGCACTGGGCACCGGCGCGGCGTGCTCGTGGTGGAACGCGCCGTCGGACTACCGCGACCGGGCCGTCTCTGAGAAGTTCGCCCACGAGCTCATGGCAGGCGGCATGAGTTCCGACCGGGTGGCGGCCACCGTCGCCGGTCGGCCGCAGATCCTGGGCGACAAGGTGGCGTGGTCCATCGCCGAGTACCGGAAGATCGCCGCCTGGAACGTGGCCTTCTGGGATCGCATCGACGAGCTGGAGCCGAACCGCAAGGCGCTCGCCGTGTGGTCGGCTCTCGCCCAAGGTCACGACTGTCGACCCGACGCGCCGGAGAGTGAGTTCCAGATCCCAGAAGTGGCGGCCGCCATCCGGCGCTGCGACGTGTTCAACCACCACCCGTACGCCCGGTGGGGCATGGGCGCGAAGGACGGGCCGGGGGAGCCGGACCAGTTCTGGGGGCTGCTGCGGGGGCACCGGCCGAAGGGCTGGCGCGACGCGCGGGAGCCGGGCAAGCCGGCCGACCCGGGCGGCGCACTCGCGCTGTTCGGCGACATGCCATACATCGCCGGCGAGTGCGGCACGTTCAAGCACTCCGACCCGGCGTGGGCAGAGCGCAACATGGCCGCGATCGACGCACTGTGGACCGCGGATGCAGACACGCGGCGCTGCCTCGGCTCGGCGGTCTACATCTGGCATGGCCACGACGACCACCGCGACAACGTGATCATGCACAGCCCCGCCTTCCGCAACGCCCTGCGTGACAGCGGGCGACGGGCGGTGGAGGTGGCGTGGCCTGTCGCTCGGCCAGGTGTCGGGTTCGGCGGCGCCGTGGTCCCGCCCACACCTTTGCCCAACCCGTCGCCCATCCCAGCGCCACAGCCACCCGCGCAGCCGGCGCCGCCGACGCCGCTGGGCGTCGAGCCGCGGATCCAGGTCTTGCCTGGCGAGAAGAGCTGGCTGGCCGTCGCCCGCCGGGCGCTCGGCCGGCAGACCGTCACGATGGCCGAGGCGGCGCAGCTGCAGGCCGCGAACCCGGGGGCGCTGCAGGTGGGCGCCTGGCTGCGCTCGCCGTGGCACCGTGTCACGAGGACCAGCTGATGGCAGGGCCGCTGGAAAGCTTCCTGCGCGCCGAGTTCGGCGCGGCGTTCGACGACCTGCGTACGTCGCTGCCAACGCGGCCGGACGGCCCGAACGGCCCGTTCATGACGCGCGACGTGTCGATCATCCGGCACTTGGCCTGGCACCACACGGCGGGCGCGAAGGACGCGCCGTGGAAGGATGTGGCCGAGGGGCACATCGACCGCGACTTCGCCGGCATCGGCTACCACTTCGGCATCCAGGGCGGGCGGCTGGCCTACCTGGGGGACATCACGACGAGCCGCGCCAACGTCGCCGAATACAACCCGTGGGTGATCGGCATCTGCATCGCCGGCAACTACACGCGCAGCGCGCCGTCGGCCGCCGACCTGGACATCGCCCGCCACCTGGTCGCGGTGCTTGACCGCTTCCTCGGCCGTGAGCTGCCCAACGAGCCGCACTCCAAGTGGGTGGCGACGGCATGCCCGGGCGACGCCGTGCGCCAGCACCTCGGCAGCCTGCGCGCGATCCAGCCGCCGCACGCGCCGCCAGCTGACAGGCCGCTGGGCAGCGTGGTGCTGGCGGCGGCAGACGCGGCGCAGGAGATCCGGCTGAACCCGGGCTCAGCCCTGCAGCGGGCCATCGCCGGGGCAGGGATGGTGCCGACCAGCAATGAGTTCGAGGTGACGCACGGCGGCGCGCGGTACGTTTGCCAGCGTGCCGAGAGCCTGACCACCGGCAAGGTGCGCGTGTACCTGGTGAAGGCCGGCGACTGGGCGAACGTCGGCAGCGTCGACCGCCCCTAGCGTGTGTCCACCGGCGCGAGCTCGCGCCGTGGCAGTGGGACCGCCGGCCGTTGTGGTCGGGCGGCATTGGGATTTGAGGAGGATGAGATGCTCGCTCGGCTTCGGAATTGGATGCTCCGCCACCGCCCGCGGCCCGTCGCGGCCGCCGCGGCGCTGGCCCTCGTCGGCTTCGTCGCGCTGCGCGCCGCGGCGCACGCGGCCGGCCTCGGGCAAGACGTCATCGACCCGCCGTTCACCGAGAGCGGCGCGCGCCTGTTCGACATCCTGGCCCAGCTCTACCTCGTGCTGGGCCCCCTGTTCACCGAGCGCGTGACCGAGTGGCTGCGCACGAACTACCCCGCCTGGGAGGCGATGGACGGCAAGGTCGCCTCGATGAACGTGGCGCTGGTGCTGTTCGCGATCGGTGCCGCGGTCGGCCTCGCCGTGAAGCCGGACCTGGTCATCCCCGACTCGCCCACCAGCGGCGCCCTGCTCGACTGGGCCAGCTGGGCGCAGGCGGTGCTGCTCGTCGCGGTCGGCGCCGTCGGCTGGTTCGTGGCCGGCGGGCGGGGGCTGCACGACTGGTGGAAGCAGCGGACGGGGGGCGGGCTGGCGTAGCGGCCTGCTTCGCCGGCCGCGCGTCCTAATCACCGCGGACCCTTGGAGTGAGAGCTACCAACCAAGGGTCCGCGGTGTTGGGAGTCGTGGACATGTGTAGTGTGATCTCAAACAAAGTTGTGGTGACGCGGCCGGCGGCTATGGAGTGGGTGTCGGGATCCAGGTTGCGGTACCACTGGGCTGGGTAAGTTCGCTCTCGATGGTGCTGATGAATGCTGCCTTTGACAATCCGGACATGAAGGGCAATACGGTTCTCGCCGCATCGGAGCAAGAAATCAGGTTGTCTGTGCTTACAGTGAGGATCTGCCCGCATGGACCGAACGGGACACCGTACTCACCAGTTTGGCTGCCCTCATCGAGGAACAATACAAACTCCGTCCCTTCTTCCCAAACGATCGGCCATTCACTCTGCGCATCGAGTTCAACGTCTTCCTGAGCCACCGGAAACGTTCCGTGTGCGCCATACGTTATGGACTGCCCAACTGTCAGGGTGCCATCGTTCTTGATGATCGCACTGACCACCAACTCGGTTTCCACAAGGCCCGTGGTCAGCGGTGGAGGCGGAGTGTAGTTCGTCACCGAGCCTGTTGGAGTGGGCACGGCGGAAAGCAGCACGGCCGTCCCCGCCGATTCGGCCTGCTGATATGCTGCCACTACGATAGCTGATGCACTGGAAACAAGGTCGGCCAGCAATGGAGGACGATCAACCATCGCACTGGATTCCGGCAGGTCGATCTCACGCGGAGAAAGAAGCACAACCAAGGCTGAGCCCACGGCAAGGCTCGCAAGTATCCAGATCAGTGCCCTCTGCACTCTCATGTTGATCCTCCGTAGTCTGCCAGGGACTCTCGGATGCGTCTAGTCGCCCGGAACGAGGTGGAGAAATCACAGCACGGCTGAGCGCCTGCAACGTCAGCATGCCTACGGATACAGAGCGTCTATCGCCTGAATATCCAGTAGGTGCAATCCGTTAAAATAGCTGCCAAAACTTCGCACTGTGCATGAGCGCATAATCGAGTCGGCCGGACAGCCACGATGCCCCAGTCCAACAATGTGCCCAAGCTCGTGAGTGGCAATTGCCCTCTGCACGTAGTTGTTGTACTGCCAGTACGATGAATAGGAGTATGACGTTGTGTTGGACCAAATGTAACCGTATCGACTCCGATGCTCTACGGTATCGCATGTGTTCCGAATCAGCAGCCCTGTTCGGGGATCAGTGCATTGAACAAATTTTCCATCTCTCCACGTGTGCGCAATTGCCACAGCCGCAATCCACTTAGAAGAGTCGCCAAGAGCGCCCCCGGTGAAGATCGCGTTTGGCACTCCACCACTCTGATATCCAGGCGTCGTCACGATGACGGTATGCGTGTCATAGTCATCTACACTTGGGCCTATTGCCTGGGGGTCACTCAGAACATTCCCGGCAATCGAATACACACCCAGTTGTTGGGGAGAAGTGGAAGTGTAGCCACCGCCAGCATACAACTTTTGGCCATTGAACACATCTGCGTATGCGAGCTGAACTGAAAACACCAGGCCTGAGATCACCGAAAGCAGTACGACGGATCGCCTTATCCGTGACTTGTTGGTGAGCACGACTCACTCCTCAATCTCATGTTCTAGATACAAACTCAGGCGCCATGAATCCCAGTTGTGAAATCGGTTCGGCAGTGTAACGTGTCGGGCACCTGATGTCAATAGAACGGGCGTTCACGAATCGTGCCATTGCGCCCTCTCGGGCAGAACCGCAATTCTGCCTTGACCGCGGTCTATGGCGTCCACCCATGAGCCGGTGGCCGGGCCGTCTCAGTTGACTGGCGGCCAGTCCCATCCTGGACCTGTCGATCTGTCGGCTCTGACTTGCACAAATCTGATCGCGTCGCCGATGTTCAACCGGGCAAGCCGTATCGGTAGTCGCCTCCCCCCTAATTGAACGAGAAGTGCCTTTGCCCGATCAATCAGGTCGTCGATCCAAGTGGCATCCTCCTCATCGAGGCTCGGCGTGACGCCGCGCGACGCAAGCGCGGCGGCTGCGATCAGAATCCGTTCGCGTTCCGACAGCACGGCATGGCAAGCCTTCAAACACCGCTGAGCGAGGTCTGCCTTCATCGGCGCGGCAGGATGGCTACGCGCTTGCCACAGCTCCTCTGCCCAGCCCAGCGCATGACGAGCCTCACCGCGAAGCGCCGCAACGGCCAACTGCCAAGTCGAAAGGGGGTCTACTGGTGGCTGATCGTTGTCGCTGTCACTTGGCATGACATGTCTCCGGGGGGGGGGGGGGGGGGCGTCTAGGAACTAGGGGGAGTCGTCGGTTTCACACACCTCCTCCCCCAACAGCGGATCGAACGCACAGAAGCACGCGCATCCCGGCGGCGTGTTGCAGTTCCGACTCTGCGAGATGCACGAGTCCCCACACGGCTTGCTCACGCCGCGCGTGCAGCAGCGGCAGCACGGCCGCCTCGTCGGCTCGGCCGTGGGCGGGCGCGCTGTGTTAGTCGCCGTGGCCGGGCGCGCCGTCGGCGGTACCGGCGTCGACGTGAGGGTTGGCGTCGGCTGTGGCGTCGGTGTCGCATCGCGCCGCAAGAACGGGAGAAACACCGGCGGAAGCGTCGCCTCAGCGGTTGCCGTCGCGTCCTGCGCAGCCCAAGGCGCGCCAGGCCAGCCGCCCCCCGGCGACGTGAACCATGCCGACAGCGTGACGGCGGCGACGGCAAGCAGTGCCGTTGACCAGGTTCGGCGAGTCATGTGGACCTCGGTGAAGAGCAGTTGGTGTTGATCGGTCGGCGGCATATTGCGCGCATGACCGCGTCGTGTCAACCGGCACTCTGGCGTCGCCGATTCGCCAGGTAGCCGCCCCCGCCCCTTGCCTTCGCACCCACCGCCGGGCTATAACGCCGCCCGCCCCAGGAGGCGCGCCGCATGCCCCGCCGCTCCCTCGCCGCCCTACCCGTCGTCCTCGCCGCCGCGCTCGTCGTCGCGTCCCTCGTCGCCTTGGCCACCGCGCCCACGGCCCGCGCGCAGCCCGCCCCTGACCCGTTCGCCGGCATCGCCCACCTGGACGGCGAGGCCCTGCGCCAGGCGCTCCACGGCGTGCTGCAGGGCAGCCACCGCCGTCTGTCGTGGGACGCCACGAAGCAGGTCATCATCGCCGCCGACCGCGCCGCGCTGCCGCTGGACCCGCCGCACATCCTCGACATCTACAGCAACACCGTGCTGCTTGGCGAGGCGCCCGGTCGTGACGCCTGGGACCGCGAGCACGTCTGGCCATCGTCGCTGATGGGCTGGCCGGCCGCCGACGAGGACGACCGGTGCAACATCCCGTACACCGACGCGCACCTGCTGTTCGCGGCGGCTAGCGCCTACAACCAGTCGCGCAGCAACCTGTGGTTCGACGACGTGGACGCCGCCACGTGCGCCGAGGCAGGCGACTGCGAGAAGCCCGTGGCCGGCTCGCCCGCCCCCAACCGCCGGCTGGAGCCGGCCTGGGAGGTCTGGCCTGGCCGCCGCGGCGACGTGGCCCGCGCGCTGCTGTACGTCGACGTGCGCTACGCTGGCGGCATTGTGGCGGGCGGCTGCGAAGAACACGACCTGGTGCTGACCGACACGCTGGCCGCGGTCGTCACGGCCACGACGCGCGTCACCACCGCGCACATGGGCCGGCTTTCGACGCTGCTGCGCTGGCACCTGGAGGATCCCGTCGGCCCGCAGGACCGCCAGCACAACGACGCTGTCGCCGCGCGACAGGCCAACCGCAACCCGTTCACCGACCGGCCGGAGCTCGTGTGCCGCGTGTGGAGTGTCGGCGTGTGCGAGACTTGGCGGCCGCGGGTGTGGCTGCCGTGGGCGGAGCGGCCGTGAGTCATTCGCGAGGCGCCACACGACGACCTCCCCGTCCGCGTCTGCACGACTTCTGGTCAGGCCGCGGGCCGTCGTGTACCCTGCGGCTCCGGCGGCGTGCGCCTTCCCCCGGAGGTCGGGCGTCACCGGAGCGCCATGTGGGCGGAGCGAGGCCGGGAGGCAGTACTCGCTCCGCCCGCATACTGCTGGGGGCACCGAGGGCGAGGACGCGGCATGTACGGCGGGCCGGTTGCCGCGGGCGGCCGGGCGGGGTATAACCCGCCGCCACCCAGGAGGCCCGCCCCGTGCGCATCGACCCCAACGCCCTGATCTACGGCGACAACCTGACCGTCCTGCGCCAGTACATCGCCGACGAGAGCGTCGACCTGGTCTACCTGGACCCGCCGTTCAACTCGAACGCCAACTACAACGTGCTCTTCAAGGACAAGAGCGGCGCCGACGCGGCCGCGCAGATCGAGGCGTTCGGCGACACGTGGCACTGGGACCAGGCCTCGGCCACCACGTTCCACGACGTGCTGCGGCAAGGCGGGCCGGCGGCCGAGGCGCTGATGGCGTTCGAGCGACTGCTCGGCCACAACGACATGCTGGCGTACCTGGCGATGATGGCGGCGCGGCTGGTGGAGCTGCGACGCGTGCTGAAGCCGGCGGGGTCGATCTACCTGCACTGCGACCCGACGGCCAGCCACTACCTCAAAGTGCTGATGGACGCGGTGTTCGGGCCGGCGCAGTTTCGACATGAGATCGTCTGGAAGCGAACTACCGCGCACAGCAACATCTCCCGAAGCTTCGGCGATATCACAGACACGCTGCTCTTCTACGCCCGGAACGCATCGGACTACACCTGGAATCAGCAGTACAAATCAACCACGCCCGCCGAGATCGTCAATGCGTTTCCGCGTGTTGATCCAGACGGGCGGCGCTGGCGCTCCGAGAACATGCGTAACCCTGGAGTCCGTCCAAATCTGCACTACCCATACACCGCCAGTAACGGCGTCACCTACCAACCGCACCCCAACGGCTGGACAGTAAGTCTGGAGAAAATGAGGGAGCTAGACGCCGCTGGCCGGCTGCATTTTCCGGCCCGGCCGGACGGCCGACTGCGCTTGAAGTTCTTTGCAGACGAGTGGCCCGGAGTGAAGGTTCAGAATCTCTGGGATGACGTACTACCCATCGGCGCGCAGGCGGCCGAACGCCTCGGCTACCCTACCCAGAAGCCCCTCGCCCTCCTCGAGCGCATCATTTCCGCCTCGTCCAACCCCGGTGACGTCGTCCTCGATCCGTTCTGCGGCTGCGGCACAACCGTCGCCGCCGCGCAGAAGCTCGGCCGCCGGTGGATCGGCATCGACATCACGCACCTCGCCATTGGCCTCATGCGCAAGCGGCTGCACGACATGTTCGGCGATGACGCGGTGTTCAAGGTCTACGGCGAGCCGACGACCGAGCAGGACGCGGCCGAGCTCGCCGAGTCAGACCCGTACCAGTTCCAGTGGTGGGCGCTGTCGCTCGTCGGCGCCAGCCCGATGGACCGCAAGAAGGGCGCCGACAAGGGCATCGACGGCCGGCTGTACTTCACCGACGGGCCGAACGACGAGACGCGCACCGTCATCCTCAGCGTCAAGGCCGGCCAGCAGATCCACCGCAACATGGTCCACGAGCTGCGCGGTGTGGTCGAGCGCGAGCGCGCCGCGATGGGCGTGCTGCTGACGATGAAGCCACCGACCAAGCCCATGCGCGAGGAGGCGGCGTCGGCTGGCATGTACGAGTCGGCGTGGGGGACGGCGACGTTCCCGCGCATCCAGATCATCACCGTGGGCGACCTGCTGGATGGGCGCCGGATCGACATGCCCTACGGCGGGCGGTCCAACGTCACGCACGACCGGGCGCCGCGGGCGCGCACCGACGGGCCGGGGCAGGGGCGGCTGGACGTGTAGCCCCCCTCCCGCGGGACGCCCGTGCAACGCCTGCCCGCTAAGCTGGCCGCGCTCCCCGTGTAACGCCACCGCTTGCATAGGAGACGCCAGCTGTGATAGAAAGCGCGAGGCATGGTCTTGCAACCACGCGCGGCATGCCTGCGTACAGGTGCGCCGACAGTCCAATGCGAGAGGCCGCCGGGGACGAGCCGACGGCCTCATGGCGGGGGAACCCGCCGCTCGCAATGATACCAGAGGGGGAACCGCCGTGGGCATCCGCTACCCACCATGAGCCGCCGCGAGCTCGCCCGCCCGCCACCAGGCGCGGCAGGGCGCACGCGCCGGGCCGTGACGCTTGCCGTCCAGCCCGGCGCGCGCGGCCGTCCCCATGTCCGTCAATCCAGCCGTCTGTGGCCGCTCTGCCGCGGCAGCACCTTGCCGTTTGCGGACCGTTCGGATACCATAGAACAGATGTTCGCAACGGCGCCCGCATCCCCACCGCTCGCCGTCGTGCTGCCGTACCGTCGTGCCACCGAGGATGAGACTGTGGACGTGGACATCGACCTGCCACCAACAGCCAGGGCCGCAGTGCTCGTCGTCGCCGCACGCTACAAGTGCCTGCTCGATCCCGTCGATGCCTGCCAGTGTGATCTGGTCGAGGAGGTGTACGACGAGGTGGGGCGCCTTGCTGGCCACAGCGACGGCGGCAGCATGCTCGCCGCCATGCGCTCAGCGCATGCCGAACGGCGCTGCGCCAGCGCGGCTGAGTTCCTCCTGGAGTGCCTGCGTCAGGTCCTCGACGACCGGATGCTGAGCGAGAGGGGGGCGTAGAGCAGGCTGTCAGCACTCGGCCCCCTGCAAACGACCGCGAATGGTACGCAATGACCGTATACTATTGCGTACTATGTAGGCGCGGCTCGCGTTGCGCTCCACGGGAGAGAGCCAGTGGACAAGCCTCTTGACGCCCGAGAGTGGCACGACCGCCTCGCGCAGGCGCTCGCGCTCACGTCCCTTTCAGACTCGCAGGTGTGGGAGCTGGCGGCCTACCTGGCCGCGTTCGACACCACCAACCCGGCGGACGGCGATCACCCGTCGCGGCCGATCGCGCAGAAGCTGCTGGAGCTGAGCGGCACGGGCCCGTCGCTGGCCGGCATGATGGCCAGCGAGCTGCAGGCGCTCGACCTCAACGCCTGGCTGGTGCGCGCCGCGGGCATCTCGGCGATCTTCGATCAGGACTACGCGACGATCTTCCGCGCGGCGGAGAAGGGCAACCTGCCCATCGCACTGGGCGGCGTGAAGGTCGGCCCCGACGGGACGCCGTCGTCGCTTGCCGGCAAGACGGGCGGAGACCGCTATTTCCAGCTGGCGCACCTGCTGTACGCCCGGCTGTGGAAGAGCCAGCACGACCGGCCCTGGCGCCAGCCGCACTGGCCGCCGAAGTACTGAGCGGGCAGTGGCCAAGGCGAAGCGCGGAAACAGCGAGGGCTCGATCTACCAGCGGGCGGACGGCCGCTGGGTGGCCGCGCTCAGCCTGCCCGGTGGACGCCGGAAGCACCTCTATGGGAAGTCGCGCCGCGAGGTGGCCGACAAGCTGACGCGCGCCGCGGCCATGCGCGACAAGGGCATGCCCCTGCTCGACGAGACCGTGACCGTCTCGGCGTTCCTGCGGCAATGGCTGGACGACGTTGTGCAGCCCAATGCCCGGCCGCGCACTCTCGACAGCTACAGGATGCACGTCCGACTCCACCTTGAGCCTGCCATCGGCAAGATCCGGCTGGCCCGCCTGACGCCGGCTGACGTCCAGCGGATGATGAACGAGAAGTCGGCGGCTGGACTGCAGCCGGCGACCGTCAACCGCATCCGCGCTACGCTGCGCTCAGCTCTCAATCACGCCCTTCGCTGGGGGATGGTGACGCGCAACGCGGCGGCGCTGGCCATCCCGCCGCGAGCGATCCACTACGAGATCGCACCGCTGACCCCTGACGACGCGAGGGTCATGCTGCAGGCGGCAGCTGCCGACCACCACGGGCCGCTGTACATCGTCGCCCTGACGCTGGGCTTACGGCTGGGCGAGGTACTGGGGCTGGCATGGGATGACATCGACTTCGAGGCCGGCACGCTGAGCGTTCGCCGGACCCTTACGAGTCTCCAAGGGAAACCGCAGGTCGGCGAGCCGAAGTCCGCCCGCTCGCGCCGCACGCTGCCGATGCCGGCGGTAGTGGTCGACCAGCTCATCCGGCGGCGCGGACTGCAGCAAGCCGAGCGGCTGCTGGCCGGCAGCCGGTGGCGGCCCCGCGCGCTGGACTTCGTGACGCCCGGTGGCGTGCGGCAGGTCGCCGTCGACCTCGTGTTCACGTCGTCGGTCGGCGGTCCGCTCGACGATTCGATGGTGCGCAAGCGGTTCTACCGCCTGCTCGATGCCGCCGGCCTGCCGCACATGCGATTCCACGACCTGCGCCACAGCTGCGCGACGTTCCTATTGGCGCAGGGCACGTCGCCGCGCGTAGTCATGGAGATCATGGGACACAGCAGCATTGGGCTCACGATGAACACCTACGCGCACGTCCTGCCCGGCGCCCTGCGCGACGCCGTCGACCGCATGGATGCACTCCTCGGCACTCCCGACAACGTGAATCAGGCTGCGCCGAAGGGGCCGACTCCTGACCCCGGAATTGACAGCATTCCTGACAGCAACCGGGACGACATGTAGCAACAGAACGCGGCACCGCGTGCACGCGGCGCGGCCAATTTACAGACTGAGAGACACCGCCCGGCACCTTGCGAAGGTCATTTGAGCCAACTTCTAATCCGCGGGTCGCAGGTTCGAATCCTGCCGGGGGTGCCTCTGTTAGCA
>CALLQI010000003.1 GCA_938014885.1 uncultured bacterium
CCTCGCGCAGGGCTTCCTTGATCTCGTCGTAGCGGCCGTCGAGGATCGTCAGCGCAGTGTAGCCCTGATCCGGCGAAGGCTGTGTGGTGAACGCAAAGCGCGGCTCGCCGTCGTCCGGTTTGGCTTCGGCTTGCGGCGCTGCTTCGCGGTCTTTCGGTTGCAGCTGCTTCTCGAGGCGCTGGCGCAGCCGCAACTGGAACTCGAGCACGAAGCGGTCGCGGCGCTTTTCCAGCAGCGCGGTGTTCTGCGCCAGCACACGCCCGGCCTGGATCAGGTTGCTCACCAGTTGCGGCGGAAAGTATTGCGACAGGCCAAAGCGCTCGCGCTGGGCGGCGTGTTTGGTGACGTCCAGGGCCATGGCGGCCGCGCGGAAGCCTTCAATCAGGGTGCGCTGCTCAGGCTCGGTGAGGTCGCGATTGAGCTTGAGCGCGGTGCTAGTGGCGCGCACGGACAGCCGCAGCACGTTGTGCAGAAGCTCGCAAGTTTCGCGAGCCAGCGCAGAGTGCATGTCGGCAAGGGCGGTCACGCAAATCTCCTACCCTTAGCGACAATGGCGCACAGGGAACGGCGCGAGATTCGAGATTCGAGATTCGAGGTTCGGGCCAAAGCAGCCCCACAGGCGGGTTCCCGGGCGACAACATTTTTCAGATTTCCGGCAGGGCCCCGGCCGAAAGGGCGGGGACGGGCCACCCCAAAGCTACATCGCACAATCACAGCCCGCCGCGTAAGCGGTGGAGGGTCCAGGACAGACACTCGAGCGTGCACACTGGCTCCTCCATCGCTGACGCGATGGGCTGTGATCGCGCGATCCGTATCTCTGGTGACTCAAGCGAGCCACGCGCGCCGGGGCGGCCACACCACGAACAGCGTGCAGCCGGGTCGGCCGCTACGCGAACTGCTGCCGGGATTCCTTGGCGCCTTACTGACCTTCCGGGTTTGAATGAAATAGACTGGGGTGCTTTTGCAATCATGTTCGTCCGGGTTTACGGAGCGACCATGTATTGCAGGGGGCCGGCGGTGATGCGCGCGAAGACTGGTGTCGTGATGGACAGTGCTGAAGCCGGGGCGCAGCCGCGCCAGCCGGCCGACCAGCCGTTCTGGAACCGATACACACGCCACACCCGCAAATTGCCGCGCCCCGGCGAAAAGCCGCCCCTTACGGTGGGCAACGTCATCCACTTCGCCATTGCCGTTTTCCTGCTGTGGCCGGTTTTCATCATCATCGCCGCGATCTGGTCGCTGGGCGATGCCGTCAACTTCATCCGCCACTCGGTCGAGGCCTGCATCAGCAGCACCTTCTGGATGGGCCGCCTGTGCAAAGAGTGGACCGGCAGCATGTACCTGCACAGGAACTCGCCTGAAATGCTGCGCCTGCGCGGCCAGCGCAAGGCGTTTGGCCATGAGGCCGCGAAGGACTGGCGCGATGCCGGCCGCGCGCTGCTGGGTGTGGGCCGGGCCTGGAGCCGCACGTTCGGCCTGGGCGGGCTGTTCCGCAGCCTTGAGCAGCGGATCGAGGTCGCGAACAAAGACTGGCGCCGCTACGTCGCCACGGCCACCTACGACACCAGCGAATCACCGGCCGAATTCCCCAGTGAATACATCGTCGTCGATGAACTGCCGCGCGGCGGCAGCACGGCGCGCCTGTACGTGGTGCGCAAAGCCGCCGACCAGAACGGCCCGTTGTATGTACTGAAGTACTTCAACCTGCGCGCTGGCGGCAACCTGGAAAGCGTTGTGCGCGAAAGCCAGGCCGCGCAACTGGCGCAGAAGCTTGGGCTGATCATCGAAAGCAAGCTGGGCGACGCGGCCTTCTGGTACGTGATGCCCTACTACCACGGCGAAACGCTGACTGAGGGCGTGCTGCGCAACATCAAGACGGCGCGCGAAAACGACGGGCTGCGCAACCACTACCGCGTCAGCCTGGGCTATGTGCATCAACTGTTGCAGATCATCGCCCAGTACCACGAAGCCGGCGTGTTCCACAAGGACATCAAGCCCGACAATCTGATCATCAACGGCGAGCGCATTTACCTGGTCGATATCGGCCTTATGACGCCGCTGGGCAGCATGAGCCAGCTCACCACCCACGGCACCGAATACTTCCGCGACCCTGAAATGGTGAAGCTGGCGCTGGAAGGCCGCGAGGTGCGCGAAGTAGACGCCAGCAAGTTCGACGTCTACAGCATCGGCGCGGTGCTGTTCTTTGCGGTCAGCGGCGAGTTCCCGACCAGCGGTGCGCTTTCGCGCCTGCCCTCGGACGCGCCGCTTGCCGTGCAGTGGGTTGTCAACCGCGCCATGACCGGCATGCACCAGCGCTACGACAATGCCCGCGCCATGCTGACGGACATCGACTTCCTGTGCTGGGCCGCAAGCCAGGGCACGCTGGATCAGGTCAAGCCCGCCGACCTGCCCAGCTTCCGCGGCATGCCCGTGCCGCCGCACCTGCAAGGCGGCGAGGCCGCCGGCACGGAAGTCCGCGACCGGCTTGCCAACGCGCCCGGCGGCTACGGCGCCTGGTATTCCGCACCTGCCTTCAAGAAGGCCAGGCGCGAGTTCGGCTTCGGCAAGGCGGCGGCGATTCTGTTCCTGGTGGCCGGGCTGGCGGCAATCGGCGTGTTCACAATTGCCGGGCTTGAACACATCAAGCGCCAGCGTGCGGCCGTTGTGACGCCCGCCAGCGAGCTGATTTCCGGCAAGCTGCCCGCCGACAAGACCGAATTGCGGCCGGTGTTTGACCAGATTGACAAGGCGCTGCGGCAGGGCATCCAGTCGGAATCAAGCCGCCAGAATGTCGCGCTGACACGCGTTGAGCTGGCGCCCGCGCTGGTGGCGCTGGTGGTGGACGCCGTCGAATCCGAACGGCGCGAACTGCTGCAACAAGTGCGCGAGGCCGGCTCCAAGAACCCGGGCACGGTGTTCGGCGACCCGCGCGTTGCGCTGCTCAGCGTTGACCCGGATGAAGCCGACCGCGAACTGGCCCAGGGCATTGAACTTGAGTTCGAGCTGGAGGCCGGGCGCAGTGAAGCGCTTGGGGCGTACCCGCTGCCCGATGAAGTGAAGGCCCTGCGCGAAACCTGCACCGGGGTTACCGACCGCATGGCGCTGCATCGCGAACTGGCCTCACGTTACGCGACCGAAGGAAAGGTGCCCGCGTTCGTGGTGCTGTTCACGATCGAAGACGGCAAGGCAGTCGATGGCAAGACCAGCCGCGAGCTGCACCTGCGCGGAATTTATCCCGGCCGCGAGGTGCGCACTGTCGTGCCGCTTGCGGCCGTTGCGGAGTGACCGCGTTACACACCTGCCTGCGTTTTGTAGATTCCCGGCGACGTTTGCCGGGTATCTTTTTGCGGGGGGTGGGCCATTTCCAAGTCGCTCCAGGACAAGTCGCTGCTTTCGCAGGCATCGCTGGATGCCATCGAAAAGGCCGTAGCCGAAGCCGAAAAGGGCACAAGCTGCGAGTACATTGTGGTGCTGGCCCCGGCCTCAGACCGCTACGAAGGGCGCGCGCTCAAGGCCGGCGCGCTGGCGGCGCTGGTGGTGTTTGCGGCCGTCTACCTCGTGAACCTGTATGGCTTCGACACCGGCAGCGACCCGGGCTGGCTGCTGCTGGAGGGCGTGGGGGCGGGCGCTCTGGTCACGCTGCTGGCGGCGCGCTGGGCTGCGCTGCGGCGGCTGTTGATCCCGCGCTGGCGCAGGCATGACGCGGTGCAGAACGCCGCCAACGCCGTCTTCACCGAAGAAAATGTGAGCCTGACCAAAGACCGCAACGCGGTGCTGCTGTACGTCAGCGTGCTGGAAGGTGAGGCGCTGCTGATGCCCGACATTGGCGTCACGCGCAAAGTGCCTGAGGCGAAGCTGGGCGAGATTCATTCGAAGCTGACCCACGCCACGGGCAACGCCACCCAACTGGTATGCGACGCGATCAAGGCGCTGGGCGAATGCTGCAAAGACTGCTACCCGCGCGCCGACGACGACCAGAATGAGTTGATGGACCGGCCGCAGATTCGCCTGCCCTGAAAGCCTGCAAGCTGAAGGAACCGTGATGCACCGTCGTGCCCTGGTTTGGCTGCTGCTGACTTCGCCCCTGTGGGCGGGCGTGCTGCTGCAGACCCTTGAGGCGCGCTACGGCGGCGGCGGCGGCTATTCGGGCGGCGGCGGCGGTGGTGGCGGAAGCAGCGGCGGCGGAGGCGGCGGCGGTGACGCCGGCGCGCTGATTTATCTGCTGGTGCGGCTGTTCCTGATTCTGTGGGACGCGGGCCCGGTCGGGAAGTTCTTTGCGATTCTGCTGGTGATCGGCGTGATTGTCGGCTTCGGCTGGCACATGAAGAACAAGCAGAAGGGGCAGGCCGCGCTGGGCAGGCAGGGCCGGCTGATCCACAGCCCCACGCAGCAGCGGCAGCTTTCGAACGGCGTGCTGATGCTGCGTCAGCATGACCCCAACTTCTCGAGCGTGCTGTTTCTTGATTTCGCCCACCTGGTGTTTGCCAAGTTCCATGAATCGCGGGGTGGGCTGGCGCGGCGCAGCTCGGGGGCTTACGCGGTGGCGCCGTACCTGTCGCCGAATGTGCGGCAGTCGCTGGCCAACTCGCAAGTGGCCATCAGCGAGGTACTGGTCGGCTCCATTGAGTACGGCCGCATCTGGGTCGCCCAGGAGAAGGCGCACGTCGCCGTACGCATCAATGCCAACGTGGTTGAGGCCGGGGTGCGCACGTTCCTGAAGCAGGAACTCACGTTCCGGCGGCCGCTGCACGTGATCACGCGCCCGCCTGAGAAAGTGCTTGAGCTGGGCTGCCCCAACTGCGGCTCGCCTGAAGAGCCCAAGCTGGACGGCTCATGCCCGAGTTGCGGCAGCATCACCGGCGGTGGCGAGCTGGACTGGCAGGTGGTGCAGATTTCAACGCACGAGCGCGCACCCGTGGGCCCGCCCGTGGGCAGCAAGGGCGGCGCGGAAGTCGGCACAGACCTGCCCACGCGCTACGCCATGGACCTCGCGGCGCAGAAGCGCGCGCTGGCCATGCGCGACCCGGCCTTCCAGTGGCTGGCCTTTGCCAACCGCGTCAAGCACATGTTCATGACCCTGCAGGACGCGTGGACCAACCTGGATGAAAAGAAAGTGCGGCCGTTCGTCACCGACACGCACTTCGACATGATCCGCTACTGGATTGAGCGCATGCGCTCATCGGGCCGCCGCGACGTGCTGGAAGACATCCGCATCCAGCGCATCGAGATTGCCAAGATTGAACACGACGTGTGGTACGACGCGATCACCGTGCGCATCTTTGCCAGCATGATTGATTACCAGGTCGATAACACGGGGCGCGTGGTCAGCGGCCGCAAAGGGGCCCAGCGGGCCTTCAGCGAGTACTGGACGGTGATCCGGCGTTCGGACCAGGCGCACACGGCCGCGCGCGACCCGGCCAGCTGCCCCAGTTGCGGCGCGCCGCTGGACAAGATCAACCGCGCGGGCATCTGCGAATACTGCGGAAGCAAGGTCGTGTCGGGCAACTTCGACTGGGTGCTCTCGATCATCACGCAGGATGAGGAGTACCGCGGATGAGGCAGCAGATGCGTTGGCTGCTGCCCCTGCTGGTCGCGCTTGCGTTGCTGGCACCGGCGGCCTCGACGCGCGCTGGCGGTGGCGACACCTATTCCGGCGGCAGCGACTATGGCGGCAGCAGCGATTACGGCGGCAGCAGCGACTACGGCAGCAGCAGCTACGACTATTCAAGCTCATCCAGCAGTGGCGGCGGCACGTCTGAGGGTGGCGAGCTGGCGATACTGTTGATCTTCCTGTTCATCGGGGGCTTGACCGTCCTGGGTGTCGCGGTCCAGCATTGGGACCGAAGAAGCACGCGCAAGCGGGCCATGGCGTCGGGCAAGATGCTGCCGGCCGCGCAGCCCTACATGTTTGAGCTGCTGAATACGCACGTGGGCAACTTCTCACGCGTGATGTTCGATGCGTTCGTGCGGCTGGTCTACACGCGCTATCACGAGTCGCAGGGCGGCTTCGGCAGTGCCGGCAACGCGCTGGCCGTGGCGCCGTACCTTTCGCCTGCCTTGCGTGCCAAGTTCAAGGCCGCGGGTGACGAATCCGGCTGGATTGTGGTCGGGGCGCAGCGCATCACACACGTCGCACTGGCCGAGGGCAGGATCATCGCGCACGTGCACATCAAGGCGAACCTGCGGCTGAAGACCGGCGACAAGTTCAAGCGCCAGTTGCTGTCCGAAGAGCTTCGCTTCGAAAGGCCCGTGGGCGTCGTCAGCCGCGAGCCCGAGAAAGTCTATTCGCTGGGCTGCCCGGCCTGCGGTGCCTCGCAGGAGCTTACGTTGCGCGGCACCTGCCCAAGCTGCGGCACGGCCATCGGCGGCGGTGAGCTGGACTGGCAACTGACAGGCATCAAGACGCTGGCCCGCACCGACGTGGGCGAAGGCGTAATCAGCCAGGCCGCCGAAGTGGGCACCAACCTGCCCACCGTCGTGGACCCGCGCCTCAAGTCACGCTGGCGGGCCCTGACGTCGCGAGACCCGCAACTCACCCAAGAGCTGCTGCTGGCGCGCTTCAAGATGATCTTCGAGGCGATCCAGAAGGGCTGGACGATGCAGGACGCGGGGCTGATCCGGCCTCATGAGCTGGACACGCTGTACGACATGCACGTGTACTGGCTTGCGCGCTTCAAAGAGGAGCGCATCCGCAACGTGCTGGAAAACCTGAAGGTGAAGCGGATTGAGCTGGCGAAGATTGACCACGACGCCTGGTACGACGCAGTCACCGTCCGCATCCGCGCGCAGGTGGATGACTTCTACGTCGATGCAGAAGGCAACCCGCTGGCCGGTGAAGCAGGGCGCGAGTTCACCGAGTACTGGACCTTCATCCGGCGCTCAGGCCGCCAGCACGGTGTCCCACGTGCGAAGCTTGAGTGCCCCAGCTGCGGTGCGGCACTCGACAAAGTGAACCAGGCCGGCATCTGCGAATACTGCGGCAACAAGGTGGTGACCGGCGACTTCGACTGGGTGCTGGCGACGATTGAGCAGGATGAAGAGTACCGCGGCTAGAGCCGACTTCCTGCAACTGCTTTTTCCCACGAAGGGCCACGAAGCACCACGAAGAACTGCAAAAGCAGTGCAGGTAGACAGCATAAACCGACAACGCTGGCCGATGGCGTAAGCCAGGTGCGCCGTTGCTGTTCTTCGTGACCCTTCGTGCAACTTCGTGGGCAAATGCTGTTGCTGTTCACGATGTTATTCGTGGCGCAGCGCGTCGATGGGGGCCAGCAGGCTGGCGCGTACGGCCGGGTACAGTGTGGCCAGCAGGCCGATGCCGAAGGCCAGCGCCAGCGCGTGCAGGCTGCGCTCGATGTTCAACTCGCCACTCAGCGCATCCAGCGCGAACCACTTTCGTGCGGCCTGCACTTCCAGGTACCCGAACAGTACGCCCGCGGCCCCGCCCAGCACGCTCAGCAGCAGGCCTTCCATCAGCACGGACGACAGCACCCGCAGGCGGCTCCAGCCTACAGCCAGCAACAGGCCGATCTCGCGCGTGCGTTCGTACACCGTCAGCGTCATCGTGTTCAGGATGCCGATCGCGCCCGCCAGCGCCGCGATCAGGCTGATCACCAGCCCGAAGTTTTCAAAGAATTCGATTTCCTTGTGCCGCTGCAGGATGTCGGCGCTGCGCACGGCCCGCAGCTCTTTCATTTCCAGGTTGATCTGGTCGCGCAGTTTCAGCACCAGCGCTTCGCGCTGCGCCTCGGTCAGGCCCGCGTCTTCCACTTCAATCAGGAAGTTCGTGCACGACGCCGGCATCTCCACGATCCGTTTTTCCTTGCGGCCGCGTTCATTCTTGAACTCGATTTCCTCTTGCCGCGCGTGCTTGCCCTTCAGCACCTGCGCAACGTCGAGGTGAAACCACACGGCCGCATCCTGGATCATGATGCCGGTGCGGCAGATGCCGCGGGTCGTGAGCTGCAGGCGCATCCGGTACGAGTACACGGGATCTTTGGGGTCGTAATCGATGCCGTAGTTCTCTTTCAGCCAGTTCTGGTAGTACCCGTCATCGACGGGGAAGCCCGCCAACGTGGGCCGTTGCGGGGGTGCCTTGCGGCCGGTTCGCTTCTCGTACTCCTCGGGAGTTTCTTCGAGGATCGCGTCGCGATGGATGCCGAGTTCGCCCACCAGGCGCATCAGCGCCCAGGTCTGTTTGCGGAATTCGTTCCAGGTGTCCCAGTCAGCGGGGCGGCCGAATACTTCTTCGAAGCCCTTGCTGGTGACGACGTCAGCCAGGTTCAGCGGCTTGCCGACCTTGGGGACCTTGTCGCCCATTTTGGCCTTCAGGATCTCATAGGCCTTCCAGCCAAAGACCACGCCGCCGGGGTCATCGTCGCTGATCGGCTGGCCTTCGATCATTTCCATGTGCTTGAGGATCGGGCTGTCGCCGGTGACGCCGTAGTACAGGATCGCGGGGCGGTCATCGAAATCGTTTTCGGTGCGCAGGATCGCCGCGATCATCGGGCTGGCAACGCGCACGCCCTCAAGCTCTTTGATCTTGTCGAGGTGATAGAGGGCGACGTCGCTTTCAAGTTCTTCGGCCGTGGACTGCAGCACGACTATGTCGCCGCGCTGGGTTTCAAAGGCTTCCTGCACCTGGCCCACAAGGTCATCGCTGATGGTGAACAGCGCCACCATGATGCTGACGCCGACACCCACGCCGAGAATGCTGAACAGGGTGCGCAGTTTGCGGCGGAACAGATTCTTGAGGATGAATTTCATGCAGTCCCGGCCCTGCCCCCGCACAAGGTTTACAGTCCATCATGGCCGTATGCCAGCAAAGTTGCCGGTTGTCGGCCGCAAGAAACGGCACGGCGTGTTGTCCACGAAGTACACGAAGGACCACGAAGTACGGCAATGGCGTCTTGGGATGACCACCAGGGTCCGGCAGCAGGTTTACGGTCAACGGTTCACAGCTAACGGTTACTGCAAACAGCCGCAGTTACCCTGAACTGTCGACCGTCGACTTTCGACCCCAACAGCGTGGGACCCGTGACGAACCTTGCACTGCCGTTTGCACCGGCGGCTTGCTTTACTGGCCCGCCCTATGCCTGAGCCGCAGACACCTTTCTTCACGTTGCAGGCCGCCAGTGGCGCGGCCCGCGCCGGTTTGTTGCACACCGACCACGGCGATGCCCACACGCCCCTTTTCATGGCCGTCGGCACGCAGGGCACCGTCAAGGGCTGCACGCCAGAGCAGCTTCATCAGGCCGGCGTGCGCGTTGTGCTTGGCAACACCTATCACCTGATGGTGCGCCCCGGGGCCGACACCGTGGCCGCGCTGGGCGGCCTGCACGGCATGGCTCGCTGGCAGGGACCGATGCTGACCGACAGCGGGGGCTACCAGGTGTTCAGCATGGCCGACACCAACAAGGTCACTGAAGAAGGCTGCACCTTTCGCAATCACCTCGACGGCCGGCATGAGCTGCTGTCGCCTGAACGCAGCATGCAGGTGCAGCACCAGCTTGGGGCCGACATCGTGATGCAGCTCGATGATGTGCCCGGCCTGCCGGCCACGCCCGAGCGCGAAGCCGACACCATGCGCCGCAGCGTGCGCTGGCTTGACCGATGCGTGGCGGCTTTGCCCGCGCACAGTGCGCAGGGCAAGCGGCAGCACTTGTTCGGCATCGTGCAGGGTGGTTTGAACCCGGGCCTGCGCCGCGAAAGCGCCGTTGAGCTGGTGAAGCGCGACCTGCCCGGCTACGCGGTAGGCGGGCTCAGTGTCGGCGAAACCAAGCGCCAGATGGAAGAGATTCTGGGCGTGGTCACGCCGCTGCTGCCCGCGCACAAGCCGCGCTACCTGATGGGCGTGGGCTTCCCGGAAGACATGCTGCACGCAATCGGGCTGGGCATCGACATGTTCGATTGCGTGCTGCCCACGCGCAGCGCGCGCCACAGCCTGGTGTTCACGTGGCAGGGCCGCCTGCGAATGCGCAACAGCGCCCACGCCCGCAGCACTGGCCCGCTGGACCCGAACTGCGGCTGCTATGCCTGCGCCAATTTCAGCCGCGGCTATATCCGCCACCTGATGATGGCCACCGAAATGCTTGGCAATACGCTGCTGACCATCCATAATCTGCACTTCTACACGCAGCTCATGGGCAAGGCCCGCGAAGCTGTGTTGGAAGGCCGCTACGACGAGTTTGCGGCCGAATGGATACCCCGGGTTTCGGCCAAGGCCGATTGACAGGAGCCGCACTTGTCAGCACTGGCATGGTTGCGCAACGGGTTGATCTTCGCCGGGCTGGCCGGCGGTGGCACGCTCGCGATCATCGCGGCGGCCACACCGGTGGCCACGGCGGAAAACACCGAACAAGTCGCCGGGACACCACCGATCACGCTGAACACCGCGCGCCCGCGCGATCTTGAACTGGTGCCGTTTGACAAGCCGCTTTCGCTTGAGTCCGGTTTCGGCCGCGGCGAGCTTACGGGCACGACGATTGCCGTGGTCGGCAGCCTGGACCCGCTGGCTGACCTGCCGATTGACCGGCGCTGGGACGTGAACCTTCAGCTGGAGCCGCCGGAACTGGCACCCGACCTGCCGCAGGTAACAGCCAAGGACGAAGTGACCGAGCCCGAGCGCCGGGATGATTCGCTGGTGGGCAAGTTTGACCTCAGCGGCATGCCCGACGAAGCGCGCCAGAAGGGCGAGCAAGCGCTCGACAGCCTGACCAAGGGCACCGAGATGCTGAAGCGCGGGATGCACGAATTCCGCCAGCCCGGTGAGCCCGGCAAGGAAGGCCGCCGCAAAATCAAGGAAGCCGCCAACCTGCTGCGCGAAGCCCGCGACCGCCTGGACGCGGCACTCAAGATTGTGCCCAACCACCCTGAGCTCGTGCGCATGATGCAGGAGGCAAAAGCCAACCTGTACATCTGCATGAAGCACGGCATGGACTAGGGGCAGGGCATGGGGCTTAGGGCTTAGGGCCTGGGGCTTGGCGTGTCATCCGCGCGAGCCAAGCGCCCGACAACTGACCACCGACAACTGACAACCGCCCCTAGAAATCAAACCGGATCGTGTCCTTGGTGGGCGCTTCCTTGTTCTTGGTGCGCCAGCGGGCCCAGCCCAGCAGCGCCAGCAGTGCCAGCGGCGGCAGCAGGAAATCTTCCCAGATCTCCCACCACCAGATCGTGACCGGCGCCGCAAACGCGATCAGCAAAGGCGGCACCAGCAGCCACAGCCGCGGTCCCGGCCGGGCCGAAATCAGCACGCCCAGCGTCAGCATGGCCACCGAGCTTGGCATCAGCCCGTACGTCGTGACCAGCGGGTACTCGCGGCCCAGCAGCCAGCTCAGCGCCGGGTAGCCCAGGATCGCCATTGCCACCATCAGCAGCGACAGCAGCGACGGGTTGTCTTTGCGCCAGTGAAAGTGCGGCGGGAAGTTCAGCGAGGCCGCGGCCGCATAAAACAGCCCCGCCATAATGAAGAATGCCCCGGCGGCGACGCCCACCCAATGCTGCTTGGCCACGATGTTGAAGAACAGCAGCACGCCGACCATGGCCCATTCAGCGGCCAGCAGCAGCAGCACACCGCGGCTGGTATCCTGCCTGGTGCCGCGCCGCAGCAGCACAAAGATCAGCAGCGTGGGGATGTAAATGAGGATTTGCAGCGGCTCGATGTACTGGTTATAGCGGGCCGCAATGCGGAACACTTCTTCTGAGGAAAAGGGTGCCATGACGCCCAGTGAGCCCTCCAGCCACCCCGAAACTTTCAACCAGGCAGTTAATACACCAGATTTCTGGCAGGCTATCTACCGTGAACAGGAAAGCCCGCGCTGGAACCTTGGCATGGCGGCGCCGCCGCTTGTGCACTGGATCATGCAGACGCAGCCGAAACCGGGCCGTGTGCTGGTCCCGGGCTGCGGCTACGGCCACGACGCGCGGCTGTTTGCGGAACGCGGCTTCGAGACGCTTGCAGTGGATTTCGCGCCGCTGGCGATTGAGCGCGCGCGGGCCCAGCACGCCGACGCGCCGGCCACCCTGCACTGGCACTGCGGCGACATCTTTGAATTGCCGCGCGACGCCAGCTTTGATTACGCCTACGAATACACCTGCATCGTCGCGATCCACCCCACGCGCTGGCCCGAGTACGCACGGTTGATCTTCGATACGCTGAAGCCGGGCGGAATGCTCGTCGGCTGCTTCTACAACCACGGCCGCCCGGGCGGCCCGCCGTTCAACGTAACGCGCGAACAGGTGCTGGCTGTGTACGGGCCCCTGTTCGAGATCCGGAAGCTCGAAGTAAGCCCGCACAGCATCGACCGCCGCCAAGGCCACGAGCTCTGGGCGGAGTTCGTGAAGCCGGTGTAGGGGGGGCGACTCACGTCCAACTGCAGTTGAAAACAGAGATGGGGAGATTGGGAGAACTGCTGCGGTTTGTGTTGCGGTAGCTGTCGCAGTTCTTGGTGGTCCTTCGTGGCGCTTCGTGGTTCACACCGCTTTGTGCGTCAACCCTTCGCTGGCGATCCGGGCTCGGGTTCCTTGTTCCTGATCAGGTCCTCCAGCTCCGCGAGGCGCTTCTTCAGGCGGGCCTCGAAGCCTTGTTCGGTGGGCTTGTAAAGCTTCTCGTCTTTCATTACTTCGGGCAGCAGGCCTTGTGGGTAGAAGCCGCCTTCGTAGCTGTGGGCGTAGTGATAGTCCTTCCCGTAGCCCAGGTCCTTCATCAGCTTCGTGGGCGCGTTGCGCAGCTCAAGCGGCACGGCTGCTTCGCCGTGTTTCGCGATCAGGCTGTGCGCGGCCATGCGGGCCTGTGCGGCCGCGTTCGACTTCGGAGCCAGTGCCAGATAGGCCGCGAGCTGGCAGATCGTGTACTCGGCCTCAGGCAGGCCGATGAAGTTGACGACCTGCACGGCACTGGCGGCCAGGTTCAGCGCGCCGGGGTCGGCGTTGCCGATGTCTTCGCTGGCCAGGATCGCGAGCCGCCGCACCACGAACTTGGGGTCTTCGCCGCCGGCCAGCATGCGCATGGCGTAGTAGATGCCCGCGTGCGGGTCGCTGCCGCGGATGCTTTTGATCATCGCGCTGGCCAGGTCGTAGTGTTCGTCACCGGCGCGGTCGTAACGCAGCATGCGCTGGCCCAGCGCCTGCCCAAGCACTTGACCTGTCAAGAGACGCGCGTCTTCCGGGGTGGCAGCCAGAAAGTCACCCGCGGCCTCAAGTGCGGTGTAAAGGCGGCGCGCGTCGCCGCCGGCAAAGCGCAGCAGCGCGGCCATGCCTTCTTCTTCAATGCGCAGGCCGGGCAGCTTCAGGCCCTCGTCGATGGCGCGTTGGGCCAACTTGGCGAGCGCGTCGTTGTCGAGCGGCTTCAGCACCAGCACCCGGCAGCGCGACAGCAGTGCCGCGTTGACTTCGAAGCTCGGGTTTTCGGTGGTCGCGCCGATCAGCGTGATCAGCCCGTCTTCGGAGGCGTGCAGCAGGCTGTCCTGCTGCGACTTGTTGAAGCGGTGGATTTCGTCAATGAACACCAGCGTGCCGCGGCCGTCGCCTGCCAGCCGCGCGCGGGCGCGATCGAGCAATTCGCGAATGTCCTTCACGCCGCTGCTGGTGGCGCTGATGGTCTCGAAGCTGAGCCCGCTGCGTTCGGCCACCATGCGAGCCAGCGTGGTCTTGCCTGTGCCCGGCGGCCCCCACAGGATTGAGTTGCGCAGCCGCGGAGCCTCACCGGCGGCGGGGTGCAGCGCGCCGCGCAACGCGCCTTCGGGGCCCACGAGGTGTTCCTGGCCCACGAAGTCTTCGGGTTTGCGCGGCCGCATTTTCTCGGCCAGCGGGGCGCGTTCCGCGGCAAGCTGTCTGGCACGTTTGTCGAACAGGTCGGCCATGCGTAGCACAATAACAACCCGTCACGACAGCCGGGGGATGCCGGCACGCGTCTGCGGCATGCGGCTGCGCGACGACTAGCGCTTTCGCTTGCCGGCGGGCTTCCCCGATTTCTTCGCAGACTCTTTCACGGCCTTCTTGGCCGGCTTTTTCGCGGGCCCCTTCGACACTTTCTTCGCCGGCTTCTTGGCTGCCTTCTTTACCGGCTTCTTCACGGCTTTTTTCGTGGGCTTCTTTGCGGACTTCTTAGCGGACTTCTTTGCGGCCTTCTTGACTGGCTTCTTGGCTGCCTTCTTTGCGACCTTCTTCGCCGCCTTCTTGACTGCTTTCTTCGCAGGCTTCTTCACTGGCTTCTTCGCAGCCTTCTTTGCCGGCTTCTTCGCGGGCTTCTTTGCGGCGGGCTTCTTTGCCGCCACCGCTTTCGCCGGCTTTTTGGTAGCCGGTTTCCTGGTGGGTTCTGGCGCTGCGGTCTTTTGGATTGAGCTGGCTGGTGCGGCCGCTGGTTCGGGTTGCTTGTGTTCCGGCGGCGGCTCTTCGAAGGGGCGCAGGGGCTCCAGTGTGGGGGCTGAGTTGGGGGCCCCGCTTGCCGGCTGGAAGTAGCGGGCCATGGGCTGGAAGTAGTGTTCTTCCCAGCCGGCGCGGTACATCTCGCCCTGGCCGTCGGGCACATTGGTGTGGTACAGGATCAGGCGCGTGCCTTCGCCCTCGGCCTCAAGCAGGATTTCAAGGCGCGAGTCTTCGCTGCCATCGGGGAATTCGGTCGTGCGCCAGGCCTGCACGATGCGGTGGCCGGGCTCAAGCTCAAGGTTCAGCCCGTTGATGTAGCCGTCCCAGGCAGTGAACGAAAAGCCGATCTCGGGGGCGCAAACGGCGGCACCGCCGGTCATGGCGCTGTGGCGCGCACCGGTAAGCCAAGCGTTGTAAACATCGGCGGGCGATGCGGCGAGCCAGGTCGTCAAGGTGAATGCTTCGGGCATGTGCGTCTCCAGTAAGGAATCGCGGCAGGACCGGCATTCTAGTTCTGACGTTGCGACGTCAATCGTTGCGGAGGAGGCTGCCACAAACGCACAGCGGCGGCCCACTGGGCCGCCGCTTGAGTCTGGTGCTGGGGGGGGGACTTGAACCCCCACGTCCTTGCGAACACCGGCACCTGAAGCCGGCGCGTCTGCCATTCCGCCACCCCAGCGGCGCTACTGAACGGGCAAAGGTTGCACGCCCGACAGGCAGGGGCGGAAAGATACACCGAAGCATTGCCAAATCAACAGGGCGCGGAGTGGCGGCGCTGGCTCGGATGATTACCCAATGCAGGGGGCACGGCCGGGACGGCCGTGCCACGGTTGCTGCCTGCGAATCTGAGTGAGCCAAAGTGGCACGCGCGCCCCGCGCGTTGCCCAAGGCCCGGCTAAACCCCGTTGGGGCGCCGATTCTACGGGGCCCTTCAGCCGATCTGCAGCGACACGCTTTCGTTGCCATCGACGGCCTTAACGGCCCCCGTGAAGCCTTGCAGCAGATGGGTTTCAAGTGTGTCCAGCCAGGTGCATCCGAGCGCGGAATCGCCCCGGGCCAGCGGCCTTGCTTCTGCGCCCTCGGCGTTCACCACGCGAATTCCGTGGCCGTGCCCGGCTATCAGGTACGCGTACGCTTCGCCGTGTTCGGCCTGTCCGGTCAACCTGCTGCTGAGCGGCCCGCAGGCGTCGGCCGCAATCACCAGCACCGAACTTACGCGCCGTTTTCCCACCCAGCGCAGCGCCGTGTCCAGGGCCGCCATGCCCGAAAGCTTGCCCTGCGAAAGCAGCGTGCAGCGACCCTGCAACCGGTAGTGGATCGCCAGTTCGCCCTGGAACATGCTTGGCAGTGTATACACAAACATCGCCGGTGAAGGCGCGCCCGCCAGCCGCGTGGCCTCAAACTGCGCGTCTACCTCAAGGCAGCCCAGCATCGTTCCGCCGACCTGCGCCATCTCGCGCGGCTTAAGCCCGTGAAACCCGTTGCTGGCGCGGTACACAAGCTGCCCCGCCGCCATGGCCAGCTTGCTGAGCGCATCCATGCGGCCGAACTTGGGGAACGGCTGGTCGAAGAACCAGCGCGCCTTCAGGTTCAGCGGCCCGGCCTCAGGGGCAAGCGAATGCCACGAAGTGCGGATCGTGCTGGCAGGCGACCACGAAAGCAGTCCCTGGGCCGACAGCCGCGCATAGGCAACCAGCCGCGTGCTCATGGCGTCTCCAGCACAATGGCCGTGTTCATGCCGCCGAAGCCGCTGTTGGTGCTCAGCAGCAGCCCCGGCTGAATCTCACGCGGCGCGCCATGTATCACATCCAGCGCGAATTCGGTTTCGCCTTCCGTGAACCCCACCGTGGGCGGCACCAGCCCGCGCCCCAGCGCATGGGCCGAAACGATCACTTCCAGCAGCCCGGCCGCGCCCAGCGTATGCCCGACTGCACCCTTGATGCCGAACACCGGCGGCGGATGCCCGCCAAACGCCGCGTGAAAGGCCCGGGCTTCCATTGCGTCGTTGTAGCGCGTGGCCGTGCCGTGGGCGCAGACCGCGCGTACCCTTGACTTGTCAAGTCCGTCCAGCGCGCGCTCGATGGCAAGCGCCAGCCCGGCCCCGTCGCGCGACGGCCCGCTGATGTGGTTGGCGTCATTGCTCGCACCCCAGCCCGCAAGCCGTGCCAGCACGCGCGCTGGCGGCACGTCCGAGTCGCGCCGCAGCACCACCGCACATGCGGCCTCGCCCAGCGAAAGGCCGTCGCGGCGGCGGTCAAATGGCCGTGCGGGCAGGGCCGAGTCGGCCTCCAGGCTGCGAAAGCCCTGCGCCACAAAGGGAGTGATTGCGTCGTAGCCGATTACGATGCATTGGTCGCAGCGGCCGTCCTGCAGCAGTTCGGCGCCGTCGATCAGGGCCTGGGCGCTGGAAACGCAGGCATTGCTGATCGTCCGCGCGCCGAAGGCAAAGGGCGCAACTGCCGGCCCGCCGGGCAAACCGCCTGCCGCCGGGCCTTTCGTGGTCGAGTGCACGGTGATGCCTGCAAGGCCGGGCTCGCGCGCGGACTCGGCCCATGACTCACAGGCGCGCAGAAGCTTCGTCGCGCCTTCGCCTTCACGCAGCAGGCGCGCGATGTGGCCGTGCGCGGCCAACGCAGGCTCCGGCCTCAGCGCGCAGCGTCCGGCCAGCAACGCGTCAATGAACGTGTCGTCCGCGCCCAGCGGGGTCAATGCGTGTGCGGCTGTGATGACAATGGCAGCACCCATGGCCCGAGGTTACGCCCTGCGCGCACCCGGCGGAAGTGACGGCGGCGTGGCCCGTTTCCATGACGCGAATCGGCGCTATCGTGCGGCCATGGACCAGCCCGCGCCCCTGAAACACACGATTCGCGCCCCGGTACGCTTCGGGAAGTGCGACCTGCTGCAGATCGTGTGGCACGGCAATTACGTCACGTGGCTTGAGGATGCGCGCCAGTGCCTTGGCACGCGCATCGGCCTGGGTTACGAAGACTTTGTGCGCGAACGCTACGCCTGCCCGATTGTGGACATGCATATCTCGTACAAGCGGCCCGCGCGCTACGGTGACTTCGTGGACATCACCGCGATCCTGCACTGGACCGAAGTCCCGAAGGTCGTGCACAGTTACGAAATCCGCCGCGCCGGCGACCAAGAGCTGATGACCACGGCCGAAACCGTGCAGGTGCTGCTGACCCCCGATGGCCAGCTGGCCCTGAACTTCCCGCCCTTCCTTGACGAGTTCCGCCGCAAGTGGCGCAACGGCGAACTGCACGTCGGCGACCCTGAGCCGAGCCCGTGGGCATAACGCCGTCACATGCCCTTGCCCTTGACCTTGCACGCCCCGCCACCGACCATCGACGCATGGCTGAAGCCGACATCGTGCTCAAGGGTGATCGCCTTACCAAGCGCTTCGGCGGCCGCAGCGTCGTGCGCGGCGTGAACATCGTGGTCCATGCCGGTGAAACGGTGGGGCTGCTAGGGCGCAACGGTGCCGGCAAAAGCACGACGTTCAAGATGCTGATGGGCGTGCACCGGCCGGATGGCGGCCACGTGATCCTGGCGGGCAAGGATGTGACGCACATGCCGATGTACCGGCGCGTGCGGCACGGCCTGGGCTATCTGCCGCAGGACGACACCTACTTCGCGCGCATGAGCGTAGAGGAAAACCTGCTGGCGATCCTCGAGACCACGAAGTTGTCTAAGACCGCGCGCGAAAAGCGGCTTGAGGAACTGATGGACGAGTTCGGGTTGCACAAGGTCCGCACCAACCCCGCGGGCTCGTGCAGCGGCGGCGAAAAGCGCCGGCTTGAAATCGCCCGCACGCTGATCGGCGACCCGAAAGTGATTCTGCTCGATGAGCCGTTTGCCGGCGTGGACCCGATCGCGATCAGCGACCTGCGCGACCTTGTGTCCAGCCTGACCCACAAGGGCATTGCCGTGCTGCTGACCGACCACAACGTGCGCGAAGTGCTGCCGATGACGGACCGCAGCTACATCATCGTGGACGGCCAGGTCATCAAAGAAGGCCCGCCGCGCGAGATTGCCTCAGACCCCGTTGTACGCAAAGAGTACCTGGGCGTGCGCTTCAAGCTTGATACCGAACTGATCCGCCGCCGCGAACTCGGCACCGAAGCCCGTGAAGACACGGGCGTTTGATCTATACTGCACACAACGCAAATCAGGATTCCGCCATGGCAGGACACAGCAAGTGGGCCAACATCAAGCACCGCAAGGCAGCCGCTGACAAGAAACGCGGCAAGCTCTGGAGCAAGTGCGCGGCCTATATCATCACGGCCGCACGGCTTGGCGGCGGCGACCCCAAGGCCAACACGCGGCTGTTTGACGCGATTGCCGACGCGCGCGCCGCCAACATGCCCGCCGACACCATTGACCGCGCCATCAAACGCGGCACCGGCGAACTGGAAGGCGCCGACCCTGAAGAACTCGTGTACGAAGGCTTCGCGCCGGGTGGTGTAGCCGTCCTGGTAGAAGCGCTGACGGACAACCGCAAGCGCACCGCGCCCGACATTAAACACATCTTCGACAAGCAGGGCGGCAACATGGGCGCCACCGGCAGCGCCATGCGCAGCTTTGAACGCAAAGGCGTGATCGTGCTGGATGCCGAGAAATGCCCGCCTGAAGATGAATTGCTTGAGCTGGTGGCTGAACACGGTGCCGAAGACCTGCAGGCCGGCGAAGGCATGTTCACCGTACTGACGCCCGTGACCATGCTGGAACCCGTGAAGAAGGCGCTGGCCGCGCGCAAAATCGGCTGGGTGTCCGCGCAGTGGGAGTATCTGCCGCTGGCCCGCGTCGAAACCGACGTCGAAACCGCCCGCGCGGTGCAGAAGCTTGTGGCGCAACTGGAAGAATACCTCGACGTCCAAAACGTCTACACCAACCTGGAAGTGCCTGAAGCACTGGCCGCCGAGATGGACGCCTGACAGGAGCCGGCATGAGCAGCGAAGTTGCTTGCATCCACCTGACCGGCATCGCCGGCGCCTGCAAAGGCCGCGAATTCACGCTTGAGGTTGGCGGCGAGGTGGTAATCGGCCGCAGCCGCAGCGCGGGCCTGCGCATTACCGACCCCGACAAGTCGGACAAAGAAAGTGGCGTGCACCAGCACCTGCTGACGGTGAGCGGTGCGCATGTGAAGCTGAGCTTTCCCTCAGAGCGCGAGATTTTCATAGAAGACACGTCCAAGCACGGCACGTTCCTCGACGGCAAGAAGCTCGAGGGCCGCGACCAGATCATCGGCCTGAAGAAGGGCCCCATCGAACTGCGGCTGGGTACCAACGAAACCTTCCGCATGGAATTGGTTCGCGCGCCGGCCAAGGCCAAGCCCAAGATCACCGTGAAGCGCCGCTGATTGCGGCCGCAACGCAAAGCGCCCCCAACTCGGGGGCGCTTTATGTCGGTCTCAGAATGACTACTTGGGCCACTTGAGGAAGGTGTCCACTTTCTCGTCAAAGTGTGCCTTCACCACTTTCATCATTGTCTTGTCGTTCATGTCCATACGGATCAGGTTGTTGAACCAGCCGTTGTCGGCGATCCAGACCTTGGTGGTGTTGCCGCTGTCTTTGGTGATCACCAGTTCGCCCTTGAACTTCTTGCCGGCAAGCTCGACGTCGGCGAATGCTTCCTTCAGCGTGATGCCCGCCGTGGTGCCGGTCGCGCTGCCGCCCTCTTTCCACTGGGCCAGCTTGATTTCCGTGGGTTCGTCGCCCTTCTTGCCCACCCAGGCGCGGCTGACGTTGGGCTTGCCTTTCTCGGCCCAGGCGTCCACTTCGTAAGCAAGCACGACACCCTGGCCATTGCAGTGCTCAACGATCACAGTGCTGCGGCCGGTTTTCTTCACCACCTGCCACATGTCGGTGTACTTGCCGGCACCGAAGTCGCTTTCGACGTGCCAGACCTGGCCCACGCTGACTACGCTGTGCAGCGCGATCCACGGCGAAGCACTGATGGTGCCATCGGTGTAAAGCTTGACCATCGCGGCCGCCTGATCAACAGGTTCGGCCTTGGGTTCTTCTTTGGGTTCGTCTGTAGGTTCCTCTTTGGAGGAGTCCGCCGAGGCCTCTTTACCGCCGCCGCAGCCGGAATCAGTGCTGTCTGCAGGGGACTGCTTGCTCTTGCATCCCGCAACAAAAGCGCCCAGCAGCAGCGCCAGCACAAACATCGAAAGTGCCCTCATGGTTAGCTCCGTTGGGTAAGTGCCCAACATGTACCAACGAAGCATCAAGACACAGTAAAGCCCCCCCAAGAGTTCCATGAATCAGAGTGCACCGGCCGGTTAAGGGTGTCGAATTGGCCGCAGTGCCAAGCGTGCCTGTTGTTCCGCCTGCCACGCGCGGGGCCAGCTCGATCTTGAGCCCGGTCACTTCCGCGTAGCCGCCCGTTTGCGAGGCCGGGCCGCCCAGGCTGAGCCGCTCGCCCGGCTGCAAGTCACCCATCTCAACCCAGCCGCTGCAGGTCAACGACCAGAACGCGTGCTCATCTGTGCCATTCGGGCGTGTGACGGATTGAAGGCCTGGTCATGGTGGGGGTGGGCCCCACCAAGCCGGCCTACTCTTCCTCTTTCAGCTTGTCCCAGAATCCTTCGAGGTCAACGCCTAGCGACCGCACCCGGTTGTTCTCGAAAGCCGTATCGTGCCTGTAATAGAACACTTCCCCCGATTCCGAACTGCAGTCGACAAGGAAGTAGTCGCCCCCACCTTCTACCGCGAAGGGAAACATGTGCTTGGGGATCAAGCGCTTCTCCAGTGCCAAGCGCCGATACGACTGGACAGCTGTTCCAACGCCCCTTCGGGCCTTCAGCGGAAGGACCTCAGAAACCACGGTCGAGACACTGTCATCCTCAAACACATAGGGTTCCGGGGCGCCGCCATTGGCATGCAGATAGTGCGCTTTGAGGGCAGCAGGAAACCTTAGCCCGACAGAGGCAGCGATCGTATCAATCTCCTTCGCGCTGAGCGGCTTCTTACTGTCGGTGAACGAAACTCTTCCCATTTGGTTGTGTTCCAAAACCAGCCGTCATCTATGTCTGCAGCGTAAGCCATGCCATCCGCGGCTCGCCAGTTGCGCTCGCGTCCTTGCAACGGCCTATCGGGAGTTGTCCTCAAGTGTCGGTACACGAACGGCACGAACAAGGCGAACGCCGCACAGGTCATCAGTCAAGTCCGTGGCTGGCATCCGTGCGGCCGATACGGCGAGTCCCCACTCTCCGGTGTTCTGCCAGGGCCACAGCGCGCTTGCCCCGCCGCGCACGACACGGGGAGCTCCCGGTGTTGGTGCAGCATCATAGGACGCCGTGAAGCGGTCTTCGCACCATTGGCATATGAACAGTCCGAAGAGTCCGAAGTTGTTTGCTCTGGTTGGCTTCGAAAAGTCGGCGCTAATGAGCATTGCGAGGTCCGACTCGGAAGGAAGCGTATCTCCAAACCAGAAGAGTGTGTGGGTGCCTCCCCGGCACATGTACTCCCATTGATTCTCGGTGGGCAATTGCGCCCCGAAGTGCTTGGCCAGTGCAAGCGCATCCGCTTCACCCACATAGATTGGACGGGTGGTCAAGGGGCCGTCAAACTCGACACATGTGGCCTGATCACGCTGACCCAGGATTCTGGTCGCGACCTCCACGCTAACGGGATAGCGCATGGCCAGGAAAGGTCCGACGGCAGTCTCCGAGATCGGCCGCATTTCATCCAAGTTCAATGGGGGCGGGTCCTCAATGCGCCTGGCAGCTTGCTCCTCGGCGGCGCTAAGGCCGCGCGCAAACGATCCACTCGGGATCAAGACCCATTCAGTGCTTGTTGGCTCATGCGTGAGCACGGCGAGGCTGCTGCCGGCCTCATCCAGGAACTTGGCTAGCGAGTACTTGCTGCCCACTTGTCGCAACACGTTGTCCACAGCGGCAAGCCGCTTGCTTTGCGTTGCATTCATCCAATCGCTCAAGCTTCTGAGAGGCTCGTGACTGTTCATACCCTTACCCTCCGCCAGCAACAAACTTGGCTCCGGAGGCATCGGTGTACTCAATGCGTACATCTTTAGCGTCCGCAAAGCGCCTCATGGCTGGTCGACACGGTCCCTCACAATCTCGTATTGCATGAGGGCCATTGCGCATGGGGGCACTTGCGACTCGTGCAATGCGGCCGCGAGTTACACCGGCTTGCGACAGGCCTATTCGGTGTCGATGCCGAGTGGAACTACTTCAGCCTGTACGCTTCTCCGTCATGACTGGTAATCCAGATATGGCTGAAGTCTTCTGAAGCAATAAAGAGGTCTAGGCCATTGCCTTGGTCCTCATCAATGTGATCAGCCAAGAAGGCGGTAGCATCCTTGAGCGTGCAGCGCACAGTCCAGTGTTTGTACCGGTGGACCGGATGGCGGTAGCCAACCAGCAACTCAAGACAACCGGAAAGGCCAACATCCTCACCAACATCCTGAACGCGATGAGCTGCGCGAAAGGTTGGACTGCTCATGCCAGTCGAAGCTGCAAGAACCGCCCGATTCATCGCTTCCGACACGCTGTCGTCCACACTCGTTCCACTAAGCGGGATATCCATGTAGGGCTCCTAGTTCGGGACATTGAAGAAAATGTGTCCCTTGCCTGGCGCCGTGGGACTATGCCAATCTTTCCACTTAATGTGAGGAAGGTCGTTCTGGGGTGCATTGGGTGAGTCGGCCTCACTTGGGTGCATCTCATGACCTTTGTTGTACTTCTTTGTCGTGTATCGCTTGTAGCGGTTCATGTTTCCGCGCCCCGCCTTCAGAAGTGCTTTTGCATCGGATGCTGTTCGTACACGGAAGTGTGAACTGCCTCCTGCCTTCATCGAGGAAACCGCATCATCCCATTGTTGCGTGCCGCGCTGAATCACCGGCAGGTTCGTTGCATTCCCGTAGTTCGCATTGTGCACCCATAGGAAGGGTTTGTCTGCCTTGGGGGCGGCGAAGTAGGTGTGGTAGCCCTGTACCTGGAAGTTGTAGACCGTGAACAGGCCGATGGCGTTGGCTGGCGTGCCCAGCGTGCCTGTTGTTCCGCCCGCCACTCGCGGGGCCAGCTCAATCTTGAGCCCGGTCACCACCGCGTAGCCGCCCATTTGCGAGGCCGGGCCACCCAGGCTGAGCCGCTCGCCGGGCTGCAAGTCGCCCATGTCGACCCAGCCGCTGCGGGTCAGCGACCAGAACGGGTGCTCATCCGTGCCAACCAGCGTCTCAACGCCCGAGCCCGCGGTGAAGCTGAGGTGAACCAGCGCCTCGGCCTCACGGACATCCTGGCAGTCCAGCGGACATCCGCGAAAGCGGGTCTATGCAGAGTGGCAAACCTACGAGCTCGAAGCAGATTGTTCAGGCGCTCCAGCTTCTGCAATCAGTCGGGAGGCCTTCGGTTCGCCATGGATGTGCTGCATTAGCGGACGGAGCCAAGTGGTAGACGCTCCATTGCGCCTGCTCGCATCCAGCCATGCTTTCGCGAACAGAACAGACTGCTCATCTACCGCGGGCATCGCCTCTTTGAAGTGATTTACAAACTGCAGCGTACCTCCTACCAAGGCGAAGCTCTCCTGCGTGAGCCACACTCCCCACATTCCACTTGGGGACAACAGGCAACACTCCGTTAGAAACTCCCCATGGTCACGACGAAGTGCGTAGGCCTTGAAGTCTGTCAGGTCGACGGAAGTCCCCAACTCAGCCGTGATTTCGCTTTCTGCCCGGCCCTCAACGTCTATGGCGACCGCCTTCGTTTCCCCGTGGGACTGCTTTGCAGCAAACGCGAGCGAGGCAAACTGTTCCTTCCCGAGTACGAAGCCATCCGTCGGGAACAGCAGTAGCCTACCGAGGACGGATGGCCTAAACGTCTTCGACCAGTCCTGAGTAGACTGAAACACTTTCCACAGAATGTGTGGCATTCGTTTTCCTCGGGCGGCCTAGGGAAGCATCTTCCATTTCAGTAAGGGCTGACCTGGCACGTTAATGTCGATTGTAGGCGGGGCGACGCCGGTAGTAGCGTTTGGGACTTTGCCAGCTGCCCTGAAGGTGGCAAACGTTCCATCAGGCATTCTCGTGATTGTCAGCCCGCTCGGGTGCGGCTTTACCGTTCCGCCTTTTGTCATGGCATCATACACACGTCGTGCGTCTGATCCTGTCCCAGCGAGTTCGCGAATACCGGGCGAAGTGCCGGCGTTCCCTACCTGTGCCATCTTCGGACGGGCTTGGCTTAGCGACTCTCCATCGGCAATCACTCGCTGCCATCTGTTGGGTCCGGTGCCACCTTTCGAGGGACGAAGCTCAAGTAGGTTGCCCGTTTTCGCACTGACTTTGCACGTGTTATGCACCCACACCCAGCCGGTTGGGGTTCCGACGTGGTAGGTGTGCCAGTCTGCTACTTCGAAGTTGTGGACCGCTACCGGGGTTGCAAGGCGCTCGGTCCGTACCGAGGTGATCGTGGCCGTGTGGCCGCCTGCGAGCAGCAGCGTCTCGTGGCTCTGCAGCGCGCCCATCTCGACCCACGCGCCGCGGGTCACGCTCCAGAACGGGTGCTCAGCCGTGCCGGTGAGCGTGTGCGTGGCATCGGCGTACCCGCCGAATCGTGCCGGCAGCGACCCGCCACCACACGCGGGCGGGGCGCCCGCGCCACTTGTCGTGTACGTGACATGCACCAGCGAGTCGGTGACGTTGCGGAAGAGCGTAACAACCGGCTTGAAGCCCTCATGCCCGGTAACGTCGCAGCGAGCCCAAACCAGGTCGCCTACGCGGACTTCTTCAATGCCGACCGGTGCGGCCGCACCGGCCCCTACCATGGCCAGCACCTGGGTGCCTGCGACAAAGCACTTGGGCTTGAAGACCTTGCCCAGCGCGTAGCCGCCGACGTTGCCCGCCAGGCCGACCAGGGCCATGGTCTGGCGCATTGACCACTCGCCGGTTTCGGCGTACTCGAGGGCGGCGCCGCCGATGACGCTGGCCCCTTGGGCCGCACGGCTGGCGTTGTGCTGCGTGTCTCCCTACACTCGCCCCGTGAAGATTCTGTAAAGAATGGGGGAGGCATGCCTGACGTGGAATTCAAGGCGCCGGGGCCGGGCGTTTGGGAACTTGAGCAGACGCACTTTGCCAAGCCGGCCACGCGGTTTATCGCCGACGTGTTCCCCGATGCGCTTTCCAGGGGCTTCGGCGAGGGCACCAAGCGCTACGGCCTGCTGTTGGACACGCTGCGCGTGGGTATGGTCAACGACTTCTGCTACAACAAGTTCTGCCCCGTGGGCGCGCCTGAGAACGCCAAGGGCCCGCCGCCGAAGTTCATCTTCAAGCTGCTGACCAAGCTGCACCCGGAAATTCGCCGCCGCGTGAAGGCCGGCGCGCTGGTGTTTGAGAAAAAACTCTGGCGCGAGGACATGCAGCGCTGGGACGAAAAGGTCAAGCCAGACTCGATCGCCCGGCAGACGCGCCTGCAGCGGGTGGATCTGCCCAAGCTCAGCGACGCCGAGTTCATCCAGCACCTGCAAGACGTGCGCGACAATCACGTCGAGATGATCTATCGCCACCACATCTTCACCGTGCCCTCGTGCTTTCCGGTCGGCTACTTCCTCTCAGAGGTCCAGCAGTGGACGGGCCTGCCTTCGGGCGCGGTGCTGGGGCTGCTCAAGGGTGCCGCGCCAATTTCGCGCGGGGTCGCCGCCAAGGAGCTTGAGGGCTTGCGCAACGCCATGCAGTCGGCCGGCATAGCCGACGCGCCCCAAGGTAAGCCCGCGCAACATGTGCTCGATGACCTGAAGTCCAAGTCCGGCGTGGGCGAAGCACTGACCCAGTTCCTGGACACCGTGGGTTACCGCATGGTTTCGGGCTATGACGTGGCCGAAAGGTACGCGCTGGAAATGCCCGACATGCTGGTGAAGACCATCTTCACGGGCACCGCCGACAAGGCCAACCGCGAGGCCGACTTCGCCAGGCGCCGCGACGAATTGCGCGAGAAAGTACCGCAGGACAAACGCGCCAGGTTTGACGAGCTGTTGGAAGAGGCGCGCTTTGTGCACCGTCTGCGCGACGAACGCGGCATGTACAACGACCTGTGGGCCGCGGGGCTTTCACGCCGCGCGCTGCTTGAGGCCGGGCGAAGGCTGAAAGAGAACGGCGCGCTGCCCGACGCCGAACTTGCCATCTACGCGACCTGCGCCGAGCTGGTGTCGCTGTTGAAAGGCGAGAAGTCGCCCGCCGTGGCGGAACTCCAGCGACGCAAGCAGTGGCGCGAGACCAAGACCATCGCCGACGCGCCCGCGTTTCTGGGCGGCACCCCGTCTGCGCCACCGCCGGACGACTGGCTGCCGGTGAAGGCGCGGGCCAATTCGCGCGCGATAAGCACCGTGATCCGCGAGCTGTTTGATGCCTCGACCAAGGCGAACACGAACAAGTCCGTTGAGGGCATCCCCGTGCACCCGGGTATTTACGAAGGCCCCGCCCGCATCGTGAACGACCCCAACGACTTTGACCGCCTGCAGCAGGGCGACGTGCTGGTGGCGCGCACCACGGGCCCCGCCTTCAACGTGGTGTTGCCGCTGCTGGGCGCGATTGTGACGGACCGCGGCGGCCAGCTTTCGCACGCGGCGATTGTGGCGCGCGAGTATGGCATCCCGGCCGTAGTGGGCACCCGCGAAGCCACGACCAAGTTCGCCGATGGCGCGCGGGTGCGCGTCAACGGCGACAAGGGCACGGTTGAGTTGCTGGCATGAATCCCACGCCGCTGAACGAAGCCCACGACGAAGCGCACTACGGCGGCAAGGCCAGCAAGCTTGCGCGGTCATTGTGTGCAGGTTTGCCTGTGCCGCCGGGGTTCGCGCTTGGCACCACGCATGTTGAGGCGCTCGCAGTCGGCCACGAGGAAGCCCACGCGCACCTGCGCGCGCATTTCGCGGCATTGGGCGGGCCCTGCGCGGTGCGCAGCTCGGCCATCGGCGAAGACTCCGAGACTGCCAGCTTCGCGGGCCAGCACCTGACGCTGCTCAATGTGCGCGATCAGGACGCCGTGCACCCGGCCGTAATGCGCGTCCGCGAATCGGCGCACACGCAATCCGCTCGCGAGTACCGGCGCAAGCTGGGCATGGACGGCCATCCCCGGATCGCGGTTGTTGTGCAGCGCATGATTGAGCCCGATTGCGCGGGCGTCATGTTCACCCGCGACCCGCTGACCGGCGCAGACGAGCGCGTGATTGAGGCCGCGTGGGGCCTGGGCGAAGCCGTGGTCGCGGGCTTGGTGGTGCCCGACCATTACGCCGTAGATGCAGCCGGAAAAGTCCTGCGCCGCCGCATTGGCGAAAAGGACCTCGCCCTGCGCAGCAACTCTGCCGGTGGCACGATTGAAGAAGCCGTGGACTCGCAACTCGTGAACGCCCCGTGCCTGAGTGATGCCAACCTGCTGCAGCTGCACCGCCTGGGCTCATTGTGCGAGAGCCACTTCGGCCGCGGCCTCGACCTTGAGTGGGCGTTTGCCGGCGGGCGGCTATACCTGCTGCAATGCCGCGCGATGACCCGCAACCGCTGATGCCCGACACCTTGCCCGAGAAAAGACTACCGATGCCGGCGCTCGCGGGCATGGTGCTGGCCGCGTCGCTCGCGCCGCTGGGCAGCACCATGATGGCCGTGGCCATGCCCGCGATTGCTGCCGATGTCGGGCGCAGCGACACCGAAGTGACCCAGTGGCTGGTCGCGGGCTATCTGATCACCAACATCGCACTGCAAAGCCCCGGCGGAAAGCTGGGCGACCTGGCCGGCCACAGCCGCGCGCTGCTCATCGGCCTGGCGCTGGTTGCCGCGGGAAGCGTGCTGGGCTGGCTTGTATCGGCGCTGCCGGCGCTGGTGACCGCGCGGGTGTTGATGGCCGCCGGCGGCGCGGCCACGGTGCCGGCCGTCATGGCCATGCTGCGCAATGCCGTGACCCCGGAGCGCCGCGCCCGCGCCTTCGGAACATTTGGCGCTTGCATGGGGATTGCGGCCGCCGTGGGCCCGCTGGTTGGCGGGGCGCTGCTGACGTGGCTTGACTGGCGCGCGCTGTTCGCCGCCAACCTGCCGGTGGTCGCGCTGTCTGTGGCGCTGGTGCTGTTCCATCGAGCGCCCGCAGCGGCCGCACAACCCCGGCCGAAGTTCGACTGGCTCGGCAGCCTGCTGGTAGCGGTCGGGTTGGGTGCGGTCGTGGCTGCACCGCGCCTGCCGGGAATTGGTTTGTGGGTGGGTGTTGGCGGTGTTGCGTTGTTGCTGGTGTTCGGCTGGGTTGAGACGCGCGTGGCCGCGCCGGTGGTGGACCTGAGGCTGTTCAGGCGCCCGGCATTCGTTGCGGGCGGGGGCACGATTGCGCTGCAGAACCTGGCCATGTACGCGCTGCTGTTTCAGCTGCCCATTTTCTTTGCCAAGGCCCGCTTGCTTGAGCCCGGTGCAATCGGCCCGGCGCTGCTGGCGTTGACGCTGGCCATGGTTGCGGCGTCGCTGGTTGCCGGGCGCGTGTCAGAGCGCATCGGAGCGCGGGCGCAGGTGTTGCTGGGTTCGCTGCTGGGGCTTGGCGGCCTGTGGTGGTTTCGCGACTTCGCCGCGATCCGGACGCCGGTGGACGTGGTCCCCGGCCTGCTTCTGATGGGGACGGGCATAGGCCTGTCGTCGCCGCCGTCGCAAGCCGCGGCCATGGGCGCGGTAGCGCGAGAGAACTCGGGCATGGCCGGCGGCGTGCTGTCCACCATGCGCTACCTGGGAGGAATCGCGGGCATCGCGGCCATGGGAGCACTAGTGGCCGACGCCGCCAGCCCAGCCAGCCACGATCTGCCAGTATACGTGTACGCCGGAGCCCTGGCGGCCGCCGCAGCACTCGCACTGATGCTGCCCGGCCGAACAAAGGCCAAAGCCAACCCGTCAGAAGAAAGCCCAAACAACGAAAAGCGCCCGGTCAATTGACCGGGCGCCTCAGCTTGGTAGGGGAGCCTGTTCTGCACTTGAATATGGAGTCGAGTTGAGATGGGCATTGGTCGGGCAGCGGTCGTTGTAAGAGCATACGACATTGGGCTTGCCGGGCAGCGTGTGGCGGAAGAGGCAGGTGGTTTCGGCGTGCATGGGAGCGACTGCCTCGCAGACTGACCTTCCTGGTTCGTCATCATGACGAGAGTCGAATGACAGGGGCTTCTTCGCATGCCAGCGCTCGAGGTCGAGCTTCCTCGTCTGATCGGAGCCTGCACGATTCTGTCAAGGGACTCCTCCATCCTATTGGGCCCTGCGTGTAAGCATGACCTGCTTTCCAGTTACCCGGTTGTGTTCCATGTCGTCATGGGCGCGGGAAATGTCCTCCATCCCGTAGACCTTCGCCGGCCAAGCTATCTCGCCTCGGTGAATGGCCAATGCGATCTCTGACAATACCTCGCTCGGCAGGTTGCTTGCTCCGCCTCCATAGGCGGTCAGCCGGACGCCTGTCGGGATGAATTCAATCGGGTAGAACCGCTCCACGATCCACTTGTTCGACAGCATTCCCGTGAAGCAGGTTGTACCACCTGGTCGACACGCACCAAGCGTATCGCGCAGCGTTGGTGCGCCAACGAGCTCAAGGGCACCATCGACGCCGCCCGGAACGAGCTCCCGAACTTTGGCGGCTATGTCTCCATCGTCGACAATGACGTGATCCACCCCAATTGCACGAAGTTCGTCGGCACGTTCGGGGCGCCTGGTAGTGGATAGAACTGTCGTACCCTGACGCTTCGCCAGAATCGCCGCCATCAAACCTACGGAAGACGTACCGCCACGAATCAACAGCGTTCCACCCTCCCGAATTCCAACGCCAACCGTCAGCGATCCCCATGCTGTCTGCAGCACTTCTGGAAGTGAGCCCAGACGGGCCCAGTCGAGCTCCGTTTCCACAGAGATCACGCACTGCTCAGGCACAAGCGTGTACTCGGCGTAGCCGCCATCAAAGGACCGCCCCATGCCACCGACCATGGCTACTGCTTTCGAACCAACGTTGAAGCTGGTTCCAGGTGCTGCCTCGATGATGCCGGCGGCTTCGATCCCGAGCACCCGCGGGAACGTCACGTCCGGGCCAGCAAGGCCGAGTCGAGTGTGCAGCTCAGAGCGGTTTAGACCAAACGCCTCAACCCGGAGCAGCACCCATCCTGCCTTCGGTTCAGGTTTGGGGACGTCTCGAATCTTAAGCGCGCTGGGTGGTCCCGGCGCGTCGAGAACGACTGCACGCATTGTTTCCATCTTCAGCCCCTTGGTTGAGTCGTCGAGAAGATGTACCGGCCGATGCGCCACTCGGCCGACTCATCTGCTCGCATTAGCAGGAACATTTCCTGGTTGCCCTCCGACACTTTAGCATCGTCTGCAATGATGGTCGTTGTACCAGCGCTACGAGTTCGGGCGTATGCGACCGTTGGAGAGACAACGACTACTTCGTCGATTTCGAACGCGATGTCCAGCCGTATCATGCTCAGAATCTCGCGATAGGCCGCTTCGACCTGTTTGTGCCCGATTGCCGGTTTCCGGTGTTGAGCCATGAATACACCATCCTCGGCATAGAGCTCGACGATTGCTTCGACATCTGCTGCGTTCAGTGCTGACTCGTACCTGCGAAGGAGACTCGTTGCGGACTGAACATGTTGAGTCTGACCGAGTGACGTGCTGCTGGCGTTAGTTGACACAGTTTCTCCTCGTTGTGTTGACGCGCATCCTGAGGCGAAGCCCAGGATGAGAGCGATGACGATTGTGAGGTTTGGAAAGTCAGTGCGCTTCATTTCGTTCTCCTTGAGGTTCGCCCAAAATGCGCAGTTGGTTGCGGCGGCAAAGTCAACAGCCCTCCATCATGGCGGGCCGACCCCCACCGGCTCTCCCGAATGCAGTCCCCTGCCTGGCGAGCGCGCATTCATGTCCGAGAGCCACTTCTGGAGGGCCCGACGGAGGTGCCCTCCATGAAGACAGTTGAACATGCGAGCGACCGTTATATATTCCACGGAATGTAGTTTCTTGGGGAAGAGCATGATGATCGATTCAGCGAAGCTGTTTAGCGAGCTGATCCGGTTCGAAACGGAGTTATGGAACGTCGTCGCAGAGCGCCTGCGATCCGAGCACGGTCTTGCGCTCACCTGGTTTGAACCAATGCAGGTGATCGCCTGCAAGCGTAACTGCAGGGTTCACGATGTCGTGGAAGCGCTTGCGATTACCGTTGGAGGAGCGAGCAAGCTCGTCGATCGGATCGAGGCGGCCGGGTTGTGTCGGCGACGGGTTAATCCTGAGGATCGCCGGTCGTCATTTATAGACCTGACAGATAAAGGAGAGCGACTTCTAGAGGCAGCGTCACGCACGTTCGCCAAGGAAGTCGAGAGTCGACTCCGATCCCCTCTGACGTCACAACGTTATCAGGAGTTCGCTCTCACGCTTCTCGAACTGCGGAACAGACTCAAAGCAGGGAACTTTCAGGAGTAGGGCTGCAGCAAACTCGCGCAGCTCTGCTTCGACGCTTATCATCCATGTGCGTCCCGAAGTGTCCGTTCAACCCATTTCTAGGCACTCCATGGGTCTCGTCCCGCCCGGTCAAAGTTGCCGGTCGTCAGCGGTGATGGCTGTCGCGCGCCAAAACTCGAATGAGGCGACAAGAGCGCATCTCCCCCAAGAGTGTCGGCAGCGCCAAGCAACTGCCGGTGAACGTGTGAGCTTCGGTGATGGTAGCGGGATGTGGCGGCGGGCGACTCGGACCAGCGAGCTCGATCAGGGGCGCAAGTTCTCTTGAAGCCTGAAGTTGAAAGCGCCCGGTCAATTGACCGGACTCCTCAGTTAGGTAGCGGTGGCCCGATGGAGGGTGGTTTGCGCGGGTGCGACTTTTTGGATGGCTACGCGCCCGGTTGGCGCACAGGTCTCGGCTAGAGAGACGGTTACGCCCCATGCTTTTGCGGTGTTTGAGTGCGTGCGTGTCTTATGGTTACAGGGCAAACTGGGTGCCGGGACTCTCGGAGATCAGCACTGCCCCGACGAAAGTTGTTAGTGACGGGCAAGACCGCAGGTCCACTTAGGCGAGCCTGACAGCATGCCCGAGCGCCTTTTCTAGCAGGCTTCCGTCCGGTTCAACAAGTTCTGCCCCGAAGGAAAGACTACCGGCTCTTGGAATAACGTAGGACACCCAATCTGGATGGGACGAACCACTTGCCTATCTGCGCTGCGCATGGGGTACGGCTGCCAAGGCCTCTACCGCGTGGCGAGACAACTCTGAATCGTCCCCTCGAGCGAGCACTTGCAAGTACTCCATTGCCTCAGGAATGGTTGTTTGCGACAACAACAGAATGGCTCGCAGGCGATGTCCGCGCGAAGTATCTGGTGCCCTTGCGAAGGCGAGCACGGCCTCGTCGGCCTTGGGATCTTCGAGGAACGCCAGAGCCTGAATCGCCAACCAGCGCTCGATCTTGCCTGGTTCAGCGGCACGCAGCAAGTCATCGAGCAAGGCTTCGTCCGGGGCATGTGCGCATGCTCGCAGCCCACCACGTGAGATCTCGGAGAATGGGCTGTTGATGGCCCGCCTCAGTACGCTCTGGCGCGACTCTGGTCCAGTTCGCTCAGCCAACGTCATGGCCACCTGGAAGGCCCGCTCACGCACTTCTGATTCGTTACTCGACTCCATGGCGGACAACGCTTGAGCAAGGGATGCCACCGCATCTGTACCTTCCAATAGCGCATCCAACTCAGCGAGCCTTTGGGTGCTGGTTGGCAGTGTGGGTAACTCGGCAGTCCGCCGAGGCTTGATCCCTTCGATATCTGCAAGTACCGGATGCTCCGCATCGCCGGAAGCCGATTCATCCAATTCTGTTGTCGGGGTTCTGGAAGGCTTGTCCATGGCGTGCTGCAGAAAAAAAGTCGCAACGCCACCAGCCGTAGCGAGCAACAACACCAGACATGGAATCACAAGTCGCGACCGCATGGGGCTGCGTGTAGCACGGTGTGATATCGGAGTCAAGCGTGCAACATGTGCAATTCGTTGATACGTTAGTGAGAAAGGGGTGTATTTTCCATTTGTCGGTGTCGCTCAGGTTTTTAGTGTGCCCGCCAGTACCAGTCACATTGAACTGTCGCTAGCTGGAGACTGTCGTGCGCACTCACCTTGCCTTGAGCTACTTGGTCACTCTCCTCGTGCTGACCTCCATTTCCCAAGGCTTGTTCGCGGTACCCTTGGCACCGACGAGCCTTCGTGTATCGGACACGCAAAACTGGCCCGGGATTGCCGGAGGGCCTGAGCCCGTTCAGGGTTTGTCCAAGCACGTCTGGTTCACAGCGACACACCACGGCGGCCCGAGCAGCCCCGCTGCCGTCGCGGTGCGCGTTCAGGTCGGCCTAGACCCGGAATTCAACGAAGTCGTATGGGACTCAGGTTTCGTTTCAATCGCGCCGACAGCCCCTGGTTCGGAGATGCCGCCTGTCGCGGTAAACGCGGATACTCTCGTGTTCGGTCAGGGTTATTATTGGCGCGCGGCCGTGAAGGACACCACAAACGCTGCCAGCGCCTACAGTCTGATTCTTGGCCACTTCGTTGTTGTCGGTACCCCATCATCGGCTGACCTGCGCGTGCAGTACACAACGGCGGTGGCGCCGGTGCAGGGCCATCCCGCTGTAACAGCGACCGCAACCGTGGGATTCACGGCCGAGCTGTGCGGTGAACCAGGTACCCAGGCGTTGGTGCAGCAAGTGGAAATCGCACTGGACGCGGACTTCGGGGAGGTGGTGTGGACTTCGAATGAAGTCGCCACGGGCGGTACTCAGGAGGGGCAAAGAGCTGCGCCGATTTTGCCGGGCGCAGAGTGGGCGCCCGAGCCGGGTGTGACCTACTTCTGGAGGCATCGCTACGGGGGCGGAGGGGGCGCGATGTTTGATTGGAGCTTGGCGCCTGCCAGTTTCGTTTACATTCTTCCTGACGCAACAGCTCCGGCCCCGGCAGGCTTCAATCGTGCAGTACAAGCGTTTGGAGACCCATCCGGAGCCAAGGACTTCGTGCTTGGGGACTTCAATGGCGATGGCGTGCAGGATGCCCTGCTATTGTCAAACACCATCGGTGCCAGTCATCAGGTTGTCCTGTCATACGGCACGACCGCGCCGCAGATCATTCCGTTTGGGGCCTCACTGCCAGGCAACGCATTTGTCGCAACAGCTGACTGCAATTTCGACCAACTTCCAGACGCTTTGATTGCGGACTCATCCGGCATTTCACTTTGGGTCAATGACGGAACAGGGGCGCTGACGCTTGCGGGCTTTGTCCAAGGTTACAGCGACAACCCCACCGGCCTGGCCATCGGGGAGATCAACCTTGACGGAGTACCTGAGGCTGTGGTGGCCTACGACAACGTCGTGCGAATCTACGACCTGTACAGTGACGAGATCTCGGCGCCCCTATATGAATTGCAGGTCGAGGGTCTCTGTCGCAGTCTGGTAATTCTTCCCGCCAACGACAATGACTTTGCACGAGTGCTTGTGTTATCGGAATTGCTCAGCTCAGTATCCAGCCACAAGGGTGAGTACTGGGAGTCAGGTTACTGGGACATGGCGGGTGTGCAGGCCATTGTGCGAGCGCAAGTCAACTCCACTTTCAGCGACCGGCGGGTGTTCTTTGTTACGGAGGATACCCTTACGCTGCAGCGGCTGCGGGGAGAGAACTGGCATCAGATTGCCCAATGCACCCTTCCCTATCCCGGCGGAACGGTAGACATAGCCGGAGCGGATCTGGATGGGAATGGCCACCCCGACGCCGTTGTCGTAAAGGGTTCCATGGCTTACGTCATGATGGGCAACGGTGCCGCGTTCGAAGCCACCGAGCACTTGGGACACGCCCAGGAGTACGAAATCCGCCGTGCGCGCATTGGACAAGCGGATCAGGATGGGCGTTGGGACATTCTACTTGCGTCGACCGCCTTCCCCGTTCGCGTGTTCCCAAATCGCTTGCGCATAGGCGCGAGCATCCTGAGTACTGTGGCATATCAACCCGAACTTGGTGAGGCTTGGGTTGAGTTTGAAGTGGTCCTTGACGCACCACCGGTAGGCGTGGTGGAAGTGTGGTGTGAAACCGTGCTTGAGCCCGAAGGCGGCGATGGAGATGGTGATGCACTCCCGGATGTCTCCGAGTTCATGCGGGGCCAGATGGGGGGTGGTTACATCCCCACGTCATCGAGACTTGTGTTTGGGCCGGGACAGATGCAGGCGAAGTTCAGGGTTCGGCTGGCTGCGCCGCTTGGCACTGCAAGCTGGACACTTACCGCAAGGATTTACAGAGCCGTGGGCGCAGCACACGCAATTTCCGCCGCTACCGCCCTAGTGTACCCCGCCGGAACAGGAAGTAGCGGCCCGGCCTCGGCACCGGGTCAGCAACGTGACTGGCGAATCGACGGCGAAGTTCGCGCCGTGACCCGGGTCGGAGACCACGTTTACTTCGGCGGGGAATTCTCGAGCGTCTCATGGGATGCCGGTGGTGTTGCGACCCTGGACGCTGAGGGCCGTCGTCGGTTGGCGCTGGGCCAGATCAATGGAACAGTGTTTGCCACTCTCATGGACTCTGACGGGTCAATCTTCGTGGGGGGCCAGTTTGACCTGAACGTGCAGGGCCAGTTGATCAAGAACGCTGCGAAGCTTACTGCAAACGGCCAGTGGGACCTGCAGTGGCGCCCAAATCCTGACGGCCCCGTGTATGCGCTGGCTGTCAGTGACTGGGGCCAGATCTATCTGGGTGGAGCATTCGAACAACTCGACAATGTTGCGGGTTGCTTCAACAACATCGCGGTTCTTCCAAAGCACACACACATCTCGACTGGGCAGTCGGCTGATCGCTTCAAGGTCTGGCAGTCAACCCACGCCGGCGCACGAACTGGCGGTACGGTATACGCCCTGAAATGGATTGCGGAGACTGCGTCCAGCAGCAGTGTGGTTGTGGGCGGCAGCCAACTGGCCAAGTGGCATGGGCCTACCCATGGCGGCGACTTCGTGATCGGCAATTTCACTGGTTTCAAGACCAGCGGCAATCACTATTGGCAGCTTCCGCGGGCTGCTGGCGCGGTGTATGCGCTTGAGGTTACGGGCACAACTTTCGGCACCTCCACCCTGCCCGCGATTGTCCTTGCAGGACAGTTTCAGTCCGTCACTTATGCGCCCTTTTCGGCGTCTGACACTGCCAGCACGGCTTATGTGGCTACCACTAATCTTCTGGGTCAGCGTGACCCTACGAACAACTACTCATCGCCTACCGCTGTGCGAGCACTTCTGGTAACGGGGGGCAACAAGTTATGGATCGGCCGCGGTGCAGCAGCGTCCAGCGGCGCGATCGACCCCCTCGCACTCTGTAATATTGCGGGAGGCAAGCTGACGCCCGTTACGACATTCGCTTCAGGCCTGAACCAGGTAGTGACAGGCTTGGCCGCGGCAGATGACCGTGTATTGGCTGTTGGCTTGTTCACCAGCGCCGCAGGCACCCCGGTAGGGCACATGGCGGCGTACTCCCTGGGCGCACCTCACGCGCGGGTGGGCGAATTCGCGACTATGGTGAACGGCAACCTGAACAGCGTTTCTGCCGGCCGTTCCAGCACGGGTGCATTCCTTGGATTTGTGGTTGGTGGCGGCTTCACATCGCTTGCGACGTCGCGCGGAAACGTGGCAGCAATGCACAAGAACGGTGAGCTGGTGGCATGGGGACCGAGCTTCAATGGCCCAGTCCATGCCATGGCAACAGACGGGTCTCGAATCTTCGTTGGCGGCTCATTCACACAGGCAATGGGTACCCAGACCCTCAATAGGGGCGGCCTGGCCTCTGTTTCGCAAGCTGTCGGCACCTTGGACGCGGATGGCTGGAGCGTGAACGTCGCCGGTGCCAGTGCAACTGTGAACGCGCTGGAATTGCAGGCAGGCAGCCTGCTGGTCGGTGGCGACTTCACCACCATCGGAGGAGTGGCGCGGATCGACGTCGCATCCGTATCGACCAGCATCAGTGGAAGTGGATCTGTGCTTTCGAGCTGGGACGCCAACTTGGTTGACGCAGCAGGCGAGGCCGTCTATGCGCTCTCTCGCGACGGCACAAACACTTGGCTGGGAGGCAACTTCAACCATGTCAACGTCGGCGGAACGCCGACATTGCGACCAGCACTGATTGCCGTGACTTCACCCGGCGCTGGCTCGGGCTCTTTGGTCTCGGGCTGGAATGCACAGTTGGCGCAGGGGTCGCTGGTACGTGCAATTGCACGATCAAACTCAAACGTGTATCTCGGCGGCGAACTCACCACGGTCGGCGGCCAGCCGAGGGCCGATTTGGCCTCAGTGGCCTTGGCGGATGGCGCTGTGGACGCTTTCGCTCCTGCTGTTGACGGCGTTTACGCGCTGGCAGGCAGTGTTACTGGACCCATCTATGTCGGTGGGTCGTTCCAGACTGCGCAGGGAGCGCCGCGAGCCGGTGTCGCCGCATTCGACATTAGCGGCAATCTCCAGTCGTGGGACGCGTCGGTGCTCTCGGCATCCGGGGCTGAACGGGTTCGAGTATTGCTGATGGACGACACCTACTCGTCCACGCCGGTGATCTGGGTAGGCGGAAGCCACACGGGCATGCAGCACTCCGGGCAGCACAAACTGACGCACTTCAGTCGTGCCTGGTACATCACTACCCAGAATCTTCCGGCCGCGCATGAGGATCAGCCCTACGGACCTGTTGCCGTGCAGCTTAGTGAGTCCATTGCCTGCATATGGACACTGCAGTCTCCGGCAGCTCCTCAGTTGGTTATCGACCCGAACACAGGGGTGGTTTCCGGCTTCGTCCAGCTTGGTGCGCCGGCGCAGATCCCGGTGCTTGTTACCGCGACGCAGACCGCCCCTCCGTATCAGGCAGCCTCGAAGTGGTTTGTAATCTCCCTGATACCGGTGCCACCACCGACTACGGTGAGTGTCTTTGGGCCTTCAGTGGTCGCGGAGGGAAACCAGCCGATCCGAACAGTGCTTTGGACGGCGGAATTGAATCAGCCTTTCAGCCAGGACGTGCAGATTCAAGTCGAACTGGTGGCTGGTTCAGCTCGCGCGGGCGTTGATTATGCTTTGGTCGATGAGTTCGTCACAATTCCTCACGGTCAGGCCACTGCGACTTTCCGGGTCGGAATCTTTGGCGACACATTACCAGAGCAGCAAACCAAGAACTTCACGATTAGGCTGCACTCCCTGACGCAGAATGTGGCCCCTCACATCCATCAGGGTCAATTCCAGGTGTCGATCACAGACGATGACCCGTCGCAGCCCGCCGCGGCATACGTTCGCGCAGCCCGTGTGCAGGAGACGGAGTCCGAGCTTGGCCATAGCGAGCGTATTGTCGCCAGCCAGCCTTGGTTTGTGTGGGACTTTGGCACTGACATTCCCGGCACTACACAGATGTGCTGGCAAGTGCAGGTCACGTTGGATTCGACATTCCTGACCAACCCGATCTGGGACAGCGGGCAGGTGGCCAGCACAGACGACACCGTGCAATGTGCGGTCAACCTCAACAACGGGCAGAACTACTACGTCCGAGTACGTCTGTGGCCGAGCACGGGATCAGTGAGCGAGTGGCATGTGTTTGCCTTCCGCACCAACACTCCTCCTCCGCTGCCGACAGGACCCCTAACGCCAACCGGGACAACAACTAAGATTACGCCGACGTTTGAATGGGGCGTCACTCCCGATGCGGATGGTGATTCGCAACACTTTGAAGTTGTGCTGCTGTACGTTCCGACCGGCAATTCCGTCACGTTCGACAGTGAGCCGCACAATCAACGCTTCCAGCAATTCGTATCAGGAGCCTGGGTACCTTTGCCGCATGGCGGGTCGGACCCGTTGGCTACCCGTGTGCGCGGCGTATTGCCTTCCAGCTTGGCCCTGTTGGCCGGGGACTGGACTTGGACGGTGCGTGCCCGTGATGGCTTCGAGACAGGCCTCGCCTCCCCGATCACGCCGTTGCTCGTGAATCCCTCAGTCCGCATCGAAGGGCACGTGCTGGATATCGGCGGGGTCGCCGAACCCGGCCGCACGATCAAGCTGGCCAGCCTGCCTGGCTACACCGTTCTGGCGCAGGGCGTTTCCGGGCCGCAAGGCGAGTTCTCGATTGTCTACAACGGTGCACTGCAAGAGGGCCAAGCCGTGGTGATCTTCGCGGATACAGGTGTCGCCCAGTACCCGGCGGCCTGCTACCTGCGCTTCCCAGGAGGCGACCTGACCGCAGCCTCGGGCGAGTTTGCGCGCGTCACATTGACCCATTTGCAAGTAACCACAGATTCACGAGGCCGCGCGCCCCTTACGCTAGCCGATCTAGAGTCATCAAGCGACGCCGGCCTGCCTTTCGAGCTGGCCGCGGCTGGGCTTGAACTCAAACAGTCATTCAACGAGTTTCGGGTATTTGGCCGGCTGCACCTGCTTGCGGCGGGTCTTGCGGCCGGGCAACCGCCCGTGCTGACACTCGCGGGAGCCCCACAAGGCCAGCCGCTGGAGGTCGGGCAGGACAGCACACTGATAGTAGGTGCCGGGGTGACGTTGCAAGCTTGGCGCATCGACTCTGTAGGCGATATCGGTGTCGACGGCACGCTGCGCGTGTCACAACACAGTACTTCGGGGGGCATACTCGGATTGAACCAAGGCTCGCGGCTCGAACTGCAAGGCGTGAACTGGACACTTACCACTGGCCAACTGCAAGCCCTTGAAGCCACCATCGTCGGCAACGGGCTGCCCACAGGTCTGATCGTGGGCGACGCCACCGCTGAGATCATCGGCTGCGATTTCGAGTCAGTCAGCCTGCAACTGGGCACTGGGGCAACGGTCCTGAGCCTGCGCGACTGCAATTTCACGGGCCCCCTGCCAACGATGCCTGCCGTGTACTGGGCTGTGCAGGCAAGCCAGAACACCGTGGCCGAGGGACTGACATTCGATGGCATGGCAGTAGTGAGCGTCGAGGCTTCGGCCACGGCCAGCACACTTGAATTGCACGGCTGCGGCGGTGCGGGTGCTGGAGAGGCCTTTGATTTGGATCCGGCCGAGCCTACGGGAGACCTGGTTGTATGGATTGCCGCAGCGGTCGAGGACCTAGTTGGTATCTGCGGTCATGAAAAGGTGCTGCTGCTATGGAATGGCACGCAGAGCGGAACGAACACCGCGTTTGAGGTCTTCGCTTCGGCGAGTGAGCTGGGACCGTTCCAGTCAATGGGAACCACCGCCGATTCCTATTTCGTGGTCACGAATCTGGTGAATGATGTCCTGTGCTACTTCTACGTCCAGACAGTCAGCGCGGGCATTCCAGGCCCCGAATCCGTCCGCATCGCGGTTGTGCCGAAAGAGACAACGCTGGTAACCGCCGACTTCGGTGTCGTCGAAGAAACCGGCGTTGCTCCATGCAGTGTGGTCGGCAGCGGAACCAACTTTGATGTTTCGACGACGATTACGGCCAACCACGCCGGTCTTAGTATTCCGCAGGCGAGTGTGCTGGCCCTGTCGCCGAACTTGGTGTTGTTCGACATTGAGACGATCTCGGCCGCACCGGCCGTAATCGTCGTGGAGATCTTCACTGCGGAGATCTGGACGGAGCATGGGGTGAGCGGGCACTCCGAGCAACTGTTTGCCAGCGTTGAAGTGGCACCGCCACCAAGTCCCAACAGCCCGATCGTTGAGTACGTGGAAACAGGTGGATCGGCGGGGCCTGATGAGCTGACCGATGGCCCGTTCACCGTGACGGTTGAGTTCGACGCAAATGGCTCATCGGACATCGATCCGGCCAGCTTCGAGTGCATTGTAGACCGGGACATCTACGTCGCCGGGCAGCTTGTGGAGGCGGGCACCGACCTTGCGGCGGTTCCGTACGTGCTCTGGGGCAACGTGGGCACTACCGGCGCGACCTGGATTGTGGATCAGATCCTGGCTACGACCGACCCGGATGAGGAGTTCATCACCAAGGGTGAGCTTATCATTCGCACGCGCGTGGCAAACGGCTATGGGGTGCGAAGTGAGTGGACTGATCTGCGCATCTTCGTGCAGGGCGCCGACTCGGACGTTGCCTTCGTGAACGCTGAACTACGCCAGGGGGTATCCCAGCAGACTGTACTGATCACAGGCAACGCGCTGGGCGAGGCCGACACAGTGGTGTTCCCCAATGAGCCCGAGATCACCATCCACAACGTCATCGTAAACCAGGACCCGGGGGCCGGGTACCCCGCGAAGCTGTACTACGACGAAGACGGAAAGGTCGTGCTGCCCACGATCGCGGACACGCTCTCGATCGAAGTACTGCTGTCAGTTGGCGAGAACGCAAAGATCGGCCGCGGGGTCTTTGAGGTCCGCAAGCAGTCCACGTCGCACGTGTACGCTACGGGTTCTTACACGATCATCCCGGACTACACATACACGGGTGCACCAAACTCATACCCCGATCCGATGGCGACGGTAGCAGCACACAACGTTACCCTGCAGAACGGTGAGTTCACTCTGACCACGACAGACATCTCTACCAAGAGCGGCGTGTTCCCCATCGTATGGGACCGGACTTACCGAAGCAGCAAGTCAGAGGAACTGCGACCGAACGGTCGCGGCTGGTTCAATACATACACGCAGGAGGTGCATTTTGATTTCAGCAGTGGCGGCGATTTCAAGTGGGTGACTCCGCGAGGAGACTATGTGAAGTTCCTGTCCATTGTGCAGGGTGGGACCCTGACTGGCTTCGTCACACCAACCGGAGTAGATGCCGAAGCTGTCGTAGCTGAGTTTGCCTCAGGCAGCACGACGATTCCTCGCAGGCTTCAGATTCAGGTGAGTGGTGGCATCGCCTATTCGTTCGGTCCATCGCGAGAAATCAGTGATAACCCGTTGGTCTGGTCCTATCGCCTTGATTCTGTTAGCGATAGTCACCGGAACACACATGAGGTGGTTTACAACAGTAGTGAGCAGATTGTCCAAGTGAACACAGATGAGTGCATTGAGCGTGGTCACGGCGAGGCATTGAGGTTCTACTATCACGACAATGGACGTATCAAGATGATCCGCCGAGAGGTGCGCAGTGCGACCGGGGGCAACATGTATGATTATTACGAGGCCGTGGGCTACTGGTATACTGAGAACAGTCGCCTTACGCTGCAGCGACTGCCCAGCGGACACCGCTTCCCTGTGACCCTTTACAATGGCTACGCCTATGAGCAGTTCCTCAACGGTGGATGGCCGCTGACGCATGTCTACCCGCCATCGCAAGTTGTGCCGACCACATTGAATGGCCACCAGGGCGCCGTGAGTGTGGCAACGAGCCCGGTACCAAGCTTGATCAATGGTTACCAGTTACTTTCTGGGGAGCGCCGGGTGGTGCAGCAGGCAACGCCAAGTGCGACGGGTAGCGGCTCGAGTTGGCGGACCGTGAGTATTGCCTACGTTGAGCCGCCGCAGTGGGCCTCTCCCAAACGGATCATCAGCTGGCCCGATCTGACGACGGAAGAGTTTTGGTTGAATGGAAGTGGCCAAGCCACATACCACGCCCGCTCGAGTGGCGCGGGCATGGATGAAACACAGTATGCGTACCATCCTTCAACGCGAGCGCTGATCAAGGTGGTTCACCCGAATGGCTCGTCGTCACACTTCCTGCATCAGGCTGGAGAGTCGGTCCTGACGGGTACGTTCACCGCCGGGTCGGAACTATACCGCAAGGCGGGTTTCATACCGCTGGTCTATTCCAAAGTCACATGCAGCGGGCTGGACGACCTGGATGTGTGGGTGGAGCACATGGCGCTACTTGAGAACGAGGCTACCGGACAAAAGCGCTACTTCGTGATTGAGCCTGGAGCGTTTCAAAACTCGAACGGCACGTGGGCCACTCCAGTAACAACCTCGGGCGTGTATGCCTACCTTTTCGGCAACCTTGCTGATATGGGTCTCGGCAGCGGCAAGATCACTGTGTTCTATGGCAATGAGAGCCCACTGGCGCGATATCGTGTGGTACAGGAACGCCACAGTCGCAATTCGGACTTAGGGCTGGATGACTTGATAACCACTCGACATTCCACCTACAGCCGGCACCTGAACCTGTTTTACGTATCCCGGACCGATACTACAGGACCACATGGCGAAGTGTCCGCTTCAGTGTCTATGCCAGAAGGCGGTGTTGCCCCCGTCGAGTTCCAGCATCGCCCCTGCCACTCATGGACGCTCAGCAGGTTCAAGGACGCGGATGATAATGACCGCGTAGTAAGCGGGATGACAATCACGGATACCCGTGGGCGTCCAACTTGGACATTGTCGCCAGCGACGCGTTTCAACGAGAAGGCAAGTGGTGAGGTTACCACCAGATACCTGTACTTCGATGACGTCTGGAGTGACCCGGAGATGGCCATTCGCAGGTTGAAGTCCGTTACCACCACGCCCAGCGGGCAGTGGGCGCAGCCGGACCACTTTGCCGGTAGCTCTACAATCTCCTATGACATTGACTCTCGCGGCTATCCGTCCACCACTAAGTCGCCGCGGGCGCAATCCCCGTTGCCCTACGACGAGGTGAACTTCACGACTACTACGTACTGGAATGATGCTGGCCAGCTTTACAGGGTGGTGGCGCCGGGCTCCGGTGCTTCAAGTAACTCCACTACTTCACCACAGGTGGAGAGCTGGTTTTGGTATGACAAAGACGGCCGCAAGGAATACGAAGTGCAGTCGTACTGCCCGGCTGGCCTTACCGTGCCGGATCCGACTGGGACAGACCCGCAGAACGAACTGAACCTGAATAATCTGGCCACACGGTTCCCGAGGCCGGCGTCTCGCACCGGCGCGGGGTGGCTGCATACCAAGTACGTATACGATCAGCGAACCGGGGAACTGCTCGAGACAACTACCGATGTCGATATCGGCTTGGTCACTGCAGTTACTTCCCAGACCTACGACATCATGGGCCGAGTCATATCCACCAAGACCGAAAAGGACGCTGGCGAGATGTTCGAAACGACGTACACGTACGACTACCGAGGGTTGGTTCTGACCGAGACCGTCGCCCCCGGCAAGTCGGTCGAAGGCAAGACCGAGTACACCTACGACGTCAGCGGCAATCTGGTGAAAGTAAAGACTCCGGGCGGGAAGGTGTTTGAGACCTTTTACGATGAATTTGGCCGCCAGATCGGCAGCATGGCACCTTGCGCGGGAGGAGAGCTGGCCAGCTTCACCAACTACTCAGCCCCCGGCAAGCCGCTGATCATTGATCAGCTTGCCATGGGGCCCGGGGCGCTTCCGCGAAGCAGCCGGACCTTCTACGACGAGTTAGGGCGAGTCTTCCGTCAGGACACGCTGGCGGAGAACGCCGCGGGGCAGCCGCTTGAACGGGCCAGCATTATAGGTGGGCAAGGTTGGGCCCGCCATGAAGAGTTGATGGACGCTACGGGGAGCATGAATTCGCGGGCTTACGTCACAGATGAGCGCGTGACCAGCAGTCAGGATACCTGCCTGATCCTGCAACAAGACGCCCGCGGCCCTGGCGGCATCGTCACTACTGCGCGACGCGGTGTGAGCACCGGTGGGCCAAGTTCCACGGAGGTGGCCGACCTTGCGAGCTTCTGGTACGACGCCGAAATGAACGTCCACAAGCAGGAGGTCTCGTATTTGCAGTGGACTGCCGACGCAACGGTTGTCAAAGGCGAGTCCACCTCGGTGATCGACCCGGCGGGGAACGTTGTGGAGGAAACTGGGCCGCACGGCCTGAAGGTCACCATTACCCGAAACAACCTGGGATGGCCGACGTCGGTGCTGGACTCCCAGGGGCGCGAAACCCGCACAGAGTACAACTTTGCGGGCCAGCCCACGGAAGTCATCGTGATGGATGGAAGCACGTCGTTTACCAGTACCCGCATGGAGTACTCACGAGGCGGTCTACTGAAGAAGGAGATTGCGACTCGATCTGGCGGCACTCTCAATACGACCAATCTCGAGACCTTGTACACCTACGATGATCGAGGTCGGCAGACGTCCGTCCATCGGCCCGGGATAGGATTGTGGACGTACACCTATGACGCCGATGACCAACTGACGGCCGAGACGCAGCCTGACGGCACGGTCATCAATAACTCGTACGACTCCGCAGGCAACCTCGTCACAAAATTCATCACGAATGGGGAGATGATGGGCCAGGGCATGGGAACACTGCCTGGCAATGCATTGCTGGCCAAGGAGACTTACAAGTACAACGCCTTCGGAGAATGCACCAGGGCTGAGACATTCAAGCTGTCCGGCATAGCCGTCATTCCTGAATCCAGACTGGACATGACCTACAACTCGCTTGGGCTGATCGAGTCACAGAAGCTGACCGTCTACGACCAAAGCGGTGCCGCAATCCAAGTGCCGTTCCAGTCGCATCTGTACGACGAGTCGGTGCTTGGCTTCAAGTCGCGCTACTACGTTGCCGTCGGGTCGCACTCGTACTCTTCATGGGAGATGAAGCGCCAGTACGACTGCTTGGGCCGCGAGGTGCTCACCTCGTTCTGGGACGGCCGCCACATCACCACCGAGTACGATGGTCTCGACCCGGTAAAGGTGTGGGACAGTTGCTTGCCCGGCAACAAGACGGCGTTGATCTCTTACCAATGGAAACAGGCCCTTCTTGAGCAGCGGCAGTTCTTCAGCAGTGCGATAGATACGATCCGCCATCTGGTCTCGCCGAGGCCGGCTCAGCCGCATCCGGCCGCGATCTCCGTGACACCCGGTGAGGGCTGTTCGGTATCGCGCTTCTCTACCAACGAACGCGGCGAACTTGAATCCGTTACCCACCTGCATCGGCGCTCAGGTAGCAGCGCATGGGAAGTGTTCGCGGGCGTTGAAGTCGCCTACGACCGCTCTGGCAACCCCATCGTGGAGCGCCGTCTCGACCACGGCGGCCTGTCCCGCGTCATGACCTACGATCGCGCAGGGCGCATGAGTGCATCTGCCCGCGGCCACCTGCTGTCACTGGGGACGGGCCAGCTTCTTGGCAACCCGGACTACGGCACCAGTGGCGGTTACGTTGCCGTCCCGTTTGCAGGAGTTTCGCAGTTTGTACGCAGTTACAGTCAGGACACCGTGGACAACATCCTGGGCTATACCGATTCCGCCGCGGGCACTTCGGGCGATACGGTGACTCTGGCCCTCGCCAATACTGAGGCCAACGTTTACGAAAGCATCACCTCGACCAATTCCGGCTCGCCCGGCCAGTATGCCTACGATGCAATGGGGCGCATTACTTTCGACCCGTCCACCGGTCTTGAGTACAGCCACAACTATCGCGGACAGATCCACGAGACCAAGTCCGGCGGCAACATCGTCCGGCGCAACATCTATGACGCGTTCGGCCGCATGGTCCACCAGATTGAGAACCCCGGCCAGACCACCATGCGGGGCACGATCCTGATCCCCAACATCGGCTTCGGCGGCGGCGGCGAGGGTGCCGACTACGCCGCAGAAGTCTCGTACATCGTCGATGGTCCGGTGCAGGGCATTGAAGTCGTCCAGTTCACCAACGGCATCGGTGCTGAGGCCGGGGGCCTTGGCGACAAGCGTGTGGTTGAGCTGGTGGCCTATGGCTGGGAGCTGTGCACGCCGCACTATCGCTTCCTGCATGAGGATGCGCTGGGCAGCACAATCGCGGTCACCAGCCTTTGGGGCGACCGCCTAGACGAGTACCAGTACACCGACTACGGCGCGCCAATCCACACCCCGGTGGCGCTGGATGGCCGCTGGATCACCGGCATTTCGCAGGACACCGTTTCTGGTGTCGCGGTCGCCCGGGTCTCGCTCAGCAAAGACAACATGCTGTCGCCGAACGAACTGATCGGCACCGAGCTGCGCCTGGTCAGGCGCAACCCCGCCAACGCAGAAGACGTCTTCGTCGCCGGCACGGTGATGTCGCATCACCTTGGCAGCGTCACGGTGCTCGACCCCGGCCACGCGCTGGCCAATGCCTGGGCAGACAGTGAAAAGGTGCTGGCAGCGTTCTACGAAATGCGCGAGGGTTCGATCCGGGGCGCGGTGGACTCCGCCTTTACGACCACATACTCCGGCCATGGCTGGAGCTTTGTCGATGCCACGGTCATCGTCGTGGACCAGGGCCCGTTTGATCGCGACTGGATGCATACCTGGCAGGGCACCCAGCCCCTGAAGGTGAAGCTGGGCCCCGACTCGCAGGGTGACTATCAAGACTTCACAGTCCTCGATTGCGACAACAACCTCTCTGGCGCACGAGACCGTCACCTGATCGTCAAGGGATTCGATGCCGCCGCCTACGCCACCGGCTATCAAATCGATGGCGCGCACAAGCGGCAGCATATGGCCCGGGCGGGGGAGTGGGCGGTCAATGCGGCCGTCTCTTCTCCCCCGATCAGTTCCACCAGTACGGTAGGTTTCACCAGCACCAAGTTTGACCTGAGGCCGCCCACAGAATCCGGCGTTGGCGTTGATGTGGCGCTTACCCTGAACCTTGTTGGGTGGGTCCTGCAGCCGGACATCAACAAGCAGGTGTTCGCTCCGATCACGGCGGTGGATGCGGTCAATTGCAGCGTCACCGTGGGCGTTGACTTGGCCTCGCTGGCTGGTGTGGGCAAGCGCTGGCGCATCCATGCACCGCCCGGCAGCGTCACGTTCGGCCCGGGAGGCGGGAACAGCGCCGACTTCGGCACCGCCCGCGTGTACGTGTCGGCGAACTCGACGCGGCACCTGTTTGCGGGCTACCGCTACGAAAGCCCACTGGTCGGCGCGCGCGAGCTCCTGACGCCGATTGGAAGCATCGCAGCCACCGGCCGCCAGAGCGGCAAGAACTTCACAGGCCAGTACTACACCCTGTGGAGACACTACGACCCAGCACTGATGCGCTTCACCGGCCCGGACCCGGCGGCCCAGTTCCACTACAACCTGTTCGGCTACAGCAAGAACGCCCCCGGCCGCTACACCGACCCGGACGGCGACATCATCTTTCTGCTGCCGGCGATAGCCACGTTTGCATTGGTCGGCGGAGCCATTGGTGGCGGTGCAGACGCTGCAGTCCAGTACTCCGAGCATCAGGACAAAGTTGAGGCCGGGACGGCGCAGGGGTCATTCACGGAAAACTATGACGTCGGGCGCGGGCTGAAGTGGACCGGCGTTGGCGCAGCTACAGGGGTAGTGACGTTCCACGCGGTAGTTGGCGGAATGTTCGCGTGGCAGATCGCACCGGCGGCTGCCAACGTAGCTCTCCAGTCACAGATTTACGGAACAGCTGGTGGCGGCGGCTTCTTTGCGGCCCTTGGAGCCCGTCTCTTCTACGGCAACTCACAGGCAGCAACGAATGGCGCGCAACGGACGCAGCAGACGGCCAACGTTGTTTCGCGAGTGAGCAGCACGGCCGCCTCGTCAAGCAATTCAGGAACAGGAGTTTGGACCGTCACGACTCCGGTGAGAACTACAGTCAATCCCAGACTGACGCAAAGGCTGGCAGCCTGGAGGGCATACAAGGCAGGCGATGGCACCAAGAACATGGCGCAGTGGGTGAAGAGCACACAAGGCGCACCTTGGGGTTCAGGGTTCAGGAGCGGCTATGCGGCCTGGTCCAAGAGCGTTAACAGCCTGCACGGCAATGCCGCGCTGTCGGATCGGCCGACCACTCTGTACAAACTGTTTCACAAGGACGGTACTTTCCTGAAGTGGGGCGTAACGGGTGACACGAGCACGCGATACACTAAGGAGTTTATGGAGAACAAAAGCATGATTGAATTTGCCCGTGGAACGCGTGCTGAGATGCTGAGGATGGAGCGACAGATGGTGAGAACAGCGCCGGGACCAATGAACCATGAGCCTTGGGCGGGCAAGTGACCGATGATCTACTTGGGGGCAATCTACTCAGGACCAGAGCTTGAAGGCTCTCACTTCTCGCGCGTCGAGACGGCCGTAATGTGCTCTGTTTCTGAGGTCGTCGGCGGCTTTAAGCAGGGAGACGCGCCGGCCTACAATATCGTTTTCTGTGTCCCCGGTTCGCTTGGCGAACCGGATTGGACTGACCTGCGCCAGGTGCGCTACTCAAAGAAGAACAAGATGATCCTCCTTCACGCTGCGGTGCCTCGAGAAGTTGTGGCCAGCGACAGCGCCTTCGATTACTTGATCGCAACGCTACGCGAAGCCAACGATGCCGCATACCGCTTTTTCAAGCACAAGGGATTGTTGTTTGAAAAGGACAAGGCCGACTGGCTCGTTGTAGAAGCGACACGGCTGGCCAAGGAACGGTTGACTCAAGCGTAGCCAGCGCTACCGGTCAAAGTCCGCCATCTGCATGCGATCTCTCTGCAGGTGGGCGCGGGCCACTGGCACTTAGCACCTCACCTAGACCTGCCCCAAGTCTGCTGCGCTGACTGAATGGGGGTCCTGCAGCCGGACATCAACAAGCAGGTGTTCGCTCCGATCACGGCGGTGGATGCGGTCAATTGCAGCGTCACCGTGGGCGTTGACTTGGCCTCGCTGGCTGGTGTGGGCAAGCGCTGGCGCATCCATGCACCGCCCGGCAGCGTCACGTTCGGCCCGGGAGGCGGGAACAGCGCCGACTTCGGCACCGCCCGCGTGTACGTGTCGGCGAACTCGACGCGGCACCTGTTTGCGGGCTACCGCTACGAAAGCCCACTGGTCGGCGCGCGCGAGCTCCTGACGCCGATTGGAAGCATCGCAGCCACCGGCCGCCAGAGCGGCAAGAACTTCACAGGCCAGTACTACACCCTGTGGAGACACTACGACCCAGCACTGATGCGCTTCACCGGCCCGGACCCGGCGGCCCAGTTCCACTACAACCTGTTCGGCTACAGCAAGAACGCCCCCGGCCGCTACACCGACCCGGACGGCGACATCATCTTCCTGCTGCCGGCACTGGGATTGGCTGCGGCTGCGGGTATCGGGTTTGACTATGCCGTCCACAACGTCTCCAACGCAATCACGGGGAACAAACAAGAGTACACGCTGATGGATGCCGTCCACGGCGGCCTGGACGGTATGGGGATGATCCCGTTCATTGGCGCGGCCTTCGACGGAATGAACGCCGCGGTGTACGCGGGACAAGCAATGTTCGGGGACCCGAACGACCGTGCCAAGAACTGGGCGATGGCCGGAGTGTCGGCGTTCTCGATGATCCCGGGAATAGGCGACCTCGTCGGTGCCGCAACGATGTTCGGCGGCAAACAGGCGATCAAGCAAGGCGTGAAGGAAGCAACCGGGCAGGTCGCAGAAGCGGCCACCAAGGAGGCAGACAACGTGGCGAAGGCAGCACCGGCGCCATCTTCTGCACCGGCCCAAGTGCCGACAAAGACGGTTGGAGACCCGGGGACTTACAGCAAAGTAAAAATCGAGAACGGTGCTGTGTACACACCCAAACCTTCCAAAGGGGGGAGTGGTCCACTACGCTGGACCAGAACCAACCGGCAAGCAACTACACTCAGCGATCGGCCCACAGCGTTCTACCAAGTGGTGAAGGAGAAGACTGGCGAGTTGCTTAAGTGGGGCATCACCAGCAATCCGGCAAAGCGGTACTCCCAGAAGTGGCTCCGCAAGCACAATGCGAAACTGGACGTGATTGCTGAGGGGCCGCGGAGGGAGATGCTCAGACTGGAAAGAAACCACGTGGGCATGATACCCGGAAGACTGAATCGTGAAAAGTATGCGGGCATCTATTGGAGTCGGCAATGATTGGGGTGAGCATCGTTGCAGGAGGAGGCCGTGCCTCGTCGACAGTCATCGACAAGTTACTCGCAATATCAGACGACCCATTCGAAGCGTCCGGCATTGCTTTGAACTGCGTTTTTCACATTCCCGGCAACGTCTGGCGTCCGGAGTTCGAAGGCGTGAGGGTGGATCGATACCATCGCGATGCCGGATTCTTGCTTGTTAACATTGCCGTACCAGCCACGTTTGTGACCGACGACAACGCATTCAACCGAGATCTGGACTTTCTCATCGAGGCAAAGGCTTTCATCATCAAAGCGATTCGAGACGCTGTTGGTGTCGCGGCCGACTACTTACAGAAGAAGGGCGTTCCTTTCGATTCAAATCGGGCTATGCAATGCGTTGAACAGATGGATCGAGAACTGACCGTGGAAAAGATGCTTGCAGCGGTAGCTCCTCCAGTTGTCAAGCCGCCGTCAACCGACCTGTTGGCAAGAGTCAGGAAACGCCCTCCGCAAAATTGAAGCAGCAGGCAATGAAGTAGTTGTGTCTGCTTTGCGCGCACAAGCGGCGGCACATGGCCCGGGCGGGGGAGTGGGCTGCCAGCCCGGCCGTGTCTTCCACCATAACCGGGGTGGTCAGCTCCACCTTTGACCTGAGGCCGGGTACCCCCACAGGTCCTAGCACCGAGCGCACCAGGGTCGCCCTGACGTCCAACCTTGTTGGCTGGGTCCTGCAGCCGGACATCAACAAGCAGGTGTTTGCACCGATCACGGCGGTGGATGCGGTCAATTGCAGCGTCACCGTGGGTGTTGACCTGGCCTCGCTGGCCGTTGAGGGCAAGCGCTGGCGGATCCATGCTCCACCCGGCAGCGTCACGTTCGGCCCGGGCGGCGGCACAAGTGCCGACTTCGACTTCGGCCAGGTATACGTGTCGGCGAACTCGACGCGGCACCTGTTTGCCGGCTACCGCTACGAAAGCCCACTGGCCGGCGCGCGCGAGCACCTGACGCCGATTGGCAGGTGGTCAGAGAACTAACCCTTCGCATTCTGTATTGGCGGCGGATTTTGGTCTGGACTCAGTACCTTGGTACGTGTCTACAATGCCGACATGAGAGGTTTGGCACATGTGCTGCTAGCCATTCTCGCCGTGGTCGCGCCGGTCGCCGGCGTGTGCCGTTGCGATTCTGGCGCTGTTCTCCGCTCTCTCTTTGCGTGCCACGAACACACGACCGGCCACCGTTGCAGCCATGGCGACCATGGTCAAGGCGGCCAGTCGCAAGACACCCCAGAGCGCAAGTGCCCGATTACCCTGAGCTGCGCTGACGGACTTGACCTGTTGATTGAGCCCGCGCCGACATTGTTGGCAGAGCGCGCGGTTTCGACCGACTGCACTACAGCGGCCTTTTCAGGCAGCCTCTCACCCACGCTCGCGCCAATGCCCAACAGGGCATCGCAGGCTCATCCGCCGCCGGTGCTGGCTTGCATCCGCTTTTGTCGTTTCCTCATCTGATCTCGCACGCGCCGATGCCCCCGGCATCGGGTTCGGTGTTGGTACCTCTTTTGCCTGAGGTGACCCATGCGTGCTGCAGTCAGATTTGTCACGTCCATTTCTTTCGCCGCGCTCTCTGCCTGTTCGGCCGTGAACCACGAGAGATCGCGACTGGAAGCCACGCCACCGCCGGACATCCAGGCGTTGTCGTCGGCCCTGGACGGCGTACTCGCGGATCCTGCCAGGTCGCAGGCACCAGAGGTCCTGTCGGCGGTGTCGCTGGCTGACATCCAGCGAATGTCCCAGACGCGCAGCCCCTTCCTGGCCGCAGCCTACTATCGCTGGAAGGCCGCAGTGGCGTTGATCGACACCGCCTTGGAGATGCCTGAGGGCATGGTCGAGTACCGCGAGTTCATGCAGGCGGAGCGGGCCAACATCCGTCTCATGGATGAGCGCCGCAGCGTGATGCTGTCACAGATGTTCCCCAATCCCGGCAAGGTGGTGGCCCGTCAGGACATGCTTGCCGCCGAAGCTTCCGCCATGGCGGAAGAGTTCAGCGCCGTGCGGCGCGAACTGCGTCGGCGGGTGACAGCGGCCTATGTGGACATCCAGGCGCTGGATGCCAGGGCTGAGGTGATGCGGCAGCTGGTGGCACTGGCCAGCGGACTTGAGGCCCTGATGGAGCCCATGGTCGAGACCGGTCAGGCCACGCAGGCCAGTCTGCTGCGGATTCAGGTCGAGCGCGAAGAGATGCAGAGCGATCTGGCTTCGTTGTCGTTACGAAGACCGGCTCTGGTGAAGGTGCTTGAAGCGGCTTCGGGCGTCCGTCTCGACCCCGCGGTGACCGTAGACGCGCTACCCGAGGTCCGGCGGGCGGTTGTGCCCGGTCGGGCTGAACAACTGGTTGCTCTGGACACGCACCCCATGTTGCAGATCGCCCACGCGCAGGCACGGGTGGCGGACGCAAAGCTGATTGAATCGAGGTGGATGTGGGTGCCGGACTTCTTCGTCGCGGCAGAATGGATGCAGATGAACGTGCCGGGCGACATGCCCTTTGAAAGCGCCGTTGCGTTTCGCGTCGGCATCACGATTCCCTGGAGTTTCGGGGCCAACGCCGCCCGCAGCAACGCCGCCGAGGCCGAACGCACGGCCGCCCTGCTGGTGGTTGCCCAGAAGCGGCTGGATCTTCACGCCGAGCTTGACGCCATGCTGTTCGAGCTGGCCGATGCCGAACGCATGCTGCGACTGCTGGGAATCAGCATTCTGCCCAAGGCCCGCCAGGCTTTGGAGTTGATCCAGGGTGACTTTTCCGCGGGCCGTGCCGGCCTGACTGATGTGATCAGCGCCTGGCAGGCCTGGCTGGGGGGCGAGCTGTCTCTGATCCGGGCGCGTGCGGAAGCCCTGAAGTCTCGTGCGGCCGTGGAGTCACTGACCGGCCTGACCCTGGAAGATGAACCATAAGGAGCAAAGAAATGCGCAACGTAATGGGATTCGTAACCGCCTGCGCCTTCATGTTGCTGGTGGGCGGCCTGATTCGAGGCGCGGCACTCAGCCGCGTCGACGCCCCGCCAGCCGAAGGGCAGCCGGAGCAAAGCCAGCACCAGGGCCACGGCGCTGACACCGCCGTGCAGCAGCCCAACGCAGATGTGCCGAAGAAGGCCGAACCTGAGACGGAAGAGCCCAAGAAGGACAAGCCCGAGCCGGAGGCCGCCAAAGAACTTGAGAACGCCAACGACCCCGTTAGCGGCAAGGCTGCGGGCGACAAGCCTACGGTGCTGGAACACAAAGGCTGGAAGATACGGTTTGAGAACGAGGCCAATCGTGACAAGTTCCTGAAGAAGCCGATCCGTTACTACGCGACCCTTTCGCTTGAGCCCACCAGTGACGGCAAGCTGCTGAAGGTGGACCCAGCCGGATACGAAAAGGCGGCGCCCGCAACCTGCGGCATCATGGGCGGGGATATTGACCCCGACGGCGACGTGTTCGTCCTGCACCGAGGCTTCAAGGTCTACTTCTGCTGCTGGAGCGGCTGCGGCGACGAATTCGTGGCCAATGCCGCAAAATACTACGACCATTACGGCTTGGTCGAAAAGGACGGAAAGCTGGCGCGAAAGAAGGAGTAGCCATGCCTGAGGAGACCCCGGCAGAAAAGCCGACTGATGCCGCGCGCCCAGGCCTCCTGAAGCGCCGAGCATTCCTTGCTTCGATTCTGGGGGGCACCGTGGCCGGCCTGGCCGGGGCCATGCTGGTACCTCGTGACTGGCTGCTTGCGCCGGGTAAGCCTGTGGTCGACCCCCATGCGGGCCATGGGCCTGCAGGAACCAAAGTCTTCTATGCCTGCCCCATGTTCTGCACCCGGCTGGACAAGCCCGGCGATTGCCCGGTGTGCGGTATGACGCTGGAAATGTTCGTGGACACAGGCGAAGTGCTGCCGCTGGACGATCGCGACCGCTGGGCCATGGGTATTCGCACCGAAGCCCCAAAACGCCGGATGCTCGCGCGTGAAATCCGCACCCTGGGCCAGTTCGAGGTGGATGAATCCCTGGATCGGGTTGTCAGCGCATGGGTCGCCGGCCGCATTGACCGCATGCATGCGGACTACACGGGCGTTGCAGTGTCGGAAGGCGACCACCTATTCGACTTGTATTCGCCGGACCTCTACTCGGCCCACAGGGAGTTGAAGGTTGCCCAGGAATCCGCGGCTGGCGGCACCCCGGGCGCGGACAAGTTGCTGCAACTGTCCCGCGAAAAACTCCGGCGGCTGGGCCTTACTGCGCCTCAGCTGCAGCAGCTGGAAGGCCGCCCCGCCGACTCACCTACCTTCACCGTTCCCAGCCCCATCTCGGGTGTGGTCCTGGAGAAGATGGCACGCGAAGGCCAGTACCTTGAGACGGGTATGCCAGTGTACCGCGTGGCCGACCTGTCGCGCCTCTGGCTGATGTTGAGCATTCACGAGCGCGACCTGCCATTTGTAGCACTGGGCCAGCCGGTCCGTGTCGAGCTGGGCGGAGTTGCCCCCGAGACCGTAAGCGGGCAAGTCAGTTTCATTGACCCCACGCTCGACACAATGACACGCACAGCCCGCGTGCGCGTCGAAGTTCCTAATCAGTCTGGGCGCCTCAAGCCCGGCATGTTTGGCACGGCGACAATCCTGGCCTGGCTTGCCTCAGACGGGGCGGTGGCCCAGCCGGCACTGGCCGGCCAGTACGCCTGCCCGATGCATCCGCTGCAGTGGTCAGAGGTCGCAGGGGAATCGTGCCGGATCTGCGGCATGTCCATGCGGCGGCGTACCCCGCAACGCGGCACCCCACAGGCGCCTGTACTCGCGGTCCCGCGCGAGGCCGTTCTCAGCACCGGGCGGCGTCACGTTGTGTACGTCGAGTGGTGGGCCAAACGCAACCCGGACGGCACGGTCAGCCACAACCACGCCGGCCTGGCCGAAAAGCTGCAGAGGCCCGAGTACCAGGGCTTTGAAGTCAAGCTGGGCGCGCTGTGCACCGAATACCACGAGATGAAGGACGGCACGCTGCATCGCGGCGACGAGTACTACGCCGTGCGCTCCGGCCTGCCATCGGGGGTACGGATCGTGACGAACGGCCAGTTCCTGATTGACAGCCAGATGGAACTCGCGGGCAAACCCTCGCTGTTCCGGCCTGAAGGCGGGTCGGCGGCAGCGACCCACAGCGGTCATTGATAGGGCGACGGCATGATCGGCAAGCTGATCGAGCAATGTCTGCGGATGAAGATGCTGGTGCTGATCGCCACGGCAGGCGTGATCGTGTTCGGATTCAAGGCGCTGCTGGACAACCCCAAGGATGCAATTCCCGACATCAGCGTGAACCAGGTGATCGTCTCCACTGAGTGGATGGGACGAAGCCCCCAGGATGTCGAAGACCAGGTCACCTACCCGCTGGCAAGCGCCTTGCAGGCCGTGCCACGGGTAGAGGACGTGCGCACGATGTCCGGTTTCGGCATGTCGCGCGTGTACCTGATCTTTGAAGACGGCGTGGACATCTATTGGGCCCGCGCCCGGGTTTTGGAACGCATGGCCGTGGCGCAGGCCAACCTGCCCCAGGGCGTCACGCCCACTTTGGGCCCGGACGCCACGGCTCTGGGCCAGGTGTACATGTACACCATTGACGGCCCATACAACCTGGCCGAGCTGCGCACGATCCAGGACTACACGCTGCGCTACGCCCTGCTGCAGGTTGACGGGGTGGCCGAGGTCGCCAGCATCGGCGGGTTTGTCCGCGAGTACCAGGTCGAGATCGATCCGGACAGGCTTCGCGCCCACGACGTGATGCTTGACGATGTGGTCACGGCACTCAAGAACTCCAACCTGGACGTGGGCGCCAAGGCCGTCGAGAAGGGCGGAGCCGAATACCTGATTCGCGGCGTGGGATTCGTGAAGACCCTTTCCGACCTTGAACAGGTCGTCGTCAAGACCAACGGACACGTGCCTGTGCGGCTGTCAGACGTCGCGCGCGTGCAGCAAGGCCCGGAGTTCCGGCGCGGCGCGCTGGCCGACGGCAGCAGCGAGCGCGTCGGCGGCATTGTCACCATCCGGTACGGCGCAAACCCGCTTGAAGTAGTGGAGCGCGTCAAGGCGGAACTTGCGCGCCTGCAGTCCACGCTGCCGCAGGGAATCCAGGTCACATCATTCTATGACCGGACGGAACTGATTCATGAAACGCTCGACACGCTGCGCGACACGCTGGTTGAAGAAGTCATTGTCACCGCGTTGATCATCCTGATCTTCCTGCTGCACATACGCAGCGCGCTGATCGTCGCCAGCACCTTTCCGCTGGCCATGCTGCTGGGCTTCATCGGCATGCAGGTGTTCGGGGTATCCAGCAACATCATGAGCCTGGGCGGCATCGCGATTGCCATCGGCGACATTGCCGACATGGCGATCATCATGACCGAGGCGATCTACCTGGGCCTGCTTGACGACAAGGGTCGAAGCCCGCGAATTCAGGTCGTCGGCAATGCGGCCCGTGAGGTCGGCGGTGCCATCGTCACCAGCGTGGCGACCACGGTGATCAGCTTCATCCCGATCTTCGCCCTGACCGGCCAGAGTTACAAACTGTTTGCGCCCATGGCCTGGACCAAGACACTGACCCTGAGTGCCTCGCTGCTGCTTGCGGTGTGCCTGGTGCCCGTGCTGTGCTACATGTTCATCGGCGGGCGTACGGCCCGGCAGCTCGCGCCGCGTCAACGCCGGTTCAGCGCCGCGCTGAAGTGGGTGGCGGCGCTGGGCATGGGCGCGCTGGTGGCCTGGGTCGTGGTCCGTTCTGATCGCTATATCGAAGCCTGGCTCGGGCTGGATGCGGCTTTCGTCGCCATACCGGCCTTCCTGTTGGCGGCGCTTGGCGTGCTGCGCCTCTGGGCCGAGCCCCTCACGCCCATTGAATCCAACCCGGTTTCGCGCGCTCTGGTCGGGGTGTACCGCCCGACGCTGAGCCACTTCCTGCGCCGCGGCAGGTTGCTGTATGCATTTGCCGTGGTCTTCATGGTCCTTGGCGCAATGGCGGCCTTTGGCGCGCACGTGGTGTTGTGGCCCATCAAGGCACCGATTGAGGCCGCCGGCGGTGAACCCGACCGGATTCGCCCGATTGCCGCGATACAGGACCACTACCCGGGCTTCGGCCAGGAGTTTATGCCGCCGCTGGATGAAGGATCGCTGCTGTTCATGCCTTCGCTGCTCTCACAGGCCAGCCTGTCAGAGACACTGCGGGTGATGGAGTGGCAGACCCAGCAGATCATGACCGTGCCTGAAGTCGCCCACGCCATAGGCAAGCTGGGCCGGGCTGAAACCGCGCTCGACCCCGCGCCGATCGGCATGATCGAAACGGTTGTGATCCTGAAGCCCCGCGACCAGTGGCGGCCAAGCATGGACAAGAAGCAGCTCGTGGCCGAGCTTCGCCGTGTCACGGGGCTGAAGGGTGCGGCACCAAGCTGGCTGCAGCCAATCCAGACCCGCGTGGTCATGCTTTCCAGTGGCATACGCTCACAGATCGGGCTGGAGATCCTGGGCGACGACGCCAACCAGCTTGCGGAACTGGCGCTGGCACTCGAACCGATCATCAAGCAGGTCGAGGGTGCAGGCGACGTCGTCGCCATGCGCACCGGCGGCAAACCCTACATCGAGTATCGTCTGCGCCGGGAACGGATGCAGCACTATGGCCTGTCAGTGATGATGGTCCAGGAGACCATTGAGGCCGCTGTGGGCGGCGTGAAGCTGACCACCACTGTGGAAGGACGCGAACGTTACCCGGTGCGTCTGCGTTACGAACGCGATCTGCGCGACCGGTTGGAAGACCTGGAGCGTATCCTGGTGGCCACGCCCGGCGGCGCGCAGGTGCCGATCACGGAAGTGGCGGACATCGAATACGTGGTCGGCCCGTCCGAGATCCGCGGTGCAAACGGCAAGCTGGCCGGCTACGTCACGTTCAACACGGTCGGCGTTGATGAAACGCGCCTGATCGCGCGGGTCGAAGAGCGCCTGCAGCAGGCCATCAACAACAAGGAGATCGACTGGCCGTCGGGCTACTCCTTCAACTGGGTCGGCCAGTACCAGGAACAGCAGCGCACAAACCAGCGCCTGATTCTGATCGTGCCGGTGATCCTTGCGCTGATTCTCCTGATCCTGTACCTGCACTTCCGCAGGTGGTCCTACACCCTGATCGTGTTCTCTGGCCTTCCGCTGAACCTCGCGGGCGGGGCGCTGATGATCCGGTACTGGCCCTGGCTGCAAAGCCTGTTCACGGGCCAGCCTCAGGGCCCGCCGGTCTATGTGACGGTCGCAGTCATCGTGGGATTCCTGGTGCTGGCCGGCGTGGCGCTGAATGACGGCGTGGTCGTAGGCACCTACATTGAACAGCTGCGGCAACGCAAGCCGCCCCGAACGATTCAAGACATTCGCGATCTTGTCACCGAGGCAGGAAGCCGACGAGTGCGCCCGGCATTCATGACCCTGCTGACCAGCCTGATCGGCCTGTTGCCCATCCTGTGGGCGACCGGCCGAGGCAGCGACGTGATGCAACCGATGGCTCTGCCGATCTTCGGCGGGATGCTGATTGACGCGGTGTCCATGTTCATGGTGCCCGTCGTAATGTGCCGCTGGCATGAGTTACACCTGCGAGCGGAAATAAAACGCGCGAGTTCGACAAGCTGAGGGCGCGGATGAGAAGGTTGGCAGCTAAGAGCCGGAGAACGAAGTAGGACCATCCGCCTTGTCCCTAGCGAAGAGACGGTCGGGCCTATTTCTACGCGTTGTTTGGAACTCAAACGTTATCGACAAGATCAAAGGCAGCCGTCGGGTTTCAGGTGACGCTCTTCATGCCGAGGGCTTCGTCCTGCCGGCAACAGGCTACCAAGTCAGGCTCAGAGCCCGAAGCGCGATTCGCGCACCCGCCAAAACGCAATCGGAAGCCTCAGCCCGACGCGCGTTCTGAAGCAGTTCCTGGATGCAGGCAAAGTTGTCGCTGAAGTAGTTCAAGATGTTCCGCAGGATGCTCGATGCATCCGCGCGAACACAAAGTTGTGAAGGCATGGAATGTCCTTGGCCCCATGGGCCGGTTGGTTGTTGGATATGGGCGTGGAAGCCAGTGCCGAAACCGCCTACCTGTTCCGCCACGCGCTGCTGCGCGACGCGGCCTATGAGCTGCAACCGCCGGGCGAGCGGTCGAGACTTCACCGCATCGCCGCGAGTTGTATCGAGCACGTGTATAGCGGGCCTCCGGAGGCTCCGCCCCTCTCTGCCATCGAGATTTTCGACACGCCGCCCCACCCGCTGGACGCACATGCCGCAGACATCCTGTTCCACGCGGAGGCCTCACTCGGCGGCGGCGAGGCCGATCCCGCGCTGATAGAAACTTGCCTGCTCTACCTGCAACGGGCGGCCTGCCACAGCGACCGCATGCACCGCTCAGTTGACGCGGCAGCTTTGTGGCGCCGCGCCGGCGAGCTGGCCACGGGGCAGCAGCAGCTCAGTTGCCTGTTGCGCTCGGCAGCGTCCACACATCGCAACGGCGACGCGCGGCACGCCGATAAACAACTGCGCGAGGTCCTCTCGGCCGCGCGTGCCGGACCGGACAGGCGCTTTGTTGCAATCGTGCTGGCCAAGCTGATGAACGTGGCGCGCGAACTTGGCGAAACAAAAGAGTGCGAAACACTTGGCCTGGAGGCACGGGCGATTGCCCGCGAGTGTGGCGATCCGCTGCAGGAAGCCGTCGCGCTGGGCAGCCTGGCCATGCTGTATCGTGAGACCGGGCGGGTCGCGGAATCCGAAGCCGCATACCTTCAAAGCCTGGAGGTATTCCGAGAGGCCGCAGCTCCGCGCTACGCTGCGGTGGCATTGTCGAGCCTGGCGGTGCTCTACCAGATGACGGGGCGAGGGCACGATGCGATGGAGCGTTACCAGGAAGCGCTGAAGCTCTGCCGCGATGTTGGTGACCGCCGTCTGGAGGGAATGACGATCGGAAACATTGGAATCGTGTACCAGGGTCAGCAGCGCTACGCGGAAGCGGCGCAGCACTATGAAGAAGCACTCGCGATTCACCGCGAAGTCGGAAACCGTCGGTCCGAAGGCATCACGTTGGGAAACATCGCCGGCATGGTCCGGGAAACCGGCGACCCGCAGCGCGCCGCCGGGATGTACGAGGCCGCGCTGGCCATCCACCGTGAACTGGGTAACCGAGCCTTCGAAGGCGGCCATCTCGGCTACTACGCCATCTGCCTGCTGGAACTCGGACGAGTCGAAGATGCCCGGCAAGCCTGGTCGTCCGCCAGCAGCCTGCTGGCCAAGCACGGCGACACCGTGCAATTGAAGCGCGGGTACGCGAGGATACAGGAGGCGTGCACTAGCGCGGGAATCACGCCGTTCAAAGCCCCGGCGGAGACAGAGGCAGGCGAACCTGCCGGTAGCTAACATGCCTTCATGCACGCCGAGCAAGCCTACCTCTTCCGCCACGCGCTTCTACGTGACGCGGCCTATCAGCTGCAGCTCCCCGGCGAAAAGGCGCAATTGCACCGTTTGGCGTTTGAATTGATCGAGCAACTGTACGGCGGGCCGGCGCCTGAGCGTCCGGCGCTGGGCAGCGTCGAAGAACCTGCGCCATCGCCTCACGCGACAGACGCAGTCGCGCATGAGCTGGCTGGGCATGCGCGTTCTGCACTGCAGATTGATGGATTCGATCAAGGAAAAATGATTGTCGCGCTCAAGCTCTATCTGCAGCGTGCGGCAGAACACGCGGAGAATCACTTTCAGTTCGCTGAAGCGCAACGGCATTGGGTCGCGCTGTCCGAGCTGGTGCAAGACTGTGTCAAGGGCGAGGTCCTTCGCCGCGCTGGCCGCGCAGCTAGCCATGTTGGAAAGTCTGGCGAGGCAAAGGGGCTGTTTGAGCAAGCTCTGACAATTCACCGCAGAGTGGGCGACCGTCGCTTTGAAGGCTTGGCGCTGGGCAACGTCGCGGGTGTTTCGAACGATGTTGGTAACGTCGAACAGGCCGAACGAGATTACGATGAGGCGCGGCACCTCCTCCGACAGGCCGGCGATCGCAACGGTGAAGGTGCGGCCTTGGCGGGGCTGGCCAGTGTCTACTTGAACACCGCCCGAGCCGAAGACGCTGAACGAGCTTATGAACAGGCCTTGACCATGTTCCGCGAAAGCGGCAGTCGGGTCCGCGAAGGTTCTGTGCTAGCCAACATGGCCATCTTGTACTGGCAAACTGCCCGCTATGACCTTGCTGAACAAGCCTATGAGCGTGCGCTTGACATTCACCGCGCGGTCAAGAATCGGCGCGGCGAAGGCGTTGCAATTGGCAATCTCGCTGCCCTGTACCAGAGCACTGGCCGCAGCGAGCGGGCGGAGGCGGCTTGCGCACAAGCGCTTGCCATTAGCCGAGAGGTTGGCGACCGTCGCGCCGAAGGGGTCGCACTTGGAGGTCTAGCTTCGTTACGCCAAGAAGCCGGCCGTGTTGAGCAGGCCCTGCAGGACTTTGAGCTGGCGCTGGCCATTCATCGTGAAGTTGGCAATCGACGATTTGAGGGCGGTCTTCTTTGCAACTACTCCGTTTGCCTGCTGGCAATGCGCCGCCCCCAAGATGCGCGATCAAGCTGGCGACGGGGAGCGCAGATGATTGAAGAGCTAGGCGACAAGTTCGAATTGGAGCGCAGGACTGCCTCCATGCGTAAGACTTGCGCCAAGGCCGGTGTTCCACCCTTTGACGAGGGGGCTGCTACCGACAGTGTTGCCATCGGCGGACAGCCCCCTTCGTAGCAAGTTGTTGGTGCGCGATCGGCCAAGGTGTCTTGGCCGTCGCCTAATTGTCGATCCACCTGCCCGTTGCGGACAGGTCGGTGAGGCGGCCGCCGAGGGTTTGCAGCTTGTGGCGGCTCTCCAGGGGCAGCGCGTTGTCGTTGCCAGCGCGGGTCAGGGCGTTGGGCACCGCAAACAGGGTCTGACCGGGTTCGACCTGCCATGCGCGGTGGATGGCCGTGCCTTCGTCCTCGGCCAGTTCATAGCGCGTGACGATCCTGGCGTTCTCAGCCTCCGAGTTGATCAGTGTCGTGCCCATTGACGACGCGTTGCGTGAATCAGACGAGACTATCGTCGTCACCATTGTCGCGGGCGCGGGCTATGGCATCAGCACGCCCTCAACGGCGAGCCTCTCCATCATCGACAACGAGGGCGGCGGCGGCGGCGGAGGAGGCGGAGACGAAGATGGAGGCTGCAGCACGTCGACGCAGACTGGAAGCTGGCTCCTGCTCGCAATCTGCGCCGCACTTGCCACACGCGCCCGAAAGCCACGCAAACAATAAAGAAAGCGCCCGGTCAATTGACCGGGCGCCTCAGTTTGGTAGCGGGGCCCGATCAGCACTTGAGTACAGAGTTGAACTGCGATGGGCGTGGGGCGTGGGGCTGTCGGCACAAGGGCCTACCTCAAGGGGCTTTCCGAGCGACGGCGAAGCTGGTAACGGGTATGCCGACTAATCGGTTCCCCTGTCAGAAACTGCCAACACGGCATTTTCGGTAACGACAGGCGTTACTGCTTGCTTTGATACACGCAGGAAGTCAAACGCGCTCTGTGAACCTAACGGTCCTGCTGCGGCGGCGGGATTGCGTTGATCGAATGGTCACCTTTTTGTTCTTTGCTTCGGCTAGATCCGCGCCGAACCAAAATCACCCAGAGCGCCGCCAGGGCCAACCATCCGCCGACAATGCCAGTGCGCTCGAGAGAGGGGTCGTGGACGCGTATCTCCGCGACAACATCCCACGCTACCAAAGCTCCCACGGGACCGACTAGCGCGTACGCCAAAAGCAGCCTGGCCCGTTGTGAGGTGCTTCGACGACGGGGCATTACCGGAACTTGATGCGATCTCTTACGAACCCTGAGCAGATGGAGCAGGGCGCCTGCGGTGGCAAGGCACCAGATGGTTATCAGGACCGACGCAAATACCCGCCACTCGTCCGTCGTAACATGTGGTTCAAGTAGGTTGCCGTGTGAAAAGACCCATGTGCCAAGGTCTTTGGCTACAAGTACCCATCCCAGTACCAAGATCAACCACCCAAGGGCCCCCTTGGTTCGTTTCGTGGAATCCGCTGGCGGGCTCACGTCCGCGTCGTTGGGCGGCGACAACGCTTCGGGTGAATCAGTGTGATCTTCCGAAGTGGACTTCTCGCGATCCATGGCGCAAGGCTAGCGCGCCGGACCGATGAAGGGAACAACTTCGTCATTCCAAAAGGTTGCCCGGTTAGTAGCAGTACTTGGTGCACGCAGATCATATTGAATTCAACGCAGGCTGGCTGCTTCTGGAAGACGCGCCGCCGGTGCACAGGGACATCGGCCGTGTCCTTGTCACCGGTCGCGGCGTCGTCGGGCTGGCCATCCCCGGGCAGGAAGCGCTGGACTCGCTCGTGGAGGAACTCGGGCTCAGCGCAAAGGAAGAGACCATGTTGCGAGATACGAAGCGATGGGTAACGGCCGCAGGACTGGCACTGTGCCTGTTCTCCGGCCAGGCTGTCTTCAACGACATGATTATCGAGGCCGACGTCAACAACGACATCCATGACGAGAAGGAAGCCACCGAGGATCCAAAAGACGAGCGTACGCAAGCCTTGGATCTTATGAAGGCTATTGCTGGCGCTGAAACGGGAGGCAGTGAGTCGGCCGCAGTAAGTGCGCTCGTGGAGTGGATTGAGAAGCGCAGCTACAGCCTGCGGATCTATAACAGGCTGGACAACCAGAATGACGCGGCCGGCCCGAAACCCGCCATCGAGTGGGCTCGAGAGGACCTGGTGAAGTTCAGCGAGGAAACGGAGGCTCGTTTTCTTGCGATTGTGATCCCGAACTTTCCCCCTCAGAACGCCCCAGCGGCCGGGGTGACGTTCAAGGACAACGCCAATATCCAGCTGCTCTTGCCGGTGCTCGCCAAGAAGATCGAGATCCCCGCGGCCGACGACGTCGAGGGCATTCGGACGCTGATTCGCGACTGTGTCCGGGCTGAAGTGTCGTACGCACTGGACGCCGAGTCTGAAGGCGAAGCGGCCATACATGGCGAGGAGTTGGATGCGATCAAGACCGCGCTGACGGGTGTGGGGTTCGCAACGTCAGAGGAGGGGATCGTCTGGAAGCGTTACCGCGACCGGCTCACACTCGTCTTGCAGAATGGGCACCGCCTTGACCTGTACGGCTTGAGCTACGACAGGGGTGTGTTTGACCTGCGCCTGCCTGGCAGCGACGATGTTTGCCAGTTCCGGGCGGCACCCGGGACCGTGGCACTTCTCAAACCCTACTTCGAGGCAGCGCGTGCTGCTGCGGTGCCTGACGAACCCTACGCCATCTACCGCAAAGTGGGAACCTATTGGAAGCACAAGGTGACGACGCGCGTGGGACCAGAGGAAGTTACCTACATTAGCTACGAGGTCATCAAAACCTCTGACGAGTCTGCCACACTCAAGATGACGGTTTTCGATGCCCAAGGTGAGGAATTGAGCTCAACTGAAACGGAGCAATCGCTCCAGCGACCATATGGGCCTCTCCCGCAGGGAGATGTCCGGATCGAGGTGGAGGCTGGTACTTTCGTGTGCATAGTCACTGAGTTTTCCGAGATAAAGACGTGGCTGAGCCAGGAATACGGCGGACTGCTGGTCAAGACCAGCGGCCCGGTTCTCGAGTTGGAGTTGGTGGAGTTCCGCCTTCCGGGCGAGTAGTTAGACGGGTTGGCCGACATGCGAGCGATAAGCCGTGTCCCTGCCGAAAACTCCGTCGGCTACATTTCCAGGCGTTCCTCGTGCTCTTCCGATCTCGCGGAGATTGCAGCAAAACGCCATCTTTTCATCGCCTTCGGCGATGGTTGTCTCGCGCCCCACCACCTGGTGGGGCGACGAGATGATCTTCTTGATGACGTTGGTGCTGAGGCTGCTCCTTTGCCGGAACAGATCGTTGGTACTGGAGAACGCGGCGCTGCGGCATCAGCTTGCTGTGCTGCAGCGATCAGCCGGCCGACCAAGGTTGAGGTCGAGGGATCGGCAATTCTGGGTCTCACTGTCGAAGCACTGGTCGGAGTGGAAGGAGGTGACCTTACCCCGTTTTCTGGTCCACCGTAATGTTAGCTTCGGACGCTTCTGCCGGTGTTCTGTAGCCCAGTGACATGTGCGGCCGTTTCCCGTTGTACACCTCTCGACACCGGTCCACGAGCACTTGCGCTTCTCCGCGGCTGTAGAACAACTCCTCGTTCAGGCACTCGTCCCTCAGCTTGCCGTTCAGGCTCTCCATGTAGCCGTTCTGCCACGGGCTGCCGGGTTCCACATAGATCGGCCTGACGCCCTGAGTCTCCATCCACTTTCTAAGCCGCTTTGCCCGGAACTCCGCGCCATTATCACTCCTGACGTACTTTGGTGCACCTCTTTCATGGATCAGCTCATCCAGCGTCTCCAGCACCAGCAGGCTGGCGATGCGCTTCTCGACCCTGATCTCAAGGCACTCCCTGGTGTGCTCGTCAACGACCACCAGCAGCTTCAGCTTCTCGCCGTACTCGGTCTGGTCATGCACAAAGTCGTAGCTCCACACCTCGTTCCTGGCCGTTGCCTCCTTTAGACGCTCTTCGCCGACCTGCTTGTGTTTCTTCCTTGGCCGCTTTCTCGGCAGCGTCAGTCCGTGCAGCCTGTAGAGTTTTTCCACACGCTTGTGGTTCACTCTCAGACCATTCCGGCGAAGCAGCGCGGTGAGTCTGGGCGCTCCGTAGCGCCGATGCCTTCGAGCCAGCTGCACCATCTCGTGCCGGACCAGCCTCTTGACCTCATCCATTGGCCGAGGCCGGTAGCGGGCGCTGCTGCGGCTGATCACCAGGGCAAGCCAGGCCCTGCGTTCTGACAGGCCCTTATCCTGAAGCCGGCTAAGGGCGGGCTTCAGGCCCAGCCCTTTTTTCCCAGCTCCTCCTTGAGGATCTGGATGGCCTGGGCCTGGTCGCCGGCGAGCTGCTTGAGCTTCTGGTTCTCGGCCTCCAGCTTCTTCAGCCGGGCCAACTCTGGGGCACCGGTGCCGCCGTACATCTTGCGCCAGCGATAGAAGGTCTGGTCGCTGATGCCGTGTTTCCGGATGAATTCCTGGACGCTTCCGAGCCGCTCCGACTCACGCAGGATCGCCACGATCTCCTCGGGCTTGAACCGCTTCCTTGCCATGCTTTGCCTCCCTTCAACCGCTCCAGACTATCACTCAACCTGGACCAGTTTTCGGGGGAAAGGTCAGTAGTTGGCGCATCAGTGCGGCGTCGGCTAGTTGGTCATTGGGGTTCATTGGAGGCCTCTTCTGGTACATCGAACGGCGGCACGCCAGCTTTGGCGCAGGCTTCGCGCATGGCGGCCGCCTGGCGTTCCAATGCAGTAGTTTCGCCGATCTCGCGCAGGATGCTTGTCCCCTCGCGCCATGTGCGCACGCCCTGATCCTCGCGCCCGGAGCCGAGTTTGAATGTGGCGAGGTTGCATAGGGCGACGCCCTCGAAGAGCCGGTTGCCGACCTCGCGGTGGATGGACAACGCCTGCTCATAAGCGCATTCCGCCTGCTCGCTGCGCCCGGTGTCTCTGTAGCGGTTGGCCAGGTTTCCCAACGCGACGCCTTCTGAGCGCCGGTTGCCGACTTCGCGGTGGATGGCCAGCGCCTGCTCCAAGGCGGTCTCGGCCTGCTGCATACGCCCGGTGCTAACGTACACAATCGCCAGGTTTCCCAGCGTGACGCCCTCGAAATGCCGGTTGCCGACCTCGCGGTGGATGGCAAGCGCCTGCTCGTAGGTCGCCTCTGCCTGCTGCATGCGCCCGGTGTTGTCGTACACAATCGCCAGGCCTCCCAGCGCGACGCCCTCGAAGCGCCGGTTGCCGATCTCGCGGTGGATGGCCAGCGCGTTCTCATGGGTCGCCTCGGCCTGCTGCATGCGCCCGGTCTTCTGGTAGACAACCGCCAGGTTTCCCAGCGTGTTGCCCTCGAAGTGCCGGTTGCCGACCTCGCGGAGGATGGCCAGCGCCTGCTCATAGGTGGACTCGGCCTGCTGCAGGCGCACGGTGTTCTCATAGACAAGCGCCAGGTTCCCCAGCGTGACGCCCTCGAATTGCCGGTTGCCGACCTCGCGGTGGATGGCAAGCGCCTGCTCGTAGGTCGCCTCGGCCTGCTGCATGCGCCCGGTGTTCTGGTAGACAACCGCCAGGTTTCCCAGCGTGTTGCCCTCGAATTGCCGGTTGCCGACCTCGCGGTGGATGGACAACGCCTGCTCAAAGGCGGCCTTGGCCCGGACCGGGTTGCCCGAGTAGACGGCAACCACACCCGCCCTGCGCGTGGCCTCGCCCCTTGCCGCACCGTGTAACAGTGCGGCCAGAGCTTCCCAGGCCGCGAGGGCGCCCGCCGTCTCGAAGTTCTTCTCGGCGTGTTCGGCGGCGCGGCGTAAATACAGACGATGCACCTCGGCGGGCACGCCCGCGTCGTCACCCTGCGGGCCCTGCCGCTCCCCACGACGGGCGTGATAGGCCAGCTCCGGCGCGACGACGTCGGTCGCGTGCGCCTCGAACTTGGGCGGGTCTATGGATCCGAGCGGAGCGGGCTCGGGCGCTCGACCGCCGAAGGCTTCTTCAATCAGGTAGAACGCCAGCTCGTGCAGCCTCCCCCGGTCGCTGGGCATCTGCAAGTCATAAGCCGCTTTGCGCATCAGCGCGTGGCGGAATAGATAGGCGTCTTCGGCATGCATGAGGGCATGTTAGCAGCGCGCGCCGGGCACCGATAAGCGAGGAAGTGTCAGCTGTTGGTAGCGGGGTACGGCGGAAGCCGAATCGAACCACCGACATCAATCCGGCGCGCAAGTGATCTTGAGGCCTGAAGTAAGAAGCGCCCGGCCGAATTCGGCCGGGCGCTGTACTTTGGTAGCGGGGGCCCGATGGATAGTGGAGTTCCCAGCACCAGTCCGATGGATTTTGCTCGCGCGCCCAGAAGGTGGTACGGTGCACCAGTCTGGTTGCCAACCGCGTTTGCTAGCTCAGCCAGTACTCGGGATGCGATGATTTCCGGCCAAGCTGGTGGCGGGGTCGCTTGTTGATGGTTGGGCACAAACGTAGTTTGAGGTCCCTAAGCAAGCTCAGAAGATGACCACCGAGAAACTCACAATCACACAACCTGACGACTGGCACGTGCATCTGCGCGACGGTGCCCTTCTGAGTGCAGTTCTTCCAGACACCGCGAGGAAGTTCGCTCGGGCGATGGTCATGCCTAACCTCGACCCGCCGATCCGCACCACGGATCATGCGTTGGCTTACCGGCAACGAATCCTCGACGCGCTGCCTGCCGGGGTTGCTTTTGAGCCGTTGATGACGCTCTACCTCACAGACTCCACAACCCCGCAAGAGATTCAGCGCGCCAAGGACTCGGGCCTTGTGTTCGGCGTCGGTGAGGCGTTTCTGGCGGGCGCGACAACTAACTCGGCGTACGGCGTCAGCGACTTTGTCCGCTGCCGCGACGTGCTCCAGGCGATGGAAGAACTGTCCATGCCCTTGCTTCTGCATGGCGAGGTCACCGATCCCCAAGTTGACGTCTTCGATCGCGAGGCAGAGTTCATTCAGCGACACCTGATCAGTATCGTGGAGCGGTTCCCTCGCCTGAAGGTCGTGCTTGAACACATCACGACGCGCCAGGCTGTGGAGTTCGTTGCCGCCGCTCCACCAAACGTTGCCGCAACGATCACCGTTCATCATCTCCTCTTGAACCGGAATGCCATGTTCACCGGCGGGTTGCGGCCGCATGCATACTGCCTGCCCGTGCTCAAGCGAGAGGAACATCGGCTGGCACTTGTCGCTGCCGCGACCCAGGGCAATCCGAAGTTTTTTCTCGGCACCGACAGCGCGCCCCACCCGCGCACCGCAAAGGAGGCCGACTGCGGATGTGCCGGGATTTATTCAGCCAACGTCGCGCTGGAGCTCTACTCCGAAGTATTCGCCGACCAAGGCGCCCTGCACCGCCTTGAAGGATTCGCCAGCATTCATGGCGCTGCGTTTTACGGACTGCCTCGGAACCCAGGCACCATCACGCTGGTTCGGCGCGAGTGGCGAGTGCCGGAGACCGTGAATTTCGGGGTCGGGCCTGGCGTGTCGCTTCGCGCGGGTGAGGTCGTTGGATGGCAGGTTGAAAATGCCGTGGACCAGTAAGCTTCAGCCGAACAAGTGTGAAGGTCGGGAACACGGGGTTGGGGAAGTTGCATGCCTACGGGCTTGTTCATCACAGGGACCGATACCGGCGTCGGCAAGACGTTCGTCGCCACGGCGCTCGTCCGGGGACTTGCGGCCGAGGGAGTCCGCGTTGCTGTAAGGAAACCAGTCGAGTCAGGCTGCGAGCCCAGTGCACACGGACCGCACCCCCGTGACGCAGAGGCGCTCCGGCGCGCTGCTGGGGGCCAGGAGCGCCTTGAAGTCGTGTGTCCGTTCCGGCTCACTGCGCCATTGTCGCCGGAGCGCGCGGCCCGCTTGGAAGGGCGCAGGATCACGCTTGAGGCGCTGGTGGCCGCTTGCTCGCATTCGCGAGGCGAGTTCGACGTGATGGTCATTGAAGGCGCCGGAGGGTTCTACTCCCCAATCGCGGAAGGCTTGCTGAATGCGGACTTGGCGGTGGCAGTTGGATATCCAGTACTGTTGGTCTGCCCAGATCGTTTAGGTGCCATTCATCAGGCGTTGGTCACGGCGGAGGCCATTCGACACCGCAATCTTCAGCTGGCAGGAGTTATCCTGAACGACGTTACCGGCGCCGCCAATACCGACATGGACAACGCGGCAGACCTGGAGCAGTGGCTGGGACAACCCGTCGTCACTATGCCGCACGACAGGAGTGCTGGCGTCGAGCGTGCTCCCGCTGATGCCGTCGCCTTGCGTTCGATCGTTCGACAGCTGGCAGAGCTGTCACGACCAGCGGCGATCTGATGTCACCGCGCATGAATGGAAAGGTGGATTGGCCAATTGCGGTTGCTGGGTACATCGCACGCAGACATCGCTTTCGCCGGGAAAACCCTGGCGGGTGGCGGCTTGGTTGCGTTTCCAACGGAAACCGTCTACGGGCTTGGTGCGGACGCCACGAATCGGGATGCAGTTTCGCGTGTGTTTTCCGTCAAGGGGCGGCCGCACAACCACCCCTTGATCTTGCATATAGAGTCCATTGACCGGCTGGCGAATTGGGTAAGCGCCGTCCCTGGGGAAGCGACGGCCCTCGGGAGCGTGTTCTGGCCCGGCCCGCTCACGCTCATCCTGCCGCGCGGCCCCGCTACACCGCTTTGGGTAACCGGTGGACAGGAGACCGTGGGGATCAGGGTACCGGGCCATCCGATCGCCCTGGAGCTGATTGAATCAAGCGGAACTGCGATCGCCGCGCCCTCTGCCAACCGCTTCGGCCGGGTTAGTCCCACGTGTGCGGCTCACGTAGCGGCTGATCTGGGAGAAGATGTCGATTGCATCATTGATGGGGGTCCGTGCGAGGTCGGACTTGAATCGACTATCGTGGACCTGAGCGGAGATTGCCCCCGTGTCCTCCGTCCCGGTGCCGTGTCTGCCGAAGACATTGCCAGGACCTTGGGCCGCACGCTGGATGCAGGCGCTGCCTCAAACACACCAAGGGTGCCGGGCAACCTGCCATCGCATTACGCTCCCAAGACGCCTCTTCTACTTGCGAATTCCGCCGAGCTCGAGAGTACGGCGCGGGCCGCCGAGGCGGCCGGGACATCGGTAGCGATTCTGTCTTTGAAGGCACTGTCAACTGACTGCCGGCTGAAGTGTGCCGTCCGCATGCCCGGAACACCGAAAGAGTATGGTCGCGTTCTTTATGCGCGTCTGCGGGATGCGGATGCGTCCGGGTGCCAACTCATTCTCGTCGAAAACCCACCGCCTGGCTCTAGCTGGTCAGCGGTGCGCGACCGGCTTTCCCGTGCCGCGAAGCGGCAGTGACCCGGCCTGCTCACTGCATGGGGCGCCGCATGGGCGCTGGCGGCGTGTCGTCGCAAACAATCGCGATAAGTGCTCCGACGTACTGGTGCCGCTCAAGTTCATGGCGCAAGGGGCGATTCCTGACGACGACATAGCTGTTGCGGCGTCCGAGGCGACGACGCTTCAAGTAACCCTCTGAGACCAGTTCTGCAACGATTCGCTGTACGGCCCGCTCGGTGACTCCAACGAGACGGGCGACATCGCGCATGCGCATTTCGGGCTCCCTGGCAATGCAGATAAGAACATGCGCGTGGTTCGTGAGGAACGTCCAGGCAGGAACCGGAGGCCGGTCATCGCGACCCGGGCTCCTAGCGGCCGCCATCGCACTTGCTTGTCTCGTCGCCAAGAGCAGTAGTCCAAACAGGCCGGTGGCCCGGACCTAACCCGGACCAATGTGCGCAGGCTATTGCCCGGACTGTTGTCGCGCCAGTGGTCCGAGGGCAACAACGGCCATTCGGAATGCACTTGCGCTTCACAATACGCGACATATATTTCGCGCATTGTATGGCATGTAAAGGGCTTTGATGGCCGGGATCCTTGTGGTGTCAAGCGCCGAAGAGCTGCCAGCGGCATTGGCGAGCGCCAACGAATACCTCCGCTTCCTTCGGAAGCGATTCCGTGAGCCTGACAAGCATGCACCCCTCCTCGGGGTATGGGTGGGCGGCAGAGTCGATCAGTACTGGAGTGCACTGGTCTCGTGCGATGTGGGCGTCCCTTGTTCGCAGCAGCACGCGCGCGGCTCCAGCCAGTGTCCGGGAGCTGGCGATCATTCGTGGCGACTACGTGAATCCGTATCCGTCAGTGGAAGCTGGACATTGTACTGGCTCGACTACGTGGTCAGGTCGGATCAGGTGCCGGCGGTGGCGGGATGCCGGGACCCGTTGAGGGCAATTGCCGAAGCTTTGTCGTGCTGTGCCGTGAGCCCGATTCGTGGGGCGTTCTTTCCTGTGTTCGGGACCAGCAGCTGCGCGGAGTCTCGACTCGACCTGTTGCGCCAGCTTCAGGAAGATTTTCCCGGCCTCGTGGATGGCCGCTGGTTCCTTGACTCCAAAACGGAAGGCCTGACGCCGGGGGAGATGCATTGAACACGAATGATTCCAGCAGTAACGCGCAAGTCGCGATCATCATGGGCAGCAAGAGCGACTGGACCACCATGCAGCATGCGTCGGCGGTGCTTGCTGAGTTTCAAGTCCCCCACGAAAGCCGTGTTGTCTCTGCGCATCGGACGCCCGATTTCCTGTTCGAGTATGTAGCGGGCGCAGCATCGAGGGGAATCCAGGTCATCATTGCTGGTGCGGGGGGCGCCGCTCATCTGCCGGGCATGGCTGCATCAAAGTCGCACCTGCCAGTGCTCGGTGTTCCCATCCAGTCCAGGGTCCTGAACGGAATCGACTCATTGCTCTCCATCGTCCAGATGCCCAAGGGGGTACCCGTGGGGACCCTGGCCATTGGTGAAGCCGGTGCAGCAAATGCGGCTTTGCTGGCCGTAGCGATTCTCGCACTACGCGACCCGGCGTTGTCGGATCGCCTTCGCGCGTTTCGCAGCAGTCAGACAGAGTCCGTACTGGGAGACTCCCTATGAAGCCGCTCCCTACGGGCAGCACCATCGGCATCTTCGGCGGCGGCCAGCTTGCAAAGATGCTGATTTTCGACGCGCACCGGCTGGGTTACCGCGTCATCGCCGTCGATCCAGACAAAGATTGCCCTGCCGCCGCAGTGGCCGACGACTTCATTGTCTCTGAACTGGGTGATCTCGGGGGCGCCATGAACCTGGCCAGGCGCAGCGACGTCATCACAGCGGACACGGAACACGTCCCGGCGTCAGTGCTTCAGGCCGTGGAACCGCTTGTCAGGGTTCGACCTGCTTCGTCTGTGTTGATGCGAATCCAGGATCGGCTGACACAACGACGGTTTCTGTCGGCCCAGGGCCTCCCGCAGCCCCGCCACGAGCCCTGCGACAGCGAACTGACGCTTGCGGAAGCCGCACACAGGATAGGCTATCCCTGCATTCTCAAGACACGCCTCGCGGGCTACGACGGCAAGGGCCAGGTTCGCATCAACAGTCAAGCTGAGATACGCCAAGCGTGGCGCGCGATCGGCCGCCAGGCTGCGGTCCTGGAACAGTTTGTCGATTTCGAACTGGAAGTTTCCGTTGTGTTGGCCAGGGATGAGACAGGCAACTGTCGCGTGTATCCCGTCGCCGAGAACCATCATAAGCGCGGAATCCTACACACAACACATGTACCGGCGCGGATCTCGCAGACCCATTGCAGTCTAGCCACGGAACTCGCCATCCGGACTGCTCAGGCACTGGAAATTGTCGGCGTAATGGCACTTGAGCTGTTCCTCACCCGAAAAGGCCAGCTGCTGATCAACGAGATCGCGCCGAGGACCCACAACAGCGGCCACTTCACGCTGGGCGGCTGCCGTACCTCCCAATTCGAACAGCATGTACGCGCGATCTGTGGGCTGCCGCTCGGAGATCCTTCGCCGCACTCGCCATCGGTCATGCTCAATTTGCTGGGAGATCTTTGGGTTGCCGGCGAACCGCAGTGGTCCAGCATCCTGGAGAACACGGGCGCTCGGCTGCATCTGTACGGAAAGCGCGTGCCAAGGCCCGGGCGCAAGATGGGCCACATCCTGTTCCAGAACTCAAACCTTGAGGCAGCGAGCGACATGGCTGCGTGTGTGGCCGAACGACTCAAGGAGAGCATCGCTAATCGAGGAGTGCCCCAGGCATGGAGCTGATACACACGGCGATGCAGAATCTGCTTTCGCCCGTCATCTTGTTCTTTCTGGTTGGCCTGCTGGCAGGTGTCTTCAAATCCAGCCTTACGATCCCGCCTTCTCTCGGAAAGACAATCTCCCTGTATCTGGTGATGGCCATCGGATTTCGCGGCGGCGTAGAACTTGCCCATACCGGAGTAAGCAACGCCATCTTGGCAGCGATTGTCTTGGCGGTGGCCCTGAGCGCAGGCATCCCGTTCCTGGCCTACGCGCTGCTGCGGTTAACAACGAAGGTAGACCGCGTGAATGCGGCCGTCGTTGCTGCGCACTACGGCTCTGTCAGTGTCGTAACGTTTGCCACAGCGGTTGCAATTCTGGGGCAGCTGGAAGAATACTTCGAGCCATACGTCGTTGCCTTACTTGCCGTGAAAGAGGCGCCGGCCATCCTTTCCGGTCTTCTGCTTGCCAAACGGCGACGCATAGGCGCTCGAACGCCTGCAGGCATTGTTGACTTGTCTTCCAGCAATTCAGTCGTTCGGCAGGTGCTGCTGCACGGCAGCGTGATGCTGCTGCTTGGCAGCTTCCTTGCAGGCTGGATCACTGGTCCCAAGGGCCTTGTTGACCTAAGTCCGGTTTTCGTGGACCTGTTCAAAGGCGTACTGTGCCTCTTCTTGCTTGACATGGGCCTGGTTGTTGCGCGACGCATTTCGGATCTAAAACGACTGAGCTTCGGTCTTGTCGCCTTCGGATTGTACATGCCCCTGATTGGAGCAGCTGCCGGACTAGGCTGCGCCTGGATCCTCGGCCTTTCACCGGGGGGGGCAACTCTTCTCGCGGTGTTGGCCGCCAGTGCTTCCTACATCGTGGTGCCAGCGGTGATGCGCACTGCCGTTCCAGAGGCGAGTCCGGCAATCTACATCACACTTGCACTGGGAATCACGTTTCCGTTCAACCTCGTGGTCGGAATCCCGCTTTATCACTACTCTGCCAGACTGCTGATGGGGTAGCCTGACCGGAAATCAGGCCAAACGAATCGGGGCCAAATCCGCATCGAGGGCGCCTTGATGGGCGCCCTCGATGCGATATTCAAGTTGGTAGCGGGGCCCGATGGACAGCGGAGTTCATGCTTGCCGCGAGCTGGACCGAGGCACGGCGCCTTCGGGTGCTGGGTGCTGATCAGTGTTCGCCTCAGCATTCACTTTGGTTGCTTTGCCTGCGTCTGTCTGTAGTGATCTCGTTAAGAGGCTCGGATGTGATGGCGAGCGCTCCTGGTGGTCATAGAATGCGGCCATGGAGAAAGCGTTGATCCTCACTCTTGCGGCTGACCGGCTCGATCAGCTCTTTCATGAGTTGCAAGGGCGCGGTTACGAATGTGTTGGGCCGACGCTGCGCGACGACGCCATCGTTTACGATCACATCGAGAGCAGTGCCGATCTGCCGCGCGGCTGGACGGACGAGCAGGCCCCCGGTCATTACCGCGTCAAGCGGCGCGACGACGACGCGTACTTCGGCTACGTCGTCGGCCCGCACTCATGGAAGAAGTACCTGTTCCCGCCTGAGCGCCGGCTGTGGCAGCTCAAACGCGCCGGTCAGAAGTTCGATCGCACCGACACGCCCGCCGAGCCCCCACGATACGCATTCATCGGCGTGCGCGCCTGTGAGATCGCGGCACTCAAGATACAGGACCGCGTCTTCACCGGCGGACAGTTCACCGAACCCAAGTATGCGGCCGCACGCGAGCAGGCCTTCGTCGTCGCCGTCAACTGCACGCAGGCGGCTTCCACGTGCTTTTGCGTTTCGATGAAAACCGGCCCCGAGGCTCAAGACGGCTACGATCTGTCGTTGACCGAAGTGCTGACACCGGAGCACAGCTTCGTGATCCGCGTCGGCAGTGACCACGGCCGCGAAGTTCTGGCGGCGTTGCAGACCGCGGCAGCAACCCCGGCGCACGAGCAAGCGGCCAGGGCGGGCATCGAGAACGCCAGCCAACAGGCGCGTAAGCTGGAGACCGCAGGCCTCAAAGAGCTGCTGCAACGGAACTTTGAGAGCGAACAGTGGGACGATATCGCCAAGCGCTGCCTCAGTTGCGCCAACTGCACCATGGCCTGCCCGACCTGCTTCTGCAGCAGCGTTGAGGACACCACCGATTTGACCGGCGAACACGCTGAGCGCTGGCAGCGCTGGGATTCGTGCTTCAACCCTGATTTCAGCTACATCCACGGTGGCGAGGTGCGCAAGACCACGGCCTCGCGCTATCGCCAGTGGATGACGCACAAGCTCAGCACCTGGTTTGACCAGTTCGGCAGTTCCGGTTGCGTGGGTTGCGGCCGCTGTATCTCGTGGTGCCCGGTGGGCATCGACCTGACTGAAGAGGCGCGCAAGATGCGCGAGTCCGAAGGAACATGTCATGAAGGGTCTTGAGGAAATCATTGCCGAGCACCCGTTCTTCGAGGGTCTTGAGCCGGGGTACCTCACGTTGGTCGCCGGTTGCGCACAGATGGCGGCGTACAGGGCAGGTGAGTATCTGATGACTTACGGTGCCGAAGCCGAGCACTTTTTTCTGCTGCGGCACGGGCGCGTGGCGCTTGAGCTTTCGGCGCCCGCGCGGGATGCCTTCAGGTTTCAGACCGTTGACGCTGGCGAAGTGGTGGGCTGGTCGTGGTTGATTCCGCCGCACAAATCACAGTTCGACGCGCGCGCTGTGGAGGATACGAGCGTCATCAAGTTCGACGGCAAGTGTCTGCGCGGCAAGTGCGACGCTGACCCGAAGCTCGGCTACGACCTGATGAAGCGCTTCACGCGCGTGATGGTGCAGCGCTTCGCTGACACGCGCCTGCAACTGATTGACGTATATGGAAAGCAAGGCCGCTGAGATGACCACGGCAGAGCCGCTGCTGCCGGAACCCTGGATCGTCCGCGAGGTGATTCGCGAGATGGCGGACGTCGTCACGTTCGTGCTTGAGCCCGGCGAAGGCGCGGCCGCCATGGCGTTCAAACCCGGCCAATTCAACATGCTGTACGCTTTCGGCGTCGGCGAAGTGCCGATCTCGATCAGCGGCGACCCGGCCGATGTATCGCGTCTCGTACACACGATCCGCGACGTCGGGCTGGTTACGCATGCTCTGTGCGCGGTGCAGCCCGGCGATGTCGTCGGCGTGCGCGGGCCCTTCGGCAGCCATTGGCCCATTGAGCAGCACACCGGCTGCGACATCGTGGTCGCCGCCGGCGGCATCGGTTTGGCGCCTCTGAGGCCGGTGCTGTACCACATTCTGAATCACCGTGACCAGTACGATGACGTCGTGCTTCTGTACGGCGCGCGCAAGCCCGATGAGCTGCTGTTTCCCGGTGAGTACGACGCCTGGCGCAAGGCGGGCATCCAGGTTGAAGTCACCGTGGATAACGCCGATGCCGCGTGGGACGGCCGCGTGGGCGTGGTGACCACGTTAATCCGCTACGGCAAGTTTGAGAGTGATGAGGCCACGGCGTTCATCTGCGGGCCTGATGTCATGATGCGCTTCACGGCCCAGGAGCTTGAGAACAAGGGCGTCGCGCCCGACAAGCTATACATCTCGATGGAGCGCAACATGAAGTGTGCCATCGGGTTCTGCGGGCACTGCCAGTTGGGGCCGGAGTTCATCTGTCTGGACGGCGCGGTGTTTGTGTGGCCGCGCATGAAGCGCCTGATGCTGGTCAAGGAGCTGTGATGGGCAAGCCAAGGTTGGCGGTGTGGAAGTTCGCATCCTGCGACGGCTGCCAGCTCAGCCTGCTGGATTGCGAGGACGAGCTGCTGGCCGTGGCTGGCGCCGTCGAGATCGCGTACTTCGCTGAAGCCAGCAGTAACCTGCAGCCCGGCCCCTATGACGTGTCGCTGGTTGAGGGCAGCATCACCACGGCGCACGACGCCGAGCGCATCAAGGAGATCCGGCGTCAAAGCGGCGCGGTCATCACCATCGGCGCCTGCGCCACAGCGGGCGGGATTCAGGCCTTGCGCAACTTCGCCGATGTTGAGGAGTTCACCCGCGCGGTTTACGCGACACCGGCGTTTATCAGTACCCTTGACAGGTCAACGCCGATCTCGGACCACATCCAGGTAGACTTTGAGCTGCGCGGCTGCCCCATCAACAAGTACCAGTTGCTTGAAGTCATCAACGCGTTCCTGAACAAGCGCCGGCCGAACATCCGCGCCCACAGCGTCTGCGTTGAGTGCAAGCAGCGCGGCACCGTATGCGTGACCGTCGCGCGCGGTGAGCCCTGCCTCGGCCCCGTTACGCACGCCGGCTGCGGTGCTCTCTGCCCCAGCTACAATCGTGGCTGCTTCGGTTGCTATGGGCCCAAGGAGTTGCCTAACACCGAGTCGCTGGCGGCATGGGCACGCGCTGAGTTGGGTGCAACCGACCGCGACATCAAGCGTCTGTACCACAACTTCAACACGTGGACCGAGCCCTTCCGCAGTGAGGGCAACCGCAATGGCTGAAGGCCGCAACATCAAGGTTGACTACATGGCCCGCGTTGAAGGCGAGGGCGCCCTCGACATTTCCATTGAAGGCAACGTCGTCAAGGACGTGAAGCTGAAGATCTTTGAGCCGCCGCGCTTCTTTGAAGCATTTTTGCGCGGCCGCAGTTTTATGGAATCGCCGGACATTACAGCCCGCATCTGCGGCATCTGCCCCGTCGCCTACCAGATGAGTGCCGTACACGCCATGGAAGACGCCTGCGGGGTGCAGGTCACGGGGCCGTTGCGCGCTTTGCGCCGCCTGCTGTACTGCGGCGAGTGGATCGAAAGCCACGTCCTGCACATCTACATGCTGCACGCGCCGGACTTTCTCGGAAAGCACAGCGTCGTTGAGCTCGCGGCCGAACACCCCGAGATCATCCAGCGCGGCCTGCGCCTGAAGAAGACGGGCAACGAGATTGTCGCGCTGCTCGGCGGCCGCGAGATTCACCCGATCAACGTGCGCGTGGGCGGCTTTTACAAGATTCCGGGCAAGCGCGAGTTCACTGAGCTGGCCGAAAGGCTCAAGGTCGCGCGCGACGACGCACTCGCAACCGTTGAGTGGGTCAAGGGCTTCCACTTCCCGGACTTCGAGCAGGACTATGAGTTCGTCTGCTTGAGCCACCCCGATGAATACCCGTTCAATGAAGGCCGCATCATCAGCAACCGCGGCCTCGACATCACGGCACAGGAATACCACGACCACTTCGCCGAAGAGCACGTTGAGCACTCAACGGCGCTGCACTGCAGGCTCAAGGCGCGCGGCAATTACATGGTAGGCCCGCTCGCGCGCTATTCGCTCAACTACGACAAGCTGTCGCCGCTGGCCAAACAGGCGGCCGCAAGCGCCGGGCTTGGCACAAGCTGCAACAACCAGTTCAAGAGCATCCTTGTGCGCGCCGTCGAAGTCGTCTACGCGGTCGATGAAGCCATTCGCATCATCGAAAGCACGGAGCGCCCGGAGCGGCCGTACGTCGACGTGCCGGCCCGCGCCGGAACCGGCCTCGCGTCAACAGAGGCACCCCGCGGGATGCTGCACCACACGTATACGCTGGATTCAAACGGGGTGATTGAGTTCGCCCAGATCATCCCGCCGACATCGCAGAACCAGGCGACCATCGAGAACGACCTGCGGCACTTCATCGTCCCGCGCGTGTCGCTGCCCGACGCCGATTTGCAATGGCAGTGCGAGCAGGCCGTGCGCAACTACGATCCGTGCATCTCATGCAGCACACACTTCCTCAAGCTGACGGTGGACCGCCGGTGAGCACTCTCGTTATCGGCATCGGCAACCGTGATCGCGCCGACGATGCGCTGGGGCTGATTGTCATCGACCGCCTTCAAGCCGCAGCGCTACCCGGTGTGCGGCTGGCGACGGCGCGCGGCGACGTGTTGACAGTGCTGGATCTGTTCGAAGGCACCGGGCGTGTCTTGATGGTGGACGCCATGAGATCCGGCGCAGCGCCGGGGTATATTCTGCGTCTTGACGCGTCAAGTGGTGTCGTCAAGGCGCAGCTTGACAGCTTTGCATCCACGCACACCGTCAACCTCGCCGAAGCCATTGAACTCGCACGCGCGTTGGGAAAGCTGCCGCCGAGTCTGATCATCTTCGGCGTCGAGGCCGCGGACTTCACGCTGGGCAACGGCCTCAGCCCGGCTGTCGCGGCGGCGCTTGACGATGTGATTGGGCAAATCCGAGAGGAGTGCGCATGCACGAAGCCTCATTGATGCGCGACTTGATGCGCAAGATTCTGGGTGTCGCGGAGCAGCAGGGGGCGTCGCGTGTGGTCGCGTTGACTGTGCGGCTGGGTGTCCTCTCGCACATGGACGCCGCGCATTTTAAAGAGCATTTTGACCAGGCGGCCGCCGGGACGATCGCCGAGGGCGCGACGATTCACGCCTCCGTTGAAACGGACATCCAGTCGCCGACGGCCGCCGACGTCATGCTGGAAAGTGTCGAGGTGGCATGAGCGGCCCGCGCCTGCGCATTACCGTTCGCGGCGCCGTGCAGGGTGTGGGCTTTCGGCCCTTCGTCTGGCGGCTGGCGCGCGACTTCGGCCTTGCGGGACACGTATGCAACGATGGCGGGGCGGTGATCATCGAAGTTGAAGGCCCGCGCGCCCATGAAGTGCCGGACTTATTGCGTCGGGAAGCCCCGCCCGCCGCGCGTGTGGATGAGATAGACTGCCACGAAGTTCCCGTCGCTGGCGACACCGAGTTCCGCATCATCGACAGCACCGACGGCGCGAAACCTGCCGTTGTGCCGGACATGGCAACCTGCGCCGACTGCCTGCGCGAAGTACTTGACACGTCAAGTCGTTATCACGCCTACCCCTTCACCAACTGCACGCGCTGCGGCCCTCGCTACAGCATCATTGAGCGCGTGCCCTATGACCGCACCAACACCACCATGGCCGCGTTCGCCATGTGCGACGCCTGCCGGGCGGAGTACCAAAACCCCGCCGACCGCCGCTACCACGCCCAGCCTACGGCCTGCCCCGTCTGCGGCCCGCGCCTCAGTCTGTGCGACGCGGCGGGCACAGGGCTTGATGGCGACGCTGTGACCCTCGCGGCCGCCGCGCTGCGTAGTGGGCAGATCGTCGCGCTGAAGGGCCTTGGCGGCTTTCAACTGCTGGTGGATGCGACCAACGCGGCGGCCGTTGCGCGATTGCGTGAACGCAAGCACCGGCCGCACAAGCCGCTGGCGTTGATGACTCACGACATTGCGGCCGCGCGCGCGTTGGCCATCGTCAGCGACGCCGAAGCCGAAGTGCTGCAATCACCGGCCGCGCCGATTGTGCTGTTGGCGGCGCGCGAGGGGGCTTTGCCCGACATCATTGCACCCGGACTGCGCGAGATCGGCCTGATGCTGCCGACTACGCCGCTACACCACTTGCTGCTGCGGGCCGTTGACTTCCCCGTCGTCTGCACCAGTGGCAACCTGACCGATGAGCCGGTCTGCACCGACAACGCAGAAGCTGTTGCGCGCCTTGGATTAGTTGCCGACTTGTTCGTGATGCACGACCGGCCGATCCGCCGGGCCGTCGATGATTCCGTCGCGCGCATCATCGATGGCGCGCCGCAGGTGTTGCGCCTGGCCCGCGGGTACGCGCCACTGACGCTGCCGATAGCCGGCCCCGACGCCGTCGCTACCGGCGCGCACATGAAGAACGCGCCGGCCGTTCGCACCGGCGGCCGCGCGATTCTTGGTCAGCACGTCGGCGACCTTGAAAACACTCTCGCGATTGACGCCATGCGCGCGACGACACGCGACCTGCAACAGTTCTTCGCCGTTGCGCCCGCACGCGTCGGCTGCGACCTGCACCCTGACTACGCGTCGACCCACTTCGCGCACGAAACCGGCCTGCCGGTAACGCCCGTGCAGCACCACGTCGCCCACGCGCTGGCCTGCATGGCCGAACATGGGCTTGAGCGCGCGCTGGCGGTTGTCTGGGACGGCACCGGCCTCGGCCCCGACGGCATGATCTGGGGCGGCGAATTCCTGCAGATGCGCGGCACAAGCTGGCGGCGCGTGGCACACCTGCGGCCGTTTCACCTGCCCGGCGGCGATGCCGCGTCGCGCGACGCCCGCCGTGCGCTGGCTGGCCTGCGCGGTGAGGCAGGCCCCAACGCGCCGCTGTCCACGAGCGCCGGCCGACTGTTCGATGGCGTGGCCGCGCTGCTGGGCCTGTGCGGTGCGCAGACTTTCGAGGGCCAGGCGGCCATGCTGCTTGAGGCCGCAGTCGATCCAACGGTGAACACGGCCTATGATCTGCCTTTGGCCGGTGGCGTGCTGGACTGGCGCCCGATGCTTGAAGCCGCAGGCGTTGAGAAGTCTGCCTCTGTTGCGGCCGCGAAGTTTCACAACGCGCTGGTTGACGGAATCGTCGCTGTGGCGCGCGAAGTCGGTGAACCGACAGTGGCGCTGACGGGCGGATGCTTCCAGAATCGCTATCTGACTGAACGCGCGATACGCCAGCTACGCGAAGCGGGCTTCACGCCGGTGATTCCGCGCCGCGTGCCGCCCAACGACGGCGGGATTGCGCTCGGCCAGCTTGCGGCAATCTCAGGAGAGTGCGATGTGCCTTGCTGTGCCCGGCAGAGTTGAAGCGATCACGGACGCAACACCCGAAACCCGCACCGGCCGGGTGAACTTCGGCGGCGTGGTCAAGAGCATTAACCTGGTGTTCGTGCCCGAGGCGCAGGTCGGCGACTATGTGCTGGCCCATGTGGGGTTCGCGATCTCGCGCATCAGCGACGATGAAGCACGGCGCACGATTGATGCACTGGAAGGCAAGGCATGAAATACGTTGACGAGTTCCGTGACCCGGCGGCCGTGCGGGCCTGCGCACGAGAGATCCGCGCCGCTGTCACACGCCCCTGGACCATCATGGAAGTCTGCGGCGGCCAAGCCCACGCGATCGTTAAGCATGGGCTGGATGAGTTGCTGCCGCCGGAAGTCACGCTGATTCACGGTCCCGGGTGCCCGGTCTGCGTTACCGACGCCGCGATCCTCGACAAGGCGCACGAGATCGCCGCGCGGCCTGAAGTCATCTTCTGCACGTTCGGCGACATGCTGCGTGTGCCGGGGTCGCGGACGGACATGTTTCAGGTCAAGGCTGCTGGCGGCGACGTGCGCATCGTGTACTCGCCATTGGATGCCGTTGAAATCGCGGCCGCCAACCCGGGGCGCGAAGTCGTGCTCTTTGCCGTCGGTTTCGAGACCACCGCGCCCGCCAACGCCATGAGCGTCCAACAGGCAAAGCAGCGCGGCCTTGCGAACTTCAGCCTGCTGGTGTCGCACGTGCTGGTGCCGCCGGCGATCGAAGCGATTCTGCAATCACCCGAGAGCCGCGTGCAGGGCTTCCTGGCGGCCGGCCACGTCTGCACCATTGTGGGCACGCGTGAGTATGAACCGCTGGCGGCGAAGCACAAAGTCCCGATCGTGGCCACGGGCTTCGAGCCGTTGGACATCATGCAGGGTGTGCTGATGTGCGTGAGGCAGCTTGAAGCCGGCCGTCACGAAGTTGAAAACCAGTACACACGCGCCGTGCGCAGTGAAGGAAATGCCCCGGCCCTGGCGCTGATCAGGCGGGTGTTTACGGTGCGCGGCCGCAACTGGCGCGGCATCGGCGAGATTGCCGCCAGTGGCTTCGCGCTCAGTGACGAGTACCGGGCGTTTGACGCCCTTGTGCGCTTCGGCCCTATTGACGAGTCAAGACAAGATGAGGGCGAGTGCATCAGCGGCCTGATCATGCAGGGCCTCAAGAAGCCCGGCGAATGCCCGGCGTTCGGCAGCCGCTGCACGCCGGAAACGCCACTGGGCGCCACCATGGTCAGCAGCGAGGGCGCCTGCGCCGCCTACTACAGGTACCGGGTATGAGCGACACGCAAGAGTTTCAGCCCGCATGCCCCGTGCCGCTGATTGCAGGCCGCGTCACCATGGGGCACGGCGGCGGCGGGCGACTGATGCATGACCTGGTGCGCGACGTGTTTGCCGCGGCATTTCTCAGCAGCACCGACCATGATGGCGCCGTCGCCGTCGTGCCCGCCGGACGCGTAGCCACCACTACGGACGGCTACGTCGTGCGGCCGATGTTCTTTCCCGGGGGCGACATCGGCACGATGGCGGTGCACGGCACGCTCAACGATTTGGCCATGTGCGGGGCCCGCCCGCTGAGCCTCGCGGCCGCGTTTATCATAGAGGAAGGAACGGAGATTGACCTGCTGCGCCGCGTTGCCGCGTCCATGGCCGGGGCGGCGGCACGGGCCGGTGTTGTCATTGCGACAGGCGACACCAAAGTTGTCGAGCGCGGACACGGCGACGGGGTGTTCATCACGACCAGCGGCGTCGGCCTATGCGAACATGAGCTTGACATTCACCCGCGCGCGATAAGTGACGGCGATGTGGTGCTGCTTAGCGGCGACATCGGCCGCCACGGCGTGGCGGTTATGGGTGCCCGCGAGAACCTGAATTTTGAAGGCGCAATCGAAAGCGACTGCCAGTGCCTGTGGCCCGCTGTGCGCGCCCTGCTGGCTGCAAGCGTGAATGTGCACTGCCTGCGAGACCTGACGCGGGGCGGCCTGGCGACGGCGCTTGTCGAACTCGCGCAAGTTTCAGGCCTTGAGTTCGAGCTGGATGAGGACGCGGTGTTGGTGCCGTCCGCCGTGCGCGGCGCCTGTGAAATGCTCGGGCTGGATCCGCTGTATGTCGCGAACGAGGGGCGCTTCGTCGCGATTGTGCCCGGTGCCGAAGCTGAGCGGGCGCTCGCGGCACTGAGGTCGGTACCTGAGTCAGGCAGCGCGATCATTGCTGGCCGAGTTGCGGCTGGGCGCGCTGGGCAGGTCACCCTGCGGACGCGCCTCGGCACCCGTCGCAACCTGCCCATGCTGAGTGGCGAGCAACTCCCCCGCATTTGCTGAGCCAAGGACCCGGGCCACGCGCTCCCGATCGCGCTCCAGCAGCGCAAGGTGGCATAGGCTTGCACCCTCAAGCCCTGGGTTATGCACCAGGCGGTAGATGGCCAGCTCCTCGGCCTCATTCACCAGGTTGCCGTGGCGGTGCGCGAGTGCGAGCGCCTGCCCGTATGCGCCCTCGGCCTCCGTGCCCTTGCCGAGGCGCAGCAGGGAGATCGCGACCCTGCGTAGAATCTCCGGTTGCTGGTCCCGCGGAAGTTAACTCGCCAGCGACCCCCAGAGGCCGGCAGCAACGGAATTGCGAAACTGGCCGCTGGCATACTCGGCCGCGGGCGCGCGAGTACCTGACACCGATCGGAAGCTTCGCAGCCTCCGGCCGCCAGAGCGGCAAGAACTTCACAGGCCAGTACTACACCCTGTGGAGACACTACGACCCAGCACTGATGCGCTTCACAGGCCCGGACCCCATCGCATCCCCATGGTGGAACCTGAACGGGTACTGTCTGAACAACCCGGCCGGCGGGTTTGACCCTGATGGATTGGGCCCCGTTGGGGAGTTCTTTGGCAACTGTTGGCGAGGTGGGAGCGAATGGGTTGCTGACAACGTCTTCGGCGGCGAAGGACCAGGTGCAGGCATCGCGCTAGGTGTGGGCGACTTCGCTGGCGGCATGGTCGACTTTGCCATGCAGTTCAACATCGTCGCTGCAGGTGCGGACAGTGTGTACGCACTGGCAACGTGGGACTTCGACAATGCTCCACTACTGTTGAAGAACCGCGTTGGACAAGTCAGCCGCGCAATAGACCGCTGGAATGGGATGGATGAGGCTGGCTTTGGCTTCTTCAGCAAGGTTGGTCGCACACTGGCATTCAACGGCATGGACATGCTGGGTACGACCGGGCTGTTCGAAGCAATGGCTGGCTACGACAGCGTAACTCAGGAAGACTTGTCGAGCACAGAGCGCTGGCGTCGGGGCACGACAACCAGCCTAGGCGCAATCGCCCAACTCGCTGGTGCCAAAGTGGCTGGCGGTAGGGTCGGGGGCGGAAAGGCACCTACACCGAGGCCCAACCCAACGCCCACAAGGGGCGGGGGTTGTTTCCTGGAAGGTACGCAAATTGCGGTCGCAAGTGGCCTGGTGGCTATCGAGACCCTTTGCGTGGGCGATGAAGTGCTGGCTTGCGATCCGGAAACAATGACGTGGTCGTGGCAGCCGGTGACTAAGACCCACCGATACGATTACGATGGCGACATTGTCACCGTCACAGTTGGCAGCGAACAAGTCGAGGCGACGGGCAATCACCCTTTCTGGGTGATCAGTGACGTTGATCTGGAAGGCCGCGCCATTGCGAAGGACGCGCTTGAAACGGGTTGCAGGTTCGACCCCGCCGTGTGCATCACAGCCGTCGGCCGATGGGTCGAAGCTCGTGACCTTCAGACCGGCGACCGTCTGTGGACGTACGCACGGGGAGTTGCCTTAGTTTCTCACGTCAGCAGCCGCAATGAGAGAATCACGGTCTACAACCTGACCGTAGCACATCTTCACACATACGCTGTCGGAACTAGCGGCATCTTGGTACACAATACCTCGCGGATAACACCTGTGCAGCGTGGTGGACCCAAGGGGGTTGATTCTTCCCATCACAATGCAAATGTGATGGTCAGAGATGCAGGTGGCCAAAAGGTGTTCCACCAGCGATTTGTAAGTGGCAGCATGACCCCCGACGAAGCAGCGTTAGGTTTCCCAAGGAACACCCTCGCGACTCACACGGAAGCGCGAGCAGTAGGGAGCGTGCCACTTGCTCGAGGTGATACAATGACCATCACGGGTCAGCGGCCACCTTGCTTTAGTTGCAGAGGAAAGATGAACAGGCGCGCAGCGGAAACTGGGGCGAAGATCATCTACCGATGGAGGGAGAATGGTGTTACACGAAAATGGCAAGCTGGTAAGAAAGGAAAGGGCTAGTAATTACTAAACTTGGAGAGCTTCGTGCAAACAGTTGAAATTGTCGTACAGGAGATTGGCGTTGACCAAGGGGACGGTTACGTTGCTCTTGGCATCTCTGGGCGCTCTGACGATGGAGCAACACATAATCTGATTTTGTCGCGAGGAGATGCAGTTCAAGATGCAGACGACAAAGAGGAGCTAAGTAGGCATCACTTGGAGATTGATGACCAGATCCAGTCCGCCTATGACGCCATCGAGGCTGTGGAGTTGCGGGCGAGAGAGATGCGGCTTCGCATTCGAGATCGCAAGACGCAATTCTTCGGCGGTGTGGAGATGGTGATAGTCCGACTTGGGTCCGAGTCAACCTGGCCAGAGGCGTTTGCATCTAACCTTCGCGCTTTGTTAGGACGGGAGGCGTCCGTTTCAGTCAGTGGCGGTGTGTGAAGCAAGAGACGCTTGGCGGAGCAGATTGAGTGTGCCAGGCACTCGCGTGTTGTGTTGCCGTTTGAATGTGTTGGTTGATCTCTCTCCGTCTGCGGCGGCACATGGCCCGGGCGGGGGAGTGGGCTGCCAGCCCGGCCGTGTCTTCCACCACAACCGGGGTGGTCAGCTCCACCTTTGACCTGAGGCCGGGTACCCCCACAGGTACTAGCACCGAGCGCACCAGGGTCGCGCTGACGCCCAACCTTGTTGGGTGGGTCCTGCAGCCGGACATCAACAAGCAGGTGTTCGCTCCGATCACGGCGGTGGATGCGAGCAACTGCACCGTAACCGTGGGTGTTGACCTGGCCTCGCTGGCCGTTGAGGGCAACCGCTGGCGCATCCATGCTCCACCCGGCAGCGTCACGTTCGGCCCGGGCGGCGGCACCAGTGCCGACTTTGAGACGGCCCGCGTGTACGTGTCGGCGAACTCGACGCGGCACCTGTTTGCAGGCTACCGCTACGAAAGCCCACTGGCCGGCGCGCGCGAGCTTCTGACGCAGATCGGAAGCTTCGCAGCCACTGGCCGCCAGAGCGGCAAGAACTTCACAGGCCAGTACTACACCCTGTGGAGACACTACGACCCAGCACTGATGCGCTTCACAGGCCCGGACCCCATCGCATCCCCATGGTGGAACCTGAACGGGTACTGTCTGAACAACCCGGCCGGCGGGTTTGACCCTGATGGATTGGGCCCCGTTGGGGAGTTCTTTGGCAACTGTTGGCGAGGTGGGAGCGAATGGGTTGCTGACAACGTCTTCGGCGGAGGAGGAGGCGGAGGCGAAGATGGAGGCTGCAGCATGTCGACGCAGACTGGAAGCTGGCTCCCGCTCGCAATCTGCGCTGCACTTGCCACACGCGCCCGAAAGCCTCGCCAACAATAAAGAAAGCGCCCGGCCGAATTCGGCCGGGCGCTGTACTTTGGTAGCGGGGGCTGGACTCGAACCAGCGACCTCAAGGTTATGAGCCTTGCGAGCTGCCATCTGCTCCACCCCGCAGTGGGGCGCTATCTGTACCCGTGTGGTGCTGGTGCGTCAAGGGGCGGTGTGGCTTGCGGTTGCGTTGCGGCTGGGTTTGCGGGTTGGGTGCGCCTGCTTCTTTTCCATGTGATAGAATCCGTCCTATGGGCAAAGTCGGTCCGGTTCAACCCGTTACGCCTGTTCTGGGCGTGCTTTACCGCGATGAGGCCGTCGTGGACGACGCCATGCTTTGGGTTGAGATGCTGTTGGGCGATGTGGACCTTTACTCAGAAGTCATGCCCTTCACCCAAACCGACTACTACGACGCCGAAATGGGCGAGGGCCTGAAGCGCCGCTTCTACAGTTTTGAGCGCCTTTCCGACCCTACGCTGCTCAGCCACTGGAAGCTTGAGACCAACAAGATCGAAGAGCAAGCCGCACAGCGCTTTGGCGAATACCGGCCGATCAACCTTGACCCGGGCTACATCCGCGGGCCTTCGCTGGTGCTGGCTACGGTGAAGGGGCTTTCGCACCGCGTGCCGATCGGCGGCGGCATCTTTGCCGAAGTCACGCTGACGTGGCGCAACGGCACATGGCAGCCGATGCCCTGGACCTTCCCCGATTACGCCAGCGGTGCCTACGACAAGTTCCTGAATCTGGTACGCGAGCGCCACCTGGAGTTGATGGGTGCCCGGGTTTGAGATTCCGCGCGCCGGGTTTGTTTGACCACCACCATCCGTTGTCCTAAGCTTTTCGCACCCCAATTCGGTGCGAGGCAATCATGCGTGCGATCCTGCTGGCCGCGGCGCTTTCGGCGCTTGCGTGTACGTTGCATGGGCAGACTTCCCGGGACTATGCCGTTGAAATCACGGCCAACGTGCAGACCGCGCCCGCGCAGGTGACGCTGGACTGGACCGTCGCAGGCAGCGGCACCAGCTATTCGATCTACAAGCGCAACTGGGGTGCCACCACTTGGGGCGGCGCGATTGCCACCACCACCGCGCTGACATGGAGCGACAGCGCCGTCAGCGTCGGCAGCACCTACGAATACGGCGTGGCCCGCACCGGCGGCGCCTACACCAGCTGGGGCTTCATCACCGTCGGCATCGAGAGGCCGGCCGTGCACGACCGCGGCCGCATTGTGCTGGTGATCGACGACGCGCACACCACGGCGCTGGGTGCCGAGTTCGCGCGGCTGGAACGCGACCTCGAGGGCGACGGCTGGACCGTCGTGCGCCACGACATCGCGAACTCATCCACCGTCGCGCAGATCAAGGCGCTGATCGTGGCAGCCTACAACGCCGCACCCGCCACCACCAAAGCGGTGCTGCTGATCGGCGACCTGACCGTGCCCTACAGCGGCAACTTCAACCCGGATGCGCACCCCGATCACCAGGGGGCCTGGGCTGCCGACATCTACTACGGCGACGTCAACGGCACCTGGACTGACACCAGTGTCAACAACACTGTGGCCTCGCGGGCCGAGAACGACAACATCCCCGGCGACGGCAAGTTCGACCAAAGCACCTTCAACACCGGCGTTGAGCTGATGGTCGGCCGCGTGGACCTTTCCAACATGACCACCTTCACCAACACCGAGCAGCAGCGGCTGAAGGCGTACCTTGATCGCAACCACGACTTCCGCACGAAAGTCTGGGCCCCGCAGATGCGCGCGCTCGTGGACGACAATTTCTCGGCCGCCACGTACACCGAGGCCTTCGCGTCCAGCGCGTGGCGCGGCTTTGCGCCGATGTTCGGCCCGGCCAATGTAAGCGCCGTGGACTTCATCAGCAGCACCAGCGCCAACAGCTACATGTGGGCCTACGGCTGCGGCGGCGGCAGCTACACCAGTGCCGGCGGCATCGGCAACACCGGCAACATCGCGGCCAATACGCTGCAAGTTCCATTCACCAGCCTGTTCGGCAGCTACTTCGGCGATTGGGACATCAACAACAACTTCCTGCGAGCACCCTTGTGCGCGGGCGCGTTGACCTGCTGCTGGAGCGGGCGGCCTCACTGGTACTTTCATGGCATGGCGCAGGGGGAAAGCATCGGGCACTGCCTGTACTACACGCAGAATCACCCGTCGCTGAACACCAGCAGCAACTTCGGAGTGCATGTGGCACTGATGGGCGACCCGACTTTGCGCCTGCACATGATCGCGCCGGCGACCAGCTTCAGTGGCGTGCAGAATGGTGCGGCCGTGGACCTGGCCTGGACAGCCAGCACCGACACTGTGCTGGGCTATCACGTGTATCGCCGCGACGCAGGCGTGTGGACGCGCCTGACCACAAACCACGTCACCGGCACCAGCTTCACCGACAGCGCCGCCCCGCTGGGCAGCGTCGAGTACATGGTGCGCGCCTATCGCCTGGAGCAAGGCAGCGGGAGCTACTTCAACCTGAGCCAGGGCGAGTTCACGAGCGTGAACGTGACCGGCGTTCTGCCCACGATCAACAACCAGCCCGACAACATCCACGTGGCCGAGGGCAACACCGCGACGTTCACGGTCACGGCCACGGGCGCCACGGGCTACCAGTGGCAGCGCAACAACGTGGACATCCCCGGCGCCAACGCCGACAGCTACACCACGCCGGCCACCACGCTGGCTGAGGACGGCGACCAGTTCCGTTGCGTCGTCAGCAACGCCGCCGGCGACGTGCCCAGCAATGCGGCCACACTGACCGTCAGCATCAACGGCCCGGGCAACGGAGGCGGTGGGGGCGGCGGCGGAGATGGCGGAGGTGGGGGATGCGCGGCCGCAGCCGAGGCATGGCCCTGGGCGTTGCTTGCGTTCGCGCTGCTGCGCCGACGGAAGCGGGACGGCTGCGGCGCTTAACGCAAAACCGCCGGCTGGGCCGGCGGTTCTGGCGCGAGTCGCGGTACATGTTGCCGGGTTGCCTTTCCGGACACCCGTCCCGGTCGCGCGGCCGGGATGCAATCGCTAGCTGCAGCCCATGCTGTTGCCGCAGTTCAAACACTTGTAACAGGCGCCGTTGCGGACGGTGATGTGGCCGCACACGTCGCAGATGGGCGCGTCGCCCATCAGGTTCTCCATCAGTTCATCCAGCGCGTTGTGCGGCTTTGCGCGGGGTGTGCTGGGTGACGAACTCACCTGGGTTGGCGATTCGGCAACTTTGGCTGACGGCTCCTGTGCGCCAGCCTCTCCCAGGTCAGCTTGCGGTCCTTGCTGGCTCAGCAGCGCCGGGCCTTCCACTTGGTCGGGCTGGATGTGCAGGAAGTCCGTGCGGCCGAGGTAGCGTTCGCCCAGCGCGCGGAACACCAAGTCCACGACGCTGGTGGCCTGCTTGATGTACGGGTGGCCCTGCACAATCCCGTGCGGTTCAAAGCGCGTGAAGGTGAAGGTATCGACGAACTCTTTCAGCGGCACGCCGTACTGCAGGCCTTTGCTGACCGCAATCGCCACGCAGTTCAGGATGCTGCGCAGGGTCGCGCCTTCCTTGCTCATGTCCAGGAAGATCTCGCCCAGCTCACCGTTGTCGTACTCGCCGGTGCGCAGGTACATCTTTTGCCCGCCGATCTTGAGTTCATAGGTGATGCCGCGGCGAACCTTCGGCAACGGGCGGCGGTGCAGCGGCTTACCGGTCGGGCCCAGCGGCACAATCGGCGTGGTGTTGGCCACGGGCTTGGCGGGAGCTTCCGCCACGGCCGTAACGGCCACCTTCGCTTGCGCTTCGGGCTCTTGTTTTTCGCTTTGCTTGTCGTCCTGCTTGTCGTCCTTCTTCTCTTCCTTCTTGTCCTTCTTCTTGCTGGTGCTCAGCACCTGGCTGTGCTTGCTGCCGTCGCGGTAGATGGCGACTGCCTTCAGGCCCAGGTCGTGGGCCTGCAGGTATGCGTCCTGGATGTCCTTGATCTCGACTTCATTCGGCATGTTGATCGTCTTGCTGATCGCACCCGAAATGAAGGGCTGTGCGGCCGCCATCATCTTCACGTGACCCATGTGATGGATAAAGCGGTGGCTGTGCTTGCCGCAGCGGTTGGCGCAGTCGAACACCGGCAGGTGCTCAGCCTTCAGGTACGGGGCGCCTTCGACGGTCTGACGGCCACAGATGTGGTCGCCGGCTTCGTCGATGTCCTGTTCGGTGAATCCCAGTGCCTTCAGCAGGCTGAAGTCCTTGGCGGCGTACTGCTCTTTCTTGAAGCCAAGGCGGGCCATGGCGTCATCACCGAGCGTCCAGTGGTTGATCGCCGAGGCAAGCTCCAGAGCGCCCTGCAAAGCCAGCTCAACACGGCTGAGGTCAGCGTCGGTCAGGCCCTTGGCGCGCAGGCTTTCGTCGTTGATCACGGGGGCACCCTTGAGCGTGAGAGTGCCTACGACGTAATCAATGATCGCCTTGCGCTGGCGGTCGCTGTAGCCGAGGTTCTTGAGCGCCGGCTCAACACTCTGGTTGATGATCTTGAAGTAGCCGCCGCCGGCCAGCTTCTTGAACTTCACCAGCGCGAAGTCGGGCTCGATGCCCGTCGTATCGCAATCCATCAGCAGGCCGATCGTGCCCGTGGGCGCGATTACGGTCGTTTGCGCGTTGCGGTAGCCGTGCTTCTTGCCCAGTTCAACGGCGCGGTCCCACGCCTCGCGTGAGGCCTTGAGCAGGTAGTCCGGGCAATACTCAGGGTTGATGCCCACGGGCTTCACGCGCAGCGACTCGTACTCAGCGGCCGGGGCGTTGTAGGCCGCGCGGCGGTGGTTGCGCATCACCCGCAGCATGTCGCGCGAGTTTTCGTTGTAGCGGGCAAAGGGCCCGTGGCCGGCAGCCATCTCGGCGCTGGCGGCGTAGCTTTCGCCGGTCATCACGGCTGAGACTGCGCCGCAGACCGCGATGGCCTCGTTGCTGTCGTAGGGAATGCCCGCCAGCATCAGGCAGGTACCCAAGTTGGCGTAGCCCAGGCCGAGAGTGCGGTATTCAAACGACTTCTGCGCGATTTCTTCGGACGGGAACTGCGCCATCAGCACGCTGATCTCAAGCGTGATCGTCCACAGCCGGGTGGCGTGCTTGATCGCGTCGATGTCGTACTCGGCTTTGTCCTTGTCGAAGAACTTAATCAGGTTCAGTGAAGCGAGGTTGCAGGCCGTGTCGTCGAGGAACATGTACTCGCTGCACGGGTTGCTTGCGTTGATGCGGCCGTCCTGCGGGCAGGTGTGCCAGTCATTGATAATGGTGTCGTACTGCACGCCGGGGTCAGCGCAGGCCCAAGCGGCATTGGCGATCTGGTCCCACAGGCCGCGCGCCTTGACGGTCTTGCTGATGTGATTGCGGTTGGTGCGCCAGCGCAGGTGCCAGTCGCCGTCGTTGCGGACGGCGTCGATGAAGTCGCTGGGCACGCGAACCGAATTGTTTGAGTTCTGGCCGCTGACGGTGGTGTAGGCCTCACCGTTGAAGTCGGCGGGCAGGCCTGCGTCGATGAGGATTTTGGCCTTGGCCTCTTCGTTCATCTTCCAGTTGATGAAGTTTTCGATGTCGGGGTGGTCGAGGTCGAGGCAGACCATCTTGGCGGCGCGGCGCGTGGTGCCGCCCGACTTGATGGCACCGGCGGCGCGGTCGCCGACTTTGAGGAAGGACATCAGGCCGCTGCTCTGGCCACCGCCCGAAAGCGGCTCACCTTCGCCGCGAAGCTGGCTGAAGTTGGTACCGGTGCCCGAGCCGTACTTGAACAGGCGGGCTTCGCGGGTCCACAGGTCCATGATGCCGCCGTCGCCCACCAGGTCATCGCGCACCGCCTGAATGAAGCAGGCGTGGGGCTGCGGGTGGGTGTAGGCGTCAGTGCTCTTGACCATGACGTGTGTGTCAGGGTCGATGTAGTAGTGGCCCTGGCTGGGGCCGGTCAGGTCGTAGGCCCACGCGAGGCCGGTGTTGAACCACTGCGGGCTGTTGGGCGCGGCGTACTGGTGAATCAGCATGTACGCCATTTCGTCGTAGTAGGCCTGGGCGTCTTCGGCGCTGCGGAAGTAGCCGTACTTTTCGCCCCAGTGGCGCCAGCAGCCGGCGAGGCGGTTGACGACCTGGCGTGCGCTGCGCTCAGGGCCCAGGATGATCTTGCCGTCTTCGTCGCGCAGGGGCTCCGACTTCAGCGGGTCAGCGCCTTCCTTGAACTGGGGCACTTGCGCCTTGCGGAAGTACTTGCTGATCATGATGTCGGTGGCGAGCTGGCTCCAGTCGGTGGGGATTTCGGCCCCGTCCATCTGGAACACGATGCTGCCGTCCGGGTTGGTGATCTTGGTGCCGCGGCGCGCGTACTTGACGCTGCCGAGCACATCTTCACCGGCGCGGGTGAAGCGGCGCGGGATGCTTACGCCGGTGGGGCATACCTTACTGGTGCTTGCCATAGTCTCAGCCTTTTCGGCGTCGTCGCGACGGGCCTTGATGCTGCGTGTGTTCTGGCGGGTCTGCACCGCCGCGGCCTTGCCGGTTTTCTTGCGCATATTGTGCCTTTCTGGGCGACAACAAGGCGGCCAATGGGCCGCCAGGATTGTCACCACCAACGGGGCGCAAGGCTGGGACGCGGGCAACAAAAGCCCGCACCCGGTTGCAGCGGGATGCGCTACCGATGGTATGGTTTAGTTTCGAAGAAGTGTGCAGCCACGAGTGGCTGCACGGTTGATGAATGTAACTTGCGTGAGGCGAAGGTCAAGGAAAAACACAAAATAGTGGGTGTCAGTAACATGTCACCACTAGCCTAAGTATGTACAGGTTGGGAACAAGTTTCCCACCAGCCGGGCCTCGATACCGTCAACTAGCTGACAGGGGCACGATTTGTGTTTTCGTACACACTACATATAGAGTGCCAGCAGCTGACAGTCCTACCGGGCCTTACACATAGGCTTGGGCGTCCACACCGGTCCACAGCACCCCACGGATTGTGCGCTAGGAACTGACAAGGCCTGGCAAATGAAAACCGGGACGCCGCAGCGTCCCGGTTTGATTCGGCTTGCACGAAACACTAGCTCTTCTGCGCGCCCTTGGCCGCAGCCTTGGACAGGCCGAAGATCGGCAGGTAGATGCCCAGGATCACCACCAGCACCACGCCGCCCAGCGCCACGATCAGCGCCGGTTCGATCATGCTTGTGATGGCCTGCACCTGGCTCGACACTTCGTCTTCATAGTATTCGGTCACGTCGCCCAGCATGTCCGGAAGTGAACCGGAGTCCTCGCCGACCTTCACCATCTTGGTCATCAGGCCCGGGAACACCTGCGCTTCCGAAAGCGCCTGGAAAAGGCTGTAGCCCTGGATCAGCTTCTGCCGCGCGTCCATCACCGCCTGCTCAAGCACGAAGTTGCCAAGGGTCTTGCTCGTGATTTCCAGCGACTGGTCCAGCGTGATGCCGTTTCGCACCAGCGTCGAAAGCGTCATCGTGAAGCGCGACACGCCCGACTTCAGCACCAGCGGCCCGAACAGCGGGGTCTTCAGGATGGTCTTGTCCCATTGCTCGGCACCGGCCGGCGTTCTGCGCCAGTACACGAACGCAATGATCGCGCCGATCAGGATCGGCACCGTGATGTAGAAGTACTTCACAATCGCATCGCTGATCGCGATCAGCACCTTCGTCAGGAACGGCAACTCAGCACCGAACTGCGCGAACAGGTCCGAGAACTGCGGCACCAGGAAGATGAAGATGCCCGCCACAATCAACAGGAAGAAGCCGGCCACAAACTTCGGGTAGGCCGTGGCGGTCTTGATCTGGCTGGCGAGCTTGTGACGGCGCTTGAAGAACTGGCCCAGCTGTTCAAGGATGGTGTCCAGCGAACCTGAAACTTCGCCGGCTTCAATCATGCTGCACATCAGCGAATTGAAGACCTGCGGGTGCTTGGCCATGGCGTCGGAAAGCTTGCTGCCGGCCTCGATGTCGAGCATCGTGGTTTCCAGCGCCTGCTTGAACACCGGGTTTTCCATTTCGTCGGCGATGGTTTCGAGCGCATCCAGCAACGACAAGCCGGCGCGCAACATCGTCGACATCTGGCGGCAGAACGCGGCCAGGTCAGATACCTTGATCTTCTTCTGGAACATGCTGCCCTGGGCCTTTGGCCTGCCCTGGGCTTCTGTAGGTGCGCTGGTGGGGCCGGTTACGCCCGCACCGCCCTCAGACTTCACGCTCGTGACGATGAAGCCGTCGCGGCGCATCTCGGCCACCAGGTCGCCCACTGAAGGCGCGTCCTTCACCTGGCTGATCGTACGCCCGGATGCATCACGGGCCGTGACTGTGTACAGCGGCATAAGTTTCCCCGCATGCTGAGAGGCGTTAAGGCTAACAAGGGGCAGGGGATATGTATACAGGAACGTGCGCCCGCGCGCCCCTGTGTGCAGCCCCGGCTACGGCACCAGCACCACGTTATCAATCAGCCGCGTCCCCCCTATATAGGCGGCAATCGCGCACAGGACTGGGCCCTGAATCACCGACACCGACGAAAGGCCTGCCGCGTCCACGAACTCCAGGTAATCCACCCGGTCCGTGACCATCAGCTTCTCCAGCCCGATCTGCCGCAGCGCGGCCGTGTCGCGTTGCCCGGCCTTGAACGCATCCTCAATCGCTCGCAGCGCCCGGTGCAGTGCCAGCGCGCGCCGGCGTTGCTCCGCGTCCAGATAGCGGTTGCGACTCGACATCGCCAGCCCGTCGGCCTCACGCACGATGGGGCAGGTGATGACTTGTAGCGGCATGTCCAGGTCGCGCGCCATGCGCGTCAGCACCAGTGCCTGCTGCGCGTCCTTCTGGCCAAAGTAGGCGCGCGCGGGCTGCACGAGGTTGAAGAGTTTTGTTACGACCGTCGTGACGCCTCTGAAATGCCCCGGCCTTGAGGCACCGCACAGCTTGTCCGTGAGGCCTTCGACACTGACCCAGGTGCGGAAGCCCGGCGGGTACATCATCTCGCTGGTCGGAAAGAAGACAGCGCTGGCACCGGCCCGTTCGCACAGGGCCAGGTCGGCATCCAGGGTGCGCGGGTACTTGGCGAGGTCTTCGTTGGGTCCGAACTGGGTCGGGTTGACGAAGATGCTGACGATGGTCGCGGGGTTTTCCGCGGCGCTGCGGCGCACCAGGCTGGCGTGGCCTTCGTGCAGCGCACCCATCGTAGGCACAAAGCCGACAGCGCCGGAAAGCCCCGCGCGGTACGCCCGCAAAGCCTCAATCGTCTGCAATGACTGCATGGCCGCAACACTAACGCGGGCAGGCAACACGCCAAGGGGGGCACTGGCCTTGAGGCCGCAAGGTCGCTAGCGTGCGCTGCATAACGGAGCTAAGGGAGAGACCATGGGTCTGCTGAAGGAATTCAAAGAGTTTGCTGTAAAAGGCAACGTGATCGACATGGCCGTCGGCATCGTAATCGGCGCGGCGTTCACGGCGATCGTGCAGTCGCTGGTGAAGGACGTGATTACACCGCCGATCGGCTACGTTCTTGGCAAGGTCAAGTTTGAAGACCTGACCATCAAGATGCCAACCGATACGGACCCGGTAACCATCAACTACGGCATGTTCATCAATGCGATGATCAGCTTCCTGATTGTCGCGTTCACGATGTTCATGGTGGTGAAGGGCATCAACACACTGCGCCGGCGCATGGAAAAGAAGAAGGAAGAAGCACCCAAAGAGCCGCCCAAGCCGACCAAGGACCAGGAGCTGCTGACCGAAATCCGCGACCTGCTGAAGGCAAAGTAGTCGCACGATGGCTGATTCGCACCGCATCGCGTTGCTTGCACCGGACGCGCCGACTTTTGGGCACAGCGCCCGCGGACCCGGCGCGTTCGTGTTTCGCATGGCGCTGTCGCTGCTCGCGATCGGCCATCGCCCCGAAGTTTTCATTCCCAGTAAACGCGCCGTCGTCGTCACCGAGCAAGGCGTGCCCGTCCACCACGTGAGGCCGCGCAGCACCCTTGGCACCAAGTGGATCCAGTTGACGCATCCAAAGACCGGTGCCCGCAGCCTTGAGCAAACCGTGCTGGCTCTGCGCCACGCCACCGGCATATCTGCCGCGGTGAAAGGGGCGGGCAATTTTCGTTTCATTCACGCGCCGGAGTGGGGGATGCTGGCGCGTTTTCTGCCGCCGACGCCGGCTTGCCCGCTGGTGATCCGCTGCAGCCACGACCGCGAGCTGTGGCGCACCCAGGAAGAACGCGAGTTCAGCGCCGACCTGCGCCGCCTGCACCAGCTTGAGCTTGAGGTGATCCGCGGCGCCACCAAGGCATACGCGCCAAGCCGTATGCTGGCCGAGCATTACCGGCATCGCCACGGGATAGCACTAGGCGTGGTGCGGCCCGCCTTCGTGATGGACTGCGAACCTTCACCCACGCCGACCGCCGGGTTGCCCGCACGCTACCTGCTGCATTACGGTTCGCTGGGCACGCGCAAAGGCACCGACCGCGTGATTGAGGCCGCGCGAATTGCCCGGCAGTCCGAGCCCGCGCTGACGGTGCTGCTGGCCGGGCACGAGAAGCCGCAGGGCTTTCTGGCCGCGCGTGGCGCGCCGGACGACGGCATCCGCTGGCTGGGCGAACTTTCGCGCGCGGACCTGTACGCGGTGCTGCAACGCGCCATCGCCACGGTGCTGCCTTCGCGCGCGGACAACCTGCCGAACTCGGCGATCGAGAGCCTGCACTTCGGTGTGGGCGTGATCGCGATGCGCGAAGCCAGCCTGGACGAACTGGTTGAGCCGGGCCAGTCCGGCGAGTTGCTGGCGCCCGACGACATTGCAGGGCTTGCGGCGGCGATGCTGCAAGCCTGGCGCGGCAATGCCTCATGGCTGGGCACGGGTTTCCGGAAACCGGCCATCCTGGCTGAACTGGAGCCGGCGACGGCGGCGCACAACCTGCTGCGCTTTGTGCTGGGCTAGTCGATGTAACATTTTTTCGTCGGCGCGCGGGGTGTGTCGGCGCGCAATCGTACACAGTAAGCACTGGCGCAAGGCTGCTTGGCGGGGTACACCATGGGTGCTCAGAACGCCCGCTAAGCGGGAAAGCGCGGGGCCGCGCTGCAAGGAAGTTCCGGCTATCTTCATCACAACTGCGGTCGGTGCATGTCCCCGACCAATTGAATTCGGCCCCAGATGTCCGTCCGTGGGTCGAATAAGCGGGCCGGGCCTCGGAAAGGGTCCGGCCCCGCCCTTTAACAACGCGGCGTACGCACTCCCGGTTTGGCCGAGCGTTGGCTGCGAAAGCGGCTGGCCGGGCAATGCCCCGTGGGCGTTACTTGTTTTCGCGCTCGCGCACTACGCCGCGCTTGGATTCGCGGAAGAACTTCACCCAGCGCTGCGCGGCCTCACTGTCGGCGAAATCGGTTTCGATCTGGTGCAGCGCTTTCTCAAGCGGGATGCTGCTGCGGAACAGGACTTTGTAAGCGTCTCGCAGGCGCTTGATCTGATCGCGGCTGAAGCCATTGCGTTCAAGGCCGATCAGGTTCAGGCCAAACACCGCGCTTCCCCAGCCGCCGACTCGCACGAAAGGCGGAATGTCGAGGCTGGTGACGCTGCCTCCTGAAACCATGGCGAACGTGCCGACGTGCACGAACTGGTGAATTGCGACCAGGCCGCCGAAGACGACGCGATCTTCCACCACTACGTGGCCGGCGAGCTGCAGCGCGTTGGAGGCGATGATGTGGTTGCCGACTACGCAATCGTGGCCGACGTGGCAGTAAGCCATCAGGAAATTGCGGTTGCCGATAGTGGTGGTCTGGTTTTCGTTCTTGGTGGTGCCGCGGCTGACCTGTACGTAGTCGCCGAGGAAATTGTCTTCGCCGATCACCAGCTTCGTCGGCTCGCCCTTGTAGCCCAGGTCCTGCGGCGGTGCGCCCAGGCTGCAATGGTTGCCGATGCGGTTGCGCGCGCCGATGCGCGTGGGGCCTTCGATCACGGTGTGCGGGCCGATTTTGCACTCAGGGCCGATCACGACGCCGGGGCCGATCACGCAAAACGGGCCGATCTCGGCGCTGGGGTCAATCTGCGCGGCGGGGTCAATGATGGCGGTGGCGTGAATGGGCATCCGGGCGCGGCCTTCGATATGCAATGGCGCTGACTTTCCAAACACGGGCCGAGAAAAGCAAGAGTCGCGGCGCACAGGCCGCGACCCAAGCTTGTTTGTTGAAGCTGCTAGCGGCGCTGCAGGATGCTCAAGATCGCGGTGAGCTGCGTCTTTTGCATCTCAAGTTGTTCCTTGATCGCGGTGATTTCTTCGGCGCTGCCGCCGCCACCTCCACCGCCGCCGCCGGCCACAATGCCTTCGCCGACTTCGCGGCCGAGGTTCAGCAGGTCACCGTACCAGCGTGATTCGGGTAGGCTGGTCACGAGTTTTTCGGCGACTTCGCGGCCGGCCTTGCTGAGCGCGCTGAAGTGCTTGAGCAACTGGTCAAGCTGTTCCATGGCGTCACCGCCGAAATCGACCTTGAGGCCTTTTTCGCGGGTCTTGACGACTTCTTCGCGCAGGTTGCGCATTTCATCTCGCACGCGCCCCAGCATTTCGGTTACGGGGCCCATGTCCACGTTGACCGTGACCTTGGGGGCCGGCCCGTGGGCCACGCCGCCGCCACCGGAAGCGGCCGGTGCGGCCTGCGCGGTGGACATTGAGGGCGAGCTTGCGGGGCGCGACGCGGGTTCGCTGGGTGCTTCTTCGGCAACGGCCGCCGGTGCCCCGCCGCCGAGCGGCGAGCGCTCTTCGTGGGTCTTGGGTTCGGCGGTTTTCATCCGCTTGGAGAGGTTCGCCAGCTTGGCCAGATCTGCCATGATGCACCTTTTCGAAAAACACTGATTCCCGTTGACTCAAAATCATGCCCAAGGGCTGCCCCGGGCGCAACCCGGCCTTGTGGAAAAATGCTGTCCGGTCGGCGGGCCAAAAAACATCGCGCCCGGCGGTCACCGGGCGCGAGTTCACGTCGGAGTTGCCGAGCCGCGATGTTATTCCTCGTGGCTGAGCGCCGCAAGCAGGCAGCCCTTTGCCGTGGCATTGAGCTGGTCTTCCGCCTTGCGGATGTCGCTGATCTTGATCGGGAACTTGCCGGACATGCGGCTGAATTCGTCTTTGAACACTTCGACGAAGCCGCCGACCTTGCTGGTGCCGCCGCTGATGGCGATGGGCACCGGCTTTGGGAAGTTCGGGATGTCTTTGGTCATCGCGAACTTCTTGATGATGTTTTCCAGCGAGTACTTGATCAGGTGGCGATAGTAGATGACGATCGCTTCTTCTTCCGGTGTCTTGGGCGCGTTGATGTCCACGCCGCGTTCCTTGATCGCCGTGATCTTGGAAGCCGCGCAACCCATGACCTGCGCCGCCTGCTGGTCGATCCAGTCGCCGCCCTTGGCGGTGCTGAAGGCAACCACGGGCATGCTGCGGAAGGCCACGCACACGTTCACCATGCCGCCACCGCACGAGATGCCGATGCCGGTGAATTCGTCGTCACCGAGTTCGCTGAATACGATGGCCTGACCTTCGTTGAACGGGTGGCCGCGATAGCCAAGGCGCTCAAGCAGGCCGTTGGCGATGTTGGTGTGGTACACGATGTTCATGGTGCTGTCGACCGGGTCAGCCGGGATCGAGTAGTACACCACTTCACCGTCCGCGCGCGGCGGGCCGAGAATCTTCTTGAACAGCTCGACTTCCATGGGCATGGCGTCGGCGTCGGTCGGGCTGATCAGGCCGTTCTTCATCGGACGGCGCATTTCGCGGTTGAAGATGTTCGCGAGTTCAAACGCATCTTCGCCGATGATGAACAGCTTGTTTTCGCGCTTGATGTAGGGCACGCCCTGGCCCTTGAGCATCTTGAGCGTGTACGGGTCTTCCGGCACGTCCAGGAATGCGTTACGGGCGGGGAAGAACTCGATGCCGCCTTCTTCATCCATGCGGGCGGCCACCAGGTTGGCGGTACCTACGTCCAAGCCGCGTCCGAGCGGCGCTCCAGATTCATCCGACACGAGGAAACCCTCCGGCTGTTGAGAATAGTCTTGTTGTCTACCCGCAGGGGCGGCTTGCGTCGAGACCGTCTCGACTTGTCCGCCTTCAGGCTCACCTGCGTCTTGCCCAGCCTCTCCGGGGTCATTCTCGAACACCGGCGAGTCCTGCGACGCCGTCCCGGCAGGGAGCGGCGGTTCGTTGTGCGATTCTACTTCTTCCCCGTCTTCGGCCAGGCCGGTCTGTGACCGGCTTTCCACATCCGAATCGGGCCCGCTTTCCGTTGAAAGGTCCGACCCCACCGTTACTTCCACCGTGGGGACACTGGCGCTTTCGACAATCTGGTCGGAGCGATTTGCGTTGCTATCTAGCAGTACCGGCGATTCTGCGCCAGTGGCTTTTTCCTGATCAGCCTCGGCAATCGGTTCTTCGGCTGCTTCCGCCGCCCCCGGTTCTTGCGCGGTGTCAGATTCCGCAGCGTTCATAAGCTCGACCGCTGTCGTCATCGGCCCCGATGGGTGCCCATAATCATCTACTTCAGGCACCGACGCCCCGACGATTTCCACCTGAGGAACGGCGTCGGCTTCCTCGGTGGCGCCGGCCGCAGCCTCCTCAATTGCTTCCATCTCCATCGCCGCCATCGTCATCGGGCCTGACGGCTTAGGCTCAATCGGGCCGGTCTGCTTTCGAGGCAGGATGTCGGCCACGCGTATCGCCGGCAACTCCGTATCGTCGCGCTCGGGCGGCTCCATTTCGTCGGTGTCATCGGCCGGGTCCATGCCGCTGAGCGTGGATTCATCCAAGTCCGCGCTGTCGCCAAAGCCGTGGTCGGTCTGGCGCGACTTCGCGGGTTTGGGCTGCTCTTGATAGGCGGCGTCGATCGTGCCGCCTGACGCTGCCTCATCGTCCAGTTCGCCCAGATCGTCGTCGGTGTCATCAATGACTTCGTGTCGGCCACTGGGCGTGACGCGCCCGATTTCCGGCCCCAAGTCAAGTTCACCGGGGTCGTCCTCTTCTTCTTCAATGATCTCGTGGCGGCCGCTGGGCGTGACGTTCACGGGCGTGTCGTGCCAGTTGCCTTCGCGTTTGGGGGCGCGCTGGCTGCCACGGGCCTTGGCGCGCTCAAGGCGTTCGCGCATGGTTTCAGCGGGTTTGAGTTCGGGTGCCGCACCATGGGGCGCGATGTCGCTGAAGTCGACATCGTCGACATCTTCATCATGGACGAGTTCACCTTCGTCCTGTGGCTCGTTGTCGGCGGGGTTGATCGACACGGTGGGCTTCTTGGAAATGGCTTGATATAGCGGGTTTCAACGCGGCGGCAAATTCTAGCGCAGGGCCAAGGGCAATCAAGGGGCGTCAATGCCGCGCCCCGCCGTGCATTGCGGGCTGTGTCCTGCGCGATACAACCAACCCATGCGAATGATCCTGCAACAGATGGCAGGCCTGATGGTCCGCGTAGTAGACGACCTGCCTGAGGGCGGCAAGCCTTCCCTGGCGGTGGTGCTATGCCACGGTTTTGGCGCGCCGGGCACCGACCTTGTCAACCTGGCCCCGGAGCTGCTCGAAGCGTCGCCCAAGCTGGCCGCGACTACGCGCTTCTATTTTCCCGAGGCCCCGCTTTCGCTGGATTCGTACGGGCTGTTCGGCGGCCGCGCGTGGTGGCTGATTGACTTGGACGAGTTCGTGGCGGCGGCCGCAACGGGCAAGCCGCGCACCCGCGTCGCCAGCGAACGCCCGGAAGGCCTGCTGGAAGCCCGCGCTGCCGTGGCCGGGCTGGTGCAAGAAGTCGGGCGCGAAACCGGCCTGCCGCCGGGCAAGATTGCGCTGGGCGGATTCAGCCAGGGCAGCATGGTGACCATGGATGTGGCGCTGCAGATGGCGGAATCACCGGCGTGCCTGATCGCCTGGTCGGGGACGCTGCTGAATGAAGAAGAGTGGCGTGCCAACGCACCCAAGCGCGCCGGCCTGCGGGTGGTGCAATCGCACGGGCGACAAGACCCGATCTTGCCCTACAGTTGGGCCGAAACCCTGCGCGACATGCTGACGGAGTATGGCCTGAAGGTCGAGTTCCTGCCGTTTGACGGGCCACACACGATCAGCCAGGCAGCGATCCAGGCGACGATAGCGGCGCTGGAAGGGGCTTAGAAGTTGTCAGGTGCCAGTTGTCGGTTGTCAGTTGTCGGTTGTTGGCCTGGGCGCAGGGACTGGCCCTTCCGCCGACAACCGACAACTAGCCACTGACAACCAATCCTGAACTTCCGCGCGGCCGTGACGTTCGTATCCTGTAGGATTCCCCTGGTTTCCTGGTCAGAAGGCTCTGCCTTGGCGGACCATGAACGCGATCTCGAGTTGATGCGCCGCTTCCAGGCCGGCGATGTTGATGCGTTCACCGAGCTTTACGAAGCCCACCTGAAGGGTCTGCTGAACTTTTTCTTCCGCCTGTGCTGGGACCGCAGTCTTGCCGAGGACTTCTCGCAAGAGGTGCTGCTGCGTATCTACAAGAGCGGCAAGAACTGGGAGCCCAACGCGAAGTTCACGACCTATCTGTACCGCGTGGCCCGCAACTACTGGATCGATCATTGCCGCCTGCTGAGCACGCAGAAAGAGAACGTCAGCCTGCAGCAGAAAGTGGGCGGCGACGAAAGCACCTCCAGCCTGATCGACCGGCTGCCCGACGACATCCGCCCGCCTGAGCACGACCTCGACCGTCGCGAGCTGTACGAAGCCATCATGCGCGCGCTGGAGCAACTGCCCGAAGAACAGCGCATGGTATTCGTGCTGAGCGAAATCGAAGAGCTCAAGTACCAGGAGATTTCCGAGATCATGGAAATCCCGCTCGGCACCGTGAAAAGCCGCATGCACACGGCCATCGCCAAGCTGCAGGAGCTGCTTGGCGACTACAAACCCATCAACGCCGGTTAGCACGCCAACCGCGGTTCAGCCACGAAGCGCCACGTGGGCTTGTAGCGCCGACCACGCCGCTTCGACTGTGATTGCGTTGATGCACGCGTTGTCGCTGCACTGCACCCGATGGCAGGCTTCGCAATTCATGTCGGTGCGTAGCACCGTCGCGCCGGGCGGGTCCCAGGCGTGCACCGGTGCCCGCGAGGATGAGATCACCAGCGTCGGCCGCCCCAGCATCGCCGCGTGGTGCGCGATGCCCGAGTCATGGCACACGACGGCGCTTGCGCCAGCCAGCACCTCGGCGACGGCACTCAGGGGCCCGCTGCCCATCCGGTTGTCGCCGGGAACGTCGCCCATGCGCGCGCGGTCTTGTTCATCACCGAGCCAGCAGACCTGATATCCGGCCTGCTGCGCAAGCTGCGCCAGCGCAATCCAGCGCGCCGTGGGCCAGTGCTGCACAGTCGTTTTGCCCGTGGGCGCAAACGCCAGCGTCATCCCTGGTGCCGGGGAATCCGCTTTGGCCGCAGGCGGCGCGTTCAGCCCGGCGGCACGCAGCAGCCGCGCGGGTTCGCTGGGTGGCTTGAACCACGGCCTCAGTGCGCGGGCGACCCAGCCCGTTGCACTGATCGCCGCAAAGCCGCGTGCCCGGCGCACACTGCACGAACGAAAGAACAGCATATCGCGCACGGCCCGTCGCAGGCGCAGCGGATGCGGCGCCAGGTAATACACGGCCTCAGGCTGGAATCCGCGAACCACATCGCGCAAGGCGGCCGGTGAATCGTAGTCGGCCAGTTTCAGTGACAGCTCGCCGTCAATGCCAAGTCGGCGGGCCCAGGGTTCGCCTTCGACACGGTTGGACACTAGCAGTACTTCCGCGTCGGGATGCGAGGCACGAATCGCGCGCAACGCCGGCAGCGCGCACAGCAAGTCGCCGTAGCTGCCGATGCGGTACACCGCAATCCGCGCGGCCGGGCCGGGTTTCCGAAACAGCAGAGCATTCACGCAGCGCGCCCACAGCACACGACCGCCATGCCACCAGCCCGCCAGCATAAGGCTGGGCCATCGCAAGGGCGAACGTGTGAAGCGCGTGGGGCGGTGGCTCATGCCGGCCTCGCGGTCAGCTTGGCCAGCAGCGCGCGGTACGCGTCGGCAAAGGCTTCCGGCCCGAAGCGCTGGTCAATGTTGCGCCGCCACGCGGCCGCATCGTGCTGCAAGTGCATGGTCCAGCTTTGCGCGGCGGCTGCCATGGCATTCACATCGCCGTGCGGCACCAGCGTGCCGTGCCCGGGATCAAGCCACTCGCCGATGCCACCGTTGTCAAAGGCAACGACCGGGCAACCCAGCGCCACGGCTTCAGCGCCCTGCATGCTGAAGGCCTCATAGCCGCGGGCGGGCAACAGCATGCAGGCCGCCGAGGCGTATTCGACGGCCAGCGCGTCTTCTTCCAGCCAGCCGGTGAACTCGATGCGGCTTGACACGTCAAGTTTGCGCGCGAGTGCAATCATTGCGTCACGGTCCGGGCCGTCGCCCACGACGCGCAGGCGCGTGCCCGGCAGCAGCGCGCAAACCCGCACCGCGTCCAGGGCACCCTTAGATCGCGCGAGGCGCCCCGCGTACAGCAGCCGTCCCGGAATGGGCGTGGCAGTGCTGCGGCCGCAATGGACCGGCGGGTGCAGCACGTGGGCGCGGGGCACCTCACCGATCGTTTCTTCGTGCAGTGCTTGCAGCGCGTGGCTGTTGAAAACGTTGCCATCACTGAGACCCAACGCCGTGCGAGTCGCCGGGCCGCGTGCGACCGCGCGCAGCCGCTGCTGCGGCGCAAAGGCCGCGCCGTCGGCGGTGCTGAGGCAGCGTTCGAACGCATGTGTGCCCAGGCAGCGCCACCCCGGGGCGGCCGAACACAGCTTGCCCGACGCCTGCAGCAGACGTCCGCCGGCCGGGCAGGTCAGGTCGGAGGTGTGCATGAAAAGCGCGACGCGCACCCGGCCGCGCAGGGCTTGCAGCAGGTCCAGGGGTGCCAGCCGATGAAACTGCACCAGGTCAAAGTCGGAGTGCAAGCGATTGGCCAGGGCGCGCATGTCCGTGCCGCGCGAAAGCACGGCCCCCGGTGAAAGCGCCTCACTGGCGGCGTTGCCGACGCACACGACCTCGGCCCCATGCACCGGCGAGGGTGGGGCCTCGTCCTGCGTGAACACGGTAGTGGCGATGCCCATCCTGCCGTGAAGCAGCAGCAACCTCGCGATGTACACTTCCGTGCCGCCCCGGCGCAGCATGGAAGGTGTCACGATTGCCACGCGCAGGCCGGTCATGGTGCGGCTCCGGGCAGCAGCACTTCGCGCCATTGCTGCGCGAAACGCTCCATCGCGAAGTGTTCCAGCGCGTGGGCGTGGGCCGCGCGACCCATTGCGTTCACCATGCCGCGGTGCGCGGCCAGCTTGCCCAGTTTGGTAACGCATTGTTCGACCACGGCTTCATCGGGCTGCGGGTCGACCAGCACGCCGTTCACACCGTCGCGAATCTGGCCCGGGATGCCGCCGACTCGCGTGCACAGGGGCACCACGCCCTGTGCCATGGCCTCCATCACCGAGACCGGAAAGCCTTCGCGAGTTGAAGTAATCAGCACCACGTGCGCATCGCGGTACAGCTGTGTCAGTGCATCGGTGTCCGCGACCAGGCCGGTGAAGCGGCACAGCGGTCGGTGCTCGGGCGCGATGCCGATTTCAACTTCTCCCACCAGCGTGAACTCGGCGTTGATGCCGGCGTCGCGGCATCCTTGCGCGATGCGTCCCACCAGCGCCACCCGCTTTTCCGGCGAGTTGCGGCCGACGTACAGCACGCGCAGCGGGCCGCTTTGGCGCGCCGGCAGCTCGGGAAGTTGCGCGGGCACATGCACGCCGTTCAGGATCACGCGCAGCTTGCCGTCATGTCCGGGTTCAAGCCCCACGGCGTTGTAGAGCCCGCGCAGCTCATCGGCAAAGCGCGGCGCGATCACCACCCGGGCGTCGAGGCGCGGGGCCAGCCGCAGGCTGTAGTGTTCAAAGCCGACGCCGAAGTTGTGCACCAGGTCCACGCAACGCACCCGCGGGTTCAGAAACGGCAGCATGTCATAGTAAAAGTGGCTGAAGGCCCCCAGCGCGACGCCACCGGGTGCGCGATTCACCAGCGCGGCTGCCAGCCCGATCCGGAAGTACTCACGCAATGGCCCGCGTTTGCGGCCGTGGATGAAGCGGCAGTCGGCGTGCGCTGCAAACTGCGGCAGCAGCGTAAGGTCGGGCGAAACTTCAGTGAAGAAGACCACCGGCTTCGCATCCGCGAGGGCGGCCACAATGTCGGCATGAACGCGCTCAGCGCCGCCGACGCCGGGCGTGGCAAAGAAGCAGAACACGCGGCCGGGCGCGCGCCGCTGCAAACGGCCCAGCACCAGCCCCAGCAGGCCCAGGAAGAAGCGCAGCAGCAGGACGATCAGCGTCCTCACAGGCCCATCTCCCGGCGGATGACGGCTGCCGAAGCCGCCCAGTCCAGGGGCGCAAGTTTGGGCCGAAGGGCCTCATGATCAAAGGGCGCGAATGTGGCCGGGTCCCGCAGCGCGGCAACCCAGGCATCGACGGTTTCGCCGGCGGTGAAGCGCACGTTGGGCAGCGCCTGGCGGCGCAGCTCAAGCAAGGGATTGGTCAGGACAGGCTTGCCACAGACACTGAACTCGACGACGTTCAGCGGCAATGCCGCGTCGCACACCGGGACCATGGCGAAAGGGTGCACGCCGGCGTCGCAGGCGTGGAAGTAGGCCGCCACATGCTCAGGCGGCACGGCGCCCACCGCGACAATACCGGGGGTTGCAGGCAGCGTGCGCGTGAACTTGTCGCTGCCCGGGCCCACGATAAGCAGGGTCGCATCAGGCAGCGCGGCCGCCAGCCAGGCCTTCACGATGGTTTCCATGCCGTCAAAGCCGACGTTGTGGTTGCAGATAAAACCGACCACGAACCGCCCGTGAAGGTTGTAGCGCCGTTTCACAGCCTCCACTTCGCCGGCGGAAACGTTCTCGAACCGTTCGCGCAATGCGGCGTTGGGCGCGTAGGCGGCTTTGCGCCGGGCGTGTTTCTCGGCGATGTCGCAAAGCGTCAGGCTGCAGGCGCTGAGCGTATCGCAAGTCTGCATCGCCCGCGCCAGGAAGCGGCGGCGCGCATCACCAAGGCGATTGGCGGGCCAGTCGCCGAAGAAGTCGTCAATCAGGTCAAAGTGCGCGTGGTAGTCGCGCGCGCCGCGTTCCGGCGGCAGCACGGCCCAGGGATTGGCATGGAACACGTGGGTGCAGCCGAAGTGGCGGGCAGCTTCCGCAAAGCGGGCGTTGTTGAAACGCGCCGCGAGCTTGTTCAGCGGCGGCCCCGACGAAAACGCGATGCGCGTGGTGAAGCGCGTCATCGGGCCTTCCTCAAGCACTCGAAACGGCTTGCGCAGAAAGCGCGCACGCATGTTCAGGCGGCCGGTGCTCATCACGGCGTCGGTGCAGTCCAGAGCGAAGATGTCGATGTCGCGGGCCAGCTGCCGCGCGATCTCGATTTCGCGCAGCCGGAACTGCGACGAAAACACCATGCGGCCCACCCACAGCACGCGCGGCCGCGTGCGCAGGCTGGCGGATGCATCGGCCGGCACGGGCGCGTTCATGACGCACCCCCGGTCCAGTGCAGCAGGTCGGTCGCGATGCGCTGGGCTGCCTTGCCGTCACCGTAGGGATTTGGCGTGGCCTGCAGCCGGGCGCGCAGGCCTGCATCGGCCAGTGTGCGGCCGAGTTCGCGTGATACCGTGTCGGCGTCCGTGCCGACGAGTTTCAGAAAGCCGGCGCTGAGGCCTTCCGGCCGCTCGGTCACGTCGCGCGTCACCAGCACCGGTGTGCCGAAGCACGGTGCTTCTTCCTGGATGCCGCCGCTGTCACTGACGATGGCGTCGGCGTGTTTCAACATCCATACGGACGCGGCATATCCCAGCGGCTCGGTGACCTTCAAGCGCGGGTGACTGACGGTGGCCAGTTCGCGGCGTACGTCGGGGCTCGGGTGCGCGGCCAGCAGCACCAACAATTCTGGGTTGCGCGCCAGAGAAAGGCGCAGCCCTTCCACGATGCGCGCAATGCCGCCGCCCTGGTTTTCGCGTCGATGCGCCGTGGCGTACACAAGCTTGGCGGGGCGCGGTGTCAGCAGCGGCGCCAGCGCGGCGGGCATCTCAGTCAGCCGAGACGCCGCGTACAGGACCGCATCCACGCCGGTCTGCCCGGTCACGACGATGTCTGCTTCACGGATGCCCTCGCGAAGCAAGTTTTCGCGCGCGCCGGCGGTGGGGGCGTAGTGGCGGCCGCACAACCGGTCGGTCAGCACGCGATTCATTTCTTCGGGCCAGGGAGCGTTGAAGTCGCGGCTGCGCAGGCCGGCCTCAACGTGGGCGCAGGGCACGCGCGCATAGTAAGCCGCTGTGGCCGCAGCCAAGGCGCTGGTCGTGTCGCCCTGCACGATTACGCCTGCAGGCATCGCTTCTGCCAGCAGCGGGGCCAGTCTCTCCAGCACGCGGGCGTGCAGTGCCGCCAGGTCAGGCTGGGGCGGCGCGCAGGCGAGGTCGCGGTCGGCTTCAAGGCCGAAGTCGGCCAGCGCGTTCGCGGCCAGCGTCGTGTGCTGACCCGTGAGCCAGATGCGGGACTTCGCGCCGGCATCGCGCAGGGCATGCACCAACGGAGCCAGTTTGATGGCTTCGGGCCGGGTGCCGAGAATGCAGATAAGTTCACCCATCAAGTCCCCGCATCCGTCGGGTCACCTTCAGCAGCGGCATAGGTATCAGTGCCCGGGTCAGCGCCCACCAGCCGGAGCCTCCCCAGGGCCGCTGCCGCAGCAACTGCCAGGCCACGCCCATGCTGCGCCACGGCTGGCCGCCCGTTTTGTATGCCGCCGCGAGCAGCGCCAGTTGCCGCCGGTATTCATGGCGGCGGGCCGGGTCGCGGCCGATGCCCGTGAGTTCCATGCTTGCCTGCTGCACCGCCGCCGCCTGTTGACGCGTCAAGCTGTCGGGAGTGTCGCCGTAGGCATACAGCACGCGCGCCAGTCGCGCCATGTTGCCGAGCAGGCGCGCGCGACGCCACCAGTCCCAGTCTTCGGCCAGGTTGCGGCCGGGGTCGTAGGCGCCGACCTTTTCGGCCAGCGCGCGCCGATACATGAAGCACGCGCCGACGGTGTTTTTCTCGGCCAGCTCGTGCACGGGCCCGGTGCGGATGACTTCGCGTGAGCCATCGTCGCGCACGAGTTCATAGTCCGCGAACACGAAGTCCAGATCGGGGTCCAGTGCCAGCTCGCGCGCCATGGCGCTCAGTGCGCCGGGCAGGAACGCGTTGTCGTCGCTGGTCCAGGTCAGCAGCTCGCCTTGCGCGTGTTCAAAGCCCGTGTTCAGCGCGCGGGCCACGCCGCCGTTCTCGCGGCGCAGCACCTTCAGCCGGGGGTCGGCCAGCCGCGCCACAATTTCGCGCAGCTTTTCTGCCGTGCCATCGGTGCTTCCGTCATCGACCACGATCAGTTCAAGCCTCGGGTAGTCCTGCGCCAGCACGTTGCGGATCGCGGCCTCGATGCGCGTTGCGCGCTGGTACGTCGGCAGCACCACGGACAGCAGCGGGAACTCAGGCTGCATCAGCCAGCCGTACAAGGCAGCCTCGCGTGCGGCGACGCGGGCAATGTCGTATGCCTCGGTAGCGGCGCGGGCCGGTGCCGCCAGGCGCGCGCGCAATGAAGGATCGGCGACTTCCGCCAGCGCGCGCGCGATGTCGGCTTCGCTTTCGGGGTCGCACAAGAGGCCGTCCCAGCGGTCGGTGACGATGCCGGCCATGGGTTCGCGGTTGCTGGTGACGCAGGGTGTGCCGCAGGCCATGGCCTCAATCAGCACAATGCCGAAGCCTTCGTGCAGGCTGGGCAGGGCAAGCACGTCGGCCCAGCGGTACCACGGTGCGAGCTTGTCGTTGGACTGTGAACTCAAGTGCGTGGCGAAGGGCCAGCGCGACCAGTCGCGGTCGCTGCTGCCAATGTGCGCCAGCTTCAGCCCGGGGAAGCGCGGCAGCAGCGATTCACATGCGCGCAGCAATCGCTCAAGATTCTTCTGTGGCACGTCGCGGGCGACGCACAGGATGCGGGGTTCGCCTTCCGGGCCTTGCGCCACGGGGCCATCGGGCGAGAAGCGCTCGCGGTCAACGCGGTTGGGCACGGTGACGACGCGCGCCGGGTCCGCGCCCAGCTTGATGCACTCGGCGGCGACGGCCTCAGACACCGCCATCACGCAGCCGGCGCGCTTCATCACCACCGGGCTGATGCCGACGGTGTTGTGCACGCTCACCAGCGAAGGCACCCCAAGTTGCCGCGCGATTTGCAGCGCCAGCCAGCCGCTCCACATACCGCCGTATCCGCGCACACACGAAGGCCCAAAGGCCTCAATCCGTTGCAGCCACGCGGGCGGCATGCCGCGCCAGCCGGTGGTGAAACCGCTTTCACTCAGCGCATCGGTGCTCGACTGCACGGCCGCCAGCCAGGCGCCGAAATCGCCATCCGGGGGCATGCGCAAGTCTTCGAAAGGACCGTCGGGCCAGCCGCCGGCGCGCCCCCAGTCAAATGCCGCAACACGCTGGAAGCGTTGCCCGGGGTTGTAGTACGGACGCAAGTCGGCGGGTTGGAAGCCCTTGGTCGGAAGTTCGGCCGGCAACTCTTCTGTCACTACCAGCAGGTGCGTGTCCCTTGGCGCAACCCGCGGCGCCGACTTGGTGGCAACCCACGCTACCAGCAACCCGTCCGGCGGATTGCCGTTCACGCCCACGGGTACGGCCCGCGCGTTGACGCACCCGCGCGTCAGCAGCCGCAGCATTTCATCGCTGTCGGGCCAGTGTTCCCAGGGTTCGGTCGGCAGGCGGCCGCGCGCGCTGGCGGGTTTGTCGATCACGATCACGGTGCCGCCGGGTCGCGTCACACGCACAAGCTCGGCCACGGCGGCGGCCTGGTTGGCCGAATGCTCGACAGCTTCGACACTGAACGCAAGGTCAACCGAGTTATCTGCAAGCGGCAGATTCTCGAGCGTACTGACGTGGGTCTCACAGCCGGGACCGGCGTGCTTCAGCAGTCGTGCCGAGATATCGACGCCGATGGCCCGTACGCCCGGCTTCTCGACCAGCGCCTTGAGGAAGCGGCCCTTGCCGCAGCCGGCCTCAAGCACGCCGGCGCCGGGGCGTGCGAACTCACGCAACAGTAGCAGGCGGCCGTCATCTTCGCGGACGCTGTCGGGGAAGTCCTGTTCCAGGGCATCCATGCGCGCGCGCACCCGTCGCAGGTGGGCATCCAGAAAGAACTTGGCCGCCCACGGGATCTCCGCCTGCGGGAAGTAGTCGCCCGGCCCGGCGCTGCCAAGCCAGCCGCCGGAGGGTTGCTGGTGCGCTCCCATCCAGTCCAGCGCCAATGCCGCGGGCTGGTGCATGCCCAGCCGGTCCATCGCGATCGACAGCTGCGCCACGCCGGGCGTGCACACCCAGGTCGCGCCTTCGCGTGCCGGGAACGCGCCGTCGGGGCGCTGCATGGCCGTCAGCCGTGACCCATGAAAGCCCGCGCGCTCTGCCAGGCCCATCTCAAGCAACCCGTCCAGCTCATAGGCCCAGAAGTGCGAAAGCGTGACTGGCGCCAGCAGCCCGGCCGCGCTGGCGTAGAAGTTTGCCACGCGTTCGGCCACGCGCGCGTACTCGGGCTTCTTCAGGGCAACGGCCGCGTCGCGCAACGCCGCCAGGCCGTACAGGTGCACCGAACCCGGGATCTGTCTGTCGTAGCGGTCGCCATAACCAGCGTCGCCTGCCTGCCCGCACAGCCAGTCGGCGGCGCGGTGCGCGGCCTCTTCCGCACCCGGATGAAGCTGCATGCCTGCAAGCAGCCCGCGCAGCACCTGCATGGTGTCAAATACATGAGGCCGCCCGATATCCGGGTCCGCAAAGCTGCCCGAGGGGTCCTGGATTGCGACCAGGCATTCAACGCAGCGCGCGGCGTAGGCGCGCTCACCATAGTCCAGCAGCGTGGGAATCGCGTAGCCGGTGATTTCCGGATACACGCGCGCATCGCCGGCGCTTACGCGGATGCCCCCGTGCGGCAACTCCTGCGCGCGCAGCCAGTCCAGCGCACGTTGCGCGTGATGGCTCATGACGCACCTGCCGGCTTGCGCCACGACGACACCAGCAGATAAGCACCGAACAACGCGGCACCCAGACTGCTGTGTTCACCAAAGGGCAAGGTAAGCGCGGAGGCCACGCGCCGCCGCCAGCCCTGCAGGAAGCGGGTTTGCCAGCGCACGCCGGTCAGGCGTTCATGCCCTTCCGACAGCCCGGCACTTTGCATGTATCCTGCCAGTGACTCTTGCGGATACTCGCGGCCGTAGTCCCATTGCCCCGCCGCTTCCAACCGCGCCTTGCCCGCGATGTAGAATCGACCGCGCGCGCTGGGAACCACCACAATCAGCCGGCCGCCCGGCCGCAGCACCCGCGACAGTTCATGGATGCCGCGCTGCAGAACGTCGGGTTCAAAGTGTTCCATCACGCCGCTGTTGAAGACCACATCAAAACTGCCGTCGGCAAAGGGCAGACTGAACAAATCCGCGACTGCGCCCTGCAACGTGCGGCCCGCCTGACCTGCGGCGTGCAGGACGTCGCGCACGCAGCGCGGCACGATATCGACCACCGTCACGCGGCAACCGCGCTGCGCGAGTTCAAGCGCAAGGCCGCCGGTGCCGCTGCCGGCCTCCAGCACGTGTAAGCCGTCGCGCGGCTGGACTTCGCGACACAGGGATTCCAGCAGGAATGGCGGCGGCGGCGCGACTACGCTGTCGCGATGCGCGTCCCAGTAGGCCTGCCAGACTTCAGTGACGGGGCTGCTCATGATTCCCTGGCCACGGACCACTCGGTCAGTTGCCAGCTTTCCGCATGGTCAATCAACGCGCGGCCGGTACTCCATTCCGGGCGCACGACTTCCAGTTTGCCGATGCCGTCGCGCACCACCACCGGGTTCACGCCGTGGCCTTCACACAAGTACGCCTTGATCCGGTATCGCCCCACGGGCAGGCGCAGGTCGCTTACCTTCACGTCAGCCGAGCCTTCGCCCTCGAGCGTGCGTCCGAGAAACGCGTCACCGCTGTAGACGTGGAACAGGTACCAGCCTGGCGTTTGCACGGGATAGCGCAGATCCTCATACACCAGTGTCAGCGCAAACACCGGGTCGCGCAGCGGCTGCCGCAGCCGATAGTGAAGGCGGAAGTGAAGGCTTGCGCCGGGCGCGGCCGTCTCGGCAGCGCTGCCATCAGGGTTCTGCGCTTCCACCCGCGTGATGTCTGCTACGGGCTCGCCGGAAGTGTCCGCGCGCGCGCCGTGATCAAGCTCTCGCACTTGGTTCTGGTCAGACAAGTAGCGGTCGATGGTTGGCCGGGGCTCGCCCAGGGCAATCGCGCGTCCGCCGCTCAGATACAGCACCCGGCTGCACGCGGCCATCGAGTAAAGGTCGTGGCTGACCAGCACGACGGTCGTGCCTTGCTTGCGGCGTTGCGCCATCCAGTCGTAGCACTTGATCTGGAAGGCGGTGTCGCCCACGGCAAGCACTTCGTCCACGAGCAGCACTTCAGGCTCCGCGGCCGCCGCGATGGCAAACGCAAGCCGCGCGAACATGCCGCTGCTGTAGTCTTTCACCGGCATGTCCATGAACTCGGCCATGCCCGCGAACTCTACGATTGAGTCGTACTTGCGGCGGATCTCGGCCTGCTTCATGCCCAGGATCGCACCGTTGATGAACACGTTTTCGCGCCCGGTCAGGTACGGGTGGAAGCCTGCGCCCAGTTCAATCAGCCCACCCACACGGCCGCGCACGGCGACGCTTCCGGTGTCGGGGCGCAGGATACGGAACAACAGCTTCAACAGCGTGCTCTTGCCGCTGCCATTGGGCCCGATCACGCCCAGGCACTCGCCCTTGGCGACGGTAAGGTTCAGATCCCGCAGCGCGAAGAATTCCTGCGGGCGCAGGCCATCGGCATCGCGCTTTTCGGCCAGCCGGCGCGGCAGGCCGAATACCAGCTCGGCCAGCGTGCGCACGCGGCGCACGCGGGTGAAGCGCTTGCGCACATCACGCAGTTCGATGATCGCTTGTTCGGCCGGGGCGTCGCTCATGGTTGCCCCCAGTCGTGGCGCAGGCCTTTCGCGTCGTAATGCCATTGCCGGCCGGGGCTGCCGCCCTGCTTGATGTGGCCGTCTGCGCGGACCTCGATCCATGAGAACCCGGCAGTCCAGAAAAGGTTGATCTCGCTCAGCGGCTCGCGACTGTAAAACGCGCGCTGCAAACGCTCACGCAGCCGCGAGATGATGCCGTTGCTGCCTGTCGAGGGGCGCTCGCCGGCCCAGTCCAGAAGTGCTTCGAAGGGGTTGACCGTTTCCGGATTCACGGCGCGCGAGTCGCCAAAAGACGCGTATTCGTCGGGCGTCTTTTCGATGAAAACCACGGTTCCGCCGCGCTGCAGCACCAGCCACTTGTGGTATTCGCGGCCGTACAGGTACTCGGCCATGGCGTTCGGGCAGCGCAGCAGGCCGGTCCCGGCCACGCGCATCATTTCGTCGCAGGCTTTGCCCGGGTTGTCCACGTGCTCGATGACGTGGCTGCAGTACACCAGGTCAAAATCCATGCGGTCAAACGGAAGCGGCTGGTCGATCGACTGGTTCACAAAGCGAATGCCACGGGCCTTCATTGTTTCCGGGTCAATTACGCCGCCCGCGCCGTGGCCGCGCTGGCTGGGCTCAAGCAGCAGGTCCACGGCTGCCGTGGCACCTTCAATCGGGTTGGGTCCGCTGCCGAGATCAAGTACCGTGCTTGACGCGTCAAGAATCTTGCGCAGTGCCAGCGTGCTGGGGGCCTGGGCAAACGCATCGGCCTGAGCGCCGGCGGTGCGTGCGCGCGCACGGTTTCGGATGCGCCCCAGCGGGTTCATGCCAGTTCTCCGAAGCGCGGCTCAATGCGCCGGAACCAGCGCCAGCACAGGATCAGCACCAGTACCGAAAGAGCGGCGGCCACGCCGAACTCCGGTGCCAGTGACAGTTCGCGCCCCGTCAGCGCGCTGCGCCAGCCATCGATTATCGGCGTCATCGGGTTCAACCAGGCAAGCCACCAATAGGTACCCGTGCGCGGGATCGGGTACACGGTGCTGCTCGCGAACATCCACAGCGGCACACCCACCTGCAGCACGAACTGCACGTCGCGATACAGCAGGTTCGCACCTGCCACCAGCAATGCGAGGCCGCAACACAGCGCAAGTTGCACCAGCAGCACCAGCGGTGCCAGCACAATTGCCACCCCGGGCGCGACGCCGAACCATGCCATCAGCGCACCCACCAGCAGTAGCGCGACGGCAAAGTCCACCAGCGCCGACAGCACCGCCGACAAAGGAAGCACCTCGCGTGCGAAGTAAACCTTGGTGACAAGGTTGCGCTGGTCCGAAAGGCTGCGCGACGCCGCATTCAACACGTTGGCGGTCAGCTGCCACGGCACCAGCCCCATCAGCGCGAACAACGGGTAAGGCACGGCACCGACCTGTACGGGCGCGATGCGTGTGAAGACAAACGTGAAAACCAGCATCATCGAGAGCGGCATCGCAACGGCCCAACCGATGCCAAGCAACGAGTGCTTGTAGCGCACCCGCACTTCGCGCATCGCAAGCGTCCACACCAGCTCACGATGCGAGCCAACTTCGCGCAGTTCAGCGGCAACACCCATGGCCCCAGTATAGACACGAATCCGCGCGCGGTCAGGCACGACGAATCTGGCATCCTGACGGGCAGAAAAAGCTAACCGGGGAGGCTGCTGCCTCCCCGGTCGTTGTGGGGCCTTCAGTTTGCTGCGTGCTTATTGAGCCACTTTCCTGCGACGCAGCAGAGCAATTGCTGCCGCAGCTGCCGCCAGCAGGATATACGGTGCGCCACCGCTGCCGGTCTCGCAACCGCCGCCGCCGCCGCCGCCACCACCGCCGCCGCTTCCGCCCGTGGGCGAGTTGACGATCGTGATCGAGAGGCTTGCGGTATCGGTCGCAAAGGCCGAGTCCGTGACTGTGACGTCAAAGTTCGACGTACCCGGTGTTGTCGGCGTACCTGAGATCACACCGGCCGCGCTGAGGGTCAGGCCCGCAGGCAAAGTGCCCGTGCTGACGCTGAACGTGAAGCCGCCAGCGCCGCCCGTGGCCGTGATGGTCGCAGGGCCATAGGCGCTGCCGGCCGTGCCGCCCGGCAGGGTGGTGGTCGTGATCGTGGGGCTGCCCGTGGCCGGCGGGTCAATCGTGAGTGCAAAGGCCTGGCTGTCAATCACGTTCAGGGTGTCGGTTACGTCCACCGTGAAGTTGAACAGGCCGTTCGCCGTCGGCGTGCCGGTGATGTCACCGGTAGCACTCAGGCTCAGGCCGCCCGGCAAAGCACCGGCGCTGACGCTGAACGTCAGAGCACCCGTGCCGCCCGTGGCCGCTATCGTGGCCGCATACGGCGTGCCCTGCGTGCCCGTCGCCAGCGGTGAGGCCGTGGTGATGTTCGGTGCGCCCGCAACGGCGATCGAGACTGAGATCGGCACGTTGTTGGTGCCGTCAGTGAGCTGCACGGCGAAGGTATGGGTGCCCACGTCTGCGGCAACCAGCGTGCCGGCCGGGGCTACGTTCAGGAAGCCACCCGCGATGGTGAAGGCAAAGCCCGCGCCGCCCACTGGGTTGGCGCCGCCGTTGGTTACGCTGCCGACGCTCAGGGTCTGGCCGGTGTTCTGGTCCGCGACACTGGCGAGGTCAACGTCGTCGCTGGCGTTCATGCTTGCGGTGTAGACGGCGGTGTACGGCGTGCCCGGGGCACCTGTGCCGCCCGTGGCTGAAGCGATGTTGTGGGTGGGGGCGGTGTTCACCACGATGATGCGCGCGGTGATGGTGGTCGGGGTGCTGACGCCGTCGTCGATGGTGATCGACCAGTCATAGTTCAGCGTCGGGTCGTTGCTGGCGTCGGCGGTACCGGTCCAGGTCAGGCTCAGCGGGCCGGCGGTAGCCGTGCCGATGGTGGCAGGCTGCGCGGTCAAGGTCAGGAAGGTCGGCGCCGAGTTGACCGTCACGGTCATGTTGCCGGCCTCGGGGTCTGAAACGGATAGCGAGTCGGCAATGGCCGCGGCCGGGTTCACAGTCAGCGTGAACAACCCGCCGCCTGCGTTGACCCAGTTGCTGATGCCGACCGAAACAACAGGCGGCATGTTGCCGAGAATGCCGATGCCGTTGGCGTTGACCTGGTACATCGGCTCATCAGCATCGTTGCTGGCGATGTCGAGGCGATAGCTGAAGCCGTTGGCCGTAAGCGGGGTGACCGTGACCGTGAAGGTCGTGGTCGCACCCTGTGCCAGCGAGTTAGCGGTGCCGGTCAGGTTGACAGCGACCGTGCAGTTGACCTGGTTGGCGGTCGGCGCGTCCACAATCGGCGTGCCGGTCAGGTTCAGTGCGCCGGAGCCTACCGGTGCTGCGTTGGCGATGGTGTACGTGAACTGCATGCCCGTGGTGGGCACGTTGCCAAGGTTGTCCACGGCAGTGGTGCCGGAACCCAGCGAAGTAGCCGCCGGGCGCTGCACGTCAATGTCGCCGGGTGCCGCAGAAATCGTAATCGTGAGCTGGTAGCTGTCAGTGAGCGTGCCGTCCGAAACCTGGATGTTCAGCACAATCGTACCGATCGTGGCCGCAGTACCGGTCAGGGTTGCCGACTGAGGCGACAGCCCACCCGTGGGTGAGTACGGGAAGGTCTCATTGAAGCCGGCCTGCACGCCTGTCAGCGTCGAGGAACCTCCGACCGTGATGGTGAATGTCAGGGTGTTGCCCGGGTCCACGTCCGTGGCCGAGAACGTGACCTCAAGGTCGTCACCAACAACAAGGTCGCCGGTGAGGTTGGGATCGGTGCCGCCCAACTGCATGAAACCCGACCCGGACGGGAAGGGCAGAGACAGACCGGTGTTCACGACATTGACCGATGTGCCGCCTGTTGCTGACAGGGTCCAGTCTGCGCCGGTGTTGGTGTCGCCGTTTGCGGTGCGCTGCACGCTTTGGTTCAGGCCGAAGACTGCGGGGTTCGTGCCCGACCACTCAGCACCAACTGCCACGGGCAGAGTAATCAGCGCCGGGTTGATGGTGCCAAAGAACACGCAGTCGCGAATGGCACCGGTGTTATCGCGCAGCATTACGCCGCCTGCTGCTCCGCCCCAGATCAGGTTCGCGCCCATGTACTGGTCGAAGGGCGGATTGGTTGCACCGTTCCAGTCACACAGGATGAAGGTGTCGCCGCCAGCGATGTTCGCCGCTGTGCCCGTGAGAGTATAGTTGATCGGAGTCGTGCTGCCGTTGTCATAGAAGTGAATCGTCCAGCCGGTGATGTCTACAGCCGCCGAAGACACATTCGTCAACTCAATGTACTCGTCGCCGCTGCCCGGCGGGTCGCTGATGCACTCGGTGATCAGGATCGGAGAGCCAACAATCGGTGCCGTCGGCCCCGCCAGTACCGGTGGAGAAGGTGCCGGGACGTTGATCGTGAATGACATGATATACGGAGTGCCGCCGTCGGTGACACTCAAGGTCACGAGGTGGCTGCCCGCCGTTGAGAATGTCCCGCTGCTCGGCGAAATCTGCGTGCCCGACACACCGCTGCCCTGCCACTGGGCCAACGTAAATCCGGTGATGTTGCCGCTGTTCGTGACCGTGGTGGTCAAGGTGTTGGTGGCGGCCGTGTTGCCGTTGGTCAAGGTGAAGCGCAGTGCGAGAGTTGCAACTGACGTGCCCTGACCCACAGTGACCGTGCTGCCGTTGGTCACGTTGACTGGCGTGGTGGTCACATTGCGCTGCACGTTGACGCCCGCACCGTTACTGATTGTGACGTCAAAGTCGTCGCACTGGCCGAAGCCAAAAGTTCCGTCAGCCACCAACGGGCCAGTCGTTGCGTTGAATACAACCAGCAGGCGCATGCGGGTCGCACCGCTTGGTACGGTAGTGGGCGGCGTAAAGATGATGTTGCCGGTACCTTGCGCCGCGATGTAGACGAAGCCGACGTGTTCGCCGGCGTCGGCATAGTCGCCGTCCTGGTTGTAGTCGATGAATATCGAAATGCCCTGGCCCCAGGTCACGCCCGCCTGGTTAATAGCGGCGGTATACTGGGTGCCGCCGTTGAGCGTGCCCGGCCCGACCCCGGTGTTGTACTGGAAGTCATTGGCGCGGTCGGACATTAGCTGATTCCAAGCGCCGATGGTCAGGCTGGCACAGTAGTCGCCGGTTGCCCCGGTATTGTTGTAGGTCGGGGCCGTGTACTGCGCCGACAGACCGGTTGCAAACAACGCAAGCAGCAAAGCCGAACCGATTACGCCTGTGCGCAATTGCATTGTGATTCTCCATGTAGTTGCGCCGATCGCGGACTTAGGGAAGCAGCCGCCTGCCCCACGCAGACGTTGCGCGCTCTCATCCCCACGACGAGAGCACAGGTCAGTGACCTGCCGCAAATCGGGCCTACATACTCGAACCTATTTCGAACGATTCCGAGAGCAAACATATTCCAAGAAACAATTAGTGCCCACTAAGAGTTGTAATCCGGCGACTGTGCAATTGGTCTTGACGAGGAGTTTGTTCCCGCGACTTCAATGCTGCCAAGCAAGATGAGGCCCGCAGATCCGCCAGCCGAAGCCATTTGCAGGCATCTCACTGTCAACCGAAACACCGACGCCCCTCGGGCCACAATTACCTACAAGGCACATGTGTGTTCGATGCATAATGGGCAATTACGAGTGGCAAATAATTCTCTTTTTCTCACACCTTGTGCCAATGTGATCCGGGTCGCGCCCCATCGCAGGCATGTGCACGATTGGATGGGCGCCAGCTTCAGGTTGTGGGTTGGGGTCGACAGTCTACGGTCGACAGGTCACGGCAACTGCAGCTGTTTGCAGTAACCGTTGACTACGATCCTTCTCACTGATTCTGGTGGTCACGCAATTGGCCACGTAGTCGTGGCCAGCGGCCTCAGCGCAACGCGGCGCGGCCGGAGATTGGTATGCTTGGGCTGTGAGCAACTACCGCAAAATCACGCGCGTGATCTTCTGGGGCGTGGCCTTCGTGCTTAGCGCGGTGTCGTGGGTGGTCATGGATAAGCTGAACTTGCTCTGGAACTTATGGGCGCAGGTGGCGGATTCGCTGTTCATCCTCATCGCGGCGATGGTGCTGTCGCGGCTGATCCCGCGTTGGCTGGACCTCGCCGACGACCGCTAGCCGCACTTTCGCCGTCAACCAGACCTGCCTGCCAGCCTGCAAATCAGGTAAACCTCCGGCATGGGTGCCCCGAATTTCCGCAAGCTTGAACGTACTGAACTGGCCGTGCCGCCGTCATCTGCCGGCGCGCGGCTGGATCGCTTCCTCGCTGACCAGTTTCCCGATTACTCGCGCAGCCTGCTCGCGGGCATGATCAAGGACGGGCTGGTCGCTGTGCAGGGCCTAGCGCCGGGCAAGGTCAAGCCGGCGCTGAAGCTCGAAGCCGGCTGGCACATCACTGTCGAGAAGCCCACACTCGATGCGCCCGACCTGCCGCCGGAAGACATCCCGCTTGCGATCCTGTTCGAAGACGAGTCGCTGCTCGTGATCGACAAGCCGCCTGACCTGCCTGTGCACCCGCCCCGCGCCGGCCGCGGCGGCACACTCGCCAACGCGCTCGCGCATCACTGCGCCAACCTGCCCGGCGGCAAATTGCCCGGCGACGACCCCGTGAGGCCGGGCATCGTGCACCGCCTTGATGCCGACACCAGCGGCGTGATTGTGGTTGCCAAAGACGAAAGCGCGCTGTTCAAACTCTCGAAGCAATTCGAGACGCGCACGGTCGAAAAGGTGTACCTGGCACTGTGCCGCGGCAAGCCGCGCTCGCCGGGCGTTATCGACAAACCCATCGGCCGCCACCCCGACCACTACGAAATGATGCGCATCGACCCGGCCGGCAAGAACGCCATCACCGAATACGAAGTGCTTGAGCAGTTCAAAACCATCGCGCTCGTGAAGCTGAGGCCGCGAACCGGCCGCACGCACCAGTTGCGCGTGCACTTGTCGGCGATCAATCATCCCATTGTGGGCGACCGGCTGTATTCGCGCCGCCCGCCGCTGACCCGAAGCGAGATCGCCGGCCGCGAGCCCGAACCCGGCGAAGCCCCGCTGATTGCGCGCCAGGCGCTGCACGCCGCCAGTTTGAGTTTCGATCACCCAAGAACCGGCGAACGCCTGACGTTCGAAGCCCCGCTGCCTGAGGACTTCCAGCGCGCGCTGAGCGCCCTGCGCGAATCCCGCCCACCAAGAAAGCCTGCCGAGAGGCCCGCCGACTCAGACGAGTAACCCGGAGCCCGCCATGCAATCCAAGGCCAAGACGCCTGACGAATACTACGCGAGCCTGCCCGCCGACCGGCGCGAGGCCATGCAGGCCCTGCGCGATGTGATCCGCGAAAACCTGGACCCGGTGTACATCGAAGAAATGGGCTACGGCATGCCGGGCTGGAGCGTGCCGCACAACGTGTTCCCCGACGGCTACCACTGCAACCCGAAGATCGCGCTGCCCTAAGCGGGCCTGGCCAGCCAGAAGCAGTACATGTCGCTGTACCTGATGTTCATCTACGGCGACGGCAACAAAGCCATGCACGACTGGTTCGTTGCCGCGTGGAAGAAGACCGGCAAGAAGCTCAACATGGGCAAGTCCTGCATCCGCTTCAGAAAGCTCGACGACCTCGCACTGGAAGTAATCGCCGAGTCCGTCCGTCGCACCCCGGCAAGCAAGTGGATCGCGATGTATGAGGCAACTTTCCTCAAGGGCAAACCCGGCAAAGGCAAGCTCGGCAAGGCCAAGCTCGCACGCAAGAAGTAAGCGGCCCGCATCCGGGCAAAGACACTTGGGGCTGTCGGTGCGCCCGACTAAACTGTGCGCACGGAGAACCCATGATGCGCATCCTGATATTCGCGGCGCTGTGCGCCGTTACGCCACTTGGCGCGGCCACGTTGACTGTCACCAATCTCAACGACAGCGGCGCGGGCAGTTTGCGCCAGGCTTGCACTGACGCCATCAGCGGCGACGACATTGTGTTTAACGCGGCGCTGGCGGGGACGCTGCAGTTCAATACAGAGATCGACCTTGGCACCAAGGATTTGATGATCACCGGCAACGTAAACGGGGGCGGCGCTCCTTCCATTGTCCTGGACGGCAGACAGGTAAACAGGCTGTTCGTGACCACCGCGCCGCTGACACTCAACCTGCTGGAGATCTTCCAGGGCTCCGCCCTGTACACGGACGGCGGGGCCATTCTCATCGGCGATGGAACCCTGACCTGTGTCGGCTGCATTTTCCGCGGGAGCGTGGCCCGGCGCGGCGGGGCCATCGGCACGGCGTCTGGCGCGACTTCGACAGTCGTCTGCACGGACTGCACGTTCGACGCAAACTCGGCTACCGACGGAACTCAACGAGCGGAAGGCGGCGCCATCTGGGCCTCTGCCGTAACCTGCACCAACTGCCGCTTTCTCAACCACTACGCATTTTCGGCCAACAACGATGCGTACGGAGGGGCGATCTTCGCCGGAAGCGTCACCTGCATCGGTTGCACTTTCTCCGACAACCAGAGTAGGTCGAACGGCTCTTATGATGTTCAAGGCGGCGCGATTCGCGCGGCTTCTAGCGTGAGCTGCACCGACTGCTCGTTCGAGGGCAACAGCCTGCTGAGCAGCTTTGCAAACATCTCTAACGCAGGTGGAGCAATTCATTCGGATGGCCCCGTCAATTGCTCGGGGTGCACCTTTGCCTCGAATGGGAATCCTTTCAACATATTTATGCTTGGCGGGGCCATTTCGGGGCTTGCTGTAACGTGCTCCGACTCCACGTTGGCCGGCAACACGGCAACATGGGGCTCCTGCATCGCCGCGAGTGCCTCGCTTCTCGTGACGAATTGCATCCTCTCCGGCAGCGGGGACATGTTCTACGGTTCTTCGCTTACATCGGGCGGGTACAACATCTGCACGGCCGCCGCTGGTTCCGTGCCCTGGCTCAACGCCACCGGCGACCAGCCCGGTACGGACCCGCTTCTCGGCCCGTTGCAGGACAACGGTGGGCCCGTGCACACCATGCTGCCCGCGCCAAACAGCCCGGCCATCGACCAGGGCGGCGGCACCACGACCACCACTGATGCGCGCGGTGTTGTGCGGCCCTTTGACAACGCCGGCACTGCCAACGCCACCGACGGCCGCGACGTGGGTGCCGTGGAGTTCGTCTTCGGCCTGGCCCCGGTGATCACCGCGCCGGCCACACTGGGCGTCGCACCCGACACCACGCACACCTTCATCGGCACAATCAGCATCGCTGACGGCGACGCCGGCACCGACCTGCTTGAGGTCGCGCTGACCGTCACCAACGGGACGCTGACCCTGCCTACCATCACCGGCCTCACGTTCACGACGGGCGATGGCACCGCCGACGCGGCAATGACCTTCACGGCCACACTCAACGCCATCAACGCCGCGCTCAACGGCATGAGCTTCACGCCCACCACCAGCTACATCGGAGCGGCCGTGCTCCAGATCGACGTGGACGACCAGGGCAACACCGGCGACGAGGCACTCACCGACACCCACACCGTGAACATCACCGTGGACGACCTGCCCGAGATCACGCTGCTGCGCGATGGCATCGACATCGCCAGCGGGGGCGGTGACAACGCCTGGGGACCGCGCGGCAGCGCCATCGCAATCACCTACACCATCCGCAACGACGGCATCACGACCCTGAACGTCGGCACGGTTGCCATCACCGGCGAATCCAACTGTGTGGCCGCCATCAGCACCGCCCCGGCCGCAACCGTCGCGCCGGGCGGCACCAGCGACTTCACGATCACGGTGACGCCGACGCTGTCGGGCGCATTCACGTTCCAGTTCAGCATCCCAAGCGACGACGCCGACGAGAACCCCTACACCGTCACGGTGGCAGGTGTGGCAGCGGCACTCAAAGATGGCGGCGACAGCGATGACGACGACGGGTGCAGCACGGGCACGTCACATGGACTGGCTCTGCTGCTGGCACTGGCGGCATTGCTGGTTGTGGCCCAGCGGCCGGCTCGCGTCAACGACAATGCATGACCACTAGAGTCAGCGGGCAAGCTCACGGTCAACAGTTCACGGTCTACGGTTCCTGCAAAGGTTCGCAGTTACCGTGAACTGTCGACTGTCAACTGTCGACCTTTGCCCGTGCCGATCCAGTTCAGCGGCTGAGCTTGCGGTTGCGGTTGTAGATGGCGGCCGGCAATGCGAGCAACAGCAGCAGCCACCAGCTTTGGCCGGTGCCGGTGCTGCAACTCTCTTCTTCGTCATCGTCGCCGCCGCCCGAATTCGGGCTCAGCACCGTGAAGCCGCTTTCAAACAGCACGACCCAGAAAAAGTCGGCGGCGACTGTGCCCGTGCTGGTCACGCGAAAGCGCACCACGCCGCTGCGGCTGCTGCTGGTGAGGTTGTACTCAAGGGGCCCGGTGGCGCCGAAGCTCGCGGTTTGCAGGGTGGTCGGGTTGCCATTCACGTCAAGTTCGGCCAGCGTGACGGTGCCTGAGGCGTTGCAGTCGGCCAGGAACCACAGCGAGGCAATCTGCGCCGTCGCACCGAAATCAACCCGGAACTCGTGCACGCGGCTGTCCGCCGTGGGCAAAGACACGTCGGCCTCGGCAGCCATGCCGAACACGACTTCAAGCCCGCTGTTGTCGTTGCGCGCGGCCACGTGGCTGACGGCGGTTTGCTCCACGCCGGGAACGTCCACTACGGCGGCGTAGGCGACGCTGCCTGAGCCGTCGGGCTCAATGCTGACCACGAAGTCGCGGGTGCCTGTGTACGCGGGCAGGAAAAGCGTCGCGTAATGCGTCAGGTCATCGCTGCCGCCGCCATAGGCGATACCGCTGCCGACGGTGGCCAGGCTGTCGCGGTCCGTGACTGTGAACTGGGTACCGAGCGCGCTGCCGGCAGTGACGGCGACGCGCATCACGGTCTGGATTGTGCTCGCGCCGAAATCGACGCGCAGGTGGTGACGCCGCGGCGTAACGTCGGAAGCGCTGCCGCTGAATTGCGTGTACGGCAACGGGGCGACCGGCGTCATGTGGCCGAACAGTGCGGTCCAGTCCACGTCGGCCGAAGTCGCCGTGATGGTCAGGCGAAAGCGCACCATGCCGCTGTACATGGCGGTCATGCTGTTGGATTCGTCGCTGAAGGCACCGACGCCCGAGACGCTGTCCACAGCAACGGGGCTGCCGGCGATGATGGCCTCCAGGGTAACGGTAGCGTCGCTGGTGGCTTCGGCTTGCAGCCAGACGTGGGTGTCCTGGCTCATAGTGCCGTAGTTGACCATGAACTCGATGACCACGCTGCCCGTCACGGTGCTGGTGCCGCGCAGCGCGCGATGGAAGATGCGTGACACGCCGCCGCCCTGCTTTTCCGAGCCGTGGGTCATGATCGAGCCCGGGGTAAGCCCGACGATGGTGAGGGTGCCGCTGTAGGTGCCGGCGCCGGGGTTCATGCCCTCAGCCACGACGATGAATTCCTGCATGCCGGTCACGTTGGTCAGTGGCAGTGACAGGTTGATGGTGCCGGTGCCGGCGTCGCTGCCGTTGTCCACGGACATGGCGCTGGTGCCGTTCATGGCCAGTTCATTGGGGTTGACCAGCGATGCCGTCAGTCCGGTAGCTGCCGTGCCGGCGGCAATGGCCAGGTCCACGGTGCCGGTGAACGGGGTTGAGCCGAAGTCCACGTCGAAGTGTGTGGTCTCGAACTCTTCGTCGTGGAACTCGCCGCTGACGGGCATGGTGGCGGTCTGCGCGCACAGGCATGAGGCCAGCGCCGCGAGGGCGCCAAGCAGGATGGTTTTCATGGGGTTGCTCGGGTCTGGGTCGTGGGCATCGCCGCCCGGTGGTGCACCGGACGTCCATGCTGCAAGCAGCAATGGCGTGGTGCAACAAAAACCCCCGCCTGCGCGGGGGTTTGGGGTGTGGCGTTGCGGCATCAGGCGCGTGCACGGCGCAGGCGCGGGGCCAGCATTGCCAGTGCGAACAGCGCCGCCAAAGCCATCCAGGGCAGGCCGCCGCCGCCGGTGCTGCAGCGTTCGTCGCCTTCACCGCCGGCGTCGCTTTGGCCGCCGGGGACGTCGGAGCCGAACTCGTAGCTGCCGGCGTCGGCCTCACCGACGTTGCGGGGCGCGTTGCGCTGGTCGGTGGCGGGCACGCCGGTGGTGCCGCCGCCGTTGACTGCCGGGCTGCCGCTGAGCAGCGCATGGGTGCGGGTGGGGCCGCCGTTATCGGCCAGTGCCACCAGCTGCGCCGAAAGCGGAAGGCCGGTGGTGCCGAACGAGTTCTCGTTCACGGCCGTCGTGATGAAGTCCGGGTCCTGCACGCCGACCACGCTGTTCTGGATCGTCATGCTGTTGTTCGAGTCAATGTCGGGTGTGCCGCCGACCGTGGTGTTCTGCGCGATCACGCAACCGACAATGGTCAGCGTACCGCTGCTGCGCACGACGCCGCCCGCGATGGTGCCGCTGTTGAGCGTGATGGTGGTGAAGTTGATCGTGCTGACCGCGTTGTACAGATGAATGCCGCCGGCCACGGTTCCGATGTTGCCGCTGATCGTGCAGTTCGTGATGGTGGCTGTAAGCGAAGTCTCCGAGACAATGCCTGCCGTGTTGTTGCCCGCGATGGTGCTGCGCTGGATCACCAGTGCCGCGCTGCCGGTGTGGTACACCGTGCCGAAGCTTGAGGTGCCCAGCGAGCCGCTGGTGGCATCGCAGCCGGTTGCCTCGCACTCCGTCATGGTCAGCGCCACCGATGCCTGCACGGCCGCGCCCTGCCCCGATCCGTCGAAGCCGGTGTTGGTGCCGCCGCTTGCGTCGCACTGGTTGAACAGCACGAGGGTAAGCTGCGCCGTGCCGCTGACAGAGGCGGCTACGCCGCCGCCCAGCGCGTTGCCGCCCTGGCCGGTGCCGGAGGCAATGCCGCCATTGGCAGTACAAAAGTTGAGGGTGCAGTTCTGCATGCTGAGCCCGGCCGTGGCCGCAACGGCCCCACCCTGCGCAGTGCCGCCGTTGAGGCTGGTGGTGCCCGCGCCGCCCGTGGCGCTACACGTCGTGAACACGCAGTCCACGGCGCTGATGGCCGCCTCGCCGTAGACCGCGCCGCCTGCGGCAAGGCCGCCGTTGCCGGCACCGGCATCGGTGCCACCGACGGCCACACACAGGTTGAAGGTGACCTGCAGCAGACTGGCGCTGCCGGTTTCGACGAAGATCGCGCCGCCCAGGCCGGCGCCGCCGCTGGCCCCAGTGCCGTTGCCGCCGCGTGCCTGGCAGTTGTTGAAGGCGCAGTTCGTGACGGTCAGCAGCGCGATCAGGGGTTCGTGGTAGATCGCCCCGCCTGCACCGATGCCGCCGTTGCCGGCGCCGCTGTTGGCGCCGCGGCCTTCGCAATTGCTGAAGACCACGTCGAAGATGTTTGTCGCGCCGCGGCTGTAGATGGCGCCGGCGAACGTGGCAAAGCCGCTTTCGAGGGTCATGCGCGACAGGCCAAACGCTGTGCCAAGACTGGTCTCAAAGATCCGCAGTGTGCCGCCGCCGTCGATGGTCAATGTCGTGCGGCCGCTGCCGCGGATGCTGACGGCCTCGGTGATGACCGGCAGCGAGCTGGCGAGGGTAACCGTGCCGATGGTGCCTGAGCTGAAGTTGATCTCGTCGGGCACGGCAATCATGCTGACGATCTGGTTGGCCGTGGAGTTGGCGTCGAGAATCGCCTGGCGCAGGCTGCCCGCGCCTGAATCGTTGGTGTTGGTAACAATGAAGACGTTCTGCGCGCCAAGCGCACCGGCGCCGATGGCAAACGCCACGACGCAAAGCAAACGGGTCCAGAGCATGGACTCTCCCTTTTTATGAGACCGTGAGCGAACGGTATCGAGTGATTCTAGTTATGAATTTGCCGGGGGAACTTGCAATGTCGGATTTGACTGCCCCGCAACTGCGCGCAACCTTGCCACAGCGCCGGCCATGTCGGCGGGCAAGGGCGCGCTGAGTTCAAGCACCTGCCCGGTACCGGGGTGGGTCAGCTTCAGGTAATGGCTGTGCAGGGCGCAGCGGCCGAGGATCAGCGAGTCGGCCATGCCGCGCGGCACGCGTTCGGATTTGCCCAGGGCCTCGAACTCGTGGCGCTTGAGGGTATCGAGTGCACGAATACGCTCGGTGACGTCGGCGTCGCTGTCGCCCTCCTGGAAGCCGTAGGGGCTGACGATGCGTGTCGGCGCGGGCGGCGGGTCGCGCAGGTCGCTTTCGAGCAGCTCGTCGCGAATGCCGTAGTGGTGGTCGCACACCAGCGGATGCCCGATTGCCTTCATGTGCACGCGAATCTGGTGCATGCGGCCGGTGTGCAGCCGGCATCGCACCAGCGTGAAGCGCCCCAGCCTCTCGACGACGGTCACTTCGGTGCGGGCGTCCTGGCTGCCGGGTTCATCGGGTTGGGCGATGCGGCGCAGCATGCTGACTTCGGCCTCAGCGTCCTGGATCATGGGCAGGTCAATGAACTGGTGATCCGCCTGCACGATGCCTTCGACGAGGGCGAGGTAGTCTTTGACGACTTCTTTGTCTTCGAGTGCCTTGCCCAGCTTGCCGGTCATGCCGGCGGTTTTGCCGCAGATGACAAGGCCGCTGGTTTCCTTATCGATGCGGTTTACGAGGCGCGGGGCGACGTCGGTGCCCTTGAAGCGCAGGTGCAGCGCGTTGAGCAGCGTGGTGTAGCGGTAGCCGCCGGTGGGGTGCACGATCAGGTGGGGCGGTTTGCTGACGACGAACATCTGGTCGTCTTCGTAGACGATTTCGTAGGGGATGCGCCCCATTTCGGTAACGTCTTCGTGGGGCGGCGGCAGGATCAGCCACAGCGTGTCGCCGGCGTGGAGTTTCTTGCCGCCGTCGATGGCGATTCCGCCGCGCAGGACGCGGCCTTCTACGAAGGCTTCCTGGGCCTTGGTGCGTGACAGCCAGGGCGTGCGTTCGGCGATGAACTTGTCGGCGCGCATGCCTTCCTGCGGCAGCTCGACTTTGTACTCGCGCCGGGTTTCGATTTCGCTGAGGTCAGCGGGCTTGGCCTTTTGCATGCGGCGTTTGCGCGCGATGTGCCAGCCGACGTTGCGGTTGTGATGGCTCTGGCCCATGGCGCAAGTGTAGGTTGCCAAGCGCGCGGCGCAGCCATGGAGTGACGCGTTTGGTGAAGTGGGCTGACCATCAGCTTCGGGGCCTGTTGGGCGCGGGGCCATGGGCGCGGGGCATGGGGCCATGGGAGCGGGGCCCGGGGCTTGGGGCCTTGGGCTTGGGGAAACGGCGTATGGCGGGCAGTGTCCCTAAGCCAAAAGCCCCAACCTCCAACCTCCAACCTCCAAACTCCGAGCCCCAAGCCCCAAGCCCCAAGCCCCAGACCCTGACCTAACACCCTGACCTGAAGTCCGCCCCGCAACTCTTCTTCGTTCGGTGCATGGAAAAGCTGCGGTGCCCGTGGTAATTGTGTTCGAATACTTCGCCGGAGTGGCGGAACTGGCAGACGCGGCGGATTCAAAATCCGCAGTCCTTCAGTGGGCGTGTGGGTTCAAGTCCCTCCTCCGGCACCAAACGCGGGCCGCCTTCGGGCGGCCCTGCTGTTTTGTGCGGGGCGGGCTGCCGGCACCGTTGATTATCCACAATTTTCTGCAAGCGGAATGGGGTTGCGACTGCCGGAATGACGGGCCTGTGACACCACCGTCGTGCCTGCGTTAGAACCCTTGCTCACAACGATTTATCCTCTTGACCGGGCGTTGGGTGCGGATATCGTCATTGGTCCACCCCCCCTTTGTGACTACTCGATTTGAGGCGTTCACCCGCTCAGGCGTGTGGGAGTAGCACGTGCATACTGTAACCAAAGTTTTGATCATCGTGAACCTCGTGGTCTGCTTGATCCTGAGCCAGTACGTCTGGATCAGTCTGGCGGGCAATGTCCAGTGGCGCGAAAAGTTCGAATTCGAACGGGACGCGCGCCATCGTGACAAAGACCGCCTCGAGCAGGCCTACAACGACCTGTTGGCCGCGCGTGCCGCCAACCAGGAGCGTACGTCACAGAATTCAGCCGAGCTTGCGGCGCTGAACGCGACCAAGCAGGGGCTTGAAGCCTGGCGAGATGACGCCAAGACCTCGGCCGAAGACGCTGAGAGAATGGCCAACGAGCTGACGGCGGCCGTGCAGCCCTTTGACGAAATCCAGAGCCAGTACAACACCGAAGTGGTGGAACGGCTGCAGGAAACCGTCGGGCAGCTCACGTCGCGCAAAGCCGGCCTGTACAGCAACCGCGGCGAAAACCTCGAGAAGCTGGCCAACCAGCAGACCGAATACGCGCAGAAAGCTGAAGACTACCGGCGCGTCGAGTTCCAGATGTTCCTGCTGCAAGAGGAACTGGAAAGCCGCCTTGACCTGAAGGCGCGCTATCGCTGGCTGCGCCCCGACATCCAGGCTGACCTCGGTGACAACGGGCCGGTGATCTTTGCCAAGATCAACTGGGCCGTGGGCAACAGCGTGCAGCTCGACAAGGGCCGCCGCGACGGCGTGGAACTGCACCAGAAGTACACTATCACCCGCAACGGCGTGACGATTGCCGTGGTGGACGTGGTGGAAGTCCAGAATGAAACATGCGAATGCATCGTGACGGACCTGATCAACAAGAACGCCAAGCCAAGTGCCGGCGACGAGGCGATCACCCGTCTGTTCATGTCGCGCATGAAGCGCCGCTAGACCGCAGCACCCGGAAACTGAACCGCCAGGCAACACCGCTGGCACGTGGCAAACGAAGCAGGACGCGGATTCAACCGCAGAGGTAATTGAACATGGGCGTTTTCTCACGCACGATGCTGATGCTGACCATGGCGTGGCTGGTGGGGCTGATCGTCAGCTTCCTCTTCCTCAGCATGGACCCTGACCCAAGCTGGCGCGACAAGTACGTCGCCGAGGCCAACATCCGCCGCGCGATCGCGTATCGCTACGTGGAAATCCGCGGCGGCATGGTCGCCGACCGTCACCACGACAAGGGCCTGGATTCACAGAACGCACCGCTCACGGCCGAAAACCTGGGTTCAGCGCCCTACGGCCTGCCCGACGAAAACCAGAGCGGCGGCAGCACTGACCCGCTGCCCGGTGCCACCGTGCCGGACAACCAAAGCCTGATCGCCATTGAGCGCAAGGCCGGCGACGACCTGAACAACAAGTTCGACGCCGCCAAGCAGGACGTGATCGGCAGCATCGCCACCCTGCGCAACGAAATCGCCGAAAAGCAGCGCGAACGCCGCGCCCATGAGCAGCGCCTGGCCGAAGTGCGCGAAGCTTCACGCCTGTTCGCGGCCCAGATGCGCAGCTATCGCTTCATCATCGCCAGCTTCCAGCAGAAGGTGTTCAACCTCGACTTCGAAATCCAGCGCCTGATGATTGAGCGCGACGCCCTGGTCGCCGAGCTGGCACAGATCAGCAACGACACCCGTCGCCTCGAAGGCCAGCAGGAAACCCTCGAGAACACCTACTACGGCCTGACCCGCCGCTACGACTCCACCATCAAGGTGCTCGCGCACTATGAGGCCGCCGACAAGAACCTGCGCCGCCTGGCCGAATACACCGGCCGCGGCTGGCTGCGCGGCAAGGTCGTGGGCGTGGGTGATGACCCGCGCACCGGCGTGCTGAGCATCAGCATCGGCAGCCAGGACAAGGTCCAGGAAGGGCAGGTTTTCTCCGTGTACCGCAACGGTGATTTCCTCGCCAAGATGGTGGTCGAAACCGTGAAGCCCAACACTGCGGTCGGCCGCCTGCTGCCGGAGTTCCGTGGTCGCGTCTTCGTGACCGAAAACGACAACGTCAAGACGGCAGAGCCTTTCGGCGGTTCGGTGGTAACGACCCGCGTCCGCTAGTGAAGTGATTGTTGCACTGAAAGAATACACAACGCGGGGCCACGACCCCGGGCAGCACACTAAGGAATGAACCATGGCAAAGAAGCCGCTTCCTCCCCGTCGCAGCGCCAACGCAGCCGCACCCGGCGCAGCACCCGGCAAGCCGCAGAAGTCCGAGGCCGAGACGAAGTTCGACAAGTTCGGCGCGTTCGCGCTGGCCTTGCCCTGCACGATCCTCGCGATTGCCGCGCTGGTGATGGCTGTGGCTTACACGCACAAGAGCTTTGACATCGGCCTGTTCGGTTTCCCCAAGAAGAGCATCATCTCGTGGGATTCGGGCCCGGAAGCCGTCAACCGCCTGGGCAGCAAGGCGATGGTCACCTCGTTCGAAAGCACCAACTACATCGGCCGCCTGTCGGACGGTGAAGTGGACGTGGCCGTGTTGAACGTCGGCCGCAACCACAACGTGAACCTGGGCGACGTGTTCACGCCCAAGAACGTGCCGGAAGGTGTGCGCCTTGAATTCGTGGTGTTTGACGTGCAGGGCGATTCGGCCCGCGCGTACATCCTGCTGGGGCAGACGGTGGCCGACGGCAAGCGCGCCCACAGCCTGAAGGCCTCAAGCATCCGCGCCCTCTGCGGCGCCGGCGATTCAGTCGAAGTGGAAGTGGACCGCGCCTGGCGCGACCAGCAGATCCGCCGCGGCGTAGAAACCCGCTCCTCGGCGCAGTAGGCAGACCAGCAAGCCAATCCAGGGCCCGCCGATCGGCGGGCCTTGTTCATGTCGGTTGTGAAGTGCGACGTCTGGGGTGCGGTGTCTGGCGCATGTAGGGATGTCTGGTCCGGGTCTCGGGATCGGCGGCACCGTGTTTCGCAATCTGGTCACTCTCGGGTCGACCCACCCATGCCGTTCGCACGGGACATGGGACAAGGAAACGGGACGCCGTTCAGTTGACCCCGCACACCGCACCCCAGACACCGCACGCAAGACCCGGCACCCCGCAACCAAATCCCCGTGAGGATTTTTGGCTCCCCCGGACTAAGCCTGCTCCGTAACAGTTGCATGGAAGGCGGGCCCATGGGTTCGCCCTTTTTTGACACGAAAGGATTCCCGATGCGTGCTGGCACTAAACCCGGCCGCCGCCTGCTGCCCCTCGCGGCCGTCATGGTCGCGGCGCTTGCCATTGCCTTTACGGCCGTGCAGGCGCAGGACACTGGTGGTTTCAAGACCCTCAAGGCCCTTCAATCCGAACGCGTAAGCCTGGCCAAAGCGCTGAGCCCAAGCATCGTCGCTATTGCGGCCTCGCGCCCCAACCTGTCCGGCGATCAGCAGACCGGCATGGCGGGTTCGATGGCGCAGGCTGATTCAGGTTTCGTGGTCGACGGTGACTACGTCGTCACCTGTATCGAAGCCCAGGCCCTCAATGGCCAGGGCGCCGACGGCCTGATGAAGATCGGCGACAAAGTCTGGATGATGGCCCACGACGGCACCGAATTCAGCGGCAAGGTGGTCGGCCGCGACCGCCGCAACCTGCTGCTGCTGGTCAAGATGGATGAAGGCCACCCGAAGCTGCCAAGCCTGAAGTTCGGCGACTCGGATGCCTCGCCCATGGGCACCACGGCGATCGGCCTTGGCAACTCGCTCGACAGCCTGCTGATCGACCGCACCATCAACTTCAGCTACGGCACGGTCTCAGGCTTCTACCGCTTTGAGCCCATCGACGTGATGCACCCCGAAGACGAGAACACCGGCGGCGACCCCTACAAGGGCAACGTGCTGGAAGTTGACGTGGCCGTCCACCAGGGCGACCACGGCGGTCCGATCGTCAACCTGAATGGCGAAGTGATCGGCATGATGAACGGCCACTTCATGGCCGGTCGCCACATGGGTTGCGCAGTACCCAGCAACCAGATTCGGGCTGTGCTGCCGCAGCTCAAGAAGGGCGTTCCCGAAGACGAACTGTCGCAGGGCTGGCTCGGCTTCAAGGCCAAGAAGCCTGCCGACGACAGCCGCATCTTCATCTCGGAAGTTGAAGCTGACGGCCCCGCAGCCAAGGCCGGCATCAAGGTCGGGCATGAACTGGTGCGGGTCGACAACTACCGCATCCCGGAAATCGGCCGCCTGCGTGAAATGCTGGGTGTAGGCCTGGTGATGCGCAAGCGCCGCGTTGGTGGCGGCATGTTCGGCCAGGCGCGTGAAGTGGAAGTGCCGGTCAGCTATGGCGTGCCGGTGGGTACGCACATCCAGCTGACGCTGCGCGATACCGCCACGGGCAAGGAAATGACCGTGGACCTGGTGGTCGGCGAAAAGGCGGAAGACTTCTAAGGCGCAGGCCCAAACAAACCAAAGCCCGGCAGCACATCGCCGGCTAACGAGAGACTAACATGAAAAAGACTATCCTTGCCATCGCCCTGCTGTTCGGAATCGGCGGTCTTGGCCTTGCGCAGCGCGCATCCAGCCCGGCCGACAGCACGCAAAGCACCACGGCCGTAGAGTACGTGAAAGTTCCCGCGGTCCCGCTGCACAAGGACCTTGAGAAGTCACGCATCGCGCTGGCTTCCTTCGTGTCGCGGCACACGGTGTCGGTCGAAATCGACTACGAACGCGAAGACACCACACCGGCCACGCCCTCAATCCCGGGGCTTGGCATGGGCGGGCCGGACATGAGCGACCCGTTCTTCCGGTATGACATCGGCCCCTTCAGCGGCCTGGTCGTGGGTGCCAACCACATCCTGATCAGCGACCGCTGCCTGGGCGACTTCAGCGAAGACGGCCCCGGCGACGCCGTGCAGGCCATTACCGTGACGCTGCCCAACGGCGAACGCTGGCCCGCCCGCGTCAAGGGCCGCCACCAGCAGATTGACCTGGCGCTGCTTGAGCTGGATTGCGAAATCGAAAAGACCTGCCCGACCCTGAACGTGCTGAAGTTCAGCGACAAGGACATTGCCCTCAAGCGCGGCGAAAGCGTGGTCGTTGTCGGCCGCGGCCAGAACCCGCTGGGCACGCTGGTCAACGACGGCATCGTCAGCGCGCTTGAGCGCGAAAACGGCCGCGCCTTCCAGCTGGACGCACGCATCGGCAACAGCACGCTGGGTGCCCCGGTGGTGAACCGTAACGGCGTCGTGGTCGGCCTTGTCACGCTGCACAACCACGCCACCTTCGGCCAGGCCAGCGGCGTCAGCTATGCCGCCTACCTGCACGAAGTGCGCGATGCCTATGAACTGATGAAGAAGGGCCAGTTCATCAAGCGCCCGCCCCAGCCGTTCATGGGCGTCAGCGCCAGCAAGAAGTGGCCGGACAAGCCGGGCCTCGAAGTCGGCAACGTGGTTGACGGCAGCGGCGCCCAAAAGGCCGGCCTGCGCGTCGGCGACGTGATCACTCACGTGGACGGCAAGGAAATGAACGAGATGGAAGACCTGCTGGCCGTGATCCAGAAGCAGAAGGTCGGCGACACCATCGAACTGACCGTCATCCGCGGCGAGGAAGAAACCAAGCTGAAGGTGACCCTGGGCGCCAGGCCGTAAGCGGCAAGCAGGCAAACTCAAACTGACTCCGGCCACAAGCCGGCCAAACAGGAAGACCAACATGAACAAGATCCTCGCAGCCATCGCAGCCACAGCCCTGCTGGGTGCCGCGTACCAGACACAGCCCACGCTGGCCCAGGACAGCACGAAGCTGTCCAACGCCACCACCGACAACCTCGACAAAGAGGTGCAGGCGCTGGTCGACAAGGTCTACCCGGCCTTTGTGCTGATCGGCGGCGGCAGCGGAGTGTGCATCAGCGAAGACGGCTGGATGCTCACCAACCACCACGTATGGAATGAAGCTGCGGCGCCTTCCAAGCAGGTCGTGAAGATGGCCGGCAACAACCGCCAGTTCACGGCTGTGGCCGTCGGCGCTGACCCGCGCGGCGACATCGTGCTGGGCAAACTGGAGTTGAAGGAAGGCGAAAAGGTACCCTACGCCAAGCTGGGCGACAGCGACAAAGTACAGGTCGGCGACATCTGCCTGTGCATCGGCAACCCCTTCCTGCTTTCGGGCCAGGGTTCTGAGCCGACCGTTACGCTGGGTACGGTCTCCGCCACGCACCGCTTCCAGGGCGGTTACAATGACAGCATCCAGATCGACACCAGCATCAACCCCGGCAACAGCGGCGGGCCCTCGTTCAACATCCAGGGTGAAATCATCGGCATCAACGGCCGCAACATTGCCAGCCACAGCAAGCGCTTCAACACCGGTGCGGGCTACGCGATCCCGGCCAACCAGATCAGCTACTTCCTTGAGACGATGAAGGCGCAGGAAGGCAAGGCGCTGCTGGTCCGCCACGGCATCGTCGGCGGCCTGAAGTTTGACCTGGGCTACCAGAAGGGTGCCCGCATCACCGCCGTCGCCGAAAACACCGAGGCCGCGGACGTGGGCTTCCAGGTCGGCGACGTGATCGTGAAGATCGACGACCACACGATCTTCAACGGCTTCCGCTACTACGGCGTGATCGGCACCAAGCCCCGCAACAGCCGGTTCACCTTCACCGTGCAGCGCGGCGACAGCACCGTCACCATCGTGGCGCGCAACGACGTGCCCACGGAAAGCGGCCAGTTCGGCACCGTGCCGCGCCCCGACGACGAAGCCCGCAACAGCGGCGGCGGCGGCCTGGGTGCGATGATGGACCCCTTCCGCCTGCCGGCCATGAAGTCGAGTCTCGGCTTCAGCGGCAGCTACAACACGGACCGCAAAGTCGGCGGCTATGTGATCAGCCGCCTGCGCCCGACCGGCGACAACCGTCAGCCGCTGGAAGAAGCGGGCGTTGCGGTGGGCGACATCCTGACCCACATCAACGGCCGGCACATCATGTACTTCGCCGACGTGCAGGACATCCTGATCGCCCTTGAGCCCAACACCGAAGTCACGGTGAAGTTCATCCGTGCGGGCGAGACCAAGGAAGTGACCGCAAAGACCGGCCGCCCAAGCCGCCGGTAAGCCAGCTACGCAAACAAAAGCCCCCGCCACGGCGGGGGCTTTTTCATGCCCGGCAGGTCATCCGAACAATTCCGAAAGGCGGTAGTACTCGCGTGTGACGGTCTTTTCCTTACCCACCACATCAGCCAGCTTCACGGGTACTACTTCGGTCCCCTTCAGCCCGGCCATCAGGCCGCTTTGGCCACTCAGCAGCAGCTCATAGGCCGCGTCGCTGACGCGCGTGGCCAAGATGCGGTCCGCGGCCGTGGGTGTGGCGCTGCGCTGCAGGTAGCCCAGCGTGACGCTGCGCGCGTCGTAGCCCAGCCGGTCTTCAATCTCGCGCGCCAGCATCGGCCCCACGCCGCCCAGTTTGGGGCGGCCCAGCTTGTCGGTGGCGCTGCCCTTGGGGTCGATGCGGCCGTCCACGTCCACGGCGCCTTCCGCGATAATGATGATCGAGTAGTTGCGCCCGATCGTGTCGTGGCGGTGGGTCAGCTTCTGGAATACGTCATCAAGGCTGAACTCAAACTCGGGGATCAGCGCCATGTCGGCACCGCCGGCAATCGCGGCTTCTACGGCAATCCAACCCACGTTGCGGCCCATGACTTCCACGATCATCACGCGGTTGTGGCTTTCGGCCGTGGCGCGCAGGTTGTCCAGCGCCAGCATCGCGGTCTCGACGGCGGTGAGGAAGCCGACCGTAAGCTCGGTGCCGGCCAGGTCGTTGTCGATGGTCTTGGGCACGCCGATAGCAGGGAAGCCGGCGTCGGCAAGCAGGCGCGTGGCGTGCTGGCTGCCGTTGCCGCCCACCACGACCAGGCCTTCGATGCCGTGGCCGGCCAGCGCGTCGATGGCCCGCTGCGGGTCGCCCGGGTTCAAGAACAGGCGCGATCGCGCGCTGCGCAAAATGGTGCCCGCGCGCTGCACGATGTTGGTCACGTCGTCGCGGGTCAGCGCCCGGACCTTGCCGGCCAGCAGCCCGTCCCAGCTTTCGAAAATGCCCATCAGCTCAACGCCGTCATACAGCGCGCGTCGCGCCACGGTGCGGATGCACGCATTGGTACCCGGTGCGTCGCCGCCTGAGGTGATGATGCCGATGCGTTTCATGCCCGCATGCTAACCGCACAATCCGGGCTGTCGACAACGGCGACGCAAGCTGCCATTGGCGGCCTGCGATGCTATCGTCAGGTCATGGCGCCCTCTGCTGCTGAGGCCGTACACACCGATGACCGCGCGCTTGCGCTGCGCGATGCCGCGCGCTGGTTCACGCTGGGAATCTCAAGCATCGCCGTCGCCGGCACACTGGCAATTGTGCTGGTGATCGGCCGCCTGCCCGGCGTGGCGGAAGTCGTCATCACCGAAGTCGAGTTCGCGCGCCGCAGCCTGGTCGTGCACGTGAACCTGGCACTGGGCGTGTGGTTCTTTTCCTTCATGGCCGGGTTGTTCTGCCTGCTGCCCGGCGCGCGCGGCCGTCGCGTAACACCACTTGCGTTCGGGCTGGCAACACTGGGCGTGATCGCGTTTTCCGTTTCGATGTTCCTTCCCGGTGCCACTCCGATCCTTTCGAACTACGTGCCCGCACTGGACCACCCGGTGTTCGTCGGCGGCCTGTCACTTTTTTGGGCGGGCGTTGCGCTGAACTTTGTCGACCGCCGCTTTGTGCCTCGCCGCACCGCAAGCATTGAGCTGCCCGCCGAATGCCACACCGGCGTGCGCGCGGCCGCCATCGCCTTTGTGCTCGCGTTGGGCACCATTGGCGCAACGTGGGCCACGCAGCCCGACGGCCTAACGGCCTACGGGCACTATGAGCGGCTGTTCTGGGGCGGCGGACACCTGCTGCAATACGCAAACGTGCTGGCGATGGTGAGTGCGTGGCTGCTGCTGCTGAGCCACGCGCTGCCGCGCCCCCCGATTGCGCCGCGCGTTGCCAACGTGCTGTTCCTGCTGCTGCTTGCGCCGACGCTGTCGGGGCCGGTGCTGGCGGCGACTTCGGCCGACTTGCACTGGTACACCAAGCTGATGCAGTGGGGGATCTTCCCCGTGGTCAGCGTGTTCATCGTGCTGATCTGGGCGGGCTTCTTTCGCAACCGGGGGCAATACACCTGGCGCAGCCCGGCGTTCATGGGCCTGATTACCAGCTTGGGCATGACGGTGCTGGGCTTCCTGTTGGGGGCCATGATCAGCACCAGCACCACGCTGATTCCCGCGCACTACCACACCAGCATCGGTGCCGTCACCGCGGCCTTCATGGCGGTCACGCTGACGCTGCTGCCGCGCTATGGCCGGCAGCTCAGGCCGGCGGCCGCGCGTTGGGCGATCTGGCAGCCGGCGGTGTTCGGGCTGGGTCAAGTGGTGTTCGCGTTCGGGCTTGCGATTGCGGGCACCTGGGGCCAAGCCGAGCGCAAGGTGTACGGCAAAGAGCAAGTCGTGCGCACCACCGGCGAATGGGTGGGGCTGATCGTGATGGGTGCCGGCGGCGTGATCGCGCTGGCGGGCGGCATCCTGTTCGTGGTGCTGCTGGTGAAGGCCCTGCGCAACCGCGTGCCGGCTGCCTGATAGCAGACCAATCTTGTCCACTACACAGCCCGAAACCCGCTTGTGCGGCCGATTGACAGCGCGTGCCGCTTAACCCAAAACCGTTGCGGGCGGACACGGACGACGGAGACGACCATGAGATATTGCATCCCCGCACTACTGGCGATTCTCGCCATCACATGCGCGGCCTGCGGCGGCGGCGGCAAGCCGAACACAGCCGGCAACAAGGCCGGCGGCGGCACCAAGGCCACTGAGCGCGCCACAGTACCCGCGGACTTCAAGATCGGCGCAAAGCCCGATGGCTTTGACCCCAAGAGCGCAGCCGTACTTGAGGCCGGTGAGGCCGCCTACAAGGCCACCTGCGTCACCTGCCACGGCGAAGCCGGCAAGGGCGACGGTCCCACCGGTGCGGCACTGAACCCCAAGCCGACAGACCTGACTTCGGCTGATGTGTGGGCCGACCCCAAGTTCACGGAAGAGTACATGTTCTGGCGCATCAAGACCGGCAACGTGGGCTACACCGGCGAAGGCACCTCGGGCATGACCGGCTTCATGGGCGGCACCGACGAGCAGATCTGGCAGATCGTTGCCTACGTCAAGAAGCTCGCGGGCAAGTAGGGAATAGGGACTTCGGGGCCGCGCTGCCGTAGCAGTTTGGCGCGGAGCGCCTTCACAGTATTACCCTCACCGAACGCCTCTGGCATTCGGTGAGGGTAATGGGCTTCACGATGTTTGCGAATCAGGGTGAACGGCCCCTTCAGGGCCGGGGGCGCCATGGGGGCGGGAATCCCGGGCCTGCGGCCCGGGCTGAAAGAACGGCCCCTTCGGGGCCGGACTGCGGCGGAGGGGCATCGCTGGTCTTGAAACCCGAACCCCGAAACTCGAGCCTCGAATCCCGCTTAGTTGATGATGTCCCAAGGGTCCCACAGGCGCGACACGGCGCGGTCCAGGTCGGACATGGTGGCATCGGCGCCCACGGGTTCCATGTGGCGCTGGCTCATGCCGTCAAGGCGGCTCATGGACCAGCGTTCCGAAGCTTCGCCGAGTTCGCGGCTGGTGGCGCGGTCAAGCTCCGACATCGACAACTGGTCACTGACGTCGTCCAGGGCGCTGTCACTCAGGCGATCCAGCGAACTCATCGAGTATGTGTCGCTGGCGTCTTCCGCCTGCCCGTTGGCGTAGGTCTCAAGCCCGCTCATGTCAAACGAGAAGCCCCGGCACCCGGCCAGAAGCAGCAGCACAAAGATGGGCAGTACAAGTCGCATCACCGGATTCTAACGACAAGCCGTGCACCCTGTTGGGAAATTCGCGCATACCACGCCAAACAAGAACCGGGGCGGCCATGTGGCCGCCCCGGTGTGAGTCATCGAACTGACTAAGCCGTACGACGGCGCAGCATCATCGCGATGCCCGCCAGCGCCAGCAGACCCAGCAGTGCCGCCCAGGGCGTGCCGGTTTCGGCCGCGCAACCACCGCCGCCGCCTCCGCCACCACCGCCGCCTCCGCCACCAGGGCCGCCGCTGGCCGCGCTGATGGTGACACTCAGGACCTGGGTGTCCGTCTGCGGGGTGCCTGCAGTGCTGTCGGTGACCTGGATGGTGAAGTTGAAGGTGCTGGCCACGGTCGGCGTGCCGCTGATGGCCACCGTTGTCGTGGTGCTCGGCTGCAGGGTCACGCCCGTGGGCAGGGTGCCTGAGGCGACCGACCAAGTGTACGGGCCCGTGCCGCCGGTGCAGGTGATGTTGCGGCTGAAGCTCGAACCCACCGTGCCGCCTGCCAGCGTGGTGGTGGTGATGATCAGCGTGCCCGAGGGCAGCACGGTCAGCGTAACTGCCTGCGAGTCAGTCTCCAGCGAAGCCGCCGTAACGGTGATGCTGAAGTTGAACGGCGAACCCGTAGCCGTCGGCGAAGGCCAGTTGATCGTGGCGCTGAGAGTAGTGCCAGTGATCGTCATGCCGGCCGGAGCACCCACCAAGGCCCAAGTGTAAGGCCCAGTGGTACCCGACTGCGTGGCCGTGACACCGGTGCTGTAAGCAACGGCCTCCACGGCGTCGGGCAGCGTCGTAGTGGTGATGTTGATGAGCGCGCCACCGCCGCCGCCCGTGCGCTCGTCGGCGCCGATGTCGGGGTTGGTACGCGTGTCGCCATCGACGTCAACCGTGGCGGTTGAGCCAGTGGCGGCGTTCTCGGCCGGTGAGGCCGCGCCGATGTGCAGGTCAAACGGTGCCGTGGTGGCTGAGACCAGCAGCGGGTCGGCAACCTGGCTTCCGCCTTCGAGTGACGGGTTGGCCGTGATCCAGTTGGCCAGGCTGGTGTGGGTGTGGCTGTAAACACCGTTGGGGTAGTAGTAGATGTTGTTGGAGGCAGTCGCTGGCGGGAACGGCGTCGGCGAGGCACCGGCTGCGCCCCACATAACGCAAGGTTCGTTGTTCAGCGGGTTGGACATGATGTTGTACGAGAAGTCGCCCACCTGCGTGCCGCCGCCCCACGCCTGGAAGCAGGTGGCGTTGGTGGCCGGGAAGAAAGTGTTCGTCAGGTGCACGGTGTTGTGGCGCACCACGCTGCCCGCGATCGGACGGAACATCGAAATCGCGCCCGTGAACAGGTTCGACGTCGCACCAGAGAATGCGCCGATCGTAAGGCCGAAGTCCCACAGCATGTTGTTGGTGATGGTGATGTTGCTGTGGCCAAGTCCGTTGTTGTAGACCGTCATGATGCCGCAGCCTGCGCCACTGTTGTGGATCAGGTTGCGAGTGATGGTGACCGGGCCGCCGGGGATCACGCCGTCTTCGTGCCAAACCAGCACGATGGCGTCCGAGCCGCCAGCAAGACCGCCGCCGTCAAGGTCAAAGCCCTCAAGCGTGATATTGCCAACGTCCGTGAACAGGACCGTCACGCCGCCCGTGAAGCCGGCGAGGTTGAAGTCCGCGCCGCCATTCTGGATGATCGGGCGCTGACCGGCCGCATTACGGAAGATGATGGTGTTGGTGCCCGAGTGGCCGCGGACCGGGTCGGCAGTCACGCCGCCGCCGTCTGAGCCAAGTTCATAGCTGGTGTTCGAGGTGAACGTTCCTGTGCATTCGAACACGCAGGGGCCGGCCACGCCGAGGTCTTCGAGGTCGTCAAAGGCCGCGCCGATGTCGGTGTAGTCGCCGCCGCCAGCCGCGATGACCGTGAAGTTGCCGGTCATGCCGCGGGTGCCCGTGACGGTGAAGTTGTACGGGTTCTCGTTGGCGTCATTGTTGGTGAAGCTGACGTCAAAGCTCCAGTTGCCCGGCGTGGTGAACGCCGTCAGGTTGACGCGTACGACAGCCGTGGTGTTGCCACCCGGCGCCACGCTGGCACCCGGCGCGGTCTGCACGGTAACGGCGCAGCCCGCCGCGTTGTTCGCAGCAAACGCGCTGACCGTCAGGTTCTGGGTCGCGCCCTGGTTCACGATGAACAGGTTGATGTCGTTGTTGTTCGAGCCCGGAACCAGCGGCGTGGCGTGCACGTAGGTGCCCGCGTCCGCGATGCTGTTGGCAAGGCCGAGTGAAGGCGCCTGCACGTCAGCCTCGGGGTCGTTGGGCACAGTTCCAATGTTGACCGAGTCCAGGCCGATGATGTTGCTGTTGGCACCGTTGGGGCCACCGTTCTCCACGAAATACCGGAACGCAATGCGGCCGGTAACCGTGCCAGTGACGCCGCTGACCACGACGGTCTGCAGCGTCCAGGTCTCGGGGTAAGCCCCGGCCGTGGGTTGCAACTGGTAGGTCGGGTTAATGTCCAACAGCATGTTGGTGAAGTCACCCACATCGGTGGGCAGTGTGCCTACGTTTGTGGTGTTGTTGCTGTTCAACCGGACTTGCATTCGATCCGCCCAGCCACCGCCTGCAATTGTGTAGAACGAAATCACTACACCGTTGGCCAACTGCAGTGGCGGCGTTACCAGCCAGGCGCTCAAAGTCTCTGTTCCTGCGGTACCGCCGGTGGCCTGGAAGTTTGCACTGGCGAAGTCCGTACCTTCTTGCACTGTGAAGCCGGACCCTGCCGCGCCGAAGAACCACTGGGTCTGCGTGCCCAACGGTGTCGTTGAGTTGTTCTGCATGAACCAGTTGGTAGGCGGCATGGTTGCCGTGTTAAAACCTTCCGTAAGCTGCTGCCCCATCGCCGCCGAGGCGACGAAGCTGGCTGCCAGCGCGATCAGCGCCGTAAGTCCGAATCGATTCATTTGTATCCCCAAGTTGGACAATTCATGACGCCGGGCCATTGCCCGGACGTCCTCCGTCGCACCTTCTGTGTCTCCAGTAACGGGAACCTTACAGATTGGCACAGATTGCCACAACGAAATTTCCCGCCCCCCCGGCCGCACACGGTGGCTTCAAGACCTCCACATCTACCAGGGTTGCTTCAAAGCCCGCGAAGCGGGCTGCGAGTATTCCGCCCCTGCGGGGCTGCCATGCGAACACACTCTCGGCGGATTCCAGATGCGTGCAGTGGCCAGGCTTTAAAACACCGAACCCCGCCGGGGGCATGGCGGGGTTCGGCCTACCGGGCAGCGGGATGCTCCCTGCTGCCCACACGCTTAGAACCGTTCGCGCAGTTCGCGGGTGATGCGGGCCGGGACCGGGACATCGGGCTGCTCCTCTGTCTCTTGCAGATGCACGGTGCCGAGGTCGTGGCTTTGGCCGGCGCGGATGTTGATCCAGGTTTCGCCCTTCCACGCACGGTCGCCGTTCACCAACAGCTCGATGCGATAGTTGCCTTCGGCCAACCCTTCAATCAGGGTCCTGGTCTGGAAGCGGCCGTTTTCGCGGGCCACACCGATGTATAGGGTGTAGGCCAGGTTGCCCTGCTGGTCGTACAGGTGCAGCATGCCGTCAACCCACTCATTCGTTTGTTCGCCCAGGAAGTTCAGGTCCATGCTGACGGTGGCCATGGGTGCCAGCTCGATCACCGTCGAGAGTTCGTGGCTTTCGCCGCCGCGGACGCTGGCCTTTACGCCTTCCGCCATCACCATGCGGTGAAACCCGTTGCCGGCGTACACCAGCACTTCGTCGCCCACCACGCCGCTGAGCACAAAGCGCCCATCAGCACCGGTGACCGCATTGCCGTAACCGGCCGGGGCGTAGGCCCACACTGAGATGCCTTCCAGCGGCAGCCCGTTCAGGTCAACCACTTTGCCGCTGATGCTGCCGCCGCGGGCCAGCACCAGGTCGCGGACGTTGCTGCCGGTGCCGAGATCCACGCTGTCGGCATATGCGGGGATGAAGCCATCGCGTTCAGCGGTCAGCACGGCCATGCAGGGCGAGCCCGCCTTGGCGAAGTAGGTGATGCGCAGGCGATACTCGCCGTCGGCGTCGGTAGTGCCCAGCACTTGAGGGAACTGCCAGTTCTCTTCCTCAATGGGCATGCAACCGCGGGTGTCCACTTCGGGCATCGGCTTTTCGTAGTCAGACAGATTGTAGATGTTCAGGTACATCGTGACGCGGGCGTCGGGCACCGGCTTGCCCTGGTCGTCGAGCACGCGGCCGCTGAGCACGACCACAAACTTCTCGTGGCCGGGGTCAAGCTGCGGGAAGCTGGCGTCGCCGGTGAAGTCGGGCTTGTGCACTACCGGCGGCTTGGGCTGGTCGGGCTGGTCTGGCGGAAGGGGCTTGTCGACCGGGGGGCCGACGATGGGGTCGGGTTGGGGCTTGGGTTCAAGCGGGCCGGGCTGGCCGGGCAGGGGCTTGCCGGGGTTCGGTTGGTCGAGGTCACGGTCGACAATCGCGGGCGCGTTGTTGCCGCGCGGTGCGGCCGGCTGCGCCAGCACAAAGGTTGAGGCCCAACCCAGCGCGATCATGGAAAACAAGGCGGCGATCATGGTGAAGCTGCGGGTTTTGCGGGTGTTGAACATGGCTGGCTCCTTGCGTCGTGTGAAGCGTGGTCCGAAAACTTTCCTCACCACTTTGACGCTAAAGCCTATCCCGCCTGCGGCTTGCCACGGTAACGGCTGTGTAAACCCGCGATGTAAGAAAACCGCGCGCCCGAAACGGACGCGCGGCCGACGTGAATGTTGCAGGCAATGCCGCCAAAGGCCGATCAGCCGATCATGGCCACGGTTTCGCGTACGGCTTTCTCGATGCCTTCGGCCACGTGGGCGATGCTGGGGCCTAACATGTATGCCGGTGTGCTGACGATTTTGCGCTTCTGGTCAACGACGAATTCGCGCACGGCGCAGTTTTCGTGCTTTGCCCCGCAGGCCTCAATGGCGTCGGCGGTGCCTTCATCGTTGCCAATGGTGAGCAGCGGGCCTTCGTCGCCCAGCACCTTGGCGATCACGGCCGGGGCAATACAGATGGCGCAGATTGGCTTGCAGGCCTTGTGGACTTCGCGTACCAGGCGCGCGACATCGGGGTTGACTGTGGCCTTGGCACCCTTGAGTGCGAAATCGCTCAGGTTCAGGGCCGCGCCATAGCCGCCGGGCATGATCAGCGCGTCGATTTGGGCTGCCTTGACCTTGGCGATGTCGGTGATGTCGCCGCGGCAGATGCGCGCGCTTTCGGCCAGCACATTGCGTTTTTCGGCGACATCTTGACCTGTCAAGTGATTGACGACTTTGCGCTGGTCGATGTTGGGCGCCATGCAAAGCGTCTTCACGCCCATGCGGTCGAGTGCCAACAGTGTCAGCACGGACTCCTGGATTTCGGCCCCGTCCTGAAAGCCGCAGCCGCTGAGGATAACTCCGATCGTGTGTGGCATGGTTGCTCCTGCGTGGCTAAAGAAATGAGCCCTGGCGGGACTCCGCAGGGCTCATAGCAGAAAGTTGTCGACTGTGGCAAGCGGGATCGATCTGGAAGCTACAGCTCGTAAACACGCCACGTGCCCGTGATCTGCGTGGCGGTCACGCCATAGGCGCGCAGGAAGTAAGGCGGCGTCGTGAACTGCAGGCGATAGTCGGTGTCGTAATTACGCCGGTCGAAGTTGCTTGCAAGCAGCGTGCTTGCGTAGTTGCCGTTGATTATGCCGCCGCAGACCCATAGTTCGCGGCTGGTGGCCGGGCCCACCGCGCCGCGGGCGGACTTCTGCACGCCCATGAACACGCCATCGAGGCAGTATTGGTTGGCGTGGTGGCCCGTGTCGGGCGGGCTGCGACCGGCGTCGTCGGTTACCATCGAGCTGTAAGGCAGCGCATTCCAGAGTGGCGTTTCGTACAGGAGGTCGGTCTCGGTTACCACGCCCAGCATCTCGCGGAACCCGAGCGCCGACGAGGACTGTTTTTCTGTGTAACGGCGCAGGTTCGGATTATCCAACAGCGTCTGGTAGCAGATGTTGTCGACGACGTGAATCTCGTGTTCGCAGGCTATGGTGACCCGCCGTTCGTCCAGTACGCCCCACAAGTCAAGATGGTTTTCAGCGGCCCAATTCATGCCATTGGCGGCGGCACTGTAGGTATCCACGCCCTGGGGCGGTGTTGCAGAATCAATGTAGATAACGCTGTTGTCGGGGATCTGGAGAGTCTCGGTCAGGACCTGATAGTGGTTGTGGTTGTAGTTTGAGCCCGTGCCTGTGTAGCGGTAGCGGTACGTGCGCACAAACTGCTGTCCCACGAGCTCTATGGAAATGGTGTTGGAATAGAAAAGCGTCCCGCTGGCCTGCGCCGCGGTGTACATAGGACCAAACCCATACGCGGTTGGCGGAATCTCGATGATCGGTACGTTGTCGTCGTATCCCTGCTTGAAGTTGTACGCAAGGTCAGTCCAGTTCATCACCGTGGCTGACGTTTCCGTCCGGCCGTAGAATTCGATGCCTGGGCGGTTGTGCAGGTTGATCGAACCGCGCGAGTAAAAATTGCCGACCATCTTGAAGTACTCGCCGATGCTGACGGTGTTTGTGCCTCCGAAGTAGAGGGCGTAGTCAGCAAAGTTGGCGGCCATGATGGTGTACTCGACCACCCGATTCTCAGATTGCACCGTTGCAATGGCACGCAGGCGTGCCCGCAGGACTTCAGGACCACCGACGGGTGCCGCCTGCACTTGGCATGAGATGCCGTTGACCACCACCGTGCCAAGGCTGTTCCAACCCGAAGAAGGCATCAGCGCTGACCAATCCTCCTGAACCCCGGCCACTAACGTGAAGCGGCCCCGGGTGCTTTCGAGCGCGGCTTCTGCCGCGATCATCAGGCGCACATCAAGGCTGCGCCGGACCATGTCAATTCGTGTCAGTGCACTCATGGCAAGCAAAGCACTGCCAGCAATGGCAACGACCACCAGCATCAGCATCACGACAGTGAGGATGCTCCCACGGGAGCGTGAACGGCGGTATCGGTGCCGGCGATTTGAGGCGATGTGTGCAGTCATTGGAGAACTCCTGTATGCATACTGTGCGTTATTACGCCAATATCTTACATCATGAAACCTTCCAGTGCAACCGGCAAGTAACCGGATGGTTGGAAGTGGTCTGTTTGGCCGGGACATGGACATGTCTTGGAGGGGGGGGGCGGCACGAAAAAGAGCTCGCCCCGTAGGGCGAGTTCTCATGTGGCTGGATCAATCGTCTGGTGGTCGCTCTCGCCTGCTAGATGTCGTCGCGGTGGGCGATGGTCAGTACTTCGCCGATGGTGGTGGTACCCAGCAGCACCTTGCGTACGCCGTCGTCCATCAGCGTGGACATGCCGTTTTGCCGCGCTTCCTGCCGGATCTTCAGCGTGCTGGCCTGGGCAAACGTCAGCTCGCGGATCACCGTGTTCATTTCCATCAGTTCATACACGCCCATGCGGCCGCGGTAGCCGGCGTTGCCGCACTCGCGGCAGCCGACGGGTTTGTACAGGGTCTTGCCCGCGATCTGCTCAGGCTTCAGGCCTACCATCTTCAGTTCCTGCGGCTCGGGCACGACCGGTGCCTTGCAGTGCTTGCACAGCACGCGCACGAGACGCTGGGCCAGAATCGCCTGCACGGCACTGGCCACCAGGAACGGCTTCACGCCCATGTCGATCAGGCGTGTCAGCGCGCCGGCGGCGTCGTTGGTGTGCAGCGTGCTGAACACCAAGTGACCGGTGAGCGCGGCCTGGATCGCGATTTCGGCCGTTTCATGGTCGCGGATTTCGCCCACCAGGATGATGTTCGGCGCCTGGCGCAGCATGGCTCGCAGGATGCGCGCGAACGAAAGCTGGATGCCGTGGTTCACCTGCGACTGGTTGATCCCGGTCAGGTTGTATTCAACCGGGTCTTCCGCCGTGATGATCTTGACGTCGGGCTTGTTCAGCGCGTTCAGCGCCGCGTAAAGCGTCGTGGTCTTGCCGGAACCCGTGGGGCCCGTCACCAGGAAGATGCCGTTGGGCTTCTTCAGGATTTTCTGGAAGCGGTCAAAGTCGGTGGGGTGCATGCCCAGCACTTCCAGGCCCACCAGGTTCTTTGCCTTGTCCAGGATACGCATCACCACTGACTCGCCCCAGCTGCACGGCAGGCAGCTTACGCGCAAGTCGATGTCGCGGCCTTCCACGCGGGTCTTGATTCGGCCGTCCTGCGGGATGCGTTTTTCCTCGATCTTCATCTTGGCGAGGATCTTCACGCGCTGGATCAGCGGGCCCTGCAGGCGCTTGGGCGGGGCTTCCATTTCGACACAGTCGCCGTCGACGCGATAGCGGATGCGGACCTTGTCTTCCATCGGCTCGATGTGAATGTCCGATGCGCGCTGCTTGATGGCGTCGGTGATGAGAAGCTGCACCAGCTGCGCGACCATGCCTTCTTCGTCGCCGGTGGAAAGTTCTTCGTCGAAGTTCTTGTAGCTGATCTCTTCGGCGGTGCCGCCCTCGCCCAACATGTCGTTCATGCCGCCGATATCGTAGTACTTCTTCATTGCGCCTTTGACGTGGCTTTCGGGCGCGATCACCCAGTCCACCTCGTTGCCGAGGATGAAGCGCAGGTTGTCGAGCGCATAGAACTCAAGCACGCGGTACGTGGCCACGGTGACCTGCCGGCCCTTCTTCTGCACCGGGATAATCTCGTGCTCTTCGGCGACTTCCTTGCTGACCAGCCCGATGATTTCAGGCGGAAGTTCGTGCTTGCTGAGGTTGACGAACTTGACGTTCTGCTGCTTGGCCAGCGCGCGGGCCAGGCGTTCGTCATCGAGCGTGCCTTGCTCGATCATCGCCTCGCCCAGCATCATCATTTTTTCTTTGGCGAACTTCAGGCCCTCTTTGACTTGATCCACCGTCGCGAACTTCAGGCCGACGAGGATTTTGCCCAGCGGCATCTTCTTGGAGTCAGTCAGCATTCAGGGCCACCTGTCGCGGTTAATGGGCGACGAAAACGCAAGGGCGATGTTCCGCCAATCAGCTTGGGAGGTTTACCACCATTTCCTACGCAATCGCACAATGTACCCGCAAGGCCCTATGTGTCAACGTCTTGGGCTGTCGGCACTTCCATTTTGAGTCGCTTTACCCGCAGTGCGATATCCAGCACCATCCATGTCCCACCAACAATCGCCAGCCCGGTCCCGGCAATCACCAGCGTGCCCGTGCCCGGCAACACCACCGGAAGCTGCACCGCCACGCCCAGCGGCACCAGTACCAGCACCAGCCCGCCCAAGCCCGTCAGCACCCGGCGTACCGTTTCACCGTGCGATTCCGCCAGAGTGCGGCCACGCGAGGTGCTGATCGTTTCAAACCCGGCGGCCATGAGCACCGCCACGACCACCACCACGCCCAGCCAAATCGCGTTGGGCGCCACGGCCGCAATGCCGATGCTGGGCAGGATTTCGCAGCCGCCGCGCATCAGGCGTGTCGCCGGCTCAGGGAAGCGCGCCCGGGCCTGCAGCAGGCCGATCAGGTCGGAAAAGGCGGCCGCAGCCGCGCCAGGCCCCAGCAGCCACAGGTGGTCAAGCAGCACGCCGAGCACCAGCACCAGCATGGCCAGCACCGCGAAGGCGAGTCGAAAGTGAAGGACACGCTTGCCCATGGTGCAGTTTTGGCCGCGGGCGCGGGTGAGGTCAAGGGCGGTGTCCGGTGCTCGGTGCCCAGTGGTCGGTGCCCAGTGTCCGGTGGTCCGTGCCCGATGCGCACGAATCGCCGGTGCCTGAGCAGTTTCTTCCTGCGTGCTATGCTGGCTGCCATGCCGCGCCTGCCGATTATCCTTGCCGCTCCCAGTGCCAACTGTGGCAAGACCCAGCTGGCTTGCCGGCTTGTTGCTGCCCTGGGCGCGCAGGCACTCAAGATCACCCGCTTTCACCGTGAATCGCATTGCCCGGTCCACGGCGTCAACGAAACTGGCCAGGACAACTGCGACGGCTGCGCGCCCGCACCTGCTGGCTTTGAACTGGTTACCGACCCCGCCGTGCTGCATACACCCGGCAAAGACACCGACCTGCTGGCCAAGGCCGGGGCTGACCCGGTGCTGTGGCTGCGCGCCGCGCCCCATGTGTTTGCCTATGCACTGGCGGCCGCACTGAAGCGGCTGGATGCCGAGCGCCCGCTGGTGATCGAAGGCAATTCTGCGGCCACGGTGTCAGGGCAGCCGGGCAAGGTGGTACTGATCTGGCCCCAGAACACGCGCGGGGTGAAGGCCAGCGTGCTGCCGGCGCTGAAACGGGCGGACGTTCTTGTGCTGGTTGAGGCCGAATCCGAGCCAAAGCGGCGCTGGCCCAAGACGCTGCTCAGCGCGCTGGGCCGCGTGGGGATGAATGCGAGCGACTTGCCGGCGCCTGTGTGGTTCTGTGCAAATTGGTGGACGGAAGCGGGAAGCAATGCGTCCGATAAGGTGTTGCAGAGGCTGGAAAGTGCGGGCACTAGGGAATCGCCAAAACTTTGTGAGTAACGTAAGTTGTTTCTGTGCAATGGCGTATGACTTTTATCGGGAATTTACTTGAGTTCAGATTGGGAATTCGCACCCTTCTCCAATCGCGATTCAAGGAATGTGAGTAAGCTCGCATATCTGAATTCGAGAAGTAGGGCTCAAGGCAGTACGACGGCGGCAGCAGGAAACATGATCCAGACCACACGCAGAGAGTTAGACGTACCCGTAGACACCCGCTCACTGGCACCGTTGCGCGATTTTGTCCGCGAAGTGCTGGCAGAGGGCAAGCTCGGGCCTCGCGTCTCACGCCAGGTGGTGATTGCCATCGACGAGGCCTGCAGCAGCATCATCCTCAACGCCAAAGAACACGGGGCCAGCGGCAGCCTGCGCCTCTTGATCGACATCGACCCCACCCGCGTCAAAATCAGCATCGCCGACACCGCCAACGATTACGACATGGGCGACGTCACCCGCGAAGAACTGCTGAAAGAGTTCACCCGCAGCAAGAAGTATGAACTGGGCACCTTCCTGATCCGTCGCGTCGTGGACGAATTCACCTACGTCTTCCGCAAGGGCTTCCAGAGTGAACTTGAGATGATCAAGTTCCTGTACGAAGGCACGGAACCCCAGGCGAACTAGCGACAGTCACAGGCTTCACTATGCTCAGGGCCGGACTTCCGGCCCTTTCTCATTTTCCGCAGGCCACACATGGACGAAGACTCATTCGGCACCTACGTAACCGTTCGCGACGACGCGCCGTTCATGGTGGTGTTCAACGATTCAGCCGCTGCCGAAGCGCCCGACGACCGGCGCACCCAACTGCTGCGGATCAGGCTGCCGCTGCGCGAATCTAACGCGATCGGCTGGCCCGACGTCGATGAACTGAATGCGCTGGATGCCATCGAGCAGGCCATCGACGCCGTGGTCGTACAGCCGCTGGACGCGCGTTTCGTCGGCCGGCGTTCAGGCCAGGGGGCGCGCGAGATTTTCTACTACTTCGTGCCTGACAAGTGGGACCCGGCCCTTCACCGCAAGATCGCGGCCGTGGCCGAGGGCTACCAGACCGCGGCCTCGCAGGAACCCGACCCGGACTGGAGCAGCTTCGGCGAGTTGCTGTACCCCACGCATCTCGACCAGAAAATGATCGGCGCTGAAGAAGTGCTGGACAACCTTGCCCAGCACGGCGACGACGGTGAGGCCGAACGCGACATCCGCTACTGGATCTACTTCCCCACGGCCGAAGCCCGCGCCGAGGCCGCAAAGAAGTGCGTGATGCTCGGCTACACCGAGTTTGATGAAAACGACGTGGACCCGGCCGAAGACGACACCGGCCTGCCCTTTGGCCTGAGTGTGCGGCGTGATTCGCCGGCCAACTTCTGGACCCTGCGCGATGCGATCAGCGAGCTGCTGGAAGTCGCGCAGGAACTCGGCGGCGACTACGACGGCTTTGAGTCAGCGGTCGTGCCCGCAGATTCCGACGATTCGGATGAGTAAAGCAATCGCGATCAAGCTGGCGGCCATACTCGCATGCGCCGCATGCCTGGTGTGGCTGCCCGCGCCCTTCAACTGGGCGGGGTTTGCGGCCGTGCTGACCCTGACCGTGGGGCTGATCGCCTGGGCGGTGTTTGACGTAAACAGCTCGTTCTGGGCGCGCACATTGTGGCGGGCACCGGCCGCAACCAAGGCCGTAGCCCTGACCTTCGACGACGGCCCAGACCCCGAGTTCACACCAAGAGTGCTCGAAATCCTGCGCGACAAGAAAGTAACGGCCACGTTCTTCTGCGTAGGCAAAAGGGTGCGCGAAAACCCGCAACTGGCCAAAGCAATTGTTGAGGCCGGCCACACGATCGCGAACCACAGCGACAGCCACGCGATGTGGATCAACTTTAGTTTGAAGGCCAAGCTGGCAACCGAGATCAAAGCCTGCAACGAAGCAATCCAGCAAGCCACGGGCAAGACGCCGCGACTGTACAGGGCACCACACGGCTTCAAGAACCCATCACTGGGCGACGCCCTGAAAGCTGCCGGAATGGTAGCCATAGGCTGGCAGGTAAGAGGCTTCGACGCCGTAGTAAACAACGCCGCAAGCATAGCCCAAAGAATAGTAGAGAAAGCCAAACCAGGCGGAGTAATCCTGCTACACGACGGAGCAGGCCTGCAAGGAACCACCGACCGAAAAGCAACACTCGAAGCCCTGCCCGTAGTGATAGACGGCTTAAAAGCCCGCGGCCTCGAGATAGTACCGCTACCGCAACTGCTCACTGAGAGTGACTACCTCGAATAGCCCGGCCCAGTGCTGCAATCCGGGGTGTGACTGGCTACACTGCGGGTTGGGAGATTGCCATGCTGCTTACTCGGGACGAGATGGGGTTTGACTTTGGCGGCGCGAAGTTTGATCGCGTCAAAGACCGCGACCTTTTGGCCTGGATCGCCAGCCAGTTCCTCTACGGCGAAGTCACCGGCATCCAGGTCGGCCACTGGATTCGCCAGGCACCCGATGTCGAAAGCGCCAAATTCCTTGCCCGCCAGTGCATTGAAGAGTTGCAGCACGTCGATGTCTTCGTGGACTTCTTCAAGTGGCTGGGCGCGCGGCCGGTGAAAGTCCATCGCGTCGTCAAACTGCTCTCCAGCGAAAGCTCTGATTGGCACGAACACTGCGCCCTCGAGATGGCCCAGGGCGAAGGCTTTGTGCTGATGATCTTCTACGCCATCATCGCCTGCATCGATGACGAAAAGCTGGCGAAGCGCCTCGATGCGGCCGCGCGGCAGGAAGAAGGCCACGTCGATTTCGGCGAACGCCAGACGATGAAGGCGCTCGCCCGCAACCCCAAGTTGCGCAAGCGTCTGCTGGGGCTGCACCTGCTCAGCCTCTGGGTCATCAAGCGTTTCGAAAAGTGGATCGCCAAGCGCGTGGACAAAGAACACCCGGTGATGCGGCTGATCCCGCAGTACCTGACGCGCATCATCGAAACCACCGACCTGCGCCTGCAACGCATGGGCATGACCAACAAGCCGCTGGCCCAGTTCGGCAAGCTGGAGACCTTCGGGCTGATCGCATCAGCCTTGACGCGTAAAGGGCTGCGCAAGTTTGCGTTCTGGCGCTGGTTCGGCCAGCGCCGCCTGACCGACACTTACATGCGCGACGAATACCTGCAGGAAGTGATGCAGCTGGCCGAAGTGAAGAACGCCGCGGGCATACCGGTAATCAAGGCGGCTTAGGTTTGGAGATTGGTGATTGGAGTTTGGAGGCTGGAGTTTGGAGGTTGGAGATTGGAGGTTGGAGTTTCGAGGCAACGGCAAGCGTCGCCCCAGCCTTAAGCCCCAATCCCCAAGCACGAAGCCCCAAGCACGAAATAAGAATCCCCAGCACGAAACACGAAACACGAATCCCCAAGCCCCGAGCACTGAGCACTGAGCACTGAGCACCGAGCACCGAGCACCGAGCACCAGGCACCGAGCACTGACCACCGACCGCCCCTGCTTTCCCGTTGACGAAGTGGAATGCGCACCTAAAGGATTGCGTTGTTGCCACGGGCCACGGGATGCACCCACCGGAATCTGAAACCCTGCGACAGTCCAACCCTGCGCTTCGCGTGCTGGATGCTCTGCGTCGGCGCTACCTCAGCATCGACGTGATGATCATCTTGTTCCTGGCCGGGCTGATCGGCTGGGTGCTGCTGGGCCAGGTCGCGCCCGGCGCGCGGCTTTACCCTTACTCGGATCGCTACGAGTGGGCGCTGATGCCCGCAACCGAAATCGTGGGACACCTGCTGGTGATTCTCGCCCTGTATGTGCTGATCCAGCGCTTCGGCGTGCGCTTCCACCGCGAGCATGCCGTCACCGGCGTCGCGGCACCGAAGTGGCTGGCGTTCCTCAACGTGGCCTACGTCTTCACGCCTGTGGCGCTGATCCCGCTGGTGTTCAACCTGCTGGGCGCGTTTATCGCGGGCACGTCCGGCGCGCCCGATCCGGCCTCGCATGCGGCGTACGATGCGGCCGCCACGTACGACCGCGCGGTGACGTGGTGGGACCTTTGGTTGAAAGAAGCCGATATCGCGCTGCTGGGCAGCTACCCGGCGGCGGCGATGCGGCAGTACCAGACGCCGTTCACCAACGGTGTGGCGATGGTGTGCTACATCTCGTACTACGTCAGCCCGCTGGTATTGGCCGTGCCGCCGGTGCTGAAGCGCGACTGGATTGTGGTGCGCCGCGTGGCCGCAATCTACTGCGGCACGCTGCTGCTGACTTACGTGGGCTACATCCTGGTGCCGGCGACAGGCCCGCGCTTTGAGGGCGGCTTCAAGGCCTGGCTGTCATCGGGCGGTACACCGTGGGGCATGACGGAGATGCAGTTGTTCCTGGACTCGATTGAGATCATCCGCTGGGACGCCTTTCCGTCGGGCCACGTGGCAATCGCACTGGTCACGCTGGTGCTGGCGTTGCGGTATCATCCGCGGGTGGGCTGGTTCTACGCGCCGTTTGTGGCCGGGCTTGTGGGCGCGACGGTGTTTCTGGGCTATCACTACGTGATCGACGTGCTGGCGGGCATGCTGTGCGCGCTGATTGCTTTTGTGGTGATCGAGCCTGCGGTGAAGTGGTGGGAAGGGGTCTGGGTGCCGAAAGCGGAAGCTGCACACCGTGCAACATAAAATTACACGGGTGCACATTTCTTTGCGTCAGTGCAGCTTGAATTGCCGATCAGTATCCCGGGTACTTCACTTATCCCATTGAAAAATAACAAGTTGTGCACACGGCGTCGGGCTGGAATCAGATTGGCACAATTCGCGCTTACGCTGTCGGCAGGATTGATCCACATCTGAAGACCTACCTATATAGGAGCCATACCATGAAGAAGATCGCTCTGCTTGCTCTGGTTCTCGCTTTCGGTGGCCTCGTTCTCGCTGGCTGCCCGGGTGGCAACAACGCTGCTCCGGCCCCGGCCAACAACGGCGCCGCCAAGTAGTTTCTGACTTGTGCATTCCGGGAGGCCTTCGGGCCTCCCGTTTGCTTTTTTCAACTTCCGCGTGAGGGTTACCCCCCTTCCGTGACTACAGCACCTGTTCATGGAGATTCGCATGCGTCTTTGGAAGATTGGTACGGCCCTTCTCGCGGCCGGAATGATCGTGCTGCCCGCATTGGCCCAGGAAAAGAAGCCCGAGGCCAAGCCCGAAAAGGGAACCGAAAAGAAGACTGAGTCCGGCAAGGAAGGCGAAGGCAAGTCCGACGCCGCCAAGGACCGCGGCGACAAGAAGGCCGAAAACCTCCTCAAGAAGGCCTACATCCGCGTCCACAGCGCTGAGGCCGACGGCCTGAAGAAGCTGTACGCTGAGGCCGACATCGCCGTTGACGCCAGCGCGTTTGGCTTCGGCGAGATGCCCTTCCCCGGCAACCTGTACTGGGAAACCGGCGGCAAGGCCACCTGGAGCAGCGCCGACGACGAAGGCGAAGCCGGCAGCGCCAACCCGCTCGGCAATGTAAGCGAAATCGTGAAGCAGCTTTTCGAGCCGTACCTGGCGTACGTCGCGGGCTTTGAAGCCTGGGACAGCCGCTTCAAGGTCGCCAGCTTCAAGCTGCTGGACCCGGCCAAGGATGAGGCCGGCAAGGTGATCGAAGAAAACGTCGAAGTCACCTACGAAAAGGGCGACATTGAAGTCTTCCAGGTTGCCGACAACAAGGTCGTCAGCTTCAGCCGCGACGCCGAACTGCAGGGCCAGAAGGCCAAGGTCAAGATCAGCTTCGAGTACGAAGACACCGGCAAGAAGCTGCGCCCGACCAAAGTTACCGGCGACACCGAACTCGAAATGGCAGGCATGCCCGGCCAGCAGCCCGACCCCAAGAACCCCGTACCCCGCGGCCCCGCCACCAAGGAACGCCTTGAGGGCAGCATCAAGGTCAAGAAGTGGGGCAAGGCCGGCACCTTTGAAGTCGCCACGGAGTTGGAAGGCAGCATCAAGCTGGGCGGCATGGGCGTTGAATTCCCGGCCACGCTTGAACTCACGAACATCAAGATCAACGACGACGTGAAGGAAGAGCACAAGCCCAAGGCCGGCGGCAGCGAAGACGGCAAGTCGGAAGACGACGAGTTCTAACCACACGCACCACGCCCTATCCCCACGGGGCGTACGCAGGGGCCGGCCTAACCGTCGGCCCCTGTCTCATTTGGCGGGTTTCCTGACACTGCCCCCTTTCAAGGGATGCACAATCGAATGCACAATGAGGATTCGTAAAGTCGTATGCCACAACAACGCGGAGTGAGCAGTGGCCGCAGCCGAGATTCTTTGTCCGCATTGCAACAGCAAGCAAAAGGTCCCGGAACATCGGCTGGCCGGCAGTGTCACGTGCCTGAAGTGCCAGCAGCTCATCGCAGACGCCTACCTGTACAAGGTCGCACCAGAGGCCATCCAGTTGAACGTTGCCCTGAAGGGCAAACTTGTCAGCGAGTTCGGCACCACGCAGCTGGATGAAATCGAAGCCGCGTCTGACGCCTACACCGGCCGCGACACGGACATGGTCGAGGAGACCCGCGACCCGACCGACAAGGCACCCCCGGGGTTTCAGCCCCTCGACATCCATATAGGCAGCGGACGCTACGCCGCGGCTTCGCCCAACACGCGCACCCGCGTGCTGACTTCGGCCGCGCGCACTTACCTGATAGGCGGTGTCGTGCTGGCGCTGCTGCTGGTCGCGGGCATCGTCTTTGCCGTGTACCTGTTCACGGAAGATCGCGCGGCGGAACGCATCAAGACCAGCGCCGAAGGCAACGTCCGCACGCTGACGCACCCCAACGGCCGCGAAAAGGCGCGCTGGACGGTGGCACAGGGGCCGGGCGGTGAAGTGATTGACGGCCTGTACGAAGAGTGGTGGCCCAACGGCAAGCCCAAGAGTACCGGCCACTACAAGCTCGGGCGCAAAGACGGCAAGTGGCAGCACTTTCACGAGGTCGGCGTGATCGCCGCCGAGGAACACTACGCCGAAGACGCGCCCGTGGGCACTTGGACCACCTGGCATGTCGAAGGCACGAAAGCCGGCGAAGGCAGCCACAAGAATGGCCAGCGCCACGGCCGCTGGCTGACCTGGTACGCCGACGGCAAGATCGAAACGCAGTCCGAGTACGAAGAAGGGACGCCGGCCGGCACCTGGCGCACGTTCCACCCGGGCGGCGCGCTGAACCTGAGCGGCCGCTACGAAAAGGGCCTGCGCGAAGGCCCCTGGATCAGCCTGCACGACAACGGGGTTGAAGAACTGTCCGAGACCTGGGTCAGCGGCCAGCGCGAAGGCCCCGTGAAAGGCCAGCACCCCAACCGGCAGCCGGCGCTGCAAGGCCAGTACGCCGGCGGCAAACGAGTCGGCGAGTGGAAGTGGTACGCGCTAAGCGGCGCGCTGGCGCGCCAGGGAACCTACGAAGACGGGCGCGAGTCCGGCGAATGGACCGAGTACAAGGCCGACGGCGGCGTCGTGCTGAAAGGGACCTACCGCGCCGGAATGCGCGACGGAACCTGGGAAGCGTTTGCAGACGACGGCACGCTGGAATCTGTCACCCAGTACATCGGTGGCATCATGAAGTCCGAGCAACACTTCTACCGCGGGCTCGAGGTAACGGTGCAGCGCGAAACAATCGACGGCGAAACCCGCACCATGTGGACCGTGCTGCCCGGTACGGATACCCCGCACGGCCGCTGGCGCGAGTACCACACGGGCGGCACAGTCGCGCTTGACGGCTACTACGTCAACGGGCGCCGGCAGGGGAACTGGCTGCGTTTCGACACCGCCGGCAACGTGATCGAACAAATCCGCTTTGTTGACGGCGTGGCGCAGTAAACTACACGCTGGCGGAAGCGGTGTTTGCTGCCTGCTGCATCTGCACTTGCGCGATCTGCGCCGTGTCATTCGTGTGGCCGCCGGGCGTGGCCATGCTGACCATGCCCAGGCCCATCCCCGGCAGCTCATTGACCCACAAGATGCGGCCGTCATCGATATCAAGGCAGTACACGCGCCCGCCGACACCGGCCAGCACCACGTCGCCGTCCAGCATCACGCTGCCCACGCTGGCTTTGTAAGCGCCCGGAAGTTTGGTGGACCAAAGCGTGCTCCCGCGCAGGCCGTCGATCGCGTGGACGTGCCCGCCGACGTAGGCCACAAGGTACTTCGGCATGTCGAGGTTGGTTCGCATCCGCATGATCTTCTCCTTGCACTCAGAAATACCCGCGCGCCCCTCCCGCGGTCTATTCCAAGCGGGTTGGCGGTTTATAGCAACTATGAACGTTGCGCCTGCCACCACTGCACGGTGCGGGCCAGGCCTTGCTGCAGAGGGGTGGTCGCCTGCCAGCCGAACAGCGCCTTCGCTCTTGACGTGTCAAGCATGCGGCGCGGCTGCCCGTTGGGCTTGTCGCGGTCGTACACAATGGCGGCGCCGCTGCCGGTGGCAGCCTTCACCAGTTCGCACAGCGCCGCGATGCTCACTTCGTGGCCGCTGCCAAGGTTCACGGGCTCAGGGCCGTCGTAGCGCTCGGCGGCGGCGATCAGCCCGGCGGCGGCATCGCGCGCGTACAGGAACTCGCGGGTTGGTGTGCCGTCGCCCCAGACGCTGACGCTGCCCTGGGCCTCGCTGAACTTGCGGATCAACGCCGGAATCACGTGGCTGGTTGCGGGGTCGAAGTTGTCGCCGGGGCCATACAGGTTCACGGGCAGCAGATAGATGCCGTTGAAGCCGTACTGCTGGCGATAGGCCTGCAGCATCACAAGCAGCGCCTTCTTGGCGATGCCGTAGGGCGCGTTGGTTTCTTCGGGGTAGCCGTCCCACAGGGCCGATTCGGCAAACGGGACGGGCGTGTGCTTGGGGTATGCGCAGACCGTGCCGACCTGCACAAACTTGGCCACGCCCGCCAGGCGCGACTCTTCAATCAGGTGCAGGCCCATGGCCAGGTTGTCGTGAAAGAACAGCCCGGGGTTGTCGCGATTGGCGCCGATGCCCCCGACCCGCGCAGCCAGGTGAAACACCAGCGTCGGCCGAAAAACCGCCAGCATGCGCCGCACGGCCGCGCGATCAACCAGGTCGTAGTCAGCGCTGCGGGGCGTGAAGAGGTTCCGGCAGCCTTTGAGCCGCAGTAGCTCGCACAGTTCGCGACCTAGAAAGCCGCTGCCTCCGGTGACGAGTATCCGCTGTGTGTCCAGTGCCAGCATAGGGTTCGGCCGCGCGCTAACGCGGGAAGGCCCCCGCGATGCCGCCATCGACGGGCAGTGTGGCACCGGTCGTCGGTGTCTGGTTGGTCGCAAAGAAGACCACCGCGTTGCCCACGTGTTTGCCGGTGACGCGCGCACGCAGCAGGTTTCGGTTGCGGTAGTGCTCTTCCAGTTTCTCGAACTCGATGCCGTGGGCCTTGGCGCGGTCCGGGCCGACTTCGCCCCACAGGCCGCTCGGGTGCTTTTCGTTGCCGAACACCGCATCGGGCGCGATCACGTTCACGCGAATGCCCTCAGCCGCCAATTCAAGGGCTGCCACCTTCGCGAGCTGGTGCCCGGCCGCTTTGCTGGCGCTGTAGGCCGCGAATTCGGCTCCCGGTGCCATCGTGTTCTTGCTGCCGATCACGACGATGTGCCCTCCCGTGCGCTGTCTGCGCAAGGCCGTGGCGGCTTCGCGCATCACCAGGAAGTAGCCGTTCAAGTTCACGTCCATCACGCGCTTCCACTCATCAGCTTCGATGGACTCAAGCGGCTTCGACAGTGCGATGCCGGCATTGGGCACGATGATGTCCACGCCTCCGTACTGACGCGCGACTTCGTCAAACAGCACCTGCACGCTGCCTTCGTCGGTGACGTCGCACACCACGCCGCGGCGCGAGTCTTTGCCGTGGCGCGCTGCCAGCTCTTCGCAGCTTTCGCTGAGTTTCTCGGCGTGGATGTCCGACAGCACCACGTGTGCCCCGGCCTCAATCAGGCTTTCGGCGACGGCGCTGCCAATGGCGCCGGCGGCACCGGTCACGATCGCAACTTGTCCTTGCAGCGGCTTGGGTTTGCTCTTGCCCAGCTTGGCTTGTTCCAGTGGCCAGTACTCGACGTCAAACAGGTCGCCTTCGGGCAGCGCTTCGTATTCGCCGGTGGCGTGCACGAGCGTCTTGACGCGGATCGTGTGTTCGTAGATGTCGGCCGCAATCCGCGCGTCTTTCTTGGTCGGGCCGAAGGTCAGCATGCCCACCCCCGGGACCAGCACCACGCGTGGGAAGTCGTCGAGCCGCGTGCGCTGCACGCCTTTCTCGAACACCATGCGCGCGAAGTACTGGTTGTATGCCCGGCGATAGGCCGTGACCGCGTGCCCGAGCTGTTCTTCAAGCCCATCAAAGTCAGGCTCAAACACCACCAGCGGCATCGACTTGGTACGGATCACATGGTCCGGCGTCAGCGGCCCGGTAAGTGCCAGCGTCGCGAGCTCTGCCGAGTTCACGAACTCAAGGATTTCATCCGTTGCCCGCCATTCCATCACCATGCGCCGCCAGGGCGCGTCGGGCTCGCCCGTAGCTTCGGCCAGCAGGCCGCGCAGCACCGGGGCCACACGCGCGCACAAGTTGGCGGGCGTGTCGGGCGCGTCATACTGCGAAGTCAGGCGTCGGCCGGTGGCCTTCTCGCGCGTCAGCCAGTCTTCGGCCATGCTGACGAACTCGATGTGGCGTTCGTAGCTCTCGCGCGCGGTCTCGCCAAACGTGAAGAAGCCGTGCTTCAGCAACACCAGCCCCTGCACGGTCGGCTGGCGCTCGTACACCTCGGCGCACAGCTTGGCTAGCGCGAAGCCGGGCATCACGTAGGGGACGATTCCGATGCGGTCGCCGAAAAGCTCGCGCACCAAAGCTTCGCCGTCGGGGCGGTTGGTCAGCGCCAGGATTGCGTCGGCGTGACTGTGATCGACAAACTTGTGCGGCAGGAAGGCATGCAGCAGAGTCTCAACACTCGGCGTTGGGCCTGAAGCGTCGAACATGTGCGTGCGCAGCTCATTGACCATGGCCTCATCGCTGAGGCTGTCGAGCTCGCGCAATTGTTTCAGGTACGCAAGATCCAGGCCGGGGAAGCCCGGTGGCTCAATCGAATCCAGGTTCCAGCCGCTGCCCTTGACGTATATCGCCGCCAGCTCGCGCCCCAGCAGGTCCTTGTGGACGCCCTTGACGCTGGTGTTGCCGCCGCCGTGCATGACCAGCGACGGATCGCGCCCGATCAATCGCGAAGTGTAAACGCGCAGGGCCAGCTCACGCCCCGAAGCAGCATAGCGGTCCAGATACCCGGCCTCATCGTCATCGCGATAGTGGCTCTTCATGAAAGCGTTTTAGCAAGCGCAACGAGGTGGGAGAACTGCAAGTTGACGTAGCCTGTCCTTTCATGCTTGGGGCGGCCCCGCGGCCAAAGAACCGGCGGCGTTGCTCCTTCCGGACCATCCGGATTGCCGGGCACGGGCCGTCCCGGTGGGGCAACGCCGCCTTCGTTCATGGCTTCGGCTGCAACTTCACGCTTGCGCGCGGCACCGCCACTTCACGGGCCAGCGCGTGCGGCTTGACCCCCGGCGCGGCCTCCGTGGCCACGCGGGCACCCAGCGCGCGGGTGAAGTCCGCCAGCGGTGAGTCCAACAGCTCGCGGGCCAGCACCGCGACGTGGCCATCCAGCGGCCGCGCGCGGAATGCCTGTTCGCGCTGAACGCCAATCGCGATCAGCGCCGGTGTCCAGGCGCCCGCGTCGTGCAGCAGCGCTGGCAGTTCAGACAACGTGGTCTCGACGACGGTTTCGTTTGGCGAACCACCGCGTGCGACCACGACGACGGGTTCTGTCGCGTCACGACCGGCCGCAATGAACTCGCGCGCGATTGCGGCCGCACGGTGCACGCCCATGTAAATCACCACCGGGCCCGGCGTTGCGGCCCACTGCGCGATCTCGGATTCATCCGTGAGGCCGGCCCCGCTGAACACGGCAAACCCGCGATTGCGGCCGCGCGCCGTAAGGCTTACGCCCGCGCCGCCCAGCACGCCGTTTAGCGAAGTCACGCCCGGGATCACGCGAAACGCGATGCCCGCGCGGTGCAACGCCTCGAGCTCCTCGGTGCCGCGGCCGAACAGGAACGGGTCGCCGCCCTTCAGCCGCACCACGTTGCGCCCAAGGCTGCCCTCGCGCACGAGAATCGAGTTGATCGTTTCCTGTTCGGTGCGCTCGCCGAAAGGCAGCTTGCCGACGTTGATGCGCTCGGCATTCGCGGCCAGGTCCAGAATCTCGGGGCAGACCAGATTGTCGTGCACGATCACATCGGCACGTTGCAGCGCGCGCAATGCGCCGACGGTAAGCAGATCAGGGTCGCCGGGGCCAGCACCCACCAGTGTGACGATTCCGCTTTGTTCGAATGGCATGGCTAGGCTCCTGTGGCGTCTTGCGCCGTGTTGTTGAGGACCGATACCCTGCTGTGCAGGCCGCACTCGGTTTTGCCGGTGCCGGCCCAGCGCCCGCCGCGTTCAAGCTCGCCGGGGGCGGTGGCGCGTGTGCACGGCTCGCAGCCGATGCTGCTGAAGCCGCGCGCGAACAGCGGATGCTGCGGCACACCGTAGTGACGCAACTGCGCGTCGATCCACTCGCGGGTCACGAATGCCAGCGGCTGGACTTTCACGATGCCGTCGGTCTGCAGCTCAAGCACCCGCACGTCGGCGCGCTCGCCGCCTTGCTCGCGGCGCAGGGCCGACACCCAGGCGCGCTTGCCCCGGCGAAGCTGGTTCATCACCTGCACCTTGCGGATCGTGCAGCACAGGTCGGCGTCGCGCTGCCACAGATTCGCGCCGTAGGTGGCCGTGAAGGCGGCTTCGTCGGGCGCGGGCACGCGCTGGATGTTGAGGCCGAACTCGGTGCGCAGCTGTTCCAGGTACGCCAGCGTTTCCGGGAACAGCTTGCCGGTGTCGATCAGCACCAGCGGGTGCGCAGGCGCAAGCTCACGCAGCAACTCGGCCAGCAGCACGCCGCCTGCGTTGAGCGCGCTGCTCACCAGCAGGTCATCGCCGTAGGTGTCCAGCGCCCACTTCAGGATCAGCCGGGGTTCGCGGGCCTCAAGCAGCGCGGACAGCTCCGCTGCCTGGGCAACGCTCACGGGCGGCTGAGTCGAGACTTGACCGGTCAACAGCTCAGTCCATTCACCTTGCTGCAACGCCACCCGCAGCCACAGCTCGCGCGCAAACGCGGGCAGGCCGACACGGTCAATCAGCGCGTCAATCGGCTCGGCCTCGCGGGCCAGGGCCGCGTAGGCGCTGACTGCCGCCGGGGCCACGGCCAGAACGTCTTCCTGGCTCAGCAGGCTTGCGAACTGCTGGCCCAGAAGCGTGCGCCCATAAAGGCGGCCGCCCAGCAGCAAGTCGTAACCCTTGACGACCTTGCCACGCGCCTTGCCCGCGTTGCCGCGAAAGCCGATATCGAACAGCTGCGGCCCGCTGCACGAATTCGGGCAGCCGGAAACGCTAATCCGCAACCGCTTTGCCCAGACGGGCGCGGGCACAGCCTCCAGCGCGTTGGACAGCGCCTGCGCGAAATCGTGCGTCTCGACAAAGCCCTTGCGGCAGCTTGTGGCACCGGGGCAGGCCACAATGTCGCGCGCGCCAAACCAGCCGCTGGGCGGGAAGCCGAGCTCTTCCAGCGCGCGCACCAGCGCGGGAACTTGCTGCGCCGCAACATCCGGGACCGCGATATTCTGCCGCACACTCAGTTGAAGCTGACTGGCCCCGGCGGCACGGGCGGCCGCCACAATCCGCGCCGCGACTTCACCGGTGATGTCGCCGGCCACGATCGGCACGCGCACCCGGAACTTGCCGTCCTGCTGCGCATGCACGCCGCTGAAATCAAAACGCGCCGGTGCCGCGGACAGGTAGTACTGCGGGTTCAGCTCGACGATGGCAGGCGGCACCCAGCGCTGCAGGATGCGATTGCGAAGCTCAACGATGCCGATTTCCTCCACCACGTGCTTGAAGCGTGCCTTGGCGCGGTTGGCGCGGTTGCTGTGCGCGTTGTGGAGTTGCACGGCGGCCGCCACGAGGTGCTGCAGCGAGTCTTCGGGCACGTTGCGGAACAGCAGGTCGGCCAGACGCGGCTCTTTGCCTAAACCCCCGGCGATCCAGGCTGAGAACAGCAGCTTGCCGTCGCGCTCGCCCTCTTCAAGGAAGCCGAGGTCATTGATGCGATGCAGCGGCTCGCGGTCGTCGGCAGCGTAGAACGCGATCTTGAATTTTCGCGGCAGCGACTCGAACTCGGGCTTGCCCGCAAAGGCAGCGGTCAGTTTCTCGACGATGGCCTGCAAGAGTGCGAAGCGCTCGCTGCCGGTCTCGCTGCCCAGCACGATGTTGCGCACACTGTCGCCGCACGCGCCGCGCGTCGTGAGCCCGGTCGTTTCGATCGCTTCCACAAACGGCAGCAGCTTGGCTTCCGGTACGCCGTGGAACTCGATGTTGGCGCGGGTGTCCACGTGCCATTCACCGTTGGCGTACTCGTGGGCGAAACGTGCCAGCGCGTCGGCCTGGTCCAGCGTCATCACGCCGCCGGGCACGCGCAGCCGGATCATGTAGCTGCCCTTGGCACGCTCGGGGTATACGCCGTCGATGGTGACCTCACCATCGCTGCGCACGAGGCGGTGCTTTTCGAAGTCAGTCTTGGCGATGTGTCGGATCTCAGGTTCCATGGTCGTCTCTTGATTGGTTACAGGTACAGCAAGGCGGCCAGCACCAGCGCCGCGGTCAGCGCCCACAGCACCAGCCCCAGCAACGCGGGTCGGGCAGCAGGCACAAGTTGATCCAGGCGGGTGCGGAAACCCACGCCCACCAGCGCAATGAAGAAGGCCCACTGCGTCAGGCTGCCCAGCGTCGCGCGTTCGGCTTCGTTGAAGGCACCGAGCAGCGTCACGCCCGCCACCAGCGCAAAGCCGATCACGAAGCCTGGCACTTTCGGCAGCGCAAGTTTGGTTCTGCGCGCGCCCCGCCTTGGCGCGAACAGCCACAGGTACAGCACAATCGCCAGGCCTTCGAAGGCGTTCACCACGACTTTGTATGCTGCGGCAATCAGTTGCGCGGGGTTTTCGCGCGTGCTTGCGGTGGCGATGGCTTCGGCGTTGTTGGCTACGGTCAGACCCGTGAAGGTCCCAAAGGTTGACGCGTCAAGATGCGCCCCCAGTACCGGGTACGCCAGCAACGCGGCCGCACCTGACAGCAGGATCACCAGTGTGGCCACGGTCTGGGGCGCGCCGCGTGAATCAGGGTCTTGCCTGCTTACCGCGACGACGGCGCTGACGCCGCAGCCCGAAAGGCCCAGCGCCAGCAGCCCCGCCAACCGCGAGGGCAGCAGTCGCAACCGTGCCGCCAGCCAGAAGGCACTCACGACGGCAACCCACAGCAGCGCCACACTCGCCAGCCCGCGCCAGCCCACAAGGCCGAACACTGAGGCATCGACCTGCGCACCCATCATCACGAAGCCGGCCGTCAGCGGCACTTCGTAAGGAAGCGACAGGTTGTGGTGACCGGCACGTCGCGCCCCGTAGCCTGCGACAATCCCGAACACCAAAGCGTACACCACCGCCGGCACCGCGGGCCCAAGCACATGCGCGAGCTTGGCCAGCGCGACCACGACCGCCAGCACCACAATCGGTGCGGCGGGGGCGGGCGAATCCGCGGGAGAGGCAGATGTGCCGGCGGCGGCGTGCATCAGAAGCCCACCAGGTTCAGCAGGCCGATCTTGACCAGCGCGATCAGCGCCAGCGCCAGCAGCGTGCTGGCGAACTCCGTGGCGAAGCGGCGTTTCAGAAGTATCAGTGTCCTTGCCTTCATCACGATCTCCGGTACTGCATCAAAAGAAAGGGCCGCCTCAGTGGCGGCCCGTGTTTGCGCGATCTTTACGCGTCAACACGAGCCCCCTGGCTTGCAGCACATGGGCATGCACTTGCGGTTGTTTGATGTGCGGGTCATGGGTCTAGGCCTGTGCCAGTGCGACTTCTGCGGTTTCGGGGGTGATGAACTTGTTCTCGAGCAGCCAGTTCCAGATGCGGTCGGCCGATTCCTGCACCGACTCGAACTCGCTGTTCACCGTGATTTCGGGCGAAAGCGGTTCTTCGTACGGGTCACTGATGCCGGTGAAGTTCGCAATCTCGCCCTTCAACGCCTTGGCGTACAGCCCCTTCACGTCGCGGCGCGAAAGCTCGGCGATGCTGGCCTGCACGTACACTTCGATGAAGCGGCTGCCGATGCGGCCGCGCACTTCGTTGCGGACTTCGCGGTAGGGGCTGATGGCTGCCGTGATCACCGGGATCTCGTTGCGTGCCAGCAGCTCGGCGACGAAGCCGATGCGGCGGATGTTGGTGTCGCGGTCTTCGCGGCTGAAGCCGAGACCCTTGCTGAGGTGCGTGCGCACCACGTCGCCGTCGAGCACTTCGTGCCCGATCGCGAGTTCATTGAGGCGGCGGCTGATTTCGTCGGCCAGTGTGGTCTTGCCCGCCCCGGACAAGCCCGTGAACCAGAGTGTGAATCCCCTTGCGATTGCCATTGTCCTGTTCCTGTTGAGTGAGTGAAAACAAAAACGCCACCGAGGGATCGGTGGCGTTGCGAAGGACTGGAAAGGTGTTAGCCGACCATGTCCGAGCGCAACCCACCGGCGTGGGCGCACATCAGACAGCACATCTTGGTCGAGTTGGTGAACATGGGCGGGAAAGATAGCGGCGCGAATTGACGTGTCAACGCCGAACCGAAACTTTTCTGCAGGGTACCCCGAAAACTGCTTTGGACTTCAACGGTGTAGCGGCCATGGCGCTGGTTGCACAGCAAAAGCGTTTATCCACTAAGGGCCACCAAGAACCACGAAGAACAGCAACGGCAAGGGCCAATCGCCGCGCTGCCTGACCGCAGTTGTAGTTCTTCGTGGTGCTTCGTGGCCCTTCGTGGGAAATGCAGTTGCCGTTGTGTTTCCGGGTTGTGGCCACCAGCCCGCTTCACACGCGCGCTGGTGCTCGCAGCTCGGCCAGCCTTTCCACTTCGCCCATCAACGTCGCGAACTCTTGCGGGTGCAGGCTTTGGCGGCCGTCGCTGAGTGCCTTGGCGGGGGTGTCGTGGACTTCGACCATGACGCCATCAGCGCCTACAGCAAGCGCTGCCAGTGTCAGCGCCTTCACGTACTCGCGTTTGCCGCTGGCGTGGCTGGGGTCGATGATGATCGGCAGGTGCGAAAGCTCTTTCACCACCGGCACCGCCGAAATATCGAGCGTGTTGCGTGTCGCCGTTTCGAACGTGCGCACGCCGCGCTCGCACAGCACCACGCGCGGGTTGCCGCCATCGACGATGTATTCCGCGGCCAGCAGCAGCTCTTCGATCTTCGCGCTCAGCCCGCGCTTGAGCAGCACCGGCTTGTCCGTACGGCCGATCTCTTTCAGCAGATCAAAATTCTGCATGTTGCGCGCACCCACCTGCAGCACGTCGCAGTAGCGCACGCAATCATCGACTTGTTCGATGGACATTACTTCGCTGACGGCCGCCAGGCCGTGGGCGCGCGCGGCCTCATGCAGGAACTTCAGGCCGCTGACGCCGAGGCCCTGGAAGGCGTAGGGGCTGCTGCGCGGCTTGAAAGCGCCGCCGCGCAGGCCTTTTGCGCCCTGGGCCGCGACGATGCCCGCCATGGTGTGGATGTGCGCTTCGCTTTCCACGGCGCAGGGTCCGGCGATCACCGGAAAGCTGCCGCCGCCGAAGCGCAGCCCTTGGGTCTCAATCACGGTGTCGGCCGGGTGATAGTCGCGGCTGACGCGCTTGAAAGGGTGCACGTCGTTGTGCACGTCGCGCACGCCGGAAAGCGCGCGCAGTTGCTGCTCGTCGATCGGCGCGCGGCTTGAGGCCGCGGCAATGAGTGTGCAGCCGCAATCACGGCTGATACTGGGGGCGGCGCCAAAGCCTTCCAGGGCGCGGATTACGGCGGTGATCTCTTTGAGTGTGGCCGCCGGTTGCATTGTCACGATCACGACTGTTCCTCTTGTTGGGCGACGTCCCGGGCATTTCGGGTGGGGCTGGGTTGCGCGGCCGCTTCTTTCAGTGGTTGCAGGACGGACTGGATGCTTCTTCCTTCATCAATGGCACGGATCAGCGCCGAGCCGACGATGAAGCCGTCGGCGTGCTCGCGCAGCTGGTTGATGTGGCCGGGCTGGCTGATCCCGAAGCCCACGCACAGCGGGGCCTTGGCGTGGCGCGCGGCGCGCTGCAGGTAGGCCAGCGTGGCGGGCGGAAAGCTGTCGCGGGTGCCGGTAACGCCCGCGACGCTGATCAGGTATACGAAGCCGGTTGCCCCGGCCAGGATCGCCTTCATGCGTTCGGGCCCCGTTGTGGGCGCCAGCATCGGCACCAGTGTCAGGCCTTGACGCGTAAAGACCTCGCGCACGGCAGCGCTTTCTTCATGCGGCAGGTCAGGGATGATCGCGCCGCAGACGCCGGCCGCAGCGGCCTTGCGCGCGAAGCCTTCGGGGGTGTGCGCCAGCACCTGGTTGACGCTCAACATCAGCACCACCGGCACGTGCAGTGACGCTTCCGCAATGGTGTGCAGCGTTTGTGCCAGCGTGGTCCCGTGCGTCAGTGCCGTGGCGGCCGCACTCTGGATCACGGGGCCGTCGGCCAGCGGATCGCTGAAAGGCACGCCGACCTCAATCACGTCGGCAAAGCGCGCGGCCTCACGCAGGTTGGCTGCAAAATCGCGTGGTGTGGGGTGGCCCGACATTAGAAACGGGATCAGTGCCTTGCGGCCCTGTGCGCGGGCGGCCTCGAACGCCGCTTCCAAAGTGGCTTGCGTGGCGGGCATTAGAGCAGCCCCCTTTCCAGTAGACTGGGCAGGTCTTTGTCGCCGCGCCCGGAAAGGTTGATCACGACAGTCAACCCCGGGCGCTGTTGCAGCAGTTGTTTCGCGTAGGCCACGGCGTGCGAGCTTTCGAGTGCCGGGATGATGCCCTCGCGCCGCGACAGTTCGCGGAAGGCATCGAGCGCTGCGGCGTCATGCACGACGTGATAGCTCGCGCGTCCGGCATCCTTGAGCGCGCTGTGCTCCGGCCCCACGCCGGGATAATCCAGTCCCGGCGCGATGCTGTGCGTCCCGCGAACCTGCCCGTCGTCATCCTGCAACAGGTAACTCAACGCGCCGTGCAGCACGCCCGGGCGGCCGTGGTTCAGAGTGGCGGCTGCGGCGTCGGTATTGCCACCGGCTTCAACACCGTGCAGCTCGACGTCGTCATCGACAAAGCCGCTGAAGATGCCGATGGCGTTGCTGCCGCCGCCGACGCAGGCGATCACGGCGTCGGGCAGCTTGCCTTCGCGCACCATGATCTGCCCGCGCGCTTCGCGGCCGATCACACTCTGGAACTCGCGCACGATGGCCGGGTAGGGGTGGGGGCCGACGGCGCTGCCGATCAAGTAGTGGGTGTCGTCGGGATTGCTGATCCAGTCGCGGATCGCTTCGTTGATCGCGACTTTGAGGTTGCGGCTGCCGGCCTCGCAGGGGCGCACTTCCGCGCCCAGCAGCTTCATGCGCTCGACGTTGGGGCGCTGCCGTTCGCAATCCAGCGCCCCCATGTACACGATGCATTGCAGGCCAAGCCGCGCGCAGGCGGCCGCCGTGGCCACACCGTGCTGGCCCGCGCCCGTTTCGGCGACGATGCGCGTCTTGCCCAGCCGCTTGGCCAGCAGGGCTTGCCCGACGGCGTTGTTGATTTTGTGGGCGCCGGTGTGGGTGCAGTCTTCCCGCTTGAGGTATACGCGCCCGCCAAAGGACTCACTGAGCGCGCGCGCGAAGTAAAGCGGTGTCGGCCGCGCCACGAATTCGGCCAGCGTAAGCTCGAACTCGGCAACGAACCCTTCGTCCTCGCGGGCGGCCTCAAAGGCGGCCTCCAGCGCGATCAGGTTCGGCATCAGCGTTTCGGGCACGTACTGGCCGCCGTAGATGCCGTAGCGGCCGGGTGCGGTTGTGATTACAGCAGCGTTCATGGGCGGACTCCGGTCTGTAGGGCCTTGCTTGCCTGCTGGATAAAGGCGCGAATCAGGCCGTGGTCCTTGACGCCGCGACTTGATTCGACGCCACTTGACACGTCAACCCCGTACGGCCGCACGGCTTCAATCGCCGCGGCCACGTTGTCAGGCGTCAGGCCGCCGGCCAGCACCACGAGGCGCGCTGCGGCCAGCGCGGCAACCTCGCGATAGTCCCATGCCGTGCCGCTGCCCGCGCCAAGCGGCGAGTCAGCCAGCACGCGCGGGTGCTGCAAGCCGGTGACTTCCGCTATGCTGCCACCGGGGATCAGGTGCAGGCCGTACAGCGTGAACGGCGGCTGTTTCAGCCCGTGTATCTGGACCGCGTCCAGCGCAACGGATTCGAGAATGCCGGGAAGGTCGGCAAGGTCGGCCGCGCGGAACACGCCGATGCACTCGACGTTGAAGTCGGCCAACGCTTCGCAGATTGCCTGGGCCGCAACGCGGGTAACGCGGCGAGGCGAGTTGCTGAACACCAGCCCGATCGCCGTCGCGCCGGATTCGGCGGCGTGGATCGCGGTGGCTACATCGCGCAGGCCGCAGATCTTGATCATGACGCGGCTCCCGTCAGTGCGCGCAGTAACTGGGCAGGGTCGGCCCCGCGCATCAGCGCGCTGCCGATCAGCGCGGCGTCGTAGCCCAGTTCGCGCACGCGGGCGAACTCGGCGGGCGTGTTGATGCCGCTTTCCGCAATCGCCACGCGGCCGGCTTCGATGTGGCCGCGCAGTCGCTCAAAGCGCGCGAAGTCAATGCTGAGGTCGCGCAGATTGCGGCAGTTCAGGCCGATCAGGCTGGCGTCGGTGGCTTGCGCGCGGGCAAGGTCGGCTGCGTCGAAGCATTCGACCAGCGCGAAGAGCCCGAGATACTCGCACACCCGCAGGAAGTGGCGCAGCGCGCGGTCGCTGAGCATGGGCACGATCAGCAGTACGCCGTCGGCGCCGGCCGCGCGCGCCTCGTACAACTGGTAGGCGTCGGCGATGAAATCTTTGCGCATCATGGGCACGCCCACAGCCTCGCGCGCGGCGCGCAGGTCGGTAAGCGACCCTTTGAAGTGCGAGGGCTCGGTCAGCACCGAGATGGCGGCTGCGCCGGCGTGCTGGTACGCGGCGGCCTGGGCCGCGACGTCGACCGCGAGTTTCAGGTCACCAGTGCTGGGGGCCGCGCGCTTTACTTCTGCGATCACGGCGCACTCGCCTGCGCTGAAGCGCAACGGGCGCGCGGGCGGCATGCTTTCGGCGGCGCGACGCATTTCGGCTTCGGGCGTGATGGTCCTTGCATCCGCGGCGCGGCGCATGCTGGAGTCGTGCATCTCGCGCAGGAAATCAGCCACGGAAAGCCCTCAGTTCTTGCAGCAGCGCGTTAGCGCGGCCGTTGTCGATTCCAAGCGAGGCCTGGGATGCGGCCTCGCGTGGGTTGGCGGCGCGGCCAGCGACTATCAATGCGAGTGCGGCGTTCAGGACCACGGTGTCGCGGCACGGGCCGGCTTTGCCTGCAATGACGGACTCGATGATCGCTGCGTTGGCGGCCGCATCGCCGCCCGCGATTTCGCCGATGCTGCAGGGTGCGAGGCCGAAGTCGGCGGCGTTGAAATCCATGGCGCGGATGGTGTCGGGCGTGATCTCGACGACGGTGAAGCGCCCGGCGGGCGTGGCTTCATCCAGGCCCGGTTCGCCGTGCACGACGAACGCGCGCTTGCGGCCGAGTCCTTGCAGCGCGCGGGCGACATCGGCAATGCGCTCGCGACTCGCGACGCCCACCAGCTGGAAGTCAGGCTGCGCCGGGTTTGCCAGCGGCCCGACAAGATTGAAGGCGGTGCGGATGCCCAGCGCGCGCCGCACCGCGCCGATGCGCTTCAAGGCAGGGTGATACGCGGGCGCAAACAGAAAGGCAAAGCGCGGGTGCAAGGCCGCACCCGGCGCGGTGAACGGGATGCCCAGCGCCTCAATCACGTCGGCACTGCCGCTGCGGCTGGTGACGCTGCGGTTGCCATGCTTCGCGACAGGCACGCCGCAGGCGGCCACCACCAGTGCGGCCGCCGTGCTGATGTTGAAAGTTCCCGCGCCGTCGCCGCCGGTGCCGCAGGTGTCGATGGCCCCGGGCAAGGCTTGCGGGCGCGCGGCGACGGCGTTGAGCAGCGCCCGGGTGAAGCCCAGCAGCTCTTCGCCCGTTTCCCCCTTGGTTCGCAATGCGGCCAGCACGCCGGCGATGTAGGCGTCGGGGGTTGACTCGTCAAGAAGCTGAGACACCAGCTCACAAGCGGCGTCGGCGTCAAGGTGGTCGCAGTTGGCAAGGCGTTCGAGTGTTGTAGTCATGGCTGACTCCGGTTCAGGCGCGCACGGCCAGTCGGTTGACGAAATTCTGCAGCAGGCGCGGACCCTGCGGCGTCAGGATGCTTTCGGGGTGGAACTGCACGCCCTCCACGGGCAACTCGCGGTGACGCAGGCCCATGATTTCGCCTTCGCTGGTGTAGCTGGTGACCTCAAGGCATGCGGGCAGGCTTGACTCGTCAACAATCAGCGAGTGATAGCGCCCGACCTCGAACGGGTTGGGAAGGCCCGCGTACAGGCCGCTGCCGTCGTGATAGACGCGGCTGGTCTTGCCGTGCATCGGCCGCGCGGCCCGGATCACCGTGCCGCCAAAGGCCTGCGCGATGGCCTGCTGCCCAAGGCACACGCCGAAGATCGGCTGCCGCCCGCCGTAGCGCGTGATGATCTCGAGTGTCTGCCCGGCGGATTCCGGCGCACCGGGGCCAGGGCTGATGACGATGGCCGAGCAGGCATCAATGTCAGAGGTGCTGACCTGATCGTTGTAACGCACAACCAGGTCAGCACCGAGCGCGCCCAGCGCCTGGTAGAGGTTGAAGGTGAAGGAATCGTAGTTGTCGATGAGCAGGATCATGTTGGCCGGTGGTTTGTGGTCGATGGTCGATGGTTAGAGTTCATCCTTCGCGAACTGCAGTGACTTCAGCAGCGCCTGCGCCTTGTTGCGGATTTCCTGGTACTCGCTGGCGGCCACACTGTCGGCGACGATCCCTGCGCCCGCGCGGGCCGAATAGCGCCCGTTGTGCATCACGATGGTGCGGATCGTGATCGCCTGGTCGAAGTGCCCGCCCGCCGTGAAGTAGCCGACGCTGCCCGCGTAGAAGCCGCGCGCCTCAGGCTCAAGGTCGTGGATGATCTGCAGCGCGCGCACTTTCGGGGCGCCGCTTACGGTGCCCGCCGGGAACGCGCTTTCGAAGGCATCCAGCGCCGACACGCCTTCACGCAGCTTGCCTGTCACGCGGCTGACCAGGTGCATCACGTGGCTGTAGCGCTCAATCACGCGCAGGTCGGGCACGCGCACGCTGCCGATTTCGGCCACGCGGCCGACATCATTGCGCGCGAGATCGACCAGCATATTGTGCTCGGCCAGTTCCTTCGCGTCGTTGGCGAGTTCGATTTCGAGCGACGCGTCTTCGTGCTCGTCGGCACCGCGCGGCCGCGTGCCGGCGATCGGCCGTATCGTGAGGCCGCCATCCTGCAGCTTGACCAGCGCCTCAGGGCTGCTGCCGATGATCTGGTAGCCGCCGAAATCGAGGAAATAGAGGTAGGGCGACGGGTTCAGGTGCCGCAGCGCGCGATAGACCTGGTAGGGGTGCAAGTCGGTCTCGCCTTCGAATGCCAGCGACAGCACGACCTGGAAGATGTCGCCGGCGGCGATGTGCTCTTTGGCGGCGGCCACGCGGCGCGCGAACTCGGCCTCGGTGACCGTGGCCACGGGCGCGGTGAACGTCCCGCCGGTCGCAAGCGCGGGCAGCGGCAGGCTCATGCAGCCGCGCACTTCGGCCAGCAGGGCCCTGGCCGCATCGGGGCCGTCGGCATGATTGAGTGTGATGCGGCGGGCGGCATGGTCAAAGGTGACGACGGCGCGCGGCACCACAAAGGAAGCCAGCGGCAAACCGGTCTCGCGTGCGGCCAGCCCGGTGGGGGCGAACTGGTGAACGTTTTCGTAGGCGATGGCACCGACGAGGCCGTGTACCAGGTCGTGGCCGGCATCCTGCGCGGGCTTGAGCGAGGAGAGCGTTCGCTCAATCAGCCCGCGCAGGCTGCCTTGGCCGCGGTATTCAATGCGCTGCACGGGGTCGAGGCCGATGAACGAGTACCGGCCCACGTGTTCACCGTGGGTGACGCTTTCGAGAAGGAACGCGGGGCGAAGGTCGCGCAGCTTCAGGAAGAGGGACGTCGGCGTTTCAAGGTCAGCGATGGTTGAGGCGGTCATGGTTGGCTCAGTGTTCGTGAAAAAAGAAAAGCGCCCGGAGTGATCTCCGGGCGCGGCGCGTGTTGCGATACAAAGCTACGCGCACATCCCGGAGGTGAAGTTCCACCACCAGGTAGCGCGCAGCAGGATGTTGTTCGTCCGCGTCATGGCGAAGGTAGATACGGATCAGCGGAAGAAAGGGCAAACGCCGAGCACGAAAAGCGCAGAAAAAACCACGCAAAACCCATCAACCCTGATTGATCCAAACCTAAAGCGACCGCACGAAACACAGAACAAGAGCCCGAAGCAGCTTGCGTAGCATGCGAACCGCAGGCAGCGCACTGCGATGCCGAGGAACGAAGGGTAGACGAGCGAAGCGAAAGGCACGCCCATTTCTCCGGGGGCGAACTGCCGCGAAGAGGGCCGAGAAGGTTGACCTGCCATGGGGCCATGCCAACATTGCGGCCAAGGGAGATTGCCATGGACAAGAAGAAGGTCATCGCGACGTTGAACTCGATTCTCGAGATGGAACTGGCGGGCGTGGTGCGCTACAGCCACTACTCGCTGATGATCTTCGGTTACTCGCGCATCCCCATCGTGGCATGGTTCCGCGGCGTGGCCTCGGAATCGCTGAACCACGCGAACCAGGCGGGCGAATACGTGACGGCACTCGGAGGGCACCCCAGCCTGAAGATCGGCAAGCTGCTCGAGACCGAAAAGCACAACATCGACGACATCCTGCGCGAAAGCATCGAGCACGAACAAATCGGCGTGGCCCTGTACCGCGATCTGCTGGCATTGGTCGAAGGCAAAGACGTACGCCTCGAAGAATACGCCCGCACCATGATCATGGACGAAGAGAACCACATCAGCGAAATCGAAAAGATGCTACGCAAGCCCGGCGACCTGAAACCAGCCAGCTAAGCAGCTTCGCAGAGCCCCGGCGGCAGGCCGGGAATCTTAGCTGGACAACGCGTCGATGCTCGCCAGTGCCCTTGCCAGCAGTTCGGGCGGGAGCGCCACTGCCTGGAGCTGCTGCCTTCGGGAGGGTTCGCGCAGCCAGTTCTGGAAGCGCTCTTGGGCGGTTTCATCATCCCAAGAGCTGTGTTCCTTGTTGAGCACCTCATGTGCGAGTTGCTCGACACCGTGCGGACCCGCTTTGGCCCTGGAGTTCAAGTAGGGTCCCAGATCATCGCCGATGCTGGCGGCGGCTTTCAGGATGTCGCCGGCATCGTGGCCAATTCGGTTTTGCTGCGGCGACTTGAGTGCGGCGCGGAACCATGCGAGGAAGAAGTCCTCTATCGCCTCCTGCTCGCCTTCCGGCCAGGCCCACCAGCACAGTTCATTGAGCTTGCAGGCTTGGCGCCACGCCTCGGTCCCGATGTTCAGCGGGCGTTCGGTTGCCATCAGTTCAAAGATGCGGGGCAGGAAGTGGCGATAGTCGTTCACATCGCCCCAAGTCGTCGCTGCCTTGGCAGCAAACCGCACCAGGTTTTCATGCGGCAAGTCGTGCAAGTCGCCGTCCAGAATCAGTGCAGCCTCACTGCCCGTGACGCAACACATGCAGTAGTCCATGTACACGTTCAGCGGGTAGCGCGCGAACGTGGTGTACAGGTTCTGGATCGCTTGCTGCAGGTTGGGCATGACGCATTGCTCCCCACCGTTAACCAACATGGGTTTCCTATAGCCCCGGGCCGGAAGGCCGGGGGGGGGGGCACAATCCAAGGCGATCATCGCGCTGTCAAAACCCGCCGCGTCAGCGGTGGAGGGATCTGAGCGACATTCGAATCTGCACACGTGCCCCTCCATCGCTTACGCGATGGGCTGTGATCTTGCGATGGGTGCTGCGTTTTCGGCATGTGCTGGAAGCGCGTGGGGACTGACCGGCGGGACGTCGATTCTACGAGTGCGCGCGCCTTTGGCGGGCGGCCTTGGCTTTTGGCCGGGGCTCTTACTTACCGCTGCATGGCTTGGAAGACGGCTGCGTATAGCTTGATCTGCTTTACCATTGCGGCGAGGCCGTTGGCGCGGGTTTGGCTCAGGTTTCGGCCCAGGCCTATTTCGTTGATGAAGTCTGGGGGCGTGGCGGTTGCTTCGATCGGGGTGGCGCCGTCGTACACCTTGAACAGCAGCGCGATCAGGCCTCTTACGATCATGGCGTCGCTGTCGCCTTGCAGCGCCATGCGGCCTTCCTTCATCGCCGCGTGCAGCCACACTGTGCTTTGGCAGCCCTTCACTTTGTTCTTGTCCGTCTTGTGCGCGTCTTCCATGGCCGGCAGTGTGCGGCCGTACTCGATGATGCGGCGGTACCGCTCTTCCCAGTCGGCTATGGCGTTGAACTCGTCAATCACTGCTTGTTGGCGCTCTGCAATCGTCATGTTTCTGCCCGTAGTATCTGCCCCAGCATCTACTATTAAGGGGCCAAGGCAAGTAAGCCTAAGGGGCCAAGGCAAGTAAGCCGCCTGCCCCGCCCCTTGCCGCATTGGGGGTGGGGGCTATTGTGGACCAAAGTAGTCCAAAATACACCGGGCGAACGGCAGGAGCCGCCATGAGCAGCAAAGAAACCGTTCACGATCCCATCGCCGCACTGGCCGAGCAGCAGGAGTACAAGCACGGCTGGGTCAGCAATGTCGAGGCGGACCAGCTTCCAGCCGGCCTCAGCGAAGAGATCATCCGCGCGATCAGCGCCAAGAAGTCCGAACCCGAATGGCTGACGGAATGGCGCCTCAAAGCCTACCGCCACTGGCTGACGATGACCGAGCCGACGTGGCAGAAGCCGCAGTACCCCGCCATCGACTACCAGAAAGTCATCTACTACTCGGCGCCCAAGAAGAAGGCCGAAGTCAAAAGCCTTGATGAAGTAGACCCCGAACTGCTGGCCACCTTCGAGAAGCTGGGCATCAGCCTCGACGAGCAAAAGCGCCTGACGGGCGTCGCCGTGGACGTCGTCTTCGACAGCGTCAGCGTCAAGACCACTTTCCAGGACGAACTCAAGAAGGCCGGCATCGTCTTTTGCAGCTTCAGTGAGGCTGTGCACGAACACCCTGAGCTTGTGCGCAAATACCTCGGCAGCGTGGTCCCGTTCACCGACAACTACTTCGCCACGCTGAACAGCGCGGTGTTTTCGGACGGCAGCTTCTGTTACATCCCGCCCGGCGTGCGCTGCCCGATGGAACTGAGCACGTACTTCCGCATCAACAGCGCCGGCACCGGCCAGTTCGAGCGTACCTTGTTGGTCGCCGACGAAGGCAGCTACGTCAGCTACCTCGAAGGCTGCACCGCGCCCAGCCGCGACGAAAACCAGCTTCACGCGGCCGTCGTTGAGCTCGTGGCGCTGAAGGGCGCGCAGATCAAGTATTCGACGGTCCAGAACTGGTACCCCGGCGACAAAGACGGCAAGGGCGGCGTGTTCAACTTCGTGACCAAGCGCGGCGTCGCGCACGAAAACGCCAAGGTCTCGTGGACGCAAGTTGAAACCGGCAGCGCGATCACGTGGAAGTACCCAAGCTGCATCCTCAAGGGCGACAACAGCGTCGGTGAGTTCTACAGCGTGGCCGTAACGCGCGATTACCAGAAGGCCGACACCGGCACCAAGATGGTGCACATCGGCAAGAACACGAAAAGCACGATCATCAGCAAGGGCATCAGTGCCGGCCACGGTGACCAGACCTACCGCGGCCTGGTCAAGATCGGCAAGGGTGCTACCGGCGCGCGCAACTTCAGCGCCTGCGACAGCCTGCTGCTTGGCGGCAAGTGCGGCGCGCACACCTTCCCGTACATCGAAAGCCAGAACGCCAGCGCCGTGATTGAGCACGAAGCCAGCACCAGCAAGATCAGCGACGAACAAGTCTTCTTCCTGCGGCAACGCGGCCTCAGCGAAGAAGACGCCGTAAGCATGATCGTGAACGGCTTCTGCAAAGAAGTGCTGAGCGAGCTGCCCATGGAATTCGCCGTAGAAGCCCAGAAGCTGCTAGGCCTGAAGCTCGAAGGCGCAGTTGGGTAGTGCGTTCTGTGCCCCGGCAACTGACAACTGACAACTGAGAACCGAAGTCCAAACCATGACGCAACCACTTCTGCAGATTACCGACCTCCACGTTTCCATTGGCGAAACCGAGATCATTCATGGCCTGTCGCTTACCGTGAACGCCGGTGAGGTCCATGCGATCATGGGCACCAATGGCTCGGGCAAGAGTACGCTCACCAAGGCCATTGCCGGCCACCCGGATTACACGATCACAAGCGGCGACATTCTGCTCAACGGCCGCAGCATCCTGGCTGACGAGCCGGAAGATCGCGCGCGCGCGGGGATCTTTCTGGCGTTCCAGTACCCCGTCGAAATCCCCGGCGTCAGCAACATGTACTTCCTGCGCACGGCCCTGAACGCGCAGCGCAAAGCCCACGGCAAGCCTGAAGTCAGCGGTGCCGACTTCCTGACCATGGTCAAGGAAAAAGCGCGGCTGATGGACATCGACAGTGGCCTGCTGAACCGCAGCATTAACGAGGGCTTCTCGGGCGGCGAAAAGAAGCGCAACGAGATTCTGCAGCTCGCGGTGCTTGAGCCCGCGATGGCGATCCTGGACGAAACCGACAGCGGCCTCGACATCGACGCCCTCAAAACCGTGGCCGATGGCGTGAACGCGCTGCGCGGCCCATCGCGCGGCTTCCTGCTAGTGACTCACTACCAGCGCCTGCTGAATCACATCCAGCCCGACGTGGTGCACGTGCTGCTGGACGGCCGCATCGTGAAGTCCGGCGGCAAGGAACTCGCGCTTGAGCTGGAAGAAAAGGGCTACAGCTGGCTGGAACAGGCCCTTTAGCGAAAGACACCATGCCGACCCAGACCACCAATTCGCTGTTGAATGCGCTGGCCCACGATGCCTCGAGCGAGCCCGCGTGGTTGCGCGACTTCCGCGCCGAGCACCAGAAGCTGTTCGATGAAACCGGCATCCCCACGCAGCGCCACGAAGCATTCAAGTACACCAACTTCCGGCCACTGCATGAGCAGGCATTTCAGCCTGCGGCCGCCGTTGAAATCACCGAGGCTGACCTCAAGCCATACTTGATCGGCGACGATGACCTGCGGCTGGTATTCGTGAACGGGCACTTCAGCGACACGCTTTCGCGCCTGCCGCGTGTGCCCGACGCGCTGCTGATTGAGCCGCTGGGCCGCATCATCCACAGCACTGAGCCCATCGCCACGAAGCTCGGTGCCGTCGTCGAGCCAAGCCCTTTCGGCGCGCTGAATGCCGCAACCTTCCGCGAAGGCCTGTACGTTCACGCGGCCAAGGCGCTGACATCCGACAGGCCGCTGCACGTGCTGTTCGTGACCACCGGCGGCCACGCGATTGCATCGCGCCTGCTGATGTCGTGCGGCGAAGCCACCGACCTTCGCCTAATCGAAAGCCACATCGGGCTTGGCGACGCGCCGCGCTTCGTGACGCACACCAGCGAGTTCATTCTCGCGCGCAGCGCCAAGCTGCGCCACGTGCGACTGCTGCGCGAAACAGACGCAAGCTGGCACGTCGCGCAGACGGCCGCCAAGCTTGACCGCGACGCATCCTACACTCACCAGGGCGTGGCGCTGGGGGCGCGCGTGGCCCGCCACGAAATCACCGCACTGCTCAATGGCGAGGGCGCCCACGCGACCCTGCAAGGCCTGACCATGGCGGCCGGCACGCAGCATGTGGACCACCACATCACGGTAGATCACCTGCGGCCGCACTGCACCAGCAACCAGCTTTTCCGCAGTGTCGCTGACGACCGCTCACACGCGACCTTCACCGGCAAAGTGATCGTGAGGCCGGGAGCAATCGGCACCGACGCCAAGCAGCAGAACAACAACCTGCTGCTGAGTGATGACGCGAAAGTGGACACGCGGCCGCAACTCGAGATCTACGCCGACGACGTGAAGTGCAGTCACGGCGCCACTAGCGGGCAACTGGACGCCAACGCGCTGTTCTTTCTCAGAAGCCGCGGCCTGGATGTAAAGCAAGCCCGGGGCGTGCTGACCTACGCTTTCGCCAACGACCTGGTCGAGCACATCGGCATAGAACCCGCCCGGCACCACATGCAGCAGGTAATGCACCAGAAATTCCACGGCCTGCTGGGGGAATGATTTGTTTTTGAAACCACGGGTAGACACGGGTGAACACCGATGGCGCCTAAGCAGTTCAGCGATGAGTACAAGGCCAGGTGCAACGAAGTCTGGGAGGTAGTGAAGCAGGCCGCCCACATGGTCGCGAACACGCTCGGCGTCGGGTTTCTGGAAAAGGTTTACGAGAACGCGCTGACCATTGAGTTGCGCAAGCGCGGTTTGAAGGTGATCCAGCAGTACCCGCTGCAGGTACACTATGATGGGCAGGCAGTTGGTGAGTATGTCGTGGATCTGTTCGTGGACGATTGCGTGCTGGTGGAGCTGAAAGTCGCAAAGGCGATCGACAACATTCATGAGGCCATTGCCTTGAACTACTTGAAAGCAAGCTCCTTGTGGCTGATCGGCTTGATCAACTACGGCAAACCGCGCATTGACGCCAAACGCTACATTGATGGCTAGTCGTACTGTGTTCACCCGTGTTTACCCGTGGTTTCAAACTACCCATGCCCCAACTGCAGACATTCGATGTGGCCTCGATTCGCGCGGAGTTTCCGATCCTGGCGCGTGAGGTGCATGGGCGGCCTTTGGTCTATCTCGACAATGCCGCCAGTGCGCAGAAGCCCCGTGTCGTCATCGACACTCTTCGCGATGTGTATGAGCGCGAGTACTCCAACGTGCATCGCGCGGCGCATGAGCTTTCGGCCGCGACTACCGAGCGCTTTGAGGCCGCACGCCGCACCGTGCAGCGCTTCCTGAACGCACCGGAAGATCGCGAGTGCATCTTTGTGCGTGGCACCACTGAGGCGATCAACCTGGTCAGCAACAGCTGGGGCCGCGCCAACCTGAAGCCCGGCGATGAAATCCTGATCACCGCCATGGAGCACCACAGCAACATCGTGCCCTGGCAGATGATCTGTCAGCAGACGGGTGCGAAGCTGGTCGTGGCGCCGATGGACCAAACCGGCACGCTGCTCATGCCTGAGTTCGAAAAGCGCCTCAGCCCGCGCACCAAGCTGCTGGCCTGCGTGCACGTCTCCAACGCGCTGGGCACGATCAACCCGATTGCCGAAATGGCCAGGCGCGCCAAGGCCGTCGGCGCGGTGGTGCTGGTCGATGGTGCGCAGGCCGTGCCGCACAGCCGCATTGACGTGCAGGCGCTGGGCGTTGATTTCTATGCGTTCAGCGGCCACAAGGTGTACGGCCCAAGCGGCATCGGCGTGCTGTGGGGCCGCGCGGAATTGCTCGAGGCGATGCCGCCGTGGCAAGGCGGCGGCGAGATGATCAAGTCGGTCAGCTTCGAAAAGACAACCTACGCCGGGCTGCCGCATCGCTTTGAGGCCGGCACGCCGAACATCGCCGACAGCATCGCGCTGGGGGCCGCACTTGAGTACGTAAGCAAGCTTGGCCTCGACGCGATTGAAGCCTATGAGCACGAGCTGCTGCAATACGCCACCGCGCAAGTCGCGCAGATCAAGGGTTTGCGGGTGATCGGCACTTCGCCCCGCAAGGCCGGTGTGCTGGGTTTTGTGCTGGACGGCATTCACGCGGCCGACGCCGGCATGATTCTGGACCAGCAGGGAATCGCGGTGCGCGTAGGCCAGCACTGTGCTGAGCCGGTGATGGACTTCTTCAAGGTGCAGGCCACGATCCGCGCCAGCTTCGCGTTCTACAACACACGCGCCGAGGTGGACGCGCTTGTGGCGGGAATCCGCAAAGTGCAGGAGTTGTTCAGCTAGTATCGAAAGCAGACGCACACCATGCCTGACCCGAAACCAGAAACTCCTGCCCAACCCGTCGGTGCGGCCGCGTTTGCGGACCCTTCGAAGGTGACGGCTTTGCCTGTTGACGCGTCAACGCCGGTGGATTCGTCACTGCTGAACCGTGGCGCACCGGGTACCGGCTATCGGCCGGGTGGCCCCAAGCCCAGCGGGCCGGGCCAGGCCAGCGAGCCAGACCGCACCAAGCTGCCCAAAGACGAGCACGGCAACCCGCGCAACCTGACACTGGCCGAAGCCAAGGCGATCAAGGAATCGGTGATTGGCGAGCTGCGCAAGATCTTCGACCCGGAAATCCCGGTCAACATCTATGAACTCGGCATGGTCTACAACGTCAGCATGACGCTCGTGGGCGAAGCGCAGATCAAGATGACCCTGACCTCACCGGCCTGCCCCGTGGCCGGAAGCCTGCCGGGCGAAGTGCAAGGCAAGATTGCCGCACTGCCCGGCGTAGTCTCGGCCCGCGTAGACCTAGTCTGGGACCCACCGTGGAGCAAGTCCATGATGTCCGAGGCAGCCAAGCTAGAGCTCAACGTGATGTAGGGGTGGGCAACAGCCGCTGCGAACGGTCATCGTGCCCCGATCATTCCATGCGCAGGGTTTCGCCTTCGCGCATGATGCGTGGGCGGTTCTCATTGTCAGTGATGGTGGCCTGGGCAATCTCTTGCTCTGCGCCCGGGAATTCGAACTCGAGCTTCACCGGGTTGCCGGCGCTATCCACAAGGTCGGTGCCGGCTTGGTCGCGCAGCGTCTCGCGGCTGCGGGTGGAGGCCACGGCGCGGCTGAGGTCAAGTTTGACCAGCTTGGGGCCCAGGCGGAAATCCTCGATCGTTTCCAACTCGGGCACGTACTGGAGGTCGCCGATCACGTCGCCGGGCTTGTGCACGAACTGGGCGCTGATGCGTTTGCCGCGGCGGTACATCACCACTTCAAACAACGCGCGCTCGGTCGATCCGCCCAGAAACTGAACCCGTGCCGAGCCGCCGACGCGAATCTCGGTCACCGGCGAAACGGCCGAACGCTCGGCCCCGCGCACGAGCTGAAGCTGGTACAGGTAGGTGCGCCCCAGCCTTACGGCCGTGTCGGTGAAGCGCAGGGCGCTGCCCTCAAGTTCGGCGATCCGTTCAAACTGGCTGTCGTCCTTGGCCGCGCGGAACAGCAGCACCTGCGAAGGTTTCAGGCCCGCGGGCAAGCCCCAGGCAAGCTGCACGGATTCGCCCTGTACAATGGCAATTGGCGCAGCCGGACGCGCCGGGGCGGCCTGCTGGGCTGTGTGCGGGGCGCTGAACGCCAGCAGCAGCGAAGCGCACAAAAGCGTAATCATGATTCCTTTACACGGCATGCGCTGATTGTGGCTTGTGTGCGCTTGCGCGGGAATGCCTAATCTGCGCGCCTGCGGGAGTGTCCGATGACCCTTGCGCGACTGATCTTTCCTGAAATCGGCGCCATGCTGAAGACCGGTGACTTCACCGGCTTTCGCGTGCTGGCCGAAGAATTGCACCCCGTGGACATGGCCGAGATCATCGAGTCCGTGCCCGAGGAGAAGCTCGTCATCGCGTTCATGGCCGTTCCGCGCGATCGGCAGACGGAAGTGTTCGAATACCTGCGCCCGGAAACCCAGACCACTCTGCTTCAGGAATTCAAGCCCGACATCCTGCGCAACCTGCTGGCGGAGCTTTCGGCCGACGTGCGCACCGAGCTGCTGCACCCGCTGCCCGGGCCCGTGACGCGGCGGCTACTGGAATCGCTGGCCCCGGCCGACCGCAAACAGGCCATGGAGCTGCTGGGCCACGCGCCCAACACCGCGGGCCACTTGATGACGCCCGAGTTCCTGCATGTCAACGCCGATGCCACGGCCCAGGACGTGCTGAACAAAGTGCGCAAGTACGCCGACGAAGTGGAAACCGTGTACGTCATGTACGTGATCGACAGCGCACAGCGCCTGATCGGCACCGTCAGCCTGCGCGATGTCGTCGTTGCGCTGCCCGAGCGCAAGGTCATCGAATTCATGACCGCCAACGTCGTTTCATGCCGCACCAGCGACGACCGAGAGGCCGCCCTGGCCAAGCTGCGCGAATACGACCTGCTGGCCCTGCCCGTGGTCGACGACCAGGACCGCCTGGTAGGCATCGTGACTTACGACGATTTGGCCGACGTCGCCGAAGAAGAAGCCACTGAAGACATCCTGAAGATGCACGGTGTGGCGACGGAACTCGACGACTACTTCAGCGCCGGGCTGTTCAAGAAGTATCGCAGCCGCGCGGTTTGGCTGGTGGCGCTGGTGGTGGTTAGCGCGGGCAGCGTGCTGGTGCAGCAGGAATACAACCCGATCATCGCGCAGCTCAGCCTGCTGGCCGCGTACATCACGATGGTCACGGCCACCAGCGGCAACGTGGGCACCCAAAGCGCGGGCATTCTGATCCGCGCCGTCAGCACCGACGACTTCGACAAGCGCAAACTGAGGCAGATTTTCACGCATGAAGTCATCGTTGGGCTGGCACTGGCGCTGACCATGTCGGCACTGACTGTGGCGCTGGTGTTCGTGCGCGGCGCGGACTCGATGGCGCTGGGCGGTCACGAGGTTTGGGAAGTGGCGGTGGTGGTGGGGGTGGCCATGTTCGCGGCGCTGATGACCAGCAACGTGCTGGGTGCCGCAATCCCGCTGCTGACACGGGCAATCAAGATCGACCCGGCGGTGACTGCGGGTCCGTTCATAACCACGGCGGCAGACATCGTCACGGTGCTGATCTACTTCAACGTGGCGTCGTGGGTGATCCTGCGCGAGTAGAACGGTAGGTTGTAGGGGTTAGGTTGTGGGTTGTAGGCGTGGTTCTGGGGTTGCTGCACTGCAAGCGCTCTGGAGTGGCAGCATTCACCCTAACCCCAACCCTGAGCCCTAGCACCCACCGGGCACTGAGCACCGGGCACTGAGCACCAAGCACCGGCCTACGGCCTCACGCCTTGGCCCCAGCAGGTGGCGCAGATGCCGAAGATTTTCTGGCTGTGGTGGGTCGGGTGGAAGTTGTGCTTGGCGGCGACTTTGTCCTGCAGCCGTTCCATTTCCTCGTTCATGAACTCAAGGATCGTGCCGCAGGCCGTGCAGATCAGGTGGTCGTGGTGATCGCGACCCTCTGACAGCTCATACACCTTCTGGCTTTCGCCGAACTGGTGCTCTTCCAGGATCTGGGCTTCCACCAGCACCGATAGCGTGCGATAGACCGTGGCCTTGCTGATGCGCGGGCGCTGGCCGCTGAACTCATCGACCAGGTCGTCGGCCGTGAAGTGGGTCTTCTCCATGCTGAGGATTTTTTCGACCAGCTGGCGCCGCTGCCCGGTCAGGCGCAGGGACTTGCGGCCGAGAAACTTCTCCAGCTTCGCGAGCAGATCGTCCAGGTTGTCGGGTGCTTTGGATGGGCGGGGTGCGCGTGCTGTGGCCATCGAAAACCGCCTATTCGTCCGTGCCGCGAGAGTCCTGCTCCATGGCTTCGTCTATGAGCTTAGACACGGACATGCCCTTTTCAATCGAATCATCATAATGGAATGAAAGATGGGGCGCGGTGTGGATCTCAAGGCCTTCGGCCACGCGGGCCTGGATCATGCCGCGGGCGCCCTCAAGGAAGCGCTCGACGGTGCGGCGTTCGGCCGGGGTGCCAAGGATCGAGTAGAAAATCCGGGCATAATTCAGGTCTTTGCTGCACTCGACCCGGGTGACGGTGATAAGGGCCTTAACCCGGGGGTCCTTGAGATCTTTCAAGAACAGTTCAGCAACATCTTGCCGGATGCGGCTCTGGATTCGTTCAATACGCCGTTGATCTGCCATGGAACCCTGCTTTAAAGGCCGCCTGCCCGGCGGCAAACCGTATCGTTAGGACAGGGAAGCATTAAGCGGTAGATAAGGAAGAGCCCGCCCGGCAAGGCAAGGCCAAGGCACCCGCCAAGGCCAAGCCAACCAGCGGCAGAAAGGCAAGCCATGTGGATCAAGAGAAGCCTGGTGATTGTCCCCATACTGCTGCTGACGTTTTTGCTGTCGGCGGTGCTTTGGGTGCCCGGCACGGCCTCGGTTTCAGATAACGAAAGCCGCCTGAACCGCCTGATGTTCTACATGGGCTCCAACCCGGAAGACATGAACCCGTGGTCCAGCACCAAGACTTCCGACACCACCATCAGCCAGTACTTCTACGAAGGCCTGCTGAAGTACAACCACAACTATGAGCTTGAGCCTTCGCTGGCGCACTCGATCCTGGTCAAGCACCGCGTGGATTCGCGCCTGCCCGAGGGCATGACAGCCGAGCAGTTTGAGGTTGAGTTGAATGCCATGTTCGGCAAACGGCTGCGCGACTTCAAAGTCACCAAACCGGCCGAGCCCGACCTCCGCATCGATATTGCAACAGGCCAGAGCCTCGCGGCCGAGGTTGAGCCCACGGAAGGCCAGCTGATCGTGACCGTTGCACGCCCGGCCATGGCCCAGTTCACGCTGGTGCCCGACATGAAGCAGGGCGCCATCGCCAGCGCCATTGAACCCAAGTACGAAGAGGTACTGCGCGCCCGGCTGGACCGTGACCCTTGGCCCATGTTCGACGAGGCGCAGCTGACCGCACGGGCAATCGCGCTGGTGCCCGCCGCCCGCGCCGATGAACTGACCGCAGAAGTCGTCGGCAAGAACCTGGCCGAGGCCCTGAAGCGCATTGACACCACCCGCACCGGCCACGCGCCCATCGTCGAGTTCCATATGCACAAGGGTGTACATTGGACCGACGGGCCCTTCTTTGATGCTAAAGAGAAAGTCTGGCAGTGCTGGTGCAACGGTGAACCCTGCGGCTGGGTCGTTGCCGACAGCGCGGAAGACGCGAAGTCAAAGCTGAAGGACAAGAAGCTGGTCGAGAAACCCGCTGAGGCCAGCTACGAAGTCAAGCAGTACACCGACACGTTCGGCAACGACGAAAAGGGTTATTGGTGGGGCAAGGGGCCCGAACTGACGGCCCGGGACGTGAAGCTGACCTTCGAGTCGCTGAAGGACCCAAAGTTCAACAGCCCGCGCCGCTCCAGCTACATGAGCATCCTCGAAGTGAAGACCTACGCCGAAGACGCGCATCGGCTTGACGTGGTGTATGGCGAGCTTTACTCGCCGGCACTGGGCGACCTGACGGGCGACATTATCCCGTACCACGTCTGGAACATGACCGCGTGGAAGGAAGAGGCCATCCGTCGCGGCAAGGGACCCGATGACGTTGGCCAGTCACACGCCAACTACGACCCACGCAGTTTTCTGCCGACCCGCGAGCGCGAATTCGGCCGCCGGCCCAGCGTGCTGAGCACGATGGTGCTTGAGCCACTGAACGGCAGCTCGATCCCGCTGTGGGACAATGGCCGCCGCTGCCGCCTGCGCCGCAACGAGTTCCACTGGGACCGGAAACCAGAGTTCCAGTTCATCGACTACTACATCTTTGACCCCAACATGGGCCGCGAGACAGCCGAAGTGGTGTTCAACACGGGCGGCCTGGACGTGTACACGCCGCGCGACTTCCAGGTCCAGCGCTACGAAGAACAGAAGGACAAGTACACCGTAATCAAGCGCCAGCCGAACCAGTACGAGTACCTGAGCTTCAACTGCAGCAAGCCCTACCTGTCCGACAAACGCGTACGCATGGCGCTCAGCATGGCCATCAACGTGGACGAAATTCTTGAATACGTCGTGTTCAACCAGGGCACGCGCATCAACGGGCCGGCCTATCCGGTGCTGCCGTGGTACGACCACGACTACGAGATCGAGCACACCTGGCGCACCGACGGCAAGGACAAAGACGGCAACGTAATCGCGCGCAAGGGCAAGACCGAGAAGATCAAGTACCTGCCGTTTGACGTCGATGAAGCGCGTGCGATCCTGAAAGAATGTGGTTACGACGACCTGAACGGCAAGCTTGTCGGCAAAGACGGCAAGCCGCTGCGTCTGGAGTTCATCAACAGCACCGGCGGCGGAGCGCGCAAGAAGACCGCCCTGCTGGCCAAGGAAAACTGGCTCAAGCTTGGTGTGGACGTCGACTACAAAGAATACGAATGGAACGTTTTCATTCAGCAGTACGTGATGGCGCTGAAGTTTGACGTCTGCGTGCTGGGCTGGAGCGGCGGTATCGACTTTGACAGCCGCCAGCTTTGGGCCTCAGACCAGTGGCCAACGGCCGGTGGTCTGAACCTCGCCGCCTATTCAAACCCCGCCGCCGACAAGCTGATGAACGACATCCTGCTTGAGTACGAGTACGAGAAGCAGGTTGAGACCAGCCACAAGATCTTCCGCGAGATTGCGGCAGACTTCCCGTATGTTTTCCTGTATTCACCGCTTTCCACGACAGTGATGGACAACCGCATCGTATGGCGTCGCGAAGTCGGCAAGACGGCTGACGGCCTTTTGCTGGAAGACCGGCCGATCAACCACGACCATGTACGCACCGCCCGTGCCCCGTTGACGTACTTCATCAAAGAGCTGAAGCGGGTAGACACCGCTCCCACTTGGACCGACGCCGACTTCAAAAGGTAGCCGATGCTGACGTACATCGTTCGACGACTGTTTCAGATGGGCCTGACGCTGTTCATCGTCAGTGTCATCAGCTTCCTGATTGTCGCGTTGGCGCCTGGCGACCCGCTGGCAAGCCAGCTTGACCCCAAGAAGACCGACGCGGACCTTGAGCGTCGCCGCGACGACATCGGCTACGACGACCCGGTTGTGAAGAAGTACCTGGACTTCTACGCCAAGTTCTTTGCCGACCTCGGCGCCGTTGTCGGCTTCGACGGCGGGCAAGAGGAGTACTCGTGGAAGCTCACCAGCGAAACCAGCAAAGAGCCGGTACTGCCCACCATGTGGCGAAAGGCCGGCGTCACGCTGCCGCTGCTGATCGTGAACACGCTGGTGGTCTGGTCGCTGTCATTCCCCGTCGGCATCTATTCGGCGTTACGACGAAATACACCCCAAGACCGAGCTATCACGGTAATCAGCTACACGCTGATTGCGTTCCCTGGATTCTGGATATCCCTGCTGATCATTGGCTTCGTCACCAAGACACTTGGCGTGCCGATCGTGTCGCCGGAAACCATCGGCGTGGACCTTGAGGGCCCACAGGCGTTCTTTGACCGAACGTGGCACGTGGCCATTCCGGCGCTGGTTGCCTCACTGACCGGTGTGGCCGTACTCACCCGCTACGTCAAAGGCCAGATGCTTGAGGTCATGAACCACGACTACATCCGAACGGCAAAGGCCAAGGGCCTCGACAACGACGTGGTGTATTACCGCCACGCGCTGAGGCCGGCCTCGTTACCTTTCATAACGATGATCGCGGGGCTGCTGCCTTCGCTGTTTGGCGGGTCCGTGGTGTTTGAGGCGATTTACGGGTGGCCGGGCCTCGGGCGCTGGTTCCTTGAGGCCGTGTTTACCCGGGACATTTACATCGTGATGACGAGCCTGTTTGTCAGCGCCGCGTTGACGCTGATCGGCATCCTGATCTCTGACATTCTACTCAGTGTGGCGGACCCGCGCGTCCGCCTCTCCTAAGGGGGCTGCCATGAGCATACACAAGCCCTCATCACCGCTCGGCGACGCAGTGCGCATTTTTGTGCGCAACAAGCCCGCGCTGGTTTCGCTGATCATGATCTCCGTGCTGGCGTTTTCGGCCATCACGGGGGCCTTGTTCACGGGTGACAAAGCCGAGCCCGCGGACCTGGTGCGCATCGAAGAAGCCGAGCTGCTGGGCGATTACTACGAAACCAACGTCAAGCCGCGCGCGGTAGCGCATCCGGGCAAGACCGAACTGAAGGACACCTTCCTTCCGCCGTTCTCAGACAGTCGCGAACACAAGGACAAGACCTACTGGCTGGGCACCGATGATCTTGGCCGAGACGTCGCCGCCCGCCTGTGGGCGGGCAGCAGCATCAGCCTGACCATCGGCTTTCTGGCGGTAGGCATTTCTGTGCTGCTGGGCATCAGCCTGGGCGGCATTGCGGGCTACTTCGGCCGCGAACGCGTGGGTATCAGCGTGATTGCGGCGCTGCTGCTGTTCCTTGCGGGCGGGATTCTGCTGGCAACGGATATCGTCGGGCCCGGCTGGGCCATGATTGGCGTGGGCGGGGCGTTGGTGCTGGGAATGCTGGGCATCGCCATTGCGGGCGGGCGCTTCAAAACGGCGGGATTCTTTGCCCTGACCTTAGTGCTGACTCTGTCGCTGCTGCTATACAACCGCAGCATTGAGACCGGCACCCCGGAAGGCGCAGTCTACACCGAAGCGCGCAAGACTCACGAAGCCGCCTATGACCAGCTGATGGCCCTGCGCGACTACGGTCGCGCGGTAAAAGCCTGGGAAGACGAAGACCCACAGCACGTCCTGAACTTGCCCGAGCGCAAGGACCTGCCCGCCTGGCTGTACGCAGGCCAACTTGACGTGGAAGTAGGCATGAGGCTGCTGGCACTGCAGGAGCAGCGGTTCAACCTGCAAAAATATGAGTCAGCACTGCGTGAGGCCGAACGCCTCCACGCGGAGCAGCAACAACGTGCCGAATACCAGCAGGAGTATGAGGGCGCGTATCGCACCCGCCACGAAGAGTCACTGGCCGAAGTCGCCGAACACTTGAAGCGGCGCGATGAACTGTTCAAGGCAGGCGATCGAGACGCAGGGCGCGAAGCCGCCGCAGCGGCCGACAACGCCCAACTCCGCGCCAACACATTTGACCCTGCAGCGATGATGGAGCGCGCAAAGAAGCTGCACGAAACTGCAATCGCGCGCCAGGCCTACGTGGCCGCCCTGAATGCCGGCATTGCCGAAGGCATCGCCGCGCGCCGCAAGGCCATGGAAGTTGCCGCGGCAGAGCTGGAAGCGATCCGGGCCAAAGGAGCCAGCGACGCCAAAGAACTGCGCGAGCGCCAATATGAAATGGAGACGGTCACCCGCACGCTCAAGCTGGCCGAAGATGACTTCAACCTTGCCGACAACTCGCAGCGGCGCCAGGCCATCGAGACTGCGCTGAAGGGCCTGACCGACGCGAAGCCAGAACACGCCGGCGTCCGCAGCTTGAATGACGAGTTGAACGGACTGAACGGCCGCCGCGAGGGACTGGAGGCCGCGCGCAAGAAGACTGAGGACTCACTGGCCGACCTGGAGAAGCGCAAGAAGGAAGAGGCCCAAGGCGGCGATGTGGCAAAGGGCGTCGAGCGCGCGTTCCCACCGCTGCCAATCCAGGGCAGCAATGACCTGATCGACCGGCGCGGAAAAATGCGCAAGGCGTTCGTGATCAAGTTCGACACGGAAAAGCGTAACGGATTGACGTCGCTGCGCGTCTCGAAGCAGCTCGATGGCAACTATCGCTACGGGTTCTACCGCTTCTCAAGCCACTTCCTGACCATCACCGCGCTGGTGCTGCTGTTGTCTATCGCCACCCTGATGGTAATGGCGGCCGCGCAGGGTGTTGCGCTGGACAAGTTCAAGGCGCTGAAGCCGGCCTTCCTGCCCACGATCAGCGTCGATGACCTGGTCATGCGCTTCACTGAAATCATGCTGACCGTGCCGGTGATCTTCCTGATCCTCGCGATCCTGGCGATCTTTGAGAAGGACGTGTTCATCACCATGGGCGTGATTGGCCTGACAAGCTGGATGGGCACTACCCGCTTCGTACGTGCTGAAATTCTGTCGTTGCGGGAACAGGACTTTGTCCAGTCTGCTCGTTCACTTGGAATGTCGGATTTCCGCATTATCTGGCGTCACCTGGTTCCCAACGCGATCAGCCCGGTGCTGGTCAGCGCGACACTGGGCGTGGCCGGTGCGGTACTGGCCGAAAGTACTCTCAGCTTCCTGGGTATCGGTGCCAAGCCAGACCAGACGACTTGGGGCATGATCCTGAGTGAAGGACGCGAGTACATTTTCGACGCGCCATGGCTGACCTGGATTCCGGGTTTGGCAATCCTGTTCACCGTGCTGTCGTTCAACCTGCTGGGTGAGGGGTTGCGTGAGGCCTTCAACCCGAAGCTTCGCGGGCGTTGATCGGTGGTCAGTTGTCAGATCTCGGTTAACAGTTGTCGGTTGTCAGTTGTTGGTTGTCAGTAGATGATGGCGGGGCCTCCCGCACTCTGCTGACAACCGATCACTGACGACGGACAACTTCTATCATGCGCATCCTTCTTGCTGACGATGAACGTGGCATCCGCATCACCCTGACCGAAGACCTTGAGGATGCCGGCCACTCCGTGGTCGCCGTCGAAGACGGTGAGGCCGCGATGAAAGAGCTCGGCCGTCAGCACTTTGACTGCATGATCAGCGACGTCGTCATGCCCAAGATGGACGGCATGAGCCTGCTGCGCTTTGCCCGCGAGAAAGTACCCGACATCATCGCGATCATGATCACCGGCAACGCCACAGTCGAGCGCGCCCTTGAGGCAATGCGGCTGGGTGCCAAAGACTTCGTCGAAAAACCCTTCAACAACGAAAAGATCGTGCTGCTGGTCAACGGCTACGGCCAGGCGCAGACCACCGGCCGCAAGTACCAGCAGTTGGTTGAGGAAGTAAAGACCGAGTTCAAGGTAGACCAGCTTGTGGGCGGCAGCCCGCAGATGAAGCGGCTTTACGACGACATCAAGACGGTGGCCGAGAACGACTTCAGCGTGCTGATCCAGGGCGAGAACGGCACGGGCAAGGAAGTGATCGCTACGGTACTGCACCAGCACAGCGCGCGCAGCGGCGGCCCGCTGATCAAGGTCGCGTGCCACATCAGCAACACCAACCTGCTGGAAGACGAACTGTTTGGCCACGAACCTGGCGCGTTCACGGGTGCCAGCAGCCGACGCATCGGGCGCTTTGAGCAGGCCAACGGCGGCACGATTTACCTCGACGACATCGACGACATGCCGATCGACACGCAGGCCAAACTGCTGCGCGTGCTGCAGGAGCGCGAGATTGAGCGCCTCGGCGGCGACAAGCCGGTGAAGGTGGACATCCGCGTCATCGCCAGCACCAAGGTGGACCTGCTGAAGAAAGTGGACGAAGGCAGCTTCCGCCGTGACCTGTACCACCGCCTGAACGTGATCGACCTGCATGTGCCGCCGCTGCGAAAGCGCGAAGGCGACATCCCGGTGCTGGTGCAGCATTTCGTCACGCGCTACAGCCCCGACAAGCAACTGAACGTCGACCCGGAAGCCATGGCCGCCCTGGTGGGCTATCCGTGGCCGGGCAACGTGCGCGAGCTGCAGCATTCCGTGCAGCGCGCGATCGCGTTCGGCAAAGCAGGCGGCATGTTGCGCAAGGAACACTTCCTGCGCGACTACAGCGCTGACCTGCCCCAGGGTGCGGCCAACGAAACCCCCGGCGACGACCGCCGACAGCTGCGCGAAGTGGTTGCCGCCGCCGAGAAAGCCCATATCCAGAACGTAATGAAGATCGCGGGAGGCATAGAAGAAGCCGCCCAGATCCTGGGCATCAGCCGCAAGAACCTGTGGGAGAAACGAAAGCAATACGGCCTGCTCGACGAATGAACAGGCTGCCTACGCGAGAACAAGAGCCCGAAGCAGCTTGCGTAGCAAGCGTACCGCAGGCAGCGCGCAGCGATGCCGAGGATCGAAGGGTGGACATGCATAGTCATGCCTACTCAAGGCACAGAGCAAGCCTCCCAGCATGACCAATCCAGAATCCAAAATTCAGAATCCAAAATCGGCCCCCCCGGCCCTGCAAGCCTTCGCCGCCCTCATGCGCCGCGAGTTCACGGTCGAATTGCGCACCAAGTCGCTGCTCACTTCCATGGGCCTGTTTGCGGCCCTTAGCGTTGTCGTGGTCGGCCTTGCTGTGCGCACGTTGCCTGTCAACGAAACCTATCACCGCTTCGTGCTGGGCATGCTTTGGGTTACCAGCATCTTTGCGGCCGTCGTGGGGTTGAATCGCGCGGCGCAGGCTGATCGCGGCCGCAACTTCTTAGGCGCGCTGCTGCTGATCCCGCATGACCCGGCGCTGGTGTATGTGTCGCGGCTGGTGTCGGCTATGGTGTTCTTGCTGGCGACCCAGGCGCTGCTGGTGCTGCTGGCAATACCGCTGCTGCGCTTTGGAATGTTTGACCAGCCGCTGCTGTTGCTGGTGGTGCCGCTGGCTGACCTGGGGATACTGGCGCCGGGCGTGCTGCTGGCGTCGGGCACAAGTCGCACCCGCGGCGGCGAGTCTCTGTTGACCATTGCACTGCTGCCGATTGCTGTGCCGGTGTTTGCCAGCGCGACCGGAATCACCGATGCGCTGCAGGGCGGGCTCGGGTTTGCGGGTGCGCAGCCGTGGTTGTTGTTGCTGGCCACCTGTGACGCTATGTTTCTGGGCATGGGCCTGCTGCTGTTCGGCAAGCTGAATGAAGGTTGATGTAGAAGGTTGATGCGGATTGCATGTCCACCAGAGTCAGGAAGCAGGTTTACGGTCAACGGTTCACAGTCGACGGATACTGCAAACAGCCGCAGATACCGTGAACTGTCGACCGTCAACCGTCGACCCCAGCCCGCAACCTGAAGCTGGTACCCATCCGATTGATGTACAAGGTTGAAGGCACATCAGGGCCGGCCTCACATGAGCCAGCACGCGCCACTTTCGAAGTCCACCTGGGTGATCCTCGCGCTCGCGTTGCTGGGCCTGATTGGCGCGCAAGTCACGCTGTACCTGTCGTACAACTACACGCCGGTGCAGATCACCGAAGGCACACTGTGGGTGGTCACGCCCGATCGCGGCGCGCCGATCAACCTGTACGAAAGCTATCGCATCTTCTTCATCCACCTGCCCAGCGCGTATGCCACGGCACTTTGCTGCACCGTCTGCCTGGTTGGGGGCGTATTCTGGCTGCTGACGCGCCGCCCCGCATGGGAGGCGCTGGTTGTCGCCAGCGCCGAAGTCGGCCTGATCACCGGCGCGGTGGTGCTGCTGACCGGCACCTTCTGGGCCGATTACGCATGGGGTAGCGGCCGCATTGGCAGCGGCTGGAACTGGGAGCCGCGGCTCACCACCATGCTGATCTTGTGGCTGGCGTTTGCGGCGCTGCTGGTACTGCGCCGCAGCATGGACACCCCGCGCCAGCGCAGCATGACCACGGCGGTGTACGGGATACTGCTGGGACCGCTGTACCCGTTGGTCAGCAAGGCGATTGAGATCGGCCAGACCAGCCACCCGCGCAGCTTCAGCGACCTGCTGAGTGCCCCTGAGGTAGCGATTACCAAGAACGTCGCCAGCATCGGGATTCTGCTTGTGTTTGTGGCGCTGATCGCGCTGCGCTTTGCCAACCACCGGCTGGCGCAACGTATCGACGCCGAAAGGAGCGCATGATGCCAAGCCTGCCTCGCCTTCTGGTCTGTGTGCTGTGCGCCGCCCTGCTTTGCACCGTAGCCGTTCCGGCACTCGCCGACAGCAAGTCCGAAAGCCTGAAACCACTGCCGGTCTCAGGCGCGGAATCAGCAACGACAAACACCGCAACCACCGACAGCGCGCTGGAAGCCAAATACCGCGAAGCGCTGGAGACGCGCCTTGCCGCCGAGATCGCGAGCCATGAAGGTTCGCTGCGGTCGCTCTGGATCGCCAACGGCGCGGTCTGGGCCTGTTTGCTCGCGTTCGTGGTGATGCAGGCGCTGGCCCTGCGCAAACGCGAGGCCGAACTGGCCCGCCTGCGCGCCGAGCGCAAGCCGTAACGCATGCCCCAGTGAAAGGCAGCATGGCCGCCAACCCGTTCGCCGCCCTGTTTGACGAAACGACGCTGGTGCGCCTGCGCAAGCTGCGTTTAGCCTCAGGCCGGGTGCAGCGCGGCGGCGCCCGTGGCGAGCGGCTTTCGCGCCAGTTTGGTTCAGGGCAAGAATTCGGCACCCACCGGCCCTACGCCCACGGCGACGACCTGCGCCGCGTGGACTGGAATGTCTACGGCCGCCTCGACCAGCTTGTGTTGAAACTGTTTGAGCAGCCGGGCCAATTGCGCGTGCTGCTGGTGGCTGACGACGCACCCACCATGGATTTCGGCGCGGTCAGCAAGTGGTTGGCCGCACGCCGCCTGCTGGCCGCCGTGGGGCTGATCGCACTGGCGGGCTCAGAGCGCGTGCAGGCAGGGTGCCTTTCCGGCGGCCCGGTTGAGACCTTCGACGGCACCGGCGAAGACCGCTTGCTGGAATGGTTCACCAGGCTGGCACCGCTAGCGGCAACCGACGGCGCCGCCCTGCGGAGCTTGCTGCAATCCAGAGGCCGCGACACCGTGCTGGTGCTGGCGAGCGACTTCCAGCGCCGCGAACCAGCCCTTGAACTCTTGCAGGAAGCCCGTCGCAGGGGCGCGCGCGCGATGGCGATCAGCATCTCATGTACCGAGGAAACCCGGCCCACGCTGCATGGCCTGACGCGGCTGCAGCCCATCGGTGCGGACGGCATTCGGCTGCGCGTCGATGAGCGCGTGCTGGCCGCCTATCACGACGAACTGACGCGCTGGCGCGAAGGCACCGCAAAGGCCGTGCGCGCGCTGGGTGCCGCGTTCATGGAGTTCGACAGCGGCCAGCCCATTGAGCCACTGGTGCGCGAAATGCTGCGCGCCGGGCTTGTGCGCGCCTGACTACTTGCGGTGCTCGACAGTGACCGTTGTCGTGATGCCGCCGTGGGCATGAAACGCGCCCACCAGCCGAAGGAACTTCGGCTGCAGGGCGGCAATCAGGTCTTCGGCGATGCGGTTCGTGACGGCCTCATGGAAGATGCCGACGTTGCGCCACGAGTGCACGTACAGCTTCCAGGCCTTGAGTTCAAGGCAATGCTGATCCGGGATGTAGGTCAGGATCAGGTTGGCGAAGTCCGGGTGGCCGGTCTTGGGGCACACGCACGTGAACTCGGGCGACTCGATACGGACTTCGTAGTCGCGTGCGGGGTTCGGGTTGGGGAATACTTCCAGCGGCTCAGTCATCGCGGTCTACTTGGGCTCAGGGGTGCCGTCGGGCCTGAATGCCGGGAATGCGCCGGTGCTGTCCAGCTTCAGCGGGCCCACGCCGGTGATGCGGATGTCGCCCGGGCTGACAAACGCCACGCGGCGCAGGCCGTCGGCGTGGTTCTGCGGGCGGCTGGCGTACTTCACACCGCGGTGCCAGACCTCTTCGGCGAAGCGGTTCACGTTGTTTGCATGGACTTCAATCTGCACGCCGCGCGTTACCTCAGCGGGCGAGTTGGCCTTTTCGATCCGAAACGTAAAGCGCCCCGTATCGACCATGCGGACCTTGTCGTTCACCACAATCGCGGCCGCGTTGAAGATGCGGCTGATGAAGTCGGCCTCTTCGGCGACTTTCTCGACGTGGATGACAACAAACTGTTTGACGTCCAGCCCGGCCATGGCGTTTCCTGAAAGGACCGGGTTTCATACTAATGTAGGCGACATTGGGAAGGGGCGTTCCGGCCCCGGCCTGGCCCATAGACACCGCGAGATACCGTGAGTAAGCCGCAGCTTCAGCCAGTGCAGGACACCCGCGCGCGCCCGTTGCGCGACCTGCGCATATCCGTGACTGACCGCTGCAACCTGCGCTGCACCTACTGCATGCCCGCCGAAGTCTTCGGCCCCGATTACGCGTTTCTGCCCCGCCGCGAGATCCTTGATTACGAAGAGATCACGCGGCTGGCCGGCATCTTCGCCGAACTGGGCGTAACAAAGCTGCGCATCACCGGCGGTGAGCCGCTGATGCGCCGCGACCTGCCTGATCTGATCGCGCAGCTGCGCACCGTGCCCGGCATCGAAGACGTCGCGCTGACCACCAACGGTCTGCTGCTGCCGACGTACGCCGTGGCGCTACGGCGTGTGGGGCTTGATCGCGTGACGGTCAGCCTCGACAGCCTCGACGACGCCACCTTTGCGCGCATCAACGGCAAGGGCGTTAAAGTCGCCCCGGTGCTCAAAGGCATTGAGGCCGCGCGCAACGCGGGCTTTGAGACCATCAAAGTGAACATGGTCGTCGTGCGCGGCCTGAACGACGCCGACATTGAACCCATGGCGGCGCACTTCCGGGGCAGCGGCGTAACGCTGCGCTTCATTGAGTACATGGATGTCGGCACCACCAACGGGTGGCGCATGGACGACGTGGTCCCGGCGCGCGAGATCGTGCAGCGCATCAACGCGCGCTGGCCGCTGCACAGTGCTGAGCCCAACTACCCGGGCGAAGTCGCGCGCCGCTGGCGGTACGCCGATGGTGCGGGCGAAATCGGCGTGATCAGCAGCGTCACCAACACCTTCTGCGGCGACTGCACCCGCGCGCGGCTCAGCGCCAAGGGCGAGCTGTTCACGTGCCTGTTTGCCGACAAAGGCACCGACCTGAAAACCCCGCTGCGCCAGGGCGATACGCCCGAACAGCTCAAGCAGCGCATCCGCGCCATCTGGACCGCCAGGCAAGACCGCTACAGCGAGCTCCGCAACGCCCGCACCCCCGGCCTGCCCAAGGCTGAAATGAGCTACCTGGGTGGATAGCCCCACCAATAGCCCCCTGACTCCTATCACTTCCCACCGGTTTCGCGCTATCATCACCGCCCATGACAGCCCAGGATGAACAGAACGACCTGACCGGATCCATGTTCGGCAAATGCCACCTGCTTGAGTGCATCGGCCGTGGCGGCATGGGATTGGTTTACAAAGCCCGCCACACCGGCCTCGACAAAGACGTCGCCGTAAAGGTGCTGCCCCGCGAATTCGCGAACAATGACGTGCTGCGCGAACGCTTCATGAACGAAGCCCGCATGGCCGGCAAGCTTGAGCACCCGAACATCACGCCCGTGTACGCTGTCGATGAACACGAAGGCCAGCCCTACATCGTGATGCAGCTGGTCGATGGCGTGCCCGTCAGCCGCCTCGTCAGCCGCCAGGGCGTTGACCCGCTGCTGGCCGTCAAGATCGCGGCGCAGGTCGCGCGCGGCCTCGCATACGCCCACAAGCGCAACCTGGTGCACCGCGACATCAAGCCCGACAACCTGCTGATCCTTAACAACGGCCGCGTGAAGATCAGCGACTTCGGTGTGGCCGCGGCACTGGGTAGCGAGAACTCGGCCGGGCACTCCGGCAGCCCGCCATACATGAGCCCCGAGCAATGCCGAGGCGAAAAAGTGGACGGCCGCAGCGACGTGTACAGCCTGGGGGTGACGCTGTACCTGTTGCTTACCGGCAGGCGGCCTTTCCTGGGCGAAACCAGCCAGGCGCTGATTTTGATGCACCAGCAGGACGACTACCCGCCACTGGGCGAGCTGCGGCCGGGCCTGCCACGCGAGCTTGAGCGGATCACCAACCGCATGCTCGCCAAGAACCCGGAAAACCGCTACCAGGACGCCGACGAACTGGCCGAAGACCTGGAAGCCGCCGGCGAACTGATCCGCAGCCAGCGCCGTCGTACGGTCAGCGTGCCGCGTGAGGGCCAAAGCGGCATCTTCCGCATGGCCCAGCAGGCTGAGGCTGCGGCCAGCGAAGAGCTTGACCGCAACGAAACGATCGAGCTTGCGGTGCTGAGCATGACCACGCAGCTTGAGATGTCGGTGTCGGACGCGCAGATCGCGCTGAAGAAGGCACGCTTTGAAGACGCGATGAAGCAGGTGGAGAAGGCGTTCAAAATCAAGGGCGACGACCCGCGTCTGTTTCTGCTGCGCGGGCACATCCATCGCAAGATGCGCAAGCTGAAGGAAGCCCAGGCCGATTACGAAATGGCCGTCAAGCTGAACCCCGAAGACCCGCGCGCCCGCGCGTTTCTTGGCAGTGTGCAGCGCATGGCCGGCGACCTGACGGGCGCCAAAGACAACCTGACATACGCGCTGAAGCTGAACGCGCACAATGTGGAGGCCCGCATCAGCCTGGGCAAGATCTACGAGAAAGGCCGCGCCTTCAAGGCCGCCGAGCGCGAATACGAAAAGTGCATTGAGCTGGTGCCCGCCGACGAGCGCGGCTACGTGGCTCTGGGCGTGCTGCACGCCACGCGCGGACACCCCGAGAACGCTCGCCCGCTGTTTGAGAAGGCCCTCGAACTGAACCCCAGCTTCGCGGAAACGCTGTACTGGCTGTCGGTGCTGACCACACCGCAGAATCCGGGCGAAGGCCTGAAGTGGCTGGAGCGCGCGGTGAAGAACGGCTTCCGCGACCGCAAGCGCCTGCAGCACGAGGCCTTCAAGGCGCTCGAAACCAACCCGGCATTCATCAACTTGCTGAAGGTCTTCGGCCACACCAAAGCCGGCAAGTAGCCAGCGGCGTTGGGGGCGCCGCCCGTATTGCAGGCAACTTGCCTGCACGAGGTTTCAGTGCAGTCCCGCAGCCTCAGGAGTGCGGACGTGCAGCCGGGACGGCCGCAACACGAACTGCGGCTGATCGGCGTGCCTACTGGGTCTTCAGCCAGCGTTGGGACTTCTTCAGCAGGGATTTGGGATCGGGCCTGAGGTGGCGCGCCCACTTTGGGGTTTCTTCCTTGCGGTCGCGGGCCAGCAGGGCCATCGCGTAGCCGTACATGGGCCAGTTCAGGTATCCGCGGGCTGGGGCCGACCGGCCGCAGTTTCCGCCGCCTCAGCGGGGCAACTCAGGCACAGCCGCGTTGGCGGTGATGACGCCAGCGCCAAGCGCCACGGTGGCGAGGTCGCCGAGCAACGGCAGGTCTTCGCGCGACTGGTCAATGCCCGCCAGCACCAGCCGCAGCAGCGACAGCTTGCGGGCCAGCACCGCCGCTGAAGCCGCGGGGCTTCCCAGTTCGGTTACGTCAAAGGGCAGCAGGAAGCGCTCGCCCTGTCGCGCCAGCATCGGCGGCGAGGGCGTGGCCGGGTCGGGCTGGTAAAACGCGAGCTCAACGGTTGACGCGTCAACACCCATGTAGCCGCACAAACGCGCCAGCATCGCCTGTGCCGAGGCCGGGTCGCGACGCCACGGATCAGGGAAGTACTCGTCGCTGGGCTCAAGCACCGGGCGGTTCGCCAGATCAAGCGCAAGGTCGCGCTTGAGGCCGGCCCATTCCGCATCCAGCCAATCGCGGATCGCGGGCTCAACGGGGCAGGTGGCTTTCAGAAGTCCGAACACGGTTGCTCCGGTTATTGCAGCAGGGCGCGCAGCATCCACGCGGTCTTTTCGTGCACGCGCATGCGGTCGCCGAGCAGCGAGTTGCTGCTTTCGTCGCCCGCTTCCGCGGCAAAGGGTTGCAGCTCGCGGCAGGTGCGGATCACGGTTTCGTGGCCGGCAACCAGGTTACGGATCATGTCCTGCCATCCAGGAGTGCCTTCGTCGTCTTTGATCGCGCTGAGGTTACTGAACTGGCGATAGCTGCCGGGCGCGAACTCGCCCAGCGCGCGGATGCGCTCCGCGATTTCGTCCACGGCGGTCCACATTTCCGTGTACTGGGTCATGAACATGCTGTGCAGCTGCTGGAAGTGCGGCCCGGTCACATTCCAGTGGTAGTTGTGCGTCTTCAGGTACAGCGTGTAGGTCTCGGCCAGCAGCTTGCTGAGGCCGGCTACCATCTTCTTGCGCGCTTCGTCGCTGATACCGATCTGGGGTTTCATGGAGAGCTCCGGTGTTGTGTAAAGTCCAAACGCGCTCCTGCCTGTTTCGATTCCACACTAGCGTTTGCTGGTCCCGAATGCCTGTACTTCCCAGCGCAGCGGCTTGGCGATTTCGTAGGTTCCCGTTGAGACCGTGAATGCCACTTCGCTGCGCGGCGCCAGCGGGTCGGATAGGTAAGTTTCGGCGAACGACACAGGGTTGCCTTGCTGATCCAGCCCGATCACCTGCACGAACATGCGGTCTACCGTGGCCTCGCTGTTGTTGTGGATGCGGCCGGTGATGCGGGTGCGCTTGAAGCTGTCGGTGGCGGGGTCGTCGACCGCAAGGTCTTTCAGTGGCAGCCGCTTCACCAGTGGCATGCTATGGGCGTAGGCGTGGGGGATCTGGTTCAGCGTGAAACTGTGCTCCTGCTCGGTGGTGTCTTCGTACACCACCAGCATCCACACGTTCTGTCCTGACGGGATGCCCATCGACATGGAATACCTGTCAAACGCCTCACCGTTGGCGGGTTTCACGGTGATCTTCTGGGGCTCAATCTGCGTTTCGTGCGGGTTGCTTACCTGCAGCACCCAATAGCGATAGTTGCCGTTGCGGCCTTCAAAGCGGCTTGACGTCAGCTGACCCGGCTTCACCTTCGGCCGTTCGATGGGCGGTGGCGTCGTGGGTGGCGTGTCCGAACTGGTATCGAGCTTGAGGCTCGTTGACTTGGGCGCGCGCGGTGCGGGTGCCAGGGCATCGTCGCGGTGGGCCTCATTCATCGCCCCGGTTGCCAGCCAGAATCCCGCCACAAGCACAACCAGCAGCACGCCCGCTACCCACAAGGCCGCGCGGCCGCGACCGCCGTCGCTGCGGAAGTTCACGGATGGTGTCTTGGACGCCGACAGGAACACCGGGCCGGGGAGTGCCGGGTACGCAAGCGTCTGTTCCCAGACGTGATTGCAGCGGCCGCAACGCAACTGGTTGCGCGCGTGGATGGCAAAGCCCGGGTTGCGGCACTGGGGACAGGCGGTCTGCATGCCCCCAGTGTAAGTGAACGCGGGCAGTCGGCAATCTGCGCTATTTGCCGGTGACGGGGCCCTTCGCCGGCGGGCGCTTGGTGGCCAGGTAGGGGGCGGCGCGACGCAGGAACAGCAGCGCAAAGGCGTGGTTGCAGATCTGCCCCTTCATGCCTTCCCAGCCGCCGTCTTTGCCTTGCTCCTTGATCAGGATGTCAGCACCGTCGCGGTACCAGTCCACGTTGGCAAAGAACACCGTGTCAGTCATTACGCCCGCGCGCTCGCAGGAATACATGTCGTACATCATGCCCCAGCCGTCGCCGCCGTGGCCGAACCACATGTCGGTCTTGTTCGCATCCAGCGTGAAATGTTCGCGCGAGTACGGGTACATCAGCCCCAGCCCGAACATTCCTCCCGCGATGCGGTCATCGATGCGGCCGATCAGCTCAGGGTCATAGATCGGCGCGACCATCAGCGCGTCGCGGATGATCGCCAGGCTGCTTAGTCCGGCGGCGGTCATGGCCACAGCACGCGGCCACACGGGTTTGCCGGTGCCGTCGTCATTCTCGGTCTTGCCCCAGGTGGATGCGCCGGCGCCGCAATGATACGACCAGCCGCCGATTTCATAGGCCTGCAGGTGGGCGCGCTGGCGCGTGGCGTTGGGGTCGTCGGGCGCGTAGCGGTTGTCGCGCGAGCGCTGCTCGAGTTTGTCCATGGTCAGGTACACCGTTGGGTCGCAAACGCGCTCGGCCTGGCCGGTGGTAAGAAAGCCGTCGCACAGGCGCACGGCCTCATAGGCCAGCCCGTTGTAATCGACGGGCGCGCCCATCAGCAGCGCGGCCTTGAGCCCGAGCACCGCGTACTGCGAATTGCTGTTATCACCGTGGCGCACGCCGTTGGCGGGGGTGGACGAACGCTCGGGGAATTTGCCCTCGCGCTTGCGGCGGTCGAGCTCTTCCTCCAGCTCAGGGTGGCGCTTGCTGTCGGCCTTGTCGCCTGTGGTGGGGTTTTCGGCCTTGGGCTTGGGGTTGTTGGTGACGGGGCTTGGCATCGGCGCCTTGGGCTCATGCAGCACGTAGCCCCAGCCGTAGCCGTCACAGTTGGACAGCCGCCACGACAGGTTTGCGATCAGTTCGCGGTGCGCCGCGTCCACTTTCGGCCACATGACTTGTTGAGCGGCAAGGTACTGGTCGCGGGTGCGGGCCTGGTACATGCCGCTTTCGCGGATGTCGTGTTCGTAGTAGCTCTGGAATGCCATCAGCAGCAGGTTGGCCGAGTAGTTGATCGAGCCATAGCGCGCGTAGTCAACCTGGGTGACGCTCTTGCCGTCGATGCCCTTTGCCAGCGCCAGCATCTGCGCCATTGCCTTTTGGATGCGCTTGTCGGTGCGCGGAACACCCGCATCCAGCAGCGCGTGCACTACCAGAGCGTGGCCGCCGAGCACCTGGCCGTAGCCTTCACCGAAAGTGCCATCGCCCTTTTGATTGCGCAGGAACCAGTTGGCGCTGGCATCAATGGCGAGGTCGGTGGTGACGATGTAGCCGTAGTAGTCGTCAAGGTCTTCGGAATCCAGCGCGGAGAAGATGGTCACGGATTCGCCCCAATCCAGCGGCTCAATCACCGGTGCATCCGGGTTGAATCCACCGACGCTGGCAAGCACGGCCAGACACATGCCCGCGAATTGATCGCGGTCGGTGGTCTGCACTTCGCTGCGGCCCAGGCCCGCGTCGCCGAAACTCTTGGTCAGCACCCAGCGCAGCGCGGTCGCACAGTGGCTGTTGCCGGGGCGGGGCGGCATGAAGCGCATGCGCTGATTGCCCAGCGCGGAGCGAACCAGCGTGCCCTTCTTGGGGTGCAGCTTGTCGAACGGCTTGCCGACGGCCAGCAGCAGGGCCAGCGCATCGCCTTCGAAGGCGCGCCAGGCGTCGTCTTTCGGCAGGGCTTTCAGGTGGGCCTCGATGACGCCAAGCGCCTTGCGGCAATCACCCTGCGTGGCCTTGGCGATGCTTGCGTCGGATTCACCCAGGCCAAGACATGCGGCCATGATGACGAGGCCGCGGCAGTAAAAGGCGTCCTGTTCGGGCTTGGTGCCGTCCCAGAGAGTACCCTTGCTCTTTTTCAGCGATTGCGCGGCGCGGGCCAGTGCTGCAAGCACGCGGGTGCAGTCGGCCGCGTCGATGGATTCGGCCCAGCCGTTCTTCAGGGCCAGCCGGCGCGCGAGCAGATAGTGGAAGACTTCGCCCAGCGCGTGCTGCGAGGGTTCATCGGTGTCGGCCACGAGCCACAGCCGCTTGCTGACAATGGCTCGAGCGCGCTCGTCGGTCATGCGCTTTTGCACGGTCAATGTCACGTCGGCGCGGCGCGCGATGGCGTCGCAAAGCAACAGCTCAAGGCTTACGTCGGACCATTCGTTGCCCTTCACCGGAGATGCCGACTCAAGCCAGCGCAGGATTTCGGTGCACAGGTTGGGCTCGGACGGGTATCCGGCGCGCAGCAGCGCAGTCAGCCGCAGCAGCACCCAGGGGTCAGCCTGGTGCTCGGTACTGGCCTCAAGGCTGCCCAGCGGCGGCAGCTCATAGCGGCCAGGGACGTTGGGGTCGGCAGCCAGGCGCGGGTCGGGGCGGGCCAGGAAGCGCAGCGCGTTGTAGCGGGCGAGCTCTTCTTCGTTGAGTTTGCGAAGCGCCTTGGCGCTGCCGGAAAGTTCGGCGGCTTTGGGGCGGCGTTGTTCGATCAGCTTGTGCTTGGCGTCGATCTCGGTGACGTAGCGTCCCTCGGCGAGCGCGGGCCCGCGAATCGCAAGGGCAAGCAGGGTGGCAGCGGCGGCGATGGTGATGGCAAATCGCATGGCATCTCCCGTGGGGGCAGATGCAAGTTACCCGCTGTGCGCACATTCGCAAACCATGCGATACAGCAATCATTGCGTATACGCATGAGCCATCAAGCGGCAGCGTATCCGGGAAATCCGGCCGGTACTGATCTCGGCTGCGGAATCCGGGTGGCCACAAAACACCAAGAACTGCCTGCGCGGTACTCCGCACGGGCAGTTCTTGTGTTTGGAGCCGGATCACGTCTACGCTGCCTGCCTGCGGCGCGCAATCAGGGCGACGATGGCCAGCAGCGACATCAGCAGCAGCGCCCAGCTTCCTCCGCCGGTGCCGGTTGTGCAGCCCTGGCCGCCGCTCGAACCTGGAAGTGTTCCTGCCGTGCCCCCCGAGCCCGCAACCTGCAAAGTGAAGGGGCTGGTCGTGACATTCGACTGCGTGTCTTCAACCGTCGCATCGAAGTGATAGGTACCCGTAATCACGGAAGCCCCGGGTGCGCTGAGCACGCCGGATGGGCTCATGCTGAAGCCCGCGGGAAGGCCGGTTGCGCTGAAGGTATAGCCCGGGAAGCCGCCCGCAGCCGTGAACGCATGGCTAAAGTCAACGCCCGGAAGCGCCGCCGGAAGCGTGGTCGTGAACACCAGGGGTGCGCCCAGCGCCACCACATCCAGCACGCAAGGCAGTGTGGCCGTGGCGGGCGGCACCTGGGTGTCGCTGACCGTGACTGAGAAGCCGTATTGCCCGGGCACGACGCTGCCCGCCGGAGCATCCAGGTTACCGGCGGCGTCCAGCGACCAGCCCGTGGGGAGGCCGACCGCCGTCCATGAGTATGGCCCGACGCCACCGGTAGCATTGAAGGTGTGTGCATACGCGGTGTTCTCAGTGCCGGCGGGCAGCGGTGAACTGCTGGTAATCGTGAGGGGGTCCGCAATCACGAGCTGAAAGTACTTGCCGTCCTGGAGCATCCCTGAAAACGCATTGACCCAGAAGGTGTACACGCCCGTAACCGCGTGGCCAGGGCCGATGGTCAGCAAGCCGGGCAACGAAAGCTGCCAGCCCGCAGGCAGCGATGTGCCTGCGCGCGGAAGCCAGTTGTAGCTGCCGGACGCGCCCGAGGCCGTGAACTGGAACTGGTATGCTCCGCCCGGCGTGGCCTGCGGAAGCATCGAACTGGAGTCCACCCGCACCGGGTTGCTGTTGCCTTGCGGCCCGTATTCGGTGAAGCGGATCATGCGGCCGGACGGCCACGCGGTGACAGTGCCGTCGGCGGCAACAAAGCCCGGGTCGTCGCCGGGGACCACCAGGCTGGTTACGCCGGCAAGGTCCGCGACGGAGATGGTATTGGCGGTACTGCTGACGGGACCGGCCAGTCCGTCCGTGGGGTCGGCATAGCGAAACTCGATCACCGAGGTGAGCAGGTTGATGTGCAGCTGCATGCGCACGGCATGGGTGCCGGTGGTGCCGTTGACGCGGACGTCAACATTGCGCCACTCGACGATCAGTACGCCTTCGATGCTCAACTCATAGCCGACCTCGCCGACAGCGGGCACAAGGTCAGCCCAGAAAGGCGCAATGGCGCCAGCCTGCACGAATGAGGTCGCGGTAGTGCCGGCCCCGGTGCCAATCAGGATGTAGCCGTTGCTGCCGACGCGGAACTGGTCGTAGTTCTTGCCGAAGTAGCGGATGAGTCCCCCGTTGAGGCTGATCGGCGCCGAAAGGTCGTCATCGCCCAGCGCAATGTTCGCGGGCGACGGCAGGTCTACATATCCGTCTGCGGCCGCAGAAACGGTGTAGGTGCTGGTGGAGGAAGGGGGCGGTCCGGAAGTACCGCCGCTGCCGGGCGTGCTGCTTCCGCTGCTGCCACCAGACGAGGGCTGGGCCGCCAGGGCCGAGCCTGCGCAGATCAGTGTGGCGATCAAGAGTCTTGCGTGCATGGGTTGTCCTCCTTGTGGACGACCCTATTGCACGAAAGTGTTGTTCGCGCTTGCAGCCTTTGCCCGAACTTGTCTAACGTATTTGTTACCCCGGAAGGAAAGCCGATGACCGGCGAAGAAGAACAGTTGCGTGCGCGCCTGAGCCTGCTGATGCAGCAGACCACTCGCAGTGAGGTCGCGCGCCGCACCGGGACCTCGTTGATGAACGTGAGCCGGTATATGCGCGGAACACGGGTGCCGGCGGCGTTTTGCATGGCGCTGTGCCGCGAGTTCGGGCTGAACCCGGCATGGCTGCTGGCAGGCCAGGGGCCGATGCTCGTGGCCGACGTGGCGCAGGACCAGACCCAGACCGCCGGCGACCTGTTGAAGCTGGTAGAGGCACTGGGCGCGGTTTCGCGCATGCGGCTGGGCAGCGTGGCCGGCGATCGCGGGCTGCGCATGATGCGCGAACTCTCCGATGCGCTGGGCACGTACGAGCGCCTGCGCACAAAGTTGAACCAGCGCACCAGCGAGCTGCAGGGAAGAGTGCTGACCGAGCTTGAGGGGGCCCTGCAGAAGATGGACCTGCCGCGTTCAGCCGCGCTGCTTTCCAGTGCAACCCAACTTGCACGACTGACAGACGACGAAGCACTTGCGGCACGGCTTCTGACTTCGCAGGCGCACCTGTCCTTCCTGACGCGGCGACTGGACGAAGCGCTTGGGTACATGCGCAAGCGCTTCGGGCTTGCGATGGCGCATGGCGGGGTCAACACGGCGGAAGGCATGGAGATGGGCCTGCGACTGGCGCTGACGTTGCAGGACATGGGCCGCAACGATGAAGCGAGCCGCACCATGGAAGCAATCATGGCGTTGGCCGACACAGAAGCCCGCAAGCTGCCGGTTTTCTCTGTGATTGCCTGCGCCCATGCCATCGAGATGGCGGGCTCGGGCAGGCTTGCGGAAGGCCTGGCCGCACTGACCCGGCATGTCCCGGGCTGCGACGCGCGCAGGATCGGCAACGCGCAGGCCGGTCTGGTGCGCGCGCAAGTGCTGGCGGGGGTGCTGTCGCTGGAAGACGCGCTGTACCTGACCGCGCTGCCCGGGCCCAAGTGGCTTCACCTGTCGATGCTGGCCTGCGCCGCCGAAAACGCGCCGGTACTGGGCAAGTGCGCGCGCTTTCTGGAAAGCCCCGAAGGCAGGGTGCCGCGGCAGGCCAGTTTCGTGCCGCACTACGCAGGGCTGATGGCGCGGGTACTGGCCCGGCCGGTTGCAGACCTCGACGCGCAACTGGCGCGGATTGGCCAATCCGTTACCGAGCACGGGGTGGCGTCGCCGATGGCGGCAGTGCTTGAGGCCGCGATCCGGCGTGTCGCCGGCGACGCCGATGGCGCGCGCGCCGCGCATCGGCAGGCCCGCCAAGCCATGCAGTCAGTCAACCCGGGATACGAACTCGCGGCCCTGCACCATCGCAACGCGCTGCTTCTGGACGCAAAAGGTGCGGAACGCTTGACGGCAGAGGAGTTCTTTCGCAAGGCAGCGGAGGACGGCTATAGCTTCATTGCAAGACTGAAACCGTAGTGAAGGTGAAGGTCGCACAGTTCCCGCCGGAAGGCGCCCCCGAAGCCAAGCCCCAACCGACGCCGCGCAAGTCCGCTGCCGCCTACGTGTACACGCGGGCGACGCGGCGACCGAGGCCGCAGAGTACTTCGTAGGGGATGGCATCGGCCCAGGTTGCCAACTCATACAGGCTGATGCGCTCGGTACCCTGCGCACCCAGCAGCGTCACTTCGTCGCCAACCTTCGCATCCGGCACGTGGCCGACGTCGATGGTGGTGTAATCCATGCTGACGCGGCCGACCACGGGGCAGCGCTGCCCGTTCACAAGCATCATGCCGCGATTCGTCAGACTGGTGCGGTAGCCGTCGTTGTAGCCGACCGGCAGGGTCGCGATGCGCGTCGGCGCAGGGGTGTAGTACAGGCGGTTGTAGCCGATCGGCGTGCCCTCGGGCACGTCTTTCAAGAAAAGGATTCGGCTGCGCCATGACAGCGCCGGCCGCAGGGTGCTTTCCCAGCCGTCGTCGCCGCCGGGCAGCAGGCCCCATAGCGCAATGCCCGTGCGCACCAGGTTGAAGCGCGCGTCGGGGCGGCCCCAGACGGCCAGGCTGCTGCTGCTGTGCAGAGTCAGGTCGTCGTATCCGAGCCGCTGCGCGACTTCGACCGCCAGGTTGAAGTGCTCAATCTGCCGCGTGGTAAAGCCCGGGTTTGCTTCATGCGGCGTGCTGAAGTGCGTGCACAGGCCCACGAGCTGCAGGTTTGTCAGGCGGCGCAGGTTGTGCAGGAAGGGCACGGCCTCAAAGGGCTGCATGCCCAGGCGTCCCATGCCGGTGTCGATCTTGAGGTGCACGCGTACGGTGCGGTCCTGCCTCGCGGCCTCAGCATTCAGTTCTTCGGCCATCTGGCTTGTGTGCAGGTTGACTTCGATGCCGTTTTGGACCACGCGCGGCATTTCGCCGGGGATGATGCCGCCGACAATAAGGATCGGCGCGGTGATTCCGGCATCGCGCAGCTCAAGCGCTTCGCCACTGTCGCCGACACCGATGCTGTCCACGCCGGCGGCGGCCAGCAGGCGCGCCATCTCTACGGCTCCGTGGCCGTAGGCGTTGGCTTTCAAAACGGCCATCACGGCCGCGCCGGGTGCGCGGGCACGTATGGCGGCCAGGTTGTGCAGGACGTCAGCGTTGCGGATTTCGGCCCAGACGCGGTGCATGCGAAGTTGCATCCAGGTAGGAACGATCAGCCTTGCGCCGGCCCGGGGCCGGCTGTGCCTGTGCTGCGGGCGCTAGCCTTTCTTGGCCAGGCCTTCGGTCTTGCGGCGCAGCTTGGCGTTCTTGAGCTTGCGGCGCTTGCTTTTGACACGGCCCTTGCGGCTGCTGTTGTAACCCATGTGCGTGCTCTTTCCGTTTACTGAGGCTTGAATGATTTGGCCCACGCGATGACGGCCTTCTGTGCGTCGGCATCGCGGGCAATGGCTGTAACAATGTATGTGCCGTTGGCAAGGCTGAGTGCGACCAACATGCGCTGACCGTTCACGCAAGTCGCGATGCTGCCGTCGGGCTTGACCGCGCCGGTGTCGAAGTTGTCGATGAACTCGCCGCCCATGCGGCGCAGTACTTCGGCCGCGTCTTCGGACTTCTTGCTGACGCTGTAAAGCAGTGCCGCGCTGGCCTGGTCGCGGAAGGCCTGCCATTCGGCGTCAGTGCCGCTGGTGGCGTGGGGAGCGTGCATGCTGGCGACACTGGCCAGCAGCACGTGGTCGGTCTTGGGTTTGCGGATGATCGAATACTTGGCGTTTTGCAGTTCTTCGTAACCGGTCTTGCCCAGCTTGGACCAGCCCTCGGGCTCGGTGCCCGCGATTTTGCGCCAGGCGTCAGGGTCGGCCTTGGGCGTGTTGTCCTTGGGCGGGTCCTTTTGCGCGTTTGCTGGTGCCGGGTCGGCCGCATCGCCGCCTGTGCCGCCGCCGGCGTTTTCACCACCGCCGCAACCGGCAACTACCGCCAACATCGCCAGCAAAGCAACCAGCTTCAGCGCCAATGCCTTCGCCATAGCCATCCCCCCTGAGGCCGCGATGGTACCAAACATGCCCGACGCGGCCAGAGTGTGCGGCCCACCCGCTTCCACGGGCGGGCAAAGTTCTTACCCTCTCGCGCTCACGGGCACTTACCGGTAATGGAGCGATTCCATGGCTACCGCCACAGCGGTTGGACTGCGCTGCAGAGAATGCGGCACTGAATACGCAGACAACCCGATCAACGTTTGTGAACACGACTTCGCGCCGCTTGAAGTCGTCTATGACTACGAACAGGTCAAGCGCGACCTCACGCGCGAGACCATGACCAAGCGCGCCTTCAACATGTGGCGCTACCGCGAGCTGCTGCCTGAGCAAGAGCCCGTAAGTGGCTTCCACACCGGCGGCACGCCGCTGTACCACGCGCGCAACCTGGGCAAGCGGCTGGGCTTTCCCAACCTGTACGTCAAGTTCGACGGCGTCTGCATCCCCACGCTTTCCTTTAAAGACCGCGTGGTCGCCGTCAGCGTCGCCCGCGCCAAGCGCTTCGGCTTTGACACCGTCGGCTGCGCCAGCACCGGCAACCTCGCCAACAGTGTGGCCGCGCAGGCCGCGCAGGCAGGCATGAAGGCGATCATCCTGATCCCCAAGACGCTTGAGGTCGCCAAGGTCGCCAACACGCAGATCTACGGCGCCAAGCTGATCAAGGTGGACGGCCACTATGACGACGTGAACCGCCTGTGCGCCGAAATCGCCAACGACACGCGCATCGGCATCGTCAACGTGAATCTGCGCGCCTATTACGCCGAAGGCAGCAAGAGCATGGGCTTTGAAGTGGCTGAGCAGCTTGGCTGGAAGGCCCCTGACAACGTAGTGGTCTGCATGGCCGGCGGTAGCCTCATCAACAAGCTCAGCAAGGCCTTCAAAGAGTTCGAGAAGCTGGGCCTGCTTGAGAACGAAGTGAAGACGAAGTTCTGGGGCGCACAGGCCGCAGGCTGCAACCCGATTACCGACGCGATCAAACGCAAGTCCGACCTGATCAAGCCGGTGAAAGAGCCCAACACGATCGCCCGCAGCATCGCAATCGGCAACCCCGCCGACGGCTACTTTGCCGCGCGGCTGTGCCTCGACAGTGGCGGCGGCGGCGATGATGTGACCGACCCCGAGATCATCGAAGGCATGAAGCTGCTGGCCGAAACAGAAGGTTTGTTCGCGGAAACCGCAGGCGGCGTGACCATGGCGACGTTCGTGAAGCTGGCCGAGGCCGGCCGCATTGACCCGAAGGAAACAACGGTGCTGTGCATCACGGGCCAGGGCCTGAAGACCATGGACGCGTTGCTGGAACCGGGCGTGCTGCCCACTGCGCCGGTGATCAAGCCAACGCTGGCCGCGTTCAAGGACCTCAAGCTGGGCTAGCCGCAGCGAGGGAGCCCCGGCCGCAAGGCCGGGGACGCCCGCCAAAGGCGGGCGAACGGGACCCCGCACGCGGGTTGCGCCCATCGGCCTGAGGGCGGTACGCCGGGCTCCCATGCGCGCCCCACAGTGTCAGTCCAGCGTTGAAACTCCGTGGATAGTCTGTGGGTGAACAGCCCCCAAAGGCGCAATTGGGCGATTTGTGCTTGATCGCATGGCGCAAATCTGCAACGGCACCGACTACGTAACAGCGCTAACTACAATATGTTATGGCGACCCAGGCGGCGCCGCGCGCCGCAGGATTTGACTTCCCGCCCCCGAAGCCTGATAGTCATGCGCTTGGGGCTGAGGGCCCTACGGGAGAAACGAATATGAAGAAGTGGATGATGGCATTGGCGCTTTGCTCGATGATCGGTATTCCTGCCATGGCGCAGGACAAAGAGCCCGCCAAGGAAGAAAAGAAGACCGAAGCAGAAGGCGAAAAGAAGGAAGGCGAGAAGAAGGAAGGCGAAGAGGGTCGCAAGGCAACGGCCGAAGACCTCAAGTCGAACTACCAGAAGCCCTACAAGACCAAGGGCAACACCTGGACGCACAAGTCGATCAGCAAGTACGGCGAAACCGAGATGGTCACGTACATGAAGTACGAGATCACCGAAGTGGGCGAAAAGTCGGCCAAGTACAAGCTGACGATGATGGACGCCGAAAAGAAGGAAACCTTCTCGATGGCCGACCAGGAGTTCGAGTTCTACGAAGAGACTCCGGAAGAAAAGCCGACCGAAGGTGCCGAGCCCGCCGAAATTGACGCCTGGGTCGTGAAGATCAAGGTCGAAGCCGGCGAGTTCGAGACCATCCTCTGGAAGTACGGTGAAGGCAAGGACGTCTCCAAGACCTACATCCACAAAGAGCTGGGCCTGATCGTCAAGTCCGAGTCCTCGGGCGAAGGCTACAGCAACATCATGGAATTGGTTGAGATGAAGGTTCAGTAAGTTCAGCGTTGGCGGAACAAACCGGGCGCCTTGGCGTCCGGTTTGTCATTTGCACTGTATGGCCGCCCGATCGCCACCGGAACTGCCGAGGCTTGCTGTCGCGCGTTGCCCCACATTTGTTACATTCGCGCCTGAAAGGACTTACCGTGTCACAAAAGCCGTTTCGCCTTGCCGACCGCGTTGACCTGATCCGCCCCAGCGGAATCCGGAAGTTCTTTGAGCTTGGGCTGTCCATGCCCGACCCGATTGACCTTTCAATCGGCCAGGCGCATTTCGACGTGCCCGACGCGATCAAGAAGGCCGCGCAAAAAGCCATCGACGAAGGCAAGAACCGCTACACAGTAACCCAGGGCATTCCGCAACTGCGCGAGGCCCTGAAGGCGCGCTACACCCAGCGCTTCAAGGACATCAGCGACGAAGACGTGATGGTCACCTGTGGCGTTTCCGGCGGGCTGATGCTTTCGTTCATGGCGTTGCTGAACCCGGGCGATGAGATCCTGGTGCCGGACCCGTACTTCATCATGTACTGCCACCTCGCCACCATGGTCGGCGCCAAGTCGGTCACCTATGACATCTACCCTGACTTCAAGCTGTCGGCGCAGCGGATTCGGGAACGCATCACCGAGCGCACGCGCCTGATCATCGTCAACAGCCCAAGCAACCCAACCGGCCACGCGATGAGTGAGGCCGAGGCGCGCGAACTGGCCAAACTGGCCGATGAAACCGGCGTGCCGCTGATCAGCGACGAAATCTATGAGGACTTCCTGTTTGAAGGCCGCCACGTAAGCCCGCGCGAGTTCACGCGTAACTGCATCGTGGTCAGCGGCGCTAGCAAAAGCCTGGGCATGCCGGGCTGGCGCATTGGCTGGATGCTTGCCCCGCGCGACTTGTCCGAGCGCATGTACACGCTGCAACAGTTCAGCTTCGTGTGCGCGCCGGCCCCGCTGCAATGGGCCGCACTCGCGGGCATGGAGCAGGACTTCACCCCTCGCCGCGATGAATACCGTGCCAAGCGCGACCTGGTCTACAACGGCATCCGCGAGAACTACCCGACCGTGAAGCCGGGCGGCGCTTTCTACATGTTCCCGCAGTTGCCGCAGGGCATGGACCCGGGCAAGTTCCTGGAACGTTGCATTGAGCGCCAGTTGCTTGTGGTGCCAGGTGCCGCGTGCAGCGAGCGCAACACGCACTTCCGCCTGTGCTTTGCCAGCACCGACGAAAAGCTCAAGCGCGCCGTGGACATCCTCAACGACATCGCCCGCAAGCCCTGAACCGGCGTAGACATGAAACGCGACGACTACGTCCTGGTCGAGCAAACCCGCCCCAAGGGCTGGCGCGGCTTCGTGTATCGCACCGCTGTGGACCTGGCCTCGGCGATTGGCCGCGTGTTCTGGTTCTGGGAGCCGCTGGGCACCGAAAACATCCCGCGCACGGGCCCGCTGCTGGTGCTGGCCAACCACCCGACGTACCTGGACCCACCTACCATGGTGGCGCTCATGATCTATTACGCCGAGCGCGACCTTTCGATCATGGCCTGGGACAAACTGTTCAAGATACCGCTCGTCAGCTTCTTCACCCGCACATACAAGGCCTATCCCGTCAACCGGGACAATCCCGGCCGCGGGCCCTTCGTTACCCTGCTGAATATCCTCAAGCAAGGCGGCGCGGCTGGCGTGTTCCCTGAAGGCAGCCGCAGCAAAGGGGCGTTGATGGGCGAATGGAAGCCCGGCGCCTTGCGCGCGGCATTTTCGACCGAGGCCACGATCCTGCCGGTGACGCTGGTGACCGTGGGCGAGTTCTGGCCGCGCGGCACCTGGCGGCCGAGGCTGTTTCGCAAGCACCAGTTGATCGTGCACAAGCCGCTGACCTACGCCGAGTATTCGGCCGGGCGCCCCGACGGCACCCACGAGCGCGAATACCAGGAAGTCGTGGCGGCGCGCATCCGCGACATCATCAACGGGCCGTTGATTGCAAGGCAGAACGCCCATCGCGAGTACCTGGACGCCATGGAACGCCGCACCGACAAGCTGGCGCCGACGCCGGCAGCGGCCTTACAGCGCCAGCAGCGCGTACAGGCCGCATTGCAGCAGCTGCGCGGCCGCGCGGAAGGCTGATTCGCACGGTGCGTGCGCGCTACTCGAATTGCTTGCGTTGCTCGGGCGTCAGGTATTCGCGGACGTCTTTGACCAACATGTCCGGGGCCAGCCAATCGACGCCCTGCACGTGTTCCAGCGCGGGTGGGACATAGGTGCACCAGGCCTCGCTGGCCATGTAGTCGCCGGTGACCGCGAAGGCCCGGCTGCGCGCGCCGCCGCACACGTCGCGGTAGTCGCAAGCCCAGCACTTGCCCTTGAGCTGGCGGAAGTCGCGCATGCGCTTGAGGTGCGGATTGTTGCGGTATATTTCGACGATGCTTTCGGTCTTCACGTTGCCGCAGCGCAACGGCAAAAAGCCGCTGGGGTACACATACCCCTGGTGATCAATGAAGATGAACCCGTTGCCGTCGTTCACGCCGCGGGCCGCGCGTCCGATTGCGTCGCCACGGCTCCAGCCACCCGGCTTCATCGGGCGCATCACCCATGCCGGCGGACCGTCGGTCTTGCGGTCGGCTTCGCTGCCGCCTTCCTTGCGCGGACGCAGGTAGGCGCCGCTGTCGCTGCTGCTGCCTTCGGCGCGCTGGCTTTGCAGCACCACGCGGCGGTAGTGCGGGGCGGCCGTGGTCTTGAGGTCGAAGTCAGCTTTGCGCGCGGTCTCGTACAGCTTGTGCAGCACTTCTTCGTACTGCTGGGGCGTAAGTTCATCTTTCTCTTCGCCGCGGCCCGTGGGCACCAGGAAGAACGCCGCCCACAGCGTCAGGCCGAACTTCTGCATCAGCGCGCACAGGGCGTCGACGTCATTCAGGTTCCAACGGCTGAAGGTGGTGTTGATCTGGACGGTGATGCCTTCGGCCAACGCGTCTTTGATCGCGCGGATGGTGTGGTCGTAGCTGCCGGGCTGGCGGCGGAAGTTGTCGTGAATCTCGGCTGTTGACCCGTCAAGGCTGATTGCCATGCGCGTCAGGCCGTGCTCTTTCATCTTGTGGATCGCGTCGCGTGTCAGCAGGCCGGTGGCGCTGGGCGTCACGGCAACGCGCAGGCCGACCTGGTCGGCGTGGCGGATGTATTCGTAAGTGTCGGGCGATTTCAACGGGTCGCCGCCGGTGATCACGAACAATGGCGGCGCGGTGTCGCTGAACGAGCGCAGGTCTTCGATCAGCTTGAAGCCTTGCTCGCGGGTAAGCTCGGCCGGGTCGCGGGCGGGGATGGCCTCGGCGCGGCAGTGCACGCAGCGCAGGTCACAGGCGCGCGTGACTTCCCAGATGGCGATGAAAGGCGCCTTCTCGAAGTCGATGTCGAAGAAGTTGGGTTTGCTGCGGCGCTCGGCGGATTGGGTCATGGGTAGTCTCTGCGGGCATCATAGCTTCGTGCCTGGTGTTTCGTGCTTCGTGTTTCGGGTCTCGTGTTTGGATGCCGAAGCACGAAACGTGTTGTCCTTCGGCCCTGAAGGGGCCGTTCTGTCAGCCCGGGCCGCAGGCCCGGGTTTCGGCCAGCTTGGCGTTTCCGGCCTGTAGGGCCGGTTCGCGAAGGCCGGGTGAACGACCCTTTCAGGGTCGGGTTCGCATGGACGCGGCAATCCCAGGCCTGCGGCCTGGGCTGTTAGAGGCGGCATTTCAGGCCTGAAAGCAAACCCCATCCCCATTTACGAATCCCCAAGCCCCAAGCTCCAAGCCCCAAGCCCCAAGCCCCAAGCCCCCCTACACCTGCTCGCGGGTCTTGAAATGCAGTTTGGCCACTTGCCCCAGGGCTTCGCGGCCGAACGTGCGTGTGAATTGCCTTCCGGCCTGGATCACCGGGGGCCCAGCACCGGGCGGGAACTCCATGCCGAATTCGGTGCCCAGCTCTTTCAGCCCCTCCACGAAGGCCGCGCGGGCCAGCACGCTGGCGCAGGCGACGGCAAGGTCGGCCTCGGCCTTGGTGCGGGTCATGAACTTGACGCCCGCTGCGGGTGCTACGGCCTTGCGCAGCGGCTCGGAGTTGGCGGCGAACTGGTCGATCAGGATCGCGCCCGGCGCGCCCAGCCGCTTGGTCAACGCCTGCATGCAGCGGCCGTGAGTCTGCGCCAGCAGCAGGTTCAGGTTGCCCACCTCGCGATACTGCGGGTTGTACTCGCGCGGCATCAGCGTGATCGTGTGGCCGCGACCGGTTTTGTCCAGCAGCCCCGCCAGCTTGAGGATGGCCGCGTCGGTGAGCTTCTTGCTGTCCACAATGCCCGAGCCTGCAAGCTGCTTTGCCGTCGCCGCGTCCAGATGAAACGCAGCGACTACCAGCGGCCCGAAGAAATCGCCTTTGCCGGATTCATCGCCCCCGGCCCGCGGAAGCCCCAGTTGAAAGGGGTCGCCGGCAGTCTGCTTCCCCGCCGATTCGGGCTGCGCCGCGGGCTGGATCCCGAGGTCGGCCGAGAGTGCGGCCGCCGCCTTGCCACCCGCGACGTGGCTGAAGCCCTTCTTGCCCGAGTACGCGTTCAACAGGGCCGCACGACCGGCGCTGTCGGTCAGGTCGTACTGCCTTCCATAGGGAATGCTGCGCTGCGTGCCCACGACCCAGCCCGCGGCACGGGCCTTTTCCAGCAGCGATGCACAGTACGCGTCAAAGTCAGCCATGGCGCGATTGTGGATGAAGGCAGGGGCACGGTCTACAGTTCGCGCGCGGGCGGTGCTAACGTCCGCGACGTGAGTGAACCCGCACCCAGCGAAGCACCGCCCATTGCCGAAGGCCCCGTAAAGGCCACACGCAAGGCCAAGGTGAAAGACGGCAAGCGCCGCGAGCGCCGCCTCGACATCATCCGCCTGCAAGGCTTCTGGCCGCTGTACGCGTCATTCATCATCCTGTCGCTGCGGCCGCCGTTTGCCGAAGAACACATCGCACACACCAGCATGAGGCTGGCAGGTCTTGGCCTGGCCTTGCTGGGTCTGGCAATGCGAATCTGGTCGATGGGCTATCTATTGAAGAAGGCTGAGCTCGCGACCGCGGGTCCCTACGGCCGCACGCGCAACCCGCTGTACGTGGGGACGTGGCTGATTGGCTGCGGGCTGGCGCTGCTGGCCGCGTGGCCGTTTAACTTGGTGCTGCTGGTGGTGTACAACGTGATGTTCTACTTCGTGTACCGGGCGCAGATCGGGATTGAAGAAGAGATGCTGGCGAGCATCTACGGTGACCCGTACGCCGAATACTGCCGCAACGTGCCGCGCTTCTTTCCCAGTGTGAAGGCCTGGCGCGCGGGGGCGGTAAGCCGCTTCAGCATGTCGCGCGCGTTCAAGAACCGCGCGTGGGAGCCCGTGCTGGGCCTGTTGCTGCTGCTTTCGTTGCAGGTGCTGTGCTGGGGTCTGGCCTGGCCGGCAATCAAGGCCAATAGCCTGGCAGAGGGCTGGCAACAGTTCATTGCCGGCGGCTGGTGGAAGTAGGCGGGGGGCTTGGGGCCTAGGGCTTAGAGCCTTGGGGCTTAGGGCTTAGGGCCTTGGGATCTGACGACTACAGCGCCCACACTTCAAGTCAGTAACCCCGAACCCCGAACCTCGAACCTCCAACCTCCAACCTCGAACCTCCAACCTCGAAACTAGCTGGCTTCTCACGCTGCTCTGCGGCGTCTGAGACTTGTCAGTCCGAAGCACGCCAGTGCACCCAACCCGAGAGCCGGTGAGCCGGCGATGCCTGCTGCCAGCAAGTCTTTGCCGTTGCTTTCGAGGCCGCGCAGTCCGCGATCGGCGGCCTGTTCCCAACTCTCTTCCTGGGCTGCGGGGGCGACTTCGAGGTGCAGTGTGGCCATTGAGCCGGGGGGCGGGGTGTCGAGGTCGCCGGTGTGTTCGCGCATGCTTTCGAGCGTGCCAAATTCCGTTACTTGACGTGTCAATAGTTGATACTTTTCGACGGGCACTACGACTTGCATCGAGAAGCCAGTGTCGGCCGTGTCCGCTGCGTCGTCTTGATTGCGGCGATCTTGACGTGTCAAGAAGGTAACACTGCCGCCGAGCATCGTAACCAGCGCGGTAACACGGGTTTGTACGTCCGATGGGTGGTCGTGGCGCAGGCTGAGCCAGCCCTGGCGGGCCGTCGGCGACACGCGCGGCTCGCTGGCAATCGGGGTCTGCGCGGCCGGGGCGGAACTGGCCTTGGAAGTCGCGGCCCAGCCGGAGATTACGGCCAAGGCAACGCTGGCGGCGGTGACAAAACCGAGGCCCCAGTGGCCGGTCAGCCAGTAGATGATGCGGTTTTCGCGGGTGGGGGCCGGCTTGCGCCCGGCGGCCCTGAGAACGTCGTCAAACTTGAGCTTGAGCGGGGGAGGGGTGATGGCCATGCCCTGCAACATCGAGCGCATGGCCACCAGTTCTCCGACAATCAACCGATCTTCCGTGGCGGGTTGCCCTGACTCGGGCCGGGGCAGGATCGGGGTCAGGCCCGTGACGTGGTCCATAACGGCCTGTTCGTCACGACCGGGTCCCGGTTCATAGGACGATGCATACGCGTCATCCCGTGAACGGAGGCAGCCTTTGCCAACGCTGCCCTCACTGCCACTGTGGCCACTTTCAGTTACTTCGCCAGCCTGTTTGCCAACCCGGTCCATGGCTAGTCCCTCCGGCCGGCGTTGCCGGCCAACACGGAATCCTTCAGCAGGTCGTGCAGCGCACGACGGCCGCGCAGCAGGTCGGTCTTCAGCTTGTTCAGGTGCACGCCCAGAAGCTCGGCTGCGTCCTGGTAGCTCATGCCGTCGCGGTCGACGGCAAGTACCGCTGCCCGGTGATCTGCCTTCAGGCGCGTCAGTGCGCCCGTCAACTCGTCGCTGAGGGTGGTGTCGCTCGTGTCCGGGCGCTCGTGTGCCTCGGCCTCGAAATCGCCCAGGTCCTTCTGGCGATTGCCGCGGCGCAGGGCGTCGATGGCGCAGTTCACGGCCACGCGCTTCAGCCATGCCACGATGTTGCTTTCGTCGTGGGGCGGACGGGTCAGCAGCCGAACGAAAGCCTCCTGCGTGGCGTCTTCCGCGGCGGCGCGGTTCAGCGTCAGCCGGTACACGGCGGCATGGACTGCCGGTGCGTGATCGCGGAACAGGATTTCGATATCCGTCTGGTGCATGACAGCCCCCCAATGGGCCGGTACGGGGAACACCCCCGTACATCCCTCAGCAACTTCGTAACGGCGGCGATGCCCCCCGAAGTTTCAGCCTTCCCGCAAAATTTGGGTGTTTTGGGCAATCTCTTGCCCGTCAAAGGTGTGGCTGGTTAGCTTTCGCACCGGGGTAAACCCCGAAGCCAGGCAACCACCACATTTCTGACACACCGGCGGAGCGGGTAATCCGTGTCTGCTACTCTTGACGCGTCAAGCTAGTGCAACCACCGTGCCAATCTCTTGACGTGACAAGAGCTGCTTCACCGAAACTCGACACAAGGAGCATGAAGTGCGTACTTTCCGCCTGTTTGCCCTGATCGCCTTTGCGCTGGCGCCTGCCTTTGTGGCACGCCACATGGCCCAGGACGCCCCCGAGCCTGCCAAGAAAGTTGACACTGCCGAACTGCTGCAGCAGTGGCGCAAGGCCACGGGCAAAGAACGCGAAAAGCTCGCGCCCGCATTGTTGCAAGCTGATCCCGCCGAATTGCAGCAGGTCATCGCCAAGCTCACTTTCACGCCCCGCGAGGCCGGGCTGCATGAGCTCAAGACCAACTGCCCCGATGGCCACGAACGCCCGTACTGGGTGAATCTTCCGCCCGATTACGACCCCGCCAGGGCCTACCCGCTGGTGGTGTGCCTGCACGGCGGCGTCAGTGGCACACCGCTGTACGGCCGCCGCATGGGCAAGGAAGTCAGCCAGGCCCCGGGCGAGTACGCGCTGACCTCAATCCGCGATCACATCCCGGCGCAGCACCGTGGCGCGGCGATCATGCTGGGCTGCTCGGCCGGTGTGCCGGAAACCCACGCTGGCGCGGTGTGGTGGGCGCTGGAAGGCCAGCGCAACGTGCTGCACTTCATTGCCGAAACCAAGCGCCAGTTCAACGTGGACGACAACGCCGTGTTCATCACCGGCCACAGCGACGGCGCCAGCGGCACGTTCGGTTTTGCCTACCGCATGCCGGACACGTTTGCGGGCTTCTTTGCGCAGCTTGGGCACCCGACCGTGGCGGCGCTGGATGATTCGCCGGTGTGGCTGGAAAACCTGAAGGGCCTCGACATCTACGCCTTCAACGGTGCCAAGGACCAGCTTTACCCCTCGGCGCGGGTGACGCCGGTGTACGACCAGGCCAACGCGCTGGGCGCCAAGATCCGCTACAAGTCGTACGACGACCTCGGCCACGACAACCGCCCGGTGCTTGAGTCCGAAGTCGCGCGCTTCTTCACCGAAACCGTCACCAAGACCCGCCGCGAAGCCTTGCCCGCGAGCATCGACTGGTCATGCACGAAGCCCGAGCGCGGCCGCCGCGCGTGGCTGGAAGTCGCCAAACTGGGCGACCTGGGCCAGGCCAACGCCGCGCCCGACACCGCCGAAATCGTCGTGCCCGGCCTGCGCGTGAGGCTGGGAGTGCAACTGCGCCGCGAAACGGACCCGCCGACGGTCGAGATCATCGTCAAAGGCAGCGTCGCCGAAACCATCGGCGTCAAGGTTGACGACCAGATCGTGAAGCTGGACGAAACAGCCATCGGCAAAATCGACGACCTGCTGGCAGCACTGGAAAAGAAGCAGCCCGGCGACGAATTCACCCTTACCGTCAAGCGCGAAGGCAAAGAAACGGCGCTCAAAGGCACATTCCCCAAGGAAACAACCCCGCAGAAGGCCAAGCCACTGACCGCGCGGGTGATCGGCAAGTATGAGCCGGGCAAGATCGAGCTGACCGTGCGCAACACCGCCACGATCAAGCTGCACCTGTGCCCCGCAATGCTGGGCAAAGACGGCAGCCTGAAGGTCATCATCAACGGCGAAGACGCGCAGGTGAAGGTGCCCGCGGCCTCAAGCGAGTACCTCCTGCGGCAGTTTGATCGCACGGCCGACCGCACGTTGCCCTTTGATCGCGAGCTGGTAATTGACGTGGCGGCGCTGCTCGGCAACGACGGCCCGGGCACACCGGACAAAGACGAATCCGACGACGATTTCTAGCAGAGGCTAAGGAAACAGCTTTTGCAGTTCGGCGTGCACGTATTGGCGCAGGGCGTCGTTGCGTTTGGCCGTGTCGGGCTCAGTGGCTTTCAAACGCTCGCGCAATGTCGCTGCCCCGGCCGTCAAATCGGCGAGACCGGCCGGCAGCACGTCATCCAGCTTTTCGCGCAGGCGGCTGGCGAGCATAGGCACGTTGCCCTGGGTGCTGATCGCGATGCGCAAGTCGCCGCGCCGCACGATCGCGGGCAAGTAGAAGCTGCAATTGGGCGGGTCATCGACCGAGTTCACGGGCAGGCCCAGAGCTTCGCACTCCACACGCACCGCTTTGTTGACGGCTGCATCATCCGTGGCGGCGATCACGAGCACCGCGTCTTTGCAGTCGCCGGGCTGCCATGGCCTTAGTTCACGGGTGATGCCGGGCATGGCCTGCAGCTCAGTGCTGAAGCGGGTGGCGATCACGCGCACCGCAGCACCGGCCTGGCACAGGCCTTCGACTTTGCGGCAGGCGATGTTGCCGCCGCCGACCACAAGCACGGGGCGGTTTTCGAGCTTCAGGAAGATCGGGTACAGTTCGGCCAACGGGCTAGAACTCCTCTTCCCGGCCGCCGTCCTTTTTCTCTTCCTTCTTTTCGGCCGGCTTTTCGTCTTCCTTCCGGCGCGGGGTTTCGGGTTCGGGCTTTGGCTCGGGCCGCACGTCTTCGCGCTTGGGGGCGTCTTCGTTGCGTTCACCGTTGCGCTTGAAGGCCGGGATGTACTCGGCCATTGGGTCTACTTCGACGTGGCCGAGCGTCACCACCATCGGCTCAAATGGGCGGCCGTCGCTGTACTTGCCCATGTCGCGCTGCTTTTCGGTGTTGCCCAGCGCGTACTCGCGGTTCTTGCCGTGGAAGGCCGCATCGGTCAGGCCGTCGAATAGCTTCCAGTACGCGTACCAGTCAAACAGGTCCTGCCCCGCGACTTCCTGGCTGGCGGGGGTCTGGTGCGTGGCAATGTGGGCCTGCTTGCCGTAGTCGCTGCTGAGCACTTCGACCAGGTTCTTGTTCTCGGGCTTCACTTTGGTGGCGCACGAAAAGATCTGCTTGGCGCACCAGGCACCCACGGTGTGGTCGCTGTCGCTGAAGACGCACAGCAGCAGGCATTCCTCAGGGATGTTTTCGAACTCGCTGCACGGGATCATGCCCCGCGATTGCGCGCGCGGATTGTAGCTGAACGCGCGGCCGGGCTGCACCGGCATGGCGGCCACGGGCTTGGGCAGCTTCAGCGCCTCCCAGTCGGCGGCGACGTTGCCGGTGGTGATACCGCCGGCGGAATGCCCAGTGATGGCGAACTTCTCGCGTATCGGCTGCACCAGCTTCTTGTCGGCTTCGAGGTACGCCAGCGCGTCGATCATGGAAGCCGCGCAGTTGGGCGCGTAGGCGTCGGTGGGCTCAAGCGGCGTGTCCTGGTACTTGGGGTACACGACAATGCTGCCGCGCTTGACGATGTGGTTGATCCAACCCAGGTAATTCTCGGGCGTGAGCTGACCGTACCCGTGGATGAACATGACCACGGGGGCTTTTTCGGGCTTCGGTTCAGCGGGCGTGTACAGCCAGTAGGTCTTGGCACCTTCGCCGCGCTGGGTGACTTCGACGGACTTGTGGCTGTATTCCGTGCCGCCGGGGCCTTTTTCGGGCTGCTTGGCGGGTGCGGTGGCCCTGGAGTTTGATTCCGGCCACTCGGTCTTGCCGGTGTCCTGGGCCAGAGTCGGCGTGCCGGCCCATGCGGCAAGGCCCAGCATCAGGCAAAACACGGCGATTGGGGCAATTCTTTGAACCATGATTGGTGTTCTCCCGTCAAAACGTGCCGCCCGGGCACGGGCGCTGATTGTAGTGCCTTCAGGCAAGGTTTCCTAACCCCCGTAGCCTCACGAGTCGTATACTACAGAAGCTGTTGCACGAACCGGACTTTTGCACGGAGCTGCCATGCTGATTGCACGAATCCTGACCGCGGCTGTGTTTGTTGGCGCTACGGCCTCCATGTGTATTGCCCAGGACGGTGGCGGGGCGGGTGCAGGCGGCGACGACGCCGCTGACGTGGGCGCGCTGCGCGCACTGAACAAGAACTACGTCAACACCGACCTCAAAGAGTCCGTGCGCAAGGGCCTGAAGCGCTTGGCCGACCTGCAAAGCCCCAACGGGTCGTTCACCAAGGAAGGCGGCAGCAACGTCGGCATCGCGATTACCGGCCTTGCCGGGCTGGCGCTGCTGGCATCCGGCAGCACCGCGGAATCGGGCCCGTATTCCGCCAACGTGCTTTCGGCGATGACCTGGCTTCTTTCAAAGCAGGACCTGAACAGCGGCTACTTCACCGACGCGACCGACAGCAGCCGCATCCACGGCCACGGGTATGCGACGCTGTTCCTGGCGCAGTTGTACGGCACGGTCAAGAACGTCGAGCGCAAGAAGCTGATTGAGCGCTCGGTACAGGCCGCCGCCAAGTGCATCAGCGAAGGCCAGACGCCCTTTGGCGGCTGGGGCTACGTGCCCACGGACCTGACCTGGGATGAAGGCAGCACCACGGTGTGCTGCATCCAGGCGCTGCGCGCGGCCAGCGACGCCGGGATCAAGGTCGAGAAAGAGACGATTCAGGAAGCCGTGAACTACATGTACAAGATTTCCGAGAAGCGCACCTTCCTGCACGCCGGCGAAGAACACACCGGCTACACCTTCAAGTACTCGCTCAGCAGCGGCTGGAACAGCGACAGCTACGCGCTGTGTGCGGCCGCAATCGCGACCCTGAACGGGATTGGCGTGTACGCAGAAGGCGCGACCTGGAAGGAAATGGAGATCGGCAAGATTTACTCGGGCGGACTGACGTGGCTGCGTTACAAGTTCGACGACTTCGTGAACCGCCGCAAGTCGGGCCAGGGTGCGTTGGACGTAAGCCACTTCTACTACGGGCACTTTTACGCCTGCCAGGCGATGTGGCACGCGCCTGAGGAAGTGTACTTCGATGAGTATTTCCCCAAAATGCGCGACCTGCTGATCGACGAACAAAAGCGCAATCCGGCCAACACCGGCGGCTGGGCCAGCCAAAGCTACGGCGAGGCCTACACCACGGCCTACGCGCTGCTGATCCTGCAGGTACCGATGCAACTGCTGCCGATGTACGCGAAGTAGCTGTACGCCAACAAACGCCAAGAACAACAACCATGGCGTTTCAAACAGAGCAACAGAGCAACAGAGAACCGCTGTTGGAGTTAAAGGCAAAAAGCAGTTGCCGTTCTTCGTGGTTCTTGGCGGCACTTCGTGGTTAACCGCAGTTGCCGCTCTGCGTGACTTCGTGGGCCAAAGCTGAAAAACGAATGCGGGACCGTGCATCTTGGCGCGGTCCCGTACTCTTTTCAGCGAACCACCATTGCCGCTGTACCGGACAGTATGTGCACCCTACATGACCAAGTGGGTGGTACCCGGACCGCTTGACCCGTCCCCCTGCATTCAAGGAAGGAGGGCTTGAATTTTGCGGACCGAGGCTGCCTCCCCGGACATATTCATCGGCGCCCCAACTTTGTTGCCGGCCTGGCGCGCATGGCAGTAAGCCCGGGCATTCTATGCACCCCCGAAGGGCTGGCAAGTGCAACCGGCTGTGCTTGAATAGTCCCCACAACTCTCCCCCTTGTCCGGTGTTCCATGCCTATGGCCCGGCCTAGTCGGTTTTCCCTGCGCGGCTTCACGATGCTGGAGCTGCTGGTCGTGATCACGATTCTCGTGGTCGCGATGCTGGTGTTTGCCACCTTCCTGGGCTCAGCCCTCGTCGGCCCGTCGCTTGAACGCCACGCCGCCAGCATCAAGGCCATGGTCGCGGGCATTCGCCAAAGTGCGGCCACACGCAAGGTGCACGGCGAGCTCGTGTTTGATTACAAGAACGACCAGGTGGTGGCGCTTTCGCGCAACCGGCTGGTCTCGTTTGCCTTTGAGACCGACAACGCCACCGGCAGCGGCAACGTGCTGGGGCGCGAATCGGGCGGGGCCTTCATCCAGTTCCGGCGTGACATGCTGCTGCGTGACGGCGCGTGCCTTGAGCTGCCCCAGACGGGCTCAGCCTACGAGGTCCCCTGGAACGACCAGTTCGACACCAGCGGCGACTACGAAGGTATCGCCTTTCGCTTCGACTTCTGCCCCATGCTGGCCTTGAACCCTCAGGGCGTGCCCACGCCGGCCGTGGGCGGCATCGCCACCATGGGCAGCGTGTTTACCGTCGCCGTGGAAGACGCCTCGGACACCGCACTGCTGCTGAGCGTGAACTCGGGCGGTGTCGAAGCCGTGGCACCGACATGGCTCACGTACGGGCGCTGGGTCACGGTCGAAGTCGCCGTCAGCCGCTATGGTCTATCACTGTGGGTGGACGGCCGCCTGACCGAGGCCGCCACGCCCGACAGCTTCACCGTGCCGCCGGCGCTGGGCCAGAGTCTGCGGCTGGGCGGCGTTCCCTGCCGGCTCGATAACGTGGAGCTGTTCACGCTGGTCAGCAGCCAGGTGCTGTCGCTGCAGGGCGCGCAACTGCTGGCACCGGGGGTGGACGCCGACCTTGAACTCGGGGGGCAGGCCGAAGAGATTTACAAGAAGCGCGGGCCGCCGGCGCCGGGCCCGGCCACCGGCCCCGCGGCAGCACCCGCGGCCCCTGTGGCCGGGCTACCCCTGGACCCGCCGCCTGCCATCGTGCACATCTTCTTTGACACCGCCGGCCGGCTGGACCCGCAACGTCACCCGGGCGCCGTCGAAATCTATCTTGTGGCCGACGACGACGGTACGGCCCGGCGCATGCTGCTTACGTTTCACCCGCTGGGAGCCGTGACCTCTGAACTGGTGGACCGCTTCCGCCTTGAACCCCGCCCCGCAGGCACACCCAACACCCCCGGAGAAACACCATGAGGCACGCACGTCGCAAGGGCGCGGCCCTGGTGATGGTGCTGGTTACGCTGGCACTGTTGCTGGTGCTCGCGGTTTCCTTCACCTTCCTCATGACGCAGCAGGAAGGCACCAGCGTCGCCAGCCTTGCCGGTGACCAGACGCGAATCATCGCCCGCACCGGCGCGGACCACGCGTACGCGCGCCTGGGCTGGCGCAACCGGCTGAATGAATTCGAGCGCTGGTACGCGGCCATCCCCAGTGAAGTCACCTACGACAACGACCCCTTCAGCGACCCCTTCATTGAGTCGCAGGTGTTCCTGCGCTCGGACTTTGAAGGCGGCCCCAGCATTGCCCCGGTGTTTCCCGGCCTCGTGGACAGTGAAGGCCGGCCGCTGTTCCGCACCGAAGACCCGCGCAGCCTTGTGCTGGGCCTGAACGTCGAAGACGAAACCGGCAAGCCCAACCTGAATTTCAGCCAGCCTGAACTGATCGCCAACCTGATCGGCTCCAGTACTGTGGTCGTGAACTCGCAGCCCGTGGGCCAGCAGCACAGCGAGATCATCCTGGAAGACGCCAGCTTTCTCGCCCCGTACGACACGCGCGACGACGGCAACCCGGGCGGCGGCTACGTGGTGCTGGACGGCCAGCTTTTCCAGTACGCCTACCGGCGCGGCAACGTGCTGTATTCGGTCACGCCCAACCCGCTGTATCAGGGCGTGGACGGCGTGAACGCGCTGTTCATCTGGCGCACCCCGGACCGCGAAATCCGCAGCGGCGAATTCGCGACCACGCCTAACGCGCTGAAGGTCGCGTATTATCGCGTGCTGGCCGCCAACAACGACAACATCGCCCTGTTCAACAGCCTCGGCGACGTGCGCCGCATCGCGGAGCTGCCGCGCTTCTTTGCCCGGCGCAGTGACATTGCCGCCATGTCATTCGGCGGCTGGCCCGAAGGCCTGGATCCAATTGCCTACCAGACGCTGCTTGAGCATTCGACGGTGATAACGCCGACCCAGCGCTTCGACGGCGGCTGGCACTACCCGCTGGTCGTCACCAGCGGCGGCATGATCGGCGAGGGCGAATCGGGCCTGAGCACACTGCAGGTCAACTACGACACCCGCGTCGCCTTCCAGGCCGGCTACTACGTGCCGTTTGACCCGCGCCTGCCCGCCGCCAACAACCCCAACCAATTCCCGTTCTGTGGCTATGGCGAAGGCAACCTCGTGAGGCTGCGCCGCATGGACGGCAGCGGCCAGCAGATCCTCGGCATCGTCAAAGGCGGCAACCGCAACAGCGTCAGCCTGATCGTGCGCGGCGACCACATCATCAACGTGGGCGAGCCCTGGATCGTGGAAGTTGCCGAACGCGACGAAATCAACATCAACACAGCCAGTGAAACCGTGCTGGCGGCCGTGTTCCACGGTGTCGGCGCGCGCGGCCAAAACGCGGTCTCCGGCCCGATCAGCCGCACCAACGCCCAGCAGATCGCGCGCGCCATTGTGCAGCGCGTACGCGGCGACCCGGCCAGCCCCGGCCTCGATGCCGACCCGGCGCAGGCCTTCACCAGCCTGACCGACCTCGACAATTTCCTGCGCGACCTGTCCACGCGCACCCCGGCGCCGATCACGTCCGAGCAAGTGAACGTCTTCACCCAGATGCAGCGCTACCCCTACGCGCGGCTGCAGGGCATCACCACGGCGCGCTTCCGCTACGACAGCCTGGACGTCTATCGTGTCGATGCGTTTGCCACGCGCTACATGCCCACGGGCGGCGTGCTGGCCCGCGACGGCTTCCGCGAATGGGTGCAGATCGGCAGCGATGCCACCCGCACCTTCCGCTGGCACACCTACGAAATGCTGGCCAATGAAATGCGCGCGCCCCAGGGCAACATCCTGTATCTGCAAAACGCCGGCACCGAAAACGGCCGCGCGATGGGCCTGATTGAGCTGCCGTACCTGCACTATGAACAGGACGAGCGCTACATGCGGGCTTGGCGCGCCCCGCCGTTTGCCGCGCGCACTCCCATGAACGTGTTCCAGCTTGCAGTAGACACCAACCAGCGCCGCGAGAAGTTCTACAGCAACGTGGCCCAGGTCGCGCTGCCCAGCGGTGCCGCCTACGAAGGCGGCGACCTCGAAAGCGGCATGTTCAGCTTCTGGTACCGCCGCAAATGGGAAGACCTTGATGCCGACCACTTCCTGTTTGACGTCGCCGAACAGGAATTCAGCAACCGCATGAGCCTGTTGTGGTGGGGCGGCCGCCGCACCGCGCACAATCTTGCCCAGAAGCCCGACGCGCTGATCTTCCGTATCAAGGACCGCGGGCTGGATGAAGCGTATCTTGAGCTGCGCTACGAACTGAACCAGGACACCTTCCGCCACGACGACTGGTACCACGCCACGCTGAACTGGAAGGGCACCGAACTCAGCCACGTCAGCATGCTGCTGGACGGCGACGCGATTGCCGTCAACGGCGCCAGTACCGTGCGGCCTGAAGTCATGCACACGTTCCGCGAGGCCCAAAGCGGCGCGTGGGTCAGCCGCACCAGTGTGACGATGGTGGATCTGCCTGATCCCGTGATCGGCCCGGCACTGCTGGACCTGCAGATCGACAGCGACGACATTGACGCGTTTCCACCGGCGGGCGTGATTGTCGTGGGCAGCGAAGCCATCGAGTACAACGGCAACAACGGCTTTGCGCTGCAGAACCTGCGGCGCGGCGCGCGCGGCACGTTCGCGAGCTTTCACCCGCGCGGCAGCAAGATCACCGTGTTCGGCTATACCGCGCCGTTGCGCCAGGTGCTGCAGCAGGCGGCACCCAACCAGCATTGGCGGCCGCGCTTCCCTGACTTGCCGCCTACCAACGGCCTTCTGCGCTCGAACCTCGGCAGCCGCTCGTTCTATCGCGTCAGTCGCCAGGGCAGCAACACGGCGGGCTTCTTCCGGCCGCAGGAACTGGGCCCCGACGCGGGCTTTGCCGGCGGCGGCAGCGTGGCCGACGGCGGCAACCCCAACCTGCTGCCGCTGGCTGATTACGCGGGCCTGCCGGAACGCGGCGTGGTGATGGTGGTCGGCCAGGCCTGGCACGGCTACTTTGCGGCCGGCAGTGCTGGCATACCGCAGGCCGGCGTGCGCTACCCGATGTTCGAAGAGGACGACAACCAGGCAACGATACCGACGCCGCCGGTGATGTACCCGGTGCCCAGTACGGTGCCGCGCGTACAGTGCGAGTTTGTGGCCTACAACGGCATCACGGGCTCAGGCCTGAATGTGGTTGCGCGCTACGACGCCAACTTCAACCGCAAAGACCCCGCCCTGTGGTACCACTTCCTGGGCACGTTCCCCGGCGTGGGCCAGACCAATGAATTGATCTCGCCAAGCCTGCCCACCACGCACCCGAACTATCAGCAGCAGGTGGACCGAATCAACTTCTTCTCGCAGGGCAGCGTGGTGATGCTGGTAAGCCTCGACGTCGATGACGTCAGCGGCTACCACGACCGCAGCATCGTCCAGATCGACGATGAGTGGTTTTACTACAACGTCGTCTGGGACACCAACAACGCCATGGACGCCACCGGCGCCACGGCTACCGGACGCGACGACAACCTGTTCCCGTCGCTGATCCTGGCCGCACCCTTCCAGAAGCCCACCACGGCCCAGCCCCTTGAGCTTGGCCTGTACGGCTTCTTTGCCAACGCCGCGCGCAGCAACACCGCCAACCCCACGCCCATCGCGCCATGGCGCGGGGCTTGCGGCACTGCCGTGACCGGGCATATCGCGGCTGCGCGCGTGTTGCCGACGTTCGGAACCACCGTCACGACCGGGCAGGGCGACGTGATCACGCTGGTGCAGGGCAAGAACAGCGACAAGGTGCTGCGGCGCATACGGCAGCAGCGCGACCTCAGCAATGCCGGCTACGCGGCCACGTGGATCAACCTGTTTGCGGACCCGAACATCAACTGGCCGCTGAATCAGGCGACGTACATTTGCGCGGTAGATGACCACGTCAGCGCGCGCTACGCCCCCAACACCATGAACAACGCGAACAACCCGAACTTCCGCTTCACCGGCACCAACATGCTGAAGTTCCCCAGCGGCGAGCTGCCGGTGAACCTGCCTACCACATGGCAGTTTGCCGGCGCTGACCCGCGCACACCGGAAGAGGCCTTGGGCGGCGACCATAGCGCCGACTTCGACTCGTTCGAGTTCCGCATGTACAACCGCGGCGACTTCCGCCTCGTCAGCGACATCCTGCTGCAAGACCCCATGGAAGGCGGCGAGATCCAGGTCAACACGCCGCTGCCGCCGAACCTTGGCGTGGTCAAGATCGACGATGAACTCATTGCCTATCGCGGCACCGAAACCCGCACCGGCCAGTTCCAGGACCCGGTCACGGGCCAGATCGTCACCACCACTACGTATCACCTCATCAACATCACACGAGGGGTTCTGGGCTCGCCGGTGCAGGTGCACGCGGGCGGCACGCCGATCATGAACATGGCCAGCCTGCGCGTGGGCCGGCCTCAGGCCGACTTGACCGCGCGTGACAACGTACTGCGCTTCACGCTGGGCGAGGAAAGTTTCAAGCCGTTTGGCTTCGTGCGGGTCTGGGACGGCTCGCCCACGGGCGCCGACACCGAAGTGCTCGGCTACCAGAAGTACGCCGAAACGCAGACCCAGCCTGACCCGAATCTGCCGGTTGTCCGCGTCGGCACAATCACGGCCGGGCAGTTGCTGGACACCGCGCATCCGCAAGCACTGTTCCGCGGGGCGTACGGCACGCGGGCCAAGGCCATCCCGCAGAACGCGCTGGTGTTCGACCAGCCGGTGCGGTTCCCGGACTGGTTCCCCGGTTTTCACCTGACGGACGACGGTTTCGGCAGCTTCCACAGCAGCGACCGCCAGGGCATGCCCGGCACCGACAGCCCCGAGATCAGCTACTTCCAGGCCTCGGCCTGTTTCCGCAACGCCGTGTACACGCGCTTCCGCTGGCGCGTTGCCTTTGAGCCGCTGGCCGACATGGCGCGCCACAGTGATTCGATCGGCGCCCGGCTGGTGATCCGCTTCAAGCAGCGCGGTCAGCCTTTGCCTGACTGGAGCAGCATCCCGCTGAACCGCCCGGGCAGCCTGTACGCCTTCGAGTTCGAGCCCGGCTCGCAGCGCACCGAAGACCTTGGTGCCACGCTGTACGAGCAGACCGAAGACTTCACCCGCATTCGCGGCTCTGAGGGCGGCATTCGCGCCGAAGGCCTTGAGTACCGCGTCTACTTCTACTTCAAGCAGGGCGCGTTCGACCGCGATGACCACAAGACCACGCTGCAGTTCCGCGGTGCCGACGTGAACGTCAACCAGCTCAGCCGCGTGCTGCGCCATGAGGAACGACGCTAGATGGCGCATGGCTCGAACATCCGGCAGCGCAACGCCACTCGCGGCTTCACGCTGATTGAGCTGATGGTCGCGATCGCGATCCTGCTGGTGCTGGGGCTGATCACTATCACCTTCCTGCGCAGCGCCGTGAACATGACCCGCACCGCCACCTCGCGCGGGCAGATCTACCAGACCGCGCAAACCACTCTGCGCCTGATGGAGAAAGACTTCAGCCAGGTGCTGGGCCAAAGCGCCAACACCAACGTCGTGCTGGACGACACGGCGTTTCTGCTGGTGACCGACCCGTTCGGCCGCCAGGTCGTGATGCTGCGCCGCGCCTGGGGCGATGAGCTTTCCACCATGGCCGGCTACGACGCCGGCTTCGGTGCGCCCGACCAGGGCTACGGCGCCAGTTTCGACGGCCGCAACCCCAGCGCCAAGACCCGCGCATCGGGCGGCAACCTGGATGTGGTGTACCTGTTCGAGCCGCTGGGCCCAAGCACGCGCCTGTACCGTGCCGAGCGCGCAGCCCCGCCACGCGGCACACCCGGGCTGATCGACCTGATCGTCTCATGGTGCAACGACTTCCGCGGGCAGCGCGTGGCCGCGCCCGACGACACCACGCCCATGGCCGCACTGACCGACGTGAACGGCAACTACACGATTGATGGCGCGCCCGCCTGGGACCTGTTTGAGATGGTGTCAGACGACATCGCGGGCTTCGGCGTCGAGTGCTGGGACGACTGGGACCGCACCACAACATGGTTCAGCGGGCCGTCCGGGCCGGTCACAAGCTGGAGCATCGGCCAGCGTGAGGCCGAGGGCAAATACATCCTTCCTCGCGCCCTGCGCCTGAATCTGCTGGTGGTGGGGGAAGAGCCGCTGCGGGCCGAGACCACGCTGGCGGGCGCCATGAACACCGGTGATGGCTCAGCCTTTGTCGAAGAGACGGACCTGTTCCCGGATGTAGGCGGCGCGGGCAGCTTCGTGCGCATTAACGGCGAGGTGATGGCGTACGGTTCGCGTTCGGGCCAGACGTTCGGCAGCCTCGTGCGCGGGGCGCTGGGCACGCGGGCGCAGGACCACGCCGCAGGCTCAACCGTGCTGGCCGGCGAAATGTTTCAAAAGGTGATCCAGCTACCGGTGACCAGGTAGAGTGTTACTGCAGGAGTGACAGGCACAGGCATGACGCGAAGAGCAAACAAAGGCTTCACGCTGATCGAGATCCTGATGGCAATGACCATCCTGCTGGTCGGTTGCGTCAGCGTGTACGCGGTGTTTGCGGTCGGCCTGGTAAGCCACAAGCGCGCGATTGATAACGCCACGGCGGGTGTGCTGGCCTCAAGCCTGTTTGATGACATCGCCGCGAACTACGACGCCTTCTACTACGACCGCAACTTCAACGGCCGCCCGGACATGTCGGAAGACCGCAACGACAACGGTGTCGATGACTGGTTTGAGCTGCAAAGCGGCGTGCCACGCGTGCCGATCCCGTGGCGGCGCGGCTACACGTACACCGTGCGCTATGAACGCAGCGACATCGTGCCGCAAGAGTTGTTCGTGACCGTGCAGGTGTTCTGGCAAGCCCAGGGCCAGCAAAGGGCGGAAACCTTCCGCCGCAGCATCTACGTAAGAAACCTCGCCTTGTACGACACGCCCCCAGCCGACCGCCGCTGAACCAGAACGCGCAACGCGGCACCGGCTTCCAGCCAGTGCGTGGTGCAGGCGCCCCGCCTGCATGCAGTTGCAGTTCAGCACTAAAGGCAGGAGAGCACTTCAGGGCCCAAAGCAAAGGCGTGCGGCCGAGTCGGCCACACCACAAACTGCGTGCGGCCAGGGCGGCCGCAACACGGACTGCGCCCGACGCGATTGCTGGGGTGCTTACATGTCGCCGAGGTCTATTTCGATTTCGCCGTCGCTTTCGGCCTGCGGTGCGGGCTTCTTTTTGGCGCGCTCCTGGGCTTCTTGCTCGGCTTTGCGGGCGGCGGCGTCTTGTACCCGGGCTACGTTTTCCTGGGTTCGCTTGGCCTGTTCGGCCAGGGTGCGTACGGCGGTGTTGCCGTTGATTGCGGCCAGCAGCTCGCGGGCGCGGGTGTGTTCGGGTTCGTACTCGATCAGCAGCCGCAGGTGGAAAGCGGCCAGTTCGTTCTCGCCGTTGTCGTGCAGGTCTTCGGCCAGGCGCAGTCGCGCGCGGTGCATGCGCGCATCTTCGGCCAGGGCGCGCAGCAGGTACACGCGGCCTCGCAGGCGACGCCCCTGGCTCAGCAACAGCTCGCCCAGCGTGTACAGCAGGGTGTGGTCGCGGCGGTCGATGCGCAGCGCGCTGGCGTAGTGTTTGCGCGCGCCCTCCGCGTCGCCTTCGATCCAGCAGGCATCACCGAGCAGCCGGCGGGCCCAGAAGCAGCGGGGCCAGCGCTTCAAGGCGTCTTCGCAGGTCTTGCGCAGGGCGGCGGCATTGCGGTGCTCGAGTGCCAGTTCAGCCTGGATGCGCAGCGGCGTCTGCTTTTCGGGCGCCGATGCCAGCATCTCGTTGGCGAGGCGATTGGCGACGGGGTCATTGCCATCGTTGCGGGCGCGCAGCAATTCGATGTACTCGCGCACGAGACGCTCGTCGTCGCCGCTTTGGGCCGGCAGGCGTTTGCGGTCGCCGGTTTTGGTCACGGCAACGCACAGACTGTCGTCGTGCTGCCACGCTTGCTCGAACGTCTCGTAGGGGATTTCCACCGGCTCAAGAAAGCGCGGGTCCTGCGCGACTATCAGCTTGCTGACGTCGTCATAGCCGATCACCGCAATCGCGTGGCCGCTGGTGCCGTAGTATTCGGTGGTGATGACCGGCAGGCCGGTCTCGATGCATTTCTTGAGCTGTTCGATGGTGCCAAAGAAGCCGCGCCAGGCGACGTTGCCGAGATCGCGCAGATAATCAAACATTTCGGGCCAGTGGGTGCCCGCGCCGCGGAACACGCGGGCGGCGACTTCTTCCTGGCCTGCCGGCGCGCCCACAAACGTGAGCACGTTGGCCATGGTGTTGGGCGCGCAGAAGGCGCGCTTTTGCAGCTTACGCGGGAATCCCGGCAGGCGCACGCTTTTCGATTTGGGGTCGCGCGCGTCCAGGGCCTTGAGGCGCAGCAGCAGCTCAGGTTTGAGTGTCGTGCGCGGGCTGAGCTTCAGTGTCTCGCGGAATGCCATCTGCGCGCCTTCGGCCCGGCCGCCGCGGTGCAGATAGCAACCAAGGGTGAAGCGCTGGATGTCGGCGTCGTCGGCCGTGGGCGAGATTTCAATGGCGCGGCGCAGGAAGGCTGAAGCTTCCTTGAACTGGCCGCGGTTGGCGTACATCTCAGCCATCAGCGTGTAGAACGGGATGTACTCGGGCGATTGCTCGATGCCGTAGGCCAGCACTTCCATCGCGGGCTCGAGCTTTTCTTCGATCAGCAGCGTGTTGCTGAGGCGAAAGAACGCGTCTTCGCAGGTGCTGTCCACCTGCAGGCCCTTGGCGAGCTGCACTTCGGCTTCGGGGTATGCGCCGACGCGCATCAGCCGATAGCCTTCATCGGCGAGCAACTGTGCCGAAATCAGGCCGAACTTGGCCGCGATCTCGAGCGCGTCCTGGCTGCTCTTGTTCAGGCCCAGCGCCGAGTACGCGACACTCAGCGCGCCGCCGGCGTGCACGCGGTAGGGGACCAGCCCGTCTTCATCCTGCACGATGCGCGCCAGCACGCGGATCGCGGCTTCCGGGCGGCCGGAATCCAGCAGTACGCGGCCGAGCACGAAGCGCGCCTCGACGTGGTGGTCATCGTTGCGGGCGGCCAGCTTCAGCAGGCGCATGGCCTCACGGAATCGGTTCTGCTTCCAGGCGACGTGGCCGAGGATGGTGAGGAAGTCTGGGTCGAACTCGAGGTCCGGCCACTGGCGCAGGCCACGCTCAAGGGTCTGGCGGCCTGAGCGATAGTTGCGGTTTCCCAAATGCTCGCGCGCGCGGCCCAGGCAGACCTTGCGGCTGGAAAAGGATTCTGCGGTGACGTCACTCGCCATTCAGGTGTCGCAGTCTCGGCTTCAGCATCGGGCGCATAAGCGTTTGATTCTAGGCTTGTTGTAACGATTGGCGCAACGTCGGGAACCGGCGGGCACAGGATTCCGTCCAAGCTGTGGAAAGGAACTGACCATGAAAATGCTGATTCCCGTGCTGGCCCTGCTAGGAGTTGTCACCTTTGCCAGCCCGGCCTATGCGTGAGCAGGCTGACGCCCGATGCCCCCGGTGCGTGTCACCGAATCCGTTTCAAACTGGCTGAAGCTTGAACTGGCAGAAGGCGAATGGAAGGCCGCCTACCCTGAAATCTACGCGGCCCTGAAGGCGATGCCCGGCGTGCGCGGCGTATCGCAGCTTGAATCCGGCAAACTGCTGCTGACGGTTGAGAAGGGCAAAGAACCCACGGCCGAAGCGATCAAGAAGGCGCTGGCGGCGCACAAACTGGCCTCGCTGAGCCTTAGCGCCAAAGACCCTGACCCGGTGGAATGGAGCCCCTGGCTGCCGGAATTCCCCGCCAAGTCCTGAGCGCGCTGACACTGGATGCGCTCACGTCCAGCCCGCCCCCGCAGCAGCGGGGGCGTTTGTTTGCCCGGCCGGTTTCAGCAACTTGAAACAGCCCTAGCCGTGATAGCCACCCCAGTGGCCGCTGGGCGAGGGGCCAGTTTCGGCGGGGTAAATCACGTGGCCTTCGATGACCACGTCGGGGCCAAGCGTGCGGGTCTTGAGGCGGTCGAAATTGATCGCGCGCTCGACGTTGGGCACGCCGGGTCCTTCGACGGGCGTGGTGGCTGCCTCGCCGCCGAAGATCTTGGGCGCCAGGTAGATCTTCACGCGATCGATCACGCGTTCCTGGAAGGCCGACGCGAACACCCGGCCGCCGCCTTCGATGATGGTGCTGCTGACGCCGCGCTCGCCGAGGTCATGCAGGATCTCGTGCCAGCTCAGGTGTGTGCCGCGACGCGGCAGCAGGATCAGGTACACGCCGGCCTCTTCCAGCGCGGCCTGTTTGTCTTCGGGCGTGTCGTCAGCACAGTAAACGAACACCGGCGAATCACCGGCGGTCTTGACGAGGTTGCGATCCAGCCCGATGCGCAGGTTGGCGTCCACGATCACCCGCAGCGGCTGGCGGCCAACCCCGCCGCGCGCCGTGAGCAGCGGGTTGTCGCGCTCGACGGTGCCGGGCCCGACGATGATCGCGCCGGTGCAGCCGCGGTCGTAGTGCACTTCGCGGCGTGATTCTTCGCTGCTGATCCAGCGCGCGTCGCCGGCGCGGGTTGCGATTTTGCCGTCCATGGTCATGGCCCACTTTGCCGTCACCAGCGGGCGGCCGGTTTCGACATGCGTGAAGTAGGCCGCGTTCAGCTCACGGGCTTCTTCCCGGCATTCGCCGACGTGCACGTCGATTCCGGCATCTGCCAGCATGCGGTTTCCCTTGCCGCTGACATTGCGGTGGGGGTCTTCGATGGCGACGACCACGCGCGCGATGCCGGCCTTGGCCAGGGCGGGCACACAGGCGGGAGTCTTCTTGCCCTCGTATTCTTCGCAGCAGGGCTCCAGCGTCACGTACATGACGGCGCCGCGTGCGGCCTCACCGGCCTGGTTCAGGGCGTTGACTTCGGCGTGGGGTCCGCCGAATTCGCGGTGGAAGCCTTCGCCGACGATCTTGCCGTCTTTGACAATCACGGCGCCCACCATGGGGTTGGGGGCCACGTAGGGCTGTCCGCGCCGGGCAAGCTCAAGGGCGCGCCACATGTAACGGCGGTCCTGCGTCACGATGTTTCCTCAGGCGGGGGGCGGTGAGTGTAACAGCAGCGGGCGAAGTTTTGGATTTCGGTTTTCGGATTTCGCGTGGCTTGGATGGGGACCCAATGCGACGCGAATAGCGAGGGCCTGGCCTGCGGGGGACTCTGTTGAACAGCGACAACTGCGTTGGAACCACGGATTCACACGGATAGACACGGAGAACGGCCTCGCGATACAGCCGCTCCGTGCCACTCCGTGACTCTCCGTGGCTCCACCGGGAACGCAACGCCAGATTCTTGCGTTCGCCCGATAGGGCGCTGCGCCGGCTGTGTTACCCTGTGTGTCTAGAAAGGCCTTTGTGTCTGACACGATTCGAGTACTTTGCCTTGGCGACCTGGTTGGCCGGCCCGGGCGCCGGGCGGTGCGCGAGGCCCTTGCGGCCATCAAGCAGCAGCACCGCATCGACTTCACCATCGTCAACATCGAAAACGCAACCAATGGCGCCGGCGTGCGCGAGAAAGAGGCCGTTGAGCTGCTGTCTTACGGCGTCGACTGCATGACCAGCGGCGACCACATTCTCGATTTCCCCGACGTGTACCCGTACATGAAGACCGAGCCGCGGCTGCTGCGGCCGGTGAATTACGACATCCCGGGTTTTGGCGCGTACGTCTATGACTCGCCGCGCGGCAAGGTAGGGGTGGTGAACGTCGCGGGCCAGGTGTTCATGAAAGAGCGCTGCACCGTGCGCAACCCGTTTGCCGCGGCCATGGAAGCCGTCAACACACTGCGCCGCCAGACACCGCTGGTGCTGGTGGACATCCACTGCGAGGCGACCAGCGAGAAAGTCGGCATGGGCTGGCACCTCGATGGCAAGGCAAGCGCGGTGTTCGGCACCCATACCCACGTGCAGACCGCCGACGCGCAGGTGCTGCCCGGCGGCACCGGCTACTTGACCGATCTTGGCATGTGCGGGCCGCACCTGGGCGTGATCGGGCGCGACAAAGACGCGGTGCTGAAGCGCTTCACCAGCCCCGAGAAAGTCTACCTGCGCGTGGCCCGGCGCTGGGTGAAGTTGACCGGCGCGGTCTTTGAACTTGACGTGTCAACAGGAAAGTGCCTGACCGCCGAGCTGTTCCAGCACCAGGTGCCCGACACCACCGATGAAGCCGAAGCCGCCGAAAACGCGGCCGCCCGCGACTGACCGCAGGGCAATCACACAAGCCGCTTGGTGACGATGTGGCCGGGGCGCAGGCCCGCGTCCGTTACCTTTTTGATGGCGGCGTCAAGCTTGGGGTCTTCGCCCCGGGGTACGCCTTCGCCAGGCGCGCTGCCGTCGAGCATGCTGACCGTGCCGCCCAGCTTCTTCGTGAAGTAGTAGGTGGCGGCGAAGATGCGCTCAAGCACTTTGCGCGGCTGGGTAACGCCCGCGACTTTGTACTCGAACTTGAGCTTGGCTGTGGCACCGGATGCGCCAGGCGCCAGCTTGGCCCCTTCGGCCGCAACCGTGAATACCGGCTCGCCGCTTGCCAGCCACGCAAAGCGGTCGCCGGCGCGCTTGAGGCCCAGTGACAGTGCGGCGTCGGTCACGCCCGCCAGCGGGAACTTGCCGTTGATCGCCAGCCCGAACACGTCCGAAAGCTTGCCCTTAAGCCCGGCCAGCTTGCTGCTGCGTGCGGCTGCGGCCTCGGTGGTTTCCTTGGGCGGCTGTTTGTCGCGCTTGAGGGTCTTGGCGACGCGGCCGGCCACCATGGCGAACATGTCCAGGTCGTCGGCGGCAAGCGGCTGGCCCGTGGCCGGGAACAGTTCCTGCGCGACCAGGACCTGCACCGGCTCAGGTGTCATCGGGCCAACTTCGAGCCACGGTTCGCTGTCGGCGTTGCGGCCGAAAATGTGCACGTCGGTGAGGCTTTGGAACAGGGCCGTGCCCAGCAGCTCGCCCAGTTGTTGCGGCGGGTTGGCGGGTGTGCCGTTGGCCGTCTGCATGCTGTAGAAGGCACCGGGCAGGAATTCGCGGTCTTGGGGCAGCTCGCGAATGGGTGGCAGCAGGTGCGAAGCATCCTCGCTGCCGGCCTCTTCGGCGCCAAAGTCGCCCATCATGTCGGGCTGAAGTTCAGGACCTTCCGGTGCAAGTTCGTTGGACATGCAGTTCCCGTAAGGGTAGGGGCCAAGCCCAAACCAGCATCTTATCGCAAGTACGGAAAGCCTCAAGGCTTGTGGGAAGATGCGGGGCTGCTGAAAGCGGACAAGCGCGTAGCGCCAGGACGCATGGGCGCGCGACGAGCCGCCTCAGGACCGCACACCGCCTGCGGTGTCGTAGCCACTGCGTTCCCACACAAAGACACCAAGCCACAAAGCAAAGCCAAGGCAGCGGTGGCTGGCGGAACTCGCCGCGAAATGCCGTTCTTGGTGCCTTTGTGCCTTCGTGTGGAACCAGCAGTGCCGCCGGCCAGTCTCAACAACTGAAGCGAAGAGGCCGACTTCTCTGTTTGCGAAGTCGGCCTCTTTGGTTGTGCGTGCAGCCGGGGCTTACTTGTAGTTTTCGGCGAATTCGACCAGCGGGCGTACTGGCGTGCCGGTGGCGCTCTTGGCGCTCCAGAGTCTCCAGCCGTCGGCGTCGTTCATGCAGGGGCCCGCGATGTCGAGGTGGGCCCACTTCTGGTCTTTGTCGATGAAGCGCTGCAGGAACAGCGCCGCCGTCACGGTGCCCGGGTTGCCGCCGATGTTCTGCATGTCGGCAATCGTCGAATCGAGCTGCTTGTCGTAGAAGTCCGGCAGCGGCAGGCGCCACACTTCTTCGCCCACGGCCTTGAACGAGTCGGCGATCGCGTCGGCGACCTTGTCGTCGTTGCTCATCACGCCCGTGACCTTGTTGCCCAGCGCCACTACCTGCGCGCCGGTCAGCGTGGCCATGTCAACGATCACGCGCGGCTTGAACTTCTTTTGCGTGTAGGTCAGCGCGTCGCACAGGATCAAGCGGCCCTCCGCATCGGTGTTGCCAATCTCGATGGTCTGGCCGCTCATGCTGGTCAGCACGCTGCCCGGGTGGAATGCGCTGCCGTTGATCAGGTTCTCGGTCGCGGGCACTACACCCACGGCGTTGATCTTCAGCTTGAGCTTGCCGATCGCGCCCAATGCCGCGATGGTGGCCGCGCCGCCGCCCATGTCCATCTTCATGCCCAGCATGCCGGCCGCGGGCTTGATGTCGTAGCCGCCGCTGTCAAAGCACAGGCCCTTGCCCACGTAGGCAATGGGGGCTTCCTTGGCGCCGCCGCCCTTCCATTCCAGCACAATCAGGTGCGCCGGAATGTCCGAGCCCGCATTCACGCCCAAAAACGCGCCCATCTTCAGTTTTTCGATTTCAGGCTTGTGCAGGATCGTGCACTTCAGGCCCGGCACTTTCCTGGCCATGTCCTGCGCGAACTTGGCCAGTGTGGCCGGATTGATGCGATTGCTGGGCTCATTCACCAGGTCGCGGCAATGGGCCGTGTATTCGGCGGTGACTTCGCCGTAGGCCACGCCCTTCTTGAGCGCGCCTTCGTCGCCGCCGGCGAGTGTCACCTTGCTGGCGGTTTCCTTCTTCTTGTCCTTCTTGGTGAACAGGCGATCAAAGTGATAACTGCCCAGCAGCACGCCCTCAGCGGCCCAGCGGCCCAGCGACTCGCCGTCGGTCTTCTTCAGGCCCGATACGGCTTCCAGCGCCACGGCCACGTGCTTGAGCTTGTAGGTGTTGATGCTGCCGCCGCGGAAGAAACCGGCCAGTGCTTCGCCGAACTGCTGTGCGCCGGCCTTGTCTTTCTTGCCCAGCCCGAGGATTGCAACGCGGCTGGCGCTGACCACGCCGTTGCTTGGCAGCAGCGTAAGCTCGCCGGCTTTGCCCTTTACGTCATCTTTGCTGGCCAGCAGTGCGGCCAGCTTGGCGCCGAAGCTGTAAGCGTGCAGCGGATTGTTTTCTTCAAACACCGGCAGTACCAGGACGTCGGCCTTCACCGACGCGGAATCCTTCGCGTATTGGAATTGCATGTTTGCCTTTCTAAGTGTGGGGCCACCGCAACTGTGAAGCTCGGAACTATCGAAAGCAAAGGCAGGCTGCGCAAGGCCCGGCCTGTCACGCGCGGTACATATCGGAAGGCGCGGATTCGGCTATGATGGCGTTGCCGTCATGCTCTTGCGCAGGGGCGTTCAAGCCTCCGCACCCGCGTCCGGCGCGGAGGTACAATCGTGATTCGATACGTCGTCAGCAACCTCAGCACCAACACCCCCCAGGCTGAGCAGGACAGGCTCGTGGCCGCTTTCAGCGGCATCAAGGGCGTCAAGGACGTGGCCGTTTCATTGGCCCGCAAGGAAGTAACGTTCTCCATCAACGGCCCTGAACCCAAGAAGTCACTGCTTGAACAGGCCTGCGCCAGCGCGGGCTTTACGCTTGGCACCCGCATGTAGCGCGTCTGAGGCGCGTTAAAGCGCATTGCCCGGGCATGGCCCGGGCAACTGGTGTCGCGCTGTCTCGGTTATCGGCGCCCGCCCGCGTCGATGCCGGTGAAGGCTTCGTCGCTGACCAGCCCCAACCACGGGTCGCTGCGCGGGGTCAGGAACAGCTCGCGGTAGACACGTTCATTCAACGCATCCAGGCTGCCGGCCTCACCGGCTGCGAGCCAGCCCGTGGCCTTCAGGCGCAGCAGGTATTCGTTGCGCACGGTGTCGATGGCCAGTGCTTCTTCGAACTTGCCGACCATGCCGGCCAGCGCGCTTTCCGGCGCGGTCAGCTTGTCCATGATCGGGCCTTCGGACATCACCATCTTGGACATGGCCCGGGCGATGGCTTTCTCGGCCGCAAAGGGTTCAGCGGCGCGGCGTACTTTGCCCAGAGATTCCATGCCCACGGTGGCGCCTTGCACTTCGCGGGCCATCAGCGCCAGGCTGCGTGAATCCAGAGCAATCTCGCGCAGCTCACGGTACGCAATCTTGCGCCAGACGTCGTCTGTGGCGGCAGCTTCCATGGCGGCGTAGTCGTAGCGGCTGATCAGAACCAGCATCGGCTGCTCGACCCGCGACTTGCCCACCGCACGCTCGACGGCACGGGCCGCCATGCGTGAATCCACCTTGTGCGCAAAGCCGTGTTCGTCGGCCTCCAGGAATGACACCGTCTTTTCGCCGGGCTTCACGCCTGCAAGCTCAAGGGCAACCGAAAAGTCAGCTTCGGCAAGCGCCTGCCGCGAACGGTGGTAGCCCTGCAGCAGCCCGGCGCGCAGCTCGGCCGGCTGGGCCATCAGCTCAGTGTGCAGTGTGGCCGCCGTGGCCAGCACCTGCGCAAAGCGTTCGGGGGCGTACAGGCCTGGCAGCACTTCCAGCGGCGTGCCGGTTGCATCCAGCACGTAGTGGACCGCGTTGCCGGTGATGGTGCGCTCAAGCTTGCGGCCGTCGCCGAAGTCAATCGTGACCTTGGGGACCGGGCGCTCAGAGGTCCAGGCCAGCACAAACTGCGAGTTCAGGAGTTCAGAGACCTGTCGGTTCGCGTACAGCACGGTACGCATGTAGCGGGCGTTGGCTCAGCAGAACTCGTCGTCGAGCGTGCCCAGCAGCCACAGGTTAAGGATCGGCAGGCCGCGCGCCGCGGCTTCGGCCTTGGCGGTTTCGAGGTCGGTGTGCCAGAACAGCCCGCTGGCCCAGCCATCGCGCTGGCCGCTGGCGGTGTCGACGGCGGCAAGGATGCGCGCGAGTTCGGCCTCACTGCGGCCGGTATCGGGACCCTCACCCAGTGTAAAGGCGATGTCGGCGGCGTATTCGGCGCGCAGGGCATCGGCCCCGGCGCGGCCGAGGGCGCGCAGGTGTTTGCTCGCGGCGGTGGCCCTGGCGGCGTCGGAGCTGGTGACGGCCAGTGCGGCCTCGCGGGGGCTGGCGAAGGTGGGGGAGTGGTGGGCGACTTCGGTGTGGGGTGTTGCGGTGTCGGAGACGGTGTGGGTCTCGCGCGCAACGGGCGAGCAGGCGACGCAGGCCAGCATAAGGGCAAAGGCACAGAGGCGAGCTTTCATGTGGTTCTCCCGGCAAAGGACTCAATGACTGCACGGGAAAGATACGACGCAGAAAGGCCGTACCCCCGCCCCAGGAGGTAACGGGTATGTAAAGAGTGGGGGTTGGGGGTTTGGTGTTAGGGGCTTGGGGTTGGGGGCTCGGGGCTTTGCCTTCAGGCCCGAAGGGCCGTCTCGTCCAGCCCAGGCCGCAGGCCTGGGTTTGTTGCGAGTTCGAAGTCCCGACCCTGAAGGGGTCGCTCACCCAGCCTTCTTGAACCGGCCCTTCAGGCCGTGATTGGTTTGGTGGCCAGTTTCCCGGGCCTGCGGCCCGGGCTGGTGGAACGGCCCCTTCAGGACCGGACGTCGACAGCGTCGGGGAGCGCAGCCCCAAGCCCCCGCCCTACCCCTGCGGCAGGATTGTGCTGATGGCGTAGTTGTTGGGGGTCAGCAGGTCGCGGATTCGCTGGTTCACTTGCTCGACGGTTACTGCCTGCATCATCTCGGGCACGTCGAAAAGTTCGCTTTCGTTGCTGATGCTGCCCAGGTACGCGTAGGCCGTGCTTTCGGGGTCGTTGAACGCGCGCAGGAAAGCGCCCAGCATTTTGCGGCGCTTGCGCTCGAGCACTTCCGGCGCGATGCCGGTCTTGCGGGCTTTCTCGATAATCTCGACCAGCCGGCTTTCCAGCTTTGCCGGGTCGGGCGTTTCGCCGCCGACGATTGCGTACCCAAACCCGCGCTCGCACTGGTAGCCGCCGCCGAAGTCGTTGCCCACCAGCCGCTCGTTGTACAGGCTCTCAAATGCCTCACCTTCGCGGCTGAACAATGCATCCATGGCCAGCGTTGAGGCCAGGTCCAGCTTCACCAGTGCAGCCCCGTCGGGCACCGAGGGGTCCTTGAAACCCATCAGCATTTTCGGCCGCGACACGAACATACGGCGCTCAGCGCGCGGCCGCGCGACTTTGTGCGGTTCGGCGGGGCGTTCACGTTCGATCAGAGGCGCGGGTGATGCAGGCGCGCGCGCCGCCGACAATTTCTCGGCCAGTTCGCGAACCCAGGCCGGTTTGAAGTCGCCGCAGATGATGAGGGTGAGGTTGCTGGGGTGATAGAACGTGCCGTGGCACAGCGCCAGCAGCTCGGGCGTGACCGCGCTGACGGTTTCGGCCGTGCCGGCGATGTCGATGCGCAGCGGGTGCTTCGCGTACAAGCTTTCGAGCAACTGCTGGTAGCCGACCCAACCGGGGTTGTCGCGGTACTGGTTGATTTCCTGGATGATGATGTCGCGCTCAACGTCCACCAGCCTGCGGTCAAAGAAGGGCGTCAGCGCCAGCTCAAGCAGCGTGTCGAGGTTGGCCTCAAAATTCTCGGTGCATTCGAAGTAATAGGCCGTCTGCGTGTGGCTGGTGTGCGCGTTGGTGTAGGCGCCGCGATTCGAGAAGACGTCGCTGAGGTCAGCGTGGCCCTTCTTGAACAACTGGTGCTCAAGGAAGTGCGCGATGCCATCGGGCACCTGCACGCGCTTGCCGTCGCGCTTCCAGGCGCTGTCGGTGCTGCCGTAGTCGGCGACCACGAACGCCAGCTTTTTGGTGAAGCCGGGCCGCGGCGCGAACAGCAGGCGCATCCCGCAGGAAAGCACGCCCTCATGGCGCGTTTCGCCAAGGTGGCGGCTGGCGATGCTGCGAAGTTTGGGAGCGCGGGTAAGCATGGGGCCTCGGTTTTCGTGTGTCGTGGTCCGAACTTCGTGTCTCGTGGTTCGGGAATGTGGAGGCGGGAGTATCGAGGCGGGAGGCGGGAGCAAAACCGCAACGACGCCCAAGCCCCAATCCCTCCCCTACAACCCACAACCTAACCCCTACAACCTGCCCCGCCTACCCCGCTGGCTTGCCCAGGCACGTAATGTACACGCACAGCTCTTGTTCGGGGATGCCCAGCAGCGCGTTCACTTCATCGTCGAAGAAGCCGCCGATGCCGCTTACACCCAGGTTGGTGCGGATCGCCGCCAGGTTCATGCGCTGGCCCAAGTGACCCGCGTCCAGGTGCAGATAGCGATACGCGCGGCTGCCGTAACGCTCCGTGGCGGCCTTCAGGTCGGCGGTGTGGATCACGACGGCGGCCGCATCGCGCGCGAGGTCTTGCCCGAGGCTGAGGTGATAGATTTCGCGGCTGGCGTCGCCGGGTTTGACCTTCAGCAGTTCCATGAAGCCGGGCGCGAACCAGTACACACCGGGTTCGACGCCTTCCACCCGGTTGATCACCACAAAGGTTTCCAGCAGCGAACGGTCAAACAGGCGCGGCCGCTGCGCCGGCGGCAGGCGCAAATCGGCGCGGTACGAGAACGCCAAGATGTCGGCCAGTTGCGGCAGCGTGATCGCTTCGCCGGTGAGCTGGCGGGTGCTGCGGCGGCGCTGGATCGCGACTTCGATCTGTTCGTTCAGGTCTTCGGCGGAAGGCTTCAGCTTCACGCCCGGTGCAAATTCGAACTTCGGGTTCACCAGCCATTCGCCGGTGTCGGTGTCCGTCGCAATCGGCAGGGTCTGGCGCTCGCGGGTGATCGCGCCCGCGTTGTGCACGCCCAGAATCAGCTCGCCGTTCATGCTGCCGTCGTCGGGGGCTGAGGGGCGGGCGCTGGGGCCCGGCTGCAGGTTTTCGTACTCGGACAATTCGCGCAGCGGAAACACGCCCAGCACGCCTTCTTTGTCGCCGGGGATTGCCAGCAGTTCGGCCACTTCGCTGTCGATGAAGCCGCCTACGGCGGTCGTGCAAAGCCCAAGCCGCGGCGCAACGATGTCAAAGTTGCCCAGCACGTGGCCGGTATCCAGCAGGCAGCGGCGGTACGCGCGCTCGCCGTAACGCCACGCGCTGCGCCAGAACACAGCCGTCGCCACCAGCGCCAGGCTGGCGTCGCGTACCACGGGGTCGTTGAAGCAGGCCGCGCCTAGGCGCGCGAAAATCTCGTCGCCGCCGGGGGCCAGGCCGCGCGGGTAGACTTCGATCAGGCTGTGGTCGCGCACGTGGAAGTACCACACGCCGTCGGGCAAATCCGCGTGGCCGCGCGAAAGCAGGTACAGGTCGGTTGGGTACAGCGCGCCGGCGCTGGGGGCGGCGCGGAAGTAGTGCTGCTGGTCGCCGCCCACGGCAATGCCCGTCACCCCGTTGGTCGTGAACAGCAGGTGCGACAGGTTGGGCAGGCCAAAGGGCCCGTTGGGGTCGCGCAGCGTGGCCTCAGCGCTGCTGTATTCGGCTTGCTGGGGGCGCAGGTACGGCCGCAGGTCGTGGCGGTCGGCGCCGGGATATTCTTTGAACTGTGCGGGCGGGTTGTTCCAGTCAATGGCGTGGCCCATCCCGGCCAATGAGGGGTGGTACTTGGTCTGCTGGTGGTACAGCGCGGCTGCAGTCTGTCGGTCCATGTCGGCCTTATAGCAAATCACCAGAATTCGAGTTACGAGCAGCCTGCCAATGCGTGTAACCTGTATGCAACTCAACTGAACACTTGGCTTCCCGGAGGTATTTCCATGCTTCGTACGATCGCGGCCGCGCTGGTGCTGGTTTCTGCCGGATTTGCCGGCGTGTGGACACTGCAACCCTCAGACGCGCAGGACCGCCCGCGCCCGCCGCAGCCTGACACGCGCCGCGAAGCCCCGCCACAGCCGCGCCACGAAGTGCCGCCTGGCATGCACGAGCCGCGGATGATGCAAATGGCGCCGATGGCCGGCACCTGGGAAGTAATCAAGCTGGAGAAGGCGGCCATCCTGCTGAACACCGCCACGGGTGAGACTTTCCAGCTGGTGGACGGCAAGGACGGCATGCACTGGCGCGCCATCCCGCGCGCCGGCGAGCATCGCTCGGAAGGCCGACCGGAAGGACGCCCCGAAGGCCGACCGGGACCTGACGCGGGCCCGGACAAGCAGGCCCAGCAGCGCATGGAAAGGCTGCGCATGCACGCCGAAGAACTCGAACGCGAACTTGAGCGCGTCCGCGCCGAGCTCAAGGGCGAAGGCAAGCGCGATGAGAAAAAGCCGGACGAGAAAAAGCCCGAGAAGCGCGATGAACCTGGCCTGGACGACCTGAAAGAGCTGCTCGAAGACGTCGAGGAACGCATCGTTGACCTCAAAGAGCGAATCGAAGATTCCGACAACGAAGACCGCCGCGCAAAGATGAAGGAAGAACTCAAGGCGCTGGCCCAAAAAGCCGAGGACATCCGCGCCCGCATCAAAAAGGCCCGCGACAAGTAGGCCGCAATAACGCGGTCACGGCGCGAGGTTGCTGGTATCCGGTTGCAAGTCTGCGGCCGCGCATAGTTCTGCTATGCGCGCGGGCTCAGATACCGGGATCAGCGCCGCGCTTACGCCGGGTTGTTGCAGCACCCACGCCAGCGCCATTTGCGCGCCGGTCAGCCCCGCTTCCTGCGCGCGTTTGTGCAGGGACTTTGCGTAATCGCAGGCTTGCCCGAAGCGCGGTTGCGTGAACAGCGGGTCGGCCTCGGCAAACGTTTCGCTGCCCGTGAAGCGCCCGGCCAGCAGCCCGTCGGCCAGCGGGTCCAGCGCCACAAAGCCGACGCCGCTTTGCACGCACCAGGGCAGCAGCGTATCCAGCGCGTCGCGCTGCAGCAGGTTCAGCGGAGCAGAGATCACCTGCAGCGGCAGCACCGCATGCAAAGCACTTGCCTGCACGGTGCTGAAGTTGCACGCGCCCACAAACCGGGTGTGGCCGCCGTGGCGCGCGTCATCCAGCCCGCGCGCGGTTTGCGCGGGCGCCGTGGAATCAGGCCAGTGCACCGAATACAGGTCAAAGGCCCGACCCTTGAGCCGAAACAGGCTGTCCTGCGCCTGGTTCAACAGGTTGGCGCGCGAGTTGTCGATCAGCAGCTCGCCGCGAAAGGCCAGCCGCGGCCCGGCCTTGCCCGACAGCACCAGCGGCGTGTCTATCCGTTGCAGGGCGCGCCCCAGCACTTCCTGCGCGTGGCCGCCCTGGCTGATCCAGTCACTGTCAATCAAGTTCACGCCGCAGGCCACGGCGGATGCCAGCGCATCAGCCATGGCGCGTTCGCCGCTTTCGTCTGGGTCCACGGTCCCGGGCGCAAGTGCAGCCGTGCGCCGCAAAGGCTGGCCCGCGCAGGGGGGCTCAGAAAGGGTGACCCCCACGACACTGACCAAGGGCCCACCCGGAAACAACGCGCGCATCTGCATCGGCGCATGCTAATTTGAACCGGCTTCCATGGCCGACGAAAACTCGCAACCGCCTAACGACGGCGAGACCCTGCTTGAGATCGGGGCCGGGGCCGACACGCCCGCGCATGGGCCCGCGTCGCCTCCCACGCCACCACCCGCTGAGCTGGGCCAGGCCAGCATCTACAACGACACCGAAGTCCAAAAGACGCTGCTTGATACCGGCGACACGCAGGTCACCAGCAACGCCGACACCCAGGCCGAAACCCGCCGCGTCGCCGCACCGGCAGGCGCCATCGGCGGCCGGCGCTACGAAGTGCGTGATGAGCTCGGGCGCGGCGGCATGGGCGTGGTGCTGCGCGCGCTTGACCGTGACCTGAACCGCGAAGTCGCGCTCAAGATCAGCCGCGCCGACCGCAACACCGGAACCGTCGCGCGCTTCATTGAAGAAGCTCAGGTCACAGGCCAGCTCGCGCACCCCAACATCGTGCCCGTGCATGAACTGGGGCGTGAGCCCGGCGGCCGCACGTGGTTTACGATGAAGCTGGTCGAAGGCCGCAGCCTTGCCGCCGTGCTGCGCGCAATGCGCGGCACCGACGAGGCTGCGCGCGCCAAGGCCCGGGCCGAGTTTCCGCTTTCGCGGCTGCTGTACATCTTTGGCCAGTTGCTGCACGGCATGGCCTACGCGCACGACCGGGGGGTGATTCATCGCGACCTCAAGCCCGACAACGTGATGATCGGCGACTACGGGGAAGTGCTGGTCATGGATTGGGGCCTCGCGCGCGTGCTGAACAGCCCTGATCCCGAGGTACGCCGCGGCGTCACGACCACGCGCCTGAATACGCCGGGCAGCGAAACGCTGGACGGCACTGTGATCGGCACGCCGGCCTACATGCCGCCTGAACAAGCGCGCGGCGAGCGCGACCGCATCGACCAGCGCAGCGATATCTACAGCCTGGGCGCGATCCTGTATGAGATGCTGACGCTGCACCCGCCCTACGACGCGCAAACCGCCAGCGAAGTGATTCTGAAGGTCGCCACGCAATCGCCCGTGCCGCCCGCCAAGCGCAACCCAGAAATGGTGATTCCGCCGCGCATTGAGGCCATCTGCATGCAGTGCCTGGCCTCAGACCCCGCAAAGCGTTTCGCCAGCGTGCGCGAGTTGCAAACTGCCCTTGACTCATACGAGGAAGACATCGAGCAAACCGCCGGTGAAGGCACGACGTTCGCGCTGCTGGGCAAGTTCTATGTGCTGGTGTCCGTGGCCAGCCTGTTCATGCTGACCGCGTACGTGCAGACCGGCGGCAGCAAGATTTCGTTTGCGGCCGCGCTGCTGCATCCCGGCGCGCTGAGCGTGCTGATGACGTTCGGCTTTGGTGTCCTGATTGAGTGGCTGCGCTTTGGCCCGCGCTGGGCCTTTGACGCCACGCATGCCGTGCTGTTCTGGAAGGAAAGCGGGGCCAGCGCCGACGGCCGAAGGGGCTACTTCGCGGCCGAGATGTGCCGCCGCGCCAAATGGGTGTATCTGCTGCCGTGCCTTGGCGCCTTGGCTTATTGCTTCATCCTGCGTACCAAGGCCGGGCTGCTGGTTACGACGCAGATGTTCGGGGCCGGGGTACTGTGCGCGATTGCTGTCGGCACCGTCGAGTTCGCGGCCTATCGCCGGCTGGGGGCGATGAATGAGGTCGCGCCGCAGGACCGCCGCGACGCGCCCTGGCGCTGGGGGCTGGTGCTGGCGGTGATGGCGCTGGCAACGCTGTACATGGCTGAATCCGGCTGGGACTTCCGTTGGGCCAGCCTGAAAGGCGACTGGCGGCGCGGCGTGCTGAACCTGCATCTGCTGGCGGTGCTCGGCGGCATCTGGACCCTCAGTGCCAGCAGCCTGCCGGTGCGCGAAGTGAATCGCATGCTCGGGCGGCTGCTGCTGCGGCGTATCAAGCCCGAACAACGCGCCGAGCTGGCACCCTACGCCCGCATGTTTGCCACTAACGCCGTGCTGTTCGGTGCAGCCGGAAGCCTGATCTGGTTCAGCCTGCATGTACCCACGCTGGGTACACCGGGCGGCGCGGGCGCCGTGGACATAGCAATGGGCCTGACACCGCTGTATGCCGGATTGCTATGGAGCTGGCTGCTGCGCTGGCGAGGCCGCGTAATGAACGTGCTGAGCCCGCACGAAACCACAATCCAGCGCCGCTTTGCCGAGTACCGCAAAGCAGGCAACCCGCGCAAAGAAAGCTTTGTCTTGTACCTGCTGCTATGGGCCCCGCTGATCGCCGGCGCGCTCGTGTCTGCGGTACTGCTGCTGTGGTGATGCCTGCGAACTGCAACCTCCAAAGCGCACGGTCCGCAGACCCTGTGGCTAACGGTTCTCGTACAGCAGGTTGAAGTTCTGGTCGTACACGGCAGCGATTGCTTTGGCCGGGTCGCGGCGGTAGCTCTGCACCAGAGCGTTCAAGATGCGCTCTGGGTCGCGGTCGGTGGTGTCGATGCCGCGCGGCCTCGTGAACTCGATGAAGCCCGCGCGTGCCGTGCCCATGATGCGCGTGACGCGGCTCTTGCGGCTGGCATAGCTCTCGAGCATTTCCAAGCTGACCGTGGCGCGGAAGAAGGCCTCAATCGTGCTGACCGGCGCGCTCCAGTCGTGGATGCGCGTCACCGTCTCAATCACGTCCAGCATGCACAGGTCCGGCCCGGCACCGATGTCCGTGCCCATCACCCAGGGGATGTCCATGGCGCGCACTTTCTCAAGCTTCATGCGGCCGCTGCCGAGCGCTTCGTTGCTGGTGGGGCAATGCACCACGATGCTTCCGCGCTGCTTGATCGTGCGCCAATCAAAATCATCCAGGTGCACGCAATGCGCCAGCAAGGTGCGCGGCGTCAGCAGGCCGGCAGTGTCGTAGACATCGACGTACGACTTGGCATCCGGGAACGCGCGGGCTACGGCGGCGACTTCGTCCTCATTCTCGGCCAGGTGCGTTTGTACCCACAGGGTGTAGTCGAAGGCGAAATCGCGCAGCTCGCGCAGCGCCTTTGCGTCGCACGACAGCGCGAAGCGCGGCGTAACGGCTAACTGTTCTTCCAACTCGATCTGGAGCGCCTTCAGCTCAGACAGCGCGGCCTCAAGCGGCCTCACCAGGGATGGCGGCTCGCCGTGGGTCATGATGGTGGGGCCGATCAGGCTGTAGCGCACGCCGGCGTCGCGGGCGGCGCGGACACTGGTGGCGTGGGGGCTGCCCCAGCAGGCACCGGCGAGCGTGCCCGCGGCGGCCTGCTTGCGGGCAAAGCCCTCGGCCGCAACTTGCGCGAAGTTGGGGTCGGCGAAGCGGGCCTCTTCAGGCCAGGCGTCTTCGGCCAGCCAGCCCAGCAGCGATTTGTTCTTCACGCCCGCAATGCGGTGCTGCACCCAGTGGAAGTGCCAGTCGCAGAACGCGGGTGTGATGATGCCGTCCACGGCGATCGGTTCGTACTCAACGTGGGGCAGTCCCAGGTAGCCGCTTTCGGGCCGGTGGAACGGGTTGTCGTAGGCGGTGTACATGATGCTGTTGCCTTCAACCCGTGCCTGGTTGGGGCTGATCGGCCACACGCACTGGCCCTGCAAGACGCGGCGCCTGGTGGGTTCGGTCATCATGCGCGGGCGATGATCGCCGAACGCGGGTGATCGCGCCAGCCCAAGGCCGGCGGGGTCATTCCCAGTACTCGTAATAGTACTCGGCCATTTCGCCGGCGGGCTGGCCGATGCGTTCAAGCAGTGCCGACAGTTTTGCAGCCGCAGCAACCTGGCGTGCATCGTTGGGCTGGCACTTGTGCCAGCCCAGCAGCATGCGCCACAGGTGCACCACGTCCGCGGATTCGGCCAGGCCGGTGTGATAGCGCGAGTTGGCGCTGACATTGAAGTCGCTGGCCAGCACGAAGAACAGAAGCCGGGCCGGGGTGCGCGGCGTTTCCGAGGTGATCAGCACCTTGGCCCACGCACGTTCAAGTGCATACCCCGTGCCGCCTGAGGCGATGGACTCGAAAATGCCATCCGTGCCGACCTGCACCGTGTTGCGAAGCAGCAGGCTGCGCGGCGCGGTCTTCATTTCGGGCACGGCCTCATAGATGCGCTGCGTGGCCGCGGTGTCGGCGCTGACGATCAGGTGCAGCTGCACGTACTCGCGCACTTCCGCTTCGCCGAAGAACTCAAGGATGCGCTTGCGTGCGGCCGGCAGCTCGCACAGCGCAAGGTCCATGGTTGTGTTGTAGGACTCATTGGCGTTCAGCGTGGACAGCAGGCGAAAGCGTCCCTCAAGCAGCGAGTTGCCGGCCTTGCGCGCGAACAGTGAGCCCATGAAGTGCCGCAACGAAGCAGTGCTTGCGCCAAAGCTTGCGTTGCGGTTCAGCCACAGCAGGCGGGCGGCGTCGGCGAAGTGGCCCTTGCGCGCCAGCAGCAGCGCGGCGTCGAGCAGCAGATCAGCGTGCACGACTTCGGGCACGGCGGCTTCGGTGCGGGCCGTACGTTCGCGGGCGTACAGGTCATCAGCGGGGGTGCGCAGCAGGGCACGCGCGTCAATGCTGCCCTGGTTGGCGGCCAGCCATGTTGCCAGAGACTTGAGATCGGCCGGGGCGTCCTGGGCCAGCTTCGCGCGCAGCAGCAGCGCCCGCGCCTCAAGCTTGCCGAACACCGGCCCGGCCTGCTGGCCCACGGCCTGGCGGGTGCGCCAGTTGTCGTTGCCGCGCAGGCTTTCGAGGTTGTCGGCGAGGCCCTTGAAACTGTCCAGCAGCGAGCGCGCCTCGGTGTGCGTCGGGTCAAGTGCTTTGGCCAGCTCTTCTTTCGTGGCGGTAGATGCAAGATTGCCGGCCGTATCGTGAAGCAGCGCGGCCAGTTTGGCACGACCCTGCGGCATCGCATCGGCGCCGAGCATCAGGAAGTGGGTGCCCGGGCTTGAGCCCCAGATCGAGACGCCGGAAAGCGCCTCAACGCGTGAAGTGGTGTCGGCGCAAGCACTGATCAACTGGCCAACGCGGCGCGCGTTGCGGATCGGCAGGGCGAGGTCGCCGTCGGGGATGCTGTCGCCGGGTGCAAGCTCGTCGGCGGATGGTTCGCCCAATTGGGCCAGCGCGAATTCGGTGATGATGGTTTCGCGAGTCAGTGTCTTGCCGCCATCGACGCCCGAGACATTGCTGGCCTCACGCAGCAACTCGCGGGCGAGCGACTTCTCGCCTTTGAGGAACAGCCAAAGGCCCAGCGCCTCGGCGGGGATGCCGTTTTCATTGTTCGCGTCGCCGAAGCTGGCGCGCAGTTTCTTGAATTGGTCGCGGCCGGACTGCCCGTTGACGCGAAACAGCGCCAACGCCGGCGCGAACACGCGATCGGCGGCCTGGCTGTAGGGGCCCGGGGTGTAGATGCGCGCCATGCTGACACTGAGCCCCGCCGACGCCTTCAGCCGGCCAAGCGGGCCGACGCGGGCTTCTTCGGCTTTGCCCTGGCCCGCGTAGGCCTGCGCCAGCAGGTCATTGCAGGCGATGTTGTCGGGGTCAAATGCGAGCACCCTTTGCGCCGTGGCCTCGGCCTTTTCCGACTGGGCCATCGACAGCTGGTGCTGCGCCACGATGCGCACAGCGCACACCGCGTCAAAACGCGCTTCGGCGGCGGCCACGGCCAGTTTGTTTCGCTCGGCCAGTTCGCCGCGGAAGTTTTCAAAGCGCTTCTGGGCCTGCTGGGCGGCTTCGCACAGTGCCTCCAGCGCGGCCTCGCGGGTCTGCACCGCGGCCGGGTTTGCGGCAAGCTCATGCAGGCAGCGATCCAGCCCGGGTTGCACGCTGCTGTACCAGTGCACGGGCATGAACAGGCTGACGAAGGGTTCTGGTGAGTAGCCCGGCGCGGGTGGTTCGCCGCGCCTTACGCGTCGTTCATCGTCTGCCGGGGGTGCGGGGCGTACGGCGTCCTGGGCCACATTCCAGGGGCGGACGTTGGCCCAACCACTGCCCGAGGCGGGAACGTGCGGGTACGCGGGCCGGGGGTCTGCACCTGCCTGCGCGCGCCAGGCGGCAAGCGCGCCGTCGACGTCGCCGTGCAGCAGCATCAGCTCGGCTTCCAGCGTTGCCAGCACCGTCGATTGCGGCGCGCGCGCGCGGCCATGACGCGCGAACTCAAGCGCCAACCCGGTGTGGCCGAAAGCCAGCGCCAACCGGATCGCGCGCGCGTGCTCACGGGCGTCCTGCGTTTGCTCAAGCAACGGCTGCAACACTTCGCCGGCAGTATCTGTGTCTCCCGCGTTGAGTGCCAGCGCGGCACGCATGGCCGCCAGCCAGCGCGGCAACTGGCCGCTGAGGCGATTGTCCTGGCGCAGCGTATCAAGGCGGGCGATGGCCGTGGCGTCATCGTCGTGCAGCCACGATTGCCGAAGCATCGAAAGCTCAAGCGCCAGGCCGCTTTCCTGCGCACGGGCAGGCGTACGCGCCAGGCACAGCAGCGCCGACAGGGCAAGCAGCAGCATGAATGAACGTATCAGCCGCGTGCTCATGGCAGCTCCTTGATTCGGTAGCTGGCGGATGCGGCGTCCCACTGCAGCAGGCCGCGTCGGCAATGCCACCAGCCCTGCCAGTCGGTGCCTGCACCGGGCAGCAGCGGGGCCAGCGCGTTTGGCAGGTCCGAGATGCGCGGCCTTCCCGTAGCGAAAGACGTTGCCACGGCATCAAGCCGCAGTTGCGAGCCGCCCCAGCGTTCTTCCTCAAGCGCGGCCGTGGCGCTGTTTCCCTGGGCGAAGCTGGCCGCGCTGGCAGAAATCGGGTCGATCAGCCGCCGCAGGGCGTGCAGGTCGCCCTGGCGGGCAGCCGCATAGTTCAGCCATGCGCCGATGCCCCCGCCCGGCTCATGCAACTCGTGGCGTGCCAGGCGCTTGTTGTCGGCCGGGCTTTCCAGGTCAAGCAGCGCGCGGGCGTACAGCAGCGGCACGAAGTCTGAGCCGTCTTCCTTGGGCTTCATCGCGCCGACGATGGCGGCGGCGCGGTCCCGCTTGCCCATCAGCACCGTGGCGAACAGGTGGTCGATGGTCGCCGGCTCAGGCTTTTCCTGCGAACCGTACAGCAGCTCAATCACGTCGAAGTCGCGCCCGGCAAGTTCCAGCGCGACGTAGGCCGAGCTCAGGAAACCCCGGTCCTCACCAAACGCACGCTCGCGGGCCAGGGCGTTCAGCGCGGCCGCACTGAGCGGGCGGCGCAGCGATTGCAGGTGCGCCAGGAACATCGGCAGCTCTTCGGGCCGCGCGGTGACCGCCGCCGACAGTTCATCGGCAGTGACCGTGCCCACGCCGCGTGCCACGGACAAGAACAGGCTCATGAAGGCATCGCTGCGCGAAGGGCGCGCAAGCTGCTGACGCCGGAAAGCATCGGCCTGCGGCGTGTGGCTTAGCGCCACGCCAAAGACCACGTCGTCGCCGTCTGCATCAGGGGTCTCGCCTTTGACGATCTTGATCCAGCCTTCGATCAAGTCGCCCTCGCGGCCGGCGATGGCAAGGGCTCCCATGGCGGTCAGGCGTTCCATGTCGTCGGGGTCGGCGGCCAGTTCGCGCAGCAGGGCAAAGCCGGCCTCGTCATCAAGGCGCAGCAGCAGCGTCAGCAGGGCAAACGTGTCGGGACCCAGCTCGGCCAGCATGTATTCCGGCGCGCTCAGGTTGGCGGCGGCGTGTGCCATCAGCGCGGATGCGTACGCGCCGGCCACGCTGCTGGTGTCGCGGGCGAGCACGGACACGCACAGCGCCAGTTCGTTGCGCGGCAGAAACTGCTTCCACAGTTTCAGCAGAGCATTTGTGGCGTCCGGGTGCCCACTGCGCGCCATCAGTTGCAGCAGGGCAATGCCCGGCCGCTTGTCGGCGTTGGCACTGGCGACACTGGCCAGAAGTTTGCCCCAGGATTCCGGGTCGGCCGTGGGCAGCAGGTCGGCCATCGGCACCAGGGCCTCAAGGCATGTGGGTGCCGTATCGGGGTGAGCCAGCGCGCAGCGCGCCAATGCCTTCACCGTGGAAGGGGCGCGCAACTGCGAAAGCACGCGGGCAGCAGCGGCACGAATGCCGTGCAGCGGGTCATCCAGCAGCGTTACCAAAAATGGTTGCAGCACTTCGGGCTGGCGCGGGTTCAGCCACCATGCGTCCAGCATGGCCAGCCGAGCATGGGGCGGCAGGTCGGCAAAGAAGCCGGCCAGTGTCGTGATGTCGGCCCCGCGAGCCATGGATGCCGCGGCCAGACTTACGCGCCGCGAATCGGCGTTGCCGCCGATCAGTTCAATCATTGCCGACTCAATGCGCGCGCCCTGGCCCGACCGCGCCAGCAGCGACAGCCACGCGTCCAGTACCAGCGGTGACATTGCCAGCAGCGGCGGCACCTGGGCCCGTGCCAGTGCTTGGGCGTCGGCGGTCTCGACCATCGCCAGCGCGATGGCCGTGCGCAGGTCTGCCAGTTCGCGCGCGGCTGCGGCGTCGGCGGGCGCGCGGCGGTCTGCCTCCGGGCGGCCGACCGTGGCGGCAAGGCAGTCCGCGGGCGTGAACACACCGCGCAGTCCGATGCAGGCCCGCGCGACAAACTCCTGCGAGCTTTGGCCGCGCAGGGCCAGGTGCGCCCGGGCCAGGATTTCGACCGTGTCTCGCGCCTCAGCCGGCGGCAACACCAGTACCAGCGTCAGCAGCAGAAACGGCATTTCCGCGAACTGCGGGCTGGCCGTGGCGCGCAGCAAGGCGCTGCCATACCCGGCGACGCCTTCCACTTCACGGCAGATGCGGGCCGCCGGGAAGATTTCGGTGCGCGATGCCAGCCGCCCCAGCACGTTCGACCACAGCGCCACCATGCCGGGCTGGCCGCGCGCGCGCAGCAGGCTCAGCAGCGGCGACACGTCGGCGTTCTGCAGGTGCCCGTTCAGCTCAGTGATCGTCATGTTCATGCGGCGCGCGGCAAGAAACAGCTCGCCCTGGCCGCTGAGGATGACTTCTTCCAGCAGCGCGCAGCGCCAGGCGATTTCGTCGTTGTCGTGCTCTTTGGCGTCGCGGATCGCGCGCAGGGCTTTGGCCTCGAAAGACGCGATCTCCGACATCGCGCGTTCGCGCCGCGCGATGCTGCCCGCGCCAAGTTCTTCGATCAGCCCCAGCAGCGATTCGCGTTCTTCGGGCGTGGGTTCAATTGCGGCCACGGCGTTGGGGTCAATTGCCGGCGCTGCCTTGGCGGGTTCTTCCTCAACCACGCGGCCGCCGACGATGCGCACCACGCGCTGAGCATTGGCCACATTGTGGGCCAGCAGCAGCAGCAGGATGACCAGTGTAATGTGCTTCGCGCGCATGATGCTCCGGGTGGCCGGTGTCAGGCGTGATTCAGGTGTTCTTCTCAAGCCAAAGCCGAAGGCGGTCGGCCAGAAACTCGTCTTCGCCGCCTTCACTCAACAGGCTAAGTCCTGCAAGGCTGCGCGCAAAGGAAACGTCGGCTTTGTCAGCCAGGCGAAACCAGGGTGGCAGCATCGCGGTTTCCAGTTCAAGCTGTTCCAGCAGGGTCGCCAGCCCGGCCAGCGGCTGTTTTGATGCCAGCAGTTCGGCAAGCTGTTTGGCCTCGGGTTCGTCCAGCGACACCGCCAGGCCCAGCAGGTAAATGCCGCCATCGGCGCAGGGGCCCAGCACGACGTCAAACTCGGACAGCGCCTCCAGGGCACCCTCCACGGCTGCCGCGGGCATGGCCGGCACGTTCGCAAAGGTCAGCAGCAGCGGTGCCTTCACATCGGCGAGCGCGGCGCGAAGCTCAGCCCCGTCGCGGACCCGCAACTCAAGCATCGCCAGTAACTCGTGCAGGTCGGCCCGCGCGGCCTCACGCAGCGCGTCGGCACCGGGCAGTTCCACAAAAGAAGCGGCCGGCAGCACCAGCGCTAAGGGTCGAGTTTCAGCCATGGCGTCAACATACACAGTACAGGCTGGTTTGTGCCCACCGGGTTCAGTCCAGCGTGATATTGGTGGCCGACTGGTCGGTGCCGTTGCCGTCGTCGGTGGATATTACTGCCCCGGCCTGCACCAGCAGGTTCGGGTTGGCCGGGCCGGCACCCACGGCGTCCACGTCAATCGTTCCCGCGAGGCCGGTGCCTGAACCGTCGGCCAGCAGCCGCGCGGTGGCCCCCAGCACGATGGTGCCGGGCACGCCTTCGACGACGTCACCGACCTCGATGCTGCCGCCGTCACCGCTGGCCGCGCCGTTGACGATGATGCTGCCGGTGACTTCGCAGGTTGCGTCGTCCGTGGCCACCTCGGCGCTGCCGCCGTTACCGCCGGTTGAGCCGCCACCGCCGAGCGCGTTCAGACTGCCCGCCATGGTGATGTGACCGCCCGGCGAAGCGCCCAGCGAGCCCGCCCACAACTGGATCGTGCCGCCGGTTCCGCCAACACCGCCCGACACCGAAAGCCCGCCATTGGCGACCAGCGTCGCGGTCTGGTGCACCGTCAGGTTGCCCGCGCCGGCCGTGATCGCGCCCTCCGTTGCCAGGCGGATCAGCCCGCCCGCGCCGCCTTGCGTTGTCCCCTGTCCGCCCAATGCGCGCAGCGCACCGGCCACAAGCAAACTGCTGTCATTGGTGGCAAGAATGATTGTGCCGCCGCTGCCGCCGGTACCGCTGCCGGCCGTGCCGCCGCTGGCATCCAGCCGGCCGCCGTCCATGACCATGGCACCGTCGCTGGAGCACAACACGCCGCCTGAGGCACCGCCGACCGCGCCGTTGCCGCCGCGCATGTCCAGCGCCAGCACCGCCATGTGCATCCCGGCGCTGCCCGCGAGCAAAGTGGCATTGCCGCCGAAGCCGCCCGTGCTGTCCGAAGCGCCGCCGATGGCAGTGAATACGCCCGTGATCCAGAGCGAATCGTCGGCCGCGACATCGAGCGCACCTGCATCGCCGCCGTTGCCGCCGGTTCCGGCGCCGCCGACAGCCGCCGCCGAAAGCCGCAGTTCAATGCTGCCGGTGTCGTTGTCGATGATCACGTTGCCCGCAAACCCGCCCACGCCGGCACTGCTGGCGCCACCGTTGACGTTGCCCGTGACTTCGCACAGCAGGCTGCCGTCGCCGCCGGTGATGCCCAGGCCGCCGCCGGTGCCGCCGCTTGCGCCGTTGCCGCCGCCCGCGAGGCCGTGGATCGCCAGCCCCAGCGCCGCGAAACCGGCCGAGCCCTGGTCTTCCACCAGCACCGAGCCGCCGCTGCCGCCCAAGTCGCCGGCTGTGTTGCCGCCGTTGCCGCCGCGCGCGTCGCCATCCAGCCACACGTCCAGCAGAATGACGCCGATGCCGTCGGCCCAGATCCGCGCCAAGCCGCCCAAACCGCCGTCGTCGTTGCCGCGGCCGCCCTGCGCGTTCACGACGTGGCGCACGTTTACGGCCACACCGGCCACGACCAGCCGGCCCTCGCCGCCCTGTCCGCCGTCGAGTCCGTCGCCGCCATGCACGTCGATGTCCGTGGCGAAATCGGTGAAGTCAAACGCATCGGCAACGACCTGCGCGCCGCCGCCGCCCTGGCCCGTGGCGGAGTCACCGCCCCATGCCTGCACCACCAGCAGGCCCGAGAACGCCGGTGCACTGAGAGTTACCGTGCCCGCATCGCCACCGGGGCCGGAAGTCGAGTCGCCGCCTTCCGCAAAGAAGCGCCCGCTGAGGCTGGTGGGGCTGCCGCCTGCGAAGCTGATGTCGCCGCCATCACCACCGGCGCCGGTCTGCCCCACGCCGCCGCTGGTGTACACGGCCCACGCGAAACTGCCCGCGCCGCTGCCCGCCACGTTGAACGCAACACTGCCGCCATCGCCGGCCGCCAGTTCGCCGGCGCCGCCCAGCGCGCGCAGCAGCCCCGCAGCGAGCAGCAGGTCGCCCAGGCCGCTGGCCAGCGCAACGTCGCCGCCGTCGCCGGCATCCAGCGTCGTGGTCGCGTTGCCGCCCAGGGCCAGAATGCGCCCGCACGCCAGCAGCGGGCCGCTCGTGGCCGCGATGCTGATGTCGCCCGCGTCGCGGGTCAGCGCCGCCGACGCATCGATGCGGCCGTCAATGCTGATGCCGTCCGCGTGGCTGGTTTGCAGCGTGAAGTGCAGCGAATCAGGTCCCACGCGCGAAAGCATCACGTCGCCATCGAGGCGGATCACGCTGTCACTGAAAATGCGGATGTGTTCCACGTCGGTGGCCGGGTTCACGCCCGTGAAGGGCGCGTCGGACAGGTCCAGGTCCATATTGCCCGGCAGGAACAACTCAATGCCGGACAGGGTGAAGTCGGCCACACCGGCTGCGATTACCGGCGTGGACAGTGTGATCAGTTCGGCGTAGGTGACTTCGCCGTCGGCCATCACGCCGCTGGTCAACAGATTGGTTGTGGTGGCAGGACGTGCGCGTCCGTCGTCGGGCAGCAGGCGCCCGGCGCTTACGTTGATGCTGATGTCGCCGCCGTCGCCGCCGCTGCGGCCGACAAGGTCGCCGGCGCTGCCGCCGCGGGTGTCGATCACGGTGGGGGTGGTGCCACCCGCGCCGCCGTCATCGCCGCCGCCACTTTCGTCGTCACCGCAGGCCGCGAATGTGAACACGCACGCAAGCAGGCAGGGCACGAACAGGCATTCGAGTTTCATGGCAAGGTCCCAATGCAGACAGGGCGCGGGGAACGCCCATTTCAGGGACAGGAATCATAGCAAAGCGGCGGGGTGGCGGGAGCTTGGAGTTCGGGGGCGGGGGTAACCGCAAGCTCCGGCCTCCAAACTCCAGCCTCCAAACTCCAATCTCACCGCACCATGCGGGCGCGCATGCGCCGGGGCACTACCCACAGCAGCACGGCGATCACGGTCAGCATCCAGATGGCACTGCCGAGGTGGCTCAGGTCCAGCGGGCCTTGCGCCAGCGCTCGCATCAGCCGCACCGCGTGAAACAACGGCGTGAACCAGGCAATGGTCTCGCCATGGCCGCCGGCGATGTGCGGCGCATCCAGCGGAAAGAAAATGCCGCTGAACAGGAAGAGCGGCGTCAGCCACAGTGTGTAGTAGAAGCCGTAGTAGTTGATGCTGCGGATACTGGCCGTGAACGTGAAGCCGATCAGCGCGAACATCGTCGCGGTAAGCGCCATCACCACCGGCACCAGCGCCACGAACGGGCTGATCAGGATGCGATGGCCGAACAGCGTGAACCCGGCCAGCACGATCATGAACGCCATGCCGTAAATCATCCCGCGCGAGACTGCCCACAACAGCTCGCCGAACGCGATGTCCTGCACCTGCGCCGGTGTGGCCAGGTAGGCGTCGTACAGCTTGGCGAAGTTCATCTTTACGAAGACGTTGTAGGTGGCCTCAAAGCTGGCACCCTGCATCGCGCTGGCGGCCATCAGCCCGGGCGCGATGAATTCGATGTACGAGTACCCGCCCACCCCGCGGCCGACAAACATGCCAAGTCCAAGGCCCATCCCCAGCAGGTACAGCACCGGGTCAAAGAAGTTGGGCAGGATGTTGGTCTTCCAGGTGTGCGAGTACTCAGTCAGGTTGCGACGCCAGACGGCGACCGAAGTAGTAAGGTTTATGTCGCCGGGCAGAGGCATGGGGATGCGTGTTGATAGTCAATGGTCTGACTGGATGGGTACGAGCTTCAGGTTGCGGACTGGGGTTTACAGTTGACGGTCTACAGTTCACGGTAACTGCGGCTGTCTGCAGTAACCGTAGACTGTGAACCGTTGACCGTAGACCGGCCGTTTAGCGCCACACCAGGTTCAGCACCAGCGCGGTGATCACCAGGTTGACCAGTGCCAGCGGGATCAGCTTCTTCCAGCCCAGATTCATCAGCTGGTCAAAGCGGAAGCGCGGCAGCGTCCAGCGCACCTGGATGTACAGCCACAGGAAGATCGCCACCTTGCCGCAGAAGATCAGCGGGCCGGCCAGGCTTGCCAGGAAGGTGTCGGCCGTGGGGTCAATGCCCGGCAGCGTCCAGCCGCCCAGGAACAGCGTGACCACGATGCAGGCCTGGATGATCATGCCGTAGTATTCACCCAGGAACAGCATGCCGAACTTCATGCTCGCGAACTCGGTGTGGTAGCCGCCGACCAGTTCGGCCTCAGCTTCCGGGAAGTCAAAGGGCAGGCGATTGCTTTCGGCGTACATGCACACCACGAAGATGATGAATGCCAGCGGCTGCCGGAACATGCCCCACTGCAGGAAGCTGAACAGGTTTTCGTGGTTCTGGGCCTGGTACAGGACCATTTCGTCCATGCGCAGGGTGCCGTAGTACATGACCACGGCCAGAATCGCCATGAACATGGCCGCTTCGTAGCTGATCAACTGGGCCGATGCGCGAACGCCGCCCATCATGCTGTACTTGTTGTTGCTGGCCCAGGCGCCAAGGCTCAGGCCGTGGACTGCCAGGCTCATGACCGCCAGCGCAAACAGCGCGCCTACGCCGAAATCGACAATCTGGTAGCGCACCAGAAAGCTGCTGCCGTCTTCCAGAATGTATGTGAAGCCGTAGCCAAAGGGCACCACCGCAAAGGCAATCGCGATCGGCACAAACACCAGCGCCGGCGCGATGAAAAACAGCACCTTGCTGGCGCGCCGCGGCACCATGTCCTCTTTCATCAACAGCTTCAGGATGTCGGCCAGCGGCTGCAGCAGCCCGAACATGCCCCAGCCCTTGAGCGGGCCGAAGATCTTCCAGTTGGGGACGCCGACCTTGCTGGGACCGTCGCGAAGCTGGATCCAGGCCGCCATCTTGCGTTCAAGCCAGATCATCACGGGGATGACCTGCATGATCACGAAAAACGCGATCGAAACCTTCAGCGCGTTGAACGCGAACTCAAGCGGGTGGTGATCAGTCAATGCTTCTGCAAGGAACATACCGGCTCCGGTCGGCGCGCAATCTAACCTCGGCCGAAATGGATGCAAGTTGGCTGTGACCGGGTGGATTCATGGGCCCGAAACTGTGCACGGTGACTCGCGTTACTGTGCGGCAGCGGCCCGGCCAAAGTGCCGTGGTCCCGACAATACGCCGCAGGCAATACCGCCCGGCGCCGCCGGCTGGTCGCGGCGCGGCAGGCGTGGCGCCCGGGGTGCTGCCGATCCCGGTGTCGCATCCGCCAGCCAGCGCTTGGCCTTGCCGCCCGACATGACCAGCCCCTTGTTCGATAGGCTCCACAGCAGCGCGTAGGCGGGGTTGATGATCTCTTCTTCGCCCATGTACGGCGAACCCATGTGCGGCGTGCTGTAGCGCAGGCCAAAGCCGGGCTCCCATGAGGCCGCAAAACGCCAGCGCCACTCTTTCATCACATCCTTGAACAGGTCCGGTGCAGCAACACCAAGCGCCAGCAGGCCCAGTGCGGCCCCAGGTTCACCGTAGGCGTGGCTGTTCAGCATCCATTGGTGGCGCTTGGCCATGAACGCGGTCATGGCCGTGCGCATGGCGAGCCTGTCGTCGCGCAAGTGAAGGGCCAGTGCGGTCAGGCCGGTGCGAGACCAGTACTCGTCTTCATCTTTGTACGAGGCGTTGTAGCCCATGCCGCCGTGCCCGCCGTCTTTGGGGTCTGACCAGCTGTGCGTGACGTAGGGTTCGATGTGTTCCCACACCTTGGATTTCACGTCGCAGCGCAGGGCCAGGGCCTCAAACACCAGCAGGTGCGCGCAGGGTGCCATCAGCGCTTTGTCTTCGTAGGGCAGCCCGTCCGGCCCGTGTCCAAAGGCGGGCATGCCCCAGGCGCACTTGTGCGTGGTGGTTGGCAGCCACTCGATTGCCGCCTTGATCCAATCCAGCGTGCGCTGGTCGCCCGTCGCCAGGTGGTACTCGCAGAACAGCATGCCCTGGAAGGCCAGCGTCCAGTACGCGAGCCCCGTCATCTTGGTCGGGTCCGGGTTCTCGCGCAGCATGGCGGTCACGGCCGCATCAATCTGCTTGCGATACTTGCGGTCGCGTGTGCCCAGCAGCGCCAGCGCCGCAATCGGCGTGTTGACGCCGTGGGTGCCGGGCCAGAAGCCGTCGCCTTTCTGGGCGTCTTCGATCCAGGAAAGCATGTCGGCGTGCATCAGGCCCGCGGCCTTGTCATCGAGCGGCATGTCCTTGCCGGGCAGCGCGGGAAGCTCGGGGCGCAACTTCAGTTCCTTGAGGCCGTCCGCGCGCAGCACCGTCAGCAGCAACGTGCCCTTGCGGGCCTTCTCTTCCATGGCGGCCAGGGTGGCGCGGCCGAGCACGGCCTCATGGCTGCGCTCGAACCAATCCGCACCGGCATCGACGCTGGCGCGGTCGAACGGCAGGCCGTCCACGGCGACAATCAGATCGCCGGCTTTCAAGCCGGCCTTGGCGCACGCGCTGTCGACACGCGCCTCAATCACACTCAGCCCGGCGTGCAGGTGCTCGGTCAGTGCAACCAGGCCCAGCGGGCCGTTCTGCAGCAGGTCCGGGCCCAGCACTCCGTTGGCCTTGCCCAGCAGTTCGCGCGTCGGCGCGATGTGGAAGCGTTCGCAACGCAGATCATCCAGCACGACGTTGCCGCTTTCGGCCGCTAGTTCGATCGACACCGGCTTGCCGGCAAGACGCGCGCAATCAGCCTGTGACAGACGCGCCCAGACGCGGACCATGGTCGGCTCTTTGGATACGGCAGCTTTCACGTCCATGCTGCCCTGCGCCAGCTGCTTCGGCTTCTTGCCCGGCTCAAGGATTGTAAGGGTCAGTTTGCCCGCGTAATCACCGTCCACGCCCAGCGCGTCTACGGCAAACGCGAGATACCAGCCTTCGGCAGCCAGCTTGGTCTCCGGTGCGGCCGGAACTGTCCATGCAAGCGACACCGTCGCACCCGACGCCAGCAGCAACCCCTGCCCGCGCGGTGCATTGCTGTGCCAGCAGCGCACGCCGGCGGCGTTGCCGCGCACCTGCTCAAATCCTTCGGGCTTGAATTCGGCGCGCTCACCGGTTTTGGGTTTGCTGAAGTCGCCGTTGGGCAACTCAACGGGCAGCGCGAAAAGCGCGCCACCGCAGACTGTCACAAGCGCCAGCCAAAGCGTGCTGAACCGGGCCATGGTCATGCCCCTTGAATGCGAATCCGGAGGTCCACGTTGTACGTTGCCAACCGGTCGGCAGGGCAGTCAATGCGGCCGTTTCCGGTCGATTTCGCACAGGCGGCCGCACCACGCCCGGTGGTCGTGATTTGTGGTTTTGGCCGCGGTGTGCAGGCCTTGTGCCGTTGACCGCCACCAGCTTGGCGTCAGACTGCGGCCATGGGCGTGAATGACACACTTCGCAAGTTGGCCAAAGCGCAGGGCTTTGCGCGCGTGGGCTTCTGTCGTGCTGACCCGCCCGCGACTGCGCCAATGCTGGCCGAGTACCTTGCCCAGGGTCGACACGGCACCATGGACTGGCTTGCGCGCAACCCGGAGTGGCGCGCCGACATTCGTACGCGCTATCCGTGGGCGCAGTCGTACCTGATGCTGAGCATTGACTACCCGGCCGACTTGCCGCGCCTGCCCGACAAGTCAGTGATCCCGATGATCGCACGCTACGCCCGCGGCCGTGACTACCACGGAGTGTACGAGGCGCCGCTGCTGGCACTGGAAAAGTCGATCAAGGCCAGCTTCGGCCCCGGCACCAAGGCGCTGTGGTACCAGGACACCGGCCCGTTTCTTGAGCGCGCGCTGGCGCAGCAGGCCGGGCTGGGCTGGGTAGGCAAGAATACGATGCTGATTGACCCCGCGCGCGGAAGCTGGACGCTGCTGGCGCTGGTCGTCACCAGCCTGGAGGTCGAGCCCGACACGCCGGTCACCGATCACTGCGGCACCTGCACGCGTTGCCTTGACGCCTGCCCGACCAAGGCCTTCCCCGCGCCGTACCAGCTGGATGCGCGGCGCTGCATCAGCTATCTGAACATTGAGCACGAGGGGGCTGTCCCGGAACCACTGCGTGAGCCGATGGGCCAATGGCTCGTGGGCTGCGACATCTGCAACGAAGTCTGCCCCTGGAACAGCAAGGCCCCCAAAGCCTCGCCGGAACTCACGCCCGATTTCGCCGGACTGACCCTTTCGCGCATCTTGACCGGCAAGCCTGACCAGCTTCGCAAGCGCATCGACGGCACGCCGCTGGTCCGCGTCGGCGTAGATCGACTGCGCCGCAATGCGGCCGTCATCGCCGGCAACCTGCGCGACCCCAGCCTGATCGCGTCACTGGAACAGGCCGCACACGACGACGACCGCGGCTTGCGCGAATGCGTGTACTGGGCGCTGCGGCAGTATCCGCGCGAATTGGGACGCGGCCCGCTGGCCCGGGCGCAGAAGTACGAAGTAGAAGACGACCTACGCGACCAGATCATCGAAACTCTGCAAGAGTGGGTGTGAATTTGGTTGATCGTTGATGGTCGATTGTTGATGGTTGAGTTTGTCGAGAGTCGAGGGTTGAGAACGGCAACTGCCCCAACCCCCGTACCCTACTCACCATACACCAAACCCAAGTCCCCGAAACTCGAAGCACGAAGCACTGAACACCGAGCACTGAGCACCGAGCACTGAGCACCGAGCACTGAGCCCCAACCCTATGGAAGTCGCCGTCGTCATCCTTCACATAGGCCCCCGGGTGCTGGTCAACAAGCGCCCCGAAGGCACCTACATGGGCGGATGGTGGGAGTGGCCGGGCGGAAAGCTCGACCCCGGCGAAACCATCGAAGCCTGTGCCCGCCGCGAACTAAAGGAAGAAATCGGCATCGAGTGCGGCCCGCTGACCCTGCTGCAAACACGTCAGGTTGAGTATCCCGGCCGCAGCATCTCGCTGCACTTTCTGCTGGGCGAGCCTTTGCCCGGTGCCATGCCCGGTGAACACGCACTGGAACACCGCTGGCTGACGGTGCCCGAGATACGTGAGCTGCAGTTCCTTGAGCCCAACCTGCCGGTGCTGGACGTGCTCGAGAGCCTGATTGGGCCAATTTGACTGACCTTGGGGCGGCATCAGGCGTTTCATTCAGTTAGGATGATTGCATGAAATGGCTGCGCGAAAACTGGAAGCGTCTTGCCAAGTGGGGCGGCCTTGGCGCGGGTTGCTTCGTGATCGCCGGGCTGGCGTTCGTGGGCGCGCGCTGGGTTGCATCGGGCTCTGAGTACGAAGGTGAACTTTCCGACCTGGCACCCACGGGCGTCACCATGGTCGTCGTGATCGACAACGTGCCCGCCCGCAAACTCCAGATCGAAGCCTTTCTGGATGCCCTGGCCAATGAGCCTTCCGCCGGCAACCTCGCCAACGCGGGCTGGTGGCGCGACGGCCTGGGCAAGTCAATCGGCCCCCTCGACCAACTGCGCGAACAGAAGCTGAACCCCGCCGTCGCCGACGCCCGCAAAGGCGTTGAGCAGGCCGGCGGCACCTTGTTCGAAGACGTACTCGGCGGCGAGCTGATTTTCTGCAGCGACGCCGGCTCGGAGGCGGCGGAACGCCCCACCGAATACGTGGCCCTGCTGCGCGTGGGTCGCGGGCTGCGCTTCCGCTGGCAGTTCCTGGACATCGCCCAGGCCTTCTTTCCGGAGGGCGCCAATCAGCCGACGCTTGATTACGAGGGCGGCATCCTGACCATCACGCCGGCCGCCACCCCCGGCAAACCCGCGCCTTCCACTTTGTACGTTACGCTGCTGGATGACGTGCTGGTGGCCGGCAACAGCGCGCGGCTGCTGAACGAATCAATCCGCCTGCACGGCAGCGGCGAAAAGGGCATCTACGCCGACGAGCGCTACATCCGCACCCAGAAGCTGGTCGAACTTGAGGCACGGCAGCGTCACGCCGTGCAGATCTGGCTTGATCTGGACCGCATGCGCGAACGCTTGCCCGAGAAAGACGTCGACGGCGAGATGGTCAGCCCCGTGGACTCGTTCAACTCGCTGCCGGTCAGTGTGGTCTCGATCTACCCGGACATCTTCACGCCCGTAGATCGCATGGTACGCGCCGACCTGGATACCCGGCCCTTCACGGCCGCGTACTACGGCCTGGACCTCTCCGATGCCGCGCTGCCCACATTTGACCAGTATCTGCTGGCGGACCCGGAACGCCTCAAGCGCGACGAGTTCAAGCACCTGGCCGCGACCTGGCAGCAGCCGCCGGCGCAGTCCACGCAGCTTGGCTTGCTGCCCACGGACCTGCTGTTCCAGGTTTCGTACCGGCAGCCGCTGGAAGTGCTTTACACGCAAGTCTTCGACGACTCCGCGCGCTCTAGCCTCGTGGGCGATTTCATCGTGGCGTTGCGCGGCGACAGCATGAAGGCGGCCACACCAAAGCCCTGCGAAGAGTTCGTATTCGCGGCCGCGCCCCGCCGCTACGCCCCCGGTGCCAGCATCCCGATCTCGGGTACTGACTTCCCGCTGCCGGCCTTCTGGCTGGGCTTCCGGGTGCCCGGTGCCAGCGCGTCTGCCCCGCAGGCGCTGCTGGAAGAGTACCTGGCCGCCCAGCGCGGCCGCGCGCGCAAGCCCGAAGACGGTGAAGCACCGCGCCCCGGCATCGTAAGTGTCGTCGAGATGAACGTGGCCGGCGCCCGCGTGTGGGGCTTTCACGACCCGCGCGAAGAAGACAACTTCGTGAAGCGCCTGAACCTGAGCATCCGCGCGGCGCTGATCGGGGAATGGCTGGTGCTGTGCAATTCGGAAAGCCTGTTGGCTTTCAGCGTGCGCGCGCAACAGGGGCTTGAGCAGCCGCTGGCCGACGCGCCCGGCAGCGCCTGGAACTACCTGCGCGGCGTTTCCAGCGCGACGATCCACGTCAACTTCGACAACTTCGTCGATTACGCACTGAGCCCGCAGCTTTTCAAAGTGCTGCGCGACAACAAATTCAACACCGGCCTGATCGACGGCCGCGACCCGGGCGAAGTCCGCCGCGAAATCGTGACCGCGCTGGGGCTGAACCCTACGAACCCTGAGCACCTGCGCGATGAACGCGTCTCGCGCGAGTACAACGACCGCAAGGCCGCCTGGCTGCGCACCTGCATGGAAGAAGGCAACCGGTATGAATCCGAGCTGCAGTCCGACCTGAACGGCCTGCGCTTCTTCCGCGACATGGCGCTGGAAACCCGCTTCGCGCCGGACCACCTGCACGTGCGCGGCATCATCCGCTTCGGCCGATAGGCGCGGTGGCCTCGCGAGAGTCACGCTGCCGGCTGCCCCACACGCACTGGGCCGGCCTTGGTCCGCTCCTACTTGCCGCTTGGGGGGTGGGTGCCTATCCTGCCTCCCCGCCCGATACCGGGGCGTTGGCCTTTGGAGATGTCCTGATGCGAGTCCTGAAATCAAGCCTGCTGCTGGCGCTGGCGGCCCCGCTGTTCCTGCTGGCGGCCTGCGGCCCTGACACAGAGCCCGTTGAGCCCCTGAGCTGGCCCTTTATCGAAAAGACCGAGGCCCTGAAGGTGAACGGCAAGGACTTTTCGGCCTACTTCGCCGCCAATGAAATGCACCGTCGCCGCGCGTTGAATGGTCTGGCGATCAAGCCGGACCAGGCCATCGCGTACCTGTACCCGTCGCAGGAAGACGAAATCGAGATCAAGCTGAATAACGTGTCGGACCCGATTGACCTGGTGTTCGTCGACGGCTCAGCCAAGGTACTGAAGGTCGAAAGCGTGCCCGCGTTTTCGCAGGCCACTTTCCCGCGTGCCTTTGCGGCCAAGGGGGCGCGCCTGGTGCTGCAGTTCCGCCAGGGTGTCGCCAAGGACCTCAGCCTGTCCGCCGGCAGCGAAGTGAAAACGGAGCCCAACCTGATCGAAAAAGCCGCCAAGGCCGAGGGCGAATTCGCCCAGCTGTTCTTCCTGCGCAACCAGCGCCCTGAAGACAAACCCGAAGACGCACCTTCCGTGCAGCTGCGGGTGCTTGAGAAGGCCGAAGACGTCGCGCGCTTCATGAAAGACCGCGATGATCTGGCCGAAGGCCAAGGCGTGCTGGTGCCCTACAGCGGCGGCTACCACGAATTCTGGCTGAAGGAAGTCAAAGGCAAGGTTTGCGCCTGCTTCATTGAACGCGTGGGCAGCGGCTACCAGCGCAGCACCGTGGTTTCGGCCATCTACGAAGGCATCGAAGACACCGGCAGCAGCGACCTCGACCGCCCCGTGTACTACAGCCCCACTGAGGCCGCATACCTGGCCGTGTGGAAGGGCAGCGATTTCTTCACCAAGAACAAGATTGACCGCCGCTCGCCGGTGACCGTCGCGGGCGTGGACGTGTACCAGTCGATCGCGCCGGATTACAACAAGTTCGAGCTCAAGTTCGGCGACAAGGTTCTGGATGCGCGCCTGGCTGTCACCGACGACACCCGCAACGGTGCACTCGCCACGGCCGCAGCCCTGGAATCCGACAAGGCCGTCGTGCTGGCTTGGGACGATCCGTCGCAAGTCGAAGTGACCGCGCCTGCGGGCGCCAACCTGTGGTTCATTGATGCCGATGGCGGCAAGTACAGCGTTGGCCGCAAGGTCGTGGGAACGGGCGGCAAGGTGGAGGGTGCGGCCAAGTCGCGCTTTGTGCTGCTGCTGCCGGCCGGGTTTGAATCGAGTGCTGAGCTGAAGTTCCCGTACATCCTGCGCGACCTGCGCCCGAGCCTGCCGGCCGTGGTGTTCTACAACGCCAAGCAGGCCGACGTGGTGACGGACCGCTGGCCCGGCACCGACAACAGCGCCAAGGGCCGCGCGCGCGTGGAACTGGCGATAACCCCCGCCGAGCAGCGCCGGGGCTTGATGTACCGCGAAAGCCTGCGCGAAAACCACGGCATGCTTTTCATCTACAATGAAGAGATCGAAGACCTGTCGTACTGGATGAAGAACTGTCGCATGAACCTTTCGATCGCCTTCGTGGACGCCAAGGGCGTGATCGTGAAGATCCACAACGTCATGAAGGCCCCCGCGCCGGGCACCACCGATGGCGAACTCGACCACTACGAAGCCGGGGCCCCCGCCAAGTACGCGATCGAAATGAAAGAAAACTGGTTCTCGGAAAAGGGCATCAAGGAAGGCGACCGGGTTTTCCTGCCGCCGGCCCTGGCCAACCGCAAGTAAACTTGCGCAATCAGCGCCATAATGACGCACGCCCCGCACTGCGGGGCGTGTTGTTTTGTGGCTGGATAGCCGCGCTTAAGCCTCCGGCGGCGGCACTTCCGGTGCGGCCAGGCGCTGGCTGATGCGTTTGCGCTCGGCCTGGGCAAGCAGGTTGGCGGGCAGCAGGCGGCGCGCGTCCTGGATTTCGACGCCGATCAGCTCGCCGCCGGGGCCGAAGTCGAGGTTGATCTCGCCATTGACGCCCAGCGGGTCGCAGGCGTGGGTGCGCGACTTGCTGTCGCCCCCGTCGTCGGTGAGCTGCAGGTAGGCGCAGTTGGTCTGCCGGTCGTACAGGATACGCATGGTGCCCTCGCGATCAGGGTTTCCGTGCCGGTTCCGAACAGTGTTAAGGCTACCACGCGCAGGAGCGTCGGGCGAACAAATGCCGGGGTTTCACAGGCCGGCCGCATGCTCGCGCACCTGCGGGAAAAAGGCCGCAAAATCCTGCGCCAGGCCGGGCGCGAGTTCGGGCAGCAGTGCGGCCGCATGGGCCAGTGGCGAGTCGCGGCGGGTGCGGGCCCCCATGCGCCCCAGAATCTCGGCAATGCCCTGGGGGTGGGCGTAGGCGCACAGCCAGTCGTGCTCGATCATCACCGGCGCGGCACGTTGCAGGCGGGGCGGCAGCCAGTCAGGGTGCGCATCCAGCAGCCCGTAAACGCGGTCGGCAAACTCGCGCAGCCGCACGGCGGCGTGGCGTTCAAAATCGCGGGCCAGCATGTGGTCATAGAACACGTCTACCAGCACACCGCGCCAGTGGCGCATGGATTCAGGAAGGCGCGCGCGGCTGCGGGCAAACAGCGGGTGCGCATCGGTGAACCGGTCCACGGCGCGATGCAGTGCAATCCCGCGCTGCACGCCGGACGGCAGACTTGACAGGTCAACCCCACGAACAAAGTCGCCAGCCAGGCCGCCAACCAGCCGCTGGTCATCGCCGTCAGCGAGCAATAGATGGGCAAGGAAGTTCATGTGAAACCAGTGGGCCAGGCCGGCCGCAGATGATGCAGAATCAACGCGCAGGGCGCAAAGACTTTGGCCCCACGCGCGACATCCGGCGGCAGGCGAGTGTCGCGGGCACCTTCCGGCCGTCCAGGACCACTCCGCCAACACGAATCACCGCCACGTCGCCCGTGTCGCTTCGGTTGGTATGCTGCGCGGATGCCTGGTAAGGCCTTCAAACTGGTTTCCGATAACAAGCCCTCGGGCGATCAGCCGGCGGCCATTGATCGCCTGCTTCGTGGCCTGCAGCAGGGTGCCGGGTACCAGACTCTGCTTGGCGTCACCGGCAGTGGCAAGACATTCACCATGGCCAGTGTGATTGAGCGCAGCAATCGCCCGGCGCTGATCATGGCGCCCAACAAGACGCTTGCGGCCCAGCTTTTCAGCGAATTCAAAAAGCTGTTTCCCGAGAACGCCGTCGAGTACTTCGTCAGCTACTACGACTACTACCAGCCTGAGGCCTACGTGCCCCAGACCGACACCTTCATCGAAAAAGACAGCGCCATCAACGAGCGCATTGACCGCCTGCGCCACTCGGCTACGCGCAGCCTGCTGGACCGGCAGGACGTCATCATCGTGGCCAGCGTAAGCTGCATCTACGGCCTGGGCTCGCCTGAGGCCTACTCGGGTGCTCTGCTGTATGCCGAGAAAGGCCGGCCGCTGTCGCGCAAACACGCCGTGCGCAAGCTGGTCGAAATCGCATACACCCGCAACGACTTTGACCTCAAGCGCGGCACCTACCGCGTGCGCGGCGATGTGCTGGACGTGTTTCCCGTCTACGAAGAAGACAAGGTCATCCGCTTCGAATTCTTCGGCGACGATCTCGACAGCATCTGGGAAATCGACCCCCTGACCGGCGAGGTGCTGGGCCAGCTTGAAAAGACGACCATCTACCCGGCCACACACTACGTCACGCCGCAGGACAAGATGGACCTGGCGCTGGCCAACATCGAGGCCGAGGCCGTGGCGCAGGTTGAGCTGTTCAAGACGCAGGGCAAGCTGCTTGAGGCCCAGCGCATCGAGCAGCGCACGCGCTATGACCTGGAACTGCTGCGTGAAATTGGCACCTGCAAGGGCATCGAGAACTATTCGCGCCACTTTGAACACCGCGCGCCCGGCAGCCCTCCGCCCACGCTGCTGGACTACCTGCCGCAGAACGCGCTGATCTTCCTGGATGAAAGCCACGTCACCGTGCCGCAGATCGGCGGCATGTACAAGGGCGACCGCGCGCGCAAAGAAACGCTGGTCGAGTTCGGTTTCCGCCTGCCCAGCGCCATGGACAACCGGCCACTCAAGTTCGAAGAGTTCGAGGCCGTGAAGCGCCAGACCATCTACGTCAGCGCAACGCCCGGCCCCTACGAGCTCGAACACAGCCTCGGCCACGTCGCGGAACAGATCGTGAGGCCGACCGGGCTGATCGACCCGCCGATCGAAGTGCTGCCCGCCAAGGGCCAGGTTGACGACGTGATCGCGCAACTGCGGCCGGTGATCGCACGGGGCGAGCGCGCGCTGGTGTGTACGCTGACCAAGCGCATGGCCGAGGAGCTGACGAACTATCTGGCATCGCTGGATTTCAAGGTGCGCTACCTGCACGCGGACATCGACACCATCGAGCGCAGTCAGATCCTGCGTGATTTGCGGCGCGGCGAGTTTGACGTTCTGGTCGGCATCAACCTGTTGCGCGAAGGCCTGGACCTGCCGGAAGTCAGCCTGCTGTGCGTGCTTGACGCCGACCGCGAAGGATACCTGCGCAGCCACCGCAGCCTGGTGCAGATGGTCGGCCGCGCGGCCCGCAACGTGAACGGCCGTGTGGTGTTTTACGCCGACAAGACCACCGACAGCATGCAGACCGCGATTGACGAAACTAACCGCCGCCGCCGGTTGCAGCAGCTTTACAACGAGCAGCACAACATCACGCCGCGCACCATCATCAGCAAGATTGACGACGTGCTGGAAAGCATCTTCGAGGCCGACTACGTCACCGTGGACAAAGAAGAACACACCATCACCCATTACGAGTGGCCGGGCCAGAAGAACAAGAAGGGCCGCAAACCCGTCAAAGACCCCGGGCGCGGGCGAGGCGGCAGCGTCACTGAGACCGGCCGCAATTTCGCGACGCGCCGTGCCCTCGAATCAGCCGAGAAAGCGGGCACGCTGGAAGGCCGCAAGAAGAAGATCGCCGACCGCTACCCTGAGCGCCACGAAACACCGGTGGGCGTGCAGCGCGTAGTGACGCCGGAAGAAGCACCCAAGCTGATTTCGCAGATGGAAAAGGAAATGTTCGAGGCCGCCAAGAACCTCGATTTCGAGACGGCAGCCCTGCTGCGCGACGAAATCCGCGAACTCAAGCGCATTGAGCTGGGCATCTGAGTACTCGGCAACTGCTCAGCGGCGTTTCGGCTGCTTCACGTCGATCTGGATGCGGTGGATGTAGCGGCCCTCGCGTTCGCCGCTGCGAACAAACTCGTCCAGCAGCACGGCGGCGTCGGCTTCGACCTTGCCCGCGAAGACGGTCTGGTTGTTCAGCCGCACGGTAAGTTCGCCCTTGGCGTCGAGCATGCCGGGCGACACCCAGATTGAGAACTTCGTGACGTCATGAACCTCGACCGTGACGCTGCCAGCGCGCTTGGCCTCGATGCGGCCGACGGTGCGTTTGGCGGGGCGGGTGATGGTGCCCGTGAGATTGTGTGTCGCGCCGTCGCGCTCGATGTTCAGCTTGACTTCGTCGCCCGCGCGCAGTTGCGCCAGCTGCATACGGATTTCGGCGAAGCTGCCGACGGCTTGCCCGTTGAGACTCTTGACCAGGTCGCCCGCCTTCACGCCCATGGTTTCCGCCAGCGAGCCCGGATCAACGCGCCCGACCAGCGGCTTTTCGTGGGGCTGGTGCGTGATCGGCACCTTGATGCCAAGGTCGATGCGATAGCTGCCGCCTTCGCGCGGGGCGGGCTTCTTCGCCTTGTTGGCGGCTTTGCTGAGGCCGCCGGTTTCGTCGATGCTGATCCATTCGCGGCGCGAGGCGCGGTCGGCGGTCCAGTCGATGGCGTCGGGCACCGCTGGACGCGTCCAGGCGTCGATCAGCGCCAGGTTGCGCGGGAAGATGATGTCCGGGTCGCCCCAGTCGTGCGTGGCCTCGAGATCGATGATCCAGTCGATGCTCGCGCCGGCCTTGTTGCCTTCTTTGTAGATCTTCTCGATTTCTTTGCCCGGGTAGATGGGGTCCTTGGCGCCGTTGAACGCGTGAATCTGCGCGCCTTTGAGGTTGGACCAGGCATGCATGATGTCGTCAGTGATCGGGATCAGCGGGTCGCCACACATGGGGAGATAGCCCGCGAACACATCGGGCGAATTGAAGGCCATGCTGAAGCTGCCGCTGCCGCCGTCGCTGAAGCCCGTCACGAAAACGCGCTCAGGGTCGATTGGGAAACGCAGCTTGCACTCGCGCACAAAGTGCAACACGTTCGCGCGGCCGGCATCGCGCCACCAGGCGGCGTTCATCCAGGTTTCGTAGCAGTCGGCCGAGGCGGCCATGGTGATGATCGGGCGAGGGTTCTCGCGCCTGTCGATATGGATGCCATACCAGCGCATGATCGCCACGCCGGAATCGACAGGGGCAGCCATCACGCCGCCATGCAGGCAGACAACAAGCACCGCGGGCGTAACCCCGTCATAACCCTTGGGGATGCGAACCCAGTAAGGCCGCGTGAAGCCATCAGGGCAAACGGTTTCAAACTTGTGCTCACCAGCAGCCGGAACAGGCGGGCGGGGATAATCGCGGATCAAGGCAGCAAGCGAGTCAGCCCCAAGCGCCAAAAGCTGAGGCCGCAAAGCCTCACGCTGATCAGGAAAGTGAAGGTACCGATCCAGCAAAGAGGCAGGCGAAGGCGAAGCCTCGCCATCAGCCAAGACAGGCCCGCGGCAAAGGCAAAGCAAAGCAAGCAGGCAAACAAAGACGTATCGCAAAGCAGCCTCACAAAGGGGAGAGTCGCAAGGGAAGCTAAGCTGAGAACAGTGTAAGGTAGGCCAAAGGGGAATCAGCAGTCAAAGCAAAGCCCAATCACGAAAACAAGAAGGGCCAGCAAGCGAAACGGAAAGCAAGAGCCCGGACGCAGTGCACAGACACAACGGAGCAAACCATGGACAAGCCGCCGACAAGTTCTGCAGCCCTGCGCCGCGAAAGCACTGCGATGAGTGAAACAGGCCTGCTGCTTAGGTTGCAGGTTACGGACCCTGAGGTCCTGGCAGAGCTGAATCAGCGTGAAGGCGCAGAGCGCGAAAAGTATGCCCTGACGGCCCTGCGCGTGGGCGTACTGGCTTTGCGGCAGGCCGGCGGCCTGATCGACGCGGAGATGCTGAAGAAAGAAGGCGAACTGATCCTCAAGGAACTGGAAAAGAAGCTGCAAAGGCATACCTCCGAGTTGGACAAGGAACTCACATCCGAACTTGAGAAGTACTTTGATCCCGAGAGCGGGCACTTCGCAGATCGGGTAGGCAAGCTGGTCAACGAAGATGGTGAGCTTTCGCGCCTGCTGAAGTCTCATCTGGTAGGGGACAGCAGCCTGCTTGCACGTGAACTGGCCGCAGCCGTGGGTGACAATAGCCCATTGATGAAGCACTTGGACCCGACCAACAAGAAAGGTTTGGTTGAGACCATTGCGCGGATCGCTGAAGAGCGCTTGGAAGAACAGAGCAAGAAAGTGCTCGGCGAGTTCAGCCTCGACAACGAGCAAGGCGCCCTGAGCCGCCTCGTCAAGCAGATCGAGACAAACTTCAACCCGGACGACCCCAAGACCGCACTGGGCGTAATGAAGAGGGCCCTGGCCGATACACAGGAGCAGATCCGCAAGGACCTGTCCATGGATGCTGACGGCAGCGCTCTAAGCAACTTGCATGGCAAGCTCAAGAAGCAGATCGAGGAGATGGTTGAGCGGCAGGCGAAGTTCCAGACCGAAGTAGGCAACGTACTGTCCGAGTTGCGCGGCGCTAAAAAGGAGCGCGCTGTCAGCCCGAGCGGCGGTTTCGACTTCGAGTCCATGGTCGGCGACGCCCTGCGCGAGCGAGTTCACAGCGACGAAGTGTTTGAGAGCGTGGGCGAAACGACGGGGTTGGTGCCTCGAAGCAAAGTAGGCGACCACGTGCAGACGCTGGGGGCTGAATCAGCTGCGCCGGGAGCGAAGATCGTGTACGAGTGCAAGCGGGCCGACAACTACACCCGTGCCAAGGCCCTGGCAGAGCTGGACGAGGCACGCAAGAATCGTGGAGCCGAGGTCGGCGTGTTCGTGCTTGCGGCATCCAGCCTGCACGACAATGCAAGAATGCAGGCAGAGTTTCCGCGCTCGTTGACGCGTCAAGGCAACGACATCATCGTGGTGTGGGACCCGGAGTCCGATTCCAGTGATGTGAGTCTGGATGCGGCGGTCACACTGGCTCGGGCCCTGGTGGTGCGTGAGCGAGGCGAGAGTGGCCCGGCCGCAGAAGTGGACTGGGACGCAGTAGACCGGGCCGTACACGGAGTGCAGCGACAGATCGAGTACATTGATGACATGGCTGGCTGGTGCGGCAACATCAAACGTGACTCCGAAAAAGTCGCAGATCGCCTTGAGAAGATGAAAAAGGACCTGTCGCGAGAACTGGAACGCTTGACCGAGCAGATTGCAGGCCTGCGTCCGTAGCAACGGCACGGGGAAGGCCGGGCAGAGCAGCAAGTCCGCCGCCACGCCCAAATGAGTGGCGGGGGGCGCCCGGGCCCCCCGTCTTGGTGGTCTTGTAAGCCGGGTCTTGTCTCCCTTTCGGGTGACAGTCATTCGTCTAGGCGGCGGGTTGCCCCGCAGCTCCAGCAGCCTACCCGGACCTCTCGCGTCACATTCGCGGCGAAGCGGGCAGCCTCGCCGGGCGTTAGCCCTTTTCGGTCCCTATTTGGCCTTGCTCCGGAGGGGGTTTGGCTTGCAGCGCCTGTCACCAGACGCACGGTGCGCTCTTACCGCACCTTTTCACCCTTACCCGGGCCCTTGGGCGCTGTCCTAGCCGCTGTCGGGCTGCATCCTGTTGCACGAGTTTTCGGGCCCTCGTTGCAACCAGACCCACATGCCGGGCGGTACGTTTTCTGTGCCACTGTCCCTGGACGCCCCTTTGAGAGGTGCCCGGTTGCAGTTAGCAACCCTCCTGCCCTGTGGAGCCCGGACTTTCCTCCCGGCTCGCGCCGGGCGACTGTCTGGACCACCACCCATAAATGTACGAGGGTTTCAGCGTCGCAACAGCCCGCGACCGCTACAACTCGAAGTTGATCCCGGCTTTTACCATGCGCTTGTAGGCGGCTTCGTCGAACTGGTACAGGCGGGCGGCGCGGTGGGCTACGTCCTTTTGTGTTGTGCCGGTGTCGTGCAGCACACCCATCGCCAGCACCTTCTTGCGGAAGTTGCGCTTGTCGAGTTCGCGGCCGAGGATCTTTTCGTACATCCGCTGCAACTGCGTCAGCGTGAACTTCTGCGGCAGCAGTTCAAAACCGATCGGCACGTAGCGGACTTTTCCCTGAAGGCGCTGCTTGGCCACGCGCACGATCTCGGCGTGATCGAAGGCCAGTTTGGGCAGCTTGCTTAGACTGAACCAGGCGGCCTCACTGGCGTCTGTGGCGGCCTTGGCCTTGTGTTCGCCCAGGTTCACGAGCGCGTAGTAGGCGACGGTGACCACGCGTTCGCGCGGGTCGCGGTCCAGCTCACCGAAGGTGTACAGTTGCTCGAGAAACACCTTGGCCAGCCCCGTCTCTTCGTGCAACTCGCGGCGCGCGGCATTGTCGAGCGTCTCGTCCAGGTGCACGAATCCGCCGGGCAGGGCCCATTGCCCGGCGAAGGGTTCACGGCCCCGCCGGATCAGCAGCAGCTTCAGGTCGCTGTCGTCGAGGCCGAAGACGACGCAATCAACGGTAAGAGCCGGGCGCGGGTATTCGTACGAGTGGGCCATCGCCTGATTGTGTGTATTTTGGACACTAAGGCAAGTGCCGTTCGGGCAAGAAAACACCCCCGCGGGGCGGGGGTGTTTCGGGGCCGTTCAGCTTAGCGCGGGTCAACGTACAGCCGCACGTCGTTTTCTCGCAGCGTGTCAAAGCGCAGGTCGCTGCGGGCCTTGTAGTACCACTCGTCTTCGAGCAGGCGGCTGCCGAGCACAACCAGGTCCACGCCGGGCTGCGCGTTCTCGACCACGGTGCAGCCGGCGGTCTTGAGCAGCTCGGTCAGGCGGGCCTTGCTGTAGGCTTCATTCGGCGGCTCGTAGCTGCCGTGCAGGGCAACCTTGAGGAACTTGCCGTCGTGCCAGATGCGGCTGACGATCTTGTCGCCCTTCTGCACATGGTTCTTCTCATCGGTCAGGGCCAGCACCGTGCACAGGCTGTAGTGGGCTGACAGGGTGCGCACGATTTCGACCACGGCCACGAATTCGTCCTTCTCGTCGGGGCGGCCGTGCGGGCGCCACACTTCGAAGCGCTGGCCGACGCGCACACCGTCGGCGCGGCCGAGGTCAATGTGGCAAACGCTGCGGCGGTAATCGCTGAAACTGATTTCGCCGTCCGGCTCACCCTTTTCCAGCTTGATGGGTTCCTTCAGCGGCGGCAGGTCGCGGATCAGTTGCAGGAACTTGGCCGCGTCGTCGGTGTGGACCGTTACTTCCGAGGCAAAGTCCGTGCGCAGGCGCTCAATACGCGCGATGCCGGCCACGGCGGCCAGGTCCAGGTCGTTGCGCAGCTTGCGGGTGTCGGCGATGGCGCGGTCAGTCATACCGGCCGCGTCTTCCAGGCGGCGGTTGGCGGTATCGCGGCGTTGCGCCATCTGGCCCAGCAGCAGGTCAACGTCTTCGACGATTTTCTTCTGGCGCGCCGCTTCGCCTTCGGCGCCGATCTTGATTGTGACGCGGGTGTCCGGGCGCAGCGGGTCGGTGTAGCTTGCGTCGCCGGTGGTGTCGGCGAACAGCAGGTTGTACTGGTGCTGGTTGGCGGCCACGAGGTCGCGGATCAGCTGGGTCTGCTTGCGGAACACAAGTTCCATGGTGACGCGTGTGGGCGGCTGCATCACCCGATCCAGCTTCATCAGTTCGTCCATGGTGGCGACCTGCAGGCGGCCGAAGGCTGCATCCTGCACTTCCGGGCCCGGGGCCGGGATCTGGCCTTCAGATTCAGTGATTTCGCGGAACAATGAACCCTGTGAGGCCACGGCGGTCTTGCCGTCGATGTCGATCGTGCGCAGGGTGTAGAACTGGTAGGTCTTGACCGCGATGTACTTGCGCAGCTTCAGTTCCCAGTCATTGAGCCACATGCGGACGGCGGCGTACTCGTGGATCATGCCGGGGTCGGTTGGCGTGGCGCCGTACACTTTGGCTTCGGCGGCCAGGTAATCCTTGAGCAGGTCGCTTTGCTTGTCGGCGGGCTTGTTGCGTTCTTCGGCCGGGATCGGGTCGGGACGCTTGATCAGGTTGATGGCGTCATTCTTCTTGCCGTAGGGGTCGCCGACGCGGAAGCCCGTCAACTCCGACACCTGCTTCATGTGCACCACTTCGGCGCTGAAGACTTCGGCGTTGTAGTTGATCTGGCGATGGATCGAGGCCGCCTGCGAGCGGTTGCTGTCGATCTGCCAGGTGAAGTAAAGCAGGAACAGGGCAGCCACCATGACAAACGGCGTCAGGATGGCGGAGGTGATCCAGTACCAGCTTGCTACTTTGGCGCGTTGCTTCATGGCCATGATTGTTTTCCTTGTTGCTTCCTGCGAGTGAATGGGTCCTGTGCGCTTCCGGTTGCGGGCTGTCCGCTAGCGTTTGCGGTCCGGCCCCGTGATGCCCAGGAAGTACAGCACCTCTTCCACCGAGATGCGCTCGAAGTTCAGCTTCATGCCCTTGTCCGGGTCGTCGGCAGGCCCGGACGTGGCCATGATGAACTCTTCATCTTTCTGCCAGTCGCCACCGATCACGACCGCGTCTACGGTGGGGTCAATCTTGTTCACCACGCGCAGGCCAACGCTGCGCAGCAGGTCAACCAGTTCCTGACGGGTCACCTTGCTATATTCGCCGCCGAACTTGCCCACCAGCGCCCACGTCTCAAACTGGCGCGCCGTGAAGTTCGGGTTGCGGATGATGTCGCCTGAGGCCGGGTACAGCGAAGGATCATTCAGCGCGTCCACACGGCAGCGCGCGATGTTGCCGCGCATGACTTCGACCACGCGCACTTCGCCGATCGAAACTTCCGAGTCGCGGCTGGCGTCGGCGCGCAGCACCGAGAACGTCTGGTTCAGGCGCACGTCCTGGCTTTGGCCGATGTTGATCCAGCAGTAGCCCGATACTTCGTCAACCAGGAACACAAAGCCGTCCGGGTCACGGGTGTCGTCGGTGCGGTACTTGTCGGCCTGGCTGCGGTAAGCGTCTTGCATGTCGATGGCCTTGACCCGGGCCTCAGCCACTTCACGCGCCTTCATGAAGGCCTCTTCGCGGGCCTTGCGCACGTCGGCGTTGTCCAGCGCCAGCAGCGCCGCGTTGGCCTCAAGGGCTGCTGCCGCCAGTTCGTCTTCGCGTGAACCGAGTTCCGTGTGGCGCGAACGCACCGTATTGTCGCTGTTGTATGAGTCCTGCTTGGCGGTTTCGTACTTGGCCTGGGCCTCGTTTTCGCGGGTGCCGGCGGCGGCGTTGCGGCTGGCGCGCTGCTGCAGGCGGTGATCTTTGATCAGCGGGATCATCTCGGTGAACAGCTTGTTGATCAGCTGGTCCTGGCGGCCAAGGGCGAACAGCATTTCCTTGCCTTCGGCCTCGCGGTACATGGGGTCGGTGCTGCGGGTGGTCTGCTTCAGGCGGCTGGTGCGCACTTTTTCTTCGACCCACTGGCCGTCCTTGAGGCGGCGGATGGTGAGCTCATCACCTTCCGTGCCCGAGAGGCGCGTATCCAGCTTGGGTACGGTGTATGAGTCCACGATGACCTTCGTGCCGTCCTCAAGCATCTGCGAAATCGCGGCCGGCGAGCTGTAGTCGGCGCCCCCCTTGAAGCCGATGTAGTTGCACACTTCGGCGTAGCGGGCGCGGGCGGCCTCAATTTCGGAGCGTTGCCGGATCGGGATGTCCTGCATCGCGGTCAGGACCTGCTTTTCCTTCTGGGCGCGGTCGTACTGTATGAAGGCCATGGTGCCCAGACCGAGCAGCAGCACGATCATCACGATCATGACTACAAGGTCCACCACACCGCGCTTGGAAGCATTACGTCGGGTCGCCTGCATAGGCTCGCACTCCGGGTACTCGATTCAAGTCAGTCGTTGCGCCATGGCACCACGCGCGCATGTGCGCGTGCTATGGGCACACTTACTACCGGGGGGATCGGCAAGCATAAGCACCGCCCGGCCCGGGGGCAATAATCCCGCCGCAAAAACCACAACACCGCTGTGTCATGGAGTTTACGGGTACGGGGTCTGGGGTGCGGGGTCTGGGGTGCGGGGTCTGGGGTCGGAACAGAACACGGCCGCGCGGGTTTGGGTGCCCGTGCGGCCGTGGAGTGGTGTTTGGCTGCCCCTCAAGGACTCGAACCTCAAAACAGCGCAGCGCGCTGTTTTGAACGCGAAGTAGCCCGGCCAAAGCCCGCCCACAGGCGGGCGACGCCGGGCGTAAACGAAGCGGCCGCGCGGGTTTGGGTGCCCGTGCGGCCGCGGAGTGGTGTTTGGCTGCCCCTCAAGGACTCGAACCTTGAATACCTGATCCAGAGTCAGGTGTGTTACCAATTACACCAAGGGGCAATCGGGCTGCGAAAGCTAGCTACGGGGTTTGCAGCGTCAACCCCCGGACGGTGCGGTTTGTGCCGTGACATCGCAAGTCATCGTTGGCAACATCCGCCCTCGTCCGTATGAACGGTGGCGGGTTTCCGCCCTGGGGCCGTCTGGAGAAGAGTTCATGTCCGTCAGTCAAGCCGCACCAATCCGTAACTTGCTTCCTGCCTCGATCGCCGCGCTGGCGATTGGGGTATTCCTGCTGGTCTGTGTTGCCGCCGCGCAGGGCGACGACACGCCGGGCAACGAAGCCCCGGCACCCAAGGTTGCCCGTACTGCCTACGTCGAGTTCGGCACGCTGCTGCGCGAAGACAAGTTGTTGAAGCGCAAACAGCAGGAACTGGCGGAAATGCTTGAGATCACGACGATCGCGCTGGAGAACGAGTCGGCACCCCTGATTGAAGATCAGCGCCGGATCCGCAGCACGCAACTGCCCAGCACGCGCGAGTATCGCCAGGCCATGCGCAAGCAACTGGAGCTTGAGACTTCATTGTACGAGGCCAAGCTGGGCTTTGAGCAGCAGACCCAGAAGGACCTCAAGAACTTCGCGATTGAACGCTTCAAGGCGCTGCGCAACCTGGTGCGCGACATTGCGTTGGAAAAGGGCTACACCGAAGTCCTGAACATCGCCGGCGATGCCGAGAAGGTCGAAGCCGCCGAAGACTTCCAGGCGCTGCAGCAACAGCTGCTGGTCAGTCCGGTGCTGTACTATGAACCCGCCAACAACATCACGCCGCTGGTACTGGCCAAGGCCGAAGAGCTGTGGGGCGAGCACATCACCCTGGGCGAACTTGAACTGCTGGACGACAAGGGCGCACCTGTAGCCGTCAAGGAAGAGCCGGTGCCCGACCAGCTCGATAGCGAAGGCAAGCCTGTCATGCGCCGCGTGGTCGAGTTGCGGCTGGGGCAGGTCTACAACGTGAAGGTTCAGGTAAAGGATCGCGGCACGGTGCTGGCCGCAGACGCCCCGCGCGCTTCGGTACGCTGGTCGCGCTTTGGTACCGGCACGGGCACGATTGATGATGTCGGCCGCTACAGCGCGCCGGCGGAGTGGCCCAAGGACGACCGCGAATTCGTGATCCGCGCGCGCAGCGCGATTGACCCCACGGTCTCGCGCGAGGTGTACGTGCGTCTGCTGGACAAGGACGGCAAGCCCCGGCCACCCAAAGAGTAGCAGTGCCGAAGGACTAGATGGCCGGTTTCGGGCGGTGCGGGCGGCACAGGCGGGGGCGGGCATGAAACTCAAGGATCTGGCGCAGGTCATCGGCGCGAAGCTCGATGGCGATGGTGAACACGAAGTCAGCGACGTGGCAAAGCTGGATGCCGCGAAGCGCGAGCACGTGGTGTTCGTGACCGACAAGAAGTACCTGCCGCAACTCGAGAAATCGCGCCCCGGCGCTGTGATCCTGCCGCCGGGTATGGCGCTGCCCCAGGGCACCAACGCGCTGCGGGCCGACGACGCTGACCTCGCGTTCAGCAAAGCGCTGACTGCCCTGCGCGGCGAACCCATGAAGCCGCTGCCCGGCATTGCCGACCACACCGTGATCGGTGAGCGCTTCACGATGGGAGAAAACGCCAGCATCGGTGCGTTCACCTACATCGGCGCCGACGTGAAGCTGGGCAAGAATGTAATCGTGCACCCGCACAGCTACATCGGCGACGGCGTCACCATCGGCGACGAAACCGTGATTTACCCGCACGTCACGATCCTTGAGCGTTGCACGATCGGCAAGCGCTGTACGCTGCACCCCGGTGTTCGCATCGGCAGCGATGGCTTCGGTTTTCACTTTGTGGCCGGCAAGTTCGTGAAGGCACCGCAGCGCGGCATTGTCGTGCTGGAGGATGAAGTCGAAATCGGCGCCAACACCACCATCGACCGCGCGCGCTTTGACGTGACGATCATCCGCAAGGGCACCAAGATCGACAACCTGTGCCAGATCGCGCACAACGTGCAGGTCGGCCAGCATTGCGTGATCGCCGGGCTGAGCGGCATTGCCGGCAGCAGCGTGCTCAAGGATTACGTGCAGATGGGCGGCAACAGCGGCATCGCCGACCACATCACCATCGGCATGGGCGCCAAGATCGCGGCCAAGACCGGCATCATGAACGACATTGAACCCGGCATGAAGATCGCCGGGCTGGTCGGTGACGACGCCCGTACTTGGATGCGCCGTGAGGCCGCCTTCAAGCGCCTGCCCGAACACCTGGCCGAATTCCGCGAGCTGAAGGCACTCGTGGCCAAACTGGCCGGACAAGTCGGCCTCGAGCCCGAGAAGAACGAAGACATCAACTGAACAAGGTGGGTACCCAAAGCGACGCCATTCACCGCTCGCTCTGGCGTCGAAGCTGGCCGTGCGGCCGTTCAGAACGGCAGCACGACGTTGCTTTTCGCGCGGATCTCGTAGCCGAACTTGAAGGTCGTGTTCGCGGCGGGCTCAAGCTTGATGGTTTGCGTCAGGTAGCCGTCTTTTTCGTCGTGCTTCCAGCCCTTGATGTCCGTGGGCACGATCTCAAGACCTTCGATTTCGCTGACGGGCAGACGCTCTGTCACGTCCAGTTCAATGGCATTGCCCGACAGGTTGCTCAGGTTCAGTGTCACTTCACGCACGACTTTCTGCGCGCCCGTGATCTTGGCTGTTTCGTGATACTCGTGCAGGTTGCGCTTGCAGCGTACGCTGTCTTCAGGGCCGAAGCCGGCCATGAACTGTTCGCCCACGGCCGCAAAGCCTGTGCGCGCGCGGCCGACCAGCGCCCCGTTGCGCGAAATTGCCAGCGGTCCGGCCAGCAGCGGCGTGCTTCCGCCCCATTGCAGCGTGGCGCGCACATGCGCCTGCGCCGCCTTTTCGGGCAGCAGCGCGCGCGAGATGATGGCGGCCATGCGCGAGCTGCCAAGCTCAATGCGCAGGGGCTTGCCGTCTGAGGGGATGTGCCAGCGGCCGTGCGGCGCGTACTCGACGGGCTTGCCGCCGTCATCAACGCCTGGCATCTGCGGCTCGGCGCGGGCTGCCGCCGTGTTCACGGCCTGTTCGCGCACTTCGACCACGACCTGCTTCTTTTCTTCGGGTGTCTTCTTGCGCTTCTCCAGCACGTCGTCTTCCAGCAGCGGCGAATCCGAGACCGCGGCCGGCCGGGCCGTGCTGCAGCGCAGTTCCACGTCGCGCCAGTCTTCGCCCGTGTGCTGCCACACCACCGCGAACGTGCGCCATTCGACCTGGCCCGCGCGCGGGTGCTTGGGGTCGGGCTGCAAGTCGGCCGCGTGTTCCGGCCGCCACAGTGCGCCCGGTGTGCGATAGCTTACGCTGACATGGTCATTGCCGCCGCGCGAATCAAGCAGCACGTCAATGAAGCATTCGCGGATGGTGCGGATCGCGCTGCCCTGCTGATACTCGGCTTGCAGTTTCGCCTGCTGTTCGTTCAGGTCCTGCAACTCGTCGTCGATGGCCTGCAGGGCTTCGCTGGCACGGTCATCTTCGGCCGCAGTTTGCTCGTGCGAGGCGCGCCAGGGCTCAATCCCGTCGCCGCCGGCCTGTGTCGGCAGCGCGCCGAAGCCTTCCGCCCAGTGGTCCTGCACTGAGCGCGCGAACTCGACCTGCTGCTGAGCCAACTGGTGCCTGCGCCAGGCGCGCGCGATCTGTTCGTTCAGCTCGCCAAGCTGCTTGCGCAGCGGGGCCAGCTCGGCTTCGGGCCGGGTGCTTTCGTGGCGCACGGTGCGTACCACTCGCGCGGCCAGCACGCGGGCCTGCTTTGCCTGCGCCTGCACGCTGCGGTCGTCCGTGAACAGCGAAGGCCCGGCAAGGCGCACCCACTGGTTGCCGGCCTGCAAATCCACGTCGCATTCGCGCGTGACTTCGGCGCGGTCTTCAAACAGGCGCACCAATGTGGCCTTGGCCTGCACGGCGGCTGGTTCACTCACGGCGGTTGCCCCCCTGCAGTTCGTGGCCTGAGTCAAACACCATGCGCCACGCCAGCGTGGCTTCACCTTTGGCGCCGGCCTCAAGCTTCAGCACAAATCTCAAACCGCCGCGCACGGGGCGGCCGCGGTCGCGCTGGTCGTAGGGTTCGGCCTTTGGCGTCGTGCGTGGCGCTTCGATCTTGATTTCCTTGTCGTCGGAGACGGGCACGCGCTCGATCAACTCCAGCTCAATCGGGGCGGCAAGGCCGTTGCTGGCCTCAAGGCTGACGGTGTGGTCCACGGCGGTGTTGCCGCCGAGCAACCCCTTGGATTCTTCATGCATGCGGACGTTGCGCACCACGCTGACGCGCTGCTCGTGGCCCAGGCCAAAGCGCACGGTGCCGCCGCGGTCAACGCTGTCGATACGCGTGGTAGTCAGCAGCACGCCATCAACGAAAACGTCGATCGGTCCCGCCAGCAGCGCCGCCGGCAGCGGATTCTGCAGCTCGGACTCGCGGTACACCTTGGTGTCGATGGCGGGCACGCAGCGCAGCACCGTGCGCACCTTGCATTCACGCGTCAACAGCGGCACGCGGTGTGTGATGCCGTCGGCGGGCACGTTGATGCGGCCGTCGGCCCGGTACACCTGGTCAAACTGGCCGCGTGCGTAAAGCGGGTCGGCGGGGTCGCCGGGCGCGCCTGCTTGCTCAACGCGTTGTGCAGCCTGCGCATACTGGGGCGGCAGGTTGACGTGTACGCGCACAAGCTGGCCGCGCTGGTGGCCATGGGCGGGGTCGCGCATCTCCAGGGCATCGAAATTCAGCCAGGCCTCGGCGTCGGTACCGGTGGGCTCTGGCTCGGGCATGGTTTCAGGTGCCGGCGCGCCGGCCGAAATCTCCATGTCGTCCATCTCGGCGATGTCCGCATACTCGGCCTTGCTGCTTGGGGCGCCTGAGCGCGACCTGTTGGGCGCGGACTTCTTTGCCATCTCTTTTTCAGCGCGGTCGGCGCCGTAGCCTTCATCGCGCGGGCTGGGCTCTGCCTTGGAGCGCTTGCGCGGGGACGACTGCGGGGCCGGGGGCGGCATGGCGGAGCCGCCGGCACCGGGCAATGAATCCATCATCACCGGCGCCATCACGCTGGCGGCGATCGCGCTGGGTGCTTGCGCCGGCATCGGCCGTGGCGGGGGTGGCGGCGGGCTTTGCATGCGGTCGTAGCCCGCGAACAGCTCGTCCAGGCCTTCCGGCGGTTCGCGGAATCCGGTGGGGCGCGGTGGCTGGCGACGGCCCAAGCGCAGCGTCGGCAGCTCAGGCAGGCGCACGTCGGTCAGCATGTCCGCAGTACACAGGCTGAGCTCAACATCGTTCCAGTCTTCGCCGCCGGCCTGGCACAGGAAGGCCTCCAGCGCAAACTCGGCGCGGCGACCGTTGTCGCTGATGCGGGCCGCGTAGGCCGGCCACCAGCGCGCGCCACGCACCGCGTAACTCACTTCCAGCTGGCGAAGGTGCGCGCTTCCGGGCGCAAGCGTCAGCAGAATGCGGCGTTCGCAGCCGCTGTCGCCGGTGCTGCCGGCGTTGGCGTACAGGGCGTGCAGTTCGGCTTCGGCCTTGGCGCGCTTGCGGGCGAGTTCGTTCAGTTGTGCTTCGTAGCGTTCGACCAGTTCAAACTTCAGGGCATTGGCGCGGATCGCGTCGTTGACCCGGGCCGCAATGCCTGGGCGCGGCGCTTCGGAATCACCTTCCTCGTCGCTCGCATCCAGCTGTAACTCGGTGTGCTCAATCAGGTCGCGGCGATGCATCAGGCGCGTCGCTTGCGCCTCGATGTGCCGCAGCTTCTTCTGGATTGCGGCCACGGCGGCCGCGTCGGGCTGTTTGCCGGGGACCGGCTGGCGCCAGTGCAGCGGCGCGCGCAGGCCGGCGATGCGCCGTTCGCCTTCCGTGTGGGTACGGATGCTTGCGGGTTCCGCCGCCGGGGTCACGCCTGCTAGTTCCAGCACGGTCTCTTCAGGTCCGAGCCCCGCGGGCAATTCGACGCGGCGGGTTACAACGGCGCCGCGCGCGTACACGGTCACGCGGGTGATGCGGCTTTCGCAGGCAACGGTCGGCATGGGCGCAGTATGCAGCCCCACACGACAAGTGTGTAGGGGCTTCCAAACAGGCTCTCAGGTACCGGGGTTGGTCAGCTGAAACCAGTTGCCGTCGGGGTCGCGGAAGGTGGGGCAGCCGGGGCCGTCGTCGCCCTCAAAGGCCAGCCCGCGCGACTTCAGCTTTGCCACGTCGGCGTCCAGGTTGTCGCTGTACAGCACCACGCCGGCGCGGGTCAGCCGATAAATTTCAGGCCCTTCGGGCGGGATGCCCGGCCTCAGCAGGATTTCGTGTTCGCCGCAGCGCACCCACACCAGGCGGCCGTCGGCCTGCTCGCTGACCAGCTCAAAGCCCAGCACCTCGACGTAAAACGTCTTTGATTCCTGCGGGTTGCGGACAAACAGTTCCGTGTGGCCGATGCGCATGGCCCCGGTATAGCGCGCCGAATTTTTTTCGCGAACGATTTTGCGGTATGGCCGGTTTTTGTCGCATCGACCGGTAGGCTTTGTGTGTCTGACATGGCTGCCCACATTTCATGTCGGGGGCGGGGTCCCGCCTTCATGGGCAGACAGACCAGAACCCTGCCTCGCAGGGTCCGCTGCAAGGTGGCACCAGCCTCAGGATCCCATCATGGCCAAGAAAGAGAACGCTGAATCGAAGGTACTTTCCATTAACTCGGAGAAAGAGAAGGCACTGCAGAACGCGCTGGCCGGCATCGGCCGAAATTTTGGCGACGGCGCGATCATGCGCATGTCCGAACAGGCGCGCAAACAGATCGACGTGATCCCCACCGGCAGCCTGGCCGTGGACGTTGCACTGGGCGTAGGCGGGTTGCCGCGCGGCCGCATCGTCGAAATCTACGGCCCGGAAAGCAGCGGCAAAACGACACTCGCGCTGCACGCGATTGCCAACGCGCAGCGGCTTGGCGGCAACGCGGTGCTGATCGACGCCGAGCACGCCTTTGACCCGCAGTACGGCCGCAAACTCGGCATCGACATGGAACGTCTGTGGGTCAGCCAACCCGACTACGGCGAACAAGCCCTGGACATCGCCGAAGCGCTGATCGCAAGCAACGCCGTGGACATCATCGTCGTGGACAGCGTGGCCGCCCTGGTGCCGCGTGCGGAGCTTGAAGGCGAAATGGGCGACAGCCAGATGGGCCTGCTGGCACGCATGATGAGCAAGGCCATGCGCAAGCTCACGGCGGCCGCGAACAAAAGCCGCACCTGCATCGTGATGATCAACCAGGTGCGCGAAAAGATCGGTGTCATGTTCGGTAATCCCGAGACAACGACCGGCGGCCGCGCATTGAAGTTCTTTGCCAGCCAGCGGATTGAGGTGCGCCGTACGCAACAGATCAAGGAAGGCGAAGAAAGCATCGGCGTGGGCGCACGCGTGACAGTGGTGAAGAACAAGCTGGCACCCCCGTTCAAGCGGGCCGAGATCGAAATCTACTTCGGTCGCGGCATCAGTTACCTGAACGACCTGCTGACATTCGGCCTGCAACTGGGCACGGTGCAGAAAAGCGGCAACTGGTACACCTACGGCGAGACGCGCCTGGGCAACGGCAAGGCCAACGTGCTCGACTTCCTGCGCGAAAAGGAAAACCTCGACCTTTACAAGAAGCTTGAGGCCGAAGTGAAGGGCGCGCTGTTCCCGCCGGAAGGCACCCCCGAAGCCAAGACTCAGACCGACGCGGCCTGATTGGCCTGTGGCAGGCCCCGGGCCAGACCCGGGGCCTGCGCGTCACACGCATCTGTTGCCAAGATCGCGGTTGCACCGCGCTGACTGTGATCAGGCCCTGGATTGCACAAGCCACGTGCTTTCGACTCGTTCGGCGGCCTGGTTTGCCTCGCGCTGGGCTTCGCGCAGGGCGGCTTCGCTGACTTGTCCCGCCCGCGCTTGCAGCCTGGCCTGCGCATGCAGCAGCGCCGCGTATTCGGTGTCGGCGCGGCCGCCCTGTTGCATGAAGCTCGTTACCGCACGGGCCCATGCGCCCGCTGTGGCTGCCTCATGCGCTGGCAGCATGTCGGCCACCCAGACGCAGGCCAGTACGGCGGCTGCGAGCAAGAGTTGGCCGTCGCGGCTTTGGTCGTTCGGGTCTACGAGTGATGCCAGTTCCGCAAAGCGGGACGGGTCGCCAAGCAGCGCGTCGATGGCTTGCAGCATGCGGGATGCGCGCTGGTCGCGATCAGGGTCTGAAGTCGCCAGCGTCTGTGCCAGCGCGCCCGCCCATTGCGCCCGATCGCGGGCAATCAACGCGCATTGGGCCAGGGCCTGCAATGCGCTGGATACCGCGCGCGGCAACCCGGCAGCCGCAGCACGCGCGATGCAGGATGCGAACACGTCCCAGGCGCGCGGCAGGTCGCCGGTGCGGAACAGGTCTTCGGCCTGCAATTGCTCGTTCTGCACCAGGCCGCGGATGTTGTTGCGGCGCTGGTTCAGCGCGGTGCTTTGCTCAAGCTGTTCGCGGGCGTTGCGGAAGTCGCCCATACGAAAGGCCACTATCGCGGTGTTGTGGCGCAACTGTGCCTCGGCGGGCAGGTCTTTGAAGCGGCGCAGCAGGGCCAGCGCGCGCTCGTGCTCAACCGCGGCGCGGGTGTATTGCGCCAGGCTCATGTGGCAGGCCGCGATGTTGATGCCGCTGACCAGCACGCCGTAGTCATCGCCCAGTGCCGAAGCCAGCTCGCGGGCTTCGCTTTGGGCTTTGATCGATTCATCGACGCTGCCGATGCGCCGCAGCAGGTTGCCGTAGTTCGTGAGCACCACCGAAACATTGAAAAGGTCGCCGGCGCGGCGGTATTCGGCCAGGGCTTCTTCCAGCAAGGCGCGGGCGTCACCGAACTCGCCCAGGTCAGACGAATACATCGCGATGTTGGCCAATGCACCCGCGACCATGCGGCGGTTGCCGGCCCGGCGCGCGACTTCGACCCGCCGCGTTTCGTGCGCCAGCGCGTCCTTCAGGCGGCCTTGCTCAGCGTGAAACGACGACACCACGCGCAGGTATTCGATCTGCCAGGCCGGGTCATCGGCCTCGGCGGGGGTGGCGGCGGGCAGGCGGTCGCGGGCCTGGTCGTGCCGGCCAAGCTGAACCAGCGCCGCAATCGCCGCGAGCTCAGAGCGCGCGGCACTTTCGCGCTGGCCTGCACCCTGCCACAGCGCGGCTGCCTGCTCAGCGTAACGCAGCGAGTCTTCCAGCTTGGAAAGTCGTGAGGCCACGGCCGCGCAGATGTCCAGCAGCTCAGCGGCTTCGCGCGGGTAGGCGTCGGCGTCGGTGATACCAGTGCTCGCCAGTTGCAGCGCCTCGGCGATACGTCCGGAATGGTTCAGCGCCTGCGCCAGATGGCGCGTAACGGTCAGGCGCGCGGCGGTACCCGATTTGCCATCCACGATGGCGGCCGGCGCTGCCTTCAGGCATTGCAGCGCGGCGGTCAGCTTTTCGACCGCAAACGCAGCCATCCACTGTGCGGCCGCATCGCGCCCGGCTTCGAAGTAATAGCCCGCGGCGCGTTCCTCCAGGCCGGCGGCTGAAAGGTGCATGGCCAGGCGTGCGGTGCGGCGCGGGTCGCGCTGGTTGTCGGCAAGCTGGGCTTCGTAGTAATCGGCCATGGCGCGGTGCAGTTGCAGCTTGTCGCGCTTAAGCAGCCCGCTGTAGGCAACTTCCTGCAGCAGCGCGTGACAGAACATGTAGCGCGCCTGGCCGCGATCATCACCAAGTTCGACCAGCAGGCCGCGCTGCACCAGCCGCTGCAGGGCTTCGGGTGTGCCGGGCCCGCCGATCACTTCAGCGGCACCGCGCCGGAATTCGCGGCCCAGTACGCTCAGCGCGTTCAGCACCGCACGGTCTGCTGCCTCAAGCGCGTCAATGCGCGCGGCAATGATGCTGCGCACACCGACCGGGATGGTCGATTCGCCGCGCCCCGGCGCCAGCCGCCAGCGCCCTTGGGTGAGTTCAAGCAGCCCGCCTTCCTTCAGCCCTTTGGCGAGTTCTTCCATCACGAAGGGGTTGCCGCCGGCGCGCTCATTGACCAGCGCCGCGAGCTTGTCATCGACGGGGCCACCCAGCACGCCCGAGCACACGGCTGCGGATTCGGTCTGTTCCAGCGGCCTCAGCTCAATGTTCTCGAACGGGTCGCCGAGCATCTCACGCACCAGCTCAACGCTTTCGGGGCGGCCCAGCGCCAGGACGAAGACAGGGCCCTTGAACGTGCCGCGCGCCAAGCTGCGCAGGAATTGCAGGCTATCGGGGTCGATCCAATGCACGTCTTCGAACACCAGCAGCACCGGTGAACGTTCGGCCGTTTGCTCAATCAGTTGCTTCAGCACCAGGTGCGCGCCCTCAAGGCGTTGCTTGGCCTCAAGGCCGGTGCGCTCGAGGTTGCCCAGCTGGTGCCCGAGCAGGTATGCCAAATGCCCGCGGCCGGCATCGGGTACGCCGCCGGGCAGCACGCTGGATGCGAGTTCGATTTGCTCGGAGACGTCGGCTTCGGTGGCGCCGGGCTTCAAACCCAGCAGGTCGCGGGCCAGCGCGCGCATGCCGTGCAGCGGCTCAAGCCCGGCTGGTTGAAACGAAGCCGACACGCGGCGCGAAGGCTGCGACATGACCTTGAGCCTGCGCCGGAACTCGTAGTACAGGCGGCTTTTGCCCATGCCGGCTTCGGCGCGCACCAGCACAAAGCGCGGGCGGGACTCGCGCACGGATTCGGTGAAGCTTGCCAGCAGCAGGTCCAGTTCGCGGCGGCGGCCGATGAAGGGGCCGATGTAGCCCTCCGTGGCGCGGGCCGCGCCTTCGACGCGGTGCAGCACCACGGGCTCAGCCTTGCCCTTCAGCGCGCGCGGCGGCAGGGCCGCAAGGCGAAAGCGGCTGCGCACGAGCTGTGCCGTGGTTTCGCTGATGTAGACGCTGCCGGGCTCAGCTGCGGTCTGCACGCGGTTGGCAGTGTTCACGGGGTCGCCGATGGCGGTGTATTCGCCGCGCTGGCCCAGATTGCCCACTACGACTTCGCCGGTGTCGATGCCGATGCGTACATCCAGCTGCACGTCGCGGCCGGCGTTGGCGGCCTTGGCGCGCCGCTGCATTTCCAGCGCGCAGTTGACGGCGCGGTCGGTGTCGTCGCCATAGCTTTTGGGCGCGCCGAAAAGCGCGAGAATCGCGTCGCCCATGAACTTGTCGACGTAGCCGCCCTGCTGGGTGATCACTTCGCTGAATTCACGGAACAGGCCGCCGACGAGGTCTTCAATTTGCTCAGGGTCCAGGCGTTCGGACAGGGCTGTGTAATCCTTGATATCGGCAAACAGCACACTGACCACGCGGCGCTCGCCCCGCGATTCCGGCCGCGCGTCGGGACGCTGGATCACACGGGTGGTCAGCCCGGCGACGCGCCCTGAATCGGCCGAAGCCACGAGCTTGTGGCCGCACTCATTGCAGAACTTCGCCCCATCGGCGTTTGCGAAGTGGCAGGACGGGCAGGTCTGCGGCATGTCTTCAAGTTATGAATTCGTGTCCAGCGGCACAGAGGAAATGATCCGGCAGAGGCAAATGCCCCTGCCGGCGTGAAAGCTGTGAGGTTGCGGTTACTTAAACGAGAGGTACCACTTGCCGTCGATTTCAATGAAGGCGAGCTTGGGCTTCTTCTCGTCGGACTGCCCGTCCTTCGTGATGGTGTGCGGGAAAGTTGCAAAGAACTTGCCGTCCTTCTCTTCATAGGCCACGTCGCCAGCCTTGACGGTGAATCCGTCAGCCTTGAGCTCGCGAACTGCAGCCCCGATGCGTTCATCGGCCTTCGCCTGTTCGTCGGCCGGGAACAGATTCTTCAATGCGGCATCGTCGAGTGCGACCATCGCGTCCATCATCTTCTTGGCCACTTCCTTGCGCAGCTCTTCCGGCGTTTTCGGCTTGTCCGGTTCTTTGCCGCCGGTGCAGGCGCTGCCACCGCCGGAGTTGGTGCCGGTGTTGGCGTCATTCCCGCCGCAGGCGACGAGCACCAGAGAAGCAATCAGTACGACGAACAGCGAAGCGATCTTCATACGAAGGTCTCCGAGGGACAAGAAAGTGTGAGCGTTGCAGCGACTTTATCGCTTGCGGCCAGCAGATGCCAGCGTCTCGGCGTCTGCCGTTTGCTGTGCTTCGTGGTTCTTCGTGTCCTTAGTGGACCAGCGCCGTTGCCGCTAAAACAAACCGGGGCGGATTTCTCCGCCCCGGGGTCAGGCTGCTTGCCTGCGCAGTACGCAGGCGCGGCACTTACAGGGACTTCTTGTTGAGGTAGAAGTCGAGGGCCTCGTACTCCTTGTGGCTCTTGCGTTCCTCGACATCCGCGACCGTCTTGGGTGGCGGAACAATCACCTTATCGCCGGGCTTCCAGTTCACAGGCGCGGCGACCTTGTGCTTGTCTGTCGTTTGCAGCGCCGTCAGCAGGCGCTTGATCTCATCAATGTTGCGGCCGACATTCAGCGGGTAGTACACCAGCGCGCGCACCTTGCGGCTGGGGTCAATCAGGAACACGGCGCGGACGGTGACAGTCTCCGATTCGCCGGGGTGCAGCATGCCGAACTTGTGGCTGACCTTGGCATCAAGGTCCGCGATCAGCGGGAAGTTAAGTTCCGTGTCCAGGATCTTCTTCAGGTTCTCGCGCCAGGCCAGGTGGCTGTGGATGCTGTCGATGCTGAGGCCGATCAGCTTGGTGTTGAGTTCATCGAACTCCTTCTTGCGGCGCGCGAACTCGGTCAGCTCTGTGCTGCAAACCGGCGTGAAGTCGGCCGGGTGGCTGAACAGGATGGCCCACTTGTCGCCCTGCCATTCGCTGAACTTGAGGGTGCCTTCGGTGGTAATGGCCGTGAAGTCCGGGGCAATGTCGCCGATGCGCGGGATGCCCGTGGTCTGTGCTTCGCTCATGACTGTGTCTCCGTATAGGAATTGGGTTATTGGTTCACGTTCGGTCTGGCGTCGTCCTACATCGCATTCGCATCGTCATCCCTTTCATCGTCTACCGTTTGCCGGTGGTCACAAGTGAATTGTCCGTAAAACAAAACCGCCCGGGAAAGTCCCGGGCGGTTTGGGTGTGGTCTGGGTGATTATGCCGCCGCGGGCTGAACATGCACTTTCTTACGGGCCGTGCCCGAGAAACACATGGTGCCGTCACACAGGGCGAACAGCGTGAAGTCACGCCCCATGCCGACGTTCTTGCCCGGGTGAATGGCCGTGCCGCACTGGCGAACCAGGATGTTGCCCGCGCGCACGAACTGGCCGCCGGCCTTCTTGAGGCCGCGGTACTTGGGATTGCTGTCGCGCCCGTTCTTGGTGGTGCCGGCGCCCTTTTTGTGTGCCATGACTTGTTTCCTTTACTGCAAGTTCTGTTCAGCCGGCGCTCGCGCCCCGGCAAAAAGTTAGCCCTTGATGTCCGTGACCTTGACCAGCGTGTGGCGCTGGCGATGGCCGCGCTTGCGCTTGCTGTTGGCCTTGCGGCGGCGGTAGGTGAAGGCGATCAGCTTTTCGTCCTTGCGTTCGCCTACAACCTGCACTTCCACCGTGGCACCCTTGACTGTGGGCGCGCCGACCTTGACGTCAGCGCCATTGGCCACGAGCAGCACGTTGTCGAGCGTCAGCTTTTCGCCGGCCTTTTGGCCAAGGCGGTCCAGCTTGAACTCCATGCCCTTTTCGACGCGGTACTGGCGTCCACCGTCTGCAATGATCGCGTACATGTCTTCCCTTTTACTGCTTCCACCTGCGGCGGCGGTTGGGGGCAGGAAACTCCTGCACTTGGCCCAAGCTCCGAACCGGGCCGAGGAATGTAGCGTCGCCTTGTGCAGCGTCAAGCATCGGGCGCAGAAAAAGGCCGGGACGCCGCAGCGTCCCGGTCAGCTCAATCTTGCACCAAACCTACCCGCGCGCGAACAGGCGCCGCCGCATCACGATCGCGGCCATGCCGCCCGCCGCCAGAAGCAGCAGCCCGGTGGGGGAACGGTCGTTCTCAACCGCGCAGCCGCTGCCGTCTTCGCCACCGCCGGCCTCAGGGATGGTCAGGTCGGCGTTCACGACCATGGTCGTGGCGCTGACGGTGTCGGTAAAGGTCCAGACGCAGATGTAATCGCGCGGGCTGGTGTCGAGCGATTCACCCCACTTGGCAACCCACAGCCACACAGAAACCGCGCTGCCATTGGGCACCGAAACTGCGTTCTGGTCAAACCCGTACACGTAGGTCATGTGGCCGGGAGGCGTGTTGAACAAGAGCTGGGCTTCGGGCGCGCTGACGGGGCTCTTGGTGGGGTTGATCGCCGACAGCACGATTGTGGCCACGTCGATGATGATGTCCGCGCCGGTGTTGTTCTCAAGCACCGCAAGCTGGTGGGTGGTGGTGCTGGCAATGGCGTGGAACTTGTCGTCCACGTTGTCCAGCTCGTTGGAATAGCCGCTGCCGTTGCCGTAGACGTTGAAGGTCGCGGGCTGGCCGGGGATGCTCTGGTTGGGGTTCGGGATAGTCAGCGACGAAATGTACGGGCCGACTTCCGACGAGCTGGGCTCGTGCAGCACCTGCGTAATCGCAAGGCCCGGAGTCGCGCCGGCCTGGGCGGCGAGTACGGAGGCAAAGGTCGCGCCGGCCACAAGCACACCGGCAAACGCAGTCATGAACGGGATCCGCATGTAATTCTCCTCAGGCCATTCCTCTGTGGTGTTCAGCCTGTAACACCAGCATGGCCAACGAATCGCCCATCTGGGCGAACAACAGTCGCGGGGTCCGGGGGTAGGGCCGCGACGAGACACGGGGGTGCCAGCAACACTACAACCGACTCCCCAAGATCACTACGCGGCAGGTGAAGTATATGCTCTGTGGATGGGGGCGCAAGCGTGTTGGGGGATAGGTCAAGGTCAGGGTCAAGGTCAGGTGTTGGGTCAAGGTCAAGGTCAGGGTCAGGGACTAGGTCTAGGTCAGGGTCATGGTGATGAGCAGGGACATGGGGTGGTCGACGTGCGTTGCTAACCACGAAGCCCGAAGCCCCAAGTCCCAAGCCCGGAGTCCCGATCTCTGTCCCCAGCTTGAACATTGACCCTGACCTGAACCTTGATCCTGACCTACGCCAGCCCCAAGCCCCAATTCCCCCACAATCTGGCTGCCCCGTTGACTCGCGGCCCTTCCTGCTACAATGCGACCATGCCCGGGGCTATAGTGGGCACTAATCAGGAGCCGGGGAAGGCCGTTGTTTCAAGGCCGCAGCCCCGCCGACATGGCTAACGTACTGACCGAGCATTCGCGCCGGTTTGCACAGTTGCGCTTCGCCTACCCGGTGGTAAGTCGCCGGAGTAAGGGCCTGTCGCTGGGCCTCAACGTCAACCCCGACAAAGTCTGCAACTTCGACTGCCCTTATTGCCAAGTGGATCGCACGGTGCCCGGCGCAGACCGCACCGTCGACTACGGCGTCATGCTGGCCGAAATCGACCAGCTCATGGCCATGGCCGCCAGCGGCGAGATCTGGCAGCAGGGCAAGTTTGCTGACACACCCGCCCACCTGCGTCGCTTCAACGACATTGCCTTTGCCGGGGACGGCGAACCTACCACCTATCCGCGCCTCGGCGACGCGATTCGCGAAGTCCACGCCCTCAAGCAGCGCCATGGTTTGCCAGACGTGAAAACCATCGTGCTCACGAATGCAACGCTGCTGAATCGCGCCGATGTGCTGGCCGCCCTTGAGGGCCTGAAACTTGGCCCCTACGAACTTTGGGCCAAGCTCGACGCGGGCACGCAGCCCTGGTTTGAACTTGTCAGCGGCACGAAACTGCAACTCGGCCGCATGGTCAGCAACATCGCCAAGGCCGCCGCGCAGCTGGAAATCACCATCCAGTGCATGGTGCCCACCATCGACGGGCGCGACCCCGGTGAGGCCGAAATGCAGGCCATCGCCGGCCGCATCCGTGAGATTGAAGCGGCAGGCAAGGTCAGGTTGGTGCAGATTTACACCACGGCGCGCCGTCCGGCCTCAGACCGCATCGGGATGGTGGCGGACGCGCGACTGAACGAGCTGGCACAGGTTGTGAGAGACAAAGTAGCCGCCCCGGTTGAGACGTACTTCGGGCGGCACTGGGACGAGTAGGGGCAGGATTTGGCGTGTTTTGCAGCACATCGGGCGCGCATAGGTCCGATAAAGCAGGGGCCAGGCATGGGGGGCAACCCTCAGCACAGCACAAGGCAGCACCATGACGCAGCGACCTAACGTTTTCATCGTCGCCACCGAAAGCAGCGGCGACAACTACGGCGCCCTGATGGCTCGCCAGTTGCGCGACATGCGGCCGGACCTCGAACTTTACGGCCTCGGCGGCGGCAAGATGGAAAGCGCCGGCGTCACCCTGTTCCAGAACATGCTTGAACATAGCGCCGTGGGCCTGGTCGAAGTCGTGCGCAGCCTGCGCTTTTTCCTCGATACCATGGACCAGGTCGTGCAAAAGGCCAAAGAACTGCGGCCGGAAGTGATCGTCCTGATCGACAGCCCCGACTTCAACCTGCGCATCGCGCACCGCCTGAAAGAACTTGGCATTCCCGTCGTGTACTACGTCAGCCCGCAACTTTGGGCCTGGCGCGAAGGCCGCGTGGAGCGCATCCGCAAGTACATCGACCGCATGCTGGTGATCTTCCCGTTTGAGGTCGATTTCTACGCAAAGCACGGGATCGAGGCACGCTTTGTCGGCCACCCGCTGATGGACCTGATCGACCATGATCAAGTGAAGAAGCGCGCTGAGGCTCTGCGCCACGGCTTCAAGCTGCCCGGCAAGAAGAAGGTGGTGGGCCTTTTCCCCGGTAGCCGCCGCTCCGAGGTCACGCGCCTGATGCCGCGCATGCTGGATGCAGCCCGCGAGATCATGAAGCGCCGTCAGGACGTGATTTTCCTGGTCGGCTGCAGCCCGTGGTTCAACCCGGACCGCTACAAGGCCATGATCAAAGACCACGAAGACCTGCCGTTGCGCGCCATTCACGGCCGCAGCCATGAGGTGATGGCGCTGGCGGACTTCAGCCTGATCTGCAGCGGCACGGCCACCGTGGAAGCCGCGATTGTGGGCACGCCGTTCCTGTGTACGTACCGCATGGCCTGGGCCAGCGCGATTCTCGCGGGCTTGCTCGTGAACACGGAATGGGCCTGCATGGTGAACATCCTGGCCAACAAGCAGGTCGTGCCTGAGCTTCTGCAACACCAGGCCGAGCCCCTGACAATGGCGCTGATCGCACTCGAGAACATGGAAAGCGGCGCCCCAGACATGCGCGGTGACCTGGCCGAAGTGGTGAAGACACTAGGCGGCAAAGGAGCCTCACGCCGCGCAGCCGAACAGGTACTCAGCGTAGCCGGCCTGCGCCCGGTAAGCCGCCCCATAAGCTCCGAGTACCCAGCCATCGTGAAGTAGGCCAACTCAGCCCCAGCCGAAAGGCTGGGGTCTAATCGCGCATCAATCGCCAGGCCGCCCGAACCTACGCCCTGCCGCCCCCGAAGGGGGTGAAGGTCTGTAGCCACGGGTGCAGCGCGAAGCGCGGTACCCGTGGATTTGCTGCATGCTGTCCCTGTTCGCACTTTCATTTTTGTGACAGTCGCGATGATTGGTATGGTGACTTCCCGCACCCGACTTCCGGGGCCACTGGAGACCTGCCATGAGAACACTGTTGTGTGCACTGATCGCGGCCGCCTGCGTCGCGCTGCCCGTGTTGGCGCAACCCAAGGGCGAACAGAAGCCGGAGAAGAAGGCCGAGTTCCCCAAGGATGAGCCGCTTGAAGTCAACGACGAAGCCGATCAACTCCTGCGCGCCATGCGCGACCGGTGCCGTGTGCAGTACTCCAAGGTTGGCGTGGCTCCCAAGAGCCTGAAGGCCGACATGGGTGTTACCGTCGATGAACGGACGGGCAAGGAATACACCGTGGACGACACCGTGTACTCGACAGCAAAGTTGGGCGGCCTGCTGGCCAAGTCCAACGACCCGGTCGGCACAATCCAGTTCCTCAAGTTCGAGTGGTCCAGCGGCAAAGGCGAAACCAAGGCCTACGCCACCATGGAGGAAATGCAGAAAGACAACGCGGAATTCACCTGGAAGAAGGGCGACGACAGCAGCAAGGACGCCGATGCCGACAAGGCCGGCAAGCAGTGGGACGCGCTGTACAAGAAGGGCGCGAAGTGGACCTACAAAATGAACTTCGGGATGGAGATTTGGCAGTCCACTGAAGTGGTGAAGGTAGAAGGCCAATCCGCCACGGTGAAAACGGCCTCGAAGATTGGTGCCGATGGCGAGTGGATGCCCGCCACGGAACACGAAGTTCAGCGTCCGCTTCCCACTGAGGGCGGTGGGGGCAGTGCCCCCGGAATCAAAGAAATCGCGCGTGGCGACGAAAAAGTTGGCGATTGGGACTGCGAGTTCATGGAGTACGAGTCGGGCGGCGAGCGCTCCAAGTACTACTTGCACAAGAAGTACGGTCTCATGATGAAGCTCGTCCAGGGCGGCGAAGTGAAGATGGAAGTTACGGAGTTCAAACCCGTCGAGTAACGATGCGAAAAGCAAACCGGCGCGCCAGACGGCGCGCCGGTTTTCAATTGGTGCGGGCTACTTGCTTCCGAACGCACGCAGGATTGCGGCCCAGAAGCCGCCCGGCGCCTTGCGGATGTCCACTTTGGCGCCGGTGCTGCCTTTCTCGGCAATCAGGAAGGCGCGGTCTGAAAACTCGCCAATCGGTTGCAGCCGCAGCGGCGTCAGCCCGGCCTCAACGACTTCCTTCAGGATCTGTTCGTTGGTGCAAAAGCGCTTGCCGCGTGCTTTGGCCTTGCTGCGGGCTTCGTTGCGTTTGCCCTTCCAGGTTTCGGCGCTCTTGAACTGGATCAGCACGTAGTGCCCGCTGGCATTGGCCAGTGACTTCATCAGGGCCACGCGTTCATCGGGCTCGAAGTAGTACACGAAGCGCACGCTGGCCACCAGTTCGGGCTCTTCCGCCGGCGGCGCCTCAAACTTGAACGCGTCGGCGTGGGCGACACGGCCGGGCAGCTTCATATCGGCATGCTTGCGCGTGGCGGCCTCAACCATCTGTACGGAAAAGTCCATGCCCAGGATGGTCCAGCCCCGCGTGTGCCAATACGGGAAAAGACGGCCAGGCCCGCAGGGCACGTCCAGCACGGTCTTGACGCCTTTGGCCAGATCGACGCAGCGGCTGAGCGCCTTGTTTTCGGCCCGGGTCTTGAACCAGCCGGCAATGCCGCCGGGCTCACGCAACTTGGTGTAGCCTTCCGGGTCCGTGAACACCGGATACGCGTCGGTTGTCATAGGGTTTCTTAATGAGAAACCGATATCTTCATATTTAATAAGGCCTGCGGTCAAGGGTGCTGGGTGCCCGTTCTGGCGTGATTGCCGGTCAAGTGGTTAGATGAAGGGCGCTTCAGGGTCACATAAAAGACGTGTTTTGCACCTCTTGCGGCCTATACATGCTTGCCCAGGTTGGAAATCAGGAGTCCGCGGAAGCCGAACTGGCACCGGTGCGCAGCCGGCGCTCCATGGGCGAACTGGTGGGCGATTCGCAGTTGGCCCGCGCGGCCGCACGGGTGCTGGGGCCTGACGTTGCGTTGCGGGTGCTGCAGGTATCAGAACGCGGCGGGCTGGGCGTTTTCAGCCGTGATGGCGAACAACGCGTGTTCAAGCTCATGAACTGCCGCACACACTGGCGCAAGCGCTTTGCGCGCCTGTTTGGCTGGAACCCGGCGCGCCGGGCCTTCGAACAGTCGCAGATGCTGCAACAGGCCGGCGTGCCCGTGTGCCCGGTGCTTGAGCACGGGCAGATCCCGCTGCCTGACGCGCCGCGCGCGCTGTGGACCATCGGCGAGTACTTCCCGGACGGCATCGCATTGCGGGACCTCAAAAAGCAATTGCAGCCGCAGCGCCGCAGTGCGGTGCACCCGCAGATCGTGGCGCTTTACGAGCACGGCATCGACATGTTGCGCGACCTGCATGAGCGCGGGTTCATGCACCGCGACTTCCACGCCGGTAACCTGATGGTGGTGCCCGGTGCAGACGCCGGCAAGCCGCCGCTGTACCTGATGGACCTGGACACCGTGACCCGCCGCGCGCCCAGCCACGACCGGCGCGCCGCTGAAGTCTGCCGCTACGTCCACAATTTCGTTGAGCCGCAGAACTTTGAGCAAGTGATCATGAACGCCGCTGAACGCTACGCGCGCGGCGACCAGGCCATACTTTCCCGCCTCAAACGCAGCCGCCAGGTGGCCTCGCTGCTGCGGCAAAAGGGTGTGCTGCCCAAAGACATCCTGCGCGGCCGCGAGTGGAAGCTGCCGGAAGACAGCGTGTCCTGAGTCACGGTGATTCGCGCCATGTTTCGCGTGAAACAGGCGCCCACATCGCGCGTTTCTATCCTGTTGCGGGTTTTTCTTGTTTGGGCGGGAACCTACCGCCCAGGTTGCCGGTCAATGGACCTGAGTAGGGCCGATGGCCACCGAAGCGCGTTTCGTGCCGGGCAAATCGACTGATCCCGAAGGGGTACAGTCATCGTCCGCCGCGAGTGAAGCTGCGGTGCCAGCGCCCGACCCGATACTGCTGGCGGCCAAGGCGGGCGACGCGGCGGCCTTTGAAAACCTGATGCGCAAGTATCACGACGCGCTGTTGCGCCGCATCATGCTGGTGGTGCGCGAAAGCAACGCGGCCGAAGATGTGTCGCAGGAAACCTGGGTCCGGATTCATCGTGGCCTGAAGGGTTTTGAGGGGCGCAGCGGCTTTTTCGCGTGGGCGGTGAGTATCGCCGTGCGGGAGGGCCAGCGCTGGCTGGTGCGAAAGCGCGAAGTGGCGGCGGAGCTGCCGGATGTCGCCGCCCGCGAGCGCGAAAACCCGGTCGATGCGGACCTGGTGCAGATGTGCCTGCAACGCCTGCCGGAAGAGTTTCGCGAGCCCCTGTTGCTCGAGTTGTGGGAAGGATTCAGCCATAAGGAAATCAGCGACGCCCTGGGCATTCCTGAGGGCACCGTGAAATCAAGATTGTTCCGAGCGCGCGAACGTTTCCGCGCACTATGGGAAACCCGAAACCAAGGAACCTGACGCAGAACTTTACGCAGAACTTGACCCTGACCTGATCCCAGACCCTGACCACGACCATGCACACGGACCTTGACCATCTGATTCGCGCCGCACGACCGGACATCCCGGCCGGCGCGCTGTCACGTGCCGAGGCTGCCGTGGCAGGTCGCCCGCAGGCGCCGTTGTTCAGTCTGCGTGTCCTGTTGCGCGCCGCCGCAGTGTTCGCGCTGGCGGTTGGTGCCGGTCTGGTTTCGGCCATGTTGTCGTCAACACCTGAAGCCGCGCATGTGGATTCCACGGCCAGCGGCAATGTTTCCGCTGCGGCCGGGCCGGATCTGGCTGGTCTGCGCGCTGACGTTGCTGCTTTGCTGCGCGGTGCGGACGGGCTTGCGGTGGGCTCGCCTTCGCTGGCCCAGCTCGAAGACAGGTTGGCGGTACTTGAAGCCGAAGCATCGCTTTCGCCACAGGATCAGTTGGCGGCTGCCATTGTGCAGGTGATCGAGAGCCGCGATCGTCGCCTTCGCGACGAATGGCGCGAGCGTCACCTGGCGTTCGTGCGCGATTCGTACTCGAAGCACCTCGACACGCTGGTGTCCGACGTGCGCGGCGGGCTGGTGCTTACTGCCGACCAGGAAAAGCGCTTCCGCGAAATCCTGATTGAACACGGCGAGAAGGCCGAATCGATGATTGATTCGTGCTATCGCCGGCACCACAAGCGCGGCCGCGGCTTTGATGAGCTGGCGCGCGAAACCAGGGCAAAACTCCAGGCCGTCCTCGACGAGGCCCAGCGCAACGACTTCCGGGTAGCGGACGCAGTACTGGGGGCCGACCCGATGCACTGGGCCCCGCGCGAGGAATTCGAGGATGCCACCGACGTGGACACCTACGTGAACTGGATGCAGCTTTCAAAATGACCGCGGCAATAACTGCCGCAACAACCGCAGCAAAGTGACTGACCGGCGCGATGGGCGCACCGACAAACGCGGCAATCTGACGCAGCAATTCAGGAGAGAAGCATGAAACCGATCTGGCTTGCAATCACAGTGGCAGCAGCAATCGCGGGTGGTGGTGCCGGCGGCGTAATCGCCACCAAAGTGATGGCACCCGCCCAGCGCAACAGCGAGCCCGTTGCCACGGCAGCCAAGCCGCTCGACGACAAGCCCGTCGGCGAGTCCAGGAATTACGACAACGAACTGGCTGAGTTGCGCAACGATATCAAGACCCTCAACGTCAAGCTCAGCGACGCCGTGACCGCGGCCAACGACAGCAAGGCCAGCCTGGCCACAGCCACGGCCGACTACAACAAGCGCATCGCGGCCCTTGAATCCAGGCCCGCCGGCACCGTCGCCAACAGCGGTGGCGGCACAAGCCCGGCCCCGGTCGATGAAAGCTCGCCTGAGTTTGCGGCCGCCGTCGAAAAGGTCCTCGCGGACCGCGACGAACAGCGCCGTAAAGAGCGCGAAGCCGAACAGCAGAAGTGGATGGAAGACCGCTGGGTCCAGGAAAACACCACCATCGCCACCACGCTGACCGAAAAGCTGGCGCTTACGCCTGAGCAGGTGGCCAAGGTCAACACAGTGCTCGAAGGCTACACCAACAGCCGCCGCGACCTGATGGAACGCGGCCGCGCGGCCATGGAATCAGGCACGGAATTTGACTGGCGCGCGGAAGGCACCAAACTGTCCACCGAGGTGACGGAGCAGATCCGCGGCGAGCTTTCCTCGGCGCAGCTCAGCACCTTCAACGAACTGGTCGGCGACCAGGGCATCTCGGCGCTGCAGCCTCGCGGCTTCGGCGGGCGCGGACCCGGCGGCCAGGGCGGCGGTCGCCAGGGCGGCGGCGGACGCGGCAACTAGTACGCATCCAAATCAACACAAGGCGCGGGAGAAATCCCGCGCCTTGTCTTTTGCGCCCATCGCGCCGACACTGCACACATGAACGCGCCGGCGCAACTGGATACGCTGATTGAGGCCCTGACTGAGGCCCACGCCCGCACCCATGAAGTGATCGCGGACCTGACCGACGCGCAACTGATGGTGCCGCAGGCAGACATCCTGAACCCATTCAACTGGGAGGTCGGGCACGTCGCGTTTTTCTGGGAGTACTTCGTGCTGCGTCAACTCGGCCTCCGGCCCAGCATCCGCGCCGACGCCGACGCGCTGTTTGATTCGGCCAAGGTTGACCACGACACGCGCTGGGGCCTTCCGCTGCCGCCACGGGCCGAGATCCTTGCCTACACCGACGCCATCCGCGACTTGGTGATCGCGCACCTGAAGGCCGCGCCGCTGACAGCCGCCAACAGCTACCTGCCCTGGCTTAGCGTGTACCACGAAGACATGCACGCGGAGGCCTTCACGTACATGCGGCAGACAGTCGGCTACGCGCCCCCGAAACTTGACGTGTCAACCCAGCCGGTTGTTGAGGCCGGTCCGCTGCCCGGCGATGCCCACGTGCCCGGCGGCGAGTATCGCATCGGGGCGCAGAAGGGCGTCTCGCGCTTCGTCTTTGACAATGAGCAATGGGCACACGAAGTGTCGCTGCCGGCGTTCCGCATCGCGCGCGCCCCCGTGACGCAGGCCGAGTTCGCGGCCTTTGTCGATGACCGGGGCTACGCGCGGCGCGAGCTTTGGTCCGATGCCGGCTGGGACTGGCTGCGTGAAGCTGACGCCACGCATCCCGTGTACTGGCGTCGCTCGGTCGTCGGCTGGCAGCGTCGCCATTTCGACGCCTGGCATGATCTTGAGCCGCACCGTCCTGTCATCCACGTCAACTGGTTCGAGGCCGAGGCCTGGTGCAACTGGGCCGGACGCAGGCTGCCCACCGAGTTCGAGTGGGAAGTCGCAGCCGCAGGCCCCGGCAAGCAGCTGCTGCCCTGGGGAGACCGGCCGGATGCGTCACGGGCGAATCTTGACTGGTCAAGGATGGACACGATCGATGTGGGGGCGCTGCCGGAAGGTGACAGCGTGTTCGGCTGCCGGCAGATGATCGGCAACGTCTGGGAATGGACGGCAAGCCCGTTCGCGCCGTACCCGGGTTTCGTGAAGGGCCCGTATCAGGAATACAGCGAGCCCTGGTTTCACGAACGCAAGGTGCTGCGCGGCGGTGCCTGGGCCACGCGCTCGCGCATGATCCACAACGAGTGGCGCAATTTCTTTCAGCCCTGGCGTCGCGACGTCTTGGCGGGCTTCCGGACCTGCGCGCGCTGATGCCAGCCAAACCACTCAAGATCAGCATCATCACGCCGGCACCGCGCGGCTCGCGCAAGGGCAACCGGATCAGCGCCGAGCGCTACGCCCGGCTGCTGCGCCAGCTGGGTCATCGCGTGAAGTTGCTGACCGCCTTTGACGGCAAGCGCGCTGATGTCGCGATCATATTGCATGCGAGACGCTGCGCCGCCGACCTGCGCGCGATCCGTGCCGCGCACCCGCAAACGCGCATTGTGCTTTGCCTGACCGGTACGGACGTCTACGCCGACATTCACTCCGACAAGATCGCAGCTGAGTCGCTGCGCATGGCGGACCGGCTGCTGCTGCTGCAGCCGCTGGCGCGCAAGCAGTTGCCGCGTGAACTGCGCGCCCGCGCCGACGTGCTGTTCCAGAGTGTCGAGGTGCCGGTGCGCCGCGCAGTCTCGCGCGCCGACCGGGTGGTCGTGATCGGCCACGTGCGCGACGTCAAAGACCCGCTGCGGGCCGCACAGGCGATCGCGCTGCTGCCGAATACTCGGCTGTCAGTGACGCTTGCGGGCTCAATTCTTGAGCCGCACTGGCGCGCTGCCATCGCCGCGGAGCAGGCCGCAAACCCGCGTTTTCAGTATGTAGGCGAACTGTCGCGGGCCCGTGCGCTGGCGCTGATCGCGCGCAGCCGCGCGCTGGTGGTAAGCAGCCTTCTGGAAGGTGGCGCCAACGTAATCAGCGAAGCCTGCGTGCTGGGCACACCGGTGCTGGCGTCGCGTGTGGACGGCAATGTGGGAATGCTGGGGCCGAAGTACCCGGGTTACTTTGAGACCGGCGACAGCAAGGGCCTGGCAAAGCTGCTGCACAGGCTCGAAGCCGAGCCGAAGTTCGAACGCGCCCTCACGCGCCACTGCAAGGGCCTTGCAAGCCGATTCCACCCGGACAAAGAACGTGCTGCCCTCGCAAAGCTGCTGCGGAAGCTTTGAACACTGCATCACGCAATGATCGCGAAGGCCTCGAAGCACGGCAACGGCGCTGCGTCATTCGACGCAGTTTACGCCGTAGCTCCGCCTAGAAAATCGCGTCGTCGTCGGCGTCGCTTGGCGTCGGCGGGTTTGGCGTGGCGCTTGATGGCGCGGCCGGCTTTTCGGCCACCGGCGCACTGCCCGGCGTACCCGGGCTGTCCGGGGTCGCGGGCCGATAGGAAGGCATGCGGCCGCTGGCCTGACGCAGGCGCTCGCGGATTTGCTCGGTCTTCTTGGCCTGATTGGACCACGCCACGGCGCGCTTCAGGGCGTCGATCACCGGTTGCAGCCGGTAGATGCCGTCCACCACTTCGCGGATGCCCACGTTCTCGCGGATCTTCTCGGTGGCTTCATCCAGCGGCCCGCCGAATACCACTACCGGCACCTTGCGCGACAGGGTCAGTTCCGCCAGTTCGCGCGCGGCGCGCACGACCTGCGGCGGGATGAGCCCATTTTGCACAAGCAGGGCAACCGGGCGGGCACCTGAAACAGCCGCCAGGAACTCGCGACGTCCACTGACGGCCTTGACCTTGAGGGGCCCGGCGTCGGTCAGTTCAAGTCGCATCGTCTCAAGTTGATCGGCCGATGCAGCAAGAACAATAGCGGGGGTGGGTGGTACAGGTTTGGTATCAGGCATAGCGCACCGGCGTTAGTGATAGCTTGCCGGGGCTGCGGCGGGAAGCTTGAAGCGTGCGACGCTTGTCCCGCGAGACTACTTCCAGGGCAGCGGGTTGATGCCGCGGCCATCGGACCAATCTTTGTGGCAGTCCTCGCAGATGCGCGTCATGGTCAGGTAGTGGTTGCCGACGTCGGTCAGCAAGCCCTGTTCCGCCAGTGTGATGATGGCATTGGCCTGGGCCTCAAGCGCACGCCAGGTGCGAGCCTGGGCGTCCAGCGATTTGTGCAGTTTGCCGGTGGCGGTGACCATTTGAGTTTCATTGCGGCGATCGGCGTAAAATTGCGCCAGCGACAGTTGCCCGCGCATCGAAAACATCTCGCGCAGCCAGGGCACCGACGAGTGCAGCTTCATTTCGTCCCACGGTTCGTCCTCAAACACCGTGTCGGCATCTTTCCAGCCCTTCAGCGTTTCCGGGATGAAGCCGCGGGTGCGCAGCGGCCAGTTCTCGTAATGGCAGTTCTCGCAGGAGCGATTGGCGCGATCAAGCGCCAGCGCCGCCCGGTCCCATTCGCCGGCCTTGGCCGCCGTGGTGGCGTCGCGATTCAGGTCGCGGCACTTCTCGTAATGCTCGGCAAAGCCGCGCGCCTTGTTGGCGATGTCGCGGGCGGCCACTTCCAGCAGCACGGTATCCGAAATCTCAGGAAACATAGCGTTGCCGACGATCAGGCCGCACGACACCCACATCGAACGCATCTTGGCCTGGAAGGGCGAGGCATGGACCCACTCATCCCAGGGGATGGTGTCGGGGATTTTGTTCAGCGGCGGCCGCTGCCAGGGCGCAAGCTGGCTGTCGCTGCCCGGCGCAGGCCCAGGTACCGCGGGCTGGTTGGCGGCCGGGACTTGTGCGGCATTGCCCGGCGCGGGCTGGCCGTCAGACTTCACGCAGCCGATCACGCAGGCGGCGCAAAGCAGGCCGCAGCAAAGGGCAATCAAGCGGGCATGGTGCTTTGTGGTCATGCGGTCTCCGGCTGGCAGTCTAGGCGGCAAAGCGCGCAAGGCAACTTGGCGGCGGACTCGTATACTCGCGCCATGGAGCACGAAGTCACGTTCAAGTCAGCATGGACCGACCTGAAACGGTGGCGGATACCGTTGGTAGTGCTCGCATTGACGGCGCTGGTCATATCGCTAGTTGAGTATTGGTTCCTGTCCGGCGCTTACACGAAGAATTTTCCTGAGTGGAATCAGACCTACTCGCCGGGTGTGTACTACGGCTCATGGAAGCGCGTACCGCCTGGCACGGAAGCGCCATGGTGGGGCGTACTGGGCCCGTGGGCTTGGTGGGTGGGCGGCACGTTTGCGCTGTGGGTGATCGTGCCGATGGTGGCCGCGCGCTTGCTGGGTTTTCGGCCGCTTGAGCTCGGGCTGCGGTGGGGCGGCCTTGTGCGCAAGGCGTGGATTTACGGGGTATTCTTCCTGATCGTGATGGTGGGCGTGTGGTGGGCCAGCACGCAGGAAGGCTTCACACGCACATACCCGATGTTGAAGCCGTGGTTCTGTGAGCACTGGACGTGGGCTGTGCTGCTGTGCTTCTGGGCGCTGTATGGCCTGCAGTTCTTCGCGGTGGAGTTTTTCTTCCGCGGCTGGATGCTGTTCACGCTCGAGAAAGACTTCGGCCTGGGCGCGATTGCCGTGATGACCGTGCCCTACTGCATGATTCACTTTCACAAACCGCTGCCGGAAGCTCTGGGCGCGATCATCGCGGGCACGGTGCTGGGCTGGATGGCGCTGAAGACCCGCAGCATCTGGGGCGGCGTGCTGCTGCACACGGCGATTGCGCTGTGCATGGACATTGCCGCGCTGCTGCAGGGTGACTGGGGCCTGCCGAAAGAGTTCGGGCCATGATGCATCGGGGTGAACACCAGGCGGGCCGGGTAATCCATTGACCACACTGCGCCTCTACAACCTGAACCTGCCTATCGATGCCGACCTGGCGCGCGACCTGCCGCGCGTCGCACGCGACCGCATCGGCATGCCCGCCGCAACCGTGCAATCGGTGCGGCTGGTCAAGCGCGGTCTGGATGCGCGCGAAAAGCAGCCGCGCTGGAACTGCACGGCCGACGTTGAGCTGGACCCCGCGGCCGCGCAGGCGGTACTGGCCAGGCTGGGCAGCAACGCCGCGGTACCTGAGGCGACGCCCCCTTTGACAGTGAACGCGGGCGATGCGCCTTTGCGCGGGCCGGCTGTAGTGGTCGGCAGCGGCCCTGCGGGCGGGTTTGCGGCCCTGACCCTGGCGCTGAACGGGTTTCAGCCGCTGCTGCTTGAGCGCGGGCTGGACGCGCCCACGCGGCTGCGGCAGATCGGGCGTTTCAACGCCAGGGTGGTCGAGCTTGACCCAGAGAACAACACGCTGTTCGGCGAAGGTGGCGCGGGCAGCTTCAGCGACGGCAAGCTGTACACCAGCAACCGGCGCGACGCGTTGCTGCCGCGGATTCTTGAGACGTTCGTTGAGTGTGGCGCGCCCTCGCGGATCCTGACTGATGCTGCGCCGCACGTGGGCACGGACATCCTGTCGAAGGTGGTCGTGAACCTGCGCCGCATGATTGAGCGGCTTGGCGGGCAGGTGCGCTTTGGTGCCCGAGTGACTGACCTGCGCATCGAAGACGGCGTGCTGCGCGGCATCACGATCAACGATTCCGAGCGACTTGACACGTCCACGGTGATTCTCGCCCCCGGGCACTCCGCGCGCGATACCTATGCCATGCTGCTGCAACGCGGCGTGACCATTGAGTCCAAGCCGTTTCAGCTTGGTGTCCGCATCGAGCACCCGCAGGAACTGATCGACCGCGCGCAACTGGGCCGCTACGCGCGCGACAAGCGGCTGGTGCCTGCCAGTTACGACGTGGCCTGCCATCCGCCCGGCGCGCCGGAACTGTTCAGCTTCTGCATGTGCCCCGGCGGCATCACCATGGCCAGCGTGAGCGAGCCCGGCATGCTGTGCACCAACGGCATGAGCTTCAGCCCGCAGTCCAGCGGCTACGCCAACTCGGCGCTGGTGACCACGTTCAATGCAGCCGATTTCGGCTTTGCGCCTCTGGATGGCGTCGAGTTCCAGCGCCGCTACGAGGCCATGGCCTTTGCCGCCGGCGGCAGCGATTACAGCGCCCCGGCGCAGCCAGTGACTCACTTCCTGCGCGGCTTCAGCAGCCCCCGCCCGATGCGCGGCACCTACGCGCGCGGCCGCAAGTACGCGGCCCTTGAGCCGCTGTTGCCGCCGAAGCTGGCGACGGCACTGCGTGCCGGCTTGCCGCTGATTGACCGGCGGATTCGCGGTTACATTGCCGACAACGCGATCCTGCACGCGATCGAAAGCCGGGCCAGCAGCCCGGTGCGCATCCCGCGACACGAAGAGTCGCGCCAGAGCATCAGCACGCCGGGCCTGTACCCTGCCGGCGAGGGTGCGGGCTTCGCCGGTGGCATCATGAGTGCCGCCCTGGACGGCATCCGCAGCGCCATGGCCCTGATTGCGGCCCACGCGCGCCCGGCCTGAGGAGTGTGGCATGGAAGACCTGTTCACGGTTGAGGACTTCCGCAAGGCCGCACGCCGCGTGCTGGACCCGGTTGCCTACGACTATTACGCCTCAGGTGCCGACGGCCAGCGTCTGCGCCGCCTGAATCGCCGGGCCTGGGACGACGTACCCCTGCGGCCCCGCGTGATGGTGGATGTAAGTAGTGTTGACACGTCAACAACGGTCGCGGGATTGTCACTGGCCTGGCCCGCAATGGTGGCACCGATGGCCTACCAGAAGCTGGCCCACCCGGATGGCGAACTGGCCACGGCGAATGCTTGCGCGGCCGCACACACGCCGATGATCGTCAGCACCATGGCCAACGTAACGCTTGAGGACGTGGCCGCGGCCACACCGGCGCCCAAGTGGTTTCAACTGTATTGCCATCGCGATCGAGGCATCACGCAAGCGCTGGTCGAGCGGGCAGAGGCTGCCGGTTATGGCGCACTGGTGATCACCGTAGACGCGCCGGTGCTGGGCCGGCGCGTGCCCGACGAGCGCAACCGATTTGCGCTGCCGCCCGGCATTACACGCGCCAATCTGGAGAGTGAGGCCGCGGGCGCGGCGGACGATGCCTCGGAACTTGCGGCGTTGTTTCGCAATCGGCAGGACGCCGCCCTGAACTGGCGCGACCTGGCTTGGTTTCGCGGGCTTACACGCCTGCCACTGTGGCTGAAGGGAGTTTTGCGCGCCGACGACGCGCAACGCGCGGCCGACGCGGGCTGTGCCGGGGTCATTGTCAGCAACCACGGCGGCAGGCAGCTTGATGCTGCAATTCCGACCGCCCACGCGCTGCCCGCCATTGCCGGCGCCGTGGGGGCGCGCATGGGTGTGCTGGTCGATGGCGGCATTCATTGGGGCGCCGACATCGTGCGCGCGCTGGCGCTGGGCGCACACGGGGTGTTGCTGGGTCGGCCTGTTTTGTGGGGACTTGCGGTCGGCGGCGAGGCCGGGGTGCGGCGCGTGCTGGAACTGCTGCGCGGCGATTTCACACGCGCGATGCAGCTTGCCGGTTGCGCGAATGTCGCGGCGGCCAATCGGGACTTGCTGGCCTGACTCAGCGGCGCGGCGGCACGAACAACGCAGCGCGAATCAAGCGGCAGTGCATGCGCGGCAGGTTCTCGTGCAGCGGTACGCTGGGAGGGCGCGAAAACGCCGTGAACAGCAGCGACCCGTCGTGTTCTTCCACGAAGGTCACCGAGATCTGATTGCCCGCAACCGACAGTCCCGAAAGTGCCAGCACACCATCGTCGTCCGGCGTGCGGTCCAGGATCAGCGGCCCGTGAATCGTCGAGTGCGCGGTGCAGCGCAAGTCGCCCTGTCTGGCTGGCGCAAGATAGGCGTGCACACCATGGTACAGGGTGCCAAGCGATTCGTCGAAGGCCTCAAAGTGCATGCCCAAGGCTTCGCCGCGCAATGCCTCTGAGAACTCGCAACGCACGATCACCACCTGCCCGGCCTGTGACTCGCCGCGGCCGGTCCAGACGCCTTCCCACCGCAAGTATCCAGGCAGGTCATTCCGCATCGGCAGCGTCCTCATCACGATGCGGCCCGCGAGCAACGCCCAGGCGCCTCAGGGTACCGGTGCTGCGCGGGTGGCTCTTGCCGCCGTAGCCTTCCAGCACTGCCGATGAAATGAACAGCTCGTCGTTGCTGACGCGGAACACCGTGCTCATTCTGCGGTTGCCGGGCAGCGGGCCCGCCAGTGCCAGTGCGTCGCTGTCGTCAGGTTCTTCGTGCAGCAGAATGCCGCCGAGCTGATTGGCCCAGGTGGCGGCAATCACCTGGCCGCGGGCATCCATCGACCACAGGCCGGAACCCACGTAACGCAGCGTCCCTGCCGCGTCGTGCGAGTTTCCTTCAACGTTCAAGACAGTGCCGCCGAACAGCGGCCACAAGGCAAAGTTGATGGTTCCCACCGCGCCGTCGGCGAACTCGGCGGGTCCGCTCCAGTGGCCAATCCAGTGGCCAAACCGTCGCATCAGGGGCGTATCCATGATCGCAGGGTACTTTCCACACCTCGCAATGATAAGGCATCGAACTACACTCGCGCCCATGGCCCAGAAAACCCGCAAGCCCTCGCGCGGCAAAGCGCGCAAGCCCGCCAAAGGCCTTACGTACGCCGACGCCGGTGTACACTTCGAAACGCACAACGCGCTGGTCGGCCACATTTTCACGAAGATTCGCGCCACCTCAGGCCCGCGCGTCATGGATGTTGAAGACGGCTTCGGCGGCCTGTTCAACCTCGAAAACAGCAAGACTTTCGGCCGCAACTGGCGCAAACCGGTGCTGGTGGCCTGTACTGACGGCGTCGGCACCAAGCTGAAACTGGCCTTCGAAATGGGCAAACACGACACGGTCGGGATTGACTGTGTGGCGATGTCAGTCAACGACATGCTGTGCATGGGCGCAGAGCCGCTGTTCTTTCTTGACTACATCGCGACGGGCAAGAAGGACCTGAAAGTCCTGCTGCCGCTGGTGGGCGGCGTGGCGGAAGGATGCAAACAGGCGGGATGCGCGCTTCTCGGCGGAGAAACCGCCGAAATGCCGGGCTTTTACCCGGACGGCGAATACGACATTGCAGGCTTTGCCGTGGGCGCGGTCGAGAAAGCGCGCGTCATGACCGGCGCGGCGATTCGCAAAGGCGACGTGGTTCTTGGCCTCGAAAGCAGTGGGCTGCACAGCAACGGCTTCAGCCTCGTACGCAAGATTGTCGCCCGCAAACGCTGGAAGCTGGGCCAGCGCGTGGCCGAGTTCGGCCGCAGTCTGGGGCTTGAGCTGCTTGAGCCGACGCGGATTTACGTCAGTGCGGTGCGCGAACTGTTGCAGTCCGGCAAGCCGCTCTTGACCGGTCTCGCGAACATCACCGGCGGCGGTTTTCTCGAGAACATTCCGCGCATCTTACCCAAGGGCCTTGAGGCCGCGATTGAAGTGGGCTCATGGCCGGTGCCGCCAGTGTTTGACGTGCTGCAAAATGCCGGCAAGGTCGAACGCGACGAGATGCACCGGGTGTTCAACATGGGCATCGGGATGGTCGCGATTACCCGCGCAGCCAACGCCGATGCGGTGGCGAAGGCGATCCGCAAATCAGGAGTGAAGGTGCACGTGATCGGCCAGATCCGCGCTGGCGGTGGTGGCGTTGTCCTGCTGTAGACCGCATCGTACGGCACGACTTGGAACCACGAAGCGCCACGAAGTACCACGAAGAACTGCCACTGCGTTTTGAGCCAACTACAAGTGTGTTGGCCACCCAATTGCCTTGGCTGCTCAGCCCTTCTTGGTGCCTTGGTGTCTTCGTGTGGGACCGCAGTGACGGCTGTTCGGGGCGAAGACACATAGCCACCAAACAAGACAACTGCTTCACCCAGACGGGTGAAGCAGTTGCGGTTAAGCCGTTCTTCGTGGTGCTTCGTGGCGCTTCGTGGTTCAGACGCAGTTGCCGTTCATCGCGCCGCGCGCTAATTGTCCCATGAGAAGACCATCTCGCCGTTGGGCTTCATTTCCAGCCATTCGTCGCCGACTGCCAAGGTCAGCTTGAAGCCTTCGGGTGTGGTTTCGATCTTCAGGTTCTTGATATTGTCGACGCTCAGCCAATCCTCTTCCGTGAGGCCGAGCAGCTTGCGCAACTCTGCCAATGGGTCGGCGTGCTGCTTGCCATCGAAGGTGATCTTGAACTCCTTGCCTTCGTTGGCCAGGTTCATCTTGCGTGACTTCAACAGTTCCTGCACGGTCTCCACGCTCCAGGACTGACGCTGCAACATGCGGCGCGCGCGCCAGGCCGGCAGGGACTTTTCGTCGGGCTCTAGGTTCACCGGCTTGCCGGCGGCGTTGGCTTCGCGCACCTTGCGCAGGTCGTCGGCGTGCAGCCAGCCGTAGTCGAGTCGGTTGCCGCGCAGCAGCAGTACCATGCGGCCGCCGCAAGCCCAGTCACCCTTCATCGCGGCCACGACCACGAACTGCTGGCCAGAGCGTGATCCATAATCAATGCGCTTTTCGTATTCGTCGTACTCGCCCTCGCCGCCGGTCTCGATGCGAAGCTTCTCGGGCGGCACGCCGTACCACTCAAAGCCGGCTTGCGACAGGTCGGCTGCCTTGTCAGCGGGTGCCAGCGATCCGGACCGTGCCTTGAGCATGGCCGCGAAGGCGTCCTGCTGGGCCGGGTCAAAGGCGCTGCGCAGGCCGTCGGTGGGGGTGTAGTGCCCGGCCAGCTTCAGCGACTCGATGGTCACGGCGCGGATGGCCTGGTTGCGTTCATCGGGCTTCATCTTGGCCAGCGACTCCTGGTTCTGGCGCAGCCAGGCCGAGAACGCGTCGCCAAGCTCGGTCAATGCGCCGCGGTCATGGTCGTAGCGGGCATCTTCTTCCATGAATTTTGCAGGCAGAGTGATCAGGCGGGCGGCATTGCGTTCACCGCCAGTCTGGGCCGACAGCGAAACCACATGGCTGCTTTCATTGGTGCTGATCGCGAGGTGCCAGCCGCCGGGGAAGTACTTGCGCATGTCAACGTAGAAGGCCGGGAAGTAGCCCGACTGGCGGGCACGTTCCATGCTGCCGTCCAGCATGCGCGCGATCATCTCACCCATATTGCCGTAAGCGAACTTGCTTCCGGCAACCTGGCCGCCGGGCACATTACCGCTGCCGAAGCGGGCCGCGTTGCCGATGCCGGACTTCAGGATCATGCGGGCTACTTCGTCATTGGCAGCGATGCCCATGAAGCCGTCGCCGGAGAACATGGTCTCGGTGCCGCCGCGCTTGAAGCGCAGAATTTCGCCGCCTTCGACTTCCTTGAACAGTGTGCGCTTGGCGGACTCGCGGATTTCCTCACGTTCCTCTTCGGGCATGTCTTCGGGCAGTGCGCGGGCCAGCAGGCGATCCAGCAGCTTCTTCTTCACGTCGGGGTACTGGTCGGTGGTTTCCACCACGACGAACCACATGTCTTCAAAGATGCTCGGGTCGTCGTCATCGGGGCGCGGATCGTGCAAGCCGATGATGCCTGCGATCACCTCAGCCCCGAGCGCGCTGAAGGCTTCCACGCGGGTCAAACCAAGCCGGCCAAGCGTCTCGTCCAGTTCTACGTAAAATCGTTCGGCGTCGCTGAGCCTTTCGCCTTCGCCCAAAGACTCAAAGTCCGTGGTGAAGGGACGGGTGCGGTGGCCGGCCAGTTCAGCTTCGGCGTCGGCGATTTGCTCTTTCAGCCGTGCAATCTCGGCCTCAAGTTCTTTGCGCGGGTCGTATTCATCTTCGCCTGATCCCGGTTCCACGCGGCGCGGCTTGGGGTCCTGGGGCTGCGGGTTAGCGATGTCGTCCTTGTCTTTGTCCTTCTCGGCTTCGTCCATCATCTTCAGGCGCTCGAGAGAATACTCGAGGTCCTGGCGCAGCCAGCGCAGGCGTCGTTCGATGCTGGCCTTCTGGCCGCCCTGGCTGATGTCGTGGACCGTGGACAACAGGTCCATGTAGGTTTGTTCGTGATTGTTGCCGAGCTGGCCCTGGATGAAACCCAGCATCTCGGCGGGCATTTTGCCCACCAGTCGGCTTGCGCCCGAGGGCTTCAGGAAGGCGTTGGCTCGGGTCAGCGGCTGGGCAAAGGTCAGGTCCATGTTGACCGAAACACCGCCCGAAGTCTCGCCGGGCAGCGTGACTGAGGCGTTGATCATGTCCCACTTCTGCCACTCAATGACTTCGTTGAACAACAGCGTGTCGGCGTCGGGTTTTTCGCCCAGGCGGTCGATGGCGTTGCGCCAGGCCTTCATGTCGGCGTAGACAACGATGTCGCCCTTGGCGCGTTCGTTCCACTTCTGGAAGCGCTCGGTCTGGCTGAGGCTTTCGTCAGTGAAGCCTTCCAGCACGTCGGCAAGGTGCGCGTCGAGCATGCCGCCGACTGTCAGCAGCAGCAGGCCTGCCCGAAGCTCAAAGCGGAAGGTTTCAAAGCGGAAGCTGGTGGCAGTAACCTCAGCCTTGCGGTCTTCGCGCTTGACCCATTCGCGCAGCTCTTCGGTGAACTCTTTGGGTGCGCCTTCCTTCAGCTTGACCGACAGTACCATCTGCACGTTCGGGTCACGCAGCATGATGTCGGCGATGGCCACCTCGGTTTCGCCAAGATAATCCACGAAGCGGCGGATTTCGCTGATCAGCGGCTCTGACTGGTTAAAGTCGCGCTCGTTCCGGGTCAGCAGCAGGCGTTCCCAGGCGTCTTTCCAGTTGTCGCCCTGCAGCTTCTGCAAAGCTTCGCCCAGGTCGTTGATGCGGGCGTACAGCAGGCTGCCACGCGGCGCCAGGTCGCCCTGGCCGAGGGCCGGCAGGTTGCAGGCCAGCAGCGTCCCGAAAATCAGCACAGTCAATGACGCGGATAGTTTCGACATCTTTGGCATCTCAGGTTCCTGTGAAAAGGCGTGGCCCCGTATGAAACCCACCTGCGTTGAAGTCCGCTTTGAAGGCCGGTGGGTGCAAAAAGCCGCCCGCCTTGGTGGGGGCGCAAGTATACATACCGGGGCACTTCACGGGAACAACGTCACACGTTGCCGCAACGCGTTGTGCAGACTGCACCTCGCCGGACAACGCCGTGACGTCCGTGGGCGTTGCCGGCTGCTTTCTCGCCGTTGACACGTCCAGACCGGGGGTCAGAATCCCCGCCCGAAGGCAAATCCGTGATCCGCAAGCTTTTCAACCTGCTGCAATACACGAAACCGTACTGGCGCTGGTACCTGTTGGGTACCCTCGCGCTCGTGTTCGTGGATTTGCTCGACACGTTCACGCCCCAGATCGTGCGCTGGACCATCGACCACCTGATGTACCGCACCAATTCGGGCGATTCGGCCGTCTATGACAGCCCGCTGCCCAGCATGCTGCCCTCAAGCTGGTTCGGGGCCGATGCCTTCATGGGCGGCATGTGGGTTTACGGCGTGCTGTACGTGCTGCTGGTCGGGGCCACCGGCGTGTTCCGCTACTTCATGTCCATGAACTATGCCCATGGCGCGGTTAACCTGACCCACGGCCTGCGAGGCCGGCTGTTCGCCCACACCCAAAAGCTTCACGCGGGCTTTCACGACCGTACCAAGACCGGCGACTTGATGACGCTGGCGACGGCCGACATCAACGCGGCGCGCGAATTTTACTGGGTGGGCATCCTGATCGGGCTCGACTCAATCCTGTACTTCATCATGGTGCCGATGTACATGGCCGACATCAGCCCCAAGCTGCTTCTGGCCAGCCTGTTCACGCTGCCGCTGATCCCGCTGATCGTGGCCAAGCTCGCCGGCCGCATCGAGAAGCGCTACGACAGTCTGCAAGATCAGCTGAGCCTGCTGTCCGAGCGTTCGCGGGAAAGCTTCGCCGGGGCCAAAGTGGTGAAGTCGTTCGCGCGCGAAGACAACGAAGTGCGCACGTTCGCCAAGATGGCCTCCGAATACAAGCGCCGCGCGCTGAAGCTGGCTGCCGTCGAATCGCTGCAGCAGCCGCTGCTGGTGCTGATGCTGGCGCTGGCCGACCTCGTGGTCGTGATCTACGGCGGCAGCCTGGTGCTGCGCGGCATGGAGATCCAGCAAACCATGGCTGCGCAGGGCGCATCCGCCGCCGAGATTGAGGCCGCGGTGCGGGCATCCGGCGCGATTACGGTGGGCGGGTTCGTGGCCTTTTTCAGCTACCTGATACGGCTGTCGGGGCCGATGATCGGGCTCGGTTGGGTGATCAGCCTGTTCCAGCGCGCGCGTGTCAGCATGGACCGGATTGAAGAAGTGCTGAAGACCAAGCCGGAGATCGACGAAAGCCCGAAACCTGCGCCGATGAAGACGCTGAAGGGCGACATAGAGTTCCGCAACCTGACCTTCGGCTACTTTCCGCAGGGCGAACAACCCAAAGAAGTCGGCAAGCCGGCACCTTTGCCGGCCCGGGCCGACGCCCTGGCGGGCATCAGCTTCAAGGTGAATGCTGGCCGCACGATCGCGATTGTGGGGCCGGTGGGCAGTGGCAAGAGCACGCTGCTGCACATGCTGCCGCGGCTGTACGACCCGCCGGCGGGCACGGTGTTCATAGACGGCGTGGATGTGCGCGACGTGCCGATGCACCTGCTGCGGACGCGGATTGCTTCGGTGCCGCAGGAGACGTTCCTGTTCAGCGAGACGATCTTGCAGAACATTGCGCTGGGCATGGAAGGCAGTGATGACGCGATTGGCGCGGGCGCGGCAGGCGGCAGCGAAGCCGCTGTGCCCAACGCGGAATGGCTGAAAGAGTGCGCGCGCATTGCCAGTGTTGAGGCCGACATCCTGGGCTTCCCCAAGCAGTACGAAACGCTGCTGGGCGAAAAGGGCGTGAACCTGAGCGGCGGGCAAAAGCAGCGCGTGGCGATTGCCCGGGCGATCGCGCGGCGCCCGTCAATTCTGCTGCTGGACGATTGCCTGAGCGCCGTGGACACACAAACCGAAGAGCACATCTTGAAGGGCCTGAAGGAAGTGATGAAGGACTGCACCACGCTGATCGTGAGCCATCGAGTGAGCACGGTAGAACACGCTGACGAGATTCTGGTGCTGCACGAAGGTCGCATCACGGAACGCGGCACGCACGAAGAACTGCTGCAACAGAAGGGTTACTACGCGGAATTGCACCGGAAGCAGCAGCTCGAGCAAGAGCTGGCGGACAGGTAGGGCAGGGATTGGGTCAAGGTAAGGGGCAGGATCAGTGAGGGGCCGTGGCTAGGGGCTGGGCAAGTAGGAACCCCAACCCCAAGACCCAAACCCCAGTCACGAAGCACCAAACACGAGTCACCGAGCACTGAGCACCAAACACCGAGCACCGAGATGTCTGACGACTTTGAAGATGACCTGCTGCAGGAACGGATCAAGACGAACGTCTTTGACCCGGTGCTGCTGCGCCGCATGCTGCGCTACGCCAAGCCGTACAAACAGCGCATTTCGGCGGGGGTCGGGCTGGTGCTGCTGAGTGCCTGCTGTGCCGTGCTTCCGCCGCTGCTGGTGGGTGCGATGGTTGATCTTGTGTTCGGCACCGGCAAGTCGCTGCCGGGCGACGTTGTATCGCGCGTACTGGGCTGGTTCCATGTGGGCGGGCAAGAGGCGATCCGTGCCATGCCCAACGGCTCGAAGTTGATCCTGTTCGGCATCATCTTTCTTTGTCTGCGCAGCTGTGCCTTTTTCATCGACTGGGGCAACGCTTATCTGCTGACGGGCTTGGGCCAGCGCGTGCTGTATGACATCCGCGTGGAACTGTTCACCCACGTGCAGAACCTTTCGCTGTCGTTCTTTCACCGCAACCCGGTGGGCCGCCTGGTCAACCGCGTGTCGTTCGATGTGTCGGCCCTTGAGCGCATGTTCAGCGTCGCGGTCGTGATGTTGACCAAAGACGCGATGATGCTGTCCACGATCATCGTGCTGCTGCTGATCATTGACGTGAAGCTGGCGTTGATCGTGCTTTCCGTGCTGCCATTCATGGTGATCGCGACGCTGATCTTCCGGCGCTACTCGCGCGGCGCGTACCGGCGCTGGTACGCGGCCCAGTCGCGCCTCAACGCGTTCATGGCCGAAAGCATGGCCGGCGTGCGCGTGGTGCAGCTGTTCCACAAAGAAAAGCGCAACGAGCAAGCCTACGAGAACATCGCCGGCGAGTTCCGCACCCATTTCATTGCCCAGCGCCGGGCGTGGGCGTACTTCCGTCCCGTCGCAACCACCCTCAGCGCCGCGGGGATCGGACTGGTGCTGTGGTTCTGCGGCGACGCTGTGCTGCGCGGCCAGGGCCTGACGCCCGTCGAAATGGCGGCCGTCGGCGCGATCAGCGTGGGTGTGCTGGTCAGCTATCTGCAATACGCCGAACTGTTCTTCACCCCGATCCGCGACATCACGGAAAAGTTCGACATCATCGTCGGCGCCATGACCAGCGCCGAGCGCATCTTCACGATCCTGGATGAAAAGCGCGAAGTCATCGACCAGCCCGGCGCCAAAGACTTCGGCCGCATCACCGGTGCCGTTGCCTTTGACGACGTGCACTTTGAATACAAGCCCGGCGAGCCCGTGCTGCGCGGCGTCAGCTTCAGCATCGAGCCCGGGCAGACTGTCGCCATTGTCGGCCACACCGGGGCGGGCAAGACGACCATCATCAACTTGGTCAGCCGCTTCTACGACGTGCAGGGCGGCCGCGTGCTCGTGGACGGCCGCAACGCGCGCGACTACACGCTGGCGGGCCTGCGCCGCAATGTGGCCGTGGTGCACCAGGATGTGTTCCTGTTCGCGGGCACAATCCTTGAGAACTTGACGCTGGGCGACGAGAGCATCCCGCGTGAGCGGGTGATTGAGGCCTGCCGGCAGGTCGGCGCCCATCCGTTCATTGAGCGGCTGCCGGGCGGCTATGATTCGAAGGTGGAAGAAGGCGGCAAGACCTTCAGCGCCGGCGAGCGGCAGTTGCTGAGCTTTGCACGGGCATTGGTGTTTGACCCGGCAATCCTGATCCTGGATGAGGCCACCAGCAGCATCGACACGCATACGGAAGAATTGATCCAGGCCGCGCTCAGCAAGCTGACGAAGGGGCGCACCAGCATCGTGATCGCGCACCGGCTCAGCACGATCCAGCGCGCCAACCGGATCCTGGTGATGCACAAGGGCAAACTGGCCGAAAGCGGCACGCACCAGCAGTTGCTGGCGCAGCGCGGCATCTATCACCGGCTGTACGAGCTGCAGTACAACGCGCTGGAAGACACGCCCAAAGAGCCCGAGCAGGCACCGGAGCCAGTGGTGCCGGAAGAAGTAGCCTCAACCAGAAGCTCAGGTGCCATGCGAGCCGCAGCAGCCGCCATGCCCCACGCCAACGTAAAGCGGGCAGCGGAAGACGCCGAACGGGACAAGTAGACTGGTCTGGCGTGCGTTTGTCTGGCATGTGAATCCAAAGTGGTACGCGCGCCCCGCGCGTGTCCCCAGCCTTTCGGCTGGGTCTGAACGGCGGATGTGCACTGGTCACAGAGCACCGAGCACTGAGCACCGAGCACCGAGCACTGAGCACCGAGCACCGAGCACTGAGCACCGAGCACCGAGCACTGAGCACCGAGCACCGACAAAACACAACCGGCGCGTTTCCGCGCCGGTTGGCTTTTGCTGTCCGCTTAGCGGTGAATTACCACTTGAGCAGCGGGGCGGCGTCAGTGCCGGCCGCGGTGAGCGACTGGCTGAAGCTGCCCGATTCCATCTTGATGATCTTGTTGAACCAGCCGTTGTCGGCCATCCAGGTCTTGGATTCGGTGCCGCCAGCGTTGGTGATCCAGATCTTGCCGCTGAACTTCATGCCGGCCATCTCGAGATCAGTGAAGGCTTCTTCCTTGACGTCGGCCGTGGCGCCGGTGCAGCCGCCGCAAGCGGGGGCCGGCTTTTCCATGACCTGAATTTCCTTCGGGGCTTCGCCGGTCTTGCCGATCCAAGCCTTGGTGACGTTGGCTTCGCCTTCAGCAGCGCCCAGGTTGACTTCGTAGGCGATGGTGTAGTCCGAAACCATGTATTCGCTGTCCATCTTCATCTGGTTTTCGATGATCGCGGTGCTGCCGTCGATCTTCGTAACCTGCCAGCGGGTGACATTCTTCATGCCCGACATTTCGTAGGACATTTCCCAGTACTGGCCGGCCGCGGGTTCAGCGTGAACCTGGACCCAGTAGCTGGCCTTCATGGTGCCGTTGACGTACATGTCGATGGTGCTCTGGCTGCCGTCCATCTTGCTGCTGCCACCGCTGCAGCCACCGCCGCAACCGTCGCCGCCGCTGTCGCCACCGTCAGTGCCGCTGCCGCCGCCGCAAGCTGCCAGTGAACACACGCCCATGAACGCAATAGCTGCAAAAAGCTTCTTCATAATCAGATACTCCTGAAAGGTGATAGGATCGCTGAGCGACTAATTCCGTCCCCATGTGGGAAAGGGGGAGTCTAGGGAGCGACCACAGACACTGCAATAGGCAACATTTCACCTTTCACACGAATTTGTTCCCGGCCCACCCTTTTGCTAGCCTGCACTAACTTACTGCCCCAAAGGGGTTTACGTTGAGCACCTTGGGTTATCGCTGGCTTTCCGCGCCGGGACTTTCCGCCCTGTCCCTGCTGCTGCTGAACCCGCAGGGTGCCGAAAGTCTGGGGATAACTGCCACACCTGCGCCAAGACTTTTGACCTGGCAGAGCAACGGGTTGCAGATTGACCAGGTGCTGGTCGCCGCCTGCCCCGGCGGGGTGATTTTGTGCCTGCACGGCGGCCGCGCCACGCGCGAATCAGCCCAGCAAGTGCTTGACGCTGCGGGCCTTGTGCCCGCCGACCTGACCCCCTTCGACGTCCCGCCCGCGGCCCGCCCCATGCTGGCCCTGCTGCCAAGGCTCGAGTCGCCTTTGGCCGTGCACTGGGCACTTGGCCCCCTGCGTGGCGCCAAGCCCGGGCCGGCAACGGCCGCCGCGGAAGCCTGCGTTCGCCACCTGCTGACGCCGCCCCGGGTCCAGCTTTGGGGCCCCGCGAACTCAGGCAAGTCCAGCCTGCTCAATGCCATGTGTGGCCATGACGTAGCCCGCACCGGCCCTGAGGCCGGGCTTACCCGCGATGTGCTGGAAGCCTCCTTCCTTTACAGGGGGGTGAAGGTCCGCATCTTTGACGCACCGGGCCAACTGCCGGGGGCCACAGGTCTTGAGGCCGCCGCGCTGGCACTGGCTGAAGACTGGCGCAGACAGGCTGACCTGACCCTTGAGCTTGTGCCGCCCGGCCACACGCCGCAAGGAGTTGGGCTGGTGCTGTACAGCCAGTCCGACCGCGACCCGGCACGGCGCACCCCCGCCGTCTCGGTCTACGACAGCGCCAGCGTGCAGACTGTGAAGGAAATGCTGGTGAATGAGCTGCTGGGGCCGGTGCTGCTGGTCCCGCCTGAGCAACAGGTACTGCCGGAATCCGTTGTGGCTGTTGCGGCCGCGCTTGCGTTTTAGGCCGATGCCGCGACAATCTTCACCCCAAGGGCGGAGTGACTGTGACTTCCAAGGTTCTCTACACTGCGGCAGAAATAGAAAAGGCGATCGGACGCCTCGTTGAGGCCGTGCTTGCCCGGCCCGAGCCGCCGGTGCTGGTCGGCATACATACCCACGGCGTGCCGCTGGCGCACCGGCTGGCAGCCGGGATCGAGAAGCGCATCGGCTCCCGGCCGATCGACGGCACCGTGGACATTACCCTGTACCGCGACGACCTTGCCGGCCGCGCGCTGCCGCAGGTGAAGGGCAGCGACGTGCCCGACGACATCGAAGGCAAGCGTGTCGTGCTGGTCGATGACGTGCTGTTCACCGGCCGCACGATCCGCGCCGCGCTGACAGAACTTGCCGACTACGGCCGGCCGCAACGTATTGAGTTGTGCGTGCTGGTGGACCGTGGCCTGCGCGAGCTGCCGATTGCCGCTGACTATGTAGGCTTCACGGTGGCCACAAAGCCGACACAGAAGATTCGCCTAAGCCTGACGGAAACGGGCGCGCCGCAAGACCAGATTGAGCTGATCGGGGCCTGACAGCTGATACTACGGAGCAAACTTATGAAGAAATACTTGTGCGCGGCGCTGCTGCTGATGACCGGGGGCGCGCTGCTGGTTTCGATGCAGGACACGTTGCAGGTACCGCAGGCCCAGGACGGCCGCATGCCGCAATTGGCGGCGGACAAGATTGATGTTGCCGATGGCAAGAACGCCTTCGTGGCCGAGCTGAATGAATTCTGGAAGGCACGCGGCTCAATCGAGTTGACCACGCATCACAACAAGGACCTCGATGGCCCCAAGGTAACGATGCGCGCGGCCCACGACGGTGAGCACGTGTACATCATGGCCCAGTGGAAGGACGCTACGCAAAGCTTCACGAAGAAGGCATGGCTGTTCAAGGACGGCAAGTGGACGCGCCAGGAAGGCGACGAAGACCGCATCGCGATTGCCTTCAACATGAACGCCGAAGGCTTTGCAGAAAAGGGCTGCACGGTGCTGTGCCACTCCGGCCAGATGGGCACCAAGAACAAGGATGAGAAAGCCGACATGTGGCACTGGAAGGCCGCGCGCGGCGGCCAAAGCGGCTGGTGCGATGAGCAGGTGTTCATCCACGTGGCCGAAGCAGACAGCCGCGGCAACGACGCCGGCAAAGGCTCGTACACCGACAACGTGAACGCGGACAAGACCGCACCCACGCATGTGTGGAAGAAAGACGCCAAGCGTGAGGGCGACCTGAACGCTGACAACAGCGAGGCCATCAGCGCGGACTTCAAGCCGGAAGAGGGCTACACGGTGCCGTCAGTGCTGATCCGCAACCCGGAAGGCAGCCGCGGCGATGTGACCTGCGTGTCGAAGTGGGCCGATAGCACGTGGACCGTCGTGTTCAAGCGCAAGCTGAAGACAGGCAACGATGACGACGCGCAGTTTGAGGCCGGCAAGGCCATCGACTTCGCGATTGCGGTGCTCGACAACAAGGGCGTCAGCAAGGGCCACGACCACGCGAAGTCGGGCCCGCGCAAGTTGACGCTGAAGTAGCGGGGAATCGCACGATGCGCCCTGTAGCAGTCATATGCCCCGCGATTTTGTGCCTGCTGCTGTGTGCGGCCTGCGCAAGCCACGCGCCGTCGAATCAGCCACAACCGGCGGCGAACAACGCAACGACTCCGCAGCCTGAGCCCGAGCCGGAACCTCAGCCCGAGCCCGAGCCGCCGGCGCCCAAGCTGCGCCGCGACATCGTTGTCACCACCGGAGTCCACGGCAATGAACCCAGCGGCTGGCTGGTGCAGGATGAACTGATCGAGATGGGATTCGTCGTGTTCGGGCCCTGCAATCCGTGGGGCATCCAGAACAACTCGCGCTTTCTCGAAGACGGCCGCGACCTGAACCGCAGCTTCAACGCCGACGACTGCCCCGAGGCCGACGCGGTGAAGGCCTTCCTGGCCGCCAACCCGCCGCCGTTCCTGCTGGACCTGCACGAAGACCCCGACGGCAAAGGTGCCTACCTGATCCAGCATGGGCCCAACGACCCAATCGGCCGCGAGATCATCGACGCGCTCAAGAGCGAGTTCGAGTTCGACCCGGCGCCCCGATTTTCGGTCGTGAAGGGTGAAGACGGTCTGCTGCTGCCCAATCAATCCGTGCTCAACTTCATGAAGCTGGGCGGCGTGTGGGGTCTGGGATACCACGCCTGGCTCACTTACGGCTGCACAGCCATTGTCGTCGAGTGCCCCGGCACCTGGCCCGAAGAAAAGCGCAAGCGCTACCAGCTGCGGGTCTGCGAAGAGGCCCGGCGCATCTTCAGCGAACGCCACCCGAAGTAAGCGGGCCGGCCCTGCCACATTGCCTGCAGGCGCATAGCACCTCGTTGCAAACTTGACTTGCGTCATCCTTGCGGGTTTGCTGTAGGCCATGATTCGCGCTCGCATAGTGCTTGCGTTGGCTGCCATCGCCCTAGGCGTCTTTGTCGGTGTGGTTGTCCGAGGCCAGCCCGCGCACCTGCCCACGGCCCAGTTCGTGAACGCGGCCGAAGCCAAGGACGGCGATTGGCAGTGGGCCGACCAGGCCAAAGGCACCGTGAAGGGCCGCCTCAACTTCAGCGCCAAGCGTCCCAACCAGCCCATCGTCGTGTACCTGTTGCGCGTCGAAGGCGACGCCAAGGCCCCGGTGCAGGGTAAGTACACCGTTCCGGCCACGCAGAAGATCAGCCAGAAGGGCGCGAAGTTTGAGCCTTCGTTTGCGGTGCTGGTCCGCAACCAGACCGTCGAGTTCCTGAACGATGAGGAGAAGGAGATCAGCCACAACGTCTATTTCCTCGGCGACGTGGAAGTGGACCTGGGCATTTTTGACCAGAACGAAAGCCGCGATCACACCTTCGACAAGTACGGCGAGGTCAGCGTCCATTGCAGCATCCACAAACGCATGGACGGCAAGTTCTTCGTGGCCCCCAACCCGGCCTACGCGCTGCTGGATGGCAACACCGACACCTTTGAGATTACCGGCGTGCCCGTGGGCACCTGGCGCGTGCTGACCTGGCAGAAGCAAAAGCGCTTCAAGGACCATGACGCCACCATCGAAGTGAAGGCCGACACCGTGTCTGACATCACCGTGGAGATGACCCGTTGAAGTATGCAACCTGCCTGCTTGTGCTGGCGTTTCTTGCCGGCTGCGCCTCGACCCCGCCCGTGCCCGCGCCCGACGCCGGCAAGGGCAACGCGCTGATCGAGTTCCGCCTGCTCAAGCGTGTGGCCGAAACCAACGTCGCCGACGAGTACGCCGTGCGGCGTGAGATGCACACCCGCGGCGCGACGCTTAGTGACATGGTGATCGTGCTGGAGGGCGGCAGCGGCCCGGCCACCACGCCGACGGCCACGGAAATCGCGCTGACCGAAAACGGGTTTTCGCGCCGGCAACTGTTGCTGAAGAAGGGCGGCAAGCTGACCCTGACCAACAAGCGTGATCGTGAGCTGGTGATCCTCGGCTTCAGCCGCGAAGGCAATGAAGTCGCGGCCGCGCTGAAACCCGGCGAGTCGCGCACGCTGGAAGTGCCGCACGTTGGCGACTATGAGGTCGTCACCGAGGCCGACAACGGCGCCTACGCGGTGATGCACGTGGTGGACACCGACCAGGGTTGGATGGGCAGCAGCGATGAACTGGCGCTGTTCCGCAATCTGGCACCCGGCCGCTACAAGGCCAGCGCGTGGTCGTCGCGGGCATTGGCCTGGAGCAGCGAGTTTGACGTGGCAGCAGGCGAAACCGCCAGCAAGCGGGCCGAGATCAAGGTAGCCAAGTAGGCAGCGGACGCATGAATCGATTCGCACCCATCCTGTTGCTTCTGCTGGCCGCTTGCGGCACGACGCAGAAGCTGCCTGACCCGGCACCGGGCACAGGCCAGATTGTGGTGCGGCTTGAGGGCGCGGCGCGGGAAGGAGTACGCGGACCGGCCCGCGAAGACAAAGTGGGCGAGTACGAGATCACCAGCGAAAGTGTCGAAAAGGGCCGCGACTTCGAACGCGTGAACTACGGCGCGATCGAAGACGTCGTCGTGCTGTGCAGCAGCGGCAGCGGCCCGACCCGCCAGACGCTGCCGATCGGCCCGTTCGGCCCCGAGCGCAAGCAGCTTGCGCTGTCCCTGTCCGGCACCGAGCCCGCGATCTTGCAGCTCAACAACCGCCGCGAAGGCGCCCAAACCATCTGGGCCGTGCCGCGAGACGAATTCGCGGGCATGAGCTACGAGGCCGCGCCTGCGCTGGACATTACGGTCGCCGCCAAGGGCAGTGCGGAGCTGAAGTTTAGCCTGGCCGGCGTGTACGACCTGTTCTGTGACGAAGACGAGTACTTTGAATGCACGGTGTACGTCGTTGTAGGCGGAAGCTGGACCGGCCCTTCCAGTGAACCCGCCGTGTTCAACAACCTCAACCCGGGCAACTACGAGTTGATCGTAATCCCGCCCCGCCTGCCCGTGCAGCAGCACAAAGCGACAGTTACAGTGGGTCAGCGCAGCGAAGTAAAGGCGCGCCTGACCGTGAACACCCTGCCCCGCAAGTAGCCCCGCCTGTTGCTTTGTTGACCGGCAGCTTTGACACTGGGCGCCATGAGCCTTCGCTACAAGGCACTGATCGCCGTGGTCGCCATCGTGGCCGTGCTCACGGTCGTGCTGGTTGTCAGCAGCGGCGAACGCTTCGAGCAAGATGCCCGTGAACGCGTCAGCCAGGACCTGCGCAAGGACGTCAGCTTCCTCAATACGCAGCTGGGTAGCGTCGCGCTGCAAAGCCGCACCGCGCTGGAAGGCGCGGCCGAATCATCCGAGTTCGTGAATCTGTTCCGCGCGGCCGAATTGACCGCGCTGGGCGAAAACATGTTCGTCTTCACCAAGGACTGGATCGACGACACTAACGCTGACCACGCCTTTGCCGTCATCGACTCGTTCGTGGCGGAAGACAAAAAGGCCGATGTGATTGCGCCGTTGGGTGAATCGCTGGCGGTGGTCGCGCATACCAGCAAGCCAGGCGTTGATGCCTCACGCCGGGACTTGATTCTGCGCGACCCGGAGCTGCTTTCGTTCTGCACCGGATTCTATGCGCCCACTCTTGATGCAGGTGCCGGCGAGATCAAAGAGTTCTCGAAAGCTGCCGTACTGCCGGTGGCTGACAGCGTCTATCTGGTCGTCCAAAGCTTCCTTTTCGAAAGCATCCAGGACCGCGCCGTGATCGGCCTCAGCCTTGTGCTGACGGAGGTGTCATCGGACTGGATTCTCGACAAGCTGCCCAGTGCCGGCCGCGAGAACAACCCCGTCCACAAGATCGTGTTTACCGGCGAGCGGTTGACCGCGCATACGATGGACGATTCCGCCAAGGCCGCTCAGGTTTTCTCCGCCGCCATGCGCAACAGCCAGACGCAGCAGGGAACACCCCACGAGTTTGAACTGGTGATCGAGGGCGAAACCTTCCTGGCCATGTCGCGCAGCAGCGACCTTTCGGCGCCGGGGCTGATCAACCGCCCGGGCTTCGTGACGACCAAGAGCCTCGACCGCGAACTTGCGCCCTTTCACGACGCGCGCCGCGGGCTGTTCGTCTACTCGGGCGTGGTGGCTGCGCTGGCCGCGCTGGCGGCTTACTTCGCGGCCTATGTCGTGATCCGCAAGCTGCGCCGGATTGAGCTGGCAACGCTGGAAATCCGTGAAGGCCGTTTTGATACCCGCGTGGAAATCAGAGGCAGTGACGAAATCGCCAAGTTGGGCAAGGCTGTCAACGACATGACCAGCGGCCTCAAGGCACTGGGCATGTACACCCACGAAACGCTGGCCCGCAGCGTGCTGGATAACCCGCGACTGCTGGGCCAGACCAGCACCCGCGAGGAAGGCAGCATCTTTTTCTCGGACATCAAGGGTTTCACCAGCATCAGTGAGGGCCTCAGCGCCGAAGCCCTGACCGCGCAGTTGAACGAGTACTTCCAGGCGCTCGGTGTTCGGTTGCGCGAATCCAAGGGCTACGTCGACAAGTTCATCGGCGACGCAATCATGGCGTTCTGGGGCCCGCCGTTTGTCAAGGAAGGCGATTTCGCAAGCCGCGCATGCAGCACGGCGCTGCTGTGCCTGCAAGCCTGCGCCGAGCTGCGCGACAAGTGGCGCGCCGAGAACCGCCCGCTGTTTTACCAGCGCATCGGCGTCGCTACCGGCGAAGTCGTCGTTGGCAACATCGGCACCGAGAACAAGAAGAACTTCACCGTCATCGGCGACAGCGTGAACCTGGCCAGCCGGCTTGAGGGAGCCAACAAGCTCTATGGCAGCGAAATCCTGGTGGACCAGCGCACGGCCCTGCTGGCCAAGGATGTGGTCTTCCGTGAGATCGACCAGATTGTGGTGGTCGGCAAGTCCGAGCCAGTGCGCATCTTCGAGCCCCTGGGCATGCGCGGCGAAAACGTCGAAGCAAACCCGCCCAAACGCGCCCTGTACGAGCAAGCCCTGCGCGCCTATCGCGGGCGCTACTTTGCTGAGGCCGCCCGCATTGCAGCCACCCTGGGACCCGAAGACGGCCCTGCCTGCTGGCTGCGCGACGTGTGCAATGAGCTGGTCGCCAACCCGCCCGGTGAGGGCTGGCAGCCCGTGACGACGGCCACCAGCAAGTAGCGTGTTTCCTAACCGGCAGCGCTGCCTATACTCGCGCCCCGGTTACTACCATGAGCTACGACACCCAGGTCTGTGAAGAGTGCGGCAACCACGCGGTGGTTGATCGTTTCGTCGGCGGCGACATCGTGCGCGAGTGCGAGTTCTGCGGCCACCTGGAAGGCCAGACGGAAACGGTTGAGCTGCTGGAACTGCAGCGCGAAGCCGAAGCCCGCGGCAGCAATCCCTACAGCTATCCGCTGGCCCAGTTCATTGACGACATGCCGGGCGTGAAACTGCTGGGTGATTCCGGCGGCGACCCGAAGAAGGGGCTGATGCCCTTTGTGGCCTTTGAGCTGGCCGACCACCGCACCCGCCAGCTTGAGAATCTCGGCCAGGGCCTGCGCCTGCTGCGCGGCGAGCTGAAGCACCGCTGGGTCATTGAGTTCACCTTCGAGTTCCAGCTCGGGTTTGAACTGCGCGTCCGCGGCGATGAAGGCAACTTTTCGCTGCTGGATGTCGAAACCGCCCGCGAAGACCTGCTGCTGATCTGGCGCAGGCTGCAAGGCTATCGCAGCCTCGGCTGGTGGAAGCGCGACTGATTTCCTGCGTGCGGCAGTGCGCTTCCCGCCGGATTCCTGCAACCATCCTGCTGTATTCACCGTTCATGTATTGACGCGTCAATAAAACTATTGACACGTCAATAGCTGCGGGGTATTGTCCGGGTAACAGTCGGTACGGGGTTCCGTACCAGGAGATGAAGGTCGCCGATCATGTACTGCTTTCAGGAACCATCTTTGACAGGAAGCGCCGCGCCGGCGTACCGCCATGACGGCGGTCCGCGCGAGTCCCCGCCCGTTTAGACGTTGCGCGTCTGCACCGGCGGGGACTCCAGGCGGAGTCCCCGTTTTCGTTGGTGAGTGGAGTGCAGGGGCCTACCGGGTGAGGGCGCGAGGCCTTGGGCCTGGGGAAGCACGCAGGCAGTTCCCCGAGCCCAAGCCCCGAACCCCAAGTCCCCAGATCGATACGTGCCGAAAGTAGGCATGACAAGCATGTGCGGGTTGGTGTAGCGGCAGCATGTCGCGCTGTGAACGCGAAGGGGCAGTTCGAGTCTGCGCCCGCACCCAGAAGTGCCGCTGGCTCAACGGGCAGAGCGCCGCGCTGAAAACGCGGAGGTCCTGGTTCAAGTCCAGGGTGGCACACCAGTTCTTTGAAAACTGCGCCAAAGACTTGTCATTGATGCGCGTGTGGTCCAGTGCTCAGGACGCCTGCTTGCCAGGCAGGAGATCGCGGGTTGAAGTCCCGCCGCGCGCACCAGCATCGGGCCGGTAGTGTCAACGTTAGCACGCGCCGCTTGCAACGGCGCAGACTGGGTTGAACTCCCAGCCGGTCCACCACGGCTTGTCTTCTAATGAACAGGATCCGGGCGCGCGAAGCCCGGGATGGTGGTTTGATTCCACCCAAGCCGGCCACAGAGGCATAGCTCAATGGCAGAGCGTCCGCTTGATAAGCGGAAGACCGTGGTTCGATTCCACGTGTCTCTACCAACAACAATTGGCCCCATGGTCTAACGGCTATGATTTCCCGTTGTCTCCGGGGAGGTCCGGGTTCGATTCCCGGTGGGGTCGCCATCTTTCTAAAACGGCAACTACGTTTATCCACGAAGGGCCACTAAGCACCACGAAGTACGGCAACTACTTTTGGGTTAACGGCAAGTGCAGCCTCACTCGCAGGCGCTGAGCACCACGCCAGCCATCCGTGTCTACCCGTGTGAATCCGTGGTTCCAAAGCAGTCGTAGTTCTTCGTGGCCCTTCGTGGATCCAAAGCAGTTGTAGTTATTCGTAGTTCCAATTCTTAGAGCCTGTCGTCTAGCGGCAGGACATCTGGTTCTCATCCAGAAGGCCGGGGTTCAAATCCCCGCAGGCTCGCCAGCGCGATGTGGTCCAGCGGAATGGACGCCTGTTCCGGAAACAGGAGGACGGTGGTTCGAATCCACCCATCGCGACCAGTTTCGCCGCCTCATTCGCCGCCAACCAAAGGCAGGACCCGGCCCTCGTAGCGCCGGTGCGTGAGTTCGATTCTCACTGGCGGCTCCATGTGTCCGGAGCTCGAGCGGCAGAGCAACGGGTTCTTACCCCGTGAGGTGCAGGTTCAAGTCCTGCCGGCCACACCAGTATTGCGGCGTGCCAGGGGCGTCCGGGCTTCATAAGCCTGGGACAGTGGGTTCGATTCCCACCGCCGCCACCACATCGTTTCGCGTCGGTCGTGCGACCGCCGCAACACCTAACCAGCCCGAAAGGAGGGCCTATGACTCGCATCGAGTTTGAGCGTGTGCTTACCCTCAACCGGGTTTGGCAGCCGCTGGCCACACTCGTGATCCGCAAGGCCCTGACACTCGTGTTCCGCGGCCGCGCGCGCATCGTGGATGTTGCCACGTACCAGCTTTTCACCTGGGACCAGTGGGTCGCCGAAAAGGCCGTGCCGGCCGACGCCCATGTGCTCGAGCACGAGTACATCCGTACCGCCACGCTGGCCATCCAGCGCCCGGTCGTGATCACACTGGCACGCTTTGCGGGCTACCCCAACGAGGGCGTGCCGTTTTCGCGCCGCGGCATCTACGAGCGTGACAACGGCAAGTGCCAGTACTGCGGCCGCTTCGTCCACAAGGGCGAAATGACGCTCGATCACGTCGTACCGGTCTGCCGTGGCGGCGTGACTTCGTGGGAAAACTGCGTGCTGGCGTGCGGCCGCTGCAATCATCGCAAGGGCGACCGCAACCTGGGCGACTCGGGCCTTGAGCTGGCGCAGCGCCCGGTGCAGCCGACCCGCGAGCAGTTGCTGCTCAAGGGCGTGGCCCGCAACCCGCTGTGGGAGCCGTTCCTGCGCGAGGTACCGGCCGAAAAGCAGACAGTGAAGTCGTAGCGGGCAATGCCCGCTTGAGGAAGGGGCCGGGACATCGCGCGTCCCGGCCCCGGATGGAATTGAGGTTAGAAGGCAGCCAGCAAACAGGCCGGGGCCCGGGGCCAAGCGGGCCTCCAAAGCCCGCCGCGAGGGTTCAACTCCCTCACGGCCTGCCAGGGTTTTGGACCAGCAAGCGGCAAGCAGTCCGGCGTTGCAAGCTATGGCTTACGCGTGATGGTGAAGTCGTCAGTGGCAAATACAGGCACGAGGTTCGGTCCCCAAGCGACAATCACTAGTTGGAAGTTTCCTCCGCCCTGCCCTGTCCGCATGGTCAGCTTGGTGGGCGAGTGCACGTCGTCGACGAAACCGTCCTCATGATCGATCTGGACATACCATGAGGGGTCCCTTGTCGGGTCCGGGTGCCAGACACCGTCGTCGTCCATTATCTTGGGTTCATTCCAGTGAGATATGAACACCTTGGTCTTGACCGGTTTTTCACCCGGGTGGCTGGTGGTGACGGAAACATCCGTTGTCATGGACTTCACCGCCGGCGGAAGACTGCTGAGGTCGCCGTTTGGGTTTTCGATCTCGACAGTGGCGGACGGTTTGGGGTAGTCACCTGAGCACGCCTGGCGCTGGGCGAGAATCGTGGCGTCGATGGACGCCGCCAGCCCGGCAGCGGTGAATCCCGCCGACGGAGTAACGCTGTCCTTCAGCACGCACTCAACCAGCAGGTTGCCGCGGATGAAAACAAGGTTGTTGCTTTGGCTGCCTTCGAAACCATCGGGATCGTTGGGAACGTCCCGGATCACTGACACGTCGCCCAGCGACAGGCCGTAAGTCGATCCATGGGCGTCCAAGTTGCCGCTGGAACGGGAAGAATACCGAATCAGTAGGTGTGTCTTGGCCGCCTTGTAGTGCCGAGTTGCCATGACAGTCAACCCTAGCTTCGCCCCCGCCTCGTTCTCCAACTCAACGGTGCGGGTAACGAAGCAGGCGTAGCCAATGTCCTGCTTCCAGTACGCGTCGGAAGCCACTTCTGTAAGCGCCGTCTGCGAGAAGCCGGCAAGCTGCGCGTAGTTCGAAGCATCCCATTCGAAGCCGTACACTGTGTCCACGGTTTCCGGCCACGACGAGACTTCCAGAAGTTCCGAGTTTCGCTGCGGCGGGGTCTCCGGGTCCAACTTCGCGTGGCCCATCTCTGGCACGGAAACGAGGCACAGCATAGTGCCAAGTACGGCAATCATGCCCTTGAACATCACAGTCTCCTGTTTGTGGCAATTCACCTATCTTATGGAGTAGTCGCATGCCAGTTCTTCACCTTCGGCGAAGACCGGCTTGCCCCCGATGGATTGTTCGGCCTGTGTCGATGTATCGCGGTACTGGTTCAAGTACTCGTTCAGTGAAAGCCCGGCACCCGGCAGCGCGGCACCCATGCAGGCGTCAACCATGATGCTGCTGCCAATTCGCACCGCCGCGTGATACTGAAACGCCGAACGCTTCATCTTGCCGTTGGCGTCCTTCTGTGACATGAGATCGTCGTCCCCAACAATGGGGGTACTTACATACGCATCGTTGGCATAAAAGGGGTTGTTGGCTTCAACTCCGCCTACGAATTGCGCCCTGTTCACATAGCCGAACCATTTCTCCTGGTTGTTGTGATAGCCCTTCATGTAAACCGCTTGCGTCTGTCCCGGCCACGCTAGCTGCAAGAGGGTGTGCACGGCGCATGCCTGGTCCGTACAGTTGACCGTATTGAATGTACGGCCGTTCTTCCACTTGGTCATGTACTGGGTTAGGTTGAAAGATCCGACCCCTTCGCTCATGGCATTGAATCCGCCATCGCCAAGTTCATGCTCATACTTCATTCCATGGCCGCTGGTGCCGGTGTGGCCCCAGAACAGGTGTTTCACGGTCCGGTCGGCGGCCACCAGCAGATTGGATTGGTCCGCGCAGCCACACGGGTAGGCCAGGAAAGCCAGCGCTGTTACCCAGGGCGTGGTCTTCTCTGAACCGGTGTAGCCGCTGTCATTCCATGGCGCGGCAGGCATCTCAAAGGACGAGTACACGTCAATCCGCGAGAGTTCATCGAACGTCACGAGCAGGTCCTGCGGTCCCATATCGCCCGCGCCGTTGTCCAGCTTCGGGTTTCGCAGCGTGAAGCGGTAGCGAACCGTGTACTCGCCGAACATCGCAGGCACTGGGCTGGCGAGCTGAAAGTTCACGTACTGCGAGCCATTCGGGCCCACGCTGATTCCGGCCGCGTCAAAGCGCACTAGCGTCTCGGGCAAATTCATGAAAGACCCGCCGCCGCCCGCTTCGGCCCGGATCAGGGCTGAACTGGACTGCCCGGGCGCGTTACCCTGCGCGTCCTTGACCTGCATGCGGACCTGAACCACAGGCAGAATCGAGGTTTTGTAGAGTACGGCTTCGTTACGTTTGCTTTCGACATCGTACTCGCCCGAGCCGATTGAGTTGCTGGTGACCTGGTGTTCGAACTCTTTCCTGAATGTCCACCGGAGGTTCATCCCGTCATTGACGTGTCCGCCGCTGTGGTTGAAGCGCACGTGGGTCACTTCCCAAGCGTACTCCCAGGTCGCGCCGCCTTCCGACTCGACGTTCCAGCTCAATGGCGTAGGCTTCGGAGGAAACACCCATTTCGCATTCACCCCTGCGGGCAACTCCTTGGCGGCTACGACGTCCGCGCTGATATCCGTATTGGGGCCATCAGTTTTATCGGCTGGCGCAACCGATACTCCCTGCGCGCCGAGCGCACTGCACAGCAACCAGCCACAGATGGTCATCAGCGCCCGCTCAAAATTCCCATCCACCATGCCCAGCCTCCCTCATAACTACAGTCGCAGCAACGATACCCCCCCCTCATTGCTCGCCACAGAAATCCGTGAGCCGCTGTCGGAAACTTCACGGTAGAGAGACTTGCTCCGCCGCAAACGCACAGTGCGCGCTGTTTTCGGTGGGCGTGCAGTAGTTGTTGTGCAGTCTGCTGGGGCCTGCCATGTTTTACCCTGGCGTTACAGTCTTTGGTGCTTTGACCGCGTACTCTTCTGTGGTGCTTCGCTCACAGGAGATGTCATGAATTCCTTCGCTCAACTTCCGCTTTTGCTGCTGGCCCTTGCGCCTGCGCTGGCGGCTCAGGCTCAACCGGAAACCCTTGATCGTCGTGGGCTTTCGGCCAATGTGATCTCGCCGCAATCGCGTGTGTTCACCGAGGCCGCGCAGCCCGTGCGCATCACCGGCGTCACGGTCGAAGTCAAAATCATTGACCAGGCCGCCACCACCAGCTTCGAGATTCACCTGCACAACCCCGGCCGCGCGATGGCTGAGGGCGAGATGCTGCTGCCCGTGCCTGCGGGTGCGGTGATCGGCAAGTTCGACTTCAACGGTGCGGGCCTTGAACCCAGCGCCAGCCTGCTGCCAGGACCTGAAGCCGTGCGCATCTACAACGAGATTGTGCGCCGCTACCGCGACCCGGCGCTGATGCAATTCGTGGGCCTGAACCTGGTCCGCACCAGCGTGTTCCCCATTGAGGCCGGCGGCGACCAGGCGATCCGCTTCACCTATGAGCAAGTGCTGCCCGCGGTCGGTGATCGCATTGATTACGAGTTGCCGCGCAGCGAAATGCTCGGCTACACCGTGCCCTGGGATATCAAGCTCAGCGTGCAATCCACGCGGCCGCTCAGCACCGTGTACTCGCCCAGCCACACCTTGAACGTGACCCGCAAGGGCGAAAACGCGCTGCATGCGTCCGTGGACGAAAGTTCGCGCCTTGACCCGGGCTCGTTCCGCGTCAGCTACCTGCTGGGTGGCGATGGCGTTACCGCGAGCCTGTTCGCGTACCCCGACCCCAAAATCGGCGGCGGCTACTTCCTGATGATTGCGGGCGTGCCCGCCAAGCGCCCGGCCGACCTGAAGGCCGTGCCGCGCGAAGTGACCATCGTTCTTGATCGCAGCGGCAGCATGCGCGGCGACAAGTGGAAGCAGGCCTGCGAGTCGGTGTTGCAGGTGATTGCGGGGCTGCGCACGGATGAAAGCTTCAACGTGATCGCCTTTGGCAATCACCCCGACAGCGCCTTCACCAAGCCCGTGCTTCGCACCGAAGCAAACCAGAAGGCCGCCACGGAATGGTTGGAAGCGCTGACGCCAAACGGCGGCACCAATATCCACGACGCGTTGCTAGAGGCCCTGACCCCCAAGCCCGCCGAAGGCTCGCTGCCGCTGGTGCTGTTCCTGACCGACGGCCTGCCCACCGTGGGCGACACCAAGGAAAAGACGATCCGCGAGCTGGTCAGCAAACACAACAAACACAATCGCCGCGTGTTTACTTTCGGCGTCGGTGTTGACGTCAACGCCCCGCTGCTTGAGGCCCTGGCCGACGCCAGCCGCGCCCGCCCGACGTTTGTACTGCCGGGTGAAGATGTCGAAGTGAAGGTCGGCGACGTATTCGCCCGCCTGAATGGCCCGCTGCTGGCCAGCCCGGTGCTTGAGCTGCCGCGTGGCGAAAACGGCGTGTCGCGCCTCACCGAAGTGATGCCCCGCGCGGTGCCGGACTTGTTCGAAGGCGACCAGCTGGTGCTGATGGGCAGATACACCGGCGATGCGCCGCTGACATTCCGCCTGGGTGGCGACTTCTGCGGCACCCAGCGCCAGTTCGAGTTCAGCTTCAGCGTCGCCAACGCCACTACGCGCAACAGTTTCGTGCCGCGCCTGTGGGCCGGCCGCAAAGTGGCCGAGCTGATTGACGTGATCCGCCAGGCGGACCCGCCGGCCACGAGCGCCGAGGTTGACCCGCGCTTCAAGGAAGTGGTGGCGGAGATCATCGCGCTCAGCACCGAATTCGGGATCCTGACTGAATACACGGCATTCCTCGCGCTCGAAGGCACGGACCTGAGCAGGAAGGCCGAAGTCCAGCGCGAGGCCTGGAGCAACCTGCAGGGCCGCGGCCAGAACGTCCGCAGCGGCAACGGTGGCGTCAGCCAAAGCAGCAACGCCGCCGACATGAAGCGCCAGGTGAAAGAGAACAAGCGCAACGAGTGGTACGACGACAAGCTCAATCGGGTGGCCGTCGGCGAAGTCCAGCAGGTGAACGACCGCGCCTTCTACAAGCGCAAGGAAGTCTGGGTTGATTCGCGGCTGCTTGAGGACGTTCGCAAACCAGACCGCACCATCAAGGTCGGCAGCGACGAATACCTGAAGCTGCTCGAGAAGCTGACCGCGCAAGGCCGCCAGGGCGCGATTGCCCTTGAGGGCAGCACGCTGCTTGAGGTGGATGGTGAGGTCATCCTGATCGAACCGCAGTCCTAACCCGGAACCAAACGCCCCGGAAAACGTCTAACAATCAACGAAAGAACGGAGACAGTCATGAACAAGCTACTTGTAGCGATACTCGGGGCCGCCGGCATCGCCTTCATCGGCGGGCTTTCGACGAATAACACGGTCCAGGCCTGCGGCGACTACGGGGTGTTTGACCGTGTCGTTGAGAAGGCTGCGCCCGTGAAGGAAGTGAATGACAAGATCGACACCAACGCCGAGCACAAGGTGCCCGCCGACTCAAAGCCCGTCTTGATCGAAGAAAAGGCGGCGGCCAAGCCGAAGGTGCAACTAGCGATCCTGCTTGACACCAGCGGCAGCATGGACGGCCTGATTGACCAGGCGCGTACGCAACTGTGGACCATCGTGAACGAATTCGCGTTCATGAAGCGCGCCGGGCAAGAGCCTGAGCTGGAAGTCGCGCTGTATGAGTACGGCAACAGCAGCATCGCCGCCGACGAAGGCTACATCCGCCAAGTGCTGGCCTTCACCATGGACCTCGACAAGGTCAGCGAAGAGCTGTTCAAACTGACCACCAACGGCGGCAGCGAGTTCTGCGGCCACGTCATCAAGTCCGCCGTGGAAGGCCTGAAGTGGAGCGACGTCGCCGACGACTACAAGGCGATCTTCATCGCCGGTAACGAGCCCTTCACGCAGGGCAGCGTGGACTTCAAGGAAAGCTGCAAGGCGGCAATCACCAAGGACGTGATCGTCAACACCATCCACTGCGGCGGCTTCCAGGACGGTATCGACGGCAAGTGGCAGGAAGGCGCGCAACTGGCCGATGGCACGTACCTGTCCATCGACCACAACGCCAAGGTCGTGCACATCGCGTCGCCCCACGACGAAGAAATACTCAAGACCGGCGAGGAAATCAACAAGACCTACATCCGGTACGGCAATGCCGGCGGCGAAGGTGCCGCGCGCCAGGAAGAACAGGACAAGAACGCCGATGGCGCGGGCCAGGGTGCCGACGTGAATCGCGCACTGTGGAAGTCCAAGAACCAGTACCGCAACGATGACTGGGACCTGATCGATGCCATCGACAACGAAACCGTCAAACTGGCCGACATCAAGAAGGAAGACCTGCCCGAAGAGCTGCGCAAGCTAAGCGATGAAGACCTAAAGAAGCACATCGACGCCAAGCGTGCCGAACGCGCCGAACTCAAGAAGAAACTGCTTGAGCTTGAGACCAAGCGCAACAACCACGTTGCCGAAGAGCGTCGCAAGCTGGCCGAGAAGGGCGAAGAAACCCTCGATGCGGCCGTCCTGAAAGCCGTGCGCGAGCAGGCCGCCAAGCGGAAGTTTGAGCGTTCGTCGTAGTTCTCAGTTGGAGTAGTTCGAAGCACAGCCGGAAACCGTACAATGCTGACCATGACCAGACGCATCCTGGTAATTGAAGACGACGCCGCGATCCGTCGCGGCGTCGTCGATGCGCTCAGCTTCGACGGCTACGGCATCTTCGAGGCCGGCGACGGCGAAACCGGCCTGAAGCACGCGCTGCAACTGGATTGCGACCTGGTATTGCTGGATATGGCGCTGCCGAAGATGCACGGCCTTGAGGTGCTGAAGGAAGTCCGGCGCGTGCGGCCTACTCTGCCCGTCATCATCCTGACCGCCATGGGGGCCGAAAAAGACCGCGTGGCCGGCCTGAAGCTCGGCGCCGACGACTATGTCGTGAAGCCCTTCAGCGTGGCCGAACTGCTTGCGCGCGTTGAAGCCGTAATCCGCCGCAGCCCCGAACGCCCCAGCGACCTGGCCCAGTGGGCCTTCCCGGCCGGTGTCGCCGATCTGGAACGCCGCGAGATCCGCTACGGTGATGGCGCGCGGGCCGAACTGTCGGAACGCGAGTCTGAGTTACTGCGATACCTGGTGACCAACCCCGGCCGCGCAATCAGCCGCGATGAGATTCTGCAGCATGTGTGGCGGATTGATCCCAGCGGCATCAGCACGCGCACGATCGACATGCACGTGGCGCGCCTGCGCGACAAGCTGCGCGACAGCGGTGCCGAGCCCACGCTGCTGCTAACGGTGCGCGGCAAGGGCTACATGCTTGCGGGCGCAGGAGGCAAGCCGTGAAGTCCTGGCTGGTCTGGACCGTGTACGGGCTGGGCGCGGCGGTGGCCTGCGCGGTGCTGGGCATTTTTACGGTGCGCTTGACCGACGCCGAACAGGCCCAGCGCGAATCCGACCGCATCGCCACGGAAGCAGTACGCAAGTCCGCCGCCGATGAACAGGTGCGCGCGGCGCTGTGGCAGATGGACGCGGTGCTGGCACCATTCATCGCCGATGAAACCTCGCGGCCGTACTTCCAGTACGCGAGCTTCTACCCGGCCGAAGGGGCTTACGGCCGGCAGTTCCATGAAATCGAGCCCGGCAAGCCGCTGGTGCCGTCGCCGCTGCTGGTGAATGACACGCCCTGGGTGGTAACGCGTTTCCAGTTTGAACCCGACGGCACGCTGACTTCGCCTGAGCTGCCGCGCAACGAGCTGCGGGTGATCGCGCTGCGTCGGCACCTCAATGAGAACGACCTGATCGAGGCCGAGCGGCGCCTGGCAGCCGTGGCCGGCCTGGCCACGCGCGAAGTGCTGGTGTCGCGGCTGCCGGCCCGCAAGGCAGAGGCGCGAAGCGTCGTCAGCACGGACATGGTCTATGCCGATGAAGGCTGGGCCGCCCAGAACAGCGTGAACAAAGACGACTACGGCAAGCGCGCCGAATCAACCAAGAAGTGGGCGCAGACCCGCCAGCAGGAACAGACGCGCCAGGCCGTGGCCCCGGGCAATGAGCTGGAAAGCGCGCCGATCGAAATTCTGCAGGGGCCGATGAGCGCCTTGTGGTTCGGCGATTCGCTGGTGCTGGCGCGGCGCATCAGCCTGGCCGGGGACGAGTATGTGCAGGGTTGCCTGCTGGAGTTTTCGGCCATTCGAGCAGACCTGGTGGCCGCATCGGGCGAGCTGGTGCCGGGCGCGACGTTCCGCCCGGCCAGCACAAATACGTCGGTGGTCGAGGGTGCCAACGTGCACCGCTTGTCCGCGCTGCCGGTTGAAGTACTGCCCGCCATGGTTGTGCTGCCCGCGCCTTCCGACCCCTCGGTCAGTCCACTACTGCGGGTGACGCTGGGTGTGGCCTGGGTCTCGATGGCGCTGGTGGCGCTGGCGCTGGCCTTTGTGCTGCGCCGCACGATGACACTGTCTGAGCGCCGCGAAGAATTCGTCAGTGCCGTCACGCACGAGTTGCGCACGCCGTTGACCACATTCCGCATGTACACCGAAATGCTCAGCAGCGGACGCGTGACCGACGAACACCGCGGCCGCTACTATGAGACGCTGCATGCCGAAGCGTTGCGCCTGTCGCACCTGGTCGAAAACGTTCTGGCGTATGCGCGGCTCGAGCGCGGCCGCGCGCAGGACCGCATTGAGAACGTGCCGCTGGCGCGCCTGATTGAGCGCGCCTCAGAGCGGCTGGGCGGTCGCGCGACCCAGGCCGGGATGCGGGTTGAAGTACAGCCCGTACCTGAGAGCGTCGAAGTACGGGCAGACGTGGGAGCCGCAGAACAGATCGTGTTCAACCTCGTGGACAACGCCTGCAAGTACGCGGTAAGCGCCAACGACAAGCGCATCGAGATCAGCGCCAAGGTCGAGGGCGGCAATGTGGCGATCCGCGTGCGAGACCACGGGCCCGGTGTGGCCGCCGACGTAGCAGGCAAACTGTTCCAGCCCTTCCGCAAGAGCGCCCATGCGGCCGCAAACTCCGCCCCAGGCGTGGGTTTGGGGCTGGCACTGTCAAGGCGCCTCGCGCGAGGCATGGGCGGCGAATTGAGGCACGAGCCCTGCGATGGCGGGACCTGCTTTGTGCTGACGCTTCCGAAGGCGTGATTCGGTGCTCGGTGCTCGGTGCTCAGTGTTCGGTGCTCAGTGTTCGGTGCATCGAGTTTCGTGCTTCGAACAGCAAGCAATGGGATGATTCCCCAAGTCCCAAGCCCGAAGCCCGAAGCTCCCGCCCCTACCACTTCACCACGCCGAACATGTTCAGCATGGCGAACAGTTGTTCGGCCTGTTTGGCTTCGAGAGCCTGCATTGGCGGGCGGGTGGTGTACGCGCCGAAACCCTTCTTGCGCAGGATCGCCTTTACGGCGCCACCGAGGCCGAACTTCTCAAGCAGGCCGCGCACGCTGTTCAGCTTGGCTTGGTGCTGCGGGTTGGTCTCGATGGCCTTCACCAGGTCCGGTACCACGCTGGCGCAGGCGGTGATGCTGCCGTGGCCGCCGGCCGCAAAGCATGCGCTGACCAGCTTGTCGTTTCCCACGAGGTAGCTGCCTTTGGCAAAACGCGGCAGCAGCCTCTGCATTTCGGACTCATCGCCGGTGCTGTCTTTGATTCCCGCGCAATTCGGGTGCGGGCACAGTGCCTCCAGCATTTCGTCGCTGACGGGCACGCCTGTCAGTTGCGGGATGTGATAGAGCAGCACTGGCAGCCGGGCGCGGGCCAGCACGCGGGTGAAGAAATCGACCAGCCCATTTGCCGTCGCGTTGCGGTAGTACCACGGTGGGGGGCACATCAGCGCGTCATAGCCCAGATCCGCTCCGAGGTCGGCCATCTCGAATACTTCGGGCAGGGCGCAACTGCCGACGTTCAGGATCAGTTTCAGGCCGGAATCCGCCCTGGCGGCGGCCTCGGCGACCTGTTTTCGCTCGGGCAGGGTCAGCGACGCGAACTCGCCGTTGGTGCCGAGGATCAGCGCGCCATCAAGGCGTTCCGCGCGCAGCCACTTCAAATGGGCGGCCAGTGCGGCCGCGTCGACGGAATCGTCGGCAGCAAGCGGTGTAGGAACGGGTGCAAAAGCGCCGCGCGGCAGGTACATTGGCACTCCTGTGGTAGAAGAATTCAGGACATGATGCCCGATTCCGGTCCGGTTGCGGATTGCGAATTGCGGAAATCAGCAAGGAACTGGCAGGCCCCGACCGGGCGGCCAACGTGTCACGACCGGGACCCTCGACCATGACGACCCGCCGCATCCAGAAGAACCTGACCGTGATGTTCACCGACATCTCGGGATTCACCAAGCACACCGAAACGATCAGCCGCGACGCGCTGATGTCACGGCTTGAGACGCACAACGAGCTGCTGATGCCGATCATCGCCCACTTTGAGGGCAAGATCGTCAAGACCATCGGCGACGCCTTCCTGATCACGTTCGAAAGTCCCACAAACGCCGTGCAGTGCGGCCTGTTCATGCAGCACACCCTGCGCCTGTACAACGTGGGCAAGCCCGACGGCGAACAGATTCACATCAAGGTCAGCATCAACAGCGGCGAAGTGACCGTCACAGAGAATGACGTCTTCGGCGACCCGGTGAACGTGGCCGCCAAGATTGAAAAGGCCACCAACAGCGACGAGATCTACTTCACCGAATCGGTGTTCCTGGCCATGAACAAGGCCGAGGTACCGACCAGCTTCGTGAAAGCGTTCCGGCCCAAGGGTGCCGAAAGCTTTGAAATCAAGCTGTACAAGGTGGCAATGGATGAAACCGACGAGCGCTACAAGAAGGTCATCCAGGGCACCAAGATCGACAAAGAGAAAATGAAGACCCGCGTGCTTGAGCTTTCCAACGTGGCCGAGAAAGAGTTCACTCGCTATCAGGACACGCTGGAGGCACTGGTCGAAACGCAGCAGACCGGCAGCCGCACGGTGGTGCTGGCGGTGATCATCGCAGCCGTGATCCTGGCCGGCGCAATCATTGCGGGGTTTGCGATTTTCGGCGGCCCCAAGGACAACCCGGAAGCACGTGTGATCGACAGCGCCCGTGCTTTCCTCAGCGCCGACAAGCCCGAAGACGCGCGCAGCATGCTGCTGAAACACGTGCAGGAACACGGCAGCAGCGACGCGCTGAAGAGCGCGCTGGAAGACGTCACGGTCTATGAGATCAACAAGGGCACCCGCAACGCCGAGTCGCTGTTGAATGCCGGCCGCGCGGACCAGGCGGTGGTGGAACTGCAGCGAGTGCTTGGCGATCGCGAACCGGGTGAGGCGCAAAAGGCGCTGCTGGTCCGCGCCAAGGCCCATGTGGCCGCGCAGAAGGCACTGGACGCGGGCGATACCAAAGGCGTGCTGCAGCAAACTGAAATCGCTGCCGGCGCAAACCCCTACAGCGACGAACTGAAGCGCCTGCGCGAGCAGGCCATGGCGATTGACAGTGCCCGTGTGACGATTGCCGATGCCAAACGAATCCGCAATGAGGCAAACGCGGTGATTGAAAGCCTGCGTCTGTCCTTTGGCGAACGCACCGAGCACCCGGTGGTGGTGGCACTGCTGATGGAGGCAATGAAGGCGCGCTTGTACTGGGAGGCTCGCGACAAGAAGTACCAGGGCGCGCTTGAGCTGCTCGACAACTACAAGGGTCGTTTCACGGGCATCCGCGACTGGCCTGTGATCGCCCGCGAGGTGCACCTCGGCGGCTTGTGGAACTACACCACTGATCCGTCCATGCGCCGGCAGTGGTTCGACTGGTACAGCAGCGCGTGGGAAAAGCACTATCGCGAAGTGAAAGCCGCCGCTGAGGCCGACGTGGATTTCCAGTTTCGCGTCGGGCTAGAAATGTTTGAGCTGAATCGCGCGATGTATGTCGTGATCACCAGCGAAAAGTACTTCCTTGAGCCGGCCATTGAGGCCAAGCCGGAACTGTTTGAGAAGAACCGCGACATCATTCTGGAAATGTGCCGAACCTGGATTGACTACGGAACCGAAGAAGGCGACTTCCTTCGCAAACTTGTGCGCAAGCACTTCTACACTGACCTGAAGCCGTTGCTGGAAGAGGGGCTGTTCGCCACCTATCGCTCAAGCGGCGAGGACCGCCCCAAGTTCGCCAAGCGCCAGCACTGTCTGGCGATGCTGGCCGACCGTGGCGACCTGGGCAAGATCACCGACGTCTACGGCTACTTTGAAGAGAACTTCGAAATCTTCATGGATTCGCCGTGGGGCATGACGAACGAACAGGACCAGCCGCTGTCCGTGCACCTGACGCGCGATCATGTACGCGCGTTCTTCAGCCTGCCGATGAGCAAGAAGGACTATGACGACTGCAAGGCGCTGATCGAGCGCTACATGGGCGAGGTCCGCGACCGTACCGGGCGCTTCAGCACATGGGGATATGCCAAAGTGGTGCTGCCGCTGCTGCTGGAAGACCTGAAGGCGAGCCAGCCCGAACACGCCAACGAGTAGTTAGGTTCGACGGCCGCTACTTCTTCTTCTCTTCGGGGCCGGGCGTGATGGGGCCTTTGGGTTTTTCGCCGTCTTTGCCGGCTTCCTTTTCGGCTTCTTTCTCGGCCTCGCGCTCGCGTTTGCGGTGCTCGGTGATCACCGGCAGCGAGGCGCGCTTCAGGAACAGGATTGCCATGCAGGTGCTGACCATCATCGGCTGGTTGGCTCGCAGGTTGCCCGGGTATTCGCGCTCGCGGCCCCAGCTTCCGTCCAGGTTCTGGTTATCCAGCAATGCCTCGGCGCCGATGCGGTACCAGTCCACGTTGCCCATCAAACTGCGGATGCCCGCGAGCTCGCAGCCACGCTCGACCGAATACAGGTTGTAGAACACCCCGTGCCCGTCCGAGCCCGCTGAGAAATACGAATACCCGTTGCGGTCCTGCAGCGTATCGGCCGTGTAGTAGTTTTTCTCGAGCCACGCCTCGGCACCGCGGATGTGCAGGCCGATCTGCTGCGCGAACTGCTGGGTCAGCTTGCCGCGCGCCTTCAGCTCATCCATGCAGATCGTCAGCGTGCCGATCCCGGCCGCGGTCATCTGCATGCTGCGACCGCCCTTGTACCCGATACCGTAACCCCAGCCGCCGGGCTGGATCTCGAGCGGGCTGTTCTCGGATGAAGTCTTGCGCTCGGATTCGCGTTCGTCGCCCGGGTGTTCATACTTCACTTTCCCGGTCATGCGTTCGTCGGCCTCGTACTGCGCGATCAGGCGCTTGGCTTCGCGCTCAAACTCCACGGCCGCGATTTCAACGCCCAGCAGGCACGCGGCTTTGATACCGAGCATGGCATACTGGCTGTTCGAGTTGTCACCACCGGCGCGCCTGATCGCGGTGGATGAGGTCTTCTCCTGCGGGTAGTAGGTGTAGCCGCCCTCGTTGCCGCCGACCTGGGCATTTCGCAGGTTGCGCGCGAGCTGGCTGATCCATTCGCGGTCTTTCTCAGGCAGGTCTTTGTTTAACTGCGCGCGCGCGGCTTCAAAGTCCTTGGGGTTGTCGGCATAGAGCATGCCGGCCGCGCGCTGCTCCGGTTCGTAGTACTTCTGCAGCATCATCAGCACGATGGCATCGCTGTAGGTGCCGCCGCGAGTGGCCATGCGCGCGTCTTCAGGGCTGTTGCTCTTGCGCAGATATTCGACGCCGCGCTTCACGGCCACGTCGTCGCGCGACGCGCCGCCATGCAGCATCGCCAGCAGGGCAATTGCGGTGTTGCCAGTGTAGCTGGCGTACATGCCCGGGAAGCTGCCGTCCTGGTTTTGCACGGCGGCCAGGTAGGCGCAGCCCTCTTCAATCGCCAGGTTCACGCGCCCCTTGAAGTCGTTTGAGCCTATGCGCGCCCCGGCCGCATGCAGCAGTGTAAAGGCATACATCACGCGACCGATGCCGGCGGCGCCGTAGTCGGCCAGCATGCGCAGCGGCTGGCCGCCCAGCAGCGGGCCCGACGCAGCAATGCATGCCAGGCAGGTTTCCACGGTAGCGGCGTAGGACTGCGACGACTGCGGGTCCAGCAGGTCCAGGTCGCCGGGCAGGCCCGAGCGCTGCAAGACGCACCCTGAGTTGTCGCGCAGGCTGGTGCTGACTTCGAACACACGCTTGCGCCATTCCGCGGGCGTCTGGGTCTCCGGCGCGCATTCATCGGGCAGCAGCGAAAGCAGCAGCAAGCGCGCGCCACTGACTGTCTTGAAGGTGTACTCGCCGGACTGCGCCTGCAGCAGCTTGCCGGAGTGCTTGAGGTTCGAGCGAACCGCCGTCAGTGCACCCTTGGGCAGCAGGCCTTCCGGTGTGCTCAGGGCCAGGCCAACGGTGGCATGCGCGATCAGGTTTGTGTGCCAGCACTGGTCGGGTGTGGGATTGCCTTTGATCCACTGTGTGTACCCGAAGTCCTTGCGCCACGTTGCACTCAGGGTCTTGAGGTCTTCACCCCAGGCCTTCCACTGCACTTCGCAGCCCGCGGCGTGGGCAGAACGCGTGATCACCGCGCGCCAGAACTGATTGGCGAACCATGTGGAAACGATCATGCTTTCGCTGATCATCTCGGATCGCCCGGATGTCGCGTTGCGCTTGGCCTGCGACAGCGTGTACACCTCCTGCATGCGGGCCTTGAGCCTTTCGGTGTCTCTTTCGGCCGCGGCAAGGCCCGTGTGCTGCAACGCGTGCAGCAGCGTCAGCGCCATCACCCCGTACGGCGACAGGTTCTCGGATGCCGGGATCGGCGTGGCCAGCAGCCTTTCGGTCGTGTACTTGAGCGGCTCAGTGGCCGGAAACCCGGCCGAAAGCAACGCCAGCAGGCGCAGCATTTCGCCACGGTCCAGCGGGCGGCCGACGAACTGGGCGGTCCCATACGTTTCAAAAGGCTCAAGTGCGGCGACGCGGACGCTGCGGCCGGTCAGCAGTTCTTTCTCGTAGTCGGGGCGCAGCAGAAAGCGCAGCGCATTGAAGACGAACTGGCGCTCAACGGGAACGTCGGCCAGGATGATCTTCGCGCCGTCCACCTGGTTCTGCGGAATCTCCGGCGGGACGGTCTTTGGCGGGTCGGCCTCCGCGACTACGGAGGCGGCCAGCACGGTGAGGACTACGAGAAGGTGTCTGATTCGCATCAGCGCGCGTTCCTTCATATGTAGACAGGGTACGCGAGCACCGGCGCGCATCCAAGCGCTTTGCGAGTTCGCCATCGCGGAATCGTCGAATACGGGGGCATGCTTCGCGCAAGCGCAATGATGCCGGCTGCTCTTAGGCGGTGGCCTGTGCCGCGTTCTCGGTGAGCGTGCCGAGGTGGGCCACGCTGTTCATCAGTGCCAGTGATGGCAGCGGGTCATAGTGAACAATGTTGATGCCGGTGCTGGAGCTGCGCATGCGGTTGATCTGTGTCAGCGGCAGGCCCAGCACGTCACATAGCAGCACTCGCACGACCGCGTTGTGGCTGACGACCAGGATCGTTTTGCCCCGGTGCGCGGCAAGCAGTTGTTGCAGGCAGGCTAGCGCGCGCTGCTGCACCTGCGCCAAAGTTTCACCGCCTTCAATGCTGACGGCCCAGGGTTCATCCTGCCAAGCCTGCCACTGCGCGGGCCATCTTTGCTGCACTTCAGGGATCAGCAGGCCTTCCCACGGACCCAACGCGATCTCGCGCAGCCGCGGGTCGACGTGGTGCTCAACATCGCGGTCCTGCAAGGCGATTCTCGCGGTCTCGCCTGCGCGGCTGAGGTCGCTGCTGCAGGCAACGTCGATTGGGGTGTCGCGCAATGCCCGCGCCAGCGCGGCCGCCTGGGCGCGCCCGGTATCATTCAGCGGCGCATCCTGCTGGCCCTGATAGCGACCCAGACGGTTCCATTCCGTCTGGCCGTGGCGTACCAGCAGCAACGTGGTCTGGGGCATGAAAGTTGCGGTGGCCGGTCAGGAACCGGCCACCGAGGAAACGTTCTGTGATTGCCTAAGCCGCGGACTCAGCGGTCTCACCGCTTTCCGCGCCTTCGGCGTCGGTCTCTTCGCAGGTGAACTCAAGTTCCCATGCGCCGTTGGGTTCGTACTGGGCCAGGGTGAGCTGCAAGATCATCTGCGACTCTTCTACGGTGGGGCCCCAGCTCACGCGGTCCACGGTGTCTTCGCCGGCCTTGAGTTCAACGGCGCCTTCGCGCTGCGTGCTCCAGGGTGCGGTATCAAGCGACTGCTTGAGTTCTTCAAACGCGTCGCCGGGGATCAGCGTGCCGTAGTTCCACGGTGCGTCCGTCTGCAAGTTGGTGATTGTCGCGGCGTGTTCGCCGTCAATGTAGATATTCGTATTCTGTGCCACCTGCGTCTCCCAAGCCATGGCAAGGTCGTTGCTTGCGCCAGGCTTCAGTCCAAAATACCCAGTTTGCCCTGCTGCCCTATCTAAGCCTATTTCCGATTGCGATGCGAGAAACAAGACGGGAAAAACCCGCACCAAACGCAGGAAATCTTTGACGATGGAATGAATGGCACAATCGAGGAATTCCCGGCGGCCATCAGAATGTGGGCAATCGCCCCACGCAGCGCCCGGCAAGCCTGTCAAGCCCCTTGGTTCAGTGGTCGGGCAGGCAAAAGCCTAAAGTCACAGCGTGATGCAAGCGGCTATATCCAGTGGGCTTGGGAAGAAACTGACAGACCATACTCGGTTTTTCCAGCCATTATCCACAAAATGCACCGGGTGCCACCCCCGAAAAAATCCCGCCGACGTAACCTTCAATCTGCGCTCAAGTTAGCGCCCCATGCGGTTTCCAGCGGTTTTCCATGCTCTCTTGCGCGTCTCAGGGGCTGCTACAATTCCCGCGTTGTCCTTTCGTGGTGATGTGCGAAGGTTGTGGAATGTCCTACCGCGTGGTCAAGTTGCCCCTCACTGCATCACGCGGAAGTTCAAACCGCGCGCATACCCTTGCGCGACTTTCCAGCCGCCGCAGCAAACTGCCAAAGACCATCTTCAGCGCTTTTGCCGCCCAGGCACGTCGGGTTGCACGACGCGGCATCACGCTTTCTGCTGACCGCGTCGATCGGCTGGTTGCCTTCCAGCGCCAGGCCGCACCCGCGCGCCGCCACGTAGATGCTGCCCGCGCCCTGCTGCGCGGCGAAGCCGTGGCCGTGATCGTGCCGCTGCTGCACGACGTCGCTGCACCGCGCATGGATGAAGTGCTGCGCATCTTCAGCGGCCTTGAGTTGGCACGGCAGCTGCGCCAGCGCAAGGTCGGCCGCGTGATCACGGTGTTGTGGCCGGCGTTCACAGCCGGTGAGTGGGGCGAAACGGGCATCAGCGCGATATTGCAGCGCGGCGGCGAGCTTGAAGACATTGGCAGCCTGCAAGCCGACGGGGCTGAGCAATGGCTGGCGCGCCTGCGCGACGTGCTGCCGGGCACCGGGTTTTCCTCGCTGCTGCTGGATCAGCTTTCCCGCGCCGCTGACGACGACGCCGACCTGTTCAAGCTGCGCCTGCTGCTGCGCTGGTTTGGTGAAGACGACATGGCGGTGTTGCCGGCCGCGCTGACGGCATCGTCGGTCGAAGGTGTATTCGCGGACCGGCTTCGTGTTCTCAGCCGGCAGGTTGCCGTGGCGGGGGTGGTGATGTCGGGACGCCTTACTGCCTCGGCCTCGCCGGAAGACCCCATTCCGTATCCGGCTGCCAGCGCCACGATTATCGAGGGCAAGGTTGAAAGCTGGCTCAACAAGTTCAGTCTGCGGCCCGAAGAAGTCCTGTCCGGCGAGCTGAACGCCGAAACGGCGGCGCGCCGCAACTTGCCGCACGACGTGAACCAGGTGTTCAACAGCGTCAAAGAGCGCGTGCTTTCGGAAGTGCTGCGCTTTGAGATCGCGCTGAACGACCTGGGTTTCCGGCCCGACACAGAAATTCGCAAGGCGCTGACCGGCGTGGACATCGGCTTTGACAAGCTGCGCGTGCGCGCCGCCGGCGAGTCCGGGCGCGAAGTCGAAGTGAACCAGAAGCAGCTGGGCAAGCTGTCGCAGTATCTGCTGCCCGACGGCCGCGCGCAGCAAGAAGTGATGAGCCTGCTGCATTTCCTGAACTTCTACGGGTTTGAGTTTGCGGCAAACCTGGGTGACGTGTTGCAGCACGACGACGTAAGGCACCAGGCGGTGTACCTGGCCGATGAGGCCGCCGGCTGAAGCGACTGATTTTTCGCGGTACGTGTGACGCCATGTTGCACGTGCAAGGGCCCGGGGTGTTTGGCGGCACTCCGGGCCTTACGTTTAATTGGTTGGGTAAACTGGTTGCCTTTTCCTCTCGCCCGTTTCTGTGCCCTTGCTTACACTCGGGCCATGCAGCAGACGCAAACCGACCTTCAGACGATTCGCCTCTCGATTGAGGCCAACACGCGCCTGACATCTCTGTCCGGAGCGGCGCTGGTCGTTTCGGGGCTGATTTCGTTTCTTGCGGCCGGTTTGACGGCCAACGCGGGTTACATCACGGCGGCCTCGCGGGCGGGGCTTGCGGGGCCTGAGCTTGGCACGATGGTGCTGCTTTGGGGCAGCGCGTTTGCGCTGGCCGTTACCATGAACCTGATGGGCATGCTGTACCGCGCGCGCATTGACGGGCAGCCGCTGGCGGCACGGCTGGGCAAGCGGGTGCTGTTTGCGATGCTGCCGGCGCTGGCGGTCGGGGGTGCGTTGACGCTGGCGCTTGCGTTGCAGGGCCAGCTGCAATCAATCTTCGGCATCTGGATGCTGTGCTACGGCGCGGCGCTGATTTCGGCCGGTGCGTTTTCGTTGGCATCGGTGCGGATGCTGGGCATCTTCACGCTGGTGGCGGGGGTGGCCTCAGTGTTTCCGGGGCTGGGCGTGGACTTTCTTCTGTTCACCGGCGCGTTTGGCGCCGGGCACTTCCTGTTGGGCGTCTGGGTAGGAGTCCGCCATGGCTGGTAAACTTCGCACGCCGATCATCAGCCCGGCGCTGGCCCTGGACCCCTTGATCCATGAGCGTTTGCGGCTGGCCATACTATCCGCGCTCGGGACCCACGGCCGCCTTACCTTCAACGAAATCAAGGCGTTGACGGAAGCCACGGACGGCAACCTTTCCACGCACACGCAAAAGCTTGAGGCGGCCGGCTACCTGCGCACGCTCAAGGGCGTGTTCGGCAGCCGCAACAAGACCAGTTATGAAATCACCACGCGCGGGCGCGATGCGCTGACGGATTACCTGAACGCGCTGGAAAAGCTCATGGGCGAAGTACGAGGTCACTGAAGACGCCGCTGAAAACGCCGCAGAAACCACAGCAACGGAGACAAGAGATGGCAACCGAACACATGGTCGTTGAGCGCATCGTTTCCGCAAGTGAGCGCCACGAAGCCGACAACAAGAACCCGGGCTTCTTTGGCGTGGACAGTGAATCCATGATGCTGCGCAACTACGGCGCGCAGAACTGGCGGCTGATCAGCGTAATCACGGAGCCCGTAAGCCTGGACCAGTGCCGCCGCGTGTTTTACCTCGAGCGCACGGTTTAGCGCATGCGGGTGCTGTGTGCACCAGACAAGTTCAAACAGGCCTGTACCGCCGCCCAAGCGGCTGAGGCCCTGGCGCTTGGCGTATCCGACGCGGGTGCCACGCCCATCACCATGCCGCTGGCCGACGGCGGCGAAGGCACCCTGAACGTGCTGGCGCAGGTGTTTCCGAACCAGCGTCACGCCACGGTGAAAGACGCGCTTGGCCGCGACGTTGAGGCCGTCTTTGCCTTGTCCGCCGACGGCTCGCGCGCGTTGGTCGAAAGCGCGCAGGCATGCGGGCTGTGGCGCATCGACGATGCCGAGCGCAACCCGCTGAAGACGCATACCTATGGCGTCGGGCAACTCATGCTGGCGGCGCTGGACGCCGGCGCGCGTGAGCTGCTAGTGAGTCTCGGTGGCTCGGCCACCAGTGACGGCGGGCTGGGCATGCTGGTGGCACTGGGGGCCAGGGCCACAAACCTGAAGGGCGAAGCAGCCGATCACACCGGCGCTGCGTTGTTCACACTGGACAAGCTTGATCTGGGCGGTCTCGACTCGCGCCTGCAAGGCGTGAAGCTGACCGCGCTGTGCGACGTGCAGACGCGACTGCTGGGGCCTGAGGGTTCCAGCCGCAAGTTCCTGGTCCAAAAGGGCGGCACCACGCGCGCGATTGACACGCTGGAAGCCGGGCTGGAAGTGCTGACCAGCGTCGCCGGCGGCGATCCATTCGCGCCGGGCAGTGGTGCTGCCGGGGGTCTCGGCTACGCGCTGGCGCTGATCGGGGCCAATCTAAGGCCGGGCGCGGCGGCGATTCTGGAGGCGCTGCATTTTGATGAGGTGTTGAAGGGTGTTGACCTGGTGCTGACCGGCGAAGGCACCTGCGACGTGCAGACTGCCGACGGCAAGCTGATCGCCGCGCTGGCAGCAAGATGCAAAGCGGCCGGCAAGCCGCTGGTGGTGCTGGCCGGGGTGGCCAAGTCAGGCTTTGAAATCGAAGGCGTGACGGCCGCATTCGGCATCAGTCCCCACGGCCAGCGTCTGCAAGACTGCCTGAACGAAACCGAATCCAACCTCCGCCGCCACGCCCGCGACACAGTGCGTCTGCTGTCCGGGCAGTAAGCGGGTCCTGATTGTCCAGCTATAATTTCTTTGCTTACGACGTTGGCGAATGCACACTCGGATGCCTGATGCAATTGGCGGATGGGGAGCCGCCACTTGCTGAACATTCCAAAGCCCACCGAAACGAGAGCGAGACCAGAGTATGAAAGCACTTAGTGTGATGGCGGCGGCATTGTGCCTGCTTGCCAGCAGCGCTGCGGCGCAGACCTACACGCGTACGGAGTCCAACGCAGGCTACAGCGAACGCACCGGAAACGGCGTCAACGCCCCATTCACCGAAGACAGTTACGACGACGGCTGCCGTTTCGTGCCGTTGCCGTTTGCGTTCCCGTTCTTTGATCGCACCTACCGCGGTGCTTGGATGAACACCAATGGTCGCATCAACTTCCGCGACCAAGACCCGCAGGATTACGACACAACCAACCTGACGCCGACGGTGACGGAAGTTGATGTCATTGAATCCATCAACGTGATCAGCAGCGATGTGACGGGGGCGTTCCAAGCCACCCGCAACAGCCAGTTCCGCGCCTTCCATGAAAGCGGCCGCGTCGTGTTCCAGTGGTCCGATGTGGCGTTCTATGACAGCGACGAACGCCTGCTGACCATGAACTTCCAGTGCCACATCTTCCCGAGCGGCGAAATCCGCATGCACTTCGGTCCCACGAGCTTCATCATCAACGATACAGACAGCTATGTGTCGGGCATTGTCAACTCTGACGGCACCCAGTCGTATCCAGGCTTCGGCAATACGCTGGCTTTCACCAGCACACTTCCCTCAAACGGCACGCTGGTCAGCCTGGTCCCCAGCGGCTACACCCAGGCCGATGGCGTGGTGCTTTCGCCGCGCTCGAGCTTCAACTACACGCCCAAGGTTGTGTTTGAAGGCGAGACCGGCGTTGTTGTGGGCTCGTTCCGCCTCGATGCCAATGGTGCCGGCGGTACTGTCGACGAAATCACCGTGCAGCATGAGGACGCTACCGGCAACACGCTGAGCCTGATGCTGTACCGCGATGCGGGCACGCTCGGCGTGTTCGACGGCGCCGACGTACTGATGGGCACGCAGGCCATGGGCACGGGCAGCACTTCGTTCACCGGCCTGACCGAACTTCTCGATGGCACCACTCCAACGCGTCACTACCTACTGGTGGTGGACGCGACAAACATCGACGAAGACTTCGACAGCTTCTTCTTCATGAACGTCTACAACGACGGCGACATCAGCACCACCGGCGCGGACGTTTGGGGCGGCTACTTTGCCGGCGACGACGGGTCTGACCCGGAAGAGTTCAGCCACCTGTTCCTCGAAGGCCCCATGGTTGAGTTCAACGTCTCCAACGCGCCCGGCCGCCTGGTTCCGGCCTTTGCAGGCGGTGCCGAACGTGAACTGGCCAGCTTTGAAGTCAAGCTCAAGCACGGCAACGGTCAGCCGGTCATCCTGAACTCGTTTGACGCCGACCTGATCGGCCTCGTGGACGTCGTTCTTGCTGACGTGGCAGCCGTCCGACTGTACCGCGACCGCGGCACCCCAGGCGTGCTCGACGGCTCGGACACGCTGATTGGCACCATCGCCAACCCGGCAACCCCGGCGCTGACGTTCTCAGCCCTTTCCGAGGACATCACTGCTAACGGACAGGACTACTTGATCACGATCCAGATCGCGCCCAGCTTCACCATGATGTCGGTTGGCGAAGTGGACATCTTCATCGACGAAAGTGACGAAGTCTTCACCCCGGCTATCGCGTTCTGGGACTCCTGCGACTCGAACTCGCCCGCTGCATTGCGCGTCATGCCTAACGTGGCCACGATTTCGCTGCGCTTGAACGAGGCAACTTCGTTCAACGCCAACAACGGCGCATTGCCCGTAGCCCAGGGCACCACCAGTGTGCCGGTGCTGAACTTCATCTTGCAGGCCTCGACGGGTACCCAAAGCGTCACCGGTATCGACATCAGCGGCAATGGCTCACTGTTCAGCGCCGCACGCCTGTACATCGATAACGGCAGTCAGCCCGGCCGCGTGGACGCGGGCGACACGATGGTCGCCACCGCCACGACCCTTTCGGGTACCAACATCACCTTCTCCGCGCTGACGCAGACCGTCGGCGTGGCCGGGACCAGCTACCTGGTGGCGGGCGACCTGATTGCGGTCGCGGCCACCGGTTTCCACACCTTCACCCTCACTGCCGGCAACGTAACGGCTGGTGTCACTGTGCTCGAAGGCGGTAACCAGGCGTTCAGCATTCTTACGGTTCGTGACGCCACCACGGCGGGCGTGAATGTCACGGTGACGCTCGTGAACCCGGGCAGCGACATTCGGGGCAACGAGTGGGTGCTGGTCGCCCGTGTGCAGCAGGCGCCTCGCGGTGTGGGTGGCGAGGCTGAAGGCATTGCCTTCCGTCTGCTCGATGCGGCCGGTGGTGTTGGCAATGCCAGCTTGGAGTTGCTTGCGTACTTCGAGGGCTCAGGCCCGGTAGGCCAGTTGGATTCCACCGACATCCCGTCGTTCTTCGACGAAGACGACCTTGATCCGGATGCCACTGTCGAACTCTCTGATGAGGACGTGGACTACATCACCACAACCCGCCACTTCCTGATATTCGCCCGCGTGTCCACCGATGCTTGCGACTTTGACGGACCGGCGACGCTGCAGTTCTGGGGTCTCACTAACACTGGTACCGCGGCGATTCTGACCGCACTGCCTACGCCTGTGAACGGCACCACGACTGTGATCGTCACGCCCTCCAAGAAGAAGGGCGGCGGCGGCGGTGGCGATGACGGCGGTTGCACCACCGGCGGCAGCCAGGGTAACTGGATGCTGTTCCTGCTGGCGCTGTCCGGCATCGTGCTGGCTTCGCGCCTGCGCCGTGCCCGCCAGTAAGTGAAGTGACTCAGCCAACAGGGCGCGCTTCGGCGCGCCCTGTTTGTTTGGGGCCTGGTTGCCAGAATTGGTGCATGCACGGAGTGCTTACCGGTGCGATTCTTGGCATGGCGATGATTGCCTTCATGGGCGCCTATCGCAGCGTGGCCAACTGGCGCGGCAGCAAGCGTCGTCCGGCAAAGTGGGCCATCACGATCCAGGTGGGCTTACAGGTGTTTCTCGGCCTGTGCTGCCTGGTTTTCGGCCTTTGGTTCCTGCTGTTTGGCGAGTAGTTGTCACTACGTGCATACCGGCCTCGTCAGACACTGGCAGGGGCCACGTGCTCTACTATGTTGACGGGGCTTTCCGGGGCTAGCGAGGATCACCGTGGACGAAATCCAACGCGAAGTGATGGAACAGGACGTGCTGCTGGTCGGCGCGGGGCCCGCCAATCTGGCCTGCGCGATCAAGCTGATGCAGCTTGTCACCAAGCACAATGAAACTGCCGAATCCAAGTTGGAACCGCAGGTCACCATCATCGAAAAGGGCACCGAGATCGGCCACCACCAGCTCTCCGGCGCGGTGATGGACCCCAAGGGCATCTCCGAGCTGATCCCGAACTGGAAAGACGAGGGCTTCCCCTTCGAATCCGAAGTCAAGCGCGACGCCATGATCGCGCTTAGCGCAACCAAAGCCGGCGGCCCCAAATTCGTGCCGCCTTCCATGCGCAACCACGGCAAGTTCATCGTCAGCCTCAACAAGGTCGTGAAGTGGCTGGCGCAAAAGGCCGAGGCCGCGGGCGTGAACGTGTTCCCGGGCTTCCCGGCCGCCGAGGTGCTTTACGAAGAAAACCGCGTCAAGGGTGTGCGCGTCCGTGACATGGGCGTCGACAAGTGGGGCGATGTGAAGGAAGGCGAGTTCATGGCCGGCGCCGACCTGACGGCCAAGGTCACGGTACTAGGCGAAGGCACACGCGGCAGTCTGGCCAAGCACCTGATCCCGAAGCTCAAGCTGGACGAAGGCCGCAACCCGCAGGTGTATCAGCTTGGCGTGAAGGAAGTCTGGAAGCTGTCCGAAAAGGGCCAGCAGAAGCTCAAGCCGGGCGACGTGTACCACACCATGAAGTGGCCCGTTCCCAAAGATGTGTTTGGCGGCGGCTGGATTTACGGCATGGCCGACGGCATGGCCAGCATCGGGCTTGTGGTCGGCCTCGACTACAAAGACCCCACGCTTGATCCGCACGCGCTGTTCCAGCAGTACAAAACACACCCGATGCTGCGCGAGATACTCGAGGGCGGCGAGCTGCTGCACTACGGCGCCAAGACGATTCCCGACGGCGGCTATTTCAGCATGCCCAAGCTCAGCGCCGATGGCGTGTTGCTCGTGGGCGACACCGCCGGCTATCTGAACAGCATGCGCCTGAAAGGCATTCACCTGGCCATGAAGTCCGGCATGATGGCCGCCGAAACCATCTTCGAATGCCTCAAATCCGGCGATTTCAGTGCGGCCGCGTTGCACAAATACACCAACCGCTTCGAAACAAGCTGGGCCAAGGCTGAGTTGTGGGGCGTGCGCAACTTCCGCCAGGGGTTCCAGCGCGGGCCGACGTTCGGGTTCATCAACACCGCTGTGGGCGTCATGACTGGCGGCCGCGGGCTGAGCAAGCGCCTTAGTTCGCACCACGACCACGAATCGCGCAAGGTGGCTACGCCGGGCACAACCAAGCCGACCGACAAGAGCAAGTTCGACGACAAGCTCACCTTCGACAAGCTGAAGGACGTGTATTACTCAGGCAGCACGCACGAAGAGAACCAGCCGTGCCATTTGCAGGTGCTGCAGCCGGACATCTGCATCACCAAGTGCACGCAGGAATACGGCAACCCCTGCCAGCACTTCTGCCCGGCCAACGTCTATGAGATGGTGCCGAAAGACGAAGGCAAAGGCGGCAGCCCGCAACTGAACCGCGAAGGCGAAGGCAACGCCAACCCGCAGGGCCTGGTGCTGAAGATCAACGCCAGCAACTGCGTACATTGCAAAACCTGCGACATCAAAGACCCATACCAGATCATCAACTGGGTAGTACCCCAAGGCGGCGGCGGCCCGATCTACACGAACATGTAGGCAGGCAACGTTCTTGTTGCGTTGTAGTGCGGCGCAATTGGGCCTGGGGGTTCGGGCCTGGGGCTTGGGGCAGACTGCCCGCCGGCCGCGACCTGAAGTCGATGATCCACGCGTTGCAGCAATGACGGAATGAGCACGGGCGCGTCCAATGGACGCGCCCGTGTGTGTTTGCTGCGAACTACTTCACTACGCCCGGCTGCGACGCAGGCGAGACGCCACAACCAGCCCGCCTAGTCCTGCGAACAGCAGCAGCCAGCCACGCTGCGCGCCGTCACCGGTGGAGCAACCGTCATCACCACCGCCGCCTCCGCCCTTCTTGGCCGAGACAGTGATGCGATTCATTTGGAAAGAGGTCACGCCCGGCACCAGGTTGGAAGACAGGATGGCCACCGAAGTGCCACCAAAGATGCCCTGGAACGCCGTGGTGAAGCGTCCCTCAGGGGCGTTGCGCTCAAAGTCAGGAGTGCCCGCGGCTACGCACAGGTAGTTGCGCGTTTGGCCGGTCCCGATCGTGCCCAGGTCGGCAAAAAAGAACGTGGGCGGGATGCCGCCTGTCCGGTAGCTCAGGACGTCCGTGCTGTCCAACTGACCCAGTGGGCCGGCGCCTTCCAGGTACACCAGCAACGTGGTCTCGGGGCTCGATGCAGCCGCGCAGATACTCTCGATCACCGCCCACAGCATCGACGGCGCGTTACCGCCGGCACCACGGGCCGACATGACCACGCGCCCAAGTACCCGCGTCTGGGTCTTGGTGAGCGTGAAGTTGGATGTGTTCCAATCCAGCGTCACGTTGATGCCGTCGACCGCTGTACCGTTCACATTCCAGAGGTACCCGTTGAGCTGGTCAAAGAAGTCCGTGAACGTCGAGGTGATGTCCGCAGCATCCAGGTCCAGTTGCGTGGCCCCTACGGTGGGGCTGGCAACCATGTCCACGATCAGCAGGTAGTCAGTCCCAGCGGCGGTCACTGACAGTGCGGTCGTCGGAACGAACTGCACATTGCCGGCGTTGATCGTGACAACACCAGGTACCTGCGTGTCGCCGGCATCCAGTTGGCCCCTCGTGGAACCACCGTCCAAGAACACCCGGGCGGCGGCGATGTCGGCAGTTGAGGCCGTCGCGGACTCGGCGAAGATCAGTTCGCTGACCGTACCGACACCCGCCAGCGCACGAAGCCGGAAACGGTTGCCGATCAGGTTCGTAGCCCCACCATCGGTGTGGCCGACCACGTTCAGCGGCAACGCAGAAGGCTCGACTACGGCCACGGAAGTGCCACCGAAGAGTTCGATGGCCGGGGCGCCACTCAGGGACATCTGATTGGCGACCAGGTTCACTGAAGAAGCGCCCACATTGGTGGTCGTGGCGAAATCCGCCACCAACAGGTAGCAGCGTCCCTTGGCGTCGATCACTTCATTCAAACCTGCAAACGTTACAGGGAAGGTAGGCGTTGGCACGGTGCCCAAGAGCACGTCATTGCCGTCCAGTGTTCCCATCGTGCCCCGGTCGCGATACAGGCGGATGCTTGCGAAGTCGGCATCGACCACGGTACCTGAGACCACGCTGTTGCCGAATTCCATTTCGGTAAACGTGCGGTTTGGTTGCGCCACCATCGTGTGCACTTCAAAAGTGTTCAGCACCACGTTGGTCGCGCCAGACCCGACTCGCGAGGGACCGCTGGGTGGATTGCTTGACCGAGTATTCACCATCGGCTGGGGAGCAATCGTCAGGAAGTTCTGGATGATTTGGCCCTGCACCCCGGCCGGCATAGACACGCTGGCCGTCAGGAAGCTCAGCAGAGCTGCGTTGAAGTCCGTAGGCAGCGATGCGAACGTCACGACCACCAGGAAGTTTCGCACCTGCCCGGCAGTCAAGGTAATGCCCAGCGACGTGAAAATTGTGGCACCTGCGCCCGCGACCTGTGTTTGAAGCGCCGCCTCGCCATTGAACGAGCCCAAAGTCCCGGTGTCCTCCACGAGCGTCAGGCTGATCGTTGCCGTGGAGTAGTTGCCGTGGACCAGTGATATCTCGTCCACCGTGGTGCCCGTGCCCGAGGCGCGCAGCCGGAAGCTCAGAAGACGTGCGTTCGTGGCCGAGCCGATCAGCGTGACTGGATTGCTGAAATACAAGCCATGCTCAAGCACGGCGGAGTCCGCCATCGTCGGCGCGGTGTAAGTGAATGTGACCACTGCGCCGTCGGCCGGACGCGCCGTCTGGGTCGTCGTGACATTGTTGAAGCCCGCCACAGAAACTGAGCCGTCAAAGTTGGTGATGCCGGACATGAACGTTTCCGTTTGCGTGATCGCCAGGGGGTTCAGCTCCGGGCCGTAGTGGAACTCTATGTTGCCGTTCGAAAGCAGATGGCACTGGAAGTTGATGAAGATCAATCGCGTGCCATTGAAGAAGCTGGCATCGGACCACTGAAGCACGACGCGGCCGCTTTCGAAAAACACCTTGATGGTGTCCCTTGGTGCCAGCGGGCGCGCGAAGAGGTCGCAACCGAACGGAAATATCATGTTGTGGCGAGCGACGTTGCCGACGGGTGCCGTCAAGTCGCTGGTGCCGAACGAGTCCACGCGGCCGATGTTGAAGCCGATGCGTCCGTTGGAACCGACGTAGCAGGTGCGGTACTCGCGGTCAAAGTAAGGAAACACGAACGGCAACTGGACCAGAAAGTACGTGTCGTCCACCGACTCCGGCCCTTCCTGTGCAATCAGAGAATAGCCGCTGCCACTGCGTTCATTGTAAGCCGCCGTGGAATCAGCACGCGTGTACTGCGCGTCGGCAACGGACGCAAATGTCGTCGCCAGCGCCAGAAGCGCCGCGCAATGCAAATACTTCATATGAGATCTCCCGAGGGTGAAGTGAGCGGACGTGAGTCTAGGTACAGATTCGTCCATGTCCAAAGCAATTCGCGCCCGCGATCCATCACGCCGGGAACGATGCGTGTTCTGTGACGCGCTGGGCCTGGTCTAGGTGGCGGTGGTTGTGGCGGCTGTGGATCTCGAAGCTTTGCGCCAGTGTTACTTTCACCATGGGCATCGGTGTGCCTTGTTTGATGCGGCCGAGATCGAGGCCGTCGGCCTGCTCCAGCAGGCTCAGCATCGTCCCGGTGCGCTCTTTGAAGCGTTGCAGCACTTCGGCCAGGTCCCAGTCGCTGCGCACTTCGGGCCGGAACGGCGGCGGCGCTTTCACTTTCATGTGCGTTGGGCCCTTCACCATGTTGTTGAGGATGAAGCGGCCGAAGAACGTGCCCTTGCCCCAGGGTTCGCTGCCGGTGCGATTGGCCGCGCGGGCACGCTCTACAGCGCGTTGCAGGTGCGGCAGGTACGAGTTCATCGACGTGTTCAGGTGCTCAAGGCATTCGGCCACGGACCAGCGCTTTGGTTCGGGTTTGAAGTTGGCCTGCGCCTGCGTCAGGCCCGCGCACAGTGTTTCGGCACGGGTGACTGCCGCGCGAAAACGCTCGGCACATTCGGCCAGCAATTGGCTTTGGATCTGCTGATTCATCATGGTCTCTGCTTTCGTCTTTTCTCACGCCTAAAGGACTGCATCCGGCCTTCGGTGTGCGACACGGGCTGCTGGGCCGGGTTGCCGCATGCCCTGAGTTCTTCCAGCAGCGCAATCAACTGGCGCGTCTTTTGTTCGCCGAACCTGGCGAACCGCTCGTCGTGAATCGCGCTCGCCGGGCCGTCGAGTTGCGCGCACAGCTTCAGGCCGGCCTTTGTAATGCGGCCGAGCACAACACGGCGGTCACTGTCGCTGCGCACGCGTTCCACAAGCCCGGCCTTGGCCATTCGGTCAATCAAGCGGGTCAGGTCGGGGTCGCGTGCGATCATACGCTCGCCGATCTGCCCCAGCGGCAACCCGTCCGGTGAGCCCCGCAGGATGCGCAGTACATTGAACTGCGCCGGGCTGATCCCGTGCTGCCGCAGCAAAGCCTCAGGCCCGGCCACAAGCTCCGCCATCGTGCGGCCGAGCGTGATGAATGCCTGGATGCCGGGGTTGGGAAAGGGCTTGCTTAGCTTGATGTCGTCCTTCAGCGCCATGCCGGAAAGATAGTCGTTGCAACAACTATCGTCAAGACAAATAAGCTCGCGCCTCGCGGCATCGTGCACGCTAGCTATCATCCCGGCCTCGGAGGCTTATATGGGGCGACTTGCGATCATCGGCGGCGGGTTCATGGGCGGCGCTTTAGCGGAGGGCCTGCTCGATTCCGGCTGGCACCGCGACAGCTTCATTGTCGCCGAGGTCAGCCGCGACCGGCGCGACCTGCTGACCAACCAGCTCAAACTGCGCACGACCGACAACGCTGCCGAGGCCGTGGCGCAAGCGGAGACCGTGCTGTTCGCGGTCAAGCCGCAGAACGTGAAGGACACCCTGGCCGCCGTGAGGCCCGCGTTCACGTCTGACAAGCTGGCGATCAGCATCTGCGCGGGTATCACGATCGGCACCTTTGAGAGCGCGCTGGGCAACCCGCCCGTGATCCGCACCATGCCCAACACCCCGGCCGCCGTCGGCATGGGCGTGACGGCGCTGGCGCGCGGCCGCTTTGCCAACGACCAGCACCTCGCCACGGCGCTGAACATTCTCAGTGCAGTCGGCCGCGTGGTGGTGGTGGATGAGTCGCAGATGGACGCGGTCACGGCCGTAAGCGGCACCGGCCCGGCCTACGTGTTTTATCTGGCCGAAGCCCTGATCGAGGGCGCACTGGCGGAAGGGCTGAGCCGCGAGCAAGCCTACATGCTGGTGTACCAGACGTTTGTCGGCGCCGCGCACCTGCTGCAGCACGACCCGGCGGGCCCCGTCGAATTGCGCCGCCGAGTCACCAGCCCCAACGGTACGACGCACGCAGCGATTACGCACCTTGAGGCGACACAGTGGAAGCAGACATTCACGCAGGCAGTCGCCAAAGCCCGCGCCCGCGCGGCCGAACTTGGTCGCGGCTGAGCGCGTTATGGCGCGGGAGTGTCGGCAGGCGGCACGGGCTCGACCAGCTTCTCGGGTGCTTTCTCGATCTTGGGCTTGAACACCAGGCTCAGGATCACGCAGGCCGCCAGCACGCCCGCAATCGTGCCCAGGCTGATCGCGATCGGCACGTGGGTGTCCCAGTAGATCATGATCATCTTCACGCCCACGAACACCAGGATCACGCACAGTCCGTACTTCAGGAAGCGGAACATGCCCATGATGCCAGCCAGCGCGAAGTACAGGCTGCGCAGGCCCAGTATCGCGAACGCGTTGCTGGTGTAGACGATGAACGGGTCGGCGGTTTTCTCGCCGGTCGCGGGGTCGGTCACCATCGCCACGGACAGCACCGCCGGCACGCTGTCGATGGCGAAGATCAGGTCGGTGATTTCGACCAGGATCAGCCCCACGAACATCATCGTGGCAAAGCGCTTGCCATCGACCTTGACCCAGAAGTTGGGGCCCACGTTGTCGGCCTTCAGCGGGAACAGTTTGCTGAACACGCGGTACGTCAGCGTCTTTTCGGCATTGATCTCTTTCTCGCCGGTCAGCAGCAGCTTCACGGCCGAGGCAATCAGCACGCCGCCCAGCACCACCAGCAGCCACTGGAATTGCTCGACCAGTGCGATGCCGACAAACACGAAAATGCCGCGCATCACCAGGGCGCCAAAGATGCCCCAGAACAGCAGCTTGTGCTGATAAATGCGCGGGATCTTCAGCGCCGCAAACACCAGCACGAACACGAACAGGTTGTCTACCGACAGTGCCAGCTCGATCGTGTAGCCGGCCAGAAAGCGCATTGACGTTTCGGGGCCGTAGCCCCAGTCGCCCAGCAGCGCCAGCGAGCCGCCGAACAGCAGGCTCAGCGTGATCCACACGCTGCTCCACAGCAGCGCCTCGCGAATCTTCACTTCGTGCGGCTTGCGGTGCAGCACAAACAGGTCCAGCGTCAGCACGGTCACCATGATGACCGCAAACACCGACCACATCACAATCTGCTGCCATTCCATAATCGGAGTTTCCCCGGGCGGGCGCCGCTTGTTGCGCGGCGGGCGCACTCATCTACCATTCCCGGCCATGGATGCACAAGCCCAGCTTGAGCCCGCCGCAGCGCCCAAAGTCTCAACGGTTGAGACGCTGAGCGTCGTGATTCCGGCCTACAACGAAGGCCCGACCATCGAACGCATCCTCGACAAAGTTGTCGCCGTCAAACTGGCGATGAACCTCGAAATCATCGTGGTCGATGACGGCAGCAAAGACGACACCAGCGCCGTGGTTGCCGCATGGGCCGCGCGCCAGACCGACCCGCGCCTTAAAGTGAAGGTGATCCGCAAAGAAAACGGCGGCAAGGGTACGGCCGTGCGGCGCGGCATCGACGAAAGCACCGGCGAGTACGTGATCATCCAGGACGCCGACCTTGAGTATGACCCCAACGATTACCCGGCGCTGCTCGCGCCCATGGTCGCGGGCGAAACCGACGTCGTGTACGGCAGCCGCATCCTCGGCCCCGACAAGCCGGGCAGCCTGAAGTTCTATCTCGGCGGCCGCTTCGTCACGTGGGCGACGAACCTGCTGTACTGGAGCAACATCAGCGATGAGCCAACCTGCTACAAGCTGTTCCGCGGCGACCTGATTCGTGGACTGCCGCTTACGTGTAAAGGCTTCGAGTTCTGCCCCGAAGTGACGGCCAAGCTGCTGAAAGCCGGCCACAAGATTGTGGACGTGCCGATTCGCTACTACCCGCGCAGCATTGCGGAAGGAAAGAAGATCCGCAGCAAAGACGGCCTGATCGCGCTGTGGGAACTGTTGAAGTGGCGGTTCTGGTAAGTCGTGTTTCGTGCTTCGTATCTTGTGTTTCGTGCTTCGTATCTTGTGTTTCGTGCTTCGTATCTTGTGTTTCGTGCTTCGTGTTTCGGGACGTAGCCGTTTGCGTGCCTGGCTTCGATCCAAAACCCGAAGCCCGAGTCCCCAAGCCCCAACATGCTTCTGCTGATCGACAACTACGATTCGTTCACCTTCAACCTTGCCCACTACTTCAGTGAACTGGGCGAGGAAGTCCGCGTCATCCGCAACGATGCCGTCACGCTGGACGACATCCGCGCGATGGCACCTGCTCGCATCGTCATTTCGCCGGGGCCCGGCCGCCCTGCCGATGCCGGTATCACGCCGCGCCTGTTTGAGCTTTCCGTGCCCATCTTTGGCGTGTGCCTTGGCATGCAGGCATTGGCCGAGCACTTTGGCGCGCGCATCACCCATGCCCCTGAGCTGGTGCACGGCAAGTCCCGTGACGTGCTGCACCAAGCCACCGGCGTATTCGCCGGCCTACCCAGCCCGTTTGCGGCCACGCGCTATCACAGCCTGTGTGTTGACCCGTCAAGTGTGCCCGACTGTCTGGAAGTCACGGCCCGCTGCGCCGACGGCACCATCATGGGCCTGCGCCATCGGCAGCGCCCCATGGAGGGCGTGCAGTTCCACCCGGAAGCCATACTCACGCAACACGGCCACAGCCTACTGCGCAACTGGCTGGCGTAGCACCGTCGCCATTTGCCCGTTCCAACTTGTGCGGCCGCAATCCACACTGGTGCCATGCCCGCTGCTTCGAACTGGTACGCCTTTCCCCACGCGCTGCTGCGCGAGGTGGTGTACCAGTTGCAGCTGCCTACTGACCGCGCCCGGCTGCATCGCTTTGCGCTTGAGGAGGGCGAGTCGCACCTTGGTGCGCTTGAGCTCGCGCGCCACGCCCGCGCCGCCCGTGAGGCCGACGACGATCCTGCACTTGCCAGGCTGGAGCGTCAGTGGCTGCGCGCGGCCTTGCAACAGGCTGAGCGGCGCTACCAGGTCTCGACGATTCCTGAACTGCTGGCGCGTCTGATCGAGATCAGCCCCCAGGCCGAACGTCCCGAGCTTCGCCTGCAGCTTGGTGTGCATTGGCGCGATGTCGGCCGCATGGCTGATGCTGAGGCCGTGCTGAAGCCGCTGGCGGCCTCAATGGCCGACACGCCTGAAAGCGGACACATGCGAACGCGGGTGCTGGGCGCCTTGGCGGGCGTGCTGATCCGCACCGGCCGCCTGCCTGAGGCCGAAGCGATGTGCCGCGAGCGCATCACGTCCGCAACCGACGATGCCGGTGCCGCCGACGCACAGGGCATGCTGGGCGTGGCGTTGCACCACCAGGGCAAGTTGCAGCAGGCTGAGCAGGCCTATCGCAACGCGCTGGAACTATCGGCGCGCGGCGGCACGCAGGCGGGCACCAATCGTTTCCGCGCGAATCTTGCGCTGCTGCTTTCGGACACCGGACACAGGCAGGAAGCCGAGGCGCAGACGCGCATCGCGCTGGATCAGGCGCGCCGCGATGGCGACCTGATGCTGCAAGGCACGCTGCTGGGCAACTTCGCACTGCTGCTGACCGACATCGCGCGCTTCGACGAAGCCGAGCCGATGTATCGCGAAGCTCTCGAGATCAACCTGCGCAGCGGTCACCGGCCCGGATACGGCGTGGCGCTGATGAATCTCGGTCGCCTGTTGCGCCTGCGTCGCCGCTATGCCGAGGCCGAACCGGCGTTCATCCAGGCGATCCAGGTCCACCGCGAAGTCAGCAACCCGGGCCTGGAAGGCATCACTCTGGCGCACCTCGGCGACATGTACGTCAGCCAGGGTCGATTGGCCGAAGCCTCAAAAGCGCTGCATCAGGCCGTGGCCCTGCTGCGCGCCACCAGCGACCGGCTGTACACGGCCGCCAACCTGGGCGCGTTGTCGCGACTGCAGGTCCTGCAAGGCAACCTGGCCGACGCGCGCGACACGATTGACGAAGCAAAGTCGATGGTCCCGGCCGATGCCCCCGCGGCATTTCTGGTGAGTTGCGTGCTGCTGCCAGCGATGCGTCTTGTGGCCGCCGAGGCCGCGCTGAAGCCAGTCCCGATCGCGAAAAAGGTGGCCGAGCTGCACGCGCTGGCCGAGCAGCTTGAGGCCGTGGCCGGCAGCGACCCTGACGACGGCGCGATTGCCGAGATGCTGCTGGTGCTGCATGAACTGGACGAAGCCGCGCGCGAAAACCGCCCGTCGCTGGTGATTCGCGGCTGGCACGTGCAGCACATGTCGCCGGAGCTGCGAAGCGCGCTGGCCGGCGAACTCAGCGGGCTGGAGCAAGGCACGCTGCGCCTGCACAACCCGGCGCTGGCCGCGATTCTGCTGGACTTGCCCGGGGCTGGTTGAGCCGCGGGGTGCTTGGAATCATGCCGCAATCTTCGCCACCGGAGCCGCCCATGGAACGCACACAGCACCGCGCCGAAAGCCGCAACCAGCCAGCACCGCACGGCGACATCGCCACGCCGCTGCTGCGCTTCACGGTTGCGATGCCGGACCCGGCGAGCCACAATTTTGAAGTCACGCTGCAACTTGAAAACGCGCCGGCGCGCGCGGTGCTTGCGTTCCCGGCCTGGACTCCCGGCAGCTACAAGCTGCGCGAGTTCGGCAAGAATGTCAGCGCGTTCAAAGTGAAGGGTGGCAGTCACGAATTGCTGGACAAGCAGCGCTACGCGGTCGAGGGCAGCCGCGCGAGCTTTCGCGTCTACGCCGACGAGCTTTCGGTTCGCACTCCGCACCTGGATGACAGCCACGGCTTCTTTCTTGGCACCAACCTGTTTCCGTATCTTGAGGGGCCCGACGGCAAGCCCGCACCCTGCCGCTACGAAGTCCACATCAAGCCGCACAAGGGCTGGCGCGTCGCGACCAGCCTGCCGCCGGTCAAGGGAAAGGCCGACACCTGGGCCGCGCCGGACTATGACATCCTCGGCGATACGCCGTTTGAAATCGGCACCCACAGCGTGCACAGCTTCAAGGTGGATGGCATCACGCACGACGTCGCGTTTTACGGCTACGGCAACTACGACGAAGCCCGCATCGTGCGCGACACGGAGAAAGTCGTGCGCGCACAGGCCAAGGGCATGCGCGGCCTTCCGTATGACTACTACCTGTTCATCCACCACATGACGCCGGATTCAGGCGGCGGCCTGGAGCACCTGAACAGCTGCGTCTGCGGTTGGAACAGCTGGAAGTTCAAGAAGGAAGAGGACTACCAGGCCTTCATCCGGCTGGTCAGCCACGAGTTCTTTCACGTCTGGAACGTCAAGCGCATCCGGCCCGCGGTGCTTGGGCCCTTCGATTATTCGCGCGAGCAGCACACCCGCGCGCTGTGGGTGATGGAAGGCCTGACCCAATACTACGAGCGCCTGTGGTGCGTACGCGCCGGCGTTACGCCTGAAAAGACGCTGCTTGAAAGCTATGCCGAAACCGTGGACCGCGAAGACAACCGCCCCGGCCGCAAAGTGATGTCGCTGGAAGACTCGAGCTGGCTGGCGTGGACCAAGCTGTATCACGCCGACGAGAACTGGCTCAATTCGGGCGTAAGCTACTATTCGCGCGGCGCGCAGGTCGGGCTGCTGCTGGACGCGAAACTGCGCGCGGTCACAGGCGGCAAGCGCAGCCTTGATGACGTGATGCGCCTGGCGATGAAACGCTATGGCTGGCCCAAGCCGGGCTTTCCGGAGCGCGGCTTTGAAGCCCTGTGCGAAGAAGTTGCGGGCGTGAAGCTGACGAAGTTCTGGCGCGACCATGTTCAAGGCACGCGCGAGCTGGACTACACCGAATTTCTTGAAACGTACGGTCTCGAGTTCGCGCGTGACAAAGAAGGCGACAAGCCCTGGACCGGGCTTGTGCTCGGCGGCACCAAGGTCAGCGCCGTGCACGAAGAAGGCCCCGGCCGCAAAGCCGGGTTGCAGCCGAAGGACGAGATCATCGCGATCAACGGCCACCGCGTGGACGCCAAGAACATCGACGACCGCACAAGCGAAGCCAAGCCCAGCGAGAAGATCGAGCTGACGCTGTTCCGGCGCGACAAGCTGGTGCAGACTGCGCTGACCGTGGGCAAGACACCGGCAGGCAAACTGCTGCTGAGGCCGCGCAAGAAGCAGACCGCGCAGCAAAAGGCCAACTACCGCCGCTGGGTAAAGGGAAGCTGAAAAGCGTGGTGTGGGCGAGTCGGCCACACCACGGACTTCTATGGGCCGGTACGTTTGTAGATGCGCCAGATGGCGGTGAAGGTGCTCAGGTACAGGCTGCCGTCGATTCCTTCGATGATGTCGAGCGGCTTGTTGTTGTTGCCCGCCGGATTCAGCTGCCCGAACACGTGCTCTTCGCTGATGTTCACCGGCGGCGTGCCGTCCACGAGGAAGCGATAAACCCGCGCCTCGTCGTAGCTGCACAGGAACAGGCTGGTGTCGTAGCCCACGGGCGGCAGCGTGTTGCCGCTGTGATAGGTCACGCCGGTGGGCACGATCACACTCGGCCACAGGCGCAGACGGCTGCCGATTTCGGCGCCGGGCGTGGTGCCGCCGGTGTCGCCCCACTGGAAGTTCTTGCCCGATGCCAGGTAGTTCAGCTCGTCGTTGTTGGTGGGGCCGTTTTCCGTGCCGACCACGAAGCCCTGCGTCGGGTGCACCGCAATGCCGAAGCTGTTGCGCAGGCCGCGGCACCACTCGTATTCGTCGGGCGCGCCCTTGGGATTGCCCGTCGGCACGCCGCCGCTGGGCGTCATGCGCAGGATGCGGCCGGCGAGGCTGCCGTTGGTTTGGGCCAGCGTGTCGTTGCCGACGTCACCGACGCTGACGAACAAATTGCCATCAAGGCCGAACTTGATGCCGCCGGCGTTGTGGATGTTGCCGGTAGGGATGTCGTTGAAGATCACGGTGCGCGAACCGCCGGTGTTGCCCGTGGCCGTGTACCGCACGATTTGCTGCTGGTTGGTGACGTCATTGACGCAGACCATCACGAAGACGTGGCCGTTGCTGGCGAACTGCGGGCTTAGTGCAATCCCCAGAAGGCCTTGCTCGCTACCGTTGAGTACAACCTCCGAGGCAAAGGGATGCTGTGTGAAAGGCGGCGTGGTTTCGATCACCAGGATGTCGCCGTCCAGCAGGCTCACGAACAGGCGGCCGTCGGGTGCCTGGTCCATCTTGACCGGCATGTTCAGGCCGCCGGCAATCAGCTCAACGCCGAAGTAATAGTCCAGGGTCTGCCACGCCGAAGGCAGCGGTGCTCGCGGCCCGGGGTCAGGGTTGGTGGGCCCGCCGCCGCCTCCGCCACTGCTGCCGCCACCGCCGTCATCGCCGCCACCGCACGCGGCAAGCAGCAGCAGGGGAAGGATGGCAAGCAAGGTCAGTGCGCGGCGCATGGTGTGTTCTCGTGGGCTTTAGTTGAATTTCTTGACCGCCAGAGTCAGGGAGCCGGTTTAAGGTCAACGGTTCACAGTCAACGGTTGCTGCAAACAGCCGAAGTGACCGCAAACTGTCGACCGTCGACTGTAGACCTCAGCTCGCAACCCTTCGCTCACACCCAGCCAGCCTAGTTGATCACGTCGATCGGTGTCGAGATCGGCTGCGTTTCCGGGAACAGCGGCGTCGGGTCCTGCCCCAGATGATCCTGAATCAGGTTCCGGTAAATGTCGCGGTAGTCGGTGGTGTAGGGCAGATACTCAGCGTTCACGTCGGCCTGCGAAATCGCGCTGCCGTAAAGCCCGCCGTTGACCGTGCCGCCCACCACCAGGCACACGATGCCGTGGCCGTGGTCGGTGCCGTCGCTGCCGTTCTCATAGTTGCGGCGGCCGAATTCAGTGATGACGACAATGCACGTGTCGGCCCAGGGGTTGTTCTGCATTGTGCTGAGGTCCTGGTGGAACACGCCCAGCGCGTCGTCCAGTTCGCCCAACAGTTCCGCGTGGCGCGTGGCCTGGCCTGAGTGCGTGTCAAAGCCTCCGTAGCCCGTATAGAACACTCGGGTCTCAAACCCGCCGTGGATCAGCCGCGCGATGTCGCGCAGGCGGCTGCCCATGCCCGTGAGCTGCGTGGTGCTGCCCGGCCTCAGCGGGTACTGGATCGTGCGCAATGCGGCATCGGCGTCGTAGTCGGCAATTGCCTGCACCAGTTGCGCGGCGGCGGTGTGTGCGCCCAGGCTTGAGGCTGCGATATTGCCCTGCGTGCCGGTGGCGGGCTGCAGCGCAAGGATGCTTTCGACCTTGGCTTTGCGCAGTTGGTGATTGCGCTGGTAGTTCCAGTCGGTGTCGAAGTTGAAGGCGCTGAGGCTGGCCACAAGGAACGGGTTGATGTTGGCACCCGCAAAGTCGAGCCGGCGGCCGACACCGATGCTGGCCACGCCCATCGAGGTGGTGGTGTAGGCGTTGGCAAAGCGCGCGATCCATCCCGGCGCGACGCCGGTCAGTGAGGAAAGGCCGCTGCGGGCGCCCCAGCTCCAGATGTCTTCGCTGACGAAGTGGCTCAGGTTCGCCTGCGGGTAGCCCACCTTGTTGATGATCGCGAGCTGCCCGGCGTTCCAGCGCGCCTGGAAGCTGTCCATGGCCGGGTGCAGCTCAAACTCGGTCACGCTGCCGGGACCGGCGGCCAGGCTAAGGCCCTGGCCCTGCGCGATGCCCAGGCCGGGGCGGTTGGCGAGGTAGTCAGAGGCCGCGGCGCCGGTCACCGGGATCACCGTGTTCAACGCGTCGTTACCGCCCAGCATGTTCACCACGATCAGCCGGCGATGGTTCGGCAGCGGGGCCGCGCGGCCGGCAGTGGCCGAAAACGGCAGGCGCGAATCACCGAACACGCCAAGGCCCAGCAGGGCGGAACCGGCGGCACCGACACGAAGGAAGTTGCGGCGCGAGCGGTTGAGATTGTTGTTTGTGCTCATGGCATTCTCCTGTGATGCGTGCGCGTCGCGCTACTTGATCTGGTAGCTGGGGTGCTGGCCCAAGATGTAGAGCAGGCCGCGGACCTTTTTGTCGCGGTCGTCCGGGTCGCCGAAGTCAAACGGGTCGGCAAACACGCCGGTGCTGTTCTGGTCAGTGTTCAGGTAATCCAGGCACTCGGCGCGCTGCGCTGCCGTGAGCTGTACCTGCATCAGGAACGCAAGCTGTTCAACGACGCCGCCGGCGCTGCGCATGTTGGGCGGGATCAGCTCCTTGCCCACGTCGTAACCCGCTTGCGGGGCCTCGTTGCGATAGTACACGCAGTCGCGCAGGAAGTTCGCGCGCTCAACCAGCGCCTGGCTGGAAAGCCAGAAGTCGCCGCTGGGCCAGCCGTTGACGGTGGGGGGCATGCTCGGGCGCTGGCCGGTGTCATTGAGGCTGAAGTCGGCGCGGCTGGGCGTCACGTACAGGCCCGTGGCGCGCATGAAGCCGATGTGGTGCTCGACGGGGCTCTTGATCACGCCATCGCGGGCGCGGGTGCCAAAGAAGGCCTTGGACATGAAAATGCGTTTGAACAGCGCCTTCAGGTCATAGCCCGATTTGCGCAGCCCGTTGGCCAGGCTGGCCACCAGTTCGTCACTGGGGGCGGTGTACACGAAGTGCTCCCAGATTTTGCGGCAGATGAATTCTGCGACGGGCCGGTTCGCCAGCGTGAAGTTCACCATGTCGCGGTATTCCTGCTGGCCGTTGCCGCCCAGCGTAAGCCCGAAGATTGACTTGGTGCCGTTGTCGTGGCGGTTGGACTGGAACTCAATCACGCGCTGGTCGCGGCCGGGGCCCGCCTTGTTGGGCACCAGGATGTTGCGATAGCCGGTGAAGGCGCGGCTGGCTTCCTGGATGTCTGCCTCGGTGTAGCCGTTGTCCACGCCCAGCGTGAACAGCTCCCAGAATTCGCGGGCGAAGTTTTCGTTGGGCGCGTTGGCGGTGCTGACGATGCCGTCGAGCCACACCAGCATCGCCCAGTCGGTGCTCATGTCATACAGCAGGTCATCCAGGCGGTCGGCCCCGTGGTGACGCCACAGGTTGATGTGGTCGAACATCCAGTAGCGTTGCTGGGCATCCAGCACTTCGGTGCTGGTGGCGAAGTGGTCGTGCCAGAACATCGCCAGCATTTCCTGGAACGGGTTTTCGGTGTACGTCATCAGGTACGTCCACCAGCGCGCGATTTCGAGTTCGCTGGGGAAGTCCGGGTCCACCACCGTTGCGTTCAGCGCGGCCGCATCAAGCGCGGGCGTTTCGGACAAGTCGAGCATCCAGTCCAGGTAGGCCTCGTAGCCCAACTGGTTCAGACGCTGCAACTCGGCGACGCGAAAGGCGAAGTGCGTACGCTTAAGGAAGAAGATGCGGTCTTCCTGGCTGAGCTGGTTGACGGCGGTGAGGTCTTCGTCGGCGGGCGCGGGCTCAGGCGAGGCGTCGCCGCCCTGGATGCACCCGGATGGCGCAAGCGCCAGGGGTGCCAACAGCAGCGCCGTCAGTGCAGGCGCAAGCAGGCTGCGGTACATGGGTGTTCTCCCGGAATACACAGGCGGAAACACAGGCATTTCTGAATTCGCTTACTATCCCATACTGAGTATGGTTCGCGCCAGTGAAACCCGCGCCGATTGGGCGTCACTGCGCTGTGCGATTCGGGCGTACGCGACGGTGTGACATCGCAATCAAAGAAACGCCCCCGGTTTCCCGAGGGCGTCAGTTGCTGCCTTCATTTCCTACTACTTCGCGGCATCGCCCAGCAACTCGGCCAGCTTGTCGTGCAGGTCGGCACCCTTGGGGTTGTCTGCAATCACGCGGCCTTCCTTGTCGATCAGCACTGTGCGCGGAATGGAGTTCACTCCGTAGCGCTTGGACAGGCCCGTGTTCCAGTAGCCGCCGTCGAACACCTGGCGCCAGGGCATGACACCGGTACGCGCGCCGATCTTGCCCTCGCCCTTGATGGTTTCGCGAATGCGGTCTTCGCCGTCGCGACGGTCAAGGCTGATGCCGATCACCACGAACCCCGCGTCGCCGTACTTCTCGTAGGCCTTCACGACGTCAGGCATGGCGTTGATGCAGGGGCCGCACCAGGTGGCCCAGAAGTCGATCAGCACGACTTTGCCTTTGAAGTCGGCCATGCTGATGGACTTGCCGTCGATGTCACGGGCCTCGAACACGCCGCCCCAATCGGGGAACATCTCGCCGACCTTGATTGTGGCCGGGCTGTTGGCGAATACGATCCGCATCGCGTCGCGATAAATCCAGACATCCTTGCTTTCGGCGATGGCCTTGTTGGCCTTGATGCCTTCGATGACCTTGGCCTTGGTGGCCTCATCGTTGACGTTACCGGCACCGATCAGGCGAATCTCGGCTGCCAGCAGCGCCTTGGTGGCGTCGTCCGCGCCGGCCTTTTCCATGGCCGCGACTTCTTTCTCGGCGTCCTTTTTGCGGGTTTCATCGCCGAGCGAGCCCGCGAGGTAGTACTTCTTCCATTCGGCCGCATCTTTGGCTTCCGCGTTGGCCTTCAGGTAGTTTTCAGCCAGGCGCAGGAAGTCAGGGTTGTTTTTGCCGTACTGCGCGCGGGGACCGGCCCACTGGTACACTTCGGCCAGGTCCGTGGCTTCGGGGTTGCCGATCACGTAGTCCGCGGCGATCTTCCAGGCCTTCACGAAGAAGGCGTCAATCTGCTCGGTGGTGGGGTTGCGCCCGAGGTCTTTGCCCGCGTTCTGGATCGCGGTGCGGACTTCTTTCGCGCTCTTGGGTGCCGCGGATTCTTCGGCGGCTTTGGGGTTGTCCTGCGCGATGTTCTGTACTGCCGGGGCGCCTGTCATCAGCAGCAGACCTGCTGCGAACGCCCGTAACCAAGCCTTGTTCATTGCAATCTCCAGTAAGGAATGAAAGTAAGTAAAGCGTGTCCTGAGCATACGTGCGTTCAGCGATTTACCAGCAGACAAACTCGGCAACCCGCTGCTTCCCTATGCCCAAAGGGGCTTGGGCATTTCACAATCTGCACATGGCGGAAACCCGCGAATTCGTGAACGCGCGCTGGCACGGGCGCACCGGCTTTCTGGCCACCACCCTGTTCGCGCTGCTGGTGCTGGGTGCGCCGCTGCTGGTCACACGCGGCATGCTGGAACACGGCACACTTTTCCTGCCCATTACACTGGCGCTTTTCGTGCTGTTCGGCGGGCCACTGACGCGCCTGTCGCTGGCCACGGGCCAACTCGATCACCAGGTGCAGGGACGCCCGGCGATCCAGGGGGTGCAGACACTGCTGCGCGTCACGGCCGCGATCATCCTGGGCGCGCTGGGTGCCCGGGCCGCCGGCTGGCTGATTGCAGACCTGTGGCTGCCGCTGCCGGAAGGCACCCTCGACTACCAGCAGCGGGAACTGACCGTCGATTCCACTGTATGGCACACCGCGGGCTCTCAGCCGCTGTGGGCCGGAGCCGCCGGGGTGCTGGTGCTGGCGTTGCTGTTCTGGGCCGTGTCGCGCCGCCGCCGCCTCGCGGGCATGAGCTGGCTTGACCCCTGGCTGCTGGGCTTGTTCCTGGTGCTGGTGATGCTGGCGGTGCTGGTCGGCTACAGCCTGCCCGGGGCCGGCGCGTTTGCGGTGCTTGCCGCGCCCGTGCGTGTGGCCGCGCTGTACGACCTTTCCATGTGGGGCGACGCCGCCGCCGTGGCCATGCTTGCGGGCGGCGCGCAAACCGGCGTGCTGGTCGCCGCCGGGCGCGGCCTTCCGCAGCGGGCGCGGATCGGCCGCGAGTCGCGCATCCTGGTTGCCGGGGCGGCGCTGCTGCTGGCCTCAACGGGCATGGCCGGGTTGCTGCTGCTGTCGGCTGCATGCCTGCGACTGGGCATCGTGCCGCAGGCCGAGCACGCGCAACCGGGGGTAATGCTGCTGGAAGTCGTGCCAATGCTGGGGGCCGAGCTGTTTTCGTCGTGGCCTGAATCGCTGCGCCCGGCCACGTCGCAGGTTCGCATGGGCTGGTGCTTCTTCGTGGCGATTTGCGCTGCCGCCGGCGCGGCCACGCTGTTGGCCTCGCACCCGCTGCTGCCGCGCGAGCCGCGCAGCCGCTCAGCCCTGTTCGGGTACGCGGCCGTGGCGATCTGCGTGCTGGCCGTCGGCGGCAGCATGTACATTGGTGTCGATGACGCCTACGCGCCGCTGCTGACCGTGATGCCGGCGCTGCTGGCGGTGATTCGCCTTACCATGGCCCGGCGCGCGGGCGGCGGCATGCGCGTGGTCAGCGCCGCCTTTGCCTCCACACGCCCGTGGATGGAGCGCTGGCTGTTGATGCTCGCCTTCCGGATCGCGCGGCCGCTGTTGCTGCTGGCCGTGCTGGCCGTGGCGTTGAGCCGCCGCGAGTACAGTCTGGTGCTGGCGGGCTTTGCGCTGGCCTTTGCGCTGATGTGGGTGGGCTCATTGCAGATCCGCCGCCGTAGCGCAGAGACCGGCATGCTGCGCGCGGTGGCCCCGGTTTCTGCGGTGGCGGCACTTTGCGTGCTGCTGCCCGCGCTGCCGGCCGCTTCCGGGGCGGAGCGTCTGAATGCGCTTGTGACGCAGGTACTGGCCACAAGCGACCGGCAGCAGCGCATGACGGTTCGGCGCGACTTCGAGCGCGAACTGGCCCTGATGCGCCTTGCCGGCGAACACGTGGATTCCGCGCCACTGCACGACACGGTGCTGGCCGCGCTGCCCCGTGAATCCGGCGCTGCCGACGCCGCATCCCGCGCACGCGACGCGGCTGCCTGCGTGCTGCTGGCTGACCCGGAAAGCGACTCGGCGATGCTGCTGGAGCGACAGGTGCTCACGTCAGACGGCGTGGCCCCCTTCACGCGGCTGGACGAAGCGATTTCGGAGCATGCGGCCGGCGACCATCGCAGCCTGCGCGAAACCTGCACGCGCATCCAGGCGCGGTTGCAGGGACAGGCGCTGGAAGAAGTCCTGGCCGGCCCGGAGGCTCCCACCAGCCACTACGAAATTGCGCTGGTTCAGGACCTGCGCCAGGCCTACGGCACCGGCGGGTTGGCCGGGCGTGAGCTGCGACGCTACCTCGTGCAGCGGGCCGTAGGCGGCCGCAGCTTGCTGAGGCCGGACGCGCTGCCGGGCCTGACGTGGATGGCCTGCTTCCTGCTGACAGCAGGCTTTTTAGCGCTGGCGCTGCTGCTGGGCGTAGACCGCAAACGCTAGCGCGCCTGCGGCGGTGCCGAAGATCGACGGGTAAACAAACGGCAACAGCATTCACCCACGAAGCCACACGAAGAACCACGAAGTACGGCAACTGCGGTCTCGCGGAGATCCGCTGAAAAATTCGAGCAGTTCTTGGCGGCACTTGGCGATCTTGGCGGTAAAGCAGTCGCCCTTCTTCGCGGCAGCAGTTCCGGGTCCTGCTTACTAAACGTTGCGAGCCGAGGCCTTGGCTTTTGCGCCTGTGACTGTCCCAGATGTTGCGTGGGCCGGGTGCGGCCTCTAAAACTCGGGCAGGAGGTGTGCCTTGGACTTTCAGCTCAGCGAAGAATTGACCCTGCTGCAGAACACCGCGCGCGAGTTTGCCGAAAAGGAACTCAAGGCAGCAGCGCGCCGGATGGACCGCAACGAAGAGTTCGAAGTCGGCATCTTCAAACAGATGGCTGAACTGGGGCTGACGGCGATCACCATCCCTGAGGCTTACGGCGGTGCCGGCTTCTACGACCAGAAGCTCGGCAACCAGGCCGCCAGCATCACTCTGGAAGAAATCAACCGCGTCTGCGCCAGCACCGGCGTGACACTCAGCGTGCACATGAGCCTGTTCAGCAGCCTGCTGACCAAGTACGGCAACGAAGAACAAAAGTCGCGCGTGCTGCCCAAGATGGCCAGCGGCGAATGGCTGGGTGCGTACTGCCTTTCCGAGGCCGGCAGCGGCACCGACGCAGGCAGCCTGATCTGCGAGGCGCGCAAGGACGGCGGCGACTACGTGCTCAACGGCAGCAAACTATGGATCACCAGCGCGCCCTACGCCGACGTCTTCATCGTGATGGCGCGCACCAGCAACGAGCACAAGACGCGCGGCATTTCCGCCTTCATCGTCGAGGCCGACCGCAAGGGGGTCAGCATCGGCAAGAAGGAAAAGAAGATGGGCATCCGCGGCAGCGCCACCAGTGAGGTGATTTTCGAGAACTGCCGCATCCCGGCATCCAACCGTATCGGCGAAGAAGGCAAGGGCTTCACGATCGCGCTGGACACGCTCGATGGCGGGCGCATCGGCATTGCGGCACAGGCCGTGGGCATCGCGCGCGCGTGCATGGAAGACTCGACGGCGTACAGCAAGACGCGCGAACAGTTCAACCAGCCGATCAGCAGCTTCCAGGCCGTGCAGTGGATGCTGGCCGAAATGGCGATGCGTATTGACGCGTCAAGGTTGCTGATCCACCGCGCGGCGTGGCTGCGCGACAACGGCAAGCCCTGCGCGCAGCAGGCGGCGATGGCCAAGCTGTACGCCAGTGAAACCGCCAACAAGGCGGCCAAGGACGCGGTCCAGATATTCGGCGGCAACGGCTACAGCAAGGAATACGACGTCGAACGCTACTTCCGCGACGCGCGCATCACCGAAATCTATGAGGGCACCAGCCAGGTCCAGCGCATCGTGATCGCCCGCGCGCTGCTCGGCGATTGATTCAGCGGCCACGACCACAACTACCAGCACGCCACCCGCACAGAAACGGTCGCCATGCCCACGCCCTCCGAAACGCTGCAACAGGCCATGGCGCTGCACCGCAACGGCCGCCTGGCTGAGGCCGAACAGGCCTATCACAACGTGCCGGAGTCCGCGCCGGAAGCTGTAGACGCGATTCACCTGCTGGGCGTGATCGCCCTGCAACGCGGCAACCCGCAAGGTGCCGTGGCGCTGATCCAGCGCGCCATTGGCATCCGCGGCAACGTGCCCGCCATGCACAGCAACCTGGGCGAGTCGCTGCGCACCATGGGCCGCAACGCCGAAGCCCTGGCCGCCTTCGAGAAGGCGCTGCAACTTGACCCGAAATACCACGCATGCCGCGGCAACATGGCGCTGGCGCTGTCGGCACTGGGACGCCACACCGAGGCCGAAGACGCGCTGCGGCAAGTGCTTGAGGCCGAGCCGCGCAACGCGCTGGCCTGGAACAACCTCGCCAACGTGCTGCGCAGCGCGGGCAAGGCCGACGACGCGCTGGCGGCCGCGCACCGCGCCGTGCAGCTTGAACCCGCGAACCCCGAGTTTCTCAGCAATCTGGGGCAGCTGCTGCTGGAAGACGGCGACTTCGACGACGCGCTGGTGCGCCTGCAAAACGCCGTCAAGCTGGCACCGGCGCTCGCGGCCGCACGCAATAACCTCGGCAATGTACTGCGCGAGCTGGGCCGCCTGGATGAGGCCGACCAGCAGTATCAAGAAGCCCTGCGCCTGCGCCCCGAACTCGCGATCACCCACAACAATATGGGGCAGTTGTGCCAGCAGCGGCAGCAGTACGATGCCGCCATCGAGTGGTACCAGAAGTCGCTGCAACTGGACCCGCGCGCGTCGCGCACCCTGTGCAACTTTGCCAGCGCGCTGGCTGAAGTGGACCGGCAGGGCGACGCCGCCCAGTGCTACCGCACGGCACTGGCAATCGACCCCAAATCGGCCGAGGCCCACGCCGGCCTGGCCTCGATCCTGAAGCAGCGCGGTGACAACGCCGGCGTGCGCGAATTGCTCGAGAAGTCGATCGCGCTTGGGCCGAAGTTGTCGGCGCCGCGGCTGGTGCTGGCCGGGCTGATGGGCGAGGAAGGCCGCTTTGAAGAAGCCGAAAAGCTGGCCCGCCGCGCCATTGAGCTGGACCCGTTTGCCGCCGGGGCCTACGAAGTGCTGGCGAACCACCGCCGCAAATCCATCACCGACGCCGATCTGAAGCACATGCACGAGCTGCTGAACGCCGGGCCGCGCCTGCGTGAGGGCGCACGGCTTTCGCTGTGCTACGCGCTAGGGATGGTCAACGACGGCAACAAGAATTTTGCCGAGGCCGCAAAGTACCTCGACGCTGCCAACGAGTTGCAGGCCAAACAGCAGGCCGCACGCAAGCGCGACTACTCGCCCGACGAACATACGCAATGGGCAAGCGACCTGATGGCCGCATTCAGCCCGCAGCACTTTGAGCGCGTGAAAGACTGGGGCCACCCCAGCAAGACGCCCGTGTTCGTGCTGGGCCTGCCGCGCTCGGGCACCACATTGGCAGAGCAGATTCTGGCCAGCCACAGCAAGGTGTTCGGCGCCGACGAACTGCGCTTTGCCCGCGAGTCGTACGAAGCGCTGCCGGAAGCCATCGGGCAGCAGTGCACGCCGGCGCAGGCTGTGCCGCAGCTCAATGCCACGGCGCTGCTGAAAGTCGCGCAGACGCACCTTGAAAAGCTGCAGGCCAAGGCACCGGGCAGCGACTACATCATTGACAAGATGCCCGAGAATTACGCGCACATCGGCCTGATCCTGAGCATGTTCCCGAACGCGCGCATCATCCACATGCAGCGCGACTTGCGCGACGTGGCCACCAGCTGCTGGAACGTGCATTTCGCGCAGATCCGCTGGGCCTGCCGCAAGGAACACATCGAGCGCCACTTCGAAAACTATCTGCGGCTGATGCGCCACTGGCGTGAAGTCGTGCCCGGCCGCTTCTTCGAGATCCGCTACGAAGACCTGGTGCAGGACCTTGAAGGCGGCGTGAAGCGCCTGCTGGATTGGGTCGGCCTCGAGTTCGAACCCCAGTGCCTCGAGTTCTGGAAGACCGAGCGCAACGTGCGCACCGCCAGCCTGGCCCAGGTGCGGCAGCCGCTGTATTCAGCCAGTGCCGGCCGCTGGAAGAACTACGAAGCCCAGTGGGGCGACTGGTACGCGCGCCTCGACAAGCTGCAAACGCAAGCCTGAGTTTCGCGAGTCCATGGAACACAGGCGCAGGCCCGCTACACTGCGCCCATGAGCTACACCATGCGCACCACGCGCGGGCAGCCGCTGCGCACCCGCATTGTCTGCACACTGGGCCCGGCCTCTCGCACCGAGGCCACGATCGCGGCGCTGATTGAAAGCGGCCTCAGCGTCGCGCGGCTGAACATGTCGCACGGCGACCACGCGCTGCATCGCGAGACATTCCAGCGCGTGCGCGCGGCCTGCAACGCGGCCAACCGCCCGGTCGCGATCATGATGGACCTTTCAGGCCCCAAGATTCGTTTGCTTGAGGTGGAAGGCGGCGGCTTTGAGCTGCGCACGACAGACAGCATCGACTTCGTGCGCGGCACGGCTGTCGGCACGCGCACGGCGCTGACCTGTACCTATGAGCGCTTTATTGATGACCTGGACGTCGGCGAGCCCGTGTTCATCAACGACGGCGCGATCCGCCTGACGGTGACGCGCAAGGAAGCCGACCGCATCACCTGCATCTGCGATGTGGGCGGGCTGGTTACCAGCCGCAAGGGCATCAACCTGCCGGGCACGAATATCAGTTCGCCGGCGCTGACGCCGAAGGACCTGGTTGATCTGGAATTCGGCGTGAAGCTGGGCGCGGACTTCTTCGCGCTGTCATTCGTGCGCAGCCCCGACGAAGTGCGCGACCTGCGCGCGCGGCTGGATGCGCTGGGCAGCAACGCCCAGATCGTGGCCAAGATCGAGAAGCCGCAGGCGCTGAAGCAGCTGGCCGAAATCATTGAGGCCAGCGACGCGATCATGGTCGCGCGCGGCGATCTCGGCATCGAGCTACCCGTCGAGCAAGTGCCGCTGCGGCAGAAAGAGATCGTGCGGGCCTGCCGCGCCGCATTGAAGCCGGTGATCGTCGCGACGCAGGTGCTGGAAAGCATGATCGAACACCCCACGCCAACCCGCGCCGAAGTCAGCGACATCGCCAACGCCATCGAAGACGGCACCGACGCGCTGATGCTCAGCGCCGAAACCGCCAGCGGCAAGTTCCCCATTGAGGCCGTACGAACCATGGCCCGCGTATGCCGCGACGTGGAAAAGGTCGTGGCCGCCCGCGCCACGCCGGACACGTATATCCGCGAACACGCCGGCGACGCGCTGCGCAAGTCGATGGTGATGGGCGGCAGCCTGATCGCCGAGGCGCTGGGCGCCAAGTTCATCGTGGTAAGAAGCGAATCCGGCGTAACCGCACGCTACTTGAGCAAAGTAAGGGGCACCTGCCCGGTAATAGCAGTGCATCACGACCCGGCGGTGCTGCGCCGCCACGCGCTGCTGTGGGGAGTGCTGCCAGTAAAGACACGCGGAGACGAAGGCGAAGCCGGCGGCATGGAAGAAGATCTAAGGCAACTGGCCCACACAATCTTGAGCGAAGGCCTAGTGATGCCCAACGACCGCATAGTAGTCCTAAGCCGCTTCCCCTGGGGCGAACAACTACCCCCAAACAACATCCGAACCCTAAGAGTAGGCGATGCAGTCGGCGCGCTGTAGCACCGACCGCACCGCATGTCCCGCTCAGGACTTTTTGCCGGTGAAGGCGCCGACGCCTACCAGCAGCAGGCCTACGCCCGCGGCGATTGCGCCTGCTATGCCGATGGGTGGGAAGTCGCCTTCATCCAGCACGATCTGCGAATCGCCGCCCAGATCAATCACGTCGCGGTCGTCGGCCATGTCTACCAGGCCCCAGATCACGCCGGCGAGGCCGAGTGCAAACAGGATTGCGCCGACCAGCATCAGAGGTTTCATCGCATTCTCCTTATGTGTGCCGCCGAAGCGATACGGAACTGCGCCGAAAAGGGCGCTTACTCTTTGTTGTCTTCCAGCAGCTTGCGGGCGTCTTGCTGCCACAGGTCGAACTCGAACTTGGAACCCATGGGCGATTGCGCGTCCGCATGCAGCAGGTGCTCGTTCAACCGCGCCCGCGCCTTGTGGGCGTACGTCGGGTCATCGCGCTTCTTGGCCAGGCCGAACTCGAGTTCCGCCATATACAGCTGGTTCTCGGGCCAGGTCGGGTCAATCTCAAACGCGCGGGTCATGTGCTTCTCGGCCAAGTCCCAATCGCCGGGGCCGATCGGAGAGCCCGGGGCGCGCATCAGCACAATCGCGAGCACACGGTCAGGGCCGCCATAGATGTAGGTCGATTTCTGGTCGATCAACTGGCGCATGCGCTTCTGGATGGTTTCCAGGCCGCTGGGTCCGTAGCTGATGTCGAGATCGGCCAGCTTGCCCGCCAGCGCGCCGTCGTAGAACAGCGCTTCTTCACCCGTGGGCTTGATCGTCAGCGCGGTGTTCGCGTAGGTAATGCCGTTGCGAACCCACTCTTCCTGGCGTTCTTTCGGGCCGTAGTTGCCCAGCCACACGGCAGTGCGCGCGGCCTCCCACAATACGACGTAATCGTCGCTGCGTATGGCCAGTGCCTGCTTGTAGCGTTCGTGGCTTCTGTCTACGCCTTCCAGCGTGCGGCGCTCTTCAAGGAACGAACCGCGCGCCCCCAGCACCAGCTCTTCGTAACGCTTGTTTTCGGCGGGCGAGATGTTGTTGCCGCGTGGGGCAAGCGTGTCGCTGGGCACCTGCGAACAGGCGGCCATGGACCAGGTCGCCAACAGTGCAATGGCCAGGTACGCAAACTTCATGAGCGTGCTCCGTGGAGGGGGAAGTGTCGGGCGAGTCGCAACCTGCTCAACTGCGGCCGCGGCGCGTTGTCATGCGAATCACTTCGATAATGACGGCCACAACGGCAAATATCAGCAGGATGTGAATGAACCCGTTGACTGTGGTGCCGGTGACGAGGCCCAGGATGTACAGCACGATCAGAATGATGAAGATGGTCCAAAGCATGGTTGGCTCCTGAGCAACGGTTTGAAAAAACATCGGGCGCACTCGCGGTGTCTTGAGCGCGTACTGCGAACTCGCTTCCCATTTCGGGGCGAGGCGTTTTGGACTGGTGAGACACCGAGAAAACTCGGCCTGAGCGCACCCGGAAGTCGAGTGCAAGCAGGAGCTGGTCGGGAAGGTAGATGCCCCTGCGGCCGCAGTCGCAGCCAAAAATAAAACGTCGCACCGGAGAAACGTATTCCGGTGAAACCATCTTCCGTGACCGGTAATTGAAGGACAAACGAAACGATCACAAACGCGATGTCGAAAAACCAAACAATGCCCTGATCGCATCGCCAAGCACGGCAACGGCGTTTGCCCACTAAGCGCCACTAAGCACCACTAAGAAGTGCAACTGCTGACGCGAAGGGCGCGAAGGTACGCGAAGAACGGTAACTGCTTAAGAACGGCAACTGCCTTCTAGTTAAACTGCAACTGCTTTAACCGCCAAAGCGCCAAGGCGCTAAAGAACAGCCATGCAGCCTTTGGCGACTTGGCGCTTTGGCGGTAAGCGTTGTTGTTGCCGTTTGCCGTTCGCTGTTTGCCAAACAAACCCCGGTCATATCGCCAGGCCGCATGCGGGTTCATAGGCTGCTCGTGGCGCACCGTGGCGTCGTGGCGTGATGCCGTTGTCGTTTGTCTTAAAGTAGTTCTTCGCGGTTCTTCGCGGCCTTCGCGTCAACAGTTGGCAGTCGAGCCATGGTCTGAAAGGGCGCGCGGCTTAGACCTTGGCCTGCATGGCGAGCACGGCGGTTACGGCCAGGAAGAAGCGCATTACGAAGAAGCTCAGGGCGAAGCGTTTGTGCCACAGCTTGTTTGCGCCGGCTGAGACTTTGCCTCCGCTGAAGATCAGTACCGGGTACAGGAACACCAGCACTGTCGCGATCAGGATGTGCACGCCCAGCCAGAAGCTCATGGCGCCGAAGAGTTGCTTCGTTGCATCGCGGTCCAGCTCAATGAACAGCAGCAGCGTTGTGTCCAGGGCGAACCCGAAGGTCATCCACAGCATGTGCAGCGGGTGACGCCGTTTCAGCGCCACGCCCGCCATCAGCCACACCAGCACGCCAAAGTTCAATACCGTGAACAGGTTCATGCCGCCGTTTTGCTTCATCGCCGGTCGGCGTCAAGGGAAGGCGCGCGCATTGCGGCCTTTCGCGGGCGTGCCCGATGCCCTATAACGCCCGCCATGTCCCGTGTCCTGCGTGAACCCCATGATGTGCGTGCCGCGCTCGCGGCCTCACCGCAGCGCCCGCCGTGCGGCGCGGTGCTGATGGCTGAGCCCACGCACTTCCGCGTCGAAAGTGTGATCAACCCGTGGATGGCCGATGCATCGGGCAACCTGAACCAGGTTGATCCCGCGCGCGCCCTTGAGCAATGGCAGTCATTGCAGGGCAGCTACGAATCCATGGGAATCCGCGTCGAAGTGATCGGTGCGCAGCATGGCCTGCCTGACTTCTGCTTCAGCGCCAACCAAAGCCTTACCTTCCGCGACGCGCGAGGCCGCCGCGCCTGCATTATCTCGCACATGCGCAGCGAAACCCGGGTGCCCGAAACTCCGTGGTTCGAACACTGGTACCGCGAGCATGGCTTCATCGTGCATCGCATGAGCGCCGACATCCGCCCGTTTGAAGGCACCGGCGATGCGATCTGGCATCACGGCCGCCGCTTGCTTTGGGGAGGCGTGGGCCCTCGCACCGCTGACCAGGCCTGGGAACTGGTAGCGCGCATCACGCTGGCGCCGGTGATTCCGCTGCATCTTGTGGACGCGCGCTTCTATCACCTCGACACCTGCCTGTGCGTGCTGAATGAACACGCCGCGCTGTACGTGCCCGAAGCTTTTGATGAGGCCTCACTGGCGCGGCTGCACTTCGGGTTCCGCAACCTGATCCCGGTCACGCCCGAAGAGGCCGCCAACTTCGCCTGCAACGCCCATTGCCCCGACGACCACAACGTGCTGATCCAGCAGGGCAGCCCGCGCACCGTGGCGGCGCTGCTGGAAAACGGGTTCGCGGTGACGGAACTCGACACCAGCGAGTTCATGAAATCCGGCGGCAGCGTGTTCTGCCTGAAGCAGGAATTGCCTTAGCCGCGAACGACAACTGCGTTTGCCCACGAAGCGCCACTAAGCACCACGAAGAACCGCAAACCGCAACTGCTGACGCGAAGCGCGCGAAGGCACGCGAAGAACTGCAACTGCTGAAGAAAGGCAACTGCTGAAGAACGGCAACTGCTTTTCTTGGATTAACGGCAACTGCCCTCACCGCCAAAGCGCCAAGGCGCCAAAAACTGCCAAGCGGGCTTTGGCGATTTTGCGCTTTGGCGGTACGCGGTTGTCGTTTGCCGAAAAACACCCGCTCATATCGCCCGGCCGCACGCGGGTTTAGGGGTGGCTCGTGGCGCACCGTGGCGTCGTGGCGTGATGCTGTTGCTGTCTGTCGTCAAGGGAGTTCTTCGCGATTCGTCGTGGCCCTCGCGTCAGCCTTTGAAGCGCGCCGGCCCTTACACGTGGCTGCGACGATTGTAACCGGCCACAATTCGGTTGCGCCTGCGCGCCCGCGTGTGAGAATTCGACGCTGAAACGTCTCCATGGGGGCAACCATGCCGATTGTTTTCCAATGCCAGTCCTGCGCGCGCGAATACCGCGTGGCCGACACCAACGCCGGCAAACGCTTCGCCTGCAAACAGTGCGGCCAGCCGGTACTCGTACCCGGACCCTCGGCGGAAACCCCTCAGGCTGCAGCCGCGCCGACCCGCGCACCGGGCCCGGTGCGGCCCGGCGCACCACGCCCCCGCGCCGACCAGCCGCCTTCCATTGCGGCCGAACCCACGGCGGCCCGCCCACGGCCGCGCGAAATGCAGCCCTCCATCGCGGCCGAGCCGGGGCCGATGCATGGCGGTCCGATGCACGGCGCGAACCCGTACGGCGCGGCGCCGCAGCCCGCGGGCCCGATGAAACGCAAGCCGAACTTCATATTCCTGGGCGGCGCGGGCGCGATGCTGCTGGGCTTCTTTCTGCCCTGGATCAGCATCGACGCCGGGTTCATGAAGATCAGCTGGGGCGGCTATGAACTGCCCGGCATGATGAACAAGGCCGTGGACGCGCTGGTTTCGATGATGGAAGGGTTTGCGGACGGGCAGAGCTCACCTGAGCTTGAGAAGATCCGCTCGCTGAAGACCCGTGTGCTGTTCACTTACTCGCTGTTCCTGATTCCGCTGCTGTCGATCGCGGGGTCGGTTGAAGAGTTCATGTCGGCGCCCAAGGGTCGCAACCGCTGGTGGGCGCGCGCGCTGACGGCGGCTGCTCCGCTGATCGCGATCATCACGGTGATCATCGCGTTCTCGGGTCTGTCTGACCCCTCGGGCAGCGACACCCCGACGCGCGAGACCACTTCCAACGATGGCCCCAGCATCTTTGAGTTCATCGGCGTGGGCATCTACCTCAGTTTCGCCGGCTTCATCGCCGCCACCGTGGGCATTTTCGTGGTTCCCAAGCCGATGCCCGCCCGGGCACCGATGATGCCGCGTTCACGCCCGCCCATGGGCGGCCCGCGCCCCGGCATGGCCGGACCGCATGGGGCAGCCCCGGGGTTGGCACCCGGCATGCCGCCGCAGGGGCCGCAGCCCATGGCACCGCGCCCCGGCCCGCAACCCATGGCGCCGCGCCCCGGCCCGCAACCGGCCCGGCCGGGCTTGCCGCGTCCGGGCGCGCGTCCGCCCCTGCCACGGGGGCCCGCGAGGCCGCCGCAATAGGCCTGCCGTGCGTTACCGATTCGCGAAGGCACAAGGCTGCGCACTGTCAGGGCAGCGCTGCGTAAGCTACGATTTGTGTGGGGCTTGGCCCCGGTGGGTGCTTTGACCCATACCCCTGGCCTTGCCCCAAAGGCCGGACCATGCTGCTGCAGTTTTGTGACAAGTGCGGTCGTCCACTCAGCGAAGGCGCAATCGCCCGCGGCGAAGCCGTCGAGCGCGCCGGCGAAACCGTGTGCGCGACCTGCCTGCAGCGCGAGCGCGAGCAAGTGCGCCCGCCACAGCCGGCATCCACGGAAACCGGCCCGCTTGGCCAGTACACGCAGGCGGTGTGGCACTGCGAATCGTGCGGCATACCAGTCAACGCGCTTGACCTGATTGAAGGCCGAGCATCCCGCGCCGGCAGCCGCGTCAAGTGCGTGCGCTGCGCCCCGCAACCGGCCTCTTTCACGCCGCCCGCTGTGTCGCCGCCAAGCCCGGCGGTGCCGATGGCCGGGCCGCAGCCAGCGCGGGTAACGCAACCCGCGCGCGCGCCGCTGCCACCTGCCCGCGCACCCATTGCTTCGCGCCCGGCGGCGGCAGCCGTCGCGCAGGAGTTGATTGCCGAGTCGCAAAGCGCACAGCGCCGCCCGGTACTGCCGATCCTGCTGTTCGCGATTGTGCTGCCGATGTTCGCGATCAGCCTGTACTTCGCGATCAGCTCGCAGCAGAAGCTGAACGAAGCCATGGCCATGCGCGACGAGGCCGGCGATGCCACGTCCGGCCGCATTGACGGTCGCACCGACGGCCGCGCAGACCGCCGCGAGCAACGCCCGGCCGACCGAGTCGAGCCGACACGCATACCCCCGCCTGAAACCGGCAACACCAGTTTCACGCCGCCGCCGGTGCGCCCCGAACCCGAGCCGCAGCCCGCCAAACCCGCGCCCGCACCGCTGGCCGCTGAGGCCGTGCAAAACCTGCTGGAGGTCGAGAACACGCTGGCCGCGCCGGTGATCGCGCAGTTGCAGTCCAAGGACCTGGGCGAAGTGTGGGAAGGCCTGCTGGCGGCGGGTTCGCGCCGGCTGGTGGCAACGCGGCCGTTTGTGCGCGCGCTGCTGGCTGAGCCCCACGACGGCACCCGCGCGCTGGCCTGCCGCGTCTGCGCCATGCTGGCCGACACCGAAGCACTGCTGCCGCTGTCGCGCATGATCGAAAGCGATCCCAGCGAAGCCGTCCGCACCGAGGCACGCAAGGCCCGCGACCGCATGGTCGGCGAGGCCACACGCGAGGTGTCCGACATGAGCACCGAAGAACTCGAAAAGATGCTGCGGCAGTTGCAGGAAGAGCTTGAGCGCCGCAAGTAGCAACCGGGATGCACCGATGGCTCGTGGCAAACAAATCCGCCGTCGCGACATCATGACGCCGCTGCTGGTGACGCTGAGCGCGCACCTGATGGCGTTCACGCTATTCATCAATCATCGGCTGTTCCAGATGCTCGATGAGCCGCGCGTGGGCCAATACGTTTCACAGGTGTCGATCGCAGGCGATGACCCCGAAGATGACAAACAGCAGCAGGACGCCGGTGCCGCCGCCGGTGCCAAAGCACCTGAATCGGGCAACCCCAGCCCCGACCTCGCCAGCACGCTGCAGCAAAGCCAGCCCGCGACGCCGACGCTGCCACAGCGCCCGCAGCAACCTGCAGCAGCAACCGGCCAGCCCGACAGCAGCGAAAACCCCAGCGACGACCGGCCCCTCAGCGAGCGCCTGTCCGCGCTTGCCGGCGGCGACGCGGGCGGCAACCAGGGCGACGGCCACGAGGCCGGGGGCGGCAGCCATGGCCTGCGCGGCGAAGGCAAGCGCGGCAACGGCCTCAAGCGCCACGGCGGCTCGGCGGAAACCGAAAACGCCGTTGAGATGGGACTGGCCTGGCTGAAGTCGGTGCAGGACGCGGACGGCCGCTGGGACAGCAATGACTTCATGCTGCACTACCTGAAATCCGCCAACCAGTACGAACGATTGGCCGAAGGTGTTGGCAGCGCCAAGAACGACATCGGCCTCACGGGCCTGTGCCTGCTGGCGTTCACCGGTGCCGGCCATGACGACCGCACGGGCAAGTACGCGGCCACGGTGAACGCCGCGCGCGGCTTTCTGCTGGGCAAACAGCGTGTGCAGGACGGCGGCTTCGGGCTTGAGACCGACCAGTATCGCTCGGACATGTACTCGCACTCGATTGCCACACTGGCGCTGCTGGACTTGTTCCTGTTGACCGGCGACGAAACGCTGCGCACCCCGGCCAAGCGCGCGCTGCAATACCTGCTGCATATGCAGGGCCCGGGCGGCGGCTGGGACTATGACCAGAGCCTGCCGCGCTACGCCGACAAGTTTACGCACGCGACCCGCGACGACCTGTCCATCACCGGCTGGGCGGCGATGGCGCTGATTGCCGCACGTGAGGCCAACATCGAAGTCCCGCGCGAAAACCTGCAACGGCTGGTGCGCTTCCTCCAAGAATGCACCCGCGACGATGGCGAGGCCGTCTACGCCGACGAAGGCGGCCGCAAGGGCCAGCGCACGATGGCGATGATGACCGTCAGTTCGCTGTGCCGCCGCCTGCTTGGTGAAGAAGCCGCAAGCCCGGTGCAGGCGATGCAGCTTGAGCGCATGGCCGCCAACCCGCCCAGTTGGGACCGCGCCGGCGAGACTTCGGGCTGCAACGAGTACTACTGGTACTACGGCAGCCTGTGCATGCTGCTGGCGCGCGACCAGACCGGCGGCATTGACCGCTGGCGCGACTGGAACGCCGGCCTCAAGCGCACGCTGGTCGACAACCAGTGCCAGCAGGGCCCGCGCCGCGGCAGCTTTGACCCCGTGGGCCAGTGGGCCGCGCACGGCGGCGGCCGCGTGTACCAGACCGCGCTGAACATCCTGACGCTTGAGGTGTACTACCGCTACGACCCCGAGTACCTGCGTGCCCGCACCGGCGAGCTGGCGTACTTGTGGGATTAGCCGCCAGCTGCACCCCCGCTCATCTTCCGTTCCGTGATTCGTATAACGGAAGCATGGCCGATCCCCATGATCTGCTGGTAGTAAGCATTCCCGGGCTTGCCGGCTGGATGCTGCAGGCGCATGCGCCGGTCTTGCTCGGGTTTGCCGAGCGCGCGCGCCGCGCATCGCTGGTAGTGCCCGCCGGCTGCCAGCCCGCACAGCTTGAGGCCGCGCTCGAAACGGGCATGTTCCCGCCGCACACTGGTTTGCCGTTCTGGGAGCTTGCGGGCCGCGTCGCCGGGGCGGGTTCATGCCGTCTGCATCGCCTCGGCCACCTCGCGCAGGCCGATCACGCGGCGCTGGCGGATGCGATTGCCAGGGCCGACGCCGAGTTTGCTTCCATCGAGGCAACCCATCGTGACGACTTCGCGCTGGTCGTGGTTTCGGCCTGGGCGCGCACGCCTGCCGGCCTGCCAGCCACACAGGACGCACCGCCCGATGAGCGGCCGGTGCTGCTGTCGCGCAACCTTGAGCAGCCCAAGACCTGCATGGGCCTGCTGGAAGTCGCCGGGCTGCTGCGCCGCGCGTTGACCGGGCAAAGGGTTCAAGATGCCTGCCCGACGCCTTAGTCTGCTGCTTGTGCTGCTTTGCCTTGCCGGTTGCGCAACCGCGCCGACGACCACATCGCCGATTCCGGACCGAGCGGTTGTGCAGGTGCTGCCGGTGCGCAACCTGGCCGGCGTGCCGGTTTCAATCCCTGAGCTGTGGCTCGGCGACGCGGGCGACGCGGCCGCCGACTTGAAGGTTGACCCCGTGGACATGCGCCTGCTGATTGAGGCCGCGCTGATCGCGGGCATGCAGGATTCCGGCCACCAGGTCAGCAACGAGGCCGGTTTCCGGCTGCACGCCGCCGTGACCCGTTTCGAGTTGCTTGAGCTGCGCGCGACCGGCCGCGTGATCCTTGGCGTGGCCGTGATCGCCGTGGACGCGGCCGGCAATGAACTGGCGCAGGGCAAGGCGGAACTTGAGTACCAGTTGATGCGCGTCGCGCCCGACAACGCGGGAACACTGGGTGATGAGCGCTTCCTGCGCGCGCGCCTGGAAGGCCTGGCCGAAGCAGCCACCCGCGCGGCCCTGCTGGACGCGGGGCTCTAGCATGGGCAACGGCGCGGGCGAACCCAACAAGGCGCAAGCCAAGCCACAACCGGCAATCCGGCCGGGCGCCGGTGATGCGCGCCGCGCGGCCGTGATTCGCGCGGTGTTCGGGCTGGGTGCCTGGGGCGTGTGCCTGGCGTGGTTCAATCCTGCGTGGGAAATGGCGCTGCTGTGGTTCGGCATCCTGGCGCTGGTGCCGGTTGCACTGTCCATGTTCGATGAACTGGAGCGCGCGGGCGGCGCGCTGCTGCATCACGCGGCCCGGCTGCAACCGGCAGCGGCGCTGCTGCTGGTGGCGGCCTGGCAGCCTGAGACGCGCACGATTCTGCTGGCGATTCCGTGGATTGTGGTGACAGGTTTCTGCGGCCTAGCGGGCCTTGAGCGGCTGGTGAAGCTGGGGCTGCGCCGCCCGGCGGCCGCGGGCGACGTGGGGCTGATCTACTTCATGGTCAGCGGGGCCTGGGCCGGCGCCAGCGTGGCCGAGTGGCCGGTGTTCGGGCTGCCACCGCTGATCGCGTTGCTGACGGTGGTGCACCAGACCTACGCCGGGCTGATCCTGCAGGTGGTGGCCGGAAAGATTGCCGGGCGCGTGTCGGAGCGTTCGCCGCACCGCTGGATGCAGCGCGTGGCGTGCGGGCTGCTGGTGCCGGTAAGCGTCGGCAACATGGGTATCGCGACCGGCATTGTGATCACGGCGTACACGGGTTGGGCCGGGTTTGAGTTCGGCGCGGTGTGTCTTTACGCGTCAAGTGTGATCGTGCTGGGCTGGTTCCAGTTGTATGTGGCGTTCGCGAGATCGTCGGGCCTGCCGGCGGTGTCGCGGATACTGCTCGTGATCGCGGACCTGAGCCTGGGCACGGCGCTGACACTGGCGATCATCTTCGCGTGGGGCACGCTGCGCGGCTACCCGACGCTGGTGATCCCGCAGATGATCACATGGCACGGGACGCTGAACGCGCTGGGTTTCGGGGCCTGCGGGCTGCTCGGCTGGTGGCTGGCCAAGCGAGCACAATCGGCGACCCGCCGATAAGTCCAGACGGGCCTCCGACCCTGGCGTCTCTGTCAGCCCAATTCGCAGCCTTGGTTTGCGCGCAACTCGACGCCTCCGTAGTAGACGTAGCTGTACAGCCCCGCAGGGGCGGATTACTCCTAGCCCGGCGCGCAGCGCCGGGTTGGCGAGCGCGTTGAATTCCGAGCCCCCGTCAGGGGGCGGCATACAACCAGCGCGGAGGACAGAGTATGCAGCCCCGTCCGGGGCTCAGGTTCTGCGTCGGCGCGTACCCGGCGCTTCGCGCCGGGCTACTATATGCCGCCCGCTGCGCGGGCTTTAAAGCAATGCGAGTGGGCGGGCCCCGCGACCTGACGGTCGGGGCTCCCTGATTGCTGGTGGTGCGTTAGTCCCTCAGTTCTTCGGCGTACTTGCGGGCTTGCTGGCGTAGCACTGGCGAGGCGTCGCGGTCTTTGACCAGCAGGAAGAACGGCCTCAGCTTCTTGTCTTTCATGTCGCCGAGTTTGGTCAGTGCGGCCTGGCGCACGCGCAGGGATTCGTCTTCGTCCACCAGCCGCTTCAGGCGTTCGACGTCGCTGACGTGGGCCACGGCGACGGCGCGCAGGCCGGCTTCTTTGTTCGGGTTCAGGAACTCTTCGAGCAGCAGGTTGCGGTCGTTGTCGCTGCGGGCTCGGCTGAGCAGCGCGCCCAGCGCCTGCGACTGGATCGCGACGTTGGTGCCTTGCTCGACAATGCTGCGCAGCTCGCTGTCGGCCTCACGCAGGTGGCTCTGGCGCAGGCCTTCGACGGCGCCTTGCGCGAACGCAACCTCAGGTTCGGCGGCCGCCGCCGTCAGCACGCGCAGGTCGTCAGCGGTGGTGGCCATGGCGCCCAGCGCGGCGAGATAGTCGCCGTAGTTGGCGTCCTTGCGCGCGATGCCGGCATCAACAAGCTCGCGCGAGTGCGGGAACTCGTAGCGGGCCAGCGCCTGGATCAGTTGCTGCTTGAGTGCGAGTTCAACGTTGCCCTGCAACAGCGTCCGGTACAGGTCGCGCAACGCGTCAGCCTGTTCACGAAGCCAGGCCAACAAGGGGCTGGCGGGTGGCGCTGCGGCGGAGACTTGCGCGCGTTGATTCCATGCCTGCAGTGTGCAGAACAAGTACGGCTGCAGCCTCGGCGACTGCAAATCACCCAGCGCGCTGGTGACTTCCGGCAGGCTTTGCAGCCACGCGAAGAACGCGCCCTCGCGAATTTCGGCGATGGCTGTAGCGCGCTCCAGCAGCGCCCGCAGTTCATTGCGCAGGCGCGGAAGCACGATGCCCGGCAGGTTGGCGAGCTCAAGCTCAATCAGTGTGAACAGCGCCTCGCGCAGCAGCCACTCGGGCTTTTCGGTGTCGAGGAGGTTGCGCAGGAAGGACATCAGCCGTTCGTCGAAGATGCCGTCGCGCGCGGTTTGGGCCAGCACGCGCATCAGTTCGCTGGTCAGCAGTTTCAGCTCTTCGGGTTCGCCGATCAGCAGCTCGGGGTCAGTGCCCATGAACTTGGCGGTGCGGCGGTCATAGCTGAAGAAGGCCCAGTCGCGGCGCGACTCGGCCGCGTGAAACGCCCGGAAGTACTCGATCCGCACCCAGGCGCTGGCTTCGCTTTCGAGTGCCTTGCGCACGCACTCGTCCACCAGTGTCGAAGGCCGGCACTTGCTCAGGCTTTCATGCGCGAGCTTGATCCCGCGGCCGTCGCGCACGTTGGTGGCGTGGGCAAGCTGGCCCAGGAAAATCTCGATCTCGCGCGCGCTGTTCGCGGGCTCGGGCTCGGGCTCGGTGCCGTCGAGGTCGCGAGCTTCGTTGCCGGCGGGGTTGTCCGGGTCGTCGGGTGCGGGCTGGTTCGAGGGCACGGGCAGCGACTTGCCGCGCGAACCCAGGTCAGGGATCGGGCTGCGAGCCGCATTATTGGCCGCGGGCAGGTCGGCAGCGGGCCACTTCCACCAAGCCAGCGCGAGGCCGCCAACCACCAGCGGAATCACAACAAAAGGCCAATAGGGCACACGCTGCGCCATGACGTCCTTAACGAATGAAGCTTCCAAATCGCCGGAATCCCCTGTTGGCCGCAAAGCACGGCAACTGCGTTGGAACCACAAAGGGCCACGAAGTACCACGAAGAACGGCAACTGCTGCAACTGCTGACGCGAGGGACGCGAAGGAACGCGAAGAACGGCAACGGCGGGATAACCACGGATTCACACAGATAAACACGGATACGGCCGAAAGGCCGGGGACGCCCGCCAACAGCGGGCGCAGAGCAACTGATTTTTCTATTCAACAGCTGCGGCGTTCATGGCGAAAAACAGGAGCCCAGAGCGCGATGATGCAGTTGTAGTTAAACCCAAAAGCAGTTGCAGTTCTTCGTGGTTCTTCGTGGCGCTTCGTGGTTCAAACGCAGTTAGCCCCGGCTCGCAAGCCAGTCGCGGGCCTTGCTTACGACCGCGTCCAGGCAGCCCGGTTCGAAGGGGCTTACGAGGTTGGCGCCTTTGGCCAGTTGCTGGAACGGGGCCTCACCGCCGCGCTTGCACAGGGCCACGTAATCGCGCATGGCCGCGTCGCGGTCCTGGTCGGCGCGCACCCAGAACTGCATCGCGCACACCTGCGCCAGCACGTAGTCGATGTAATAGAACGGGCTCAGGTAAATGTGCCGCTGGGCCTGCCAGAACCCGCCTTCGCTGCAATGCGGCAGGTCGTCGTAGTCGCGCCACGGCAGATACGTCGCTTCCATGCGCTTCCACATTTCAAAGCGCTCGGCCGGGCTGGCCTGCGGATTCTCGTACACCAGGTGCTGGAAGTGATCGACCGCGCAGCCATAGGGCAGGAAGAACAGGCTGCCGATCAGGTGGCTGCGGCGGAAGCGGTCCGCGTCTTCGTTGAAGAATTTCTCCATCCACGGCCAGGTGATGAACTCGAGGCTCATCGAGTGAATCTCGGCGCTTTCGTACGTCGGCCACAGGTAGTCGGTCAGGCGCTGGTTGCGGCTGCTGTAGCTCTGGAAAGCGTGGCCCATCTCGTGGGTGAAGACTTCCACGTCGCCCTGCGTGCCGTTGAAATTGGCGAACACGTACGGCACGCCCCAGGTCGGGAAGCTGGTGCAGAAGCCGCCGCCGGCCTTGCCTTCGCGCGACTTGAGGTCGAGCAGTTGCTTCTCACGCAGCAGCTTGAAGAAGTCGCCGAGGCCGTGGCCGATTTCGCTGAACATTTCCTGCGCGCGCTGGTTCATCCAGTCGTGATCGCCGTGAGGCCGCGGCGCGCCCATGGCATCATGGATGCCGTCGTCCCAGAACTTCACTTTGTCGATACCCAGTGTGCGCGCGTCTTGCTCGGCCAGTTTGGAACACAGCGGCACGACCTGCTGCACGACCTGCTGGCGCAGCTTTTCGACATCGTTGCGGTTGTAATCGACGCGGTGCATGCGCAGGTAGCCGAGCTCGACGTAGTCCTTCAGGCCCAGCTTCAGCGCGCTTTCGTGGCGCAGGCGCACCAGTTCATGAAAGATGCTGTCGAGGCGCGGGCGATTTTGCGCAAACCAGTTCCAGCGCAGGCCCTGGGCTTCGCGGCGGGTGGCGCGGTCGTCGTCTTTGAAATAGCGGCCGAGCCCGGGCATGTTCAGCGTTTCGCCGCGGAAGTTGAACTTGGCGTCGGACAACAGCTCGGTGTACTCGGCGCCGAGCTTGCTGATGCGTACCTGGTGCTCTTCGATGCTGGGGTCGAAGCTGCGCGCGTCGCATTCCCACAGTGCAAAGGCCTGCTTGCCGTAGCGCTGCTCAAGCTCAGTGCGGAAGTGCGGCTTCAGCAGCTTCTTCTTGAAGTCGTTCTCGAGGTTCGTGAGCTTCGGGCCCAGCTTGTCGCGGTAATCGCGGGCCTTTTTGTAATCGGGGTTGCGTGTGTCCTGGTTGAAGCGCAGGCCGACCAGGCTGCTCCAGGTTTGCGTCTGGCGGCGCAGGCGGTTCCATTCCTGCACCGCGGCCTCGCGCGCGTCGGCACTGGGGGCGCGTTCAAAGGCCTGCTGGATGCGGGCCATTTCGGCCGACAGGTGTTCAAAGGTCGGCGTTTCAGCGGACATCTGCGAGAATGCGGGTACGTCAGTCATGGAAGCTCCTAGTCCGGCCGCACACTAACAGCAGAGGGCGGCCGCGCAAACGGAGAGTCTCGGTGGGGGGCAACGGCAACTGCTGATATCCACGAAGTGCACGAAGATCACGAAGAACGGCAAAAGCGCTAACCGCCAACGCGCCAAAACGCCAAATGGTGTTTGGCGCCTTGGCGCTTTGGCGGTCATGCAGCAGCCGTTGTTTCCTTCATGCAGTTGCTGTTCTTCGTGATCTTGGTGCACTTCGTGGACAAACGCCGTTGCTGTTTCGCGGTTGAAGTAGACGTCGCCGATCACGGTGGTCTGTGTGCTGATGCCGGTGTAGGGTAGTTGCACTCGAATCGCGAAAGGCCGCCATGCCCACTTTGCTCAGCACCGATGGCTATAAATTCAGCATGGCGGAAGCCGGCTGGCCGCTTCGTGCCGAGACCTTCTATTACTCGCACCGGCGTGGCGGCGCGCAGTATCTGCCCCTGGACGTTGAAGCCTACGTGCGCAGCCATTTGCCCGTGGTCAAACCCGCGGACTACGCGTGGCTTGCGGCCACCGACTACGAAATGGGTGGCGGTTTCAAGGCCGCAATCTTGCAGACCGACAAGCTGCGCATCAGTGCCCTGCCGCGCGGCTGCTGGTTCTTTGATCGCGAGCCGGTGTTCAGCATGAGCGGCCCCAGCGCGCTCGTAAGCTGGTTTGAGCCGCTGCTGCTGATGCTGAACTATCGCATCCAGGTGGCCACGCTGGCGCTGCGCGACGCGACGGCGCTGGCCCAGGCCGTGGCGACCGTGACCTGCGATGCCCAGGCCGAGATCGTGCGCGAAACCTGCGACGCCGTGGAAGTGAAAGCCCCGCCGATCCGCGTTGACAGCGATGGCTATTTCAAGGCCGTGCGCGCCCAGGTGGCCGACCTGGTCAAGATCGTCGGCGACCCGGCGCGCGTGTTCGAAGTCGGGCTGCGCGCGGCCACCTGTCTTGAGCAGCACGAGATCGCCCTGCGCGCCTGCAAAGACGCCGGCGTGGTGCGCACCAGCAACGTCGAAGGCGCGCGCAAGCTTGGCATGATCGCCGTCGGCACCATGGGCCACGAGCACGTGCAGCGCTACGGCAGCGACCGTGCGGCCTTTCGGGCCATGCGCGACCGCCGCCCCAATCGCAGCAGCTTTCTGCTTGATACCTTTGACACCATCACCAGCGGCATGCCCGCGGCCTTTGAGATCATTGCCGAAGAGCCCCACGCCGGCCACAGCGTGCGCTACGACAGCGGCGACAAAGTTACGCAGTACCTGGCAGTGGTCGAGCGCGGCCGCGCACTGGGTGCGGAGCCCGTGCACATTCTAGAAGACGGTTTCGACGCCGAGCTGACGCGCAAGTTCGAGCAATTGCGCGAGCTGGTGGGGGTGCAGCCTATGCGCCAGTTCTACGGCTACGGCGGCTACATCGTGGCGCGCTCCATGCCCGGCGGCCTCACGCGCGACAAGGTCAGCGCGGTGTACAAGCTGTCGCAGACCGGCGGCCGCCCGTGCATGAAGTTCGGCAACGAGACAGGGCTTGGCAAGCAAAGCCTGCCCGGCAAGCCGGTTGTCTTCCGGCGCACCAGCGCGTCGGGGCCGATCAGCATCATCGGGCAAGAAGGCGAGCGCCCGCCGCAGGGCTACACGCAGCTCACCGGCGGCCGGAATCATCAGGGCGCGATTGCCACTGCGGTCGCGCTGGGCGAGGCCGCGGAAGTGACCACGAGTGCCGCCACCAACGAACTGATCCGCCAGCTCAGTGCAAACAGCAATGGATAAGCGAGGCGAACATGACACTGCCCGTCCCGGCCTTCTACGACCCGCGCCACGCGGCCGAAATCTATCTTGAGCGCACGGACGCCGTGGTGAAGGCCGCGCACGAGTACCGCCGCCACTACCACGTGAAGCCCGCGCGCGACGATGCGCCGCGAATTGCAGCACTCGGAATTGACGTGCAAGTCTGCTTTGCCCACCCGCAGGGAAGCCTGTTCGTGCCGGGTGCGGTTGAAGACATGCAGCGAACTCTGTTGTGGCTGTATCGCCACCTGGATCGTGTGACCGACCTTTTCTTCAGCCTTGACACGCACACGCTGCACCAGGTGTTTCACCCGGCGTGGTGGGTTGATGCTGACGGCAATCATCCAGCCCCGTTCACGCCGATCAGTGCCGCGGATGTGGATGCCGGCCGCTGGCGCCCCACGCGCGAAGTTGCGGCCACGGTGGAATACGTGCACCGGCTTGAGTCCGGCGGCAAGTACATGCTCACGATCTGGCCCTATCACGCGCTGGTCGGCGGGCTGGGACATGCGCTGGTGCCCGCGATGATGGAGGCCGCGCTGTTTCATGACATCGTGCGAGACACGCAAAGCACCTTTGAGATCAAGGGTCGCGAGCCCCGCACCGAGAACTACTCGATCCTCAGCCCCGAGGTGCGCGAGCTTGCCGGTGAAGCCATCGGCGAGTTCAACGAGACCTTCTTTCAGAAGCTGATGGGCTACGACCGCATCTACGTGTTCGGCCAGGCCAAGAGTCACTGTGTCCTCAGTACACTGCTGGATTTGAAGGCGCGAATTGAGACTGTTGACGCGTCAATGCTCAAGAAGGTGTACGTGCTGGAAGATGCCATGAGCCCGGTGCCGGCCCCGCCCATTGAGCCTTTGCCCCCCGAGCTGGACTTCCCGAAAGTCGCCGGGCACGCGTTTGCGAAGCTTGCGCAGGCGGGCATGAACATGGTGACCACGGAGCAACCCATTGGATAAACCCGCCCAAGCGGCGCCGACGTGGCAGATCGTGCTGCTGCTGCTGTGGCTGATCGCGCTGGTGGCCTCCGGCGTTGAGCCGAAGGACCGCCTGACATGGCTGCTGGAGACCGGGCCGGTGATGCTGGCGATTCCGCTGCTGATCGCGACACGTCGGCGCTTTCCGCTGACGGCACTGTTGTACGTGCTGATCTTCATTCACGGCCTGATCCTGATTCTTGGCGGGCACTACACCTACGCGGAAGTCCCGCTTGGCTTCTGGGTGCGCGACGCGCTGGGCCTTGAGCGCAATCACTACGACCGGCTTGGGCACCTCGCACAGGGCTTTATCCCGGCGATCCTTGCGCGCGAGATCCTGCTGCGCAAATCGCCGCTGAGGCCGGGCGGCTGGCTGTTCCTGTGCGTGACCAGCATCTGCCTCGCGTTCAGCGCGTTCTACGAGTTCATCGAATGGTGGGCGGCGCTGATCCTGAATCAGGACGCGGAGGCTTTCCTCGGCACGCAGGGCGATCCCTGGGACACACAGTGGGACATGTTCCTCGCGTTCATCGGCGCGATGGCCGCGCAGTTGACGCTGGGTCGATGGCACAACCGGCAACTGGCGGCGCTGTCTGCGCCCGCACAGGCGAAGCAAAGCACGACGGAGAAGACGTCATGAGACACGCAACCCTTGGCGCAATCTGCATCGCGTGGCTGCTGCTGTTCGGGTGCTCGGGCGGTCCTGAGCCTGATTACTCAACTCCTGAGAAGGCACTGGCCACGTTGATCGATGCGGGCATTCGCAAAGACAAGGACGTGTACCTGGACAGCTTTGTGAAGGCTGAGCAAGCCGGCCAGCGCGACGTGAACCTGGGCTCGCCCTATGATGAAGTGCGCGCCGGCCGCGTGACGACCGAGCGCGGCTTCACCGTGGGGTGGGAAGAGTACTACATGGGCGGTAAGAAGGTGGGCGAGCAGCCGATAGTGTTCGTGAAAGAAGACGGCAAGTGGAAGGCAAGCTGGAAAGCCACGGCCGACTATCGCGAGAAGAAGTGAAGCCTCGAGGAACGCAAACGCCCGCGCATGATTGCGCGGGCGTTTTGATTGCGCTGCCTAGCCCAGCAGGTCTTCGCGCAGCTTCATCAGCTGCTCCTTCAGGCGATACAGGATGCGGTGGTGGACCTGGCAGACGCGGCTTTCGCTGAGGTCGAGCACGAGGCCGATTTCCTTCATCGTCAACTCTTCGACGTAATACAGGATCACGATCAGCTTCTCTTTGCGGCTGAGGCCGCGCGTGGCGAGCTCAACCAGTTCGCGGCGTTCCATGTTGTTGGTGGGGGCGTCGATCTGGCCGTCTTCGATGGTGTCGATCTTGCGGACTTCTTTGCCCTCGGAGTCATTCTCGCCGCTGGCACGATCAAGGCTGACGATGTTGGCCTGGTTGATTTCGCGCATCCAGCGGTCGTATTCGTCGAGGCTGATGCCGAGTTTGCTCGCGACCTGGTCGGCCGAGGGCATGGCGCCGGTTTCGGTTTCGACTTCCTTGGCCGCGCGCTCAAGGCGATGGCTGTGCGTGCGCACAAGCCGCGGGGCGAAGTCCTGGTTGCGCAGGTCATCAAGGATCGCGCCGGTGATGCGCTGCTTGGCGTAGGCCTCAAACTTGACCCCGCGCTCGGGGTCAAAGCCGTCCACGGCGTCCATGAGGCCGAACACCCCGGCCTGGATCAGCTCTTCGACATCAACGTGGCTGGGCAGCTTGGTGTGCATGCGCTCGGCGGTGGTGCGCGCCAGCGGCAGGTAGTGTTCGATCAGGCGGTCGCGAAGGGTCGCGTCGCCGGCCTTGAACTTGGCCCAAAGGGTGTCGATTTCGTCGCGCTGTTTTTCCTTGGCCTGGACATAGGCCTTGGGCAGCAGGGCAGAAGCACGCGAGAACCCGTGACGAGGAAGCACGGGCTCATGAGCGAGGGCGTTGCGCATTGGGGACTCCATGATTGTCGGTAGTTATAAGTTACGGAGTGTAAAGTACACTCTATCTACAGTAATGTCAAACACTTCCGCAGTTTTTCACCTAACCACAGCAGGGACCCCAAAGCGGCGACTGTCACACCACATGTTGGGGTGCCAAGCCACCCAAAGCCAATCATCCAATGGCCCGCCGTTCGTGGTGTGGCCGACCCGGCTGCACGCCTTTGCTTTGGGCCCTGGAGTGCCCCCTGCCTTTGGCGCGGAACTGCAACTGCATGCAGGCGGGGCGCCTGCACCACGAACTGCAACTGTGTGCGGGCGGGGCGCCCACACCACTGTGTTTTCGCGATTGGCCGGGAATTCTGAAAAATGTTTTCGCCCGAGAACCCGCTTGTGGGGCTGCTTTCGCCCGAACCTCGAATCTCGAATCTCGAATCTCGCGCCGTTCCCTGTGCGCCATTGTCGCTAAGGGTAGGAGATTGGCGTGACCGCCCTTGCCGACATGCACTCTGCGCTGGCTCGCGAAACTTGCGAGTTGCTGCACAACGTGCTGCGGCTTTCCGTGCGCGCCACCACCACTGCGCTCAAGCTCAATCGCGACCTCACCGAGCCTGAGCAGCGCACCCTGATTGAAGGCTTCCGCGCGGCCGCCATGGCCCTGGACGTCACCAAACACGCCGCCCAGCGCGAGCGCTTTGGCCTGTCGCAATACTTTCCGCCGCAACTGGTGAGCAACCTGATCCAGGCCGGGCGTGTGCTGGCGCAGAACACCGCGCTGCTGGAAAAGCGCCGCGACCGCTTCGTGCTCGAGTTCCAGTTGCGGCTGCGCCAGCGCCTCGAGAAGCAGCTGCAACCGAAAGACCGCGAAGCAGCGCCGCAAGCCGAAGCCAAACCGGACGACGGCGAGCCGCGCTTTGCGTTCACCACACAGCCTTCGCCGGATCAGGGCTACACTGCGCTGACGATGCTCGACGGCCGCTACGACGAGATCAAGGAAGCCCTGCGCGAAGCCGCGGCCGAAGAAGCCGCCGAGATCCGGGCACTGAAGGCCGAAGAGAAGGCGGCCGCAGAAGCCATTGAGCCGCCGGAGCCCGCCCCGCAATCCCCGTACAACCAGTACTACACGCCCGAGAAGGCAGCGCGGATGAGCGCCGAGTTCCTGGCCGCCAAGACCCGCTACGAGCGCTACGAAGTCGTAAAGCGCCAAGCCCAGGAAATGTTCCGCGACTACCTGTTGAACCCACCCAAACGAGACACGACAGGCCCACCCGAGTAACGCGGGGTTGGAGTTTGGGGGTTCGAGTTTCGAGGTTCGGGGTTCGAGGTTCGGGGTTCGAGGTTCGGGGTTCGAAGTTCGAGTTTCGGGAACAGCCCCAGCCGAGGCACCAAGAAGAGCCACGGCCGAAAGGCCGCGGACACGCGGCAAAGCCGCGTCAAGCAAGCAACCAAACCCAAACACGCCACCCCGGGAAACCGGGGCGGCGGCTGTTGGCCATGCGTGGCACGCGCGTCTCGCGCGTGAGTGCCGGCGGCGTCCCGCCGCCGGAAGCGGAACTGCAACAGCGTGCGAGCGAGGCGCCCGCACCACGCACGACGGCCTGTGCGGGTGGGGCGCCCGCACCATGCACTGGCTGGAAGCCGGTGCCACGGGCGTTTCGTTGGGGCTTACTCGGCTTGGCAGGTGGTCTTGAGCAGGGCTAGCACTTGCTCGCGCAGGTCTACTTCGAGGGCTACCTGGCCCAGGCGCTTTTGCTCGTCGGCGTCGATGCCTTCGGTTTTGAACTTCACGCTGTCTGTATTGCGCGCGGTCATTGAGGCCCCGCCCAACAGCTTGCCTGTGGTCAGGTCGTACAGCGCCGCTGTGCCTGTCCATTGCCCGGCCTCAAACTTCACCTTGAACAGCGACGTGTCGGTGATCTTCGGGGGTGTGTACTCGGTGGTCTTCACCACGCACAGGTAGCGCACGGCCAGGTATTGCTCCAGATCAGCCTTGAGGCCGCCTTCGGTGGTGCCGCCGTTGTCGGCGGCGTTCTTGTCCATGTCGGTGCGCCAGCGTTTCTCGACCAGCAGCTGCAACAGTTTTGATGACGCAGCGTCTTCGGCGTCGAGCACGGCAATGCGCGCGTTGGCGGTCTTGTCGATGCCCGAGACTTTGTGCGTCTCGAACTTGGGTTTGGGGGCTTCGCCCAGCACCACGGGCTCAAGGTTGCCCGAGAGTTTGTCGGGTGCTTCCTTCAGCGCGGCCACGATCAGCGCGTTGCGGGCCTCGTATTCACCTTTGACGGCGGCCCAGGCTGCCGCGGCTTTTTCCTTGCGCTCTTCGCCAGAGCCGCCACAGGCACCAAGCAGCAACAGCAAGATCAGCGGCACGTAGCGCATGGTGGTTTTCGCGGATTACACGTTTCGCAGATCGCCGAGGATCTGGCGGCTGATTACGAGGCGTTGCACTTCGCTGGTGCCTTCGCCGATTTCGCACAGCTTGGCGTCGCGCATCATGCGCTCTACGTCGTATTCGCGGGTGTAGCCTACGCCGCCCAGCACCTGGATCGCGTTGGTGCAGGTCTTCATTGCCACTTCACTCGCGTACAGCTTGGCCATGCTGCCGGCCAGGCCGAAGTCGCGGCCCGCGTCGCGCAGTCTGGCCGCGTGGTAGCACAGGTGGCGCGCGGCCGCAATTTCCATGGCCATGTCGCTTAGCATGAACGCCACGCCCTGGAACGTGCCGATCGGCTTGTTGAATTGCTTGCGCTGGCGCGCGTACTCGAGGGCCTTGTCGTACGCGCCCTGCGCGATGCCCAGCGCCAGCGCGCCTATGCTGATGCGGCCGCCGGCGAGCGTCTTCATGAACTTGTTGAAGCCGACGTCAACCTGCGGCTCGCCGCCTGCCACCGCGTCCAGCGGCAGCTTCATGTCTTCGAACACGAGTTGCGCGGTGTCGCTGCTGCGCATGCCCAGCTTGTCTTCCTTGGCCTCGACCTTGAAACCGGGCGTGTCCAGCTCAGCGATGAAGGCCGTGATGCCCTTGCCTTCAGCCGGGTTCATGTTGGTCTTGGCCGTGAAGATGCAGGTCTTCGAGTAATGCGGGTTGGTGATCCACGCCTTGCGGCCGTTGACCAGCCAATGATCCGACTTGCGCTCCGCGCGAGTCTTGGTGCCGCCGGCGTCGCTGCCTGCCCCGGGCTCCGTCAGGCCGAAGCAGCCAAGCGTGAGGTTGCCGTTGTCATCGACGCCTTTGCAGAGCTGCGGCACGTACTTTTCGCGCTGCTCTTTGGTGCCGAACAGGTGGACGGGCGTTGTGCCAAGGCTGATGTGGGCCGCGTAGCCAAGGCCGGTGCTGGCACAGGCGCGCGAAAGCTCTTCGACGACGAGGATGAAGCTGAGGGTGTCAAAGCCGCTGCCGCCGGCCTCTTCGGGGATGCTCAGGCCGAGGAAGCCGAGCTCAGCGAGGCCCTTGAATGTATCGACGGGGAACTCGGCCTTCTCGTCCAGTTCCTGGGCTTTGGGCGCCACGTGTTCTTTGGTGAACTCGCGGGCGGTGCTCTGGATCTGGAGCTGTTCTTCGGTCAGGTCAAAGTTCGTGACGACATCGGGCATGAAATTGGCCTCAGGCGGTAAGACGACCTTATAAACCGGATGCGACGGGCATGACAACCGGTGGCCGGGTCTCGCGGCGGAAAAGCGGGGCGGCTACATTGCGCGCGGGCAGAGGTGGCGGAATGGCAGACGCGCTGGATTTAGGTTCCAGTGGGGAAACCCGTGCGGGTTCAAGTCCCGCCCTCTGTACCAGCAGCCCTGGCTGCCCGCGCGCCGCGTGACGCAGCCTGAAACGGATTCTGGATTGGCCGCCGTGGGGTCCCGGCAGCGCAATCCAGAATCTCTGTGTTTCTAACTTTTGCGGCTACTTGGCGGTCAGCGCCTCGGGCTTGTGGATTGCGCCGGTGAACAAGATGGCACCCGTGGCGTCATCGACAATCGCCACGAAGAACGGGCGGTTGATGATCAGCTTGGGCGGCTCTTCGCGCACTGACTCGGTCTGCATTTCCACGGCCGTGGCGGCGGCGGCCTCGGCGCCTTCTTCGTTCACCTCAAGTATGGCTTCGTGCAGGATGCGGCTGATCAACACGTTGCCCATGCCGCTTTGGAACTTCGGGAATTCGGCCAGTCCACCGAACGGGCGTTGCATGCCAAGTCTCTGCATGGCTTCCACCAGCCCGGCCTTGTATCCGAGCTTGAAGCGCGGGATCTGCAGCACCAGCTCGGTCGTGGCCATGTTCTGTCGCCACTTGGCCAGCAGCGCAGCGTCGAAGGTCTTCACGAATTCATCCAGCTTGCCCTCAGCCGGCAGGGCGAAGTACATGCCTACGCTGCCGTCACCCTTGAATGCCAGCCGCGTGAATTGCACGTCGTCAACGCGGCCGTAGGCCAGGTCGTACGTCATGTTCATCATGGGAAGCATCAGCTTGGTGCCGTCATCTTGTGTGAACACGCCTTCATGGGTGTTCTTTTTCTCGAACTCATACTTCCATGAACCCTTGAAGTAGACGGCATTCACGAGGTAGGCCACGGCGTCGCTGGGGATGCGGTCCAGAAGATTGGGGATCTTGCCGTTGGTCTTGCCCGACACCCAGCCGTTGATCACACCCAGCGTTTCCGGGTTGTTGAAGTCCACGACACGCCCCTCGGCGTTGAAGTACTTGGCGGCGTCTGCAAGGTAATCGGCATCAATTTCCACGCGACCGGCACCACCCCAGACTGAGTTGGCGATGTCCAGTTTCACGCCCTTGCGCTCGGCGATGGCGTCCAGCAGCGCGCGGTTGGCTTCTTTGTAGTCGATGCCTTCAAGGCCCATGGCCTTTCGCATCTCGGCTTCGGTTTCGCCGTCGGCGGCCATCAGCGCAAGCTGCATCGCCTGCGTGATACTGGTCGGCGAGATGAAGGTGTTCTTGCCGGGTTCGTGAAGCTCGCGCATCAGCTTGACGCCGAAGTCGTTCTGCGCTGAGGCCAGGGTGCGTGCGTTCTCCGGCGCGGGCTGGAAGGCGGGCTTCTGCTGGGCGCTCGAGTGGCCGATCAAGGCGGCGGCCACAAGGGTGGCGCCGGCGAAGGCAAGCATGGGGGTTTTCATGGGAATCTCCGGTTCACGCCTCTAGGACGACGGACCGGGCCTGCGGGTTCCAGCGAAGTTGCAGCCATGTGCCACCATTCAGGGCTGCGGCTTGGCGATGTTGGGGCGCTTGCCCGGCAGCCCCTTGCGGCGCAGCGTGGGCAGGCCCAGCGCCTTGCGCATTGTGTTGGGGTCCAAAGACTGGTCGGTTCTTGCATCCATTTCATCGACCGAGGCCATCATCTCCTGGAACTCGGCTTCCGTGATGATGCCCTTCTTGATCAGCGTCGCGACCAGCGAGATGCAGACCATCGACAGCGTGCCGATGTCGGATTCAAGGTCCGCGTTCTTGGCGCCCATCGAGCGCATGGCGCTGCGGTCAGCGGCCGCGCGGGCCGCCTGCTGACGGTCGTGACTGGACTGTGCGGACTGGGTCAGAAACAGGTGCAGCAGGCTCATGGTGTGTCCTCCCTGCGCGAGGATACCACACGCAGCGCCCGCGTGACGGCTGCACGCGACGAACGCACGAAAGCAGCAGCATCAACCGGCCTGCTTGCTGAACATGCCTTCCTTGTACGCCGTGATCCTGCCCGTAAACGCGCTTGCTGCCACCGTCAGCGGGCTGGCCAGGTACAGCTTGCCGGGGCCGCTGCGGCCGGGGAAGTTGCGGTTGATGGCGCTTACCGTGACTTGCTCCTTGGTTTCGCTGACGCCGGGGCCGCAGCCGATGCACGCGCCGCAGCCGGGGTTGATTACCTCGATGCCCGCCTTGGCGAACAGCGCCGGGTAGCCCTTTTGTTCGGCGTAGCGTTTCACGTCTTCGCTGCCGTACTGGATGTACATCTTGACGCCTTCGGCCACACGCAGCCCGGCCTGCACGGCTTCTTGCGCGACGCGGGCGTAGTAGTCGAAGTCGTCTTCCTTGCCGGCGGTGCAGCTTCCGGCGTAGGCGATATCGATCTTCACGTCGCCCAGGTCCGAGATCAGCTTGCCGTAGGTCGGGTCGCCGGGTTCGGCCACCATCGGCAGAATCTTGTTCAGGTTGATGGTGTGCACGCCACCGGCGTACTCAGCACCTTCGTCAGGCGCGACGGCCTTGCGCTTGAGGGCTGCGACTTGTGAGTCCGAAAGGTTGCGCTGCTCCTGCAGCCAGTTCCAAAGGGCGTCGTCGGCCTCACAGATGCCTGACTTGGCGCTGCATTCGGTGGCCATGTTGGTGAGGGTCGCGCGCTCGTCCATGCTGATGCTGGCGAGGCCGGGTCCGCCGAATTCCATCACGCGGTCCAGCGTGTCTTCGCGTTTTGCGTATGTATCGAGGATGTGAAGGATCACGTCCTTGGCGGTCACGCCCGGCTGCATTTCGCCGACCAGGTTGAAGCGGATGCTTTCGGGCACGCTCACGAATGTGCTGCCGCTGTAGATCAGCCCGGCGTACTCGGTGGCACCGACGCCGTAGGCCAGCGCGTTGGATGCGCCGCCCATGCAGGTGTGGCTGTCGGTCGCCTGCACGAAGTCGCTGGGGTCAATGAAGTGCTCGCGGGCGACCTGGTGGCAGATGCCGGGGCTTATGCCGTTGCGGGCGCTGTAGTCGCGCACGCGGGTGTGCTTCTGGAAGTGATTCTGCATATCGACAAGGGTCTGGATCTTGTCGGCGAACTTGGCAAAGCGCGCCACGCCCTTGGCGTACAGCAGGTGGTCTTCGAACACCGCGAACTTCTCGGGGTTGGTGACTTTGTAGTCGGCCCCGTACTCGTTTTCGAGGAAGTAGTGCACCTGCGCGGTCGTGAACTCGTGGCTGTAGCCGGCATCGACCTTGACCATCACCGGGTCGCCGGGCTTGACGAAGGGCTCGCCCTGGCCGGGCACGAGGTGGCTGGCAATCAGCTTTTCGGCCATGGTCATCGGCCGCTTGCCGTTGGTGAGCTTGGGCAGGTCCAGCTTGCCTTCCGCCAGCAGCTTACTGAACGGGAACAGGCCGCCGCTTTCAAGGATCAGGCGGGTCACGGGGTCATACTTGGCCGTGAAATCAGACAGCGGCAGCGACTTGCCGGCCTGCAACGCCTTCAGTTGCTCATGGGTGCCCATGAGCTGTCCGAGGTTGATGTTGTTGCGTTCATGGATCGGGGCGAAGCTGGCCGCGATCACAAGCCGGATGCCGCCCCACTTTTCAGCCTGGGGCGCGGTTTCGCGGCTGCTGCCCGTGCCCTTGCGCTGTCCGCTGACGATGACTTCGAAGTTGCCGTCGATCAGCGCGCGCTCGCGGAACACGCGTTCGCCGCTGGCGTCGAACAGCCCGGCGTAGGCGTTCAGGGCCAGTTTGGCGGGGTCGTAATCGAAGCAGACCCAGGCCGGGGTCATGGTGTCGGTGTTGATGTCATCGAGCAGGTCTTCGACGCGCAGGTCGGCCATGCGCAGATTCAGGCCTTCGTAGAGCTGCTTCTTGATCAGCTCCAGGTCCTTGGTCAGGAACAGGACGCGCTTGCCGGGCGTCAACTGGATCGTCGTGGGCAATGCCATGGACACCTGCCGATACGTGATTACCGCCACTCAGGAAACACAAACGGCCCTCACGGGCCCTTCGCTGCCATTCAATCAAGCAGCACGGCAACGGCCGTGCTGGGCTACTTTATAGCAAATGCCCATTGTGCGGTCATGGGGTTGCCGGGCTTTGAGGACCGTACCCCGGTGCACAGATCACGGCGCCAGCCCGGTGCAGGGTGCGGATCGCGCCATTGTCGATGGCGGCACTGTAGGCCTCGGCATCAACGGCAACGACAAACACGCGCGCACCGGCAGGCCAGCCGGCCTTGCCGGCGGCCTCAAGCAACGCGGCCGCATCACCGGCAATCACAACGGGTGTATCACTCATCCAGCGGTCTCCGGAGCAACCACGATGTCAAACGGCAGCTCGAATTGCGAGCGCTCAGAGCGCCAAGTCGCGAGGTGTCTGTGCCAGTTCGGGTGAATCGCAGGTTCGGACTCCATTTCATCGGCCGAGGCCACAAGGAACTCGGCGATCTGGCGCAGCACGCCGGGAGATACGCACAGCGTAGCCTCGCGCAGTGACTGCAAGCCATACTCGTTGACCTGTTCAATCACATAGCCGAAGAGCATTCATAACTCCTTCCTGCCACAAAGTGCGCCAACTCGCTTGCTAGCGCCGAATCATTGCAGGTCTTGCGCTTCGCAAGCGATCATGATGCGAAGGCTGCACGTTACGGCAACGGCGTTTGCCCACGAAGTGGCACGAAGTACGGCCACTACGCGGCACCACAATCCGGCCGCGACAATCGCCACAAAGTTGGCCACTACGGCGCGTGGTGCTGGCGTTTCCGTGCAATTTGCGTCGCGCGAATCTTGGAACTTGGGGACGTCGTCGTTCGTTCAATAGGGCGTAGCAAGGAGACACGGAATCACGAGGGTAACCAGGTACGAGACCGAGGCTCCGAATCGATACGGGCAGTACGCCAGACCGAGTAAACGAACCAAACGGACGCAGTACGAGTTTTTTGACAACCGCTTCACACCCTTTTCTCCGCGGTGCGGCGTCTCGCCTGCACCCTTCTCTCCCGCGCGCAATGCGCAAGAAAGAACAAGTCAGGAGGCCCGAAGGCCCCTCCCTCATTACCACCTTCGGACTTTCTTCAGGACCCGGCGTTCCCACACGCCGGGTCCTTTTTTGTTACGCGATGGCCGGGCTATGCAGTCGCGGGCAGTCAGGCGCGTTGGCGTTTCCAGTGCAGGTACAGGCCTGCGGCCTCAATCGCCGCGCCCGTTGCGAACAGGCCCGCAGTCAGCCACCAAGGCCCGCCTTCTGCGAAGCTGATCGCGCCGCCCGCGAACACTGCCCCGCCCAGCGCCATGATCGCGTGCAGCTTCCACATCAGCTTGCCTCAACCAGCGCCTTCACCGCCTGCTCGGCGTTGCGCACGCAGTCCGGTATGCCAACCCCGTCAAACCCGTTGCCGCAGATCGCCAGTGACGGGTGCGAGGCCGCCAGTTCACGAATCCTGGCCACGCGAGCGAGGTGCCCGACGTGATACTGCGCCATCGCCCCCAGGTGCGAGCTTGCGGTCACGCTGCGCGGCTCGCCGGTGACGCCCACCAGCCCGCGAATCTCGGACAGGGCTACCTGCGCCAACTCGGCCGGGGGCAGCTTCGCGATTTCGGGTTGCAGCGCGCCGCCCATGAACACGCGCACAATCGCGCGGCCTTCCGGCGCGCGGCCTTCAAACTTCACGCTGCTGAAACTGAACGCGACGATACGCCGCTGCTCCACCGCCGGGATCACCGCGCCGATCCCGTCCATCGCGTGGCCGACTTGCGCGCGATCAAACGTGAAGTTCACGACCGAGGCCCCGGCGTACTCGACTTGCGCCAGCGCGGCCGCAAGCCCCGCGTCCACGGGCTGCAGCAGTGAGGCCGACCTGTGCGCGGGCAGTGCCAGGATCACGGCATCAGCCTTGATCTCGTCTCCCGCGTTCACGACCCAGCCGTTGTCATCGCGGCGAATGCTCTGTACCGGCGTGTTCAGGCGCAGCGAGCCATCCGGCAGCGCGTTGGCCAGCGCGTTGGTCAGCGTGCTCATGCCGGACTTCATGGTCACGAACATGCCGTAGCGCGGCCCGGCAGCCTTGGCGACTTCGCCGCCCGTGGACTTGCCTTGTTCGCTGCGGGCCTTGCGGCGCAGCGCCCGGATCACGCTGCCGTGCTCGCGCTCCATGGCAATGAACTGCGGGAAGGTCGCTTGCAGGCTCAGTTTCTCTGGGTCGGCGGTGTAGATGCCCGCGATCATCGGCTGCGCGATGCGGTCCAGGGCCTCGCGCCCGAAGCGCCGCCGCACAAAGGCCGCCAGTGATTCATCGGCGTCGTCGCGGCGCACGCCACGGCACAGCTCGGTGGCCATGCGCAACTTGCCCAGCGGCGACAGGATGCTGGTGCGCACCAGCGCGCCGATCGACATGGGCGAAATCAGGAAGAAGCCTTCCGGTAACCGCTTCAGTGTCCCTTTGTGCAGGATGAAGCTGCGCCGCACGCCTTCGCGGGTGCCGATCAGCTCGGACTCAAGCCCGAGCTCACGCACCAGCGCCACGGCGGCGGGCTTGTTGCTGGCCCAGCAGTCGGGGCCAAGCTCAAGCAGGCAGTCGTCCACGTGGCGGGTTTCGATCACGCCGCCCGCGCGCGCGCCGGCCTCAAGCAAAGTCACGCGCGTACCAGCGCGCATGGCGCGATAGGCCGCCGCCAGCCCGCTGATGCCTGCGCCAATGACGATGATGTGCTTTGCGGCCATGACCCCGATATAGCGCGAAACCACGCCAATGCGATAGCCGTGAGTCGGCGCAGGTTGGCTTGGCGGGCACTTTCGTGAAACACCTACAGTTCGGCGGCGGCAGCGCGGGGCGATTTCTTGCCCTGTTGCACGGCTTCGCGCAGGGCGGCGTAGGCATCGCGCGATTGCAGCGAGTCGGCGATGCGCTGCAGCGCGAGCTCATGAAAGCGCCGGTCCAGCCGGGCCGCGCGCCGCGACGCCAGCAGCCCGTGCTGCTCCAGGTGCGCGCGATGGGCCTTGATGGCCGCAAGCAACTCGGCCGCGCCGGTGCCCGCCGTGGCCACGGTGCGCACGATGGGCGGCAGCCACATCGGTTCGCCGGGGGCCGGGTGCGGCCGCAACTCGAAGCCTTCCTTGATGTCTTCCTCAAGGCGATCGGCGCCGGGGTTGTCGGCCTTGTTGATCGCGACGACGTCGGCGATTTCCATGATGCCGGCCTTGAGGGCCTGCACGCTGTCGCCGCCCGCGGGCGTCAGCACGACCACGGTAGTGTCGGCCAGGCGCGCGACATCGACTTCGGACTGGCCCACGCCCACGGTTTCCACCAGCAGCGGGTCAAAGCCCGCCAGCGCCAGCACGTCGCAGGCTTCTTCGGTGCTGAGCGCGAGCCCGCCGAAGTGGCCGCGCGCGGCCATGCTGCGCACAAAGACGCCTTGATCAAGCGTATGCTCGTTCATGCGCAAGCGGTCGCCGAGCAGCGCGCCGCCCGAAAACGGACTTGACGGGTCAACAGCAACCACGCCGACGCGCGCCGAGTTCGCGCGCAGGACTTTCACCAGTGCCGAGGTAAGCGTGCTTTTGCCGGCGCCGGGCGGGCCGGTGATGCCGACGCGCTGCGGGTGGGGGATGGATGCGAAGGCGCCGTCGAGCTCGTCAAGGAAGGCGGTGTCGCGGGCCTCAACCAGCGTAAGCGCGCGAGCAATGGCGCGTACGTCAAGCGAGCGGATGCGCGGCAAAAGAGCCATGGCAGCAGGATAACGAGTTTGGCAAAAAACCGGAGCCCTGCGTGCACGGTGAGCGGTTCTACTTCAACAACAAGCAACCACGAATCACGGCAACGGCGGCTTCAAACAGAGTTACGGAGCTACGGAGAACACATTCTGGACTGTCACCATAGCAGTTCTCAGTGCCTCTGTTGTTCTGTTTGAAATTGCCATTCCTGTGCGTGTCGCAGAACACTGGCCCGCGCTGCCGTCGCGCCGGTTACTACCTTTTCAGCATCGCGTATTCGGGGATCTCGCTCAGGTCGATGCCTGCGGCCTCGGCGGCGGCCTTCACCGCGCCGGTGAACACGTCGTCTTCCTGCAGGTCCACCCTGGGCACGTCGGTGCCTTCGGTCAGCAGGCGCAGACGCAAATGCTGCCGCACCAGAAAGCGCAGGTCTTCGCTGGAGGCCTTCAGGCCCAGTTGCTTCTCAAGTTCCGCGAAGCCCGCGTAGCCGTCAGTCTTGCGGCCGTCACCCTTGGCCAGCTCGATCAGCTTCACCTTGTCGCCGGACATCAGCTTGTCCATGTACGCGCTGAAAGCGGGGTTTTCCTGCGCGGCCTCTAGTTCGTCGTAGATCCAGCCTTCGAACAGGCGGGGCTTGAGTTCGGTGTCCGGGGTAACGCCGCGGTCGTACCACGGCATGCCGCTTACCGGGCCCATGAAGCGGGCGACGGTCAGCAGCAGCGACATCTGGCGCGCGTCCTGCTCAAGCTCAGAACCATTCAGCGGGATCAGCTCCTGCACAATCGCGCGGCCGAAAGTGCGGGTGCCCGCGACTTTGGCGCGCTTGTGTTCCTGCAGGGCACCGGCCAGCACTTCACCTGCGTCGGCGGTGCCACCGTTGACCAGCACGGTGATGCTGAGCTTCAGGTCGCCGTCGCCGCTGGTCTTGTACTCGGTGCGGGGCGCAAGCTCGACGCTGCGGCCCATGCTCAGCGTGACCAGCGTGTCCTTGGGCAGGAACAGTGATGCAACCTGCGTCGCCGCGTCCACACTGCCACCGGCGCAATCGCGCAGGTCAAGGATCAGCGTCTTCAATTCCTGCTTGCGCAACGCTTCAAGTCCTTCCTTCACCTTGGTGGGGGACGAAGCATTCAGCTCAACCACATGAATCATGCCAATGCCGCCGGGCAGCATTTCGCTGGTGACGGCCTCGTAGGCCGGGGCCTGGTGCGTCAGGTGCACCCAGCGCGAAAGCAGCCAGCCGTCACGCATGATGTTGATGCCCAACGTTGTGCCCATGGCGCCCTGGAACTGGCTTACGGCCTCATCGAGTGGCAGCAGCTGGAACGGGTTGTCGTCGTAGGGCAGGTCGTCTTTGCGGCGCAATTCGTGCACGCGGGCCGGGGTCACGCCGCGCACGACGCGATAGATGCGGTCGCCGGGGCGGATGCCGGCCTGCTGAGCGGGGCTGCCCGGTTTGACGCTGAGCACGCGGATCAGGCGGGTCTGGCTGCGTTCATTCATGCGCGCGCTGCCCAGCAGCAGGCCCAGCGTGGGCACAGCAAAGCGGCGAATTTCGCCCGCGTCGCGAAGCTGGTTGTCTTCCAGCAGGCAGGTGTAGGGATCAAAGCCGTCCAGCATGCCGCTGGCGGCCGCGTACAGAAGTTTGCGCCCGGCGATGGCGTCGGGATAGATGTAGCGTTCCTTGATCATCTTCTCGACGGTATCGAGCAGCTTGGTGTCGATGCGCTCAACTTTTTCCTGGCCCGGCAGGCGGCCTTCCATCGCGGCTTCGAAGCGCTTGATCGCGCGTTCGTAATCCAGCGCGCGCTTGGCGATGCGGCCGCGAATCGTGGGTTCTTCGGCCAGCAGCTCAAGCAGCGGCTTGGCGTCCTGCGTGATCTGGTTGATTTCACCCAGCGCCAGCGCGGCGCGGATCTTGAAGGCGTCATTGTCGCTGCCAAGCAATTCGCGCAGCACGGAAGTCGCGGTCGTGTCCTTGCTGCTGCGCCAGAGTGCCACGGCAAGCTGCACGCGTACTTCCGGGTCAAAGACCTTGTCTTTCAACGCGGCGCGCAGCAGTTCTTCGTGGCGGGTGCTGGCGATGGCACCCAGCACTTCGGCGGCGGCCACGCGTATGGCCATGTCGGCGTCACTGGTGACGATTTCAAGCAGGCCCTTCACGCCGGCGTCCCAGCCACCGTTGCTGAGCGAGCCGAGTGTCCACACCGCGCGCCATCCGGCGATGCGCGGCAGCGCGGGCATCAGCTTGACCTTGGCCTGCAACTCGGGTGCGACCTGCATGCCCAGGTCTTCAATTGCTTCAGCCAGCTTGAAGGCCTCGTTCAGGTCCTTGGCGGCGGAAAGCTTGCCGGTCAGGTCTTCCAGTTCCTTCAGGATCGCTTCGCGCGTTGCATTGCTTGCGACTTCGCCATCGGCGTCGCTGTTGTTCTGGACAAGGTACTTGTCGGTATCGATGGCCGGCTGGGTGGAACTGTCCACCGGCTTGGTTTCGGTGCGTGAGCACGCCGCCACAAACAGCAGCATCAGTGACAGCGTGATGATTCCCTGGCGCATGATCTTCTCCGGGGCCGGATTATCGGACGGCCTCACAGGCTTATACGCGATGAATCGCTTCCCGTGGCGGGGGAATTTGCTGGAATCCGGACGGCGCTACGGGGTTGTTGTGTCTATATGAACACGCTTGATCTCCGAGTTGAAGGCATGACCTGCGCCCACTGCGCCCGCAGTGTCGAGAAAACACTGCTGGGCGTGCCCGGTGTGGCCACGGCCGAGGCCGACTTTGCCAGCGGCAACGTGCGCATCACCCATGAGGGCGCGGCCCCCAGCCACAAGGTGCTGGGGCCGGCCGTCAGCAAGGGCGGCTACAGGTTGCTGGACCAAGCCGAAGCTGAACGCACCGACGCCGCAAGCTCGGCCCGGGCTGAGCAGCGCCGCAACCTGCGGCTGTTGATTGCGGGTGCAGCGCTGAGCGCTCCGGTGATGGCGTTTCACTACGCCGGGCTGCACGGGCTGGTGTGGGATGCGGTGAGTCTTGGACTGGCGGTGCTGATCCAGGCGACGGTGGGACTGGACTTCTATCGCGGCGCGGTGGCAGGCATTCGCACGCGCACGTTTGGCATGGACGTGCTGGTCAGCATCGGCATGGCCAGCGGGCTGGTTTACGGCGCGCTGCTGGTGATCTTTGGCTGGCCGCTGCCCGAAGGCCTGGACAAACACGTCTTCTTTGAGGCCGCGACCCTGCTGGTGGTCTTCCTGCGGCTGGGTAAGTACGTCGAAGCCCGCGCCCGTGCCGGCGCACTGACCAGCCTGCGCAGCCTGCTGGCGCTGGCCCCGCCCACGGCGCGCGTGCTGCGCGACGGGGCCGAGCAAAGCATCCCCGCCGGCGACGTGAAGACCGGCGAAGTGTGTGTGGTCAGTGCCGGCGGGCGCATCCCTGTGGACGGCGAGATTGTCGAAGGCGGCGCCGACGTGGACGAAGCGCTGTTGACCGGTGAGCCCGTGCCCGTAGCGCGTGCGAAGGGCGACACCGTGCGCGCGGGCACGATTGCCACCAACGGTACGCTGCAAGTGCGCGCGACCGCCGTGGGCAGCGCAACGGCGCTGGCGCACATCGTGCGGATGGTGGAAGAAGCGCAGCGCACCAAGGCCCCGATCCAGCGCCTGGCTGACCGCATCAGCAACATCTTTGTGCCGGCAGTGGTGCTGATTGCGGTGACGTCGATGGCGGCGTGGTTGCTGGCAGGCCACGGAGCGGCCCGTGCGATTACCCATGCGATTGCGGTGCTCGTGATTGCCTGCCCTTGCGCGCTGGGCATTGCGGTGCCCGCAGCGATCATGATCGGCAGCGGGGCTTCGTTGCGGCGCGGGATACTGGTCAAGAACGGCGCAGCCCTTGAGATCATCAGCAAGGTCAAGATCTTCGCCTTCGACAAGACCGGCACCCTGACTGAAGGCAAGCCATCGGTGACGGCGGTGCATCGGGCGAGCGACTATAAGGAAGAGAGTGTATTCGCGGCGCTGCGTGCCGTGGCCAGTGCCAGCCGCCACCCCTTTGCCGCAGCCGCCGGCGGCGAGTGCGAGCGGCGCTACCCGGGCACGCCCGCCCCTGCCGGCGTGCGCGCCTTTGAGTTTGCGGGCAAGGGTGTGGTCGCGGTGCATGACGGCCGCACGCTGCTGCTGGGCACGGCTGCTCTGATGACTGAGCAAAAGGCCGAGATCCCGGGCGAATTGGCCGCAGCGGGCGACGCGATGCGCGCCGCCGGTGATTCGGTCAGCTTTCTGGCAGATGGCGGCCACGTGATTGCCGCGATTGGTTTCCAGGATGCGGTCCGGCCCGAGGCCGCGCCGACCCTGAAGGCCCTGCGCGATGCCGGCGCCCGCACGGTGCTGCTGACCGGCGACCACGAAACGGCGGCACGGCGCGTGGCTGCGGCGCTGGGCATTGAAGAAGTGCACGCGGGTCTTTCGCCGGCGGCCAAGCTGGAGCACATCGACCGCTTGCGGTTGACTGGCGTCATCGCAATGGTGGGCGACGGCATCAATGACGCGCCCGCGCTGGCCCGGGCCCACGTGGGCGTGGCGATTGCGGAAGGCAGCGACGTCGCCAAGGAAACCGGCGACGTGGTGCTGCGCCGGCTGGCCGACCTGCCGCAGGTGCTGGATATTGGAAGGCGCAGCCTGCGCGCGATCCGCCAGAACCTGTTCCTGAGCCTGGTTTATAACGCGATCGGCATCCCGCTGGCGGCCGGCGCGCTGGTCTGGGCGGGGGTCTTCCTGCCGCCAAGCTTTGCCGCGCTGGCCATGGTGCTGAGCGACCTGAGTGTGGCCGGCAACAGCGCGCGACTGGCGCTGGAGCTTCGGAAGAAGCAGACCTAGCCACCCAAAGGGGTAAGTGGTGTGACAAATTGACCACCGGGTCACCCGGATTTGCTTTGGAGTTCCTTGACACGAAAGCTAGGGTCCTGCGCTTCGTGGGGTACGGGAGGTGCGCCCGTGCAAGGCAGATATGTACATCTGAGGTCCGGTGTAATCATCGCCAACGCCAAGCAGGCGGAGATGATTCGTGAGCCCCTGGCTGACCTCGAACAGCTGCGCCTGGATGCCTTCGACTACGTCCAGGACGCGCTCGAATACATCAACCGCCGACACCCGCACGTGGTAATCGCTGATTACGAACGCTTCGGCGCGGCTGGCATCCACGGCCTGGCTGAGATCATGCACATCGCCGATTGCCCGGTGATCTTGATCGTGCGTGACGTGAGCGAGTGGGAACGCGAGCAGTTCAACACGCTTGGCGTACACGCGATTTTCGAGGGCAAGTTCAAGCTGGCCGACCTCGCCGCCAGCGTGGACCGGGCATTGAAGCGCCGCCGCCGCATCGGCAGCAGCGACCGCCTGCCGGTAGTTTCGGTCTAGCAGCCAACACCAAACCAGTCGAATCAGGCGAAGTTCGTGTTACAGGCTTCCAGCCTGCACGTTCTTGCACTTCCGTTTCCGCAGGCCCGAGGCCCGCGGACGTGCCGCCGGGACGTTCGCAACACCGATTTGCACTGAGTGCATTGCTTCGAACGCCAGCATGCACAAAGGCTTGCGTTCATGGGGGCGTCCGGTTAGCCTTGGCCCCTCTGCAATCTGGAATTTGCAAACCTGGCCTGTGGAAAACCGGACGCCCCACGCGTTCCGGCTCTGCTTGAGCGCCCCTGAGGGCGGGAGACGATCATGCGGCATGCAGCAGCGTTGATGGTAGTGCTGGCGGTTGTAAGTGGCTCACTTCTGGCGCAGGCACCGACGGCAACACCCGGCGCGGGGCTCACCACCCAGACCGCCACCACATACTCCGTTTCAGTGGCGGCTGGCGCGACCCTTGCCAACTGTTCGCTTACCTTTGAAGAGCTTGTCACGCCGGAGAACGTGCAGATCACCTCGATCACCGGCACGGCACCCACTGGCGTCACGATCAATCCTGATCCGGGGACACTGCCCACAGGCCTCGCAGCCTCGCAGCTGTTTGAACTGACGGGTACTGTGGCGGCCTCAAACACGCCTGGCGACTTTGTGTTCACGATCACGGTGGATGACGCCGGTACGCAGCAAACGGTGTTCACCGTTACGCTGACCCTGACCAACTCCAACCCGACCATGTCGGCGGGCACGGACGCGGTCAGCGGTACGGGAACTGGCGGCGACCCGTTTGATTCCGCCAGCCAGACGACGGGCACGACCCCGGTGCTGGCCCTGGCAGAAGTTGACGACGTGAACAGCGGCCAGACCCTGGCGTTGGGCACCATCACACCGGGCGGCGGCAACCCCAGCGCCGTTTTCAACATCACCAGCAACAGCCCGGCCGCTGGCGCGACACTGATCATCACAGCCACCGCGGGCTCGGCTTTGGCAGGCGGCGACGTGGGCACTCACACCTTCAACATCATCGTCAACGACGGCGGCGGCGGTACTGTGGCCGTCAACATTTCCATCGTGGTGGCCGCAGCCAACGTGGCCCCGGTGCTTGGTGCGCCGTCAGGCACTGTGGACCTGAACGTGGCCGGCACGGACCCGAACTTCACCGCAACCTGTGTCGTGGGCGACGACCTGTCGATCACCTTTGGCGCAACAGACGCCAACGGCGCGGACAACCTGGACCTGACCGTAACCCGCACGGCCGGCTCGCTGGCATCCATCGCCGCGGCCGGATTCACGGGCGCGACTACAGACAGCGGAACCAGCCCGGTTTCCGTGACGCTGGGCGGTACCGCCAGCACGGCGGGCACGATCACGCTGCAGATCGATGTGGACGACAACGCAGGCGGCACCGACACGTACACCATCGCAATCACGATTACGGCCCCGGGCACGCCCAACATCACGGTCACGGGCGCACTGACGGCATTCACGACCACGGGCACGGGTGTACCAAGCACCGAGCAAAGCTACACGGTTTCGGGCGCTGATTTGACGGCCGACATCGTGATCACCGCGCCGACACACTTCCAGGTCAGCACCACAGGCGGCGGCGTGGGCTTCGGCACCAGCGTCAACCTGACACCGGCCGGCGGCACCGTGGGCAACACGACCATTTTCGTGCGCTACAACCCGTCCGTGACGGGCAGCCACAACGGCAACATCACCCACACCAGCACCGGTGCGACGCTGCGCAACCAGGCGGTCAGCGGCTCGGTCAATGCGCCTACGGCGGCGTCACTCAGCACCGGCAGCGGCAACCCAGGGTCCAAGAATGTTTCGCCGGGCAGCACCAGCAGCGCGCTGGTGTTCCGCATCAATGAAACCGGCGGCGGCACGGCCTACACCCTGACCGGTGCCAGCATCGACATTGCGACGCTGGGCAACACGGGCGGCCAGGCGGTGGTTCGGATCGCCAGCGTGCAACTGCGCCGTGGCAGCACGGTGCTGGGCACGATCACGAACGGCGGCGCGGGCTGGAGCGTCGCAGGCGACATCGTCACGGTCAACTTCACGGGCCTGTCGAACAGCGTCAGTGCCGGCAGCTCCGTCAACTACACCCTCACGATCACTTTCACCGGGGCGGCCATCCCGACCCCGCGCCCGCAGTACATCGCTTCGGTGACGGCGGCAGACATCACCGGCAGCGTGGTTCTGACCGGCACATCGGTGACAGGCGGCACGCTGACGCTGGCGGAGTCGACGCCCGACGACCCGTTTGCCGATGACGATACCGATGAAGAAGGCTGCGAGCTTGCAGTCGGCGGCGGACCCGCATGGCCTGCGCTGGCGCTGCTGATGCTGGCGGGTGTGCTGGCGGTGGCACGTCGCCGCCGGGCATAAAAGATGTGTCGTATTAGTCCCGTTGCGGCGTGTGCTGTAACGGGCTGGCTTGACCGGACTGGAACTAACTGACTATCTTGTGGTACCGGCAAACAGACCTAACCTCTTCGGACCGGACCATGTGGCAGGAAAGCGGGGGCGCAGTGACTGCGATGAGCAAACTCGGCGTGGCAATTGTAACGGGCGCGATGGCGCTGGTGCTGGGCGCCTGCGGGTCGTCCATGAACGTAAAGCAGGGCGCGGAAGAGCTTTCGATCTCGGAAAGCGACTACCTTGACGCCCTTCGCCACCAGGACGACGGCGACTACTTTGAATCGATCGAGTCCTGGAAGCTCGTCATTGACGACGAGCCGGAATGGGCGCTGGCCCACTTCAACCTGGGTGTGCTGTACGACCGCCTGAACATGATGCCTGAGGCGACCGAGTGCTACGAAATCGCCGTCAACATCGCCGACGTCAAGAAGCTCAGCCCGGACTACGCGGTTTACAACATGCACCTTGGTGCTGCGTACCTGCGTTCAGGCCTGACCACGGAGGCCTTGGCCGCCCTGAAACTGGCCGAACAAGGCGACCAGTTCAACCCGGCGGTGCACTACAACCTGGCCGCCTGCTACATGCTGATGAAGAACTACGACACGGCCGTGCTGCACGCCGACCTGGCCGTGGACTTGACGGCCCAGCCCGGCGCACAGAATGAAACCAACCTGGCACCGGATGTTGACCGTACGCGCCTGATGCGCTACCTGATGCGCCAGGCCGAGTGCCACATCCACCGCGGTGAGTTCGAGAAGGCCGAAATTGCCATCAAGCGCATTCGCACCCAGTGCAAAGAAGAAGTTCCGGCCGGCCTGTGGGACTTGCTGAACAAGCAGCGCAAGGCCTCTGAGGCCGAAAAGGCAGCCGCGGAAGGCAGTAACGGATAGCCGGTTAGTCGGCACGACGGGGCAGAATCTGCGGGCTGCGGCACGACTGTCGGGCCCGCGCCAGTGACGGAGCTTCAGCATGGCAGGTACGCCCCAAAACCCGAACGGTGGTCAGGCCCGTCAGCCGACGACCGGTGTTCGATTCGTCAAAAGCGTCGCCGTGGCCGGCCAACAGCCCGCCAGCGGGCCCGTTGTGCCGCCAAATGCCGCTGTCAGCGGCGTGCAGCGCCGCGCACCGCGCCCGGCCGCGCCACCGCCACGCCCGGGTGGCCAGGCGGGTGGTGTGCGGAAACGCCTGGGTGAACTGCTGCTTGAAGCCAGCGTCATCGATGAAGACCAGCTCGACCATGCCCTGAAGATCGGAAAGCAGACGGGCAAGCAGCTCGGCCGCGTGCTGGTAGACACCAATCTGGTCGAAGAAGGCGAGCTGATCAAGTACCTCGCCGTGAATCTTGGCGTGGACTGGGTCAACCTGGCCGACGAAAACCTTCAGGTCCAGGGCGACGCGGTGCTGATGGTGCCTGAGCGCCAGGCCCGCCGCTTCAACCTGATCTGCTTCAAGCAAGAAGACGAAACGCAGACCCTGCACTGCGCAATGGCCAACCCGCAGGACGTGATTGCGGTGGACACGATCAAGTCCGTGACCGGCAAGAACGTGAAGGTGTACATCGCGTCCCGCGTCGCGATTGCCGACGCGATCGACAAGCACTATGCGCAGCAGTACAGCCTTGACCAGATGGGCGAAGACCTGAAGCAGGTCGATGCCGAACTGATTGAGGACATGGACGACGCCGACGTCGGCCTTGACCGCGACGCCATCGACGCAGCCAGCAACGCCCCGGTTGTGAAGTACGTGAACGCGACCCTGATGGAAGCCGTGCGGCAGCGCGCCAGCGATATTCACTTTGAGCCGTTCGAGCGCGAAGTGGCCGTGCGCTTCCGCATTGACGGCGCGCTGCGCGAAGTGACCGCGCCGCCCAAGCGCCTGTTCGCGTCAGTCGTTGCGCGCGTGAAAATCATCAGCGGCCTCGACATCGCTGAGCGCCGCCTGCCGCAGGACGGTCGCTGTAAACTCAAGGTGGGCGACCGCAACATCGACATGCGCGTGAGCACGCTGCCTGTCGTGCACGGCGAAAAGATCGTAATGCGAATCCTGGACAAGTCGGCCACGTCCATGGATATCGACGGGTTGGGCTTTGACCCGCTGACGCTGAAGGAAATGAAGCGCGTGCTGGAAAGCCCGCACGGCGTAGTCGTGCTGACGGGCCCCACGGGCTCAGGCAAGACGACCACGCTGTACAGCTTTGTGAAGCACATTTACTCGCCGGAAATCAACATCGTCACGGTCGAAGACCCGGTTGAGTACCAGCTTCCAGGCATCAACCAGGTGCAGGTGCGCAGCAACATCGGCATGACGTTTGCCGCGGCACTGCGAAGCATCCTGCGACAGGACCCTGACGTGGTCATGGTCGGCGAGATGCGAGACCAGGAAACGCTCGAAATTGCCGTGCGCGCGGCCCTTACCGGTCACTTGGTGTTCAGCACCATCCACACCAACACCGCCTGCGCCACTGTTACTCGTATGAACGACATGGGGCTTGAGCGCTACATGATCACCAGTGCACTCGTGTGCGCGATCAGCCAGCGCCTGATCCGCATGATCTGCCCCAAGTGCAAAGAGCCGTACACGCCATCAGACGCGCTGCGCCGGCAGCTGGCCACCAGCTTCAAGCAGCCCAGCGTGGACATTGACCTGTGGCGTGGCAAGGGTTGCGGCTTCTGCAACAACAGTGGCTACAAGGGCCGACTGGCTGTGCACGAGTACATGACCATGACGCCCAAGCTGCGCGAAATGATTCTGGAGGAACGCCCCGAGCGCGAACTGGAAGAAGAATGCGCCCGGGCCGGCATGCGAAACCTGCGCCAGAGCTGCTTCTTCAAACTGCTGGACGGTTTGACCACCGTGGAAGAAGCAGTCAGCTTGTTCTACGAAGACTAGACATCGAGAACGTGGAAGAAGCAGTCAGCTTGTTCTAGGAAGACTAGACAGACCACGGCGGTTGCGGTACTGACTCGAATCGGGCGAACGGACTACAGAGCGGGCGGGAAGTAAATGACTGCAACGACAGGGCAAAGTTCCGTCAGGCTGGACGACCTGCTGGTTTTCACGCGGCGGGCCGAAGTCAGCGACCTTCACCTTACCGTGGGTGTGCCGCCGGTGCTGCGCATCGACGGCCAGCTTCGCGCCATTGAAGGCTTCAAGCCGCTGACACCTAGCGACACCCGCAGCCTGGCTATGGAACTGCTGGATGAAAAGCAGATGGGTGTGCTGGAGCAAACCCGCGAACTCGACCTCAGCTTCGGCCGTCGCGGCGCCGGCCGCTATCGTTTGAACGTCTATTGGCAGCGCGGCAGCATCGGCCTCGCCATCCGCGTTATTCGCAGCACGATCCCGACCATCGACGAACTTGGCCTGCCGCAGGTCACGAAGCAATTCGCAATGACCGACAAGGGCCTGCTGCTGGTGACGGGCCCCACGGGCTCGGGCAAGAGCACCACGCTTGCCGCGATGATCCAGTACATCAACCAGAACGACAGCTGCCACATTATCACTGTCGAAGACCCGATTGAGTACCTGTACCGCCACGAGCGCAGCATCATCAACCAGCGCCAGGTCGGTGACGACACCATGGGCTTCCACCAGGCGCTGCGCCACATCCTGCGCCAGGACCCCGACGTGATCCTGGTCGGCGAAATGCGCGACCTCGAAACCATTGAGGCCGCGATGACCATGGCCGAAACAGGCCACCTTGTATTCGCCACCCTGCACACCACCGACGCGGTGCAGACCATCAACCGTATTGTGGACGTGTTCCCCGCCAACCAGCAGCAGCAGGCCCGCGTGCAGCTTTCGTTCGTGCTGCTGGGTGTGGTCGCGCAGCAGCTGCTGCCGCGCACCAAAGGCGGCCGCGTGCTGGCGATGGAAATCTTGAAGGTGAACGCAGCTGCCCGTAACATGGTACGCGAAAATGAAGTGCACCAGCTGTACACGATTCTCGAAACCGGCAGCCGTGAGGGCATGATTACGATGAACCAGTGGCTGTACAACCTGTACGTCCACGGCGAAATCACCCGCGAAGTGGCACTCAGCCGCAGCACCAACCCTGACCAGATGAAGCGAATTCTGCAGCAGGGCGGGTCACGCGGTGGCGCGCGCGGTGGTGCAGGCGGCACGGCGGCCGCAGTGCCAAACCAGCCCCCGGCCTAAGCTCGGTACTCCAAAAAGCCCGCCTTCGAGGCGGGCTTTTCAATTCCCCAACGGCGATTGCATGTCACAACCGCACGCACCCGTTCGTCAGCATGGGGAACAGGAGATGACCATGCGACTTCGAGGTGTGAATCCCAGTGGGCTTTTCCAGCGGCTGATCTTCTGGCTTACGCGGCGGATGCTTGGTCGCGTGCCGGAGCCTATGCGCATCCGTGCCCGCAGCCGGGCCGTGCTCAAGGCCTACGTCAACATGGAGCGCGCATTGCAGGGCGCGACCGCCTTGCCCGCCAAGATCACAGGCATCGCGCAGATTCGCGTGGCCATGAACATCGGTTGTCCCTTCTGAGTCGATATCGGTGCCGCCGTAGGCGGCAAGAGTGGCATCACCCCGGCCAAGCTCGCAGGCATCGGCAACTGGCGTGGCAGTACAGTCTTCGACGCGGCCGAGCGTGCGGCCCTTGAGCTGGCCGACGCCCTGTGCGCGAACCCGGCCAGTGTCAGCCCCGAGCTCTACGCCCGCCTCGAGGCCGCGTTCAGCAGTGTGCAGCTGGTTGAACTGACCAACGCGATAGCCTGGGAAAACTACCGGGCGCGCTTCAACCGCGTGTTCGAGTGCGAATCCGAAAACTACAGTGACGGCGCGGTGTGCCTGACACCGCCGGTCCAGAAAGCGGCCTGACATGCAGATCGAGACCTTCCAGCAGCATCGCGACTACCTGTTCGCCATCGCCTACCGCATGCTCGGCACCGCCAGCGACGCCGACGACGTACTGCAAGAGGCCTGGCTGCGCAGCCGGTCCGGCGACGAAGCCCTCGAGAACCCGCGCGGCTGGCTGGTGACCGTCGTGACGCGGCTGTGCCTTGACCGTCTGCGCGAACTGAAGCGCCGCCGCGAAGACTACATCGGCCCCTGGCTGCCTGAGCCGCTGCTGACCCAGCCCGAAACTCAGCCTGAAACCCGCGCCGAACTTGCGGAAAGCGTCAGCCTCGCGTTTCTAACGCTGCTTGAGACACTGAACCCAGTGGAGCGCGCGGTGTACCTGCTGCGCCAGGTGTTCAACTACGACTACCCCGAGATTGCGGCCGTTGTCGAAAAATCTGAGTCCAACTGCCGCCAGTTGTTCCACCGCGCGCAGCAGCATGTGGAGTCCCGCAAGCCGCGCTTTGACGCCAGCCCCGAAGCGCAGGGCCGCATGGTGCAGGCATTCATGCAGGCGGCCGGCAGCGGCGACATGAAAGCGATGCTGGCGCTGCTGAAGGACGACGTGGCGCTGTACAGCGACGGCGGCGGCAAGGCGCTGGCGGCGATCAACCCGCTGCATGGGGCGCAGACCGTGGCCAGCTTCTTCATCGGGCTTGCGGCGCGCACTCCGCCCGACCTGCGCGCAGAGACTGCGGTGGTCAACGGCCACGTGGCGTTGCTGCTGTACGAAGGCGCGGGCATCACGACGGTGATGATCCTCGAATCCGAAGCCGGCAAGATCACCACGATCCGCGTGGTAAGAAACCCGGACAAGCTGACCCGCCTGCAAAGCAACTGAGGGTAGGGAATCTGGTAGGTTCCAAACTCCCGCCTCAAAACGAAGCGGTCGCGCGAACCGGAGTTCTGCGCGACCGCGTTTACTTTGTGGTAGCTGGGGCGGGAGTCGAACCTCAAAACAGTCCAGTGGACTGTTTTGAACGCGAAGTAGCCCGGCCAAAGCCCGCCCACAGGCGGGCGACGCCGGGCGTAAACGAAGCGGTCGCGCGAACCGGAGTTCTGCGCGACCGCGTTTACTTTGTGGTAGCTGGGGCGGGAGTCGAACCCGCGACCTTAGGGTTATGAATCCTATGCTCTAACCACCTGAGCTACCCAGCCGTGGCGCGTGATGCTAGCCAAGCGCCCTTTCCCTGCAAGTCTCCGGCTAGGGCTTCGCCGGCGCGTTACCTTCAACGGGCGCGGGTTGCGACTTGTCGGTCACGTTGCTGATGGCGGCTGCTCCGCCAAGGCCGATGGCCGCCAGCAGGCTTCCCCAGCGGATGATGCGGGCCAGCACCGTGCCCACCGGCGCCAGCATCTTGAACATCAGGCCCAGGAACTCGCGGCGGCCGAGGCTTTCGTATTTGGTCTGCAGATAATCCAGCTGCTGCAGCGCAAGTTGCATCTTGAGCTGCACCTGGATGCGGAGGATGTCGTCTTCAATGCCCGGCACGTCCTTCATGGTGCCGAGCTTCTCGCGGCAGGCGCGATAACTTTTCTCGAGTTCGTCGATCGCATTGTTCACGTCGGCCTTGATTTCGCCGCGAACCGCCCCCCACGTCAGTCCGAAACACGTGGAAAGGATCAGCACCAGCAGGCCCAGCCCCGCGATGTCGCTGTCGGTGCTTTTCGTGTACAGCATGTAGCCCAGGTAAATCAGCCCGTAGCAGAACACCAGGCTGCCCGCCTGCGCGATCACCTGGAACATCGGCCGGTACTGGCGCTCGGTCAGCACCAGGTCAACCGAATCCACGAACTGGTGGCGCTTCATGATGTGCCGCACCACAAACGCGCCCGACAGCATCAGGTAGATGTAAAACCCGTACATCAGCCATTCGAAGGTCCAGACCGTCAGCATCAGCCAGCCTTCGCCGGTGCGGCTGGTGGGGTCAATCATGGTCAGAAACTGCGAGCCGGTGCCGTAGATCTTTTCGTAGAAGCTCGCGCTTAGAAAGAAAAACAGCCAGTCCCACATGATGAACGGCGCCGCAATCGCCAGCGCAAAGAAGTTTGCGCGGCGACCCAGGAACCAGCGCTTGTAGCCGTCAAGCTCAGCCTGTTTCACGTCCATGTGCCGGAACGCGCGGTCGAAGTTGCGGCTGTAGATGCCATTGAACAGCCGCAGGCACACGAAGTGAACGAACAGCAGCAGGGGCTGAAGCTGCCATTGCCGATCCTTCACGAACATCCAGACTTTGGCCCAGAAGTCATCGAGTCCCAGCGTAATCAGCCGCAGCGTCAGCCCGATCAGCCACACCACCGTGCACACCAGAAACGCCGCCGCGAAGTAGGTCTTCACGTTGCCCGGGAGCGCGCGATCGAGCCACCAGCCGTTCTTCACTTGCTCAAAGTTGGCGGCGGCAAAGACGTCTTCTTCGGCGTCCTTGTCGCGGCGGCTGCTGCGGAACGCCGTCTCCACCAGCCGCATGCCCACGCCGCGCACCAGGCTGCCGGTTTCACCGGCGGGCGAGGGCGGCTCGGGTGGTGCGGGCGGCTTGGGGCCCAGCCCCGCCTCATTGGCCACGTGGGTGTCGCGCTGCTGCTCGTTGTCGTAGGGCACGTTCACTTGGTGGTTTCGGTTGGTGTTGCGATTGCCGGCATCTCTGAATTCAGGATACGGATTGCTTCGGCCAGTTGCGGGTCAAGGCGTTGCACGCGGTCGCGCGGTGTCATCGGCACGCGGACGTCGGGCATGACGCCATCATTCTCGAGGTTGCGGGTGTCGTCCATGCTGAAGTAGCCCTCGGTGGGCACGCCGAACGTGCTGCCGTCGGCCAGACGCTCCCAGGCGGTGCCGATCACGTTGCCCGGCGTGCGTTCGCCCACGACCTTGCCTCGGCCAAGCGTGCGGATCGCCCAGGGGAAGCACTCGCCGCCGCTGTTGCTGCGCTGGTCGCACAGCACCGTTACCGGTTTGTCCCAGTGCAGGCGCGGCTGCCTCCAGCGCGGGCGGGTGCGCGGCTTGATGTGCAGGTACGGCCTCGCGACCAGCAGGTCCATGATTTCCATGTAACTGAGGCCGCCACTGTTGCCGCGCGCGTCGATGATCAGGCCGGACGCCTTTTCGGCTTCGGGCGTGGCCAGCAGGTCGCGGAAGCGCTGCAGGTTGTCGGCGTTCATGGCGGTCAGGTGAATGTAAAGCGCGCGGCCCTGCGTGGATTCGGTGACGGTTTCGTTGCGCTGGGCGATCAGGTTGGCGTAGCGCCGGTCGGCGGCCTGGCGCGAGGTTTCAGCGCGGACCACGATGTCCCGGGCGTTGGCCATTGTGCCGTCAGTGCTGACACGCAAGCGTATGTCGTAGCCGACGGTCCAGAGGTCCATGCGCTCAAAGACGTTCTCGCCGGGGCGCGGGCGGCGGCCGTTCACAGCGACGATGTAGTCGCCCTCGCGCACCCAGGCGCGGTACAGCGGGCTGCCGCGCTCGATGTCACTGACCTGAAGCACCTGCATGCCGCCTTCAACCGGCATCGGCGTCAGCAAAGCACCGAGTTCCGCCGTGGCCGTAACGCCGCTGCCGCTGCTGCGGCCGAAAATGCCCATGTGGCTTGCGGAAAGGCGGCCGATTGCCATCCACACGAAGTAGTAGCACTCTTCGATGCACTGGCTGCGCTGCACCAGCGGCAGGTATCGCGCGCGGATTGCCGCCCAGTCCTGGCCATGGAACTTGTCGTCGTAAAAGCGCGTGTTCACGAGGTTCCAGGCTTCTTCGAAGATAGCAACGCGCTCCGCCGCCAGGTCCACAGTGTCGCGGGCGATCACCGGGATCACGCGCGCGTCCAGCACGTTGCGCGGTGCGGGCAGGGTGCGGATCTGCTCGCCGCCGCCGAAGATCACGTGCAGGCCATCAGGCGTTTCGGTGGGGGAGTGGCCGATTGCGGCCAGCAGCATCTCACTGCCGCCTTGTGGTGTGGTGACGTGCAGGCTGGTGGCCTGGCCGCCGGAAACCCAGCGCTCGAAGTACAGGATGCGGCCGTCGCGGCTGAACACCGGCGATTGCTCGACTTCCGGCGTGCCGATTACGAAGCGCTGGTTGCGGCCGTCGGCGTTCATGATCCAGATGTCGGCGTTGCCGCGGCGGGCGCTGTCAAAGGCGATCAGCTTGCCGTCGGGACTGAAGCTGGGGTCGTCGTCGCTTGTGGGATCGGTGGTGAGATGCGTGGCCTGCGTGCTGCCGACGCGCTGCAGCCAGATGTCGCGGTTGCCGCTGCGCTCGCTGCAATAGACGATTGCCTTGCCGTCGGGCGACCAGTTGTGGAAGAAGTCATTGGCAGCGTCTGTCGTGAATTGCACAGGCTCGCCGCCGGCGACGGGCACCAGCCACAGGTCGCTGTTGCCGGCGCGGGTGCTTTGAAACGCGATCGTGGTGCCGTCGGGGCTGACGCGCGGGTGCGAGTCGCCCTTGCCGGGCTCAGTCACGCGGCGCGCGTCGCCGCCCTGTGACGACGAAACCCAGATCGCGCCGCGAAGCTCAAAGGCCAGCACGCGGCCGTCGGCCGAAAGGTGGGGGCTGCGCATGCCGCTGGTGAAGGTGCGCGTCTCAGATTGCGGTCCGCGGCTGTCGCGCTGGATCGCAATCGGCAGCGGGCGCGCAGTGCCGGCCATGAATTCGGCCCGGGTGGCGGTGTACAGGTAATGCTCGCGCTGGAACACCGCGAGTTTGCGGTCGGGCGAAAGGCGCAGCTCTTCGATGCCGATGTCGGCGTAGCTGCTGAGTTGCGAAGCCAGTTCCCCGGGGGCCGCCATGTGCATGCCCTGGAAGCCGCGCCCGATTTCGCGGGTGAACACGATTTCGCCGTCACCGAGCCAGCGGGCGTTGCGGTCCATGCCCTGGAAGTCGGTCAGGCGCTCAGGCACGGCCTTGCCCGCGCGCAGCAGATGTACGTCCTGGTTGGCCGAGCCCTGGTAGCCGCGCCGCCAGTGCTGCGCGCTGCCGTGCGTGTACAGAATGTGGCCCTGTTCCATGTCAAAATCGCCAGCTACAAGGTCGTCGTCCAGCACCAATTCCTCGGTGCCGCCGCTGACGGGCAAGCGCCACAGCGCATGGCGGTCGCGGCGTGTGCTGGTGAAGTACAGCCAGTTGCCGTCTTCGCTGAAGCCCGCGACGAAGTCATGGGCGCTGTGAAACGTAAGTTGCGTGGCCGGGCCCCCTTCAGTCGCGATCAAGTACACGTTGTAGTTGCCCGCGCGATCGCTGCTGAAGGCCACGCTGCGGCCGTCGGGCGCGATGCGCGGATAGCCGTCAAAGCCCGCATGCAGGGTGAGTTGGTGGCAGCGACCAAGCGGGTCACGTCGCCACAAATCGCCCCACAGGCTGAATACCACTGTGCCGTCATTGGCGATGCAGGGGGTGCGCGCACCGGGCTCGCCTCTTGATGGGTCAAGTTCCGCCTGGGCGAAAAGCGGCATTGCAAGCAGGGTCATCAGCAGGGCAAATCGCAGCATGGCGGCCTCCGTGGGGCGACCATCATGCCAAGGGCGGCGCAAATCGGCTAACCGGGAATGCCGCCAGCAAGCTATACTGGGGCCATTCGGGAGGTGCCCATGCCGCTTCCACGTATCCTGCTGTTCAGCTTTGGCGCGATGGTGCTGTTCCTGGCGACGTTCTGGACCATGAACGTGAACTTCCCGTCATGGCTGGGTGCCTGGCTTTCGCCCAAGAACCAATACGCCGCGGGCTTTGGCGTGCTGATCGTGTTCACGGCCGTGTTCGGCTACTTTTACGCGCATTATGTGGGTACCCGGCAACTCGCCAGCGGGCCGATTCGCGGCGTGCTGTTTGGCGCCGCGCTGGCCGTGGGATCGATCTTCGTTGTCCCGGCGATCTTGAGCGGCATGGCAAGCGTGATCGGCAACGCGCAAATCGTGTTCCGCGGCAAGCCCGACGCCACCACCGCCGAGCGTACGGCCGTGGACGCCTGCCCGCCGGTGGGCGACTTCGCCCCGCCATTCGGGGCGGTCACGGAAGACGGCAAGTGGGCCGAGATCGACCACTGGCAATCCCGGCTGATCCCCTTTGGCGTTGCCTTCCTGTTGTACGGCCTTACGCTCGGCGTGTTCCTGAGCGAAGAGCAGACGAAACGATGAAGCCCATTGTCCTGACCCACGGCGGCGCGGGCAAACCCGCCCCGGATTCGCCCGAATCACCCGGCGCGCGCGACGAAGCAATCAAAGTCTGCCACACCGCCTGCGAAGCCGGCCACAAGGCCATGCACGGGCATGACGCCGCGCTTGCCGCGGTGATTGCCGCCGCCATGGTGCTCGAAGACGACCCGCGCTTCAACGCAGGTACGGGCGCGAACTTGCGGCTGGATGGCAGCCTGGAACTCGACGCCAGCATTGCCACCGGCGACGGGCGCTTTGCGGCGGTGGCCTGCCTGCGCGCGACCAAGAACCCGGTGCTGGTGGCGCAGGAGCTGCTTAAGACGCCGCATATCCTGCTGTGCGGCGAAGGTGCTACGAGGTTCGCCCGGCAGCGCGGATTCCCTGAGGCTTCGATGGTGACCGAGAAAGCGCTCAAGCGCTGGCAGGCGGCCCGCGATCGCCTGCGCACCGGCAAGCTGCGGCCGTACGAAGAACGCTGGAAGGACATGCAGTTCCACGGCACGATCGGCGCGGTGGCTCGCGCGGCCGACGGCACGTTCGCGGTCAGTTGCAGCACGGGCGGCACCAGCATGATGCTGCCCGGCCGCATAGGCGATACGCCAATCTGGGGTGCAGGCGTTTACGCCGGCGAGCACGGGGCCGTGTGCGCAACTGGGCATGGCGAACTGTGCATCAAGCGCATGGGCGCGCTGAAGGTGTATCAGCGGATCGCGCAAGGCGCGCACCCGCAAGAAGCGATTGATGAGGAGGTGCGCGACTTCCCCCAGCCCTACGAGATCGGGTTTATCGCGGTGGGGAAGGAATCCCACGGCATGGGGGCCACAGACGGGTACATGCCCTGTGCTGCGGTATAAACACGACTGGTGAAGACGACGGAGAAGTCACGCCCTCTTGACAGGTCAAGCGCAACGGGGACGATAAGCCGGCGACGCTGCAGCAAGCCAAAACGCGCGCCCGTAGCTCAGGGGATAGAGCATCCGCCTTCTAAGCGGACGGTCGTTGGTTCGATTCCAACCGGGCGCGCCAAGGCGATCATGTGGCCGCGATCGCCAGAACAAGAGCCCGAAGCGCAAGCGAAGGGTAGACCCCAAAACCACCAACCCCGACCAAACCGGCAATCCTAGGCACCCCGTTATTTGCGTTTGCTTGAATAAGCCGAAGCACTATTCAAGTTTCGGGGGCCTGGCTTGAATAACGGCAGCAGCAGAAGGTTAACTATAGCACGAGAAGTCCCGCGCGTTGCCCGCCGTGCCAGTCATGATTCGACACTGGAAAGCAGGTTACGTCGAACGGGTGGGTTCAAACCCAAATCCGGGCGGTTTCGTCTTTGGCTCCGCTTAGCAGGAAGCCGGGGCCCCAAGCGAGGCTTACTACCTGGTTGGTGTGACCTTTCAGGCGGGTTACTTCGGCGCAGGTCTCCACGTCCCAGATGGCGATGGTGTTGTCCGTGCCGCCGGTGGCCAGCAGTTTGCCGTCGGGGCTGAAGGTCAGCGCGAAGGTGCTTTCGGTTTTGGAATCGAACTCGGCGACCATCGCCCCGGTGTCGGGGTTCCACAGCCGCACCGTGGGTTCGTTGCCGCCGGTGGCGACCAGTGGCTGTGTCGGCGACCAGCCCGCGCACAGCACCGTCTGCGGGTGGGCCTTGATGATCTGCTGTTGCTCGAAACTCTCGAGGCTCCAGACGCGCGCCGTGCTGTCCGTGCCCGCGCTGACGCAACGCTTGCCGTCTGGAGCAATCGCCAGCGCCAGCACCGGGGCCTCGTGCTTATTCATGACCTCGCGCTGCCTGACCTTCACCGGGTCCCAGCGGATTACTTTTCGATCATCGGCGACGCTTACCGCAAAGCTGTCGTCGCGCGCGAAGCTGATCGCGTTGACGCTGCCCGCGTGGCCGGTGCCCGCCGACGGCTTCTTGCTTTCTTTGCCTGATGCCGTGTCCCAGAACATTACGGCGTTCAGGTGATCGCCCGAAATCGCGATGCTGCCCGTACTATTCAGGCCCAGGCCCAGTATCTGCCCCTTGGAGCCTTCCAGGGTCCGAGTCAGTTTGCCGTCGGCCGGGTTCCACAACCGGATGCGCGTGTCGCGGCTGCCCGTGCCAACCAGCTTGCCGTCGCCGCTGATGGCCACGCAATTCACGACACCGCGGTGGCCGCGCAGGGTGAACTTGCAGGTGGTGGGGGAAGGCATGTCGACTCCGTGATCGATGGCGCGAACCATAGCAGGCAGAAGCCTTACGGACAACGCGAAGGACGCTAGGATACGCACATGCCTGCCACCGATGTGCAATCGATGCTTCGCGGAAAACGCCTGCGCGTAACCAACGGGCGCGTTGCGCTGCTGAACGCACTGCGCAAGGCTGCAAAGCCCGTCACGCTGGAAGACGCCGTGGCGCTGTGCGCCGGTGAAGGCGGCGACCCGGCCACGGTGTACCGCAACCTGCAGTCATTCACTGAGACCGGCCTGGTGCGTCCCGTGCGCGGCGTCGGCCGCCGCGAGATGTATGAACTGGTTGCCCAGCAGCACGGACACCAGCACGCGCACCTGACCTGCACCCGCTGTGGGCGCGTGTCGTGCATCGAGTTCGACGCCCCCAGCGCGCCCAGGGCGGAAGGCTGGAAGGTCGAAGAATTGACGGTGACGGTGTGGGGCCTGTGCCCAGACTGCCGCTGACCCCTTGCATTGAGCGCACGCGGGATAAACTTCGCGCCTCTTCGCACGGGTCTGGAGCATCGTCATGGCGCGCTTTCGCGTAGGTATCGCCGGGGCCACCGGCTACATCGGCAGTGAAGTGATGCGGCTGCTTTCCACGCACCCGGAAATTGAAATCGCGTGGGTCACCAGCGAATCGCGCGCCGGTCAAAAGGTGTGGGACGAGTTCCCGAACCTGCTGGGCTTCGTGCGCGACGAGTTCCGCACCTATGAGCACGCGCTGCTAGCCGACGTTGACGCCGCAATCCTGTGCCTGCCGCACGGCGGCGCGATGGAAACGATCAAGGCTGCCATCGACAAGTATCCGACGGCCAAGCTGGTTGATGCCAGCGGTGACTTCCGCTCGCCGGCGCTGGACAAGTGGGAACAGTTCTACAAGACCAGGCACACCGCGCGCGAATACCAGTCGCGCTTTGTATACGGTGCGCCCGAGTACAACCGCGAGAAGATCAAGGCCGCGCAGTACGTCGCGAACCCGGGCTGTTTTGCCACCAGCATCAACCTGTTGCTGGCGCCCTTTGCGAGCCACGGCGAACTGGTGGGCGAGATCTGCCTGACCGGCATCACCGGCAGCAGCGGCAGCGGCAACAAGCCGGCGCAGACCACGCACCACCCCGAGCGCGCGCAGAACGTGCGGGCGTACAAGGTGCTTGAGCACCAGCACATGGTGGAGTGCGTGCCGTTTCTGGAAGCGCTGCACGAAAAGAACGACTTCGACCTGTTCTTCGTGCCGCAGTCCGGCCCGTTCGTACGCGGCATTTTCACCACGGCGTTCATCCCGCTGAACAACCAGAAGAGCCTCGCGACCGTCAACGAAATGGTCCGCAAGGCTTACATCGATGAGCCGTTCATCCACATCGTCGAAGGCACGCCCGAGATGCGGCTGGTGCAGGGCACCAACAACGCCCACATCACGTACCGTGCACAAGGCGACATGCTGGTAGGCATGTGCGCCATCGACAACCTTGTGAAGGGCGGCGCAGGCCAGGCCGTCCAGAACCTGAACCTGATGCTGGGTCTTGACGAGTCAACAGGCCTGCGAAACCCGGCAGGGTACGTGTAGGCGTGGCCGGGAGCGCTGGCCTCTGGCCGGCATCTGTCGTGGCGGTCCCGGCTGCGGCGCTTTCAATACACTCGCGGGCCGGAGGCCGCGCGGTGCATGCCAGCGGGACGTCTGCGCTCCCGCACGCCACTTACGGCTTTGCGCTGATTGCGGCTTGGGCGGCGGCTAGTCTGGCTATGGGCACGCGGTATGGGCTGCAGCTTACGTAGTCCATGCCGGCTTCGTGGCAGAAATGGATGCTTTCGGGGTCGCCGCCGTGTTCGCCGCAGATGCCTACCTTCAGGCCCGGTTTGGCTGCGCGGCCGAGCTTCACTCCCATCTCAATCAACTTGCCCACGCCTTCGCGGTCGATGGTCGCAAACGGGTCAGTCGGGAAAATCCCGCGCACAACGTAATCGATCAGGAAGCCTTTTTCTGCGTCGTCGCGCGACACGCCCAGAGTCATCTGTGTCAGGTCGTTCGTGCCGAAGCTGAAGAAGTCCGCCGCCGCGGCCACTTTGTCGGCGGTCAGGGCCGCGCGCGGCACTTCAATCATGGTGCCGATCTTGACCTTCACCGATGCGCGCTGCTCCAGGTTGAAGCGCGTTAGCTGCTCTTCGATCCGCTTGCGCAACAGGCTCAGCTCGTTGATCGTGCTGACCAGCGGGATCATGATCTCGACGTCGACGACGATGCCGTTGTCCGTGGCGTCGCGTACGGCCTCAATGATTGCCTGCACCTGCATGTCGTAAATGATCGGCTGCTCGATGCCCAACCGGCAGCCGCGCAGGCCCAGCATCGGGTTCATCTCGTGCAGTGCGGCCACGGCGTCCTGCACCTCGCGCAGCGTGACATCGAGCTGCTCGGCGATCACGCGCTGGATGTTGGGGTCGTGCGGCAGAAACTCGTGCAGCGGCGGGTCCAGCAGCCGGATTGTGACGGGCAGGCCGTCCATGGCCTCAAACAGGCCGTAGAAGTCGCTGCGCTGGTAGGGCAGCAGCTTGGCAATGGCGGCCTGCTTTTGCTCGTAGGTGCGCGCAAGGATCATCTCGCGCATCTTGTTGATGCGGTCGCTGTCGAAAAACATGTGCTCCGTGCGGCACAGGCCAATGCCCTCGGCCCCGAATTCTCGGGCTTTCAGGGCGTCGCGCGGCACGTCGGCGTTGGCGCGCACGCGCATGGTGCGGAACTCGTCGGACCACTCCATGATCGTGCGGAAGTCGCCCGAAAGTTCCGGCGGCACCGTGGGCACCTCACCCAGCATCACTTCGCCGGTGGCGCCATCGATGCTTATCCGGTCACCTTCGCGCACGATCACTGCACCGGCCCTGAACAGACGTTCGTGCTCGTCGATTTCGAGGCTGCTGCATCCAGCCACACAGGTCTTGCCCATCTGCCGCGCGACCACCGCCGCGTGGCTTGTGCGGCCGCCACGGGCAGTCAGGATGCCGCTGGCGGCCGCCATGCCCTTGATGTCTTCGGGGCTGGTTTCTTCGCGCACGAGAATCACGGTGTGGCCCTGCTTAGCCTGGATTTCGGCCTGCTCCGGCGTGAACACGACCATGCCGCGCGAGGCGCCGGGGCTGGCGGGAATGCCCGTGGCCAGCACCTTCTTGGGTGCTTTGGGGTCAAAGGTCGGGTGCAGCAACTGGTTCAAACTTGAGGCGTCGATCTTGAGCAGCGCTTCTTGACGTGTCAACACGCCTTCGTCCACGAGGCTGAGCGCGATACGCAGCGAGGCCCGGGCCGTGCGCTTGCCGTTGCGGGTCTGCAGCAGGTACAGCCGCTTGTCCTGGATTGTGAACTCGATGTCCTGCATGTCGCGGTAATGCTGCTCAAGCGTCTGGCGTGCGGCCATCAGTTGCGCGTACACGTCGGGCATGCGCCTGGCGAGCGCGTCGATGTTCTCAGGCGTGCGCAGGCCGGCGACCACGTCTTCGCCCTGGGCGTTGAACATGACGTCGCAATAGAACTCGTTTTCGCCTGTGCTGGGGTTGCGCGTGAAGCCGACGCCGGTGCCGCTGTCTTCATTGAGGTTGCCGAACACCATCGCCTGCACGTTGACGGCGGTGCCGATCAGCCCGTGGATGCGGTGGATGCGGCGGTACTCGACGGCGCGCATGTTGTTCCAGCTTCGGAACACGGCCTCAATCGCGAGTTCGAGTTGCTGCCACGGGTCTTGCGGGAAGGGTTCGCCGGTTTCGCGCTGGTATACGCGCAGCAGCGACTCGCACAGCGCTTGCAGCTCGGCCGCGGAAAGGTCGGCGTCGCGTTGGGCACCGGCGCGTTTTTTGGCGGCGTTGAGTTCCGCATCAAAGAGCTTGCGGGTGGCACCCATCACCACGTCGCCGTACATGGTAATGAAGCGGCGAAAGCTGTCCCAGGCAAAGCGCGCGTTGCCGGTTTCGCGGGCCAGGGCCTCGACGGTGACGGCGTTCAGCCCCAGGTTCAGCACGGTGTCCATCATGCCGGGCATGCTGGAGGCCGCCCCGCTGCGCACACTGACCAGCAAAGGCTTGGCACCGCCGAACTGGCGTTGCACGGCGGCTTCGACGGCGGACATCGCGGCGCGGACTTCATCCATCAGGCCGGCGGGCATGCGGCGGCCGCCGTCGTGATACGCGGCGCAGACTTCGGTGCTGAGCGTGAAGCCAGGCGGCACCGGCAGCCCGATCCCGGCCATTTCAGCCAGATTCGCGCCCTTGCCTCCCAGCAGCGCTTTCATGCCGGCGTTGCCTTCGGCCTTGCCGCCCCCGAATGCGTAGATGCGCTTGGTCACCATGGTCGCGAGGATAGCAATCGCAAGCACCAGTCCAGTCTGTGGAAAGCATCCGGATGCTGATTCCGGCCACGGATTGCTTGTATCCTCAAGCGATGCGCCTGCTTTCGTACAACATCCACAAGTGCATCGGCGGCCGTGACCGGCTTTACCGCCCTGAGCGCGTGTTTCGCGTCATTGAGCATGAGGCCCCCGACCTGATCTTCCTGCAGGAAGTGGACCGGAACGTCCCGCGCTCGCGGGGGCATGACCAGGCGGCAATGTTTGCCGAGCACTTCGGGTTCGCGCACGTTTTTCAGCTCAACCACAAGCTCAAGCAGGGCGGCTACGGCAATCTGATCCTTTCGCGCTGGCCGATTGCCGAGCACCACCACCTTTCGCTGCGTTTTCGCAACAAGAAGGTGCGCGGTGCACAGGTGGTACGCATCGAATCACCCTGCGGGCCGTTGCGGCTGGTGAACTGGCACCTTGGGCTATCCGACCGCGAGCGGCAGTGGCAGGTGGCGCACCTTCTGTCGCATCCGGCATATCGCGCGCTGGACGGCCTGCCCACGATCATCGCCGGCGACTTCAACGACTGGCGCAATGCGTTGTGCGTTGGCTCGCTCTGCGGGCCCAGCTGGCGGCATCTCACCGCGCCGCCCTCACGTTTTCGCAGCTTTCCCGCGTGGTTGCCGGTGGGCAGCCTGGATAAGGCTTTCGCCTGTGAACGCATCCGCCTTGAGCGCGCGCACACCGTGGGCAGCATGCTGGCCCGCAAGGCGTCGGATCATCTGCCGCTTGTGCTCGACTTCGAAATCGCGTGACCAGTGTCGTAACTGGTTCAAAATCGCACACTTCAATACAAGCAACACTGGCATACATGCGCTCCGTATACGATAATCCCGGCCCACTGCGGGGCGTGTCAGGCGGGCATGTCAGACGACCAAAAGAACATCGTTGCCGCGATTCTCGCGGTCCACAGCGGGCGCATCACGCCCGATGAGGCCGCGGCCATGCTGGGCGACCCCGGCAAGGCCCCCTCACTGGTTGATTTCCAGGGCGGCGTAATTCCGACGGTGATGCTGTCCGACGCCGACGGCGAAATGATGGAACTGCCCATCATCGATGTGCTGGACAACCCGGCGTTGCAGAAGAAAGCGCTGAAGGACATCGGCATCGCCGAACAGGCGCAGGCGACACTGTTCAACTTCGGCAACGGCCAGAACAAACCCGGCGACAACACGAAAATGCGCGTGCTGCATGACACGCTCAAGCAGGTGGCGGGCGCGCGCAAGCTCAGCGAAAGCGAAATCCGCCCCGGCGAGGCCGGCTCAGAAAGCCCGACCCAGGGCCCGCGCAAGAACACCACCGTGCGCCTGACGACCAGCAAGTTCTTGGAGAACTTCGGCGTCACCGGCGACAAGTATGAAGTAAAGAAAGAGCACGCCCGCGGCGGTATGGGCCGCGTGCTGCTGGCCAAGGATCGCACGATTGGCCGCGACGTAGCGCTGAAAGAGCTGTTGCCGGGCATGGCCGGCAGCAGCAGCATCCCCGGCAGCATCCCGCAGGATGCCTCAGGCAGCGGCGGCATCGTCGAGCGATTCTTGCGCGAGGCCAAGATCACCGGCCAGCTTGAGCACCCGAACATCGTGCCGGTCTATGAAATCGGCAAGAACGACGACAACAGCGTCTACTACACCATGCGCTTCATTCGCGGCGTCACCGTGGCAGACCGGTTGCGCGACATCCGCAAGGACGAAAGCCTCAGAGCCGACGAAAAGCTCGCGGCCCGCATCAAGCTGCTGGAGCGCTTCATCGACGTGTGCCACGCCATAGGCTACGCGCACAGCAAGGGTGTGATCCATCGCGACCTGAAGCCCGATAACATCATGCTGGGTGATTACGGCGAAACCCTGGTGCTGGACTGGGGCCTCGCCCGCGTCAAAGGCCAGGAAGACAAGGCCCTGCGCGACCTCGCCAAGGGCAGCATCCGCCTTTCCGCCAGCCTGTTTGAGGCCGACAGCCAGGCCCTCACCATCGACGGCAGCATCGTCGGCACGCCCGCATACATGCCGCCGGAACAAGCACGCGGCGAACTGGACCAGGTCGACGAACAAAGCGACGTCTACGCCCTGGGCGCCGTGCTGTACCAGATTTTGACTGGCCACGCGCCCTATGAAGGCCCGATGGCGGCGCTGATCATCCAGCAGGTGCTGGCCGGCCCGCCGCTGCGCGTGCGTGCACGCGAACCGAAAGTCCCGCCTGAGCTTGAGGCGCTGGTCGAAAAGGCCATGGCGCGCGACAAGTCGCAGCGCATCAATTCGGCCCTTGAGCTGGCCAGTGAGGTGCAGGCATTCCGCGACGGCCGCACGCTCGGCAGCTATGACTACAGCGCGAGCGAGATGGTGGCTCGCTTCCTGAAGCAGCACCGCACCAGCGTCGGCTTTGCGACGCTGTGCGTGCTGCTGATGATCGCCGGCGCCGTGTGGGGTCTGCAGCAGCTTGCCAAGCAGCGCGATGACGCCCTGCAGGCGCGCGATGTGGCCGAGCAGAAGACCAACGAAAGCAACGAGTTGCTGAAGCTGGCCCAAAGCGAGCGCGCGGCCAAGGAAGCGTTGGAAGAAGAAGCCCGCAAGAACGCCATCGCGCAACTCGAAAGCCGCGTGGGCGAAGCCGAGAAGCTGCTGGCCACGATCAAGGGCATGCGCATCGAGCCCGCCATTGAAGACCTTCGCTGGCGCAATGAGGACTACAAGTCCTACATGGCGGCCGAGAACAGCAACTTCATTGAGCTGGAGGCGTTTGAGCAGCAGGACAACGGCGTGCTGCTTTCGACGCTGCTCGGCTACATCACAGCACAGCAAAGCCTGCTGGACCTGCTGGACGGCCCCGCCGGCGCCAAGCTGCCCGACGCGCTGCGCGACATTGACCTGGGCGTTGAACGCGAACGCCTGCGCGAACTGCGCCTTGAGGCCGCGACACTGGCCCGCATGAATGGCGACTTTTCGCTGGCGCTGCTGCTGATTTCCGGCGCGAAGATGGAGCAGGCCCGCCTGGCCGAGGAACAGAAGCTGATTGAAGTCGCCCGCGTTGCCATGTTGCGGCTGCACGAACGGCGCATCCAGGAAGCACTGAATGATGTCGAAAAGGGCCTGAACCGCGTCGATCGCGAAAGTTTTGACACGCTTGAGGCCTACATTGAGCGCCTTTCCACCTACCGCGAGCCAGAGACGGTGCAGGTGCTGGCGCTTGAACTGGACGACTTGCGCCGCCGTGCCCGCAACCCTCGCAGCACATGGGCACAGCCTGATCGAGACCTGGCGGCGCTGATCCTGCGCGTGCTCGGCAACATGGAGCGTCCGCATGAAACCGTGCCGCTGCTGGCCGGACTGATGGGCGAATGCCGCCACGACTGGCTGGCGATTGAGGCCGCCCACGCGATTGCGGCAACCGGCAGCACGGCCGCGTTCGAAACTCTGCTGCCTGAGCTGCAGCGTCGGGGGCTGGACTTCTGGAAAGAGATCGCGGCCGGGTTCGGCAAGCTGCCGATGCCTGAGCGCGTGCGCACTCCGCGCTTTGCCGCTGACTTCATTGATCGCAGCATCAGCTTGCGCGCCGCCGGCAAGTACGCCGAGGCCATCGAAGCCGCAAGCAACGCGCTGAACTTGAATGAAGGTTCGTCCAACGCGCTGTTGCAGCGCGGCTTGGCACGGGCGGCATCGGGTAACGTGGACGCGGCGATTGCTGACCTGATCGGCGCGGAGAATGTCGTCAACGATGCGGCCCTGCACTACGAAATCCTGCTCGCGCGCGGCGATCTGCGCGACCCGATGCGCGAGGCCGCCCGCAAGCTTGCCGACTATGAAGCCGCGATCAAGCTGCAGGGCGAAAACGCCCGAGGTTACGCGCGTCGGGCAGCCGCCTACGGCGCGCGCTACATGCTGCGCGAGGCCATTGCCGACTATGACCGCGCGCTGGAACTGGCGCCTGAGGTGGTGCAGACCTACCTGGATTACGGCACCCTGCTGGGCTCACGCGCCATGGCCCGCGAGGCCGAAGCGGTGCTGACCCGCGCCGTGGACCGCTGGCCCGATGACTGGCGCCCGCGTTCGGCTCGGGCATGGCTGCGGCGCGAGCACGGCCTTGGCCAGGCGATGGAAGACGCCAAGGCAGCCGTTGAGTTGAACCCGAACGACGCCAAATCGTGGAACGTGATGTCGCAGCTGTACTTCGCGCACTCGAACTTCGTCGATGGCATCGACGCCGCCAACCGAGCCCAGGAAGCCAACCCCAATGAGTGGCTCGCGATCTACTACCGTGGACTGCACCGCCACAAATGGCAGGAACAGGCAGATGGCCAGTACGCCAACGGAACCCTTACACCCGGCGGTATGGGCGGCTCAGGCGGCACAACCGAAGGACCCGGCGACACGGCCGAGGCCGCCTTCAAGCGCGTGCGCGACAGCCGGCTTAGTGCCGCCGCAGCCGATTTTGCCGAGGCGTCACGCATTGAGCCCACCGACTTCCGAACCAGCTACCTGCACGCCGACACGCTGATGCAGCTTGAGCGCTGGGACGACGCGTTTGAAGTCGTGGACAAGGCCCTGCAACTGAACCCCTTCTGCTTCATGCGCTGGGGTGGCGACGTGATCCCTGTGATGCGCCACTGGCACATGGCACTGGCGCACCGCGACCTGATGAAGCGCGACCCGGCCAATGACCTGGAACGCATCCACAAAGTGATGATGCTGGCGTCGATGGCTGCCGCCGGCCGCACCATGGTTTTCCCTGAGCGCACGGTACCGGCATTGCAGCAGGCAGTGGCGCTGATGGATGACCTGATGTCGCGCGCCGGAAGCCTGAAGCCCGACGAGGTGCCCGTGTTGTGCTACGCGCAGGACCGGCTGATTGACGCGCTTACAGCGGGCGGCCAGCGCAACTTCCAGCTTGAGGCCGCGCGCCAGCTTGAGCTGCGTCGCAAGCTTGGACGTTTCCTGGACTATGACTTCCACATTCGCGCGATGATCATCTATGGCGCGATTGCGGGCGGCTACCGCAACTCGAACCTGGATGTGCTGGCCGAAACCAAGGACGGGCGTGCAGCGATGCACGCGGGCCTGCGCGCCTTGGGCCAGGACGAGCGCGCCGCCAAAGTTGACGAAAACATGGCGCTGGCGCTGGCTGACCTCAAGGCTGCCGCCGACAAGGGCATGCGCGTGGCCGGCATGACCCCGGGCTGGGACTTTGGCATGCTGAACCAGTTGCGCGAGCTGCCCGGTTTTGCGGACGTGAACGCGACCCTGCGCTCTGAGCCCGTTAACGCGCCGGGGCCCGAATCTGCCTACGATGAGATCATGGTGCTGGTCAGCGTCGTGCAGTATGGGCCGGCATGGGAGGCCGGCATGCGGCCCTACGACCAGCTGGTGTCGGTGGACGGCAAGGCTGTCTTTTCTGCGCAGGAGTTCATGGCCGCGTGGGGGGCCATTCCTGAGGGGCAGGAAGCGACGATTCGCCTGACGCGCTTCAGCCTGCGCGGCGCGGAACTTGAGATTCGCAAGGACGCCGAAGGCAAGCCGCTGCTGGACCAGCAGGGCTTCGTGCAGTACGTGTCGGAAGACATCGACATCAAGGTCAGGCGCGGCTTCCTGGGTATCAACATCGGCCGGGGAATGCTGCCCCCGCGCTTCCCGCGATAAGGCCACCGGACCGCGGACTTCCAGTCTGCGATTACCACTCCAGTTTGCGGCCGGCCAGCGCGTCGATCGTTACGATGCGTTTGGCGCTTCGGTTTCGGCTTTGCATGTGCAGCTTCCATACCGGGATGAATACCGGCTGGATGGACTTGGGCGTCGCGTTGTAAAGCTTCTTGAAGCGGTCCTTCACCACTTCGTCTGGCTGGCGGCCTCGCACTTCGGCTTCGACCAGCTTCAGCTGCGCGGGCGGGGCTTCGGTAAACGTGGCGTGGTTGTCAAAATCCACGACCTTGCTGGCGTACTCGCCTTGCTTCTCGACTAGCAGCACGCCGTCTTGCGGGTCGAACAGCACGACCTTCAGGTTGCCGGGGTGCAGGTAGACATGATCGGTCAGTTCGTCGGTGGCCTTGAGGTTCAGGCTGAGGATACGCTGCCACAGCGCGCGCGTGACTTTCTCGCGGAACGAGAGTTGCAGCACCAGCCGGAACTCTGTTTCGTAATCCACCACCTCTTCATCTTCGCCGATGAAGCCCAGGGTCTTGGTTTCGCGCAGTTCGCGGCCCAGGCGTTCAGCGTCGTTGCGCGTCACGCGAGTGACCAGCACTTTCACTTTACGGTCAAGCCCGAGATCCGGCCGCAGGCCCGTGGCCAACGACCAGTAGCGCACGACGCGCCCGGCCTTGAAGCTGCGCGCGCGGCCGGCGGCTTCCAGTTTGCGCAGGCGGGTGCGCGCGGCACCTTCGCCCAGACCGGCCTTGCTGGCGAATTCGCCGGCACTCATGCTGGATGCCTTGGCGAGGATGCTGTCGGACTCTTCCAGTTCAGCATCGCGCTTTTGCACGGCTGAGGGCGTGGCCGGCTCGTCCTCAAGCTCTTCTTCATCTTCCTCGGCAGCTTCCCCGGATTCCTCTTCGGCTTCTTCTGCGGTTTCTTCTGTGGCTTCTTCTGCTTCGTCAACGAGATCGTCGGCGGATTCCTCGTCCTGCTCGGCGTCTTCGTCTTCGTCGTCGGACTTTGCCTTCAGCCGCGCTTCCAGTTCATCCAGGCGTTCGCGGCAGGTTTCGTCGATCAGCTTTTCGATGCGCTCGTCGTCGAGAGTCTCGTGCTTCGTATACAGCCAGCGGCAGCCAAGCCGGTGCGTCTGCTTGAAATTGTCGGGGCTGATCAGGATGAACTGGCCGGGCGTCAGTGCCGGCAGCTCTTCCATGATCGTGTCCACCTGCACCGGGTCCAGCGCCTTCACCGTGGGCTGCACCTTGGCCATGTCCTGGCGCGTGGTGAGCCGGCCGAGCGCCCAGGTGCCGAACTGCGCCATCGCCTTGTAGTCCACGTCGGCGGGGTTCTGCGTTGCCATCAGGCAGCACACGCCGTACTTGCGCGCCTGCTTGAACAGCAGGCTCAGCGCGGGTTTGCACGCGGGCTTGCGAACCGGCGGAATGAACGGCGCGACTTCGTCGATGTAAAAAAGCGCTTGCAGCTCCTGGCTCGGGTTGCGCAGCATCCATGAGTACAGGCGTTCGGTCAGGGCGGCCACGAAGAACTCTTTGTCTTCCTGGCTGTTCAGCGTGTTCAGGTAAATGATGCTCAGGCGTGTTTTGCCTTCAATCGGCGCGGAATCAGGGCCGCGGCCGAGCAGCAGGTCGATATCCAGCGCCAGGCCTTCATGAAACAGCAGGCGGCGCGCGCCCACATCGAGCCGCGCGAGCTTCTGGCTGGCCTGGTCAAGCTTCTTGGCATCGACGTACTTCGTGAATTCGGCCTTGGCCGTGTCATCCAGGTTCAGCAGCCACGCCGTGAATTCGTCCAGGTTGCGCGGGGCCTTGCCGCGTTTGGCCTGGGCTGCAATCGCTCGGTCGAACACGGCCACCAGCCCGGCGCCGTCATCACTGTCGAGGTCGTAGCCCAGCAGGCTCACGATCATGCTGGCCATGTTGGTGATGGCGTGCACGCGCTCGGATGCTGGCAGCGCCGACATGTCCGAGGCAATCGGGTCGGCACTCATGGCCACGCCCTTGCGGCTGGCGGGCGTGAAAATCACCGGGTCTACCTTGGCTGCGAATTCGGCGGCCAGGGCCGGGTCAACGCCTTTCTCGATCAGCTTCTGCGGGTTGTCGGCGAACAGGGCCAGGCTGCAAAGGTCGCCCTGCGGGTCGATCAGGATGGCGGGGATGCCATTGCGGATCACCTCTTCGGTGATGATCTTGCAGAAGACCGTCTTGCCGCTGCCACTGCTGCCCAACGCCATGGCGTGGCGCAGCAGGCTTTCGGGCTTGAGCTCAAGTTTCGCGGCTGGGTTCGTGGTACGGTCAAAGCCGACAAAGACGCGCGACATGTTTGCTCCTGTTGACAGGCCTGCCCACGAAAAAGGCCGACGAAAACGGCCGACGAAAAAGCGCCGCATGCGCGGCGCCTTTTGGTCAATCGAACGGAACCCTAAGGCGTTGCGGGCGCCGCCTTGTCCTGTTTGTACTCACGCAGGTTGTTCTGGTACAGCGCGGTGTCAAACAGGATGTAGCCGATCATCCAGGCCACCAGCAGCATAGAACCGACCAGAATCCAGAAGTTGAAGCGCTTGTCGTAACGCAGGTGCATGAACCAAAGCGACACAATCGTGGCCTTGATGCAGGCCACACCGACGGCGCCGACGATGTTGAACTTGCCCAAGTCGACCTGCGCGATCGCCACCGTGATCACCGTCAGGACCAGCAGCGACAGGATTACCTTGATCAGCGTGCTGACAGGCGTCACGTGACCAATCGTGCCCGGCAGGCCTTCGTGGTGGCCGTGATCGTGAGATTCTGTGTGTGCTGCTTCGCTCATGATTTGCTCGCCTGTGGCGCCAACTACCCGATCAGGTACAGCATCGGGAACAGGAAGATCCAGATGATGTCCACGATGTGCCAGTACAGCGCCACGTTATCGACCGCGCCGTAGTAGCGCCGGTTGAAGTGGCCCTTCAGTGCACGGATGAACAGCCAGATGTAAATGCCCATGCCCACCAGCACGTGTATGCCGTGCAGGCCCGTCATGCAGAAGTAGATCGCAAAGAACGTACCGGCACCCATCGTCTTCAGCTTCTCGCCGGTCATGTCGGGGTAGCGCTCTAGCAGTTGCGCCGGCAGGTCTTCGGTCGCGACACTGAAGCTGCCGCCCCAGGTGGCGCCGATATGCAGCTTGTGGGTGTACTCGAAATACTTCACTACCATGAACGCGCCGGCACAGATGAATGTCAGCGCCAGCGTAATCAGCAGCCCCGTTCGTTGTTCAAGCTGCGCGCACCGCACCGACCACGCCGCCGTCAGTGAGCTGACCAGCAGCACCACGGTGTTGACCGCACCCAGCTTCCAGTCCAGAAACCAGTGGCAGTAATGGAAAAGGTCCTGGTGGTTGCCGCGATACACCGCATAGGCCGTGAACAGGCCGCAGAAGAACAGCAGCTCCTGCCCGAGAAACAGCCACATCCCCAGCTTGCCGGAGTGGAACTGCTGGTGCAGGTTGTCGAAGTGCATTGCCAGCTCTTTGGGCCGGGCCGGCAATGTCTGCGATGCATGGTTGTCGGTTGCGGTGCTCATGGGCCTTGGGTTCCTGCCTGTCGGCTTGTGATGCCGGTGTGTTAGTGGTCAGCCTTTGCCAGGGTCTTGCGCGTCTCCACGACTTCGCGCTTCAGCACCCAGCCGCGGTTTTCAGACACGTACTCCCAGTTTTCGTAGTCGTACGGGCCCATCACGATCGGCTTGGCCGTGAAATTGTGGTGGTCCGGCGGGCTGTCTGATTGCCACTCGAGGCTTGAAGCACCCCACGGGTTCGGCGGGGCCTGCTTGCCCTTGAACAGCGAGTGAATCAGGTAGGTTACCTGGATCACCACGCCAAGGCCCAGCAGGTACGCACCAATCGTGCTGAGCTGGTGGAAGATCGTGAATTCGTCCAGATAGTTCGCGTAGCGGCGCGGCATGCCGCGCGTGCCGGCCACAAACTGCGGCATGAACGCCAGGTTGAAGCCCAGAAACACGAAGATCGCCGCGATACGGCCCCAGAACTCGCTGTACATGCGGCCGGTCATCTTCGGCCACCACAGGTGCACGCCGCCGAGGAAGGCGTTCAGCACGCTGCCCACCATGACCATATGGAAGTGCGCGATCACGAAGTACGTGTCGTGCAGGTGCACGTTGTTGGCGGTACTGGCCAGGAACAGACCCGTGAGGCCGCCGACGCCGAACAGGTAAATGAAGTTCAGGCCGTAAATCATCGGCGTTTTCAGGTCGATGCTGCCTTTGTACAGCGTCGCGACCCAGTTGAAGACCTTGATCGCGCTGGGGATGGCCACCAGGAACGTAAGGAAGCTGAAGATGATGCCCGCCGTCGGCGACTGGCCCGACACGAACATATGGTGGCCCCACACGATAAAGCCGATGGCCGCAATCGCGATGCTGGACCACGCGATGGCCTTGTAACCGAACACGTGCTTGCGGCTGAACGTGGCGATGATTTCCGACTGCACGCCCATCGCCGGCAGCACCATGATGTACACGGCCGGGTGGCTGTAGAACCAGAAGAAGTGCTGGTACATGACCGGGTCGCCGCCGTACTCAGGCAGGAAGATGCCGATCTTGAACAGGTGCTCGACAATGCTCAGGCCCAGCGTGATGCCGATGACCGGCGTTGCCAGCACCTGGATCAGCGAAGTCGCGTACAGCGCCCACAGGAACAGCGGCATGTCGTACATGCCCATCCCCGGCGGCCGCAACTTGTGCATGGTGACGATAAAGTTCAACCCGGTCAGGATGCTGCTGAAACCCAGGATGAACACCGCGGTATAGGCAAAAATCAGAGTAAGCTGCACATCGCGCCCCGATGAATAGGGCGGGTACAGCGTCCAGCCAGTGTCGAGGCCGCCCAGGACCAGTACGCCGATGAAGAAGACGGTGCCGATCCAGTACAGCCAAAGGCTCATCAGGTTAACGCGCGGCAATGCAAGGTCTTTGGCACCAAGCTGCATGGGCAGGATGAAGTTGCCCATACTGGCGGGAATGCCGGGGATGATGAACAGGAACACCATCACCGCGCCGTGCAGAGTGAAGAACTTGTTGTACCAGTCGTTGCTGGCGATGACTTCGGGGTTGGCAGCAGTACCGGGGAACAGCAACTCGGTGCGCAGCAGGATCGCGAACAATCCGCCAAGCAGCAACGCAAACGTCACGGCACCGAGGTACATGATGCCGATGCGCTTATGGTCAAGGGTGATCAGCCAGTTGCCGATGCCCTTGAACTTGTTGATGTAGTTCACCGCCAGCGGGCGATAGACGTCGCCGCCTGCTGCGGGATCTGCCGGTTTCTCGACTACGCCACCTGCCATATGTCCACCTGCTTGATCGTCCTGCGCCAATGCTGCCTGTCCGAATACCCTGTGTTCGCGCCTTGCCTAGTCTTTGAGTGACTCAAGGTAGGCCTCAATGCCTTCCAGGTAACTGTCCGTCTTGTCGCCCCAGGTAAAGGGCGTCATCTGGTTCGGGTAGCCCTTCACGATTTCCTTGCCCGGCGTCAGCACCGATTCGCGCAGGTACGTGCGGCCTTCTGCACTGCTGTCTACCTTGTGCGAGGCACCGCTTTCCATTTCCTTGGACTTGCCCCACAGGCCCTTGAAGCTGGGCCCGATCAGCGCGCTGCCGTCGATCGTGTGGCACGACTTGCACAGACGTTCATAAATCATGCGACCGCGATCCAGCGCGGGCTTAGTGGTCAGGTCGCCGTCTGCCACGACGCCGGCCTTCCACTCTGCTTCCGTGTTGTACACCATCACCTTGGTGATCATGTCCGAGTGGCCGGTGCCGCAGTATTCGGTGCAGAACAGGTCAAAGCCATCTTCCAGTCCGGCCTCATCGTGCGTCATCGTGGGCCGGAACCAGAGCTTGTTGTAGCGGCCGGGCACGCAGTCCTGCTTCAAGCGAAACGCAGGGATGAACAGGCTGTGGATCACGTCGTTGTCCGGCGTGGTCATCACGATCTGGTAAGGGCGGTCTTTGATCAGGTGCAGCTTGGCGCACTCATAGGTCCCATCAAGGCCTTCGCCCTTGATCTTGAAGGTCCAGTTCCAGCGCTGCGCATTCACGTCAATCTGGTGGACGTACTCGTCCTTGGGCGGGCTGATCATGTGCAGGTACCAGTAGGTGCTGATACCGAAGATCGCCATCAACAGCATCAATGGACCGATCGACCACGCCAGTTCCAACTTGGTGTTGTGGGTTGCCGTGCGCACGGCTTCGTGGCCCAGGCGTTTGCGGTACTTGAGCGTGAAGTACACCGTGGCACCGCAGATCGCTACGAAGAACACGATGCACAGCCACAGCGTGAAGTCGTACAGGAAGTCGTGACCCGCGGCCACGTCAGATGCCTGCGGCGGAAACCAGTACGATCCGCTGCGTGCCAGCGGCAGGGCATTGCCCAGGGATGAGAGCACAGAGGTCATCAAGTTGCTTCCGCCTTCGAGTCGCCGGGTTTACGCAGCTCCCGGATCCACCAGTAACCCATGAATGAGAAGAAGAAGACCAGGGTGGCCACGCCGCCGTAACGCATCCAGCGGAAGGCCCGGGCGATGTTGTCCGTGTACTCGTACGAAAAACAGTTCAGCCCGAAACCCATGTCGTCTTCATCAAACTGCCCAAACTCGCCCCGCGCGCAGGACTCAAGCTTGGACTGCACATCCGCCGGCTGGTAGGCCATGTTCCGCAGGTAGTGCGAAATCACGCCGTCCTTGTTCACCAGGAACATGGCCGACTTGTGCAGGTACTCGTTCTTCTCGGCGTCGAACTTGTACTTGTAACCAAGCGCGTCGGCCAGTGCCTTGACGTTGCCTTCATTCGGGGTGACCAGGAAGTGCCAGCCGCGGTCGGCCTCGGCCCTTCCGACCGCGCCCAGGTAGCGCAGTTTGGCCAGTTTGGCGCGCTCGTAGGTTTCGGTGGGGTCGATGCTTACGGTCAGGAACGTGAAGTCCACGCCCGCGGTCCACTTCATGTCGGCCATGCACTTGGCCATGTCGGCAAGCTGCAGGCTGCACAGCTTCGGGCAATCGGCATAGTTCAGTGAAATCAGCAGCGGCTTGTCGCCGATGTATTGCCCGATCCGCACGCTGCGGCCGTTGTCGTCAGTAAACGAAAGGTCGGCGGGGATCTTCTGGCCGATCTTTTCTTCGACGTACACGTCCTTCAGCAGGTAATCAATGCGAGCGGAGGTCTGGGCACTCGAGTGCGCGGCCGCAACCGCCAAAGCGGCCAGCAACAGAGCTTGCAAGGCAAAACGCGCGCGCATGAAAGCAACCCGGCACCAGGACCCGCAAAGCGGATTTCGCCCGCGGAACAGCAACGCTTTAGCATGAAAACATCGCTAGGTGTAGGGAGTATTTGCGCGCCCCGAAAGGCACTGAGACCCCCGTCTCAAAGCCCTTGCCCAAAGGCTTGGCAGCCGTTTGCCCGGCCGCAAAACCGGACCGTTTGGGTCCACATGCGGCCGTGCCCTGCAAGGCTGCTTTTCGACCGACTGCCGCTGGCCCGTGCGCCCTGTTTGGAATAACTTCGGGCCTGAGGCACGCATGACACAGCCGGAAACCCAGCTTGCACTGAACCCCTGGCAGCGGTGGTCACACCGGCTGGCGTGGGGCTGTGTGCTGATCACGCTGTTCATGATCGCCGTGGGCGCCATGGTCACCACCACGCGCGCCGGCGATACCAACCCAGGCTGGTCGCTCAAATTCTGGGAATGGTTCACCTCATGGGCCGCAGCCGAGGGCGGCCGCGCGTGGGAAGACGGCCACCGCGTAATCGGCACGCTTGTCGGCTTCGTCGGCATCGGCCTGGCTTTTGCGATGTGGAAGGGTGAACGCACAAGCCCGCGCCGCTGGCTGGGCATCGTTGCGCTGGCGCTGATCTGCTTTCAGGGGCTGGTGGGGGGCCTGCGCGTGCTGGTCGTAAGCGACGCCGAAGTGCGCGACGCCGTGCTCGGCCTCACGGGCGGCGGCATTGACGTCGAGTTGCGCCGCGCCGTCAAAGCCATGCTGCACGGCGTGACGGCGCAGGTCATATTTGCCGGGCTGTGCGTGATCGCGATTCTGACCTCGCCCCGCTGGCTGGCCGCCTGGGCACCGCAGCGGGTGGCCGCATCGGTGCTAACGCGCAAGCTGGCGCTGGCGGCGCTGGTGTTCACGGTGATTCAACTTGGGCTGGGCACGATTGTGCGCCAGACCGGTGAGATGGTGCTGGTGCATGTGACCGGCGCGTTCGTGGTTTCGACCACGCTGATCTGGCTGCTGACGCGGCTGTTCCAGCATCACGCGCAGTTTGCGCCGCTGCGGCTGCTGGGCGGCGCGCTGGGCTTCATGCTGGTGTGCCAGGTGTTCCTGGGCATCGTGCCCTGGATGCTGACGCATGGCGTGCTTGTCAGCGACAACCCGGCAAGCCTGGTGGCGATCCTGCGCAGCAGTCACGTCACGCTGGGCGCGATTCTGCTGGCCACACTGTCGGTGCTGAACCTGTGGCTGCACCGGCTTGCACTGCCCGCCGACAGCAGCGCCACGGCCGATGCCCTCGAGTTCGACCACAGCTTTGCAGGCAAGCTGCGCGATTACACGCAACTCACCAAGATTCGCCTGTCGGGCCTGGTGATGGTGACCGTGGCCGTGGGCTTTTTCGTTGGTGTGCAGGGCACGCCGAACCTGGTGACGCTGCTGCTGACCATGATCGGCGTGTCGATGGCCGCCGCCGGTGTGGCCGCGATCAACCAGTGGATGGAGCGCAAGCTCGACGCGCTGATGGAGCGCACGCGAAACCGGCCCCTGCCTTCCGGCCGCATGAAACCCGCCGAGGCCATGGCGTTTGGTGTGATCACGATTGCGGGCGGACTTGCGATCACGGCCTGGGGCGCGAATTGGCTGGCGGCGGGGCTGACGGCGCTGACCGTGTTTACGTACCTGGCGCTGTACACGCCGCTGAAGACGCGCACCACCATGAACACGCTGGTGGGGGCGGTGCCGGGCGCGCTGCCACCGATGATCGGGTATGCGGCCGCCAGCGGCACGATCACGCTGCATTCGTTTGTGCTGTTCGCGATTCTGTTCGTGTGGCAGTTGCCGCACTTCTGGGCCATCGCGCGGCTGTATCGCGTGGATTACGAACGCGGCGGGATGAAGATGCTTAGTGTGATTGACCCTGAGGGCCGCTTCATCGCCGGGCAGATTGCGCTTTGGTGCCTGGCGCTGATCGTGACCAGCCTGCTGCCGGTGCTCGTGGGCATGGCCGGCCGCGGCTATGCGATCGCCGCCGTGGCGCTGGGGCTGGGCTTCCTGGCAGCGGGCATATTGAACGCGCGCCAACGCACCCAACGCAGCGCACGGGTAGTGTTCCTGGTGTCCATAGTGTACCTGCCGGCACTGCTGGCCACCCTGCTGCTCGATCTGGGTTAAGCCCCACAACGTGGCACGCGCGTCCCGCGCGTGGGTGCCGTCGGCGTCTCGCCGACGGGGCGGCAGCAGCATGCGGGCCGGAGGTCCAGGTCACAGGCATCGCGTCTTTGGGGTGGTTCGCCGCCAGCCCTTTGGCCTGGGCTGAACTGCTCAACACGAAACCGGGGCGACTCTCGTCGCCCCGGCTTTTTGGTTTCGCCATCGACCATCAACTATCAACCATCAACT
>CALLQI010000004.1 GCA_938014885.1 uncultured bacterium
CCGCCCAGCAGTTCATGCAGCAGCTCGCGGCCCTGGCCGGCGGTGTCTACATCGCAGCATAAGGACCATAGCAGCCGACTCGAAACCGTCGGATCGCTTGGAGGATAGGGGGAGCCGCAAGGCTCCCCCGAGGCATTAACAAAGCAGGGGGAGCCGAAAGGCTCCCCTTCTCGATCCATCATCCGAAACCACGCCCTACAACCCACAACCTGAACCCTACAACCTAAGAAACCTGCCCTCTACTTAGCAGGCGGCTTGCGGGGCGGTGCTCCCAGCGGCTTCGTGTAGCCGGCCGAGTCTGTAGGCAACTGGAACTGTGTCGCCATTGTCGTGCCGCGCGGGTTGAAGCCGCTTGTGGGGTCCTTCACCGCCGGGCTGCTTGAACGCGCGGCCCCGCCCATCGGCGCGGTGCTGTCCAGGCCGGCGGCCCGCAGCGCGTCGCGGGCCTTCTTGAGAACCGCAAGTACGGCCGCAATGTTGGGCAGGCGGCGGCGCGGGTCTTTGGCGGTCATGGCCACGATGGCCTCGCGCAGTTCCTTGGGCAGCGGCTTGAAGAACTCGTCGGGCATCTCAAGAGTTTCGTTGACGACGTTCAGCAGCACCGCCATCGGCGTCGGCCCGTCGAAAGGCAGGCGGCCGGTGATGAACTGCCAGAAGGTCATGCCCAGCGCGTAGATGTCCACGCGGGCGTCAACGTCCATGCTCTTGATCTGCTCCGGTGCCATGTAGTTCGGCGTGCCAACCACCTGATTGCTCAGCGTCAACGCGGCCGCTGTGTTGGTGATGCTGCGCGCCAGGCCGAAGTCCGTGACTTTCACCTTGCCGTCGCGCGCGATCAGGATGTTTGCGGGCTTCACGTCGCGGTGCATGATGCCTTGCTCATGGGCTTCGCCCAAAGCTCGGGCGACGAAGCCGGCGATGTTCACGGCGCGCATCGGGCTGAAGCGGCCTTCCTTGTCGAGCAGGCGCTGTGCGTCCACGCCTTCGACGTACTCCATGACCAGGTAATACACGCCGTGGTCTTGGCCGACGTCGAGGGTGCGCACAATGTTGGCGTGTTGCAGGCGGCCGCTGACGCGGGCTTCGCGCAGGAAGCGCTCGACCATCTCGCGCTTGCCCACGAACAGGTCAGGCAGCAGCTTGATCGCGACCTTCATGTCGAGGCCGGGGTGATAGCCCAGGTACACAGCACCCATGCCGCCGCGGCCGAGAATGCTTTGCGCGACGACGTTGCCGAACTTCTGGCCGATGATGGGGTCTGTGTGTTGTGACTGGCTCATGCGTTTCCCTGGCGCCGAAGGGTCCATTATGCCGCCTCACCGCTCAATGGGCTACGGGCCCGCTAACGTTGTTCGTCGGGTTTGTCGTCGGGCTTTGGGGCCGGATTGGCCTCGCGGACGGTGTCAGAAACCGTCCGGTGCGTGGTGGTAGCGCTGGCGCCCAGCCATTGCCCGTCGCGGAAAAGGTCGCCCGTGACCTTGGCCGTGATCGTGCTTTCCACACTTCGCACGAACCGCCCTTCCACGTCAAACACCAGCGTTGCCTGCATGGTCAGGGTCAACTTCGTGCCTTCGCGCCACTCGGCACCACTCAGCGAATCCAGGGGCAGCAGGTTTTTGACCTCGATCGATACTTCGACGGTGGCCAGGCCGCCCTCCAGCTTGGTCAGTTTGCCTTCCGCCGTGAACTCGGGCTCGAGCTTGCCCTTGCGGCCGAAACGCAGCAGTTGCCGGCCAAGTTCGGCCGTGTCGGGCTTCCAGGTTGCGCCCACGGCCACGGGCTCAGCGGTCAGCAGCGGGTGGCCGCGCTTGTTGCGAACATCCAGCTCCTGGCGCAGCTCCAGCGGGTTGGGGCCGAGGCTGGTGGTGGGCTGGCGCGTAACGCGGCGCTGGAAGAACTCGCCCTTCCATTCCTCGTCGTAGGCCGCGCCCTGCAGCGGGCCTTCACCTGCATAGGTCTGCTCGGATGCGGTCTCGCCGGGTTTGACGCGCGATTGCGTCAACTCGTGCTTCGTGAACTCGACGCGCTGCTTCAACAGACTGCCCTGGGCATCAAGCAGTAGCGGCTCGCGCGCGATCACGTAGACGTGCTTGTCGGTGGCTGAGCCTGAAACGGTATCCGTGCCGCCGTCGGGGCGCGGCACATCAAGCCGCAGCGCGGTGTCCACGGTGACGGTTTCGGTGGTGATATAGCGATGCGCCTTGTCCGGCGCGGGCGTCAGCTTCACGACTTCGTCGGCAAGCACCATGGCTTGCAGCACGATCAGCACCAGCAAGCTTGCCGCCACCGTTCGCAACGAGTGCTCCTGCATCAGCGCCTTCGGACCGACACGTCCGCAAAGCGCGGGTTGTCGTTCCACTTGTGGGTTGCCAGGTACTGACCGATCAGCCGCGTGGCCGCCGTCGTGTTGAACTGGGCCTGGTTCATTACGATGTCGGCCAGTTCCGGTTCATGCTGCGCCATGCCGCCGTTATCGATGAAGTCTCGGTAGTTGGCTGCCCGATCCGCATCATCGCGACCATTGAACTTCAGCGTAACCTTCCAGCCTTCCAGCCGCCCATCTCGCAACACGTCAAAGTCGTAGTCCCACGATGCGGGGGCAGCCGATTGCTGGTTTTGTTGCTGCGGCTGGGGGTCCGGCCTTGGCGTACTCGCGGGCTGGCCATAGATCATGAAAAGCGCCACCGCGCCGCCGATGATTGCCGCCACGACCAAGCTGAAAATAAGCACCTTGATCCAGCTGATCGGGGCCGCGCCCTGCACTTCACCGGTGCTGCCGTTGATCAGAACGTTGTATTGCTTGTTCTGGAACTGGTACGCCATCACGTACACCGGCAGCAGCGCGTGCTTGAAACTTTGGCCGAAGTAGGTGCTGCGCACTTCGAGATAGCGGTGGGTGTCTCCGGGCACGTCGCGGCCACAGCGGGCGTACAGCTCCGCCTGCATGCCGTTGCGCGCGAGTTCCCAGCCTGCCTTCAAGTCAATGCTGTAGCGCTCAGCCCGGAAACCGGCCAGGTACTTGGCGTCGTAGGGAATCAGCGCCTTTGTGGGGAAGGGCTCAATCTTCTTCATCAGTTTCTGCAGGTCGCCCTGGTAGAACTGGCGGCTGGCGCACACCAGCCAGTCGTCGAAGAAGTCGCGGCGCTGGCCGTTAGTCCACACCCAGCGAATCTTGCGCACTTGGCGCGTACGGCGCTTGCCCTGGCTGTCGGTGTAACTTTCGGTGACGTAGTAGTAATAGCCCGCCTGTGCCGTCCAGCGGCTGTGTGCGTGCGAGTCATAGGTCCAGAACGGCACGTAGATCCCGTGCAGGTCCTGCACGTTGGCGCGCTGTTGCAACGCCCCGGGCCGGAACAGCTTCACGAAAAGACGGCCAAAGAACCCGCTGCCGGCCAGCCATTTGCGGAACTTCTCGACGCCGTCGGCAGCCGCAAACGCAAACGGCATGATGCTTTCAGGCTGCAGCACGTCGGGCGGCAACTCTTCTTCGATGATGCGCTTGCCGCCGCAGTAATCGCAGCGCGCGGTCTGTGCGCCGGCCGCAACCACGATGTCGGCACCGCAATCCTGGCACTTGATTTCGCGTTTGCCGGCCGGGTCCACGCGCTGCGTGCGACCGAGATAGCGCGCGATGGCGTCATTGAGGTCGTACTCAATGACGGCCGCGCCTTCCTTCACGTCAATCGTCTGGCTGTGGCCGCAGTAGCCGCACTTGAGCTCGCGGGCGCCGGGTTTGAACTCAAGCTCTGCACCGCACTGGCCGCAGGGCAGGGTTGTCGCGGTTGTCTTCTGGCCCTCTACGGGCCCCTGGTCGTTGTCGTGCTCGCCCACAGTGTGCCCCCGCCGCTTGAATCGATGCGACAGTTTAGAGGGTCCGGCCCCTGTGACCAGTGTGCTGTGCAGGCGTGCCCCGAAGCCCCGATTTCCTGAACCCAATCGGCCCGCAAGACGTAAAGTAAGAAGGCCGCGGGGCGCGGCGCGACCATTGCCTGAGGTTTACATGCGCTATCTGCTGATTCTGCTGCTTGCCATCTCGGCTGACGCCGTCACCGCCGCTGAGCCGCATCCGCAATACCGGGTGTCTTCGCTGCAGGCCAATGCCGCTGGCGGGGATGACGGCGAAGATGATGAAGAGCGTGCCGACACAGTCGATTCCTGGCTGGCCGATGCTGAACAGGCGCTTGACCTAGGGCGCTACAAGACCGCCCGCTCCGAGTACCGCAAGGTCGTAAAGGAAATGCCCACGCACCAGGCCGGTGCGCGCGGTTTGGCCGAAACCAACGCCCAGACCGGCGACTACAAGGTCGCAATCAAGGGCCTCGAAACCTGCATCAAGGCCGTCGGCACCGCCGTTGAGCCCGCGACGCTGGCGCTGCTCGGTCGCCTGCAAGTCATGGTCGGCGACTACGCCGCCGCCGAAGCCACCGGCAAGCTGCTGGTCGAGAACGCCGCTGCCGAAGCCAAAGATGGCGCGGGCCGCACCGAAGTGATTGCCGGGGCCGTCGACGGCCACGTGCTGAAGGGGCACGTGTACCGCCTGCGCGGCATGTACGACGCGGCGAAGCTTGAGTACGACTCCGTGCGCCAGGTCGTCGGCGCGCTGCGCGCCAACGTGATGAAGATCGACAAGGCGCTGGGCCGCCAGCCGGCATTGGCGGACCTCTGGTGCAGCGCCGGTGAGGCCTACTTTTGGCTGAACCGCCTGCATGACGCCAACGATTGCTGGGGCAACGCCCTGATCGCCGACGAGTACCACCAGCGGACCAACGGCTGGATGGCGCGCCTGTACCTTGAGCAAAACCACGACAGCAGCAGCCGTGTCAATTACTCCGAGCTGTACCTGAAGCACAACCCCTTCGCGCCTGACCTGAAGCTGCGCCTGGCTGAGGCCTATTTCTTCCGCTGGAACATGGGCGGCGGCATGAAGCAGCTGGATGAAGCGCTCAAGACAAACCCCGACCACCCGGAAATCCTGACGCTGCGCGCGATCAAGTACCTCTACACCGACCAGTACGATGAAGCCCGCAAAGACTACGAACGCGCGCTGAAGACCAACCCGGTACACGCCGAGGCACTGGGTGCCAAGGCCCTGCACGCGGCCACGCTGGGCAATGCCGACCTGTACGCTGAAGTCGAAAAGGCGATGCTGCAGGTCAATCCCAAGCCCGCGCGGTTCTATGAGATCATCGCCGATGGTCTCAGCGATCGTTTCCGGTATGTCGAAGCGCTGCCGCTGTACGCCAAGGCGCTGGAGTGCAACCCCGAGCACTGGACCGCCTACAAGGGCCAGGGCATGGCGGCGATGAACTTCGGCGACGACGTGCTGGGCAAGTCGTCACTCAAGACCGCGCTCGACAAAGACCCGCTTCGCAACAACCTGCAAACGCTCAACCTGCTGACACTTCTCGACAGCTACAAGAACTTCGAGCGCGTGGTTTCCGACAACGGCCGCTGGCGCCTGCTGGTGCACAAGTCCGAATCAGCCGTGATGGTGCCGATGTACCTTGAGGCTTTGGACGAAGCCTGGGAATCGCAGGCCAAGAAGTACGACTTCGAGCCGCGCAAGCCGATCGTGGTTGAAGCCTTCCACCGCCACGAAGACTTTGAAGTGCGCACCGTCGGCATCACCGGCCTGCCCGCTTTGGGCGCCTGCTTCGGCCAGCTGATCACGCTGGACAGCCCCAGTGCCAGGCCGGCGGGCAGCTACAACTGGCGCAGCACGCTGGTGCACGAAATGGACCACGTGTTCCAGCTGCAGATCAGCAACGGCCAGATCCCGCGCTGGCTGGCGGAAGGCTGCAGCGTCTACGAAGAAAAGCGCACCCGCCCCGAGTGGGAGCGCCACATGGAAGACCAGTTGTTCATGCACTACCACATGGACGACATCCCGCCGGTCAAGACCTTCAACGAATGGTTCCGCGACGGCAGCAAGATCCTGTTCGCCTACTACCTCGGCAACGTGATGCTTGAGTACATCGACAAAAAGCTCGGCGGCCTCAGCAACGTACGCAAGATGATTGAGATGTTCGGGCAAAAGAAGACGCCAGAAGAGGTGTTCCGCGCCTGCCTGAAGCTTGAGCCCGAACAGTTCGACAAGGGCTTCAAAGACTACGTCGCCAACGAACGCATCGCGCACCTGCGCATGGTGCCGCGCGTAAGCCAAAAGCGCATGGACGCGCTGTACTTCAAGTACGAAGACGGCGAATCGGATGTCAACGACCTGGTTGAGTTGGCGCTGGGCTACGCGCAGCGCGGCAGCAAGATCGACGCCGAGACTTTCCTGGGCCTGGCCCGCGTCAAGGGCGCCGAGAAAAGCATGGGCCCCGACGGTGCCCGCTTTCACTACACCATGGCCATGCTGGCGCGTATGGATGAGGGCATGCGCGATGCCGAACGCAACGCCAAAGTGCAGCAGCACATTGAAGTGGCAATCGGCCGCGGGCTTGAGGACTTCCAGACCTTCCTGATGCTGGCGCAATTCGCGCAGCGGGCGCAGAACGCCGACATGTACCTGCACTGGGTGCGTGAGGCTAACCGCGCGTTCCCCGAAAACCCGCAACCCTACGCGCTGATGTACCAGTACTACATGTCTCGCGGCCAGCAGAAGGACGCCGTCGAAGCCGCCGAAAAGTGGATGAGCGTCGATGAAAACAACCTGCAGATCCGCCAGTGGCTGATCCAGAACGTGTACGACCCCGGCCGCAACTGGGAAAAGCTGGCCGATATGGCCTACCAGGCGCTGAACGTGGCCCCGCTGGATGCAGGCCTGCACCGCGCGCGCGCCATGGCACTGCGCCGCCTGAAGAAGTGGGACGAGGCCGTGAAGCACTTTGAATACACGCGGCGCATGGCCCGCGGCGAAACGCCCGACGAGGCACTGGCCGCCGAAGTGAACGCGATTCTCGACATCGCAGCCACGTGGATGCAGGCCGAGAACAAAGAGAAGTGCAAAGAAGCGCTGGAAAGGGCGCGCCTGTTGGATCCAGACAACGAGCGCATCAAGACCATCGAGAAAGATCTCGAAGGCAACTCAGAGGAAGAGGAAGAAGAGTTCTAGCGGCGCTTCCAGTCGTCGCCGTCTTCTTCGGGTGCGTAGCTTTCTTCGTTTTCGGGTTCGTGGTAGGACCATTCCGGGTCGCCCGGGTAGTGCTTTTCATGGTCTTCCCAAACGGCCAGTTGGCTCTTGCCACGCTGCCGCCGCAGCAGCACCGCCCCCACCGCGATCAGACCCGTGATGCCGAACAGCCAGATCCACCATGTCGCACCCAGCCATGCGAACCAGCGCTCAGTTGATTCCGATTTGCGCTTCTCGAGCCATGCCGCCTCAAACGCGCTCACGGGCTCGCCGGTCACGACTTCGAACTCGCGCGCAAAGTCAGCGCCGGGCTGCGTCAGTGCTTGCAAAAACGCGCGAAACTTCTCGGCGCCGTGGCGCTTCACCATCAGGTTGATGACTTCGCGCGCTTCAGCGTATGCGGCCCCGGCGCGGGCCTCGTGGCGCAGCGCGGAATCCAGGTCGGCGAAGTCGGTGTAATCATCCAGCGTCATGCCGGCGTTTTCGCGCAACTCGTTCAACGCGACGCTTTCGATGTACTGGGCCACGCCTTCTTCAAACCACAGCGGCCGCTGTGCACGCAAGGCACTGCCCAGCACCAGGTGCGCCATCTCGTGGCGCAGCACGCCAATCGGCTCCAGTTGCCGGTCGGCAATCCCGCTCAGGTTGATCACGACGCGGCGCGAGGCCGGCATCGCGTAACCCAGCACACTTTCGGCGTGCATGCCAACGCCGTCCTGCGCGGCCACACGGGCGAACTGCGCGCCTGAGCCCACAATCACCAGGTACACGGGGCCATCGTCGCGCAGGCCGGTTTTCTTGTGGATGACCTCAAAGGCCTCATCCACGCGCGCGGTGAGACGCGCCACCGTGGCGTCGGATGCACCCATGGACTCAACGTGCAGGTCGCGGGCCGCAAGCGGCATGACTGAAGAAAGCACAAGCATCAGCAGAAGCGCGCGCACACGGCACCTTCCAACCCGGTCCTGAGCGATAACGCACGAAGGGTGCAACTGAGTCCCGCGCTATCGATTCTCGACACCGCCGCGGATCATCCACAGGTTGACCTGCCGGATGTCGTCCGGGTCCACGTCGCGGGTGCCCAGCCCGGCCTTGTCCAGCGCGTCGTCGGGCAGCAGTGCGATCAGCAGGAACTCGCCCTCGCCGGGCATCATGCCCATGACGCTCAATGCGGTTGCAAGCTCCGGGTAGGATTTGGCGACCAGCAGGTCGTTGCCCGGATCCAGGTTGTACAGCTGCAGCATCACAGCCCGGGCGAAGTCGTCACCCACGTCATCGGCCAGTTGCTCGGCCAACGTCGCTACTGACGGCGGGGCTGAGGTGCTTTGGCTGAAGGTGGGTTTGTCGTCGCCACTGCCCGCGGCGCCGATCGTGGCGACGTAATGCCACTCCGGCGAAGCACCGCCGATCACCATCACGCACCCCCGCAGGGCATGCGGCGACAGGTTTTGCACTTCAATGCCACCCGCAAACGACCGCACATTCACACGCAGGCCTTCCACGGCGCCCGGCGCGCGCTGGTTGAAGAAGACATTCTGCCAGCGATCAAGCCCGGTCAGCTCCTGGTTCGTGTCGCCACCCTGTTGCGTGGCCACGTAACTCATCGGGCTGAAGGCTACGCCGTAACTTTCGCGGGTCGACGAAAGCGGCATGTGCCCCGCGCGCTCCGGCGTCGTGAAACGGTAGGTCGTCCCGTCAACCACGTACGAACACCCCAGCGTGAACACGGTGTTGCGCTCGGTCGTTTCGTCGCTGACCACAACGCGCACGGCCTGCACGCGGTCGCCGGTGCGCTTGAACACGGCACCCAGCGAAAACACCAACCCCACGCTGACCAGTGCCGCCACCAGCAGCGCCGCCGGGTAAAGTTCCGGCCGCTTGAGTTTGCGCGCCAGCAGGAACATCCCGACGCCGGCAAGCACCACATAACCCAGCAGCACGAACACCATGATTCCGCGGCCGGGAATGCGCCGCCCGGCGATATCCACGCGATCGCGCAACTCACCATCCATGAACCATGCCGCCGGCGACTGGCTGGATCGACGCGCGGTGTCCTGGAAAAGCCGCGCCAGCAATTGAACGCACGGGTGCGTCGGCGCGTTGTCGCTGGCCAAGGGCTCGCGCGAGATGTCCGTGTGGATCAGCACCAGGTTGCCGGCACCCACGCGCGCGATGCTTGCCAGCCCTTCAAACCCCGGCAACGGGCGCGCGCGGCCGCCGTCTTTCCATACCAGCAATGACGCGCCAGGCGACGGCAACGCCGGCACAAACTTGCCTTCTTCACCATATCCAGGGGCGGGTTCGGTTCCTGGTTCGGTTCCGGGTTCACGCGGAGTGCCTTCGGAAGGCTGGGTTTCACCCGGGAACTCCATGCCCATGCGCGGCGCCCCGATGCCGCTTTCCATCAGTTGTTCCATCAGGAACGGGTAGTCCGACAGCGCGCGCTGGCCCGAGGCGGTGTTCGCCGGGATCTTCAGCAGGCGCCCCGCCAGCGTCTCGGGGTTGAATGAGCTTGCGGCCGTCGGCGAAAGGATGATCGTTCCGCCGGCTGTAAGGTAGTCAATCAGCGCGCTGTATTGCTCGCGGCTGAGGCGGTCGTCATTCAGCACAATGGCGGCAAAGCCGGCCAGCGGCTTCCAACTGGTCGGCACGTGCTGGTAGGGCAACTCGACTGCCTGAAAGAAAAAGTAGCCCTGCGCCGCAGCCAGCCGGCTTTTGCTGATGAAGGCCACAAGCTGCGCCCCGCCGCCCAGTGTGGGCGCCGACCACTGCTCGGCCGTCACGGGCTCATAGAACTGGCCGGTGACCTGACGCTCCAGCTTGACGGTCACGTTCACCGAACCGGCAAACGCCGGCACGTCAAACTCCAGCGCGCGGGTGGCCAGGCCTTCTTCAAGGTTCACGTCAGCGTGCAGCACGACCTGCGTCATGTTCACTGAGGGCCCGCGGCGACGGCCGCCGCTGCCCGCGTACTCGCTGACTTCCACCGTGACGCGACCGACAAACGCGGCCGGGATGTTCTTGCGCACCTGCACCGCAAGCCTCCCCCACGGCGCGACGACCACGTCGTTGATGCCGCCCTGCACCGTCAGTTCGAAGTCAGTACGGACCGGGACAGCGTCGGCGGTGGTTTCCTGCGCCATCAGCGGGGAGACAAGCACCAGCGCAATCAGCAGAAGTCTCAGCATGGGCGGGATTATAGGCGCGGGCGGCGTCGCGGCTACAGTGCAGGCCACCCGAATGCCGATCAAATTGTGGGTCCTTGCCCGGGGTTGCCGATGTACGCCGATGCCCATGCCGACACCTTCTTTCGCGTTGCCCTGGAGGGGCTGGACCCTTTCGCGCGCGATGGCGGCTTGCACGTCAACGTGCCGCGCATGCGCGACGTCGGGCAGGTGTTGCAGTGCTGCTCGGTGTTTACGCCCAAACATTATTCGGGGCACGCCGCCGAGACTTTCTCGCTGCGTATTCTGGGCACGATCCACGAGTACGTTACGCGCTTTCCGCAGACATTCCGGCTGGTTGCCAACGCCAGTGAGCTTGCGCCGGACGGCTGCATTGGGCTGATCCCGTGGCTTGAGGGCGCGTCGCCTCTGCGGGGCGAAATCGCCCTGCTGGATGATTTCTTCCGGCTGGGCGTGCGCGGCATTGGCCTGACGCACAACCACGCCAACGAAGTCGCCGACGGCTGCGGCGTCGCCGAACCCCGGCGGGGCCTGACCGAATTCGGCCGGGAACTCGTCACCCGTATGGATGAACTTGGCATCGCGGTCGATTGCGCGCACCTGCCGCGGCCGGCTTTCGATGAAGTCATGGCGCTCACGAAATGCCCGCCGATCATCACCCACGTGGGCGCATACGCGCTGGTGCCGATCACCCGCAACGCCGACGACGCGATGCTGCGCGCCATTGCGCAGCGCGGCGGATTCGTCGGGATCGACTTCTACCCCGGCCACCTCATGCCCGGCGCTGACCCGGCCGCAAGCTGCGACGACGTGGCCGCGCACATCGCCCACGCGATCAACGTCTGCGGCATGGCTCACGTCGGCCTGGGTGGCGACTTTGACGGCTTCGCCGACACCTGCACCGACCTGCGCCATGTGGGCGATCTTCCGAACCTGCGGGCGGCGCTTGCCTCGCGCGGCCTGCGCGAGCCAGAGATTGACGCTGTTTTCGGCGGCAACCTGTTGCGCTATCTGGCCCAAGTGCTGCCGCAGGGCTCGCCGGTGCTAGACTCGGCCCCATGCGCTTCTGGCCGATCCTGATTCTGCTGTTAGCAGGGTGCAGCACCCAGCAATCGCGCCATGCGGTGCAGCCGCCGCCACGGGTCGAACGCGGCGAGGCTCCCACCGGCCGCGTGCTCGACGCGTTCAGCGAAGCAGCCGCCTGGAAGTTGTACAACGTCAAAGGATCGATCACGAACCTGCAATTCGCCGCCTCGGACGGCGCGATGCACCTGGTCAGCGACCGCAGTGCCGGGCTGATCTGGAAGGCCGAACGCTACGACCCGCGCGCCGAGCCGCTGCTTGCATGGCGCTGGAAAGTCAGCGACTTGCTTCAAGGCTCTTCGCCGCTCTCGCCCGAGTTCGACAACTTTCCTGCCCGGCTGCTTGTCGGTTTCGACCACGGCTGGAAAGACGCTGGCCCGGTCGCGCTGAACTGGCGCAAACAGGTTGAGGCCGCCACGGGCTTCACGCCGCCATCGCGGGCCATCTGCTACACCTACGGCGGAAGCATCGGCAGCAATGAGGCCGTAGACGCGGCGTTTGGCGAGGGCCGCATCGTGGTGATCAACCTGCGCACTCCGGCCGATGAGGCCGGACAGTGGCGCGATGAAGTCCGCGATATCGCCTCGGACTATCGCGCCGTGTTCGGCGCTGAACCGCCGCCGGTGATGGCACTAGGGCTCGGCTGCGACAGCCACCGCATGGACCGCCGCGTAGAAGCCTGGTTCGCGGGCCTGCAAGCCTTCGGTCCCGATGCCTACGAGTGGTTCCGCGGCGAGCTTGCCGCGCCTCCGGAACGCCGCGCACCGCTGCTGACTTGGCTGATCGTCGCCGCCTGCGCCACAATTGCCGCCGCCAGCGCGGGCGCATGGATGTGGATGCTGCGCCGTAACACGCGCAACTAGTCTTTAGTTCAGCAGCCCCCTATACAGGCCCGTGGCGCGCTCGAGGCTGAACCTGTCCTCGGCGAGTGCGCGGGCCTTTTGCGCCATGGTGGTGCACGCTGTTGCGTCCTGTTGCAGTTTGCTGATCGCGGCCGCAACGGCCTGCGGGTTGTCGAAGTCGCTGACGACCACGCCGCAGCCGTGCTGCTGCACCAGTTGCGCGAGCTCCGAACTTTCCGGCGCGAGCACCAGCACCGGGCGGCCGGCCGCGAGAATGCCCGTCAGCTTGCTTGGCATCGCCAGCTGGTCCGCACCGGGCTCAAGCGCGACCACGGCCACATCGCAGGCGGCAAGGCTGTCGGCAAGCCTCTCAAGCGGCTGATAGTCGAAGAAGCGCACGTTCTCGCTGTCTGCGGCTTCAGCCTTGGTGTCATCCAGCCGCGCGCCGCGGCCGATGTAGCACAGGGCCACCTCGGGCAATAGTTTCATCGCCCGGGTCAGGCCGCCCAGCGGGTGCAACAGGCCGAGGTTGCCCGAGTATTGCAACGTGAACCGGTCAAGCAAGCCGTGTGCGCGCGCGAAGGCTGAATCCGCCTTCGCGAGGGGCGTTATCGCCTGCGTATCGACCCAGTTCTCAATCACTGTCGCCCGCGTGGCCGGTTGCAGATCACGCGCCTTGGCGGCCATGCCTTCTGTGATCGCGACAGTCAGGCCGCGCGCGAGATTCCGTCGTTGCACAAAGCGCAGCACGCCGGCCAGCAGCCCGGGCTTCATGCGCCCCAGTGCAATGCCCAACTCAGGGTGAATGTCGTGCAGAACGTATATGTAGCGCCGCCCCAGCCACGACAGCCACCAGCCGACCAGGCCCAGCGTCGGCGGGCTGCTCGGGATCAGCAGCGTCCCGCTCGAAAACAGCGCGCGCAACAAGCCTGTACACGACAGCCACCAGGCCGCAAAGGCCCGCCCCAGCATTGACTTGCCGGTGCGCGGGGCCCAGCAGCGGCGCACGTCCACACCATCGACCAACTCGCGGCCGGGCGCAGATGCACTCGCACCTTGATAGCGCGGCCGCCATGTCAATACGCGCACCTGCACGCCCGACTTCACCAGCTCGCGCGCCAGCAGGCTGAACAACTGGCCGTCGGCGGCCACATCGGGCGGGTAGTGCGGCAGCAACATAGTGAGGCGCGGCATGGCGCCAGCATAGTGGTGAGGCGGGCCGCGGGCGAGCCGTTGCCAATTTGCGCCCCTGTGCCTAGCGTGGCCGCATGGCAAAGACGGCATTCATCACCGGGATCACGGGCCAGGACGGCAGCTATCTGGCTGAGCTGCTGCTGTCCAAGGGCTACACGGTCTATGGCCTGATCCGCCGCAGCAGCACTTTCAACACCGCGCGCATCAATCACCTGTACCAGGACCCGCACGTAAGCGGCTACCGGCTGCGCCTGCTGTACGGCGACATGACCGACGGCGCGCGCCTGCACACGCTGCTGGCCGAAACGCGGCCGGACGAAGTCTATAACCTCGCCGCACAGGCCCACGTGAAGGTAAGCTTCGAAACGCCCGAGTACACCGCCGATGTCGATGCGCTGGGTGTGGTGCGGCTGCTCGAAAGCGTGCGCGCCGCCTGCCCCGAAGCGCGCTTTTACCAGGCCGGCAGCAGCGAAATGTTCGGCAGCACGCCGGCCCCGCAGTCGGAATCGACGGTGTTCGCGCCGCGCAGCCCCTACGGCATTGCCAAGCTGTTCGCGCATCACCTGGTGCGCAACTATCGTGAGGCCTATGGCACGTTTGCTGTCAGCGGCATCCTGTTCAACCACGAAAGCCCGCGTCGTGGCGCAACGTTCGTGACGCGCAAAGTGACGCGCGCCGTGGCCGCGATCAAGCACGGCAGGCAGGACAAGCTGTATCTGGGCAACCTCGAAGCGCGCCGCGACTGGGGCTTCGCGCCCGAATACGTCGAAGGCATGTGGCGCATGCTGCAGCAGGACAAGCCAGTCGATTACGTGCTGGCCACGGGCGAGACGCATTCAGTACAAGAGCTGGTCGGGTACGCTTTTGCCCGCGCAGGGCTGGACTGGAAGCAGCACGTGGAAATCGACCCACGCTACAACCGCCCCACCGAAGTAGACGAGCTGCAAGGCAACGCAAGCTTCGCCAAAGCTGGCTTGGGCTGGCAGGCCGCCACAAAGTTCCACGCCCTCGTGGACCTGATGGTGGACGCGGACCTGAAATCAATCGCCGCCAGCCACAACGAGTTCGAAGTAACCGAACGCTGGTTCAAGTAGCCCGCGCCAACACAGGCCAGTGCCCCAATTGAATGACCACCCGATGCGATTGGCTGCGGGCCGGTCTCAACGGCTGACGCGAAGATCGCGAAGTCACGCGAAGAACGGCAAAGCGAAGGCTTTGACTTGCGGCATCAACCTGCCCGAAACACACACTGCTGCGGATCCCAGGTGAACTGCAAATGGTGCGTCTTAAGTGCCCCGTAGTAAGTCAGTTGCAGGTCCGACCACCGGTCACCATCGATTCGTGGGTAGCAGTGCGTCGGAGGTTCCACTTCTGGGGACCATGACTTGCCGCAAAACAGCTCACGGGTGTCCCGACCGTCGAATGAGTGAATTTCGAACCAGTGGCTGCCGCGACGGGTACTGCGCTCGACTTCGATCCACACGCCCTGGCCGTTCACGGCCGGCCGCGACTGCACTCGTACCGGGAAGCTGTACTGGTCGCTGGCAAAACCACCGATGATGTCGGCCTCGCCATCCCGAACGCGCGCAATCAACAGACAGCCGTCGGGCGCGCTGTCTCCCCACCATCGTTCGTAGGCGATGAATAGCTCGTCGCTTCCGGCGAGCGGCCAGACCGTATCAATGGGCAGGTAGTCCGGGGCATTGCCCGTCGGCAAGTAGTTTCTGTTGTTCGCGGCCTCGATCGCTGCCCGAATTGAATCCATGTCCAACGCAGGCGTTGTCGAATGCTGTTCTTCAACCGCGACGGAACTTCGTGCAGGCTCGTCCTGGTGGCAGCCAGCGATGAACAGCACGAGCAGAATCACCATTCCGTGGCGCATTGAGCCTCCGCATCTGTGATCGGCACGATGCGCGCAATACTTCGCGTTTCTTTGCGATCTTCGCGTCACGCAGTTGGAGACGCCTAGGGACCTGTCCCTTGCTGCGCATGGGGTCACGCAAGCGCCGGAAGCGCACGCCACTTCGCACCGACAGGAGTGTGAGTTCACACGAGCACGCTCGCGTGTCCCCGCCCTTTCGGGCGGGGCTCTAGATGTCCAGGTTCTTCACTTCCAGCGCGTGGCGTTCGATGAACTGGCGGCGCGGCTCGACCTGGTCGCCCATCAGGATCGTGAACATTTCCTCGGCGGCTTCGGCGGCCTCATTCGTCACGCGCATCAGCACGCGGTTCTTGGGGTCCATGGTGGTTTCCCACAGCTCATCGGCGTTCATTTCGCCCAGACCCTTGTAACGCTGGATGCTGATGCCCTTGCGGCCGTGCTCGCGCACCTTGGCCAGCACTTCGTTCAGGCTGATGCAGTTGACCGGTTCGTCTTCGTCGAAGGTCACCACGAATTGCTCGGCCTGGTTCTCGCGGCCGTTGATGGTCCAGGCCGGGAAGCCCCGCACTTCAAGCTGCTGGATCACGTCGGCAATCTGCGGCGCGAGGTCCGACAGGTCGATACGTTCTTCCGCCTTGCCGATGTCGAAGCCGGCCAGGCTGGTTTCGCGGCTGCCGATTTCGGCCGGGCTGAGCACTTCAAAGCCCTTGTCGAGGCGCGCTTTGATGAACTTGTTGAGCTCAGCTTCCTGATGGTCGTGGAAGTAGTGGGCCTTGTCTTCGCTGAACACGACGTTCACCGGCATGGTGTGCTTCTCGGGGTTGTACTGCGCGAAGTAGCGCACCGGGTTCACGCCCTTGCGCGCGACCTTGGCAGCAAGTTCTTCCAGCTTGATCAGACGCTCGAAGATTTCGCTGCGCATCTGCGCGCCCGTCATCTCGCGGCCGGCGGCGCCGATCTTGAGCTCTTTGGGAATGCGCATGCTGCTGCCTTCGATGCCCATGCGCATCAGGGTGTCGTTCATTTCGCGGTCGCTGCGCACGTACTCTTGCTGCTTCTTGCGCGTGAGTTTGTACAGCGGCGGCTGCGCGACGAAGATGTTGCCCGAGTCAATCAGCTGCGAAAGCTGGCGATAGAAGAACGTCAGCAGCAGCGTGCGGATGTGGCTGCCGTCCACGTCGGCGTCAGTCATGATGATGATCTTGCCGTAGCGCAGCTTGCTGATGTCAAAGCCGCCCTTGCTGGGCTCTTCGGTGCCGATGCCGGTACCGATGCTCGCGATCAGGTTCTGGATTTCCGTGTGCTGAAGCATCTTGGCCAGCGTGGCCTTTTCGACGTTCAGGATTTTGCCGCGCAGCGGCAGAATCGCCTGGAAGGTGCGCTCGCGGCCCTGCTTGGCGCTGCCACCGGCTGAGTCACCTTCGACGATGTACAGCTCAGCTTCGTCTTTGTTCTTGGTCAGGCAGTCGGCGAGTTTGCTGGCAAGAAAGCCCGTCTGCAAGGCGCCCTTGCGCACGACTTCGCGGGCCTTGCGGGCGGCCTCACGGGCGCGCGCGGCAAGCAGCGCGTGTTCGCAGATGCGTTCCGCGGCCTTGGGGTGTTCCTCAAGGAACGTTTCCATCGCCTCGGCCACGACGGTGTCCACGGCGCCTTCGACTTCGCGGTTCAGCAGGCGCACTTTGGTCTGGCCTTCGAACTGCGGGTTCTTGACCTTGACGCTGATGACGGCGTACAGGCCTTCGCGGAAGTCGTCGCCGCTGGGCTCAACCAGGTTCTTGTTGTTCTTGCCCTTGTTCTCGATGTAGCGCTTGATGTAGCGCGACAGGCCACGCGTGAGGCCCTTGCGGAAGCCCGTCAGGTGCGTACCGCCAAAGGGGTTGTTGATGTAGTTGCCATACGTCTGGGGCGGCTGCTCGCCTTCGCCATCGCACCACTGCCACGCAGCTTCCACGTCAACTTCGTCGGGCTGGCCGACATTCATGGTCTTCTGGACGTAGGCGACGTCGTCGTTGATCTTCGTCTTGTTGCGGTTGTGCCAAGCCACGAACTCTTTGATCCCGTGTTCGAAGTGGAAGATCTCTTCCTTGCCTTCGCCACGGTGGTCGTGCAGGCGGATCGTCAGGCCCTTGGCCAAAAACGCCAACTCGCGCAGGCGTGTGGCCACGGCGGGGTACTTGAAGTCGATGGTTTCGAAGATGGTCGCGTCGGGCAGGAAGTGAACCTTGGTGCCGGTCTTGTCTGCGGGGCCGATTGCCTTCAACGCTTGGGTGCGTTTGCCGCGCGAAAACTCGATCACGTGTTCCTTGCCGCCCTGCCACACCGTCACTTTGGTCCAGTCGCTGCACGCGTTCACAGCCTTCAGGCCGATGCCGTGCAGACCACCCGCGGTGTTGTACGCCTTGCCTTCGAACTTGCCGCCCATGTGCATCTGCGTCAGCACGGCTTCGACGCCGGGCATTTTCATCTGCTCATTCATGCCAACCGGGATGCCGTGGCCGTCGTCCGTGACCGCGCAGCTGCCGTCGGCCAGAAACTCAACGGTGATCACACTGCAGCGGCCGGCCAGCGCTTCGTCCACGCTGTTGGCCACGATTTCGTACACGAGGTGGTGCAGACCGCTGGCGTCGCGCCCGCCGATGTACATGTCGGGGCGCTTGCGGATGGCCTCAAGGCCTTCCAGCTTGATCAGGTCGTTTGCGTTGTAGTCGGCGATCTTGGTTGCTTCGGCCATGGCTTCCTCGTGATGCGCAGAATTTCGGGTGGCGGTGCTAGCGGCGATGCTTTACGACCAGTCCTGACACAGAGTCCTTACCCTGCAGCAACTCGCGCAGGGCCTTCAGAATGCTTTCGCGGTACACGACGCCCAGTTCATGGACCAGCGCGCCGCCCTGCACGGTCACGTGCACCTCGCCGGTTTTGCTGACGCTGCGCACTTCGGCGCGGCGTGCGGCCTCACTGAGGCCGGGCACGGCATCGACGGCCAGGGTCCAGGCAGCCTGCACGCGTTGCAGCCGTGAGCGATTCAGCTTTTTGCGATCAGCAAGAAAGGCATTCAGCGCATGGGCAAACGACACCGGCATTTCCGGTGCGCGGTGCATGTTGCTGCGAAGCCTTTCCAGTGGGTCTTTCGGCGCGTTGCGGGGGTCGATTTTGGGCCGTCGGACCAGTCTTGCCGTCATCTGTTAATTTATACAAATCCGGGCGACTTTGGAAAGGCTACAACGGCTCCAAACCCGCTTGAAATACGCTGTTAGCGCGATATTGAGGGGTTGTGGAAAAGTCTGCGCCGGGTGCACCGTCGGCCATGCAAAACAGCGCCCTCAGGCGCTGCTTTGCATGGCGGAGGGAGGGGGATTCGAACCCCCGGTACCTTTCGGTACACGCGCTTTCCAAGCGCGCACAATCGGCCACTCTGTCACCCCTCCGCGGCAAGGGCGCGGATGTTAACGCCCACTGGTTGCCCGGCAAGGCAGCGCGATTACTTCGCGATCTGCCGCAGTCGAAACACCAACGCCCCAGCAGGCAGCAGAGCTAGCCCAAGCGCCAGCCGGATCAGCCCGTCGCCCCACGCAGTCGAAGGCACCACGCGGCCGGCAAGCCACTCATCAAACGTCACCGTCGGCAGCAGTTCAGGCAATCCCGAGCCCAAGGCTTCCAGGCTCTGAAAAAGGACGCCCTCTGACTTTACGCCTTCCACGGCTTGCCGCCGGTCCTGCACCATGCGGCCGGCCGGGGCCAGCCCCGGCAGCATGGTCAAAGTGGCCAGCAGCAGCAGTCCCGTCAGTGCCGCCGTCGCGGACGTGCTGAGTGCCCGCACGCACAATGTGGCGCTGAAACAAAGCACAGCGGCCGCAAACCCAAGAAAGGCCAGCGACAGCAGGCTCCAGAGCACACTTTCGCGCGCGACCTCGACGCGCAGGTGGGCCGGTTTTGTGCCCACCAGCAGCACCGGGTCAATTGGTGTCACGCGCAGCGCCAGTTCACCGCCGGGGTTGGCACCGGCAAAGCGCACACGCCCCCGGCTTTCCACGGTCAAGTTCAGATCGCGCGAGGCGTCGCCCGCAAGCAGCGTGATGCGCAGCGGAACGTCGCGTGCCGGGGCGCGTTCACGGGTCCAGGCAACGCTGTATTCCAGCGTGCCCTCGACACGGTCGCCTTCCAGCGCGCCCAGCGACAGCAGCAGGGATTCGTCGTAGCGCGGGTCGGCCCATGCGGTGCCATCTGGCAGCGGCGGGCGTTCGCGGACGCCTTCGGTTTCGATGGATGTCGCGATGCGTGCGCGACCAAGGCTGGTGCTGTCGGCCAGGATCGCGGCCAGGCCGGCACCGGCGGCGATCAGCACCGCGCAAAGCGCCAGCACCACCGTGCCCGCCAGCGCTGAGCCCACAAACCACTCGGCGCGTCGGGCCGGCAGCACGGACCAGCCCCGCGCCATGGCCGGGCGGATCAGGAAGGCGGCACCCACGATGGCGCCAAGTGGCAACATCAGCCGCAGGCCTTCCGCCGGCAGGTCCCGCGCCAGCCACTGTATGCCGCCCGCGTCAGTGCCCAGCAGCAGCATCAGCAGCGGCGTGGCCAGAAACAGCGCGAACGCCCCGGGCAGGGTGCCTGGAGCACGCTGCGTTTCCACCAGCATCGTGCGCGCCAGTGCCACTGTGCGGCCGATGTTCATGGCTGCTTCCCGTCGCCGAGCATCTTCAGGTACAGCGATTCCAGGCTGCGCAGCGGCGGGCCGGAACGCGCGATCTCCATGCCCTTCTCGCGCGCCAGGGCTTCCAGCGCGGCCACACCTTCGGCGGTGTGGGCCTTGACGCGAAGTTCGTGGGTTTCGGTTTCGCGCAGCAATTCTTCGAGCGTGCCCTGCGCCAGCAGTTTGCCGTGGTTGAGAAAGGCCACGCGGTCGCAGACGTTCTCCAGTTCGCCCAACAAGTGGCTGCTGATCAGGATCGCCTTGCCGCGGCCCCGCAACTCCGCGATCAGTTCTTTCATCTGCACGGCACCCAGCGGGTCAAGGCCGCTGGTGGGTTCATCGAGGATAAACACTTCCGGGTCGCCGATCAGCACACAGGCGACGCCTAGGCGGCGCTGCATACCCTTGCTGAAGCCTTTCACCCGGCGCGTTGCGGCGTCCTTCAGGCCTACGCGCTCAAGCAACTCGTCGGCCTTGCGGGTGCTGTCGGCGCGGGTTAGGCCTGCCAGCGCACCGTGCAGCCGCAGCGTTTCACGCGCGTTCAAAAAAGGCAGCAGGGTGCTGTCTTCGGGCAGGAAACCCAGCGCCTTGCGGGCATTCATGGTTCCGGGCCTGTGGCCGAGAATGCTGACGCTGCCTTCATCGGGGCGAATCAGCCCGACGGCAATCTTGAAGGTGGTGGACTTGCCGCTGCCGTTGGGGCCCAGCAGGCCGAACACCTGGCCCTTGTCGAGCGACAAAGAAAGGCCGTCGAGCGCGCGAACGCGTCGACGGCCAAAGAAGTCGCGGAACGTCTTGCCTAAGCCGGTGATTTCTACGGCGGGCACTGGTGGGTTACACCTAGATCTGGGACAGCATGGTCGCCTGCAGCTTGCGCTTCAGCGACTGGCGCTTCTTGCGGTTGCGGGTGACGCTGGGCTTTTCGTAATGGGCGACGCGCTTCATGGAACGCGTGAGGCCTTCCTTCTCGCACGCCTTCTTAAAACGGCGCAGAAGCTGATCGATCGATTCGGAACCGCGTGACTTGACCTTGACCATACCTGTCTGATCCTTCCCCAGAAAGAAATTCACCGCCTCAAGCGGGGCAGCGACTGTACCAACCCCGGTCACCCATCGCAACGGGAGGAAGCGTCGCGGCCGCGTAGCGGTTACTGACATACTGCACCCATTCGTGGTCGCTTCGCCCTTTTCAAAACGACCGAAATGCACCGCGAAACCGCAACAATTGAACACGGCACAGACGCCCGAAGTCACTTGGGAATAGGCAGTTGCCTCAAAGCATTAACTTGCCGTCTATACCTACCGGGCGGTAAAGAGACTGCTGTGAATAAACCCGCACAAAACCCCGCCAGCCGACGCCACATCCTCAAGGCAGCCGCGAAGCTGTTTGCCTCGCGCGGCTATGACGCCGTCAGCGTGCGCGAGATTGTCGAAAGCGCCGGCGTCACCAAGCCCGTGCTGTACTACTACTTTGAAAACAAAGAAGGCGTGGCCCGCGCGCTGATCAACGACTTCTTTGACCAGGCCGACGCTCTGCGCCAGGACGTCTTTGGCCGCGAAACCGACGTGCACGGGCTGCTGGTCGAGTACACCTCTGAGATGCTGCAACTGGCGCGCAAACACCGCGAGACGCTGGCGTTTGCGTTCTCGATCTGGTTCGGCCGCACCAGCCTGAAAGAACTGATCCGCCACGCCGAAAAGTACGACTGCAAGGTCCACGCCGAATGGGTTGAAACCCTCGGTCGTCGTGGACTGTCGCCGGACACATCGCAGCGGCTGGTACTTTCGTACTGGTCGATGCTGCTGCACGAACTGTTGAAGGTAGCCCAGTTCCCCCAGACACCCGATATCGAATGCCTGTCACAAGAGATGTCGCACCTGGCGTTATACGGTGCGCTCTCAGCGCCGCCGGTTTCGCCGTGCCGCAGACCGGGGCAGGAAACCGTCACCGCCAAGACCGAAAAGAGTCCCAGGAAACAGCCATGAAACGACTCGCACCATTACTCAGCCTTGCATTGGTACTCGCCGCCTGCGGGGCACCTCCGCCACCCGAGGCTCCCAACGGCGGCGTTCGCCGCAAAGTCGTGGCCGCCATCGTGCAGCCCAAGCTGCTTGAGGTGAAGGTGCGCTTCCCCGTCGTTACGCGCCCCTTTGAAGAGGTCGAGTTGCGCGCCGCCGGCACGGGCAAGCTGGTGTACCTAGCCAATGAGCTGGGCGACGTGATCGAAGCGCAGAAGCTGCCGGCCGCCGTGTGGCACGACCCGGCCCCTGAGGGCACAGAGCCAGCACCCGGCACGGACCCGCTGCTGCGGAACATCGGGCACTTGAACGGCCTGACGAGCTTCGCCCGCATTGATGACAACCAGCTGATCCAAACCCTGCGTGAAAACCAGGCAAGCTACGACCAGGCCCTGCGCGATCTGGAGCGCCTCAAGGGCTACAAGGAAACCACCCGCAGCCAGCTCGATAACGCGCAAACCCGCCTGGCGGCGGCGCTGGCGACCACGCAGCGCACCGTCGCGATGATTGAGGACACCTACGTGACCAGCCCCGTCCGCGGCGACCTGATGCTGAAGCCGCGCCGCGAAGGCGAATACGTCACCGCCGGCGAGTTGCTTGGCAAAGTTGTAGTACTCGATCGCATCCTGGCCGACTTCGAACTGCCCGAGGCGCAGTACAGCGCTGTCAAGGAAGGCGACGAATTGCTGATCGTCTTCGGTGCCATGAGTGACGGCAAGGGCGGCGACCTCACGCGCAACGGCAAAGTGCGCCGCAAGGACCGGGTCGCACACGGCCAGACCCACAGCTTCACGGTGGAACTGCTGATCGACAACACGGACGGATTGGTGCCGGCAGGCATCTTCGGCACGGTAAACGTCATCAGCTACCGCAATGCGGAAGCGCTGGTGGTGCCGCTGTCGGCCGTGAAGTTGAACGGCGACCAGAAGTCGCTTTTCATCGTGGACGAAGGCGCAGGCAAGGCCACCGAGATTGCTGACGTGGTGGTAGGCCAGATGTCGCTGGACTACGCCGAGATCCTGGACAAACGCCTGAAGCCGGGCACCCGCGTCGTCACTTTTGGCGCGCAGTGGCTCAGCGATGGCTCTGAAATCGAGTGGACTGAAGAAGACCCGTCGGTCCGCAACTGACGCGTCACCCTGGAAAGAACGCCATGATAGTCACGGACTTCAGTGTAAAACATCGCGTCGGCGTCTTCGTCTTGATGGCCGGGTTGATGCTTGTGGGCGTGTTCAGCTACTTCACGCTGCCGCGCGAAAGCAGCCCCGACATCAAGATCCCGCTGGTGACGATTGCCGTGCCCTGGCCTGAGGCCAGCCCCGAAGACGTCGAAAAGTCAGTCACCATCCCGCTGGAACGCCAGCTCAAGAACCTGAAGGGGATGGCCGAGCTGACCAGTGTCAGCTCGGAAGGCATGAGCATCACGACCTGCGAGTTCGACCCGGACATCCCGGTCGAAGAAGCACTGCAGAAAGTGCGCGAGCGCTTCGACATCGCCAAGACCGAGTTCCCGGTAGATGTAGAAGACGAAACCATCAGCGAACTCAGCTTCAGCGAGTTCCCGATCCTGATTGTCACGCTGTACGGCGCCGACGTGCGCGTGCTTGAAAAGATCGCCGAAGGCCTGGAAGACCGCATTGAGCAAGTGCCCGGCGTGCTGGACGTAACCATCGCCGGCGGCCTTGAGCCGCAGATCGAAATCATCATCGACCCCGAGAAGCTGCAGGGCTACAACCTGCCGGTCACCCGCCTGGTTGAGCAACTGCGCGGCGAAAACACCGACGTCTCGGCCGGCGGCGTCGATACCGGCGGCGTCAAGCCCAGCGTGCGCATCCCCGGCGAATTCAAGACGCCCGAAGACGTCGAAAGCCTGGTCGTCTACACCGTCGACGGCCGCCCGGTGTACCTGCGTGATGTTGCCAGCGCGCGCTATAAGTACAAAGACCCGATCAGCTACGCGCGGCGCGACGGCAAGCCTTCGGTCCAGATCAGCATCAGCAAGCGCGCCGGTGCCAACATCATCGAAATCGCCGACATGGTGAAGTACGGCATGGTGCTGGCCAAGCAGGAGTTCCCGGCCGGGGTCGAGTACGACATCCTGACCGACGAATCCACTGACATCAAAAACATGGTGGCGGACCTTGAGAACAACATCCTGTCCGGCCTGGTGCTGGTGCTGCTGGTCATCCTGTTCGCGATGGGCCTGCGCAACGCGATCTTTGTTGCGCTGGCGGTGCCCTTCAGCATGGCGCTGAGCTTCTTCATCCTGCAGATGATGGGCTTCACGCTGAACATGGTGGTGCTGTTCAGCCTGATCCTGGCGCAGGGCATGCTGGTCGACAACGCCATCGTGATCATCGAAAACATCTTCCGTCACATCGGCATGGGCAAGACGCCGCTGCGCGCATCCATGGACGCCACCGGCGAAGTCGCGTGGCCTGTCATTGCCAGCACCGCGACCACATTGGGCGCATTCCTGCCGATGGTGTTCTGGCCCGGCATCATGGGCGAGTTCATGAGCTTCCTGCCGATAACGGTGATCGTGACGCTCAGTTGCAGCCTGTTCATAGCGCTGGTGATCAACCCGACGCTGGCCGCAACCTTCATGCGCTTCCACAAGCCGTCGAAACACCCGATGAAGAAGAAGACCGAAGACTTCGGCCGGCGCATCCTTGACCGGTACGAAGGCTTCCTGCGCTTTGCGCTGCGCTGGCCCAAGGCCGCGTGGGGTGCCGCATTCGGCGCGCTGGTATTCACGATCGTGCTGTACGGCAACCTCGGCCACGGGGTTGAGTTGTTCCCGGCCGTTGAGCCCAAGCTGGCCTTCGTGAACATCACGGCGCCGGAAGGCACCAGCCTTGCCAAGACCGACGCGCTGGCCCGAGCCGTGGAAGAACTGCTGCCCGAGAACCCCGACATCAAGGGCATTGAAACCACCGTAGGCGGCGTGGGCGCGGGCAACCCCATGGAAGGTGGCGCGGACGCTACACACCTGGCGCGCGTCACCATCAGCTTCAAGGCCATGGAAGACCGCGTGGGCAGCCCGACGCAGTACCTGGACGAACTGCGCCCGCTGGTCACGCAGCTGCCGGGCGCCGAATTCGAGGTCAAGAAGCAGGACATGGGCCCCCCCACCGGCCCGCCGATCAACGTGGAAGTCCGTGTCGCCGACGAATCGCAACTGCCGGCCGCGGCGATTGCCACCCGCCGCATCGTGGAACAGGTGCCCGGCGTCGTGGACGTGCGCGACAACGTGCGCACCGGCAAGCCCGAGCTACGAATTCGCGTAGACCGGCAAAAGGCCGCGCTGCTGGGCCTGAACACCCAATTCATCGGCAACTTCGTAAAGATGCTGATCGGCGGCCAGCGCATCGGCGGCTTCGACGAAGGCAATGAAGAGCGCGACATCATCGTGCGCCTGCCCGCTGAGCGCCGCAACGACCCGGCTGTGCTGGACGAAATCCGCATCAGCGACGCGTTTGGCAACGCGATCCCGCTGTCCACTGTATGTAGCTGGAGCTACGTCGGCGGCCCCGGCACCGTGCGTCGCAAGGACGGCCAGCGCGTGCTGACGATCAGCGCCGACGTTGCCCCCGGCTACCAGGCGCCGCTTCTGTTGAAAGAGATCGAGTCGCGCCTCAACGCCGAAAAAGCCGCCATGCCCGTTGGCTACGAAGCCCGCTTCACTGGCGAAAACGAAGACCAGCAGGAAGCCGCGGACTTTTTGACGAAGGCCTTCGTGGTCGCGATCCTGCTGATCACCCTCACGCTCGTGCTGCAGTTCAACAGCATGTTGCAGACCGGCATCATCCTCAGCAGCGTGATCATGTCGCTCATCGGCGTGATGGTCAGCCTGATCGTGCTGGCGCAGCCGTTCGGCATCATCATGACCGGTGTCGCCTGCGTGGCGCTGGCGGGCGTGGTCGTGAACAATGCGATCGTGATGATCGACTACACCAACCAGTTGCGCGCCAGCGGCATGTCGGTGATGGATTCGATTGTGACAGCCGGCCGCACGCGACTGAGGCCGGTGGTGCTGACGGCCATCACTACGGCGCTGGGTTTGATCCCGATGGCGCTGCAGTTCGGGTTTGACTTCCGCAACCTGAAGTGGGTTGTCGGTGGCGAAAGCAGCGCGTGGTGGGCCCCGCTGGCCACGGCGCTGATCTTCGGCCTGATGATCGCCACGGTGCTGACGCTGATCCTGGTGCCGTGTGCCTATCTGGTCACGGCAGGCTGGAGCGACCGCTACCGCAAGTTCTTCAAGAGGGTCTTCGGCAGCCCCGACGAACTGCACCCGGCCCAGGAAACCAAGGCCGCGGGCGGCCCGGTACCCGACGAACCACCGGCGCTGGAGCCCATCGACGACGACGGCAACGGCCACTCAAGCGACGACTTCCGGAAACCGCCGCGCAAGGAGCTGCAGCCCAGCTGAAAACTGCCCAGACCGAGTGCTCGAGAAAGACCCACACGATGAGCTTGAGCATTCAAGTGCGCCAGGAACTGCCGGCCGACATCGTCGAGATTCATGCCCTTAATGCGGCCGCGTTCGGTCGTGAAGCTGAGGCCGCCTTGGTGGACCGGCTGCGCGCTGTACTGGTGAATCCTTTCATCTCAATGGTTGCCGAAGTAGATGGCCGGATTGTCGGGCACATATTGTTTACGCCAGTGGTGATTGCCGGCCAAACGTCATGGCAGGCAATGGGACTGGCTCCGATGTCCGTGCTTCCGGAGATGCAACGAAGGGGCATCGGCACACAACTGATACGCGAGGGTTTGTCCGCTTGCGTGAAGGCCGGGCAGAACGTCATCGTGGTGCTCGGACATCCCGCCTACTATCCGCGATTTGGCTTTCGACGCCTTCGCGAGTTCGGCTTAACCTGCGAGTTTGAAGCCCCCGATGATGCAATGATGATCGCGGAACTTCTGCCGGGCGCAGTTTCCGGTCGAACCGGCCAGATACGTTACCACCCGCTGTTTCGCGAGGTTTGAGTAGCGGCAACGCTGGCCGCAAGAAAGCAACCCATGGCAAAGTTCCTGCAAGTCGCACCTTCATTCGCTGCCCGCGATGTGGCCGCGCTTGTGGCGTTTTACGGCCGCGCGATGGACTTGAAGCCGATCTACCAGTCGCCCGAGTACGCGGTGCTGAAGCGCGATGACGTCGAGCTGCACATCTATCCGCAGCGTGACGGCGCCGTCGCGGGCAACAACAGCGCGTACTTTTACGTCAGCGGTGTGGACGAAATCTTTGAGCGCGTGAAGGCCGAAGCGAAAGTCATCCACGAAGTAGGCGACAAACCGTACGGCCTGCGCGACTTTCTGTTCGCAGACCCCGAAGGAAACAAGGTAGGCGTGGCACAGACGATTGAATGATGGCCTTTAGCGAAAACTCGAGAACGGCGCCGGGCTGCATTGCGCCCGCGCCGTTCTCATTACTCACCCCAAGCCCCAGACCCCAACCTACATCTCCATCAGGCGCTGGATGCGCAGCTCCATCGGCGGGTGCGTGCTGAACCATGAGGCCAAGCCCCGGCCGCTGAGCGGGTTCACGATGAACATGTGCGCCGTGGCCGGCTCCGGCTCGCGCTCGGGCGGCAGTACCTGCGCGCCGTGATGCAGCTTGGCGAGCGCGCTGGCGAGCGGGCGGCCGCTGCCGATCAGCTTTGCCGCGGTCGCGTCGGCCTGGTACTCGCGGCTGCGCGAGATCGCCATCTGGATCAGCATCGCCGCAAAGGGCGCAACCAGCATCGCGACCAAGGCGCCGATTGCCGACAACGGGTTGTCGCTGTCATCGCTGCGGCCGCCGAGCATCGAAGTCCACAGCAGCATGTTTGCGAGCATGCTGACCGCGCCGCCGAAGGTGGCCGCAATGGTGCCGATCAGGATGTCGCGGTTCATCACGTGGGCCAACTCATGCGCCAGCACACCGCGGATTTCGCTGGGTGAAAGCAGCGCCAGCAGACCTTCCGTCACGGCCACCGCGGCATGTTTGGGGTTGCGGCCGGTGGCAAACGCGTTGGGGTTCTGGCTGGGGATCACATACACGCGGGGCATCGGAATGGCAGCCTGCTGCGCCAGTTCTGCCACCATGGCATGCAGTTCCGGCGCGGTGTCCGGCCCGACTTCGCGGGCGCGGTACATGGCCAGCACCAGCTTGTCGCTGAACCAGTAGCTGATGAAGTTCATCGCGCCGGCCACAGCCAGGGCGATCAGCATGCCGTTCACGCCGCCGATCAGCCAGCCAAGCCCGACGGCAAGGCCCGTCAGCATTCCCATCAACAGCACAGTCTTCAGTTGGTTCATGGGGTCCTCCGTACTCATGTGGCCGACTTCGCGGCCACATCTGCAACACATTCGCGGCCGTCTGTATTTCCAGGGGTGCCCGCCATACTTGCACCCGGGGCCGCTTTCGGAGGAATAACAGCGCAGCGCATGCCAAAGGCTGCTCCAAAACGGTGCCCCGTATGGAACGAGCCGGGCGTTACGTTTGCAAAGCGAGGCCGCGAATCCCATCGCAGGGGCCCCGTGGGCGGGATTCACTGGATGCGGGCAAGGAGAAAAGAGGACAGAATGTACAGATTCGTGTGGCTGGCCTGGTTCTTCGCCATCAGCGCGCTGTACTTCGTGGATCGCCTGTGCCCGCTGGCCCTGGTCGGGCACGCTACGCTGATGTTTGCCTGGCTGGTGGTGGCCCCAGGCAAGCGCTGAAAGCAGGGCGGGACCGTGGCACCGGTGCGCGGATTCTGCAGCGGCCCTAGGTCTCGACGTCGCGGCTGACGAGGGCGTTCAGTTTGGCCCTTACTGTGGTGCCCACGATCTGCGCTTCCATCACGCAGGGCCCTTCGGTGCCTGGTGCCGTGAAGATGTTGTTGCGGTCCACGACGCCCGCACCCTTGAGCTGCCGCCACTGCACGCGCACCGGCTGCTCGTTGTCTTCGTCGTCGATACCGATGCATTCAAGCTGCACTTCCTGCAGCGGTTGCACGGCCAGCACCGGCGGCTTGATCTTCAGCTTCACCATCTGCGGCGGCGGCGCGTTGTTGGCGAATATCACGCGTGCCGGCGCACTCTGGCCCACGTTGCCGGCGGCATCAAAGGCCAGCGCGGTCACGACGTGAATGCCGTCTTCAAACGTTGACGTGTCAATATCGCGGCTGTAGGGCGCGGTGGTCACCGGGTCGCCCACCTTTTTGCCGTCGATGCAGAATTGCACGCGCTCAACCCCGTTGGGGTCGCTGGCGTCGGCCACGAAGGTCAGCACGCCACGTGTCTTCTTGCCTTCCTTGGGCTCGCCCAGCGTCACCGCCGGTGCGGTGTTATCTACTCGGAAGCGGCGCGGCATGCTGCGCCGCACGTGGCCGAGCACGTCGCGCGCCTCGATCTGCGCCTCGTGCGTGCCTTCGGCCAGGGCGCCGGCATCGACCTTCCAGACCCAGGGGCCTGCTTCCAGCACCGGGCCGTAGTACTGCTGGTCAATCACCAGCCGCGCGTTCTCAACACCGATCGGGTCGCCGATGCTGGCGTGCAGCGTGAAGTTGCCGCCCACGAACTGGTCCTCGCGCGGCACCACAATGCTGCTTTCCGGCCCCGGGCTTTCGTGGTCGAATTCGATCAGGTGGCGCCCCGGCTCAAGCGGCCGCGACAGCACGTACACCTTGGCATCGCCTTCAATCTCGGCCTCAGTGCCGTCCACGAACACGCGCTTCAGGCCCGGGAAGCTTACGCGCACGTGCGCGCGCGTTGACAGGTAGATCACCGCCTGCGGTCCGCTCGCACACAGGCTGAACTCGACGGGCTTGTCCGGGTCGTCTGGGTGGCTGGCCCCATAGCCCAGGTGAATGCCTTCCTGCATGTCATAGGCGAGCACACTGGTGGCCTTGATCGCGACGTACCGGCCGGGGTAGTCATCGCGCCGGTCCACATAGGCCATCAGCGCGTCCGACCACACCCAGCCGCACTGTTGCGGCATGCCGCCCTGCCAGCCGTTGAACAGGATCGCGCCTTCGCCCATCGTGGCGCGGTACACACGGCCACGCTCTTCAGGGTTGATGCGCCGCACCTCCGGCAGCTGGCCCTGGCGGCCAAGCGCGATGATGCTGGCCAGGTCGCCGCGCCCGCGCGCGAACTCAAGCGTAAGACCGGGCAGCACGCCATCGCCCCCGGCCTCAACACCCTGGCTGAAGCCGTTGCTGAAGAACACGAAGCGCGCGGTGCGATCACTGCCATCGCTGCTTCGCACGGACAGTGTACCGCGGTCGAGTGCCTTGACCGAATCACTACCGCTGATGCGCAGCCCGGCGCGCTTGGCGGTGCGCCCGTCGCCGACATCGTAGCGGTCAAACAGCAGCGCGGTTTGCTCGGTGCGGAGGAACAGCAGGTGGCGCTGCGCCAGGCTGCCGTCGCTGCCCTTGAAGTCGCCGTTGATGTAGGCGGCACCACCCATGTCGATGTAGTCGCGGACGCGCCCGACGACACTGACGCCGCCCATGCCTTCAAACAGTTCGGTTTCGCAAAGCAGGCGCAGGCCCACGCCCTGGCTTGAGAACTGTACGTACGGCAGCGTGCCGGCTTCGCTTTGCAGCGTGACGATGGGGCTTGCTGGGTCCCAGTCGGCGCGCACGACGGCGCGGGTTTCGGACAGGCGCGCGCCGGGCGTCATGGCCATGTCGGGCGAGCTTGCCTGCAAGCTGGGGTCAAAGAATGCCGCCGTCAGCACGGAATCGACACCCGGCATCGCGGGCATCTCGAGCCGGTACTTGCCTGAGGTGCGGTCTTGCTCACCGGCGCGCTTGGCGGCTTCGGCGACGCTGATCTGCTGCAACAGCCACTGGGCCACGCCATCGCGGTAGGTGTCGGCGAGCTTGGCCAGCAGCGGCGTGGCGCCCCACAACTCTTCAATGCGGATGCGGCTGCTGGCAAACAGCCCGTAGCGCCCGCTGCCGAACTGGTGCGCGATCCAGCGCGGCAGCGCGCTCAAGTTGCCGCCTTCGCCCTGCAGCATGTCTTCGTTGTAGTAGCGCCGGAACGCCTGCATGAACGGCAGCATGAAGCGCATCAGCTCAGTCAGGCCGCCGATGTCGCTGGCTGCGGGGCGGCCGTTGTCGGCGATGCGGCTGGCCAGCAGCGCGCTGGCGCGGGACTCAGCTGAATCAACCCAGCGCTTGGCGTTGACGTAAAACGCCTCAATGTTCATCAGCGGCAGGCCCGCTAGCCCAAGGGCCATCGCGCCGGTTTCGCTGATGCCGGAGGGCGCGTTTGCCGCCGGGTTATTAATGAAGGCCGCAAGGCGCTGGCCGTTGCGGTGCAGTGCGGCCGCGACCTCTTGCCGCTCGGATTCGGCCAATTCGTGATTGACGAGGTCCCAGGCCAGCGCCACGTCGCGGATGGAAACCACGCAACCCCGGCCCGGCAGCGCGTCGGGCGAGGCACCGGCGCGGTCATGGAACAACCCGTTGTTCTGGCGGCACTTGGCCAGCAGCGACTCAATGGCCCAGCGCCGGGCCTTTTCACTTCGGTCCACGCGGGCGATAAAGGCGGCCTCGAGCAGGCTTGGGCTTTCGACGATGGAGGCGCCGTTGCTGGCGGCGCGCAAGCTGTAGTAATCCAGTCCGAAGGGGACGCTGGCGGTGGCGTCAACCATGCTGCTCACACGCTCGCGCATCACGCGCGCGAGGCTGGCCAGCAAGCCGCGGCCCAGGCGGTCGCGCAAGCCGGGCAGGTCGTCGTCGTTGAACAGCAGGCCCGGGTCGGCAATCACGCGCGACTGCGGCAACTGCTGCCTGACTTCGGTGTCGCGGCCCTTGGCCTCAGGAATCTCCGCAACGATGCTTTCCATTTCGGCCAGCACTGCTTCGGCCTTGGGCGGCAGCGGCAGGCGTTTGGTCAGGATGGCCTGGTTCAGCGTGCTGTCTTCGCTGGCAGGCTCCATCGCGATGGTGTCGTTCTGCGGCGGTCGGTGCACGGGCGTAATCACCGCGTCAGACAACGGGCGCAGTGCCGGCAGCTCAACGGTGGGGTCGGCCTTGGGCGGCCGGAAGTACGGGTTGCTGCCGGGCGTGCGATGCTCGCCGGTCTGGAATTCGCTAAGGTCCGGCGTATTGGCCGGACGCTGCTGCTGGCTGGCGGTCAATTCATTAACGATGTCCGTGATGTCGTCGGGCTCGTCGCCCGCCGGCCGGTCCGGTGCGCCGCGCGGCCCCGGCGCGCCGTGGTCACTCGTGGTTGGTCGCTTCTCGGTCATCGCGAGGCGTTAAGGGTAAGGCATTGCAGCAGTTGGGGGAAGGGCGCACCGCGCGACCGATTGCACTGTTCGCCTCTGGCCGGCTTGACGTGACCTTGCCTTACGGCGGCCGCTGCGGATAACAGCCCCATGACCGACGCGCGCGTGTTTCTCAAGAAGGGCCGCGAACCTGCCATCTGGCGCGGCCACCCCTGGGTGTTTTCGGGCGGCATCCTGCGCGTCGAGGGCGACCCCAAGCCCGGCCAGACCGTGAACGTGATGGCGGCCGGGGGGCGCTGGCTGGCGCGGGGCGCGTACTCGCCGGCGTCGCAGATCGCGCTGCGTATCTGGACTACCGACCCGGACGAACCGGTCGATCTCACCTTCTTCGAATCGCGCCTTACACGCGCGCTGAAACTGCGGCGCGATGCCGGCCTGCTGCAACCCGAAGCTGCCTGGCGTTTGTGCCACGCCGAATCCGACGGCCTGCCGGGTGTCATAGTCGACATCTACGGCGACTGGGCCGTGTTGCAGGTGCTCAGCGCCGGGGCTGAGTGGCACCGCGACATGATTGCCGCCGTCGTGCAGCGCATCACGGGCGTGCGAGGCGTGTTTGAACGCAGCGACCTCGACGTGCGCACCAAAGAAGGCCTGCAACCGCGCAGCGGGCCGGTCCTCGGCGATGAGCCGCCCGAGCTGATCGATATTCGCGAGCGCGACGCGCGCTTTGCGGTCAACGTGCGCCAGGGCCACAAGACCGGCTTTTACCTCGATCAACGCGCCAACCGTGCCATCGTCGCCGAGCGTGCCGCCGGGCGCGATGTCCTGAATGTCTTCTGCTACACCGGCGGCTTCGGTATCGCCTGCGGCCGGGCGGGGGCGAAGTCCGTGCTGCAACTTGACGAATCAGCCGACGCACTGGCGTTGGCCGAACACAACGCGGCGCTGAACCAGCTGACCAGCGTCACGCACCTGCGCGCCGATGCATTCCGTGAATTGCGCGCCATGCGCGAGGCCGGCCGCAGCTTTGACCTGGTAGTGCTGGACCCGCCCAAGTTTGCAGGCAGCGCCAAGGCCGTCGAGTCCGCGATGCGCGGATATAAGGAAATCAACATGCAGGCGCTGCACCTGCTGCGGCCGGGGGGCATTCTGGCCACGTTTTCGTGCAGCGGCCACATGGACATGGCCACGTTTCAGCATGCGGTGGCTGATGCCGCGGCCGATGCCGGTCGGCGTTGCACCGTGCTGAAGCAATTGCACCAGGACGTGGATCACCCATTTGGGCTGCATTACCCCGAAGGCGAGTACCTAAAGGGTCTGTTGCTGCAGGTCGATTAGGAAAGGGTTGCGCGCCACGTCATTTCCGCGTGCAATGTGTGCATGAGCGGTGCCACCACGGAACTTCCTGACCAAAGCACCGAAGCGACATCGGCCGGGGCCGACTTGCGCGCGCGCCCGAAGGATTGGGACGGCAAGACGCGTTCAGGCACCGGCATATTGATTTTCTACTACTTGTTCAGGTTTCTTGGCCCGCGGTTTGCCTATCTGCTGTTGTACCCGGTTGCGCTGTACTACGTGATATTCAACCGCGCCCACGGCCGCGCGAGTGCGGATTACCTGCGCCGGAGGTTTCCGGGCATAGGCTGGTTTCGGCTGTGGTGGATGCGCTATCGCCACTTCCTGAGCTTCGGGCGGGTGCTGGTAGATCGTGGTTATGCGTTTCTCGGCATGCTGGGCACAGTCAAGTTTGAACGCGACGGCCATGACGTGATTGAACGTGTGCTGGGGCAGGGCAAGGGCGCGATCCTGATCAGCGCGCACCTTGGCAACTGGGAGCTTGCGGCGTACTGCCTTGGCGCGTTCCGGGCCAACGGGCGGCGCATCCCGGTGAACGCCGTGATGTTCAAGGGCGAATCCGAGAAGGTCGAAAGGCAGCTCAAGCGCGCCAGCGGCGAGCAGCCATTCCAGGTGATCTCAAGCAACGACGCGCTGCAGGCCAGCATCGAATGCATGAACGCGCTGAAGCGCGGCGAAGTTGTCGCCCTGCACGGCGACCGCACCCTTGGCGCGGGCGGGGTGGAGGTGCCGTTCCTGGGCCATATGGCGACGTTCCCGGTCGGGCCCTACGTGCTGGCGGCGCAAACCGGCGCGCCCGTGGTATTCACCTTCGCCAACCGGCTGGGCACGCGGCACTACCAGCTGATGGCGCGGGGCCCCTTCCACTACAAGTTCAAGGACCGCCGCAACCGTGAGGCCGACCTGCAGCAATGGGCTGGCGAATACGCGCGCCTTCTGGAAGGCCTGCTGCAGAAGTACCCGCTGCAGTGGCACAACTTCTACAAGTTCTGGGACCAGCCCGGCGCGTGACGCAAATGCGGTAAGGCGGGGTTCCACACGAAGACACTAAGTCACGAAGAAAGGCATCACGCATCAACACCCAGCAACCACCCAGGTCTTTACCCCGCTTAGTGCCTTAGTGCCTTAGTGTGGAGAAGTAGTTGCAGTTAGCCCAAAAAGCAGTTGCCGTTCTTCGCGTTGGCCGTTGAGGCTGGCCCACTGCTACAAATTGTTTGTTTGCGCGCCGGGCTGCCTGCTGCTACTTCTATAGACAGCCATGGACCTTCCTGCATCCGACCCTGCCAGACGCTCCGGTGAGTTGCCGCCCGTGAGCAGCGCCGCGCGCCCGCCCGGTGTTCCGCAATCCAGCACGCCGCACTTGCTGATCCGCGAAGATTGCTTGGGCAAAGTGCGCCATCCGCTTCACCAACTCGCGAATGCGGGGTACATTCGTGTTCAGGAACCCCAACGGAGTCTGAACATGCAGCGCCGCCCCTTACGCGGTTTCACCCTGGTAGAGCTGATGGTCGTAATCGCGATCATCGGCCTGATGGCAAGCGTGTTGGCCACCAGTGTCGTCAGCAAGATGCGCCAGGCCAGCCGTGAGCTGGACAAGAAGACCCTGCAGGACCTGTTCAATCACATCCAGATGGCCATGGAAACCAATGAGCGCGCGCGCCAGCACTTCGCCCGTGGCGAACTGGCCGAGAAGCGTGGCCGCGAATTCTGGGAAGGCTGCTTCCGCAAGAAGATCCTGGCCGAAGACATGTTGCCCAAAATGGTCTGCAGCGCGGGCGACGACATCGAAATCAACCGCCGCGCGCTCGATGACCGCGAGGCCTTTGTGCTCGACGCCATGGGCTGCAGCTGGACCGCGCCCCAAGGCAACGAAGTGTTTGGCGTGTTCAAGGCCCGCGGCGAATTCAGGCGCGTGGCGATCTGCGTCAACAGCCGCAACTGGCTGAACCATGAAGACGAAATCCTGACCATCTGGTCCGACGGCGAAACCGCCGAGTACGTCAGCCTTGAGCAGATGAAAGAGTGGGGCTACGCAATCGACGAAGAGAAATGGAAGAACCCCGTGGATCTCTTCGGGTCCGTCAAGCCGTTTGACGGCGTATTCGAGTAGCCTGTCCGGAACGGCAACAATAGCGTGCTGGGTCAGCCGCCCGAAGTTGGGGATTCGGGTGTGTCTGAAGGAAGGAGGAACTGCTTATGTAGCTTAGCGCCGTTGGCCGTCGGTGAGCTTTGGCTCGCTGACCTTGGTCCTGGGGCAATGCCTGGCCGGCCGCGCGTGCTTCATACCCGGTTCTAACACTTGAGGTATCCGACAAGCGAACGTCCCCCGGTTGCCATCGCGCGGCCGGGGGCGTTCCGTTTCCTGCGCCCGCTTGCGTGAAACTACCCTTGCCCCGGCGATTGCCCGCTCGTACACTTCTTGCTCCCCCGATATGACATCTGACGTCCGCGCTTTGGGGGCCGGGCGAAACCCCTGCCAACTCCCAGTGAAGGTGTCTACATGCGTTTCTATCAACGTCTGCTCATGCCCGGCCTGATGCTTGCGTCGGTGCTTGGCTTCAGCGCCTGCGGTGATTACGCCAACTCCGTAGAGGGCGACGTCACGTTGCCCAAGTCCAACGGACCCAACCCGCAGAATTTGCCCAACCCCAACACCGTACCCAAGCCGACCCCGCCGCAGGGCTACCCGGTCAGCCTTAGCCCGGTGACGATCCAGGAAGTATTCGCCGACCCCGTTGGCGTGAACGCCGGCTCGCAGTACGTCGAGCTGTTCAACGCAAGTGCCTTTGAGGCCGACATCGGCGGCTGGACCCTTACCGACGGCACCGATTCGCACACCTTTGGCTTCGGCTTCAAGGTACCGGCCGGCGGCCGCGTGGTAGTGTTCATCGGCCAAAGCGGCGTGGACACCAACACGCAGCAGTTTGCGCCCAGCTTCCGCGAGCTCAGTACGGTACAGGGTTCGCTGGTGCTGCTGCGCGCCGGTGTGGACCTGGTTGACTTTGTCCAGTGGGGCAGCGGCAACAACGCCTTTGAAAGCACCGCCGACAGTGTCAACGAATGGGTTAGCGGCGACTTCGTCGTCAACCCCAATGAAGGCACCGCCGTGCATTACGACGGCAGCGCAAGCAACAGCACAGCCTGGAGCAACGGCAACCCGACCCCGGGCAACTAAGCGCAGGCACAGCAGCCAACAAGAAAAGCCCGCCGAAAGGCGGGCTTGTTGTTTGGGCAAGCAGCTCGTGTTACAGGCATCGTGCCTACACGCAGGTGCAGTAAGTGGTGTGGGCGCCCCGCCCGCACGCTGTTGCAATTCCGCCCCCGGCGGCGGGACGCCGCCGGCACTCACGCGCGAGACGCGCGTGCCACGTTCCCAAATTGCCGCCGCCCCGGTTTCCCGGGGTGGCGGTTGATGGTTGTGACAGCATGCGTGCCTGCTCACCGAGCACCGGGCACTGAGCACCGAGCACTGAGCACCGGGCACCGAGCTCTGACCACCGAGCACTGAGCACCGGGCACCGAGCTCTGACCACCGAGCACTGAGCACCGAGCACCGAGCACCGAGCACTGAGCACCGAGCACTGAGCACCGGGCACTGACTACCGGGCACCGCTATCCATCAGGCGGGGCTTGTGCGTGCACCCAGGCCAGCAGCTTGGCGGTTTCCGGGTTGGCTTGCGGGTTCCTTTCCAGCTTGTTTAGCAGGTTTTCCGTGGGCAGCGGCGGCGGGCCTTGCTTGCCCGCCTTGTACCACGCACCGGCGGCCTTCCAGAACTGCAACAGGTCTTGCGCCACTTCCGGATCGCTCCAGAGCGCATCCAGCGGCCTTTCTGCGGGCTTGTCTGCGGGCTGTTTTGCGGGTTGGTCTGCTGCGGGCTTTGCGTTCGGCTGCAGCGGCGCGGCCGGCTTTGCCTTGGCCGCCGACTTGTGCTGCTCGAGCGACTGGCGCACTTTGGTGCTTATCTGGTGGATGCTGCCGTCGATGCGCTTGAGCGCGCGGTAGCCGCGCTCAGGCGTCGGGTCACCGGTGAATTCGAACTGGTGCTCGCCGTCTTCGTTGATTTCGGGCTTGCCGGACTTGCGCTTCTTGTCTGTGGGCTTCTTGTCGGCGAGTCTCTTTTGGATGCGCTCTTCAAGCTGGCGATAGAAGTCGAGCACGAACTGGTCGCGCTGCATCTCAAGCAGCTGGGTCTGCTTGGCCAGCAACTCCGCGGCTTCTTTCATGTCGGCCACGAGATCAGCCGGGAAGAAGGGGTCCAGGCCCCGGCGCTCGCGGCGCGTCTCGAGCTTGACGATGTCCACCACGGCGGCCGTCGCGCGGAAACCGTCGCGCATGCGTTCTTGCTCAGGCGCGCTGAGTCCGCGTAAGTCAGCCACGGCGAGCTCACTGGCATCGACCGCAGCGTCCAGGGCAGACAGCAGAAAGTCGCCCGTTTTGAGCGCCAGTCGAACATGGATTTCGGCAAGCCGCGACACGCGAATCTCCTACCCTTAGCGACAATGGCGCACAGGAAACGGCGCGAGATTCGAGATTCGAGATTCGAGGTTCGGGCCAAAGCAGCCCCACAGGCGGGTTCCCGGGCGACAACATTTTTCAGATTTCCGGCAGGGCCCCGGCCGAAAGGGCGGGGACGGGCCACCCCAAAGCTACATCGCACAATCACAGCCCGCCGCGTAAGCGGTGGAGGGTCCAGGACAGACACTCGAGCGTGCACACTGGCTCCTCCATCGCTGACGCGATGGGCTGTGATCGCGCGATCCGTATCTCTGGTGACTCAAACGAGCCACGCGCGCCAAGGCGGCCGCAACACGAACAGCGTGCGGCCGGGGCGTCTTTGCTACGTTTGCTTGGTGAATTCCGCGCTACTTGCCTTCGGACAGGCGGCGGAAGGGTACGAATTCGCGGGCGGTTTCGCCTTCGACTTCGAACTCGGCGCCGCTGCTCATCAGGCCTACCAGGCGACCCATGCGGCCGCCGGGCAGCGGGAAGTTGAACTCGGGGCCGTTTAGCACAAACACGCGGTCTTCTTCGCCGTGCAACACCAGTTTGTCGGTGTAGATCACGCTGCCCTGCGGCAGTTGCTCATCACTCGTGTTCACGCCGGGCAAGTGCGTGGCGATGCTTTCGTTGCCGAGCCCGCCGGCCCACACCAGCATCTGGCCCAGGCGTTCCGGCTCAAGGTTGCGCGGCGCGGCTTCGGTGCCGGTGCGGAATTCCACCATGTTCTGCGACAGCTCAGACAGTGCCACTTCACCGGCAGCATCCTGCACACGGGCATCGCCGCGCATGGTGGCGATGCGCAATACCTGCTCAGATTCCATGTCAAAGCTGCCAGAGGCCTGGCGGTACTCCAGCGACTGGCCGTCATTGCCAAGCCGCACGCCGAAGCGCGAAGCCGCCGCGACAAAGCTTTGCACAAAGTCGGCCGAATCCAGGCCCACGCCGTAGAAGCTGACGCGCTGTTCCTGAATCATTTGCGGCAGGCCGCCGGCGTACAGGTCAACGCCCCAGGTACGCTTGGCAAGCTCGGCCACTTCCTTGACTGTCGTGCGGCGGATTTCGACCACTGCGCCCGCGCGGTCAATGTGCGCGTACGGTACATCCAGCTCAATCGTGGCAAGACCGCCCTTTCCGACGTGGACACTGCGGCCGGCCACACTGACGCTGAAATCACGGCTGCGGGCGTCAATCGCCACGCGGCCACGTTCAAGACTTATGCTGGGTGTGGTGAAACCCGTGCCGCCGCTGACGCGCAGTGCGGTGCCGCCATCGAGCAGCACTTCGCCGGTGTTGAACGTGACGCGGCGCGGGCTGCCCATGCGGGCTTCGACCAGGTCGCCGGCGCGGATGAACTGCTTGCCGTCGTCATCGACCACGGTGCCGACGGTGGGTACAGGGCCTTCCGGAAGCTTGGTCACCAGCATGCCGAAGGTGAACACGACCACGGCCACAGCGGCCACGCGCGGCAGGTACACGCGAATCAGTTCGGAAATGCGGATCAGGTCCGCCTGCTGGGCAACTTCGGGCTCAGCCATCAGGTCGCGAGACTTTTCGAACAGCGCCTTCAGCGCACCCTGCGAAACGTCGGCCTGGGGGTCGGCGCGCATGACGCCAAGCAAACTTTCGACGCTGCCGCGTGCCTTCTGCAGTTGCGCGTCCTGCGCGACTTCGGCCTGCAGCTTCAACGCGTCGGCGGCGGGCAGGTCGCCCAGCAACAGGGCGGCCAGCCGCGCTTCGGCGCTTTGGGGTTTGTGCTGCCGGGATGATTCGTTGCTGCTCATGCTATTTGCCTCGGGGTGCTGACTTGAATCCCCACCACTCGTGAAACGTCCCAGTCGCCTTCCCGTTGGTTGAATCCGGCATTGCCTGCTTACGACAAACCCTTGCGCTCAAGCCAGCGGGCAAGCTGGCCGATGGCTTCATGCACCCAGTACTTCACCGTGCCTTCCGGGCTGCCCAGGATCTCGGCGATTTCCGAATACTGCAGATCCTGGTACACGCGCAGCACCAGGGCCTCGCGCTGGTTTTCGGGCAGGCGGGTCACGGCGTCTCGCACGCCCTCAATCATCTCGCGCGAGACCAGCACCTCAGAGCTTTCGGGCACGATGCCGGCCAGCATCTGGCCCATAGAGCGCTCGGTTTCGTCGGACTGCGCATCCAGGCTGGCGTGGCGGCGCAGGCCCTCGCGCTTGAAGTAGTCCAGCGTCAGGTTGCGGGCGATCTGCAGGCACCAGGTCGTGAACTTGGCGCGCGGGGTGTAGGTGTGCGCGTTTTTCAGTACGCGCAGGAAGGTCTCCTGGAAGATGTCTTCCGCGGCCTCGGCCTTGCCGACCATCTTGAAGATGAAGTTGTAGACCTGTCGGCGGTGGCGCGTGACCAGTGTTTCGAACGCGTCCTGGCTGCTGCGCTGTACGAACAGCTTCAGCAGTTCAAAGTCGGTGCGTTCGGTAGACGCCTTTTCCTCTATAGAGTCCAGTTCATGGCGTGACGCGTTGCGCGCCGTGGGCGTCGGCACTTTCTCGGTCTTTGCGATCGACTTGCGTTGCGCCACGATTTCGCCCCATGAACGACGCGGCATTGTAGGCGGCCGGCAGGCGGCCTCAAGCCAACCCCTTTGGAACGAAGGAATTGAGTCAACGTGGAGGGGAATGTGACGCCAAACGGCTGCCCACCAGAGCCTTACACCGCGCATGATTATAGCGCCCCACCGCGCTTGACGGCACTTTGGCCGCTGCCGAACCGGACACTCTTACCGGCTGAAACCAGCCAGTATTCGGCCACCTGAGGCGACTAAGTGATTCCCGAGCGCAATACTTTCATCGTTTGGCAGGGCTGGGCTGGCCGGGTTTGGTGAAAGTTTTTCCTTACACTGGCCCGTAAGAATTTGACACGGACCGTCCGGCGTGTAATATTCTGGGCGAACCTACACGAGGGGAAGTCACATGCGGACTCGACACCAGCATCGTTCCGCCCGCAAGGGCAGCATCATGGCGGTCGTGATGCTCATGATGGTCGTTGTCGCCATTGCCGGCACGGCCATGCTTTCCATGTCAACCATTCACCGCATCCAGGTGGTCCAGAACGGTATCGACGTGCGCCTGATGATCGCATCCGAGGCAGGTATCGAAACCGTCCGCGGCCGCTTCACATTGGTGCAAGGTGTGCAGGACGACTGGAACTTCCTGTCGGCCGCACCGGCCTGGACGGCGATCCAGACGGTGAACGTGAACGGCATCAACGTGCAGGTTGACGCGCAGCCCTTCGGCGGACCTTCGGTGCCGACGGCGCGTGTGCGCGCCCGTGCGGTTTCCGGTGTGCGCGCCCGAACCGTTGAGTACATGATCAAGGTAGCGTCGTTCAGCGACTACGCCGTGTTCACCGGCCAAGGCGGTACGCTGGGTGCCAACTACAAGATGGTGGGCAACTACTACTCCAACGGCAGCCTTTCCATCCCGTACACCGGCGCGCAGTTGTTCGGCAGCGCGACGCTGACCGGCACCATCAGCAAGACGAACGGTGAATCGGACGCCTACACGTACCCGGTCTCAACGCCGATCCAGAATGCTACCGCCATCCCCTTCCCGACTGCGGCCGCACCTTGGACCGTGTTGGAAAGTGTGGCCGCCACCACCGGCTATGTGTGGGGCGAGAACACGCTTGAGATCCGCTTCGATGGCACGGTGATGCACCGCACCTATGTGCGCCGCAACTCGCCGGGTACTGGAACGGGTGCCGGCTTTATCCCCAGTGGCATAATTTGGGACGGCACTAACGGCTGGCTGAACACCAGCAACGGAACTCGCAACTACAACAGCTCGACGGTCGAGAACACGTCGGGCACGATCTACTACGAATGCGTCACCGAGACGCTGGACATCCCCGACGAAGGCGTGATCTACATCGCCACCGGCGCGGCAATGACCGTCCAGGCCGCGATTGACCCGGGCAAGGACTGCCAGGACGCCACCGGCGACCAGAACGCTTTCGTCCAGAACCCGACCAGCAGCACTTGGTCAACCTACACCACCAGCTACGCCACCGGCGCCCGCGTGCCGATCCTGCTGATGAGCGGCCGTATCGACGACCGCCGCGTTACCATCGCCTGCGAGCACAAGATCGTGGTACGCCAGCCGATCATTTACGACACACTGCTGAACGACCCGTCGCTGCGCCGCTTCTACAACGACGCCACGCACGCGACCGGGAAGGAAAGCCAGACCGCGCTGAACTTCAAGGAAATGCTGGGCGTGTGCTCGATGGTTGACGTGCAGCCGGCAGTGCTGTGGTGGCAGGACGTTGATGCCAACTTCGGCGGCGGCGGCACCACCTATGACGCCGCAACTCCCGAGTTCATCGCGCCGCCTCACTATCCGTCGGACACGTACTGCATGGACGGCGTGTTCCTGGCGCTTGGCGCTACGGCACCCTGGAGCCACTACGGCTACGCATCAGGTACCGGCCCGCTGGGTGAAATGTGGTTCCACGGCGGCTTGATCGCGCAGCGGGACTACGGTGGTGGCAACGGTAATACGTTCTTTCGCCGCAATTATGACTGGGACTTCCGTATGCGCCTGACTACGCCGCCTTACTTCCTGCGTGCGTACAACACCTCGGCCACGTTTATCCCCGGCACCTGGCGCACATACGAAAGCTAAGCCACACACGCCAATCGGGCCGCCTGCGGGCGGCCCGATTGATTTTTTCGCTACTCAAAAGTGACGGTCACGTCCACCCGGCCGGCCTTGAGCGCGATATCGCGCAGCTGCGTTTCCATCTTGTCCAGCTCAGTCTGCACCTGCTCAAGCTGGTGCTGCAGGTTGCTCAGCTCGGCGGCGGTGGGTGCTGACTCGATCAACGTCAGCAGCCGGGCGCGCACTTTCGTCTTGGCTTCGTACCGCGGCTGCAGGCCGTAGTACTCGGCGCTGCGGTCAAAGGCGCTGAAGTCGAGCTCTTCGATCTCGCAGCCCTCAAGGTTCTCGACCTTCTGCAGCAGCGATTCCAGCTTGGCGCTTGGCATCTTGAACGTCACGCTGCGGGTCTTGAAGTTCATCAGCACCGCGTCGAACTCAGGGGCCAGCCGCCTCAGTTTCGTCGCGCCGCCTTGCGGGTCCTTGGCGTCCACGCGTACGCGGCCCTCGCGCTGGATGCGCAGTTCGGCTGGTTCCAGTTGCGCCTCGGTCAGCTTGCCGTCGTCGGTGCGCGGGGGCGCAGTGCTGCCTTCGGCATCTTGCGTTGTCGCTTGCTGCACCGGCAACTCGGTGATTGCGGCCGGCACGCCCGTTACGCTGCAGGCAGCCAGCATCATGCACAAGGCGCAAAGCGCCATGGCGGTTCGTTTCATGGTTGTCTCCGTTGTGGCCCGCATCCGTAGTCCGCGCATTGGCGAAATGGGTTCAACTTTCCTTCGCCCGGGCACCGCGCTAACTTTGGCGCATGACCGAAGCGGAACCCGTGGTCCACCGAAAGCGCCGCCCGGCATTGCTTGCCGGGGTGGCTTCCGTGGCCGGGTGCACGGCCGCGCCACTGCTTTCCGGGGCCGGCGCGCTGGGGCCGCTTTTGCTGGGCCTGCTGCTGCTGGTCGCGGCGCTGTTCGTGCGCACACGACCGCTGGCGATGCTGCTGCTGGCGCTTGCCGGCGTTGCGCTTGGATTCACGGGTTACGGGGCGCTGCGCGCGGTGCCGCCCGCAGACTCGCTGGCAGACCGCTTCCCACAAGGCCACGAGCTGGTACGGCTCGAAGGCGTGCTGGTCGAAGGCGGCGACTTCATCCGCCGCGACCCCGCGGCGTTCGAGTACCCCGAAGCACCCCAAACCGAAGACGACTTCCCGATCGGCGCCGACCCGCGCACCAGCGTGCCGTGGCTGCTGCAGGTCGAAGGCCTGCCCGACGTCGGCATTGAAACGTCGGGCTTCGTGAAACTGTATGTGGCGCCCGGCGTGAAGCTCGAGCTGCTGTCGCGCGTGCGGGTGATCGGCAAGCTGCGGCTGCCAAGGCGCGCGGGCAACCCCGGTGAAATCGACAGTCTGGCCCGCTTCGCCCGCCGCGGCATCACCCACACCATGAACATTGACGGCCCGGGCCAGCTCAGCGTGCTGGAGCCCGCGCACGCGCTGGACCCGCGACGTTTCGGCCCCTGGGTGCACGAGCGATTCCACACCTTGATCGGCTCACGCATGGCGCGCGACCAGGCCGCGCTGATTGGTGCCGCCGCCCTGGGCGAACGCGGCAACCTGAGTGCCGCACAACGCAGCAACTTCGTGCGCAGCGGCACGATTCACCTGCTGGTGGTCAGCGGCCTGCACGTCGCATTGCTGGCGGGTGCGATCGTGCTGGTATGCCGCGCGCTGGGCTGGGGGCCGCGCGTCGGCTGGGCACTGGCCGCGCTGGCGGCGTTTGCGTACCTGATGGTCACCGGCATCCAGCCCAGCGTGCTGCGCGCCTTCCTGATGATTGCGATTTATGCGCTGGGCCGCGTGATCGGCCGCAAGCCGGATTCATTGAACGTACTGGGGGCCAGCGCGCTGCTTTCGCTGGCGATCAACCCGGCCGACGTGTTTGAGCTCGGCTTCCAGCTCAGCTATCTGGCGGTGCTGGGGCTGCTGCTGGCTTCACCCATGCTGCGCCTGCGTACGCCCGCGAATTCACCGCAACTCCAGAATCGCGGCCTGCTGCCCTGGTCCGGCGCCTCGCTGCGCGCGAGCCTCGGCGTGGCCGTGCTTACCTGGCCGCTGCTGGCCGCCACCGTGCACGTGCTGAGCCCGTCGATGGTTGCCACCAACCTGGTGGCCGGGCCGCTGCTGACGCTGATCCTGGTGCTGATGCTGTTCGCGCCGCTTGCCGTAATCCCGGCCGTGGGCAGCGTGCTAGCCTGGGCGCTTTCGCTGCTGGCCACGGTGCTGTCGGCGATTGCCGACTTCTTTGCGCACGTGCCGGGCGGGCACTTCTTTCTGCCCGCGCCCCCGCTGTGGTGGCTGGTTGGGTGTTACGCCGCACTGCTTGCGGGCTATCTGGCCACGCGCTTTCGCCTGCCGCCCGTTTTGGGCTTCGCGCTGCCGCTGCTGTGGCTGGCAGTGCTGCCGGTGCTTTCACTGGCCCGCGCCGAGCCCCCCGGGCCGGCGCGCATCACCGTGCTGGACGTAGGTCAGGGCCAGTGCGTCGTTATCGAAGTGCCCAACGGCCCCTGCGTCGTGCTGGATTGCGGCAGCACCAGCCTTGGCGGCGTGGGCGAGCGCGTGCTGGCGCCATTCCTGTGGGAGCGCGGCCGCACGCGCATTGACACGCTGATCCTCAGCCACGCCGACGCCGACCACGTCAACGGGCTGCCGCAGTTGTTTGACCGCTTCCCGGTCGGGAGCGTGCTGGTCTCGGAAGTCTTCACGGAAGACGAAGCCGGCGCAGCACTGCACCGATGGCTGAGCGATCGCACCGACGTACACATTCTGCGGCGCGGCGACTCGCTGCAGCTCGCGACCGGGCTGCACCTGGACTGCCTGTGGCCGGATCCGGGCCTGCTGTCAGCAGTCGCCAACGACGGCCTGCGCCGCAATGAAGGCGGGCTGGTGCTGCTGCTGCGCGCCGGGCCGACCCAGGTGCTCATGCCCAGCGACGGCGAGAATGCGGCCTATGCGGGCTACGCGCCACTGCTGAAAGGACCTACGCGAGTGCTGCTGGCCCCGCATCAGGGCAGCAAGGTCGAGGGTATTCAGGCAATGCTTGCGCGGCTGCAACCCGAATTCGTGATCATCAGTGCGCGTGAGACTTTCCCAAGCGCAGAGTCGATGCAGGCCTACGGCCGCGTGGCCACGGTACTTCCGACATGGGAAACCGGCGCGCTGACCGTCCTGCTTGGCGCCGACGGCAGCCTCACGGTGGAACGATTTCTGGCGCCGGCAGAAGCTTCGCCGTGATACTTCTTCTTCCGTGACGGGCTGGTCTGTTAGACTACTACCATGACGCACACGAACCACTTGTGCCCTTGCTGCGCCTCACACCTCAGGGTGCCGGCCGATCTGCAATGGATGCGCTGCGATCATTGCGACGCGGAGCTGGTCGCGATCTCGGAAGGCGGTGTCACCGGCCTGGCCCTGCTGCCGAAGCTGCCCACACCCTATTCGCACCCGGGCCAGCGTGCCGCAAGCATGGTCACTGGCCCCGAGCTTCTGTTCTGGCGCAGCCGCTACATTGTGCAGACGGCGCAACGCAAGCGCGCGGTCTGGCGCGGTCTGCAACTGCTCACGATCGGCGCGGCCGCGGTATGTGTCATGATCACCGTGGCGGGCGTGCGCGGCCTGGCAGCGGCGCGCAATGCCGACGTGGAGCGCTTTGCCATCTGCGCGCTGGGCGGCATCTGCTCACTGCCGCTGCTGGCGTACCTGATTGCCTACTTCCAGGGCCGTGCACGCCTGGTGCACGAGCAGATGATGAATGCGCTGCGCCCCAGCATCTCCCCCACGGGCCGCCGTTGAATCTGCCGCTGCCCGAACTAGAGTTCGGGCACGGGGTCCCGCATGGCAAGTAACCGCGAAGCCTTTGAAGACGCGCGCCGCTACATCGCAGGCGGCGTGAACAGCCCCGTGCGGGCTTTCCGCGCCGTCGGCGACGTGCCGTTGTTCTTTGCCTCGGGCTACGGCAGCAAACTCACCGACATTGAAGGCCGCGAATACATCGACTACGTCGGCAGCTGGGGACCGCACATCCTCGGCCACGCGGCCGAAAGCGTGGTCAATGCCATCACGCGCGCCGCGCGCGCCAGCACCAGTTTCGGCGCCCCCACTGTAAGCGAAACCACGCTGGCCAAGCTGGTTTGCGAAGCCATCCCGTCGTGCGAACGCGTGCGCCTCACCAGCAGCGGCACCGAAGCTGCCATGAGTGCCGTGCGGCTGGCGCGCGGCGTAACCGGCCGCAACCTGGTGGTCAAGTTCGCGGGCTGCTACCACGGGCATTCCGACAGCATGCTGGTCAACGCCGGAAGCGGCGCGCTGACACTGGGCAACCCGGACAGCGCCGGTGTAACGCCCGCCATCGCCGCCGAGACACTGGTACTGCCGTACAACGACGTCGGCGCCGTCGAGCACGCATTCCAGAAGTATGGCGAGCAGATTGCCGCCACCATCCTTGAACCCGTGGCCGGCAACATGGGCGTGGTGATGCCGACCCGCGGCTACCTCGACAGTGTCGCGGCCATCACCCGCGAATGGGGTGGCCTGTTCATCATGGATGAGGTGATGACCGGCTTCCGCGTCGATTGGGGCGGCGCGCAACGCCTGTTCGGAATCGCACCCGACCTGACTGTGCTGGGCAAGGTGATCGGCGGCGGCATGCCGCTTGCGGCTTTCGGCGGCCGCGCGAAGTACATGGCGATGCTGGCGCCTGACGGGCCGGTGTACCAGGCCGGTACGCTCAGCGGTAACCCGGTCGCGGTGTCGGCTGGCATTGCGGCGCTGACGCAGCTCAAGAACAACCCGGCGATTTATCGTCGGCTGGAAGTGCTGTCGGCACGACTGGAACACGGGCTGCGCGCAGCCGCAGCACGGGCACGCGTGGGCGTGTACATCGCGCGCTGCGGCAGCATGCTGACGGTGTTCTTCCAAAAGGGCCCGGTGCGCAACCTGGAAGACGCCAAGCGCAGCGATACGACGGCGTTCGCGCGCTTCCACGCGCTGATGCGCACCCAGGGCGTGTACCTGCCGCCAAGCCAGTACGAGGCCTGGTTCATCAGCAACGCGCACAGCTTCCGCGACATCGACAAGACCGTACAGGCCGCCGAAGTAGCCTTCGAAACCGTAGCCGATGCCTAGGGCCCAGTGACCCGGCCGAAACGCCAGGGACACACGGCGAAGTTGCCCGTGAACCGACACCCCTACCGCCTACCAGCTACCACCTTCCCCACCTGTCCCGCTACAATGCCCGCATGAACCCGGTGGCACTGATCCCGTTCGCGACGGCCATTGAAGACGACCGCGCCCTGCACATCGCGCGCGGCCTGTCGCAGGAACTTGCCGACTGGCTCCGCACCACGGGTGCCGAAACCGTACTGATGACCGGCGCGCACACCGACGAAGACGGCGCGTGGCGCAGGCTCGTCACCTTCCGGTCTGAGCCCGGCGCCGCTGCGGCCGCCGAATGGGTCACAGGCGTCACTGGCGAAATGCCTGAACACAGCGAACCCAGCAGCGAGTTCAAACTTGCCGTCACAGGCGAAATTGCCCAGCCACCCGACCAGCCCGCCGGCGCGTTTCCGGAACGCGGGCTGCTGCTGAAGGTCTCCGTGGTGGATGTCGGCGGCGCGTTCCATCGCCTGCAGCGCGAATTGCACCTCACGCCCGGCGGTTTCAGTGCCGACGCCACGAAGCTGTTCGCCGAAATCGCGGCCGCACTGGACCTCACGCCGCCCGCCGCGTACCAGGCCGGCACACAGCACTGGATGGCGTGGCTGAACCTGCTGATCACGCGCTCGCTGATTGTCTCAGCTGAAGTCGGCGCCATCGACCGTGAGCAGACCGGCATCTACGAACCCGCCGTGGAGGCAGCAAAGCTGGACCCCAAGTTTGCAGTGGTCCGCGACCGCATCGGTGAACTGTGCAGCGTGCTGGTGCTCGAACGCGGCTTTGAGGCCCGTGAGGCCGTGGGCGCGCTCGACAGCGTCATGGCCCGCGTCGGCCCGGACTGGAAAAGCCACCGCGTGCGCGGGCACCTGATGCTCGCCGCCGGTGAACCCGCGCAGGCCGCGCGCGCCTTTTGCTATCTGCTTTCGGGTCGCTACGAGGCCCCGGACAAGGCCGACAAACAGACGGCTGCGCTGCTGGCCGGCAAGGCCTTCAACCTGGCCGAACGACCGCTGGAGGCGCAGCGCGTGCTGGGCCTGGCCATGCAGGCCGAAAACCTGCGCGTGGACGCGATTGTCGAAAGCGCCAACTCAAGCCACGCCCTGGGCGAAAACGCAGTGGCTGAGCGGCTGTGGCGGCGCGCGATTGAAATCGACCCGCGCAGCGCCGCCGCCCACGTGCAGCTGGCCCGCATGTACCGCTCGCGCGGCGATACAGAAAACGCGGCCAAGCAGTACGCCGCGCTGATTGAGCTTCCGGGCCTGCCGCGCACCATGTTCGCCGACGCGGCCGAGTTCTTCGTGGTCAATGAGCAGCACGCCCGCGCGCTCAAGGCCGCCGAGCGCTACGCCGATGAATACCCCGGCGACGCCATCGCGCACGTGCTGCTGGCCTCCGCGCTGAACCCGATGGGCATGCACGAACGTGCCCTTAAGGCACTCGAGAAGGCCGAAGTTTGTGTCGGCGCCGATGAGCTGGCCCCGCTGATCACCCGCCAACGCCGATTTGCGGAGCACCCGGAGACCGAAAAGCGCTTTCATGCGCTGGCCTCGGCCTCATTCGAAGGCGACGCCGTCCACGCCGAGGCCGGGCTGCGCGAACTGTTGAAGGCGTTCCCTGATTTCTGGGAGGCGCACATGTTCCTGGGCATCTCACTGCGCCGCCAGCAGAAGTGGACCGAGGCCCGCGACGTCCTGGAAGCCCTGCGCAAGGCCAACCCGCTGCCCGGCATCGACAAGGAACTCACGGGCATCTACTCGCACTTGGCTGACAAGGGCAAGGCCCTCGAATGCGCCAAACGAGCATTCGAGCAAGCACCCGAAGACCCGACCCTGATGACCAACTACGCGGCCGCACTGCTGGAAAATGGCGACGTGGACGAAGCCGCCAAGTACGCCCGCCGCGCCGAGACCTACATGCCCGGCGACCAGGTAAACCTGCGGCTGCTGAGCCTGATCGAGGCCCGCATGCGCAAGCGCGGCCTGCTGCGCAACTTCGGCGCCGTGTTCAAAGAGGCCGCAAGCTGGTTGCGCAAGAAGAAGTAACACGCCGGTTGTTCACACTTGCTCGACCAAGCGGCAGTTGTCGCGGCCGTTGCTATGCTCGCGGCCATGGCGTTCGTTGATTCCATCCTTGGGCCCGCGGGGCTGATCGCGCAGAAGCTGACCGGCTTTGAAGAGCGCCCGCAGCAGCTTGAAATGGCGCACGCCGTCGAAGACGCCATGTTCAACGACCGCCACCTGGTGGTTGAGGCAGGCACCGGCGTCGGCAAGTCGTTCGCCTACCTGGTGCCCGCGATCCAGCGCGCGCTCAAAGTGAAGTCTGACGAGCGCCCGGTCGTGATCAGCACCGGCACGATCGCGCTGCAAGAACAGTTGATGGGCAAGGACATCCCGTTCCTGCGCAGCGTGTGGGGCGAAGAGTTCACGGCCGTGCTGGCCAAGGGGCGCGGCAATTACATCAGCCTGCGCCGCATGGATGCCGCGCTGAAGCAGCAAAGCGGCGGCATCGCCGGCGACGAAATGCGCGAACTCACGCGCATCAAAAGCTGGAGCGAAAGTACCGCCGACGGCAGCCGCAGCAGCATGGGCTTTGAACCCAGCGGCGAAGTCTGGCAGCAGGTCGTCAGCGACCGCAACAACTGCATGGGCCGCCAGTGCCCGAACTTCGAAGCGCGCTGCTTCTACCAGCGCGCTAAGCGCCGCATGTACCAGGCCAGCGTGCTGATCGTGAATCACGCGCTGCTTTGTGCCGACCTCGCACTCAAGGCCGCGGGCGTGAACTATTTGCCCGATTACCGCTACGCAATCATCGACGAAGCCCATGACCTGGAACGCTACGCCTCAGAGCACATGGGCATTCGCGTCACGCGCGCGGGCCTGCAATTCGTGCTGTCGCAGGTCTACAACGCGCGGCGCGACAAGGGTGTGCTGGCGCGCTTCCCGTTTCTCAACGGCGCGCACGAAGCGCTGCGCCACGCCCGCGACAGCGGCGACCAGTTCTTCCTCGAAATCGAACGCTGGGCCCACCGCGCCGGCCGCGGCCCCGTGCGCGTCCAGAACGCCGAGCTTTTCCCGCCTGAGGCCGCGCAGCACCTGCGCGAACTCGCGATGCGGCTCAAAGAGGGCATGCTGCAAACCAAGAATGAAGAAGAACGCCTCGACATTGAGGCCAACATCAACCGTGTGCTCGAATACGCCGACGGCATGGACGCCTTCAACCGGCAGTCGCTTGACGGCCAGGTGTACTGGGTCGAGACCCAGCAGGGCGCGCGCGAGCAGAATATTGAGCTGCGCGCAGCCCCGGTGAACGTCGGCCCGCGCCTGCGCGAACTGTTGTTCGACCGCTGCAAGAGTGTCGTGCTGACCAGCGCAACGCTCGCCACCGGCCCGGCCGACTTCAAGTACTGCCGCCGCAGGCTGGGCGTGCCCGACGAAAACGTGAGCGAACTGCAAGTCGGCAGCCCCTTTGCGTACAAAGAGCGCGTGCAGATCGTCGTGCCGCCCGAAGTGCCCGAGCCGCCCAAGGCCGGCGGCAACGACCCCGAATACGAACGCCGCATCAACGAGGAAGTCGAAAACCACATCCGCCGCAGCCGTGGCGGAACGTTCGTGCTGTTCACCAGCCACCAGCAGATGCGCAAGGTCTACGACGCGATCCGCGCCAAGCTTGAGCTGCTGGGTTTCACCGTGCTGCGCCAGGGCGACGGCATGAGCCGCGTCGGCATGCTCGAGCGTTTTAAAGAAGGCCGCAAGATGGTGCTGTTCGGCGCCGAGACCTTCTGGCAAGGCGTAGACGTACCCGGCGAAGCGCTGACCACGGTGATCCTGGTAAGGCTGCCATTCCCCGTACCCAGCGACCCCCTCGTGGCCGCCCGAATGGAAGAAGTACGCAAACGTGGCGCCAGCGACTTCAACGATTACATGGTGCCCGAGGCCACCATCAAGCTGCGCCAAGGCTTCGGCCGCCTGATCCGCCGCAAAGACGACTTCGGAACGGTGGTGATTCTCGATTCCAGGGTAGTAAGAAAAGGCTACGGCAAACGAATCCTGAAAGCCCTACCCGAATGCCCCATCACAGACGGAAAAGGCGGCGACCCATTCAAGAAGAAAGCCGCAGCCAACCCGTTCGAGCTTTAGGCGCACCGAGTCCCGTTGGGAGCGCGAAGCGTGAGCGAGCGGTCGCCGAAGGCGACAATGTGGCCCCGAGCAACGCGGTCTGGTCCCGAGCAATGGGGTCTGGCTCCGCAGCGAAGCGAAGGTGCCTGACCCCATTGCGGCAAATGCAGAGCCCGCGCGCATCGCAAAGCCTGACCCCATTGCGGCGAGTGATGAGACTGCACGAATCGCAGCGCAGGCAGAGCCAGCATCCGAGGCCGGGCTAGGAAATCTTGGTGAACTTGACCCACGAGCCCGCAACCAACTGGTGGGTGCCTGAGGCTGAGGCACGGCGCATGCGAAGGATGAACGTTCCGGCCGCATTGACCTGGACATAGCCAAACAGGTGCACCCCGGCCGTCGTCACGGCCGTGTCCAGCAGCGTCACATCGGTTGAGCGAGAAGTCGTTTGGGCAATCGCGTCAACCGTGGTCGTGCGGCGGTACCCGTTGTAGCTGATGCCGGTCAAGGTCGCTGTGCCGCCGTCCCAGTCGCACTGAATGGCCACCGTGTTGTTGGCGGACAATCGCAGCTCCGCTTCAACGGCGTACCACGCGCCAGCTTCAAGGCTAACTGAGAGACTGGTGTCCGTCATTGTGGTGCTGAGCGTCTGCGTTGACGACTGCAGGGCGACAACCACCGCCGGTCCCACCCCAATGGCTGTCCGAAGGTTGGCCAGCGTAACCTTCTTGGCCGTCGGGTCATTCAGCGGGAAAGTGTCTGTGTCGGCCGGTGTAGTCTTGGCCGTCAGCGAAGTGCCCAAGTCCCATATCGCCTGCGGCGTGGTTTTGCCGCCGTTTGTGCCTACGTCGTTGAACGGGATTTCGTCGGTCAGCACTGGTGTGCGGCTGGTTGCGCCGTTAGTCAGGTTCTGCACGGCCGCGTCGGCGCTGCTGGCCCCGGTGCCGCCGTTGGCTATGGCGAGGTCGGTGCCACTCCAGTCGTCGTTGTTGACGGTACTCTTGGTGGCCAGCGACCCAAGTCCGAGGTTCGTTCGCGCGCTTGCGGCGTTGTTTGCGCCGGTTCCGCCTTCGGTGATTTGTATCTGGTCGTCGTTGAGGACAAACCCGCCGTGGATGGTGGTGTCGATGCCGCTTTTGCCGATGTTGATGGCTCGGGCGTGCGTCTTGCCCAGCGAAATGATGCCCTCAAGGCTGCCGTTGCCTGCCTCGATGATGATGTTGCCGCCGTTGCCGGTGCCTGCGCCGTTGCCTCCGGCGAGGGTCAGCACTGCCCCGTTTACGTTGCCTGCGACCGGTATGCCGGGCGTGACTTGCATCGAGACCGGTGTGGCCGCGTCGACACTCTTGATCGTCATCGCATCGCCGGCCACATCGCTGACAAGCAGAGCGCTGTTTTGGATGACTTTGCCGGAGTTGCCGTCAAAACGAGCCACAGCGTGGTCGGTGGCCCCATTGGGTCCGCTCAGGTCGCCCGAACCCACAACGCCGCCACCCAGCATCTCGGGAGGGACACTTAGACCCGGTGGCCGTGAAACATAGTCATCCAACGGAAGCAAGGTCGATGTGCGAGGTCCCGGCCGCGCTGTTGAAGCAAGCGGCTCCTGGTGCGCCATAGTCTCAGGAGGAGCAAATTTGTGTTGCGGATAAAGCGCAGCCTCAAAACCGGGATGCACAGCCGACGTCAGCTCGGGAAAAGCAACCGAATGGACCGGGCCCAAGTCGGTAATGGAGCGAACGTCTTCAGCAGTCAGGCAGGACACTGACGCCTCCCCATGAAGCCTGAACTTGCCACCACCAGGCGGAACAATGGTGAACTCCCGTCTTACCGCCTCGGCAAATCCGTTGGTAACAATGCCGAAATGCGAGTGCTCGACTGGATCAACGTCATCACTTGTAAGACGAGCCATGATCTCTCACTCAAGATGCAAACGAACGCCTCAAGATGCGTTTGATGGGAACTCTCCACTAGCCCAGGTGGCGACGACTACATCCTGAGCAGTCTTCTACTCAACGCTACCGACTTGTTCGAACAGCACTACATGCCGCTTGCCCAAGTTCACTTGTGAGGTGGACACATTGAGGATCACCACCCACCCAGTGGATTCGTTCGGAACTAAGTACTCGCCCTTTCGCAAGCTGACCACCAAGCTCCCTTGCCGAGTTGAAAGCACAATCATCTTTCCCAGTTGCGCCTGCCTCGCCGGAGCCCCTCCCTCATTCGCTGACTCGGTTCCAGACGCATACGCGTAGCTCACTTCAATCTCCACGCGAAATCCATCCGCGCCCACGAGTTCACTTCGAATCTCGTCGACAACGGAATCCTGGGCCAAGATGACAGTGCGCGTATGCGCACTATTCGAATACCCTTGTTCGCTGTTGCACGACAACAAACTGCCCGCAACTACACATATGATCAGGGCAACGCCTATACCCCGCAGCATACGGGGTACGAAGTGGCATAGCTTCTTACAGTCGCTCACTATCCCCCCTCATCGAGATCTACCCACCCTCGCTCATCAATGGCATTGCTGTGATAACCAGAGACTTCCCGGTACTCGCCTTCAGAAGTGTCCTGGCCCCAGACGTCCTTCTTGGCGTCCCATACGAATCCAAGCTTTTGATTCTCGAAACACGGCAACTTTTGTTGATCAGCCAGTGCCCAGGAGCGATTGACCAGTTCGTAAACCACCCCGGGACCCGCGTCTGGAATGACGCCTGGGAAGAAATTCCGATTGGTCAGCTTCTGCACGTCGTCGGGCACGTCTTCCAAGAAATTTCTGTTACTTGCGAGGTGGAAAGAAGGTACCACATTGTCTGAGCGACCGATCTCTTGCTCATCACGCTCCGAGTATATCCACGACGGTTCCGGATCCAGTTTCACCGGGGCCGTTTCGCCGACTGCGCCCCAGGGGGCGTTCTGGCTAAGTGGGCATCGTGTGTGCAGGGCCAAGGGCTGTCCCTCTGCCCCGATTTGTCCCCACGCCTCCTCTAGCACCGGGCGACAGTCGAAGATGCTCGTGTCAGCCCAATTCGTCCAGTTTGCTGTCCACTGGGCCGTCTGCATTGAGTCATTCAGTGACCGCACGAAGCGTTCCTGCCAGAAGTCTCTTTCGTCCACTGGGGATTGAAGTAGAGCGATGGCTTTACCGGGCTTTCCTGTCATTAGCTCAACCCAAGTCGTAGGACTCTCAAGAGTTGCAAACATGCGCACTAGGTCTAGCGCTGTGGCGAGGCGATTCCACTTTGGAGATTTCTTTCCCCACTCCTCCCAAGTTTCGTAGACCTTAAGCTTGCACCACCAAGTGGTTAGCACATTTATCTTCAGCAGAAGTTCGCGGGCTTCGAATAGTCCGCACTCATAGCACCGTGAATCGATGTCTGGATTTGGCACCTCTCCGGCCAATGTGCCCCGCCGATACTTCGACGTCTTGCCTGAAACCGGCTTCCCCTTTCTCGAGTCGATTACTCTAAACACCAATCGGGTTACGGACATGTGGTACGGGCGCCATTCTGAGCGCTTCCGAGGGCTCTTGGCATGTGCACTAAGTGCATTCGGCGCCGAGGTTTCAAACAGACTGGCGCTCAACTGCTGCTCCTCACTCGCGAACTCCTCAATGGCACGTTGAAACGCGACCTCAATACTCCCGAACGAATGGAGAGTGCCCGACCCGTGAGTAACATCATGGCGCGAGTGGCCCGTAGGTATGTCCCCGGAGTCTGCCAAGCTACGCCAAGCGATCGGGGGTCTGTTGTTCGGAGGGATGTAGTTGTCGCCAGTTGGGTCTGAGATGGCCTTCGGCGGTGTCCAGATTGCGCGCTCTTCAGGTTCGTTTGTCAGGCGGGGGGCGTCGTTTGATAACTGGTCTCCAGTCCGGTAAGGACTGCCGGGGCCGAAGGTCAGCTGAGTGCCTAGGCCTGTGCCTTGTTGACCGCCGCTTGGCCCGCCGGATGCTGGCGTGCTGGGTGGTGGGGCCTGCTGACCCTGACTTGGTGGTTGTAACACGGGAGGCGGCGGCGGTGTGGCCGTCATGCCGCCTGATCCGCCATAGGGATTTGAGTACGGGTTTGTAGGTGTGCCGCCGCTGCCTTGGCCGGCGCTGCCGCCTGATCCCCCGCTGCCGCCGTATTGAGGCGGCCGCTGCTGGTGTTTGGTGGGTGTCCAACCCGAAGCCAGCGGCGCGCCCGTGGGCGAAGTGGCAGGCTTTGGGACCTGCTGGTAGCCGTTGTAGGGATTTCCGATCCAGTTCGGCGCGCAGTTGCCTTCCCAGTACCAGTCATTGGATTGCGCCGACCATTTCCATTGGCCGACACAGTAAGCGCCAGTACCCATCGGCCCAGGACCACTCGCCATAGTTTGCTTCCCCTGTCAGTTTAGCAGCCCCTGGTGCTTCGCCCCAACGTGTTCTGTGCTTCCAGTATGCCGATCCGCACAAACCCGGTGTCCTTCATCCCAGCAGGCGTCGCCACTGGCTCATCAAGGAGTCCACCTGCCTGCGTTCCGGCCCGTGATTTGTGCCAGCTTCCTCAATCGCAAGCTGGCACTGAGCCGCCGCGCGAGAAAGCTCGTCGCCCTCAGCGATTCGCACGCCGCTGCGGATGGTAGGCGGTGAATTGGTTTTGCCACCACACCCGCAATCGGGTTTGTCGTTGTCGATGTTGTGCCCCATCGCGACTCCTTCAGGCCTAGGTCACCGGTACCGTCGGGAAGTTCAAGACATCGACGCCCTCAAGCACCGAAAGCGCGCCGGACGAGCCCATGGCCGTGGCCACCGGGAAAGCGTACGTGACATTCACCCGGGTCTTGGTCGAGGTGCTGGGCTCGGCGGATTCGCGTCGTACGAACATCGTACCCTTCAGTGGTGCCGGCACGATTCCGGTGATCCCGCGTACGGGCCCGGCCTCGTTGGCGTCACCAAGCACCATGAAGTAGATGCGGGTTGTCGCTGACGCCGGCTCAGCTACTTCGGCCGTGGCAATCATGTCGTTGATGTAGACCGGTGTACCGTTGATTGCCAGCTGCGGCGCACGCACGGAGCCTTTCATTGGGTCAGACCAGTCTGTTTCAACGAACTCGGGCTTCCCCGGCCCCCTGAAGTAGGCATCCACGATCCAACGGTATGCGCGGCTGTTGCACATGATGGCGTTGGGCCGCCCGTTGTTGGCGGTAACAAGAGCGTACGCCTGCTGAAGGCTGTAGAGCTTTGTGAAGGCGTCCGTGTTGACGGCCGCGATCGTGTTGGTGCTCAACTCATAGAGCGAGCGGAAATTGCCGGGTGTGGTGTCGACGCCTTGATCGAGGTCAAGCTTGCGGAAGTACATGTACATCAGACGTCGGATGGCTAGGGCGGATTCGACGGCGTCAAGATTGTTGGGGTACTTGAAGCGGTCCATCGCGACGTAGTCGATCTTGTACCGGGTCGCAAGCTCACCCAGCGTGAAGGTCGCGTTCGGCGTATTCACGTCGGCGGTCTGGTCAGTGATGTCAGTGTCGCCATCGCCAAGGATGGTGGCCATGTCGTCGATGTCGGCTACGGCCTGGAGTTCCGATGTGCGCGCATAGCTGATCTTTCCGCCCTGAATACCCATGAAAGGCCACACGCGGGCGATCTGGATTTTGTAAGGCGCGTCTTCGATCAGCCACTTGGCAAGCTGGTCTTGAGTCAGGTTAATGGCGAAGTCGGGCGATTCAGCCATGCAAGCCTCCGTTGGTTGGAGTGACAAGTGTACCCCCCCCCTGCACGGAAGCGCAAGTTAATAAGTGAGACTACTTTGCGATTGTCTCGGATGGCGGACTCGTCGTCACAACGTCGCACTGCCAGTTTTTTGGCACCCTTTTGGTTTGGAATTCACCTTGGGATTGGGGTTCCCGGGCGTTATACTCGTGCCGCAAGGGGCCCCTTACGGCGTTGTACGCCGTGTGGCCTCTTTTTCTTTGCCCCTGCTTTCCGGACCCCAACCCGGTGGGCCTTAGGAGTGAAGCATGCGAATTCTCAAGCCAGTGCTGGGCGTGGTGGCTGTCGCCGCCGCTGTACTGCTGATGGCCTTGCCTGTGGATGCCCAGCGCGTTACGCGCGGCGGGTCTTCGGGCGGCTCAAGCAGCAAGGCCTCGGGTGGCTCGAGCAGGTCGTCGGGCGGATCATCGGGCAGCTCTTCCAAAATTTCGGGCAGCTCAAGCTCGCGCGGGTCCTCGGGCTCGGCGCGCAGCACGCCCGCACCCAGCCGCAGCACCCCGGCACCAAGCCGCAGCTCGGGCTCAAGCAAGTCGGCCGCACCCAGCAGCTCAAGCCGCAGCAGCGGCAGTGCACGTTCCAGCTCAAGCACACCCAGCCGCGTGTCGGGGCCGAGCTCAGGTTCGTCCAGCTCACGCAGCGCTGCGCCTTCGCGTTCCAGCGCGACGCCGAGCTCGGGCAGTTCCAGCCTGTCGCGCGGCAGCAGCACGCCTTCTTCATCACCGTCGAGCTCGCGCTCAGCGGCGCCGTCCACTTCGCGCACGACCTACCGCGCGCCTTCGACCACCACCCCCAGCGGCGTGCCAACGCTGCGCAAAGCGGAGCCCGACAGCGGCAGCCTGGCGCGTTCCACCAGCCGCACGCCAAGCACCCCCGCACCGTCGACCTCGCGCACCAGCACCACGCGCAGTGCCGCGCCGGCAACCCTGCGCAGCGCCGAGCCCAGCACCAGCCGCAGCAGCACGCTGCGCGCCCCGGAAAGCAGCACAGTGCGCAAGGCTGACGACACCGCCCGCACCAGCAGCCTGCGCGCGACAACCAGCGGCACGGCCACCAACCGCACGCCGGGCGTGATTCGTGAACGCAGCACCATCAGCGCCAGCAACGTCCGCAGTGCCGAGCGCTCGGCGACCTCAGTCGCCCCGCGCAGCCAGCCCGTTGAAACCCGCAGCGCCAACCTTGGCCCCACCAGCTACTGGGCGGGCACCTGGCGCAACTACAACTATAACCCGCACCACTATCACGGCTGGGGCGGCCACGGCTGGCCCTACTACAATCATTGCGGCTGGGGCGGGTTCTCGATCGGCTTCCGCATCGGCGGCTTCGGGCTGTGGTTCGGCCGCAGCTTTGGCTTCGGATTCGGCTGGCCGGTGTACCACGGCAGCTTCCAGAGTGCCTACTACATGGGCCCAGGCCGGGGTTACTGGCTTACGCCGCATTCGTACTGGGGTTGGGGCGGCTGGCGTTACGGCAGCCATCGCCACTGGTACAACTGGGGGCATTGGCGCTCGCACCACTGGTTCCACCACAACGATTGCTACTGGCGCATTCGTCGCCCGTACTGGTACGGCTACAGCAACTGGTATTCGTGGCGCCCGTACCGCTACAGCTACGTAAGCCTGGTGTATGACAGCATTGATGACGGCCGCAGCTACAGCGACGGCCGCGAGGATGGTTACAACGCCGGATACGACCGCGGCTATGATCGCGGCTACGAAGACGGCAGCGAAGATGCCGGTGCTTTGCGCGACGACCGCCGCCGCGACCGCATCGGTGCCGACCGCAACAAACGCCCCGAGCCTGAACTTGACCGCAACCGCACCGACGCCGCCACCGAGTACAAGTACGAAATGCAGCGCGGTGTCGATGCCGTCGGCAAGGGCGACTACGCCACCGCCACCAAGGCCTTCAAAGAGGCCGTGATCCTGGACCCGCAAAGCGCCGACGCCCGCTACAGCCTGGCCGTCAGCGCCATGGCGGAGCGCAAGTTCGCGTTTTCGGCCTTTGCCCTGCGCCGCGGCGTGAACATGGACCTTGAGGCCGGCAACATCGACCTGTCGAAGGCATTCGGCGGCGAAGTGCAGCTTGACGCGCTGGTGGCCGGCATCGACACGGAGCTGGCAAGCAACCCGGCCGATGCGGACCTGCTGCTGCTGCGCGGCTACATCAGCCTGCGCCGTGGCGACGCCAGCAAGGCGGCGGAAACGCTGGACCGCGCGCTCAGCGCCAACCCGCAGGACACCGCGGCCAAGACCCTGCACAAGCAGGCGATGGACGCGCTGGAACGCGAGTAAATGGCACGATTCGCACAGGGACCCGGGCATTGCCCGGGTCCTTTTCATTGCGCGGCGCTTGATTGCGGGGTTTCCGTTGGCAGACTTCGAATATGGCAAAGCTCACTTCACATGACGCGCAGGGTGGTTTTGAGCTAACGCCGGTGCGCGTGACGCGCGGCCGCGGTGAACCCAGTGATGCCGACGCCGCAATCTGCGTGGTGCGCTTCGAAAGCTACGGCGAACCAGTCGAAGGTGAAGTGCACCTGACACGCGCCGGCATGCAGCGCATGATTGACCGGCTGAAGACATTTGCCACCAAGCGCAGCGGCATGGCGCAATTGCGCAGCGAAACCAACGACCTGGAAATCAGCCTGGCCAGCAAGCGCAGCCGCTGGACGCAGAAGATCCGCGTTACGGGCCTTTCCGGCGTGCCGAAAAGCGGCCAGACCGACCTTTCCGATGGCGAAGACGACACCCGCGTTTCGTTTGGTGTGCAGTACCGCCAGGCGGGGCGTGAGCAGGGCGCGGTCGAGTATCGATGCGGGCTGATCTGCACCTTTGACGCACTTGCCGCTTTTGCGGACACCCTGGCGGCTGAGTTTGCCGCCGCGCCTTCACGCGGGCGCGACACCGGCCGCCTGCAATCGGGGGCCTGAGATGGCAACCGAGCCCGCACCCAAAGACGACAGTCCCGAGACTGACGAATTCGCGACCGTTGACCCGGTGCAATGGGTCGAGCGCGACACTCGCGAGTGGATGATGCTGGCCGAACAGCCCGACTTGGTCATGGCGCGCATGCTGGTCACGTACCTGGAAACCTCGGGGCTGGATGCGCGCGTCGGCAGTGTGGGAGGCAGGTACTGCGTCGAAGTGCCCGAAGACCAGTACCAGGACGCAATCGCGATCCATCAGCCCGCGGAAGACTACGTGCCGCCGATGCAGGAAGAACGCAGCAGCAAAACCGGCGTGCACACCGGCCGCCGGATCAAGGCCGGATTGAAAGACTCGCCAACGAGCAGCGGCCGACCGTGGCTGCGCTGGGTGTTGCGGGTGGGCGTGATCGCGGTGCTGTGCGCTTTGTTGCTGATCCTGTTCGCCAGTGACTGAGCCGTGTTACGCCTGTGGCACGCCGCAGCGAACCGAACAGTCGGCAATTCGTTTGCATTGCCATCCCCCAGTTCCGCCGCGCGACTACCCATCGAATGCGAGCGGGAAATGTTGACACAGGCCCAGTGCACGCCGATACTTCCGCCGCTTTGGGCACCTGTGCCGCGGCAGACTTTTCGGCGCGGGTGCTGTGGCCTGGACCCTGGGGAGCCATCACTTGCTGCACATCCTGCTATTTGCGGTGTTGCTCGGGTTCTGGGCCCTGCTTTCCGGTGAACTGGACTGGGCCGACACCCACAACCGCTACCTGATGATCTGCGGCATCGTCAGCTGCGCGCTGGTCACGCTGCTGGTGCGTCGCGTCGGTTTCATCGACAAAGAAGGCCCCGCGCTGCGCATGGCGCTGAAGATGATCCCGTACATGTTCTGGCTGGCGTGGCAGACGGTGGTTTCGGCGTGGCAGGTCGCGCGCGAAGTATGGCGGCCGAAGTTGGCGGTAGACCCCTCGATGACTACGGCGCCCTACACTTTCAAGCACGAACTCACGGTCGCGATCTATGCCAACAGCATCACGTTGACGCCCGGCACGCTTACGGTCTCGATCGATACCGAGAAGCGTTCGATGGGCATTCACCAGCTCACGCCCGGTGGCGAGGCCGGCCTGAAGGAAATGCATGACCAGGTCGCGCGGCTTGAACCGTCAGGCGCGGCTGCTACGCAGGAGCCCGGCCCGTGATCCTGGCGCAACTGAGCACACAGCTTTTCACGACGGACCTGCCGACGTTGATCGGCGGGCTGGTGCTGCTGCTGGGTGTGCTGCTGCTGCTGGTGCGCGCAATTGCAGGGCCGACGACCTATGACCGCATCCTGGCCATGAACTCCATTGGTACCAAGACGGCGCTGTTTGTCGCGCTGCTGGGTTTCATCACCAAGCGCCCGGCCTTTCTGGACATTGCGCTTTGTTACGCGATCCTGAACTTCTTGGGCACCATCGCGATCCTCAAGTTCGTGCGCTACCGGAGGCTGAGCTGATGGAGCTTGCCCTCGAGATCGGCGTGTGGTTCTGCCTTGCTGTGGGCAGCTTCTTTTCGCTGACTGCGGCCGTGGGCGTGGTGCGTTTTCCTGATTTCTACACGCGCACCCACCCTGCCGGCAAAAACGACACCGTGGCGCTGGCGATGTTCTGCGCCGCGATGCTGCTTGAGTGCTTCCGCTATGACTACGGCGTGCTGGTGGGCGGGCGCGTGGTGCTGATGGCGATGTTCATGATCATGGCAAGCCCGATTGCGGCGCACGCGATAGCCAGCGCTGCCTGGGCCGACGGCCTTCGCCCGTGGAAGAAAGGCGAGCCGCGCCGATGATCGCGAACATCAACGGAATCCTGATCATTGACCTGGTGCTGCTGACGCTGGTGATCATCACGGCCGTGGCCGTGGTGGAAGTGCGCAACCTGTTTTCAGCCGTAATCCTGGCCGGCATCTACAGCCTGCTGATGGCGGCGTTCTGGACCAGCATGGACGCCGTCGACGTGGCCTACACGGAGGCCGCGGTGGGCGCGGGCATCAGCACGATCCTGCTGCTTGGCGCGCTGGTGCTGACGGGCACGCAGGAAACCGTGCGCCGCGCCGTGCACTGGCCCGCGCTGCTTGCCTGCGTCCTGGTCGGCGGCCTGCTGATTTTTGGCACGCTGGATATGCCCAAGTTCGGGTCACCCAACGCCCCCGCCCAGCAGCACCCGATCTATCACGGGTTCACGAAGCAGAACGTGCCCAAGGCCGAAGGCGGCAAGAGCGCCGAAGACGTGTACGCATACAACACGCTGCACCCCGAAGACGCGGGCAAACACCCCGACTACTTCCACGGGCACGTGCCCAACCAGGTCACCAGCGTCATCGTGAGCTACCGCGCGCTGGACACCATGTTCGAGACCGCGGTGATCTTCACCGCCGCCATGGCCATGATCGTGCTGCTGCGTGGCCGTCGCGGCAACCCGCTGAAGGGAGGCCTGCTGTGAAGCAAGGCAACCTCAGCGACAACGTGCTGATGCGCATCGTGGCGCGCTGGAACATGCCGTTCATCCTGATCTTCGCGCTGTATACGCAGACTCACGGTGAACTTGGCCCCGGCGGCGGTTTCCAGGCCGGCGTCATGATTGCGGCCGCGTTCATCCTGTACGGGCTGGTGTTCGGTGCCGACGAAATGCGGCGCATCGTGCCTCGCTGGGTCAGCGATGGCATCGCGGCCCTGGGTGTGCTGATTTACGCCGGCGCAGGCATGTACTGCATGCTGATGGGCTACGAGTTCTTGGATTACGCGGCGCTGTACCCGTCCAACCCCGGCGGCGCGGAGCCCTGGGGCATGACGACGGTTGAGTACGGGGTCGGCCTCACGGTCTCAGCGGTGATGCTGACGGTCTACAACGAAATCACGGAAGGCACGGGGCCCGGCAGCGCGGAGCCCCGCGACAGCAACAACGACACCGAAGTCGTGGGAAAGGTGTAGTCCGATGCAGATGGTGCTGGACTACTACAACTACTGGATCTGCGTAGTCCTGATGATGATCGGGTTCTATGGCGTCATGGCCAAGACGAACCTGATCAAGAAGGCACTGTCGTTGTCGCTGTTCCAGACCGGCATTCTGGTCTTCTACATCTCGATCGGAAAAGTGGACGGCGGCACCGGGCCTGTAACAGTCGAGGGCGCGACCGGCGTCGTGTACTCAAACCCGCTGCCCCACGCGCTGATGCTGACGGCCATCGTGGTCGGCGTGGCCACGCTTTCGGTGGCGATGGCGATCATCGTGAACATCCGTGAGCGTTACGGGACGATCGACGAAAAAGACATCGAACAGATGGAACTGGAATCCAACGAGTAAGGCCTGAGGCGAACCGTAGTGGAGTGGCTGTAGTGGAGTGGGTCCACAAACATCTGCCGGCCCTGATCATCATGGTGCCCCTGTGCATGGGGCTGGTGACTGCCATTATCGGGCGGCGCGGCGCGGGCTGGTACATGGCCATGGGCACCACGGCGGCCACCATCGCCATGGCGATCCAGCTGCTCGTGAACGTGCTGAACACGCCGGGCCAAAGCATCACGTACATGCACGGGAACTGGCCTGCACCATTTGGCATTGCCTACGTGATTGACCCCCTGAACGCTGCGATCCTCGTGATCGTGGCGTTGATTGCGGCCATCGTGACGATGTACGCCCGCAAGTCTGTGGCGTCGGAAATCTCGGTCGGCAAGCTGCACTTCTTCTACGGCCTGTGGCTGTTCTGCATCACGGGCCTGCTGGGCATCACGATCACGGGCGATGCGTTCAACTTGTACGTGCTGCTTGAGATCAGTTCGCTGAGCACCTACACGCTGGTGGCGCTGGGCAAGGACCGCAACCGCCGCGCGCTGACCGCTGCCATCAACTACCTGGTGCTGGGCACTATCGGGGCGTGCTTTTATTTGGCGGGCATCGCGTACCTCTACATGGCCACGGGCAGCCTGAACATCGCCGATATCGCCGCGCGCATGCAGGACATCTACGCAACATGGGGCACCGATTCGCCCCAGTACCAGAAAACCGTGATTGCCGGGTTTGCGCTGATGGCCGTGGGCCTCAGCCTGAAGCTGGCGCTGTTCCCGCTGCATGGCTGGCTGCCCAACGCCTACACCTATGCCCCCTCGGCGGTGTCGGCCCTGTTGGCGAGTACGGCCACGAAGGTCGGGGCATATGCGTTCATCCGCGTGATCTTCACGTTGATGGGCGTGGACTTTGCCTATCACCTGCTGCGCACCGACGTGGCATTGCTGATTTCATCGGCGGCCGCCATCCTGTTTGGTTCGTTCATTGCGTTCCGGCAAACGAACGTGAAGAAGCTGCTGGCCTACAGCAGTATCGGCCAGGTCGGCTACATCACGATGGGCTTTGCGCTGGGCAGCGTGACCGGGCTTACGGCATCGGTGATTCACCTGTTCAACCATGCGCTCACCAAGGGCGGCATGTTCCTGGCGCTGGGTGTTGTCGCCTACCGCGTCGGGAACACCAAGTTGCAGTCGCTGGCCGGGCTTGGGCGCAAGCTGCCATTCACCATGGGCGCATTCACGGCCGGCGGCCTGGGGCTGATCGGCGTGCCGCTGACGGCGGGGTTTGTCAGCAAGTGGTATCTCGTGAGCGCCTGCCTTGAGGCCGGCCGCTATGAACTTGCGGGCATCGTGCTGGTCGGCAGCCTGATCGCGCTGCTGTACACCTGGAAAGTCGTGGAAGTGATCTACTTCGGCAAGCGCGCCGATGACGCGGCCCCGATGCGCGAAGCGCCGCTGACCATGCTGGTGCCCACGCTGCTGCTGATCGGTGGCAGCCTGTACTTCGGCATTGACTCAAGCCTGTCGGCGCACATCGCCGAAACGGCGGCGCGCTTCGTGCTGGGGGGGACGCCATGAACGGCGAAGCCGCCCTGGCGCTGGCCCTGTTCACACCGCTTGCGGGCACGGTGCTGATTGCGATGTCGGGCCAGTTCCCGAACCTGCGCGAAATGTTCACGCTGGTGACGGCGGTGCTCACGTTCATCTTCGTAGCCAGCCTGTACCCGCTGGCTGTGAACGAGCAGGTGGTGCGGCTGGAATTGTTCTCGATGATTCCCGGCGTGCCGGTGGCATTCCGGCTTGAGCCGCTGGGGCTGGTCTACGCGCTGGTGGCCACGCTGCTGTGGATACCGAATTCGCTGTACAGCATCGGCTACATGCGCGGCAACCATGAGAAGCACCAGACACGTTTCTACAGTTGCTTCCCGATCGCGATTGCAAGCGCCATCGGCATCGCGTTTGCCGAAAACCTGTTCACGATGTTCCTGTTCTATGAAGTCCTGACGCTCAGCACCTTCCCGCTGGTCACGCACAAGGGCAGCACCGACGCCGTCCGCAGCGGCCGCGTGTACCTGGGTATCCTGCTGACGACTTCGGTGTGCTTCCAGTTGTTCGCCGTGCTATGGATTTACGCGCTGGCCAAAACCGGCGGCGCCAGCGGCACGGACTTTGAGGCCGGGGGCATCTTCCGCGACGCGCTGGCCAGCAACGCGGTATCGCCGGCCGTCGTGGGGCTGCTGTTCTTCCTTTACATCTACGGCATAGGCAAAGCAGCCTTGATGCCGGTGCACCGCTGGCTGCCTGCTGCCATGGTCGCTCCTACGCCGGTCAGCGCGTTCCTGCACGCGGTGGCCGTCGTGAAGGCCGGCGTGTTCTGCGTGATCAAGGTGATCGTGTACGTCTTCGGCATCGATACGCTGAAGCTGCATAATCTAGGCGAGTGGCTGCTGTATATCTCGGGCGCGACGATCATCATCGCCAGCCTGATTGCGGCCTTCCAGGACAACCTGAAGAAGCGCCTCGCGTACTCGACCATCAGCCAGCTCAGCTACGTGGTGATGGCCGGCGCGCTGTTCACGCCGCTGGCGATCTTTGCCGCCACGGCGCACATCGTGGCCCACGCATTCGGCAAGATCACGTTGTTCTTTGCCGCCGGCAGCGTGTACACGGCCGCGCACAAGACGCAGGTCAGCCAGCTTGATGGCATTGGGCGGCGCATGCCCTGGACGATGGCAGCCTTCACGGTGGGCGCGCTCAGCATGGTCGGCGTGCCGCCGCTGGTGGGCTTTGTCAGCAAGTTCTACCTGCTGAACGGCGTCACAGAGTCCTGGACGGGCGCGTCGGGCCACTTTGATGAAGCCTTTGTGCTGGTCGTGATCGTGGCCAGCACGCTGCTCAATGCCAGCTACTTCCTGCCGATCATTTACCGCGCCTTCTTCAAGCCGCTCAGCGACGAAGACCGCAAGCACCCGCACGGTGAGGCCCCGTGGCCGATCGTGTTCGCGCTGACCTTCACGGCCGGGCTGACACTCGCGTTCTTCTTCTGGCAAAAGCCGGTGCTGGCGTTGGCTGAGCTTGTGCGGAGGGCCGCCGTATGAGTGATCCAATCCGGAAGTACCTGAACCTGAACGACCCGAAGCTGATCAAGTGGTACTGGATCGTCGGCCTGATCGTGCTGGGCATCATCATGGCCGTGGACCTTGCGGTGCATCACCACGCGCACTTTGCCAAAGACGGCATCGACATCGACACCACGCCGGAGTTCTATCCGCTGTATGGCTTCGCGGCGTCGTTCTTTCTTGTGATCGTCGCCAAGACGCTCTCGATCGCCCTCAAACGCAAGGACAGCTACTATGCAGATGACTGATCTGCCTCCTGCGTTTGTGCTGTTTGCCGCGGCCGCGCTGCTTGCGTTCGTGCGTGGCAAGGCGCGCTGGGTGATTGCGCTTGCGGCGCCTGTCCTCACGCTGGCCGACGCCTGGGCCATCATCGACATCGGTGCCAGCACGGTGGTCCCGTTCATGGGCTACCAGATCAACCCGGTGCATGTGCACGCGGCGACGCCGGTGTTTGCGACCATTTTCTGCATCATGCTGGGCGGCGGGATGCTGTTTGCGCTGAACCAGAAGCGGCAGGTCGAACTGCCGGCGGCCTTCGTGTACGCGGGCGGGGCGTTGGGCGTCTGTTTTTCGGGCGACCTGATTTCGATGTTCATCTTCTGGGAGATCATGACGCTAGGCAGCACGGTCGTGATTTTCAGCGGCCGGCAGGAAGGCAGCGAACGCTCAGGTCTGCGCTACTTCGGGCTGCATGCGGTTGGCGGCGTACTGCTGCTGATCGGCATCGTGATCGTCATCAACCAGCGCATGTACGCTGGTGAAGTGGACCCACTGGCCTTCCGCCACTTCCATGAAATGGTCAGCGGCTGGACCAGCCTCAGCTGGGAATCGCTGGGCATGTGGCTGGTGCTGATCGGCATGCTGATTAACGCGGGCGCTCCGCCGTTCAGCGCCTGGATCGGCGACAGCTACCCCGAAGGAAGTGAATCGGGCAGCGTGTTCCTGAGTGCGTTCACCACCAAGACCGCGATCTTTACCTTGATGGTCGGCTTTGCCGGCACGGAACTGCTGATTTACCTGGGCCTGTGGATGGCGCTGTACGGCATTGTGTACGCGATCCTCGAAAACGACATGCGGCGCATCCTGGCCTACAGCATCGTCAACCAGGTCGGCTTCATGATGGTTGGTATCGGCATCGGCACTGAGCTGGCGATTGACGGTGCCTCGGCCCACGCGTTCGCGCACATCATTTACAAGGCGCTGTTGCTCATGAGTGCCGGCAGCGTGCTGTACGCCACCGGCAAGCGCAAGTGTACCGAGCTCGGGGGACTGTATCGCACCATGCCCGTGACCATGTGGTGCGGTATCATCGGCGCGCTGGCCATTTCCAGCTTCCCGCTGACCAGCGGCTTCACCACGAAAAGCATGATCGTGGCCGCGGTGTCTGAGCAAGGCGCCGTCATGGCCGACCTGGGCCAGAGCCACAATCACCTGATCGTTGCATGGTTCCTGCTGGAGGCCGCGTCGGCCGGTGTGTTCCTGCATGCGGGCATCAAGTTCCCGTGGTTTGTGTTCTTCCAAAAAGACAGCGGCCTGCGCCCGCCGGAAGTGCCCTGGAACATGCGCACGGCGATGATCATCTTCGCGGCGTTCTGCGTGCTGCTGGGCGTGTTCCCGGGCCCGCTGTATGAGATTCTGCCGTACAAAGGCGTGGCCGCGAAGTTCGGCGCCACGGTGTACAGCTTTGAGCACGTGATGCAGATGCTGGGCCTGCTGCTGTTCAGCGGCCTGAGCTTCTTCGTGCTGCTGCCGATGTTGAAGCGCACGGAAACGATCAGCCTGGACTTCGACTGGATCTGGCGCAAAGGCGTGCCGCGCTTCTGGAACGAAGTGGCGATGCCGATCCTGCAAACACTGAACCGCGCGCAGAAGGCGATCTTCGACTTCTTCCCGGGTGCCGGTTCAGAATCCAGACTGCCGCCCGAACTCGCCCGCCGCATCGGCACCAACTGGGCGGTAAGCGTGCCGGTACTGACGATCACGATGATGCTGCTGCTGTATCTAGTGGTCTATTTCGTCGTCCCGATGCTGACCTAGCGCGAACGAGGCAGCTTGCCGAACTTCACGCCGGACCCGGCGAAGCGCTTGCGCATCACGGCTATCGCCTGCGGGTTGCTGTCCACCAGCACAAATTCACGACCGAGCTCGAGACACACCGCGCCGGTGGTGCCGCTGCCGGCAAAGAAGTCCAGCACCAGGTCGCCGGGCTTTGAGCTGGCGTTGACGATGCGCCGCAGAATTCCCAGCGGTTTTTGCGTGGGGTAGCCGGTCTTTTCCTTGCCGCTGGTGGGCACAATCGTGTGCCACCACACGTCTGTCGGAAGCTTGCCGCGCGCGGCCTTCTCGGGCCCCACCAGCCCCGGCGCCATGTAAGGCTCGCGGTCCACGTCGGCCTGGCTGAAGAAGTAGCGCTTGGGGTCTTTGCAGTAGAAGAAGATGGTGTCGTGTTTGGCCGGCCAGCGCGTCTTGGCCCGCGCGCCGTAATCATAGGCCCAGATGATTTCGTTCAGGAAGCACTCGCGGCCGAAAATGCGATCAAGCTGCAGCTTGACGTAGTGGGCCTCACGGTAATCCAGATGCACATAAAGCGAACCCTCAGGCTTCAGAAGCCGCCAGGCCTCAGTTAAGCGAGGCTCCAGAAACGCCGCATAGTCGTCAAAGCTGTCTGAGTAGGCCCGAGCAACGCCGCCCTCCGTACGATACCGGGCACCCTTAAACCCAACCCGGTCACCCGAAGCATCTCGAACCGTACGCAAAGTACGCCGCTTCTGAACCTTGCCCGTGTTGAAAGGCGGATCAATGTAAATCAACTGAACCGAAGCATCCGGCAACGAAGCGAGGACTTTCAAGTTGTCCGCGTGGATCACCCGTCCGCTCATTGGCGCAGCATAGCAAGCACGGACGCTCATCAGGAGCGCGGGCCCTGCCTCGGCTTCGGGTTGTGCTCGACATGCAGCCGGCTCGCCGGTTATCCTGCGCTCCGGCCCATCGTGGAGACGAACTTGCGAACCGCGCGTAGTTGGCTCATTGCCCTGTGCTTGTTGATTCCCGTCGGAACGTGGCTGGCGCAGCGACCGGAGGTCTACCACAAACCCGATCACGGTGCGGCGTTGAAGCGCATGCTGGCGCCGGTAGAAATCACGATCAAGGATGCCGCCGGCGCACCGGTGGTGATCGATCGCCACGCCATCACCAACGCGCACATCAACCAGATGATCCGCATTGACGGCGAGTATTCCTGGCAGGTGCCAAGCGAGTTCGACAACCTGCGGGGAGTACTGACCGGGGGCTCGCCCAGCGCACCGGGGCTCGAGACCGGCGAGTACCAGGTCAATCTCGCGCTGGGTCGCTATGGTGCCGTGCGCGAGAGGATCAAGGTCGGCAAGGAGGGCCTGAAGAAAGAACTGCGAGCACCGCTCAGTCGCAAAACCATCAAGCTGCGCTTCGTTGATGAAGCGGGCAACCCGGTTGCCTCCATCCCCCACAGCCCGCGCTTCAATGAAGAAGAGGTCTACAACACCGCTTTCGAAGACGTACTTCCGACGCCTGTGCTGCGGCTGCCGCCGCAGCTGTCAGACGGCGAGACGGGCAAGGGCGGCTTTGCGTACCGCCGCGCGCGCGGCGGGTCCTCTCCCGTGGTTTTGCTCAAGGACGGATGGTGCCACGCCACCGTGTTCGATGGTGGGGCCGGCGTATTGAGCGTTTCGCTGAGCGAAAAACACTTCGGCATCAAGGAGTACGAGATCAAATCGCCCTTCGAGCTGGAGTACACAGTCAATGTCACCCTGTCAGACGCGTGGCGCGGCCTCGATCTGGAAGAGCGAGGAGTCGTGAACAAGGACGACCCCGGCCTGGTCGAACTCAACAAGCCGGGAAAGCCTGCCGAAACAGGTGCCCAGAAGCCGCACTCAGTGAAGTTGAAACTGCCATCTACGGTGCAGGCATGGTCGAGATACGCGAAAGTTCTGGACGACAACTACGTGAACGGGCTGATCCGGCCAACGGGCATCGATTTCCCGGTGAAGGTCGGCCCCATTGAAGCTCTCTACCTTTCCTCCATGCCGACGTACTGGCCGTTGGACTGGAACTACCTCGCCGCCGACGACTACTCCATCAAGGCCCGCAACAACCGATCCGATGACCGAAGCCCGCTGCTTGTCGCGGACGGCAAGGGAGTTGTGCCGGGCGTCTTCGCCCGCGTGTTGACGGCCACAGGCGCACCGGCGCGGTTCGTCGAGGCCTCCGTGTTCGCGCTGGAAGACGAAAAGATTGCCAAGGCTATGCTTGACCTGGAGATCAAGCTCGAGGCCGCCGGTAAGCGCCCGCCCGCCTGCGACACCTTGCCCGCCTTGACCCAGCAGGAGTTACGCGAAGCGGAAATGGAACGTGACGCGCAAGCGCTGAAAGCGGCCATGGACAGCGTGACTTACTCCAGTCTGGATCGTGCGGAGTACCGCTTCCGGTACGCGCGCTTCGGCGCCTGGTACGACAGCCACCAGCGCATCGACGGTGACGCCGATGGCTATCTGATAGCCCCGCACTTCACGCTGGATAAGGGCAAATCCTACGTGGTCTACATCTGGCATTCGTCGCGCGACGACCTCAAGCCAGACGCCCGGGTTGTCGTGACCGGTGCAGGATCGACGACGGACTTGGGCCTAATCCGGTTGCCGCAGTAGGCACGTGGGCCGGAGGGTGTCGCTGGCATGAGTACAACTTGCCGGGGCGGTTTCTCGGGTCCGATGTGGAGGTGGCCGATGCTCAGAGTTCTCGCACTTTTGCCGGCTATGCTGCTGCTGACGTTCGTCCCTCAAACCGGAACGGCCGAGCCTAAAGCGCAGCCCACCGTGATCACCTTCGGCGATTGGCCAACCCCGCGGACGTTGGACCCGCATCTGGCGGGCGATGTGGTCAGCGCGCGCCATGTCGGGCATTTGTATGAGACACTGCTGGAGTATGCGCCCTTTGGTGGGCAGCGCCTGCAGCCCTGCCTGGCCGCGGAGATGCCTGCCTACGATCGCAAGTCGCTGACCTACACATTCAAATTGCGCGATGACGTCTTCTTTGCCGACGACGAGTGCTTCCCCGAAGGCAAAGGCCGCAAGCTTACGGCCGCCGACTTTGTCTTCTCGTTCAAGCGGCTCGCCGCGCTGCCGGATTCAGGCGGCTTCTGGGTCGTTGAAGGACAAATCGCGGGGCTGGATGAGTTCCGCGAGGCCGCGTTCAACCATGCCACATTGGTCGAGGAAGAGGACGCCCCAAGCAAGTGGGTGCTGTCCAAAGAGTGGTGGCAACACCTCGACAAGGAGGTCGCCGGCCTGAAGGCTGTGGATGCCCGCACGTTCACAGTCACGCTGAACCAGCACTACCCGCAATTCCTGCAGGCGATCACGCTGTCGTACGGTGCGGCCGTCGCGCGGGAGGCCGCTGCAAAGTACGACCTCGGCACGCACGCAGTCGGCACCGGGCCCTATGTGCTGGCATCCGCGTCCGACGAGGCGGTCGTGTACAAACGCAACCCCACCTACCGCGACGTCAAGCTGACGGACGTGCCAGAGGGCTCCGGGCTAAAACCGTTTGAAGGTATGCGCCTGCCGCTGACAGATGTGTTGCGCTACGAGTTCGAGCCCGAAACCGCTGACGCCTTCGCCGCGTTCCAGAGACGCCGCTACCCTGTGACTAAACTGGACAGGGATGAATTCAATCAAGTCGTCGAACGGCAACTCACGAAGGAAGGCGTCCGCGGGGACTTGGTCCTGAGGAAAGAGTACCGCGACAAAGGCATGTCCCTGGTGGATTACGCCGAGCCGACGCTCCATTACATCGCGTTCAACATGAGCGACAAAGTCTTCGGCGCCCCCGCAGGCGCGAAGGGGCGCGCCTTGCGCAAGGCCTTCGCCATGTGCATCGACCGCGATGAATACATCAACCGCTACCTCAATGCCCGCGGCACGCCGTCGGACCAGATCGTACCGCCGGGAATCCACGGCCACGACAAGGCCTGCGCCCAACCCAGCCAAACGTATGACCCGGCTGGCGCGCGCAAGCTGCTGACCGACGCGGGCTTTGAGGTGAAGGCCGACGGCGAGAACTGGATCACGAGCGACGGTGCAACGCCGGTCACGTTGCAGGTGTGCTTCCGCAGTACTGCCGAGACCACGAAGGCGTACGCCGAATGGCTCACGCAATGCGCGCGCAAGGTGGGCATTGAACTGCGTGCGGAGCTGATGACCTTCTCCAAGTTCCTCAACACGCAGGACGAAGGCGCGGGTCAAGCCTATGACGCCGGCTGGGTAATGGACTACCCCGACGCGCAGAACATGCTGCAGCTCCTGTATGGCCCGAACAAATCGCCGGGAATCAACTGCGCAAACTATGCCAGCGAGGAATACGACCGCCTTTACGAAAAGCTCGCACCGCTGTCCGACGAAGACCCCACCGAGGCCGCGCAGAAGCAGAAGCTGATCATCGAAATGAGCGCGCTGCTGGAACGCGACACGCCTTGGGTTCTGGTGGAGTACCGGCGTATCTTCAGACTGCAGTGGACCGGCTACGCCGCGCCGCCCCCGAACTCGTTTGAGTTCAACCACCAAAAGTACGCCTTCTGGACGCGCTAGCAGATGATGTGCGGTGCCACGGATGGCCAACGCGGCCGAGGCACCGCCCCTCCGGGCAACTCAATGTCGCTCGCTTAGTCCAGCATGTCGTCGATGTTGGGTTTTTTCTTTTCGGGGGGCTTGGTTTCTTTGGGTTCTGGCTTTTCTTTGCCTGTGGTTGGGTTGGCGTCTGCTTCTGGCTTGGGGTCTTCCTTGGCGCTCTTGCCCTTCTTGCCTTTGCCGAACCATACCGGCAGGTTGTCTTTCTCCAGGCACAGGATGATCGTCCAGTGCGCCGTGTTCCACACCGTCCCCATGTCGAGGTCGTTGTTGCGGCCCATCTGCGCGCTTTCCTTGGTTGGGCGGCCGGTGAACGTTCCGTCCGGGCTGCGCAGCATCGTGCACTCGTTGCGCTGGGCTTCCCAATACGCTTCCCATGCCTTCTTGCCTTCGCGCCAGCAGGCTGCTGCGGCGCTTAGATGGTGCATCGTCGGGCTTACGTGGCCTTCGATAATGTCGCGCAGGTTGCCCTGCAGCCATGCACTCATGGGCTTGTAGTACGCGTGGTCGTCACGGCCACAGGCGCCGAACGCCATGATTGCGCCGCCGGTGCGTCCGGGGTCGCCCCAGCCGACCTGTCCCTGGCGCGTGCTGTAACCCACGCCGCCCTTGCCGCCGCCGCACTTTTGGATGTAGTCGAGGGCCTTTTCCAGCTTGCGCTTGTCGATCTCGAGCCCGTTGGCCTGCGCGCCGCCGAGTGCGGCCACGCAATAGTTGCTCACGATCTCGAGCTCAAGGTAATTCAGCGCGTTGGGGCCGCCCGGTCCGTGGGCGAAGCCGCCGCTTTCTTCCATGTTGGCCTGGATCTGGTCGCGCACCCAGGGCAGCTTGTCCTTCACGTTCTGCAACGGCGAGGCCATCAGCACTTCGGCCAGGAACATGCCGCCATAGCCGAGCCCCCAGTTCGTCTGGTTCCAGTTCGCGCCACCGCCAGCCATGCGGCCGAGTTCGCTTTCCTTGCCGATGTTGGCTACCACGAAGTCCGCGGCGCGCTTCACGTTGGCTTTGTACTCGCCCTTGGCGGCGGTGTGTCCGGCCGCGAGCAGCGCCATGCCGCACAGGCTGGTCATCACCACGCGGCCGTTCTCGCCGCTGAGGTGGCACTCCCAGCCGCCATCGCCCTGCTGTTCTTTGATGAGGTACTTGAGCGCGTCGGCCACAATGGCGTCGCGCATTTTGCCGCCGGGAAATTTCTTCGCGTCGGCACCATAGGCCGTGACGCCGATCTTGATCGTCTGCTGACGCCCGCCGCGCATGACCGCGAGCTCAACGATGGCGTCTTTGTCTTTCTTGGCTTCCTCGGCGGCTTCGATGGCCGCGCCGAGTTCATGGTACGGGTCGCTGACGAAGGCCTTTGGCGCGCCGATGATCACGTCCCCCACCGAAAGGCCGCCCTTGGCCGCGGGGCCGCCCTCAGTGATCGCCTTGACCGCGAGGCCGGACTTGGAGCCGCCGCCCGGGTTGGACTCGAGCGTGGCCTTGCCGCCCAATGGCCCCAGGTTGTACCAGTCGCCCTCGCTGCCCGGCATTCCGGGCATGCCGCCGCCGCCAGGCATGCGGCCGCCGCCGGGGAAACGCCCGCCGCCGGGCCCCTGCTGGGCGTTGGCGACGATCACGGCAAACAGCAACAGCGGAAGCACAAGCAGGAGTCGCTGGGTCATCTCACATCCCGGGTTCAGAGTGGTTGCACCACGGTTAGTGGAAGGAATGCGCCAAAACTAACGCGCAATCGAGTTGGCCAGGCGGGGCAAGTGTCGGGCTTGTTCAAGAAGACGCGCACTCTTTCGCGAACCGAACCAGCCGCGCTTTGCGCTGCTCCATGGAGAGCGCAGGCTGCTGTGAATCCGCAGGCTCCGGATTGGCCGGCTGCAGTACAGTTGCCGAAGGCACGCTTCTGTCGACGGTGCAGTTCGCGGCCACAGTGCGCCGGATGCGCGCGTCACGCGCGGCCGTGTCGAGTTTCTCGGCAGCGGCAAGTGGATTGTATTCGCGGTCGATCTCGTGTTTCAGGATGTTGCGGGCGTCCATGGCGTGCACGAACTGAAGCCCGCCGGGCGCAACCGTGGGCAGAGGTTTATCGCGGGTGTCGTCTTCCCGGCGAAACGTGAACACGACGCCGACAACCAGCGTCAGCGTTGCGAGTGCCAGGAACAACCAAACGACGATGATCCCGTCCATCGCCGCCCATTGTAGGTGGGCCAGATGCGGCCACCCACAGAATTGCCTGTTGCCAGACAACGGTGGCGGCCACACGCTGCCCCTTGGGCTCAAGTTATGGCATTCCGGCACGGTTTCGCGCCGCGCACCCCAACAAGTTGTGTAAGGAGCACGTTTGCGATTTGCATTTCGGGGCAATTCGGGTCTATAGTGCCGCCAACGCACTACAGGTAGGCACCTATGCGCTGTCCCTTCTGCAACGTCGATAAGGACCGTGTCGTGGACTCGCGCAGCAGCAGCGATGGTGCCGTCGTGCGTCGCCGCCGCGAATGCCTGGCCTGTGGCAAGCGCTTCACCACCTACGAACGCGTCGAAGAGGCCCCGCTGCGCATCATCAAGAAGGATGGCAGCCGCGCACCATTTGACCGCGAGAAGATCCGCTACGGCATCGAACGCGCCTGTGAGAAGCGGCCGGTAAAGGCCGAGCAGATTGACTCGATCGTCGCCGACATCGAAGCCGAAGTGACCAAGCGCTACGACCGCGAAGTGCCCACCCGCGCCATCGGCGAACTGGTGATGGAACGCCTGAAGCGCCTCGACAAAGTGGCCTACGTGCGCTTCGCCAGCGTATACCGCGAGTTCAAAGACCCCGAAGATTTCGTGGACGCCGCCAAGGGCGTTTAAGCACGGGGGCTTGCAACCGAGAAAGCAAACCGGCCCGCTGCTGCCGCAGCGGGCCGGTTCTCGGCAGGCAGCTAGTTGCCGATCGGAGTGCGTTTGCCCTTCCTGGCCTTCTTGCCGAAGGTGGTGCACAGGTTCTCGCAATCGAGGCACAGCACGATCACCCAGCTTGCGGTCGTGTACTCGCGGCCCTGGCTGCCGTCGGGATTGTACTTGAGTTTGGCCGTCTCTTCCGTCGGGCGCGCGGTGAAGCTGCCGTCGGCGCAGCGCAGCATCGTCATCTCGTGCAGGTAGGTTTCGCCGTAGGCCTTCCAGTCATTCTTGCCCATCGCCCAGCAGGCCATGGCCGTGGTCAAGTGGTGCATCGTCGGGCTGGCGTGGCCTTCAACCACCTTGTCCAGGTTCTGCTGCAGCCAGCGCGTCGCGCGCTTGTACAGCGGGTGCTTGGTCTGGTCCGTGGCGTGCATGGCCACTATGGCGGCGCCCGTGCGGCCGCAGTTGCCGTTGCCCGCATAGCCCGCATCGGTGGCATAGCCGATACCACCCGAATCGCCGGCGCACTTTTCGATGTAGGCCAGCATCGCGTCCAGCTTGGCCTTGGGCACTTCATGGCCTGAGGTCTGCAGCGCGCCAAGCGCGATGATGCAGACGTTGGTGATGGCCGCGAACTCGTTGTAGCCCAGTTCATTGCGGCCGCCGGGTCCGTGGCCGATGCCACCGCTTTCCAGCACGCCGGCCAGGATGCCGTCGCGCAGCTTGAGCAGCTTGTCTTCCACCCCGCGCAGGGGCGATGCTGCCTGCAGCTCGCACAGGAAGATGGCCGAGCAGGCAAGGCTCCAGTGCACCATGCTTTTGGTGACGCCGCTGATCGGCTTGTGGTCGCACTCGCCGGCGTGGGCCACCACATACTCGGTGGCCTTCTTCAGGTTCATGCGATAGGCACCCTGGTTCAACGTGTGGCCGGCGGCCAGGAAGGCCATGCCAGCGATGCTGGTCTGCACGACGGCGATCGGGGTTTCGAACTCATCGCCGAACGAGCCGTCGTCGGCCTGGCTCTTGGCCAGCCACTCCAGCGAGTTCGCGACGATCGCATCGCGCGAGCTGCCGGTGGGCCAAGCCTTCACGCCCGCGCCGACGCCCTGCACGACGGGCTTCACCAGCTTCGTCTTCTCGTCGCGCCACAGCGAAAGCTGCATCGCCCCGCCCTTCTTGGTGGCCTGGGCGTCGAGGATCTTGGGCGCGAGTTCCATGTACGGGTCATCGCCGAAAGCGCGCGGGGCGCCGATGATCAGATCGCCAATCTCCACGCCGGCCTTGGCCAGCGCGCCGTCTTCGGTCAGCTCAACCACTTCAAAGCCGCCCTTGGCACCGCCGCCCGGGTTGGCCACAAAGGCCGCACGAGCGCCGAGCACACCAAGGTTGTAGAGGTCGTTGGCAGCGTGGTCTGAGGCCGGGCGATACTTGCCACCGCTGCTGGCCGTGGACTTGTCGGCCAGCGCCGCCGTGGCGGCCAGTGAGACGAGGATGATGGCTGCGAAGCTGAGTCGGATCATTGTCTGCCCCCTGCCTGCGTTGTCGTCGTTCGTCGATCTGCTGCTTGACCCGCGAAGTGTGCGGCCTGAAAGCCCGCGATGCCGATTACAACCCGATGACCCGTGTGTAACTGCTCTAAGATAACGAGTATCACGCGGCGCACGCGCGCGTCGGCAAAGCCGCGCGATTTTTCTGCGCGCGCATCAGGTGTCGCCCGGAACTCAGCCTGCCAAGCCGTTCTCCGGGCACAAAAAATCTTCTTGCCCGCGGCAAACGGCATTCGTAGTGGGGACTAAGTGTTTCCGAAACTCTGCGTCGATATTGTTAGAGCGCCGACGGCTCCTGCGCCGACCCCTGCAATGGCGGGCTTTGCGCCGGATTTGGTGCTTGACGGCACTGGTAACCGCGATGGTAACTGCGATGGAAACCGCGCTACCTTCAGCTCGAAACCGGCCATGCTGGCTGGTTCCAAGGCAGCATGGTTGCGCCTGCGAGCGCTGTGAAAATTCTGTGTAAGCCTGATTTTCACGCCGCCACCTAAGGCGACAGAGGGGACCTGCCATTGGCGTGGCAGGCTTTGAAACTTTCACGGAGGAGGTGTTCGATGTCGATCAACAGCAGTCGTCGACTGGGCGGACGACTCATCCTGAAGGCCATGCTGCTGGCCGGAGTCGTTGTCGCCAGCGGGAACCTGGGTGCGCAGGCTGTCGGGAGCCAGGCTGCGAACATCCAGTTCAACAACGAGTGGCAGGTGCCAACCACACCGGCCAACATCAATGAGTTGAATGACTACTTCACGCCGCCGGGGTACACCACCCTGCTGGTGCTGTGGGGCATCAACTGAGGTATCTGCCAGGGGGAAGTTTCCTCCTTGAACACCAAGTGGAACGCGAACAAGGCCAACGGCTTTGAGATCATCGCGGTCACCATGGTCGGCTGGAGCGGCTGCTCCAACGAATCGCAGATTCCCGCCACGGCCACATCGTGGGGCATGCAGTACGGTTACGCTGCGGCCAACACCAGCACCAACTGGTCGTACTACGCGCCGAGCGGCAGCCTCAGCTTCGGCACCGGCTTCGCCTTTGACACCACCGGCAAGCTGTTGTGGACGGGCTCGTGCAGCCAGATCACGCAGACCATGATCACCAACTGGATCGCGGCTGGTGGCGGTGGCGGCGGTGGTGGCGGCACAAACAACCCGCCCGTAGCCAACGCGGGTGCCGACAGCAGCGTGTTTGAAGGCCAGCAGGCCAGCCTCAGCGGCAACGGCAGCACCGACCCCGACGGCGACCCGCTGACCTACAACTGGACGCAGGTCTCGGGCCCGACGATCAACATCCAGGGTGCCAACACCGTGGCCCCCAGCTTCATCGCGCCACAGGTCGGTGGCCCCACGCCGGTGACGATCCGCCTGACCGTGAACGACGGCAACGGTGGCACCGACACCGACGATGTGGTCGTCACCATCAACCCGATGAACTTCAAGCCCAACGCCCGAGCGGGTGCCGACTTCGGCGCCGTCTACAGCAGCAGCGTGCAGCTTGACGGCAGCGCAAGCGACGACCCCGACGGCGACCCGATCACCTTCCTGTGGTCGCAGGTCAGCGGCGAATTCGTCACCCTCAGCAACCCCGGCATTGCCACGCCGACCTTCACCGCACCGGCCGGCAACGGCACGCTGGTGTTTGAGCTGCGGGTCCAGGACAGCGCCGGCCTGTTTGACACCGATCGCGTCACCGTGCACGTCAACGCACTGGGCGTGATTCCGCCCAGCCTCGGCAAGGGTGCCGGCAGCGGTGGCGGCGGTGGTTGTGTGGCCGCGGGCGGCGCCCCGGCTGTGCTGGCGGTGTTCGGCATGCTGGGCATGCTTGCCCTGCGCCGTCGTCGCAAGTAGTTCTTCCCACGAAGCAGAAAAGGGCCCGCCAGCAGGCGGGCCCTTTTGCGTTTCAGCCGGGTCGTGGGTTACGGACGTGGTTCGCGCCCGGTGTACTCCTGCTGCCAGGCGTCTTCGAGGGCTTCGACTTCGGTGTCCATCCACACGCGGCCTTCTCCGGTCTTGTTCATGTCGCGCATGGCGTCTTCGAAGAAGAACTTGCGCTCGCCAAACGCCGGCTTCAACTGGTCCATCCAGGTTGCCTTTTCGTCGTACTGGGCAAAGAACACGCGGTTGACCCAAGCCGGGTCGCGGCCTTGCAGCATCTTCAGCACGAACACGCGTTCGCCGCGCACGTCGGCGATGCCGTCAATCATCACCTTGCCGGGCGTGCAGCTCATGCTGGGGCCGCGCACGGTGCGGGCCAGGCCCGTCACCTGCCGGTATGCTTCGGTGAAAATCTCGTAGGCCCGCCACAGCGGCACTTCAAAGTAGCCGCGGGCGCCGGTGTCGCGTTCAACGAACATGTAGTAGGGCACCGCACCCAACTTGACCTGCTGACGCCACATCAGCGCCCAGTTGCTGGCGTCATCGTTGACGTGACGGATCAGCGGGGCCTGGCAGCGCACCGTGGCACCGGCGTTGACAAGCCGGCGCACGGCCTGCTGGGCGACTTCGGTCTGCAGTTCGCGGCGAATGCTGTAGTGCGCCATGATCGCGGCGTCTTTGCCGGCCGCGCGGATCTCGCCGATCAGCCGCATCAGTGCGTCAGCATCTTCACCGTGTGTGAAGCGATAGGGCCAATATGCAGGAGCTTTCGTGCCGATGCGGATGCTGGCCACATGCTCAAGGCCCGGTTGCAGCAGCGGCTCGATGTACTGTCGCAGCAGCTCGGTGCGCATGATCATCGGGTCGCCGCCCGTGAACAGCACGCTGGTCACTTCCTTGTGCTTGCGCAGGTAGGCCACGAGGCCGCTGGCTTCTTTGGCCGCAAACTTCATGTCGTCCAGGCCCACAAACTGGGGCCACCGGAAGCAATAGGTGCAGTAGGCATGGCAGGTCTGCCCGGCCATCGGAAAGAACAGTACGGTTTCGCGGTACTTGTGCTGCATGCCCGGCACTTCAACGCCGTCTTCCTTGGGCACGTTCAGCGACTTCTGGCCCGCCGGGTGCGGGTTCAGGCTGTATTGCACGGTCTTGGCGGCTGCCGCGATTTCGGGTGCGGGCGCGTTGCGTTTGACCAGGTCGTGGATGGGTTTGAATTGCTCAGGCTTGAGCATCATCGGCTGCGGGAACGTGAGCTGGAACATGGGGTCATTGGGGACGTTGTTCCAGTCAATCAATTCTTCGACGACGTAGTTGTTGACGCGGAAGGGCAGCACCTGGGCGACGACTTTCATCGCCATGCGGAACTCGGGGTCAAGTTTCTGAAGCTGGGGCAAGGTGTCGATCTGGGCCTTGCCATAGACCTTGAAGGGACGATCTGCGATGTTCATCGGGGCTCCTTTCACAGCTGCTGACTCACACACAAGTTCATCGCACAAGTTCACAACCGACGGTTTCACGACGGCGTGCACAGGCGCGATGCAGACGATGGCGCGCGGGGCAAAGGCCCGTTGCGGCATCAACTTTGTTCGTTTGGGTGCGCGCATGAAGCCGACACACACCCGGGGCACTGCATAGGTCGCTGGGTTCGCAGCAGGGCGATGGGCGACCTGATATCGACGCGCTAGGCGTCAAACCCCACCGTAGCAAGCTTTTGCAGACAGTCAAGCAAAATGGACCTGCCCAAACCTCAATTTTTCAGGGCTCGGACTTGACACGTCAACACTCCTATTGACACGTCAAGACTCGTGCGCTATGGTGATCTGCATGGAAACGCTCGGCATCGATATTGGAAATGTGATCATCGCCGGCGGCAGCGCCGTCGCCGACACCGACTTCTTCACTGGCGACCACCTGCGAACCCCGGCTATGCCAGGCGCAATCGAGGTCATCGCAAGGCTCATGCGCGAGCGCTTCGGTGAACGTACGTTCCTCATCAGTAAGGCCTACAAGCGTGTCGAGAAACGCACCATCGAGTGGCTGCAGCACCACGACTTCGCCAACGCCACCGGCATAGCACCAGAACGCTGGCACTTCGTACGCGAACGAGTAGAGAAAGGCCCCCTGTGCGGCCGCCTCGGCATAACCCACTTCATCGACGACAAAACCGAGAACCTCGAGTACGCAAAGCAGCACGGAGCAACCGAGTTATACCTGTTCGGAACCAACGAACCCACCGCCGCAGGCCACCCCTGCCCCGACTGGGCCACGGTCGCAGCGCTGCTGCTGCCGGCCTAGAACGCCCGCTACACAGGGGCTGGTTCTTTGGAATCCCATCGGCGTTTGCGGCATGCTACCATTCGCCCGTTGACCCTTTTCCTTGGAGAGCCAATGGGCCTGTTTCTTGAGATCATTGAGTACCAGGAGACGCGCGCTGATGAAATCAGCCATCGCATCCCTGAACGCGGCAGCGCCGAGTTCAAGCTGGGCGGCCAGTGCATCGTGCGTGAAAACCAGGTCGCGATCTTCTGCTGCGGTGGGAAGGCGGCCGACGTCTTTGGCCCCGGTCGCCATACCATCACGACCCTGAACATCCCGGTCATCACCAAGCTGCTGAGCCTGCCATGGGGCTTCAAGTCGCCCATCCGCACCGAAGTTTACTACGTGAACATGAAGACGTTCACGGACCTCAAGTGGGGCACCAAAGAGCCGATCGCGCTGCGTGACACCGACTTCGGCATCGTGCGCGTGCGCGGCTTCGGCCGCTTTGCGATCAAGGTCCGCGAGCCGCTGGTGTTCATCAACAACATCGTCGGCCAGGACGACAGCTTCCGCACCGACGAAATCGAAGACTACCTGCGCGACCTGATTGTCAGCCACGTCAACGACTGGCTGGGCGCCAACATGAAGGGCAAGTCGGTGCTGGACCTGCCCGGCCACTACAAAGAGTTCAGCGAAGCGATGAAGCCGCACCTGCAGGCTTCCATGGCCAAGTTCGGGCTTGAGCTGGTCGATTTCTTCATCAACAACTTCAACATGCCCGAAGAAGTGCAAAAGGCCATCGACAAGCGCGCCAGCATGGGTGCCTTGGGCGACGCCAACAAGTACGCCCAGTTCCAGATGGCCGACGCCATGCGCGACATGGCTAACAACCCCGGCACCGGCAACAGCGCCGGCATGATGATGGGCATGATGATGCCCGGCATGCTGATGAACCAGTTGAACACGCAGCAGGCCCAGGTACTGCAGCAGCAGGGCAAGAAGCCCGCCGACTACGCCTCATGCAGCAAGTGCCAGGGCATGAACGAAAAAGATGCGCGCTTCTGCAGCCACTGCGGCGAGGCCATGCTGGTCGAAAAGCGCTGCCCCAGCTGCGGCGTTAGCGTCAAGGCAGACGCCAAGTTCTGCCCCGACTGCGGCTTCAAAATGGGCACCAAACCCAAATGCCCCGAGTGCCAGCACGAAAACCTGCCCGACGCCAAGTTCTGCGTAAACTGCGGCGGCAAAATGACTGTGAAGGCATAGCAACGTGGCAACCCCACTGCGGCCGGCCCCTGAGGGCCGGCCGCAACACGTTGTGACACGAACGCAGGGCGTGGTTCGGGTTTGCCGTATGACTGCCAGACTCAGGAGGCAGGTCTACGGTCAACCGTTCACAGTCAACGGTTACTGCAATCAGCTGCGGTTACCGTGAACTATCGACCGTTGACCCCAGCCTGCAACCTGAAGCTGGTACCCATCCGGTTCACGCCTTGACGCATTGCTGGAACAGGGCCAGCAGGCGCTCGGCCCGGGCCTGGTACGTGTGCTCGCTGATGCCCGCGAGCGCGTTGCTGGACAGCGTGCGCGCAAGTACACCATCCGTGCACACTTCGCGCAGTGCGCCCGCGAGCGCGGCCGCATCCTCGCCAGGACACAACCGCGCGTTGAAGCCATCGCGCAGCAGCTCACGGGCGCTGGGCACGTCCGAGGCCACAACCGGCAGCCCCAGAGCCATGTATTCGACAACCTTGAGTGGCGAGGTGAAGCGCGCGCTGATGCTGTGCTTGGGCGGCAAGGGGTGCACCGCGCAGGCCGCGCCCGCGACCCTTTCCGCGATGCGGGTCTGCGCCAGCCGCCCCGCAAGCTCGACGCGTTCCGTGATGCCAAGCTGCGCGATGTGTGTGCGCAGCGCGTCTTCCTCGTCGGTGCTGCCGCCGCCCACGACCAGCAGCCGCAACTCAGGTGCCAGCTTGATTGCCTCAAGCAGCACATCCAGCCCCTTCCAGAATTGCAGCGTGCCCACGTAAGCAACTGTGCGGCCGTCGCCCCCGTTCCAGCAAGGTCGGAACACGCCCGTATCCACAGCGCTGGGTGCCACACATGCGGCCCCGTGAAAGCCGAACCGTGCGCGGACTTCGTCCAGCAGGCCCTGACTGATTGCGGCCACACCGGTCGCGTGGCCGTAGATTGCGGACTCAAGCTCGTGCAAACGGGCTGCGCGGCGCGGGCTGTCGCCGCGGTCGCGGGCCCACAGGCTGCCGATCAGGTGGGCCTCGTACACCAGCGGGCCGCGCCAGGCGCGGTGGGCCAGATGGGCGGCCAGTTTGTCGCTGCGGAGCCACACCAGCTCGGGTGCGGCCTCGATCAAAGCTTTGCGGCAGGCGCGGAAGAACACACCGTTCAGTGTCAGGCCCGCAAGCCTGCGCACGCTGGGCAGGGTGTGCAGCGTCAGGCCGGGCGGGAGGGTAAGCCCCAGCTGCTCGCGGGCGTAGCCATGGACGGCCTCGGCGCTGTCGGGCGTGAAGAAGGTAACGGGCACGCGCTCTGCCACTGAGGCCAGCGTGCGCACCATGGCGACCCAGCGGGCTTTGCCCGGGCTGATCGGCTCATGGTGTGCGAAGGCTACGCGCATGCCGCCATTGGAGCGGCCGGGGGGCGCGCACTCAAGTGCCCGATTCTGCGTGCGTCAATCCGGACGATTTTCCGGGCTATTTTCCGAACCATTTGCCGGGCCGCGGGCTCTAGTCTGGTGGCCATGGACGCGGAACTACTCCAGCAGCTGGTCCTGGCCCGAAACGGCGACGTGCAGGCCTTTGGCTACGTCGCGGCAGCGTTTCGCGGGCAGGCGCTGGCCTGGGCGCGCGAAATCGACCGTACCGGGGCCGAAGACGCGCTGCAGAACGCGCTGCTGGCGGCATGGCGGGGGTTGGGCGGGCTTGAGGATGTGCGCGCGTTCCCGGGCTGGCTGCGGGTGATTGTGCGCAACGCGGCCCTGCGCGAAGTGCGGCGCACGCAGCCCATGGCGGAAGTTCCGGCAGAGGCCGCAGCGCCGGAAGACGCGGCACCCGACGCGGAGCTGCTGGCGGCGGTCAAAGGGGCCGTGCGCGGGCTGAGTGCGGTGCAGCAGTCGGTGGTTGAGCGGCACTACATGCAGGGCCAGAAGATCGAAGAAATCGCGGCGGCACTGGGCGTTCCGGTGGGCACCGTGAAACGAAGGCTGCACGACGCGCGCGAAGCGCTGCGACTAAGGCTGTCGGGCTTTGCGCCCGGGCGCGACGCGGATTGGCTGGGATAACAGGAGAATCAAATGTCCGTAGACCACACAATTGCCTGGATGAAACTGGATGACTGGGTCAAGCGCGTGCTTGAACTGCGCGGCAGCGACCTGCACCTGGTGCCCGGGAACCGCCCCACAGCCCGCGTTGACGGCAAGCTGGTCGCGATCGACGACATGACCCTGCACCCCAGCCAGACACGCTGGGTCGCCGTGTGCATGTACCCCAACGGGGTCGAGTACCAGTTCCAGGGCGGCGGCTATGCCCACACTTCGCGCAAGTTTCACGATGTGCTGGCTGACGTGACGGCGGCCAGCGCCGGCGGCGACATCTCGGTCACGCTGCGCTTCCACGCCCAGGCCGTGCCTTCGCTGGCACAGTGCGACCTGCCGCCTGTGGTAACGCAACTGCTGAACGCGCCCAACGGAATCGTGATCGTGGCCGGGCCTCACAGCAGCGGCAAGACAACGACACTTTACGCGCTGCTGAATTGGATCAATGAGAACCGCGAATGCGTGATCAGCACCGTTGAGCGCCCGCGCCACTACCTGCTGCCCCGTGGCAAGTCAATCCTGCAGCAGCGCGAAGTCGGCCTGGACGGCCCAACGCCGGCGCAACTGGTGGCGGCAGCGATGCACCAGGACGTGGACGTGCTGATGCTGGGCGAAATCGAAGACTTCGACACGCTGGGCGCTGTGCTGCACGCGGCCGAAACCGGCCACCTGGTGCTGGTGCAGATCCATGCCGCCGACGCCCGCGAAGCGGTCGAGCGCATCTTGTTCGCCGCGCCCGAAGGCATGCAATCGCAAGTGAAGAAGCAGCTTGCCCAAACCCTGCGCGGGGTCGTGACCCAGCGCCTTGTGCACAAGGCCGACGGCCGCGGCCGGGTCGCGATCCACGGCATTTTGGGTGAGGGCGCGCGCAAGTACATTGACGGTGCTGAGCCCGACGCCGGACTGTGGCTGGCGCGGATGCAGGACGCCGTCGCGCGCCTGCTGGGCGAGGGCAAGATCACCGCCGCCGAGGCCGAACGGGCCCGCCGCGAGATCGGTGCCTGACAGCGCACAGGGCTAAAGGCCGGGCATCACCACCAGGTAAAGGTACACCGCCAGGGCGCCCAGTACGACCCCGGCAAACAACACGAACCATACCCACGCGTATGAGCGCTCGCGCTTCAGCGGCCGCTGCGGCTCAGGTTGGGTATACGCGCCCAGGTCAAAGCCCTTGGGCATGTACACGGACTCGTCGAAGCCTTTGGAGTATTCTTCGCTGGTGGCGATGATCTCGGACAGATTGGTGATGCCGCTGGCGCTGATGATCTTGCCGTGCAGCGGTATCGCGAGCTGCGGGGTCTTGCTTTTCTTCTTGTGCAGGAACGGGTCGTCGATCGTGCCCCGGCAGTGCAGGCACACCCACTTATCCTGCAAGCGCTTCTCGGGCACGTTCTGGACGCGCTGGCAAAACGGGCACACGACTTCAATGTTGGCCATGCTCGTCTACTTCGGTTGCGGCGTTCCCGCGTACGGGTCCTTGGCGGCCTCTGCCGCGCTGCGCGGCAGCACATAGTTCGGGTCACTGCGCAGCAGCAGCGTGGTGTCGCCCTGCTCCGGCACCGTGAACTCGATGCCGGTCTGGCGCATGCGGCGGATTTCGCCGCCGTTGGCGTCAAAGAACCTCAGCTCAGCCTGGTGTGTACCCGGCGGCAGCTTTGCCAGCAGCATGTGCGTTTCGCCCGGCAACAGCACGTTGCCGCGCGTGTCGGCCTCAGGGTCTGACAGCAGCCCGGCAATCAGCAACCCGGCCCCCACCGCCAGCGTTACCACGCCGGCAGTGCGCGTGGCACTGTTGCCGCCGCTGGTGGCCAGTACGCGGCCGACGTGCATGGCGCTTGCACCCACGGCAATGGTAGCGGTCTTTGCAATTGCCTTGCCCTTGAGGATGTCATCCATGACGCGGCCGCCACGGGTGATCGCCTGGAAGAAGGTGTCGCCGATCTTGTATGCCTGGCCGAGGCTTTGGCCGTTCACGAACACTTCGCAGCTGCTTTCGGCGTATTCGCCCTGGTTGGTGGCGCGGGTGCTGCCGTGGTGGCCTTCGGCGGTGAAGTATGGGCCCTTGCCCAGTTCAATCATCATCACCACGTTGCTGTCGAGGTGCGCATCCAGCGTCAGCCACGGGCAGTTCGGGTCAAAGTTGGCGATTTCGCGGGGCAGCCGGTTCACTTCATCCAGCATTTCCTGGGCGCGTTGCTTGTCGCCACGGTCAAGGAAGCAGCGAATGCGCATCATGAAGGCGGGCAGCCAGTCAGCGGCGTACTGACCGGCCTCAAGGTCGCCGGTATCCACGAACAGCGCGTTGCGGAAGCAGGCAATGGCGTCTTCGCGCTTGCCGGCGTTGTAGTACAGCATGCCCAGATACCACGAGTTGTACGCGCGTTCGTAGGGGTCGCCCATCCAGAACTTCATGCGTTCTTTGAAGATCATGGCGTCGGCGACGCCGCCGCCCTTGCCGATGTTCATGATGTTCCAGGCGCGCAGGTAATCGGCGCGGGCGCTGTCGTGGTATCCGAGCGCCATCTTGGCGTGGGCTCGATAGTTCAGGATCAGCGTCTGGTCGCGTTCAGGAAACTTCTCCACGACCTGCGTATCGGTCATGACCTTCTGCCAGCCGCCCTGGCGCATGGCTTCGTCGGCGTCATAGACGCTTTGGCAGCCGGTGCAGGCTACGACCAGCGCCAGGAGCAAACCTGTCTTGAACATCTGCATGGTTGTGCCTCAAAGGTCCCAACGGTCGCGAGCGAACACAAAGGGGCCGCCGAAGCGGCCCCTTTGATCACGACTAGCGGTAAATGACCTTGGAGGTCGAGACACGGCGAATGTCGTGGCTGCCCTTGAAGATCAGCTCGTCGGTTTCCGTGTCGATCAGTTCATAGCTGTACTTGATGGTGTCGTCTTCTTCGTTGCCGTCGGTGCGCGACAGCTGCGTGAACTTGGCGCGCAGGAAGAAGTCGGCACCCAGCTTGGTGCGGCGGCCGGTGCGGTCGGTGCGCTCGCCGGCTTCCTTGGCTTCCTTTTCGGCTGAGACCGCTTCCTGCACGTCACTGGCGCGCTGGCTGAAGCGGAACTCTTCGCGCGTGAACTCGTTCATAAGCGCGGTCAGCATGTCTTCCTGGAAGAAGTCGGTGACTTCAGGGAAGCGCGTGTCGTTCTGCGGGCGGATCAGCGCCACAATCGGGGCGTCGTCCCAGCGCGCGCGGAAGTTGCGCGAGATCTTTTTGTCTTTCAGGTTCTGGATGATTTCGCGGGTTACTTCCTTTACGTCGGCCGCGTAGGGGCCGCTGCCTTCAGGACCCACTTCGTCATCTTCCACGTCTTCACGCGTGGACTGCTGGCACCCGGAACCGCCGGTGCTGGCAACTGCAGTGAAAGCGCACATGAACAGTACTGCCCAGAGAAGTCGAATCGACATGTTAATCCCTTTCCTTGGCCCGGTGTGAGCGTTCCAAGGGTAGCCAGCGGCGGCCACAACGCAAGTTCGGGCCGTCTGCAATGCAATCACAGTCACACTGAGCAAGCGCACTTGTGCGTTTCCGGCGGCGTGAGGATTTGCGGCGATGTGCCACTAGCAACAGACTTTATGGAGCCTGGATCGTTACGAGTTTCAGGTTGGGGGCCGGGGTCAACAGTCGACGGTCGACAGTTCACGGTAACTGCGGCTGTTTGCGGTAACCGTAGACTGTGAATCGTTGACCGTGAACCTGCGCTCTGACTTTGGCGGTCATGGAATCTTGGAGAGAGCTCGCGATGGTTAAGCAATGGTGGGTACCGGCGGCGCTGTTTGCGTCCGCGTTTGCGTTTGTCGGCGGGGCAATCCTGGCGCAGGAATCGGACGATCCCAAGCCCGAAGCCGAGGCCGAAACAACCGAAGAAATCCGCCAGGCGCCCAAGCCCGCGGACCCGCGCCTCTACCGCATTGGCCAGATGCTTGAAGACGTCGCCTTCACCGACATGGCCGGAAAGCAGGGCAAGCTTTCCGAATACAAGGGCAAGGTGCTGGTCATCGCCGTCACCAACGTCGGCTGTCCGATCTGCAAGAAGTTCGCGCCGACACTGAACGAAATCCACGCCGCCTACGCTGAAAAAGGCGTCGAGTTCATCCTGCTGAACCCGATGGCCAACGACAGCACCGAGAAGATCAACGACGCCATCCAGCGCTACGGCTTCAAGGCCCGCTACGTCCACGACCCCAAGCAGACGCTTGCATCGGCTTTGGCCGTCAACAGCACCGGCGATTGCTTCGTGATCGATGGCGCGCGCACGCTGCGCTACCGCGGCGCAGTCGATGACCAGTACGGATTCGGCTACACGCTGGATGCCCCGCGCCGCAACTACCTGAAAGACGCGCTGGATGCGGTGCTGGCCGGCCGCGAAGTGTACGAGAAGGCCACCTGGGCGCCGGGCTGCGAGATCAAGCTGGAAGCCACTAAACCCACCGGCGACATCACCTGGCACAACCGCATCAGCCGTATCTTTGCCGACAACTGCCAGGACTGCCACCGCGCCGGCGAGAACGGCCCGTTTGAACTGATGACGTTCGCCGATGCCAAAGACAACAGCGCGATGATCAAGCGCCAGGTCCGCAACAAGCTGATGCCGCCCTGGTTCGCCAGCAAGCAGCACGGCGACTGGGCCAACGACGCCAGCCTCAGCGACGCCGACCGCGAGGCCGTAATCACCTGGGTCGATAACGGCTGCCCGGAAGGCGACGCCAAAGACGCACCGCTGCCCCGCAGCTTCACCAGTGGCTGGCGCATCCCTGAGCCCACGCACGTAGTGAAACTGCCTGAGCCCTACAAGGTCCCCGCCAAGGGCAAGGTCCCTTACATCTACGTCGATGTCGGCACCGACTACGGCGAAGACAAGTGGGTGCAGTCGATGGAGATCCGCAACAGCCAGCCGCAGGTGGTGCACCACGTGCTGATCTTCCTTGAGTATCCGCGCAACCACCCCCGCGCCAATGAGCAGCCGCAGGACCGCGGCGGGCTTACCGGTTATTTCATGGGCATGGTGCCGGGCATGGGCCACATCGTGTTCCCCAAGGGCTTCGGCAAGTTCCTGCCCAAGGGCGCCCGCATGCACTTCCAGGTTCACTACACCCCCAACGGTGAGGCCGTGGACAACATGGTCAGCCTGGGCATGAACTTCTGCGAAGGCAAACCTGAGAAAGAGGTCGTGACCACGGGCATCAGCAACGTGCTGTTCGAGATTCCGCCCGGTGCCGACAACCACGAAGTGAAGGCGATCCACCGGACCAAGAAGAAGATGCGCCTGCTGAGCCTGATGCCGCACATGCACGTGCGCGGCAAGGCCTATCGCTACGTGGCCGAACTGCCGGACGGCAAGGAGATCACGCTGCTGGACATCCCGGCCTACGACTTCAACTGGCAACTGGTGTACATCCTGCGCGAACCGATCGACCTGCCGGCGGGCACCAAGATCACGGCCACAGGCTGGTTCGACAACAGCGACAAGAACCCGGCCAACCCCGACCCCAAGGCCAAAGTAAGGTTCGGCGAACAGACTTGGGAAGAAATGCAGATCGGCTACGTAAACTGGTACGAGCTCGACTAGCCCGGGAACGCCAATCAGCCCCAGACAGGGCCCCAGCCGAAAGCTGGGGCCCTGTCCGTAAGGACCCGCATCGCCGGCAAATCCTAAGTGGCACGCGCGTCCCGCGCGTGTCCGCTAACCCAACGGCGGCTGCGTGATCGGCAGCAACGCCGCAAAGAACACCACCGGCAACAACGCCAGCGCCCACAGACCCGCGTCAGCCTTGTTCTCGTGCGGGTCCAGATAAATGAACACGTCCTGCACCCGTGCGGCCACCATGCGCGAGATAACCACCCCGGCCAGGAACGGCAGCGCAATCACGCCGACCAGTACCGACATCGCCCGCAGCATGAATGCCGCACTGTTCGCGGCGTTGGCGTTGCCGCTCATCAGTTCCAGTGGCGGCCACGGCGACAGGAACAGCGCCGCCAGCAGGGCGACATCGCCAAACAGCAGCACCAGCCCCGTGGCGCCAATCAAGGACCGGCCCGTCCAGACTACGGCTACGCGGATCATCAGGTACACGCGCCATGCTGCCACTAGCCCGAACGTCGCATAGTTCGCCTGCACGGCGCTGACCGGGTCCATGAATCGCTCGTAGGGAATCGCGTACAGCCACGCCAGCGGCGCGGTCAGCCAGAACACCGCCAGAAAGCGCGGGTAGGCCTTCCAGAACGGCGCTTTCACCTTGGCACGCCAGGTGCTCGCGACCCACAGCGTCAGCCACAGCAGAAAAGAAGCCGCCAGCGAAGCCCCAAACGGAATCGCGAGAAACCACGGCCGATGCGGCAGGTACTCCTGGTCGTACTCGCGCGCCAGCCCGGCACTGAGCACAAACAGCGCGCCGACCCAAAGCAGCCCCTTGCAGCGCAGCATCGTGCGAATCGCCTACTCGTCCCCCATCAGGAACCGCAGCAGGGTCTTTACTCCGACAGCTCGAAGCTCCGCCCGTGGCGCCAGATCGTGCGCCGCAGTTGCGCCCTGCGTTGCGATTCCGTCGCCGAGTAAATCCGCGCCAGCAGTTGCGGAAAGCGCGCCTCCAGCTCTGCCGCCGTCATCTGGTCGGGCTGAAACGTCAGGTCGAACAGCGTGTGGTGTTTCCATGTGCGGTCCTTGCGCAGGCGGCCCTCGCGCTGCATGCGCGCGTACAGGGCACTTCCGGGAAACGGGGTTTGCAGGGTCAACTGCACGTCGGAGGCTGGGCATGCCTCAATGGTGTCGGCCAGCAGCTCCAGCGATGCAGGGGTTTCGCCATCGGCCCCGGCCACAAAGCAGGCGTTGACGCAGATGCCCGCGTCCTGGATCACGCGCACGGCCTCGAACATCGCCTCAAGCGGCGCGGCCTTGGGCCCCATGCCGCGATAGCGCGTCGCCACGGACTCAATCCCCAGCAGCACGTTCACGCAGCCGGCGGCTGCCATCTCGCGGCACAGCTCGGGCCGTGTGCCGATGCGCCAGTCGCACTCGGTGAACCAGTGCATGCCGGAATCCGCCAGCGTTTGCAGCAGCTCCGACGGATCGCGCTCACCGGCAAAGGTGTTGTCGTCGGCAAGCTCCAGTGTGGCCGCGCGGTCCAACCCGCGCAGAGCATTCAGTTCAGCGCGCACACAACGGGCCGGTTTTTCGCGAAACGACCCCAGCACGCGCGACGCGGCGCAGAATTCGCACGCCAGCGGACAGCCGCGCGCGGTCTGCAACGTGTAGCGGCGGCGCTTGCTGGGCGGCAGCAGGTCCCAGCGCGGCACACGCGCATCTGCCATCGCGAACTGCGCCGCGCGGTAGCGCTGCTTCAGGCCAGCTCCGGCGGCGTCGTGCAACACCAGCGGCCACGCGGTTTCGCCGTCGCCAATCACCACGGCATCGCAGTGCGCCAGCGACTCGTCGGGAAGTGCTGTGACGTGTAACCCGCCCAGAACGGTCGGGATCGCGCGAGCGCGCAGCATCGCGCACAGCGCCCAAGCCTCTTCGATGGAGGCCGTCAGTGCCGAGATCGCCACCAGCGCGGGTTTGCGCGCCGCCAGTTCGTCGCCGAGTGCTTCACTGGCTGCCGGGGCCTCATGAAAACTCTGGGTCCAATTGCCAGGCGTATGCGAGGCCAGCGTTAGTAAACCCAGTGCCGGCAGCGCCGCGATGGCTTGGCCGCGGGCCTGCAGCCCGGGCAGGGTCAGGCCCAGCTCTCGCAAGGCCGGGTCGGCAACGCGGAACCCGGTCATGGCCACCAGGCACACATGGGGCATGGGGCGTCTCCGTGAGGTACGGCGGCAATCGGTCCGCAACAGGCTTGCTGCCGCGCTACGGGGCGATGGCTGCTTCTGCTTCTTCTGGTACTTGCTGGGGCAGGGTTGCGTTGGGGAATAGCAGCTCTTTGCTTAGTTCGATCCAGTGGCCGGGGCCCCGGCCGTTGTTTTTGAAACTTACTTCCATGCTCAGCTTTTCGGGCCGGATGATTGTTCGTTGCAGGTTGATCGTGGGGATGCCCGTGGCTTGCAGTGCCCGTTTGATCGCCGGCACGTCGAAGGGCTCGCCGCGCTTTACGCGCCGCACCAGCTTGTTGTGGCGCACCACGCTGCTGAACCACGTGAACGCAAAGGTCTTGATCCGCCGGTCAAAGTAATGGTTCGTGCACGTCGCCGCCGGCGTTTCATCGCTGGTGTACTCGACCACCGGGTGCTGCGGGTGCAGCTGAAACCGCGCGGCCGTGCGGGTCGCGTCGGCCAGCACCAGGTTGGTGCGGGTGCAGAACGGCCGCGTCTGCAACAGTTCATCGGCCTGGCGCACGCCCGCGCACTCGCGCAGCAGGCGGCGGAACACCAGCGGAAAGGGCTGCCCGTCCAGGTGCTCGTGGCGGTGTGGCCCGTATACCAGCATCATCGAAAGCGCCAGCCCGCGCTGGTTCAGGCCCGTCAGGATGCCCAGGAATCCCGGCCACGTAACGCCGGCGTAAGCGGGGCCGTCGTTGGGTTCGTGCACGACCACCATGTTGGCTTCGTGGGCGATGCTGAGGCTGGGGAAGTCCAGATTGCGCCCAAGCAGCATTTCCCCATCGACGGTGAGCTTGTCGTGCACGGCAATGGTGCTGCACAGCGCTACTTTATGGATGTCGAGAAAGGTCTGGCCCAGCAGCAGTTCGTCGTAGGTCAGCTCGCTGGTTTCGGCAAAGCCGCGCATTTCTTCGATGAACCACTCGGGCATGCGCGTTTCCATTTTGCGCGCGAGTTCCAGGTCGCCCTGCATGTCGGGGCAGAAGTGGCGCATGTAGCAATGGAAGGTCTCAGTCGCCTGCACCCCCACCAGCGTGCCGAGCGCCCGGCCCATTTCGCGCGGGGTGCCGCGCACGTGGGCGACGGGCACGCCGTTCACGAGTTGCAGGCTGCCGTGCTCAATCTCCAGCGGGCGAAAGGGCGTGATGTGGCGGCCGCGGTTGGAAAGGCGTCCGGCCAGCATCTTGAAGGGGATAGTGAGTTCGCGGTACGGCAGTTTCTTGCGCCAGCGTGCCATGGGCATCTCCATAACGACATGATATAGTCTATCACGCCGTTATCCAAACGAAATCCGGCATGAAGTGTACCAAGTGCCTGCACCGGCGAAGTACCCCCACCCTGGTATGTGTGCTTGACGGGGTGCCTCGCGGCCTCAGAATCGCATTGCCGGAATTTTGGCACGCGCGGGATGCAACTTCGCGGGCCTTTATGGCGTATCATGTAGCAGGAGGGTACACCCATGCGCCTGATGATGATGATGATGCTGCTGGCACTGATGACGGCCACACCGCTGGCCGCGCAGGACACCGGCGCGGGCCCGGCCGAAGGCAAGACAGAAGAAAAGGAAGCCGAAAAGGAAGAAAAGCCCAAGATCACGGAGGCCGGCGCCAAGCTGCTGGAAGACGTGAACCTGGTGTACGACAAGTACTACGCGATCCTGCTGGACAAGACCAAGGCCGGCGAAAGCTACAGCTCAGATGAGGTTTGGGACACGGCGGTCAAGGAAGCGCGCAACGCGAAATACAAGGACCGCAAAGAGTTCCACGCCGCGATCACGGCCATGCAGCGCACGGACCGCGTCTTCCGCAAAGAGATGCAGGCGGTCAGCACGGCCAAAGCCAAAGCCTTCGCCGAAGCCGTCGAAAAGTGGGCTGAAGAGAAGCAGGAGTAAGCGCCCCAACACAACAGCGCCCCCAACTCGGGGGCGCTGCTTTTTCTGCACGGCAAGGGCCCTGACCCCCAAGCCCGAATTCCCAATCCCTACCCCACATTCATGGACAGCAGGAACTCGGCGTTGTGCTGGGTCTTCTTCAGCTTTTCCTTCAACAGTTCCATGGCCTCAATCGGGTTCATGTCGTTGAGGATGCGGCGAAGCACCCACATGCGCTTTTGCTCGTCGGCTTCCAGCAGCAGCTCTTCCTTGCGCGTGCCGCTGCGGGTTACGTCGATGGCCGGGTACACGCGGCGGTCGGCGAGGCGGCGGTCCAGGTGCAGCTCGGCGTTGCCGGTGCCCTTGAACTCTTCGAAGATCACTTCGTCCATGCGGCTGCCGGTATCGATCAGCGCGGTGGCGATGATCGTCAGGCTGCCACCTTCTTCGATGTTACGCGCGGCACCAAAGAAGCGCTTGGGACGCTGCAGCGCGCTGGCATCGACGCCGCCGGTCAGGATCTTGCCGCTGTGCGGCTGTTCGGTGTTGTACGCGCGGCCAAGGCGGGTGATGCTGTCGAGCAGGATCACCACGTCAATCTTGTGCTCAACCAGGCGCTTGGCCTTGCCCAGCACCATTTCAGTCACCTGCACGTGGCGGCTGGCCGGTTCATCGAATGTGCTGGCGATGACTTCGGCGTCGACGGTGCGCTCCATGTCGGTGACTTCTTCGGGGCGCTCGTCGATCAGCAGCACGATCACGTAGATGGCGGGGTGGTTCTGGCGGATCGCGTTGGCGATCTTCTGCAGGATCACAGTCTTGCCGGTGCGGGGCGGCGCGACAATCAGGCAGCGCTGTCCCATGCCGATCGGCGTCACCAGGTCAATCACCCGCAGGTTCAGGTCGTTCTTACTTTCGAGGAAGATGCGCCGGTCAGGGTACAGCGGCGTCAGTTCATCGAATGGGACAACTTCAGACAGCTTGTTCGGGTCTTCGCTGTTGACCTTTTCAACCTTCAGCAGCGCGAAGTAGCGTTCGTTGTCCTTGGGCGGGCGGATCTGGCCGCTGACCACGTGGCCGGATTTGAGGCCGAAGCGGCGGATCTGGCTGGGGCTGACGTAGATGTCGTCGGGGCTGGGCAGGTAGTTGTAATCAGGGCTGCGCAGGAAGCCGAAGCCTTCATTCAACACTTCCATCACGCCTTCGCCGAAGATCATGGCGCCGCGCTTCACGCGGTCTTTCAGCAGCTGGAAGATCAGGTCCTGCTTCTTCAGGCCGGACATGTCGAGCATGCCAAGCTGCCGCACATCGCGCTGCAAATGCTCCATCTTCATCTTCTGAAGGTCGTTCAGGTTGATGATGACGGGCGGTTCGCCGCTGGGTACCTGGGGCTGGACGTCCACGTTGGTGCCGTCGCCCAAATCCTGGTTCGGGGCCTCAACGCGCGCGGGCGGGGGTGGTGCCTGCGGCGGGGTATCGCCGTTGTATGCCGGCGCTGCGGCCGGCTGCTCCGTGGCGATGGTGTTGCCGTTTTCGGTCGCGGCGTTTCCGTTGCCGGCCGCGTTGCCGTCGCGCTCACGGGCGCGCATGGCGTCTTCGCGGGCCTGCTCGCGGGCTTCTTCACGTTCGCGCTGGGCTTCCATGCGGGCCATTTCGGCCTGCATGCTGGCGACTTCCGTGTGGATGTCGGTCAGCTTTTCCTTGCGGCTGCCGCCACCTCCGCCGCCTCCGCCGCGATTGCGACGTCCGCCTCCGCCACGCTGACGGCCACGACGTTTTTGGGTGTTGTTCTTTCCATCTCCGGTCATGATGACTCCTGTGTTCCGCGCCGCGTGAGGAACGCGGGGCGGTGCTGCGCGGGCCGGGCCGCCACTGACGGGCGCACCCTGAAAGACCTGCGGCAGTACCGGGGTATCTGGTTGGGCCCCCGGCGGGCCTGGTTCACGGGCCTTTGCCCGACATGTCTCCGAAATACCTGCGCCAGATGATTTCCACCTGGGGTTCAAGATCCGCCACCGGGCCATTGTTATCGATAATGGCGTCGGCGCGGTTGCGCTTCACTTCAAGGTCAAGCTGATGTGCCTGGCGGCGTTGCAACTCGCCTTCGGGCCATCCGCGTTTGCTGATCGCGCGGTCTTCGCGGATGTCTTCATCACAATCCACAAAGATCAGCGCCGTGTACTTTCCTTCATAGGCCCCGGACTCAAGCAGCAGGCTGATGTCCAGCACCACGGCCTTCGCATTCGGGTCCACGATGCCGGCGGCCAGCTTGGCTGCCGTGCGTTCGCGGATGCGCGGGTGCGTGATGCCGTTCAGCAGGGCGATCCGGCCTTCGTTGCCGAACACTGCCGCCGCCAGCTTGTCGCGCGCCACGTTGCCGTCCGCGTCGAAAATCTCGTTGCCAAAGGCCAGCCGCAGTTCGTTCTTCACGGCCGGGTCTTTCAGTACCGCGTGGCCTTCGAGGTCGGCGTCAATCACCACGGCCCCGCGCCTGGCAAAACAGCGCGCCACTTCGGATTTGCCGGACGCCACGCCGCCGATCAGGGCAAACACGGGCTTCACGGTCTGCCTCGGCTTGCTTCACGGCGTGCGGCCTGGCCTGCGATAGTTGCCTGGTGCGTCATTCAGAAGGCATCCAGCCTTCGAGTGGTTGCAGGTCCTGTTCGGCCGCGGTGCCGGTAGCGCCCTCAAGCAGCGCGATGGCCTTTTCGCGGGCGCCGCGGCGCGCATCGCCGTCGGTGACACCCCTGCTGATGATTTCGAACGTGAACAGTTCGGTGCCGAACGCGATCACGCCCAGTGCCTGCTGTTCTGCCGTGCTGTCGCGATAGTCAAAGCTGACGATCGACAACGCGGCCTTGTGAATTCGCCCTGCTTCAAAGCGCGCGCTGGGTACATCGCGCCGTCGTTTGAAGGTGGTGTCCGCCCGGATGCGCTGTTTGAGGCCTTGTTCACCGGCAGCGTCCAGCCTGCGCAGCAGCAGCCAAGGTGAAGCGCCCTCGCCATCAATCTGAACTGTGGAATCGCCCCCGATTTTGCGGGCGAGATATCCGTCTGTCAGTGGAAGATTGAGGGTGCCCCCGGGGAAATGCAGCGTCCCCCGCAGCAGCTCGTCCATCGAACTGGAACACTTATGCTTCGGGGAACCTTCCAGCGCAAGCTCCCGCTTGATGGAAATAGAGTCAAGGACCTGTTTTGCGGCAGTCCTGAGCCGACTGGGGTCCCCGGCTTCAAGCACCTCAACGACAATGCGGTACTCGGCCTCACGCCCCGCGACAGTTCGCTCTCCGTATGCGACGTGAGCGTGACCCTCAACGGGGGACATGACTATGGCGATGTCGTCACGAAACACGACTTCGCCCATGTCGAGCTTCTTGTCCCAAGGGCCGCCACTACCGTTGTCGAGGGCTTTGCCACTGTTGTTGTCCATGAATCTCCGCGCAATCTCGCCGACGACTGCACCCTTTGGCTTGTCTGCACGAGTTAGCGCCAAGCTGATGTTCTTGGTTCCCGGTAGGTCAATCGCCATCAACTCCGTGCCGTACCAGTCCACGGGCCAGAGCTTGCTGCCTTTCGGCAGGTTGAACTCAAGCAGCACGCGGTTGGTGGCGTCTTCTTTCGGGGCAAGGCGCAGGCGGCGCTTCTGGTCGCGGTCGAAGCCCTCAAAATACTCGGGGTACTCGCGCTGGTCGTTCTGCACGAAGCTGAGCCACTGAATCCCGGCCTGCTTGCCGATGTCCAGGAAGTCACTTTGGGCCTCGCGTTCGCGCCACTCATCAGGCTTCTCGGCATCGTCAAGCTCTTCACGCGTCGGAGGTCGCTGCGTGCCACTGCACGAGGCCAACAGGCCGGCAATCAGCAAAGCAGCGACGGTGCGGATGGCGTGTGTGGAGCGCATGGGTGGTGTCTCGTGTTTCGGGGTGCGGCCTTCAAGCCCGCAGGGCCGACAAGCATCCAAGCTAGGAGGCCGAAAGGGATCAGGCGTCACACAAGCAAGGCAGTCAAAGAAAGCCGTGTGGAACAGACAACTAAGCACAGCCTACCGAACCTCGAACCTCCAACCTCGAATCTCCAACCTCCAACCCCCGCCTCACTTCGCTTCCAGCCAGTTCTCGCCGATCCCTACATCCACGTCCAAGGGCACCTTCAACTTCATCGCGCCCGCCATTACTTCGCGCACGAACTCGGCGCACTGTTTCGCTTCCTGCACAGGGGCTTCGAACACCAGTTCGTCGTGGACTTGCAGCAGCATCCGGTAGGGCAGCTTCTTCTTCTCGATCGCGCGGTGCGCGTCCAGCATCGCCTGCTTGATCAGGTCGGCCGCCGTGCCTTGCAGCACCGTGTTGAACGCCTGCCTTTCCGCCTGCTTCCTTACCATTACGTTCTTGCTGGTGATGTCCGGCAGGAAACGTTTGCGGCCGGCCAGCGTTTGCACGTACCCCAACTTGCGACACTCTTCCAGCACTTCGTCGGTCAGCGCAGCCACACGGGGGTGACTGTGGAAGTAGTTGTCGATGAACTCTTTGGCCTCCGTACGGCCGATGCCGAGCCCCTGGCTTAACCCAAACGCGCTTTGGCCGTACAGCACCGCGTAATTCACGGTTTTGGCGGTGTTGCGCTGTTCGGCATTCACGGCTTTGGCGTCGATGTGAAAGATGGCGGCCGCGGTGGCTTTGTGAATGTCGATGCCTTCCTTGAACGCCGCGATCATGTGTTTTTCGTCGGCGATGTGGGCCAGAATGCGCAGCTCAATCTGGCTGTAGTCGGCGCTGATCAGCTTCATGCCCTTGGCAGCGACAAACGCGCGGCGGATTTTCTTGCCGGTTTCGGTGCGGACCGGAATGTTCTGTACGTTCGGGTCCTTGCTGCTGAGCCGGCCCGTAGCAACGGTCTGGCGATAGGTCGTGTGCACGCGGTCTTCAGCGTCGGCGAGATCGGGCAACTGGTCAACGTACGTGGACTTAAGCTTGGTCAGGTGCCGCCATTCCAGAATCTTCGCGGGCAGCGCGTGCAGCGGCGCCAGCGCCTCCATCGATGACTGGTCGGTGCTGCGGCCGGTGCCCTTGGCGGTCTTGCCTTGTTCGGGCAGTTTCAGCTCATCGTACAGCACGACGCCAAGCTGCTTGGGTGAGCCAAGCGTGAACTCATGCCCCGCGAGCTGATAGCACTCGCGCTCGAGGGCATGGATGTCCTTGTCGAAGTCGGCCGCCAGCTCGGCCAGGTAAGGTTTGTCGATGCGGATGCCGCGGTGCTCCATGTGCGCGAGCACTTCAATCAGCGGGAACTCAAGGTCGCGGGCCAGCCCGTCCAGTTCCAGTTCTTTGATTTTGGGGGCCAAGGCTTCGTTCACGCGCAAGGCATAGTCGGCGAACTGCGCGGCGTACTGGCACACGCGCGCGGGGTCCTGCTGCATCAGCGGCGCGCGGGTCTTGGGGTCGCCGAACAGGTTGTCCCACTCAATCGTGTCGATGCCCAAGAACTCGCGGCTGAGGCTCGCCAGCTTGGCGTCTTCGCGTGACGGGTCCAGCAGGAACGCCTGCAACTTGGTGTCGCTGGCCACGCCGCGCAGGTCATGTCCGGCAAGCAGCAGCGCGCGCTGGTCAGCCTTCAAATCGTGGCCGACCTTGGCCAGCGCGGCGTCCTCCAGCTTGGGTGCCAGCACCTTCCAGATGTCTGCAGGCTTCAGTTCACCGTTCAGCGGCAGGTACCAGGCCTTGCTGGGGGCAATCGCCACGGCCACACCGGCCAGCGGCCCGTAGTTTTCGGCGGCGCAGTGTACGGCCCAAGTCTTGGCTTTTCCGGCTTCTTTGGCAAAGGCTTCCAGTGCAGCCGCGCTGTCCACCAGCGTGTACGCGGAATCGGTGGCCGTCAGCGTTTTCACCCGGGCAGCCGGCATGGCACCGAACAAATCCTGCTGCGCGCCGGTGCTGGCGGGTTTGGCCTGCTTGCCGCGTTTGCCACCCTTGGCTTCGGGCGCCGGTGCTGCCGGTGCTTCGGCATCGGCAGCTTCCCAGCCCAGGTCTTTGATCACGGACTTGAAATTCAGCTCGTTCAGCAAGGGTTGCAGGACGGCCTGATCGGGCTCGCGCAGGCGGCAGGTTTCCTTATCGAGCTTCACCCCGGGCACGTCGGTCTTGATCGTGACCAGTTGCTTTGACAGTGCGGCCTCAGGCTTGAAGGCAATCAGGTTTTCGCGGCGCTTGGGCTGCTTGATGCTTTCGGCCTGTGCCAGCACTTCGTCGAGCGTGCCGAACTGCTGGATCAGCTCAGCGGCGGTCTTCATGCCGATGCCTTTGGCACCGGGGATGTTATCGACGCTGTCGCCGGCCAGTGCCTGCATGTCGATGAACTGTTCAGGCGTGACGCCGAATTCGGCCTTCAGCTCGTCCACCCCGTAAAGGCTGTCATCGTCGGCATTGACCATCTTGATGTGCGGCGCCAGCAGCTGCTTGAGGTCTTTGTCCTTGCTGACCAGCCGCACTTCGATGCCATGGGCGGCCGACTGCGTGGCCAGGGTGCCGATCACGTCGTCGGCCTCGAATCCGGGCACCATCTCAATGGGGACGTTGAAGCCGCGCACGACCTGCTCAATGATCGGGATCTGGTCGCGCAGGTCTTCGGGCATCTCGCTGCGGTTGGCCTTGTATTGCGGGAAAATCTTGTCGCGGAACGTGCCGCCTTTGGGGTCGAGCGTGCATACCAGGTAATCCGGTTTGTACTGCCGGATCAGCTTTTGCAGCATGCGCGTGAACAGGTACACCGCGCCCACGGGCTTGCCACGCACCGTGCGGCCGCGCGCGGCGGGGCTGAAATAGGCACGGAAGATCTGGCTGTGTCCGTCGATGATGTAAAGGGTTTCAGGCACGGTAGGCAGTTTCGTTGGGGTGGGGCGCAGGCGGATGGTAACGGGGGTGCAAACCCTCTGTCCACATCAACCACATTCCGCTAGTATCTTTCGCGTGTGGGGGGCGACCGCCTTTAGCGGAGCCCACAATGATCGGAGTGCGCCAAAGTATGGGTCACAACAAGTATACCGGCGATCTGCGGCAGGTAACGCAGTATCAGGCCGGCAATGTGGAAATCAACATTGCCAAGCACAGCGGCTACTGCTGGGGCGTTGACCGCGCGTATGAGCAGACCGTGGCTACTGCCAAGACCAAGGACGGCCCGGTTTACACCTTCGGTCCGCTGATCCACAACCCGCAGACGATTGATGAGCTGCGCCGCGATTACGAAGTTGACTATCTGGGCACCGTCGATGACGAGCGCGCCGCCCCCGGCAGCACAGTCATCATCCGCACCCACGGTGTGCCGCCGGAAGTGCAGGACCAGTTCAAGGCCAAGGGCGTGGACGTGATCGACGCCACCTGCCCGTACGTGCGCGTGACGCAGAACTACGCGCAGCTTCTGCACAAGCAGAAGTACCACGTCGTGATCATCGGCGACCCCAAGCACCCTGAAGTGATCAGCATCCTGGCCTACGCCAAGGGTGAAGGCACCGTGATCAAGCACCTGGAAGACCTGGGCAAGATCCCGCGCAACAAACGCCGCCTGGGCATTGTGGTGCAAAGCACGCTGATCCTGAAGAAGGTAAACGAGATCGTGAATGAGCTGCTGGCGCGCGCGCAGGAAGTGCGCGTGTTCAACACCATCTGCTACGTCACGACCGAACGCCAGGAAGACGCCGAGACCATCGCCAAGCAGAACGACCACGTGATCGTGATCGGCGGCCACGAAAGCAGCAACACCAAGAAGCTGGCCATCGTCGCCGAAAGCTTTGGTGCCAAGGCCCAGCTGATTGAAAGCCCGGAACAGATCGACTTCGCCCAGCTCGCCAACGCCAAGCGCATCGGCATTCTCGCCGGTGCCAGCACCCCGAACTGGCTGATCGACCAGGCCCGCGACCTGCTGATCGAGCATTTCAGCGGCCAGCCCGTCAGCGCCTGAGCCTGAGTCCGCGCAAACCAAAGGCCCGTCCAAAGCGGACGGGCCTTTTGCATGGCAGCGCTGGCTGCCTCGTGTTGTGCTGGTTGTCTCGCGCTGTCACACTGGCCGCTCACTTACCGGGAGAAACCATGTCGCATCGCACACGCACCGTACTGCTGGCGGCATTCGTGCTGGCCCTGGTCGGGTTGATCCCGGCCTCATCACAAGACAAAGAACCGGAACCGGAGCCCGAAATGCCATCACTGCTGACACCGGCCCACAAGCTGCTTGCCAGCCTGGAAGGCAAATTCGACACAGCGTCGCGCATGTGGATGGCCCCGGGCGCTGAGCCTGTGGCAAGCACCGGGGCCGTGACCCGCGTGTCGGTGCTGGACGGCCTGTTCCTGCGCGAGAGTTACTCGGTTGATGAAGGCCAGTTTGCCCACAAGGGCGAAATCAACTGGGGCTACAACACCGCCACGGGCAAGGTCCAGTACGTGCAGCTGGTTTCCACTTCGCCTGCCATGAATGTGTACGAAGGCGATTGGGACGAAAAGGCAAAAGCGTTCACCGTGCGCTCGGCCTACAAAATGACCTGGCAAGGCACTGAGTACGACGTGAAGACGCGCATCGTGCTGACGGTCGAAAGCGCCGATAAGCAGAAGCTCGAAATCTTCAGCGCCTACGAAACCAAAGAGACCAAGATTCCCGAGTACCTTGAAATCGAGGTCAGCTACACACGCAAGAAGTAGCCGAGTCTTGCCGGTTCCGAGAGCCTGTCTGGAAACCCAGGCAGGCTCTAAGCCGTGCTGGCCGCGGTCGCGAACACTTCTTCGATGCAATCGAGCGCGAAGTCCAGCTCGCTGGGCGTGGCCACAATCGGCGGCGTGAAGCGCAGCACCCAGTGGTGCGTGTCTTTCACGATCAGCCCTTGCTCCAGCAGCTTCTCTGCAAAATGGTGCCCGTCGGGGCCTTCGTGCGTCAGCTCAATCCCGAACATCAGCCCGCGGCCACGCACTTCCTTGATTCGCGGGGAATCGGCGGCGATGCGCTTCAGGCGCTCAAGCACGGCCACGCCTTTTTCGGCGGCCTGGCGAGGCAGGTCTTCATGCTCAATGGCGGTCAGTGCCGCCAGCGCCACGCAGCTTGAAATCGGGCAGCCGCCAAAGGTGCTGCCGTGGCTGCCGGGCCCGAACAGGTCCATCAGCGCCGCGTCGGCAAGGATGCCGCCCACGGGCGCGAAGCCGCCGCTGACACTCTTGCCAAAGCACAGGATGTCCGGCCGCGCGGAAGCGCCCTCGTGCTCCCACGCGAACAACTTGCCGGTGCGGCCCCAGCCAGTCTGCACTTCGTCCAGGATCAGCAGGAAGTTGTGCCTGCGCGCCAGTGCCTTCAGCCCGCTGAGGTAGCCCTGCGCGGGGATGTGAATGCCGCCTTCGCCCTGGATTGGCTCAACCATCACGGCCACGGTGTCGGGCGTGATTGCCATTTCGATTGCGGCCAGGTCATTGAACGGCACGCGCGTGAAGCCCGGCACGAACGGCCCAAAGCCGTCGCGCGCCGCCGTCTCGTCCGCATCAAACATCTGTGTCACGGTCAGCGTGCGGCCGTGGAAGCAGTGTTCCGCAAACAGGATCTGCGGCGTGCCCTTCACGCCCTTGACCCGCGCGCCCCAGCGCCGGGCCAGCTTGATCGCGGCCTCAGGGCCTTCGACACCGCCGTTGGCCGGAAGTACGCGCTCGAAACCGGTCATGGCGGTGATCTTGCGGCCAAACTGCGCCAGCCACGGGTCGGGCAGGAAGCGGCCAAGCACTGTGGGTGCGTCGCTGTCGAGGAAGGCCTTCAGGGTTTCGCGCACCAGCGGGTGCCCGTGGCCCAGGTTGGCAGCCGAGTAGGCGGCCACACCGTCAAAGATGCGGCGGCCGCTGCGTGTGAACAGCCAGGGGCCTTCACCGCGTACGATGGGGTCCAGGGTCAGCAGGCCGTAGTTGCGGGCCACGGTGGCCTGCAGGGTCGAAATGGTGTCCTCGGCGCTGAGGGCAGCGGTGTCGGTGAGCAGGCGGTGGGCAAGTTCGCGGGCGGTGTGGTGTTCCATGTCGTTCTCCGGCCGCAGTTTAGCGGGTTGGCGGGGGTGCGTAACCCCGGGAAAACACTGAACTATTGAAGGAATGGCTCGTTGGTAGAATGTTCAACATCCAAGTCACGAGGCCACTGATGAAGACGATTTCCTGCGGCAGTTGCGGCATGCAATACGACGGTTCGGGCCTGCAGGCCGGCGTGCAGTTTCAATGCACGCAATGCGGCTCGATGGTGCTGGTAGGCGGTGGTCGCGCCCCGGCAGCCCCCGGCAAGGGTCGCGGCGGCACTCGCGCGGCCGGCCCGCAACCCGCGGCAGCCCCGCGCGGCCCGCAACCGGCGGCCCGTGCCAAGGCTGGGATGCCTCGTGGCCCCCGCGCGGCAGCCGGCGCACCCGGCGCGCAGCAAGAACGGCAAGTTTATGCGGCGCCGAAGAAGAGCAACTCCGGCGTGATCGTCGCCGTCATTATTGGCGTAGCGGTCGTGGGCCTGATCATCGCGATCGTGGTGTTCTCATCCAAGCCCTCGCCGCAAGAGCAGCAACAGGCTGCCCAGAAGGACCGTGCCAAGGAGAATGAAGAGAAGGTCAATAAGCTCAATGCCGAAACCGACCAGAAGAACGCGGCCCTCAGCAAAACCATAAAGGCATCCGAAGACTTGGCCCCGGCCATTGAGGCCGCGCTGCGCAATGGCGACGGCAAAGTACTCGAGAACATGTTCGACTGGACCGTCTACGCGCTCTACATCAAGACGCTCTGGGACGCCGACGAAGAAAAGATCAAGGCCGGCGGCAGCGGCAGCATGTACCGCAACTCGCCGCTGATCGCCATGGGCACATGGGCCAAGGGCGAAGACGGCCGCTACACCGGCGGGTTTGACGCCACTTCCGTGCACGGGCCCGATTCGCTGCGCGACCGCGTGATGGGCTATCTCGGCAACTTTGTGTTCCAGGCACCCGAGCTGGCCATGGACCGCGACAAGACATTCGCGCCGCTTGAAAAGACCGGCCTTTCTATGGAAATCGGCGGCACCAAGTACCTCGGCCGCAAGGTGTTCATCACGTTTAAGGGGGACGGCGGCACCGCCAAAGAGTTCTGGGTGGGTGCGCCGCTGGGCAGTGACAACGTCAAGATTATCAACTATTTCGACAAGGGCGCCGCGAAGAAGATCGCCGAGAAAGAAGCCAAGAACCCCAAGGCCGACGACCGCGACCCCAGCAACCCGGACCGCAACCCGGCCAACCCTGACCGCAACCCGGACAACCCGGATAATCCGGACAACCCGGACGGCATGGAAGAAACCGGTATGGAACTGCCGCCGCTGGCCAAGACCAACGCCATGCCCACGGACGCGGCCCTGGAAAACATCATCAAAGACATCAAGCGCGGGGCGTTCCCCAACGACGCGCGCCTCAAGACCATCAGCAGCGCCACCGACCGTAACCAGAAGAAGGCCGTGTTCGGCGCGTTGATTGACTGCCTGATCGACGCCCACACCGCGGACGACCGCAACACCAAGGTCCGCGTCTCCGAAATCCTGCTGTCACAGTTCGGTGCCCGCAAGTACGCCGAATGGACCAATGAAGACCTGACTTTCAGCATGCAGTTCGGAGTAGACCAGGAAGGCGGCGACAACATCTGCCGCCGCTGGCTGCTGCTGTACAACGAGTACCAGTAATCGAGTACCAGCGATTGTGACCCGCAACACCGCAGCCTGCCCCCTGATCCGGGCAGGCTGCGTGCTTTCAGTCGATCAGCTTCAGGCCGCGCGGCGACAGGAATACCGCAAACGGGCGCCCCACGAACAGTTCGCGCTCGACGTAGGGCATGCGTTCGACCTGCAGATGTTCAATGTCGGCCAGGTTGATCCGCACATAGCCGCCGCCTTCGGTGTAGAAGTCAATCGCCGCACGGCCCTGCCGGCGGGCGTGTTCCTTCAGCAGTGCCAGGGCCTTGGCCACGTCGCGGGCGTCAGCGCCTTCGGTGTCGCCGCGCTCGGCCGGCGTGAAGTGGGCTACCCGATACAGCATTTGCGAGGCGCTGTAGGTGTCGCCTTCGTTGATCGCGCGGGCCAGGATTTCCATCAACGCGGGCTGGCTGGCGTGGTCCAGCGCGCCTGAGACTTCACTGTCCTTGAAGAACAGCGTCACCCGCGTCCAGAAGCGGCAATCGGCGCTGCCCGGCGAGTTGTCGCCCAGCACCAGGAAACGGTCGCCGTCCAGCCGCACGGCAAAGGGGTATTCGTCCAGGTCCGCCGGGCCGTCCAGCATCGTGCGGCCGACGTAGTACACGTCGCGATCAATCCCCAGCATCTTCACGGCGGCACCGGGGCCGATGCCCTTCAGCGCCAGCCGCGCTTTCCGGCCGCCGGGCGGTGTGGTCAGGGCCAGCCGGATCGCCTCTTCACTATCGAGTGCCATGCGCTTTTGCGCGTCGCGGGCGCGCAGTTGATCGAGCAAAGGTGAGCCGACGTCCACTTCGGCCGCGGTCTCGCCGTCAAGCGCCACGCGCAGCAGGCCGTCCGCCAGCGAAAACTCGAGGACGAACTCGCCCGGGACCTCCAGTTTGGACAGCGCCCCGTCGGCCAGCGCATTGATGTTGCCGGTTTCGTCGCTGTGGGCCAGCGTTGCCCCGCCGCGGCCGGGGCCCAGCGTCAGCAGGTAGACGTCGCCGTCGCGGGTCAGTTGCACCGCAAGCTTGCCGTCTGAGGCCAGCTCAACCCGGGCGCGCAGGCGGATGTCCCCCACCACGCGGCGGCCGTAGAAGTCTTTGGGCGTTTCGACCTTGCCGAAGCTGGCGTCGTGATCCACGACGTCAGCGGGCTCGGCGCCCTTGCCGCGCGGGAACACGGCCTGCCCGTCCTGCTTCAGCGTGATTACGCCATCGGCAAATGCGGCCGCGCCTTCGCGGTGGAAGTATTTGACCCAGTCAGAGGTTTCGGCCAGTTCATGCAGGATCGGCAGCCACAGGGTCTCGCGCGCTTCGCCATCTTTGCGCAGCAGGTTGATCGGCGCGGTATCGTGTTCTTTGACGTACACGTCGCCCTGGGCGATCAGCACCTGTTCGCCGGGCAGGGCCACGCAGCGCTTGACGTAGGGGTCGGTGCGGCGCAGCGGGTAGCGAAACACCACGGGCTCCCAGCGGCGGGGGTCGCGCCACTGGTAGGTGAATTTGTCCACGACCACGCGGTCGCCGTCAGTCAGGCTGCCGCGGCCGATGCTGCTGCCGATCAGCGTGGGCGCCATGCTGCCGGACGGGATCTGGAAGGCCTCAAGCGCGAAGTGCCACACCAGCAGCACGACCACCAGCGCCGCTGCCAGGCTTTCGATGTTGTCGAATATCTTGTCAACGAACGTGGGGTCTTTGGGGCGAATCTCGCGGCCCTTCACAAGCGCCTTTTCCGAAGCGCCACGCACCGCAAGCGCCGCCACGAATGCAAGCAGCCCGGCCAGGCTGGCAAAGCCCGACACGCGGTGCAGCGCCATCGCGAGCAGCGCGCAGCCCATCAGCGCCACCACCACGCCGCCGCGCGCGATGGGCGAAACGCCCTTGCGCCCCAGGTTCATGTACCACGAAGCCCCGGCCAGCAGCGGGATCAGCACCAGCACGGGAAAGCGCAGCCACACGCCGTCCAGGTGCGCGGGCATGAACAAGGCCACCAGCGCGCAAAGCCCAGCCAGCACGCAGGTGACGTCAGCGGCACGCCGCCGCCACGCGGGTTTTAAGCGCGCGTAGCCCTTCACGACGGGTTCCAGTTTGGCGTTTTCTTCAGCCATGGCGATGTGGTGAAGCAAGCTATATTGGCGCCCGTTTGGAACAACCGCACGGAGAGACAAATGCTCAAGGCTGGCGACACCGCGCCCGACTTCAACCTGCCGGACCAGGACGAAAAGACGCACTCATTGAAAGACAATCGCGGCAAATGGGTCGTGCTGTTCGCATACCCCAAGGCCAACACCCCCGGCTGAACCAAAGAAGCCATTGCCTTCACCGGTCTGGTGAAAGACTTTGCCAAGCTGAACGCCGTCATCTACGGAATCAGCCCCGACAAACCCGCGGCCCAGAAAAAGTTTGAGGCCGACCACAGCCTGCGCGTGCCCTTGCTGTGCGACGTGGACAAGGCCGTAACCACGGCCTACGGCGCGTTCGGCAAGAAGATGATGTACGGCCGCGAGGTGCAGGGAATCATCCGCAGCACCTTCCTGATTGACCCCAAGGGCAAGCTCGCCCGCGTGTGGCCCAACGTAAAGGTAGACGGCCACGCGGAGGCGGTGCTGGTAGCGCTGAAAGAGCTGACGAAGTAGGCGGGCAACAGACTGGCGACCAGATTCTGATTTCAGGCCAGGGTCGACAGTTCGCGGTCTCTCGGCTGTTTGTGGTAACCGTAGACTGCAAACCGTTAACCGTAAACCTTCGCGCTGACCGTGTTCGTCATGCACTTGCAGGCAATAGAAAACGGGCCAGCCGAAGCTGGCCCGTTTGCGTTGCGTATGACTTACCAGTCGTAGTCGCTGACCCAGCCGGTGAACATGTTGCCGGCGTCCTTGTGGAAGTTGGCCGTGCCGTCGATGTCGACGGTGACCTTGGTCGAGCGCTTGTTGGTTTCCCAGTCCATTTCTTCGCGGAAGCTGAGCACCAGGAAGGTGTTGCCCTTCTCTGAGCTGAACCAGTAAGCCAGCGAGTTGCCGTAACGGTTCAGCAGCAGGCGCGGCTTGGCGTTTTCGCCGCCGTTGCTGGCGATCTTGTTCAGGCGCTTGACCAGCAGGTCGTACGGGTCGGCACCTTCCTGCACGCCGCTGAGCAGATCCAGCGTCGAGGTCTGCCACTCGTCGAGGTGTTCCTTCAGCTTGGCGCCGTCGGACTTGCCCACGGCCTCGCGGATCGCCTTCACGCCCGGGGCGTTGTAGTCGATGCGGTATTCGTAGGGCGAGCCGCTGGTCAGGAACCAGTTGTAGACCTTCTTGTCGTCTTCGGCTTCCGGCGCAATGCGTGAGGTCTTGACCAGATGGGCCATGTCGCCGTTCTTGACCACGACGATGGCGTAGTTGCCGACCTTGCCCTGCTCAATGGCCATCATCTGTTCTTCGTTCCATGCGGCCAGCACACCGGCCATCACCTGGATGTTGGTCTGTTCGCCGTCGCCGTCCCAGGACTTCTCGTCCAGGTAGTCGCGCGCGTCTTCCGCGATGCAGCTCTTCAGCCCGGCCATGTCCTTGGCCTTGGCGGCCTTGATGGCCTTGGTCAGCACTTCCGTCGGCGACTTGTGGCCTTCGGCGGTGCCTTCCTTGATCACCAGCTCTTTGACCGAGGGCACTTCGCCCATCAGCAGTTGGGTGCTTGAACCCTTGTTTTCATCCGCGTTAGCGGGCGACACAATCGCGAAACTCATGGCCAGCGCCGCAGCGCCGGTCAGCATCAGCATCCTGCTCATCGATTTCCCCTTATCCGAAAAAAACGGCCCCATCAGAGGGCCCCTGTGTGGAAAAGCTTACTCCGGCGTGGATAAACGTCAATTAACGCCTGGTGACAAAGCCGCCTTGGTTGCGTAACCCCAACGCGGGCCTAAGCTGACGATAACTTTGAACACGCATTTAAATTCGTGAGGCCGTCATGGATTTCAACTTCACCGAAGAACAAACCATGTTCCAGCAGGCCGCCGCGGACTTCTGCAAGAACGAAGTCGAGTCCGTGGCCATGAAGCTCGAGAACAGCAAAGAGTTCCCCGCGGAGCTTACGCAGCGTATGTCCGAGCTTGGCTTCATGGGGCTGGTCGTGCCCGAGCAATACGGCGGCGTCGGCGCGGATTACCTGGCCTACCTGCTGGTGGAAGGCGAAATCGCCAAGACCAGCATCAGTCTCAGCATGACGCTGGGTGCGCAGAACAGCCTGGTCGGGCTGCCGATGATCAACTTCGCCAGCGAAGAGTTGAAGCAGCGCTACCTGCCAAGCCTCGCCAGCGGCGAGAAGCTGGGCTGCTTTGCACTGACCGAGCCCGGGGCCGGCAGCGACCCCGCCGGCATGCGCACCACGGCCGTGAAGAAGGGCGACAAGTGGGTGCTGAACGGCACCAAGATCTACATCACCAACGGCGCCGTGGCCAAACTCGCGATTGTGTGGGCGCGCACCGGCACCAAGCCCGACGGCAAGCCGCAGATCACGGCGTTCCTGGTCGATAAGGACGAAAGCCCATTCAAGGTAGGCACGGTCGAGGACAAGATGGGCGTGCACGCCAGCCCAACCACCGAGCTGATCTTCGAAGACTGCGAAGTGCCCGCCGGCAACGTGCTCGGCAAAGAAGGCGACGGTTTCAAGGTAGCGCTGCTGACGCTGAACACCGGGCGGCTGAGCGTCGCCACGCAATGCCTGGGCCTCGCACAGGCGGCCTACGAGCGCGCCAAAAAGTTCGCGACCGAGCGCGAACAGTTCGGGCAGAAGCTGGCTGACTTCCAGGCCATAGCCTTCAAGCTCGCCGACATGATCACCGAGATCAACGCCGCCAAAGGCCTGGTATGGCACGCCGTGTGGCTGAAAGAGCAACACGGGCTGAACGACCCGCGCTTCATCAGCATGGCCGCACAGGCCAAGCTGTACGCCAGCGAAATGGCCGAGCGCGTAACCAGCGCATCAGTACAGATCCACGGCGGCTACGGCTACATGAAGGAATACAGAGTAGAAGAGTTCTTCCGCGCGGCGCGCCTGATGACCATCGTGGAAGGCACCAGCGAAATCCAAAGGCTGACCATTAGCCGCTGGGAACTGAAATAAAAGCAAACCAGAGCCCGAGTGCGTAAGCACCGGGACCGCTGCCAGCGACGGCCGGACGCACGGCAACGGCGTCGAACCACGAAGCGCCACGAAGTACCACGAAGAACGGCAACTTCGATCTAGCGTTTTCGACCGCTGATTCACGTTGACGATATGCGCATGGCACTTAGCTTGGGTGCCGGACGGAGACCGTCATGCGCCATTCGCTGGATTACGTTGACCCGCGCACCAAGTTCGAAAAGACCTACCGGGGCGCCGGACTTACATTTGGCCTCCTGGTTGGGCTGAACTCGGTGCTTCTGCTGGTGATCGCCAACTTCAGCGACGACGTATACGGGACCTATGCCGGCGAGCGGATGTTCATGAACGGCTTTGGCGTGGCGCTGGCCGGATTCACGGTCGGCATCACGATCGCCCTGTTCAACAAGCAGCGGTGGGCCGCGTACCTGGCATTCATCATCACCGCGTTGCTGCTGGTGGCAGCCGTACTGGCTCAGGTCGTGGACATCTTCCCCGGCGGCGACGGGCCTTCTGGTGGGGGCGTGATTGGCATAGTGCTCGTCGCGCTGGCGACCATCGTGCAGTTCAATGCGGTCCGAATCCCGCGCCCGTATCAGCTAGCGCCTTCGCCGCGCCGCCTTGCCGAAGGGTATCCTTTGTTGCAGCCGTACAGTGCAACCCCTGCTGGCGACAGAAGTGCCGCACCACCCGGGATGCCGGTGAAGTACCCCTTGGGCAACTCGGGCATCGCGATGCTCGCAGTCTGCGGCCTGACGGTGCTGGCGGGGATCGGCATGTCCGTGTACGGGATTGCGCTGGTATTGAACCCGGAAGTGGCGGAATGGGTGGTGGTCAGGGATGAAGTAATCGGCGTGCAACTCGAAATGCCCGGGCAGCCGCAGGATGTGCTGGAAACGCCCGACCTGACCATGAGCTACATCCGCACTCAAGAATATGCGGCCGAGTTCTGCACGGTGTCGATCACCTGCGTCGAGCTGCACGAAGGATTCGGTTTCAGGGAACAAGACGTCGCGCGCAGCCTCACGACCGGCGTGGACTACTCCAAGGCAACTGTTCTGTCCCGTGAAAGAATCCAAAGCAACGGCATCGAGATGCACGCCCTCATCCTGCACCGCGTGGATGGCTGGCATGAGTACAAGTGGGTGTTCCACACCACCTCGCACTGCGTGACGGTGATCGTCACGAAACCCCAGGGGCGCGATTTTCCCAGCGTGGACCGCGTCCTGGAGAGCATCCGCTACACCGTTCAACCGCCCGATTAGCAGCGCAACACTGGCCAAGACCAGAGCCCGGGTGCGTGAGCGCGGGGCCCCCTGCCAGCGACAGCCAGACGTACGGCAACTGCTTTGAACCACGAAGCGCCACGAAATGCCACGAAGAACAGCAACTGCCGCATCGGATCACAGGCAATGGCCTTTGCGCGCCGGACCGCTGAGAAGCCCGTGGTGGAACTTGCCGTTATCCGTGTGAGTCCGTGGTTCCAAAGCCGTTGCCTCACGCCCAGGTTGCGGGGTCGTTGTGGATCAGGCCGCTGATGATGTACCACAGCACCCAGGCCATGCCGCCCAGCCACATGAGCTTGATCCACAGCGGGATGCGCTGGTGGCCGGTTTCCGGCGGGCCTTCCGGCAGTGCGGGCACGTGTGGCGTCTCTGCGGCGGATTGCGTTGTTGGCTCGGTCATGGCTTGTCCTCCGCGATTGGTGGCGATATCGGAGCCACGTTCTCGGCACTCAGTACGGTCAATTCAGTCTGGTTGGATGTCGCAAAGCCGCCCACGCGCCAGTACGCGATGCACAGCATCAGCAGGCCGATGAACGACAGCCCGAACACGATGCCCACAAAGATCGCGGCGTCGTAGGCACCCTCCTCACAAAACAGGCACGCGTGCAGCGGCGAGGCCAGCAGCGGCAGCAGCAGCACGATCCAGCGCGAGCTTCGCATGGCTACTCCTTCACCTTGTACTGCTCACGATCAAACAGCGACGCCATGTACGCGATCAGCGCATCGACCTCGGCGGGCTTCAGGTTCGGGAATGCCACCATGGCGCTGCCCGGGCGGCCTTCCTTCAACACGCGGCGCACTTCATCGGGGTGATACAACCGGTCGCGGAAGTGCTTCGGCGCCGGGCCGCCGGCAAACGACTTCGACATCGCGGCCGGGACGACTCCGTTTTCACCGTGGCAGGCCTGGCACTGCGTGCGGTACAGCTCGCGGCCTTGCGCCAGCACGGCTTCGCTGGCCTTGGCGGGGGCCAGCGCCGGCTTCAGCGCGGGCTCGCCCAGCGCGTTCACGTACTGGCTGAGCGCCCACAGGTCTTTCTCGGTCAGTTCGGCGAAGCTTGGCATGGCGCTGCCTTCGCTGCCCATGAACAGGATGCGGAACACTTCCTCGCGCGGCAGATAGCGCTTGGTCAGGTCGCTCGCGCCGGGCTTCAGGAAGTCAATCGCCAGCCCCTTGCCGTCGCCGGCCGTACCGTGGCAGCCGCTGCAGTAGTGCTGGAAAAGCTCCGCCCCGCGTGTGGCCTGTAACTCGGTGGCCTCGGGCGCGCCGGAGACCGTCACGCGGTCCGGCCACACCTGCTTGCGGACTTCTTCTTTGAAGTGGATGCCGAGGTATTGCAGGTAGGCAACCAGGTCAGTGGCCTTTTCCGTGGGGATCCAAGTGTCGCCCTGCTGCTCAAACAGCCACGAGTACTTGGGCATGATGCTGCCGGGCACGGTGGTGCGCGGGTTCCACAGGTGGGCGAGGTGCCAGTCGTCGCTGCGGCGACCTGCTTCGCGGCTCAGATCCGGGCCGATGCGCCGCGTGCCGTACAGTTGCGGCACGTCGTGCATGGCTTCCCAGGCCTGGCTGCGCGGGCCGTAGCGGAACTCTTCGTTGGCGACCGGCCTCACGAACTGGCTGTGGCAGTGCCAGCAGCCCTCGGCGATGTAGATTTCGCGCCCGCGGCCGATGGCGTTGAGCTCGCCGTTTTCGTCAACGTAGGGGTTCACGAATTCTTCGGGTGGCTCCTGCCCGATTACGCTTAGCCACGGCAGAACGCCCATGGCCACGAACGACAGCAGAAAGAAGCCCACACCGGCCACGAGCAGCACAAACATCGGGCGCTCGGCTTTGCCTTCGGCGGGGGGCTTCGTGTGGTTATCGGCGGCTTCAGCCATTGGACACCTCCAGGCCAACTTTGCCGTTCTTGACGAAGAACAGATTCCAGACCAGGAACACCATGCTGAGCATCAGGAACACGCCGCTGATCGCGCGGGTCATCCAGAATGGCATGGCGGCCTCGAGCGAATCCTGCAGCGGCAGGGTGGTCAGCCAGAAGAAGCCCTGCATCAGGCCGGCGATGGTGTCCGGGATGTAGTACAGCACCCAGAACGCGATGAGCGTGACCCAGAAGTGCGCCTCGGCCAGTTTGCGGTTGTAGCCCCGGCCGGTGATGCGCGGCCAGATCCAGTAGATGAAAGCGTACAGCCACCAGCTGAACACACCGAACAGCGCCAGGTGCGCGTGCGCCACAACCCAGTCGGTGAAGTGCACCACCTGCTGCACTGATAGCAGCGCGTGGAACGGTCCCTGGGTGCAGGTCACGATGTAGTTGAACAGGCCAAACGCCAGAAAGCGCAGCGGGATGTCGCTGGCAAGCTGGCTCCACTTGCCGCGCATGGTGGCAAAGAAGTTGTAGACCACGCTGTAGACCACGAAGATCAGCGTGAAGGTCAGCGGCACCGCAAGCATCTGCAACCACCAGGGCACCGGGCTGTAGAAGTAGTGGTGGCTGCCGCCCAGCGGGTAGAAGAAGGCCAGTGTCCAAAAGCCCAGCAGGCTCAGCTTATGGCTGGCAATCGGCTTCTTCAGCACCACGGGCAGCAGGTAATATATGATCGCCGCGCCCATCGGCGTCACCCACAGGCCCACCGCGTTGTGGATCCACAGGCCCGACAGCGCAGCCCCGGCCGCACCGGGCGCCACGAATGCCACGATGCTGTTGGCCATCACGAAGTTCAGCGCGGTGAAGATGAAGCCGAGAATCAGGTACCACGCGCTGACGTACAGGTTGCGCACGCCGGACAGCAGGATCGTGCCCACGCAGGAAACCAGCGTCGCCACGAAGCAGACGGCAAACGCGGCGTCGGCCCACCACGGGGCCTCAGTGTGTTCCACGGCCTGCGCGTGGCCCATCAGGATCGCGCCGCCGCCCAGCACCAGCGCCACCTGTGTCAGCGGCGCAAAGATCTTGGCCAGCTTGGGCAGAAACAGGTCGCGCCCCACCAAACGCGGGATCGCGTAGTAAGCGAACGCAAAGAACCCGTTCGTCAGCCACCCGAAGATCACGCTGTGCGTGTGGAACATGCGGATGCGGCCGAAACTCAGCGCGGCCGAATCGCCCAAAAACTCGGCGGCCTCGGGGCTGGTCAATCGATAACCCATCAGCGTGCCGCCAAGCATGCCGATGCCCAGCCACACGATGGCCGCAACGATATGGAATTTGACCAGTCCCAACTGGTCGGTTGGTGCGCGAACGGGCTTTGCAGGCGCGTCCTTGGGCTCTGTCTCCGGCATGGCTCTCTCCGTGCGGGAATCGCTTCTGCACGGATACTGGCAACAATCACGGCGCAATACAAGTAACTATAAAAAGGATAAAATAGCCCTAGTAACTCCTATATTTTGAATCCCTGTTATGTCTTTGAACACATCTTTAATCGCAAGCCCACGCCGCGCGCTCGCCGGGCGTCGCACCCTTCGCTACCATCCCGCCATGCCTGAGCCGATCACCGTTACTGACCTCAGCAACCGTATCAAGCGCCACCTTGAGCCCGAGTTCGCCAGCGTGCTGGTGGCCGGCGAGATCGGCAACTTCCGCGGTCAGCACCATTCCGGCCACGTGTACTGCAACTTCAAAGATGAAGGCGCGAGCATCCGGCTGATCATCTGGCGCGGCACCTTTGAGCGCCTGAAGTTCGCGCTGAAAGACGGGCTTGAGGTCATCATCAACGGCAAGCTCGACGTCTACGCCCGCCGCGGCGAATACAGCCTGGTCGCCAACAGCATTGAGCCCCGCGGCGTCGGCGGACTGCAACTGGCCTTCCAGCAACTGGTGCAGCGCCTTGAGGCCGAAGGCCTGTTCGACGCCGAACGCAAGCGCCCGTTGCCGGCCTACCCGCGCCGTGTGGCCGTCATCACCAGCCCCACCGGCGCCGCGATCCGCGACATCATCACCACCGCGCGCCGGCGCAACCGCCTCGTCGAGCTGCTGGTGGTGCCGGTGAAGGTCCAGGGTGACGGCGCCGGTGAAAGCGTCGCGCGCGCGATCCGCCGCCTGAACGCGCTGAACGCGGTGCTGGGCGTGGACGTGATCATCGCCGGGCGCGGCGGCGGCAGCCTGGAGGACCTGTGGGCCTTCAACGAAGAAGTCGTGGCCCGCGCGATCTTCGAAAGCGAAATCCCCGTCGTCAGCGCCGTCGGCCACGAAGTGGACACCACTGTTGCCGACCTGGTCGCCGACGTGCGCGCGGCCACACCAACCGCCGCGGCGGAGCTGGTGGTGCCCGAGTACGCCTCAATGCTTGAGGCCGTGCAGGACCTGCGCACGCGCCTCACGCGCGGGTTGCGCCACACCACGGAAATCTGGCGCGAAAGGCTGAGCACGCTGCAATCGCGGCTCGCGGCGATGGGCCCGGTGAACCAGGTGCGCCGCGAACAGCAGCGGCTGGATTACCTGTATGAGGGGATGGGCAACGCCATGCGCAACCTGCTGAAGTCGCGCAGTGCCGCGGCAACCGGACTGGGCCAGCGCCTTCACGCGCTAAGCCCGCTGGCGGTACTCGAGCGCGGCTACAGCATCACCCGCAACGAGGCCGGAAAGGTGCTGAAGTCGCCAACCGAAGCGGCACCGGGCGAAGTAATCGTAAGCAAACTGGCCCAGGGCGAACTGCGAAGCCGCATAGAAGGCTAGGCGTCCAGCTCAAGCAGGCGGTTCAGCAGGCGCTGCTTTTGCTCAAGGTAGCTGGCGGGTGGCAGCTTGCCGGCCTTGTAGGCGGCTTCCAGGTCAACGATTGCGGCCAGCATTTCGCCGCGCGTGCCGGGAACTTTGGCCAGCACCTCAAGCTGCTTTTCGCGCGGCTTGCGCGCCGTGGCCACCAGCGCGCCCGCAAACGCGAGCCCGAACAGGATCGCCAGCCACTGGAACACCACGTTCATCTTGATGCTGTCCTGCTTCGGCGCCACTTCGTCCGTGGGCTGCGGCTGCATCGCGCCATCGGCCAGGCCTTCTTCGATGTCGCGCATGCGCTGCTGCGCGCTTTCACTGAAGCCGATCACCCACTGCGCGGCTTCGGCGGCGTATAGCGCGGGCTGCTGTGCGGCCGCGAAGCTCTGGCTTCCGCGATCCTGCACGGGCTCGTTGTACAGGCGGCGGTGGTTTTCGGGCGCAAAGGCGCGCAGTGTCGCGTCACCGCCGACGCGGGCCTTGGCATTGCCGACCTCAAGCGGAAACGCGCGTTCAAGCTGCACCTTGTCGCCGGGGCTCAAATGCAGCACGCCGCCGCGATGCATGACGCGAATCGTGAGTGTACCCGGCCCGCTGCTGCCCGCCGGCGGCACCGGGCGGCGGAACACCAGCTTGCCGCTGCGGCCGGAAGGCGACGGCGTCTCGATGTACAGCGTCTCGCCCGCGCCGAGGTTGTGCAGCGCGATGTCGTCATTCAGCGCGTGCCAGGTGTCGGCGCTGCTGTGGGCCTGGTTCGGGTAGGGCAGCTTGCCGCCGTGCATGGCGTCGGCACCGCCGAAGGTCCAAGCCAGCCGCGTAAGCTCGTCGGGCGCGGCGCTGCTTGGCGGCCAATAGTTCGTGCCCTGGAAAAAGAACAGTTGCGAGCCATACAGGTTCGGCAGCTGGCGTGCGGTCACGCCGGGCGGCACGGCCACGGGCAGCTCAAGCTCAAGCAGGGCACCGCGCGCGGGGTCGTTGTTCTGTACTCGGATCGTTTCGATGAACGTCAGCAGGCCGTACTTGAGGTCGGCGCGCACGGCCGGCACGACATCCAGTTCATGCGAAGCGATCACGAGTTGCGACAGTTCACCCCCGAGCGGAAAGTACTCAAGCTCAATCGCCGCCGAGGGTGCCGCCGCCGTCAAGAACACCTCGCGCGCCAGCGGCCACCACACGCCGTCGAGTTGCGCCGCCAGTGCCAGCCGCGTGTCCAGCGGCAACTCGGTGAAGGCAAAGCTGCCGTCGCCTTGCGCGGGCGTGAACCAGCTTTGTTGCGGCACGGCAGCACCGCCCAGCCCGCCAAATTGCGTGGTCGGGGTTTCGCCGCGTGCCAGCGCGCTCATCGCATCCTGCCAGGTGCCGGCCGTCAGTTCGTTGAAGGGCGGGCTGCCTTCGGGCAGTGCAACCGCGCCCACCAGCGCGGCGTCGGCCAGAAACTCGTTTTGCCCACTGCGGTCTTTCAGTTTGCCCGTGATGCTGCCCTGGGCCGCGAGCGCGGCAGGCAGGCACAGCAGAATCGCGAGCAGCGCTGGTCTCATGTCGATTCGGGTGGGTTTGGCTTGGCCGACTGCATCGCCGCCAGCTCGGCGTCGATCTTCTTGCGAGCATTCGCGCGGCGCTGGGTCAGCTGGTCCAGCTGCATGGTCAGGCGCTTGGCGGCATCGAGGGCTTCGGCGCGATGCTTGTTGAATGAGGCTTCATCGACGCGACCGGCCAGACGGTCGTCTTCCAGGTCTTTCAGCGCGCGCAGGGCTTCCTCGCGGCGGCGGCTGACGATGGCGTACTCGCTTTCGACGTCGCCCACGAACCACAGGCGCTTGCGGCGCGCAAGCGGCCAAAGGGTCAGCAGCAGCATGCCAAACAGCAATGGTGCCACGCGCCAGTCAATTGCGGCAGCCAGCATGGCGGGCGCGGCCGAGGCCAGTAGCACGATCATCAGGCCCTTGTTCATGGCTGGTCCATTTCCTTCAGCTCGTTGGCGATGCGGCTGTCGAGCGTGCTGTCGTTGGCGGGCAGCGGCGCGGTCTCATCGGCGCTTTCTTCGGCGCTGGTGCGTTTGCGGGTGACGGTCCAGTAGCCAAAGCCGAACGCCGTCGCCAGCACCGCCAGGCTGATCAGCAGCACCGGGTACAGGCTGCTGTTTTCGGGCACCTGCAGCACTTCGGGCCCGAAGCGCTTCACCATCTCCTGCTTGACTTGCCCGGCGCTGAGTTTGGGGTCGCGCACCAGCTCACGCAGATAGGAGCGCTCGGCGTCTTTTGAGCTGCACACGTTGTGGCTGCACGTGAGCAGGTTTTCGCGGCAGCCGCAAATGCAGAATAACTGTTCGCCGACTTCCTGGTACAGGCGCTCGGCGTCGTCAGGCGCTCGGGTCTGGGCGCTTAGCGGTGTCGCCAGGGGCGCGGCAACCAGTAGCAGCAGGATCAGCAGCTTCATGCCTTCCTCCGGCGGCGCATCGTCGGAAGGAAGGCCATCACCGTGCCCAGCGCAATGATCGTGAGGCCGGTGAGGCCCATCAGCATCTGCGGCTTGATGAAGAAGCGGAAGGTGCCGGTGCCGTCAAGCTGCACGTCCTGCAGGATGAAGTAGAAGTCGCCGCTGACGCGCCGGTGGATCGCGGGATCTTTGATCGCTTCCTGGGCGCGCGGCGCACCAGTGCGCTTGTCGTAGAACACGCGCATTCCCGGCGTCAGCGACATGGCGTCAGCTTCAATCACCGCGATTTCAGCGTCGATGCGGGTCAGTGCCTCGGCCATGCCCGTTATCTCGGCTTCTTTGCGCGCCATTCGCAGGCCCGCCAGGCTCAGCGGCCGCAGGCTTGTGAGCGCCTTTTGCGACTCGTCATTACCTGCGCCCTGCAGAACGATGTTGCGAACCATTTCGTTGCGCGTCTCGACAGCGTGGGCCTCAAGCGCGACCGTAAGTTGCTCAAGGCGCTGCATGACTTCAAAGCGGCGGGCCAGGAAGTCGCGTTCATCGACATCCAGGCCAAAGGTCTGGGCGAATTGCCCGTCGCCCTGGCCGCCGGCCTGCTCCAGCACCATCTTGTGCACTTCCGGCTGCTCGGCCCCCAGCAGCACGCCTTCTTCAGCTGCGGTCTTGAACGCGCGCTCGATTTCATCCAGCCGCGCGTTCAGTGCGGCGCGGATTGCGCTGACTTTCTCAGGCGACAGGCCGGAAATCGCGCCTTCAAGCTGGCTCTGTCGCGCGAATTCGGCGTCTGTGGCGGCCTTCAACCGCGCGCGTCCGGAAGCCCACTCCACGGGGAATTGCGCGCCCGCGCCCAGCGCGCCGCGCACGAACATGCTGGCCAGCAGTTGCCCGGCCTCAGCGTCGCTTGCGACCCCCACCGGTGCCGTGAACGCAAGCCGCTGCGCCTCGCCAAATGCCTTGATGTAAGCGTCCGTGTCCAGCCTGGCGGGCGGCGTGTAAGCAAAGATGCGCAGGCTGCTGTCGAAGCGCTCGTACACGACTTTGCGGTCGCGCTGGTTGGCACCCCAGATCAGCGCTGCTGCCATGCGCGGGAACGCCTGCTGCAATTGCGGCGGCCACTCGTCGCCGAACTCGCGGTCGAAGTCAGCCTTTTGCGCGGCGACCAGCGCGTTGGCGTCCTTGTCCGGGTTCTGCCGCACGTAGCGCAGCATGTTCTCGTACACGGCTGCGCGTTCCGGGTCGCGGGCGAAGATTTCCTGCACCGCGTCCCAGCCCTCAGTGCGCGAGTTGTCGTCGTACACGACCAGCCAGCGTGTGGCCGTAAGCTTGTCTTCCAGCACCGCATAGCCGCCCGGCCGCGCGATCACGGTGCCTTCAGCCTCATAGAAGCTGCTGTAGTAAATGCCCAGCGCGATCAGCAGCACGCCGATGTGAACGATGTAGCCGCCGTAGCGCCGCCGGTTGGCCAGGCTGACCTTCAGCATCGCCACGGCCACATTCTCGCGGGTGCTGCGGCTGCGGGCGCGGGCGCCGGCAAAGAATTCCATGACGATGCAGGTGAAGGTGAAGGCGCAGATCGGCCACAGCGTCAGCTGCACGCACAGCCGCACGGCCGCTGCCGCGTTGGCGATGGTATCGTCACGCCCGAGCTCAATCAGCAGCTCGCTGCGCATCAGCCAGATCGTGTTCACGACCCCCACCAGGATTGCGGCCGCGACCGGTGCTGTGAACGCGCGCACAAGCTGCTTGCCGCTGTTGCGATGCCACGCCAGCGACGGGCCAATGCCCATCAGGATCAGCGTCAGCAGGAACAGCGGGATGTTGATCATGATGAAGGCGTCGGGCCCAAGCTCAGTGCCTTCCTTCAGCCCGTACAGGTTGCGCGTGATCACGGGCCAGAAGGTGATCACCAGCGTCACCAGTGCAATCGCGATCAGCGCCAGGTTGTTCAGCAGGAAGCTGCCCTCGCGCGAGACGATGTTTTCGAGGCGGCGGTCCGGCTTCAGCAGCGGGTAGCGCCAGACCACGGCCAGCAGGCTGCCGATCAGCACCACGCCGAGAAAGCCATAGAACCAGACATCCACGTCGCCGGTGGCACCAAAGGCGTGCACGCTGTTGATGATGCCGCTGCGCACCAGGAAGGTGCCGATCACGGTCATGCAGTACGTGATGATGATCAGCGCGAACGACCACATGCGCAGGATGCCCCGGCGCTCGGTCACGATCACCGAATGGATGAACGCGGTGCCGGTCAGCCACGGGATGAAGCTGGCGTTTTCAACCGGGTCCCAGGCCCAATAGCCGCCCCAGCCTAGAATCTCATAGGCCCACAGCCCGCCCAGCGCGATGCCGATGGTCAAAAAGCCCCAGGCCGCCATCGTCCACAGGCGAATCGGCCGCAGCCAGCCTTCGCCTACTTCGCCCGCCAGCAGGCTGCCGACGGCGTACGCAAAGGGCACGGTCAGGCCGACGAAGCCCAGGTACAGCATGGGCGGGTGAATCGCGACCCAGTAGTTGTGCAGGGCCGGGTTCATGCCGTTGCCGTCGTAGCACTGGTCGATCAGCGCCTTCTGCACCTCGGGTGAAAGCTTGGCCGGGTCGGTCAGGATCAGCCGGTGGATCTCGGCCAGTTTCAGGTTCTCGCCGCCCGACAGGTACGCCTGCTGGATCAGGTGGATCATGTCGTTGGGGCCGCGGAAGCCGGGCTTGGCCATGGCCTCACCGACGGTCAGCGTGCCGTGCCAGTACAGCAGGCGCTTGTCTTCATCCAACGTCGCCCCCACCAGCCAGTTGTAGCTCAGCGCAAAGGGGCTGCTGCGCTGTGCGGCCTCGGTGACGCTGGGCTCAAGCGCAAAGAACGAGGCCATGTCCGAGGGGCTGGTAATAATGAAGAAGAAAAAGAACTGCACCACCGAAAGCACCAGCAGTACCCACGGCAAACGCCGGTCCGTGCGGTTGTGGCGCTGGGTGAAGGCAAACGTCGCCGAAAACCCGGTCAGGATGAAGCACCAGAAAAGCAGGCTGCCCTGCTGGCTTGCCCATAAGGCGCTGATCTTGAAGGCAAGCTCTTCGTTGTGTTCGGTGACGTGCTGGACATATCCGACGAAGAAGTAGCCGTTGAAGATGCCCACATACAGCAGCACGCAGCAGAACGCCGTCAGCGCAAACAGCGCGTACTGCGCGCGCCGTGCGGCATGGGCCAGCCGTTCATCCTTGCGCCACACGGCGGCGATACTCAGCCCCAGCGTGAACAGGATGAACAACAGGCCGAACTGCAGCGCCGCCTGCCCGGTCTGCATCAGCCGGATAGCCGAGGAAAGCTGCTCAATGGTTTCGATGCGGGCCAGCATGAGCGAAAGCCTGCGTCCCGCTAGGGTTGGGGCGCCTGGGCCTCAGTGATTTCCTTGCCTTCGTAACGCGACGGGCACTGGGTTTGCATCTCAGTCGCCATGAAGACGCCTTTGGCGGCGTCATAGCGCCCGGTAAGTGTGACGTGGGCTGCCTTCTTGAGTCCCTGGGGCACATCGTCGCCTTCATAGATGACCATGATCTGGCGGGCGTTGGCACTTGGCTGCGCGCCCTCAGGCGGGATGTCGATGGCGGTGAAGCGCGTGGGCTTGAAGTCGTGCAGGATGTCCACGACCTGGGCCTTCACCTTCACCCGTTCACCGTCGTAGTCGCTGCCGGTAAGCTGGCCAACGTCGCGATACTCAACGCCGCCTTCATACAGCGCAAGCGTCACCGCACCGCCGATGGCGGCCACGAACAGCAGAATCACGATCACGATCTTGACGCTCATGTAAGGCTCCGCGCCCATCATGGGGCACGCAAATCGTTATAACAGGGGCAGTCACGGCCACAAGCAAAACGCCCGGCGGCCGTGACCATGAAACGCGGCAGGCCTGTGCAAGCTTCGCCAATTCCGCCGGATGCTGCAGGAAAGTGCCCGGCGCTGTGACCTGCCGCAAAACGCACCACTTTTCTGCCCATCCGCGGGCTTGCGGCTAAACGCTTTCGCGGCCGGGGCTTGCCTGCTATACCGGAAGGTCCGACACCGATAAGGAATCACCATGGCTAAGCGAGATATGGGCACTCGCAGCATCAAGCTGCCGGGCGGCGGCCAGCCGCCGCAGCCGCAACGTCCTTCCGGGCGCGCGCCGGCACCATCGGCGCCGAACAGCGACGTCGGCCGCGCAATGAGCGCGCTGGACGCCAACGCCGAAGTACGCGACCGCAGCCAGTTGCCCGCCAAGGTGAAGGTGATCACCCCGCAGGTGATCATGGGCATCGTGCAGAGCATCACCGACAAGTTCGGGATGGAGATCGACCGCGACGAATTTAACCAGCTGGTGCTGGCCCAGACGCAGAACGAAATGCGCCTTCAGCAGGCCCAGGACCGGATTGAGCAATACAAGGGCGAGTACAAGAAGATCTACGACGCCTACGTGCAGTTGCAGCAGTCGATGAAACAGTTGCAGGCCGGCGCCATGGGCAACCAGGAAATCGCCCAGCAGTACGAAGAACAAATCGCCGAGCTGCAGCAGCGCAACGCCCAGGCCGTCGACACCTACATGTCGATCCAGCAGCAGCTGGATGAGACCACCGCAGCATATGAGCAGTTGCAGGATCAGATGCAGGCCGGCCTGTCCGAGCGCGAGCAGGACATCGCGCAGATGCAGCAGGAACTGGAAGAGCTGCGCGCCCAAGCCGGTAACTCTGCAGAGATTGAACAGCTTCGCACGCAAGTCGAATACCTCGAAGGCCAACTGGCGCAGGTTGAAAGCAGCAGCGCCCAGGCCAGCGAGGGCCTGAACCAGGAAGCCGACGCCCGCCAGGCCGCCGAGCAAGAACGCGACGAAGCCATCAGCCGCGCCAACGCCATCGAAGCCGAATTGCAGGCCCTTCAGCAGCAGCTGGAAGAAGAACGCCAGCAGGCCGAAACCATCCGCGCCGAAGCCGAACAACTGAAGCAGGAAGCCGAAAGCGCGGGCCAAAGCGCCGGTGCCGAAGTCGATGAACTCAAGCGCAAGCTGAAGGAAAGCGAACGCAGCCGCGCCAAGCTCGAGAACATGGAGATTGAACTCGAGAAGCTGCGCACGGCCGAAGGCGCGTGGCTTGAAGACAAGCGCCGCCTTGCCAGCCAGCTCAGCAACGAAACCAACAACCGCCGTGCCGCCGAAGAAAAGCTCAAGGCCATCGAAATGGGCGAAGTCCTGCCCGAGGCCGCCAAGGGCGCCGAAGAAAAGGCCAAAAAGGCCGAAGCCGCCGCCGCCGAAGCGCAAAAGCAGGTCGCCGAGCTCAAGAAGGAACTCGAGAAGGCCAAGGCCGGCGCAAGCAAAGCCGACAGCATGAGCGGCGAGTTGCAGCAGGCCAAGGACGCGCTGGCCAAGACCCAGGCTGAACTGAAGCAGCTTGAGGCCGACCTGGCCAAGTCAGGCAACGCGGCCAAAGAACTGGGCATGCTCAAGCGCAAGTTCGAAAACGTTGAGTCCGAACTCGAGGGCCTGCGCGCCGCCGAAGGCAAGTGGCTGGAAGAAAAGCGTCGCATGGCGGCCCAGCTCAGCAACGAAACCAACCTGCGCCGAGAGTTGGAAGACAAGTACAAATCCGAACTGAATGAAGCCCGCGCCGAAACTGAGGCCGGAAAAAAAAACTCCAGGCAGTAACTGAACTGGAGTCGCAGCGCGACAAAGCACACCGCGACCGCGAAGTCAGCGACCGATCACTGCAAGTCATCGAACAGGAATGTGACAGCCTTCGCAAACAGCGCGATTCGTTGGCGCAACAGCTTGAGACATTGCGTGCCGGTGGCGGCGAGAAAGCAGCCGAACTACAGGCCGCGCTGGCCGACGCCCAGGCCAACCTGAAGGATGCCGAGCACAAGCTGGCCGCACGTCAGGAACACGTCGCCAAGATCGCCGCCGAGTACGACGAACTGCGCAAAAAGCTCGCGGCCGCCGAAGCCGACGCAGCCGCGAAGGCCGAGCAACTGAAGGGTGCCAGCGCCGACAGCGACCGCCTGACCGCCCTGGACACGCAGTTGCACGACCAGGCCGAGGCGCTGGCCCGCGCCAAGGCCCAACTGGGCGAACGCGACGCCGAGCTTGAGAAAGCCGCAGCCGAGCAAGCCAAGCTGCGCACCGACCTTCGCACCACCGAGGCCGCGCGCGAAGCCCTTGCCCGCGAAGCCGACGAACTGCGCCGCCTGATGCAGGAAATGAACGACGCCAACCGCGCCGATGCGGAAGGCATCAACGACCGCGTAGAGGCCGTCGAGCGCCAACTGAAGGAAAAGGAAGACGCAGCCGCCCAGGCCGAGCTCGAGCGCGACGAAATTGCCGCGCAACTCAAAGACGCCCAGGCCGAAGTGCAAACCGCGCGCGCCGCCCGCGACGCCGCCCAGCAGTCCGCTGAACAAGCCGCCGAACAGGCCGAAGCCCTGCGCAAGCGCATCGGCGAACTCGAACGCAACGCCGGCCAGGCCGATGAGCTGCAGCGCCGCCTCGAAGGCCGCGACCGCCAGATTGAAGTGGCGCAGCAGCAGATCGCCGACCTGAAAGAAGAACTGAAGCTGGAAGAGGAAGAACGCAACCGGGCAGCCACCCAGTTGCAGCAGGCCCGCGACGCGGAAACCCGCGCCGTCGAACAACTGGAAGCAGCCGAGCAAGAGATCGCGGACCTGAAGGAAAAGCTGGCCGAGGCCGAACAGGCCGGAAGCTCGCAGAACGAGGCACTAGCCAGCCAGGCCGAGACCCTGCGCGAGCAGTTGAATGCGGCCCAGGACGCGGCCGAACAGGCCGGCCGCGAAGCACGCGAAGCCCGCCGCAACGCCGAGGACCTGACCGAGCGACTTGAGCAGGCACAGGCCGACGCAGAGGCCGCCCGCGAAGCCCTGGAAAAGGCCAAAGCCGACGAAAGCGCGCTCAAGCCGCTGCGTGACGAAAACGCCGCGCTGAAGGCCCGCAACGAAGAGATCACCCGCAAACGCGACGAAGTCCTGCGCGGGCTGGAGACCGCAGTGGGCGAGCTGGACGCGCTGAAGGAAGTCATCGCCGGACGCGACGTGGACCTGCGCACCGCCCGCGGTGAACTGGCCGAAAGCCGCGCCGAGGCTGAACAGCTTCGCAAGCAGCTTGAGGCCAAACAGGCCGAAGCCAGCGCGCTGGCCGGCAAGTCGACCGAAGGCGAACGTGAGCTGCGCAACAAACTGGAAAGCGCGACGGAAAAGCGCTTCGAAGCCGAGAAGGCGCTGGTCGAGGCCAAGGCACGCCTCGACAGCGAACAGCAGATGCGCGCCGAACAGCAGCGCCGCATTGAGCAGCTGGAAGACGCGCTGCGCCGCGAACGCGAGCAGGTGGACAAGTCCGCCCCGGCCGAGGCCCTGACGACCCTTTCAGGCCAGCTCGCCAGCGAACGCCAGAAGTGGGAACGCCTGACTGAGCAAAAGGACCGCGAAGCTGCCGAGCTGCAAAAGAAGCTGGACGAAGCCGAGTTGCGCGAGAACGAACTCGCAAGCCAGCTTGAAAGCGTGGAGCTGAGCCAGCAGGACGTAATGCGCGCCAAAGCCGTCGCAGGCCAGCGCCGCGCGCAGATCGAGCGCATGCAAAGCGACGTCGAAGGCGCACGCCGCCAGGCCAAAGAGGCCGAGACCTACTGGAAGTCAGAGATGACCGAGTTCCAGCAAGAAGTGGCAGCACACCTTGAAGCCGCCGAAAACGGCGAAGAGGGCAGCGACGCGCGGCTGCAGAAGCTGATGGAAAAGCTGAAAGTCGGCATCGCCGACAAGTACGCCAAGCTGCGCCGCAAAGCCACCCGCACCGAAAAAGAGCTGCAGCAGACGCAGGACAAGCTGGCGGCGGTCGAGCGCGTCATGGCCAAGCGCGAAGAAGAAGAAGCGCGGCTGCGCAAACTGATCGAAGAAATGGAAGCCCGCGAGAACATCCCGGGCGCCAAGAAGCCTGAGGCGGAGCCCAAGAAGAAACCCGCGCGCAAGAAGAAGTAGGCAGTGCCGGGCTCAGCTTCCGGCCCAGGGGCGCTCGGCCACGGTGATCGGGACTTCGAGCTCAAGGCCCGCGCGGTTGATCGTCAGCTTTACCGTTTGGCCCGGTGCCAGCGAGTCTTCCAGCGTCAGCGCCTCGTGCATGCCATAGACTTCGACGGCGTCGATCTTGATCAGCACGTCGCCGGGCAAGACTCCGGCCACGGCGGCCGGGCTGCCGTCCACCAGCGGCCCGAACACCACGCGCAGGCGGCCGTAACCACCCGCGAACATCTCCGTCGCCTGCTTGTAGCGCACTTCGCCGAACCAGCCGTGCGTGATCACTTCGCCCCGCAACAGCCGCAGCGCCTTCTCGCGCGCGGCCGCAGCCGGCATCGCAAAGGCCACGCCGGAATCGCCGGGGGTTTCGCGCATCGTGGTGATCAACGCGTTCAGGCCCAGCAGGCGGCCCTGCGCGTCGAAGATGCCGCCGCCGCTGTTGCCGGGGTTGGTGGGCGCGTCATGCTGGATCGCGTTCAGGTAAAGCCGCCCGGTTTCTTCGTTCAGGTAGCTGCGCTGCAGGGCGCTGATCACGCCGTGCCCCACGCTGGGCTCACCGCCGAAGCGCGACGTGCCAAACGGGTTGCCCAGGTTCCAGACCATCGCGCCCGGGCGCGGCAACGCCGGCGCGATCATCGCGGGGGACATGCGATCACCGATCCAGGTCTCGGCGCGGATCACGGCAAAATCGCTGACCGGGTCCGAGGCCACCAGCTGCGCGCGCACCGTGTACCCGCCCGAAAGTAGCACCAGAATGCGCTGCGCGCCCTCCACCACATGATGCACGGTCATGATGTGGCCGGCGTTGTCCAGAATCACGCCCGAGCCAAAACTGTCGCCGTCGCCTTGCTCAACCACCAGACCCACCACGCTGCGCAGGGCGCGCTGCAGGCCTTCTTCGGGCTTGATTGCGCCGTCGCCGGGCAGCGGCTCAACGGCGCGCGGGGCGGTCGCACAGCCCGCTAGCAGCACAAGCAGCAGCGTCGCAAGCGGCCTCATGCCTTCACCCCAAGGCCTGCGGCCAGCTCAAGGATCAGGCTGTCCAGCACCAGCAGCCCCGCGTCCGTGGCGCGCACGTGCGTCGGCGTTAGCTCCAGCAGGCCCTGCGCAACCAGGCGCGAGGCCGGCTCGGCACACAGTGTCGTGAAGCTGGCACCGGCGAACTGGTGAAAGCGTCGCAGGCTGACACCCTGCGTGAGGCGCAGGCCCATCAGCAGCAGCGTCTCGGCGCGCTCGGCGGGCGGCATCGCGGGCTCGGACACGGCGGGCAAACGGCCGGCTTCCAAAGCGTCGCAATAGGCCTTGAAGTCGCTCGGGTTGCGGTACACCTGCGCGTCAATCAGCCCGTGTGCGCCGGCACCCACGCCGTGCCAGTCGCCGAGCTGCCAGTACACGAGGTTGTGGCGGCATTCCTGGCCCATTGCTGCGAAGTTGCTGACCTCGTAGCGCGGCAGGCCCGCAGCGGCCAGCCTGTGGCCGACGTGCGTGAACATCGCGCGCTCGAGCTCCGGGTCGCAGGGTTGCACCTCGCCGCGTTCAAGTTGACGCGTCAAGGGCGTGTCGTCTTCGAATATCAGCGCATAGTAGCTGATGTGTGTGTTGCCCAACGCCAGCGCCCGGTCAATGTCGTGGTCCACCTGCGCCAGAGTCTGGCCCGGCAGCGCGAACATCAGGTCAACGCTGACGCGTTCGATACCGGCAGCGCGGGCCATGGCCACGGCGCCGGCGGCCGCATTCACATCATGCGCGCGGCCGAGGCCATGCAGGAATGCCGGGTCAAAGCTCTGCACGCCGAAGCTGGCGCGATCCACGCCCATGGCCTTCAACGCGTCGGCCTTGGCGGGCGTCAGCGTGCCCGGGTTGATCTCGCACGTGAACTCGGCGCAACTTGACAGGTCAAGATGGCGGTGCAATGCCGCCCCCAGCGTGTGCAGCTGCTCCGCCGAAAGCCGCGTGGGCGTGCCGCCGCCGATGAATACGGTGGCTGGCGAGAACCCGCGCGGGAAGCGCAGTGCCAGCTCGCGGTCCAGCGCGGCCAGATAGCGCTCGATGTCGGCGTCGCCGGCCACGCCGCTGTAGAAATCACAGTATTCGCACTTGCGTACGCAAAAGGGGATATGGATGTACAGGCTGGCGACCATGGCATCACTGTAGCAGGCCGGGCCAAGGCGCGAACAGCCCGCGCCTTGCCGCTTGCCTGATGGGCCCTAACATCGCGCGCCATGACGGAAGGCCCCAAACCCAGCCAGCTCAGCAAATGGCCCTTCGTGGCCGTGCTGCTGGCATCATTGGTCGCCGACATCGCGACCAAGGCCTGGGCCGACACCGTGATCCGCCCCACCGACCCGCGCGTCACCGAAGTGATCCCCGGCTTCATTGCGTGGAAGTGGGCCGAAAACGAGGGCGCGGCCTTCAGCATCCTGCACGGCCGCCCGATGCTGCTGGCACTGATCGCGGGCACGATCCTGCTGGCGCTGTTCGTCTACGCCTGGCTGCTGGACCCGCGTCGCAAGCTGTTTCTGGTCGGGCTGGCGCTCGTGGCCTCGGGCGCGATCGGCAACCTGTACGACCGGCTGCTGCTGGGCCACGTGCGTGACTTCATTTTCTTTGACTTCGACCTGCCCGGCAAAGGCGTGAAGCTGCTGTTCTGGACAATCCCGGAACGCTGGCCGATCTTCAACGTCGCCGACATCGCCATCTTCGTAGGCGTATGCATCCTGATGGCGCTGAGTTTCAAAGCCGACAAGAAGGCCGAAAAGAAGGCAGCTACGACCGCAGAACCCAAGGCCGAACAGAAAAACGACACGCCGGCCGCAACCGAACCCAAGCCCGCCGCGGCGGAGGTCAGCCATGGCGCTTGACCTGTCCGTGAAGCTGGGCCCGCTCGAGCTTGCCACCCCGCTGCTCACCGCCAGCGGCTGCAGCGGCTATGGCAAAGAACTCGACCGCTACCATGACCTGAACGTCTACGGCGCGCTCGTCGGCAAAAGCATCAGCCGCAACCCGCGCCTGGGCAACCCCTACCCGCGCACCGCTGAAACCGCCGCCGGTATGATCAACGCCATCGGCCTTCAAAATGAAGGCTTTGACGCCTTCATCCAGAACACGCTGCCCAAGATGCGCAGCTTCGGCACCAAGGCCATTGTCAACGTGGTCGGCCACGACTTCGACGAGTACGTGTGGCTGGTGGAACGCTTCGACAATGAAGAAGGCATTGCGGCGCTTGAACTGAACCTTAGCTGTCCCAACGTCGCGGGCGGCATGAAATTCGCCAGCGACGCCGGCGAGTGCGAGCGCCTGGTCGCCGCCTGCCGCGTGAAAACCCGCCTGCCGCTGATCGCCAAGCTATCGCCCAACGTCACCGACATTGGCGATATCGCCCTCGCAGCCGAGCGAGGGGGCGCAGATATCCTCAGCGCAATCAACACGCTGGTCGGCATGGCCGTGGATTGGCGCAAGCGCACGCCGCTGGTCGCGAATTTCACGGGCGGCCTCAGCGGCCCGGCGATCAAGCCCGTGGCGCTGCGTTGCGTGTGGCAGGCCGCGCGGGCCAGCAAGCTGCCGGTGATCGCGATTGGCGGCATCAGCAACGCCGACGACGTGCTTGAGTTCATGGTCGCCGGTGCCAGCGCGGTGCAGATCGGTACGATCCTGTTCATTGAGCCCGACGCCGGCAAGACCATCCACGCCGCGTTGAAGCAAAAGCTGCAGGACGCCGGCGTCCACCGCATCCAGGACATCGTCGGAACACTAGCCAAGCCCGGATAGCGGTGCGTTCCGAATGGGACAGTCCGCGCTGGATTCCGCTTGCGAAGCGGGGTCTGCGGCAGACAATTATCGACCGGAGGCACCTGTGCCACGCTTGCCCGCTGTGGATGCATACATCGAAAAGGCCCAGCCGTTCGCCCGGCCAATTCTGAGAAAGCTGCGCGAGGTGATGCACAAGGCCTGCCCCGAGATCGAAGAGAAGATCAAGTGGGGCGTGCCGGCCTTTGACCACAAAGGGCCGCTAGCAGGCATGGCGGCTTTCAAGGCGCACGCAAGCTTTGGTTTCTGTAAGGCCAAACTGATGAAGGACCCGCAGCGCCTCTTCAACCCGGACGAAAAGGGAGGCATGTGGGGCGCGCGCATCGCAAACGTGAAAGACCTGCCGCCCGAAAAGGTGCTGATCGCGTACATCAAGGAAGCCATCGCCCTGAATGAAAAGGGCATCAAGGCCACGCGCGAGCCCACCAGTAAACCCGTGCCGAAAATGCCCGCCCATATGCTGGCCGCGCTGAAGAAGAACAAGCCCGCGCTGCAGACCTTCGAGGCCTTCCCGCCCAGCCACAAACGCGAGTGAATCGAATGGATCACCGAGGCCAAGCAGGAAGCCACGCGCGAGAAACGCCTGAAGCACGCCATCGAGTGGATGGCTGAAGGCAAGCCCCGCAACTGGAAGTATATGAAGCGCTAAGCATGCGGCCGGATGATGCACCGGGGGCAGCACCGGGCTAGAATGCCACCATGGAATACCTGCTGCTTGCGCTGATCGGCATCCCCGCCTGCCTGCTGGCCCTGGTGGTGCTCTTGCTGGTCACAGGGGTGATCCGCGACCCCAGCGGAGCCGGCCTCGTAGCAGCCAACTACCGATCAAGCTGGCTGCAACGCCGCAGCTGAACCCCAGACAGCACACACAACGCGGCATCGACATCCCTGCCGGTGGCGTGCTCATGCGCTTCCAGCGCATGCGCCGGTTGGAAGCCGCTGAAACGCCACGGATTGGGATGCAACGCCATGCGGAAACCCTTCATCGCGGATGGCGATCCCGGGATGAATCCACTCCCGCGCAAGCGTTGCTATAACGAACACCGCGCAAGGGCACGGGGTTGGATGGGGCGTACCATGAAGTTTCAGGACTACTACGAAATCCTTGGCGTCAAACGCGACGCCACCACCGAAGATATCAAGAAGGCCTACCGCAAGTTGGCCATGAAGTGGCACCCGGATCGCCACGAGCCGGCCACACGGGCCGATGCCGAGGCCCGCTTCAAGCAGATCAACGAAGCCAAAGAGGTCCTGACCGACCCCGAAAAGCGCGCCAAGTATGACCGCTTCGGCCAGAACTGGCAGCACGGGCAGGACTTCAACCCCGGCGGCAACTGGCGCAGCGCCAGCCCCGAAGACTTCTCGCAGTTCTTTGGCGGCGGCGGCGGTTTCTCAGACTTCTTTGCCAACATCTTCGGCGAAGACGTGCAGCTCCGCACCCGCGCGCCAAGGCGCACTCGCGGTCGCGACTCACAGGCTGAGCTGCAACTGCCCGTCAGTGAGGCCATGGGCGGCGGCACCCGCGAATTCAACATCGGATTCGAACAGCGCTGCGACACCTGCCAGGGCACCGGCACGCTGGACGGCGAGCACTTCTGCTTTGCCTGCGGCGGTGTCGGCCGCACCAGGGGCCACCGTACCGTGGAACTGCGCATTCCCGACGAGATCCGCGACGGCCTGGTGCTGCGGCTGCGCGGCATGGGCGAGGCCGGCAACGGGGGCGATAACGGCGACCTTTACTTGACCTTGCGGCTGCACGAAGACGACACCTGGCGCATTCGCGGGCTGGACCTGTACGCCGACGTGCCCGTGGCCCCGTGGGAGGCAGTGGACGGCGCGCGCGTGGACCTGCGGACGTTCGACGGTACGGTGACATTGACGATTCCGCCCGGCACGCAAAGCGGCGCAAAGCTGCGCCTGCGCGGACTGGGATTGCGGAATGAAGAAGGCACACGGGGCGATCTGTACGCGGTGATCCGCATGGCCATGCCCGAAAACGCCAGCGAGCAGCAGCGCGAGCTTGCGCGGCAGATGAAGTCTTCCGGCCCCGGCACGGTAAAAGGCGGCGCACGCGCCTGAGCGCGGGCGCAGTTCTGTCATTCCAGAGTGCTAGACCAGTCGCGTGATCAGGCGCAGCGCCTGCGGGTCGCGGTTCAGGCGGTCGGCGCCGCGGATCAGGTCCATGCAGTCAAAACCGCGCAGCGCGATCACGGCGGCTTCGCTCGGGCCCACGCGCTCGATGAATGCAAAGGCCTCGCCGGCGGTGGGCTGCCAGGCTTCGTTTTCAGCATAGCGCGCGAACAGCTTCAAGTGGGCCGATACAAAGGCCGCGCTGCGGCAGCCCTGGTTCTCGACCACCAGCCCGACTTTCAGCGCGCCGGGATAGTTGCCGCGGAAGTTGAACGTCGAAATCACCGCGCCGGTGCCGGCAAAGGGCGCGTCCACGGCCGCAATCGTGCGAGTGGCCGCCCCGGGCTCGCCGGTTGCAAAGCGCACCGAAGCAATGCGCACTTCACCGCTGGGGCGTGCGCACACGCGCTTTGCCAGCGCGCGGCCGGAACGGGTCTGGGTGCTGGTCAAGTAGTCAGCGACCTTTTCGCGGCCGATGCGCGCGGTCAGGTCGTTCAGCAGGAACTGGCAGGTCATCAGCACATTCTGGCCCTGGCGCGCGGCAAACCCGGCCGAGAAAACGGCGTCTGGGCGCAGGTTGCGGGGTGCGGCCATCAGGGCGTGGTTGTTGCGTTCAAGGCGGTCGCACAGCCAACTGACGAAGCGGCGGGCCTCAAGCTGCACATCGCGCGGGTTGCTGCGCCGCATCACGGCTTCGAACTGGCGCGACAGGCGATCAGTGGCCTGGGCATCAACGAGCATGGTGGACATGGCGGGTACCTCGGGCTGGTGTGCGAAGCGAAAAGGCTAGCGGCCGGCGCGCAGGCGCAGGATTGCTACCGGGTCGTCGGGTGTCTCGCTGACAACCTGCAACTGGCCGTCCACCAGTTTCAGCACCCGGGACAGGCAGCCGTTGCTGTCGGTGGACCAGATGGTGTACAGCTCTTCGCGGCCGTCGCCGTCGTGGTCGATAGTGACCATGTGGCGCAAGTTTTCATTGCCGCGGGACAAGTAAACGCTGACAGGGGCTGAGTCGGCCTCCGCGGCGCTGTACAGACTGATGCGCACGGCCTGGCCTTCGGCTTCGCGGGCGACGCAGTGCATGCGGGCGTCGGTGTCGAACTGGCAGCGCACGGATGCGATCTGGCCTTCGCGGCCTTCGGGCAGGATCGCGGCTTCCACTTCGTCGTAGCTGAGGGTGGGCAATGCCACCGGCGGCTCGGAGAGGGCGTCGGCGCTTTCGGCCTCAGCCGCCAGAGGGATGCGGATGATGGTGCCTGAGTTGAGGCCCTGTCCAGCCTGGATGTCGTTGGCGCGGGCGATTTCGTCCCAGCGCTTGCCGGCGCCGTAGAAGCGTTCCGCAAGGCCCCACAGCGTGTCGCCGGGCTGTACGCGATACAGGATCATGCGCCGGTTCATGTCGACGTTGACCTGCGAGTAGTTTTCAAGTTCCGCGGCTTCGGCGTCGGTCATCTTGTCGAGGCCGAGCTTGAACAACATCACCGAGCCAACCAGCACCAGAAAACCGACGAGCAGCGTGAGGATGTTGTTCCGCATGACTGATCCGATATGTGCGCTGTGGAAGTTCCGACGCAATGCGACGGATGCCAGATTTGTCGGCGCAATCGGCTGCGGAAATTGAGTCAACTTCAGAATTGTTGCGGCAGGAAGTACTGAGGCACGATCACCGCGCCTCCAACACGACAACGGGCGCCGCGTGGGCGCCCGTTCTCTGCCTTATCTCTGCAAGGCTACAGCGGCTTGACGTTCTCCGCGGCCGGGCCTTTGCGCCCTTCGCCGATGGTGAACTCGACGGCCTGGCCTTCCTTGACCGACTTGAAGCCGTCGGACTGGATGGCCGAGTAGTGCACAAACAGATCGGCGCCGCCGTCGTCGGGGGTGATGAACCCGTAGCCTTTTTCATCGTTGAACCACTTCACTTTTCCTGTCGGCATAGCTCTGACTCCACTTTCAACCTGCCCTGCCCGCCAAACCTGTTCGACGGCGCAAAGGCTTGTAACGAACGGCACAAATCATAGGCACGCGCGCGCCAAGCGCCACCACAATCGCGGCGCTAACTCCAGTACGGGTGGATATAGGCGTGCGAACCCTGGGTTGAAGCTTCAAAGGGGGGCATGTCAGACTCTGGCTTCAGAGTGTCGGTGCGCAGCAGAATCACGCCCGGGCGGTCGCTTCCGCCGGTGACGACGAAATAGGTGCCGTCCATGGTGACGGCGACACCGCGCGGCTGCGGGATGTCCTCGCCGCCGATGACTTCGCGGAATTTGCGGGCCTTTACGTCCCAGAAGGTCAGCAGGCCCTTGGCGCTGCCGTCCTGGGTGCGGCTGTCGCGCCCGTAGGGGTTGGTGGCTGCCAGCAGGCCTGACTTTTCGTGATAGGCCAGGCTGAGAGTTTCGCCCAGCATCGCGCTGACGACCGGTGCCGGCGAGGCCATCGTGGCCAGCTCGCCGCCGGTGGGCCGGATGCTGAGAGCCCCAAGGGCCGAGCGCGTGTCCAGGCCCTCGCGCATCGCGTGCGCGACCACCAGGTCGCCGCCCGGCGTGACCAGCAGGTGGCCGGCGTTGATCAGCGGGTTGTCGGGCCATGCCACTTTCTCGAGCAACTTGCCCGTGGCTACTTCGACATAGGCCACGTTGGGTTCAGCCCCGCCGTCGATGCTGCCGCCGCCGTTGGTGACGGCCACGATCTTGCCGCCATCGAGGAACTGGCAGTCGTGCGGCCACTCACCGTGGGTGGGGAAGTCGCCGATCACCGAAAAGTCGTCGGCGCGCCTCACGCTCATGCGACCGACGTAGGTTTCTTTGTCGTACTCGGTGGCATAGACCAGCGTGCCATCGGTGCTGTAGGCACCGTGGCCGTAGAATTCGCAGCCCGGGCTTGGGCGGATGCGGCCGATGATTTCGTTGCGCTTGAGGTCAATCTCCGCGCCGCCGGGCCCCTTTTTCTCGAAGACCAGCACGCGGTTGGCGGCAAAGGGGTTGGCGATCACGCCGTGGGCCAGAAAGCCGATGTCGGTGATCAGCTTTTGCCTGGCGCCCTTGTCGCGAACGGCCTGGTCCAGGTTCAGCTGCGTGAAGATGTAGCGTTTTTCGCCGGTTTCGGCATTCAGCTGGCTGCCGCCGCAAAGCAACGTCCCGTAGACCAGCCCGGCGGTTGGCGGCTCGCCATGCTGGGCCTTGGGGCCGGTGTCGGCCGGCGGCTCGTTGGTGTTGCCGGGTGGCACGGGCGCGTTGGCGACGTTGGCTGGGCCGGTGTTACCGCCGCAGGCGGCCAGTAGCAGGCTGCCGGTTGCCCCGGCCTGCAGGAATGCGCGTCGGGCCCGATTGGGGCCTTGGTTGTCATGGGCCATGGTGTCCTCCTGTGGCGGCGTCCGTTCCTCAACAGATTGGCCGCCCGGTGCCTGCGGGTTGATGTTAGCTTGGGCCGTGGTAGTTGTTGAGTGTAGTTACTGCGTATCACCGGCCGGAAAACCCATGCGCCACCGCGACGTTGAGTCAGCACGCCAGGCCCTCGAAGACTGGAAAGCCCTGCGCGAACGCGTTGTGGCCGAGGGCGGCGAACAGTACGAGAAGCCTGTGCTGGTGCGCTTCTTGGCCAGCAACACCTTTGAAGTGATGGACCGCGACATCGTCGAGGACGAGTTTTACGTCCTGCGCAAATACCAGATCGTGCGCGAACTCGACGCCACGGGCGCCGACCTGGAACAGGCAATCCGCGAAACCCGAGGCCGTGACACCAGCCGCCAGGGCCCCCAGCGCGGTACCGGCCGCCACGGCCCGCAGCGCGGCAGCCAGCGCCACGGCCAGCGCAACAGCCAGCGTCATGCCGGCCAGCAGCGTCCCGACCGCGGCCCGCGCGGCGACAGCCCCGATCGCAGCGGAAGGCCCCCGCGCCCCGAGCGCCCGCAAGGCGAAGGCCAGCAGGAACAGACGCAGGGCGACCGCCCACGCGGCGACCGTCCGCAGGGTGACCGGCCGCAAGGTGAACGATCCGGGCGCCGCCGCCGTCGTCGCGGCCCGCGCCGCGGACCACGCCCCGGCCAAAGCGGAACCGGCAGCCAGGGCCCGGCCCCATCCGCGCCCCCGCCTGCGGCTTGACCCTTGTTGGGACGCATGTTGAAGTTCGCGGCGTTATAACCTGCGGCCGTCTGGCCCCTGAGTTTCGAAGTGTGCGCATTGCCCGGAGATTGCCATGACAGAAATCGACCCACGCCTGCTGCAGGGACGTCTCGCCGATGAAGATGAAGACGATGACGAAGGCGACAACGAAAACGGCGAAGAAAACGGTAAGGACAAGAACGGCAAAAACGGCGGGCCCGACCCGCTGGCGATGCGCCTGCTGAAGTCACGCACGATCATCATCAGCCGTGGCGTCGATGACAAGCTTGCGGCCTCAACCATTGCGCAGCTTCGCATCCTTGAAGATGACGACGCCAAGAAGCCGATCACATTCATCGTCAACAGCCCGGGTGGCAGCGCCGACAGCGGCTTTGCGATCCTGGACTACGCGCGCTTCGTGAAGCCGCCGATACGCAGTATCGTCTGCGGTATCTGCGCCAGCGCGGCCGTGATGATTCACCTTGCCGCCGAAAAGCAGAACCGCTTCGCCACGCCTTCCAGCCGATTCCTGCTGCACCAGCCCAGCATGGCAGCCCGCGGCCAGGCCAGCGACCTGGAAATCCTGAGCGCCGAAATCGACCGGTTGAAGCTGTACTACAACCAGATCGTGGCCCAGGAGACCGGCCGCCCGCTCAAGCAGGTCGAGAAAGACGTGCACCGCGACTTCTGGATCCCCGCAGAGGCCGCCGTCGAATACGGGCTGATCAAGGCCGTGGTCAAGTCACGCAGCGAGATCGAGTAATGGTGTTGCGCTGCGCGGTCCTGCTGGCGTTTTGCATGCTCGTCCTTGCCGGGTGCGAGGGCGACTTTGACCAGCGCGTCGAAGAAGCAGGCACACAGGGCCCCGGCGCCGGAAGCACAGGCAGCATCGTCAACCCTGACAGCAACTTCGTGCGCGGTTTCGCCAGCACCGGCGGTGCCGTGCGCAACGCCGTCGTGACTCTGCGTCCGATCAACGACGACGGCAGCATCGACTTCACGGAAGCTGGCCTGCTTGGCACCGGCTTCACGTTCAGCAACGGGATTTACCAGGTCAGCCTGCGGCGTCAGTACCGCGGGCCGATCCTGGTTGAAATCCGGGGCCAGAACACGCTGGCCGTGCCCAGCGATGTCGGCAACCCGGCAACGGCCCGTACTGAGAAATTTCACCCCATGAACCCGGGGCACGTGATGTACAGCGTGCTGCCGCACTATGACGACTACAGCACCGGCGACACGCACGTCACGCCGCTGACCACCGTGGCCGTGATGCGCGGCCTCTCGTTCGACGGCAGCATCGCCGGCGTGACGGGCGGCGTGGGGATGGGGATGTTCGGCCTGATGTGCCAGCAGGTGGCGCGCTACTTCGGCCTTGAGCGAATTCGCGCCGTCAGCCCCACCGATTTCGCGCTGTCGGGCGGCCTGCCGGGTAGCAAGAATTACTCGTACGTGCTGGCGGCACTCAGCCAGGTGGCCAAGGACTTCGGCGTCGCGAACATCAACGACTTCTGGCTTGGCATGTCGCAGGACGCCTTCGACGACGGCGTGTTGAACGGCAGCATCGGATATGTGCCCAACACCGCGGTGCCGATGCCGGACCTTTCGGCGTCGGGCCTGATCGGCGATGCACTGTTCAACAACTACCTGGACCCGAACAACCTTGAGCGCATTCCCGGCACCGACAACACCGAAGTGACGCCCGGCTCTTCGCTGGGGCAACTGGTTACGCACCTCGACACCGCGCGCGACATCAACGCAATCGTGCTGGACTACGAGCTGACTGTGCGCATTCCGGACGACATGACCCTTGCCCAGGGCGACATCGTCTACACCCGCACCACGGTCCTGAAGCGGCTGGGCAACGGAACGAACTTTCACCCGTTTGGCGATTCTGGCGGGCCCGGCTTTGTCGAGTTCGACTTCGTGAGCAGCTCACCGGCCAACGTGGGCGTGCAGCCGTTCGGCCGCATTGTCGTAAACCCGCTGGCACCGGACGGCGACTACACGATCACGCTGAACGTAAGCCCGCGCGCCGGGCAGACCTTCATCACCGGCCCCAGCGACAGCTACAGCTTCACCGTCCGCGTACGCTAGGCAGCCCCGCTCGACCGTTGGCATGCAAGAAATGCGGGGCGCGTCACGCCCCGCATTTCTTCTAACCCTTCACGCACACTACCTGCTTCAGCGTGTGGACGATCTCCACCAGGTCCTTCTGGGCTTCCATGACCGCGTCGATGTCCTTGTACGCGGCCGGGGTTTCGTCGATCACGTCCTTGTCCTTGCGGCACTCGACGCCTTCCGTGGCGGCCACGTGGTCGCGCACCGTGAAGCGGCGCTTGGCCTCGCCACGGCTCATCGCGCGGCCGGCACCGTGGCTGCACGAGCAGAAGCTTTCCGGGTGGCCCTTGCCGCAAACGATGTAGCTGCGGGCACCCATGCTGCCCGGGATGATGCCAAACTCGCCCTTCTTGGCGCTGACGGCGCCCTTGCGGGTCACGAACAGCATTTCACCGTAATGCTCTTCGCGCTCAACGTAGTTGTGGTGGCAATTCACCACCATCTCGTCGGCGGTGAACTCGGGCACGCCGGGCGTGCGCGCGACGGCCGCAATCACCGCGCGCATCATGCACTCGCGGTTGATGCGCGCGAACTCCTGCGCCCACGAAACCGCGCGGACGTAATCGTCGAAGTGCTCGGCACCTTCTTCAAAGTAGGCCAGGTTTTCGTCCGGCAGGTTCTTCACGTGATGCTGCATGTCCTTCTTTGCCAGCTCAATGAAGTGCGTGCCGATACGGTTGCCCACGCCACGCGAGCCCGAGTGCAGCATCAGCCACACACGCGAATCCTGGTCGATGCACACTTCGATGAAGTGATTGCCCGTGCCCAGCGTGCCCAGGTGATGCACCGGGTGCGCGTTGCGCGACAGCTTCGGGTGGCGCGCCACCAGCTCATCATAGCCGGCGGCCAGCTTGGCAAACGCGTTCACGTGGCCCTCCGGCGGGGTGCGCCAGGCGCCGCGGTCGTTGCGGCCGCCGCCGTCGGTGCGGCCGTGGGGTACGCGCTCTTCAATCGCGCGGCGGATGTCTCCCAGCTTGTCGGGCAGGTCTTCGGCGCGCAGGCTGGTGCGGACCGCGCACATGCCGCAGCCGATATCGACGCCCACAGCGGCCGGGATAATCGCACTCTTGGTCGGGATCACCGAGCCCACAGTGGCACCCATGCCCCAGTGCACGTCGGGCATTGCGGCGACCCACTTGTGAACGACCGGCAGACGCGCGACGTTCAGCAGCTGCTGGCGCGCTTCGGCCTCAAATTCGACGCCATCCACCCATGCCTTGATCGGCTTGGCGCCGTGTGCTGTGATCAGTTCGTAGTTCATCCGGTCTCCGTTGCTGTATTCATTTGTAGCCCAACGCACGCGAGTTTCGCGTGTCTGCCCGGCGCCGCAACCGCAAATGACAAACGCCAGGGGCCGTTGTGCGGACCCCTGGCGTTTTCGCGATTCGTGATGCTAGCGCACGGAACTGTCGGGCTTGGGCTCAGACTTCTGCAGGTACACCCACACGTAGGGCTTGCGGTTGAAGGGCGCCTTGCGGGTGCCTTCCTTGGCCGGTTCGGTGTTGGCCCACATGGAGTAACCGCCGACCACGAGATCCAGCTTGCCGTCGCCGTTGTAGTCGATCACGTCAAAGTACAGTCCCGCGTCGGCGCGCACCGCGCCTTCGGCGTCTTTCTTGGCGGGGGCAATCAGCGCCTTGGGCGCGTCGAACTTTGGCTCGCCCTTTTTGCCGGTGTTGCGGGCCCAGAACACGCCGCCGCCTTCACCGTTGCCGTAGGTGTCGCCGAACGTGCCGAACAGCAGGTCGTCCACGCCGTCTTTGTCCCAGTCCAGCAGGCGCGGCGAAGTGACCTTGCCGCCCAGTTCAAGCGGCTTGTCGCCGGACATGATGCGCTTGCTGATGGTTGCATACTTGGGCTCTTTGGTGCTGCCCTCGTTCAGGTTCAGCCACAGGCCGCCGTTGCGGTCGCCGAGGATGATGTCGAGGTCGCCATCGGCGTCCCAGTCCCATGCAAAGGCCGAAATGCAGTGGGCGCCGCCCTGGGCTGCGTCGGTCATGTTCTTGCTGGTCCACTTGCGGGTTTCGTAGTCCCAGTACTGGGACAGGATGATGCGCGCGCCTTCGCTGTTCTTGACCTGCGATGGCGTCTGGAAGCCTTCTTTGCTGCCGAAGCTCACCCAAGGCGAGCCGTCAAACGTGGCGGTGAAGATGTCAGTGATGCCGTCGCCGTTGAAGTCCACAAACTGTGGGGCCATCCCGATGCATCACCAGTTGTTGAATTTCAAAGGCTTGCCATCGGCACCGTTCAGCGTCTTTTCTTCGCCCCAACCGTCTTCGGTGCGGGTGCTTACCGTCAGGCTGCCACGCAGGTCGCCGATCACCATCTCGATCTTGCCGTCTCCGTCGATGTCATGCAGCGCGGGCGAAGGATACAGACGGTCCGCGGTGCCCAGCTTGTGGCCGAGCGGGGCATCGCCGGCCTTGAGTTGCACCGGTGCCTCAAACGTCTGTGCGGACAGTACCGTCGCGGCAAGCGCGCAGGCTGCTGCCAAGGTCGGTTTCATCATGCGTAGTCTCCTTGTAAGTCGGTCGGGGCCTTGCCCGGGGTCGCGTATGATACGCGCTGATTCGACCGGCTACTAAGTGAATCCCGCCTGCCTTCCTTTGACCGATATGCCCTGCCTGCTATTGTCGATTTCATGGAAAAGGTCGTCATGGCGTACTCGGGCGGGCAAAGCACCACCGCTGCCCTGCACTGGCTTAAGCGCTCGCGCGGGATGCGCGTTGTGGCAGTCGCGCTGAACCTGGGCCAGGGGGGCGACTTTGACGAAGTCGCCAACCGCGCCATTGAGGCCGGTGCGGATTCAGTCCACGCCATTGATCGCCGGCGCACCTTTGTGAAGCAGTATTGCTTCAAAGCCCTGCGGGCCTCGGCGCGCTATGAAGGGGCGTATTACCTGTCAGCCGCGCTGTCGCGCCCGCTGATCGCAACCGAGCTTGTGGCCATGGCGCAGGAAGAAGGCGCGCGCTACATAGCCCACGGGGCACCTCCCAAAGGCAACGACCAGTTCCGCTTCGAGTGCGCGGTGGCAGCCCTGGACCCTGCGCTGCGCAGCATTGCCCCGATGCGCGAATGGAGCCTGCAAACCCGCGAAGAAGTGCTGGGCTACCTGAAGCAGAACAACTTGCCCTCCGGCGACAGCACCGAGCGCACCTACAGCAGCGATCGCAACCTGTGGGGAGTGCGCAGCAGTGCCGGTGAGCTTGAAGACCCAGGCCTGCCCGTGCCGGAATCAACCTACCAGATCACCACCAGCCCTGCGCAGGCCCCCGACGAGCCCGCCGACGTGGAACTGAAGTTCCATCAGGGCGAACCCGTAAGCCTGAACGGCAAGAAGCTGCAACCCGTGGAGCTGGTCGAAGAGCTTGAGCAAATCGCCGGTGCCCACGGAGTCGGCCGCTTTGACACCATTGAGGACCGCATTCTCGGCTTCAAGAGCCGCGAAGTGTATGAAGCCCCGGCCGCGCACGTGCTGCACATCGCGCACGATGAACTCGAGAAGCTGACCCTGGACGCCGAGTTCATTGAGATGAAGCCGATGCTCGCCCAGCGGTACGCTGAGCTGGTGTACGACAGCCGCTGGTTCTCAAGGCTGCGCGAGAGCCTGGACGCGTTCTTCCGCGAAAGCCAGCAGTACGTGACCGGCACCGTGAAGCTGCGCCTGTACAAGGGCAGCGTAACCGTGCAGGGCCGCCACAGCGAGTTCAGCATCTATGACAGTGAGGCCAGCCGGCGCCACCACAGCGGCGGCATTCCGGCCGCCAGCATCGCGGGCTACCTTGAACTGCGCCGCCTGAACCAGATGACCCACAGTTTCAAACAGCGTCCGAAGTTCTGATCGGCGCTCAGTTGGCCTTGCGTTCTGTGGCCAGCGCGGCCTCCAGCGTCGGGTGGAAACTCAGTTCACCCGGGGCTTCTTCGATGTGCGCCTTGGCCATGGCACGCCGAGGTTGCGGGCAGACCCCCACCATGCACACGCGAACACCCTGAGAGCGCAGCTTGCCCAGCAGGCTTTCCAGCGCGACCAGGCCGGTCACGTCCATGGCCGGGACCGCGTGCATATCCAGCACCAGCACTTTCTCACTGCCGGTGGTCTGGATCGCGCTGATGGCTTTGTCGGCCGCGCCAAAGAACAGCGGACCCGCGATCTCGTAAAGCATCACGCCTTGCGGCAGCGGCTCACGCGCGGCGGCCCCATTGCCGACCACGCGCGCGCCCGAGATTTCAGCCATGCGCCGCATGAACAGCAGCGCGGCCAGCACAATGCCCACGCTGACCGCAATCACCATGTCAAAGACCACCGTAAGCGCAAAGCAAAGCAGCAGCACCACCAAATCGCTGCGCGGGGCCACGCGAAGCATGTGCACGAAGTGCTTGGCGTCGCTCATGTTCCAGGCCACCACCAGCAGCAGCGCCGCCAGACCCGCCATCGGCAGATAGCCCAGCACCGGTGCCAGCGCCATTACTACCGCCAACAGGAACAATGCATGCGTCAGGGCCGCAATTGGGCTGCGCCCGCCGTTGCGCACATTGGTTGCGGTACGGGCGATCGCGCCCGTGGCCGCAAATCCGGCAAAGAAGGGCGCCACCAGGTTGCCCAGCCCCTGGCCCACGAGTTCCGCATCGGGGTCATGGCGTGTGCCGGCCATGCCGTCGGCGACGACGGCTGAAAGCAGCGATTCAATGGCACCCAATGCCGCAATGGCAAATGCGGGGCCGATCAGCGCCCGCACCAGCGCCCAGTCCATATGCAGCGGCTGCCCATCCGGCCCCGGCAGCGACCAGGGCAACACCGGAAGCGGCGGCAACTGCGGAATGCCGGGCATGGTCACGCCATCCTTCACGTAGCTGAATCGACCAGCGATGGTCGCCGGCTGCACGCCCGCGAACTCGGACAGTGCATAGGCCAGGCCCGCCGCCAGCGCTATGGCCACCAGCGGGCCAGGGATCTTGCGGGTGATGCGCGGCCACACCAGCAGCAGTGCCAGTGTCACGCCGCCGACCAGCGCGTCGGCCCACGAAACGGAGGGCATGGCAGATGCAAGGTCGGCAATGCGGTTCCAGTAATGGTCGCCGCTGGGCGTGACGTTCAGCCCAAGAAAGTCCTTCACCTGCAACGTGGCGATCACTACGGCAATGCCCGCGGTGAAACCCGTCGTAACCGGGTAGGGCACAAACTGCACCAGCTTGCCCAGCCGCGCCAGACCCATCACGACCAGGATTGCGCCCGCCATCAGCGATGCCAGCGCAAGCCCGCCCAGCCCGTACTGGGCGGAAATCGGGGCCAGCAGCACCACAAACGCCGCTGTCGGGCCTGAGACGTTCAGTCGGCTGCCGCCCGTTACGGCAATCAGCCCGCCCGCGACAATGGCCGTGTACAGCCCGTGCTGCGGCGGCACGCCGGACGCAATCGCCAGCGCCATCGCCAGCGGCAGCGCCACGATGCCCACGATCACCCCTGACACGATGTCAGCCCGCAGTTTGCGGCCGCTGTAGCCTTCGCGCAGCGTGCCGCGCAACGCGGTCGCAAACGGGAAAGTACGCCACTGGCCCGCCGCCACGTGGCGGCGACTTCGCTGAGGTTCTGTGCCCGGCATGGCTGATGCGGCGGCTTCTGGGCGCGCCGTACTCCGGCGCAAGGCGGCTGTGCGTGACGCTCGTCAGCCCGTCTGCGGTCGCCGCGACAATCGCGCGGCACAACGGCATCATAGGGGCAGGAAGGCAGGCTGCAACCAGCCCGCCAACGTAGAGGACGCGGCTGGTCCTGTTCCCGCACGCAGCGCTGCAAACCCGAGCCGCTGCTACCCGTTTGCATCGGCGGCCAGCCTTGCTATCTTTCCGCCCAATCAGCAAGGCGAGGCGACGTGGAACGAAGTGGAACCAGGACCAGCACATGCGACGCTAACGGCGTCGCTTTTTTTGTGCCCTGCACCGGCGTCTGCGCGGAGAACTGCCATGACTGAACCCGCGCCGCTGCTTTGGAAGCGCAAAGACCTGCTGGGTCTCGAAGAGCTTTCGCGCGAAGAAATCCTGCACGTGCTCGACACCGCGCGCGGCTTCTCGGAAATCAGCACCCGAAGCATCAAGAAGGCCCCTGCACTGCGCGGCAAAGTCGTGCTGAACCTGTTCTTTGAGCCCAGTACCCGCACCAAGGCCAGCTTCAGCCTGGCCGCGCAACGCCTCAGCGCCGACCTGGTCGATATCGTCAAAGAAGCCAGCAGCGCCGTGAAAGGCGAAACGCTGGTCGACACCGGCTGCAACCTGCAGGCTATGGGCGTCGACATCGTGATCCTTCGCCACCAGCAGGCCGGTGCGCCGCACCTGTTGGCGCGCAGCCTGGACGCCTGTGTGGTAAACGCCGGCGACGGCACCCATGAGCACCCGACGCAGGGCTTGCTCGATATCTTCACGATGCGCGAGAAGTTTGGCGACTTGACCGGCAAGAAGATAGCGCTGGTGGGCGACATCACCCACAGCCGCGTGGCGCGCAGCAACATCTGGGGCCTGCGTAAACTGGGCGCCGAGGTAGGCATCATCGGGCCGCGAACCCTTCTGCCGGGCGCATTCCGTGAACTCGGCGTGAACCTGCATTATCACCTGGATGAAGTGCTGGACCACTACGACGTGTTCAACATCCTGCGCATCCAGATGGAACGCCAGAAGAAGGGCATGTTCCCCAGTGTGCGCGAATACCACCACTTGTACGGCATTGATTCGCGCCGCGTGAAAAAAATGAAGCCCCATGCGCTGATCATGCACCCGGGCCCGATCAACCGCGGCGTTGAGATCAGCCAGGAAGTAGCCGACGGCGACCACAGCGTGATCCTGCGCCAGGTCACCAACGGGCTGGCTGTGCGCATGGCAGTGCTGGTACTCGTGCAATCAGCCCAGCCGGCCACTCACGGCTCAGGGAGGTACGAGCATGCCTGATGCCGCCGCGACACAAGCAGCCGCAAAGCCTGCGCCGCTTCAGATACCGCGCCATCTTCACGCGATACTGCTGCTGTCGGTGCTGATTGTTGCCGGACTCGCCGGGCTGCGCTTCCTGAACCGCGTTGCGGTATTCCCCCCCACCCTGAAAGACGCGTCTGTCGGGCCGCGCGTGGCGGCCGAACGCACGGATGTTCGCGAAGCACGCATCCCCACCGAAGACGGGCTTTCCCTATACGGCTGGGTCCAGGGCCGCGATGCAGCGCCCCGCAAGATCATCATGTTCGGCGGCAACGCTGAGTACACCGGCCCCAGCGCGCAGATGTACGCCGACCGCTGCGCCGCACTGGACTGCCAGTTCTTGATCTTTGACTATCGCGGTTTCGCCAACAGCCCCGGCCAGCCCAGCGAACACGGCCTGTATCGCGACGCGCGCGGCGCGTACAACTTTGCGATCACCGAACTGGGCTGGAAGCCCGCGCAGATCATCCTGTGGGGCCGCAGCCTCGGCGGCGCCGTAGCGATCCGCCTGGCACACGAACTGCAGGCTGAAACCCGCCGCGAAGCGCTGAAAGACGGCGCACCGGCGGCCGCGCTGCTGCTGGAAGCTCCGTTTCTCAGCATCGGTGCCATGGGCAAGCACTACTACCCGTGGCTGATCAAGCCCGAGTGGTTCGCCTACACGATCATGGACAACGGCAAGCTCGCCGCCGACCTGAAGCTGCCGGTGTTTCAACTGCACGGCGACAAGGACGAAATCATCCCCTTCGAACAGGGCGAAGCGCTGCACGCGGCCTTCAAGGGTCCCAAACAATTCCTGCGCCTTGAGGGCGTGATGCATAACAACGTATGGCAGGACGAGGCCCGCACGAAGCGGATCGACCAGGCCATGGACGAGTTTCTGAATAAGCACGCGCCATGAGTGAAACCATTCTCATCAAAGGCGGCTACCTGCTTGACCCGGCCACGGGCAAGGAAGGCGTCGGCGACGTGCTGATTGCCGGCGGCAAGATCGTGGCAGCGGGCAACGTGAGACTCGCCGATGCCCAGAAATCAAGCCCCGACGGCCACGTCGAGGTGCTGCAATGCGAAGGCCTTCATGTTGCACCGGGCCTTGTGGATCTGCGCGCCCACATGGGCGAGCCCGGCCACGACAGCGAAGAAACCATTGCCCACGGCGCGGAAGTGGCCGTCCACGGCGGCTTCACCACCGTCGCCTGCCTGCCTGACACCGAACCCGCGAACGACAACGTGGCATCGGCCTTGTTCGTGCGGCGCCAAAGCGAACAGGCCGGTTTTGCCGACGTGTGGCCGGTTTGCGCCCTGACCCGCAACCGCGAAGGTCGCGAGCTTACCGAGATCGGCCAGCTCGTTGAGGCCGGCGCGGTCGCCTTCAGCGATGAGCAGCGCGGCTCGGATACGCCCGCGGCCATCCTGCGCGGGATGAGTTACGCCAGCATGTTTGACCGCGCGGTGATTGAGTACGCGCAAGACCCCGAGCTCGCGGGCGGCGTGATGAACGCGGGCTATGAATCCGCGCTCGCAGGCCTGTCCGGCCTTCCGGCGGTCGCCGAAGAGCTCGCGATTGCGCGCGCCTGCATGTTCGCGCGCGAAACCGGCTGCCACTTTCACGCGGGCAAGTTGACCTCACGCAACGCGGTGCGGGCGGTCAAGCGCGCGCGCAAGCTGGGAGTGCGCGTCACAGCCGAAGTCTGCGCGCATCACCTGGCTGTGACCGACGACGAAGTCCGCAAGGCCTACGACACCAACCTGAAGGTGTTCCCGCCGTTTCGCACGCGCGAAGACATCGCCTGGCTCAAGCGCGGCCTGCGCGAGGGCGTGATCGACTGCATCGTAAGCGGGCACAGGCCCGTGCCGCCCCAGTTGAAGGAACTTGAATTCGGCGCTGCACCGTTCGGCAGCGTCGGGCTTGAGACTGCACTGGCCGTGGCACTGACTGAACTGGTGCACACATCAGAGCTGCCGCTGCTGGCTGCGATCACCAAGCTGACGCTGAACCCGGCCAAAGTCCTGCGTCTGGACAAGCGCAAGGGCAGCCTGTCACCCGGCACCGACGGCGACCTGTGTATCTTCGACCTCAAGTCCGAATGGCAGGTCACCGAATCGGCCCTGTTCAGCCACGCCAAGAACTCGGCGCTGCTCGGCCGCACGCTGAAAGGCCGCCCCAAGTTCACCGTCACCCGCAACCGGGTGATTGACCTGGGCATGCGCTAGCGGTGCCGGATCGGAATCTTGCGCGGGGCTGTTGGGTCTGCGTGTTTCACGTGGCCGGTGCGGCGGTGATTGCCGCGGAAGGTGCTCCAGCCCGGGCCGCTGCCCTTGAGCTTGATTGCCATCGCGCGGCCGTAATTGCCCTTGAAGTTGTCGGTCGAAGTGCCGACGCCGACAACGACGAAGCACTCCAACTTGCCGTCGCGGTCAAAGTCGCCGACCAGCGGTGCCGAAGAAATCTCTTCCCACTGCGCGCCCTTGAAGCCGGCATCGAAGCGAAACACCTCGCGGCCGTCGCTGCCACCAACGGCCACCACGGCGCACCTGTCGTGAAACAGCACGTCCAGCTTGCCGTCGCCGTCGGCGTCACAGAAAGCCACGCCGCGATCAAGCCCGCCCTGCAGTTTCACCTTCCATAGCTGGTTGCCGTCGGCGGCGGCAAGGCAATACAGGTTGCGCCCGCCGAACACGAGTTCGTCTTTGCCGTCAGCGTTGATGTCGCCCACGGTGATCGGCGCGAACAGGTAGTCGTCGTAATGCTTGGTCCAGACCTGATTGCCCTTCTGGTCCAGTGCGTAGACGTCGCCCTGGCAGGTCGCCATGTAGATGGTTTTCTCGTCCTGGCTAAGGGCCACGCCGTGGTACATGCCCATCGACTTGTCGTCGCCCGCGGTGGTGAAGGTCCACAGCGCTTCGCCGTCTTTGCCGTTGATCGCGTGAATGCCGTGGTCGCCGCGCCAGGTGGAGATGATTACGTCCAGCACCTTGTCGCCGTTCAGGTCGGTCAGCACAGGCTCAGACTGGATGCAGCCCTTGTACTTGCGCTCCCACAGCAGTTTCTGCTCCTTGGCCGAGTAGCAACTGATGGTGCCCTTGCCGTCGCCCAGCCACATGCTGCCGATGACGAATTCGAGGGTGCCGTCACCGTCGAGGTCGGCAACCGCGACCGGTGAATCGGTGCTGTTGGGCAGCTTGAACTTCCAACGCAGAGTGCCGTCGGGCGCAATGTTGTAGAAGTGCCCGCTGGATGAATCGGCGCTCATCACTTCCAGCTTGCCGTCCCCGTCCAAATCATAGATCGCAACCGAGGCATCCAGCGGCCCGGCGTCGGACTTGAACTTCCACGTTACTTCGCCGGTTGCTGCCTTCACGCAAAACAGGTGCTGTTCGCCGAAGTAGGTGCCGAACACGATCTCAGGTTTGTTGTCGCCGTCCAGGTCGGCAAACGCACCCGAGCCCTTCAGGTCACTCTTCAGGTCAAACTGCCACAGCACGCCTTCGGGCAATGCGGGCTTGCGGCGCAGCTCCTCGATGTCCTTGCGCAGTTTCGCGGCCTCTTCTTCAAGCGCCTTGGCGCGCTTCTCCAGTTCATCTAGCCGCGCGTCGTCGTCGGCGTGGGCGACGCCAGTCAGCGCAAGCAAGAGGGCCAGGATCGCGAAAGTTCGCATGGTGACTCCGGTAGTCTGGGAAGGTGTCCGCATCAAGGTCGCAAAGTCCGGCCAAAACAGCAACCGTACCCTGCAAAGAAAACACACCCGGGGATTTCTCCGCCGGGTGTGTGTGAGCGTTTTGCTGCGAAAGGCTACGCTTCGGCCATCTGGCGCAGGCGCTTGCGTGACAGCAGGGTCACGCGCTTGCCGCTGGCCTTGAGGATGCCTTCCTTTTCCATGCGGCTGAAACCGCGTGACACGACTTCGCGCACGGTGCCGATCTGGGCTGCGATCTCGCTTTGCGTGTACGGCAGCACCAGCATCAGTTCGTTGTCGCCGGCGTCGGGGTGGTTTTCAGTCACCCACGTGTCCAGCCACGAAGCCAGGCGGTTGTGCGCGTCCTTCAGGCTGAGCTGGTCCACGAGGTCCAGCATGCTGGAGTAGCGCTTGCCTTGTTCGGTCAGGATTGCGACGGCCAGTGCGGGCTCGCGGTGCATCAGCTCGCGGATCGAGGGCAGGTCAATCTCTGCGATCTCGGTGGCCGTGCGGGCGATGCAGCTTACGGGCATCGCGCGGTACGGGTTGGTCAACGATGTCAGGCCGAACACATCGTGCGGCCCGGCATAACCGAACACCTGTTCCTTGCCGGCCTTGTTGACCCGGTAGAACTTGAGCTGGCCGTTCAACACCACGCAAAAGGCGCGCGGGGGCTGGCCGGCGGACAGGTAGGTCTCGCCCTCTTCGAGGCGGCGGACACGGGCGCGGCTTTCCAGACGGCTGAGCACGTCTTCAGAAAGGCCTTTGAACAGGGGGATCTCTTTGATCATTTCAGTGGCGTGCATCGAGGTGGGTCCTTTCAAAGGAGGCATAGTTCCGCCCAGCTAAAGGAACGAACCAGTACCCCTGAGACTTCCCGGACCGCTAGAACATACCGGGGAAGTTAACGCCCCCGGTTACCTTGGCCATCTCGGCCTGTTTCAGCTCTTCGGCCTTCTTCAGCCCGTTATTGACGGCTGCAACAACCAGGTCTTCCAGCAGCGACAAGTCGTCAGGATCAACAGCATCGGGCGAGATTTCGATCTTCACGAGCTCCTGCGCGCCGGAGCAGATCACCTTCACAAGTCCGTCGCCGGCCGCACCTTCCACGTATCTTTCCTTCAGCTCTTCCTGGATTTTGCCCATGTCGCGTTGCATGCGCTGGGCCTGCTTCATCAGGTCGCCAAAGTTTCCGAGCCCTGCCATAGCCTCTCCCGAAGTGGGTGTAATATAAATGACTGGTTAGCTGCACTCAAGTGTGATTGTTCAATCACAACTATTTTGCACGAAATTGCCGTTTTATAGCCTCCAGTGCCGCCTGCTCACGCTCGTTCGGCCCACTTGAGGCCGTCGGTGCCGGCACCGGGTTGCTGCGTATCTCTTGTGCCGGCGCAGGGTTCGGTGCGTCGGCTACTTCATCAAGGCGCTTCAGCAGGGTCTCAAGTGACTCCAAACGACCCAGCATGGACAGTTTTACGAATGTCGTCTCGACGACCACCCGAGGATATGCCGCACGTCGCACCCTTTGGCGGCAATCCGTGAGCAACTCGGCCAGGTAAACCAACCCTTGAAGCCCGAACAATTGCGAAGTTTTCATCAGTCGCGGAGCCTCATCGGCGGCGAGGTCCAGCGCCCGCGTGTCGCCGGCTCCGGCCTGCAGCAGCAGCAGCGTGCGCGTCAGCGCCACCAGTGACCCCAGCACTTCGCTGACATCCTTGCCGCTGTCAAAGACTTCTTCCGCGAACAAGATGCCCGCGCGCGCGTCGCCGCCGGCCAGCGATTCCAGCAGCGCCAGCAGTTTGGGGCGCGAGACCAGGCCGAATATCTTCTCGGCATCTGCCAGCTTGGGCTCAGTGCCCGCAAACGCCACCAGCTGGTCCAGCCGCGACAGCGCGTCGCGCATGCCGCCCTCGGCCATTTCCGCGATTGCGCGCAACACGCCTTCGCCGGGCGAGATGCTTTCCTGGCCGCAGATGTACTCTAGGCGCGCCACGGTTTCCGCAATCGTCACGCGGCGGAAGTCATAGCGCTGGCAGCGCGACAGAATCGTTTCGGGGATCTTTTCGGGGTTCGTCGTCGCCAGGATGAACTTCACGTGCGGCGGCGGCTCTTCCAGTGTCTTCAGCAGCGCGTTGAATGCGCTGGTCGAAAGCATGTGCACTTCGTCGATGATGAAAATGCGGTAGCGGCCTCGGGCCGGACGCGTGTCCACGCGCTCAAGCCGCTCGCGGATGTCATCGACGCGGCTGTTGCTGGCGGCGTCCATCTCGACGACATCCAGGTCTTCGCTGCGGGCGATGTCGATGCACGATTCGCACTGGCCGCAGGGCTCAAACTCGCCGGACTTGTTGCCTTCCTTGCGGCGCAGGCAGTTCAGCGCCGCGGCCAGCATTCGCGCGCTGGTGGTCTTGCCCGTCCCGCGCGAGCCCGTGAACAGAAACGCCTGCGCGACGCGGTTGGTGGTGATGGCATTGCCCACGGCCTTCACGACATGAGGCTGCCCGATCAAGTCCGCAAATCGCGCGGGCCGATACTTGCGGGCAAGCACAGTGTAGTTGTGTTCAGCCATCGGGCGTATTGGACACGGGCGGGCGACAGTGGTCAATTCAGGGGTCAATTCAGGCTTAATGGCACTTCGTACATCTTTGCAATCGCAACATAAACCCAGTTGGCCACGAAAACGGCCGCTACGGCAAACCAGAACGCGCGGCGCAGGTTCTTGCTGCCGGTGATCACCAGCCGCCGCTTGAAGGGCAGCACCATGAAAAGCCAGCTCAGCGCGCCCCATACCAGCAAGGCGAACACCACCAGCGCAAGCGGGTTGTAGCGCACCGCAAGCTCGAACCTGCCCAGCATCAGCGCAGTGACCGCGCGCGTGCCGCCGCACAACGGGCAAGCGAATCCGGTGTAGCGCAGCGGGCTGTGGATCGCGGGCATCCAGTCCACGGCGTACGAAAGCGGGATGTACACGGCCGCACCGACAAGCAGTAGCAACGCGTACAATTCCCACGGCGAGGGAAAGCGGTTGGCAGGCTTGTCCAGCAGCACACGCATGGGCGGCAGCATAGCAGCGGGCGGCTACGTGCCCACTTGCTGGGGCTTGGGCTTGACGGTGACTTCCACCTTCATGTCGCGGAGGCGCTCAAAGTCCAGCCGGCGGCGGCGCAGCGGCCACCAGTCGTACAGCAGAATCTCAAGCGGCCGCCACATCGCCACCCAACCGCCGATCATGAAGCCCTCACGCACAAGTTCAGCCCACGCCGCGTGCCCAAACGCCGTATACACTGCGTGGCCGACGGCAAAGCACGCCACCAGGACCACCAGCCCGATTGCCAGGCTGGCGCGGCCGCGACGCATCAGGTCACGGAACTCGTTGCGAGTGAGTTGCGCCATCTGGTCGAAGTAGTTGCGCGTGCCCTGCTCGATCTGCGCCTGGTGGTCCACGCCGGGTTTGGGCTCGGTGATCTCAACCCGCAGCGTCAGCGCGTGGTGTCGCGGGATTTCGCGCGCCCACGAGGTAATGAAGTGCGCGGCGTCATCATCAAGATCGCGTTCAATGAACGGGTCCGGGTCCAGCGAATTGAACATCTGCGCCGCTTCGCGCAACCGCAGGCGGATTACCCCGGATTTTGCGTCCTCGTCAGCCACGCAAGTGTTCCGCGAAAAGGGCGAATGTGTGGCGCCAGGCGTCGTCAGCTTTGTCGGCGCGGTAGTCAGGGCGCTGATCGCAGGCGAATCCGTGGCCGGCATCATGGTAAACGATGATCTCGAATTTCGCGCCCACAGAGGCGAGCTTGTGCGCGATGGCCTCAACCTGCGCTTCAGGAATCATCGCGTCATTCTGCCCGTAGAACAGCCGCAGGTTCGCACGCAACTTCGGCGCCAGCTCAAGGCTCGGCGGTCCGCCGCCTGGGCGCGTAGTGCTGATTCCCCCACCGTAAAAGCATGCGGCCGCCTTCATGCCGGGCAACGTGGCCGCCAGGAACGTCACGTGCCCGCCGAAGCAGAAGCCGACGCAACCGATGTCGCGAACGCCCTGAGCCTCAAGCCAGGCCATGCAAGCCTTAGTGTCGTCAAACAGGCCGTCCAGCGTGCAGGCTTCCTTATGTTTGCGGCCTTCGGTAACGCCCGCGCTGTCGTAGCCGACCTCAAAGCGAGGTGCTGTGCGATGGAAAATGTCGGGCGCGATCACTAGATAGCCCTGCGCGGCCACGCGCTGCGCGACATCACGGATGTGTGCGTTGACGCCGAAGATTTCCTGGAAGACGATCACCCCGCCACGCGGCGCAGCAGACGGCCGCGCGACGAAGCCGCTGAGGCCGTCTGCCAGCGTAACCCATTCCGCTTGCGCCTCAGGGGCCATCGGTGCCTTTGAAATATTCGCGGTACCAAGGGTGATCAAGGAAGTCGAATGCCGCCGGGTCCACGACAAAATCGGGCTCGAGCAATTGCAGCAAACGCTGAACACTCAGGTGATCGCGCTGCGCGATGATTGGCACACCGGCGCGGTGCAGTGCGGCCGCGGCCACACCCCGCCCCTGCTGGTACACCTTGGCGGCCGGGTCGCCGAGGTAAACGACGTGCGAGCCGCATGACGGGCTGATGTCGAGCATGATCGCGACGTCAACCTTGTGCTCGCGGGCCTGGGCGACCATGGCCTCGGCGGCGCGCAGCATTCCGGGCGTCCAGTCGGTGCCATCCACGGCGCGCATGGTGGCCTTGCCGTCGAGGACGTCATCACCGTGGCCGCCGTGCAGGCTCGAAAACGCACGCGGGGTGCCGAAAGAGAAGTGCTCAGGACAAAAGCGAACGGCCTGCACACGCGGGTGTTTGGCAATGCGTTGCAGCACCTCAGGGTTGAAGCCTTTGCCATCCCAGGTGCAGCTTTCGCCCAGCAGGCAGGCGCTGAACAGAATGCGCAGAGGCCGCTCGGTCAGGATCGCGGCCAGTCGGGCAAGATCATGTCGAGGGGTGTGCATGGGTTTTGGGGTTGGGGGATCGGGGTCAGGGCTTAGAGGTTAGGTTGTAGGTTGTAGCGAGGCCGCAGGCGCGAGACAGGAGTCGAGGGGAAGTCTGGCCTTCACATCTACCCCGGAACTCCAGATTCGTCTCCCCAAGCCCCAAGCCCGAGACCCCAAGCCCCCGGCCTACACACTGAACCGGAAGTGCATCACGTCGCCGTCCTGCACGACATACTCTTTGCCTTCGGTGCGCATCTTGCCGGCTTCCTTGGCGCCTTGTTCGCCGTTGTGGGCCGCGAAATCGGCGTAGGCGATGGTTTCGGCGCGGATGAAGCCCTTCTCAAAGTCACTGTGAATCTTGCCCGCGGCCACCGGCGCGGTGTCGCCGGCGACGATGGTCCAGGCGCGCACTTCCTTCACGCCGGCCGTGAAGTAGGTGCGCAGGCCCAGCAGCCGGTAACCCGCCTGGATCAGGCGGTCCAGGCCGCTCTCACTCAGGCCCAGGCCCTCCATGAACTCGCGGCGCTCGGCGGCGGGCAGGCGTGCGATGTCGCCTTCGATCTTGCTGCTCACGATCACGCACTGTGCGCCTTCTTCAGCGGCGATGCGCTTGACCACGTCGCTGTGTTTGTTGCCGTTGGGCAGTTCGTCTTCGCCCACGTTGGCCACGTACAGCACCGGCTTGCGGGTCAGCAGGCACAGTTCGCGCGCGATGTACTCGTGCTGCGGCTCAATTTCGACGGTGCTGGCGGCCTTGGCTTCATCCAATACCGGCTTCAGCCGGTTCAGGATTTCTACGCGCAGCTTCTCTTCTTTGTCGCCGCCGCGGGCTAGCTTCTCGGCCTTCTCGAGGCGCTTGGTAACGGTCTCAAGGTCCTTGAGTGCAAGCTCGGTCTGGATCACGCGGATGTCGCGCTCAGGGTCCACGCTGTTGCTGACGTGAATCACGTTGGGGTCTTCAAAGCAGCGCACAACATGCGCGATCGCGTCCACGTCGCGGATGTGCATCAGGAACTTGTTGCCAAGCCCTTCGTTCTTGGAGGCACCCTCAACCAGGCCGGCGATGTCTTCAAACTGGATTGTGGCCGGCACCACCTTCTGCGGCTTCACGATCTCGGTCAGCTTGTCGATGCGCGGGTCCGGTACCACCACCGTGCCGGTGTTGGGCTCAATGGTGCAGAAAGGATAATTCGCGGCGGCCGCAATCTCGCTGGCCGTGATCGCGTTGAACAGCGTGCTTTTGCCCACGTTGGGAAGCCCGACGATGCCGCACTTGAAGCCCATGAACTGCCTTTCGTTGCTGCGTTGAGATGCCGCGTGAAGCTGTCCTTGAAAGGGGCGGAATTATAGGCGCGGCCGCGTTGCGCGCCATAACGTGCATCGGCGACTCGCACCGGCTGCCCCCGGGGTGGCGCGTGGCCGCGTGCGCCCCTACACTGCCGCGCTTTGCGGAGCCTGCGTGCTGGGAATTCTTGAACATCCGAACTGGGACCCCGTGATCTTTACGATCAAAGAGCCCCAGCTTGCCCTGCGCTGGTACGGCCTGATGTATGTGCTGGCCTTCACCATCGGCTACTTCATCCTGCGCTGGCTGCAAAAGATCGGCTACCTGCGCGTCAAGGCCGAAGACGTCACCAACGTGATCGTGGTCGGTGTGCTGGGCACGTTCCTGGGCGGGCGGCTGGGTTACCTGCTGTTCTACCAGTTCGACAAGCTGGTGGTCGGCAAAGGCGGCCACACGATTGGTGAGCGCTTCAGCATGATTTACTCGGTGTGGGACGGCGGCATGAGCTTCCACGGCGGGGTGTTCGGCGTGGCGATTGCCGTGATCATTTACGCGTGGCGCAGGAAGTACAGCTTCTGGAACATCATCGACGCCTCGGCCCACCTGGTGCCGCTGGGCGTGGCACTGGTGCGTTGCGGCAACTTCATTAATGGTGAGCTTTACGGGCGCATGATTACGGATGCCGACGGCAAGCCCGTCTACGACGAGGCCAAGCTGCCGTGGTACGCGATGAAGTTCCCGACCGAGCAAACCGACCAGAACGCGCGCATCCAGTTGCAGCGCGCCATTGAGCGCGACTACCTGGCCGCAAACCCGGACGCAGCCGACATCCCCAACAAGATCTACCACGTGCCGCCGGTGAAGCCCGAAGTGTGGACACAGGTGAAAGAGCACTTCCCCGGCCGCTATCCCAGCCAGATCGTGCAGTTCCTGTTCGAAGGCGTGCTGGTGCTGCTGTCGATCTGGGTGCTGCGCCGCTTCGTGAAGAAGCCCGGCCAGCTCGGCGGCGCTTTCCTGATGCTGTACGCCATTTTCCGCATCCCGGCTGAAATGATCCGCCAGCCCGACGGCCAGATTGACCCGGCCCGTGCGGCAGAACTGGGAGGCACGGCCGCATTCCTGCATGCGATCGGCCTGACGATGGGCCAGTTCCTGAGTGTGGTGATTTTCGTGATCGGAGCGGTGGTGTTTGTGCTGTTCCAGATGAAGAAGCTCAGCGGCGAACCCTACACGCCGGAGCAGCGCCGGGGCGGCTTCTGGCGCGACACGATCCGCGACTTCCCTGAGATCATCGGCCTGCGCAAACCCAAGCCAGCCGCCGCAGCCGTCAAAGAAGACAAACCCGCCAAGGACTGATCGGCGTGACTGATCGGCGTGTAAGACACTTCAACTTTCTGCGTATCCCATCGTGACTGCCATCCGTCATTGCACAGAAGCCCCACGGGGCACGGTTTGGCGGAAATCCGCCCGGAACAGGAGAGGTACATGAAACGCTTTCTGATCACATGCAGTGCGGCACTGATGCTGACCGTTGTGGCCGGGCTTGTGCCCGCGCTGTCGCAAGAAGGTGAAGGCGGCGAAGACCCGATGGCCGCGCTGGCCCAGCCGGGGCCGCAGCACAAGATGTTGGCGGAAGACGCGGGCAACTGGACGATTGAAGGCAAGATGTGGATGCCGGAAGGCGAGAAGCTGATCGAAATGCCGATGTCCGGCAAGTCCACAATGAAGATGGTCTACGACCGCTACCTGCACGAAGAACTGACCATCGGCGAAGGCGAGCAGGCGATGAAAATCCAGGGCTACATCGGCTACGACAACAGCGCGCAGGAATACCAGTGCATGTACATCAGCGGCATGAGCACCGGGATGCAGGTGTACAGCGGCAGCTACGACGAAAAGACCAAGACCATGTCCTTCACGCTGTCCTGGACCGACAAGGGCATGGGCGACATGAAGCGCAAAAGCCGCGTGGTCAGCACCAAGAAAAGCGCCGACGAAGCGCTAATGAGCATGTACGAAACCTTCGGCGACGAGCCCGAGATGAAGGTCATGGAAATGACCTACAAGCGCGTGAAGTAGAAACCGCGCACAGGCCTTGAACAGAAAGCGGCCCCCGGAAGGGGGCCGCGCTATGGGTGGTGGACGCTACTGGACTCGAACCAGTGACCCCTGCCGTGTGAAGACAGTGCTCTAACCAACTGAGCTAAGCGTCCGTTTTCAAATTACCGCAGCCACAAACGAACTGGCGGCCGCGAAAGTTGCTCTAAACCCTTGCCCGCAGCCCGGTTGCCGGGGGCTTGGGGGCGCGTATACTAGGCCTCGCACTCATGTCGTCAAGCTACGGTGAGGTTTCATGGAAACGATCCTGGTCGTCGAGGATGACCCATCTATCCAGCGCGGCCTTGAGCTGAACCTGCAGGTGGAAGGCTATTCGGTCATCACCGCGGGCGACGGCGAAGAAGGCCTGAAGCAGGCCCTTGAGCGCAAGCCGGACATCATCCTGCTGGACGTGATGCTGCCCAAGCTGTCGGGCTTTGACATCTGCCGCCAGTTGCGCAAGCAGGGCATGACCATGCCGATCATCATGCTGACCGCCAAGACACAGGAGATCGACAAGATCATGGGCCTTGAGCTCGGGGCCGATGACTACGTCACCAAGCCATTCAGCGTGGCCGAAGTCGTGGCCCGCGTGAACGCGCACATGCGCCGCAGCAAACGCTTTGAAACCAGCGAGGCCGACTACACCTTCGCCGACTACAGTCTGGACGTGAAGGGGCAGGTACTGCGCCGCAGCGGCAAGCAGATTGAACTGTCGCAAAAAGAGTTCCTGATGCTGAAGCTGTTCCTCGAGAACGAGGGCAAGGTGTTGACGCGTCAAGAAATCCTGGCGAAGGTCTGGGGCTTTGACTACTACGGCACTGACCGCACCGTGGACAACTTCATCAACAAACTGCGCCAGAAGGTCGAAGACGACATCAACAACCCGCGCCACATCCTCACCATGCGCGGAAGCGGCTACAAGTTCCTGAAAGGCTGAAGTAGGCTGCGAACTGCCGCGAGCCTCGGCCGATAAGCCGGGGACACACGCCACCGGCGGGCGAGGCAGCTGAACATTCCGATTCGTGCGTCCCCAGCCTGTCGGCTGGGGCTGGCGTTAACTGGCCGTGAGCATAGAGCTCCGGACGCGCCACACGGTGCCAAGTGCTTAGCTGCGCGCCGGTTGCGTCGATTCGCACGAGGCGCCTCGTTCGTTCGCACAATTTCTGGAATTGTGCATACCCGGTGAATCGTTACCCGTAAGCATTGGCCAAATCGCAGTTTATGGGTTACTTTATGTGTGTGGGTTTCTCGGCCGGGGTCTGCAACCGTGGACGACTTTGCACTACGTGGCTTTTCGTTCCCGAGTTCGTCGAGTTACACCATCGTCGAAGAGCTCGGCCGTGGCGGTATGGGTGTCGTGTACCTGGTCGAGAAAAACTGCGGCGGTGTGCTCGACTACGTCGTCTTCAAGTCTTTCAAGACCCTTGATGATGAGCAAGAAGCCCGCCTGCGCAATGAAGCCAACATCGCGACCTTCCTGCGCCACGAGAACATCGTCAAGACCTACGGTCTTGAGACGGTGAAGCTGGACGCGATGCCCGAAGAGTTCCGCAAGAACTTCGCGATCCGCACCCTGCCCAAGCAGACCAGCGACTTGAACCTTGCCAGCTTTCACCTGCGCCGCATCGCCGACCCGCGCAAGGGCCAAAAACGCACGCCGGGCTTTGCTCCGGCACGCATGCCCAACCCCAAGGCCACGAAAGTCGTCGACACCAGCCCGCGCGTTCTGTTCATGTGCATGGACTATGTCGACGGCGTCGACATGGCGATGCTGATGCGCCACCACTTCAAGATGCACCTGCTGCTGCCGGTGCACCTTTCGATGTTCATCGTCAGCCGGATCGCGCGTTCGCTGGATTACGCGCACCAGTGGATCGTCCACAAAGACGTCACGCCGGGCAACATCCTGATCAACAGCGAAGGCGTGCCCAAGCTGACTGACTTCGGTATCGCGGCCCCGCTGTCTGCCGCCGGCGAAGAGTTCGCGGGCAAAGTGCACTACATGGCACCGGAACAACTGGCGCGAGAGAAAGTGGACGGCCGCGCCGACATCTTCAGCCTGGGCGTGGTGGCCTATGAACTGCTGACAGGCATCAACCTGTTCAAGCCAATCCAGCGCGGCACCTGGGACGAAAACGTGCGCTGGGTGAAGTCGGCCCAAAGCCGCCCGATCGTGCCGCCGCACCTGGTGTGCCGCGACGTCCCAGAGCGCCTCAGCCAGATCGTGATGAACATGCTCGAGTTTGACGTCAACAAGCGCACCAAGCGCATGATCGAAGTCTTGATGGAATTCGAGAAGCGCTACCTTTACGCCCAGGGCTACGGGCCCACCAACAACAGCCTGTCCAGCTACCTGCGCATCTTTGAATCCGACTTCAACGGCGCATCACAAGACGATTTGCGCCAGCTTACGTTCCTGCGCAACGCCGACGGCAAGGTCGCGCTGCAGCGCCGCATCTGCAAGGAACTGTTCACGGAAACGGGCATGGACATGGTGCTGCAACGCAAGCGCAGCCCGATCTACAACGTGATCGCGCGGCAGGAAGCCGGCAGCCGCAGCAACCCGGTGCCGCACAACAACTACCCTGCCGGCCCGGCCGCCGTAGCCGGCGGCAGCGTGATCATCGAGAAAGACTCTCTGTAAGCGTAACTCAGGGATCGACGAAGACGCCGTCGGCCATCTTCAGGTGGCGGCGGGCGCGCTGCGCGATGCTTTCGTCGTGGGTGACAATCAGGAAGGTCTGCTGCTGCTCGGCGTTGAATTGCTCGATCAGGGCAAAGATGCCGTCGGCAGTCTTGCTGTCGAGGTTGCCGGTGGGTTCATCGCAGAACACCACGGCGGGCTGATTCACGAGCGCCCGCGCCAATGCCACGCGCTGGCGCTCGCCGCCCGACAACCGTGAGGGCACGTGGCCCATGCGCGCGCCAAGACCGACGCGCTCAAGCAGGTTTTCGGCCCGCTGCTTCAGTTCGCCGGCGTTGCGCATCCACGTCATGCTGCCGGCACCGATACGGGCGGGCATCAGCACGTTTTCAAGCGCGCTGAACTCGGGCAGCAGGTGAAAGCTCTGGAACACGAAGCCGAACTCGCGGTTGCGAACCTTAGCCGCGGCTTCATCGCCCAGCTTGCTGAGATTGCGACCCTTGTACAGGACCTCACCGGCCGTGGGCGTGTCCAGCAGACCCAGCAGGTGCATGAGCGTGCTCTTGCCCGCGCCGCTGGCGCCGACGATCGACGCAATCTCGGATTTATGCAGCTTGAAATCCACGCCGCGCAGCACGGTCAGTTCAGTTTCGCCGGACTGGAACGTGCGCACGAGGCCGCGACACTCAAGGATCGGCGTTGCGTCGGGTTCTGTGCTGTCCACTGTGGCTGCAGGCGCGGGTTCGGTCATCGCTGGACAGCCTATGGACGCAGCTGGGGATTGAAAGGGTCAGCCCTGCCAGCGCGAGGCCTGGTGTGTGCCGCGGCGCTTGAGCTCGTCGGAAATCATCGCGTAGATCTGCAATTTCGTTTTGCCCCACTGCGGCGCGATCACGCCCGGGTCCGTGATTTCACCAACAAGGCGCTGGATGCAGCACCATGGCGGCATCTGCTCAATGCAATCGGCGGCCAGTTGCACGTGGGTCTCGAGGTCGATCACTTCGAACTCGCCGGCGCGGTACTGCCCGGCCATCACGGTACTTTCATAGATGTAGCAATGATGGAACTTGACGCTGTCGGGCGCCAGCCGCGCGCATTCGCTGATGCTTGCACCGATCATGGCCGCGTCTTCGCCGGGCAGGCCCGCAATCAGGTGCAGGCACAGATGCAGGTCGGGGCCGTGCAGGCGCGTCAGCTCGACGGCGGCCACGGTTTCGGCGTGGGTGTGGGCGCGGTTCACGCGCGCAGCCGTTACATCGTGCATGGTCTGCATGCCGTACTCGATGGCAATGAACGGACGCGCGATGCTGGTGCGGCCCTCCGCCAACTTGCGCTGCCAGACTTCCGCGCTGCCATCGGCGTAACTTTGCAGTAGCCGAAGTTTTTCTGCATCTATGCAGTCGGGGCGAGTGCCGACGGACATGCCGACTATGCCGTCCTGGGCCAGCGCATCGTCGAACAGGGCCTTCAGCTTCTCGACCGGTGCATAGGTATTCGTGAATGTCTGGAAGTAGGCCAGAAACTTGTCGGCCTTGAACTTGTCGGCGTAAAACTTGCGGCCGGCCTCAATCTGGCCGCTGATGCGCGAAACATGCCCGCGCAAAGCCGGGCTGAAGCTGGTGTTGTCGCAAAACGTGCAGCCGCCGGTGCTGCGCGTACCGTCAATGTTGGGGCAGGTGAAGCCGGCGTCGATGGTGATTTTGTAGGCCGGGGAACCGAACCAATGCTTCATCAGCCGGCCGAAAGGTTTGTAGTATGGCGGCCGGGCCAGCTCGGTAAGATCCAGGGTTTCCATGCCGGTTCGCATGATCAAGCTGAGTATAGCGACGCTGCTGCTGCTGGCAGTGGGGGGCTGCGCCACGGGCGGGAATTACCTTGCCGCGCCGGTCGAGCCCGGAGTGCTGCCGCCCTACACCGTAGGCATTGAGTTGCGCGGCGAACCCGAGTGGGACGAAGACCACTACGAAGTAAGCCTGGGCTTTGAGCTGCGGGCCCGCGACGAGTTTGCCTACAACTCGATAGTTCAGGAGATCGTGCAGGAAGTGGTGTACGAGCGCTTCGACGGCCGCAAGATCCGCGAGACGCTGACACTGGTTGAGACCTTCCGGCTGCATCGCTTCGGCACCGATGACAAGGGCGAGGTGGTGTACCGGCTGCCAAGCTTCCAGCGCGACCGGCACTTCGAGCGCGGCTACCTCAGTGTAGGGCCGATGATCAAGCAGATTGACGTGTGGCGCGTCGTGCGCTTCTACCCGGCCTATGTGGAAGGCACGGACTCAACGCACCTCGGCTTCGCGCACTTGCCGCAGAACCGCGACGGCAGCATCGTCACGAACATCCCCGAAAACTTCAACGAGACCCACCAGAAGAACTACGACACGCGCGGGCTGATCGTGCAATGCGACCGCGCCAACGCGAAGTGGTACCACATGCGCTATCACTGGTGGCGCGAGCCCAACGGCACAAGGCCGCTGGCGGTGTTCACCTTCAAGCGCTACGAGCGCCCGGCCGACGAACCAGAATGGCTCGCCCACACGCTCGAGCACGGGGTACGCCAGGCCAACGCGGGCGAGTGATTCGGGGGCTTGGGGCTTCGGGCTCGGTGCCCAGACACCGCGGCCGGAACTGCTGTTGCCGTTGAGCACTAAGCACAGGGCACTACGCACGGGGTACGGGGCACGGGGCACGGGGCACTGAGCACCGCGCACTACGCCCTTTCGCCCCAACGCTTGCTTAGCTTGTGCTCCAGCCCCAGCTGATCCAGCACCCTTGCCACCACAAAATCGATCATGTCCTGCACCGTCTGAGGCCGCGTGTAAAAGCCCGGGTTGGCGTCAATCACCGTCGCACCGGCCTCGGTCACCGTCACCATGTTGCGCAGCGCGATCAGCGACAGCGGCGTTTCGCGCGTAACCAGCAGCAGCTTGCGGCGCTCTTTGAGTGTCACTTCGGCCGCGCGGCCGATCAGCTTGTCGCCGGTGCCTGAGGCCACGGCGCCCAGCGTTGACATGGTGCAGGGGCAGATCACCATGCCGCGGTGGCGAAAGCTGCCGCTGGCGACAGGCGCGCCGACCTGCGCGTTCTTCCAAAGGAAGGCTTTGCCCACTACACCGGCAAAAGCGTTCAGGTCAGGCTTGTCAGGGTTGCAGGGAACGTCCAGTTCGGCACGCCAGACGTCAAACGCCGCGTCGCTGAACACCACGTGGGTTTCGACAGGGGACTGCAACAGCACGTGAAGCAGGCGCTGGGCGTACTGGATACCGCTGGCGCCGGTGACGGCAAGGACAACCCTGTCTGGCTGCATGGTGAACTCCGAGCCCCATTGCGCAGGATACGCCGAAAAGGGCGCGGCAACAGCGCAAGGCAGGGGCCTGGGCAACGGGCACACTAAATCCACTAAACGGAGTTGATTATCTTGTTTCGCGGGTTATGCTTCGGGCAGACGCTTATGAGGAGAGAGCCATGCACCGCGCCACTGCCATACTGACCGTACTCGCCATCGGGTTGCTTGCCGCCTGCGGCGGCGGGGAAACACCCGGCGGGGTTCAAACCCGCGCCACGTTGTCACTCCCTGCCACTTCATTGCCCGCCGCTGCTGCCGGCCAGCCGTACCAGTATGCACTGGTCGCTGCCGGTGGCTCCGGCACATATGCATTCGAGTGGGAGCCCGGTTTCGCTCCGCCGGCGTGGCTGAGCCTGGCTTCTAACGGCGTACTCTCGGGTACTCCGCAATCGCCGGCGCTGCACACACTGGACGTTCTGGTGCGCGACGCCGCCGAGCCGTCGGACACGGTTTCCCGGCAACTTTCACTCGAAGTACTGCCGCTTCCCCTGGCACTGGACACCCAATCCTTGCCCGCCGCGCTGTTCGGGCAGGCTTACAGCGCGATTCTCGCGGCCAGCGGCGGAGTTGCCCCCTACACCTTCAGCGTGGTTTCGGGCGGTACGCCGGTTTCGGGCGGCCACCTGCTGGGTGCCACGCAACTGCTGCTCGACAACGCCGGGCAGATCAGCGGCACGTACACCGGTAGCACAGAGCAGACCCACAGCTTCGTGGTGCAGGTGCAGGATTCGGCCACTCCGCCGGCCACGGCAACTCGGGCGCTGGACATCGTGGTGGTGCCGGCACCGGTGATCCTGACGACATCGCTGCCGCGCGGATACCGCAGTCAGGCGCTGGCCCACACGCTGCAGGCCCAGGGCAGCGCGCTGCTGCCCCTGGCCTGGAGTTTGGCCGCAGGCTCCCCCCCGCTGCCCACAGGGGTGACGCTTTCAACCACCGGCGATCTGGCGGGTACACCCACGGAGTCCGGCCTGTTTGCCCTGCGCGTACAGTGCGAGGCCGAAACCAGCCCGCCGACGCTGCTCACCCGCGAACTGGACCTCGTGGTGTACGAAGGCATTGGCTATACCCACACGCCCGACCTTTTCGATGGCGGCGTGAACAACAACGACTTTGCCAGCGCCACCAACTTGGGTGCACTTTCGATGAACGCGCCGCTGGTGCAGGCCACGCCGCTGAGTGTCAGCAGCAACCCCGCTGACCCGAACCTGGACCCGGCTGACGTGTTCTCCTTCACCACGCCGCACGTGGGCGAGATCAGCATCGAGGTCTTCTTTGCCGGCGCGACCGGCTCGCTGAAGGCCTTCCTTTACAGGGACGCGGGCGGGCGGTTCGACCGCGAGGCCGACGGCGTCGCCGGCGCAGGCAGCAACGACGCGCGGCTGGTAATGCCCGGCGCCGCACAAGGCACCTGGTACCTGCGCGTTGAGGCCGTCTACAAGAACAGCACCTGGCACGCCAACGCCTACAGCTTTCGGGTGCGCTTCAATGACCTGACGCTGCCATTGGACTTGATTGAGCATGACACCGGCAGCGGCTCGATGGCGCTGGCGATTCCGGTCTCGCTGGCGGGCGGCTCAGCCACAGGGGCCAGCTACCAGCTTGTGGGCGGCACGCTGCCTTCGGGCGTCAGCCTTAGTGCGTCGGGTGTGTTGCAGGGTACGCCGACGCAACAGGGTTTGTTCACGATCAGTGTGCGGGCAGAAGCTTCGGGCCTAGTCACGACACGTGAGCTGCGTGTGCGAGTGTATGACGCCGCCGCCGGGAACTTCTGGCAGCGCGCGGGCGATCACCGTTTCTTTGACCCGCTGCGGGGCGACGGCGCAGGGAACTACCACGAGCACTACTGTGAAGCGATGGTGGTGGCTCCGCACCCGGACTACGGCCCGGAGGGCGCGATCTACGTGGTCGGCGGGCGCGAAAGCGTCACGGTCTCCAAGGTGTACGTGTTCCATACCGCGCACCAGGCCAACCCACTGCGTGACCACCGACTTGAAGACATCGGCCGCCCGCTGGGCACCGAGCGCCAGTATGTGGGTGCCGCCTTCCTGCAGCACAGCTATGGCGGCTACATCTATGTGGTCGGTGGCGAGCTGTACTCGACCACCGCGCCCTCGTCCGGCAACTTCACCCGGGTAGTGCAGCGCTTGCAGGTGGCCGACGGCGCGGGCAACGCACTGTCCGCGCCAGGCAACTGGGAGTCCGTGGCGGAGCTGCCAGCCGATCTGGGCGGTCGCGCGGTGATGGGTTGGGCCGAGTTCGGGCTGGTGGCTGATGACGCGGCGCTGGATGCGGACGACCGGCTGTACGTGATCGCGGGCCGGGTACAGGTTGAGACCAGCGTGGGCTCCGGCACCTACGCCCGCGAGTTCTCACAGCAGGTGCTGATGTATGAGCCGCCGCTGACGGCGCCGGCCCAGGGTGCATGGTTCATGAAGACCGACAGCGGGGCGTACACACCCCGGCGCTTCCCGACCACGGGCTGGATCAACGGAGCGATCTATGTTGCCGGGGGCACGGCTGCGACGGGCACCACCGCGATCATTGAGATGTACCAGCCTGACCCGGTGGCAATGAACCCGGCGCTGGCGACACTGGGTGCGGGCAGCCTGCCCACGCTCGCGGCACCGGCTTGGTGCGGTGCGGGCGCGGTGCACCAGGGCAAGCTGTACCTGTTGAACGGCTGGGGGGCCACCTATTCGGCCACATCCCGGCTGCAGGTGTTTGACCCGGTGGCGAACACCATGGCGCAGCTTGCTACGCCGGACAGCGCCAGCGGTTTTCACAACGCGACTTTCCATGATGGCCGACTGTGGTTCGTGACGGGCCGTGACCCGTTCCGCGCCACGCCGAAGTTCAGCCTTTACTACACGCCATAGGGTAGTGCTTGACCGCGACCGCGGGCCGCGCTAAATAAGATAAGAAGGTAGTGATATCTAAGTAAGGAGCCTGCCATGGATGACGATTCCAGCATCTACGTGGTGCCGCAGGGTGAAGAAGATCCGGCCGACAAGCCATGGCTGCAGCGACTGTTCGACAACCACTGGCTGCTGCTGCTGCTCGGCATCGTGGTGCCCACCCTGTCCTATACCGTGTGGGCATGGATCGAACTGCTGCTGACCAAGAAGGCCGAACTGCCGTAGGCGAAAGGAAATGCCATGAGCATTTACAATCCAAAAGGCAAGTGGACTCGCGCTCCGCACGGCTTTGAGCGCATGTGGCTGGGCATCGCGTTGCTGTGGTGCCTGGTGCTGACCATCGCCATGCCCTACTGGCACTTCAAAGGCCAGCAGACCAGCGCCGGCGAAGCCTACACCGTCGAGCCCATCGAGTTCGAAAAGCGCGTCAACCGCTTTGTCGAAACCAACAAGGTGGGTGACCGCAACGGCATCCCGATCGTCCAGGCCACACCGGGCGGCGACGCCTATCTGCTCGGCACCCGCAACTGGATGTGGTACCCGGTGCTGAAGCTCAAGAAAGACGTTGAGTACCGGCTGCACATCTCCAGTGCCGAGTACCAGCACGGATTCAGCCTGCTGCCCATGAACATGAACTTTCACATCGTGGCCGGGTACGACCACGTCGTCACCATCACGCCCAAGCAGACAGGTGAGTTCAACATCATCTGCAACGAGTTCTGCGGTGCCGGGCACCAGCAGATGACCGGACTCATCATTGTCGAAGAGTAGGGCCAAGCCAAGGAGCCGGGCCATGGGGAACCTTCTGCCTGACAAGTCGCGAGTCTGTGCCACCACTGGGCTGCCGGTGTGCAACCAAGCCGCGCTTTTCATCAAACTGAATGCCGTGTTCGCGGTGGTCGCGCTGCTGATTGGCGTATCGGCGGCATTTCTGCTGGCGCTCACGCGCTGGGAGTCCGTGGCGCTGCTTGAGCCCTCAAGCTACTACAAGTGGACCACTGCACACGGGCTGAACATGCTCGTGTTCTGGATCCTGTTCATGGAAATGGCGATTCTGTACTTCGCCTCCACGACCCTGCTGAATTCGCGCAACTTCAACAACCTGCTGAGCTGGGGCCAGACCGGGCTGATGCTGACCGGCTTTGGCATGGTCAATTACTCGATCTTCATGGACCGCGCCTCGGTACTCATGACCAGTTACGTGCCACTGCGCGCAGAGCACGAGTTTTACCTGGGGCTGATCCTGTTTGCCGTCGGCGCGCTGCTGGGCTGTATCAACTTCCTGGGCGGCCTGTACATCGCGAAACGCGACAAGACCTACCAGGGCAGCATTCCGCTGGTGGTCTTTGGCGCCTTGGCGGCCGTAGTCATCGCTGTTTTCACTATCCTGCACGGCGCGGTGGCACTGATCCCGACCTGGATGTGGTCGGTCGGCATCCTCGACAACCCGCCCGACGGCGCATGGTATCGCATGGTGTGGTGGGGCTTCGGCCACGCCAGCCAGCAGATCAACGTCTGCGCCCACGTTTCCGTATGGTACCTGCTGGCAACCCTGACCGTCGGCGCGCGCCCGCTGAATGAAACAGTCTGCCGTGCGGCCTTCGTGCTCTACATCCTGTTCATCAATCTGGCCTCAGCGCACCACCTGCTGGTGGACCCGGGCGTAAGCGCGCCCTGGAAGATGTGGAACACCAGCTACGCGCTTTATCTGGCGGTGCTGGCCAGCATGATTCACGGCTTCACCGTGCCGGCCTCGGTGGAAGTTGCCCAGCGCAAGAAGGGCATCGGCGGGTTGTTCGGCTGGTTGACCAAGGCCCCGTGGAAGGACCCGGGCTTTGCGGCCTTCTTCCTGTCGCTGCTGATTTTCGGCTTCGGTGGCGGCATCACTGGCGTCACGCTGGGCACGCACCAGATCAACATCATCGCCCACAACACGCTGCGCATCCCCGGTCACTTCCATATGACGGTGGCCGGCGGTACGGCGCTGGCCTTCATGGGCCTGGCGTACTACGTGGTGCCGCTGATCTTCCAGAAAGAGTACCCGGCACGGGCACTGGCGCGGATCCAGCCCTACATCTTTGCCTTCGGCATCGTGCTGATGGCCGTGGGCATGACACTTGCCGGAAGCCTTGGTGTGCCGCGCCGTCACCCGGATATCGACTTCACCGGCGCCCCGATCCCCGCTGATCTGGGCGATGCGGGGCCGTTCCTGGCCCTGGTCGGCATCGGCGGCACGATTGCGGCCACCGGCGCGCTGATCTTCATCCTGCTGACCGTATACGCCGTGTTCCTAGGCAAGAGCAACAAGGGCCGCGCCATGACGAGCTGGCAGACACCTGAGCAAGACCGCATGAACAAGAACCTGATCACCACCCACTGGAACCCGGAGTCCGACAAGCTGCGCCCCAAGGGCACGGTGGTGCTGACGCTGATCTTCCTTGCCAGCTTCGCGGTGTACTACTTCGCGAACTGGAAAGCGCTGGTGGACGTGTGGCCAGTGAAGTAGTGCGGCAGAGGTAGTGCCGAGAACGCAGTGCATCGAAGTGAATGCTGCAAGCAACGGGGAGAGAGCCGTGGCAACGCCGCAGGCAATCTGGGTACGGATATGCAAAGCACCGCGCGCGTTGCTGGAGGGCCCGTGGTTTGCCGTGTTCATGTTCAGTGTGCTGGTACTGTGGAATGCGATGCTGGTCGCGATGATGCTGCTGCCCGACGCACAGGGTGCTTTGGGCGACTTCACCGCGGACTTCAAACGGCGCTGCTTTGACTTTGATGACAGTACGGGCGAGGTGAAGTGGGCCAGCGTTCTTCCTTATGTGGTGGCGCCGCTTGTGTTGGGCGCAGCCACATTCCTGATTTACCGACGACAGCTGGGCGTCGCGCTGCGCAAACCGATGGCTCTCTCCATCTGCGTGGTTGCGGCGCTCGGTGTCGTCGGTGCCGGTGCGGCCGGCCTGGCGAAAGTTTCCAGCGAGGCGCGGGGCCCGGATACGGCCCAGGACTCGGGCCTGCCGTTTCCCTCAGACAAACTGCGCACACGTTTGAAGGCCCCCGAGTTTCGGCTGGTCAACCAGCAGCGCCAAAAGGTTTCGCCGCAGGACTATCGCGGCCGCGTGGTGCTGATCACCGCAATTTACGCCACGTGCCCTGACGCCTGCCCGATGATCTTGACCCAGGCCAAGGCGGCGCTGGAGGCGCTGAGTGAAACCGAACGCGAGTCGGTAACGGTCTTCGCCGTGACACTGGACCCGGAACGCGACGACCCGGATGCGCTGGCCGGCATGGCGCGCGGCCACCGCGTCAGCGCCCCGCAGTGGCACCTGGTCACCGGCGAGCCCGCCGACGTGAACCAGGTAATCGACTTCATGGGCGTGTGGCGCAAATGGAACCCTGAGCTCGGGCGGCTGGACCACTCCAATGCCTTCCTGCTGATCGACCGCCAGGGCGAGCTCGCCTATCGCTTCTCGCTGGGCGACCTGCAGCAGCGCTGGCTGACCGAGGCCCTGCATCTGCTGGTGGCGGAGCCGGAGCCCCAGCCATGACAACGGCCCTGACACCGGCCACGAAAGCAGAGTCGCCAAAGCCCCCCACCGCGCTGGTCGCCGAAGCGCGCCACGATTCCCCGGTGCGCGGTGACGCGGCACTGGCGACGGGCGAACGCGTATGGCAACGCGCCGAACGCATCCTCAGCGGCGGCCTGCCCGAACGCTGGAACCCGCTGGCCTGGACCGGCGCGCTCGCGGGCTACACCTTCATCATTGCGGCCGTGACCGGCGTAGTGCTGCTGTTCTGGTACAGCACCAGCGTCCACACCGCCTACGAGTCGGTGAAGGCGATGGAGGCGCAACCCTGGGGGGCGGGCCTGGTGCGCACACTGCACCGCTACAGCTCAGACGCCTGTGTGCTGTTCACGGTGATTCACGCGGTGAAGGTGGTGCTGTCGCGGCGCTTTGCGGGCCCGCGCTGGATTGCGTGGGTGACGGGCGTGATTCTACTGGGGCTGATCTGGCTTGATGGCTGGCTGGGTTACTGGCTGACCTGGGACCAGCGCGCACAGGCGATTGCCGTGGCCACGGCCCACGCGCTGGACGTGCTGCCGATCTTCCCGCAGCCGGTGGCGCGCAGCTTCCTGACCAACGATGACATCAACTCACTGATCTTTTTCGTGGTGTTCTTCGTGCACGTGCTGCTGCCCGTGCCGATCGGCGCGGTAATCTGGATTCACCTGGTGCGCCTGAAGAAGCCGCGCTTCATGCCGCCGCGCAAGCTGGGCTACGTCACGCTGGGCGTGCTGACCCTGCTTTCGCTGCTGGTGCCGGCGGCGCTGGCCGCGCCGGCGGACATGGCCGTGATCGCGTCTGAGTTCGACATCGACTGGTTCTATCTTCTGCCGCTTTACCTGGCCGGGCGCGTTGACGGCGTAACGCTGTGGGTCGTCGGCGGCCTCGCGACGGTGGCGATCTGCGGGCTTCCGGTGCTGCTGGGGCGCAAACGTCGCGCGCCGGCCGTCGTGAACACGCCCGCGTGCAACGGCTGCACCCAGTGCTTCCAGGACTGCCCCTACGAAGCAATCACGATGTTCCCGGCCGAGGGCAAGGCCAACCTGGTATCGTTGATCGACCCCAAACGCTGCGTCAGCTGCGGGGTGTGCGTAGGCTCGTGCGACCCGGGAGCAATCAAGTACCCTGAGCTCGACCGCCCCGCCGTGCGCGACCGCATCCGTGGCTGGCTGGATGACGCCGCCGGCCCGCACTGGGTGATGTTCCTGTGCGCCGACGGCGCCGGCCGCAAACTGGCCGTGGACCAGGCAACCGGGCTTGCGCCGGAGCTGCCGGGCTGGCGCGTGGTGCCGGTGCCCTGCGCCTCCTGGGTGCACAGTTCCATGGTCGAGATCATCGCCCGCAAGGGCGGCCGCGCCATGATCGTGGCCTGCGATTCGACCGAGCCGCGCTGTCGCCTCGGCAGCGACATCGCGCAGGACCGCGCCGAGGCCCGGCGCGACCCGGTCTTTGACCCCAAGCGCATCCCTGACGGCACTTTCCGCTTCGTGCGCATTGACGAATCCGGCCTGAGTGCGCTCAAGCGCGCCGCCGCCGACTTTGGCCAAGGCGCGACCCGCACGGGCATAGCGCAGCCCGGGCGCGCGCGGCTGGTGCTGTCGGCTGCCTTGATGACGGTGCTGCTGGCGGCGGCGGTGGCGATTTTCTCGCGGGCGGCGTATGTCCAGCCTGAGACTCCGTCCTCGATGCTGGTGGTTTCGTTCAAGCTTGCCGGGGATGAAGGCGCCGAGGCCGCGGCCGTGGAAACCGAACTGGCGCACATGAAGGGCATGAAGCAGCGCACGCGCCGGTTGCCGGTGCGGCTGCGCGTAACCGTGGACGGCGTGGTGGTGCATGAGGGCGTGTATGAGCCCCGGGGCATCCGCGGCGACAGCGCCAGTATCGGCACCATTGAGTTGCCGATTGAGCCCGGCGCGCGGGCCGTACGCGTTGAGCTGGACGGCGCGGCGAACGCGGGAAGCTGGGCCCACCGTGAGGAAGCCCAGGTCGTGTTCGAGCACGGCCGCCGCCGTGTAGTGCAGTTCGAAGGCGGGTTCCGTTGGGACACCCCTAAATCAGACTGACAGGTACGATTTCGGTTGACAGTAAATCGGACAGGGCATATATCAGTGAAAGAGGAGTAGAAGGTCCGTTTATCGACAATAGCGTGGGATCCGGCGGGGCCGACCCACAACTCGAAACACAGCCCGGGAGATTCCCATGACAACGCAACGAAAAGTACTGGTCTCAGCACTCGCACTGCTGACCCTGCTGGCCGCCGTGGCCGCCGGGTGCTCGCCACGCAACGAAACCGGCACCAATACACCTGGCAGCAATCAGGTCGCCGACAACAACAAGCCGCCGGAAGAGGACGAATCCGTCGCCCTCACGGACGAGCAGATGAAGAAGGGGAAGGACATCTTCTTCAACCGCTGCGCTGGCTGCCACGGCGTGCTGCGCAAGGGTGCCACCGGCCCGAACCTTGAGCCCGTGAACACCAAGCGCAAGGGCACGGCCTACCTGGAGGCCATCATCACCAACGGCACCCCGGGCGGCATGCCCGAATGGGGCAAGTCGGGCATCCTGAGCGCCGATGAAGTCAAGCTGATGGCGCGCTACGTGCAGAATGACCCGCCGGCACCGCCGGAATGGGGCCTGAATGACATGAAGGCCACGCACAAGCTCTACATTCCGGTAAGCCAGCGCCCAACTTCGCCCCCCTCGCGCAACTGGCAGAATTACTTCGGCGTGGTGCTGCGCGACGCAGGCAAGGTCGCGATCATCGACGGCGACACCTATGAAGTCCTGAACATCGTCAACTCGGGCTTTGCGGTACACATCCTGCGCACCTCCGCCACTGGCCGCTACTTCTATAGCATCGGCCGCGACGGCAAGGTCGGCATGATCGACTTGTGGATGGAAAAGCCCGATATCGTCGCCGAGGTCAAGGCCGTCAACGACGCCCGCTCGATCGAAGGCAGCAAGTTCAAGGGCTTCGAAGACAAGTACGTCATCGTCGGCGGCTACTGGCCCCCGATGGTCGCCATCTTCGACGGCCTGACGCTGGAGCCTCTGAAGGCGGTCTCCACCAGCAGCTACGAAATCGACGACGGCGTCTTCGTCCGCGAAGCCCGTGTGGCCGCCATCGTGGCCGACCACCACAGCCCCACCTGGATCATCAACGTCAAAGAAGCCGGCCAGGTCTGGCTGATGGATTACTCTGAACTTGAGACCGGCACCACCAAGATCGACATGATCAAGGCCGAGCGCTACCTGCACGACGGCGGCTGGGACCTCAGCAAGCGCTACTTCCTGGTGGCCGCCAACGCCCGCAACAAGATCAGCGTGATCGACACCAAGACCCAGAAGCTGGTTACCAACGTCGATTCCAAGGGCGTAACGCCGCACCCGGGCCGCGGCGCCAACATCAATCACGCGGTGCACGGGCCGCTGTGGGCCACGGGCCACATCGGCAGCAACCACGTCAGCTTCATCGGCACGGACCCGGACAACCACAAGGACAACGCCTGGCGCGTTGTCGCACAGACCGAGCTGCCCGGCGCCGGCGGAGGCAACCTGTTCCTGAAGACGCACCCGAACTCGGGCAACATCTATGTGGACCGCCCGCTGCACCCGGACCCGCAGGCCGCCGACACGATCTATGTGATCGACGCGGTCACACTGAAGAACAAGAAAGAGCTGTTGTTGCCGGAGCAGTTCCGCGGTCACAAGGCGGTGCACATTGAATTCAACAAACAGGGAACGGAAGTCTGGGTGGCCGCGTGGGGCAAGAAGGACAAGCCTGGCGCGATCATCATCTACGACGACAAAACCCTTGAGGTGAAGAAGATCATCACCGGAGACTGGATGATCACGCCGACCGGCAAGTTCAACGTCTTCAACACCATGAACGACATTTACTAGGAGAGAGCCATGCGACGCATAACCATAGTGCTGGGCCTGCTGTGCGCGGCCAGCGTAGGAATGCTGGCTGCCTGCGGCGGCGGAAAGCCGGCCGCCAACAAGTCAACTGGGCCCGAAAAGATCACCCGGCCCGAAGTTGCGGCCGACTATAAGGGCAAGACCAGGCCGGCCACCGCCTCAGCCGAGGAAGGCAAGAAGGTGTTCGATGCCCAGTGCGCCAGTTGCCACGGCGCCACAGGCAACGGCGACACGGCCATGGGCAAGGCTTTGAAGCCGCCGTCTTCGGACCTCACCAACGCGGCGCTGCAGGACGCCATTGGCGATGACTACATCTTCTGGCGCATCTCGGAGGGCGGGGCGTTTGAGCCCTTCAACTCAGGCATGACCTCTTTCAAGGCCATGCTGAACGAAGAGCAACGCTGGAACCTGGTCGCCTACGTCCGCACGCTGAAAAAGTAGTCGTCCGTTTCCCCGGCCATTTGGCGGGGAAAACCGGCCCGGGTGTGTGCCCGGGCCGGTCCGTCTTAATGCGGCGAGAGTCAGGGCCGCAGAAACCAGTACTGCAGCGGCCGCCCGGTCGCGTCGCGCAGTTCCGCAGCCTGCAGTTCCAGGCCCAGTCCCCATGCCGTGACTTCAAGGGCCTCGCCATGCCGCATCACGTGCAGCGGCCGCGCCTGTGGCGCCAGCAGGAACACCACGCGCAACGTTGCACCCTCTTCGGCACCCGGCACGCGCAGCGCGGAGTCAGCGGGCACAGGCACCCACGGGGTATCGAGGCCGGCGTACACCAGCCAGCGGCAGACCCGCGCCGTCAGCAGTGGGTGGTGTGCGATGCCATCGGAGATCGTCAGCGTCGCTGACAGCATGCCCGGTGCACGCGGCGCGGTCGGCAGCTCACGAAAGTGGGCGCGCTCGCGAGGGTCCAGGGCCGCCGCCAGCAGCAACGAATGCTCGCGGCTGTGCCCGGACGCGCTTCCCGGCACGGTGGCAGTATCCAGCCGGCGCAGGCAGTCCTCCAGCGACTCAGCCTGCTGCCATAGCGCCTCAAAGCGTGGCTGCCCGGGGGGCACGGGCGCGGGTGCCCTGGCGACGCAGGCGCCCGTCAAAAGAAGCAGACAAACGGACGTGCATATCCTAATATGCATGCGCTGCCCACGAGCCATGGTGCGTCATCATGCGTGTCCTTATTGTCGCTGCCAATCAGGAACACAAGCCGGACCCGGTCGTTCCGCTGGGGGCCGCCTGCGTGGCCACGGCGGCCCAGGCTGCCGGGCACCACGTGCGGCTCTTCGATGCCTGCTTTCTTGGGGATCGGGCCAATGCCCTGCTGGGCCAGGCGATCAGGGCCAGTGACCCGGACGTGATCGGCTTCAGCCTGCGCAACATTGACGACGTGGCCTGGCCCCGCGCGCACTCGTATCTGCAAGCCTACCGTGGGCTGGTCGCGGCCGCACGCGCGGCGGCACCCTCAGCGTTGATCGTGCTTGGGGGGTCGGCCTTCACACTGATGCCGGAGCTATTCCTACGCGAACTGGGGGCCGATTGCGGCGTGGCCGGTGAAGGTGAGGCCGCCTTCGCTGAGCTGCTGCAGACCTTCGGGCGCACCGGTGCGGCCTCGGTACGCGGGCAGGTCTTGCGCGGCAGCGTGTCACGACCCGCGGCCCCGGCGCTGCACCTGCTTGACCTTGCCCAGTACTACCGGCGTGGCGGGGCGTTGAACGTGCAGACGCGGCGGGGTTGCGCCTTCCAGTGCAGCTATTGCACCTACCCGCTGCTGGAAGGTCGCCAGGCCCGGCTGCACCCGATTGAGGGCGTGGTAGAGCAGATTGCACGAGCGCTCCGCGATGTAGGCGCGCGAAACTTCTTCGTCGTCGACAACACGTTCAATCACCCCGAGTCACATGCCCTGGCATTCTGTGAGGCGCTGGCCCGGCGCAAGTTGGGCGTGGCATGGACCGCCTACGTCTCACCCCGCGGCGTCACGCGCGAGCTGGTGCAGGCGATGGTCCGCGCGGGCTGCAGCAGCATCGAGTTCGGCACCGATGCCGCCTCACCTGAAACGTTGCGCGGCTTGGGCAAGTCATTCGGCGTCTCCGACATCCTGCAGGCCAGTGCCTTGGCCCGCGAGGCCGGACTGGCCTTTGCCCACAGCCTGATCCTCGGCGGTCCCGACGAAACCCCCGAAACCCTGCGCGAAACCGCCCGGGTGATCGAAGCCACCGGCGCGCGCGCGGTGTTCGGCATGCTGGGCGTGCGGCTGTACCCGGGCACGCCCCTTGCGCGTCGCGCCCATGCTGAGGGGCTGATCCGCGAAGACGAGATCGGACTTGAGCCCGTGTTCTACATCAGTGACGCGGTTCGCGACGAACTGGAACCCTTTGCCCGCGAACTCAAGGGCCACCACGCGAACTGGTACTTCCCCGGTCTTGAGGGCGACCGCTGGGTGCGCTACTGGCGCCGCCGCCGTGAGCACGGGGCGCGTGGCCCGCTGTGGGAATGGATGGGCACACCGGAGGTGCCGCATGGAATCGGCAATCAAGTCACCCGCTGAGGCCTGGCTGTCGCCGCCGCGCCGCACTTTCTGGCGTGTGCTGCAAGGCGCGTTCTTCGCGATCGGCACGGTGATACTGGCCGCGCTGCTGTTTCAGCCCCAACTCGGTTTGCAGTTGTTGTGGAACGTGCTGATCCCGGTCGCGCCGGCGCTGCTGGTGCTGGCACCCGGGCTGTGGCGCAACGTGTGCCCTATGGCCACGGCTTCGATGCTGCCCTATCACGCGGGGTTGTCGCGGCGCAAACGCATCAGCGTGAAGTGGCAGGGACGCTTGTTCGTGGGCGCCGTGGTGCTGCTGCTGGTGATCGTGCCACTGCGCCACACCATGCTGGACACCAGCGGGCTGATCACCGGGACTGTGCTGCTGGCTGTTGCCCTGCTGGCCGCTGGCCTTGGCGCGGTCTTCGACGGCAAAAGCGCCTGGTGCAGCGGGCTTTGCCCGGTGTACCCCGTTGAGCTGCTGTACGGCGAGCGCCCCGTGCTAACCGTCCGCAACAGCCACTGCCGCGAGTGCACGGCCTGCGTCGCCCCCTGCGCGGACTCACGCCCCGCGGCCGCACCTCAGGATGCCGGCCGGCGCGGACTTGCACGCGTGACCGCCGCCGCGTTCACGGGTGGATTCCCGGGTTTCATCATCGGCTGGTATCAGGTGCCGACCTGGCAACCCGCCGAGGGCCTGCGAAACCTGCACGTGGCCTATGCCTGGCCGCTGGGCGGCATGGCGCTTTCGCTGGTGCTGTTCCTGATCCTGTGGAACGCATACCCCATGCTGCAACGCGGCATCGGGCTGCTGTTCGCGGCGGCCGCCGTGATTGCCTATTACTGGTTCAAGCTGCCGGTGATGCTCGGGCTTGGCGATCCGGCCTCAGCGCTGGTCCCGGGCGTGAGCCTGCTGCCGCAATGGGCAATCTGGCCGCTGCGTGCCGTCGTAATCGTCCTGTTCGGCACGCTGTTGCTGCGCCCCGCGGGCGGGGCCTGGACCCTGAGGCCGCCGCGACACAAGGCAGGCGCACCCGGCCATGCATGAGATCTGGAAAGACTTCACGTTTGAAGCGGCGCACTTTCTGCCCCATGTGCCGCCGTGTCACCGATGCGCGCGGCTGCATGGGCATTCGTACCGCTGCCGGGTGTTTGCGCGCGGCGTGCTGGTGCAGCCTCAGGGGTGGGTGCTGGACTTCGCGGACATAAGCCGCGCGATGGCGCCATTGCTGGCGCTGCTGGACCACGCTTGCCTGAACGAGCTCGAGGGGCTGACCAACCCTACGGCCGAAAACCTGGCGCATTGGGTGTTTCAGCGCGTGGCCATTGTGCTGCCCCAGGTCAGCGGCATCGAGGTCATGGAAACCGCGACTTGCGGCGCCACGTACCGGCCTGATTCAAGCCGACAATTGGATCCGAATACCTCTTGAAAGCAGGGCGACGTGGGGGCAACATGCGGGCAGACTGGCAAAGCCATCATCAACCGGGAGATTGCCATGACGCCCCGCCACTTGTGCCTGATTATTCTTGCGACCCTGCTGGCCGCCCAGGTTGCCGCCCAGGCCACGACGGGAGCCAAACCCGCCGCAGAGCCCCCGGCTGCGCCCGCAGCCAAGCCCCGCAATCCGTTTGAGTTCAAGGTTGCCCTGAGTGATGATCCCGAAGCGGACGAGATCAAGTTCCGCTTCTTTGGCCAGCATCGTTCCCGCGCGGAGCTGCGCACACCGGCCCAGTACAACGCCGGGCTCGCGGCCCAGGAGGCTCGCCTCGCGGTCAACATGCGCAATCGCCTGGGTGTGGATGTGCTGTTCCCCGCCAGCGCCGGGCTGCTGTTTGAGGTGCAGGACGTGCGGCTGTTCGGCGATGAACCCCGCGCGGCTGCCAACTCCGCCAATACCTCGGGAGTAGACAGCTTTGATGTGCTTCAGGCCAACGTGTACTCGCCCAACCTGCTGGACGTGGGCATTGAAGCGCGGCTGGGACGCCAGAAGTTCACCATCGGCAACCAGCGCCTGTTCAGCACCCTGGAGTGGCTGGCACAGTCGCGCGCCTGGGACGGCCTTACGCTGCGCCGCAGTTTCGATGGCCAGTACCACCTGCTAGGCTTCGCGCTGCTGATCAATGAACTGAACCGCGTGCAGGATGACGAGTGGATGCTCGGCCTCACGTTCCGCTGGACGCCCACCTTCCTGAAAGACAACGAGTTTGAAGTAGTGCTGCTGAACCAGCATCGCGACGATGCCGGCGGCCTGAATGACGCGCACTTCACTACCGCCAGTCTGCGCTGGAACGGGCGCTTTGCCTTCAGTGACGCGCTGGCCATGGCCTTCACCGCCGAGGGCGTCGCCCAGTTCGGCACCGCCGACAGCGCATTCTGGGGCACCCCGGGCAAAGACGACGCCAATGTGCAGGCCTTTGCATCGGCCCTGACCGCTGATCTGCATTGGAGCTTGGGCGACCACAGCCTGCGCTTTGGACTGGAGTGGGAGTACGCCTCGGGCGACTCGGACCCGACCGACAACACCTTCCAGACCTTCCGTTCGCCGTTTCCGTTCGGGCATCGCTACAACGGGTTCGCCGACCAGGTGGGCTGGCGCAACCTGCACGACTTCGGCGCGTCGCTTGAGTGGAAGCTGAAGCTGGACGGCTGGGTCGAGACCATCTCGGTGTTCGCGCAGGCCCACGCCTTCCAGCGCGAGAACGACGACGATGCCTGGTACGGCGTGGCCGGCACGGTCACCCGCAGCGGCACGCCGGATCACAGTGATGAGCTCGGCTACGAAGTGGACCTGGTGCTGGCGCTGAAGATCACGCGCTGGACCGCGTTCGAAGTCGGCTGGGCGCATTTCTTTGCCGGCCGCTTCGTCAAGCAGACCGCGGTGGGTGGCGGCTCAGCGGGCGAAGACTCGGACATGGACTTTGCCTGGGCGCAGTTCACGCTGCAGTTCTAGGCCATGAAGAGCAGTAAACGGACAGATTTGTCTTTCAATGCCCGTGCAGATCCATACACTTCGCGCCATGTTCATGCAGCCCACGTCCCTGATGTGTTGCGCCCGCTAGCCGGGGCGCTTGCTGCAATTCCTGCACAAGTATTCAGCCCCGAGCGGCGCGCCGCCCCGGGGACTTTTTGTTTCCTGCGCTGCTTGGGCTTTTTCACGGGGACAGGAGAAAGCCATGCCACGCAGAGTCAATTCGATTCACCAGCTTGTGGGCGACACGCCGGTCGTGCGCCTGAACCGGGTGCCGCCGCCGGGCGCCGCCACCGTATGGGCCAAGCTCGAGTACTTCAGCCCGGGCGCGTCGGTCAAGGACCGCATTGCGCTTAGCATGATCGAACAGGCCGAACGCGAAGGCCTACTGACGCCGGGCGTCAGCACGATTGTGGAGGGCACCTCCGGCAACACCGGGATCGGCCTTGCGCTGATTGCCGCCAGCAAGGGGTATCGCATCGTGCTGGCAATGCCGGAAAGCGCCACCGTCGAGCGCCGCAACACGCTGCGCGCGCTGGGGGCGGAACTGGTGCTGACACCGGCCTCGCAGGGCATGGCCGGGGCAGTCGCCAAGGCCCGCGAGCTGGCCCAGCACAACGGCTGGTGGGAGGCCCGCCAATTCGACAACCCGGCCAACCCGCAGGTCCATCGCCTGACCACAGCGCCCGAGATCCTGCGCCAGGTGCCCGAGGTTGACGCATTTGTCGCCGGAGTCGGCACCGGCGGCACCGTGACCGGCGCGGGCCAGGTGCTCAAGGCCGCCAAGCCGGGGGTGCGTATCTACGCCGTGGAGCCCGTGGACAGCCCGCTGCTGAACGGTGGCAAGCCGGGGCCGCACAAGATCCAGGGTATCGGCGCGAACTTTGTGCCCGAGGTGCTGGATCGCAAAGTCTATGACGGGGTGTTCGACGTCGCTTACGTTGACGCGCTCGAAACGTCTCGCCGCCTCGCCCGTGAAGAAGGCATCTTCAGCGGCGTAAGCGCGGGCGCGATCGCCTGGGCAGCGCTGCAAGTCGCGATCCAGTTGGGCGAGGGCAAGCACGTCGTGTTCATCGTGCCTGATTTCGGTGAACGCTACGGCACACACGAACTGTGGGCCAACATCGAAGCACCGCAGCTTGCACATGCCTGATAAGCGACGGGCCCGGCCTTGCGAGGCCGGGCCCGCCGGGCGGGCTATTACTCTTGTTCCTTGCGGCGCTCGTCGCGCTTCTTCTGGAACTCTTCGCGCAGGCGCTTGATTTCGGCTTTGCGCTCCTCGGGTGACATGTCTTTCAGGCGCTCGCGCAGTTCGGCTCGCCTTTCGCGGGCTTCGGCGCGCAGCTTCTTCCACTTCTCGACCAAGGCCTCGCGCTCTTCGGGTGTCATCGCCTCCCACTTTTCGCGCATTTCGGCGCGGCGGGCATGGCGTTCTTCGCGCCGTTCCTTCATGCGCACTTTGGCGGCCTCACGTTCTTCGGGCGTCATTTCGCGCCAGGCCTCGCGCGCCATGCGCATCTGGCGCATGCGCTGGCCCTGGCGTTCGGCGCGGTGCTTGCCGGCCCTGGGCCCTTCGGCGGGTTTGGTTTCCTGTGCAAGCAGCGGGAATGCGAGCAGCCCGCCCAGTGCAACGATCAGTACGAGGGATTTCATGGCAGTTTCCTTATGCCCCGGTTGAGTTCCCGGGCGGCGGCCCGGGTGATGTCTACAAAGCATGCAACCCCGCAGCGCGTGCAAGGTGGCGCGGAATCGGACGGAAGCATCCGGATTAGGACTTCTGCTGGGCCTTGTACGCGTCCATGCCGGGGGCGGACTGCAGTTTGCCGCGCATGCTGGAGGTCATGGTGGCCAGGCGTCGTAGCTGGAACTCGCCAAGCTCAGCCAGTGTGCGGCTGTTTAGCTCGTCCAGGTAGCGGGTGCGGACTTCGGCCCAGAAGTTGTGCAGCGGGCAGGCCCCGGCATCGCTGCAGACGGGCTGGCCAAGGATGCACTCTTCGCACTTCCGCAGGTCTTCGAAGGGCGCGACGATTTCCTTCAGCTTGATCCGTTCCGGCGGGCGGGCCAGCGAAAACCCACCCTGACGCCCGCGCACGGACTTGAGCACCCGGGCGCGCACAAGCTGCTGCAGGATCTTGGACAGGTAGTGGGTCGGGATGCCGAGTGACTTTCCCATCTGCGCGGCCAGCACGTTCTCGCCGGCGGGGCGGGTCGTGATGTCAATCATTGCCCGGATCGCGTACTCAGTGGTTTGGGAAAACATGCACTCTCCTGGAACCGTTGGATACCACGTTACCAGCAGCGCGAAATGTCTCAAGACAGGCTGATCCGCTTATCCCCAACCATCAGCCGAGACGTTTGTCGCTTGAATAAGGGATAACCATGTCCTATTATCTGTATTATGGACACGCCGCGCAGCATCATTGAGCCCTTCCGTATCAAGGCCGTTGAGCCACTGCCATTCACCACGCCGGAACAGCGCGACACTGCGCTGCGACGCGCTGGCTTCAACCCGTTTCGTCTGCGCTCGCGCGAGATCACGATTGACCTGCTGACCGACTCGGGAACCGGCGCCATGTCGGCCGCGCAGTGGGCGGCCATCATGACCGGCGACGAGACCTATGCCGGCTCCGAGTCCTTCTATGAACTGGAAGAAGTCGTCCGTGAACTCACCGGCGTGCGCCATGTGATCCCCACCCACCAGGGGCGCGCCTCGGAACACATCCTGTTCGCCGCCATGGGCCTGTCCGGCAAGGTGGTGCTGGCCAACAGCCACTTTGACACTACCCGCGCCAACGTCGAATACCTGGGTGCCGAAGCCCGCGACCTGGTGATCGCCCAGGGCCGCGACACCCAAAGCGAGCACCCCTTCAAAGGCAACATCGACCTCGAGCGTTTGCAGAATGCCCTGGAAACCGAGGCCGGCCGCGTGGCCTGCGTGCTGATGACCATCACCAACAACACCGGTGGCGGCCAGCCGGTCAGCCTTGAGAACCTGCGCGCGGCCTCGGCCCTGGCGCGGCGCTTTGGCAAGCCGTTCATCCTTGACGCGGCGCGCTTTGCGGAAAACTCCTGGCTGATCCGCGAGCGTGAGCCCGGCCAATCCGGCCGCCCCCCGCGCGAGATTGCACGCGAAGTGTTCCGGCTTGCCGACGGCTTCACGATGAGCGCCAAGAAGGACGGGCTGGTCAACATCGGCGGGCTGCTTGGACTCAACGACGACACATTGGCCGAACAGGCGCGCTCGCTGCTGATCCTCACCGAGGGCTTTCCCACGTACGGCGGGCTCGCGGGTCGCGACCTGGCGGCGCTGGCGCAGGGGCTGTGCGAGGTTACCGACGAAGACTACCTGCGCTACCGCATCGCGTCGGTGCGCTACCTGTTCAACAAGCTGGACGGCGCCGGCATCCCGATGATGAGGCCGGCAGGCGGCCACGCCGTGTACATCGACGCGGGCGCACTGTACCCGCACCTGAAGCCGCACGAGCTGCCGGGAATCAGCCTGTGCAACGAGCTGTACCAGGCATGCGGGGTTCGCGCCGTGGAGATCGGGACGTTGATGTTTGGCCGTCCCGACCCCCTAAACGGGCCTGACCAGCCTGCGGCACATGAGCTGGTGCGGTTGGCCTTCCCGCGCCGGACGTACACACAAAGCCATGTGGATTGGCTGGCCGAAGTGATCGTGGACGTGGCGGGGCGGCGCGATGCCGCACGAGGCTATCGCATCACGCGCCAGGGCAAGGTGCTGCGCGCGTTTACGGCCGAGCTGCAGCCCTTGGGCTGATCGGAGCAACCATGTTCTCACAGGCAAGCGAGTACGCGTTGCGCGCGTTGACTGAGCTGGCGCGCTTCCCGGCCGGGGACTGGGTTCTGACTTCGCAGCTGGCGGAGTCGCTGAACATCCCGGTCCACTACCTGGCCAAGGTGCTGCAGACGCTGGCCCGGCGCGGGCTGCTGGAAAGCCAGCGCGGGCGCCAGGGCGGCTTTCGGCTGGCGCTGCCGCCTGAGCAGATCACGGCATATGACGTGGTGCGGGCTCTGGATGACGTGCAGTCGCTGGAAGAGTGCGTGATGGGCGAACGCGAATGCAGCGACGCCACCGCCTGCCCCCTGCACTCGCTGTGGAAGACGATCAAGCAGCGCTTCCGCCATGCGCTTGAGACGAACACGCTGAAAGACCTGGCGGCCTTCCAGGAAAAGCGGCCTGATTCGGTGCGGCTGCCGGCCGTGAAACCACGCCGCAAGCCTTGACGGGCACATTACCGGATAACTTCCTCGGTTTATCTTGAATTACGGTTCAATTTCCGTAGCATCGTTCAGGACACAAGCGGGACTCTGCTATGCGCGCCAACGGATTCGCTTACAGCAGCCCCAATGGGCCCTTCTCGGGCATCGAGTACGCACTTGAGCCCGCGGATACTGAAGTCGTCGTGCAGGTCGCCGGTTGCGGCCTGTGCCACACCGATGTCGGGTTCCACGCCGGCGAAGTCGCACCGCGCGCAACGCTGCCACTGGTGCTGGGACACGAGATCGCGGGAACGGTCGTGCAGGCCGGCCGCGAGTTTGAACCGCTGCTGGGCAAGCGCGTGATCGTGCCCTCGGTCGTCCCTTGTGGCCGCTGCGAACGCTGCCGCGCGGGCAGCGAAAACACCTGCGCCCGCCAGTTCATGCCCGGCAATGACGGCCACGGAGGTTTCGCCAGCCACGTCAAAGTACCGGGGACCGGGCTGTGCCTGCTTCCTGAGGAACTCGGCGGCTACGAGCTGCACGAACTTTCCGTAATCGCCGATGCCCTGACCACACCCTGGCAGGCCGTGCAGCGATCCGGCCTAAAGGCTGGCGACGTGGCTGTGGTGGTCGGCGTCGGCGGCGTCGGCACCTACGGCGTGCAACTGGCGGCGGCGCGCGGCGCGCGGGTGCTGGCCCTGGACATCGAGGACGCCAAGCTGGCTCGCATCGGCCGGTACGGCGCCAGCGCCGTGCTGAACGTGCAAGGCATGGACGTAAAGGCCGCGCGCAAAGCGGTACGCGCCGCGATTGCCGCAATGGACGCCCCGGACTTCGGCTGGAAAGTCTTTGAAATGTCGGGCTCGCCGGCCGGGCAGGAACTTGCCTACGCGCTGCTGCCCCCCGCCGGCACTCTGGCCGTAGTCGGCTTCACGCCCAAGCCGCTGACCCTGAAGCTATCGGCGCTGATGGCGCTGGATGCCACGGCGTTCGGCAACTGGGGCTGCGCGCCGCGTCACTACCCCGACGCGCTGCAACTGGTGCTGTCGGGCAAGGTCACGCTGAAACCCTTCGTCAAGAGTTACCCGCTTGGGCAGATCGGCGAGCTGTTTGAAGCCGCTCACGCCGGTCGCCTTACGGAACGCGCCATCCTGAGACCATGAATAAGACCGCGGCCGCACAGGCGGCCCAACGTGTTGCCAAGGAGTCGCCATGACCCGCAAACTCGCAAGCCACGACCTGGTGCCCGGCTATCGGTACAGCAGCATCCTGTTTGAGCGTCGTCCGTTGCGCGATGCGTCCGGCCGGCCCGTCGAAGGGCTGTACAACGCCTGGATCACTCTGAACAACCCGGCGCAGTACAACAGCTACACCACCGACGCGGTCAAGGAAGTGATCCTCGCCTTCCGCCAGGCCAGCATGGACCGCGCCGTGGTGGCGGTTGTCTTCACCGGCAGCGGCGACAAGGCCTTCTGCACCGGCGGCAACACGAAAGAGTACGCCGAATACTACGCTGGAAACCCGCAGGAGTACCGGCAGTACATGCGGCTGTTCAACGACATGGTCAGCGCGATTCTGGCCTGCGACAAGCCGGTCATCAATCGCGTCAACGGCATGCGCATCGGCGGCGGCCAGGAAATAGGCATGGCCTGCGACTTCAGCATCGCGGCCGACACCGCCCGCTTCGGCCAGGCCGGCCCCAAGCACGGCAGCGCCCCCGATGGCGGCGCAACGGACTTCCTGCCGCTGTACGTGGGCTTCGGCCACTCAATGGCCAGCGCCGTGCTGTGCGAGCCCTTCAGCGCTCACAAGGCGCTCCGGCTTGGCCTGGTAAACCAGATCGTCCCGGTGTTGAAGCACAACGACCGCTTCATCCCCAACCCGCTGACGGTGATCGACCGCTACGCTGATGAATTCGGCAACATCGTGTTCGGCGAAAGCAAAACCGGCCCCGAGCTTGAGGCTGCCAGGAAGCTGCTGAAAGAGGCCGTCACCGACCACAGCCGGCTTGATGCCGCCGTCGAAGCCATGGCCTGGAAGCTGGCGCTGACCATGCCGGACTGCACGACCAAGACCATCGAGAGCATCCGCAAGTTCAAACTGGAACACTGGGACCAGAACCGCGAAACCAACCGCGCATGGCTGGCCCTGAACATGATGACCGAGGCCAAGGCCGGCTTCCGTGCTTTCAACGACGGCCCCAAGAATGATCGCGAAGTGGACTTCATCGCCCTGCGCCGTGAACTGGCGGCCGGCCACCCCTGGAATGACGAACTGATCCGAAAGGTATCGCCGCAGTTCAAGAGCGCGGAGGCGTGCCAATGCAGCACCTGAACGCCGAGACCGTCCACAGCGGCAAGATGCTGCGGCTGATCGTGGATCGCCCCAAAGGCAACATACTCAGCGGCGCTGTGATGGCCGAGCTGACCGCCGCCGTCGAGGCTGCCCCGGCCTCGGCCAAGCTGCGTCTGATCACGCTCGAGGCCGCAGGCGAGCACTTCTCGTTCGGAGCGGCCGTCGAAGAGCACACGCGTGACCAGGTCGCGCCGATGCTGGATCAGCTCAACCGGCTGGTGCTGGCCATCGCGAGCTCGCCGGTGCCGGTCGCGGCGCTGGTGCAGGGCAAGTGCCTCGGCGGCGCATTCGAAGTGGTGCTGGCGGCGCACTTCCTGTTTGCCGCCATGGACGCGCGTTTTGCAGTGCCCGAGATCCGGCTGGGCGTGTTTCCGCCAGCAGCTGCAGCCCTGCTGCCGCTGCGCGTGAACCAGGCCACCGCCGAACGCTGGATCCTGTCGGGCGAAGAAGTAGGCGCCGATGAGGCCCACCGCGTGGGCCTGGCGCACAAGCTGTACCCGGCCGACAGCTTGCGCCGCGGCGTGGATGAATGGTTCGCGGTGTCGCTGGCACAGTATTCGGCCTCAAGCCTGCGGCATGCCGTGGCGGCCTCGCGGACCGCGATGCTGCCGGGGCTGTCCGACGCGCTGGCGGCGCGCTGTCGCGACTATGTGCAAAAGCTGGTGCCTACCGCAGACGCAGAGGAAGGCATCGCGGCGTTCATGCAACGCCGCCGCCCGCAATGGAGAGACGCATGAGCCAGCTCATCGAAGAATCCCCGGCAGCCACCGGGGCACTGGCCGAACTGATCACCCGCGCCACGAAGTTGTACGAAGACCTTGAGTTTAAGACCGTGCGAGACTGGAAAAGCGCTGAGCCCTCGCGCCGCGCGATAGGCTTTCTGCCGGTGTACGCCCCGCGCGAAGTGATCCACGCCGCGGGTGCTCTGCCCGTGGGAATCATGGGTGGCGGCGACCAGATCGAAATTGTGCGCGGCGACAGCTACTTCCAGTCGTACATCTGCCATCTGCCGCGCAGCGTGATTGAGCTTGCTGTCTCGGGGCGGCTGGATGCGATGGAGGGATTCATCTTTCCGTCAATTTGCGACGTGATCCGCAACCTCAGCGGCATGTTCAAACTGCTGCTGAAGGATCGCTGGGTGCATTACCTTGACCTGCCGCAGAACTTCGACCGTGCCATGGGCGGCAAGTTCTATCGCCACGAACTGGCGACGATTGCCAATGGCGTCACGGCCCTGACCGGAATCGAAGTCACCGACGAGCGACTTCGCGCTTCCATCGCGCTGTACAACGAGAACCGCCGCGCGTTGGCCGATTTGCAGGCGCTTCGCGCGCAGCGCCCCTGGCTGGTACCCGCGACCGAATACTACCTGCTGCAGCGCGCCTCCTACCTCCTGCCGCCTGAACAGCACACCGCCATGCTGCGCGATTACATGCGGCTGTCGTCGCAATCCGCGCGCGCCCCCCAGGACAACATCCGCGTCATGGTGCGCGGCGCGTTCTGCGAGCAGCCGCCGCTGGGCCTTTTGCGCACGCTGGAGCGCGCGGGCTGCTACCTGGTGGATGACGACTTCGTGCTGGGTGCGCGCTTCATCCCTGAGCCGCTGCCGGAGCAAGGCGACCCGTGGGAGGCGCTGATCGATGGTTTCCTGTACCGCTCACTGCCGACCGCCAGCAAGTACGACCTGCACGCCGACAAAGAAGCCGAGATCGTCCGCCGCGCCCGCGAGGTCCGCGCCGACGGCGTGCTGCTGATCGCGCCCAGCTTCTGTGACCCGGCGCTGCTGGATCAGCCCATGCTGGCGCGCGCATTGGAGGCGGCGGGCATCCCGTACACCAGCTTCAAGTACGCCGAAGACACGGGCCAGTTCCAGGTCATTCGCGAGCAGGCAGGCACGTTCGCTGACGCCATCAAGCTGTGGGGGAACGCATGAGCACCGCCATCAAAGACCTAAGCCAGGACCGACAGAAGCGCATGATCGCGGGCCACTACGCCGAGCTGTCGCACGCCAAAGAGTCAGGCCGCAAGGTGGTGTACACCTTCGTGCCCGGCAACCTGACGGAGTTGCTCAACAATCTGGGGCTGCTGCCGGTGCTGCCTGAGATCAACGCGCTGCAAAGCGGCATGCGCGGCAAGACGGGCGACTACATCCACATCGCCGAAAAGGCCGGCCACAGCGAAGACGTGTGTACCTACGTCAAGGCCGACATCGGCATGCTGAAGTCGGGCAACCTGGGGCCGACCGGAGAGCCGCTGCCGAAGCCGGACCTGCTGCTGCTCAGCTACACCGGCTGCTTCACCTTCCTGAAGTGGTTTGAACTGCTGAAGCGCGAGTACGACTGCCCCGTGGTCATGCTGCACGTCCCGTACCAGGGCGACGGCCGCATCACCGAGCAGATGCGCAGGTATGTGGCCGACCAGTTGCGTGACGAAGTGATCCCGGCGCTGGAAAAGCTGGCCGGGCGCAAGCTGGACTATGCGAAGCTGCGGCAGCAGCTGGCGTTGTCGGCGCAGGCCGAAAGCGACCTGGTCTGGGTGCTGGAAAGCGCCAAGCACAAGCCTTCGCCGATCGATGCCTACTTTGGCGGCGTCTACTACATCGGCCCGATCTTCACGTCGTTCCGCGGCACGCAAGACGCCGTCGACTACTACCAGCTGCTGCGCGAAGAGGTCGAACAGCGAATCCGCGAAGGCCTGGGGCCGGTCACCCCCGAAGGCACCATGCACGAAGAGAAGTACCGCATCGTGGTGGAAGGACCGCCGAATTGGACCAGCTTCCGCGAGTTCTGGCGCATGTTCTACGGCGAAGGCGCGGTGGTCGTGGCCTCAAGCTACACCAAGGTCGGCGGCCTGTACGACCGCGGCTTCCGGCACAATCCGGACCAGCCGCTGGAAACGCTCGCTGACTACTGCATGGGTTGCTACACGAACCTGAACCTGCCGGACCGCATCAACCTGCTTGAGAAATACATCAACGAATACGCCGCTGACGGCTTCCTGATCAACAGCGTGAAGTCCTGCAACAGCTTCTCGGCCGGGCAGCTGCTGATCCTGCGCGAACTGGAAAAGCGCACCGGGCGCAGCGGCGGCTTCATCGAAAGCGACCTGGTGGACCCGCGCTATTTCTCGGCGGCCAACATCAAGAACCGCCTCGAAAGCTACTTCCAGATGGTCGAAGCCAAGCGGGCAAGGAGCTGAGCATGGACTGCTTTGTCGGCATTGACCTGGGCAGCACGACCACCAAGGCGGTGATCGTCAACGATGACGGCCGCATCGTCGGCCGCGGCATCACCAACAGCCGCAGCAACTATGACGTCGCCGCCCGCGTGGCCCGCACCGAGGCCTTCACCAACGCGCGCTTTGACATGCTGGGCCGGGCCCTTGAGCAAGAGGCCGGGCAGGACGCGGCGTTTACCGCGGCGCTGGCATCGAATTACCGGCTTGAGTGCTTTCTCGGGCAGCTGCAACGGCTTGAGGACCATTGCCAGCGCGACCTGGACAGTGATCGTTACCGCGACGACCGGCGCGCCATGGGCCATGCGCTGGAGGTGATCCTCGAGGGCGTGCGACGCGACGCCCATGCCGTGTACGCCGGCAACGCCAGCGCGCGCTCGGACTTCTTTCGTGACCTCGCCGGCGCCAGCTACATCGAGCATGCGGCGCAGGTCGCCCGCGAAGGCGGCCCAGCATTCGACCGGCTGGTCGGCCTGTTCGACCGCAACATCATCCCGGTCGAAAACGAGCAAGAGACCCGCGGCTTCGAAGAGCTGCTGCTGGCAGCACTGGGGCGCACCGGGCGCGCCAACCCCGGCGTGGCCACAGTCCTGCAGCGCGTGGCCGGCAGCACGATGCGCGAGGTCAGCGCCGTGGGCACCGGCTACGGGCGTGTGCGGCTGCCGTTTCCGAAGGAAAACATCCGCAGCGAAATCCTGTGCCACGGCCTTGGCGCACACCTGATGTTTCCCGGCACGCGCACGGTGCTGGACATCGGCGGGCAGGACACCAAGGCGATCCAGGTTGACGAAAACGGCGTAGTCACCAGTTTCCAGATGAACGACCGCTGCGCCGCCGGTTGCGGACGCTACCTGGGCTACATCGCCGACGAAATGAACATCGGGCTGCACGAGCTTGGCCCGCTGGCACTTGGCGCCACCCGCCGGATCAAGATCAACAGTACCTGCACCGTGTTCGCGGGGGCCGAGTTCCGTGACCGGCTGGCCGCCGGCCAGGCGCGCGAAGACATCGTGGCCGGGCTGCACCGCGCGATCATCCTGCGCGCGATGAGCCTGCTGGCACGCAGTGGTGGCATCCGCAACCAGTTCACTTTCACGGGCGGCGTGGGGCGCAACCAGGCCGCGGTCAAGGCGCTGGGCGAAGTGGCCTCAGACAACTACGGCACGCTCGAGATCAACATCGCGCCAGACAGCATTTACACCGGGGCGATCGGTGCCGCGACGTTTGCCTTGCGCAGCGCCGGCAGCGGGGTTTCCGCCAACTAGGAGCAGCCATGGCGATTACAGCGGGCATTGACGTAGGAAGTGGCGCGGTGAAGGTCGCAATCGTGCAGGCCGACGACTGCATTGAAAGTCTGCGCGCCCATTACCTCGAGCGCATCCGTCGCCGCAACGTGATGGAGGTGGTCGAGGAAAGCCTTGCCGCCGCCCTGCGCGAAGCCGGCATCCGGCGCGACCAGCTGGACTACATCGCCACCACGGGCGACGGCGACGTGATCCCGTGGCGCACCGGCCACTTCTACGGCATGACCACCCACGCGCGGGGCGCGCTGTACCTGAATCCTGAGGCCCGTGGCGCCGTCGATATCGGTGCCCTGCATACCCGCGCCATGCGCTTTGATGAAACCGGCCGCGTGCAGCAGTACCAGATGACCAGCCAGTGCGCGTCGGGCAGCGGGCAATTCCTTGAGAACATCAGCCGCTATCTCGGCATCAGTATCGACGAAATCGGGCCGCTGTCGCTGTCGGCCAAGAACCCGGAAAAGTGCAGCAGCATCTGCGCGGTACTGGCCGAGACTGACGTGATCAACATGGTCAGCCGCGGCATCAGCACACCGGACATCCTGCGCGGCATCCACAACAGCATGGCGGTTCGTGTGGCCGGGCTGCTGCGCGCGATCAAGGTCGAGGGCACGATCATGCTGACCGGCGGCCTCGCGGGTGATGCGGGACTTTCAGCCGCCATCGCCGACAAGATGAATGAAGGCGGCAAGGCGGTGAAGTTGGCCAGGCACGAGCTGTCGGTGCAGGCTGGCGCGATCGGCGCCGGGCTGTGGGGCGCGTTCCGGCACCGCAAACTCAGCGAAGCAGGGCAGCTGGGCGCAACGCAGGAGGCCAGCGATGGTGCCGGCTGATCCGCTTGATCTCACGGGCCGTGTTGCCTGGGTTACGGGTGCCGCGCGCGGCATCGGGCTGGCCTGCGTTGAGTTGCTGCAGGCTCACGGCGCCACCGTGGTCGCGATTGACCTGCAGCAGGCATCCAAGGGCCGCGCCTGGGCCCTTGATGTGGCCGACTCGCGCGCCGTCAATGAAGCTGCTGGGTGTCTTGCAAGCGAAGGGCTTGCGCCCGACCTGCTGGTGAACAATGCCGGGGTGACACGCGATGCCGTGCTTTGGAAGCTCAGCGACGAAGACTGGGCCACGGTCATGCGCGTGAACCTGGACGGCGCATTTCACCTGACCCGCGCGTGCACGCCGCTGATGCGGCCTAAGGGCGGCAGCATCATCAACGTAAGTTCGATCAACGGGCAGCGCGGCAAGTTCGGCCAAAGTAACTACTGCGCCTCCAAGGCCGCGCTGATCGGCTTCACCAAGGCGGCCGCGCGCGAACTGGGGCGCTTCGGCATTCGCGTCAACGCGGTTGCGCCGGGCATGGTCGAGACCGCGATGACCGAAGGTGTGCCACAGGAGGCCCGGCAGCGCGCACTGGACGAATCACTGCTGGGCAGGCTGGCGCAGCCCGCCGACATCGCCAACGCGGTGCTGTTCCTGTGCTCAGGCCTTGCGGGACACGTCACTGGTCAGGTGCTGCGTGTGGATGGCGGCCAGTATCTGTAGCCAATCAGCCGGGAGAAGCAGCCATGCAACTTGCCGAAGTAGACGCCCGCGAATTCCCCCCCGAGGCCAGAATGCGGGTTGTGCTCGGGATTCTGGAAGGGCTTGAGCCGGGCCAATCCATGGTCGTGGTCGCGCCCCATGAGCCCGCACCCCTGTTGCGGGCGCTGCTCAGCGAGTACCCGGGCCGATTCGACTTTGCCCCGCTGCAGCGCGGACCTGAGGTCTGGCGCTGGCAGGTACACGCCCGCGACCCGGCGGCGACACGCTCCGTGTCAGGCTATCTGGGTTGGGATCACCGGCGCATGGAAGAGCTTCTGCACGCCACGGATGCGGCCGCCCAGGCCGCAAACTGGCCCGAGGCCGCCCGCCTTGCCGGGTGCTACGCGACAGCGCTGCGACGCCACGCCGACCTTGAAGACGAAGTGCTGTTCCCGGCCTATGAGCAGGCCTGCGGCGGCTTCGGCGATGGCCCCACCGCGCACATGCGCGACGAACACGTCGAGGTGCGCCGCGGCATCGACCAACTGATTCGCGCGGTGACAGCGCGCGATGCCACCGCCGTGGCCGCCGCGCGCGAGCACATGCAGCAGGCCGCGATTGAACATCACGCCAAGGAAGAAGAGATCCTGTTTCCCGCCATGGATCAACTGTTCCCCGCCGACGCGCTCGACGCGCTGGTCCGCCGTCTGATGACTTTCTGATAGGCAGCCTTCTGAACTTCAACCCTGGACCCAACATGCTGACCATTGACGCACGAAGCCTTGAAAGCGACACCGCGCTGGGCGCCATTCTTGACACCCTGAAGCGCCAGAAGCCGGGATCCGAACTGACGCTGACGCTGCCACAACCCGCGACACCGGTGCTGCGCGGCCTAGCAGAACACGCGCCGCTGCCATGCTGGTTTTCGCCGCGCCAGCCAGGCCAGTACACTCTGGTGGCGCGCGACACGGCCTCGCGACCGGGCGTCACTGAGTACCTGTCCTGGGATCACGACCGGCTTGATGCGACGCTGGCCACCGGCCTGTCCGCAGCCGCCGGCGGCGATTGGGCCCGCGCGAACGAATGCGTGCAGGCATTTCGGCTGGGCCTGCTGCGGCACATCGACATTGAAGAAAAGATGCTGTTCCCGGCATTTGAAGAACGCACCGGCATGCACCACGGCGGCCCCACCCAAGTCATGCGCATGGAGCACGAGGGCATCCAGGAGTGCGTGGCCGGCATCGTCAGCAGCGCTGAGCGCAAAGACGCCGATGACCTGATGCGCTGGCACGCCAACCTGCTGGGCGTACTGGTCGAGCACAACATGAAGGAAGAACAGATCCTGTATCCCGGCATCGACCGCGTGCTGGACGATGGCGACCGCGCGCAGATGATCACCGACATGCTGCTTGCCTGATCGTCATGCCACGCGCTCAAACTGAGCTGTGCCTGCTGCCATTACGGCCTCAGCACGTTTCTGAACCCCAACCAGCGCTACTCGTCGAGTTTGCGCATTGCGTCCTGCACCAGACGATCAAGGTCGGGGTCGTCGAGCAAGCTTTGGCGCAGGCTTCTCACCGTGCCCGCAAACTTGCCGCCGAAACGTTCACACCAGTCGCAACCCCTCACGTGCGCCTCAATCCTGCCCGCAACCTCCGTGTCGCAGTCGCCGTCCAAGTACTCTGACAGGTGGCGGAGGACTTCCATGCAGCGGATCCCAGCCACGTCGCGGTCATGTGCCATGGTGGTACTCCCGACGCAGGGCGCCCATCAGTTTCAATCTCGCACGGTGAAGACGCGATTTTAATGCAGCGATCTCGACGCCGAGCACATCGGCAGCCTCTTTGCCGCTCAGACCCTCAAGGTCGCGCAGTACAAGTACCGTGCGGTCTTCCTCGGGCAGTTGGTCCAGCGCATCCTTCAGCGCCCCGCGCAACTCAGCAGCTTCCAGCTGAGCCAGCGGATTTTCCTCGATACCCCAGCCGGCCTCAAGCCCCAGCGATTCCAGCGACGCAGGATTCGCCGGTTCACCGACCTTCAGGCGGTAGTGCCGCGCAGCCTTGTTCCTGGCGATCGTGAACAGCCATGTACGGACACTACTGTCGGCCCGGAATCCCGACGCGTGCCGAAACGCGGCCAGAAACGTTTCCTGAAACACATCCTCGGCCGCTTCCGGGCTTCGGGCAAGCGCACGACACAACCTCAGTACTGCCGCCTGATGCCGCTGCATCAGCGCGCTGAAGGCCTCGCGATCGCCTTTACCGGACTGCTGGATCAGTCTTTCGTCGGTTTCGTTCTGAGCCGGCAAGTCTTGATCCCCAAGAGGGCGTACAACGGGCAACGCCCGGCAATGCCCGTAAGAAGTGGAACGATACCAACCAGCCCCCAGAGTGTCTTGGGACCAACAAAGACGAGACTGAGCAATCCTAGGCCAACTACGATTCGAATAACCCGGTCAATTGCACCTTCGTTTTTCGTAAGGAAGTTCATGGCAATCCCCTAGTTCGACGGAGACGGCATTGTCCCCGTCGAGGAGTTAGAGTCATGCGCGCCACGAAGGATTCGAGTAACACTCGGCAATCGGACGTTCAGCAAGGCACTGGCTATCGCCATCTGCGGTAGACTCAGTCAAACCGCGAGAGACTTTGAAAGGAGCCGCCAGCAACGCAAGCCAAGAAGACGGAGCCACCGGAGGTAAGCGCCGAACTCCACGTGCGTATGGTCACCAGATGCAGGTACGGGGTCGCCCCCTACGGAGCGTAGCAAGTCACGAGTGCGCCGGCGTGCGCTACATCACGAACTCCCGAGGCTGGTCGCCATGGCAATGAGCTGCGATACACCGGACGCTGGTGGTCAAGCGGATTCAGGGGTGTGTTGCCAACATCGTCAGCAGTGCCGAAAGCCGCGACGCAGACGGACTGCTGCGCTGGCACACCAACCTTCTGGGCGTGCTCGGCGAGCACAACAAGGAAGAGCAGATCCTGCCCCGGGCATCAACCACGTACTGGACGATGGCGACCGCGCGCAGATGATCACCGACATGCTGCTTGCCTGATCGTCATGCTACGCGCTCAAACTGAGCTGTGCCTGCTGCCAGTACGGCCTCAACACCGTTGCACCAGGCGGCCTGAAACGGCAGGTCAGGCGCTGGCATGGCCGCCAACGCGCTGCGGACCAGTGGCCCGACCCCGGTGGGCTCGGGCGGCTTCGCGGCCAGCCTGACACGGGTGCCGGTGTCGATGCGCTCGAACAGAACGCTGCCGAAGGGGCGCGCGGCCGGGTCGAACTGCAGCAGGTTCTGACGCGACCAGCGCCCGGCGATGCCGCGGAAGCCATCGTCGCGGGCCGCCCCGGTGACAAAGCCGACCACGCGGGCAAAGGGACCGTTGGCGAACTGGTCGGGAGCGGAGGCCATAGTGACGCGAACCTCGCCGCGCACTGGCATGGATTGCACGTAAAGCAGTTGCAACGCATAGCGCGTCATCTCAAAGGCGGTGGCCACGGTGGGGCACAGGTGCCCGGCGTAGCGCCCCGCATCTTCCAGCGAGTAGCTGACGGGCACACCATCGGCGCGGAACCCCAGAAACTCCGCCAGTGGGTCACGCATCAGTATCGGTGGCGCTTCAAGCGCCAGTTGCTCGAGCTTCGTCATGGTGTTCCTCCCGGATGGCTGTCTCAAGTTGTTCCATCACATCTTCGACCTTCAGGCCGTTGTGCTGTGCCGAGTTGCGGATGCTTTCGGCACCGCCGCAGCACGCGTCCATCCGCAGCCGCGCAAACACCGCCACGGTGGCAGGGTGCCGGCGTGCGGTCTCGACCACAGTCCATTCGGAACTCAGGCCGGGGGCGGTTGGTTCTGCCACAGCCGCGCAGGCACAGGCGTGTTCTTGCGCGTGGGCGTGCCCATGCTTGTGGCCGTGCTCGTGCTCGTTGCAGCCGCAATTGTGTTCCGGCTCAGCGGCAACCACGGGTTCGGTGTGGCAAGACCCGCAGCAACCTGCGGGCTCTGCGGCTGCAGGCTGTGCCAGCCCGGCGGACTCGCGCAGTTCGCGCACCAGGACGGCCACATCCTTGTCGCTCATCGCGCACACGTGCGCCAACGAAACGGCGCGTGCGATGGTGCGTCTTGCCACCGGGTTCTGCAGCGTCTTGAAGCCGTGGCGCACGAACACTTCCATCGTCTGCGGCCAGGTGTCAATCACGGCGGCCACACGCGTTTCGGGCGTGATCTCCGTGGTCTTCATCGGGGCAGCACCCTGCGGCGGCGCCAGCATCAGCCGCAGCAGGTGCGCGGCCCACAGCATCAGGGCCGCGGCCGCCAGCACCGCCGACCAGTGCAGACCGGCCAGCAGTGCGGGGTCGAAGTCACCGGCGATTTCGCCTGCCACGCGCCACAGTGTGGCCAGGTTCAGCAGCAGGAAGACAGCCCACACCTTGCGCAGCCGCGACGGGTCCACGCCATTGAGGTTAGGCACGACTTTGATCGACACCGCCACCACCATCATCGTCATGAAGCCGATCGTGTAGGCGTGACGCATGCCCGAGTGATAGCCGTGGCCGAACGTGCCCTGGATTGCGGCAATGTACACCGGCTCAAACAGGATCAGCAGCAGCGTCACCGCCAGCCACACGTGTGCCGCACGCACGAACTTGATGCTGCGGTCCTTGACCCGCGCGCGCCGCCAGGGCGCAAACGCGGCAACGCACGCCCCAAAGCCGACCACCACCGCCAGCATGGCCAGGCTGTAAGCCCCCCGGGAGGCCGCGACCATGCCACTGCCCAGCATCTCACGCTTGGCGATCATGCTGAGCGGGAAGGAGAATGCCGCCAGGATCAGGCCCGCGTTAATCAGCCACAGCATGCGCGAGTACAGCTTCTCGCCGGGGTCACGGAAGCCGAACACAGCGGGCAGGAAGCGCAGCATCACGCCCAGCACCACCAGCCCGATGCCCCCGAACATCTGCATCGCGCGCAGAGATTCCTGCCAGGTGGCCACAGCCGCCACCATCGCGCCAAAGTCGGCCGCAGCGTGGGTGGCCACGAACAGCGCCAGACAAAAGATGATGCTGATGGCAAACCAGACGGCCGAGGCCATCACGAAGCGCTCGTAGACGCGCAGCTTGCCGTCGGTGCGCAGGGTGTTCCACATCACCAGCGCAAACAGGCTGAAGGCCGCCAGCTCCAGCAGGTTCCCTGCGACTCCGGCGGCAAAGCCCCAGCCGGCCAGTGCGGGTTCATAAATCCCTTGCTGGCCAAAGAACTCGCCGCTGAAGCGCAGCGCAACCCCGATCAGCAGCAGCGGGAATGAGGCCAGGGCAAGTCCCGGCCGCCAGAGTTGGGTGTGGCGGAAGCGCGGCAGGGCCTGATAGCCGAAACCTATGATGAACATGCCGGCAAACCCGTACACCATGGCATTGGCGTGGGCATTCATGCGGTGAACGCCGGGCGCAAAGAACGACTGCTCGCCGCCCATCCAGGCCAGCATCGTGGTGCCGACCACCAGCCCCAGCAGCACAAACACGCCCATGCCCGCGATGAAGAAGGGGCGGTAGGCAGCGTCGGCAAAGCGTGCCTTGGCCGCGGGGGCGCTTGGAGCCGGCCCTGCGGCCGCCTGCTGCATCTCGCGGATCAGTTGCTCGAGTCCGACGCCGTGTGAGCGCGCGAAGAACTCGACGCTTTCTGCGGGCCCGTGTCGCCCACCACAACCCTGCAGTCCGTAGCGGTCCAGGACCGGTCGCACCTGGGGGAACTGTCGCAGTATGTCGGGCAGCTGCTGCTGCGGTGTGAAGGTGATGTTCATGGCTCTCTCCATGGGTACGCTTGCCACACGCGTACTATAACAAGATATAAAGGTCCGAATATTGGGTGTCAAGCGTAATGAGAATGTTTCGCAACGGCGCACCGTCCCTATCCCTCATAACACGCTAAAGTAATGTTTTTATCTGGAATAACCCAGCGAGGACGCATGCAACTCACCGCAGAAACTGCCGTGCAGGCCGCAGAGCCCGAACAGCCAAAGCACCTAAAAGGCAGCGCCACCCGCATTCTGCTGACCAGCGTGTTCGGGCCCTACGCCCGCGACGATGAGTATGGCAGCCGCCTGATCAACCCCATGGAGCTCTACCACAACCAGGTTACCCGCACCCAGGGCGCATTCAGCCTGCGCATCTTTCACCGCAGTTGGGGCATCATGCTGATCCAGTGCAACATCAAGGCGCCCTGCAACCTGCTGGACTTCCCTACCCGTGAGCGCTTTGAGTCCGAGATCTCGCGCAACCACTACGACGTCGTGGGCATCAGCAGCATCCTCGTCAACATCGGCAAGGTGAAGAAGATGTGCGAGCTTGTGCGCCGCTGGCTGCCCAAGGCCCAGATCGTCGTCGGCGGCCACATCGCCAACCTGCCGGGGCTGAAGCAGCGCGTCGGCGCGGATCACGTCGTGAAGGGCGAAGGCGTCACCTGGTTCCGTCGCTATCTGGGCGAAGACGCAGACCAGCCCTTCCGCCACCCGCTGGTCGAAACGCCGGTCAACATCCGCAGCGTCGGGCTCAAGGTACCAAACCGACGCGGCCACACCGCGGTGACGCTGATCCCGTCGGTGGGTTGCCCGCTGGGCTGCAACTTCTGCTCGACTTCGGCCATGTTCGGCGGCAAGGGCAAGTCGCGTGTCTTCTACGACTCCGGCGATGAACTGTTCCATGTGATCCGGGAACTGGCAGATGCTTCCGGCGCGCGCTCGTTCTTTGTGATGGACGAAAACTTCTTGCTTAACCGTGCCCGCGCGCTGCGTCTGCTTGAACTCATGCAGGCGCACAACAAGCCCTGGTCGTTCTACGTGTTCAGTTCGGCCAACGTGCTGAAGCGCTACACGCTGGATGAACTGGTCAGGCTGGGGATTTCCTGGGTGTGGCTGGGCCTTGAAGGCCGCGACAGCCAGTACGGCAAGCTGAAGGGCACCAACACGCTTGAGCTGGTGCGGGGCTTCCAGCAGCACGGGATTCGCGTGCTGGGCTCAAGCATCATCGGGCTCGAGGAACACACGCCCGCGAACATCGACGACGCGATTGACTACGCCGTCAGCCACGCGACGGACTTCCACCAGTTCATGCTGTACACGCCGCTGCCGGGCACGGAACTGCACGCGCAGCTCAAGCGCGAAGGGCGCATCCTGCCCGAATCCGAGTGCGGCCTGCCCGAAATCCACGGCCAGCATCGCTTCAATTACCTTCACCCTCACATCCGTGACGGCCAGGAAACCGAAATGCTGCTTCGCGCATTCCGCCGCGACTTCGACGTCAACGGGCCCAGCCTGCTGAGGATCGTGCGCACCACGCTGAACGGGTTCCTGAAGTACCGCGACCACGCCGACATGCGGGTGCGCGACCGCTTCCGCTGGGAGGCCAAGGAACTGGCCACCACCTGGGCGGCCGTGACCGCCGGCGCTCTGCGCCACTATCGCCGCAACCCCGCAATGCGCGCGCAGATAAAGACGCTGCTGAAGGACCTGTACCGCGCGTTCGGCATCCGCGCGCGGCTGGCGGGTACGCTGGGCGGCCCTTGGGTGCACTACAACCTCAAGGCCGAGCAGGCCCGCCTGGTTACCGGCCAGACATGGGAGCCGCCGACTTTCTTTGAAACCAATCGCGACCAGCCAGACCCTGCCCAGCGCGGCCCGCAGCCGACGCCCTGCCGGTTCGTTGAGCCTGCCATGACCGCAGTCTCTTCATAGCGGGTGGCCCTCCTCCGCGCCCTCCATATAGTTGCCCGTGGAGAGAGCAGTGACCGAACCGACGCCCGAGACGACGCCGCCTGCGGCACCCGAAAGCCTGTATCGCCGCGAATTCCTGTGGGCGATGGGCGGCCTTGGCGCGGCCACCGCGGCCGCGTTTGCCGGCTGGGGCGGCCTTGAGCTGATGGTGCCGCCGGGCACCGCCGACGAGTGGCACAAATCAACCTGCCGCTTCTGCGGCACCGGCTGCACGATCCGCGTCGGCATGCGCGACGGCGAAGTGGTCGATATCCGCGGGCATGAGGACGGCCACAACAAGGGCGTGATCTGCGTGAAGGGCACGATGTTGCGCTCGCTGCCGAAGATTGAGGGGCGGCTCACCACCCCAATGATCCGCAAGAACGGCGAGCTGGTGCCGGCAAGCTGGGACGAAGCGCTGGACCTGATCGCGGGCAAGTTTAAAGAAGTGCGTGACGCGCACGGCCCCGACGCGCTGGCATTTTACGGCAGCGGCCAGTTGTTCACCGAAGAAAGCTACACCGCCAACAAGCTGTTTAAGGCCGGGCTGCGCACCAACAACGTCGACGGCAATCCGCGCCTCTGCATGGCTTCAGCCGCGGCCGGCTATGTCACCGTCTTCGGCAAAGACGAGCCGCCTGGCAGCTACGAAGACATCGACCACGCCGATTTCTTCTTCATCTTTGGCGCCAACCCCTACGATTGCCACCCGCCACTGTGGGAGCGCGTGCAGCGCCGCCGCGCCCTGCGCCGCGAGGCCTTCGTGGTGTGCGTGGACCCGCGCCGCAGTGAAACCGCCAAACGCAGCGACCTGCACCTGCCAGTGATCGCGGGCACTGACCTATTGCTGCTGAACGCGATGGCCCAGGTCATCATCGCTGACGGGCTGACTGACAAGGCCTTCATCGACCGGAACGTTCGCTTCAGCCACGACGGCAACACCATCGATCTGGCCGCGTTTGGCGCGCTGCTGGCGGAGTACACGCCCGAAAAGGTGGAGTCACGGTTGGGTATTGGCGCCGACCTGATCCGCCACGTGGCGCACCGCTTCGCCAAGTCCAAGGCCTCGATGTCGTTGTGGACCATGGGCGTAAACCAGCGCACCCAGGGCACGCGCCTGAACATCATGCTGAACGCGCTGCACCTGCTGACCGGACACATCTGCCGACCCGGAGCCACGCCATTCAGCGTCACCGGCCAGCCCAACGCCTGCGGCGGTGTGCGCGACACGGGCTCATTGTCGCACGCGCTGCCCGCCGGCCGCGTGGTTGCGAACCCCGAGCACCGGGCCGAAGTCGAGAAGCTGTGGGGCGTTGAGTCCGGCACGATTTCGCCCAACCCCGGCCATCATGCGGTGTCGCTGTTCCGCGCCATGGAATCAGGCCAGGTGAAAGCGGCGCTGATCATGTGTACCAACCCGGGCCAGAGCATGCCCGACAGCGACCGCTACGCGGCCGCCATGGAGAAATGCTTCACCGTGGTAAGCGAAATCGTTGCCGACAGCGAAACCGCCAAGGCCGCCAGCGTGCTGCTGCCGGCTGCGCTGTGGGTCGAAAAGCAGGGCGTACTGGGCCAGGGCGAGCGCCGCTATCAGCTCGTGGACAAGCTGCTTGAGCCACCGGGCGAATGCCGCAGCGACCTGTGGATGCTGGTTGAACTCGCCAAGCGGCTGGGCCTGGATAGGCTGATCAAGGCGCACACGCCGCAGGCCGTGTGGGATGAATGGCGGCAGTTCAGCGCCGGCAGCGCCTACGACTTCTCGGGCATGAGCTATGACCGGCTGCGCGCGCTGCCCGGCCTGCAATGGCCCTGCCCGACCGAACAGCACCCCGGCACCGCACGCCGCTTTGTGGAAGGCAGCGACCCACTGGTCAAGCCCGGCATGGGCGTGCAGTTCTACGGGCACAAAGACAACCGCGCGCACATTCCGTTTTGCCCCTACGTGCCTTCGCCGGAGCAGCCGAGCCCCGAGTTCCCGCTGTACCTCACGACCGGGCGCGTGCTTGAGCAGTGGCATACCGGCACGATGACCGGCCGCATCACCGAATTGCGCGACGCCGCGGGCCCAGCGCGCTTCACGGTCAGCGCCGTTGACGCGTCAAGACGCGGCGTCGAAAGTGGCGACATGATCGTCGTGACCAGCCGCTTTGGCGACGTGCAGGGCCGCGCGGTGATTGACGCCGATATGCGGCCAGGCCTGATGTTCGCGGCCTTCTACGACGCGCGGCTGCTGGTGAACAAAGTGGTCGCCGACCACGTGGACCCGGTCTCGCGTGAGCCTGAGTACAAACTGACCGCCGTACAGTTCCGGAAGGCGGGTGCGTGATGGAAGTGTCCGACGTGTTCCGGATTTTCGCGGGCGTGTTCAGCGTGGTCGGACTTGGCCTGTGCCTGTGGCTGGCGCGGGTTGATTTCAGCAAGATCCCGGCTGAGCGCAAAGTCCACCTCGGAGTGGCGACGCTGACCGGGCTAGCCTTCTTCAAGCTGCTGGCGCTGGCGGCCTTGTTTGCCGTGCCTGTAGTCGCGCTGGGGGCTGCGAACTACCACACTATCGAGGGTGTGCACGGCGTTGAGTCGTGCAACCGCTGCCACGTGATGACGCCGATGGTCACCGACATGCGCGACCCCGGCAGCGAAACCCTGGCCGCGCGCCACTTCAAGAACGGCTGGATCCCAAAGGACCAGTGCTTCCAGTGCCACAGCGATTACGGCCTCGCCGGCGACCTGCGCGCCAAAATGGAGGGCTACCGCCACCTCGCTCGATACACCACCGGTACATACGAAGAACCGATCAAGTTCCGTGGTGTCTTCCACAACGACAACTGCCTGAAGTGCCACGCCGGCACGCCGAAGTTTGTGGCCGTGCCGTCACACGCCACGGTGCAGGGCCGCCTGGCCGAGAACAGCCTGAGTTGCCTGAACTGTCACGGCCGCGCGCACCCGACACGCGAACAGCGCACACCGGGCCACCCGGATTACACGCGGCTGATCGGGGGTGATGAATGAAGGACCTGCGCCTGCCCAGCCTCGCGGCCGCGCTGGGCTTCATCATCACCGGCCTGTACGCACTGGACCCCGGCCCGTACCAGATGGCGGCATTCATCTTCTTTGCCCAGCCGCTGTTCCTGATCGCGCTGCTGAGCTACGGCTACCGCGTCTGGAAAGACCTGCGTGGCCGCGACGTGCTGTAGCACGGATCAGGCTTCGGTTGCGAACTCCGCCGGGAACGGGATCACGGTTTCCGCCGGTGCAGCCGGAATGCGGTACTCGCGCCGGATCATGCGCGGATGCTGGAACCAATTCAGCTTCAGCGTCAGCGCGGTCCATGCGGCCGCGGCCACGGCACCGAGACCCATCGCGCGCTCGGCCAGGGTGGGCTTGCCGAGGGTTTCATGAATGCGCCGCACCAGCGCGCGCAAGTCGCGGCGGGCCGCTTTCGACGGGCCCAGCAGCGTACCGGGAAGGAAGGCCGGGTAGGCGCTGCGCACGAATTGCGCATACTGAGCGGCCTTCTTGCGCATGATCGGGATCGCGGAGTCCTTCCATTTCAGGTAGCCGTTGAGCCAGACTTCGACCGCGCGGTAGATGGATGGTCCCAGCCGCTCGAAGTCCTGTTTGAAGCAACTTGCCTGCAAGTCTTCGATCTGCCGGGCGGTCATGGTCTCGTGCCTGACCAGCGAGTAGAAGCCGGTGCCCTTGTGCCAGTAGTTCTTCTTGGGGTCTTCCTCGATTTCCTTGTGGAACAGGCCTTCCTTCTTCACGCGATCGAAGAACGGTGTGCCCGGCACCGGGCCATAGATCAGGAACTGCGAGAACGCAGGCTTCAGCGCCAACAGGCCGTCGAGCTCTTCCTGGATGATCTCCGGCGTCTGGTACGGAAAGCCCACGATCATCGAAGCCAGCACGGTGATGCCGTGCTCGCGGAATTCGTTGAAGACTTCGTCCACCGGGCGGCCGGACTGCTTGGCGAAGCCCGAGCGCGTGCCCTCGTAGCCGATCCAGGTGCCGTCGATGCCCATTTCCATGATCTCCGTGACGGTGAAGCGGCTCAGTGCGCGCACGCTGGCGAAGCAGAACACCGAGATCGCCTTGCCGCCTTCGACTACGCAGTCGCGGAACTCCAGGGCGCGTTCGCGGTTCAGCAGGAAGTCCTCGTCCATGATCATGATGTTCATGTCCGGGTCGATCTCGTGGTACTTGCGCACGACGTTGTAGATGTCGCGGCCGGTGGGCAGCAGCCGAATGTGGCGGCGCTTGAAGAAGTGCGAGGTGCAGCAGAAGTCGCAACCGTTGGCGCAGCCCAGGCCGGCGAACACGATGCCGGTACGCGAGACATGCTGGCCGAACACACGCAGCGGATTGATCACCATGGGGTGGGTGTAGGGCATGGCTCGGTCGGACTCGCCGAGCAGGCGGCGCATGAAGGCCACACCTTCTTCGCGGCAGATGTAGTCGCCGTAGGGTTTCAGGACTTCGTCGTCCAGGACTGTCCCGTGGCTGCCGAGGATGATTCTGGAGTTCGGCGCATGCTCTCGGATCAGGGCGACCATCTCTTCCATGATGTGAAACGTGGCCAGGATGAACGAGATGCCGACGTATTCGTAGCCCTTTGCCAGCTCGCGGACCAGCTCATTGCGGGTGGGGTATTGCAGTACCACGGTCGGCGCCTCGAGGTTGCAGGCGATGTAATCAAGCGAGAACTGTGTGTGCAGCGAACGCGGGCTGAACATGCCCTGCGCACGCGTAACCTGCCCGTACAGAAGTTCATAGCCCACGCTGGGCGCATCGCCATAGGCCTCACCCAGGGGCCTGCACACACTTGTCAGCAGCACTTTCGGCACAGCACACCCCCGCGCCAGGCGGCGCACATATACGCTAAACAGAGGTTTTTATCGTTAGATGACAGGAAGCGCCATGCCGCGACTGCCTTTTCCTCCGTCCGGCCCCGGGGTCAATGAAAGCTCCCGGGCGCGCGCGGGGTTTGGGTGCGCGGGCCCGGGAGTGCGTTCGACGCCGAGGGCAGGGTCAGGCGCGGCGGCGAAGCAATGGCGCGGTCAGTGCGAGCAACGCAAGCAGGCAAACCAGGCTGGTGCCGCCAGAGCCGGTCGAGCAGCCGGAGTCATCGCCACCGTCGTCGCCTGAGCCGGGCTTGGAGGCGCTGCCCAGCACGTTGGCCACGTAGCTGGGGGTGTCCGGGTCATCGCTGGCCACGGTGATGGTGAACGAGTACGTGCCGCTGTCGAGGGGCGTCACCTGCAGGGTGAACGTGGAAGTCTGCGCGCCCGGCACACTGGCCAGCGGGTCTACCAGCACCACAACCGTGCAGTTCACCGGCGCGCTGATCGCCACCAGCGGCGTGCCGGTCAGGGTCAGCGTCGAGTCACCGGTGTTCTGCACCCCGCCCTGCAGGTTGAAGGCCGTGCCCTTCACGGCCCCCGTCGGCGCGTGCGTTCCGTTGTGCGCCACCGTGCTGCCGCCCAGCAGCAGGTTCAAGTTTTGCGGTGCACCGACCGTGGTACCCGTAATGTGGACCACATAGCTGGGGGTGGCCGGGTCGTTGCTTTCGATGGTTATGTCAAAGCTGAAGTTGCCGGCAGCCGTCGCCGTCACAGTGATCTCGAAGTTGGACTGCGCCGTCGATGCAATCGGTGTGGCCGGGGGCGTGACCAGTGCGCAGCCGCAGTTGACCTCGGCCGAGAAGTCAACAAGTGGCGCGCCGGTGAGTTGCAGGCTTGCCGAGCCTGAGTTCATCACGCTGCAGTCAATGCTGAATGCCATGCCGACCATCGCGCCATTCACGTTCTGCGACGAATTGTGAGGGCGGTATCCACCCTCAATCAGCACGCGCATGATCGGGTCATTGGTCGCGCTGCCTTCGAATGTCGCGCTCCAGGGGTTGGTGTCCGGGTCGTTGGTGTACACGCGCGGCACGAAGCTGAAGGGCCCGACAGCGGTCGGCGTCACGCTGAGCACGATGTCCAGACTGCCACCCGGGATCAGGAAGCCCGTGGGGTCTGCAGGCAGCATCACGTTGCAGTTGCTGGACGTCTGCAAATCCAGTGAATCGACGGCGTCGAACACCAGGTCGTTTGCGGCCGCAATGGCGTAGTTCGTCACCGTGAGGGTGACGTTGAAGCTGGTGGCCGGCGCGTACTGCGAGCCAATCCACTGGCTGCCCCCGTTGCTGACGCCGCCCGTGGCCCATGTGACCCGGATGTTTGGCGCATTGGTGGCGGTCCCGCTGATCGTGATCACGTAGCTGGGAGTCACCGGGTCGTTGCTGGTGACGGTGCAGGTTGCGCTGTAGGGCCCCCCCGAGGTCAGGAACATGAGCGAGCTGACGATGTACTGCGTTCCGGGTGTCACGATGCGGGGGTAGGTGCCGCTGCTGGTGATGTTGCAGTTCGACATGGCGGTGAAGGCAACGTTGCTGACGCTCAGGTCGGAGGTGCCGTTGTTGCGAAGCTGCATGGCGAACCCGTACTGCGGCTCAGAGTGGTTGCCTTGGGCGTAGGTGCCACCGCTGGGAATCACCGTGCCCAGGTTGTCGCGCACCGCCAGCGATGGCTGGGCCAGCGCGGCCTGGGCGCAAAGTGCCAGCGCGGACAGCGCCAACACTCGTATCAGGTTGTTTTGCTTCCAGAGGGTCATGACTGTCTCCTTACCGGGTCGTTGGTGGTGGCGCAGCCACGCGCGCGGCCTCCGCCCGGCCTTACACACAGCCCGGGCATCGCCACCACCGCAGGTAAGCCTACCCGAACGGAGGCACCCTTGACGGATTGTCGTGCAAGTCTTGTCCCCGAACGGGAACAGTGCTGCATTGGCAAATGAGAACCGGCGGGCGCAAGCCCGCCGGTTTGAACGTCCCGTACACGAAGCGCTAGTCGCGCGTCACGTTGTTGGTGTTGGTGCCTGCACCGTTCCGCGTTTCCAGAACGCTGCCGGCTTGCTCGACCAGGTTGGGGTTAGCCGGGCCCGCGCCGGTGGGGTCCAGGGTGATCAGGCCGGGCATGCCTGCGGGTGCGCCCGCGTTGGCGCGGATGCGTGCAGTTGAAGTCAGGGTCACGGTGGCCGAACCGTCGTTGCCCAGGTTGAACGAGGGGCCGTCGGCACCGGTTGCACCACTGCCGCCAAAACCTTCGATCGTGCCTGAAACCGTCAGCGCGCCGGGGCCGGAGACATTCACGTTGCCCGCGTTGCCGCCAGTGCCGGTGGTGCTGGCACCGCCGTGAACCCGAACCTGCCCGCTGACGACCAGGTCGGCCGTGCCAGACAGGAAGAAGCCGGTGCTGCTGCCGCCGGTGCCGGCCGCACTGGTGCCTCCGTTTGCGGTTAGCTGGCCGCTGATGGTAAACGTGGTGCCGGCCGAAGCGATGCCGAAGCCACTGGTGCTACCACCGTCCATGTTGGTCCCAGCGTTGCCGCCATTGAGCACGAAGGTGCCGCCCAGTGAGCCGCCGCCCGTGCCAACGCTCATGCTGACCGAGCCCGCGCCGCCACCCTGCCCCGTGGCGGAGTTGCCGCCGCGGCCCGTGTAATTGGCGGTCCAGGCCAGGCTGGTGCAATTGGACACCTGGATGCCGGCAGTCATGCCACCGGTGCCACCCGCAGAGTCACCGCCAATTGCAGTGATCTGGCCCGATACGGTCAGTGCGCCTTGCGGGCAGTCGAGGACGAAATTGCCCGCTGTCCCGCCGTTGCCGGTATTGCCCGCGCCGCCGGACAACGTGTAGTTGGCCGTGCTGGTGATTTTGCCCTGGCTGGAGTTCAGGTTTACGATGCTTCCCAGACCGCCTTGGTCGCCCGCGAGAGCTGAACCGCCGACGCCGACGAACGTACCGCTGACGTGGACGTCAAATGCACTGGTGAAGTTCAGTGTGCCGGCGCTGCCGCCACTACCACTGCCGCTGCCAAGCACATCGCCACCACTAACGTCGTAGGTTCCGCGCAACCGCATCTGGCCGCCGCTGTAGAACTGGCCGCCGCCTGAGGGGGCGTCGCCGTTTCCGCGGCTGTTGCCACCACGGCTGACGAGGTCCAGGTTCAAGTGCAGGGGGCTCGGTGACGCGGTGAAGTTCACGAAGCCGCCCTGTCCGCCGGTCCCGTTGCCGCTGACCACCGATCCGTCGCCGCCTGAGACTTCAATGTCACCCGTCAAGTCCAGCCCGCCGGGCGCTGACCACTGGACAGACGCGCCGTTACCACCATTTCCTGAGTCGCTGCTGCCGCCGATACCGGTCAACTCAAACCGAGAGAACCGGGACGTTGATGCGTTGATAGAACTGGCGAAGAAGTTCGCCGACTGGCAAGAACCAGCAGCGCCGCCCACGGAGTTACCGCCCGACATGGATACGACCAGCGATCCTTCAAAGGTGCCGTAATCCAGGAACAGTGATCCGCCGAAGCCTCCGTTGCCGGTGCCCGCTGTCGCGGCCCCGCCATCAGCGAGGACGTTCAATGAGCCAACGAATCGACCGCCGGACATAATGATGAAGGTGCTTCCGGCACTCCCCCCCGAACCGGTTGTGGCCTCTCCACCGTGCATGGTGTAGCTGAGGTTGCCCGCCAGGAGGCAGTTTGAGCCCATGCCGCTCAGAGTCACACCGCCCCCGTTGCCGCCTGTGGTCGTCGTGCCCACGCCTCCGCTGGATGTCACCGTATGCGTAAAGCCAGTCAGCGAGATGAAGGTGACGGTCGTTGCGCCGCCGTTGCCCGCGTCGGCGCCATCACCGCCGACGGCCGTCAGCGCGAGAGAAATCTTCGAGCCGATCACGACCTGAAACTGCGAGCTGCCGGCGTTGCCGGCGGTGGCACCGTCGCCACCACTGGTGTCAATCGTGATCTCAGCATCATTCAGGGTGCCGAACGAGACGTCGGTCGAACTTGCGTTGGCACCGTTACCCGCCGTGGCACCGTCGCCGCCGGTGCTGCTTGCGTCGATTTCGACGAAGCGGCCGGATGCGGAGTTGCCGGTGAAACAGATGATCCCACCACCTGCGCCGCCGGACATGGATCCGTCGCCGCCGTCGGCCTGAAGGTCCAGGACCACATCCAGGACCTGCGAGCCTTGCGGTGCCGCGATTGGAAGATTGATCAGCGACCCATCGCCGCCGCTGATGCCGCTGCCGCCGTTGCTGCGGGCGTGGATTCTGGCCAGTTCAAAATTCTGCGCCACAACGGTGATGCCGGCACCCTGACGGCCCGAGCCTGCGGCACTGGAGCCACCGTTGGCCAGCAGCAATGCCGCGCCTTTGAACGTCGTTGTGGAAGCAAGCAGGGAAATCGAGGCGGCATCATTGGCTGCGCCGGTTCCGGTTGTGGAGCCTCCGGAAGCGTCGGCGTACACGTAAGCAGTCCCGGTTCCCGCCCAGCTGATGTTGATGGAACCAGCCTGCCCCGCAGTACCGTTGACGGCCGCGCCACCGCCGGAAAGCAGGTGCGCATGGAACTCGCGGTCGTCATTACCGAAGCTGGTTATGCTCATTCCTCCACCGTTGCCGCCGTTGCCGCTGCCCTCGGCCGCGCCACCTCGGGCACTGAATGCCCCCGAAGCGTGCAGCACATCGCCAAACTGTGCGAACACGTTCAGGCTGCCGCCATCGCGGGCATTGGTCATCGCCACAGTGTTAGCTGCACCGCCGCGGCAGTCCACGGTGCCCGTCAGCACGACGGACGACAGCGAAGTGAGTGTGACGTTGCCGCCGGCGCGCTGTGTGGCCCCCGAAGTATTGATCGTGCCTGTCACCACCAGTCCCAGCTCAGTGCCGCCGTTGTGGAACAATGCAATATCCACAGAGTCGCCGCTGGCACGAGCTGTCAGAATGGTTCCGTCAATGCGGATCGGCTGGTCGCTGGTGATCTCGACGGCGTCAATCACGCCTGCACCGGCGTCGCTCAGGTCCAGCGTTGAGCCGGCGGGCAGACGGAAGCCCGTACCCGGCGGCAGGTCGAACGTGGCCGTCGTGCCTGCGATCGTTGGCGTAAGCAGCGCCAGCAACTGCGTGTAGTTAATGGTGCTGCCGGCTGAGGCCAGCAGGTTTACCGCAGGCGTGGGCAGCGATTCGCCCGAGTAGCGGGCCACACTGCCGAAACCGGCAAACACTGAAATCGCGCCCGCCTGGCCGCCGCTGAAGCCCGGGTGGCCGAGTGCCGTGCCGCCGTCCGTCTGCCAGCGCACGCTGGCCAGGGAAGGCAGACTCGGGGGCGTACGCGCGCCTGAGACCTTCTTGCCCCCACCGCCCTCGTCCTCGCCGGAACATCCGGCAATGGCCAGGGCAAACACGACACACATAACGCCGGCAAACTTGCGCATGAAACGCTCTCCAGGAAGTTGTGAGATGACTCGCGAGTGTATACGCCGCCACCCGCTGGTTGTCGATGCAGCGCGAGTATGCGCAGCCGCCACGCAAACAGGGACAGCCGACCACCCCGCTGCTAACATTGGTGTCCCCATTCGGGTACAGACAGGAGGGGTGATGCCGCATCGCGAATCCGCCGTCGAGGAAGCCCTGCGCACTCGCCTGCATGAAATCACCCGCCGCTACCCGCAGGCCGAAGTTGCGCGTCGGTTGGGCATGCGCCGCAGCACGGTCAACCGTTATCTGCTCGGGAATCGCATCCCGGCCGCGTTTCTGGCCGGTATCGCCCGCGAATTCGGCGTCAACACCGCCTGGCTGATGCTGGGCGAAGGCGTGCCCTGGATCGCCGATGTGCGCGCCGACCAGGCCTCCGTGGGCAAGGGCCTGCTGGAGCTGGTGCAGGCCATGGAGCGCGTCTCGCGGCTGCGCCTGGGTGCCCTTACCGGCAAGACCGAGGCCGCGGCCCTGCGTGAGTTGTCTGAGGCCATGCAGAGCCACGAACGCATCAGCGCCCGCCTGGCCGAAAAGTCCCGCGAAACCTACCGCAAAGTGATCGACGACTGGCTCGCTGCCGTGAAGGCCGGCGACAGGGAACTCTCCAACCAATTGGCCCGCGCGGCCGAACAAGTCGCCCGCCTGTGCCCCGACCCGATCCTCAGGCGCGGCCACGAATCCATGCTGGCGGCCCACATGCAGCTTTGCGGCCGCAATGAAGACTCGCTGGTGCACCGCAAGAACGTGTTTGCGGCCAGCGTCGGTGATTCGGGCAAGCTGGACGCCAAGGGCATCAGCGCCGCGATCGGGCTTGCGGTCACGCTGGACGCCTTGAGCCGCACCCGCGAGGCGCGGGGAGTGCTGAAGGCTGCTCTAAGCCTCGGGCATGACCAGCGCGACAGCGTGATCTACGCGCAGGCATCGGCGTTCCTGGGCTGGACTGACCTCGAGCTGGGCTTCATCGGGCGTGGCATGAAGCGCTTGCACGCGGCCATGGCCCGCGCCGCGCAGGGCGAAGGCTCTGAGAATCTGCGCATGTCCATCGCGTACGGCAGCTATGTTTCAGGTAGTTGCGAGCTGGATGGCATGATCGTGCTGTGCCCGCTGCCGCTGCTGGGCAGGCTGCGCGGCCTTGCACCATGGTGCCTGAACCAGAAGCGGCTTGAGGCCTTTGCCAGGCAGTGCGAGCCTTTGCAGGATCGCGACAGACCCGAGACCCGCATTCTTCGCGCCCACCTGGCGGCAGTGCAGGGCCGCCACGCCCGCGCGCAGGCAATCTGGCGTGAGGCCGCTGAGGACACGGCAGCGCGCCGCGGCGAGCCCCTGGGGCTTGATTTCACGATGTATGCCATGCGCGCGCACCTGCTGCTGCTGGCCGGGCGCAAACCGCAAGCCCGCGAAGCCCTGGAAGACGCCGAGGCCGTCCGGCGCAAGGTGCCCGCCGAGATCGCGCTCGATTGCCACTGGCTGCGGCTGCACTGGCGCAACGCCGCACTGTTGTGCAAGCAGGGCGACAAACTGCGGCGCAAGGCCGCACGCTTTTACGAACAGTCCGTAAAGCGGGGCCTGCAGGCCCATGCGGTAAAGGACGCCGGATGATGCCGATGCCGGGCCATGGTATGCTGCACGGGCCGGGGCCGGAGCCAACCATGCGTATGAGCGTTCCATTACTATTGCTGCTGATCGTGGGCGTTTCGCTGGCGCAGGAAAAGCCCACCCAACCGGCCAAAGACGTGCGCGTTGAATACGGCCTTGCCGTCTACAAGCTTGGCGAAAAACACGCCACCGACAAACAGGCCGGTGAGGCAATCGACAGCTTTTGCAAGTGGCTGGGCGACCAGGTGCCAGGTGCGACGTTTGCGCGGCGCGGTGTTCGCAACCAGCCCGCCGATGCCTTGAAGCTGCTGCAGGATGAGAAGTCCACCGTGGCGCTCGCGATTGTCAGCCCGAGTTTTTACGCGGCACACAAAGACACCCTGAAGCTGAAGGCGATTGCTGAGGCCCGCCGCAATGACTTTGATGGCGAGCAATTCACGCTGGTCGGCAAGACCGCCACCGACGCCTATCCGTCCGGAAAGAAGGTCGCGACCAGCATGACCGCCGACCTGGACTGGCTGAACAAAGTCGTCATGCCCGCGCCGGAAGGAATCAAGCCCGTGGAATGGGTGCAGTACGACAACCTGTTCGATGCCGCCTACGCCATCATCGACGGTGAAAAGGGCGCTCCGGACATGCTGCTGCTGGACCGCGTGACCCTGGACAGCTTCACGAGGGAAGCCGAGTTCAAGGCCCTCAAGCACGGCCTGAAAAGCGAAATGTTGCCGCAGGACCTGCTGGTTGAATTGGACGGCCGCCTGGGCGACAAGTCGGCTGCCGTGGTAAAGGCAGTCGGTGCACTGGACCAGACTGAAACCGGCAAGAAACTCGGCGAAACGCTGCAAACCCCGCGCATGCCCGCCCCGGACACCGCGCGCCTTGAGAAAGCCCTGAAGAAGTTCAAGCCATGACCACCCCCGCCAAGTCCCGCAAGCAAGTGGCAGGCATCTGCTCGGCGGTGCTGCTGTTGTTGGTGATGGGCGGGGTTCTGTTCGTCGCATGCCGCCAGGTGCCTGACAACACGCTGAGCAACGCTGCCGGTGACTCAGCCAGTTACGAAAAGCTCGTGGCCGACGCCCGCAGCACCTTCGAAACCACGCCGCGCAGCCCGGAAAGCGTCGAGAAAGCGGCCGCAAGGTTTGCCGATGCGTTCAAGGTCCGCAGCGACAGCTATGCCGACCTGGTATACGCCGCCCGCGTTTGCACATGGCTGGCCGAGCATGCGGTGGGCAAGGACGCGCGCAAGCAGCACACCAACACCGGGCTGATCTACGTGAACACGGCCTTGAAGCTGATTGCCAGTGGCCCTGAAGCCACGTTCTACCACGGCGTGCTGGCGGGCTTCCTTGGCGACTTGGACAACACCTACGGCCTCGACGCGGTGAAGAAGATTGAAAAGGACATGACCGCGCTGATCGCCGCAGGCCAGGACGTGAATCACGGCGGCCCCCACCGCGTGTACGGGATGCTGCTGCTGCGCGCGCCCGGCCCCCCCACCAGCATCGGCAGCCTGCGCAACGCCAAGAAGCAACTTGAGCAAGCGCTGGTCGTCGCGCCCGACTGGCCTGAAAACCACCTGTATGTGGCCGAGATGGAGTTCGCCTGGGCCGACGAAAAAGACCTGCCCGAGTTCGCACAGCAGGCCCGCGAACGTTTGCAGAAGCACCTGCTGGGCCCGGACGCCAAGGCACCCGCCGGCATGCAGTTCGAGTTCGCCGCCTGGCAAGCCAAGGCGCGAACGCTGCTTGCCGAGCAGGATTAACGCAGTACCCAAACCCCAAGCCCCAGACCCCAACTCATGCTGTTCGACACCCACTGCCACATCAACTTTCCGGACTACGGCGGCGAACTGCCCGAGATGATCGGCCGCGCCGAGGCTGCAGGCGTGTCGCGCATGCTGTGCATCGGCATGCTGCCCGAAGGCGGCCGCGAGGCACTGGCGCTGGCGAGGCGCTTCCCCGGCAAGGTCTACGCCAGCGTGGGCTGTCACCCCTACGACGCGATGCACTACACCGACGCGATCCACGCCGAGTTTCGAGAGTTGCTGGGCCAGCCCGAAATGATCCTGGTCGGCGAAATGGGCATCGACACCGTCAAGTCGCCCTCGCCGATGCTGGCGCAGGAGGCGGCCTTTGAGCGGCAGCTTGAGCTTGCCGGTGAACTGGACCTGCCCGTGTGCATCCACAGCCGCGACGCATTCCCGATCTGCGAACGCATCATCCGCAAGGTGCACCCGCGCGGCTTCAAGGGATTCGCGCACTGCTTCAGCGACGGCCCCGACGAAGCGCTGGGCTGGCGCGAACTGGGCTTCAAGGTCAGCTTCGCTGGCCAGATCACCTTCAAGAACAAGAGCGCCGACCCGATCCGCAACGCCGCGCTGGCGTTGACGCCCGAAGACGTGGTCGTCGAGACCGACTCGCCTTTCCTGTCGCCGCAGCCTCAGCGCGGCCGCCGCAATGAGCCTGCGTTTGTGCAGCACACGGCCGCCAAACTGGCCGAACTCTGGGGCCTCAGCCTTGAGGAAGTCAGCCGCCGCACCACGGCCACCGCGTGCAAGGTGCTGGGCCTGTCGGCGTAAATCCCTTCAGTTGGCGGGCACCGCATGACGAAACAGCATGCGGAGGCCCCGTGCGCTGGCTGCTGCTTCTGCTTTGTTGTTCGCACCTTGCCGCCGTCGAGATCCATGGCGACGACGCGGACACGCTGCGTTTCACCCGACTGGCGTTGTTGCAGCAGGACGTGCGCGATCATCTGGGCGTGGAGGTGGGCAAGTACCTCGACCTTGACCACGCGTGGCTGGGGCGCGGCGACTTCCAGGGCGGCGGTAAGGCCGAGGCGATGGTTCTGTTGCAACGCGGCACCAAGCGTGCCGCACTCCTGTTTGACACCGCGAACTCGGAACTGCTGGCCCGCGAGCTCTCGACGCAGCAAGGTTTCGTTGCGCCCGCGGTGCGCAAACACCTGGGGCGCGCCTATGCCGCCACCACCAGCACCCGCACCAATGAGCTCGGCTGGGGCACCCGCACGTCGCACGAGCTTAGGCTGCTTGGCCTGCACAGCGGCGCATTCGTTGAGGCCGCGGCCCTGACCGAAACCGCGTCGGTCACCTGTGCCGACGGCCGCTACCGACGTAGTGAAAGTGCCGTCTGGCGTGACGACGGTGACGCACTGTTGCTGCAGGTGACCGTGGCCGAAACCCTGGATGGTACATCGCTCGCTGAGACCTCCACGATCACCCGGTGCTTCACCCGGGACCATGCCGGAAGGCTGCGCGGGGCCGCCGGGGCGGAACAGCCGCCTGATACCACCGCACGTCTGGCAATCGCCCGCAAACTGGAACGCGAAGGACTTGCGCAGGCTGCCCTCGCCATCGCCCGCGACGCCGAGACGGCGGCTGCGGCGCACGGCATCAAGGAAAGCGACGCGCGGCGCCTGGATGCCCGCGCGCTTATCGCGCGGCTTGAGGCCCCGCGACCGGAGGCGACGGTTTCGCGCCGCTAGCCCAACGATCAGGCCGCCGGAGCAGGTGCAGCGCGGCCAGTATCCGGTACTTCCAGTAACGCCGGCGCAGTGTGCGAAGGCCCGGCGTGACACCGGACATCTGCTGGATCAGCGCCAGCCGTTCGCGCGCGCCCGCAAAGTCGCGCCGCAGCAGGAAGTGCCTGACAGACCCGCCCACCTCGCGCGCGACGCGGTCACGCCAGGCGTCTTCGTTCCAGGTAGGCAGGTGCGCGCACTTTTCTTTCACCAGGGCCACGCACAGCCGCGACATCTCGTGGCGGCGCAGCTGTTTTTCCCAGGTTTCCGCGCTGATCATCGAACCCGGGGTACGCTCATAGGTGCCGAGCACTTCGGGCACCGAAGCGTACGTGCCGTGGTGCACCATGCGCATCAGCCACTCATGGTCCATCTTGTTTCGCAGCCGCGTGTCAAAGCCGCCGGTGGCGATGTACAGCTCACGCCGCACCACGATGCTGTTGGTGTGCGCGCTTTGCTTGCCGCGTGTCACGGCCTCCACGTTGCGGCCCTTCAGCAGCCGCTCGGCCGAGCTGGGGTAGGTCTTGATGCGGCCGGGGGCCTTTTGCTTGGCGATGAAGCATGAGGCGATGTCCGCCCCGGTTTCAGCCAGCAGTGCCATCTGGCGCGTCAGCTTTTCGGGGTACCAGGTGTCGTCGTCGTCGAGGAAGGCCACGAACTCGCCGCCGGCCTGCTGCACGGCGGCGTTGCGTGCGGCCGAAAGCCCGGCGTTTTCCTGGCGCAGCGGCTTGAAGCTCACGCCGACCTGCGCAGCCTCTGCAGCCAATGCCTGCATGACGGCCGGGGTGTCGTCGGTGCTGCCGTCGTCCATGACCACGAGTTCAAGGGGGCGGTAGGTCTGGGCAAGCACCGACCGCACCGAGCGCGGCAGAAGGTCGCTGCGGTTGAATGTCGGAATGATCGCGGAAACAAGCACGTCTTGCATGGCAGTCTCGGTCGTAAGACTAGCATCGGTGCGTTGCGCTGTCGCGGGCGCGCTTTACCGGGCCGCGCCGCGCTGGTTTACTTGCGGCGTGAGCGACACGGGCACAATCCTCGTCACCGGCGCATCCGGCTTCATCGGCAGCCACGTCTGCGACGCCTTGTTGCAGGCCGGCTTCACGGTGCGCGGCGCTGACAACCTTTCCACGGGCCATGCCGGCAACCTGGCTGATGCAAGGCAGCACCCGGATTTCAGCTTGCTCACGGGCGACCTGGCCGAGCCCGCGTTCTGCGAGCAGGCGTGTGCGGGCGCCAGCCATGTGCTGCACCTTGCGGCCTACGCCAGCGTGCCCGGCAGTATGCGCGACCCAGCGCGCTGCCACCGCGACACCGTCACGACCACGATCAACCTGCTGCACGCGGCCAGGCACGCCAGGGCCACTCGCTTTGTGCTTGCCAGCGCAGCCGCCGTGTACGGCGAAACGCCCAAGGCGCCGGTGGGCGAAGACATGGCGCTGGACCCGCTTAGCCCCTACGGCGCCGCCAAGGCCGCAGCCGAAATGTACGTGCGGGCCTTTGCCCACGACGGACTGGATGGCGGCAGCCTTCGCCTGTTCAACGTGTACGGCGCGCGCCAGCGGCCCGATGCGGCATACTCGGGCGTGATCACGCTGTTTGCCGACCGCCTGCGACGGGGCCAGCCTGTGACCGTCTTCGGCGACGGCGGGCAAACCCGCGATTACATCCACGTCAGAGACATTGCCCGCGCATTCCTGCGCGCCTTGACGTGTAAAGAACCCCTGCGCGGCCGCGCGTTCAACATCGGTACCGGCCAGGCGATCAGCCTGCTGCACCTGGCCGACGCCCTGGGCCGCGTGCTGGGCATTGAGCCGGTGATTGAATCGCAGCCGGAGCGCCCGGGCGACATCCGCCACTCGTGGGCCGACACCGCACGCGCCCGCCGCGTGCTGGGCTTCAGCGCCGAAGTGGACATCGCGGCCGGGCTGCAGCTTACGCTGGGGCAGCCATGAGCAAGCCGCTGGTCAGCGCGATGATCCCCACCTACAAGCGCCCCGAGCTTGTGGGGACCGCGATCAACGCCGTGCTGGCCCAAAGCTGGCGGCCGCTGGAACTGATCGTGATCAACGACGGCAGCGGCGACAATACGCAAGAAGTGCTGGAAAGCTTCCGCCCGGCGGCTGAGCAGGCGGGCGTTGCCTACCGCTGCGTCGAGACGCCCAATGGCGGGCTCGGCAACGCGCGCACCCGTGCGCTTGAGCTGGCCAAGGGCGAGTTCCTGGCCTACGACGATGACGACGACCCGTGGTTTCCCGCCAAGGTCGAAGTGCAAGTGAACGCAATGCTGGCCACACCCGACTTCGGCGTCAGCTTCACGCAATATGTGCACGATGGCAAACCCGACCAGCCCAAACCGCGGCCTGAGCAGATGCAGCAGGGCTGGGTCTTCCCTACCCTGTGCACGGGCGACACCCGCGCCCACGTGCAGACGCTGATGGTGCACAGGCGCGTCTATGACAAGTGCGGCGGGTTCGCGCCCTACCCCAACTTCATGGACACGCACTACAACCTGAAGGTCGCGCTCGAGTTCCAGTTTTTGGCCGTGAAGCAGCCGCTGACCACGATCTGCACCCCGCCCAAAACCATGAGCCGCGCCGGCGGCACCGAAGGCGACCTCAAGCGCGACCACATCAAGCTGGGAGTGTTGCGCGACTTTGAGGCCGAGTTCGCGTCGCACCCGCGCTTCGATAAAGCCGCGTTTGCAATCCAGCGCGCGCGTATCTACGACGAACACGTAAAGCACTTGCTCTGGCTCGGCCGCGTGGATGATGCCCGCGAGGCCCACACCAAAGCCGTGCAGGAATGCGGCGACCAGTCCATGCTGCGCAAGCTCAAGCGCAAACTCACGCGCGCGCGCATCGCCGGCGTGTTCGGGCTGAAGCTGAACAAGCCCGAGTAATGCGGACTAACGGGCGGCCGTTCAGGCCAGACTCGCGCCAAGCAGCATCACGATCACGCCAACGACCGCCAAGGCAAAGGGCACGCACAGTGCGATGCCAATCCAGGCGCAGATGCGCGCGTTGCGGATGTCGCTGAGGTGACTCTGCGGGTGCAGGCCCTGGGCCACGCGTTCTTCGGCCCTGGACGCCCGCGCAAGGGCCATGGGGCCGGTGAACAGTCCAATCGGCATGCAGGTGAACAACGACAGCGCCAGCCCGAGTATCGCGAGCGCGGACATGGTCTGGTCCGTGGGCGCAAACTGGGTCGCGGGCAAGGCCTGGTAAGGGCTCTGGGGCGTGTAGGGGGTCTGGTACGGTACGTTCTGCATGGGGCCTCCCGGCTGTGCTGCATCTGTAACGAGCACAGTATCGCCCACGCCAAGCCCAATTGCCATTCCAAGGCCGTGAGCAATTTGGAAGGCAGCCCGGGGATGCCGACACCGTGCGTGCAGCGCCCGCACCGGCTGCACGTGAGATCGGCATCCTTCCGACGGCGCATGCCCTGGCTGGAACGCAATGCACTGGACCGCAAGTGCAGGCTGGGGGCCAAACCACTGGCGACAACTGCGTGCGGGTGCCTGCTGTATTGGTGGCGATCAGGCTACTTCGATCTGGCGGGTGCTTTCGCGTTTGCTGGCTGGCGGCAGCTTGATCGTGAATCTGGCGCCGCCGAGCAGCTCGCTGCGGTCCACGTCGATGGTGCCGCCGTGGTTGTCGATGATCGTGTGCACGATGCTGAGGCCCAGGCCTGTACCCTTGCCGGGCTCTTTCGTGGTGAAGAACGGGTCGAAGATGCGGCCGCGGATTTCGTCGGGCACGCCGCTGCCGCTGTCGTCGATGGCGATGGCCACGCCGCCGCCTTCTTCGCGGATCGTGATGCGGACCGCGCCGCCTTCGGGTGCGGCGTCGATGGCGTTGATCAGCAGGTTCATCACCACCTGCCCGATTTCCTCTTCGTTGCCGTAGAGTTGCGGCAGCTCTTTCTGGATGTCTTCTTCCAGCCGCAGCTCTTTCTTTTCCAGCCGGTGGCGCACGAGCGGCAGCGCACGGCGGAACGCGCTTTCGGGGTCGAAGCGTTCGGGCTTCATGTCGCGGCGGCGCGAGAAATCGAGAATCTGCTTCATCAGGTTCTCGATGCGCTGCAGGCCTTCCTCAATCAGTTCAATGTAATCCTTCTGCCTCTCATCAAGCCCTTCGCGCTTCTTCAGGCGGCGCGCGGCATTCAGCATACCCGACAGCGGGTTGTTCACCTCATGGGCAAGGCCGGCCGCAAGCGTGCCCGTGGCCGCGAGGCGCTGCGCAATCACGAGGCTCTGCTGCTGCTGCTTGATCGTGCGCGTAGCAGACTTGACCTTGCCTTCCAAGTCAGACTGGTAGGCCTTGAGTTCGCTGAACATCGCGTTGAAGGCCGTGACCAGCGTTTCGATATCCTTGCCGCCTTTGAAGCCGCGCACTTCCAGGCCGCCCTCGCCCTTCACGATGCGCTCGCTGTCTTCCAGCACGTTGCCCAGCGGCTCAAGCACGAACTTGCGCAGCGCGAACATCAGCATCACGAACACCGCCAGCATCGCCAGCGCCAGCGTCGTGAAAGCGGCCACCACCAGCGGCCCCAAATCGGCCGATGCGGGGCGGGGCAAGTCAGGCTGCTTCAGCGGCGGGATATCCAGCTTCAATCGCAGCACGTAACGCAACTGCGGGCGGCCATCGGGGTCGTAGGGATGAAACAGCACGTCGCCAAAAAAGCGGTGCTGGCCTGAGTTGAAGACGGCTTCGGCCTCGCGGCGTTCTTCGTCGGTAAGCTCGGCGCGGCTGCCTTGCGGCTTCAGCACCTGCATCTCGAGCGTGCCGTTGTCGAGGCGCTCGATGATGGCGGTTTCTTTCATGCCGTTTTGGGAGTCGCGCAGCTCCGTGCTGATTTCGCTGCGGGGCAGGTTGATGATCTTGGAAAGCTGCCCGAGCACGAGATCCTGCAGCGATTTCACGGCCAGCCGGTGCTGCTCGTCGCTGAAGTCTTTGAAGCGCTGCTCAAACTGTTCGCGCTGCGCGTCGGTGGCCTGGTCCAGCTTGCCCTTGGCCTCAAGCCCGAGATAGGCCAGCGCCACGGCCAGCACCGCCGTGGCAGCGAGCACACCAATCGCGATCTTGGCCCGAAGTGACATGGCGGCATGGTAGCGAAAGCGCGGCAATTGGGCACGGGTCTGGGTGTTTGGCCATTCCCATGTAATGCTGTGGGCATGATGACCGGTACCGTCGTTCGACTGCACGGCCACCACGCCTACGTTGACGTAGACGGCGTGGAGTGGACCTGTGCCGTGCGCGGCCGGATGAAGATCGGCAAGCGAACCGAACGCAGCCCCATCGTGGTAGGCGACCGGGTCAGCTTTGACACCGTACAAGGCACCGAACAGCGCGAGGGCCAGATTGATTCGGTGGCCGAGCGCGTGACCGAGCTGTATCGCTCGCACCCGCGCCACCCGCGCCAGCGCCAGGTGCTGGCGGCCAACGTCGAGCTGCTGGTGATCGTGTGCGCCGCCGACATGCTGGGCGACCAGTTAATCACCGCCGACCGGCTGCTGATCAGCGCCTTCAGCCAGGGGCTGACGCCGGTGCTGGTAATCAACAAAGCTGAGCTCGCGGCTGGCACGCTGGATGGGCTTCGCGACACATACGCCAAGGTCTGCGACGTGCATGTGGTCAGCGCCCTGCGTGGCGAGCTTGGCGCGCTGCCGGGCTTGTTCGCGGGCAAGACCGCGGTGTTTGCCGGGCCCAGCGGCGTGGGCAAGTCATCACTGCTGAACGCGATGCAGCCCGGCCTGAACCTGCGTGTCGGCGAAGTGGACGGTGAAGGCGAAGGCCGGCACACCACCACCCACGCCAGCCTGCTGCGCTTTGCCGGCGGCTTCGTGGTCGATACGCCCGGCGTGCGCGACTTCGGATTCTGGAACCTCGAGCTGCACGAGATTGCGCTGTACTACCCCGATTTCGCGCCTTTCCGCGAGCAATGCCGCTTCAGCACCTGCACCCATCGCCATGAACCCGGCTGTGGCGTGAAGGCCGCGGTTGAGGCCGGCACCCTCGATGCCGGCCGCTTTGAACGCTACGGCAGCATCCTGCGCGAAACCTGGAACGAGCAAGAGCGCCTGGGCTGGTAGCATTTTCCCGGCGCGAAGCGCATTGCCCGCGCGCTATACTTTCCCCATGGGCGCGAATCGCCTTACACTCGAGACGCTGATCGGGCCGCACGCCGTGGCCCTGGGCAAGCATTCGCACGAGTGCAGCTATCTGCCCGGCCGCGTCGCCACGGAAGAAGCGTGGCTGGCATGGCAGGTCAGCCCGGCGGCTTACCATGAACTGATGGACCGGGGTTTTCGCCGCAGCGGCAACATTCTGTACCGCACGGCCTGCGCCGGCTGCAAGCGCTGCGTGCCGATCCGCGTGCCGGTGGCCGATTTCAAGCCCAGCAAGAGCCAGCGCCGGGTGCTGCGGCGCAACACCGACGTGACGCTGAATGTGAGCTCGCCTGATCTGACGGCCGAAAAGCACGACGTGTACCGGCGCTATCTCAAGGCCCAGCACGCCGAAAGCCCGCAGGGAAGCGACATGGAAAGCCTGCGCGAATTCTTGTACTCAAGCTGCGTCGCCACCCTCGAGTTCGAGTATCGCGACAAGGCCGGCAAGCTGCTCGGCGTCAGCATCTGCGACGCAAGCCACCGCAGCCTCAGCAGCGTATACCACTTCTTTGAGCCTGATGAGGCCGGCCGCAGCATCGGCGTGTACAGCGTGCTGCAGGAGATTGAGTTCTGCCGGCGCAAATCGATCCCGCACTTTTACCTGGGCTACTGGGTGCAAGGTTGCGGGGCGATGGAGTACAAATCGCAGTACCGCCCGTTTGAACTGCTGCTCGAAGGCAAGTGGGAACGAGCGTAGATTGGGGCTTCGGGCTTGGGGCCTGGGGCGATTCCGGCCTCGCGGCTCTATGCTTCGGACCAGGCCCCGATTCCGTCTTCTCGCATCACGGATACTCCCATTACCCGGATGCCTGGTTTGTCCCAGCGCTCGCGGGCTTGCTCGAGCCACCAGTCGGCGATGTCTTCCACCCCCATGTCGCCGTGTTCGCCGAAGTGCGGGGCGGTGTGGTGCATCCACTCCTGCACCGTGTGCGCGTCCAGCGTGCCTGCGATCCGCACCACCACCAGCCACGTGTGATAATGCGGGTTGCTGTGCACGGGGTGATCGAGCCTCGACACGAAGTGCGAGGCCTTGTACGTCAATTCAATCTGCAGTCCGGTTGCCATGTGCGGTTCCTGTTATGTCTGTTTGCGGTCAACCGCGCGACCACCGGGGTCAGGAAGCAGGTCTACGGTCAACGGTTCACAGTCTACAGTTACTGCAAACATCCGCAGTTACCGTGAACTGTCGACCGTCGACTGTAGACCACAGCCCGCAACCCCAAGCGGATACCCATCCAGTCCCTGTTACTCCTGTGACGCGCGCTGCTTTACCCCCAGCGCCCGCGCGTGCGCCTCTTCCTCACCCGTTGAGGCCGCTTTCTGTTTCAGCGCCAGTTCCGCAAGCTCAAGCGCCTTGGCGCGCTGACCCGCCTCCAGCGCGGCCTCGGCCTGTGCCGCGACGACATGCAGGCGGTCCGGGTTGCCGATGCCGGCGAAGTGCTTGCGCGCGCGCTCGAACAATGCGGTCGCCTCGGCCAGCGTGGTACTGTCGCGCGTCTGCTTGAACTCGCGCAGCAGCGCATCCCCAAGCTGGAACGTGTGCTCGGCCGTGCCCGCGCGATCCCCCACGCCCTCGCACAATGAAAGCGCCTTGCGCAACCCTTCTATGAATCCCTCGCGCATGCCCATCTTGTAGCGCAGTTGCAGCAGATGCGACAAATGCGTGGCCTGGGCGCGCGCGTTGCCGATGTCTTCGTCCATCTTGTACGCCTGCTCGGCCATTTCGAGCGCGCGCGGCATGTTGCCCCGGCGTTCTTCAATCTCCGACAGCGTGGACAGTGTCGTGCTTTCTACTTCACGCAGGCCGTTTTCGCGCCCGAGCATCAGCGCGCGCTTCAGGTGACGTTCGGCCTCAGGCAGTTTGCCGGTCTGCAGGAACACGACGCCGAGGTTCACCAGCCAGTAGCTTTCGGCCAACTGGTGGCCCTGCGACTGCATCAGGTCCAGCGCACGATTGAACTCGGTGATCGCGCGTTCGCGGTCGCCGCGCATGTTGTGGATCACGCCGAGGTTGCCGATGATCTGCCCCGTCAGCATGTTGTCGCCCAGCCCGTCGGCCGCGACCAGCGCGTCCTGGTAATGTTTCATTGCTTCATCCAGCTCGCCGGTCATGACGCAGGCGTTGCCGCGCCCGGCGTGCAATTGCGCCTTCTGGCGCGGCGTGTGGCTGGGCAGCTTTGCCACTTCGTCCATCACCTCGCGCATCTTCAGGCCGTTGCCGCGGTTCTGGTAGGTGTGGCCCAGCGCGATCAGCGCCTCGGCAAACTGGGGCGACGTGCGCTCGACACTGCGCAGCAGGTTCTCGGCACCGGCCGGGTCGGCGTAGACCGTGGCCATGCCCAGCACTACGGCAGCACGGTCGCGCAGCTCACCAGGCGGGCACATTGCGTACACGCGCTCAAGCAGCCCCTTGCTGGTTGCCACGGCGCCTTGACGCGTCAAAGTGCTGCCCGCGATAAGCCCCGCCCAGCATGCGGTTTCATCGTTGCCGGTGCGGCCGATCTCGGCCAGTGCTTCGGCCTCAAGCTGCAGGCGCAGGCGGTGCTGGTCCAGCAGGCCGGAATCCTGGGCCTTCCAGATGTCGCGGGCGTAGTTAGCAAGCGCCGTGCGCCAGCGCTGGACCGTGGCGGGCGCGCTGCCGGTCGCGGCCAGCTGTTCGTGGGCAAACGCGCGGATCGATTCGTACATCCAAAAGCGCCGCTCGCCGCCCAGCAGCGGGTACTCCTGCGCTTCCAGCAGGCTTTTGTCGCGCAGGCTTTCGACAATGTCCATGGCCATCGGCGCGTCGGGAAAGGCCGACAGGTTCACCACGTGTTCGGCCAACTCGAGGAAAAAGCCGCCGCGGCAGACACTGAGTTGCGCCAGCGTGCTGCGCTCGGCCGGGGTCAGCAGCTCCCAGCTCCAGCCAATCGCGCCTTGCAGCGTACTCTGGCGGCTGGCGCCGCGCTGGTCGCGCAACAGCGCAAACCGCTGGCTCAGGCGCTGCAACATCTGCTGCGGCGTCAGCACCTTGGCGCGCGCGGCCGCCAGCTCCAGCGCCAGCGGCAGGCCGTCGAGGCGCACGCACAACTGGCCGATCGCGTCAGCGTTTTCGGCGGTGATCTCAAAGCCCGGGTCGCGCTCGCGGGCGCGGGCCACGAACAGCGCCACAGCGGGCGTGGCCGCCAGGCTGCGCATGGTGGCGTCATCGACCGGGCCGATGCGCGCGGTCTGCTTGCGGCGCGGCATCTCCAGCGGGCGCAGCGCGTAGGCTTTTTCGCCCGGGGCCCCCAGCGGCGAACGGCAGGTCGCCAGTGCCACGACGCCCGGTGCGGCCTGCTGCCATGCAGCCACGGCCTCAAGCACAGGTTCGCGGCAGCGGTCGCAGTTATCGAGCAGCAGCAGCAGCCGTCCATTGCGGGCGCGGGTGCGGCCCTGCAGGGCATGCGCGATGCGCTGCAGCGGGTCGCCCCGCGTCAGGTCAACGCCGAGTGCCTTGCCGGTCTGTTTGCAGATGCCTTCGAGGTCGCGCTCTTCGCCCAGGTCCACCAGCCAGGCCCCGGCGCGGAACGCGCCTTGTGCCAGCAGCGCGGCACCCAGCGCGGCGCGTGTCTTGCCGATGCCGGCGGCACCGGTCAGCGTCACGATGCGGAAGTCGCCGCCCAGCAGCCCCAGCAGCTCGGTCAGTTCGCGGTCGCGGCCGATCAGCTTGGCGGTGCCCGGCGGCAGGTTGCCCGGCGTGGCCCCGGGGTCGTCGGCGCCCAACACCGGCGTTTCAGCCGACGGCTCAAGCATCCGCAGCACGACCAGTGCTTCGTCATCGTTGCGGGGTGTGCCGGCGCGGAAAGTGTCCACGTCGCCGCGCAGCGCGCCAATCACGGCATTGGCGGTCAGGCCCGCGGACTCCCGCAAGACTTTCTCGAGCCGATCATCACCATACATCGCGCGCGAGGGGTCCATGGCCTCCGTCAGGCCGTCGGTGTAGATCACGACGGCGTCGTCCTGCTGCAGCGCGATCTCTTCTTCCTTTAGCCGCTCGCCCAGCGTCGCTGACGCCATCACGCCCAGCACCGTGCCCTCTGGCCGGAATGTCTGCAGCTCGCCGCCACGCAGTACATACAGCGGGTTATGCCCGGCGCGCACGAATGTGAACTTGCGCGTGGCCAGATCCAGCACGCCGTAGAAGACACTTACGAACATCCCGCGCGGGATCTCGCGCAGCAGGTTGTCGTTGGCGGCAAGGATCGCTTCGCGCGGGCTGGGACACCCCTGCCCGAACAGTTGCAGCGCCTTCTTGGCAGCCGCCATCACCAGTGCCGCTGCAGTGCCGTGGCCCGATACGTCGGCCATCACGATGCCGAGGCGGCCGGGGTCCACGATCACGAAGTCGTAGAAGTCGCCCCCGACGTGGTCGCAGGCACGGTAACTGGACGCGATCTCAACGCCCGCAATGGCGGGCGAAGGCGGCAACATCGCCTCCTGCACCGTTTTGGCGCGCAGCAGCTCAGTCCGGGAATCTGCCATGTGCGCGAGCTTAGCAACGTGTGCCGCCAAGCACATACCCGCAGGCGACGCATTTACTATCGTGGCGCCATGGCCAGGCAGAACACAATTGACCGCGCTGTGGCCGGCATGGGCAGCACCATCGTCCGCGCCGGCGAAATGCTGCGCAAGGCGCGCAAGGATTTCGGCCACGCGCACGAGCCCCGGCAGCGCGCGTTGACCGCGCTGGTCGCCTGCCTGGTCGCGCTGGTGCTGACTTCGCTGGCGATGACACCCTGGGGCGAGACTTCGGCCGTTGACGCCGTTGAGCTGCGGCTGCGCGACACCCGCGTGCGCAACTTCGAAAACCCCGACGTGCGCGACCCCGACATCCTGCTGATCGTCGTCGACGAAAACGCGCTGGCATACGGTGACGACGCCTTTGAAGCCGACGCCGCCGACCGCTTCGCGTGGCCCTGGCCGCGCCACGTGTACAACAAGCTGTTGCGATACTGCCGCGAGGGCGGGGCGCGCGTGGTGCAGATGGATTTCGCCTTCAGTGAGTCGGGCCCCAACACCAACGAGTTCCGCCGCGATGTGCCCACCGCCGACGGTGTCGAAACCATCTTCACGCTCGATCGCGCCAGCGACGACCTGTTCATCCTTGAAGCCACCGCGCGGCCCGACGTCGTGCTCAGCCTCGCGTTGACCACACAGCCCCGCAAGCCCGAGCTGCGCGACAGCCTGCTGCCCGCATACCACACCGCGCTGCAGGGACCTCAGGCCGATGTCGTGCTGGAAGCCCTGAAGGCGCGCTATGGCCCCTACCAGACGCCAATGTCGCCGATTGCGGGGCTGCTCGACGGCTGGCCCGCGTTTGCGGAGCACGGCCGCACTGACCCGGAAGCGGGCGTGGCCGACATCGAAGGATTCGCCGGCATGGCGGCCGAGGACCCTTCGTTTGTCCAGCGCGCGCGCTATCGCTCGCTGCTGCCGCTGCCCACGCCCAGCAAGCCGCGCGGTGTCGCCGGGGTCGGCTTGGTGCAGAGTTTCGCCGACACCGACGGCCTGATGCGCCGCGCCGACCTGGCCGGGGTCGTCAGCAACAAGCCCTTTCCCAGCGTGGCCCTGGAGATGTGGCGGCTGTACGTCTTCTCGTACGCCCGCGACGTGCAGCAGGGCAGCATGACCGCACAGGCCTTTGCCGACCGCTTCCACGGCCTGAGCGTGCGGGACGGCAAAGTCCACGACGCCCACGGCGCCTACGCAATTGAGGGCGAGCTGCGCGACGCGGCGCTGCACTTCAGCGACGGCACGTGCGAATACCTCGGCCGCACGATCCCGGTTGATGCGCAGGGGCAGATGCTGCTGCGCTGGCGGACATTTCTACCGGCCAGCGCGATGCCCGCCGTGGCGCGCGGGGCCGTGAAGTCGGCTGACCCGGGACGCATCACGGGCGCGTTTTACCCGGAGGTTTCGGCCGCCGACATCCTGCGCGACTGGGACCTCTCGCGCGAGAACAAGCACGCCGCCGCCCGGCGCGACACACTGCGCGAGCAGATCACTGGGCTGGAGCAGCGCCTGCGCGATGCCCCCGACGACAAGCAGATCAAGGCTGAACTGGATGCCGCGCGCGCCGAGCTTGCGAAGTGGCAGCGCGATGATTACCCGCTGGTGTTCGGCGAGCCTGCCTCGCTGGTGAAAGACAAGGTGGTCATGATCGCGGGCACGGCGCTGGCGCTATACGACTATCACCCCACGCCGATGTCGGCGACGACGCAGGGCACGCACATCATCGCCACCGAGTTCGACAACCTGAAGAACAACGACCACATGACCGAAAGCCCGCGCTGGCTGGCGTGGCTGATGGCGCTGGGCGGCACGCTGCTGACGGTGCTGACCGTGATGCTGGCCGGGCGGCTGCGCAACGGGCTGCTGCTGACGGTGCTGCTGGCGCTGCTGGTGCTGGTGCTGGGCTGGGTCGCGTTCACGCAACAGCATTTCTTTCACGTGACCGCGCCGCTGGCCGGGTTGTTCATCGGCTTCGGCAACGGGTCCATCGCCAAGGCCCTGACCGAAGGCCGCCAGCGCCGCCAGCGCGAGGCCTTTGCGCGCCAGTACATGGGCCGCGAGCTGCTGGATTACGTGATCAAGAACCCCGGCAGCCTGAAGCTGGGCGGCGAGAACCGCGAGATGACGGTCTTCTTCAGCGACGTAGCGGGCTTCACCACGGTCACGGAAACGCTGGGCGCCAACAACCCCGAGCGACTGGTCGAGCTGCTGAACATCTACCTTGAGCGCATGACCGACCTGATGCTGGCCACGGGCGGCGTCGTCGACAAATACATCGGCGACGCGATCATGGTGTTCTGGGGCGCGCCGCAGGACATGGCCGACCACGCCGTGCGCGCCTGCCAGGGCGCTTTGGCCTGCCGCACGGAGCTGCAGCGCATGCAGGGCATTTTCGCCGACGCCGTGCGCGGCATCGCGCCGCAATTGATCAAGCCCGACGGCAGCGTGCTGCTGGCGCGCGCGGGCATCAACAGCGGGCTGATGACCGTCGGCAACATGGGCAGCAGCAAGCGCTTTGCCTACACCGTCATGGGCGACGCCGTGAACCTGGGCGCGCGCCTTGAGCCCCAGTGCAAGGAATACGGCACGGAAATCCTGATCGGCCAGAACACCGAAAAACTGATTCGCGGCCAGTTCACCACGCGGCCGATTGACCTGATCGTGGTCAAGGGCAAGACCGAGCCGGTGGAAGTGTTCGAGCTCGTGGGCGACTTGACCGTGCCGGGATTCGTGCAGGAGATGCTCGGCGACTTCAACCAGGGCGTGCAACTGTTTCGCGACCGGCAGTTCGAGAATGCGCTCGAGCACTTCCGCCGCGCCGAAAAGCACGAGATGGTGCAGGACCAGGACGAAATCAACCCCAGCCGGCTCTACACCCAGCGCTGCGAGGACTATCTCGAGGTGCCGCCACCGGCCGACTGGAACGGCGTCTTCATCAAGAAAACAAAGTAGCGGCGGGCTTGGAGCTTGGAGGCTTGATGCGAGAGCCCTGGTTCAGGAGCCTCCAGAAAGGCCAACCCGGCGCTGCGCGCCGGGCTACGAGTAATCCGCCCCTGCGGGGCTGCCAGGCGAACACACTGGCGGAGGATTCCGGGTGTGTGCAGTGACAAGCCCGAAAAGCTGGGGACCGCCCGCGGCACCGGCTTCCATCCGGAACGTGGTGTGGGCGCCCCGCCCGCACGCTGTTGCAGTTCCGCCCCCGGCGGCGGACGCCGCCGGCACTCACGCGCGGGACGCGCGTGCCACGTTGCCAAATTGCCGCCGCCCCGGTTTCCCGGGGTGGCGTGTTTGTTGTTTCCCGAACCTTCAACCTCGAACCCCCAACCTCGAACCTCCAACCCCGAAACTCGAAACTCCAACCTCCAACCTCGAACCTCGAACCTCCAACCTCCAACCCCGCGCTACTCGGGTGGGCCTGTCGTGTCTCGTTTGGGTGGGTTCAGCAGGTAGTCGCGGAACATTTCCTGGGCTTGGCGCTTTACGACTTCGTAGCGCTCGTAGCGGGTCTTGGCGGCCAGGAACTCGGCGCTCATCCGCGCTGCCTTCTCGGGCGTGTAGTACTGGTTGTACGGGGATTGCGGGGCGGGCTCCGGCGGCTCAATGGCTTCTGCGGCCGCCTTCTCTTCGGCCTTCAGTGCCCGGATCTCGGCGGCTTCTTCGGCCGCGGCCTCGCGCAGGGCTTCCTTGATCTCGTCGTAGCGGCCGTCGAGGATCGTCAGCGCCGTGTAGCCCTGATCCGGCGAAGGCTGTGCCGTGAACGTGATTCGCGGCTCGCCGTCGTCGTCTTGTGTGGTTTCTGCGTTGGCTTCTGCGGCTTCGCGATCCTTCGGTTGCAGTTGCTTTTCAAGGCGCTGGCGCAGCCGCAACTGGAACTCGAGCACGAAGCGGTCGCGGCGCTTTTCCAGCAGCGCGGTGTTCTGCGCCAGCACACGCCCGGCCTGGATCAGGTTGCTCACCAGTTGCGGCGGAAAGTATTGCGACAGGCCAAAGCGCTCGCGCTGGGCGGCGTGTTTGGTGACGTCCAGGGCCATGGCGGCCGCGCGGAAGCCTTCAATCAGGGTGCGCTGCTCAGGCTCGGTGAGGTCGCGATTGAGCTTGAGCGCAGTGGTGGTGGCGCGCACGGAAAGCCGCAGCACGTTGTGCAGCAACTCGCAAGTTTCGCGAGCCAGCGCAGAGTGCATGTCGGCAAGGGCGGTCACGCCAATCTCCTACCCTTAGCGACAATGGCGCACAGGGAACGGCGCGAGATTCGAGATTCGAGATTCGAGGTTCGGGCGAAAGCAGCCCCACAAGCGGGTTCCCGGGCGACAACATTCTTCAGAATTCCGGCAGAGCCCGGGCTGAAAGAGCGGGGCCGGGCCACTCCAAAGCTACATCGCACAATCACAGCCCGCCGCGCAAGCGGTGGAGGGGATTGGACAGACACTCGAGCGTGCACACTGACTCCTCCATCGCTGACGCGATGGGCTGTGATCACGCGATGCGCGTGATGTGGACCTCCGGTCCGCATGCTGTTGCCGTACCGCCCCGCAGGGGCGGCACTTCCCATACACTCAGGGCCCTCAAGAAGATAACCCCAGGCCTGCGGCCTGGGCTGAAAGAGATGGCCGGTTGGGCCTGACGACACCAACCGATGGCGATGTGCGACTCGGCCACGACGGCAGCGCGCCTGCTACGCGTCCATTACCGACCATGTACTCGGCCAATCCCAAAAGCTGCCCCACATGCTCCACTTGGCATCGGGCTTCCCGGCAGGGCGCGACGCCAGACCATACTGCGGCGGATCAGGGAACCCGAAGTAGCACCGGTCGATCAGCACAAACTCTTCGCCTTCATAGACGGTCACGAACTCAACCTCATGGCGCGAGCACCAGTCCCGGTCGTAACCGAAGACGCCCTCGGCGGGAAAATGCCTGAAGTCGATCTTCCACCAGACCAGCGGCTTCAGCGCACGAAGCCTGAATCCTTCCTGCTGTGCGGCGGCAAGCTTCTTCCCGGTGTTGTACGGGATAGGCTCCCATTCCTTGAGAATCTCGTGAAGCGGGTCGTCGCTCATGCATGAGCCCTTGGTACGCACCACTGTGAACGCGCCGCAGCGTCCCACAATAATGCCCCAACGCACTCCACACTCCAAGCCCTGCTTCCGCCGGACTGGCGGTGGCGGCATCCGAGCATCCGTGTAGCGTGCCCGTTGCGTCGCCCACCGGAGCCGCCCATGACTGAGCACAAAACCAACGCGCTGATCCACGAATCCAGCCCCTACTTGCTGCAGCACGCGCGCAACCCCGTCGACTGGATGCCCTGGGGCGAGGCCGCGTTCGCCAAGGCCAAGGCCGAAGACAAGCTCGTGTTCCTCAGCATCGGTTACGCCACTTGCCACTGGTGCCACGTCATGGAGCGCGAAAGTTTCGAAGACGCCGACGTCGCAGCATTGATGAACGAGCTGTTCGTCTGCATCAAGGTGGATCGCGAAGAACGCCCCGACATCGACGCCACCTACATGGCCGTGACCCAGGCCCTCAACGACGGGCGCGGCGGCTGGCCCATGTCGCTGTGGCTCACGCCCGACAAGCAGCCCGTCACCGCGGGCACCTACTTCCCGCCCCACGACCGCTTCGGCCGCCCCGGCTTCACCAGCATCATGCGACGCGTGCACGAGCTGTGGTCCACCCAGCGTGAACGCCTGATCGAGCAAGCCACCCACATCACCGAATGGCTGCAGGCACAGGGGACGCCCGCCGGCGAGGTCGTACTGGGCCATGACACCCTGCGGGCCAATGCGGCCGCGCACGTGCAGCGCTTCGACGCCAAGCATGGCGGTTTTGACGGCGCGCCAAAGTTCCCCACGCCGCACCGCGTGCAAAGCCTGCTGCACTGGGCCCGTGAACAGGGCGACGCCGAAGCCCGCCACATGGCGCTGTTCACGCTGCAGTGCATGGCCGATGGCGGCCTGCACGACCACGTTGGCGGCGGCTTCCACCGTTACAGTACCGACCGTGAGTGGCTGACCCCCCACTTTGAAAAGATGCTGTACGACAACGCGCTCATGATCGAGGCCTATCTCGACGCGTATCTGCTCAGCGGCGACAGCGCCCACGCCGATATCGTCCGCGACGTCGCGACCTACGTGCTGCGCGACCTGCGCGATGAAGCCGGCGGCTTCCACAGCGCCGAAGACGCCGACAGCGAAGGCGAAGAAGGCAAGTTTTACGTCTGGACGCTGGCTGAGCTGCAGCAGCACCTCGGCGACGACGCTGACCTGGCGGGCTACGTCTTCGGCTGCACCGAGCGCGGCAACTATCACGATGAAGCCAGCGGGCAGCTTACCGGCGCAAACATCCTGCACCTGCCGCGCAGCCTTGCCCAAAGCGCATCCGGCCGCGGACTTGACGAGTCAACCCTGCGCGCCAAGGTCGCGCAATGGAAGGCCAGGCTGCTGGCAGCCCGCGCCGCCCGCGTGCGGCCGCTGCTCGACGACAAAGTCCTCACCGACTGGAACGGGCTGATGATCGCGGCACTCGCCCGCGCCGGGGCCACGCTGGGCGAACCCGCCTGGGTCAAGGCCGCCGCGGAGGCCGCGAACTTCGTGCTGGCAACACTCGTTTCGAACGGCCGGCTGCTGCACCGCTATCGCAAGGGTGTTTCCGGCCTCAAGGCCTACGGCGCCGATTACGCCTTCCTGATCAACGGGTTGATTGCGCTTTACCAGGCCGACTTCGACCTGCGCTGGCTGCGTGAGGCCGACAAGCTGGCCGCCGAAATGCTGGGCCTGTTCTGGCACGAAGGCGAAGGCCTGCTGCACCTCACCGGCAGCGACGAAACCGACTGCATGATCGCGCCCCACCGCGAAACCTACGACGGCGCGATCCCCAGCACCAACAGCGCGGCGGCACTGGCGCTGGTGCGGCTGGGCAAGCTGCTGCAACGCGACACATACACGCAACACGCCGAGCGCATCTTGAAGGCAATGTCGCGCGGCATCGACGCCGCCCCGGCCGCGCACAGCTATGCGCTGATGGCGCTCGAATGGCTCGCCTGGCCGACTCGCGAGGTGGTGATCGCCGCGCCGGCAAGCGACGCAACCGCCGACGCGATGGTGAATGCAACGCGCCAGGCCGGCCACCCGCGAACGCTGCTGATCCGCCACACGCCGGGCGACGGCACGGACACGCTGATCCCGTTCACGGCCAATCAGGGCATGCAAGGCGGCAAGGCCACGGCCTACGTCTGCGAGAACTATGCCTGCAAGGCCCCGGTCACTGCCCTGCCCGATCTGAAGGCCGCGCTGGCGTGACGCGACGAAGTCGCAATGCCAGCCACGGGCTGAGCCCCAGCAGCAGCAAGCCAAGCGGCATCAGCCCGCCCTGCGTCAGGTCGTAGTCCTGCGCGATGCGAGCAAAGGGCAGGCCAAGCGCCAGCCCAAGGCCGATTTCAAAGGCAACCGTCAGCACCACCCACAGCGCCCCGATCCAGAGCGCCTGCCCAGCCGTCGGCCTCAGCCAGCGGATGAACAGCCAAGCCACCAGGAAGTTCAGCGCACAGGCCACCGGCACGCCAAGCTGCCGCGCGGGCATGTCGCCAATCGCGGGCTGGATCCACAGCCCGCGCACGATGCCGTGGGCCGTTTCCACGGCGATGATCACCAGCCACACCACAACTGACTTCAGGATTGGCATCGCGAAACCCAAACGCTATTCGTACCCGCCCGCGCCCATGCTATCGTTTGCGGCCATGGGCGTACCTTACTTCCAGGTAAACTCGTTCACCCGTGACCCGCGCCGCGGCAACCCCGCCGGCGTGTGCCTGATGCCGCGCTGGCCCGGTGCCCGCGAAATGCAGCGCATTGCCGCCAGCCTGCCGCTGCCCGAAGTCGCCTTTACCGTGCCCGACGAGAAACAACTGCGCATCCGCTGGTTCACGCCCATCGTTGAGATGGACCTGTGTGGCCACGCCACGCTGGCGGCCGCTCATGTGCTGTTCGCGCATCGCGGTTTTGACGGCAAGAAGCTCGAGTTCAAGTACATGGGCGGCGACCTGGCAATCACGCGCGCGGGCCAGCAGTATGAAATGGACTTTCCCTCGCGCCCGGCCAAGCCCGTCGATTCGCCCGCCGGGCTGATCTCGGCACTCGGTGCCGCGCCTGAACAGGTGTTCAAGGCCCGCGACCTGCTGGCGGTCTTTGATGATGAAAAGTTCGTGCGCGAAATGACGCCTGACTTCCGCGCCCTGCGCATGCTGAACGTGCACGGCGTGATCGTCACCGCGCCCGCCAAAGACACGCACTTCGTGTCGCGCTTCTTTGCGCCCGCCGTGGGCGTTGACGAAGACCACGTCACCGGCAGCGCGCACTGCACACTCACGCCCTACTGGGCCGCGCGCCTGAAGAAGAAGGTCCTGACCGCTGAGCAAGCCAGCCCCCGCGGCGGTGAGCTCGAGTGCGAACTGCGCGGCGATCGCGTGCTGCTGCGCGGCCACGCGGTCACGGTGATCCAGGGCGAACTCGCCTAGAGCTTCACTCTTCAAAGCGGTCCGGGGCGTCAGGCGCCTGCGCGATTTCGTCCAGCCAGCCGGCCTTGGCCCCGGGAAAAGCGTCGGCGTAGGGCACGTAGGGCTTGATATCGAGCACCGGCGTGCCGTCGATCAGGTCAATGCCCAGCACGCGCACGATGTTGCGCTCAACACCCAGCAGCTTCAGCGCCGACAGCGCGATCGGGTTCGGCCGGTGCGGCGCACGGGTGGCGAACAAGCCGCGCGCGACTTTGGGCCCGCGCGGCGGCACCACTTGCGGCTTCCAGTGTTCGTTCAGGTGCATCCACGCCAGCACCCAGATGTACTCAAAGCCCGCCAGGTCTTTCAGCGCCGGCGTGAACTCAGGCAGCAGCTCAATGCGCGCCTCCACGGCCGCATCGGCCAAGGTCTGCGCGGTAACGGTGGGCTGGCGCGGGGTGCCGAAGCGCTCGGTGTAGGGCGAGCGCACATGCCCGATCACCCGCAGCGTGAACGAGCCAGGCGAGTCCTGGGTATGATCCTGAGGCGGCTTGGAACGCTTCATGCGCCCAGCCTGCCAACCCAGACAACAAAATCAAAGCGGCCGGCCTGCGGGGCATTACGGCAACACCAAGCAGTCAAGATGTGTGCAACGGTACTACTCGGCGTCTTCTGGTGGCGGGACCTCTTTGTCGAAGTGCACGTACCAGTGCGCGCCGCTGCAGAAGGGTTTGTTGCTGCTGCGGCCGCAGCGGCACAGGTCGAAGTGATCCAGCGTGCCGCCCTGCGGCATCGTCACGCCCTTGAGTTCGCAGCCGCCCTTGAACACGTAGGGCCCGTTGGGTGCCACGCCCACGAACGGGGGCCCGCCACGTTCGCGGTGCTCGACACCGTCAACCGCATAGCTCAGCGCGCCCGAGGGGCACTGTTTGATCACCGCGATAATCTCGTCGCGGGTGGCCGCATCGGGGTCAGCAAAGCCGCCCTCCGGGTTCGGGTGGCCGAACACCTGGGGCAGGCCGTCGGTGCAGCGGCCGGCATGGGCGCACAGGCCGCGGTTGTCGAAAACCGTGATCTGCTTGCCGACGTAGGTGTCGCGGCGGTCGGGCTCGCGATCCGGGTCTTTGGCGTCGGAAAAGCCATTGGTGCCGTGCGTGCCATCGCAGAAGGGCTTGTTCGAAGACCCGCCACAACGACAAAGCGCCACAGTGCCCGAGCACGGAAGCGTCGCGCCATCACGCATGCGGACCAAACCGGTAACCCCGGACACCAGAAGGGGACCATTCGAGGCAGGCTCAACACTAGGCATGTTTCCTCCAGGCCCGCATCCTACGCCACAAACAAAGCCCAAACAACAAAACCCCAAGGCCGCCGTGTTGCGGCCGTCCCGGCTGCACGTGGGGAGCGCTGGCGTCTCGCCGGCATCCTCCGCGAGGCCTCCGGCCCGCGGGTGCTTTCAATGCGCCGTGGCCGGGACGGCCACAGCAGATGCCGGCCAGAGGCCAGCGCTCCCGGGGCCAGCGCTCCCGTGTCACGCGCAGAACACCGATCTGCCAATCGGCCGCCGTTCGCCCCGGAGGGGCGGGGGATCTTAGCCACGGGTGAAGCGCGCAGCGCGCAACCCGTGGAACACGGTCAACACCAATTCCGCCCCGGAGGGGCGGAGGAAAGCCCCCCAGCCTCCCGCTGGGGCTGAACCGCAACAGCATGCGGACCGGAGGTCCACATCACCAACGACACGCGGGCCGGAGGTCCACACCACAAACAGCAGGGGGCCCCGACCGGAAGGTCGCGGGCAGAACGGGCTGACTGGCTTCGTGTGTGCCGCTAGTCGAGTTTGAAGAACTGTTCTGGATGCGCGCGGATATAGGCGACTATCTTTGCCGCAATGATGTAGTCGTATTCTTCCGGTGTGGACTTGTCTTTCACGGCGTCGTAGTAGGCCTCGGTAAGAGCCTCCCACTTCTCCTTGTCGCCGTCGTAGTCCGGTAACCGTTCGTGTCGTTCCTTGCGCTCGCGTGGGTACGGGTCGAACTTGGCAAAGTCGAATGCTGCCTGAATAGCCTTGGCTGCTTCGTCCATTCCGAACAGCTTGAAGCCCTCCAGCGCCTCGGGACCGATCATGCCGGTGCTGTTTCCAAAGAACTGGTAAAAGCCGCCGTTCTGGACTTCGTAGTCGAGCCACTTGCAGCAGTAGAGCGCACGCTGGCCCGGGGTAAGTTTCGCAAGCTGCATGCGGGCGGGCGCATAGTAGCCGTAGAAGTCGACCCAATCCCTGTTGCGCTGCATGACCCAGCCAACAAGTTCATCGTCCGGCATCTCCCGCCAGATGAGGGGCGGGTCCATCAACGTGGAGGGCCGATCAAAGACCGGCGCCGGAGCATTCGCGTTTGCCACATTGGCATCGCCGCGGCCACACGCGGCCGCCGACAGCGCACAAAGGAGAAAGCAGAACCATGGGAATCGAGCCATCACCGGATTCTAGCCACGCCAACACCCAGCCGGGAAGTGTCACGCGCGGGCCCGCCATGGGGAGCGCTGGCGTCCCGCCGGCATACCCCGCGCGGCCTCCGGCCCGCGGGCGCTTTGAAAGCACCGTGGCCGAGACGGCCACGGCCGGAGCAGGCGTTCCTCAGCTCGCGGTGCGAGCCTGCGGTACGTTCGCTTCGCAAACCCAGCGCTACGTGAACGCCGATCTCCCGATCGGCCGCGTTCCGCCTCGGAGGGGCGGAGGATTCTAGCCACGGGTGAAGCGCGTAGCGCGCAACCCGTGGAACACGGTCAAAACCATTTCCGCCCCAGAGGGGCGGAGGAAAGCCCCGAGCCTACCGGCCGGAGGAGAACGGCAACAACGTGCGGGCGAGGCGCCCACACCACTCTTTTTCGCCGTTGGGTGCGCTTAGAAGTTGGCGGTTGCTTTGATTGCTTCGACGATGCGGCTGGGCTGCGGTAGGACTTCGGCTTCCAGTATCGTGCTGAATGGTACTGGGCTGAATTTGGCTCCTACCCTTTCGATTGGGGCGTCGAGGTGTTCGAAGGCTTTCTTGGATATCAGGGCTGCTAGTTCTCCGCCGAAGCCTCCGAATTCGGGGCCTTCGTGGGCTATTACTACTCGGCCTGTTTTCTTTACCCACTCGAGGATGGTTTCTTCGTCGAGGGGGACTATGGAGCGCAGGTCTACTACGGCTACAGATATCGGTCCCGGGTGCCGGGTGCCGGGTGCCGGGTCAACTGCTTGTGCGGGCTGGGCGCCCTCACCACTAAGTTCTTCGGCGGCCTTTAGTGCCATCATCAGGGCGTTGCCGTAGGCGAATACTACGACGTCGGTGCCTTCTCGCCTTACTCGGGCCTTACCGAACGGGACCTTAAAATCTTCGGGGATCTGGCAGCGGGTTCTTGGGTCGTTGTAGAGGCCTTTGGGCTCCATGAACAATGTGGGCCCTTCGCTTTGCATCGCCGTCCGCACCAAGCCGTAGGCGTCGTCGGCAAACGCCGGGTACACGATCCTTACCCCCGGGATGTTGGCGAGGCTGCCTTCAATCGTCTGGCTGTGGTACAGGCCGCCGCCGATGTAGCCGCCGCTGGCCAACCGGATCAGCACGTTGGGCGTGAACTGGCCGCGTGTGCGGTAATAGTCGTGGCTGCACTCGAGGTACTGGTCCATGGCCGGCCAGAAGTAATCGGCGAACTCGGCGCCTTCCACCACCACGCGCAGCTTCTTGTTGAAGCGGCTCATGCCGTTGGCGGTGCCCAAAATGTAGTTCTCGGCAATCGGCCCGTTGAACACGCGCTTGGGACCGAACTCGGCCTGCATGCCCTTCGTGACGAGAAAGATGCCCTCTTTCTCTTTGTTCGCGATGTCCTGGCCCCACAAAAACGTGTCGGGGTTGTCGCGGAACTCGCGCCGCAACGCCGCGTTGATCCCCTGCCGCAGCGTGAGGCCGCGGCCACGCGTGTCTTCAAAGTGCTCGACCAGCTTCGCGCCTTCCAGCTTCGGCACGCCGTCGCCTTCGACTTCGATGCTGGGCGGGAACACGAATTCGAGCGCCGTGGCCGGGTCAGGCTTGGGTGCCTTCTCGCCGTACTCGCGCGCGAGGTTGAACTCCTGCTGCGCGTTGGTTTCGATGCGATGCAGGTCTTTCTCGCTCAGGCCCTGCTCTAGCAGCCAGGCGCGGAAGATCGGAAGCGGGTCGCGGGTGCGGGCCTCGGCCAGTTCGGCCTCATCGCGATACAGGTGGTGGGCGTCGCTGTTGCTGTGGCTGCCGATGCGCGCGCAATAGGCGTACACGATGGGCGCGCCCTTGCCGGCAGCGGCGTACTCGGCGGCCTCATGCATGGCCTGGAAGCAGGCCATGACATCGCGGCCGTCGACTTCCCATACTTTGACGCCGTCGATGCCGGCGAAGTTCTGGGCCAGGCAGGTATTGGCGCTCTGGTCGCGCTTGGGCACGCTGATGCCGTAGCCGTTGTCCTGCATCACGGTAACGACGGGCAGGCGTTCCTTGCTGATGCCGTTGAGGCCTTCGAACACGTAGCCCTCAGCCGAGCTGCTTTCGCCGAAGCTGCAGTAGACGATGGCGTCCGAGTTGTAGTACTTGACCGCGCGGCCGAGGCCCGCGGCGTGCTGGATGTGGTTGCTTACGCACGAGCTTACGTTCTGGATGCCGATGCTTTGCTTGGCGAAGTGGTTGCTCATGTGGCGGCCGCCGCCGGCGACGTCTTCATCGCGGCTGAGGCCGTTGAGGATGATTTCCTTGGCGTTGATGCCGCCGGCAAGCGCGGTGGTCAGGTCGCGGTAATAGGGAAACAGGAAATCCTTACCCGGGCGGAAGGTGCAGCCCAGCGCAAGCTGGATCGCGTCGTGGCCGGCGTTGGGCGCGTGGTAGCTCCAGCCCATGGCCTTGCGCAGGAAGTTGGGGGCCTCGTTGTCGATCAGGCGGCCCAGTGAAAGCAGGTGCCAGGCTCGTTCGTGGCCGGGATAGTTCGGAGGCGTGGATTTGGCGACTTCGCGCGATGCGGTTTTTGTGCGGCCCATGACGTTTCCAGGTTAGCGTGCACCAATCAGCCCGAGGCAACCCCCGGGCGGACCAGACGTTGTAGCAAAAACGCCCGGCGCGCGCGATGCTTGGGCGGGGCTGTGGGCAGTGGCCCGGAAACAGCGCGACACCCGTGACGGAACATCGTCACGGGTGTCGGCTTGGCGAGTGGCGGTTGCTTACGGCTGGGTGATCGCTGTGGCATCAAGCGTGACCGCGGTCTGGGCAAGGGCGCGGCCGTTGAAGATGGTGCCGTTTTGCAGCACGATTGCGGTCTGGCACAGGACGATGCCCTTGAAGTCTGAAGTCGTGCCGAAAGTTGCCTGGCCGGAGACCTGCCAGAAGATGTTCTCGGCCTTCGCGCCGCCAGTCAGCGTGATGATTGCGCCGCTGCCGACGGTCAGGGTGCCTGCAACCTGGAAGATCCAGACATCATTGGCGCCACCTGAGATGGTGATACCGCCCGAGATGTTGACGCCCGTGCCCCACTTGTGCAGGCCCGGGGTGAAGGTGATCCCGTTGATCGAGCCCGCTCCAAGGTCCGTCGTGTCGGGCAGCAGTCGGCCGGCCGCATCGGTGTATGCCGTCTGCATGTCGAGAATGGCGGTGGTCAGGGTAGCGGGGGTTGGGACAGCGTAGTCAGCGGCAAACAGCTGGCCGGTGACGACAGATGAAGTGGAGAACACGTTGGTGACGTCCATGGTCTCAGAGAAGCCGGTCAGGAAGGTCTGGTCGGCGGGGCTGAGGCCGATGTCGCCAGTGACTGCGGTGGTGCCGGTGGTGGAGACGCCGGACTTGGCCAGGATCACATAGTTGGCGGCGGTTCCCAGAACGACGGGTGCCGGGCCGGCGGCAGTCGCCGTGCCGGTCTGGAAGACCCAAACAAAGTCAGCAGCGATGGGGTTGCCTGCCAGGTCCTTGGCGGCGGTGGTGATGCGGGCAGTCAGGCTTGCGTTCGGCGGCAGGTTGGCCGAGGGCGCAAAGGTGGCCGTGGTGCCGGGGCACGACACGTCACCGGCGATGGGCGTAATGCCATTCATTACCGTGAATGAAGCGATTGTGAGTGTCGCGGAATCCATCGTTTCGCTGAAGGTGGCGGTGACAAGCTGGTTCAGCGGCACGGATGTGGCCATATCGGCCGGGATCACGGACACGACCGTGGGCGCCGTGGCGTCAGTGGTTGTTCCGGTCGTGAACGTCCAGGAGTAAGGAAGCAGCAGGTTATTGCCCGCCAGGTCTTCCACGCTGACCGTGATATTGGCGGTGAACAGGGTGGAAGCGGCCAGATTTGCGGCCGGCAGAAAGTCGGCCACGAAGTTGACGGCGTCATAGCTCACGGTACCCACGACGGGGGTGGCACCCGGGCCCGTCAGCGTGAAGTTGGCGGTGCCGGCGATGGTGGATGCCTTCATCGCCTCGCTGAAGCGGGCGATGATGTTGGTGTTCAGCGCAACGGAAGTGGCACCGCTGGCAGGGAAGCTGGAGAGTACTATTGGTGCCGTTGAGTCCTTTTTGTTGCTGCTGCCGCCACCGTTGTCGTCGTCGGCACATCCCGCGACGATCAGGAGCATCATGGCCAGCAGGCCTGTAACAATTGTCCGAGTCATAGTCATATTCATGGCTTTCTTATTGGAGGGAACAGCAAATATTCAGTCTTTTCAAGTCCAGCGTCGGGTCGGGAAGACAGGCTTGGGCGGGGTTACCGCGACCTGCGCCCGGCGAGGCTGCCGACGGCGATCATGGCCAGTCCAACACCGCCGACGATGGCGCTTGCGACTCCGATGGGCGGGAAATCGCCGTCATCGATTACGATTTCGGCGTCGCGGCCCAGGTCGATCGTGTCGCGGTCTTCATACATCACTACGATTCCCCAGATCACACCGATGATTCCCAGCACCAGCAGCAGTCCACCCAGCGAAGTCAGCATTCTCATAGTCATTATCCTCTGTTGTCTTGTTGGCTTACTCTTCTCTTGACAGGCCCTCTTCGGCAGCGCGCAGCTTTCTGCACGTTCGTCGCCGCTCGCGCTCCGCACTGACCCAGTGCTGCAGGGACTTCGGTTTGGCGACCTTGCGGGTCTTGCGCTCCACCAGTTCATCCACGTACATCGGGTTGGTCGGCCCGGGTGTCGCTGTCTGGGCTGAGGCCGGGGGCTTGGAGCGCTTGTCAGCGGTACGCCCGGGCGACGAGGCCTTTCGTGTGGGTGTCATAGTTTACCTGTTGTCTTTGTGAGTGGTCGGGTAGTGCCACGGTCATCCACGGCGAGGGATGATTGAGATGATCACGGCCAGCACGATCAGGACGAGCAGAATGTGGATCAGTCCGCCAAAGGTGGACCCGGCAATAAGCCCGGCCAACCACAGCACCAGCAGCACAACTGCTACCGTCCAAAGCGTGCCTCCGACTCTGTTGTTCATACCGTCACTCCCTTCTTGATCGGACGCCATTGCGGGCGCGGGCAAGTGCCATGCAGGTAGCGCATCGCGGTGCGGGCCCGCAGGCCGCCGTCCAGAATCGGGTTGTTGCCGGACACCGGCACGTAGTAGAGGTGCGGCTCGCTGTAGTACGTGAGCGCGAGCGTGACGGCCCTGTCACAGCGAGGCTGGGCCTCAACCTCACCTGCCAGCGCGTACAGCAGTTCTGCAATCTCGTCTGCCAGGTCCGGGTTCACCCACAGGGCGCCCGACTTGATTCCGTCGGCGATTTCTATCGATCGCTGCAATTCCTTGTTCATGGTTGGTTCCCCCGCGTGATGCTGCCGCCCGTCTTTGCTGGACGCGTGATACGTCGCCCCTGCCGATTCCACTATTAGAAAGCAAAGGCAGATCATGTAGGCCGGCCCTACATGTCGTGAAAGCCTTGCGCCGCAAGGGAACGAAGACGCCGAAGGGGCATTTCCGTGGTGCCGCAGGGTGCCGAAATTCCGGCTTTCAGGACGCAGCCGCTAGATGCGGGCAGGGCGCTTTGGGGACGCACCGAAGTCGCCGGAGTCGAATTCGTGACGGAGCATCCTGGAGACCTTGCGCTGCGCGCTTTCCAGGGCGACCTTTACGGCGACCAGCGGATCGACGTGGGTCGTTTCAACCCTGAGGTTGCGGGTGATCGTGATCTCGACGCGGCAGGCGGTTGGCTTGCCGGCGGCCGTGGCGGGTGGGCCCGTGATGCAGACCATGACCAGCGCAATGCGGTCCGCAAGGCCGCCCAACGCCAGACCCACACGTTCCGCGATTGCCTTCTTGAGAGAATCCGGGATAGCAACATTCTTGCCGCGTATGCTGACTTTCATGGCAACTCCGGGTGGATGCTGTGCGTCGTGCAACGATTCTTGCCTGTTCCGCCTGTAGTTGTACCGCGCGTGACCACCGGGAACTAATAGCTAGATTTGTTGCGTAGGAACGCAAAAGGCTACATATGCTGTCACGATGGACTGGCTCAACTATCACCACTTTTATTATTTCTGGGTTGTGGCACGTGAAGGCACAATCGTCAAAGCTGGCGAGAAGCTGCGGCTGGCACACCCCACGATCAGCGCGCAGATTCAGCGTCTGGAGGCATCGTTAGGTGTCAAATTGTTCGCGCGGCGCGGGCGCAACCTGGTAATGACAGAAAGCGGGCAAGTCGCGTTTCGCTATGCCGACGAAATATTCTCACTGGGCCGGGACTTCGTGGCCGCGATCAAGGGCCATGCGGGCGACTCGGCCATACGGGTGATTGTCGGCGTGGCGGGTATCCAGCCGCCTTCACTGGTGCGTCGCTTCCTGGAGCCGGCGTTTGACCTGGGCAAGGGCATCATGATTTCGTGCCGCTCAGACATGTCGCTGGACGAATTCCTGGCCGAGCTTGCCTTGCACCGCATCGACGTTGTCATCGCGGACCGCCCTGTCGGTGCCGGTGCTGCCGTACGCGTGTACAGCCACCTGCTTGGTGAATGTAGCACCACGTTGCTGGCCACGTCGGAAGTCTCGGCCCCTTTGCGCGCGAAGTTCCCCGCGTCGCTTGAGGGCGTTCCGTTTGTAATGCCCGGTTCCGAGGCCGCGGTCAGTCGCGCGCTGTATTCATGGTTTGAAGACACGGCGATACGACCGCGGGTCATTGCCGAGTGCGAAGACGGGGCACTCGCCAAAGAATTCGGCAAGGCGGGCAAGGGCGTGTTTGCCATCCCCAGCGTGATGCAGGCTGAAGTGCAGAAACAGTACGGAGTCGTGGTAGTTGGCCAGGTGCCTACCATCAAGCAGCAGTTCTACGCCATCTCGGTCGAGCGCAAGATCAAGCATCCCGCCGTGGCAGCAATCTGCGCCGCCGCCCGCAGCTCCATTTTCCATGTGCCGGCTGAGGCCCCGGCCGTGATCGCCAAGATCCGGGCCGCCGCGAAACCCGCGAAGTCGAACAAACGAAGGAAGTGAGGCCGGGATTCAGTGCCCTGCGCTCAGTGCCTGTGCCCGGCGATTGAGTTGGTGTCTTGAGCCTGCTCTCCCGAACCCCAAGCCCTAAGCCCCGGCCGCGAGCCCTTCTTTCGTCAGCTTGTACAGCTTGGGGCTGATCGCGTAGGCCTGGGTTTCGGCGTCGCGCTTGACCTGGGCGCGGACGTTTTCGACCAGCTCGGGGTCTGAGGCATCCAGCACGATCATGAAGTCGCGGTTCGGGATACCCACCAGCAGCTCCGGCCCCAGCACCGACGACAGCTTTTCGTGCAGGTTGGGCAGGATCACCCGGCTGGCGTCGTGGCTGTCGCGGGTTTCGAACACCACCATGCGCGGCTTGCCGCTCTGGTCCGCGATGGCCTGTAACTGCAGATCTTCACTGAGCGCCAGCAGGTTTTCGCGCGCGTAGAAATACACGTCGTCTTCCGTGGTGCCTTCCCAGCGCGCGAGGTCTTCTTCACTCACAAAGCGCAGGGTGCGGCCGGTATCGACGGCCACCAGCAATTCCAGTTCGCGCGCGACCAGCGTGCGACGCAGGATCGGCACCCGGGTGTCGCGGCCGAAGCCGGCGGGTTTCACCACCGGGTACAGCAGCGCGCGGGTGTGTTCAAAGGGTTCCAGCGGGCGGCTGGATTCGCCCCACAGCCGCTCAATCCAGGCGCGCAGGGTGACGGCGGCGTCGGCGCCGTGGTCGGCCTCCCAGGCGCGCAGGTATTCAAGGTACGCGTTCTCAAGGCGCAGAACGCTGCGGCCGTCGGCGGCAAGCTCAAAGGGCTTGCTGATCTGCGGCCTCGCGGTCTTGAGGGTTTCGGCGTAGATGTCGGCAGCGAGCGCGGTGAAGTCTTCGCCGCCGCGGGGCGGGCGGTCGACGATGTCGATGCCGGCGACGAGAGAATCGACCAGCTCGCGCTGCTCATCATCGGCGTCGGGGCTGCCGTTGAAGCTGACGACGACGCCGACGGGCCCGCGCTGGAAGGTCCACCAGCGCCAGGCCTCAGGGGCGTTCATGAGTTCGCCTTCGTATTCGCCGTAGACGAAATTCATGTCGCGCACGATGCCGCGGCTCACGTTTTGCATGTTGTCGCGACTTGGCAGCGCGTCGAACAGGTTGATCTCGGCGTTGTCGAGGCGATGGCGCAGGCAGCTGATGGTGATGGCGCCGTCCAGGTTGTCGTGGCGGAAGACGAGCGATTTCTTGGCGCGTTCGTCGCGGCGGAAGCCCTCAGGCAGCTCGATGGTGAACAGTCGGGAAGGATCGGCGTAGGTGGGCATGGGGTGGGGACTGGGGGTCGGGGGTTAGGGATTTGGGTTTCGGGTTTCGTGATTCAAGTTTCGAGGTTCGGGGTAACGGACTCGCGAGCTGAATCAGTTCAGTACCGAGCACCGGGCACCGGGCACAGAACACCGCACCTCTAATTCTCTCCGTGCGCGAGCATGCTGCGGACCATACGAGCGCGCAGTTCGTCGCGTTCGGCGGCGTTGAGTGTGCGGCCTTCCTTGCGCATCAGGTGGCTGGGCTGGCCCAGCAGGAACAACTCGTTCACCGTGCGAAGTGTGATGTCGCTGACTACGCCCATGTCGATGCCCAGCCGCAGCATCGAAAGCTGGCTCATCATCTCCTGCACGTTCAACCGGCGCGCGTTGCGCAGCAGCGCCAGTGCACGCATCACTTTGTCTTCAAGCAGACCACGGTCTTCTGTGTAAAGCTGCGCGCGGGTCTGGCGTTCGTACTCAAGAATCTTGGGCACGATGCGGCCGACACTTTCAAGAATGTCTTCCTCAGTGCGGCCGAGTGTGGCCTGGTTGCTGATCTGGTACATGTCGCCGTAAGCCCGGGTGCCTTCGCCGTACAGGCCGCGCACCGCGTGGTTCATGCGCTTGGCGGCGTTGTAGACCTTTTCGATGTGTTCTTTCAGCGTCAGCGCGGGCAGGTGCACCATGACGCTGACGCGCATACCGGTGCCTACGTTAGTGGGGCAGGCGGTGAGGTAGCCGTAACGTTCCGAGAACGCGTAAGGCAGCACTTTCTCAAGCGCGCGGTCCACCTTGCACAGGGCTTTCCAGGCGCGTTCGGGGTCAAAGCCGGCCTTGATCCATTGCAGCCGCAGGTGATCTTCTTCATTCACCATGATGCTGAGCATTTCGCCGCGGCCGTACGTCACGCCGCGCGGGCCTTCGCCCGAGGCCAGCTCGCGGCTGATCAGGTGGCGTTCGACCAGTACGTCGCGGGCGATGCCCTCAAGCTTGTCGAGTTGCAGGCTGACCACGCTGCGGTCCAGGTGCACGCGGCGCAGTGCGCTGTTGACCATGGTCAAGACGGCCTCACGCTGGGTGGCGTCGCCGCGGCCGGTGAATGGGAAGCCCTGGATGTTGCGGGCAAAGCGCACGCGGGTGCTGACGACCACGTCGCTTTCGGGGCCGGTGCCTTTGAGCCATTCGCCCAGAAGGTGCGGGAAGTTGTCGGCGATGTCGCTCATGCCCGTGTGATGTCCTTGCCCTGCAGCTCGTTGATTTCGTCGCGCAGGCGTGCTGCCAGCTCGAAGTTCTCTTCGCGCACGGCTGCTTCCAGGCGTTCTCGCAACTGCGCCAGTTGCCGGGTGCGCGCCACGATCACGTCGCGGCCTTCCAACGCATCAGGCGTGCGGCCTTTGTGGCGCGGGGGCTGCACATCGTGAATGCGCTCGAACAAAGGGTCCAGGTGTTCGGCAAACACTTCGTAATCGCGCGGGCAACCGAAGCGGCCGCGGGCTTTGAAGTCGGCCAAGGTCATGCCGCATTCGGGGCAGACCGGGACGTTGCTGGCAATTGGCGCCAGCGCGCCGGGGTTTTCGGGCAGGGCCAGCGCGGTCTGGTCGGCGTTCAGCAGCGATTGGACTTCGCGGACGATGTCGGCGGTGGCGGCCAGCGGGCGGGCCATATCGAACAGGTAGCGCTTGACCAGCGCGAAGCAATCGGCGCAAACGTTGTGCTGCTCGGCGATTGAGTTGTCCTCAAGATCGCAGATGCGCACGGTGGCCTTCTTGCGGTTGCAGCACTGGCAGTCCATCAGGTTCTCCACGGGCATTGTAGCAACGCGCGGCCACGCGACACCCATTCCAGAGACTGGCCATGCGATCAACTGCGTTTTCCCACGAAGCGCCACGAAGTACCACGAAGGACTACAACGGCATTGCAAACAGAGTCACTGAGGAACTGAGGACTGCATTTGTTGTGAACTACAACAGCAATTCTCTGTGACTCTGTAACTCCGTTTGAATCGCTGTTGCAGCCACGCATGTTCACCCGTGGTTCCAAAGCCCTTGCCGTTCTTAGTGGTTCTTCGTGGCGCTTCGTGGTTCCAACGCAGTTGCCGTTTCGTGCCCGCCTTTGCTTGGCGGTGTGGCAATTAAAACCCCGGCGCGGGGCCGGGGTTTTTTGGGCTGGCTGGGTTACTTGTCGGTTTTCTTTTTGGCGGGGGCGCGGAAGACCTTCTGCATCGGTACGCCGTCGCGCTCAAGGTCAACGCGGAACTCTTCGATGCCCGCGTTGTATTGCTCGCGCACCACGCGGCGCACGTCACTCATGCTGGCCACGGGCTTGCCGTTGATGGCCTTGATGATGTCGCCGCGGCGGCCACCGCGTGAGACGATGACGTTGTCTTCAGGGATTTCGTCGCTGATCTGGATGCCCAGCGGCTTGCCTTCGCGGTCGTGGACCACCTTGGCGTACTTGGCCAGTTCGTCCACATCCAGGCCCTGGTAGTCATCGCGGCCGATCGTCCACATGTCATTGGCTTCGTCGTACACTGATTCGCGAGGCCGGGTGTCTTCTTCATCCGGGCTCGGCGGTGCCGGCACGGGCTCTTTGGGCATCGGCAGGCGGGTGTTGCCGCCGACGATGGCGCCCTTCTTGCCCAGCTTGCCGTCGGGCTTGAAGTTGGTGGTTTCCTTCAGCTTGAGCTTCACGTCGAAATACTTGCCCTTGTATTTGGGGTCGGTGTCGATGGTGGGCGCCTTCATCAGCACGTGGTCGCGCTCAATGGCCAGCACCGTGATGTCCAGCTTGCCCAGTGGCGCAAGCTTCTCTTTGGCGTACTCGGGCTTTGAGTATTCGGTCTTGAAGTTGAACTCGGGGCGCAGGATCAGCATTGCCTTACCGCCCGGGTTGGCGATCACCTTGGCCGACGCCAGTGACGGCGGACCGTACCAAAGGCGGTCCAGCATGAACTCGCGGTTCAGCCAGTCCTCGACTTCCTTGGCCAGCTGCTCATCGGTTTTGTCCGGTTTTGGCGGCTGAGGCTTGGGGTCGGGGTCGGGCTTCGGCGGTGGTGGCTTTGGCCGTTCACGCGGCGAAAGGAAGGTCTCTTCCAGCAGCGCGTGCTTGCTTTCTGAGCCCGACTTGACGGTGTCCTGCCACTTGATCAGTTTTTCCGTGGTGCGCGGGTTCTCACGAGCGGCATCAATGGCTGAGCGCGTGTCTTCCGCGCTGGTGTAGAACTGGTAGCCCAGCAACCCGCCAATACCCAGCACGGCCAGGTTACCCAGCCACACCAGCATCGCGACTTGTGGACCTTTCATAGCCATGACGCCCTCACCGGCATACGCGTTAGCAACCCGCGAAAATGAGCCCGACTACTCTACCCAGCCAGCCCGCGCATGCTAGCGCGTGCTTTCAACCTGAGGTGCACTGGGCTTTATGTACCGGGGCTTGTCCTTGGTGCCCCCGGCGGTCCCGAACAGCACCCAGGTCCCCGCACCCGCGATCAACAGCAAAACCAGCATCGAAACCAGTACCACACCCTGGTTGTTCTTGCGTGAATTTCCCTGGTTGCGCATCGCACCCTCCACGGGTTGATACGCCAAAGGACGGCCGTGCGTTGGAGAATTCCGCCCGAATCATTCGTCGGCTGATTCGGCCGGGGCCGGGGTCTGGGCCTTCAATTCTGTCCAGATCCGCGCCAGCAGGGGCTTCAAACCCTGGCCGCTTACACCGCTTAGCACCAGCACCTCGCGCCCCAGCATTGCTGCCAGTTCTTCGGCCTTTTCGGCTACACCGGGCACGTCGGCCTTGTTTACGGCCAGCAGGCGGGGCTTGGCGGCTAGGGCCGGGCTGAACTTCTCAAGTTCGCCGACGATGACGTCGTGGTCGTGCTTGAGTTCTTCGACGCTGCGTTCGCTGGCATCCAGCAGGTGCAGCAGCACGCGGGTGCGTTCCACGTGGCGCAGGAACTGGTGGCCAAGGCCCTTGCCCTCGCTGGCGCCTTCAATCAGGCCGGGTATGTCAGCCATCACAAAGCGGCTTTCCGGCCCCATTTCGACGATGCCCAGGTAGGGCGAAAGCGTCGTGAACGGGTAGGCCGCGATTTTCGGCCGCGCGCGGGTGCAGCGTGCCAGCAGGGTGCTTTTGCCCGCGTTGGGCAGGCCCAGCAGGCCGACGTCGGCGATCAACTTCACCACCAGCTTCAACTGGCGCACCTGGCCTGGGCGGCCGGGGGTGTGCTCGCGCGGGGTCTGGTTGGTGGCGCTGGCGAAGTGTTTGTTGCCGAAGCCGCCGCGCCCGCCGCGCGCGACAATCACTTCCATGCCGGGCTGGTCCAGGTCGGCGAAAAGTTCGGTGTGGCTGATGGTGGGGTCGAATTCGCCGGGGCCTTCGCCGGATGCGCCTTCTTCGGTGTAGGCGGGGTCGACTTCGGGCTCGGCGTCGGATTCTTCGACATCCGCTTCATCGGTTTCGGCGCCGTCGGGCCCGTGTTCAGCGTCCCGGGGGGCTGCTTCCTTGCGCGGCGGGTGAATCACGTAAATCTGCGTGCCCACGGGCACTTCGACGTAGCGGTCCTTGCCTTTGTGGCCGGCTTTCTGGGTGCCCTTGCCGTTGGTGCCGCCTTCGGCGCGGATTTCGTGCAGCAGTTGCAGGTGTCCCAGGCCGTTCAGGTGGTGGCTGGCCACGAAGATGACCGCGCCGCCGTCGCCGCCGTCTCCGCCGTCGGGGCCGCCGCGCGGGGCAAATGACTCGCGGCGGAAGGTGGTGACGCCGTCGCCGCCCTTGCCGCCCCTGACCGTGATCAAGTGTTCGTCAACAAACATGGCGTTGTTATAGGGAGCAAGCGGGGTTGCAGGTAGTGGGGCGGTGGCTCATGGAGGTTGGAGGTTGGAGGTTGGAGGTTCGGAGATGGGTTTTGGGGCGGGGAGAGGGGGGCGGGAGGTTGGGACGAGCTAGTTGAGCGATCGCCGCTCCCCTAACCCGAGCCCCCAACCCCAAACACCCGACCCATTTACCGGAACCCACCACCCCATCGCTTCGTACTATATGATGGGGCTTTGCATCATCCGGACGGGACCCTTCGCATGCGTTTTCTGATTCTGCTGCTGGCCCTGACCACGCCGCTTTGCGCCAATGACATTGCTGTCGCCAGTGGCGGATCCACCTGGCTGCTGCTCGAGAACCCGTATCATCAGGGCGGCGCGGGCTTCAGCGAATACGCCAATGACCCCGGCCTGCCTGTGCCCGACCTGCAGGCGTGGCCGTACGACGGCGCGCCTTCGGGCACCTATCCGCAGACTGACCTGTGGCGTTTTGATGCGGCCACAAGCAAGTACACCCGCGTCACCGACGTGCTGTCGGGCGACCGCAGCATGGGTTTCAAACGCACGCTGCACGACCCCTTCCTTATCAATGGCCAGTTGCATGTGCTGCACTACGACCCGCGCCTGTCGTTGAAGCGCGGCTACACGCAGGTGCTGCGCGTGGGCGACGGCCTTGCCGGTGACGGCACCGTGCCGGCATCGGCGATCATGCTGGGCAGCGCGCAATACCTTGAGTGCCCGGCAGTTTCGCCTGACGGCGCGCATGTCTGCTTCCGTGCGTTCACTTCCACCGACACGCCCGGCGCGTTTCGCATCACACTTCGGGTGTTCCGCACCAGTGACTGGACACAGACCGGCGAAAGCAGCATCGCCACCTGGGCGCGGCCGGTGTGGCTTGACGCGTCAACCCTGGCCTGCATCGCCTGGGACGCCGCCAGGCTGCCGCGCGTGCCAATGGCTGATCCCAAGTTTTCTGGCTATGCCTCCGAAAGCCACGCGCCCCAGCCCGGCAAACTTATGCTGCTGGCAGCCCCCAAGGGCGTGCCGGCCGCGCCCATGGAGCTGCTGGCGGGCAACTTCCCGCCCGACAACTACACCCGCACGCTGCTGGCCGAGCCTTCGGGGCTGGGCCTGCTGGTGGCGCGCGAATTGGGCAAGGAAGTCGTCGTTGAACAGCGCGCCGCTAAACCGGCGGCCGAGCTGGCTGCCACCGATGTCGTCGAAGTCGCGCGCTTTGTGGCCTTTCGCGGTCTCGCCACCGGCGGCGAGATCAGCCGCGCCTGCGGGGTCGTGAAGGTTGACCGCCGCAATGAGCTGAAGCTGCTGCAGTACGTGCCGACCAAAGACGGCCGCACCGAAGAGCGCGTGATCCAGCTCGCGATCTGGTCCACCGAAGGCCACGGCGGGTTGCTGGATTGCGGCGACGGCATTGTCGCGCTGCTGGAGCCCGTGGCCAACCCGGCCGGCCCAAGCCCGATGCTGCGGCACACTTTGCAGATCCTGAACTGGGACGGCGCCGACAGCATGCGCAACCCGGCGCTGCTGGCGCGGCTCAGCCGCATGGTCGCGCGCTTTGATGAGGTCGAACGCAGCCTGGGACGCCCCGTGGGCAGCACACTGCTGGCCTTTGACATCGAAGTCGCCGCCAACGACGGCCAGAACGAAAAGAAGGGTCGCTACATCGAAATCTTCGGCAACCGCGGCCGCGGCGGCAAGGGCCGGATCCGCACAGAAGACAGCCTCAGCGGAGACTGGATCGTCCAGGCGCTCAGCGGCAACGGCACCCGCGACGGCGACGAGTACTGGTCGTGCAGCGACATCAAGACCACCGAGCTTGCCAGGAAAAGCGGCACCAACGCGGGCAAGGCTTACGACGACCTCGTGACGCAGCTGGAAACGCGCAAGCTGCTGCTCTTGAGCGGAGTTCAACGCACACCGGAAACCGGCGGGCTGCGTTTTCGCGGCCGCGACACGCACCACGACCCGTTCAACGGCACGACCCGGAGGGTGTGGGTGTACGAGAAGCTGGGCGCCTACCTGGATGAACCCCGCGTGAAGAAGCTGCAGCAGGACATCGCGGCCAATGAGGCGCTGGTACAAGCTGAAACCGACGCCGCAAAGCGCGCCGAGCTTGAGAAAACGTTGCGCACGCTGACGCTTGAGCTGCTGGCACAGGAACGCAACCGCGAACGCATGGAAGTACGCTTCGTGGCCGACCTGCCGTCTGGCAGCGCCGGAGACTGGCAATTCCCGCATGCGCTGGCGCGGGCGAAGCTGCGCTTTGCGCTCAGCAACGGGCGCGGCGCCAGCGAAACCGAGCTGATGTTTGATCCCGCCAAGTTCACAGCGCTGGCCAACCTGACCGATGCCAAGCAGCCCGAGCTGCTGCTGCCGCGCGTGTTCGGGATCTTCGAGTGGAGCCCGGAAAAGAAGCAGTGGGAACAGCGCCTGAAGGCCACCGCGGTTGAAGGCGAATTCAGCCACCCCGCCGAACTTGTGAAAGGCGGCAAGCTGCGCGGCGGTTATGAAGTGCCGCTGGTAAACTTCGGCGACACGGCGTTCACCCGCAAGACCCGCTGACCGCGCGGGAGACAGCAACAGCGTTGGAACCACGAAGGGCCACGAAGCGCCACTAAGTACGGCAAACAACTACTGCGAACCGCCAAAGCGCCAAAGTCTGTTTGGCGCTTTAGCGCTTTGGCGGTAAACGCAGTTGCCGTTCTTCGTGGTACTTCGTGGCGCTTCGTGGGAAAACGCAGTTGTGCGCCTGTTTGCTGGGTAGGACTGGCTGGCCCGCCTGGACTCGAACCAGGAAAAGCAGAACCAAAATCTGCTGTGTTACCAATTACACCACGGGCCAGCAGCGGACGCAGAAGGTAGCAACCCGCGCCAAGCTGGCAACGGACGGGAGTTTCCGCCCCGCGACCGCGCCAACCGGATCAGGCTTGGGCGGCAGCCGGCAACTGCAGCAGAAACAGCCGATAGCTTTTGTATTCGCGGAATGCAGCGCCGGTGCGGCGGCCCTCAAAGTACTTGTGCTCGATCTTCTCGAACTTCTCGCGGAACCACCAGCGCGCCACACGGGTCCAAAATGGTCGCGACTTGCCGGCAAAGTCCATCACCGACTCATACGCCGGCTTGCCGACTTTCTGCAGGAAGTCATTCACCAGGTCCAGGTTCGGCGCGGTTTCGTCGGTGATGTCGATGTCCTGCAGCTTCACCAGCCCGCGCCGCGCCACCTCTTTCTCGAACTCATGCAGCTTGTGGCCGCCGCTGATCGGGCCGCCCTTCATGCCCGGGCGCTTGAAGAAGTCGCAGATCAGGATGTGCCCGCCCGGCCTGAGCACGCGCTGGCAGCATGGGATGACCTGGTCCAGCGGCACGTACTGGAAGCTTTCGCTGAACATGACGAGGTCGTAGACGTCGTCGTGCTTCCATTCTTCGAAGCGCGATTCGAAAACTCGGGCGCGGTCGCCCAGGCGGGCCTTGGCGCTTTCCAGCAGTTGGCTGGCAGGGGCCACGGCATCTACCTGGTAGCCGCGCTGCACCAGCCGCTCAGCAATCACGCCGGCGCCGCAACCGACATCCAGGATGCGCTTCACGCCCTGCGGGATGTGCCCAAGGATCAGCTCCGTGTGCGCTTCCTGCGCGGCCGGCATGTTGGCGAGCTTGACCTCGTTGCCGGGCTTCCACAGGCCGTAGTGCAGGTCTTCGGTGCCCAGCATATAGCGGGCCATGAGCAAACCGAGCTCAAGCCCCAGGTCCTGCGACGGAATACGCTTCGGCTTGGCCATGTTGGGGCCGCAGCTTACGCCCGAAGCGGGCGATGCCAACAGGGCAGATTTCAGGCATGGGCCTGCAGGAAGCGCTGCCCTGTGACGCTGTCGATCACGGAGCGCGGGCGGTGCGATTCTTCAAACCACCATTCGCCATCATCGCCCGCGAGCTGGCTGACTACAGTGCAGCGGCCGTCTGCGCAGTAGATTTCGAGGGTCAGCCCGCTGGCCTCAATCGAAACGATCCAGCCGCGCGAGGGCGTGCGTGCCATGAAGCTGATGCGGCCTTCAACGATATAGCCGTCGAACTCGACACTCAAAAAGTCGCCCGTCTGGCAGGTGCCTAACGGGCGCAGGATGCGAACGGAAGTCATGGTCGGGCTCCCTGGTTACCCAAGGATAGCCCCGCCACCTTGAGGGCCGGGTTAAGACCGCGCCAATTCGCGGCGAAAATCAAGGCAGCTTGGCGATGCAGTCGATTTCGACCAGCACGTCGCGGGGCAGGCGTGCGGCCTCAATGGTCGCGCGTGCGGGGCGATGGCTGCCTAGTGCGGTGGCGTAAGCTTCATTGACGGCGGCGAAGTCGTTGATGTTTTTCAGGTAGATGGTGGTCTTGACCACATCATTGAAGCCGCAGCCCGCGGCCTGCAGTACGGACAGCAGGTTGGACATGACCTTGAAGGCTTGCTCGGCGGCGGTCTCCCCGACGATCTGCTTGGTGGGTGCGTCCAGCGCAATCTGGCCCGAGCAGAACACAAAGCCCCCGGCAATCATGGCCTGGCTGTAAGGCCCAATGGCGGCCGGCGCGTCGTCAGAGTGAACAATCTGGATGTTGTTGGGCATGGGCAAGTGTGAGTCAATGGTTGATGGTTGATGGTCAATGGTTCAGGGCTTGGCTTGTTTGTCGGCAGGCTTCGCGCTTCGCATCACGGCGGTCCTCAAACGGAACAGTTTCCTGACCAGAAGAGATATCTCATCGCCCCGTTCCTTGGCCCAGTCGGGCACTACGTAACCCAAGTCCCGCGCGAGAATCAACAGATACTCTGTTTCCGCCAGTGACCCCTCGGCGATGTTGAGAAACTTCGCATAGTCTTTGCCGGACAGCTTTTTCGAGCCTTCGGCAATGTTGGTGGGCACCGAACTTGCCGCCCGGCGCAACTGCGAGACCAGCCCGTAGCGCTCGTGGTCCGGAAAGGAAGCCGTAGTCTTGTATACGTGCAGCACAAGCGAGTGCCCAAGCCGCCAGACCTCAAGGTCCTGGAACTTCTGCATGCAACCCCCAATCAGACGCCCATAGGCCGCTAACCATTGACGATTGACCATGAACCATCGACGCGGGCGGCAAAGCCGCCCGCCTACCACGTATCCGGGTCGAAGAGCTTCTTGTACTGCTCAAGGGCGTAGCGGTCGGTCATGCCTGAGATGTAGTCGCAGACCACGCGGTGTACGCGCTCGCCTTTCTCGACGCGCCTTGTAAAGCCGCCGGGCATCAGGTAGGGCACGCTTACGTAGCGTTCGAACATCGCGCGCATGAATCGGGTGCTCTTCTCCATACCCCGGCGCACGGTGCGGTTCATGTACAGCTTCTCAAACAGCATCCGCTTCAGCCCGATCACCTTGGTCTTGAACTCGGGGCTGAAGTCGATCACCGGCTCACCGTCCCAGGCCAGCACGTCGTCAATCGACTTGAAGCCCGCGGCCTCAATGCGCCGCGACGAGTTCTGCAGCAGATCAGTCACCTGCAAGTCCTTCAGCCGTCGCACGAGCTGGTATCGCAGCAGGTCTTCCTCGCCCTGGGGCACGTTGGCGCGGGCGAACTGTTCGGCCTCGCGGAACAAGTCGCTGCTCTGGGCGCTTTCGACGGTCAAGAGGCCCGAGTACAGGCCGTCGTCCACGTCGTGTGCGTTGTAGCTGATCTCGTCAGCGTGGTTGGCGACCTGCGCTTCAAGGCTTGGTCCCTCGCGCTCGCTGAGGCCTTTGAACAGCGGCTTGTCGTAATCGGTGCGGTGTTTCATCAGGCCGTAGCGCACTTCGCGCGTCAGGTTCAGGCCTTCGAAGCGCGGCAGGTAGTGACGCTCCAGCTCATCGACGATGCGCAGGCTTTGCCCGTTGTGTTCGTAGCCGCCGTGGTCTTTCATCAGGTCGCGCATCGCGCGCTCGCCCGCGTGGCCGAACGGGGTATGCCCCAGGTCGTGCGCCAGGCTGATGGCCTCACACAGGTCTTCGTTCAGGCGCAGCGCGCGGGCAATCGTGCGCGCGCACTGGGCGACTTCGATGGTGTGGGTAAGGCGGGTGCGGAAGTGGTCGCCATGCCAGTTCAGGAAGACCTGCGTTTTGTACTCAAGGCGGCGGAAGGCGGCGCAGTGGATGATGCGGTCGCGATCACGCTGAAAGCAGCTGCGGTAAGGGTGCTCGTCTTCAGGAAAACGTCGTCCCTGGCTGCGCGCTGCATGGTGCGCGTAGGGTGCCAGCGCGGCGACCTCAAGAGCCTCAATCTGCGAGCGATCCTGCATAGCGTCTCCGGGCGTGGTACTGGAGTTTGGGGGCCAGGGGTTGGGGAAACACTACAACCCACAACCTAAACCCTACAACCTGCCTTGCTTCGTGAACCATTCCTTCGCCTTCTTCAGCGACTCACGGATTGGCGTGAACTCCATCCCCAACTCCGTTCGTGATTTGGCCGTATCGTACTCAAACCGGTGCAGCGTGTAGCGGGCGATCCCGGCCAGCGGGTCCAGCCAGCGCGGCAGCAAGTATGTCCCCCAGCTTCCCAGCGTCGTCATCCAGCGCGGTACCGCCGGCCGCCACGGCGCGCCATGCTCGCGCGCCAGCTGCATCAGCTGCTGCAAGGTCAGCGTTTCGCCTACGCTTAGATACCGGTGGCCGGGCTTGCCCTTTTCCATCGCCAGCCGGTGATGGCGGCCCACATCATCCACGTCCACAAACGCGATTGGTACCTTCACCAGCATCGGGTAGCGGCCCTTGAACAGGTTGATCACCATCTGGCCGGTCGGAGTCGGCCTCACGTCGCCGGGGCCGATGGGCCCGCCGGGGCAAACGGTGATCACGGGCAGGCCGCGGGCGCCAAAACGCATCGCTTCGGCCTCGGAGATGAACTTGCTGTCGATGTAGGCGTTGCGCAGCGGCGCGAAGTTCCAGACCTGGGCTTCATCGATGGGGCCTTCGCCCCGGGGCGCGCCGCAGGCGGCCGTGCTGCTCGTGAACACCACGCGCTCAATGCCGGCGTCGGTGCAGGCCTGAAGCACGTTGCGGGTGCCCAGCACGTTGTCGCGGAGCATGCGTTCGTAGCTGCTGAACAAGGCATACAGCGCAGCACAGTGGTACACGCGGTCGCAGTCGCGCAGCGCGGCTGCGATGCTTTCGGGCTGCAGCAGGTCGCCGGTGGCTTCTTCAACACCGAGGCCCTGCAGGTTGGTGCGCGGGCTGCTGGGGCGCAGCAGCACTTTCACCTGTTCTCCGGCCGCCACCAGCGCGCGCACGATGGCGCCGCCGATAAACCCGGTGCCGCCGGTAACCAGTGCCTTCTTCGCCATGTATTGCGTCCTTTACGCCGCTACAATGCCTACATGGCGCAGGACGACAAGCAAGACTATCAGCCCGTGGAAGAACGCACCCTGCTTGAGGTCGGCTCGGACAGTGCAGCCGCCAACGCAGCCGTAAACCCGGACGCCACCAAAGTGCTGATGCGACTTGGCCAGGTCGCCGTCACGCGCGAACTGGGCGCCGGCGGCATGGGCAAGGTCTACAAAGGAAAGCACCTGGGCCTGGACGTCCCGGTTGCTGTCAAAACCATGGGCGCGCATATCAGCAACGACGCCATGGCCCGCGCGCGCTTCCTGCGTGAGGCCCGAACGGCGGCCAAGCTGGATCACCCCAACATCGTGCGCGTGCTGGACGTGAATGAGCAGGACCGCACGCCATACATCGTGATGGAGTTCGTGGACGGAACCGACCTATCGGCCCTGCTGAAAAAGCACGGCGGGCTGGACGGCATTGCCGCGATGAAGGTGATTGCACAGGTTGCTGACGGGCTGGCCAACGCGCATGGTCAGGGCATCGTGCACCGCGACATCAAGCCGCATAACATTTTCATCAGCCGCGACGGCCGGGTGAAACTCGGTGACTTCGGCCTCGCGCGCGCGGTCGAGGCCACGACCGAGCTGACGATGCCGGGCGCGGCCATCGGCACCGCGCACTACATGAGCCCGGAACAAAGCCAGGGCCGCGAGCTGGACCAGCGCAGCGACATCTACAGCCTGGGCGTGACGGCGTTTCACCTAATCACCGGCGCTCCGCCCTACAGCGGCACCACGCCGGTCAGCATCGCCGTGCAGCACGTGAACAGCGACGTGCCCTACGACCGCGAAAAGTTCGGCCACCTGCCGGACCCGATTGTGTACTTGCTGATCTCGATGACCGCCCGCGACCCCGCCCGCAGGCCAAGCGCCCGCGAAGTCGCCGACAAGCTGACGATGCTGATTGCGCAGCAGGGCGCCTCGCCACGCTTGAGTTCACTGGACGAGTTGCTCAAACACGGCAGCGCTTCGCAATTCGTGCCCGCCAGCCCAACGCCCGTGCCGCCGCCGGCACCGCAGTTCCAGTTCAGCCAGCCGCAGCAGCAGTCGCACATGCCGTCAATGCCGCACACGCAGCCCATGCCGCACCCCGGCGTGCACCCGGCAACGCACTTCCAGCCCTACCCGACGACGACCAGCAACTCCAACAAGCTGCTCTGGATCAGCCTGGCGGTAGTGGCCCTGCTGCTGTTGATGATGGGCGGCTGCGTGATGCTGGTGGCCTTCAGCGGCAGCCCTTAGCGCAACACGGCAACTGCGTTCTCGCGCGGAGACGCCGAGACGCAGAGAGACTCTTCGCTGCCCTGGCCGTTATCCGTGTACACCCGTGGCTCCTACGCCGTGGCCGTTCTTCGTGGTTCTTCGGGGCGCTTCGTGGGACAACGCAGTTGCCGTGTTTTGTGTCTGCCGTTGAGGCCAGCCCGCCACGAGTTGTATTGGGCGGCCGTGCTCTGGGACGTCTGTGCCGGCGTGCTGATTTTCATACTCAGTATGAAAAAGTGTCTTGTCGGGGCTTGAGGCCGGATTATCATCCCCGGCCCGGGCGTTACGGTCGCGACGGCCGCAATCCCGGCCAGCCTGACAACTAACCAGGACACTGAAAGGAACCGGACATGGGCGTACAAGTGGGCTCCAAGGCCCCCGAATTCGCCGGCGATGCCGTGGTTGACGGCCAGTTCAAGCCGATCAAGCTCGCCGACTATAAGGGCAAGTGGGTGGTGTTGTTCTTCTACCCCCTCGATTTCACGTTTGTGTGACCGACGGAAATCGTGGCTTTCTCGGACCGTGTGGACGAGTTCAGAAAGCTCAACGCCGAGGTCATCGGCGCTTCCATCGACAGCAAGTTCAGCCACCTGGCGTGGACCAGCCAGCCGCGCGACAAAGGCGGCCTGGGCAAGATCAACTACCCGATCCTGTCCGACCTGACCAAGAACATCAGCCGCGACTACGGCGTGCTGCTTGAGCAGGCGGGCATCGCCCTGCGCGGCACCTTCGTCATCGACCCCGATGGCGTGGTCCGCAACATGGTCGTGCAGGACCTGCCGATCGGCCGCAACATCGACGACACGCTGCGCGTGTTGCAGGCCCTGCAGCACAACAAGGCCTCAGGCGAAGTCTGCCCGGCCAACTGGGGCAAGGAAAAGCAGGCCATCAACCCGGCCAAGGCCGGCGAGTGGTTTGCCAAAAATGCCAAGTAGTCTGCGTCAGCCAAAGACGGGCCCCGCGCGGGCCCGTCTTTTCTTTTTTTGCCCGTTTACGCCACGTTCACGATCGCGAACTATGATCCGCTCCTACAGGAGACTCCCATGGCTGCCGTGAAGATTGCCATCAATGGTTTCGGACGCATCGGGCGCACAGTGATCCGCATTGCCAAACTGCGCCGCCACTTTGACGTGGTGGCCGTGAACGACTTGGCCTCGCCTGAGGCGCTGGCCTACAACTTCAAATACGACAGCGTTCACCACACCTATCCCGGCGAGGTGAAGCTTGAAGGCGACACGCTCACCATCGACGGCGACCCGTTCAAGGTGCTTAGTGAGAAAGACCCGGCCAAGCTGCCCTGGCGCGATCTGGGCGTGGATTACGTCATCGAAAGCACCGGCAAGTTCACCAAGCTGGCCGACCTGCAACATCACCTGGATGCGGGCGCGCGGCGAGTGCTGATTACTGTGCCCACCAAAGACTACCTGGAAAGCACCGTGGTTCTGGGCGTGAACGATGAAGTCGTGACGCCGAACGCGCGCATCATCAGCAACGCAAGCTGCACCACCAATTGCGCCGCCCCGATGGCCAAAGTCCTGCATGATGCGTTCGGCATCAAGCGCGGGCTGCTGACCACCGTGCACGCCTACACCGCCGACCAGCGTCTGGTGGACACGCCGCACAAGGACTTCCGGCGCTCGCGCCATGCGGCCCTGAACATCATCCCCACCAGCACCGGGGCCGCGCGCGCGATCGGGCAAGTGATGCCGGCACTGAAGGGCAAGCTCGACGGGCTGGCGATGCGCGTGCCGGTACCCGACGGCAGCGTGGTGGACCTGACCGTTGAGCTGGGCAAGCCCGCAACGCGGGACGAAATCAACGCTGCGTTTGCGCAAGCGGCCACGGGGGCGCTGAAAGGCATTCTGCAATACTGCACGGACCCGATTGTGAGCAGCGACATCATCGGCAACAGCCACAGCTGCATCTTTGACCCCGAGCTGACGCAGGTCATCGACGGCAATTTCGTGAAGATCATTGGCTGGTACGACAACGAGTGGGGCTATTCGTGCCGCGTGGAAGACCTGATCGTCAAGATGGCACACCAGGACGGTTTGAAGGTGTAACTCGGGCGACAAAAACAGTGTGGCCGCCAAGAACGGCAAAGGCCTTCGAAACCACTAAGGGCCACTAAGAACCACGAAGATTGCGCTTAACGGCAACAGCGTTCTCGCGCAGAGGCGCGGAGACGCAGAGAAACGCAGGCAGTTCTTGGCGCACTTGGCGACCTTGGCGGCTAAACGCTTTTCCCGATCAGCCACGGCGGCCTCTCGCAAGGTGCGCAACGAACTTGCAGTTGTAGTTAAGCTCAAAAGCAGTTGCCGTTCTTTGCGTCTCCGCGTCTCTGCGTGAGACCGCAGTTGCCGTTCTTCGTGGTTCTTTGTGGCCCTTAGTGGTTCCAAAGCAATGGCCCGTCTCCGCGTGAGATCGCAGTTGCCCTTGGACTCAGCGCGATCCCCGCAGGCTTGCCCGGCGGCCGGTTTTCTTTCGCTCTTGCGGCCTTCGTTTGCGTTCCATGGATGGAGGCCGTCATGAACATTGCAAAGCACCCCGCGAAGATTGTCCCGCTGATGTGGCTGGTGAATGTGATCGCGCTGGTGGCCGGCGTGTTCGGCCTGATGCACGTCCACGCCGACGCGCAGCAGGCCATGAAAGATGCCGCAGCAGCCCCAGCCCCGGGCCAGCGCATTGTCTGGAAGGATTCGGTCGAGCACACGGACCACGGCAGTTTCGAGACGCGCCTGTCACCTATTGCGCGCCCGGTCGTGGACCTGCCGCCGGATGATGACGACCCGCCGCCGCCGCGCGAGAAAACCGACGCTGAACTGCAGGCCGAGCTTGAGCTTGCCCTGAACAAGACCTTCACCCTGCTGCGCATCTTCTATGGTGAAGGAGCCGAGCTGGCGAACAGCGCCACGCTGGCGGCCGGCGGCCTGAAGCTGCACCTGTTCAAGGGCAGCAACCTGAAGCAGATGCTGCAGAATTCGCGCAACGCAAACGCCCGCGCGCTGGCGCTGGACATCACCGTGCTGAGCATCGGCGCTGACCACATCGTGCTGAACGCCCCCAGCTTCGAGAAACCCGAAAAACGCTTCGAAGTCCGCCTCGAGTTCCGCGGCGACAGCGTAGCCCGCTGATGCTGTTGGATCCGCGAAGCACGGCAACTGCAATCCCACGCAGAGACGCGGAGACGCAGGAAACGGCAACTGCGTTGGAACCACTAAGCGCCACGAAGAACCACTAAGAACGGCAACCGCTTTCTCTTGTTCAATAGCAACTGCGACAGTGCGCAGGTGAGCTGTGCAGTGGAAGTTCACTGCGCACGTTGCGTACTTTGCGCGAGTTCGCCGTGGCCGCTTGAGAAAACCGTTCAACCGTCGAGATCGCCAAGTGCGCCAAGAACCTCTTGGCACTTCTCTGTGTCTCCGCGTCTTTGCGAGAGACTGCAGTTGCCGTTATCCATGTCTACCCATGTGCACCTGTGGTTCCAAAGCCGTTGCCGTACCTGGTGGCGCATCGTGGTTCAGTGCAGTGGCTGGTCTTTGCGCGGGGTGTGCTATGGCGCGCGCTTTGTGGGCTTTGCATACTCGCGCCATGCGACTTCTGCTGCTGACTTGCCTATTGAGTCTGTCTTCCGCGCTGGCCGCGCAGGCTGAGATTGCGGTGTGGCGCGGTTCGGCCACGATCACCAGCGGCAGCACCGAAACAGTCCAGTACACCGGCATCTCGCCTTTCAACCTTACATACACCGTCACGAACCTCGGCACTTCGGATCTTCTGCCGTCCGGAGTCGTGATCAGCGATGAAGAGAACTGCAGCATCACGATCCTGGTGGATGTTCCCTCGCCGGTCGTGAACGGGTCACCTGCAACCTTCACAATCCAGGTCGCGCCGGTTTCATCGGGCGCGTTTTCATTCACCCTGAGCATCGCCAACAACGACGCCGACGAAAACCCGTTCAGCTGGACGTTCGACGGCCACACGGCCAAGCCGTCATCGGGCGGGGGCGGTGATGGCGGCGGTGGCGATTGCAGTACAGGCTCGCAACCCCATACGCTGTGGCCGCTTGCGCTGTTTTTCGCGCTGCTGGCGCTGGTCGGGCGCAATCGGCGTCGGGCGCATGATTAATCCGATCTTTACACACTCCGCATAAAGCGTTCACCGCTTGTCTCTAGGCTGCTGGCAGGCCAAAGAGAACGGAGACTTATAATGAAGAAGATGACGATGGTGGCTGCCGCGTCGGTAGCCGTAGCACTCAGCTTTGCCGCGACTATGTCGCAGGCAGAGACGAAGGACGAAGGCAGCAAGCTCGATCCCGCGCTGGAAAGCTACAAGCCCGTAGCCAGCATCTCGGGCAACATCAGCAGCGTCGGCAGCGACACGCTGAACAACCTGATGACCTTCTGGGCGGAAGGCTTCCGCAAGCACTACCCGAACGTCCAGTTCAACGTCGAAGGCAAGGGCAGCACCACGGCGCCCCCGGCGCTGATCGACGGTCTCGCCGACGTCGGCCCGATGTCGCGCGCGATGAAGGACGAAGAAATCGACAAGTTCGAAAAGAAGTTCGGTTACAAGCCCAGCTACGTCGGCGTTGCCATCGACGCCCTGGCCGTGTTCGTCCACAAGGACAACCCCGTCGAGAAGCTGAGCCTGCAGGAAGTGGACGCCATCTTCAGCCAGACCCGCAAGGGCGGCCACAGCGAAGAGATCACCAAGTGGGGCCAGGTCGGCCTCAAGGGCGACTGGCAGAACGCCGACATCGTGCTGTATGGCCGTAACAGCGCCAGCGGCACCTACGGTTACTTCAAGGAAGTCAGCCTGTTCAAGGGCGACTTCAAGGCTTCCGTGAAGGAACAGCCGGGCAGCGCGGCCGTGGTGCAAAGCATCAGCGTGGACCGCAACGCGATCGGTTACAGCGGTATCGGTTACAAGACCGCCGGCGTGCGCGCGGTTCCGATCAGCAACGCCAAGAAGAACAACGGTGAAGCTTTCGAAGCCACCGACGAAAACTGCTACAACGGCAAGTACCCGCTTTCGCGCTACCTGTACATCTACTTCAACCGCGCCCCGGGCAAGGAAGCCACGCCCGTGGTTCGTGAGTTCCTGCGCTTCATCCACAGCAAGGAAGGCCAGGACATCGTCGTGAAGGACGGCTACGTCCCGATGACGAAGAAGCTTGTCGACAAGTTCGCCGACCAGTACACCAACAAGTAGTTCCCCGGTGGAAAGCGGGGCGCTCCGTGCGCCCCGCTTTCGCTGTCCCCGGGCACGATGTATCCACGACACGAGACCATCCGCACAGGACCTGAGACGCCGGCCGCCAACGTGGAAACCACCCCGCTCAAGCTCTACAACCGCAAGACCACCTTCCGCGTAAAATTCGTGGACAAGGCCGCCAACTGGATCATCACCGTGGGCGGACTCGGCGTCATTGTGGCCGTGATCGGGCTGATCGCGTTCATCACCGGCCAGGTGATCCCGCTGTTTGCCAGTGCCGACTTCGGCCAGGCCAATGAACCGGTGGCGTTGGCACCCGGCCGTACAATGCTGCTGCACACAGATGAGTACCGGCGTGTGGGCGTGCGCATCACGGACGACGGGCTGATTACGGGCTTTGCGGTCAAGACCGGCGAGGTGCTGCGCAGCGAGCGCGTGCCGCAAATCGGCGACGCGAAGCTGACCAGCGTGTACATGACGCTGCGGCCGCGCACCAAGCGCAAGATCGAAAGCACGCTGGACGTACCGCACTTTCACCTGCTGCTGGGCACCAGCGACGGCCGCGTGCTGGTGGGCGAACTGACGTACTTCACTCAGTTCGAAGTGCATGAGCTGGGCAACGAACCCGAACACCTGCGTACGCTGCGCAAGCCTGAGGAGAAAGAATTCAAAGAGCCCGAGTACAGCCCCGACGTGGTCGTGCGCAACGGCAGCGTGACCGAGCACGTGGCGACCTTTGGTCTGTATCGCTCGATCCGGCCGGTCTGGACCATCACGCGCGAAATGGACGCGCCGACGCGTGGCGAGCCCGTGGTCCACGTCGCCGGCCAGCTTGAGCTTGGCAGTGAAACCAGCAGCCGCAGCGCGCTGACCGTGATCGTGACCGGCAAAGGACGCACGCTGCTGGTGACGGAAAGCCTTGAAGTCAACGCGATGACCGAAGAGATGGAGGCCAGCTCAGAATCCATCGAACTGACCGGCGAGCTGACGGGCGTGCCCGCGCACATCCTGGTGAATGAGCTGCGCGACAGCGTGGTGCTGATCACCGAAGAAGGCTTCCTGCATCATTACCAGAACGACCCGGACGCGCGCCGCATGGTGCTGGCGTACCCGGCGCAGAACGTGTTTGACGCGCAGGCCGACCGCGACCGCGGCTGGTCATGGCGCGAATCGATCAACGACCAGCGCGAAAGCGAAGGCTTCGCGCCCATGCCGGGGCGGCTTGCGGTGACCGCGGTCGATTACCTGCTGGGCGACGACACGATCCTGATCGGCGACAGCGCCGGCGGCATCCAGTCTTGGCTGACGCTGCTTGAGGAAGACCCGGCCGCCGGGCGCGTCTGGCGGCGTTACGCCCGCGTGCGCAACCTGCCGCCGTCGCCGGGCGCGATTCTGGACATCACGGCCTCACCGATCACCAAGTCGGCGCTGATCACGGACGACACGGGCAACGTGCGCGCGATCAACAACACGGCTGAGCGCGTTTACCTGGACGTGCAGCAGGAAGGGGTGAACCGCGCGGTGTTCAACCGCAAGGGCGACGGCTTTCTGGCGGTGAACGACGCAGGCAAACTTTTCCATTACTGGGTCGACGCGCCGCACAGCGAGGTCAGCCTGAAGTCGCTGTTCGGCAGCGTGTGGTACGAAAGCTACCCCGAACCCAAGTACGAATGGCAAAGCACCGGCGGCACCGACGACGTTGAGCCCAAGCTGAGCCTGATGCCGCTGATCATGGGCACGCTGAAGGGTGCCCTGTACGCGCTGCTGTTTGCGGTGCCGCTGGCAGTGCTGGCGGCGATCTACACCTCCGAGTTCATGCACCGCAACCTGCGCTCGATTCTGAAGCCGACCATGGAAATCATGGCCAGCCTGCCATCCGTGGTGCTGGGCTTTCTTGCGGCGCTGTACTTCGCGCCCAAGGCGGCACCGATCATGCCCACGGTGATCTGCGCGTTCTTCATTGTGCCCGGGTTGTTTCTGGTGTTTGGCTGGGTGTGGCAGCGCTGCCCGCCAAGCTTCGTCGGCAGGTTCGGCCCGTGGCGCAGCACGGCGCTCTTGTTCGGCCTGCTGGGGCTGGGACTCTGGATCTCGAGCATGGCCGGCCCGCGCGCCGAAGTGTTCCTGTTCCCGGCGGTTGAGGGTGCCAACCCCGCCTTGTTGGACCCGGTGACCTTCAAGCCCCTGACCGAGTCATCTGCCGACACCCTGGCCGCGGGCGACTTCCGCACCTGGACCGGCGGCGGACAGGAACTCAAGCGCGACACTGAAGTCGCCGGTCGCCAGCTTCCCAAGGGATGGTGGATCCCCGGCGGCCACAACCTGTTCGTGGTGCTGGTAGCGCTGCCGCTGATTCTGCTGATGGGCCTTGGCCTGCGCGTGGCCGGGCGACGTTACCGCGCCGCCCACGGTGCCACGCCGCTGGACGGCCTGCGCGAGAAGCTCGAGGGCGGCAATCGCAACAGCATGCGCGCAGTCGGCGCCGACGTGGCCCTGACGCTGCTGATCGGCACGGCGCTGACGGCCGTGGGCCTTGGCGTGGCGCTGCTGCTGGCCCCTGTGCTGGAAAGCGTCTTGTTCAGCTACCCGCACCCGACGGCGGGCAGTGTGGCCGACTTCCGCCGCTGGATCACGGGCCCCGACGGTTGGCGCTTTGAGCAGTCGAATTCGCTTGTGGTGGGCTTTGCGATGGGCTTTGCCGTGATCCCGCTGATTTACACGATCAGCGAAGACGCGCTGACCAGCGTGCCCAACCAGCTTCGCGCGGCCAGCCTGGCCTGCGGCGCGTCGCGCTGGCAGACGACGCTGCGCGTGGTGCTGCCGGCTGCTGCCAGCGGCATTTTCAGCGGCATCGTGATCGGCCTCGGGCGCGCGCTGGGCGAAACGATGATCGTGGTGATGGCGGCGGGCGGTACGCCGGTGATGGAGATGCAACCGCTGAACGGCTTCAGAAGCCTCAGTGCGGCGATCGCGATTGAAATGCCGGAGGCCCCGCACGGCGGCAGCCTGTACCGCACGCTGTTCCTGGGCGGGCTGGTGCTGTTTGCGATGGCCTTTGTGATGAACACGATTGCTGAGCTGGTCCGCATGCGCCTGCGTAAACGACTGTCGAGGATGTAGCCGAATGTCCACCAAAGGTGTGCCCAAGCGCAGGCAGGTAAAAGGCGAGCCCTGGGTGTGGCTCAGCGGCGGCGCCGTGGCGTTCGGCATTGTGCTGATTCTAGGCCTGCTGGGGCTGATCTTTGTGTTCGGCACCGTGGCGTTCTGGCCCCACGACATTGACGCATTCGTGATGGGCAAGGCCCGATATCGCATTCATCACCCGCAGCAGGGCCAGGTGTACGTCGCGCGCGACGACAGCCGCCTCGTGGTCGAAGGTGCCGGCAAGGCATGGCGCACTTTGGGCGGGGCGGAAGTGCCGCAGCCCGCGGCCACCCGCAAGGCCACCATGGCCGATTACCGCAAGCATCGCGAGGTGTTTGACGGGTACAAAGACCGCAAACTGCGCCTGCGCAACGCCAAGAAAACGCTGATGATGGCCGAGAACGGCACCGAGCTCACGCCGGCGCTGTTCTTCGAAAACCCCGAGAAATACCGCCCGGTCTTTGAGCGCGACAAGGCCGACTTCGAAAGCCGTATCTTCGTATTCGATGCCGAACGCGGCGAACTGGCACTGCCCGACACCAGCGACAACCTGCTGGTACCCGTGCCCTGGCGCGACTTTGACGGCAAGCCCGTCGCCTTTGACTTCCCTGAGCCGCGCATTGCCACCGTGGCCGACCTGCGCCAGTTGCCCAACCTGTTCAAGGGCCTTGCGTTCGTGCTCGCGGGCAACGACGGCAACGTGATCAAGGATGCGGACGGCAAGCCCGTGCCGGCAGCAGCCTATGTGACTGAGCGCGAGCGCTTCCAGTCGCCCTGGGGCTACTACGACGAAAACGGCAAGCACATCCCGATTGAGACCATGCTCGGCGACGACACCTGGCGCGATCACACGCTGCTTGTGGGTTCGCCCCGTGGCGAGCGTGAAATGGACATCCGCAGCCTGCCGCCCAACGCCGACGGCACACCGGTCAAGCCCTACCAGCTTGCCAAGTCCCCTTATGAGGTACTGGTGCGACAGGGCAACCAGGGCGACAAGATGTATGGCGACTCGGACTATTTCCGCTGGGTCCGCGCCGATCTTCCCGACCCGGAGGCCATGAAGCGTCACCGACTCAGCACCTACGAAGAAACCATCCTGGCCCGCGCGCGGCTGCCTTACGCCACGCTGATCGAGCGCCTGGAACACGGCGTTTTGACAGGCTATGTGACGCGCGTGACCATCGAAGGCGAAGTGCTGGCCGACATAAAAAAGGACGGGCGCGAAAAAGTGTGGGAAGTGTTCCTGCGCGAGCAAGAACGCATGCGCGAGCACTTCCTGAAGCGCTATGAGCTGGAAAAGGACGATATCGGCCACGTCAACTTCATGCTGAAAGACCTGCTGGATGAAGTGAAGCGCCTGCGCTACGAGCACCGCGATTCGCGCGACTTCATTGCGCAGTCCGAGAAGATGAACAAGGCCTACGCGGAGTGGGAGGCACTGGAGCCGCTGCCCGACGTGAAGCTGAGCACCGAGCAATACCTGGCGGCCACGGCGGATTGGGCCTCAAAGCTTGAGCCGATGATGAAGGACTGGCACAAGGCCGCCATGGCGGCCGGCCTGCCCGCCGCGGAAACCGAAGCGCTGGATGAAATGCACAGGCTGGTGCTTGAGCGCGGGCGTGTGCAGGCAGCCGAGTTTTCGCCGCTGCGTTTTGAAGTGGTGCAGCTGCGCCACAAGGAAAAGCAAAGCACCTACGACTTCGAAACGCCCGACGGAAAGGTCGAAACGCTGCCCCTGAGCGAAGTCGTGCGCGCCTTCCGCCCCAACGAAATGGGCCTGTTCGGCAAGCTGGGCGTGTACGTCGACCGCATCGGCGAATACCTGTTTGACGACCCGCGCGAAAGCAACACCGAAGGCGGCATCTTCCCCGTCATCCTCGGCACCCTGTTGATGACCATGCTGATGGCCGTGGCCGTAGTGCCATTCGGCGTGATCTGCGCGCTGTACCTGCGCGAGTACGCCAAGCAGGGCACGATCGTGAGTGCGGTGCGCATCTCGGTGAACAACCTGGCGGGTGTGCCCAGCATCGTGTTCGGCATTTTCGGGCTGGGCTTTTTCTGTGTCATGGTCGGCGGCAGCATTGACGACCTGTTTTACCCTGAGCTCGCGCCGGCCCCCATGTTCGGCGGCGGCGGCATCCTTTGGGCCAGCCTGACGCTGGCGCTGCTGACGGTGCCGGTGGTGATTGTGTCCACCGAAGAAGCCCTGTCGGCCGTGCCCGCCAGCCAGCGCGAAGCCAGCCTGGCCTGCGGGGCCAGCAAGTTCCAGACGATCTGGAAGGTCATTCTGCCGCAGGCGCTGCCCGGTGTGCTGACGGGTACGATCCTTGCCATGGCGCGCGGCGCCGGTGAAGTCGCGCCGCTGATGCTGGTGGGCGCCGTGAAGTACGCGCCCTACCCGCCGGTCGATGGCATCACCCCGTTTGTTCACCTTGAACGCAAGTTCATGCACCTCGGCTTTCACGTGTACGACGTGGGCTTCCAGAGCCCGAACGTGGACAACACCAAGCCGCTGGTGTTTGCGACCTCGCTGGTGCTGATCGCGCTGGTGGCCACATTGAACGTGTTCGCGATTTCGCTGCGCAACCGGCTGCGCCGCAAGTTCGCCACGAGTGCCGTTTAGAAACGGGTACAGGCTTGCATGATCGCCACACGGACTGAGACTGGAGCAACCATGTTGGACAACAGGCCAGGCATGAGCGCGGAACAGGAAATCGGCACAGGCAGCACCCCGGCAGGGTCGCGCCCGACGCTGACCACCGACGTGAATGATTACGGCGAGCCCGAAGACCCGGCCAAGCTGGACCCGGCCGTGCGCGTGATCGACTTCAAGCTGTGGTACGGCAAGTCGCAGGCGCTCAAGAACATCAACCTGACCTTCCCCAAGAACCGCGTGACCGCGCTGATCGGCCCCAGCGGCTGCGGCAAGAGCACCCTGCTGCGCAGCATCAACCGCATGAACGACCTGATCGACAGCGTCCGCACCGAGGGCAAGGTCTACCTAGGCGAAGACGACATCTTCGACCGCAACCAGGACACGATCGAGCTGCGCAAACGCTGCGGCATGGTTTTCCAAAAGAGCAACCCGTTTCCCAAGTCGATCTACGAGAACGTCATCTACGCCAACCGCATCGCCGGCGAGCGCGACAAGAAGAAGCTGGACGAAATCGTCGAGCACAGCCTGCGTCGCACCGCCCTGTGGGAAGAAGTGAAAGCCCGCCTGAATGAAAATGGCAGCATGCTCTCAGGCGGCCAGCAGCAGCGCCTGTGCATCGCCCGCGCCATTGCCAACCAGCCCGACGTGCTGCTGATGGACGAACCCTGCAGCGCGCTTGACCCGGTCAGCACCCAGAAAATCGAAGAACTCATACTTGAGCTGCGCCAGAGCTTCACCGTCATCATCGTCACCCACAACATGCAGCAGGCAGCCCGTGTGGCCGACTTCACCGCCTTCATGTACCTGGGCGAACTGATCGAGTTCGGCAGCACCAGCCAGATGTTCATGAAGCCCAAGAAAAAGCAGACCGAAGACTACCTGACCGGCCGCTTCGGATAGGCCAGGGTTTCAAGCCACGAATTGCGCGTACACCTGTTGCGCGGCCTGCAGGCCGGTGCCGGGTTCGTGCTTGGCTCCGTTGCGCGCCAGCGCCTGCTCGAGGGCGCCGATCAGCGCGATGATGTCCATGTAATCGACGTAACCCAGATGCGACAGCCGCAGCAGCTTGCCGCGAAGCTCATCCTGGCCGCCCGCAACTGTTGCCCCCGAGTGCTCATACAGGAATGCTTGCACCTTTGCCGCGTCCGGTACGCTCAGCGCCGTGACGCTGTCCGCCGGGGCCTCCGCAAACAAAGGCAGTTGCAGCGCCTTGGCGGCGGCGCGGGTCATCGCCGCCAGTACCCGCGCGTTCTGGATCAGGTCATCCAGCCCGACTGAATGCACCCAGGCCAGCGCGGCCTCGGCAGCGCAGACCAGGCTGGTCGCGGGCGTGAACGCCATCTGCCCCTGGGCCTGCGCATCCAGTTCACGCGCGAGGTCAAAGTAGTAACGCCTCTTGCCCACCAGCGCGCGGCGGGCTTTCTCGCTGGCGCTGACAAAGGCCAGCCCCGGCGGCATCGCCAGCGCCTTTTGCGACGCGCAGACCACCAGATCGAGGCCCCATTCATCGGTCGCGACTTCGTGCGCGCCCAGCCAGGTGATCGCATCGACGCAGATCAGCGTTTCGCGGCCGCGCGTAAGCTCGGCCATCGCGCGCACCGGATGCACCGCGCCGGTGCTGCTTTCGCAGCCCTGCACATACAGCGCGCGCGCTTGCGGGTATGCTTGCAGCGCGGCCTCAACGTCGGCCAGCCGGGCTGACTTGCCGGGCTCAACGGTGATCTCGACAACATTGGCGTCCCAGGCGCGGTTGATGTCGGCCCATCGTTTGCCGAACTTTCCGCCGTTGACGCAGATGACCGTGTCGCCGGGGCGCACCAGCCCGGCGACGCAGGCCTCAAGCCCGCCGGTGCCGCTGCTGGTGAGAATCGCGACCGGCGATTCCGTGCGAAAGAAGCCTTTCAATCCCTGCTGCACGCGCCCCAGCACGGCCGCAAACTCGGGGCTGCGGTGGTGCATGCCCGCGCGCAGTTGGGCAGCAGCCGCTTCGGGCAGCAGTTGGGTCGGGCCGGGCGTGAGTGTGCGGGGCTTGCGCAGCATGGCAACGGTTTAGCGCACAGGGACACAACCTGCCAGCCCACAGGCAAAGCCGCGAAGAACGGCAACTGCTGTGGAACCACGGATTCACACGGATAGACACGGACAACGGCTTTGGGTTCAACAGCAACTGCATTTTCCCACGAGGCGCCACGAAGTACGGCAAGCGCTTTAGAAGCTAACCGCAACTGCTTTAACCGCCAGAACGCCAAACAGACTTTGGCGTCTTGGCACCGTGGCGGTTAGCAGTAGCCATATGCCATTCTTCGCGGTCTTCGCGTCAGCCGTTTGCAGTGCCGCCAGGCTTGGAACGGTAGCGCGAACACTGCGGGGGCGTGCTTCTCATGCACGCCCCCTGGTTGCCGGCATTGACTGGCTCAGCGGCCCAGCAATGCGCGGCCGGGGCACAGCAGTTCGGCATAGCCGCCGATCACCTGGCGGCCAGCGCGGGTTTCGCTGACGACCACGTCGTTGAGCGCGGCGATCCGGCAGTGCGATTCGACGGTGGCGTTGTGCAGCGCGCCATCGGCGGTTTCGTACCACACGGCAAAGATATCGCGATTGGGGAACGGCTGCATGGTCGGCTCCTATGGCTGGTAGGCCAGGTTCAGGGGTTCGGTTTCCGTGCCGTGGCCGATGCCTGCGATGATCCACAGCTTGCCTTCGTGGGCGATGCCGGCGCCGAAACCCGTGCCCCAGTCGGCATCCATCAGCCGGGTCACTGTGCCGCCCGTGCCCGCGCCATTGGGCGTGAAGCGATGCAGTTCGCGGGTACCGGTGATGCTCGCATCCCAGCCGCACCAGATGTACAGGTCGCCGTTGATGCGCCCGAACATCGGGTAGTAGACGGGGTTGGTCAGCGTACCGAAGCTGCCGGCCGGGGCCGTCGCCAGCGCCACGTTCACGCTGCTTGGATCAGGCTGGTACATCTCAATGCTGCCGCTGATCGCGCCGCCGCTGCCGGTCTGGCCGACGGTGCCTTCGCGGCCGGCCACCAGGTAAATGCGGCCGTCGATCATGGCCGCCGCCGGGAAGCGCCGGGGTGTGTACGGGGCGGTGTCGAGCTTGACGTGCCAGGTGCCGGTGCCGACGGAGCTTGTCGGGCACTCGTACATCAGCACTTTGTCGTGGAACTTCTTGCTGAAGGTGTTGCTGCCGGCGCTGTCTTCAGGCTGGTAGCGCCCGCCGATGATGTAGATGCGGTCGTCGGCGTCTGCGGCTGCGTCGTGGGCGACCATCGCGAACTCGCCCCATCCACGGATGCCCAGCGCGCCCTCAAGCTGTGGCAGCGAAGCCACGGTTTCCCAATTGCCGCCCAGCGGGTGGGCCAGTGCCACGCCCGCGCCGTCGCTGACTTGCAGGCGGTACACCTCATGCCAGAAGTCGCCGTTGGTGTGCACGCCGGTGGGCACGCCCACTTCGCCGCCCGCAACGTAGATGTAGCCGCCGTAACTGTGCTGCACAAAAGCCGCACCGTGGTAGCGCACGGCCGTGGGCAGGTCGCGGCCGGTGTCTTCGAACTTGAAGTGCTTGGCCGCTGGCGCGGTGCCGCTGCTGGTGTGAAACACACGCACGGTGTCGATCACATCGACTTCAACGCCGCCCAGCACGTAGATCGCGCCGCTGGCGTACTCCGGGTGCGGGGCAACGACCATGGCTTCGCCCCAGGTTTCATAGATCGGGTTGGTGCTGCCGTTGTAGAGGCGGCGCTCTCCGTTGACCTGCCAGAAGTCGCCGGCGTTGCTGTCAAAAAAGCGCACGCGCACGGTGCGAGTGTCGGTTGCCCCGTTGTCATCGACGCGGACGCTGAAGCTGCGCAGGCCGAACTCGGTGGGTGTACCGGTGAAGCGGCCGTCGGCGGTGAAGCTTACGCCCGCCGGCAGCGCGCCCGAAAGCAGCGTGAACTGCGGCGCCACAGGTGCCGCACCCTGGTTCAAGGCGTCAACCTGGGCGTTGATGCTGCCGCCTGCGGTGTCGGCCTCAAGGCGCTCAGTGGTGATAGTGACGTCGCTGAAGCTGAGGCGGAACATGTACGCGTTTCGGTTGTACAAGGCCGCGCCAACGTCGCCCGGGGCGTTTGCTTGCAGGTAATAGAAGCCCGGTGCGGCGTTGTGATGGACGATGGTTTCGTCGTCGGTCTGGTAGCCGGTGCTGCTGGCGACCATGACCACGGCGTGCGTCGGCGGGCCGGTGTAGTACCACAGGTACAAGTCCACTTCGCCCACGAGGCCGCGGAAGAAGGCCTCAATCTTGATCGTGCCGACACTGCCGGTGTTGAAGCGGAAGTAGTCGTCGGGGTCGGGCTTGGTGATGTTCACGTCGCTGTTCAGGGTCAGCGGCGTGGCCTGCACGTGCACATCGGCGGCGGTCAGGCGGCCGGGTGTGGCCGCCGTAGGGAACAACTGGGTGCCGGTGCCGCGGGTGTCGTTGTTCTCGAGGCTGTCCTGGGCGTAGGTGTACGGGATGCTTTCGTAGACCACGAGGTCGAGGCTGGCGGTGTCCACGACGCTGGTGCCGACCAGCAACTCAATATCGAGAACGTACAGGCCGCCAACGGTGGTCATGCCGCTGAGCACACCCGCCGGGGTCAGCGTGAAGCCCGTGGGCAAGGTGCTGCCCGATGCGAGCGCAAACGTCGGGTTCAGGCCTGCGACGGCGTTGTGGGTCAGCGTTTCGTTTAAGACCTGGCCGCGGATGTTGCGGGGCAGGCTGCTGGTGGTGATCTGCGGCGCTGCGGCCACAGTCAGCGTGATCGTGCGGGTGGCCGTGCGCGGCATCATGGCCGCGTCGGTGGCCATGACTTCAAGGCTGAGCGCACCGGCGGCCGTGGGCGTGCCCGAAAGCTCGCCGCTTGCGGAAAGTGACAGCCACGCCGGTGGCGTGTAGCCGACATCCCAGCTGAAGCTGACGGGGTTGGTGCCGTGCTCGGTGGTGAGCTGGGCTACGAACGTCACGCCGGTGATAGCGGTGCCGACGCTGCCCTGCACGATGCGGAAAGTACCGCCGGACCCGCCGCCCGATGAGCTTGAGCTGCCTTCGCCGCATGCTGCGAGCAGCAGCGGCAAGGCAAGCGCTGCGAAACGAAGTTTGTTCATGACTCTCTCCTGTTCCTTCACGAGACTTTGACTGAGACTCAGTATCAGATAGACTCTCAAGGAAACCCGCCAACGGGGCGGGTTTCCGTTTCATTCAATCGTTACGGTTCAATCCACACAAAGTTCAGCACGCCCTCAGCATTGTGCGCCGAGTACAGCAGCAGCCGCTTGCCGAACGCGAATGCCTGCGCTTCGCCAAGCTCAAGCCCGATGTTCTCGACGGCCACACGCCACTTGCCGGTGGCCGGGTCGAACTCTTCGATGCTGCGGTCGCCCTTGAAGCCGTCTTCCGTCAGGCTGCTGCCGCCCAGCAGATACAGCTTGCCGTTCAGCGGGATCAGCTTGGGTGAAAGGCGCAGCGTGTCGGGCGAGGTGGCGACTTCCCACTTGCCGGTTTTGAAGTCGTACACGTCAACCTGGTCCACTTCGGCAAAGTCTTTGGTCATGCCGCCGACGATGTAGTACTTGTCGCCAAGCAGCGCCCCGCCGAACGCGCGGCGCTTGGTGGGCAGCTTCGTTTCAAGCTTCACGAACTCGGGCTTTTCGGCCTTGGGGTCGTAGCACCACACGGCGTCGGATTCCTGGAACTGCTCCTTCTTGCCGCGGGCGGGGTCAAAGTCCATGCCGCCGAACAGGTAGACCTTGCCGCCATGATGCGCGAGCCCGAACTGCGTCAGGCGCGCCGGCAGGCTGACTTTCGACTGCGACCAGATGTCGGCTTCCAGGTCATACTCATAGATGTCGGCGTGGCTGACCGCGGCCTCTCCGTTATGGCCGAAGCCGCCGATGGCCATGCCGATCTTGTCGCCGAAGCGGTCGTTCATGCCTTCCACGTAGGTCACGAAACTCTGGCGCTTGACCGGTGCGGTGGCCAGGCGCTCAGCGCGCAGGGTGACGAGGCTCAGCTTGAAGGCCTCATCGGTGAAGTTCTCGGGCTTGAACTGGTGGTCTTTGGTCGAGGTGTTGCCCCCAAAGGCGTACAGCGTGTTATTGAAGAAGAAGATGCCCTGGCGGGTCTTGGCAATGCCGGGCGCCGGGATCTGCAGGTGCGTCAGGCCGGGCCCGGTTGCGCCGGGCGTGATCCATTCGATGTTGCGCAGGTGGCCGCCGCGCGTCGTGCCCGCGATCGCGATCAACTGGTTGCCCGCGGGCAGCAGGCGGTGAAAGAAGCGCGGGAAGGTCAGCGTGCCTTCGTTGCGCCAGGACTCTTCGCCCGGGGCGTGGCTGAACAGGTCGCCTTCCATGGTGGTGGCGTACACGCGGCCGTTCAAGTTCACGGCTGACGTGCCGAACGCGGTGCCCGGCAGGTCGGGGCCCTTGCTCCACTCATTCCGGGCGGCGTCGTACAGGTCCACGGCGGCCGACATGCCGGTCTCGGTCATGCCGCCGATGGCGTACAGCTTGCCCCCGGCCTGTGCCAGTGCCAGCGCGCGGCGCTTGAAAGGCTGGGCGATGCTCTTCCATTCGGGCTTGTCGACCTTGGGGTCGAGTACGAGCGCGGTGTCGTGCCATGCGCCTTCTTCGGCGGCGCGGGCCAGCTCATCAGCCACCAGCTTCCAGCCGCCGACTACGTACAGCTTGCCGTCCACCACCAGCGCATCGTGGCTGCTGCGTGCGTCGGGCATGTCGGGGAGGTCGACCCATTGACGCGTCAAGGGATCGTAAGCGGCGGTCTTGGGCGTGCTTTCGAGCTGGGCCTTTTCGTCGGCTTTGTTCAGCGCGGTCATGCCGCCGACGCGGTACAGGCGCGTGCCGTCGCTGACCAGCGCGACGCTTTGCAGTCCGACGCCGCCGGGCAGCACTTCCCACGTTTCGTCGCGCAGGTTCATGCGCCAGAACGTGCGGTTGAAGCCCTCGCGGTCGTAGGTGTGCGCCGGGCTTGCGTGGCCGCCGTTGAGGTACACGAAATCGCCCTGCACGGCCGCGCCAAAGCTGGTGAATGAGGTCGGCATGACGCTGACCTTCTGTTTGCGCATGACCTGCGTGGGAACGGTCGGGTTCGGCGTGGGCGTCGGTTCAGCGGGGGCGGTGTCGGCTGCCTTGGACGGGGCCTTGGCATCGGCAACGGGCGCTTTGTCCTGCGCAACCGCAAGCACAGCGGCGGCTGCCAAGGCGAGGAAAGCGAGTGTGGTCCTGTGCATCGGTGATCTCCAGTAGCGTGTCGTGTCCAATTGCGACTAAGTCTCAGGAGCAGATACTCCATCAACCACAGTATGTCAACGACCGTGATGGATTATTTCCTCATGCAGCAGAATTCACTCCGATGTGAACACCACGAACTCGGCCATTCGGTCAAGGTCTTTGCGCGGGATGCCGCCGGCTGCTGCCGCGAGCTCATCCAGGCTGCGGATAGGCGCATGCTTTCGCGCTTCGATGATCCGTTGCGCCTTGCGCTCGCCGATGCCGGGCAGGGCCGACAGTTCCGTCTCGCCGGCGCTGTTCACGTTCACGCGGGCAGCCGGCAGCTCGGTGTGCGTGTGCGCGGGCTGGCGCGGCGCGCGTTCGTGCAACCAGGCCCAGGCTGAAAGGCCGGCCACAGCCGCCAGCAGCACAAGCAGCACCGCGATCTCGCCGCGCTGCAGCCGGTACCACGCTACCTCAGGCTGGTCTATGCTTGGTGCCATGACGCGACAGTCTAGGCCGATCAACGCCAGCTTGCGAGTTCTGGGCATCGACCCGGGCACCCGCGTCGTGGGCTGGGCGATTGTGGAAGGCAGCACCAGTCGACTGAAGCTGGTCGGCTGCGGCGCGATCCGCGGCCCGGAAGGCGACTACGCGGCGCGACTCGCCCACATCCACACCGAACTGGCCCGCATCGCCGCCGAATCGGGCTGCGTTGAGGCCGCCGTCGAGGAAATCTTTGCCGGCCGCAACATGAAGACCGCGCTCGTGACCGGCGAAGGCCGCGGCGTGGCGTTGGCGGCTTTGGGCGCGGCCGGCATGGCCGTGAGCAGCTTCCCCAGCAAGGTGGTGAAGCGCGCGGTGACGGGCAACGGCAGCGCCAGCAAGCAGCAGGTGGCGCGGATGGTTGCGTTACAGCTGGGGCTGGGCAAACCGCCCAGCCCCGCTGACGTAACCGACGCGTGCGCCGTAGCAATCACGCGCATCTGCCGGCCGGGCTACTTGCCGGCGCTGTAGATACCGCGCAGGGCACCCGCATCGCCGCTGCTGATCAGGCCCTGCTTCTGGTACTCGTCGATCTTGGCCTTGCGGGCCGCGGCATCGAGCTTGCTGAACTCAACGTCCAGGGCATGCATGAACAGGGTGGTGCTGCGGTTGCCCGCGACCATCCACGACAGGTCGCCTTCTTTGTTCTTCGTGACCTTCTGGATCCACGCCAGCTTCTTTTCGGTGGTGTCGAGGTCGGCCTTTTCGTGCAGCGCGCGGGTCAGCAGGGCGTGGTGGACGCCCGCGATGCCAGCCCAGTCGATACTGGTGCTGCGAACGAGCTTGCCGAACATCTCAAGTTGCTTGTCGATGTTGCCTTCGGCCGGGCGCAGATAGTCGTACGCGTAAAGGCGGGTCAGATCGTAGGCCTGGCTTTGGTCAAGTTCGCGCGCGTCCCACAGTTCCTTGATGCGTGCCAGCTTGGCGCCGCTATCGGCCTTGAGGAAGGCCTCGTCCTTCCACAGTCGTTCGGCACCGTGGATTTCGACCAGGGCCTCCACCGCGCCCAGGTTGCGCATGGCCACATTCAGCGGGCTCTTGTAGTCCTTGCTGATCCCGCCAAGCCACTCCACAAAGGGCACCAGTTTGGTGTGCGGGTCTTTGTCGTTGGCACGGGCGTACGCCAGTACCTCACGGATCGCCATGCCGCGCGCGCGGTTGCTGTCGATGCGACGTTCCTTCAACAGCTGCGCCAGGATTTCGGCGCGCTTTTGCAGGTCGCCCGCTTTGTAGGCTTCGTCAGCGGCCAGATGGGCGTCAAGGTCATCAATGATCGCGGGCTTTTCCTGCGCCTGCGCCTGCTGCTGCATGCTGGAAACGCCATATCCGGCCGCACCCGCGAACAGCACGAGCGCCGCCACCGCCAATTTCATCTTCATATAAGGCTCCGTAGTGTGAGAAATTGTGAGCCGCGCCATGGTAGCGCAAGACCACCCGCGCGCGAGAGACTTGCCACGGCAACTGCCTTTTCCCCACGAAGCGCCACGAAGAACCACTAAGAACGGCAACTGCTTTCGGGTTGAACTGCAACTGCGACAAACGATTGACCGCCAAGGTCGCCAAGAATCGCCAAGGACTGCAGTTCGCCCGCCGTTGGCGGGCGTCCCCAGCCTTTCGGCCGGGGCTGTGCTGGTATCCGTGTCTATCAGTGTGAATCCGCGGTTAACCCGCAGTTGCAGTTCTTCGTGGTTCTTAGTGGCCCTTCGTGGGAAAACGCAGTTGCAGTTCTCCGCGCCTCCGCGTCTCCGCGCGAGAACGCCGTTGCTGTTACCTGTGTCCACCCGTGGCTCCAACGCAGTTGCCGTGCATCGTCAGGACGTGAATCGCGTGAATACCGCATAGCCCTTCGGGATGTGCGCGGCGAAGAAGTCGGCCGCTGCGGTGTGCCCCGGGTCGGTCTTGGGAAGCAGGGCCAGCGCGTTGCCGTGGTGTACGGTCATGGCCAGCATCGCCATGTGCACCCGGGGCGGGGCGGATTTCAGGATCGTCTCGGCCTCGGCGTGCAGCTTGCGCGCGAGCTTCAGCTTTGCGTGGCGCGCCACCAGGCAGCGGAAGATCAAGTCGTCGAATCGCTCGTTGACCGGCCCTCCGGGCTTGGCGTTCGAGGAACCCGCAAATTCGGCGCAGGCACTTGCCCCGCGGCCGTGCATACCCTCCAGCACCAGCCGGCCGACGCGGGCGTTGCGGTCTGTGGCCGCGGGTTCCGAAAAACGCTCCAGCGCCATCGCCAGTTCAACAGGTGTGCCCAGTGCCAGCGCGTAAGTGATCATGCCGCCCGCATGGGCGGGGCCGCAGTCGCCCATATTGGCGGCGTCGGCAAAGCTGATGCTGCCGCTGAGCAAAAGGACGCGGATCAGCATGCTGCGCTGGTTGCCTGCCAGGCGCGCTTCGGGCTGCGGCAGGGCGCCGGTGATGCGTCGCATGCCTTCATGCAGCGCGCCCTCTTCGCACAGTATGAAGCCGCTCAATGAACGCAGGAAACGCGCCACGGCGTTGCCCGCGAACGCGTCGCCGGCAAGGGTCAGCGCGCCCTCGCAAAGGTTGAAGGCCTCGCGCAGGCGGCCGACACTCTGCAGCGCGTTGGCGAGGTTGGTGGCCTCACGCAGGCCGCGTTCGTCGATCATGCCATCGCCGCCGAGCGTGCGGCGGAACAGGCGTGTCTGGGCGCGGATTGATTCGCCTTCTTCGCGCGCCAGAAACGCGTGATACGCCAGCGTGCGGTCGAAGCGGTTTTGCAGCTCATCATCGTCGCACAGCCGCGCAATCTGGCGTGCGGCCTTGCGCAGGTCGTCTGCCTTCTCGAGCTGCCATTTGTCGAGCGCCTTCCAGTAGTCGTCCAGAATGCGGGCAAAGATCGGCCCGGTAGCTTCATGAATCCGCGAGCGCAGCTTTTCGTAGCGCTGCAGCGCGTCGTTCAGTTCACGCAGCACGCGCAGGTGGTGCGCGCCGGTCAGGCTGCCGAGCTGGCTGCTGGTCACCGCGTTCATGGCGGCCACAAGCTCAAGCAGATCGCCGGCCATCTTGCCGGTGTTGGCGCTGACATCGCTGAGAAACGGCGTGCCTTCGCCGGTCAGCAGCCACGCGGGATTGACGCCCAGTTGACGCGTCAAGGCCGCGCCGAACTCAAGCGGCATTTTGCCGCCGCGCAGGTAGCGGCTGACGTTGTTGCGCTGGGTGTGCGTGCGGCGCGCGATTTCAGCCTGGGGCCAGCGCTGGGCCAGGAACTCAAGGCGGGACGTGAATTCGTCAGTTTTCATGATCACCGGACTCGGAGCATAGGTTGACAGTCACTGCAAACGGCTGGCCATACGGAACGGCAACTGCATCATCGCGAAGAACAGGAGCCCGAAGCGCAAGCGAAGGGTAGGCAAACGGCAACTGCTATCTCACGCAGAGACGCAAAGACACAGAGAACGGCAACTGCGTTTTTTCCACGAAGGGACACTAAGAACCACGAAGAACTGCAACTGCCCTTCTTGTTCAAGGGCAACTGCAATCTCCCGGAGAGGCGCCGGCGGTTCTTGGCGCACTTGGCGGCTCTTGGCGGTGGATTGCTTTGCCTGATCAACCAAGGCGGCCTCTCGCAACGTTCGCAGTGAACTGCCACTGCCATGCGTTTCAGCGCAAACTGGCAGTTAACCCAAAAGCCGTTGCCGTTCTCTGCGTCTCCGCGTGAGACCGCAGTTGCCGTTAGGCCGAAAAGCGTTTGCCGTTGTTCGCGGCCGCATGCCCATCCTGTTTGTCGTTCCGGGCCATGTTCTGTTTCCGTGACAGCGGGTTTTTCCTGTCATCAAAAGAATACATGACTTGGCGGGCAAAGCTACTCGTGTGTACCGGTATCGTTACAGTTGGCTGCGTGGCCGGGTGGAGCCGGCCTCAACAGCCCGCGTGCGGCGGGAAACCAGACGGAGGCATGCGATGAAGACGACACTGGCGATCACACTGCTGGCGCTGACGGCGACGGTGCTTGGCGCGCAGGACCTCAGCGACGCGCCCGCGCCCTACCCGCAGTTCACGTTCTTCCAGCCTCAAGGCGGCACGCGGCTGGATTACCTGGGCTCGGGTTGCACCGACGACATGAGCCACGGCAGCGGCTGGACGGTCGATGAGTACGACGACGGCGTCGAGTTCATCAATATGACCAAGGGCGGCATGGCCACGATCAAGGTCGCCGTGGTCTGCACGTACACCAACAATGACCTCGCGATCTGGATGGACTTCAACAACGACGGCGACTGGCTTGATGCCGGCGAACGCGTGGTCTGGGCCGGCGCCAGCCCCGGCGCACCCAACGGCGCCTTCAACACATTCAGCGCACCCCCCTACGGCGGCAGCAACACCAGCTTCAATCAGTACAGCATCAGCATCCCGGCCGGCGCGGTCGGCACCAGTGTGAAAGTGCGCGCGATCCTGTGGGACACCAGCGCGCACACCAGCGGGCCGATGATGCTAAACGGCGGCGGCCACCCGGGCGGTGCAACGGGCACGGGCTTCAGCGACTTCGGCGAATGCGAAGACTTCGACATTTTCTACAACACGAACACCGGTGCCCGCAGCGAGATCTGGAGCAGCGACGGCATGACGCTGAACAACCTGGTGCTGCACGGCGGCACCTACGCGCTGGGCAACCTGACGGCTGGCCAGCAGGTGAATGTCTTCTACGCGATCAAGAACAACGTCAACGCCAGCTACTTCATGCGCTTCACGCAGTCGCCGACGATGACCGTCACCAACATCGTCAACTGCACGCCCAACCAGGCCATCGTGCCGGGCAACGGCGCGACCGTGGCGCCGGGCCAGGCCTTCATGGTGATCACGATGCTGACGCCGACCACGGCGAACCTGCCCTTCAGCTATCAGCTCAACATGTTCACGAATGACCCGAACGTGCCGACCTACACCATCACTGCTTCCGGCAACGCAACGCCGCCGGCGCCCAAGATCGAAGTGCACCGCCCGACCTATACGCTGATTCCCAACGGCGGCACCGACGCCGTCGGCAGCCAGAGTGCGGGCAACGCGCTTGCCCTCAACTACACCATCTTCAACACCGGCTCGGCCGACTTGAACCTGACCGGCACGCCGATGGTGCAGCTCAGCGCCCAGAACAACTGCAACGCAACCGTCACCAGCCAGCCCCCGGTGAGCACACTGCAGGGCGGCGGATGGAGCATGGGCTTTAGCATCAGCGTCACGCCCACCACCAGCAGCCAGGCCTTCAGCTTCACGATCACCATCCCCAACAACGACACAACCCACAGCAACAGCCCCTATGTCATCACCGTCAGCGGCATGGCCGGCACCGCAAGCGGCGCGCCTGAAATCAACCTCAAGCGCGGCACCACCAACCTCAGCACCGGCAGCACCGACAACGTCGGCAACCAGACCGCCGGCGTACAGACCAGCTTTTCGTACACGATCGAAAACACCGGCACGGCCGCACTCAGCCTCAGCGGAAGCCCCGCAGTGCAGCTCAGCCTGCTGACCAACTGCAGCGCCAGCGTGGCCGCGCAACCCGCGACCAGCATTGCCCAGGGTGCCAGCGCCAACTTCACGGTGAATGTGACGCCCTCGGCGGGCGCGTTCAGTCTGCGGATCACGATCGGCAACAACGACGCCGACGAGAACCCGTACATCATCAACATCGCGGGCAACGGCCAAAGCACCAGCGCGCCGGAGGTTGACCTGCAGCGCGGCGCCAGCATCGCCGACGGCGGCAGCGACAACGTCGGCACCCTGCCCGCAGGCAGCGCCAGCGCGTTCGTGTACACCGTCGCCAACACCGGCAACGCGGCTCTCAGCGTCAGCAACCTCAACGTCGGAACGCTCAGCAATTGCACTGTCAACGTGACGACCCAACCGGGCAGCAGCGTCGGCGCGGGCGGCGGCACAACCTTCACCGTGGCGGTTACGCCGGTTGCCGGCGGCAGCTTCAGCGCGCAACTCAGCCTGCCGAACAATGACGCTGACGAAAACCCGTACGACTTCACCATCACCGGCAGCGGGCAGGTGCAGGCGCCGGACATCGCCGTGCAGCGCCCGATCGGCACCACCATCACCGGCACTGAAAGCATGGGCACGCTCGCGTTCGGCACGCCGCTGACCCTGACCTACACCATCACCAACCCCGGCACTCAGCCACTCAGCCTGACCGGCAGCCCGGCCGTGCAGGTGGCCTCAATCAGCAACTGCACGATCAGCGTGCAGAGTCAGCCCGCGGGCACCAGCATCCCGGGCGGCAGCAGCGTCACGTTTGTGCTCAGCCTCAACATCGGCAGCGCGGCCGGATTCAGCTTCAGTGTCAGCATCGACAACAACGTCGCGGGCAAGAACCCGTATGCGTGGACGGCCAGCGGCATGGGCGGCACGCTGCCCGAAATCGAGGTGCAGCGCACAAGCGGCAGCGTCGTCAGCACCGGCGGGGGCGTGAACGTGGGCCAGCAGGCCACCGCGTTCAGCCTCAGCGCCGGGTTCGTGATCCTGAACCAGGGCAACGCGGACCTGCTTCTGACGGCAACGCCGGCCGTGCAGATCAGCGGGCAGACGAACTGCAACGTGACGGTGACGACGCAGCCGGGCAGCACGATCGCGCCGGGCAGCGGCAGCACCTTCAACGTGGACTTCAGCATCGCCAACGCCGGGCCTTTCAGCTTCACGGTCACGATCCAGAACAACGACGCCGACGAAGGCAGCTACAGCTTCACAGTGTCGGGCGACGGCAGCGGCAGCCTGTTCAGCAAGGGCGGCAACGGCAGCGGCGGCGGTGGCGGCTGCGTGGCCGAGAGCAACGGCAGCATGGCGATCTTCTTCATTCTGCTGGCGGTGGCGTTTGGATGGCGTCGAGTAAACGTCCGCCGCCGGCAGACCCGCTGAGGGAACCGCACACCCGGGCAACCGGGAGCCTTCAGCAAGCGAGTCCCCAGCAGGGGACAAGCAAAGAAGGGGCCGGCCCCACCCGGCCCCTTCGGCAATTTGCGGCTGCGCAGGGACGGCGGCCAGCAGGAAGCAGGGCAAAAGCGTGTTGTCCACGAAGTACACGAAGGGTCACGAAGTACGGCCAAAGCGTTGGAACCACGGGTGCACACGGGTGGACACAGATAGAGGCAACAGTTGCCTTCAAACCCAAGCAGCAGTTGCAGTTCTCTTCGTCTCCGCGTCTCTGCGTGAGAACGCAGTTGTGGTTAAGCCAGTTCTGCTGTTGGGGTTCTTCGTGGTCCTTCGTGGCGCTTCGTGGATAAACGCAGTTGCCGTGATTCCCGCTTGCGGCCGGTGGCTTTGCCACTGACAATCGCCGCACTCACAAAGGAACGCCATGAAAGACTATTGCCTTGAAGCCATCGACGCCGCCAAAGGTCTGGGGGCCGGTTACGCCGACGTGCGCGTGATCCACTACCGCCGCGAAGGCCTGTTCCTGCGCAACGGCACGCCCGGCAACCTCAATTTCGGCGAAAGCTTCGGCGCCGGTGTGCGTGTGCTCGTCAACGGGGCATGGGGTTTCGCCAGCACCAACCAGGTCAGCAAGGCCGCCGTCAAAGAGGCCGCATCGCGCGCGATCCAGATCGCCAAGGCCAGCGCCCAAGTGAAGAAGCAGGACGTGAAGCTCGCGCCCAAACCCGCCGTGGAAGACTTCTGGGGCACGCCGTTCACGATTGACCCCTTCAGCGTAAGCCTTGAGACCAAGCTGGGGCTGCTGAGCCAGATCGACGCCCTGCTGCGCAAGCGCCCCGAAATCAAGGTCGCAAGCAGCAGCATGCAGTTCGCGCGTGAGAAGCAGTGGTACATGGACACCGACGGCAGCTTCATCGTCCAGGACCTGCTGCGCAGCGGCACCGGCTTCAGCGCCACCGCCGTCGGCAACGGCGATTGCCAGATTCGCAGCTATCCCCAAAGCTGGGGCGGCAACCACAAGTGCATGGGCTACGAAATCGTGCACGCCTATGACCTGCTGGGCAACGCCGAGCGCATCCGCGACGAGGCCATCGCCCTGCTGACCGCGCCCGAGTGCCCCAGCGGCAAGATGGATTTAATACTCGACGGGCCGCAACTGGCGCTGCAGATCCATGAAAGCGTCGGCCACCCCAACGAACTCGACCGCGTGCTAGGCTTTGAGGCCAACTACGCCGGCCGCAGCTTCATGGTGCCTGAGCTGCACAAGGGCCCCTTCCAGTACGGCAGCAACATCGTGAACCTTGTGGCCGACTGCACGGTGCCGGGCGGCCTGGCCACCATCGGCTACGACGACGACGGCGTGCGCGCTGAGCGCTTTCACGTCGTGCAGAACGGCGTGCACCGCAACTGGTTCACAACCCGCGAAACCGCGCCGCTGGTAGGGCAAGAGACCAGCAATGGCTGCAACCGCGCTGAGGGATTCAATAACATCCCGATTACCAGAATCCCGAACCTGAGCCTGATGCCCGGCGAGTGGAAGTACGACGACCTGATCGCGGACACCAAAGACGGCATCATCATGGAAGTGAACAAGAGCTGGAGCATCGACCAGATGCGCCGCAACTTCCAGTTCGGGGCAGAGATCGGCCGCGTAGTAAAGAACGGCAAGATCACCGGCATAGTGAAGAACCCGAATTACCAGGGCGACACGCCAGTCTTCTGGGGCAACTGCGACGCCATCTGCAACCAGGACCACTGGGACCTGTGGGGCGTAATCAACTGCGGAAAAGGCCAACCCGGCCAAACCGCAGAGATGAGCCACGGCGGAGCGCCAACGCGGTTCCGCGGGGTTGAGGTGGGGATTCGAGGGTAGGGTATTGAAACCGCTGTCCGTTGCGAGACGGGACAGATCATGAAGCTCGTAAGCGGTGGATACCTGCTGGCCAAGCCAAGCGCGCGCACTGCGTGCCATCAGGCGCACTTGGTGCCCGCAAAGATTCTGTCCGCATCATCGTGTCTTTCAGAACACGTTCCAGGTTTTGACTTGTATGGAGGCGCAGGTTATCCCGACGAAGCGGTCGTCGCTGAGTATCCGAACCGGTTCGAAACGGCTGACGACCTGATCGCAACGCGCGAGTTTCTGATGACCCTGCTTCGCGATGGTCAATTGGAGTACCCAAGTGTGTTCGTCTCAGTTGATGCCGCCCGGGAGTTCGCCCGGCGCCTCAAGCCCGAGGATGAGCCTTTGGTCCTATTCGGCATCAGCACCGCCAAGGAACACGCTGACGCATTGCTGCATAACGTTGCCAACTTTTGCTCCTGTGTTGCAGTCCTTCGTCGCAATCTGCCTCCAGAGCGCGGCGAGGTATTGGGATGGGAAGTCCTAGGCGATGACTACGGCCACTTTCACTCCTGGTTCTGCAACAGTATCGAAATCACGGCGGAGCGCTGGGGCATCAAGCCAAACGCGAATGGCTTCTTGGACTTTCTGGAAGAGGCCGAGCGCGTTGCCTCGTACTGCAATCAACCGGACACCGCTGAGCCAGGGTATTGGGCGCCGTGGCAAATCACGCGGTATCCTTTGTGACGTCCGAGCTGTTAGCGCCCTTTAGGGCTCCCGCAAATAGCCGGAGGTGCGAGCTGCCGGTTTGCGTTCCTGTGGGCGTGGGATTATCTCGCCGCAGTGGCGGGAGGCATTCGCGTCCCGCGAATGAGTACCAGCGGCCTCCGGCCGCTGCGCGCGCGGGCCTGGGAGCGCTGGCCTCTGGCCGGCATCTGCCGCGGCCGTCCCGGCCCCGGCGCATTACGGCGACGGCGGCCGATCAGAAGATCGGCGTGGCTTGGCGGGACCCTACGGCAACTGCTTTTGTCGTTCACTACAAAAGCAATTCTCCGTAACTCCGTTGCTCTGTTTGAATCCGCGGTTGCTGTTCTTCGCGCGCCGAGCGTATTGATCGCGATGTCCCGCCGTTTACTCGGCGGGCTCTGCATTGGCTATTCTTTGGGTAGCGAATCGAGCCTTATGCTGGCGGCGGCGCTTAGTTCGGCCTCGCCGGTCATGGCAGCCAGGCTGTACCACTTTCGGGCCTGTTCGATGTCGCGTTCGATGCCTCGGCCGTCGCGGAAGCAATCGCCCAGCCCCAGGTAGCTTGGCGGGTGACGCTGGCCTGCCCCGGCCGCAAACCATGCACATGCGTCCTGGTCACTTTGGGGCACGCCGTCGCCGGCCATGTGCATCACGCCCAACTGGTAGCACGCGTCCCCCACCCCTGCTTGCCCGGCCTTGCGAAACCAGTTCGCGGCCTCGGCGGGATCTTTCGGGGTTCCGATGCCTTCGTAGTAGGCGAGCCCAAGGTGATACCAGCTGTCGGTTTGCGTGCCGGCGGCCGCGCGTTGCAGCCACGTGAAGGCCTGCGTGTCGCTTTGCTCAACCCCGCGGCCGTACAGGTACAGTTGCCAGGCATAGCGCAGGGCTTCGGCGTGGTCTTGTTCGGCGGCTTTCAGAATCCAGTAGGCCGCCTGCGTGTCGTGGTTGTCGCCGTCTTCCAGCGTCAGGTTGTGCAGGCCCATTAAGAACTGTGATTCCGCGTGGCCGCGTTCCGCCGCTGAGGTGAAGTAGCGCAGGGATTCGGCCTCATCGCCGGCGTCGCGCAACTGCACGCCGCGCGCGTAGGCCTGGCCGGGGTTGAGTAATGCCGGGTGATCGGGCTGGGCCTGCCGGGTATCGAGGTCGATGTCGGGCTGGGGCGCGGCGCACGCTGACAGCAACAGCGCAAGAATCAGAAATCGCATGATCAGCCAGAAGGGAGAAGCACGGGGCCGCGGCATTGTATGAAATCAGCCAGCGCGTTGCAGCAATGCTCAGCCGCATGGCCTGCAACAGCCACACGCCCGCCAAGGGCGGCGCCCAGCGACTACACCAACTGGAACAAAAGTTCGGGTGCTTTGCGGCGTGTGATGAACTCGGCCACGGCGCTTCGCAGGCGGCCGGTATGGGCGTGTAGTGCATTCAGCACGGTCATCGGGTCGTCGGTTGTGCGTACGCTCACGAGCAATTGCGACGCGTCCGGCGCCGGCTGCACGTCTTCGATCATCGCCGAAAGCAGCGCGTCGTCGCCGGTTTCGGGCAGTGCAAACGTGAGCGCGCGCTGTACCTGGCGACACAGTTGCAGCGTCTTTCGATCGACCCTACGAGGCAAGTTGTGGCCAGTCTTTCCCATGCAGCTATCCTAACGCGCGACGGTTGCAGCGGGCTTTACAATCTCGTTGCAGAATTCGCGGCCGCCGGGAGCGGCCCTTTCCGTCCAACCGATGATGACCAGCGCCGAAGACATCTACTTCTTCGCCCACGCCGCAATTCGCGACGCGGCCTATCAGCTTCACATGCCCAGCGAACGCGCGCGCCTGCATGAGCTTGCGCTGGCAGTCCTCGAAGACGCCTTGCCCGCCAGCGCACTCGCCCTCGTCGCGCACGAACTGGCTGAGCACGCTCGGCTGGCGCAACTCGGCACCACGCGCTTCAACGATCATTTCGGGCTGCGCGAAGTGCACTGGCTGCAACAGGCCGCCCGCCATGCCGAAGCCCAGTATCGCAACCTTGAGGCTGCGCAGTTCTTTGAGCGCGTGGCCGCGCATTCGTTTGCCTTTGACGACCTGCGCGCCGATGCCCTCACTGACGCGGGCGTGTTGTACTGGTTTGCGGGCCGCCGTGCCGAGGCCGAGCGCGCGCTGACCCAGGCCATTCGTGCCGCCGGCGATGATCGCTCCCGGCGCATTCGCGCGTTGATTGAACGCGGCGTGCTGTACCGTGATGTGCAGGACTGGCCGCGCGCCGAAGCCGACCTGCGTGAGGCCGCGCGCGTCGCCGATTCAGGCGGTACGCCGAGGCAACGCCTGCGCGCGCACGGCAACCTGGCCACAGTCATCGATCGCGGGCTGCCGCTGGACGACGTGCTGGCGCTGTACCAGCCGATCATTGAGCTGGCGCGCGAACTCGGCCACAGGTCGAATGAAGGTGTCAGCTACCAGCAGATCGGCACCGCCTGCCGCAACCTCGGCCGCTTTGATGAGGCCGCGCAATGGCTGCAAAAGGCGCTGCCGCTGATCCAGGCCGCCAACGACCCGTTGAATGAGGCCGTGGCGCTTGCGGCACTGGCTGAGACGCTGCTGCATCGTGAAGCCGGAGACCGCCGCGCCGACCTGTCGCAGGCGCTGGAGCTGTACCGGCGAGCGCTGGCCACCAACGCCGAGATCGGCAACCTGCCGCAACAGTGCGGCGCGCTGGTCGGCATGGCCGCCTGCTATCGCGGCCTTGGGCTGATGGATGAGGCCGAGCGCTACGCTAACCAGGCGATCCAGTTGGCGGCCGAAGTGCGCGACCCGGCAAGCCTGGCTAACGCATGGCGCGAACTGGGCCGCCAGCATGAGGAACGCGGCGACGACGCCCAGGCCGAAAGGTCGTACAGCTACGGCGTGTTCGCGATCCAGGACGAACCCGAACTGGACTCAGCCTGCGAGTTGCTGCTGTCACTATCCCGGCTGCTGGCAAGGCGCGGCGTCTGGGAAGAAGCCCGCATGCACGCCCAGAACGCGCAAGACCTCGCGGAAGACCGCCAGGCCTTCGCCAAGGCGGCGCAGATCGCCGCCTACATCGAAGAAATCACGCAACACAAAACCACACCCCCAAGCGCCCGAACCAAAATCCTCAAGCGCGGTTGAGCTTTTCGATCTGGATGGTGGCGTGGACGCTGGCTTGCCAGATTCTTACCGCCAGTTGCCCCAGGCATTTCGGGCCGTTGCCCTTTGGCGGCATGGCTTGCAGTGCGCGGCGGCCTACCTCCATCACTTCGATGGTCAGTTCGCTGAGTTTCTGCATCGCGTACTCTTCGTCGGCCTCAAGGCGTGCCGCGCTGAGGCCGGGGCGCTTCGCATCGTAAGGGCGCTTCATTGCGCGGCCTTTGCGCCAAAGGTCAGGCGGCCGAGCTCCGCGAGCCCGATCTCGTACTCGAGCAGGGCCGCGTGCAGGTTGTTGGCCAGCTCGCGGGCCACGGGCGCGCCGATGAAATCGGCCTGGCCCATGATGGATGCACTGGTAGCGATGTCGTTGAGCATGGTGCGGACTTCTTCGAGGATGCGGTCCGCGTCAACTTGCTTGCGAGTCATGGTCGGCTCCGGTTGCGGGCCACTTGGCCCACGCGCGTAAAGCTAACCCATGGATGCGACACAGAGGCGGCACAAAAGCCCGTTTCAGGGCCTGCGTGTCGCCCGCAAACCGGCCATGGTGGCCGCGCGGAAGAATTTGCAGGGAATTCTGGCGCGGCCCCAAAAGGCTGCTTATCGCGTGATCGCCAATCGGCCGGGGTGGTCCGCGACCACTTCGCCGATCACCACCGCGGCCAGCGCGTTGTGCTTGCGCAGGCTGGCGACCATGGCGTCTGCCTTGGCCGCGGGCACGCTGATCACCATGCCGCCGCTGGTTTGCGCGTCGCAGCACAGCAGCTGATCTTCGTTACCCAGCGACTTGTCGAAGTCGATCCATTGCTGGAAGTGCAGCCAGTTCTTCTTGGTGCCGCCGGGGAAGCAGCCTTCTTTCAGCAGATCCATGGTGCCCGGCAGCACCGGCAGCGAGCCGTAGCTGAGGCGCATGCCCACGTTGCTTGCAACGGCCACTTCGCGCAGGTGGCCTGCAAGGCCGAAACCCGTGATGTCCGTGGCCGCGTTGGCGCCTACTTCCAGAATGGCTTCACCGCCCGGCCGGTTCAGCGCTGCCATGCAGCGGATCGCCTCGTCGATCTGGGCCTCGGTACGCTTGCCGCGCTTGACCGCCGTGGTCTGCACGCCCACGCCGATGGGCTTGGTCAGCACCAGCTTGTCGCCGGCTTTGGCACCTGCGTTGGCCATGATCTTGTCGGGGTGCACGATGCCCGTGGCCGCCATGCCGTACTTGGGCTCGGCGTCGTCGATGCTGTGGCCGCCGACTACGAAAATGCCAGCTTCAGCCGCTTTGTCGCTGCCGCCCTTGAGGATCTGCGCCAGCACTTCGTGCCCCAGCGTTGCCAGCGGAAAGCCGACGATGTTCAAGGCAAAAATCGGCGTAGCGCCCATCGCGTAAATGTCGCTGATCGCGTTGGCGGCGGCAATCTGCCCGAACAGGTACGGGTCATCGACTATCGGCGTGAAAAAGTCGAGCGTCTGCACGACGGCAAGGTCGTCGCGGAGCTTGTACACGCAGGCGTCGTCGGCCCATTCGTGCCCGACAAGCACGTTGCGGTCCGTCACCTTTGGCAAGTATTTGAGGACCTGTCCCAGGTCCGCTGCGGAGAGTTTGCAGCCTCAGCCCGCGCCGTGGGACAGCTGTGTCAACCGCGGCTTTTCATCTTTGGCTTGGGTGGTGGTCATGGTCTGCTCCGTGGCGACACGATAGCACAGCCTCGTTGGCGCGCACGGCCCGGGCCGGGTAGACTCGGCCGCTGTCGTCATGGCCCGTGACTCGAAAGCGCACGCCTTGGAAGTACCTGACCCCAGAAAAGTTGATTGGCCGCTGCCCCAGGACGCAGACGCCGAGCTTGACCGGCCCGACCCGCTGATTGCCACGGCCGCCGAAGGCATCCAGCGCAGCCTGGCCGAGTTGCCCGAAAGCGCGGCAACAGGCTTCATCGAAATCTTCTCGCGCGCGCTTGAGCAGTCGCCCGCCCCCGGTGAATCCGCGCTGATGCTTGAGCGCCTGTTCCAGCATCACCCGGCCGACGTGCCCGAGTTTGTGCGACTGTCGATTGCGCGGCCGAAGGCCTTTACGCGCATGTTCGTGCTGTGCGGGCACTCGCGGCCGCTTGCGGGCCACCTGGTTTCCGGCGCGTGGCGCGCGCACATGACGCTGAGTGACGAAGAGCTTTCGGCAACCGTCACAAAGGCCACGGTGCTGCAGGCGATTCTGGGTGCCGAATGCGGCGACGTCGCGACGGCGCTGCGGCGATCGCACCGCGACTTGTGCCTGCGCGTCTTGTGGCACGAAGTCGCGATGGGCCGCCCGCTTGAGGTGATCGGCAGTGAAGTCAGCGCGCTGGCCGATGGCGCGATTGAGTACGCGCTGCGCCACGCCGCGGCCACATTGGCCGCTGAACGCGGGCTGGAAGCGCCGGCGGGCTTTCGCTTCTGCGTGATGGCGATGGGCAAGCTGGGCGCGGAAGAGCTGAACTACTCAAGCGACATCGACCTCGTCTTCCTTTATGACGGCGAGTATGGCCCCGACGGCCCGCGCATGGGGGCACTCGGCTACGCGGTCAAGCTGGCCGAGGCCGCAATCAAGCTGCTGGATGACGTTACTGAAGACGGCCGCGTGTTCCGCGTCGATACCCGGCTGCGCCCCGAGGGCCGCCGTGGCCGCCTGGCGCGCAGCCTGCAGAGCACCGTCGAGTACTATCACAGCTTCGGCACGACGCTTGAGCGGCAGGCGCTGATCAAGGCCCGCCCCTGTGCCGGCAACCTGGAACTGGGCAACGAACTGCTTGAGCGCGTCACCGGCTGGGTGTACCGCAAGTACCTGAGCGCCGAGGAAATCGGCCAGATCCAGGACCTGAAGCGCCACATCGAAAAGCGCACAGACGACCGCGCCGAAACCTTCGCCGACATCAAAACCGGCTTCGGCGGCATCCGCGACATCGAGTTCGTGACGCAGTTTCTGCAATTGCTGAATGCCGGCCGCATGCCTGAACTGCGCGAGCGCGCGACCCTGGCCGCGCTCAAGGCACTGGCGATCCACGGAGTGATGAAGCCCGCCGAGGCCGACGAACTGGCTGAATCCTACCGCTTCCTGCGCAACGTCGAGCACCGGCTGCAGTTGTGGGAGGCCGCGCAAACCCACACCCTGCCCGATACCCCCGCTGAGCTGGGGCGCGTGGCGCGCGCCATGGGCTACGGCCCGCGCGATGCTGCCCGCAAATTGATGCGCGAGCTGCGGCTGCACGCCATGAAGTCGCGCGGGTTGATGGTGCGGCTGTTTGCTGGGCTGTTCCGCGCCCACGAATCACCGGCCGAGCCCGAACTGGTACTCGACCCCGACCTGTCACTCGAGCGCGCAACGCAGATCCTGCGGCCGTACGGATTCACGGACCCGGCGCAGGCCTTTCGACTGGTGCGCGAACTGGCCGAAGAATCGGTCGAAAACCGCCTGTACGCGCCGCGCGCGCGAAAGTACCTGGCATCGATGATGCCGGCGCTGCTGGCATTTTGCGCGCAAAGTGCTGAGCCCGACAACACCCTGCTGAACTTTGAGCGCATCTGCGCCAACCTGGGCGCAAAGACCATGCTGTTTGAGCTCGTGGCCGAAGACCCGCGCGCCCTGCGTATTTTCGGCAGCATCGCCGCGCACTCGCGCTGGCTGACCGACATGTTGTCGCGGCGGCCAGGGCTGGTGGACGAGTTCATCGATGGCCTGCAGACCTTCGCGGCGCTGGACCGCGGCCGCCTTGAGTACGAACTGCGACAGCGCGTAGCAGCCGGTGAAGGATTCATGGACGCGCTGTTCTGGCAGCGTGATGTCGAGATGCTGCGGATCGGGCTGTTTGACGTAACCGGCCGCACCCCGCTGCCGAACACGCTGCATGAACTGTGCGTACTGGCCGAGGTGCTGCTGGGTGCGGTGACCGAGCATGCCTTGCAGGACGAACTGGCGCGCGAGGTGGACGGCCGCCCGGCAAGCGCGATGTTCACCACCGACCCACACGAACTGCTGGCCGTGGTGGCGCTGGGCAAGCTGGGGGCCGGCGGCATGAACTACGCCAGCGACCTGGACTTGGTGTTCGTGATCGACGCAGCGCCCGAAGATACGGCGCTGCAGGCCTTCTTCGCGCGCGTGGTGCGCCGCGTGCTGGACCTGTTGACCAGTACCGGCGAGCGCGGCCGGCTTTACGAGGTGGACCTGCGGCTGCGCCCCCGGGGCCGCGCCGGCAACCTGGCCACGACCCTGCACGAGTTTGAGAAGTACCTGGCGGCCGACGCGGGCTACTGGGAGCGCATCGCGGCAACGCGCGCCCGCGTGCTCAGCACCGGCGCGGCGGGGCGCAAGACGGCGTCGATGTTGCAACGATTCGTGTACGAATCCCCGGCCGACGCGGCGCAGGTGCTGGCCATGCGGCAGAGGCTCGAGCGCGAATCGGCTTCGAGTGTTCTCAAGCGCGGGCGCGGCGGCACGCTGGACATCGAATTCATGCTGGCGCACCTGCAGATGGCTCAGGGGTCGCGGCACGAAGCACTGCGCGAGCCGAACCTGTGGCTGGCACTACACGCGGCGCGGCAGTCGGGTCTGCTGGACGAGCGCGAGTACGACCAGGGGCTTGGCGCCTACGCCTTCCTGCGCCAGGTAGTGAACCGCTTGCAGATCTTCGATGGCGTCAGCACCCACGACCTGCCACAGGGTGAGGCGCTGGAAGTGTTCGCGCGGCGCATGGGCTACGCGGGCGATGCGGCCGCGCAGTTGACGGAAGAACTGGACTGGCACCGAAGCAACGCCCGCGCGCTGTTCGAGCGCGTGCTCGGAAACGCCGGCGCATGAAGAACGGATTGGCGCGGCTGGCCGCCAGTGCTTATGCCCGCGGCCGGGCGCCATGAGTGTCTGCTGCACTGCACTCGGCGGGCAACTATGGCTAACCGCCAAAGCAACCACAACGGCGGGTCCCACACGAAGACACCAAGTCACGAAGAAAGGCACCACGCGACAAGCGCCAGCAACTACCGATGGCTTTGCCTTGCTTCGTGTATTTGTGTGGAAACGCAGTTGCCCCGGCACCGCAGGCCCGCCGGCGGGGAAGGGGCGGCACGTGGCGAACCTTGGCGACCTGGCGTTACGACGTTGCGGTTAACCCAAGACGCTGTTGCCGTTCTTAGCACACGCGTTCGGGCACCCCTCCCCGCCCCAAGTCCGCCCACGCCAGTACCTTACAAAAAGAATTGCCCGGGCATATTTCACGGTGTACGGTTTGATGTTTGTGCAGTCCGTGCAGGGGGGTTTTCCGTCATATTGTTGCTAGACTGGCTGCCCTTACTGCTGGCCATTGAATTGGAACCTTGGGCATGAGCAAGAATAAGCCGGACACAGGTGAGCAGCCGAATCCCGACCAGAGTCCCGGACCCACACGGCGACTCGAAAAAGCCATCGACGACATCGTCACCGAAGGCGTCGAAGGCACCCTGATGTCGATCGAAGCCCACACCGGCGAGCACCAGGCACCGCCCGCCGTATCCGACGAAGCCAGCGTCACCGATGAACTCAAGAAAGTCCGCCCCGGCCAGAAGCCCCGCGCGGGCACCGAGCCTGCGGCCACCATGTACGAGCCCACCAAGGCCGGCGCGGTCGGCACCGGCGGCAGCAACATGCCCACGCAGTTCGGCCCCACGGGCACCGGCGCGCCCCAGCCGGGCACCAACCCCGGCGGCAGTGTCAGCGGCAGCGGCAGTGGCGCGCGGCCGGTAGCACCGTTTGGCGGCAAGATCGTGGTCGGCACCCGGGTTGGCCAGATTGAAGTGACCGGCGTGCTCGGCAAAGGCGGCATGGGCGAGGTGTTTAAGGGCTACCACCACGCACTGGACATCAACGTCGCGATCAAGGTGCTTCCCGATGAGCTTTCGCGCAACGAACTGGTGCGCCAGCGCTTCCTGCGCGAGGCCCGGCTTTGCGTGAAGCTGGACCACCAGAACATCGTGCGCGTGTTCAACGTCGATGAATACGCGGGCAACCTGTTCCTGGTCATGGAAATGGTGGAAGGCACCGACGCCGCCCACATGCTCAAGAACGGCGGGCGCTTCCGCTACAAGCGCGCGCTTGAAATCGGTGCCGGCGGCGCTGAGGCACTGGCCTACGCCCACACGCAGGGCCTGGTGCACCGCGACGTCAAGCCGCACAACATTCTGCTGGGCGCCAAGGACGGCAAGATCAAGCTGTCCGACTTCGGCCTCGCCCGCGCGGCCGCCAGCAGCAGCCATTTGACGATGTCCGGCCAGATCATGGGCACGCCGCACTACATGTCGCCCGAACAGGCCGAGGCCAAGGAAGTCACCGACAAGAGCGACGTCTACAGCCTCGGTGTCACGCTGTACCACATGCTGACCGGCGAAACGCCCTTCGTGGGCGATACCCCGATCAGTGTGGCTGTGCAGCACATCGCCAAGGAAATCCTGTTCCCGGAAATCCGCTTCGCGCCCTTCCCCAAGGAACTGACGGCCGTGCTCAAGCGCATGGTCGCCAAGGACCCCGCCAAGCGCTGCAGCGCCAAGCAAGCCGCCGTGTGGCTGCAAAAGCTGATTGCGATGGCACCGGCCGACGACATCCAGCTCGCGCCCGACGCCATGCAGACCATCGCGCCCGTAGTGCGCGAAAGCCAGGCCTTTGAGCAAGCAGCGCAGGAACGCGCCCAGCGCGACAACTATGCCCGCGAGGCCGCACGCACCATGCTGGCCACGATGCGCGAGGCCCCGGCCTCACAAACGCGCAGCGAAACCAAGCCCACGCCGTCGCAGTCCGCGCCGGTGATCATCCAGCAAGAAGGCGGCAGCGGCGCCAAGATTGCGGCCGCCGTGATGGCCACGTTGCTGGTGGTAGGTGCCGGTGCCGCAGCGGGCTGGTACTTCCTGCTTGGCCCCGGTGCCGCGAACAATGCCGGAACGCCGATTGCGTCGGGCAACTCCGACCCCGGCCAGAATCGCGCGGGCACGGGCAACACGCAAAGCAACCCGACCGACAACACCGCCGGCAACACGGCCGGCAGCGGCAATACCGGCGGCAGCGGCAACAATGGCGGCAATGGCAACAGCGCCGACAACAGCGGCGGCAACAACGGCAACCAGCCCGCCAACAATGGCAGTACTGACCCCATCGACATCACCCCACCGCAGCCCGTGGACAGCCCCATCGTCGCGGGCCGGCTGCTGGCCCTTGGCCAGACCATCGCCAGTGCCAAGTCACTGGCCGACATCCAGGCCGCACGCAACGAGCTGAAGAGTGCCGGCCTCGAGATGGACCAGGCCAGCGAAAAGCAGCGCCAGGAGTATCGACAGCTCGAAGCCAGCGTGAACCGCCAGTTCGCCTACTACTCCGCGCTGGACTCATTCGACCGCATCAATGAAGCCCTGAAACAGTTTGAGGCTGTGCGCGACACCGACCGCCCGGCCGCCGTGCGCCACCTGAACACCGCCCTCGACACCCGCGCCAGCCTGCTGAAACTCAGCATCCCGCCCGAAACCGAAGAGCTGGTGGGCACCGACCGCGACGTGATCGTGGGCCGTGTCACCGATTCGGTTGATGCGTTCTGGGGCGACATCATCGCCGAGACCGACACACTGGTGCAGGCCACCACGTTCCTGGAAGCCGAAAAGCTGCTTGCATTGCTGGAAACGCTGAGGGTTGAGGCCGAACGCTCCGCAGCGCTGCAACCGCTGCGCGCGGAACTTCGTACCCGCGACCGCCACAAACGCGTACGCGGCCACATCGACAACCGCGACTTCACCAAGGCGGCGCAGACCATCAAGGAAGCCGAGACTGAGGGCATCCCCACCAAACTGGAAGCCGAGCACAAGGCAGTCGTAGAAGCCTACGTGGCCGCACTCGACAAAGCCTACCGTGCCAAGTTGCAGGCCGCGCTGGATGCGGCCGGCAAGGCCGACTTCGCCGAAGCCCGCAGCCAGTACGAAGCCGCCAAGGAACTGCCCCTGAACTCGGAGCAGGTGACTGAGCTTGCCACGCTGCGCTTTTTCCTGAACTTGAAAGAAAAGGCCTCTCTGGCCGACACCGCGCTGGACAAGTCGGACTTCAACCTGGCGCGCACCCACCTGCTGGCAATTGATGAACTGATGAAAGAAGTCGGCGACCGCGTGCTGCCGCAAGACCTGACCACCCGGCTGGCCGCTGTGCGCAACCGCTTTGACAAAGACCTTTCAGTACGCTTCGAAGGCCTGATGGCGGCAGCACAGTCCGACCTGGACGAGAAAGACTTCGCGGGCGTAAGCGACAACCTGAAGGCAGCCGCCGAACTTCCGCTGAGCGACGAGCAGGCGGATCGCCTCGAGAAATTCAATGATTCCAACAAGGCCGCGCTGGACGCGTTCGTGCGCGGGCTGCTGGCCGACATCGCCAAGGCCTTGGACGAAAACCGCTTCGACGCCGCCCAGGACGGCCTGAAGCGCGCCGACGCCATGCCGATTCCGCCCGAACTGGACACCACGCTGACGGAACTGCGCAACCGCTTCAACGCTGAGGCCGCCAAGCGGCACATTGAACTGGTGAAGTCCGGCCGCGACGCCCTGGACGCGCGCCGCTACCAGGACGCGCGCAAAGACATTGACGCGGCCATGCGCATTCCCGTATCGCCCGAGCTTGCAAAGAAAGCGACTGAGCTGGACGCGGATTACATCACCACACTGACCGCCGACGTGAACGGCCGCATCGCCGACGCCGAAGAACTGGCCGCGGAAGGCAAGTTCAAGCAAGCCCGCGAGCTGCTGCAGGCGGCGCTGGAACTGCCGCTGCCGCCGGATGATGACCTGCGCAAGCTGATCCGCCGCAAGCTGGACACGTTGGCCGAGACAGTGGAAGGCGTCTTCGGCGACCTGCTGGAAAAGGCCTACGACGCGATCAAGACCAAGATGTTCAAGAGCGCGGAAGAGTACCTGAAAGAAGCCGAGAAGCTGAACGACCTCACGCAAGAGCAGCTGTCGCGCCTGTCAGCCGCCCAGGACGCGCTGAAGAAGGCGCTGGCCGACCACATCGAAAGCCTGTTCAAAGAGCTGGAGGATTGCGTGGCCAAGGGCCAGGAAGCGGAAGGCAAGCGCGTGCTGGCCAAGCTGGACGCCTTTGTGCTTTCCATTCCGCAACAGCAGCGCCGTAACCAGCTCGCAGCAGCCCTGACCGGCGAAACGGATACGGCCCGCATCGCGCGCCTGCCCAAGCACCTGAAAAGCATGTTCGACAATCACTACCTGAAGGCCGAACAGCTGATCAACGTGGGCGAGCGCCTCTCCAGCGTGACGGTAACCGACGACGGCAAGTTCGCGGCAGCCGGCGCCGACAGCGGCCGCGTGTACTTCTACAACCTCAAGCGCGGCATCATGATCGGCAACAGCTCTGGCGGGCGTCGCAAGATCACGGCCCTGGCCTTCAGCCAGGACGGCACCCGCGCGGTCAGCGGCAACGACAACGGCGAAATGGTGCTGTTCGAAATCGCCGGCACCAGCGTGCAGGCCTTCGTGCTGGGCACCGTGAATGACGACGTGATGGGCCTTTGCTTCAATCTGGATGGCAGCGAGCTTTACGTCGGCTCGCGCGACGGCGTCATCACCCGCTTCAACACCCGGAACAAGTCCAACAACGGCACCACGAAAAGCGGCATCGATACCATCAACTGCATGGCGCTCTCGCCTGACGGAAAGTGGCTGGCCGCGGCGGGTGACGAGGGCAAGGTCTGCCTGTTTGACGCCAAGGATATGCTGCTGAAAAAGACACTGTCCAACAACGGCGACGAAAACATCCAAAGCGTAGCCTTCAGCGCCAAGAGCGACATGGTGGTCGCGGGCTCAATCGAAGACAAAGTTTCGATGTGGGACGTGAACAAGCCCGGCGAGAAACCGGTCAAGAGCTACAAGGGCGTCGATGAATGGATCCGCGGCGTGGGCTTTACCGCCGACGGCAAGCGCGCCGTAATGTTTGACACGGAAAGCCGGGTCGTGATCGTCGATGCCCGCAGCGGCACCGAAATCTCTCGGGTTGAGTACAGCAAACTCAAGGGCGAAAAAGATTTCCTGGTCGAGGCCGGCGTGGTCGGCCCTGACGGCACGGTCCTGATTGCTACCCGGGCCGGAGAATTGCTGCACCTGTACGCCAAGCCCCCCGGACGCTAACGCTGCCGCTATCTACCCAAGCCGCTTGTGCCCGGCGTAAACGGCGCGATAATGCCGGTCCACGGCGGGAACCCACATGGCCTACGATGAGCGTCTGATGGAACGTATGCGCGAGGCCTTGGCGCGCAAACAGGGATGGACCGAAAAAGACCTATACGGCGGCCGCGTCTGCGGCCTTTCCGGGCAGCCCTTCGTGGGAGTTGTCGACCAGGGTCTGATCGCGCTGTGCACTGAAGAAGACCTCAAAAAGCATCTGCAGCTCAAGCACTGCCAGCCGTTTGCACCCAAGGGTAAGGCACTTCCCGGCTGGGTCCTGGTCAGCATGGACGCGCTGAAAACCGCCAAGCAGCTCTCACGCTGGGTAGAGGCCGGATACGCCCGCGCTGTCGAACTCAAGGCAGAGCCCAAGTCCAACGGCAAAACTGCCAAGCCCCGCAAGTAACCTGGAGGATAGCCGCACGGAACTGAGACCGGCGTTCCCACCGCCACCGTGTTGCGGCCGTCCCGACTGCGTTCTTACGCTTCTACGGTCAGGCCCTTGGTTGCGATGGCGGGTGTCATCGCGGTGGCGATCATGCCGTGGCGGTTGTAGGCCTCTGACATCGCGTCGGCGATTTTCGACATGTCGCCGGTGCCGAGCGCGATCATGCTGCCGCCGGCGCCGCTGATGGTCACGCCGTAGGCCCCGGCCTCAATGCCCGATTGCACGATGTCTTCATAGCCGGCGATCATGGCCTTGCGGTGCGGCACATGCAGGCGGTCTTCAAAGCCTGCCTTGATCGCCTCCGGGTTGCCTGATTTCAGGCCGTACAGCAGCGTCAGCAGGGCGCGCTGGTTGCTTACGGCATCGGTACGCTTCAGGCTTTCCGGCAGCCAGATGCGGGTTGCGCCGGTGCTTTCCTTCAGTGTTTCGCGCGGCACCACAATCGCCACCCTCAGCGACTCGTGCATCTTCAGCGGGGCCGGGCGCGTATCGCTGCCGATCAGCAGCGCCGCCTGCAGCCCGCCAAATGTTGCGGCCGCCGCATTGTCGGCGTGGCCTTCAATCTCAATCGCGCTCTGGAAAATGCTGTCGTTGTCTACCTTGCCGCGCAGCCACAACTGCGCCAGCGCCGCACCGGCCACGATGGCGGCCGCGCTGCTGCCGAGGCCCTGGGCCACGGGAATGTCGGAGTCTACGCGACAGTCCAGCCTTTCGGGCAGGTGATACTCGGGCCCGGCAGCCAGGATTGCCTTGACGAATGCCTGCGCGAACAGGTTGGGTTCGGACTTGTGCGCCTCGGCAAACGGGGCAAGCGTGCCCTTGTAGCGCGCGTTGGGCTGGACGGCCTTTTGCCACCAGTCCAGCGGGCCATCGAAGTCGTGCAGTTTGACCTTGCTGCTTGACCACTCAACCTGCGCGTTCAGGCGCAGCTCAAGGGCCAGCGCCAGGCAGTCAAACCCCGGCCCCAGGTTTGCGCTCGAGGCTGGTACCGAAATACGCGCTTTGTTCACGTTCGACGATGTCACGGTAGTTGTCCTTGTCGAGTCGCAGCAGTGCAGGCGGTGCCTGTACGCCGGAAATCTTCTGCAGTTCGGGCAGCAGCGACAGGATACGACTTTCCGGCATGATGTCCGTAATCACGCCAAGGTAATTGACGCCGCCGACAACTACCTGTGCACGATTCAGTGCGTTCAGCCCAAGCTTGCCTGCCTTCTCCAGCACCCGCCATGACTCGACGGGCGGCACCTGGACCCGCAAAAACCAGCAGCTGTCCGCGGCCGCGCCGCCGACGTGCAGCGCGTCCGAGCCCGCGCGTTTCATGCCGGGCAGCGCGCTGTACTGAGGGTCCCGGGCGATCTTCAGCAGGTCGTTCAGCACGGCGCTGGCGGTGGGCAACTGGCCCGCGCCCTTGCCCAGGAAGCTGAGTTCGCGGAATGACGGGCCCTCAAGGATCACCGCGTTGAACTCGCTGTCCACGTCGCCCAGCAACTCGCCGCGATAGGCCAGCGCCGGCTGCACGCTGATTGCAAGGTTGTCGCCGTGCCGGCGTGCGCTCGCGACCAGTTTGATCCGGTGGCCGAGTTCGTTGGCTAGCGCGATGTCGGCCTGCGTCACGCGCGAAATGCCGGTGACAGGAAACTGCGTCGGCGGCGCGTATACGCCAAACGCCTTCAGCGCCAGCAGGCACAGCTTTTCGGCGGCGTCCCAGCCGTCTACGTCAAGGCTGGGGTCGGCCTCGGTGTAGCCCTTGGAGGCCGCGTCGGCCAGGGCCTCGGCATACTCGCAGCCCGCGCGCTCCATGAACGTGAGGATGTAATTGGTCGTGCCGTTGATGACGCCCTTGATGACGCTGATTTCTTCCAGCGCCAGGCTGCGGTCCAGTGCTTCAATAATCGGGATGTGCGCCGCCACCGCGCTTTCAAACGCAATGCCCGCCTTGCCCGCCGCCGAGGCCTCGAGATAGCGCGGCAGGCTGCGCGCCAGCGCCGACTTGTTGGCCGTGACCAGCGGAATGCCGCGAGACAGCGCGGCACAGCCGGCCTCAACGGCGATGGTGTTGCCGCCCATGACTTCGATCAGGATGTCGATGTCGGGGTCTGTGGCCACAGCCATCGGCTCATTGGTGATACGCGCGTTGCCCGCATGCTCGCGGGCTTTGGCTGTGTCGCGCACGGCGATGTGGCCGACCTGGACTTCGAAGCCGTTGGCGCGCAGGTCAGGCGTATGCTTGGCCAACAGGCGCAGCACACCCTGCCCGACCACGCCGCAGCCAAGCATGCCGACGCGCAGGGTTTTTGGCGGGTTGCTCACGTTGCGTCCTGTCAGGCCTCAGGCCTTGCCGCCGGCGATGGCCGGTACGATCGACAGCGCGTCGCCCGCCTTGACCGGGGTGTCAAGGTTTTGCAGGAAGCGAATGTCTTCGTCGTTCAGGAACACGTTGACGAAGCGCCGCACGTTGCCTTGCTCGTCACAGATGCGCGCCTTGATACCCGCGTGCTTGGTTTCCAGCGCGTCCAAGGCCTCACGCACGTTGGAGGCCGCCACGTTGACCTCAGCGGCGTTGCCGGTCAGGTTGCGCAAAGGGGTAGGAATGCGAATCAGAGTCGCCATCACAAACTCCAGAAAGTCGATTGCCCGTGGCGCGGAAGAATAGCAACCAGGCAACCCATGCCCAGTAACCGGTGAGCAGCGGCAAAAGACCAGGTCGCCCCGGCAAAACACGGCACCTATCGCGGAGGGATGTGGATTTCGCGCACGATAGTGTCGTCGATCAGCGCCAGCCGTTCGCCATCCCAGTAGCTGCGCTGGAAGCGGATTCGCACGCGCTGCACCGGGGTTTCGAAGTCATAGCGCGGTTCGCCGCTGCGCGCCTGCATGTGGTTGGGTGCCACAAGGACCTTGAACCACTTGTAGCGGCCCTGCGCCTCGGAGACGTTGCCGAACCAGGTGACCAGGAACTTGTCCAGGTCAGCGGCCCGTTTCTCGTTGTAATGCACTTGACCGCGCTGCGCGATCACTTCACGCACCTCGGCCTCTGATCGTGTGGCGTTCACTGTGGCCGCAAGGTCGTACTCATGAATCGTGCCCCAGATGCGGCACACCACTTTCTCGCGATTCACGTAGTGGAACTCGCCCTGCTCAAACGTGATGTCGCAGGGCGACATATCGGATTGCTCTACCCGGTACCACTTTTGGTCCGGGGTCTGCACTTCAAAGAAATATTGCTCTGACACGGAACAATCCATCCAGCCCAGGTAGCGCGGGGTGTGATACAGCGGATAGGCCGCAATCAGCAGTGCCATGGCGGCAACCCGGCGCCAGTCGCGGCGCGGTCGGCTGCGCCCGACTGCCCACAGCAGGGCGGCGTCGAGCGCGATCCACTTCCAGAAGAAGATGCCGGTCATCGAAAAGATGCCCAGGTGCAGCATGATCTGCGCCGTCAACGCGATCATCGCCCCGCGCCGGAACAGCGACATCGGGATGCACACGATCTCGACGAAGAACGTAAACGCGCCAATCAGCGGCGCGATCAACAGCGTCATGCGGATGATGCTTTCGACCGTAGAGGGCTCAAACCAAAAGAACCAGCCGTGGTGGCTGCTGGTGGCCGGGAACATGTGCATCGGGTTGGAAGTCCACCACTCCAGCGGCCGGAAATCGCCACCCACAGTCATCTTGGCAATGCCCGGCGCAAGATAATTGACCGCCTGCACCGCCAGCAGAAACCACAGCAGCGTGCGCGCGCGCATCGGCAGCCACAGCCGCAGCGCCAGCCATGCCACCAGAATCACCTGCATGTCAAACAGCGGGAAGCGATCCGTGATCTCAAGCTGCCCGGCCGAAATGCGCTGCTGCGCCTGGAAGAACAGCAGGCCTATCAGCAGCGGCACCACAAAGGCCGGCGTCTTGATTGACAGCAGGAACAAAACCAGCAGCAGGATGCGATCCAGCCAATAGGGCTGCCCGGTATAGTAGTTCACGCCCAGCGCGCCGACGCTCCAGGTAATCCAAAGGATCGACACGATAAAAAACGGCCGCAGCCAGCGGCCCCCGGTGCGCTTCCAGCGGACGCGCCGGTCAAACACCAGCAGCAGCACGAACAGAATCAGCAGCGCCCACACGGGCGAAAACGAAAACACGCCATCGAGCGCAAACGAGTCCATGAACGCCGACTCGCGGGCGCGCAGCATGCGGTGAAACAGCGGGTGCAGCAGCGCGAACATGGCCGCCAACGCCCCGAACTGGAACAGCCACGATCTCCGCATGAAGCGCGCCGGGCGCGACTTCATCCACGAAAGGTATGCGCGTCGGGCGCGGGGTGGAAACAGCAGGTTGGTCAAAGCTGCGGCCACAGAGGTTCCGAAGCGGGATAGTGTGACTGGGTCGTCGTGACTATTCCGAAACCCGGGTCGCGATGCAAGGCGCCCGGCGTTCACGCCACGGGGTTCGTGGCGTTGTCCTTGCGCCAAAGGCCTAGCACCAGCAGCAGCCACAGTGTCTGCGAGTTGGCCTCGTTGGCCTGCGGCGACTCAATCCAGCTCTCGACCAGCTTCATGTCAAACCACTCGTGCAGCCCCGACGCCCGGTCCAGTACCACCTCGCGCAGGAAGGTAAAGCCCGGCGCGCCATGACGGAACCAGCGGCTGCCCGGGCCGCCAAAGCCCTTCTTGCGGCGGTTGACGAACATGTCGTCAAACTTGCGCAGCAACGAAAGCTTGGGCAGGAACTTCATTGCAAAGTCATGGCCGCGCGGCCGGTAACGCATGCCATCAGGCAGCGCCGCGGCCAGCTTCATCACTTCCAAGTCCAACAACGGGGTGCGGATCTCAAGGCCATGGAACATGCTGGCGATGTCCGACTTCACCAGGATCGCGCCCGGCAGGTAAGTGTGCATGTCCATGTGCTGTCCGTAGCGCACGGCGCTTTGCGGGCCGCTTGCATGGGCAAGCGCGAACGCGGGGTTTGCGCGATCCAGCAGACCGTGGTGGCCGCGCAGCCACAGTGCTTTACGCGCGGGCCGATCGACGGTGCCGACCAGCTTCTCCCACTCAGGCAGGCGGTTGCTGCGCATGCCGATACGTGCCGCCAGCGCCCAGCCCACGGACCACAATGCTTCCGCGCGCGGGCGGCACGCCAGCTCGCGCAGGCGGCCCTTTAAGTCGGGTTTGCGCATCCAGCGCTTGTAGGCTCGGTAGCCGCCAAACAGCTCGTCGCCACCGTCGCCGGACAGCACCACGGGCACCTGCCCGCGCGCGAAGCTGGAAAGCTTCCACGTCGGCACGCACGAGATGTCGCCAAAAGGCTCGCCGTAATGTCGCACCAGCAGCGGCAGGCCGGACCAGAAGTCTTCGGCCATGGTGGTGACCTGCAGGTCCAGCCCGCATTGCTCGGCGGCGCGGGTGGCGTATTTTACCTCGCTGTAGCCTTCCATTTCAAAGTCGAGCGTGAATGCCTTCAGCCGATCCGCCGACAACCCGGCGGCCGCACAGGCAACGAGGGTGCTGTCTACGCCGCCGGACAGCAGCACGCCCAGCGGCACGTCGGCGATCAGGTGCGCGCGGACGCTGTCTCGCAGCGTGCTTTCGAAACGCTCAAGCCACTGGTCGTCGTTCAGGCCCTCCAGCGGCTCAAATGAGGGCTGCCAGTACGCGACGGGAGTGCCCAAGTTGCCATCCAGATCGCCGCTGATGCTGTGGCCGGGAGGCAGCTTGCGGATCGGGCGATAGATGCTGTCCGGCCCGGGGATGTACAGATAGCGCAGGAACCACTCGATAGCCTCAAGACTGCAGGCGTCGTCCGGCTGCTTCAGGGCCTGCAACTCGGAGGCAAACGAGATCGCGCCGCCATCGTGGCGGTAACACAGCGGTTTGATGCCGAAGGGGTCGCGCGCCATCAGCCACTTGCGCTGGGCCAGGTCCACGACGCAGAACGCGAACATCCCGCGCAGTCGCGGCAGCAAGCCCGCCCCCCACTGCCGCCACCCGTAAAGCAGCACTTCCGTGTCGCTGCTGGTGCGAAACGTGTGGCCGTGGCCCTCCAGCTCAGCGCGCAGTTCGCGGTAGTTGTAGATTTCGCCGTTGAAAGTGATCCAGACCTGCGCGTCGGCGGTACTCATCGGCTGCGCGCCGCCCGCGAGGTCAATGATCGAAAGCCGCCGGTGGCCAAGCCCGACCGTGCCCTGCACGAACTTGCCTTCGCCGTCGGGGCCGCGGTGTGCGATGGCGTCGCACATGCGCTGGATCAGCGCCGCGTCAACGGGCGCGCCGTCTGTACGGATCTGTCCGACGATGCCGCACATGCATGCTCCGGGCGCGTGATTCCTGAAAGGCGGGTGGTGAAGTATAGCCCGCGTGGCCGGACCGTAAAGAAAGCCGGATCAGGCCCGGTCGCGCGGCGCGGGGATTGTCTCAATGAACGAAAGAATGCGTTTGGCGCGCTGGTCCCAGGTGTACTGGCCCAGATCCTGCCGCGCCTGCTGACGCAATCTTTCGGCCAGCGCGTCGTCGGACATCATGCGCTTGATCTGCTGTGCCAGCGCGGCCGCATCTTCGGGCGGTGCCAGCAAGGCGCTTTCTTCATGGCGCAGGATTTCGCGAACAGTGGGCAGGTCGGCGGCCACAATCGGCGTACCAGAGGCCATGTACTCGAAAGCCTTCATCGGTGAAGTGAAGCGGCGGGCGATGATGTCTGTGCCCAGCGGGATGACGGCGCAGCGAGCATGGGCAAGGTACTTGGCGACTTCATGATGCGCGACATAGCCGACAAGGCGAATTCGATCTTCGATGCCAAGCTGGCGCGCGCGCTCGCGCACCGCGACAATGTCGGCCTCATCTTTGCCGCCGACCATGGTCAGAGTTTCGCCGGGAACCTGCGCCATGGCATCCACAAGCGTGAACACGCCCTTCCACCCGTACAACTGCCCCGCGTACACGATGCCTTTGCGATGGGACAATGGCGTGTCGGGCGTTTCGGCTACGTTGGCGGCGCTGTGCACCACGCCAATCTCGCCCAGGCCCGGGCAGGACTCGCGCACGGCCTCGGCCAGCGTAGCGCAAATCGCCGTGACGCCATCGGCTGCGCGCAAGGCGGCAACTTCCTGCGAAGCCTGCCAGCGCAGCCTGTCATTGAGCTCAGACAACAGGTGCGGCGGGGTGTCGGGGCGCGAGTACTCTTCCAGTTCCATCGTGCGCACGCGGTGCATCTCCATCACGACGCGCGCGTTCCACTTCTGGCGCATTGCGGCCACGTGCTGCGTGTACTCGTAGGTGTCCTGGCCGTTGCGCAGGTAGAACACCGGGCGGCGGCGTGCCAGTCGCCCGAAGCGCCACCATTCCCAGGGCGGGATCAGCTTGCCTTTCCAGCGCCTTGAGCGTTTGGTCCACTGGGGTGGCTGGCGCAGCGTCAGGTTCGGGTGCTCGGTCAATCCGTAGTAATCCAGCACTTCGCGCGCCGTGGGCGCGGTAAACTCGGCAGCGTAAAACCACACTTCAGCCCCGGCGCGTGCCAGCGCGTGCACCGTGTGCATCACCTGTACCGTGTGCGCCTGCGGGCTTGGGAACGTGGACTTGATGCGATAGATGATCAGGGGCTGCACGCCGGCTCCGGGCATTCTAAAGGGTCCCAATCTTGATGGGCTCAATGCCCGCACGGGCACACGACAAGTGCACGTGCGTTGCGGGTTCGCCGTCTTCTTTCGTCAGTGACTCGTGCAGCACTTCAAAACCGGCCGCCGACAAACGGGCACGCAGTTCTTCAAACGCTGGCTTCCATTCCGGCCGCGTCAGGTGGCATTCGACCAGCATGCGGTCAATGCGCGCCAGCGTGGCGTCCGAGGCCGCCAGCAGCGCATCGTACTCGGCACCTTCGACGTCGCACTTCAGCAAGCCGCACTTCGCAACACCGTGCTGCGCGAACAAGTCGTCCAGCGAAATCGTCTGTACCGGCACGTGCCGCGTTTCGCCCCAGCGGCCCGTGTGCTCTTCGAACAGCGACGCGCCGATGCCGCCCGGGCTGACGGGGCTGTCGCACACGTACAGGTTCAGCGTTTCGCCACTGCGCCGCGAGACCGCCATTTGCAGCACTTCGATCGGCGTCTTTGTCTGCGCGGCCGCGATGTTGACCTTGGCGAGTTCAGCATTGTCGGGCAACGGCTCAATGCTGATCACACGTTCCGCGCGCGACGCGATGCGGACCGCGAACAAGCCCACGTTGGCACCAAGGTCCACGACGGTTCCCAGTTGCTGCGGAAGGGCCGTAATGTGGTAGTTGTCGCGCACGAACAGGTCGTTGAACGACCCCGGGTCGCCCGGGCTGAACGCCCGCAGGTGCACACGGTGGCCCAGCGCGTTGAAGCTGAGTACGCCGTCACGAAACTGCACCGGGTACGGGCTGCCGGGCGCGGACAGCAGCCAGTTCATCACGCCGCTCCACTTGCGGGCGCTGGCAAACGTGGCCTCACCCCCATCGCGAAACACCAGTGTCAGCGGCTTCTTGCTGCCCATGCGGCCGGAAAGACGGCGATTCGTGGCCCACGGGCGCGTGAAAATGCTGCGGCAGCGCAGATAGCGTCGAGGCGAAAGCATTTTCGCAAGCTGGGACATGGCGGAATCATACAGCGGTCGCTCGCGGCGTCACGTCGCGAGAAATCACGCCCCGTGCAGTGCGGCGGGGGGCGCATCGTGCAGCAAGTGGCGTAAGGGCCAGCAGGGCGCTACCATCGCAGGTTTACCGGATACCCGTGAATATGCCACCTAGCCCCAACCGTGCCGCACGGCTGCAATGGTTAGTCCTGTTGTTCATGCTTGGTGCCACTCTTGTGTGCGCCACAATTTGGGGCGCGATAGCACTCACTGCCGGCGCGCTTGCGGTGCTTGTGTGGATTGCGGTACTTGGCACGGAGTTCCAGCGGCGCACTGGCAAGACCCTTGATGACCTTCAGCGCCGCACACTGGACCTCAAACGCGACCGTGACCACACGCTTCGTGAAATCGGCGCGCTTATGTACATGTATGACCGCCTGCATCCCGCCCAGCCCCTGCCGTCGGCCGAAGAGTGGACCGTTCGGCCCGACCTGGCCGCGCGCGTGGTCTCTGAGATGCTTGCACGCGAGGCCCCGACCGTACTGGAACTGGGCAGCGGCGTTTCGACCGTGATTGCCGCCACCTGCGCCAAACAGCACGGCGGCCGCGTGATCAGCTACGACGCGGAACAGCAGTACGCGGACGTAACCCGCGCCATGCTGGCCGAGCGCGGCCTGCAGGACTGCGCCATCGTCCACACCACACCGCTGCGCGAGACCGCCATCGGGGATCGCCGCCAGCCTTGGTACGGCATCGACACGGAAACTTTGCCGCCAAGGATAGATATCCTGTTTGTTGACGGCCCGCCGCGCGCCACGGCGCCTCTGGCACGCTTCCCGGCGCTGCCTTTCCTGCACGACAGACTGCCAGAGGGTGCAGTCGTCATCCTTGACGATGGCGGCCGCAAGGACGAGCAGGAAATTGCCCGGCAGTGGCTGAAGCTTTACCCGGACCTGCAGCCAGTCCACATCAACAGCCGCTCCGGGGCGATCATGCTGCGAAAAACCGCTCGTCCGGCTTAGCGAGAGTCTTGCCCCGGCGACTGCTATTGCAGGGTCTGGGCGGGCTCGCGCGGCTCCGCTGGCTCGGCCGCGACAGCCAGGGCCGTCTCGGGTTGCTGAGATTCCTGCGCAACTGCATTGCTGACTGCGGCCGCGCGGTTGCGGGTGTGTTTTCTTTCGGCGGATCGGGCTATGGCTACCATTACGCCAAAGGCCAGCGCCATCGGCCCCAGCAGCCAGGGCCAGATCAGCGCCAGGCCCGCGATCATGCCCAGCCCGCCGCCTGCTACCTGGATGAACACCAGTTCGTTGCTGGCTACGCGGTCGATCAGGTCTTCGAGGTCACCGTCGTCGCGGGCGAGCAACTCATTCTCGACCAGCCCGGCCACATCGACAGCGTTGACGAGGTCGCCGGCCATGGCCTCAAACAGGACGGTCAGGCGCGCGCGCAATTCTTTGTCGGCGAGAATGCGCTCGGCCTGGCCGGGCAGCGCCTTCACGATGTCGCGGGCGGCGTCATCGACACCGCGATCTTTGCGCAGGTCTTCGGCCATCTGGTCGATCATCTTGTCTACCAGCTTGTCGAAGATGCCTGATTTGGTCAGCCCGGCCGCCAGCATGCCCGCCATGGGGCCGAAGCTGGCTGCGGCCGTGGCGCCGGTCAGCATGGCGCTGACGTTGCTGCGGGCCTTTTCGCGCAGTTTGTCTTTGGCCTGCACAATCACGGCGGCCATGGTTTCGTTGATGGTTCGGGCAGCCTCGGCCTGCAGCAGCGCAGCAGTCTCGGGCGTTTCCAGCAGCCTGGGCAGATGCTCGGCCATTTTGGCGATCGCGGTATCGACCGCGCCGCTGCCTACCAGCAGCCGGTGCATACGGTCGCCGCTGATCAGGTGTTCTTCCAGTGTGAGGCCGACACTGCGGGCAAGGTCAGCCCGGCGCGAAGGCACCACGCCCTGCACACCAAACACGCGCACGCGCGGGTGAAACAGCATCTTGATCGCGACCCAGTTCGTGGCAAAGCCCACCAGGCCGCCGATGGCGACGGCAAACCAGACCTGCGTCCACAGCGCGTCGGCAAATGTGTAGCGCAGCACCGCGCCGGCGATGGTGAGCGCGCCGAGGCTAAGGCCGGTGATGGCAAGCAGCTTGGAGCCGCGGGGTTTTGCGGACGTGGGCATCGCAACGGATTGTGAAATCTGCTTTGCGGAATGTCAGGGGGCTGCAACGCTTCAAAGCCTGGGAACCACTAAGGACCACGAAGTACGGCAACTGCTTTACCGCCAAAGCGCCAAAGCGCCAAAACTGCAAGTAGTCTTTGGCGTTTTGGCGCTTTGGCGGTTCGCAGTTGTCGTTTGCTGTCAATGCAGGTTTTCGCGTCGGCAGTTCGGCTCGTGCTTACTCCAGCACCATGGTTTCGCGGATGACCTCGTCGATCGTGGTGCTGCAGTCGTACACCGCCAGCTGGCCTGATTCGCGCAGTGTGCGCATGCCGTGGCGGCGGCCAGCCTCACGCAACTGGGCCACGCCGGCACCGTCCATGATCATCTGCTTGACTTCATCGTGAACGCGGAACATTTCGTACAGCGCCATGCGGCCCTTGTAGCCGGTGGTGTTGCAGCGCGAGCATCCCTTGCCGAAGGCGAACTTCTTGCCGCGGATGGCCTCAGGGCGCAGGCCCAGTTCCATGGCCTGTTCGGGCTCGGCCTCGTAATACTCTTTGCAGGCCGGGCAGATCTTGCGCACGAGACGCTGGGCGATGATCGCCTCAAGCGTGGCCGCGATCAAAAAGCTTTCCAGGCCAAGGTCCAGCATACGGGTCACGGCGCTTGGCGCGTCGTTGGTGTGCAGCGTGCTGAGCACCAGGTGGCCCGTCAGCGCCGCTTCCACCGCGATGCCGCCGGTTTCACGGTCGCGGATTTCGCCCACCAGGATCAGGTCCGGGTCCTGGCGCAGGATGCTGCGCAGCGCCGCCCCGTACGTCAGGCCGACTTCTTCATTCACCTGGCACTGCATCACGCCCGGCAGGTCGTACTCGACCGGGTCTTCGGTGGTGATGATCTTCAGGTCGCTGGTGTTCATGAAGTTGAGGCATGAATACAGCGTGGTGGTTTTGCCGCTGCCCGTGGGGCCGGTGACCAGCACAACACCGTTGGGCTTGCTGATCAGCGCCTTCATCATTTCGTTTTCCTCGGGGCGCATGCCGAGGTTGTCGAGGTTCAGGCTTACGTTGCTGCGGTCAAGAATACGCATCACGCAGCTTTCGCCGAACATCGTGGGCAGAGTGCTGACGCGCAAATCGACGCTGCGGTTTTCGATCATCAGCTCAATGCGGCCGTCCTGCGGCATGCGCGTTTCGGCAATGTCGAGCTTGCTGAGCACTTTGATGCGGCTGATCAGCGAGTTGGCGAGTTCCTTGGGCGGGTTTTCCATGGCCAGCAGGGCGCCGTCCACGCGGTAGCGTACCTGGAAGCGGTCTTCAAACGGCTCAAGGTGAATGTCGCTGCTGCGGTCGCGGATGGCCGTAGCCAGCAGGAAGTTCAGCAGCTTCACGACGGCGGGCGCGTCAGGGTCGTCGCTGTCAACGCTGACGGCGTTCTTGCCCATAATTCCTTCTTCGACGAACTCGGCCAAATCGTGGCCAGCGCCCTTGAGCCCCCCGGCCTCGCCGTAGAAGCGCTCGAGCGCGCCGTCGATGTCTTCCGGGCTTGCCAGCGCGCCCTGGATGCGGATGCCCGGCACGCGGCCCTGCAGCGCGAACTGCAGTTCGTCAAAGACGACGATCTTGGTCGGGTCGTCCATGGCGATGGTCAGGGTCTTGGAGTCCGCGTCGAACTCAAGCGGGATCACGCGGTAGGTGTTGGCCTGGGCTTCGCTGACGAAATCCAGCAGCTCAATCGGAATCTCGACGTTGCCGAGGTCCACGAAGTTCATGTCGTTCTGCGCGGCCAGCGCCATGGTGATGTCGCCGTCGCTGCAGCAGCCGGCCTCAACGAGGATTTTGCCCAGCAGGCCGCCGGTTTTTTTCTGGCGCGCGAGGGCGTCCTGGATGTCGCCTTCCGACACCAGCTCGATTTCCTTGAGAATCGCCCCCAGCAGCTTCCGGCGCTTGGCCATGTTGCTTCTCCGCACTGTAGTTGACGCGATGTGACGAGACTCGGGACAGGTCAGGGTGCAAGGTCAGGGGATTGGGGATCGGTCTAGAGTTGAGGGTCAAGTGTTGCGGCTTTGGTTGAGAGTCGAGGGTCCAGGGTTGAGAACGGCACTTGCATGGTTGCGACTCTCAACTTGTCCGAACTCCAGCCTCCAACCCCTAAACTCCAACCTCCAACCTCGAAACTCCAATCTCCAACCTCGAACCTCCAGCCTCCAAACTCGCAAACCTCAATTCTGCCGCATCCGGGCCGCGCCGCCCAGTGGCAGCGCGCCCGGATGCGAAGCTTCAAGCCTGGGGCTTGCGGGCGCTGATTGCGGCCGCTGCGGCTGCCGCGGGCGGGGGTCCGCCCGCGCCGCCGAACTTGGCTTCTTCTTCGGCGACCAGGGCTTCGTCCCACAGCTTGCCCTTGCCCTGCTTCCACTTGTCGAACTTTTCGCGCACGTCCTTGATGTTGCTCGACTTGCGGAACATCTCCAGGCGCGTGATCTTCTGCGCCATGTACAGGTCCCACAGGTAATCATCCAGCAGGATCATGCCTTCCTTCTTGCCGGTCTGGATCACGCTGTTGAGCTGGTAGGTCTTGGCTTCGCGAATCAGGTTTTCCACCGCGCTGGTGCTGACCATGATTTCGAAGGCCGCAATCAAGCCGCCGCCCACCTTGGGCATGATGGCCTGGCTGATGATGCTGATGATCGACACCGCAAGCTGCGCGCGCACCTGTTCCTGCTGGTTGGTCGGGAACGCGTCCACAATACGGTCCACGGTACGGGTGGCGCCCGTGGTGTGCAGCGTGCCGAACACAAGGTGGCCCGTTTCGGCGGCGGTGATCGCGCTGCCGATGGTTTCCAGGTCGCGCATTTCGCCCACCAGGATCACGTCCGGGTCCTGGCGCAGCGCGCGGCGCAGGCCTTCGCTGAAGCTGGGCACGTCGTTGTGCAGCTCGCGCTGCGTGACGATCGACTTCTTGTGGCTGTGGTAGTACTCAATCGGGTCTTCGACCGTGATGATGTGGCAGTCGTTGTTGGTGTTGATGTAGTCGATCATCGTGGCCAGCGTGGTGGTCTTGCCGCTGCCCGTGGGGCCGGTCACGAGAATCAGCCCGCGCGGCCGGTCCAGCAGGCGCTTTACGGTTTCGGGCAGGCCGATCTGGTCGAATGAAAGCAGCTTGTTCGGGATCTGGCGCAGCACCATGCCGACGACGTTCTTTTGCTTGAAGCCGGCGCAGCGAAAGCGCGCTTTGTCGCCGTGGGCGTAGCCCCAGTCCGTGCTGCCGACTTCCTGCAGTTCTTTCAGGTTCTTTTCAGGGCAGATTTCCTTCAGCAACCGCACCGTGTCGGCCGGCGTAAGTTCAGGCGCGTTCACGTCCTTGAGCGAGTCCGACTTGCGAATCGTCGGCTTGCGGCCGACGGCAACGTGCAAGTCGCTGGCACCCTGCGCGACCATGAAGTCCAGAAGCTGCACCATCGTGACGGCCATGATTTCTCCGTTGCGCAAACAAAGACGGCCCGAGGCAAGTCCGGGCAGCCGCAGCACCGTTGGGGGAGGCTAGAGGATAATACCCAAGCCAAGCCTGCCAAGCCCAGACAGCGACGTCGCTTAGGTCACGTTGTGGGGAGGGAGCTGGGAGGCGGGAGTTGGGAGTTACTGCTTGCTTCGCTCCAAACTCCGGCCTCCAGACTCCGAACTCGCCGCTAAACCACGGACAAGCGCAGCAGCCTTGCCAGCACCTTCACGAGTTCAGGGTACTGCACAGGCTTCGGCAGGAAGCCATCGACGCCCGCGCGCTTGATCTTGCGCACCAGATCGCTTTCCGTGGTGGCCGCGCACAACGCGATAATGAACAGGTTGCGGCCTTCTTCGGTGCCACGCAGGCGGCGGATGAACTCGAGCCCGTCAATGCTGTGCATTAGCACATCAACTACAATCGCGTGCGGCTTGAATGCGCCGATCTGCAACAGGCCGTCGTAGCCGTGGTTTGCCTCGGCGATCATCAGGCCGGGCAGGCGTTCGCCCAGTTCCAGCGTTGCCTGTTCCAGCAGCGCGGGGTCATCGTCGATCAGCAGCAGCCGGCGCTCAGCCGTCGGGCGCAGTTCTTCAGGGATAGGAAACGCGTTCTGGCCCAGAAATTTCAGGAACTCTTCCACTTCCATGCGGTACTGGCCGCCGGGCGTGGTGTACACCGCCAGCTTGCCGGCCTTGATCCAGTTTACCACTGTGGCTGGTGTGACCTGGCAGTAGCCCGCGATGTCGCCCGTGGAAAGAGATTTGCGCCGAACGCTCATTCGTCAAAAGTATAAATTCCGGCAAGTCCGCGAAAGGGCACACCGCCAACCTCTGTCGCGAAGAACGGCAACTTCTTCTTCACGCAGAGGCGCGGAGGCGCAGAGACCAGCAACTTCCTTTGGACTCACGGCAAGTGCAATTTCACGCCATGCAGCTTTCAGTAGCTGCTACCTGCGCACCTTGCGTACGTTGCGAGAGGCCGACTGAGAAACACGATTAGCCGCCAAGTTCGCCAAGAACTACCGGCGCGCCTCAACGAGAGACCGCCGTTGCCGTTTTCTGTTTTTACCTGTGTTCACCCGTGATTCCAAAGCCCTTGCCGTGCTTCGTGGTTACGCACACGACTAACGTCTACCCCTGCCGGCACCTGGGCCATCCACCATCGCGCAATCGCTAGCGCCGACGACGCCACAGCAGCAGCGCCGGTGCCAGCAGCCACAAGGCACCTGCACCTGGTGCGGCCGCGCAGGCGCCGCCCGGGCTGCCGGGGGTGAAGCTGCCGCCGCCGCCGCTTTGGCCGTCGTCCACGTTGATCGTGAAGCTGAACTGCGTGGTGTTCAGGCCATCCGAAAAGTTCAGTGTCACGACGTGCACCGTGCCGTCGGGGCCGAAGGCGCCGTTGGGCTGTGACACCGCGTGCAGCCAGGGTGTCAGCGTGGGTACGAAGTTGAAGTCGGCCTCAGTCCAGTTCACGGCGGCGGTGTCATTGCTGACAACGGCCATGCAGCCGACGGGGTCGTTTTGCGGGTCGCTTACGTCGTAGGTAAGGACCGCGCTGTCAAAGGCCGAATTGGGCTGCACGGTGATGGACGAGAAGTTCTGGATTTCCTGCCCGTTCGAGAACACGCGCACGACGGGCCCGTCCTGGGCGGCCGCGCTGGTTGCAACAAGTGTCAGGGTGAGAATCGCGAGGGTGAACTTGGCGAACTGCATGGGTGAGTCTCCGGCGGCTTGATTGCGCCTGGCGCTCCACAGCGTCAGGCAGGCCGGCCCCCAATTCGTTCGCGCCTGCAGTATCGCACGCGGCCGGCTGGTGCGCAGCAGCGGCGGCAAAATCCCATGCCGGATCAGGGAAGCTGCATCCGCCCCTGTGCGGAAATGGGAAGCGGCGTTGCTAGACTGGCGGCATGAAGGGATTTGACTTCGGCTACGCGGATCGAAAGGGCATGTCCCGGGTGTGGGCCATGCGCACGGCGCCGTTTCTGGGCCCGATCTGGCTGTACAAGAAGTACGTAAGCCCGGTGCTGCCGGGTGCATGCCGCCACCTGCCCACGTGCAGCGAGTACACCTTCCAGGCCATCCGCCAACGCGGCGTGACGCAGGGGCTGGTGATGGGGACATGGCGACTGCTGCGCTGCCAGCCCTGGGGCACCAGCGGCTACGATCCGGTTGAAGCCTTCCGCTGGCCTTGGGAGCCCAAGGTCCCCGGCGTGCATGACAGCGCACCTGATAAGGAAGGCCCGGGGTAGCTGGCCGTGCTTCGGGTTTGGTGTCTGGTGCTTCGGCTACGGGTTTGGTGTCGCGAGTTTCGATCTTCGAGTTTCCATTCGCCAGACCCGAAACACGAATCCCCAATCCCCAATCCATAAGCTTCCCATCGTTCAGGCCGGTTCCTACATTGCACGCGCAGAGCGCGGAGCGGTCATATGCCAAGGCTTGCGGGCAAGCGGGCACTCATCACCGGTGGCGGCACCGGCATCGGGCGCGAAATCGCGCACGAGTTTCTGCAGCAGGGCGCCAAGGTCGTGATCTGTGGCCGCCGCCACGGGCCGCTTAAGGCCACCGTCGATGACCTGCGGCCGAAATTCCACGACTTTCATTTTGTCGAATGCGACGTCAGCGACCCCGCCGACGTGTCTGAGCTTGCGGCACAGGTTGAAGGCAAACTCGGTGGCCTCGACATTCTGGTCAACAACGCCGGCTTGTCTGAGCGCGGCACTCTGGAAACCACGGAACTGAAGGTCTGGGACCGCGTCTTCAACGTCAACCTGCGCGGCGTGTTCATCGTGACCAAGGCCATGCTGCCGCTGCTGCGGAAGTCCGGCCGCGGTGCCTCGGTGCTCAACATTTCCAGCACGCTGGGCCAGCAGGCGGAAGAAGCGCAGCTGAGCTATGGCGTAAGCAAGGCCGCGCTGGACATGTTCACCCGTGCCTGCGCACTGGATTACGCGCCTGAGGGCATACGCTTCAACGCGATTGCGCCGGGCATCATCGACACGCCCATGCAGGACACCGCCAAGGGTGAACTTGGCTACCAGGAGTGGCGCTCGCAGATGGAACAGATGCACCCGATGAAGGCCATCGGCCTGCCCAAAGACGTCGCGGCCGCGGCCACCTTCCTGTGCAGTCCCGAAGCCGACTGGCTGACGGGGGTAATCCTGCCCGTAGACGGCGGCCTCACCGCGCGCTAGCGGGTAGCCAGTCTCAGCATGGCAACGGCATGGGAACCACTAAGGGCCACGAAGTACCACGAAGAACTACAAAGGCAAAGTTGGCTTCACTGCGAATGTGTTTTCACGCGGAGGCGCGCTGGCAGCTCTTGGCGCAGTTGGCCGCTAAACGCATCTCTCAAGTGGCCAAGGCGGCCTCACGCAACGTGGGCAGTGAACTCCCACTGCAAGCAACTCTGCCTGAACTTGCAGTTGCTGTTGAACACAAGGGTAGTTGCCGTTCTTCGTGGTTCTTAGTGGCCCTTAGTGGATAGACGCAGTTGCCGTTCTCTGCGACTCCGCGCCTCTGCGCGAGATTGCAGTTGCGGGGCTTCCCGTGGCACAACTACGGGTTTCCTGACCGGAATTTTTTTGCCTGTGCTGAACCCGTGACCTTGGCGTTCGTTTGTAGTGGCATAGAGCGGTACGACGCTTTGAAACGAAACGCCGAGCACGGCCCACGCTTCAAAACGCCTCACCGCTCTCTCCTGGGGACATCCATGTCGCGCTTGGCAGCGGTCGCCGAAAGGGCAACCGCCGCCTCAGGCCGCGGTCTGCAAAGGCCCAAGCCAGCCGGCAGGATCCTCGAGGAGGGGGGACCCAAGAACACCAGAGTCACCGTCGAATCACTGTGGAAGGCGTGCACCCTTCCACGCAGCCCAGGCGCGCGGCCGCCGCGAGAGCACTCGCGTCCGCCACAGGCCTGCGCACGACCGCAGCCCAACTTGCAGTAAGATCAGGGGCGCCTCGGCCCCTGATCGCCCCGGGAGCGGGGGAGGCACGGTGCCTCCCCCGTTTGTATTTGCGCGGGGCACGTCGGAGAAACGCTTGCCTTCCGGGCGCGCAACGACGTTCCAGTGCAACGCAGGCGCTGCCCAGGCTCACGCCCCGCGCGATCCTCCAAACCGGCGATGAGTAGCGTCCTGCAGTTGCCGACGGAGAACTCTACGGGACGTGAACGGAGTCGACTTCCATCCGATAACCGCCACCAGCGACTTCAAACACGCGGACGCTGAGGCAGAGATCGCTATTGCCCGACTCCTTGGTCCACAGGTCAACCAATACCTCCCAGTGGGTTTCCGTCCATTGGGCAACCGAGCTGCTCCATGTAGCCTCAGGAAGGTCAATCAGCGCTTCACGATACTGTGCGAGATACGCCTTGATCTGCTCTTGGGTTCTACGACTAACGGAACTCACAAAGGGTAGGTCGCTCAATGCGAAGTCACCGGCCGCAAGTCTCTTCACGATGTCGCGCAGTAAGCGGCGCCACTCAAGCGGAATGGGATGCGCCCTGTTCAGGTCTTTGCTCGGAGAGCTTGGAGACTCCGTGGACATGCATGGTTCCTGCGGATTCGCGGGTCGTGCGCACACTTTGTTGGTGCGCAGTCGCTGGCGGCATTCCCCTCTTCTGCACCTTCTGCTGACCCCAGAGTCTAGCGCGTTGGCACGCCGGCAACCAACACCCAACATTGATCGCCCCGGGAGCGGGGGAGGCACGGTGCCTCCCCCGTTTGTATTTGCGCGGGCCGACTCACGGCAACAGCTTGGGAACCACGGGTAGACACGGATAACGGCAACAGCGTACTCGCGCGGAGGCGCGGAGAAATGCGTTGCAGTTCTTGGCGCACTGGGCGTACTTGGCGGTTAAGCGTTCTTCTCAAGAGCCCACGGCGGCCTCTCGCAATGTTCGCAAAGCTCGCTGCGAACTTGCAGCTGCAGTTAAAACCAGATGCAGCTGCCCTTCTTAGTGGTTCTTCGTGGCGCTTCGCGGAAAGAAGCAGTTACCGTTCTCTGCGTCTCCGCGTCTCCGCGCGAGATTGCATTTGCCGTGTATCTACCCGCCGCTGGCGGGCGTCCCCAGCCTTTCGGCCGGGGCTCTGGTTCGCTTCGTCAGGATATGCGGTTGGCCGTCCTTCTGGAGATGCCAGTGTCGCGACGGCTGCTAGACTCGCGCCATGCCGAGCATGGAACTTCTGCGGGTTCCGTTTTCTGCCGACGTGGACGACTTTGTCGCCACGCGGCTGGCCGCGGCCGCGCGCTCGGTGCCTGAGCTGGATGCCTGCCCGGTCGTGTACCTTACGCATACTGATCGTCGCGGCCGCATGATTGCCCGGCGCGCCGGTGAACACTTCCCGCGCGGCACGCCTGAGTACGTGGCGCGCAAGCTGCTGCATCGCTTTGAGCCCGCGTGGCTGCCGATCACGGATGTCGAGCGCGACTTCGCGTTCTTTGCCGCGCTGGCCGAGGCCTTGCAGGCCACGGGCGAAAACCGCCGCGCTGGCCGCCCGATGGTCGATGAGCTGCTGGCCGCGCACCGCAGGCTAAGCCAGGCGCTGCCGCCTTCGCAGCGCACGCCCAATGCGCTGGCCGCCTGGACCCGCGAACTTGGCCCGCGCGGCCGCCTGCTGCATGAGGTCATCATCCGCTACCAGACGCAGCTCGGCAGTCGCTACGAGCCCGAAGACGCGAGCTGGCTGGTAGCCGAACGCATGGCCGCCTGGGACTTCGCCCCGGCACTGGTGATCGTCGATGACCTTGACCGCGTAAACCCCGCCCGCCGCGCGCTGTTGCAGGCTTTGTGCGGCCGGGCCTCACAGGTACTGTTCGTGCTGCGCGGGATTCGCGAAAGCGACCAGCTGGGCTCGATGCTTGAGTTCGTGGCCGACGCGCACCTCCAGCAACAGGAAATCGTGCTGCAAGGCGGCGGCAGCGTATTGCCCGAGCGCGAGTGGCCGACCCGCGCGGGCTCACACCTCGCCGATGCCTGGCTTGCCGGGGCGCCCGTCAGCGACCCACGGCTGACACTGCTGCGACCCTCAAGCCGCGAATCCGAGGTGCGTGAGGCCGCCCGCGCGATCAAGCGTGCAGCCGCGCAGGGCGTGCCGCTGCGCGACATCGGCGTGGCAATGCCCGCCATGGGCAAGTACCGCGAATTGATTGTCGAGCAGTTCACGAACTCAGGCATTCCGTTCGACGCGCCATTTGAAGTGCCGCTGGACCAGGTGACGCCGGTGGCCGCGACGATTGATTTCCTGCGCTGCGCCGTGGGCGGCCTTGAGCGGCTGGAGTTGCTGGACGCGCTGGCATCGCCCTTTGCCCGTTTCGCTGCCGACGACGAAGCCGCGCGGCTGACGCGGCTTGAGGCGCTGGGCAACGAAACCCGTGAGGCCTACATCGTGGGCGGGCGCGACCCGCAGCGCGACTGGCTTGGCAAGCTGCCTGCGGGCTCGGCTTCGGCCGCGTTCCTGGACAAGCTGCTGCCGCTGTTGACGCCACTGTGCGCGCGCCGCGCCGGTGCCGCCGACTATGTGTCGCAGGTGATCACGCTGCATGAGGCAATGCAGGTGCGCGCCGTGTGCCGCGCCGACACCGGCCCCGGTGCCGCCATGCGGGCCGAGGCCGAGCACGAGTGGCGCAACCTGCTGGCGCAGATGCAGGCTGAGTTCACGCGCGCGAGCAACCCGGTGCTGCCGGTGGCCGACGTGCTGCGCGCACTGGTCGAGCAAGCACGTACCCGCGCCGTGCGCGCGCCGGAGCTTGCGGATGACCGCGTGCAGGTGCTGGGCCTGCGCGAGTTGCGCGGCAGCAGCTTCCGGCGGCTGATTGTGCTGGGACTTGCCGACACCGACCTGCCGCTGGGCGCCGAGGAGTCGATGTTCCTGCCTGAAACGCGGCTTGACGCGCTGGCGACGAAGCTAGGCCGCGCGGTCGCGACTGAGCTGTGCCGCCCGGTCGATACCGCGCACCAGGCGGGCTACCTGTACGCGCACATGCTGCTGGCGGCCGGCGAGTCACTTACGCTTAGCCTGCCCGCCGCCGAGCGCGACACGCCCTTTGTGCCCGCATCCGTGCACGCGCGCCTGCTGCGTTGCGCCGGTATCACCGCGCCGGACCAGCTGATCGGCACACGAACTGACGTGCCCGCGACTTCGCCCGACGACTACGCGGTGCAGGTCGCACACGCGCTGTGCGACCTTGAATTGCGCGACGCCCGCCCCGCATCACGGCTGCCGCTGGGGGCCGTGGCGCGCAAGGGCCTGCGTGGCCGGGTGATTGAGCTTGCGCGGGGCGACATGGCGGCCGCGGCCGGCGAATACGAGGGCGCAACCGGCGAGCTGCCGGCGCTGGCGACGCGCTTTGCGCTTGAGGGCGACGACCGCCGCGCGTTTTCGCCCAGCCAGCTTGACACCTACGCGGCCTGCCCGATGCGCTTCTGGTCGCGCTACGTGCTGGGCGTAAAGGTCACCGAAGAACCCACGCTGGACACGCGGCCCAACGCTGTCGGCACGTTCCTGCACGAAGTGTTCGAGCGTTTCGTGCTGTTGCTGCGCCGCCACGCGGGCCAGCCCGACGTGCTGCCTGATCCCGTGACGCGCAAGCCGGTCAGCCTGGCTGCCATCGGCGGCAAAGGCGCGCGAGAGCTTGGACTGCGCCTGATGGGCCAGGCGTTTGGGCAGGCCTCGCGGTCAGGCTACACCGAAGGCCCGTTCTGGGACGGCGTGAAACGGCTGGTGGCGGCGGGCCTTCCCGGCGAGCCCGACCTGGGGCTGGGGCAAGGGCTTCTTTCGCGCTTTGTGGACTTTGAGCTGGCGCGCAACGAAGCGGGCTTTGGCGTGCGCTTCGTGGAATTCAGCTTCGGCATGGGCAAGCAGCCCACGCCCGACGCGCCCGACGTCGTGCCCGACATGCTTGAGCTGCCGGTGCCCGGCGGCACGATCCCGCTGATGGGCAGCGTTGATCGCGTCGACGAAGGCCCCGACGGCCTTTGCATCCTCGATTACAAGACAGGCGGCGCCCGCACCGCCGCCGAAATCCGCGACGGCAAGGCGTTTCAGCTTCCCGCGTACCTGGCCGCGATTTCCGACGTGGCCGAAAGTGCGCCCAGCGGCATGGGCTACGTGTCCGTGCCGGCATCCGGCAGCCCGGAGCTTGTCGATGTCACGCAAACCCGCAACAAGCCTGCATTCGACGTGCATGAGCTGGTGACGCAGCATCTGCCCCGGCGGCTTGGCGCGATGCTCAGCGCCATGCGCGGCGGCCTGTACCCGCACGTGCCCTTCAAGCAAAGCAAGTGGCCGTGCAAGCATTGCGAGTACGCCCAAACCTGCGCGCGCCGCGACGAAGTGATCGAGGAACGCAGCCGCCGCAACGAAAGCGGCCAGGGCCAGCCCGGCCTGTACCTGCCCGACAGCCCGCCCGGCAAGCCTGACAACGGGGGTGAGGCATGAACGCCCCGGCCTCAACGAACAAGCTCAACGACGGCCAACGCGCGGCGCTGTGCCTGGGGCGCGACCTGTTGGTCAGCGCAGGCGCCGGTGCCGGCAAGACACAAGTGCTGGGCCTGCGCGTGCTGGCGATCCTGGAAGAAGGCCGCGCCACGATTGACCAGATTGTCGCCTTCACCTTCACCGACAAGGCCGCCGCCGAAATGCGCGAGCGCGTTCAGCGCCTGCTGCACGAACGCATCACCGAGCTTGAGGCCGCCAACGCGCCCGAGCGCCTGCTGCGTCTGCAACGCGCGTCGCATGATTTCGCGCGCAACCGCATCAGCACCGTGCACGCCTTTTGCTATCGGCTGCTGCGCGAGTTCGCGTGGGAGGCGGGGCTTGAGCCCGGGGTCGCGCTGCTGGATGAACGGGCGCAAGCGCTGGCCCTCGAAACTGCAAGCCGCCGCGTGCTGCTGCAAACCCGCGAAGACGACGATGCCGAACTTTCGAGTGCTCTGGTGCGGCTGGGCACTGCCGTGCGCCTGTATTCGCTGACCGACGCGCTGGAGTGGCTGATCCGCAACCGGCTGGCGGCGCAGGGTGCGTTGCAGCGCGCCTGCGACGCATGGGCCGATCCGGACGCAGAAATTGCCCGACGTCGTGCTGCCTATGACGAGTTGCTGGGTGATTCGATGCGCGCGGTGCTGGCCCAGCTGGGCAAGCTGAACATGGCGTCCGCGGCCAAGGCGCCGCCAGGCGACAAGCTGCGTGAGGCCATGGAAGACGTCAACGCCGTGCTGCCGAACGCATCGCCGCGCAGACTGGCCGAGCTGCTGTTTACCAGCGGCGGCCCCAAGAAGTTCACCACCACCGGCAGCAAGAAGAGCTGGGCCCATGACCTGAAGGCGCTCGATGCCAACCGCGCTGCTTTGGCGGCGGCAGCCATGGCGCTGGCACAACTTGACCCTTCGCTGCTCAAGTACGAATTCGATGAAGCACACGAGCGCCGCTGCGGCCTGTGCCTGCTTGATCTACACACCGTGTTCAGCCGCGCGCTGCCCGCTTACCGTGAAGCCTGCGCGGGCGGGCTGGACTTCACCGACCTCGAAGACGGCGCGATCCGCCTGCTGGAAACGCAGCCCGAGCTGCGCGCCGAAATCTGCGCCCGCGCGCGCTACATCCTGATCGACGAATTCCAGGACACCAACCCCACGCAAGCGCAACTGTTCAGGCTGCTGACGCAGGACGCGCACGAACCGGGCCGCCTGTTCATGGTCGGCGACGCCAAGCAAAGCATCTACGGCTTCCGTGGCAGCGATGTGCGCGTGTTCAACCACGCCATCAGCGAAGTGCCGGCGCGCAACGCCGGCGTGGCCGATCAGCCCATGCAACTCCCGTGGGGCCTTGCGTGCGCCGATACGCCCGAGCGCCGGGGCGGCATCGTGCGGCTTGAGCACAACTACCGCACCGTGGCCCCGCTGCTGCAACTGGGCAACGGCATCTTTCGCGGCGTCTTCAATACCGGCGAACCGCTGCGCGACTTTGACGCGGCACCACAGGACATGCTTCCCGGCCGCGAGAAGCCGCCGCTTGGCGCGCCCACCCTCCGGCCCGCCGAATTGCACCTGTTGCAGGCCAAGCGCCGCACCGGCGCTGGTACTGGCGATGACCCCGACCACGTTGAAGCGCGCGACGACGATGAGGCCGAACTGGCGGCCCAGCGCGCCCGTGCACTGCACGACGAAGGCCTTGCCTGGAAAGACATCGCGATCCTGGCCCGGCGCGGCACGATTGCGGGCGAGTATCGCAGCGCGTTTGCGCGCCATGGTATTCCGCTGGTGCTGGCCGGTTCACGCGGGCTGCTGGCGACGACCGAATTGCTTGATTGCTTCAACCTGCTGGCGGCGCTGTCCAACCCGGGCCATGACCTGGCGGTGCTGGGCCTGCTGCGTTCACCGTTTGCGTCGGTGTCGGACCGTGACCTGACGCAACTGGCGCTGGCTGCCAAGTCGCGGGGCCTGCTGCAACGGGCGCGCGAGTGGGCCGACAAACCCGCCCATTTGGCTGAGTTTATCGAGGCCTTTGACGACTTGCGCTCGCGCGCCGGGCGCGAATCACCGGCGCTGCTGCTGGCCGAGGCCGTCTCGAAACTCGGCTATCCGCTCGCCATCGGCTGCGGCCACGAGGCCGGGCAGCGGCTGGCGAACCTTGAGCGCGTGCTGTCGCTGGTACGCGAATTGCAGCGCGAGCGCCCGTCACTGGCGGCACTGGTGCGCGAACTGGCCACCCGCATCGAGCGCGGCGACGACGAGCTGCAGGGCATTCCCGACAGCGGCACCGACGGCGTGCGCTTCATGACCGTGCACGGCAGCAAGGGGCTTGAGTTTCCGGCGGTGATCGTGCCTGACATCGGCGGGCAGGGGGGCGGCTTCGGCGGGCCAATGCTGCGCGACTTTCCGCCCGACGAAGCGCCCCAGGGCATCTGGCTGCCGTCGCTGGCTGAAGACACGCGCGGCAAGGCACGGCCCGACTTCATGGCCTGGCGCCACGCCACGGAATCTGCCGAACGCGACGCCGCCGAATCGCGACGCGTGCTGTACGTGGCGTTCACGCGCGCGGCCGAGCGGCTGGTGCTGATCGGCAGCATCGGCGACATCTTCGAAGGCGAACGCTGGGCGCAGCAGTTGTGCGGGGCACTAGGGGTCGCGTCGCGCGACGACGAATCGCCCAACCCGGCGCTGTGGCTGCACTGGGCCACCCCGCCGCAGCGCGTGGAGGCCCGCACCACGCAGCCCCACCAGCAGCGCATCACGCAGGCACTGGCCCACGGCGCGCTGCCGTTGCCCGTGGTGCCCGACGCCTCTTTGCTGGGCGCGCTCGGCACCGCGCGCGAACGCGGCCGCAGCTACGACCCCGAATCGGCCGAGTTCGGCACACTGGTACACGCGGGAATCGAGCGCGCCTTGCGGGTCGGTGATGCCGAAGTCGGCCTGGTCGACCTGCGCCAGTCGCGCCATGTGCGGCACGCGCTGGACGCGCTGGCAACGTTGGGGGGCGCACGGCGCACGCTGCCCGAGTACGAGTTCATGTCCGAAGCAGGCATGCTGCGGCTGGACCTGCTGCGTGAGCTTGAGGGCGACCGCTTCGAGATCATCGATTACAAGACCGACCGCATCGACGACGTCGCCAAACTGGCCACCCACGCCGAATCCGAACACGGCGAGCAATTGCGCCGCTACGGCCTGGCGCTGGAAAACTGGCTGAATGCTCGCGGCCGCACGCCCGCGCAAATCCGGCTGCTGGTGTGCTTCACGCAGCCAGAGTCATTGCAGCCGGGGCAGCGCTTGGTTGAAATCACCCGGTAGTACTGTCGATTGACTACCCCGGCGGGCTTTCAGTGTCCTTGCACGGCTACAACTCGCGGCTGGCGCGGCACGTACTCTTCTTCGGCCTGCCGCTGGTGGTTGGGCTTGCCTGCCATGCCGCGTTCAACCTGGTGGACACGTTCCTGGTCGGCCAGATGGGTCTGACCGAAGGCGCCCAGGCGATCAGCGTCACGGGCCTGTGCGACCCGATCACCACCTTCCAGACAATCCTGTTCAACGGGCCGATTGCCGGCGCGGGGGTACTGCTGGCGCGCAAGGTCGGCGCCAACGACACCGAAGGCCTGCGCAAAGTAGCTTTGCAGGCGGCCGGGTTCGTGGTCGCGATGTCGATCGCCATGGCGATCCCGGGGTATCTTTTCGCGGAAGAAATCGCGCTGGCGATGGGTGCCGCGCGCGGCTGGCAGCTTGAGCAATCGCGCGAATACCTCGAGGTCATGCTCGCGGGCGGCATCACTGCCGGCATGTTCCTGTATCTCACGACCGTTGAGCGCAGCATCGGCAACACCGGCACTTTCCTTTTGTTCTTCATGCTCTCGAACGTGTTCAACGCGCTGCTGGGCCTGCTGCTGATTTACGGCCCGGGCCCCTACCCCGGCTGGTACCCGGCATTCCTGCAGGAAATCGTGCGCGAACTCGGCATCCCGCGTATGGGCGTTGTGGGCAGCGCCTGGGCCACGGTGGGTGCGCGCGCGCTGGCAACGCTGGGTGTGCTCGCGATCGGCCTCAAGCGCGGGGTGCTGCGCGGGCGCATCGCGTGGCTGATCCCCAAGGGCGTGAACGTGATCGCGCTGATCAAGATCGGGCTTTGGAACAACGGCCAGATTGCCGCGCGCGGCATCGGCGGCGGCATCCTGATCCGCACCCTGCAAGAGGCCGGGGGCCAGCGCCCGGAAGTGCTGGGCGGCGTGTTCGTCGGCCTGAAGATGGAGCTGCTGCTGGTGCTGCTCGCGTTTGGGTGGGGTGCAGCCGCGCAGACGCTGGTGGCCACCAGTCTGGGTTCAGGCAAGCCCGAGCGCGCGCGGATGGAAGAACGCCTGACCATGCTGTACGCGACACTGATGGGGGCCGCATTGACGGTGCCGGCGTTTGTGTTTGCCGATGACTTCGCGCGGCTGTTCAACGATGACCCTCAGTTGGTGCACTGGTCGGCAACTTACTTGAAGCTGATGGCCCCGGCGTTCGTGTTCGTGCCGCTGAACATCGTGATCAGCCAGGCCATGGTCGCGCGCAACCAGTTGCGGCTGCCGGTGATCATTGATTCGGTGCTGCTGCTGGGAGTGCTGTCACCGACGCTGATCATACTGGCGCTGACGGGTGCGAGCGTGCAGACGCTGATCGTGGTCAACATGATCGCCAACATCGCGCTGACGGCGGTGTACCTGTACGCCCGCCAAAGACTCGCCCGGCCGCAACAGCAACGGCTTTAATTCACGAAGCACCAAGAAGAACGGCAACAGCATTGGAAACACGGATGCACACGGGTAAACACGGATAACGGCCAAGGCAGCGTAGAGTCCCTCGGCGTCTCGGCGTCTCCGGGTGACAAAAGCAGTTGCCGTTCTATCTGGTACTTCGTCGCTCCCGCCTTTGTTGCCACTCATGTCATGACTTCGCGTCACGCGACTTGGGCCTGTTTGCTCGCGTGGCCGGCGCCCGAATCGTGATTTCCCCCTTCCCCTCCTTTTCCACAGACTGTCAAATTGTATTCACCTGAGCCCGCTGTATTGGGCGTTGGCCCAAAATGCCCACAAGGCGACTCAGGCGGGGGGCCGTGAGCCGGTGTTGCCGAGGCTGGACTTGTCCAACCTGCGCACGGTTCGTGATGAAGGCGCCATGGACGATAATCTCATCACCCCGTCAGACTTCTTCCACCGCGGTCTGGAAAGCCTCGAAAACGGGCGCTTTTCTGAAGCCGTTGAATACTTCGAAGCTGCCGTGCAACGCAGCTACTACGAAGACGACATCCACATGCCGATGGGCGAAGCCCTGTTCGAAATCGGCCGCTATCAAGACGCGCTGGACCACTTCAACAAAGCCAGCGGCGCAGACATCCCGCAGACCGAGCTGCTGGTATGGAAGGGCCTGTGCTTCCTTGAATTGGGCAAGGTCCGTCGTGCGCTGTCCGCGTTCAACCGCGTGATTGAGCTGCAGCCCGATCATCCCGAAGCCCACTTCAAACGCGGCCTGGCACTGGCCGAAAGCGGCACGCCCGACCGCGCGCTGGAAGCCTTCGCCGAAGCCGAACGCCTGCTGCGCGCCAAGGAAGGCGAAACCGAGCCCGAGGCCCTGGCCGAAGTCGTGATGTGGAAGGGCCGCGTACTCAGCCGACTCGGTCGCCGCGCCGAAGGCATGGAACTGCTGTTTGAAGCCAACGAGCTGGCACCCAATCACCCCGGGCCCTACAACGAAATCGCCGACAGCTTCCGTTACAGCGGCGACGTGGCCACGGCCGAGCAATGGTACCGCAAGGGCCTTGAGCGCCTGCCCGAAGACCCCAGCCTGCACAACGATTACGGCAACCTGCTGCGCGAGACCGGGCGCTTCCGCGAAAGCCTGAAGCACCTGACCACCGCCATCGAGCGCGATGCCCAGCGCGCAGTCGCCTACTACAACAGGGCATTGACCCTGGAACGGCTTGAGCTGTTCGATGAGGCCCTGAAAGACTACGACGCCGTCATCGAAGCCAACCCCGAAGATCTTGACGCCAAGCTGCGCAAACTGGACCTGCTGGCCCAGATGGGGATGTTCGTCGAAAGCGCCAGCCTGATTGCCAATCTGACCGAGGCCGAACGCGCGACGCCTGAGGTCCGCGACGCGGGCGCGCGCCTGGCCTGCCGCCGGGCACTGCGCGCCGAGGTCGAAGGCAACCTGGAGGAAGCGCTTCAGTACCACGAAGAAGCACTGCGCGCGCACCCTGACTTCCTGGACGTGGACAACCCCGCCGTCGGCGATGACGGCGTCGAAGCCCGCGTGACCCGCCTGCTGAAGCTGCTTGACACCTACCCTGCCGACGGCCCGCGCGCCGGGCTGGTGGCACTGCTGGGCGGTGCCGCGCGCCAGATGAAGCTGCGCCTCAAGCGCTCGCGTGGCGGCGATGCGGCCGAAACCCGCCTGCGCAACGAGATTCGCGATAACCTGAACAAAGCCATCGAGGCCGGGGTGTTCCCCGCTGCCGCCCACAAACTGATGGCCGAGTTCTCGTACTATGAACTCAAGGACGACGACGCGGCGCTGAAGCACGCCGACGCGTCACTGTCGGTGCAGAACGACTTTGTGGCAGCCCTCTGGATCAAGGCCGTCACGCTGGCCGACGGCAAGATGCGCCCCGATCTGGCCGTTGAGTGCTATCGCCGCATGCTGGCAATCACTCCGCATAACCCGGCCGTGATGCTGCAACTGGGCGACCTGTACCTCGACCACGGGCAGCCCCACCGCGCGCTCAGCTACTACCGGCGGGTGCTGGAAGACCGCCCCGGCGACGTGGCCGTGAACCGCGACATCGGCCATTGCTACCTGGCCTTGCAGCGCTTCGGCGACGCGATCGCCTGTTTCTCGCGGCTTGAGCCGCAGGGTGGCCTGCAACTGGAAGTGCGTCTGGACTTGGCCGAGGCGCACATCGCCGTGGGCGAACGCGCCGAAGCCCAGAAGCTGATTGACCTGGTGCAGGAAGAAAACCAGGGCCTCGACCACAATGTGGAAGCCCGCGCGACTGAGCTTTCGGCCGCGCTGGCCAATGCGCGGCGCAAGCCCAAGGTTGCGCGCAAGCTGATTCGCGGGCTGGATGACGCCCAGGTCACCACGTTTGGCATGCTGCAATTGGCCAAGGCCGAGATCGCGCTGGAGCAGTACGACCAGGCGTTTGAAGTGCTGACGGGAGTCGTCGAGAGCATGGACCCGCACGCCGCCGACGCGATTGAGGCGCGCTACCAGCTTTCGCGCGTCGAGTTCGCGCGCGGCAACCGCGACGAAGCGTTGGCGCAGCTCGACAAGATGCTGGCCGCCGCGCCGCTGGATGAGCGCGCCTACAAGCTGAAGTCATACATGCTGATGCTGAACGGTGAATTGGAGCAGGCCGACGAAATCACCGACGCCGGCAAGTTCGCGCAACACGTGGCGCGCGTGCATCGCCTGTTGCAGTACGAAGAATTCCAGGAAGCCGTCACCGGGGCCGAGCAGCTGGCGCAGGATTATCCCACGCGCGTCGAGCCGCTGTATTACCGCGCCTGCGGCCTGGCCCAGCTCGGCCACGACGACCTGGCGCTTGAGGGCGTGCGCGCGGCACTCAAGATCGCGCCCGAGCTGCGCCCGCGCATGCTGGAAGAATTTTACCTTGAGCCGCTGCGCCTGGCCGACCGCCACGAATTCCGGGCCTGAGAGTCTGTTTGGAACCCACTCGTGGCCAACGCGGCGCGCTGCCGGTCGTTTCCAATTACAGGAGACGCCCATGCCCAGGATGCTGCTTTTTCTGCTGGTCACACTTGCCGGTGGCCTGGCCGCGCAGGACGTCGCCACACTCAATGGCAGCGTGCCCACCAACCGCCGCCTGACTCTGCTTTACGAAATCGATTTCGGGGCCGGCGGCAGCTACAGCCTGGCCTGCGGCCTGCAGACCGGTGCTGCGTCGGGACTGATTGTGCGGCTGATCGACATCGACGGACTTGCAGGCAGCGCCATTGCCAACCCAACTTCCGTCGATGAAGCCATCGTAACCGGCGCGGGCACCGCCAACGCAGCGCTTTCCGGCAGCTACACCGGCGTGCGGCGCTTTGCCGTGGAGATACAGACGGCGATCGGGAGTACGGCCTCGGACTATTCAGGCAACCTGACCAGCAGCGCCGGGTTGATCACGTTCATCAAGCAAGAGCAGTTCATCCTGTCGGCCACGGGGCTCAAGACTCAGGTCGGGCACTTCGCGTTCTGGGACGGCGCGGTGCCGTCGGCGACCAACGTGCCGGTAGGCCTTGAGCTGGACTTTGGCCCCGCAAGCCAGACTGTGTTCGTGCGCTTTGAAGGCATCGGCAACGTGCAAAAGCTTGAGCTGATCGACACCACCGGCGGCAGCGCCACAGTGCTTGCGACCTTCACGTCACCCAGCGCCGGCGACGTGACCGCTGTGCCGCTTACGCACAGCGGCCGCGTCACCCTACGCGTGAACGCCCTGGGCCAGGTCGGCAGCGCCAACACCGCGGCCTGGGCGCTGACGGTGCCCAGCACCATCAGCGTCAAGCGCCCGGGGCAGACCGACAACGACCGCGACATCGAAAACGGCTGCACCACCAGCACCAGCCACGGCGCGCTTTGGCTGGTCCCGTTGGCCTGCGCCGCACTGCTGTTGCGGCGCGATCGGCGCCGCGTGATTTTCCCGTCGTTTCGCGACGCCTCCTGCGTTAGATTGGTCGGTCCTGGAGGCTGCGATGCGACTGTCGCTACAACTCTTGCTTGCGCTGTGCCTGGCCGTTGCCGCTGCAGGCGCGTCCGTAGCTGAAGATAAGATCAGCCGCACCGACCGCGCCAAGATCCGCAAAACCCGTGAATCCATGCGCTCGCTGCACGAAGACCTGCGCGTGTTCATGCAGCGCGGCGGCGCCTACCCCAAGGCCCTGAAGGAACTGGTGGACGGCAAGTATCGCGACAACATCCCGCAGGATGGCTGGAGCCGCGACTTCACCTACGCGATCGACGATGAATCCGGCTTTCGCCTGACCTCATGGGGCGCCGACGGCAAGCAGGGCGGCGGCAACGCCGATCGCGACATTGTCTGGACTTCCCAGGGCGAAGTCATCGAATACGACGCCGATGAAGCCGCCAAACGCGCCGCAGCCCTTGAGCTGGCGCGACAGCAGGCGCGGATCGCGCTGGCACGCGCGCGCATGGCCGTTTGCGGCCGCGAAGCAATCACGCACCGCCGCAGCAAAAGCGCATGGCCCAAAACCCTTGCAGAAGTGCACCGCGCGGGCAATTCGGCTGAAGATGCGGCCGTGAACGCCTGCTTCACCTGCCCCTGGGGTCACGACTTTGAACTGCGTGTGCTGCCGGGCGACAACCTCGCCATCGTGTGCTGGGGTGCCGACGGCAAGGAAGGCGGCGAAGGCCCCGACGGCGACTTTGTCGTGTCAGAGCACGAAGTGCGGGAACTTTACGCCGAGGCCGAGCGCCGCGAATGGTGGGGCCGCAGCAGCACTGACTGGAACTTGGAGAACCTGGCCCAGAGTGTGGCCGCGTATCGCAAACGCCACGGCGAATTGCCGGCGGACTTGTCAGACCTGCTGAAGGGCCCGCCCAACGAAGCGATCCTGCGCCGCTTGCCACGCGATCGCTTCAACCGTGATTACGTGTACCTGGTGATCGGCGAAGAGTACTTCCTTGTAACTCTGGGCAAGGACGCCCGCGAAGGCGGCGTCGACGATGACGCCGACATGCTGTGGCCGGTGCCCGGCGTGGTCAGCGGGGAGTTTGAGGAAGAGGGCCCAAGTCCGTTCCGGCCGGAAGCCAAGGGCCTGCTTCCCGACGTGGCCGAAGAACAGATGAAGGAAATCGTGGACCGCATCGGTGAACACAAGGCCGAGACCGGCAACTGGCCCGAAAAGCTTGACGACGTGGCCGGGCGCTTCCCGCAGAACACTGTGCCGCTTGACCCGTGGGGCAAGGCCTTTGTGTATGAGCCCCTCAAGGATGCCACCGGCGCGATCACCGGGTTCAAGTTGAAGTCACTCGGCAGCGATGGCGCGGAAGGCGGCAACGGCGAGGCCGCCGACATGAGCATCGACCAGGACGGCACTGTCACGCGGGCCGCGGCCGCAGAGGAAGTCCCGGACGCGCCGCCCGTGCGACGCGAAGAGAAGTAGTGCAGAGAAGTAGTTCGCCAAACACCCGCGAATCCAGCATGCTTGAAGACGGACACATTTTTCTGCGCGAACTGCAGCCCGGCCCCCTGCACGGCGTGTACCTGGTGCAGGACGCCAAGGCGCTGACCGCGCGCAACGGCAAACCATATCTTGCGCTGACCCTCAAAGACCGCAGCGGCAGCGTGTCGGCCAAGCGCTGGGATTCCGCGGCCGACGACGTACAGCTGGCACGCCCCGGCGATTACCTGGAAGTGCAGGGCGAAGTCGAGCTGTACCGCAACGCGCCGCAAGTGGTGATCGCGCACATGCGCCGGCCTGAGCCCGAGGCCATCCTGCGCGATGCCTTCGAAGTGCTGCCGGCCTGGGACCCCGCCGACCTGCTGGCCGAAGTGCGGCAGATCCTTGAGACGCTGCCCGACGAAGACTATCGGGCCATCGCGGCCGCCTACCTGGCCGACGAGGCCTTCATGGCGCGGTTCGAGATCGGCCCGGCGGCGCGGCAGATGCACCACCCGTACCGCTACGGGCTGCTTGAGCACGTGCATTCGGTGATGAAGCTCGGGGGCGCGCTGTGCGATCATTACACGTGGATCGACCGCAGCCTGGTGCTGCTGGGCTTGTTCCTGCACGACAGCGGCAAGGTGGTTGAGTTGACGGGCGAAGAGGTCGTGAACTACAGCTTCGAAGGCGAGCTGCTGGGGCACATCACCATCGGCATCAACATGCTGGATCGCAAGCTGCAGGCGTTGCCCGAGTTCCCGCCGGCCAAGGGCGTGCACCTGAAGCACATCATCCTGAGCCATCACGGCGAACAGGAGTTCGGCAGCCCCAAGCCGCCGATGACCGCTGAGGCGCAGGTGGTGCACACGATTGAAATGCTGGACGCCAAGATGAACGCGTTTCTGCGCGAACAGGCCGAAGCGCCCGAGCAGACCGACGCGCTGGGCGGCCTGCGCTGGTCGAAGCTGCTGAAGCGCCGCATCGTAACGCGCCCGCCGGCCGCACCGGAAGCTTGACAGGTCAAGACCACGGATTGTTTTGCGCGGCCGGGGCGTTAGGATAGAGCGATCTTTGACAACTGGGGGTGATCGGTTTCGACCGTAAGGTTGTGCGACAGGGAAGGGTGTCGAGGGTGTCGGACCCTCGTTAATCCACTGGCAAAACAATACTAGTCAACCACGACTACGCTCTCGCAGCCTAATAGTGCTCCGAGCGTGCTGCGGCCTTCGCCTGAGGGGCCGTAGAGCGACATTGCTATCGGGCTGGTGCAAAGGCCGCGTCGCAGGGCCGCGCACGAGAAACACTGCGGCTCGCCGTGTCTGTGCCTGTCTGTCGGGACAGCCACGGTCAAACTAAAGACAGACTACACATCTAGATGCCCTGTCGATCTTCGTTGCGGCACGCGGGTTCGATTCCCGCCACCTCCACCAAACTTCTTAGCGGTCGCGACTCAATAGTAAGGGCGCGACGGCTGCGTTCACGCCCGACGTCGCCCGCCTTTGGGCGGGCTTTGGGCGGGCTACTGCGCGGTCGAAACAGTCCACTGGACTGTTTCGAGGTTCGATTCCCGCCACCTCCACCAAACACCAGCGGCCGCCGGGCAAACCCGGCGGCCGCATTTCTAATGGTTAGGCATTGCGCCCGTGGCGCAGCCATACCGCGTACAGGTACTCGATGGTTTCGCGGTCGCGGATCTCTTGCCCTGCTGCGTCGCGCCAGGTGGTCACGCAGCCGGTGGCATGCACACGGCTGCGGCGGCCGCAGCGGATTCGAGTTGCGCGCACACTCATGCGGCGGCCTTGTCGCTGCATTGCCTTGATCTGGAAACGCGGCCGCGCCCATAGGACAATCTGCGGCGCGTAGAACACCGCCACAAAAAACGCAGCCAGCAACAGCGTAGTCATTGCACCATGCTAACAGATCGGACGCCCCATGCCGCAACTTGCCCCCGGTGTTTCCGTGCCGGCCTCTGAGCTCGAGTTCAGCTTCGCCCGCAGCGGCGGGCCCGGCGGTCAGAACGTCAACAAGGTCAGCACCAAGGTGGTGCTGCACTGGAATGTCACGGCCTCGGAGGCTCTGCCGCCTGACGCCAAGGCGCGCTTCCTGAGCCTGCACGCCAACCGCATCAATGCGGCCGGGCAACTGGTGCTTGAATGCAGTGAAACGCGCAGCCAGGCCAAGAACCGTGAGCTGTGCCTTGAGCGCCTGAAAGACCTCGTGGCCCAGGCCATGAAGCGCCCCAAGACCCGCATCAAGACAAAACCCGGCAAGGGCGCCAAAGCCCGCAATCGCAAAGCCCGCGAGGTGCACTCGGCCAAAAAGGCGATGCGCCGCAAGGTCGACTGGTAAGCGCCCGCAGACGACCATGCCGGCTACCAGCCCCAGCGGATCGGCGATGCCGGCTCGTTGATCTGCTCATCGCTGAGCGGATCGGCGCCGATGATCGTGCGCATGCGGTCGTTGCGGTCCCAGCGCGCGTTGTAGTAGCTGATGGCCTTCATCCGCAGCAGGCTTTCAATCAGGTCCTGCGCGAAAAACGATTGCGGGATCGCGCGGAACTGCCGGTTGCCTTCAAACAGCCCGTCGTCGGCGTAGTGCCACGCGGCCTCATGGTCGCCCGCTTCTTGCGCGGCCTGACTTTGGCGCAGCCGCAGCAGCGCGCGCTCAGCCCCGTTGTGGCCGCGCAACTGCAGCCCGATGAAAGCGCGATCAAGCTGGCCCACTCGGGTTGCCGGGTCGCCTTCGGTCCGTGACATCTCAAGCGAAAGGCGCGCCAGCCCCGACACCGCCAGCAGCGCCGCAAGCGGCACCGCCAGCCCGATCCACGCCAGCAGCACGGTGCGCTTGCCCGTGGGCGCAATCACCAGCCAGCCAACGGGGACGGCCACGGCAAGCCCGCTGATCCAGTACAGGTGCCCGCCGATCACCACACCTGCGGCGGCCAGGATCGCGATGTTCAACATCGCCACGCCAAAGCCCAGCCAGCGGTTCTCCGGGTCAGGGCGCGAAAGCTGGCTGGCGGCAAGCCACCCGATCAAAAGCCCCTCCAGCGCAAGCAGGCCCTGCCACATTTCCGCTTTCAGGACCAGCACCTGCACCATCGCCTGGAACACCGGCAGCAGCAGCACCATGCGGCCGGCGGTTTTCAGCGCAAGCGGCTGCTGGCGCATGGCGACGCGCCGCAGCATCTGGCGGACGATGAAGCTGCCTTTGAAGCGCGGGGCGGCAGTAGCTGGTTGGGATGGTTCGCTCATGGCCTGTTCGCGATCGAAACTCCCGACCGCCCTCACCGGCCGCTGAAGCTGCTACAGCTGCACTTCCATGCCTTCGCGCGCGGCGAAGAACTCAATGCCCGGCGCCTGTGACTTGGCCATGGGCAGATAGGTCTGATCCATCAAACGGTCCAGCGCGTCATCGGTTCGGGTCGGGTCGTGGTGCGTGAACGCCATGCGCTTCACGCCGGCCTGCTTGGCCAGCGCGATGTTGAACTCAAACCACGAATGGCCCCAGCCCTTGCGGCTGGCCTTGGGGTTTTCGTATTCGGCCTTGGTGTACGTTGTGTCAAACGCCACCAGGTCGGCACCGCGGCAGAACTCAACCATGCGGTGGTTCATGATGTGGTACAGCTCGCGGGTGTCGCCGGCGTCGCCGCTGGATTCGTCCCACGGTTCGTGGTCGCCGGTGAAGATGAAGGTCTTGCCGTCGGCCTCAATGCGGTAGGCGGTGCAGTAGACGGGGTGATTAGTGAGTTTGAGCTGCACGTTCACGCCCGGCGCAAGCTCGAATTTGCGCTCAACACCTTCGGGGAACATTTTGTTGTAGTCGTGGTAGCTGACCACGTTGTCGAGCATGGTGTTTTCGACTGGGAAGTAGCTGTAGGTCATCTGATCGCGCATGACTTGCTCGAAGCTTTTGCCTTCACGCAACGGGCCAATGCCGTGCACCGCGACCTTGCTGCCGGGGATGTAGATCGGCGTAAAGAAGGGGAAGCCGTGAATGTGGTCCCAATGGGTGTGGGTGATCAGCAGCTTGATATCAAACGGCGGCTTCTGTGTTGCCATCAGCTTGTCGCCAAGGCCGCGAATGCCAGTGCCGCTGTCGATGATGATGATTGGGCCCGTGTCGCGAACGACCTGAATGCAGGTCGTGTTGCCGCCGTAACGGGCAGTTTCAGGCCCCGGCGTGGGAAGGCTGCCGCGAACACCCCAGAACTTGATCTTCATCCAACCCCCGGGTCGCAGGATACCACGCCGCTTCGGATTCGCGAAGTCCCGACAACAAACCGGCCCGTCGCATGGCGACGGGCCGGGTAGGGTCTGCGATCAATCAAACCTTGGCCGCGGCCTTGGCGTCCGGCTTGGATACTGCTTTGGCAATCTTGGCCGTGTGGCGCTTGGCGACGGCCTTTTCCAGCGCCGGCATGTCGGCGCAGGTGTAGCGCAGCAGGCTGATCAGGCGCGCGCGCAATTCCTTGCGGTGCACGACCTGGTCAATGAACCCGTGCTCAAGCAGGAACTCGCTTGTCTGGAAGCCCGGGGGCAGTTCTTGGCGCACCGTTTGCGCTATCACGCGCGGGCCCGCAAACCCAAGCAAGGCCTGCGGCTCAGCGATACTGATGTCACCCAGTGCGGCCCAGCTTGCCATGCTGCCGCCCATGGTGGCGTTGGTCAGCACAGCGATGTACACGCCGCCGGCGTCCTGCAGACGCTTGATCGCCGCGCTGGTCTTGGCCATCTGGAACAGGCTGAGGATGCCTTCTTCCATGCGCGCGCCGCCGCCGCTACCTGAAACGATGATCAGCGGCAGCTTGTGCTTCAGCGCATGCTCAGCACCGCGGGCGATCTTTTCGCCCACCACGCTGCCCATGCTGCCCATGATGAAGTTCGGGTCGATGATGCCGAACACCACTTCCTTGCCACCGATCAGGCCGGTGCCAAACAAGGCGGCTTCGCGGTGACCCGTTTCATCCTGGGCCTTTTTCAGCTTCTCGCGATAGCTCTTCTTGCCCTTGAAGTTCAGGGTGTCGACGCTTTCCAGTTCTTCAAACAGGGGCTTGAAGCTGTCGGCGTCCAGCAGGTACTCGATGCGCTGCTCAGCGGAAAGGCGGAAATGGAAGCCGCATTCCGGGCAGACATGGTGCCCCTCTTCCACGACCTTGCGGTAAACCATGGCCTCGCAAGAGGCACATTTCATCCACAGGCCGTCTGGTGCACCGCGTTTGCGGGTAAGTGCGAATCTCATGTATGGCGCTCCTGAGGCTTTGAGCGAAGTCGTTTGAGGGTACAGTGTCATCTCCGGTGGTCAACTGGCAAGATGGCAGGGCTAACGAACGGGTGCGTAAACTAATTCCCAGCCATGGCTTACACCGGCAATCCTGATCAGTCAGCGGCCCTTTTCAGTTAGCAAACACTAATGCCCAACTGTGCAATCGCTGTCCTTCGGCCATTCTTGCGGGTTGCGAGGCCGGTCTTGCACGCCTCACCCGGCTTTATCGGACGAAGCCGCCCCCAGATGAACCCTTTACCCTGCCAATACACCAGTTTTTTAGCCTTAACCCGTGACTGCCGGCGTCTAAGTGCCGTCGCTTGGATGCCTTCCCACAAGGAGAGTGAATGAAGACCTACCGATGGATCGCAGCGGCCGCGCTGCTGACACTGATGGCCCTGCCGCTGGCCGCGCAGGAGAAGGAACAGGAGCCTCTCGGCCACGCCAAGTCGTGGAAAGAGGCCGACACCGATAAGGACGGCGTGCTGAGCCTGGACGAGATCAAGGCCCAGCAGAAGGTCTACGAAGCTGAGCGCGAAAAGCTCGGCGAAGACTGGGAAGCCTGGGAAAAGTTCTACGAGAAGTGGGGCGACGTGCTTTCAATCCACGATTTCCTCGTGGCCGACGCCAACGACGACCACAAACTCACCCGCGCCGAGTATGACACCTGGCACAAGCGCACCTACACCAAGCACGTTGAAGGCCCCATGGAGCCTAGCGAAAAGGACATGGACGTGCTGGCCGAAATCGAAGTCGAGAAGATCTGGGCCGAACTTGAGCCCTACGACGCCGACAAGGATGGCAAGCTCAGCAAGGCCGAGCTGGCCCAGTACCTGAAAGGCGAAATGAAGAAGCGCGCCAAGGCAGCCAAAGAATCCGGCGCCCACCCCGTCGAGCCCCCGATGCCCGACGATGAAGAAGGCGCAGGCAAGTAGCGTTCGACAGGCCACATGCGCGGCGGTGCTTCCCTACCGGGAGCATCGCCGCAAGCTTTGCGGTCTGCTACAACCTGTGGCTCCGATACTTGAACCGTCCCGGCACGTTTTTTTTAATTGCGCGCGCTATGGCCTCGAACACAGACCTGGCACTGGAAACTGAGGGCCTTTCCAAGACGTACAAAGGCCTGCGCGCACGGGTACAGGCGCTGTACCCGCTTGATCTCAAGCTGGAAGCCGGCCACATCTTCGGCCTGCTGGGCGCAAATGGTGCCGGCAAATCCACCCTGGTGAAGGCAGTCCTGGGCATCGTGAGGCCGACCACCGGCCGCGCGCGCATTTTCGGCGTGGACACACGCAACCCGGATTCGCGGCGCAACGTGGGCTACCTGCCGGAAGGGCTGGCGTTCCCGCGCTATCTGAGCGGGCGCGAAACCTGTGAGTACTTCGGCAAGCTGGCCGGCGTGACGGGCGCGCGCCTGAAGGCCGAAGTCGACGAGAAGTTGAAACTGGTGGGAATGGCCGACTGGGCCGCCCGCAAAGTTGTGAAGTACAGCAAGGGCATGAAGCAGCGCATCGGCATGGCGCAGGCGCTGATCGGCGACCCCAAGCTGGTAATCCTTGACGAACCCACCGACGGCGTGGACCCCGTGGGCCGACACGAACTGCGCGATGTGATTCGCGCATTGCCCGCGCGCGGCACGACGGTGTTTCTGAACTCACACATGCTGTCGGAGGTTGAGGCCGTGTGCGACCAGGTCGCGATCATGTACCGCGGCCGGCTGCTGCAGCGCGGCCCGGTCAGCGAGATCACGGAAAAGATGTCCGTGCGCGACGGCAAGATGCAGCTCAAATTCCGGCTGGGGCCGTGGCAGGGAGCCCTGCCCGCGGGCTTTGAAGGTGCCGACGTGCGCGACGGCGAAGTGCTGGTGCAGGTCAGCAACCGCGATGAAACCACCGCGCTGATCGACCGGCTTCGCGCGGCCGGCATCGCGATCTACGAAGTGCAGCAGTGGCACGCGAGCCTGGAAGAGGCCTTCCTGGCGATCATGGAAGACGGCGAACACATGGGCATCGGGGGCGTGAAATGACCGCTTTCGGCGCGATCGTCGGCGACACCTGGCGTCAAAGCAAGCACCAGTGGGTGCTGATCGTGCTGATCGGCGTGGTGGGCTTTTTCATGGTGTGGCACGGCTGGATTGTGCCTGACGTGAAGACCAATCCGCGCGGCGAAGAAGTGCTGAGCACGGTGTTCCGCGAGCCGCACGAGGCCAGTTATGACTCGCAGTGGGAGGGCGACTACGCCAACAGCCTGCGCGCGCAACTGGGCATGGATGAAGACATTCGCGAGATCAGCACCGAACTGAACCTGCAACTCGACGAGCAGCAGGTCGAAGAGTTCGAATACAAACAGGCCGTGGCGCAGGGCGTTACCGGCGACCGGCTGACCTACCTCGAGAACCGGCGACGCAACCGCAGCATCAGCATCGAAAAGCTGTATGAGGCCCGCTTTGCGATGCAGAAGAAGGTGCAGGACGAAGTTGCGCGCCTGACCGTAGAGCGCACGGCCAACATCACGCCGCTGCAAAAGGGCGTTGAGTACCACCTCAGCAGTGCGGCGTACTTCCTGTTTATCGTTTCGATGCTCGGCTTCATCGCCGCATGCGCGGGCTACATCCCGCAGATGCTGGAAGGCGGCGCCGTGGATTTGGTGCTCAGCAAGCCGATCCGGCGCTGGCACCTGTACTTCGGCAAATACGTCGGCGGGCTGATCCTGTATTCGGGCGCGCTGCTGGTGGTGTTTATCGGCATCTTCGCGGGTGTGGTGGTCAAGACCGGCATCTGGCACTGGCAGTTCTTCCTGGCGCTGCCGATGACGATTTTCAGCTTGGCGCTGCTGTATTCGATTGTCGCGTGGGTCGGCCTTTGGACCCGAAGCACCGGCCTCGCGATGCTGCTGGGCTATGTCTACTACCTGGTAGTGGACACGGTGGTCAGCCTGCTGGGCAGCATGGGCGATACGCCTTTCCTTTCGGACATCCCGATGCTGCAGGAGGTAGGCAAGTTCATGCGCATCGTGTTCCCCAGCTTCGAATGGCTGCGAGAGGCCGCGCAGGCCCCGGTCATGAGCATCGCCGTATTCCCATGGCAACACGTGCTGTGCGGCGTGATCTGGCTGGTGGTATGCCTCGGTACGGCCTACAACCGCTTCCGCATCAACGATTACTAACGATCGTCAATCGCCCAGGCGGCGTGTGTTTACTCCGCCGGTGTCTAGGCGGCGGGTGCCTTTGCTTTGTGGCATCATCTGTTGCAGGGGGATTTCGAAGCGCTCGAGCATTTCGATGAACAGCTCGGCCTTCAGGCTGGCGGTTACGTAGCCGGTGGTTGCGCGCAGCCTTGTCGATTGCGACGGTGACTTGGCCGCGCGTTCCTGTTCGCTGCGCACGCGTTGCGTCCACAGGTCGCGCAACTGCTGCGCGCGCACCACGCGCTTGCGGATGCGCTCTTCGTTGAACTCCAAAATGGCCGGGTGCAGGCTCTCGAGAAACAGCGTGTACTCAAGTTCGCTGCAGTACTCGCGGGCCTTTTCCGGGTCAATTGCCATGTCCGAGAACTCTCCGGCCGCAAGTGTAACAAACAGGGCGGCTAGACAACCACTGCGGGTTGTCCGTCAATCAGCCCGATGAATAAGGGCATGCTGAGTTCGCCCCCGTCTTCTTTCAGGTGAAAGAACGCCTTGCCGCTGTCGCGTCGCACCTCGTGAATGCGGCCGTCGCAGTACGCGCGCGTCATCAGCTCGCCATCACCGACATCCACGGCGTGCTTCAACTGGCCCAGCATGCCGCTGAACTCCGACAGCATCGCGTCGGCCGGGGCGCCGTTGGCGGCCGCGTACAATTCAATCTTGGGGCGGAACGCGGGCAGGGCTTCTTTCAATTTGCCGGCTTTCAGCAGGTCACGCAGCTTGGTGGCGGCCTCGCGGGCCTGTGCATCGGTGGCCGGTTGCAGCTTCGCTAGCAGGTCGGCGAAGGGGGCGATGTCGCTGTCGAAGATGTAGTCGATTGTGTCGCCTGCCCCAAGTTCAAACTGGGGCGCGTCGTCGGTGCTGATCATGTCGCCTTCGCTGGCGGCGCGCACGCTGCCGCGGATGTAGGCGTCGGCCTCACGTTTGCCGGCCTTGACGTGCAGCTTGTTGCCCTTGCCAATCAGCTGCATGTTCAGGCTGCATCCGCCGCCCCCGCCTTCGGTGCTTTCGGTTTCCCAGACTGGAAAGCCGTTCACGAAGACTTCAAACGGAACGCCCGAGTAACTGAGTGAAAGCGAATAGAATTTCATCGTCGTCTCCGGACGCAGTGTGGACCAGCCCGGCCGGCGATGCGACGCTTTTTCAAAGTTTTTGCGCAGCCCCCTGGGCGACAAGTGCTCGCACGCCGCAGCGGCTTGGATTCTGACACTCCGGCGGGTAACCTTGCGGCCTCGGGATTCCGGAGCCTCAGCGGGATGGACACACTTGTCATCGTGCGCAAGATCAGGCAGGCCGAAGCGCTGGCAGATGCCGGCAGCCACGGTGAGGCCCGGCGCATGCTTGAGCCGCTGCTGTCCGAAGAAGCGCTGACCGAAGCCCACCGCGCGCTGATCCAGAAGAAGCTCGAGCTGTTCGACCGCCAGCGCGACCGCATGACCCGCGTGATGAACCGCGCCGGCAGCGGCATTCGCAACCCGATAAGCGACGCCAGCTCCGAACGCACGGCCATCCGCAAACCCGTGTCCTCGCCCAACGCGTCCCCTACTTCAGACCTGACCACGATCAGCAAGGCCCTGCCTGACGCAACCGAGCGCCCCACGGATGTACCCGTAGATAAAACCCCGCCCGGCAACCCGACTGAAGTCGTGCCGCGCCTGCAGCGGCCCGGTGTGCAGGCCAACGGCCGCAGCGACAGCCTGGGCACCGTCAGCGCGCAGCCTGCGTCTGAACGCAAAACCGAAGTGCCCGAAACCCAGACAACCGGCGCACCCACGGTGCAGGTACCGCGCCTGCCGCCGAAGGCTGAGACTGGCGGCACCACGCTGCATTCACCGCGTCCTGACCCGACTCACAGCGGCCACTGGAACGCGGTCAAGCCCGACCCCAACGACTCGCAGGAACTTGCGCCGGTGCTCGAAGACTCGCGCATTGACCTCGACGACGACAGCGCCGACGACCCGCGCCACACCGACATCTTTGCCGCGCCCAAGCCCGAAGCCGCACCCAAGCCCGAAAGCTCGCCGGTGATCTCGCGCGCGGCCACGGACATCCCTTCGTCGCCGCGCGACACGCCCATCCCCGCCCCCTCCGATTCGCAGCGGGTCAAAGTGCGCGACAGCGTGATTCTGCCCCAGGTTGACCCGCCGGTGCTGTCCAGCGCCATGCGCGCGGCCCCCGTGATCCCGGAGCCCGCGCAAAGAGTCAGCATCGACGACGACTCAACCTACCTGCTGGCCGACGAGCATTTCGCACGCGCGCCCTCAAGCCGCACGGCACCTCGCAGCAACCCTGAGCTGAAAGCACTGGCCGACCGCCTGCCCGACGACGACCTGCGGCGCGAGCTGGCCATGGAAGTCGTGCGCCTGCGCGAAGAACTGGCCAAGTCCGGCCGCAAACCCGAAACCCGTAATCTCGATCGGCCGCCGCCTGATCGCCCGGCCAGCGGCAGCTTTCACATCCCGGCCAGCCAGGTGAACACCATCGTGCGCAGAGCTGCCGGCACAGACAGCATCGAAGTGCACATGCCCGGCCGCGACGACGCCAACCCCGAGCTTGCGGTGCTGCGGCGCGACAGCGTGCGCGGCAAAGCGGCAGGCAGTACCCCCACTGATCGCATCGCGCTGGCGCAAGACTACATCGACGCCAAGGGTGTCGAAAAGCCGGGCCTGCTGAAGCCCCTTGCCACCTGGACCGGCGTGGCCGTGATCCTGGCCGTGCTGGCGTGGGGCGTGCTGCTGGCCTATGAGTCGATTGCCGGGGCGTCGTCTGAGCAACACGAGCTGACCGATGAAGGCCTGGGCGACCTGAAACTGGGACAGGACCGCCGTAACGACAGTGAACTCAGCAACCGCGAAGCCGTGGGCAACCGCCAGCTCAGCAGCCCGAGCCGCGCCTGCATCGTTCAATACGACGCCAACGACCGCATCACCGCCATCGTACTGCCCGGGCCGGGCTTCAGCCCACACGACCAGCGCCGCTTCGACAGCACCATTGTGCGCTTCGGCAGCGCCGAGCTTGCGCTGGGCAAGGGCTGCGGCATTCGTGTGGTGGCGGCAACATTTGGTGATTCCACGCCGCCGTTTCGCGCCTCGGCCCTGGATGAAGGCCGCGCCATCACACTGCGCTTCGAAAGCCGCCAGGGCGACCGCGCCCTCGAGTTCCATTACCAAGCCGGCAAATGGGACGCGCCGCAGTACGTGCGGGTGTTTGATGCCGCGGCGTCGCCACCAGACCCCGTGCTCGCACCTGTCGAATGACCCGCGTTGCATCTTCATTCCGCGCCGCGCGGCGCTAACCTTGCGTCGATGCGACTTGCCAAGCTGAATATCTCATGGCTGCACGAGTGGCCGGCCACCCTGCCCAAAGAAAGCTGCGTGCTGCTGCCCGGCGCGCTGCTGGCACGGCCCGAAGTTGCCGAGCTTCCGCGCGACTTCGCCGCCCCGGCCGCGATCCTTTGCACCGGCTGCGGTATGTTCCTTGAACGACTGCTGAACCAGCACGGCGTGGCCGTGGTGCGGCCGCGCGACCCCGTGGATGCGATACCCGACGGAGCATCAATCAGCCTGGATCTGGCGTCCGGCAAATTGACTGAGGCCTCAAGCGGCCGCGTGTTCGCCTTGCATGCCTTGAAACCCGCCCACCTGGCCGAGATCACGAATGCCTGATCGCGTGCTGCTGCTGGGAGCCGCGGGCACCGTCGGCCGCCCGATAGGCCAGGCGCTTGCCCATGCGGGTTATGAAGTACGTTGCCTGGCGCGCAGCAAGGGCCATCGCAATCTGGCGGTCGCCGCCGACGCGGGCTGCGAAATCCGCATCGGCGACATGAACGACGAGGCCGCACTCAGCGACGCGCTGAAGGATTGCCGCTTTTTCGTTCACGCGGCTGCGCCTTTCCCGTGGTCAGGCCTGAAGTACCGCCAGCCCGCCATGCGCGCGCAGTGGCTGCCGCAGCTGAAGCGTCACTTTGAACTGGCCAGGCAGGCCGGCGTCGAGCGCGCGGTGTTCACCAGCAGCCTCAGTTGCATCGGGCTTGCCCCCAAAGGGAAACAAGCCGACGAAAGCATGCCCTGGGACCCCAAGCGCCAGGGCGGCGGCAACTACTACCCGATCAAAGCGGCGATGGAACAAACGGTGCTTGAGGCCACCACGGGCGAAAACCCGGTCGGGCCGCCCACCGTGATCGTGAACCCGACCGGGCTGGTTGGCGAAGGCAGCCGCAACGCCGAGCTTTCGGGTGCCTGCGTATTCTTTCAGGGCCTGACGCCTTTCATGGTGGACGCGACCATGAACTTCGTCGATTGCCGCGATGTTGCGCGCGGCCACGTGCTGGCATTGCAGAAGGGTACGCCAGGCCAGCGCTACATCCTGGGCGGGGTGAACACCACGCTGCGCGGCTTTGCGGAGACGGTGGCTGCGCTGGCGGGCATCCGGCGGCCGCTGATACTTCCGCGCAAGCTGGCACTGCTGGGCGCCTACGGGGCCGAGTTCGCGGGGGTGTTCACGGGCAAGCCCGGCGCGCTCAGCCTGACCAGCTACTATCACCTTGAGTACGGGCAGCATTACTCAAGCGAGAAGGCCGTGCGCGAGCTGGGCTATCAGCCCACCAGCGATCTGCGCGACGCCATCACCCGCGAATTGGAATGGCACGGGGTAAAGGTCGCGGCAACAGCATCAGCGTAGCCAGGCACGGGGTTTTCGCATTCGTGGCGTGTGCCGCTATCATGGCACGATGCTATTCACCTCGCCGGTGTTTCTGCTGTTCATGCTGATCGTGCTGTGCGCGTCGCGCCTGCCGATGCGCTGGGGGGCGTCCAAGGCGTTCCTGCTGCTGGCGAGCTACTTCTTCTATGCAAGCTGGAACCCGCCGTTTGTGCTGCTGCTGGCGGCATCCACGCTGGTCGATTTCTTCGCGGCACTGCGCATGCAGGTCGCGCGAACGCCCGGTGGCAAGCGCGCTTGGCTGGTGCTGAGCCTGCTTTCGAATCTGGGCGTGCTGGCAGGCTTCAAGTACGCGACGTTTGCGGCCAACACGGTGGTGTCGCTGGCGGGCCTGACGGGCTGGCAACTGGCTGAGCCCGCATTCAGCATCATCCTGCCCGTAGGTATCAGCTTCTACACGTTCCAGACCCTGAGTTACACGATCGACGTCTATCGCGGCAAACTGGTGCCGACGCGCAACCTGGTGGACTTCGCCCTGTTCGTGAGCTTCTTTCCGCAGCTGGTGGCCGGGCCGATCGTGCGCGCCAGTACCTTCTTGCCGCAGCTTGAAACCCCGCGCCGTGCGACCAGCCCGATGCTGGCCTGGGGCGGGCTGCTGTTCATAGTGGGCTTGTTCAAGAAGGCGTTTCTTGCCGACGTGGTATTCGCGCCGGTCACGAACCACGCGTTCTTTCACGACATGGGCACGTTCATGGCGTGGATGGGCGTGTGGTCATTTGCGGGGCAGATTTACTGCGACTTCAGCGGCTACACCGACATGGCGATCGGCTGCGCGTTGATGCTCGGCTTTCACCTGCCAGACAACTTTCGCGCCCCCTACGGCGCCATTGGCTTCAGCGATTTCTGGCGGCGCTGGCACATCAGTCTGTCCACGTGGCTGCGCGATTACCTGTACGTGCCGCTGGGCGGAAATCGCAAGGGCCGCGTGCGCACCAGCGTCAACCTGATGCTGGTGATGCTGATCGGCGGGCTGTGGCACGGTGCGAGCTGGATGTTCGTGGTCTGGGGCGGCCTGCATGGGCTGTATCTGTCGGCAGAGCGCGCGATTCGCAAGCTGGCGGGCGACTTCAAGCCGGGCCCGGTGCTGAAGCTGGCGCTGGCATTTGCGACCTTCCAGCTTGTGTGCGTGGCGTGGCTGTTTTTCCGCGCCCCCGACATCGGCCGCGCGTGGACCATGCTGCAGGCGATGGTCGGCATCAACCCTGAGCACAGCGCGGCTTTCTCGCGCTGGGATGTCACGGTGGCCGGTCTGTGCCTGCTGGGGCTGCTGGCGCTGCACTGGCGCTGGCGCGACTTGACGCTTGAGGACATCAGCCGCCGCGTGGGCTGGCCGGTTACGGCGGCAATGTGCGGGCTGATGTTGTTCGTGGTGCTGACCGCAAAGGACGTGCGTGAGCAGTTCATCTACTTCCAGTTCTAGCGTGCCGCCGGTAGTGGCCATTGCCAACGCCGACGACATGGCCGCCGTGGGCCACCGTCTGCCGCCCACAGCGCGGCTGCGTGCGTTGCTGGTCGCGTTGGCGCTGGGCCTTGCGCTGACAGCGGGCTGGGAAGTGTTTCTGCGAGCCATTGGCTATCGCCCGCCTTCTGAGGGCGACAACCTTGAGCAGACCGCCGACACCGTGCGCGCCCTGGACAGAGTGGATGTGCTGATCCTGGGTTCATCGCGCACACGCATCGGCGTCGATCCCGACAGCGTCAACGAAGTCCTGCAGGGCCGCCGCGCCCGCACAGCCACGCTGCCTGCCACGAACTCGCTGCAACTGCTGCGGCTGGCCATGGCTGAAGACCACCTGCCCCCCGTAATCGCGCTGGAGGTGCTGCCTGGCGTGTTCTATCGCGACCTGGATTCGGCCTCGACGCAGGCTGCGCGCACACTGCTGGCGCGTCCGGTCTGGTACTCGGCCCCGGAAGCGGCTTACGGCCGCATGCGCCGCAAACTGGCGCTGGCGGGCGGGCGCGCGTCACCGGCGGAAGTGATCCGCGAAGAGTTGCGCGTCAGGCTGGGCCTGCAACAGGAGGCGGCGCACGACCCCGCATACGTGGAACACCCCAGCGGCTGGCTTGAGCTTCGGCCAACCCCGGCCTATCTCGAGTTCGCGAAGCTCGACATGGCCCACGCCGCGCGTGTCGCGCGTACGCGCGAACGCCACATCACACGCGCCGAAATGGACCGACTGCTGGAAACTCTGGCCATGCTTGATGCCGAGCTGCAGCAGCGCGGCTGCACGTTGCTGTTCTTTCAGCCACCGGCCGACGGCCAATGGAGGGAAATCGAAGAAGAATTCTTCCCCCGAAAGGCCACCTGGGATCGTATCGCGCGGGCTTTTCCCGGCCGCACGCTGCAATACCAGGACCACGCCGCGACCAGCGGCTACAAGCTGCCCGACGGTTCGCACCTTGTTGGTCCCGACGCCAAGGACTACAGCCGCCACCTCGGCCAATGGCTGAACCAGCATCGCAGATGAAGCCGCCTGCCGACCCGAAGCGCCAATCAAGGCGCCCACGGGCCTGCCACATACCTGATTGCGCGCCGCGGGTGCAGTCGGGGCGCAAGTCATGCCTGTTTTTCGGCTTGTTCCTCGGCTTGATCAATCGCCTTCATGCGGCGGCTGGCTGCCTTCAGGAAGCGATGTTCGTCGGTGGCGAGGCTGTTGATGCCCTGCGCCGCGATCTTCTCGAGCAGCAGGTCCATGCGGCGCTCAACTTCCTGGCGCGTCAGCAAGTCGATCTCTTCCACGAAGTACATGCTGCCGACTTTGCCCTCGCCGCGCAGGCGCACCGCGCGCATCTGCAGCTTACGGTTTACGACAAACCCCACGACCGCCAACGCCGGGCCTACGCCCAGCGCCGTCAACAGGCTGTCATAGCTGGGGTGCGGCACAAAGCCCGCCGCCATGGCCGCCAGCACGACCGCCGCCAGCAGCAGTGCCATGCGCAGGTCGTTCTGCTGTTCCATCTGGGCCTCGCGGCGCTCAAGCTGGATCAGCAGCGATGTGACAACCAGAAAGGTCGCAAACGCCATTGTGCTGAAGGCCACGCCGGCCGGCATGGTCGCAGCGACCAGCGCGTGCCCCAGCGAGCACAGCAGGAATGCCGCAAACACGCGCCGCGTGCCGTAATAGCTTTCGACAGCAGGGCCGCAGGTTAGCAGCGTCACGCCGCAGACAAAAAACAGCGTCACGCCTGCGATGAAATCCAGCGCCGAAAAGCCCGCCCCGTTAATCATATCCGGCGCCACAGGCGCATAGTGCGCGAACGGGAACAGCATCGCGCCCGCCTGCGGGGCCGAAAGGTCCAGCGCGATCCAGCGCGCAAACGGAATGCCCGCGACTTCGCCGACGAAGATAATCGCCTGCGCGAACACCATTACCGCGCCCAGCGAAAGCGTGAACGGGTGCGCCGCGAGACGCTCAACAATCTGCTCGCGCTTCAAAATGGATGCACCCAGCCGGGACATGTTATCTCCGAGTACTGCAACACCGCGCTCCACATTCTATAGGACGGCGATGCTTGCAACAACGTTCCCGGGATTCCTGTTCCCGATTACTCGGCGCGGCGCAGCCCCTTGAAGCTCAAACCAATCACGCCGCAGGCTGCCCCCAGCGCGCCGCCCCAGAAAAACAGCTCGCGCGGGCCGATGTACTGCAGCGCAAGCCCCGTCGCAAAGGCACTCAGCGCCGTGAAACCCTGCACCGTGATCGCCACCAGTGCAAAGATCCGCCCCAGCCGCTCTCGCGGGTAATGCTTCTGGATCAGCGTCGTACGCCCCACTGTGATCAGCGGGATCGTCAGCCCGTGCACAAACACCGCCACCAGGAAGGCCTCAAACGTCGTCAGCCACAGGAAGGGCACATACGTCAGCCCGTCCAGAATCATCCCGCCGATCACCAGGTGCCCCGTCTTGAAGCGCCCGCCGATCCGCGAAAGCACCAGCGTGCCCACGAACCAGCCGCCCGCCAGGGCGGCCTCAAACACGCCGAATGCCCACGTCTCCAGCCCCAGATAGCCCTTGATCAGGAACATACCCCCCACGATCGCCGGGCCCATGATGAAGAAGTTGTCCACGGCCGTCAGAAACAGCAGCCCGCGCAAACGCCCATCCTTGGCCGCGCTGGACAGGCTTTCGCGAAGCTCGCTCCACTGGCTGGCGCGCCCCGTTGCAACTACGTCACGCTTTGGCACGCGAATCAGCAGCAGGCAGCCGAAGCTGAACAAGAAGCTGGCCGCGTCCCCCACCAGCAGCCATGCAATGCCGTCGGCGCCGACGGCCTGTCCGGCCACGGCAGGCGCAAGCAAAATGCCCACGAGCCCGGCCCCCAAGATCACCGCCAGTTGTGTGCTGGTCTGGAAGAAGCTGTTGACGCGCAACAGGTTGGCCCCGCCGGCCAGGTCAGGCAGCAGCGCGTCTCGCGCCGGGTTGAAAGCCGTGGCGAAGGTGTAACTAAGGAAGGCCGCACCGGGCAGCATCCACCAGTAAAGGCCGCCCGCGAAGTACAGCACCGGTATCGCGCCGATGATCAGCGCCCGGGCCAGGTCCGCGGCCAGCATCACGCCGCGCCGCGACAGCCTGTCCACCAGCACGCCCGCGTAGGCCCCAAACAGCAAGAACGGCAGCGCTTCCATGCTGCGCGTGAGTCCGACTTCGAAACTCGCGTCACCGGCGAGCTGGTACAGCACTAGAAAACCGATGCAGGTCGAAAACACGCTGTCGCCGGTGACACTGACGAACTGGCCCAGCCACAGCAGCCCCAGATTGCGGCGCACGAGGCGCTTGTCAGCGGGCGAACTGGCGTTGATCTGCGCAGAGACTGTCGGGGCAGCATCCATGGCGCAGGGTTATAGCAGCGGCTTGTGGTGACGGCGCGAATGACTAGCCTTCTCGCGATGGAGCCTGACCTCGAACGCGCCAAGCAGGCCTTTGCGAACCTTGTGTCCGACCTGTACCAGCGCCAGGGCACGGGCAGCACCGCGTTTGCCATGGAGCTATCTGAAAGCCTGATCGCGTCCGTGCTGCAGGCCGGCAGCCGCGAACAAACCGAGGCCGAACTGTCCGACGTAGGCCTGCAGCTGTTCCCCGATGCCGCGCTGTTTTCCTGCGCGCTGAAGGTCAAAGGCAAGGCCTGGCCGCCGCGCCCGCCCGTGAATACGCGGATTGAACTGGGAGTGCGCGACGTGGCCCACAGCGATTTCGGCGAATCCGGCAGCGTGCTGTTTCGCGTCGAAAAGCCGCTGACCTTCAGCAGCGGTTTTGCCGACGTCCTGATCGGCCTGCTGGGCAAGCTGACCAAATCCATGCCGATCAGCATCGACGCCCTGCGCAGCAAGGACGCGCTGATCACCCTCGACTTCGCGGCGCTGATCAAGGTGCTGAGGCCGGACCTGGCCCAGCACGCCCGCCATGTGAGGCTGTACGGGGTAAAGGTCAGCCAGAGCAAGGTGAGGTTTGAAGTCGGGTTTGTAAGGTAGCCAAGCTTGCAATGGGATGGGTACGAGCTTTCGGTTGCTGTCTGGGGTCGATGGTTGACGGTCTACAGTTGACGGTAACTTCGGCTGTCTGCTGTAACCGTAGACTGTGATCTGTTGACGGTAAACCTAAGCCCTGACGCTGGTGACCATGGAATAGCCCGGAAGGTAGCCGCGAGAGACGATGGACATCCTGATCATAGTCGGGCAACTGGTGGGCGGCGCGCTGGGACTTCACTTCGGCGCGAACTGGCTGGTCTCAGGCAGCAGCCGGCTTGCGCTCACGTTCGGCATCAAACCGCTGGTGATCGGCCTGACGGTGGTCGCATTCGGCACCTCGGCCCCGGAGCTTACGGTCAGTGTGGCCGGCGCCATTGACGGCAAGGGTGATATTGCCGTCGGCAACGTCGTCGGCAGCAACATTGCCAACATCGGCCTGATACTTGGCATTGCGGCAATCCTGCGGCCGATGCCGGTTGATGCCGACGTGTTCCGGCGCGACTTTCCCGCGATGCTGATCGCCGCACTCGCGATCGCGACCCTGCCCTTCATCGGCGGCGCCGTGGATAACGGTGAATCCGTGGGCTTCATGCTGGACCGCTGGAAGGGCGGCTTGCTTGTGTTTGGGTTGCTGCTGTTTGTGTGGCTGACCCTGCGCGGGGCCAAGACTCCGTCGGGTGAGCCCGCGAAGCCCGTGGCGGATACGCCGGCCGATGATGGCGACAAGCCGAAGCAGACTTCGCGACTGCTGCTGGTGGGCCTGACGCTGCTGGGTTTGGCCGTGCTGGTCGTGGGCGGCAAGCTTTTCGTGGACGGTGCCGTGTCGGTGGCGCAGAAGATCGGTGTGCCGGAACTGGTGATTGGCCTGACTGTTGTGGCCGTCGGCACCAGCCTGCCGGAACTGGCCACAAGCATCGTTGCCACGCTAAAGAAGGAAAGCGAGATCGGCCTGGGCAATGTTGTCGGCAGCAACGTGTTCAACATCTTCTGCGTGCTGGGCTTTGTTTCGCTGATTCAGCCGGTGATGATTGACGCGCAGATCATGCGCATGGACATGATCGTGATGCTGGTGTTCAGCATCATGGCCGTGGTCTTCGCCAAGACCAGCCGCGTGCTGGGCCGCCGTGAAGGCGTGATTCTGCTGGCGGCCTACGGCCTGTACGTGGCAAACCTGTTCGTGGGGTGGGTGTAGGGGCGACTGCGGTTAGGGATGAGGATTAGGGTTTGGGTCAAGGTCAGGGTAGAGGTCAGACAAACAGAGTCAAAGCCGGCCACGACCCATACACCGCAATCCCCCAACCCTTGCCCCCAAACCCCAGCCCCTTTCACGAAGCAAGAGCCACCGGACACGAAGCCCCGAGCACTGAGCACCGAGCACTAAGCACTGAGCACCGAGCACCGAGCACCGATCAATGGCCCGCAAAGGCGAAGACTCTCCTGCCATGAAGCAGTACCGCGACCTGAAGGATCAGCACGCGGGCGCGCTGTTGCTTTACCAGATGGGTGACTTCTACGAGACCTTCTTCGACGACGCCAAACAGCTCGCCGATACGCTCGGCATCACGCTCACCACCCGCGGCGACGACACCGCCGGCAACCCGATCATGATGGCCGGCTTTCCCCTGCGCGCCCTCGACCAGCACCTGCCGCGCCTGCTTGAGGCCGGGCTGCGCGTCGTGATCTGCGAGCAGGTCGAAGACCCCGCCGAGGCCAAGGGCCTGGTCAAGCGCGACGTAACCCGCGTGATCACGCCCGGCACCGTGCTGGAAGAAAGCCTGCTCGACGCCCGCGTGCAGCGCATCATCGCCGCCTGGCTGCCGCCGACGGGTAAGAAACCCGGCGGGCTGGCATGGGCCGAGCTTTCGACCGGCCGCTTCCTGTGCTGCACGATCACCGAGCCCGAACTGCTGCCCGCTCTCGCGCGGCTTGAACCCGCCGAGCTGCTGCTGCCCGAGAAGCTGTGGGCCGCCCGGCGTGAAGCGATTCTCGCGCTGCGCAACGACACGGCCGCGTCACTGACCGCAGCCGCCGATTACAGTTTTGAACCCGGCCGCGCGCGCGAAATCCTGCACAGTCACCTTGGCGTCAAGACCATGCAGGGCTTTGGCTTCGACGACGACAGCGGGCCTGAATTCTGCGCGGCCGCAGCACTGCTGCACTACCTGCACGAAAACCAGCGCGGCCGCATCGCCCATCTGCGCGCGCCGGAGCGTTTCGACCCGCGGCAGGTGATGGCGCTGGACCGCGCGACGCTGGACGCGCTCGAGATTACGCGCACCCTGCGCGAAGGCCGTCGCAGCGGCAGCCTGATCGAGGTGCTGGACCGCACGGCAACAGCCATGGGTGCCCGCGAGTTGCGCGGCTGGCTTACGGCCCCGCTGGCTGACCTAAAGCGCATCACCGCGCGCCACGCGGCCGTCGATGAACTGCTGCACACGCCGCGCCGCCTGAGCCTGCTGCGCGAATCGCTGCAAGGTTTACCCGACCTGGAACGCCTTGCGGGCAAACTCGGCGGCAGCCGCGCGACCCCGCGCGACCTGGGCGGGTTGCGCGAGGCACTGCGCCGCCTGCCGCTTCTGAAGGGCGCGCTCGCGGGCAGCGAAAGCGGCCTGCTCAGCTACGCGGGCGAAAAGCTTGAGGCGCTGGGCGACTTGCGTGAGCTGCTGGAATCGCGCCTGACCGACGAGCCACCGAATACGCTGAAAGAAGGCGGCGTGATCCGCCCCGGCGTGAACGCGGAACTGGACGAGCTGCGCACACTCGGCCGCGACAGCAGCGGCTGGATGGCGCGTTATCAGGACGAAGAGGCCGCCCGCGCAGGCATTCCGTCGCTGAAGGTGGGCTTCAACTCGGTGTTCGGCTTCTACATCGAAGTCACGCACGCCAACGCGGCCCGCGTTCCCGCCCACTACATCCGCAAGCAGACGCTGAAAGGTGCCGAGCGCTACATCACGCCTGAGCTCAAGGACCACGAGGCGCGCATCCTCAACGCCGAAAAGCGCATCCTCAGCCTCGAAACCGGCCTGTTCAACGAACTGCGCGAGCAAACAGCCGCGCAGACCCAGCGCCTGCTGGCCTCGGCGCGGCTGGCCGCACTGGTGGACGCGCTGGCGGCATTGGCGCTCGTGGCGCATGAACGCGCCTGGGTGCGGCCGCAACTTGACACGTCAACAGACCTGCGGCTGGAGGGCGCGCGCCACCCGATGCTTGAGGCCACGCTGCCCGCGGGCCAGTGCGTGCCCAACGACGCGATCCTGGAAGGCGACGTGATGGCCATCGTCACCGGCCCCAATATGGCGGGCAAAAGCACGTACGTGCGCACGGTGGCACTGTGCGTGGTGCTGGCACAGGCGGGCAGCTTCGTGCCGGCCAAGACCTGCGCGCTGGGGCTTGTGGACCGCATCTTCACGCGGCTTGGCAGCGCCGACGACATCAGCCGCGGGCAAAGCACGTTTATGGTCGAGATGGCCGAAACCGCCAACATCCTGAATCACGCCACGCAACGCAGCCTGGTGATCCTGGACGAAGTCGGGCGCGGCACCAGTACGTTCGACGGCGTCAGCATTGCCTGGGCAGTCAGCGAGTTTCTGCTGCGGCAGGTGAAGGCGCGCACCTTCTTTGCCACGCACTACCACGAGCTGACGCAGCTATCGCTGCAATTCAGCGGCGTGCGCAATCTCAATGTGGTGGTGCGCGAGTACGGCGATGAGCTGGTCTTCCTGCACCAGATCGCCGAAGGAGGCGCCGACCGCAGTTACGGCATTCACGTAGCCAAGCTGGCCGGCATCCCGGGCGAAGTCGTAAGCCGCGCCCGCGCCATTCTGGCGAGGCTTGAGGCCGACAGCCCGGTACTAAGCGGCAAGGCGCTGCAAGGACAACCAGCAGGCCCGAATCTCAAGCGGCCCAAACAGGTGCAGCTGTCATTGTTCACGGTGCAGGAGAATCAGGCGCTGAAAGAACTCGATGCGCTTGACACATCAAGCCTTACGCCCGAACAGGCCCTGGCCGAGCTGCTGCGGCTCAAAGGCCTGAATCGCTAACGCGGGCTTTACAGATCGCGGGGTTTGTCGCGCAGGACTTCGCGGGCTTCCACGTTCAGTACTTCTTCTTCCTTCTTCTCGCCAGCAAGCCAGTCGTCGGCTTGGCCGCGGTACGGCGTCAGCAAAGGCGCCAGCGCGGTGATCGCGGCAGTGATCACGGCCGCATCGTCCATCATGCCAGCACCGGGTATCGCGTCGGGTACCACATCAATCGGCGAAATGAAGTACAGCAGCGCCAGCACGGCCGCGGCCTTGATGCCCAAATCCACGCGCGGGTCGGCCACGAGGTAATACAGCGCCACTACATCGCGCGTGAACGGGATGCGGCCGAGGAACTTCTTCAGCTTGGCCCAGAAACCGGCCTTGGCACGCTTGACGTCGTCTTGCGTGGCGGTGCCGCTGAGAATGCGCGACCAGTGTGTGTCGGCCATGGTGCCCTCAAACAATGATTGCAGCTTACCTGCCGGCGATTGCAGGGCCACTGCCAGTTGCGCAATGCGCGCGAATCACGGCCGGGCGCGATGTACCGCTGCAGGCGCGCAAACACCCCGGCTGCTGCCGGGGTGCTCGCGAACGGGTTTGCGAAATTTACGCGTCGAGGATGTTCTGCAGCGCCAGCACCTCGGCGATCACCATTTCGGTGATGTCCACGGCGTTGCGGTGCTCGCCCATCGGGGCGTCCACGTAGACCTTGGCGAAGCCGTGGGCCTTTTCGAGGTTCACGAACGCCTGGTTGAAGACCGCGTTGGCCTGGCTGATCAGGCTGCGGGCAAGCAGGCCCTCCGCGCTGGTTTCGGTTTCCACCAGGGCGCGGTAGGCGTTGATGTGCTGGAACACTTCGTCAATGCGCACGCTGACGGCCTTGCCCGCGAGCGAAACCGCCGGCTGGCGCTCACTGACACGCGGCGCGCGGCCGGAATCAGGCTGGCCCCAGTCGATGGACAACAGACGTTCCGAGATTTTGTCGTCGGTCTTGATTCCGGGCATGGCGTGCTCCTGGGTAGTGACTGTTTAAAGCATCGGCAACCGCAGGGCAGGCTTTGCAGTGAATCCGGAAAATTCTCGTATCGCGATCAGAGCCCGGTGCGTAGGCGCCTGGACCGCCGCCAAGCCAGGCCCCAAACCAATTGCGGCGCGCGGGCCGAAGGAATTTGGGCCGCCGCAGGCAGCCCACCGTTTACACTGGCAGCATGGGGCAACGGGCGCTGCTTGTCTGTGTGCTGGTATTGCTCGTCGGCGGGCTGGTCGCCGCCTGGTTTGTGCTTGCCCCGGCCGCACAGCCCAATACTCGCACCTCGAACCTGCCCGAAGCGGCCGCAAAGGACCGCGCCGACGGCGGACCGTTACAGGACACCACGGGCAACCCAGACAGCGAGGGCGGCGCGAACTCGTCAGGACCCCTGCCCGGCGGGAAACCGGCCGGCGCGCAAGACCCGGGAGACACACCGCCCCGCGCCCCCGAGCCTGAGGCGCGCCCGGCGGGTGGCACGCCGTCATCGACGGGCGACAGGCCCGACTCCACGTCCGCCCGTCAGCCCGGTCCCGAAACGCCACCCGAGCCACCAACCGACCTGGCTGAAGACCCCACAGAAGCCCCGCCGTTCATCACCGGTCACTCGCGGCCGCGCGGCCAGAACCTCGGCAACGTGAGGCCGGCCGCCCGCCGCCTGACCACCAACGCGGCCCCTAAAGAACTTGCCAGCATCAGCGAAGAGTTGCGCCAGGACCGCCGGGGGCTGCTGGTGGATTACTCTCATTACGAGGTGAGTAGCTCAGAGGGTGCAAGTGACGAATACATTGTTGGACCGCGGTGGCCAGGCCTGCGGCGCATAGACCGCCAAGTGTACTTTCCCGATGAGGCATCTTTTGATGCGCGGCCTCTCAGTCGCCACAACTTCCAAGCTGTCTGGCAAGGCTTCCTGGTGATCGACAAACCCGGCGATTACTGGCTGTTCCTCGGGGCCGACAACGGCGGCCGCGTCGAGCTGAACGGCGAAACCGTGCTGCTGCAGGATGGCATGGTGCGCTACGTGGAAGTCAGCACCGTGCTGACCCTCGCGGCCGGGCTTTACCCACTGCGGATTGAGTTCGCGCAGTTCGAGAACAACGTGGCCGACTGGGCCAAGTGCGCGTGCAGCTTGATGTGGGTGCCCGAAGGCCAGAGCAAGCCAGTACCCGTGCCGCCCGAGATGCTGATGGTACCCGAGTGGATGTGGAGCGACGCCGCGCCGATCCTGACATCACTCAGTCGCAACGAAGGCGAAATCGGCGATGAGATCGTGATCCGCGGCCGGAACCTGGTGCCAAAGTCCGAAGAGGTATCGAAGTGGTACCCCTACGTGAAGTTCGCGGGGCAGACCGCGCAGATACTCAGCAAGTCAGCCGAAGAGTTGCGAGTGCGCGTGCCGATCGGCGCGACCACTGGCGACCTGATCGTGTGGGCACCCGCGATATGGGGCGGCCTGGGCACCAACACCGGCGAGATTCCAAGTAACAGCCTGCGTTTCGAGGTGACAACTCAGTTCGGATTACGAGCTGACTGGTACAAGTTAGAGACAGCCGACTTGTCGCTGCTGGAGTCGCTGGAAACACAGCCTCATGTCTCACGCATCGAGCGGTTCGAAGAACTCTGGTTCCACGCCGAAGCTGGAGTCAAACCTGAGTTGCAGGGAGCCCCGTTCGGATGTGTCCTCACAGGTCGGCTAGGTGTCCCGTGGGGTGATAGGCGTTGGGCGTTCGAAGTCGTGGCAAACTCGCCCGCTCGCGTGTGCATTGCGGGACACTGGCATGTGCTGTCTGAGTCTTCTGACTCGGTCTACTACCTGCAGTTCACGCTCGACCAGTTCGAAGCTTTCGTTGACCTCCGCATCGAGTGGGTCTCTGATGGCGGTCCAGACTCATGGTTCCTGATGTGCCGAGACCTGGGAGTAGAACTTTCCGCTCGGCCCCCCGTGCCCGGCCAGTTTCTCTTCCCGCCCGCAGCGCCGCCCAAACCGCCGCGGATTGATTCTCTGGTTGCTGGGCCCGGTGAAGATGCGCTGCCTTGGAGTGGCCCGGTCTATGATCCAGTGCCCGGGCGGCCGTCTGTTGCCGTGGGTGGCGCGCTGGCTGTGCGTTGGCGCTGTGACTCGGTGTTGAACCTCAATCACGCCAACGTGCAGGTGCTGATTGATGACGTGCCCGTCGAAACCGCAACCGCCGTCGGCACCGGTGCCGGCTTCGTTTCCGAGTGCATCGTCCCGCATGCGGCGCGTGAAGGCCGCGTGGTGTTGCGCGTTACCGTGGGCGGCCACGTGCTCGATAGCGAACCCGCATTCGTCGATATCCAGACCCGCGGGCTGATTGCCTACCTCTATGACTTCCCCCAGGGCAACGGGCTTTCCGAGGTGCCGGATTTGGCCGCGCTTTCGTGCTTCGCGATCCGCAAACACCACGAGATTCGCTTCGAGTCGGCGGCCGATTTCGATCTGCCCTTCCCCGCTGAAACCTTCGCCATCGAGTGGCACGGCAACCTGGTGATCGAGCTGGAGGGCGACTACGTGTTCACCGGCCGCACCGATGACGGCATGCGCCTGTGGCTGAACGACCAACTGGTGATCGACGCGAATCGCCCGCAGGCCCCGGCCGAGAACAAGAGCCAGTCCATTCGCCTGACGCCGGGGACGTATCGCTTCCGGATGCAGTACTTCGAAAACAATCAGCATGAGGTGTGCGTGCTGTACTGGCAGGCAACCACGGGCGAGGAGAAACAGGATGTGATCCCGAAGCAGGTGATTCCGGCCAGGGCCTTCACACTCGAGCCCGCGCCGGCCTACCCGAACAAGCAGGCCACCGGCAAGCGCACCGACGGCTCGTGATAGGGTCGGGAGTGCGGGGCCGGGAGTTTGGGGTTGGGAGCGTCGGGATCAGTCGCTCCGGTATAGAACGTTAGGATCGGCCCAAATACCAAACACGGCACCGCGCACCCCAGCCACCAAACACGGCACCGCGCACCCCAGCCACCCAACACCGCACGCCAGACACCGCACACCAAGCCCTACTTCACTGCTCGCTTGGTCATCCATTCGTGCAGGGTTTCCATGGCACGGACGACTTGGCCGGCCTCGCGTTCGTTGGCGTGTTCGAGTGCGAGCGCCACGCGTGTCGGGCCGATGGGCTCAACGGTTTCCAGGATCTTCTCGGCCTGTCGCGTGAGGCGCAACTCGCGCTTGCGTTTGTCGGCGGCGTTGACGGTACGGGTGATATAGCCGCCGGTCTCGAGCCGGTTCAGCATCTGGGTAATCGCGGGCTGCGCCTTGCCCAGTAGCTCCGTCAGCGAAGTCGTGGTCATGTCGTCGCTGCGCTCAATGGCGCGTAGCAGCGCGTACTGTTTGGCCGTGAGGCCGTGTTCCGATTCCAGGTTGCGCGACCAGGCCTCATGGGCGTGTTCCTGTGCCCAGTAAAGGCGCAGGAATTCGCGCACAAACTCAAGTGCCAGCTTGGTGTCCATGGCAGCAGAATAACGAGCGCGCGGGCGGCTTGGCCACAAGTATAACGCAATTATGAATCGGACCAACGAGGTCTACGTTGACCATTTCCGTACGGGATTGGAGCTACCGGTAACTGGGCAGCATAATCACGCCGAGGTCGGTGACGGCTTCGGTGGCTTTGAAGACGATGCGGCGGTCGGGCGCGCTGTCGTCGCGGCTGTTACTCCAGAGATACAGCACCCAGATGCTGTCCGGCGCCAGCCAGGGGCTGTCGGTGTACATGTAGCCATGGTGATCGGTGTAGCGGCGGTTGGCCGTGTCGTACCAGGCGCCGTTCAACGCAAACCAGTACTGCGCATCGGGGTCGGTCACATAGTCCGCCATGCGATCAGGCAGGAACTCGGCCAGGTCAGGATTGGCGCGCGCTTTGATGCGGCCGCCCTCATCGGGGTTGTCGTAGTCAAACCAGGCGTGGTCGAGCGCACGGTAGTGGCCGTGCGCGACAGCGCCAACGCGAGTGTAGACCCCGGCCGCTTTCAGCGTGGGCTCGAGCCGCAGCAACTCCTGCGCCGCTTCGTCAAACTCGTAGGGAATCAGCGAGGCCTCAACCCAGGGCAGGCCCTCACCGTTGTCGCCGACGGCGCGGAAGGCCAGGCCGCGCAGGGCTGGCTTGGGCTGCAACTCGCCGCCTTGCAACGCTTGCCACAAGTCTTCCCCGTTCCAGGTCTCGCTCGAACCTCCCCAATCGGTTCGGTCCCGGCTGCCTTCCACACCACGAAACGCCCAGCTGCAACGGATCGCCCCGTAACTCTGCAGCGTGCGGCTGGTGGATTCCGACCAATACACCGGGCCCGGGCGTTGCCCGACGGCGTAGTTGCGAGGCTGCGAGACCGGAGTCTCGCTGTCACGGCTGTCGCTGGGCTGAAGCAGCAACCAGCGCGAGGCCGGCAGGGCGTCCACCGTGGGCGTCACCTCCCAACGCAACGGCGGCAAGGTCGACGGCGTGAACGTCCTCTGCAACACGAGCGTGTCCTGCTGCGGGATTTCCAGTGACTCAGGATCAGTGTGAAACAGCATCTGGTCTGTGAAGTACAGCAGCACCTGGGAACCCATGGCAACGTCCATGACCCAGCGGTCGCCGCGTCGCTCCATCGGCTTGAAGTCGCTCAACTCAAGGGCCTTGCTGCTGGCCGGCTCGATGCGGCAGATCATGGGCTCAAAGCCCTCCGGTGCCGCAAGCTGCATGCTGACGCGGCACATGTCCTTGGGGACCGCAAGTTCAGCTGGCGTCAGCAGCGAGCGCTGGCCGGGGTCTTCTGCTCGTTGGCTGGACTCTTGCACGTAGGCGGCGTACTCGGTTGTCACGGGCAGCACTACCAGCTTGTCAGACCATTCCGGCGACTCAAAGTTTCCCGTGAACTCGACGCTGCCAGTGCCCCAGTAGGCCTCACGCAGCAATAGAGTGACGGTGGACTCGCGTCCCGCGTACACCACCGCGTAAACCCGGCCCTCGTCGGTGGCAAAGACCTGCCCGTTCTTGGCGCGCTTGTACGAGAACCCGCCGCTGCCACCGCGCCCACCGCTACCGCCGCCCAGGCCGACGGCTGAGCCTTCGCGCGGTCGGCTGCGCAACACTTCTTGCGGTGCGTAGCCGCGAGGGCGGGAAGCGAACTCACTGGGGCCGTGCGACACCCGCGGCCAGTCGTGAACCCAGGCCACGGGCGCACCTTCAGGGTCAGCCAGCCGGAAACAGATCACGCGCCGCCAGTACGGGGTGCGGACTTCCCCCACCAGCTGCTGGCCGCGCGCAACGTGAAATGTGTGGTGCAAGCCCCCGTAGAGACCGGCGTCGATCTCAAGCTCATACTCACCGGGTTCAAGTCCGGTGCCGGCAAGTCCGATACAGCGAATCTCACCATCCTCGTATCGGCACGTGTCGCCCAGCCAGTAGCTTCCCAGTTTACGAAACAGCTGCACGCGAACTGACGCTTCTCCCAAAGACGCGCCTTGGGCGTCGCGCAGTGCAAACACCGCCCGGGCGCCGCCGCGCCGCAGCAACTCGCCGTAGTCGGGCTGGTGCAGCGGCTCAATGATCGGCTCAGGCCCGGCGCGTTCGGGCGCAGGCGGGTCGCCCGCCGTGGAGCCGGTGACCGGGGCCGCCAGGTCAGCCCCGCGTTCGGCTACCGGGGCAGGCTGACTGCGGGCCTGCAGCGGCTCACTCTGTGGTGAGGCCGCCGACGACGACGGGCTGTTTGAGGGGGTGGCCCAGTCAAACTTGAGGTCGTTAGTCAGCACCCAGATGAATGCAAACCCGCCCGTCAGCAAGGCGAGCAGCAGGGCAATCAGCCGGATCCCGCGCGAATTGTCCGAACGTGCCATGCGCAAAGTGTGCGCCGGGCCAAGGCGAATTGCTAATCAAAACAGCCCAATCATTTGTAGCTGGGCAGCGTGATCACGCCGAGGTCGGTGACGCCTTCTGTGGCCTTGAACACGATGCGGCGGTCGGGCTTCAGGTCGTCTCGGCTTTCGCTCCACAGGTACAGCACGTAGACCTTGCCGGGCTCGAGCTTGCGTTCGTGCAGGACGTACCCGTGCTCGTGTGAGCGCATTCGGCTGTTGGTGTCGTACCAGGCCCCGTGCTTTGCGAACCACTCGCGTTGTTGGGGTTGGGTCAGCAGGCGGGCGGTTTCTTCGCCGATCAGGTTTTCGATGGCGGCCTCTCGGGCTTCGCCTTCCGTGGCCATGGCTTCGGCATGCTGCAGGTGATCGGCCTCGATGCGCGGGTGTGTGCCGCCCAGCGCGTCGCGGATGCCCTGGCAGAACTCGTCCTGTTCGTACTCGAGCAGCGTGCCCGAAACCCAGGGCAGGCCTTCGCCGTTTTCGCCCACGGCGCGCAGCGCCAGCATCGGCCGGACCTGCAGCGGTACCCCCGCCGCGGCCACTGCATCAAAGCCCTGCGCGAGGTCCAGGTCATGTTCCAGCCTGTACACCTTGGCGTCGTAGATCGTGAGGCCGTCTTCATCGACGCTGCTGCCCCCGCGCCGGGGCTTCATCAGTCGCGAGCCGCCGGACAACTCGGCCCTCAGTTGCACCTGCGACCAGGTGTCGCGCTTCTCAAACAGGCCGCCCCCCCAGGGTACGTCGACGAAGGATTCGCGGCCGGGCACGAACACGCCGCTCACCGTGGTGGGCTGGTTGCCGCGCTCGGCTTTGCCGTCGGCTTCCTCGAGGGGGTCAAGGGTCAGGGTCGTCGCGACCGGGAAAGCGCGCAGGGTGTGACCCAGCGCTTCGGTGCTAACGCGCATCACGGGCGCGACCACGACGCGGCTGTCCCGAACCAGGCCGCCCGCCGTGGGGTCCACTTCCCAGTACGGGGTGCTGAACCAGCGGCCGTCCGTGGCGCGGCACCGCAGGGTGCTGCGGGCTGACACATCCAGGAACCAGCCGTCGGCATGGGGCGTGAAGCGGTAGGTGCTGCTGCTGCCGACGGGCACGGCCTCAAGGAATGCGGGGACGTTGCAGTCCAGGGCGACCAGCAGGCGCGCGAGGCCGGGACTGATTTCATCGTTCAGCGGGTCTGTGGCGCGCGGCAAGGGCTCAGCGGCCAGCAGGCTGCGGTGGCCGGGGTTCTCGTGCCCGCGCTTTTCCATGGGTTCCAGCAAGGCAGCAAAATCGGGGGGCGTGGGCAGCTCGACGGTGAAGTCGTCCCACTTTCCTTCTTCAAAGGTGCTGGTGACGCTGAACTCGGCCTGGCCCCAAAGCGCCTGATCCAGCTTGAACGTAACCGTGCCTTCGCGACCGACCACCACGCGCGCATACCAGCGTCCTGCGTCGGTGGCCTGCACCGCCTTCAGCGGGCCTTCCACGGCGCGGCCGCTGGGCGAAGTGCTCCAGAATCGGCCGCCGCCTGTGACCGGTTGTCCTGGCGGGCTGCGCAGCACACTGTCGGGGCGCGCGCGGCTGTCGTCGGCGCTTACTTCGGGGTACATCACCGACGGGCCGCCGCGCAGCCACGCCACCGGAGTGCCATCGGGGTGCGTGAATCGAAACGCGATGACGCGCTCGTACAGCGGCAGGGTCACGCGCTCGGTTCTGATTTCGCCGCGGGTGACGCTGAAGTCGTGGCGCAGCATGCCCCAGCGGCGCGATTCGCATTCCAGCGTGTAGTTGCCGGGCTCAAGGCCCGTGTAAGCGCCCCCGGCCACGCCGAGGCCTTGTGCGCGCAGCATGTTTTCGGTGTCGTCGCGGGTTACGTCTTCGGTGGTGCCGAACGCGCCGAGGCGGCGGTGCAGGCGCATGGCGCTGATTTCGCCCACGTCGATCCGCGCGCCGCGTGCGTCATACAGCTCAAAAGCAACCCTTGCGCCGCCGCGCCACAGCAGTTCGCCGTAGTCGGGCACGTGCAGCAGCAACTCGCGCGATGCCGGGGTCGGCGGCTGGTCAGTCGCAACCGGAGTTTCTTCGGTGGCAGGCAGGTGGCTGGCGGGCAGGGCAGGAGTATCCGGCCGGGCCTGCAACGGGCCACCGGAGGCGGGGGCCAATGCGCTATCAATGATGGTGTTGCCGGCGTTGACGGGGGCGGGGCGCGGGCGCAGCAGCCAAGCCGCAAGGGCAAGGGCCAGCACCAGCAGAAGGGCGATTGGCAGCAAGCGTTTCATGTTCGTTAGAACGCGGCGGGGGCGTCCAGGTTCGCTGGTTGGCGGCGGGCTGACGCGCGTTCGTGAAAGCGCAATGCCCCTTCGCGGATTCGAGCACAACACCCGTGCCCATGGGGTACACTTGAACCGGAGATTACCCATGCGACTGCGCCTGCTGCTGCCGGCTTTGCTGGTGCCTTTCTTCGTGCACGTTGGGCCTGAACCCGCAGCAGCACAGGACCGCGCCGAATTCGCGTGGCACTGCCCCGAGTTCACGTTGCTGGTCTATGAGCGCGTCACCGCACCCGGCGACAATCGTTGGTCTTCCGACACCGCGCGCTACCTAGTGCCGCGCGGGCAGATCGACGCCGACGGCAACTGGCACACCGGCTACAGCGGCAAAGATGAAGTCGGCGAACTGGTGCTGCGGCTCGCATCCATCGTGCCGGGGAAAGCACCCGGCCGCACCAAAACCTGGACACGCGAGTTTGACAGCGCCGCCATCGTGCTCGGCCGCGATTGGCTGCCCGATCGCCTGCAAGTGACGGGCACCTACATCTCGACGCAAGACGGGATGGTGAAGTATCGCATCGAGGCCAAGGGCGAAGACCTTGAGGCCGCCGCGCCCTCCAAGGACCCGCATGCAGACCCGGACAAGCAGATCGGGCTGACCACCGCAGACCTGGAGTGCGAGTTCGACGCCGGCAAGGGTTGGCTGCGCCGGGTTCAAGGCACGGTGATGTGCCCCGGCACAGGGATCCCGCCGCCGCCCGGCCGGCAAGCCCCGGCGCGCGACATCAGTTTCGCGCTGAGCGAGCACACCACACTGGCCGACCGCGCGGCCTTCGAGGCCGAAGTGAAGTCAGCCATCGCCGCCGGCCTGCGCCGTCTGGATGCCACGAAGCACGAATGGGACAAGCGCCCCGGACACGCCGCGCTGGCCGCGTACACGATGTTGCAGTGCGGGCGCAAGGCTACCGATCCGGCCGTCATGCAAGCGCTGGACTGCATGGTCCCGCCCGAGGGCAAGACGCCGTTCGTGCAGCAGTACCACGCAGCCGCACAGATCCTGGCGATTGAGGCCAAGTACATCGGCGACGAAGAACGCCGACAGGTGCTGGCGGGGCAGTCGCCCTCCGAGTTCCGGCGCGCGCTCAGCCAAACCGACCGCGCGCAGGTTGAGGCCGCGCTGGATTATCTCGCGCGCAGCCAGGTGACCGGGCAAAACGGTGTTTGGTCGTACGGCGTGGGCATCGGCACGGCGCAGGTGCCGGACTTGAGCAACGGGCAGTTCGCGGTGATGGCGATGGCGGCAGCAGCGCGATGTGGCGTGGCGCTTCCGCAGGGGCTGGTGCGCGCGACGGGTGAAAGCCTGCTGACCTTCCAGCAGGCGCAAGGCCCGTTGCTGAAGCGCGCGCTGAGCCGCGACCGCAAGGGCAACTGGGTGCGCGCCAAAGAAGCCGTTCCGTGCCGCGGGTTCACGTATTACCAGCAGGGCCCGACGGCCGGCGCCACCTACGGCAGCATCACCGGCGCCGGGGTGTGCTGCGCGCTGCTACTGCTGGACATGCATGAAGGCATGGACGACGAGCGCAAACGCGCCGAGTTTACCGGGACGAAGCCGAAGGAGTGGCGCGAGGCACTGACGGCAGCAGCGGAATCCGGCCTGGCCTGGCTCGAACGCAACTGGACCGTGAACGCCAACCCGCACTACGCGCACCTGACCCCAACGCACTATTGCTGCTACCTGTATTCGCTCGAGCGAGTGGGCGCGCTGGCGCAAACACAAGTGATAGGCCCGCACGAGTGGTACACCGAAGGTGCAATGACGCTGTTGCAGAAGCAGAGCAAAGAAGGCGGCTGGGGCCAGTTCGAAGACACGGCCTTTGCATTGCTGTTCCTCAGCCGAGCCACAACCCCAACCCGAAGCAGCCCGATCACCGGCCGCTAGACCGGCATGGGCAGGCCGTGTTTGGTGCATACGCTGGCCATGGCTTCGCGGGCTTTCTTGAGCTCGTTGTTGTCGCCGTGGGCTTGCAGGGCCTCTATGCACTGGCGGTACAGCGGCGCGGCCTCATCCATGCGGCCCATGTCGGCAAGCAGCACGGCGTAGCGCCCCCGGTGCACGGCCTGCACGTGCTGGTCCACGCCGGATTCCAGGTGCTTCAGGGCTTCGCGATAGGCCTGCTCGGACTCTGGCAGGCGCCCCTGCATGTGCAGCAGTTCGGCGTAGTTGCCGCCGTTGTGCCCGAGCATGCGCACGTCGCCGATCTTGCGCTGGGCCTCCATCACTTGCAGGTAACAGTCTTCGGCCTGTTTCAAGCGGCCCGAGCGCTTGTACAGCCCCGCCAGGTTCGCCAGCGCGGCTATCCTCAGGTTGGGCACATCCAATTCGTCCAGCAGTTGCAGCGATTGCAGCTGCAATGCTTCGGCCTGTTCAAAATCGCCCTTCATCCGCAGGCAGCCCGCGAGGTGTGTCAGCGCCCGCACTGCGTCATGCCGATTGCCGACGGCGCGAAAGCCTTCCCACGATTGCCGGGCCAGTTCCGCCGAGCGTGCCCAGTCGCCGATCGTGGTCAGGGTCATCGCGTAATCCAGCAGCGTGCCGGCCACACGGTCCGGGTCTTCGTGCTGCCGTGCCAGTGCCAGCGCTTCTTCGGCCAGTGCCTCGGCCTCGGGCATCCGGCGCGACTTTGCAAGCCAGAACATCAGGTGCCGTGCCCCCGTGTTGCGCCCCGAGATATTGCCGTGCGCCGCGTGCAGAGCCATGGATTCGCGCTGGCGGGCTTCGGCCTCAGCGGGGTCGCCCTTCACGTAGCGCATGAAGGCAGACACGCCCAGCGCAACTGCGCGTCCCACATCGTCGCCCAGCCGGGCATACAGCGCAATCGCGGCGTCTGCGATCGCGAGCGAGTCGTCCACCCGCCCGCGCGGCACGTAAAGGCTGGCCAATCGCAGGCCGATTTCGGCCGCAAGCGACTCCTCGCCCGCCTCAAGCGCTACAAGGCGCGCGGCTTCGTGGCTTGCGACGGCGTCGTTCTGGCGGGCCATCCGCTCAAGCGCGGCACCCAGCCGGAACAGCGCGCGGCTGCGTTGCGCGGGGGTCGCCGCAGCGTGGCTTTCGATGCGGCGGCAAAGCCGGGCGGCTTCTTCGTCGCGATAGCGCTCGGCGGCGTGGCGGGCGGCGAGTTCCAGGTAAGCCAGCTCGCGCGTCGGCCACTGCGGCCCGGCCTCAGTGGCGAGCTGCGCGTGGTCAGCGAGTTCAAGGGCGGCCTCGGCACGCAGGGCGGGGCTGCCGCTGGTAAGCGCGTCGATGATGTCGCAGGCGTGGGCATGCAGTGCCGCGCGCGTGCTGGGCGGCTGCAACGCATAGGCCGCGTCACGCAACAAGGCGTGCCGGAACAGGTAGGCGAGCTCGGCAGGCATGGAGGGCATGAGTGGACCCACGATGCCCGATGCCGTGGCGCATGGGAAGCACGCTCTTACTCCTGCAAGCCGCGGCCGGCGATCTTGAGGAACACGTCTTCGAGTGTGCTGCGGCGGATCAGGGTCTCGGCGTCGGGCAGAAGTTGCATCGCGCGGCCCAGGACCTCGTCTCCGTTATCGACATACAGCAGCAGGCGGTCGTGGTGCTGTTCGAAGCGCTTGGCAAGCGATGTCAGTTGCTCGGGCGGCGCGGCGCCGGCGGGCAGGCCTACTTCCACCACGTGGCTGCTGACGTGCTGCTTGATCAGGTCGCGCGGGCGGCCCTGCGCCACGATGCGGCCCTTGTCCATGATGACCAGTGTGTCGCACAGCTGTTCGGCCTCGTCCATGTAGTGCGTGGTCAGGATCAGCGTGGCGTTGCGGCGCTTGAGATCGCGCAGGCGGTCCCACAGGTTCAGCCGCGCCTGCGGGTCCAGCCCGGTCGTGGGTTCGTCCAGCACCACAAGCTCAGGGTTGCCCAGCAACCCGCGCGCGATCAGCGCCCGGCGCCGCATGCCGCCCGAAAGTTCACGGATGCGCGCGCCGGCCTTCTCGGTAAGCTGCGCGAATTCCAGCATCTCGTCGGCACGTGACGCCGCCTGTTGACGCGTCAAGCCATAGAAGCGAGCGAACACCGTCAGGTTCTCGCGTAGCGTAAGCTCTTCATCCAGGTTGTCTTCCTGCGACACCACGCCCAGCTTCTGCTTGATCACGCGGTCGTTGCGGCCGCCGGCGGCCTCATGCCCCAGTATCAGCAGGCTGCCGCTACCGACGGGTGACGCGCGGTAGATCATGCGCATGGTCGTGGTCTTGCCGGCACCGTTGGGGCCAAGAAAGCCGAAGCACACTCCGCGCGGGATGGTGAAGTCGATGCCGTCCACGGCCACAAAGTCGCCGTAACGTTTGCCCAGCCCGGTTGCAATCACGGCATTATCCATGGTGTGGTTTTAGCAGCCCCGGCCTCAGCGGGCAGCCGCTGACTCTTGACCGGTGCCTCGCGGCGCTAGACTGACGGCATGCCTGTCGTGATTTCCGAGTACGACCCCGCCTGGCCCAAGCGCTATGAGGCCGAAGCCAAGCGCGTCCGCGATACCGTGGGCCCGCTGCTGGCGGGGCTTGAGCATATCGGCAGCACCGCCGTGCCTGGCCTGGCCGCCAAGCCGGTGATCGACATGCTTGCCGGAGTGCGCGAGGCCGGAGTGCTCAGCACAGCACTTGAGAAACCCAGCCTGTTGCCGACCGGCGAAGTGCTGCCCGCGGGCAACGCGCGGCACCTGGCGCTGGCGCACGGGCTGATCGGGCTGGGGTTTGCTTACTACGGCGAAAACGGCATCCCGGGGCGGCTGTTTTTCAAGCGCACCGAAGACGGCGCGTCGCGCGTGCACCTGCACGTGGTGCTGCATGATTCCGAGTTGTGGCGGCAGCACGTCGCTTTTCGCGACTACCTGCGCGCGTTCCCGGCCGTGGCGCGGCAGTACGAAGCTCTGAAGCGCGCGCTGGCCAGGCAGCACAAGACCGACCGCGACGCTTACACCACGGGTAAGGCCGCGTTCATTACCCAGTGCCTGCGCGCGGCCGACTCATGGCTGCAGAACTGATCACTTCAGGTCAGCAGCCTTGATCTCATGCTTCCAAAGCTCGGCGCCTGTCTTGTCGTGGCAGGACAGTATCAGTTTGCGATCGGCTGCTTTGCCCGTGACCTGCACTTTGCCGAAGTTGCGTGTACCGGTGGTGAGGCATTCGACGCCGTTACTCTTGACGCGTAAAGGGTTCGCCTGCTCGGGGCTCGGCTGCCCGTTTTTTCCCGGCGCGAGTCTGCTGGTGCCGCTGGTGAGCGGACTGCAAGTGAAGTCGTACAGCGGATAGCCGCCCTGGGGCGTTTTGACCAGCAGCTCGCTGAGGTGGCGGTCGCCGCTGAGAAAGACCACGCCGCTGATCTTTGCCTTGACGACGTAATCCAGCAGCTCGGCTTTCTCGGCCGGGGCGCGCTCGAAGCATTCGCCGCCCCACAGCTCGTTCAGGACCTGGCCACCCATGCAGATCACCTTGAAGGTCGCGAGGCTGCTGGACAGGCCGTCTTTCAGCCACTGCATCTGCTGCTGGCCAAGCTGAACGGCGGTTTCGGGCGACTTTTCGGGAGTGCGGTACCAGCGGTCATCGAGCATGAAAAACTCAACGTCGTTCCATTCGAAGCGATGAAACGCGCCCTTGGCGTCCGGCGTGCCGTACTGCGGCGCGGGCCAGTAGTCGGTGAAGGCCTTCAGTGCGTGCTCTTTGAGGTGATAGCCGCGGTCGCTGTTGTTGGGCCCGTAGTCATGATCGTCCCAGATCGCGTAATTCGCGCGGCTGGTGAGCACCGCCTGCAACTTTTCGAACGCGCGGGTGTGCGCGTGGCGGTGGCGGATGCCTTGCGCGCTGACCCAATCGGGTTCGCGCAGATAGGTGTTGTCTCCAAGCCAGATGTGCAGGTCAGCAGGCGTGGCGGCCAGCGCGTCCAGCAGTTCAAAGTCGCCGCCGTAGCCTGTGCCCGGTCGGTCCATGCCGGGCTCGTTGATGTACAGGCATGAGCCCAGCGTGAAGGTGAAGTCCGGCGCGTCCATGCGCCAGCGCCAGTGGGCCTGCGTCACGAACTGCAGCGGTGACGCATACTTGGCCACGGTGCCGTCCAGCGCCAGTTCGTACTCGTAGACCGTGCCAAAGCGCAGGCCTGTCAGCACGAACTGCGCGATGCAGTCGCTTTCGGTGTACGTTTCAACCCGCGCCACTTCAGCCTGTTCGGGCTCGGACTCGGGCCAGTAGCGCACCTCCACCAGCGCGTTTCGTGTCGTCTGCAGCCACAGGCAGGCTTCGCCCATGGTCGCCCAGGCCCGCATCGGCCCGCTGCGCAGCAGCGCGTGAGGCCGCGAGCCGGCCGTGGGTGCCGGGGTTTGTTGCAGCATGGTGAAGCGCAAGGCCTCATACTTCTTAGCGCGGCGCGCGTCGGGCGTGGATTCGCCGCCCGTCAGCGCGGATTCCCACTTCCCATAGGCCGGGTTGGGCAGCACGATCCAGTCGCGCCCCCAGCGATCGGCGTGCTTGCGCGCCAGTGCCACGCGCTGGTCCGCGCGGCGGGATTCAAACGCGTCGTCGAAGTCGCCGCCCGCGTCGCCGACCAACAGCAGAATGCGATGGGAACGCGCGACTTTCTCGCGGCGCGCGGTCTTGCCCTTGTCGCCTTTGGCCTGACACAGCATCGCGTCTTTGGCCACAGGGAAGCCGAGCGCCTCCAGGTTGGCGCGGGTGTCGGCCTCTTCGCTGGTGTTGCGGTTGGTGAGGTAGAATACACGCACCCCGCGCGCGTCGGCGTGTTTGCAGAACGCAAGCGCGCCGTCGATTGCCAGCGCCCGGCGCTGCGCGCACCAGCGGCTCCAGGTCGCCGGGTCAAAGCCCTCGCCGCTGTGCACCAGCCAGCCCTGGTAATCGCCGTTGTCGAGCACGGTTTCATCCACATCGACGATGACGGCCATGGGCAGCGCGTCCAGCTTCAGCCCGTCTTGCGCGACGAGCTCTTGCTGCTCCAGCGAAGCGGTCCAGCCGGTGTCGGCCATGGCCTCATCCAGCCGCAAGGTGGCCAGCGCGAAGGCCTGCATGCAGTTGGCGCGATACTCGGCCGAACTCTGCATCCACAGTGTGGCGTGCAGGCCGTCTGAAGGCAGCAGCGGCTTGCGCGCGTCCTGCAGCGCCAGCGGAAGGCCGGCGCATGCGGCAATCAGGGTCAGGGCGGCGAGAATGCGAACGCGCATGTGGGCTCCCGTGCAAAGGGGGCGCATTAAAGCAGGCGATCATGAAGATTGCGTCAGGACAGCTCGCGCAGGATGGCGCGGGTGTGCGGCCCGTAGAACGGGTCGTCTTTCAGGTCTGTGGCGCGGGCTTTGACGTCGAAGGCGTTTCCGGCCTCATCAAGTGCCTTGCAGGCGTCTTCGGGCGATTTTTCGAAAAGCTGCAAGTACAGCGGCAGGTCGTCGCAAGTAATGAGGTATTCGCCCAGTCCGCGCAGGTGGTTGACGATGCGGGCGGCAAAGGGATCAGCACCCTGGGTTGAGGTCGCGCGGGCCCAGTTCTGGACGCCCTGGGCGGTCAGGCGCGACGACTCCCAGTCGGCAAACACGCGGCGCAATTCGTTTCGCAGGGCCTCAGACATGGCAGCAAGTATCCCCATGGGCGGGGGTGAATGAAAGGGGCTGCCTGCGGGCAACGCCCGTGGCAGACTGTACGCATGCTGGAGTTTCTGGAATCTACTGAACCCTACGCGAGCTACCGGTTCCTGATCGGGCTGGTGCTGACCGGGCTTACGTTCTACTGGCTGGTGACCGCGCTGGGCAGCATTCGTGGCTTTCGCGCGTTTCTTCGTGACATGAACCGCCACGTCGACGAAGACCGCTTCATGAACGAAGCGCGCAAAGAACTGGACCCGAACTTCGACACCAGCACCCTGCCGCCACTGCGTTCCAAGCCCGGCAAGATCATCAAGCTGGCCGTCTATTCAGCCTGCCTGCGACTGATCAGCTGGCGCACACTGCGCAATGTGTGGCCGGACTTGCTCGGCATCGCGATCCTCGCCCCGCTGTGCGTGTACGCCTACTGGTGGGTCTTCACCGCCGAAGTGTAGGGGGGCGCGAAATCTGTCGGGATTGCCCCCTACGGGGCTCCAACATACCGCGTCCCGCTACGGCGTTACCCTGGGCAGCTTTCCGCTTTCGCCTGCGAGCACGGGCATTGCCAGCGTTACGGCTGCCATCGACACGGCGTCCTGCACGGTGCTGCCGCGTGGCATCACGTTGGCCGGCTTGCGCAGGCCCAGCAGCAGTGGTCCCAACGCGCTGGCACCGGCCGTCACGCGCACCAGCCGGAAGGCGGCGTTGGCGGTGTCGAGGTTCGGGAAAATCAGCACGTTGGCGGGCTGCGGCCAGCGCTCAGCCTCAATCACATTGCGGAACTCGTCGGGGCTTAGCGCGATGTCGGCCTGCACTTCGCCGATGGCCTCAATACCCGGGTTGCTGTGCTTGAAAATCTCGTATGCCTGCCGCACGCGCTCCGACTGTGCGTGCGGGCTGGCGCCGAAGTTGTTGTAGCTGATGAACGCGAGCCTGGGCGTGATGCCGAGCGCATGCACGGCCTCAGCGCAAAGGCGGCCGCAATCGGCGAGTTCTTCGGCGCTGGGTTCCACGTTCAGTGTGGTGTCGGCAAAGAACAGCACGCGGTTCTTCAGCACCATGATGTGCATGCCGATTACACGGCGCGCCGATTTGCGCTTGCTGACGAAACGCAGCACGTAGGGCACGGTTTCGCGATAGATGCGGTCTGCTGCGCTGAGCATGCCGTCCACCATGCCAAGGTCAGTCATCAGTGCGGCCAGCGAGTATGAGTCCAGCTCGGTCTTGCCGGCAAACAGGCCCCCGCGTTCGCGCCAGCGGTGTTGCAGCATTTCATCTTTCGGCGGGTCGCGCGGGTCGATCACTTCATACTGGAGTGTGTCAAAGCCCTTCATGCCGGCGCGGATGGCTTTCTCGTCGCCGATCAGCACGGGGCGGCCCACGCCGTCGCGCAGGATCTGCCGTGCCACTGCCAGCACGCGCTGGTCGTGGCCTTCGGGCAGTGCAAGGCGCTTGTGCAGCTCGCGGGCTTTGCTGATCGCCACGCTGGCGACCGCGCGGCCGGGCTCAGTCTGGCGGCGCAGGCGCTCGCGGTATTCGTCAATGTCCAGCTTCACGCGGGCCACGCCGGTGTCCATGGCGGCCTTGGCCACGGCCGGGGCGACGTAGTACAGCACGCGCGGGTCAAAGGGCTTCGGGATCAGGTACTCGCGCCCGAACTTGAAGCGGGCGCCACCGTATGCGCGGCTGACGCTTTCGGGTACTTCGGCCTTGGCCAGGCGGGCCAGCGCGCTGCTGGCGGCCTTCTTCATTTCTTCGTTGATCGCCGTCGAGCGCGTATCCAGCGCGCCGCGGAATATGAACGGGAAGCCCAGCACGTTGTTGACCTGGTTCGGGTAATCACTGCGCCCGGTGGCCAGAATCACGTCGCTGCGTGCGGCCTTGGCCGTTGCGTAGTCGATTTCCGGGTCGGGGTTGGCCATCGCGAACACAATCGGGTCGCGGGCCATGGTCTTCAGTGCCTCGGGCTTCAGCGCGCCCTTGCTGCTGAGCCCGTAGAACACATCGGCGCCCTTGAGCGCGTCGTCCAGCGTGCGCGCTGACGTCTTGATCGCAAAGGGTCGCTTCACGTCATTCAGATCATTGCGGCCGTCATGGATCACTCCCTTGGTGTCGCACATGACCACGTTTTCAGGGCGCACACCCAGGCTGATGGCGAAGTTGGTGCAAGCGATACCGCTTGCACCGGCGCCGTTGACGACGATGCGGATGTCGCCAATCGGCTTGTTCACGAGTTCAAGCGCGTTGATAAGGGCCGCTCCGCTGATGATGGCGGTGCCGTGCTGGTCATCGTGGAAGACCGGGATGTTCATGCGCTCTTTGAGGCGGCGCTCGATTTCGAAGCACTCGGGCGCCTTGATGTCTTCCAGGTTGATGCCGCCGAAGGTGGGCTCAAGGCAGGCCACGGTCTCAATGAACGTTTCTATGTCTTCGGTGGCGACTTCGATGTCGTACACGTCAATGTCGGCAAACTTCTTGAACAGCACACCCTTGCCTTCCATGACCGGCTTGCTGGCCAAAGCGCCGAGGTTGCCGATGCCCAGAATCGCCGTGCCGTTGCTGATCACGGCCACCAGGTTGCCTTTGTTGGTGTACTTGTAGGCGTCGTTGGGCTGGCGCGCGATTTCGCGGCAGGGCTCGGCCACGCCGGGGCTGTACGCGAGGCTGAGGTCGCGCTGGGTCAGGGTCGGCTTGGTGGGGACGACCTCGAGTTTGCCGGGCGGATACTTGGCGTGGTATTCGAGTGAAGCCTGGTAGATTTCGTCGTCAGCCATGGTGAAAGCCCTCACAAGCGGAACGGCCGCACACTATAGAGGCGCGGCAGCAAATCACAGTGGCCGCCGGGATCAGTGCCAGGCGACCACCCAATGCGCGCTTGCCGCGACGGCCACCGCAAAGTGGCGTCAACAGCGACCGTGAGATGATGGGTTCAACCCGGCAGTTACCGCCGGGCAGAGGGTCGCACGCGGTACACGCAGCGGCGCTGGCCGCTGAGGATGTGTTCTTCGCGCGTGACTTCGGCCCCGGGCAGTACCTCGCGGAAGAGTTCGCATTCGGACTGGCACAGATCGGCGCAGGTTTCGGCGGCGGCGCAGATCGGGCAGTGATTCTCGATCAGCAGCAGCGCGTCACCGTCGCGCTCAACTTCGGCCATGTAGCCTTCCTCGTTGCGGATGCCCGCCAGTTCCGTAACGCGGGCCTCAAGGCCGCGCTTGCGCGCAAGGCGTTGCGAATACCGATCGGCCTGTTCCGCGCGACGCTGCCGTACCAGCCGCGCCATGCCTTCGTCACCAAAGGCCTGCCGGGCCGCGCGCAGGATGCCGGCTGCCAGTTCGCCGTGGCTGTCGGGAAAGCGCGATGCCGTCTCGCGCGTCAGTTCCCAGACGCGGGCCGGGCGGCCGACCTGCTTGCGCTCATCTACGTAACTGACCTGGCCCGCTTCACGAAGCTGGTACAGGTGCTGGCGCACGGCCATCGGCGTAACGGAAAGCCGCCGCGCGATCTGGGCCGCAGTTTGCGGGCCCTTCGTCTTGAGGAAAAACAGGATCTTTTCGCGGGCTTTGCCGTGGGCCTCAGTCTGCATGGAAACATGGTACTGGCGCGGCGCGACATTACGCAAGCGATTGCTTGACTAAGTAGGAGGGGTCAGTGAGTTGAGGCTCAAGAAAGAGGCTGGATGGGAACGAGCTTCTGTTTGTGGGCTGAGGTCGACGGTCGACGGTCGACAGTTGACGGTCACTGCGGCCTGTTTGCAGTAACCGTTGACCGTGAACCGTTGACTGTCAACCGGACCCCTGACTCTGGTGGTCATACAGTACATCCAATCTCCGCTTCCCCGAATCCTCCCTTGTAATCGCGCGGCGGCCTCGCAATCCTGCCTTGGTGCGCCCACTGACCGTGATCTTGCTTTCGCTGTGCCTTGCCGCCTGCGGCAACCCACGGCGTGACCCGCAGCCCCAGATTGGCAACACGCCAGTCGTGGACCGGCCCAATGGCGAAACGCCGCAGCCAGAACGCAAGGTGCGCCTGCAAGCGGCCTATGAAGTTGGCGCACGCTTTCGCACCACACGCAAACTACGGGTTGAAGAGCTCACGGTGGACGAGCGCTACCTGACCGAAGCCACCGAGATCACGCTGACCGAAGTGCAGCGTGTCGATGATGCCGGCCGCTTGCTGGCCGTGCGACGCGCCTGGGAACAGAACCGCACGCGCTTTACCCGCGGCTACGGCGCCGGCGAAGAAGCCACCGGCGAGTTGCACGGCTGTACCCTGCAACTGGTGCAACGGGCCAACGGCGTGTACGCGACGGTGCTGACCGGCGACGCCAGTGTTGCCGGCAACAACTTCGTGCTGGAGGGTTTTGATGCCGGGCTGCTGCCAATCAGCGCCGTGGGCGAAGGGGACGCCTGGCGCGTCGAGGGCGCGCAACTGGCCGGTCTGAACCGCTTCATTGAGGCCATCGACTTCAAGATCGAAAAGAATCGCCTTCAATGTGCGCTGGCCTCACTGACGCCCGACAGCGCGACGATCACCCTGCAATGGAGCGTGAGCGGCGAGATGTCACGCACCGCGGCCGTGCTCGAGTTCACCGGCACAATGACCTACGACCGCAAGACCCGCATGATCACCGCGTTCCAGCTCAAAGGCGGGCGCCAAAGCCAAGGCGGGCCCAGGCAGCAGATCAGCATCGAAGTGACCCGCCGCCCCGTAACAAGCTGGCTCGACCTCGACGACTGAGCCTGTCTAGCAGGCTCCCATGCTACATCTGCACCAGGTGGGCGGTGCCGTCGGCGTTGAGTACCAGCAGCTCGCCGGTTTCGGGCAGGTATTCGAGGTGAATCCCGCGCGGCGTGTTCAGCCTGGTCAGCGCCATCAGCCGGAAGCCCTCACCTTCTTTCTGGAACCAGCTTACGCCCGTAGGCGACAGCGCGGCGATGCGGCCGGGGCCCGCCATGGTCGCGCACAGGAAGTCGCCCCTGGCGGCTACCACCCTCGTTTCGCGGCGTTGCAGCTTTGCGCCGGGCCCGAGTTCAAGCCCTGTCCAGTACACGCTGCCGTACTCGTTGCGCCCGGCGATCTCGAACGCCCGGGCCGCTACTTCCAGCAGGCTGAACTCCGCGCCGCGCAGTATCCCGCGCGGCTGCCAATGCAGCGCCATGGATTGCCACTCACCGGTGACGTCGCGCCCGACCAACCTGAAGTAAAGGTCGCGGTCGCTGACGCCGACCAGCGCCAGTTCAGGACCCGAACGCAGGAAGCGCACGCCGGCGAGCGCCCCCATCGGCAGGCTTAAGCCCATCATCGGCTGCAGCAGGTCACTGGCGTAGACCTGCACGTTGGTGGGCTCGCTCATCGCCAGCAGCAGGTTTGCGCCTTCGCCGGTGATCGCCGTGCCGGTCGCGCTGGTGTCGGCAAAGTGCGTCTGGCCGCGCAAGTAGCCGCCCTCAGCACGGCGCTGGTAGAAGACGCCGTCGTTGCGCTCGTCCTGGTTGCGGTGCAGCACGGACAGCAGCCGGCCACCTCGGTCGCAGCTCAGCGACACGACCGGCCGCCCGCCGTTGCGCACCTCGTGGGTGCCGCGCAACGGGTGAAAGCGCACGATGCGGCCGTCTTCGAATCCCGCAAACAGCTCGCCGCTCGCGGGCGCGAAGCACACGGCGCTTACCGTCCCCTCGGCGATGCGCACGGTGTTCACGACGCCCTGCGGGTTGCCGCCGCCGGGCGTTTTACGCTGTCGGCGCGTTTCGGCCTTCACGGCAAACTGCGCGTCCGAGGCCAGTTCGGCCGGCCAAGAGCGCAGGTCAAGGCCGGGGGCGGAGCCGCGCCAGGCCCCCTGGCGCAGCTTGTGCGCAGCCCCGCTGAGCGCGCGGTCGCGAATTTCCTCGCGCTGATCCGCCAATGCTTCGCGCTCAGCCAGTGTGGCCAGCATGCTGTAAAACGCCCCCGCGCCCGCGTCGTTGCCCGGCGGCGCGAAGTAGCGGTCGGCCTCGGCGGTCAGTTGCAGCACCGCGTCAGGCCTGGCCGTGTCGGCGTGCACCACCAGCAGGTGGATCGCGCAGGGCAGCGCGTCAGCGTGCGGCCGGGCACTCCAGCCGCGGCGGAAGTAGGGCTCGGCGCGTTCGGGTTGCGCCACTTTGCCCATCATCAGCTCGCCGGCGGCCTTGAACTGGCCGCGCTCAACCAGGTCATCGGCCGCGGCGTGGTATTCGCTGACTGCGGCCTCTTCCTCACCAGCGCGGCGCAGCAGGTCGCCGGCCTGTACGCGCTGGCCCGTGCGGCGGTACAGCTTCACGGCTTCGTCCACGTCACCCGCCGCTTCGTAGGCGCGCGCGGCCGCGAGCTGATCGTTCAGCTTGCGCAGGTAAATCTGTGCCGCATCGCGGTGCAGCCCGCCCTGTTGCAGAGTTGTCGCCGCGCGCCGCCAGTCGCCCAGCAGCTTTCCGTAGATAAAGGCCGCGCGCCGGAAATCGCCCTGTGCGGCCGCCTGTTCGGCGGCTTTGCGGTACTCGCGCATCAGTGCGCCCTGCAGGTCGGGTTCGGTGTACCAGTTGGCGCCGCCGCCCCCGCCGCCCAGCACGTTGCCCAGCGAGTAAGCGAGGTTGTGAAACGGCAGTTGCGCATTGCCGGCCACGCCATCGCCGCGCGAGCCGGGCTCGCTCATCGGTAAGGCCCGCCGCAGGGCTTCTTCGGTGCGGCCTTCCTGGAACTTGCGCAGCAGATCACGCAGCGCGGCCTCCTGCTTTCCGAGCAACCCTTCGCTCAGGCGCGGCGCGTCTTCGATTGCCTTGCCCTTCAGCCGCTCGCCCGCGCCTTCGACGCCTTTCATGCCCAGCGCGCGGCCGATGCCGCTGAGCAGCTTGCCCGCCGCCATTTCAGCGCGGCCCTTCAGGTTGCCGGCGGCGCTGCCCTGGTCCGGGCGCGGCTCTTCTTCGCCGATGCCCTTGCCGCCCTGCTGCAGCGAATCGTCTTCGGGGCGGTCGTACACGAGCTGGTGGATTTCGTCTGCGCGCGCAGCAGGGCTCGGCAGCGCAACCCAAGCCCGGGGCGACTCAGCGGGCAGCTTCAGCAGGGCCGCAAGCGCCAGCGGCTTTTCGGGCTCAAAGGCCAGCGTCTCCGTGCCCAGCAGCAGCAGGCCGCGGCCGCGCGTCACGCCGGGGACTTCATCGGGCAGCAGTTGCGGCGTGATCTCGCTGTCCACGGGCGCATACAGGTTGCTGGCGCACTCGCGCAGGCCGATCACCCCGGCGGGCCGCGTGTTCACCGCAACGTCCAGCACGATCAGGAACCCGCCGGCCACGCGATACACGCGCGGCGCGGGCTCAAGCGCAAGTTCCGCCAGCACACCCAGCACGATTGAGGCGTTGGCGCCCGCGACATACAGCACACTGGCCGGGGCGGCGGTCTCCAGGCGGCGCGGGCGCACGGGCAGCGAAAGCGCACTCATGGCCGCCCCCCTGCTTCTGCGGCCTTCAGCGCAGCGCCGATCTTCTGCAAAGCGCCGGGCGCCGTGGGCGCGCCGGTGATGCCGGCGGGGCCGTAGCGCGTGCCGTCGGGCAGCCACGCGGCCACGCTGCCGCGATAGATGAAGAACATCGCCACAAGCGCATCATCGCGGCCAAACACCGCGACCTGCCCGTACGCGTCTGTGGCGAACAGCATGCCGCTGCGCGAGGCCGCGAACTGCTTGAAGCGATCGGGCTCGGCCCGGGTCGGCGTACAAAGGCCCGCCTTGGCGCGGACGCTGGCGGTGGGCAGGCTGGCAAGGTCGGGTTGGCGCTTGGCCATGGACGCGATGTCCTGCTTGCCCTGCACGAAGCTGATTTCGAGGCGGTCGCGGTCCCAGCGCAGCAGGTGCGTGAATTTACCGCCATAGACGGTGAACCAGCCGCGGCCACACTCAAGCAGCAGGTCGGCATGCACTTTGGCGCTCTCGGCGGTGAAGCGGCGTTCGCAATGGTCGCCGCGCACATCAAGCACAGCCACTTGCGCGACATTTTCACGAAACGCCACTGTCGCGCCATCAAGGCTGATGTCGAGCCCTTTGCACTCCACCTGCACTGGAAAGTCGCCGATCAGACGCCACTCAGGCCCGCGGAACACAAGTACGCGCTCTTTTACGTGTGCACGCACCGTGGACGTGCTGGCCACGCGCAGCACCAGCACGCCGCCAGCGCAGCGTGCTTCGATCATCCTTGACTCCTTCAGCATGGGCACGCCGTCTGCCATGGGCACCCAAGAGCGCCATAGGTCAGGACCGTCCAGCAGCGCAATCCGCCCGGTCCGAGGTTGATACAGCAAGGCCACACGGCCGTCAGCTTTCAGCCCGTCCCAGTTGACACTACCTTGCGCGGGCTGTGCCAGGAGCTGCACGCGCGGCCGAAGGGTCTGCTCGGCGATCACGCGGCGGCGCGCAAGATCAGCCCGTGTGCCAGTCGATGGTGGCGAGAACTCACCGGTGTCGAGGTCCAGCGCCAGCGACTCGGGCACGTTCATCGGCATCAACACCACCGAGTGCTCAGGCTCGCTGTAGCCCAGCAGTACCAGACGGGGAACGTCACGGGCGGGAGCATGCACGCGCACCGAACGCGCCACGCAGTTCGTGTGCACGACCACTGTCTCTGTGCTGTTGCCCATGCGGCGGCCGAAACCGCCGCGCACGCCGCAAACGCGCTCGTCCCGGACGAAATCCTCTACACGTGGCCTTGGCAGCGGCTCCGGCTTGCCGTCGTGCGACCACACGTGCGCGAGCTGGTTCGACGAAACCGTAAGCAAACGCTGGCCCTCGGCATCGAGGCACATGTGCTCAACGTTCGCGACCAGCCCGAATCGAAACGGCATCGGCACGCCCGCGATGTCGCCCTGCCAGGGCGCGTCAGACGGGGCCGCAGCTTCAGCCTCCGGCGCGGGCTCAGGCTTGGGTGCGTGCAGGCGAAACGCGCGAATCAGCACCGGCGCGCCGCGCTTGAACTCGTGCAACTCCGCCTGGCCGCGATCGTCAACCGCCAGCGCGAACACGCGCACCTGCGCCGGTGCGCGTCGCGCGGCCGTCTGCACGTCTTCCTGCAGCAAGTTGCGCGGGTGCGTGAGCAGCACGACGTCGCGCGCCTCAAGCGCCGGTTCCTCCAGCACGCGCTCCAGCGACAACCCGGGATCGGGCGAGAGGTCGCTGGCCTCAAGCATTTCGCCCAGCGCGCTGTCGTGCGATTCCAGCGGCTCGCCTTCGCGTGAGGTGACGGCCACACGGGCGTGCAGGCCGCGCGATTGCGCCCGGCGCAGCAGCGCGATGGCGGCCGCGGACAGCATCAGCCGCGTCACGCCCCAGGTGCGCACGCCCTGGTCCAGCAGCACGATCATGTCCTCGCGGACCTGCGATTGGGGCTCTTCGCGCTGCCAGTACAGCAGCTCGTTGCCCGCGAAACGTCGCAGGAATTCCAGCTCATCAACCGCATATTCACCGGGCAGGATCTGGTCCGGGTGGCCGCGATTGGTGACGCTGGAGTAGCCGCCCACCGGTAGCTCGGCGCGCATCACGCGACGCGGCGGCAGCGTGATCGCGCTGACAAGCTGGTCCAAGAATGGCGCGACACCGGTCAATCGTTTGCGCAACAGCAGCTCATCCAGCGTGTTGCCCGGGCGGCGCGGCGGCGCGGGCGGCAGCTCGACGGCGGGCAGGGGGGCCACGCTGCCGCGCCCGTGCCGCAGCCAGTGCCGCAGCTCAACAACACCCATGGCCTCCAGCTGCCCGCGCAGGTGCGCCGCGAACTTGTCCGGTGCCAGCGGCGGCGACTGCGCGGCCCGGGCCAGCCAGTGCACCGGCCGCAACTCGGTGCCGCGCAGCAGCGTCGCGATGTGAGGCCCGCGAACTTCACCAGGCGCGCGCGGCAGTGCACGAGTCAGATGCGCGAACAGCAGGCCCGCGTTGCGCCACGAGGCTTGCTCCGCAAATGCCGCCCGCAGATCGGCCAGTTTGCCGTCGCCACCATCACGCAGCAGCATCGCAAAATGCAGCACGAAGCCAAACGCCACCGGTGGCTCGCGACGGCAGGCCCCTTCGATGAATTGCGCCAACGCGCCCGTCAGCATCACTGTGCGGCCGTTGGCGTCCGCAATCGCGTCGCAGTCGTCAGTCCAGTTGGGTCCGCCGATGGCCTGCGTGTACTGCGGCGGTACTTTCAGCCATGCCAGTTCGTTCATGGCGCACCCGCCAGGCGCAGCGAAGCGCGCGAAAGGGGTTGCAGTGCGCCCGCGGGCACAACCTCAAAACTGTCGCCGCGCAGCAGCACCCGCCCGGCACCGGCACCCAGCGCTTGCAGCAGCGTGCTTTCGGGCAGCGGCGGGTCGGGTTCAAAGCCCAGCGGGCACAGCAGCCGGTCGCCCCAGAAGCGCGTGCCGGGCAGCGGCGGCAGCACGTCACCTAGCAGCAGCAGCGCGCCGCCCGCGCGCGCCGCCAGCAGCGCCTTCAACTCGGCATCCGGTGTCAGCGCCGCCCAGCGTGTTGCGTCAGCCAGCACGCACAGCAGCGCGTGGGCGGGCCGCGGAATCGGGCTTGCGCGCAGGCCCAGCGTGGCCTTGACCGGGGGGGCCAGCGGCTCACGCGCCGGAGTGGTCTGCGGCAGCACGTGGCCGCTGGCAGGCGTGAAGCCCTGTTCGGGCACGGGCACCGACAGCAGGCTGCCGCAGCGTCGCCAGTAACTTTCGTATTTCTCGTACAATGTCGCGCCGGGGGCCTGCAACAGCAGGTGGGCCAGCGCGATGTCGGGCCCGTCCCAGCGCACCCAGGCACTTGACCCGTCAAGACGCACACGCAAGTCGGCTCGGCTGCGCACCGGGGCCAGCAGCGCCAGCGCCTCAAGTGACACCCGCGCGAGCGAGGCTTGTGCGATCACGGTTACTCCAGCTTGCCAAGCAACTGGCGCGCCTGCCCCAGCAGATGCTCGCGCGTCGCGGCCTCAGGCAGCCAGGCGCACTGGTCGGCGAGGTGCTGCAGGCGTTCACGGGCGCGGGCCACGCCGGAAAGCGAAAGTTTGCCGGCACCGACCTGTGCGCCGATTTCGGCCAATGCGCCCGCGACTTCTTCCGGGTCAACGCGGTCGGCCACACGGGCCAGCGGGTGCGGCTTGTCGGCGACCGTCTGTTCGAGAACCCCGTTCACGAGAGCCTTCAGCGGCCCGATCTGTTCCTGCCGGTCCCACACGTAGCGCAACACCCACAGGTCACTGGGCTGTGCTTGCATGCGGCCGCTGAGCAGCGCCGACGCCGCGAGCAGCTTCTGTACTTTGACCGCGCGGCGGTCGGACAAATCGATGCCGAGGTCGCGGACCTTGAAGATGGCGTCGGCAAACGCTTCGCGCAGCGGTGCCAGCTCAACCTGCCACAGCAGCGCCGCCAGTTCGCGCAACTGGTTCGCGCTTACGGCGGGCGGGTTGTCGCTGGGACGCTCAAGCTGCCAGCCACGATCCAACAGCGCCGGCATGCTTTCGCGCGGCAGGTTGGGCACGTGACAGCGCAGCAGGAAGCGGTCAAACAGGGCCCCCAGCGCGTCGTCTTCGGGCAGGCTGTTGCTGGCGCTGAACAATGCCAGCAGCGGCAGCTTGTGCGACTCGGCGCCGCGCCGCCAGGTGCGCTCGTTCAACACGGTCAGCAGGTTGTTCAGGATCGCCGAGTTGGCATTGAAGATTTCATCGAGAAACGCGAATTCGGCGCGCGGCAGCATGCCTTCGGTGATCGTGGCGACCACGCCCTCACGCAGCCGGGCGATGTCGACGGGCCCGAAAATCTCGTTGGGCTCAGAGAACCGCGTCAGCATGTATTCGAAGTAGCCCGCGTGCAGCGCACCCGCGAAATGGCGGATCAGTGCCGACTTGGCCGTGCCCGGCGGCCCGTACAGGAACAGGTGCTCGCCCGCGACGACCGACAACGCAATCAGCTCAAGCACTTCATCGCGGCCGACGAAGCGCTTCTTCAGCGGCTCAACGACCTGGGTGCGCAGTTGTTCGGCAATCGCGAGGCTCATGGCCGCAGTTTCCGTGAATCACGCCCGCAAATCTACAGCCCGCGACACGCCCTACTTCGTGGTGACGGTCACTTCGGCCCACGTATAGGGGTTATTCAGGCTGAAGATGCTGGCACCCGTGAGGTGCACTTCGCCCTCGCCGTGCAGGCTGTAGCCCCAGGCATTAAAGCGGAAGCTGTCGGGCAGCTTGCCTTCGCCAAAGATTGCCGTCAGCGGGATCGCGTACTCGAAGCGGAAGGTGCCATCGCCAACGGCACCCGCGCACTCAGCCCCCTTGGCGGGCTTGAGGCTGAAGTCGGCGGGGTTGAGCGCCCAGCAATCGGGGCCGGTCTGGCCGTTGTCGCCCAGCCAGAACATGTTTTCCGTGCCATCCAAAAAGTCTTCGTCATGCCGGCCGAACATCAGGATCAGCGCCGAGCCGCGCCGCGAGCCACGCTCGCTGCTGCTGGTGAATGCCTGCACCTTGATTGACCCCGCGAGCATCAAATGCCCGCCGCAGATCGCCCAGCGCAGGTACTCGCCTTCCACCATGCCCCGCAGCGCCAGGTCCGTGGCTTGGTCGCGCCAGTTGGCCCCGAAGCCGTTGACTTCGGCCGAATCGGGCGAAAGGCCGAGCTTCAGCTTCACGGCCTGAGGCAGCAGTGACTTCGGCTTGCTTTTCAGGAAGCCGGGCAGGCGGTACATGTCGCGCTGCTCATTGCCAAAGACCAGCGCGCCGTCGTGCAGGCACAGGCTTTCGCATTGGTTGGCGTGGATGCGCGTGCTGAACAGCGGTGCGCCCTCGAGCCTGTCCTTGTGATACACGAAAATCCGCGTGTAGCTGAGGATTGCCACATGCTCGCCGTCAAAATCGGCGGCCGTGGCCATGGTTTTGTCGCCGAGTTCCAGCTTGCTGACGAGCGCGCCGGTGTTCACTTCGCCTTCCTTTAACCCGGCGAAGCGGTAAAGGCCCGTGAAACCTTCGCCGCGCTGCTTGCTGATGATGTACAGCGCGCCGTCGTGGCCGAACGCGGCCTCAGCATCGTGTTTGCCGTCGGGGTAGGCGATGTGATAGGTGGCCGCGAGGCTGACTGTCTTCTTCTCGGCGTCGAAGCGCGTGCGGTACAACTTCAGGTCGTCACGGCGGCGGTTGTTGTCGCCGATATCGCAGACGATCAGGTCGCCATCGAGCAGCGCGAGTTCTTCCCAGTCCACGTTCGCGGCACCGGTCAGCTCCACTGCCAGCGCCCCGTCGAAGTCCAGACTGTCGTCGGCGTACAGCACCGCGTCGGCACCGCTGTCGTTGTGCGTCCACCACAGGCCGTGCCAGTGCTGCAGGCCGCTGGACTCACCAATCGCCGGGGCCATGACGCGAAACACCGGAGCCAGCGTGCCGTGGCCATCCTTGATTTCTGTGGCCGAGTCCTGCGCCAGCGAAGTGCCAATCGCCAGGCAGATGACCAGAATTGTCATGAACGCGCGCATGAGTGTCCTTCGTGGTGCGGGGTCAGCCATCGAGGGTAATGCCCTTGCCTTTGTTGGCGGGCACTTCGCCCTCTTTCCAGCCTTCGTCATCGGGGGCGCGCAGGAAAGGTTCGCCGTTGCGGACGTGGTCGAAGTTGCCGCTGACGCCGTTCATGCGCACTTTCAGCGCGTCGCTGTTGCCGCGCGGGGTGGCAAAGAACCATCCGCGTTCCAGCTTGCCCTCGGCGTTGAACTTGAGATTCAGGAAGCCGTATCCGAGCTCGGCGTCGTAGTCGTCGCTGGCCTCAAGGTCTTTGGGGCCGGCCTTGAATTCGGCCAGTTCGTCCGAGAATTCGGGCAGGCGTTTGTGGCGGGCATAGTAGGCGATGGCGGCGTCGCGCATCTTGACCAGGTTGCGTTCCGCCACGGCGGCGCGGCGCAGCATCTCCGGGTCGCTGAGTGAGTTGCCGGGCGCCTTGTTCTCCGGGCTGCAAGCCGCGAGCAGCAATAAGGAAAGAAGGAATAGTGGCGCCAGACGCATGCGTTTTCCTCGCGGTGTACCGGTTTCCGTGCAAACTGACACAGTGTCGCCGGAAACGGAAGTGATTCCAGACAGCGCGCAAGAAAACTCGCGCTCGGCAGACGATACTACGGGCAGGACATGCTTCAGGGGCAATTCCAGTTCGACGGGGCATACTAGCAACGTCGCAGCCCGCCCCAGGTTCGACCCGGCTTCAAGAAAGCAGACCTTGAGTACACCACTGGTCATCGGCACAAGGGTCACGCGCGAATACCACCTGGGCGGTGAGCTGGTGCACGCCCTGCGCGGCATCGACTTCGAAGTGGCCGAAGGCGAGTTCGTGGCGCTGCTCGGCCGCAGCGGCAGCGGCAAAAGCACCCTGTTGAACCTGCTGGGCGGCCTAGATCGGCCCACGCGCGGCAGCATCCAGGTGGCGGGGCGCGAGCTGGCGTCGATGAACGCCGCCGAGCTCAGCCTGTATCGCCGCACCACCATCGGCTTCATATTCCAGAGCTTCAACCTGGTCACCTCGCAGCGCGCCTGGGAAAACGTCGCCCTGCCGCTGGTGTTCCAGGGTGTCGGCCGCGCGGAACGCAAACGCCGCGCACTCGAATTGCTTGAGCAGGTGGGCCTTGGCAAACGCGCCGACCACCGCCCCACGCAGCTTTCCGGTGGCGAGCAGCAGCGTGTGGCCATCGCGCGCTCGCTGATCAACAAGCCGCGCATGCTGCTGTGCGATGAACCCACCGGCAACCTCGACAGCAACACCAGCGCCCAGATCATGGGCCTGCTGCGCGACGCCCACACCAAGGGTGCTTCGCTGGTGATGGTCACGCACGACCCCGCACTGGCCGCCAGCCACGCCCAGCGCACGCTGCGCATGGCCGACGGCGCGTTTGTTGATGAGCTCCCGGTGCCAGCCGTGGCGGGGGGTGGTGCATGATCTTCGGCCTGGCACTGGATGGCCTGCTGCGCAAAAAGGGTCGCAACCTGCTGACGATGTCGGGGGTGCTGATCGGCGTGTTCGCGCTGACGCTGATTGTCGCGCTGGGCCAGGGCCTGAGCCACGCCGTCACGGACACCGTGGCAAGCAGCGACAACCTGCGGCAGATCGGCCTGACCGGCGGCATGGGGATTGAGCTTTCAAACGACCCGGCCGACGTGCGCATCGAAGGCGAAATGGACGACGACCGCCGCGAACGCCTGTTGCGCGCCGCGATCAACCGCCGCCAGATCCGCCAATGGAGTGGCCGTCGGGTAAACGAAATCGACGACGCAGCAATCGAGAAACTGTCGAAGCTGCCGCACGTTGAAAGCATTACCCCGGTGATCATCGAGCGCTATCAGCTGCAGCTGGATACGCAGGGCAAGAAGTATGAGACCCCGGCAAGCCTGAGTATTGGTGTCGATGTCGGGCGCAAGCGCTATGAAGAAAGGCTGATCGCCGGCCGTTATTTCAGCGGGCCGCAGGCCGATGAAGTAATTCTGCACGAATACCTTCTGTACAAGTGGGGCCTGCTGACGAGTAACGATTATGAGAGTGTGCTCGGCCGCAAGGTGAAGCTGAGCAGCATTATCAGTGAACAGACCGACCCGATGCAGAACGCGCCGGAGCAGATGCGCGCGATGATGGCCGACATGTCGGATGAAGAAAAGAAGGCCATGGGCGTGCTGCTGCCGCGGCTGATGCAGCAGTTCGGCCAGTTCTCAGGCGAACGGCAGTCAGTCGAGCGCGAGTTCACGCTGGTGGGTGTGATCCGCGAGCAGATCCCCGGCGATGTGTTTAACGTGATTGAAGACGGCAACGCGGTCCAGACCGACGTGTTCCTCCCGCAGGAAACAGCGCGGCAGCTGTTTCTAGGCAGCGTGGTAAACCGCGAACTGGGCTACCCGCGGGCACTGGTGCTGGTGGACGACGCCGAGAACGCGCCGGCCGTCGAGCAAGCATTGCGCGACCAGGGCTACACGGCGTTCAGTGTGGCCTCTGTGCTTGAACAAGTCGAAACGATGCTGACGGTGATCACGGTGATCATCGCCTTCCTGACCGGCATCGCGCTGATTGTCAGCACGCTGGGCATCGTGAACACGATGATCACCAGCGTACTCGAGCGCACCCGCGAGATCGGCATCTTCAAGGCCGTCGGCGCCACCAACTTCCAGGTGATGGCCGTGTTCCTTGTGGAAAGCGCGCTGATCGGCTTCGTGGGCGGGCTGGTGGGGTTAGGGCTGGCCGCACTGGCCACGATCCCGGGCGACCTGATCGCCAAGAGCATCATCGCAGACCGCGCCGCCGTACCTTACGCCGGCGGAGTCTTCGTAATCCCGCTGTGGCTGGCCCTGACCGGTCCGGCACTAGGCACCGTAACCGCGGTGATCGCCGCAATCCTGCCAGCGCGCAGAGCCAGCAGCATCGACCCGGTAAAGGCCCTGCGCCACGATTGATAGCCTTAGTATGGCCGTCCCGCCGCTGGCACGCGCTGGAAGCGCGTGCGAACTGATCGGCTGGAAGCCGATTCTACGGTGAACGTTCGTCGTCAAAGTAGCGGCTGATGATGGCCTTGGAGGCGGCCGCTGAAATCGCGGCGTAGTCGTGCCGGAACACCACGTCGAGCACCCTTTCGATTGAGGATTCCAGATCCCAAAGCGATGCCGCGATCTCGGGGGACGCCGCCACAAACCTCTCCGCCGGGTTCGTCTCGAAAAGCCAGTTCAGCAGCACGATGGCCGCGTCCCGGTCCAGATCAACGAGCAGTGAGTTTTCGTCGGGCATACGCCGACTCCTCAAGTCCAGCCTCAAAACGCAGCGACGCCGCACGCCGGCACTCGCACTCGGCTCTAACGGGTTTGCAGGCGGTAGAAGTTTCGCTTGCCTACCTTGAGGACTTTGTCTTTGAGATCATTGGCCGTCAGCTCGGCCTTTTCGGTCAGCGCGGTTTCGGTGTTGTCGGCCGGGTTCACGAGGCGCGCCCCGCCTTGCTGCACCACGCGGCGGGCGTCGCTGCCGCTGCCGCCGTGGGCCTGCCTTACCAGTGCCCAGGCCTGGACTTTCCCGTCCTGCAGCTCGATCACCTTCTCGGGCATGTCGGCCGGCAACTCGCCTTTGCTGAAGGTGCTCAGGAAGGCCTCGCGGCCGGCTTCCGCTGCGGGCTGCCCGTGCATTTCGCCGGTGATCAGGCCCGCCAGCTTCAGCTTGGCGTCGCGCGGGTGCGTTTTGGCCGGGTCGCAGAGGCTTTTGATTTCGGCCTCAGGTACCCGGGTGAGCTGCGTGAACCAGCCGGGCATCAGCGCGTCGGGGATGCTCATGACCTTGCCGAACATGTCGTTGGGCTCGGCGTTGATGGCGATGGCGTTGCCGAGGCTCTTGGACATCTTCTGCACACCATCAAGGCCCTCGATGATCGGGCCGGTGATGCACACCTGGCGCTGCTGACCCTCTTGTTCCTGCAGGCGGCGGCCCATCAGCAGGTTGAAAAGCTGGTCCGTACCGCCAAGCTCAATGTCAGCCTTGATCACGACGCTGTCCCAGCCCTGCATCAGCGGGTACACGAACTCGTGCAGGCTGATCGGCTGCTCGCTGTCAAAGCGCGCGTGGAAGTCTTCGCGCTCAAGCATCTGGCTGACGGTGCTGCGCGCGCACAGCCGCAGCACGTCCATGAAGCTCATGGCCGCGAACCACTCACCGTTGCGGCGCATTTCCACCCGCGCCAGGTCAAGCACCTTGCCGGCCTGGGCCAGGTAGGTCTGCGCGTTGGCTTCGACTTCGGCCTCAGTCAGCTGAGGCCGCGTCTTATTCTTGCCGCTGGGGTCGCCGACCATTGCCGTGTAGTTGCCGATGATGAGCACCGCCTGGTGGCCCATGTCCTGGAACGCGCGCAAACGGCGCATCTGCACCGTGTGGCCGAGATGCAGATCAGGCGACGAAGGGTCAACGCCCAGCTTGACGCGCAAAGGCTTGCCGGATGCGGCGGACTTCTCAAGGCGCTTGCGCAGGTCGGCCTCATCAATGACGTCCACGGCGCCACGAAGCACGTGGCGAAGCTGGTCATCGACGGAAGGGAAGGTGGGCATGGGGAGCGGGGGTCTCAGGTTGTAGGAGCGCTCAGGTTGTAGGGGTTAGGTCGTAGGTTGTAGGGAGACTGAGTGGGGTTAGGGGTTAGGGGTTTGGAACTTCGAGACTGGAGCCTGCCGCTCGCAGTGCTCCGAGCACTAAGCACTGGACACTGAGCACTGGGCACTGAGCACCGGGCACCGGGCAAGCAGTTCCCTGACCCCAAGCCCCCAACCCCAAGCCCCTACAACCTAAAACCTACAACCTGCCGTTCTCACTCGTCCGATTCTTCCCGCACATCGTCGAACAGCGGGTCGTAGTCCTCGAGCGCGTCTTCCGTATTGAACTGGCGGCCCGCGGTCACGGGCTTTGGCGCGGCCCCGGTGCGGCGGAAGGGCTCGACGGCGGCTTTGCGGGCGGCCTCGTACTCATCCACTTCGGGGGCGACGGGCGCGGGCGGCACGGGCTCAGGCGCTTTGATTTCGGGTTGCGGAGCAGGTTTGGGGGCCGCCTTGGCGGCCTTGGGCTGGGTTTTGTTCATGGGTGGGCTGGTTGCGTTGCTGGTTGCGGTTTCCGGAGTACTGCCACCCTTAACGAGCGAAGGCTTCACTTTGCTCCCGCCTGCGGCTTTTGCGGGCTTTTGCGTTGACTTAGGGGCGGGCTTGGCGGCTTTCTTTGACGCTTTGGCTGCGGCCTTCTTCGCCATCTTTGGCGCGGGCTTCTTTGCCGGCTTCTGCGCGGACTTCTTTACCGCATTCTTCGCGGCGGGCTTCTTTGCGGCCTTCTTCGCAGGCTTCTTTATCGGCTTCTTTGCAGACTTCTTTGCAGCCGGCTTGGAGGCCTTCTTTGCGGCTTTCCCGGCCGCCTTGGCGGGTTTCCCCTTTTTCGCGGCCTTTTTCGCGGCCTTTTTGACTGCCTTCTTGGCCTGCTTGGCGGCCTTCTTGTCGGCTTTTTTGGCCTTCTTGCCGGGTTTGGTGCTCGTTTTCGCTGCCATGACGACTCCAATGGGCCGAGCTGCCGGTCAATCAAATCGATGTAAGACACACGCCAATAAGAATTTGGCGACGAAAGTCAAGAAGAATCGGGGTTCGGTGGCCTGCGGCCGGTGCTCGGTGCCCAGTGCCCGGTGCTCAGGGGGCCTGGGGTCAGTGGTTTCGCTTTGACTGGGTACCCCGAGCCCCCAACACCGAGCCCCCAGTCCAGACCACCAGGCACCGGGCACCGAACACCGAGCACCGAGCACCGGGCACCGAACACCAAGCACCGGGCACCAAGCACTGAGCACTGAGCACCGAGCACCGAGCACTGGCCCCCGAACCTGACCGCTACTCCACAAAGCCTGCACAGGGAATGGCTTGTCGCCGTGGCTCCTATGATCGCCTCATGGCGCGGATTCAACTATTGCCGCCGGAACTGGCCAACAAGATCGCCGCGGGCGAGGTGGTGGAACGCCCGGCCAGTGTCGTCAAAGAGCTGGTCGAAAACGCCCTCGACGCCGGGGCTACCCGCATTGACGTCGCCCTGGTGGACGCCGGCAAAACCCTGATCCGCGTCAGTGACAACGGCAGCGGCATCGACGCGCAGGACCTGCCGCTGGCCTTTGAGCCCCACGCCACCAGCAAGCTCACCCGCGCCGAAGACCTGTTCGCCGTAGAAACCCACGGCTTTCGCGGTGAGGCCCTGGCAAGCATCGGCAGCGTCGCCCGAGTCACCATCACGACCCGCACCGCCGCCACAGGCCACGCCCTGCAGCTGCACAACGAGGGCGGCCGCCTGGGCGAAATCCGCGAGGCCGCCGGCAGCCCCGGCACCGTCGTCGAGGTCCGCGACCTTTTCTACAATGTCCCGGCACGGCGCCGCTGGCTCAAGGGCGACAGCACCGAGTTCAGCCATGTGGTCGAGTGGCTGGGGGCGCTGGCGGCCGCGCACCCTGAATGCGGCTTCGCCCTGCGCCACGGCGAGCGCAAGGCCTTTGACGTGCCCGCCGGCCAGCGCCACGACGAACGGGTGAAGGCGCTATACGCCGACCGCTTCAGCGAGGGCATGCTCGAACTGCACGAGTACGAGCCCTACGGGCGGCTCGACGGCTTTCTAAGCCCGCCCGGCGCGAACCGCCCCAACAGCAAGGGCTTGCAGATCTTCGTCAACCGGCGCGCGGTCAAGGACCGCAGCCTGGTGCAAGCGGTGCTGCTGGCCTATCGCGAGTTTCTGCCCCCCGGGCGCTACCCGGTGGCCGTGCTGTTTCTGGACGTGCCGCCCGACAGCGTCGACGTCAACGTGCATCCGGCCAAGACGGAGGTCCGGCTGCTAGAGCAGCACCGGCTGTTCAGCCTGATCAAGTCGGCCGTGACCGAAAAGCTGATGCGCGCAGGCGTGCTGCCCGGCGTGAAGCTGGGCGCCCCGGCCGCGGTTCCGCAGGCCCCGCAGGCGCGCCCGGACAGCGACTATGAGCCGCGCTGGGACGTTGAGCAGCCGCGGCTGTTTGACGCGCAATCCGAACAACAGGCCCGCGACGCCGCACACCGCTGGGACAACGCCCGCAGCGCGCTGGAAAGCGCGCTTTCGCGGCCACAGATTGGCGTCGCCCGTTTCGAATCGCGGATGGATGAGCCGGATGCCCGGCCAGCGCCTGCACCGGTCGCTGCATCGCAGGCGGCGTCTGGGTCTGCGCCGGCCGAGGTCCCGACCGCGCTGCTGGCCAATGCGCGCGCGCTGTTCCAGGTCGGCGCGACTTTCATCGTGGTGGAAACGCCGCAGGGCATGGTGCTGATTGACCAGCACGCCTACCACGAGCGCATCCTGTACTGGCTGCTCGAGAACCGGATATCGCAGCAACCGCCCGAGCGGCAACGGCTGCTGGTGCCGCAGCCGCTGGTGCTGTCGCTGGCGGCCAACGCGCTGGCGTCCGCCCACGCCGAAGTGCTGCGCGACTTTGGCTTTGAGCTTGAGGCCCACGAAAACGGCTACGTGCTGCGCAGCGTGCCGAAGTACAGCGTCGGCGGGCGTCACAACGAAGTCGTACAGGAAATCCTTGAGGAACTCGCCCAAGGCCGCACGCCGCCCACGCCCGAGGCCATGCGCAAGAGCATGGTCGAAATGGTCGCCTGCAAGGCCGCGATCAAGGCCGGCGACAGCCTCGAGCCCCGCCAGATTGCCGATCTGCTGCGGCTGGGCGAAAGCGTGCCCCACACGTTTTCATGCCCGCACGGCCGCCCGACCAGCTACCTGCTGAGTTTCGCCGACCTCGAGAAAATGTTCCACCGGCGCTGACGCAAGCGAGCGATCAGACTGCCGGCATGTATCCGGGCGGTCCGATTCCCAGTTGCCTCAGGATCAGCGGAGCCAGTTGCGTCGTCTGTAGCGGCTCCGGCAGTGGCGGCATGCCCGTCGCAATCAGTATGCCCTCAGGAATGTGATAGGCCGTGGTGCCCGCCTCGTCTTCGATCGGCTCATGCGCGAGGCCGAGCGCCTCGGGCTTGAACTCGCGGCCGGACGCGCTGACGGGCAGCGTTGCGGCGTCGTGGTGGCCCATGTGGATGTGCACAAAGCCTTCGCTTTCGTCGAACTCGACGGGCTGGCCGCCGACTCGCAGGCCTTGCAGCGCGTCGCGCCAGGCTTGCCGCTTTGCTTCGGGGATCAGCAAGCTCACGTCAGGGTCCATGGCCGGCCGCCGCTGCCAGTCCTGTCCAAGACCAAGCGCGTCAGCAAAGCGCGCCACGTCGCGCAGGTACAGTTGCGTGTGCACGTGCCGCGCCTCCGTGGCGGCCTGGCCCATGCTGCTGGCGACCAGCAGGGAGTAGCCGCGCGCCCGGGTGAACTCAATCAGGCGCGCCAGCATGCGGTCGAAGTGCTGCATCGCAAAGTCGATTTCGTCGGCAAAGCGCGCTGCCCACGCCGTGTCCGTTTCATTTCTTGCGTAGTCGCCCGGGTAGGCCGCCGCCCAATAGCGATGCTGCGCGCTGGCCACATGGTTGGTGAAGAAGGTGGCAAAGTCGGGCTCAGTGGCTGCCAGGCGATCCATGAACAGGTCGAACGCAATCACCGACTGCCAGGTCCGCCGCCTGTGCCGCAGGTGCGGGTACTCGCGCTCCATCCACAGTTGCGCGCCAAGCTCAAGCATCGTGCGCAGCCGCAGTCCAAGCCGTGGAGCCCCGGAAAGAAATGCCAGCCCTTCGCGCCAGGGCACGCCGGCATCCACGTTTCGGGCCGAGGCGCGCGACATGCGCAAGCTGAGTTCCTGAAAGCTCGCCAGCCGCGCGGGCCATGTGCCCGCATCCGACGCAAAGGGGTCGGGCACGTAAAACGCGTACCCGGTCACGTCTGCCGGCAGCGGCCAGGTGTGCAGGCTGGCGAAAACGCCGGCACGAAGGCCGGAATCAAGCACCAGCTTCCAGACCGGCGGGCAGGCGGCATCGGCTTTGCGCGTGTCCTGTCCGAGGTGACGGATGCCGTGGCTGGTGACGCCCCTGTGCAGCGTGGGCCAGGTGATCCAGGGTGACAGATGCCCCGCGTCCGGCGCGATCGTCTCAAGCAGCGGTGTCTCACGCAGCAGCCCTGCGAGCGTTGAGGCCGGGTGGCGCGCCACGAAGTCCCGCACCACACGTCGCGGGACCTCATTCAGCTCAAATAGGACAACCTTAGTCATGGGGCGCGAGGGGTGTGCGGGTTGCGGACCGGGAAGTGCGGCTCCGGACCAGTGAACAGGGCGGCACATGCCCGAACATGGGCATCCTAAATCCCCGCCCCCGAGTAGTCATCATGCATGAAGGCGCGTCGCGCGTTCGCACATTGGCACAATCCTGTGGATCTCATCCGGAATTGTGGCAACGGGACCCTGCTTCATGACGTATCATGTTATGGAAGCCTTTCCAGGAGGGCCGATGAAAAAGATCATGCTGATGCTCGCGATGGCCGGGTTGTGCGGCGCGCCCTTGATGGCGCAGGAAGCCGAGCCCGACCCGCTGCGTGAAAAGTCGCGCGAAGAATTGCTGCGCGAGTTGCACGACCTAATGGACAAGGCCAGCAAGGACATGGACAAGCTCGAACGCGAGCTGGCCAAGTCATCGCTGGATGCGCCCAAGGCCGACGTCATCGCCGAGCGCGTCAAGAAGGCCCGTGAGGCCATGGAAAAGGGCGAGCTGAAGGACCTGCCGCCGGGCCTGCGCGAATTCCTGGCCCGCGACAGCGCCCAGGCCGCCAAGATCACCGGCCTTAGCGAAGAAGAGCTCAAGCGCATGGCGGAAGATGCCGGCAGCCTTGAAGAAACCCTGCGCAAGAACCCAGAGATCTTGAAGAAGCTTGCCGCCAGCGAAGACGCCTTCGAGAAGATTCTCGAGCGCCAGCTTGAGGTCGAAAAGCGGCTCGCGGATGCACTCAAGAGCACGCAGGAAGCCACCAAGCAGGCGGAAGAGAAGGTGGACCAGAGCATCGAGATCGCGCACGAGTTGAAATCGCGATCAAGCTGACAGGGCGGCTCGTGAAGCAGCAGTTCGGCTGGTCAGCCGAAAACGAAGGACCCGAAGGAAGGCAAGAACGAGCAGGGCGGTCAGAACCCGCAGCAGGGTGCCAACAGCCAGTACAACCCCGGCGGCAACGGCCCCGACGACAAGACGGGCGATTTCAAGCGCGCCGAGGGCGAAGGCTTCCAGGCTGACAAACAGGCCAAAGACATGCAGGACGCCAGCAGCAGCCAGGACCGCCGCGAACCGGGCAAGTACAAAGGCTTCTGGGAAAAGTTCAACGAAAGCGTGAACAAGAAGGCCGCAGAAAGAAAACCCGCCAAGTAGCAAAGCAATCAACCAAACGACCCCGGCAACCGCTGGGGTCGTTTCTTGTCGGCATGGTTCGCAGCCCAGAGAGCGCGGCTTGCCGCCTTATCGATACTTCGAGGGCACGGAGTAGGTGTTGCGGCGGGGCGGCTTGTCGTCGAAGAGCTTGGCCATCAGCATGACCCCCGCGTAGCCGAATACCGCCACGAAGGCTACCGCAATGAACAGCCACTTGTTTCGCCGCCAGCGTGCCTTCACCCGTGCCTGAGCTTCCGCCGCCGAAGTCAGCTCGTGCGTACTCACTTTGGTGCCCGCTGCTGCGGCAAGTTCCGCTGCGGCCGCGCGCTCACGCAGGTGGCGGTTGATCGTGATTTCGTCACCGGCCGCCTCGGCCATTCTGACCTGATGAGGCGTAAGCGGTGCCTCGAACTGCTGGGCGTAGGCATTGGGGTTCACCTCGGCCAGGTAGTACAGGTACGCGTCGCGGTAGCTCGAGTCGTGCTTGGACGCCTCGTGATACCGCAGCAGCGCATCCACGGGCCCGGTGGACCACTGTGTTGAGTTCGCGATGCGGTCGGCATAGCTGGCGTCCTGTTTGGCCCTGCGCACAGCAGGTCCCCAGCGGTTGCGATAGGCATTGGCAAGTTCGCGGTCCGTGATACTGGCGTACATGGTCTCATAGACCTGCACCGCTGCGTGGCGTTCACCGGCTGCCAGCAACGCCTGCAGATAGCCGTCTGCGGCCGCCATCCTGGCCGCAAATCCCAGATCGGCCTGGCAATGGCCACAGGCTTGCTGATCGATGCGCGCCTGCACACCGCAAGCCGGGCATTGGAACAACTGTTCGGCACCGCATGACGGGCAATTCGGCCCCTCGGAAAGCGCATGGCGGCAGCAGATGCAGCGGCTGGGCTCAGGCTCAATGGCCCCGCGCAAGTCGCGCATCAGCTCGGCCGCGTTCAGGTGCCGAACCTGCGGGTTGGGTGCGGCCGCACGGGACAGCACAAACAGCCACGGCAGTGACAGCGCGGGCGGTTGGGACTTGTCGTCGGGCAGCCCTGTCAGCAGGTGGTAGAACGTGACGCCCAGCGCATAGAAGTCGGCGCGGTGATCTGCCTTGGAGGCGTTCATCGCCTGCTCGGGCGCGGTATAGCCCGGCGTGCCGAGAAAGCGTCCGGCCTCATCGGACCGTATCTCCATCATCCCGCGTGCAAGCCCGAAATCGAGCACAAAGGCGCGGCCGGATTCATCCAGCATGATGTTTGATGGCTTCAAGTCGCGGTGTATCAGCCCGGTGGCGTGGGCGTGGCCCGTCGCGTGGCAGACGGCCATGGCGATTCGCCCGATCAGCTCGGGCGGCATGGGGCCGTCTTCCTTCAGCGCGCGCAGCAGGTCGCGGCCTTCGATGAACTCGGACACCAGGTACGGGCCTTCGCGGTCGATATCGGCGGCCAGCGACCGCACCACGTTGGGGTGACTCACCGTCCGGGCTGAGCCCCACTCGCGCATCAGCGCGCTGGCGGCGTGACGGGGTGTGCCGCGCGCAAACAAGGGGCGCTTGACCGCCACTGTCTTACCCGATGCCACCTCGCGGGCCTTGAAAACAACACCCATGCCGCCTTTGCCGACGACAGACAACAACTGGTACTCGCCCCGCTTGCCCGCGACGGGCCGGTACCACACCACGTGCTCGGCATCAACCTGTGCCACGATCGAGCCGTCGGGCGAAGCCGCCATCGAATCGGCAACCGACATCACTCTTGCGGCCGGCAGCAGGTCACCCGGCGCGACGTTGGTAGCCGGGCTGGAATAGGCCACCATGCTGGGAGCCTCGCCTTGCGTAAGCACGCTGACGCTGGCGGCATGCGCCGCGTGCGACAAATGCAGCATGAAGCCGCAGCGCGAGCACCGGAAGGCTCCTGGTACCACAGGAAAGTTGCAGGCAGGGCAGTTCATGGCGGGCCATCTTAGCTTGCCCTCACGACAACTGCCGTTGTTCACCCGGGTTGGGCGGCGCATGACAAACCCGCGCATGCTCCTACAATCCGGCCATGGGTGATGCTTTGCCGGACACTCCTGCTGCATCTGACGCCGATGAGCCCAAGCTGCCGCTTACGGTGGACTCGCCTATCTTTTGGGCTGAGTTGCTGATTGAGCATGAGGCTTTGCAGGCCTTCTACCGCAAGCGCAACATCAAGTGCTTCCTTTGCTGCGCGGCCGAGAAAGAAACTTTTGCCCAGGGTGCCAAGGTCCATGAAGGCGGCCCCCATGGCGCGTTTGATGCCGCCAAGGTGGTCGATGAGTTGAATGCCCTGGCTGCGGACAACCCCGTCAAGCCTGAGCAGCTTCGCGCGCCCACGATTGCCGAAACCGTCAAGTCCGTGCTCGCGCGCTGCGTGGACCTGCTGTTTCCCTCCAAGCCGGATGCGAAGTGATGGACCCGGCACCCTTGCTTGAGCCGCTGGAAAGTGCCGTGCGGGTGACGCCACTCGTCCGCGAGGCCGTCGCGCGGCTGAAGCTCAAGCGCGTAATCGACGTGCTGAACCACTTCCCGCGCACCTACAACACCCGCAGTGAAATCGCGCGCCTCAAGGCCGGCATGCACGCCAGCATCCAGGGCCGCGTGGTCAGCGTTGAAGGCAAGGCCACCAAACGCAGCCGCACCAAGATCACCGAAGTTGTCGTGCAGGACGACACGTCCACGATCCGCGCGGTCTTCTTCAACCAGCCGTGGCTCGCAAGCAAGTTCAAGCCGGGGCTGAACGTGCGCATGTCGGGCCTGGTCGAGTACTCGTACGGCGACTGGTCGATCAAACCCGCCAGCTTCGAGATCAACCCGCCCGCGCAAACCAGCGGCCTTGAGCCCGAGTACCCGCTGACGGAAGGCCTCACTAACGAAGATTTTTCCGGCATCGTGAGTCAGTTGCTGCCGCGCGCGGCGCTGATCCCGGACCTGCTGCCCGATGAACTGGTCAGCAAGTTGCGCCTGATGCCGATCCCGCAGGCCTACACGCAGGCGCACCAGCCCTCCAAGCTGCCGGCGCTGGAGGCCGCGCGTCTGGCACTGAAGTACCGCGAGTTCTTCCTGCTGCAGATCGGGCTGCGCCTGCGCCGCCGCAGCGAAGCAAAGGACGACCGGTTGGCAATCACCGTCACGGATGAGCTCCGTGCGCGGGCACTGAAGTACTTCCCGTTTGAACTGACGGGCGCGCAGAAGCGCGTCTGCGCCGAGATCGAGGCCGACCTGGCCAAACCCGGCCGCATGCACCGGCTGCTGCAAGGCGACGTGGGCAGCGGCAAAACGGCCGTGGCGCTGTACGCGGCACTGCTGATGATCGACCACGGCTACCAGGTCGCGATCATGGCCCCCACCGAGGTGCTGGCACGGCAGCACTTCGCGAACCTGTCGGCCTACCTGGCCAAGTCGAAAGTACAGGTGCGGCTGCTGATCGGCGGCATGAAGAAGCCTCTGCGCGACGCGCTCTGCACCGACGTGCAGGACGGCAAGGTCCACATCCTGATCGGCACCCACGCGCTGCTTGAGGATTACGTCAAGTTCGACCAGCTGGGCCTGTGCGTAATCGACGAGCAGCACAAGTTCGGCGTGGGCCAGCGCGCGACACTGCGCGCCAAGGGCCCGCGGCCGCACCTGCTGGCGATGAGCGCCACGCCGATCCCGCGCACATTAAGCATGACGCTGTACGGCGCCCTTGACGTGTCAATCATTGATGAGCTGCCGCCCGGCCGCACTCCCGTGATCACAGAATGGGTGGCCCGCAAACGCGAAGCGCAGGCCTATGAACGCATCCGGGCCGAGCTGAACCAGGGCGGCCGCGCGTACTTCGTGTACCCGCTTGTGAATGAAAGCGACAAGCTGGACCTGAAGTCGGCGATCGGGTTTGCGGAGACTTTGAAGAACGACATCTTCCCCGAGTTCCGCGTGGGCCTCGTGCACGGCCAGATGGACGCCGACGCCAAAGACCGCGCCGTGGCCGACTTCCGGGCGGGCAAACTGGACATTCTGGCGGCCACCGTAGTCGTCGAAGTCGGCGTGGACGTGCCCGAAGCCAACATCATGGTGATCGAAAACGCCGAGCGCTTCGGGCTAAGCCAGCTGCACCAGTTGCGTGGGCGCGTCGGCCGCGGCCGCAAGCAAAGCTTCCTGTACCTGATGGGCGACCCGCGCACCGAGGAATCACTCGCGCGGCTGCAGGCGATCTGCCGCACCAACGACGGCTTCAAGATCGCCGAGGAAGACCTGAAGATGCGCGGCTTCGGTGACTTCGCGGGCACTCGCCAGTCGGGCATGCCCAAGCTGCACATCGGCGACTTCGACAACGACTTCGAAGTTCTGAGCCGCACACGAAGCGACGTGGCCGTCTGGGGCGCCAAAGTGGACGAAGAACTGGCCAAGGCATGCCTGGAGCTGCACTTCGGCCGCAAGTACCGCCTGCTGGATGTGTAGTGGTTGGCCAAAGCACGGCAACTGCGTTTGATCCACGAAGCGCCACGAAGTGCCACCAAGAACTGCCACTGCGCTTGTGTTCAAGAGCAACTGCATTCACCGCCAAATCGCCAAAGCGCCAAGCAGCCTTTGGCGACTTGGCGCTTTGGCGGTTTCCTGTTGTGGTTTTGCCAGCCGCCGTTGTGACTGTTGACGCGTCAAGTTTTCTGCGCGATCTGGAAACATTTTTCCTGTCCCGTTCGTTTTGTGCGCGCTGATGACATTGGCGTATCTGACGAAGAAGTACCGGACACAGGAAAACGAACATGCTTGGTTTCATGGAACTGCATCATGGCGCGCGGGAAGTCCACCGTGACTCGCCCGCGCGCCTGGCCCCGCTAAGCCGCGCGCGTTATCGCCGGCTGCGGGCCGCGCACAGGCGGCGCGACATGCTGGACGCATTGCTGGTACGTGTCCTGGCAAAGTTGCGCACGCTGGTCGCACGCCGCCGGGCACGTCGCGAGGCCGTCTTGCGCACCGTAACGGCCCGCGTCGGCCCGTGATTCGAACCACCGAAAACCGGGCCCATTGCGGGCCCGGTTTCTTGCGTCGGGTGGCCGATGCTTCCTGCCGGCAATGGGCGCGATAGACTGCACACAGTGAACAGGAGTTGCCCATGGGTTACACGTTCGATGCCTCGATTTTCAAACGCCGCCGTGAAGAACTTGTCCGCCGCATGCAGGACGGCGTGGCCGTTTTCCCGGCCGCACCGGAGGCCCTTCGCAACGGCGACGTACACCACGATTACCGCCAGCACAGCGACTTCTTCTACCTGACCGGCTTTGAAGAACCGGGCAGCCTGGCGCTGCTGGTGAAAGAGGGCAGCAAGCACGAGTTCGTGCTGTTCGTACCCAAGCGCGACAAGATGATGGAGATCTGGCACGGCCGCCGCGCCGGACCCGAAGGTGCCAAGGCCATCTACGGCGCCGACAAGGCCTTCACCATCGAAGAAATCGATGCCCGCGTGCCCGAGTTCCTGCGCAACGTGCAGCGCCTGTACGTGCACCTCGGCGACAGCGAAAGCTTCGATGCCCGCGCCACGGCATGGCTGAACCGCGTGCGCGCCATGAAACGCCAGGGCTTCAACGCCCCCACCGAGCTGCATGACCCCAGCGCGATCCTGAACGACATGCGCCTGGTCAAGACCGACGACGACCTGCGCTACATGCGCGAAAGCTGCCGCATCACCGCAGAAGCCCACAACGCGGCCATGCGCGCCACGCGGCCGGGCATGCGCGAGTACGAAATCCAGGCCGAAATCGAGTACTACTTCCGCCGCCACGGCAGCCACCGCAACGGTTACGGCTGCATCGTGGCCGCCGGCGACAACGCCAACATCCTGCACTATCACGAAAACAATGACGTGCTGCGCGACGGCGACCTGATCCTGGTCGATGCCGGCTGCGAGTACGGCTATTACTCGGCCGACATCACCCGCACCTGGCCCGTCAACGGCAAGTTCAGCGACGCGCAAGCGGAGGTCTACAACTGGGTGCTGAAGTCGCAGCTTGAGGCCATCAAGCTGTGCAAGGCCGGCCGCAGCTTCCGTGAAGGGCACAACCGCGCGGTTGAAGTGCTTACGGAAGGGATCGTGGCGATGGGGCTGCTCAAAGGCGACCCGGCCAAGATCATCGCGGCCCAGCAGCAGTGGGATGAAGACGTCAAGAACAAGAAGGTTGACCCGGTGAAAGACGCCGACAAGGCGCCCAAGACCTACCGCGAGTTCTACATGCACAACACCAGCCACTGGCTGGGCATGGATGTGCACGACGTAGGCGACTACAAGCAGGGCGAAGACTGGGTGCCGCTGCGCCCGGGCTGTGTGCTGACGATTGAGCCCGGTCTGTACATCGCCAAAGACCGCACCGACGTGCCCGAGAAGTACCGCGGCATCGGCGTGCGGATCGAAGACGACGTGCTGGTCACCACCGGCGAGCCCGACGTGCTGACCAAAGACAGCGTCAAAACGGTCGAAGACATCGAAGCAATCATGGAAGAAGCCAAGGCCCGGGCGTAGCGATGTTCCAGGCGATTCTGTGGGACATGGATGGCACGCTGGTCGACACCGAACGGGTCGTCTGGGAGGTGATGCAGCGCGCCTTCAAGCAGGCCGCGAACATTGACCTGCCGGCCGAGCTGTTTAACTCGCTGCTGGGCCAGTCGGAACTCGACTTCTACCAGCACATGGTCAAGCGCTATTCGCTGAACATGGCGAACATCTTTGCCATCAAATCGGCCTTCGATACCGATTACATCCCGCGCCTCAAAGACGTTCCGGCCCTGCCCGGCGCCGTCGAGAAAGTCCGCGAGTTCGCAACCCGCGCCCCGCAGGCGCTGGTCACCGGCAGCACCGGCGCGCAGGCCGCGGCCGTGCTTGAAGCGCTGGACCTGTCCGACGCCTTCCAGTTCATCGTCAGTTGCGACCATTACGGCCGCGGCAAGCCGGACCCGGAGCCCTTCCTGACGGCCGCCAAGCTGCTTGAGGTTGAGCCCGCGAAGTGTCTTGCCATCGAAGACAGCCCCAGTGGCGTGACAGCCGCCCGGGCAGCGGGGGTCAAAGTCGTCGGCGTGCACGAGGGCAACCAGGGAAAGTACGACATTTCACACGCCGATCTGGTGCTGCCCAGCCTGCTGGAACTGGATTGGGACGCGCTTCACAGGCTGGCCTGACGGTTTTCTGCGCGAATCCCGGATTTCTTTAGGGGTTGGGCCGCGCGCTGGTTAGATTCCCGCCCTTTACAAACCCCACACAGACACACAGCCAACAGACAAACACCATGAAGACAAAGGCAGCTATTCCCCTTTCCGTTTCCACGATCATCTCCGGCGGCCAGACCGGGGCTGAGCGTGGCGCACTGGACGCCGCAATTGAGCAAGGCATCCCGCACGGCGGTATCTGCGCCAAGGGCCGCAAGTCGGAAGACGGCCAGGTGCCGGCCAAGTACCAGGTCACGGACGCCAGCAACGATTACTCAGACCGCGCCGAAGCCAACGTGGCCGACGCCTGCGGCACGCTGATCTGCACTTTCGGCCGCCTCGGCGGTGCCAGCAAGCAGGTGTGGGAGCACGCCCGCAAGCACGGCAAGCCAGCACTGCACCTGGACCTGAACGCGGAAGCCACGGACTACGCCGTGAAGCGCGTACGCGAATGGCTGAGCCAGCACGCGATCAGAGTGCTCAACGTGGCCGGCAGCCGCGAAAGCGAAAGCGCAGGCCTGCACGGAGCCGTAAAAGACCTGCTGAACCGCGTATTCCGCTAAGCCAAAAGCGCAGCCACTCCGGCCGCAGGCGCCCCGCCTGCGGCAGCCGCAGGCATGTGCCCGCGGCATTGGGGGGCAGTTGCCTGGGCTCACTCTTCTGCGGCCGTCCACTTCAGTCGGGGTTGCCCACGGGGCTTCTCGTGCATAAGCCGGATCCAGATCGCGAACTGGCGGGTGCACGAAACGACCAGCCGATGCGGATGGAAGGTGATCGCGAAGACGCGCTTGCCCAGCATGTTTGCGGCCTCCTGATGCGGCTCCCAGACACGCGTGACAGGGCCGACGAAGGCCTCGTAGCACAAGACGAAGGCCTCGTAGCACAAAGCGATCTCGCGCTCGTGAAGCGTGGATTCGGGCAAAGGCTCGCTGTCTAGTGACGCCTCGAGGATGCTTCCGGCCGCCCGGACCACGAGTCGTAGGCCGTTCGACAGGCGCATCGCAAACCAGTCGCTACCGAACGACGTGGCCTCGATAGTCTGCGCCACAGCCAGTTTGGGGTCGAACCACCGAAACTCGGCGCTAGTCGCCTTGCTTGCCGAGATGGCTTCCTCCGCAGACTTGTAGCCTTGCATCGGCGGGAACTGCACATTGAGGATCATGCTATGCGCAGTCAGGCCGCGCCGGAAAGGTGACTCAGCTAAGTAGCATACTAGTCTGAAGCACTGGCGTCGATCAGCCCTTCGAGTTGCTGCGGGACGACTGCACTACATTCTGGATAGAAGCACTAACCGGGTCCGGCGAAGGCCGAAGCGCCACGAACCGAGCAGCAGGAACAGTCTCCGAAACAGCACAACAGTCCAAGGCCGCCCGGGCATACTCGGCCGCAAGCCCTCCAACCCAACCACCAACCCCAAGCCGATCAATGAACTGCGCGTAGTCATTGTTCGGATGGCGAGCCTTGGGCGACTTGGAACTCACGATTCGAAAAACTCTTCGGGGTGTGCGCGAACATAGTTTGCGACGGTGCCAGCCCGAACGCTGACAGTGTTCTCGAACTCTTTGTACAGGGCATCGTACTCCGCCGCGAATTCCTCACGATCAGGCAGGCGACGCATGCGCTCTTCGCGATCATAGGGGTATGGGGTGAATTCCAGAAACTGGATGATCTTGCCGACAAACCGCTCCATCTGAGGAATGCCAAAATGCCTGTAGCCCTCCTTCGCGGCGGGCAAGACGATACCGTCGTCGTTGTAAAGCGCAGTGTGAACGCCCTCGTTCCATAGGGCCTGTTCAAACTCCGTGATCGCAAACAAGGCAAGCTGCCCCGGTGAGGGATCGTGGATCTTCGGCTCGTTAGCCGGATCGCAAATGCTCTCGTCGAGCCAGTCCTGCAGATCGTCCGCGACGATGCGCTCTAGTTCGTCGTCGAGAAGAGCGCGCCAGCCCGTCGGTGGCACCATTCGATGTTCGGCCATCGCAAGATTCTATCTGACACGCTCCGAGTGTCCCACAGCTTCGCTGATGGCTTCATTCCCATCGCGCCGCTGGGGCGACAGAACTGTCTGCTTTGCTCGGCTGCTTTCCCGTGACTCCCACTTTGGTTTGGTTTCGGCTAAGTTCGGGTTATGACTGATAAGGCTATCCAATCTCGCCTGGCGCTGGCGCTCGATGCCACCTTCGATGCCGGCAAGGCTGTGGCTGAGTACTACTTTGCCATGGGCATTGATGTGGTATGGAAGGGCGACGGCAGCCCCGTTACCCAGGCTGATTCGCGCGCCGAGAAAATCCTGCGCGAGCGTCTGCACGCAGTGTTCCCCGACGATGCCATCGTTGGCGAAGAGCACGAAGACGCTGCCGGCACCAGCGGCTTCAAATGGATCATCGACCCGCTGGATGGCACCGAGGCCTTCATCCGCAAGCTCCCGATTTTCGGCACTCTCGTGGGCCTGGAGTTCGAGGGCCAGATGGTTGCCGGCATCTGCTTCATGCCCGCCCAGCGCGAGTTCGCCTGGGCCAGCAAGGGCCACGGGTGCTGGTGGGTACAGGACACCACCCATGCCTACGATGTCGAAACCCTGAAAGAACGCGCCATCCGCGCGCAAGTCAGCCCGATCAGCGACCTCAGCAAGGCCATGATCACCACCACCGGCCAGGGCGCCTTCCACCGCGCCAACCGCGTCGCCGAGTTCTTGAAGCTGCGCGGCGCCACCCGCAAAGACCGCGGCTTTGGGCATTGCTGGGGGCACCTGCTGGTGGCGACCGGCCGCATGGACATCAGCATTGAGCCCAAAATCCGCGAATGGGATATCGCCCCGTTCGCCTGCCTGCTGGCTGAGGCCGGGGGCAAACTGACCGACTTCGACGGCAAGCCCACGGTGTATTCCGGCAACGCGGTGTGCAGCAACGGCGCACTGCATGAGGCCGCGATCAAGGCCCTGCACGGGCCGATGCCCAAGCTGTCGCTGAAGTAAGTCGCGGCTATTCGGCGTCGGGCGGCAATTCGGCCAGCTTGCGGGCCGTTTCCAGCAGCGGCTTGCGGCCCTGCACGTCGCTTTGGCTGATGTCTTCCGCCAGCTTCAGCAGGCCCTGCACGCGCTCGCGCAGGATGCGCATGGCGGTGCGCTGGCCCACCAGCTTCTCGAAGCGTTCGTCGCTTTCTTTCTCAAGCCGCTGCATGCGGGTTTCCAGCCGCGCGCTGTCTTCGCGTGCGCTGGCTGAGAGGCGCGAAAAGCTTTCGATCAGCTTGGCGCGTTCGGTTTCGGCCTCACGCAGGCGGTTGCTGAGGCGGCGTACTTCGTCTTCGACCACGGCGCCGGGGCGGGCGTCGGCGGGGGTGATCATCTGGGTGTCGTGGGCGCGGGCCTTGGCGCCTTGCAGCGCGCGTTCAAGCTCAATGATCTGATTCTTGAGCTCGTTGGCCTGTTCCTCGAACGTGGCGGCTTTCAGTTCGGCCTTTTGCAGTTTGCGCTCGGTCTCGCGCATGTGTTCCTGCGACTCTTCGATTTCGCGGTTCAGCGCCGGGATGCGCCGCTGCGACAGGCGATAGCTTCGCGCGGCCTCGGTATCGAGCTTCTCCTGCATTTCGGCCACAGTCTTCTCACGCTCCAGCAGTTGCTGCTGCAGCGTGGTAATCTTGTCTTCCAGTGCTGACACGCGGCCCATCTCGCGTTCAAACTCGCCCAGGCGTTCAATTTCTTCGCGCGCTGCCGTGAGTTCCGCGTTGACCCTGGCCAGTTCCGCACCGCCCTGGTCAAGCTCAGCCAGCCGCCGCTTCACTTCTTCGCCGGCGTCGCGGTTGTCGGCGAGTTCCTTGCGCGCGAGTGCCAGTTCGCGGCCGGTTTCTTCGTTCTCGCGGATGCGGGCATCCAGTTGTTCGCGCAGGTCGCGGGCCTCGGCGCGGGTGTTCTCGAGTTCTTCCTCAAGCTGCTCATTACGGCGCGACAGCTCGGCGTGGGCGTGGCCGGCGCGGGCCTCAGCGTTGTGGGCTTCAGCGATGGCGGCCTTGAGCTGCGTGTTTTCGTCCTGCAACGCGCGCAACTGCGCGTCCATCATCTCCATGCCCAGGCGCATTTCTTGTGCGGGCTGGGGCGCCTGCACGGCTTGCTCTAGCTGTGTCTGCGCCTTTTCGAGTTCACGGCGCAGGTCGCGGGCGTCATCTTCGGCGGCTTCGTGCTTGCGCTGGGCGTCCTTGAGCGCGCCTTCAAGACGCGCAATCTCGTCGGCGGGCGGTGCGGCCTCAAGTTGCTTGGCCTGCTCGCGACTCTGGCGCAGCAGCTCGTCGCGTTCGGCGCGCAGGCCCGCCAATTCGGCGCGGGCGCTTTGCAGCTCGAGCTTGAGCTGCTCAGGGTCGATGGGTTTGGGTGCGGGCTCAGTAGCGGTTTGTTCAAAGTCTACGCGCTCGCGAAGGTCGGCGTCGGGCTCGACATCGAGGGGCACGTCAGCGTCTTCGTGCAGGGTTTCGGGGTCGGGGCCGGAATCCAGCGGAACGTCGTGCACGGCCAGCGGCTCGGCCATCATCGGCTCGGCGACCAGCTCACTTTCGCCAAAGCCGAACTCAGGATCCACCATGGAATCCTCAGGCAGCATCGGCAGGCCGTCGGCACCGCTCATGGGTTGCTCCGCGGCTGGTCATTTTAGGCGATATGGGCCACGCGGTCTATGATCAAGCCAGCGCGGGCGCGCGCGACGTTGCGGGCTTCAGTGCCTGCTCCAGCGCGTGGCTGGCCCCCAGCAGCGTGCTTTCGGTATACGCGGGCGACTGCACGTGCAGGCCGATCGGCATGCCGCCCTTGTCGAAGCCCACGGGCAGGCTCAGCGCGCAGATGCCGGCCAGGCTGGCGGGGATCGTGAACACGTCGCACAGGTACATCGACAGCGGATCCGACTTCTCGCCCGCCTTGAACGCGGGGAACGGCGCACAGGGCCCGACGATCAGGTCGCATTTCTCATAGGCAGCCGCAAAGTCGCGCGCGATCAGCGTGCGCACCTTGGCCGCGCGGCCGTAAAACTCTTCCCAGTGGCCTGCCGACAGCGCGTACGTACCCAGCATGATGCGGCGCTTGACCTCAGGCCCGAAGCCCTGGCCGCGCGACTTGAAGTAGCCTTCAATGCCGTTGGCGCTCTCGGCCCGGTGGCCGTAACGCACGCCATCAAAGCGCGCGAGGTTGCTGCTGGCCTCAGCACTCGCGACCACGTAATAGACCGCAATGCCGTAATCGGCGTGCGGCAACGTGATTTCAACGATGCTGGCGCCAAGCTGCTGCATGCGCTCAATGGCGGCGTTGCAGGCATCGGCGACTTCGCGGTTCGGGATCTCGGCAAGGTAGCTTCGCACCACGCCCACACGCAGGCCCTTCAGGTCCGTGCGCAGGGCGGCCACATAGTCAGGTACTTCGCGGCCGGTGGTGGTGCTGTCGCGTTCGTCGCGGCCGGCCAGCACGCGCAGCGCAAGCGCCGCATCGCGCACCGTGGTCGCAAACGGGCCCACCTGGTCAAGGCTGCTGGCAAAAGCCACCAGCCCGTTGCGCGAAACGCGGCCGTAACTGGGCTTCAGGCCCACGTTGCCGCAAAACGCCGCGGGCAGGCGGATACTGCCGCCGGTGTCGCTGCCAAGGCTGAGCAGGCTGCTGCGCGCTGCCACGGTGGCGGCACTGCCGCCGCTGCTGCCGCCGGGCACACAGGCCAGGTTCCAGGGGTTGCGGGTGACGCCGAGCGCGCTGTTTTCGCAACTGCTGCCCATGGCGAATTCGTCGAGGTTGGTCTTGCCGATGAAGACCGCGCCGGCAGCGCGCAGGCGCTGCGTTACCGTGGCGTCCGCCGGTGCCGTGAAGTCGCCCAGCATGCGGCTGGCGCAGGTGGTACGCATGCCCGCGACGTGAATGTTGTCTTTGATTGCGACGGGCACACCGGCCAGCAGCCCGGGGTCGCGGCCGTCTTTGATTGCAGCGTCTACTGCGGCCGCCTGCTCATGCGCACGTTCGTTGAGTTGCAGGAATGCGCCCACTTTGGGCTCTGTGGCTCTGGCGCGGGCGACGAAGGCCTCAGTCACGGCGACGGCCGTGAGGTCGCGGGCGCGCACGCGGCGGGCGATCTCGAAGGCGTCAAGCTGTGTGAGGTCGGGCATGGGCGTTGGGGGCTAGGGGTTTGGGATTTGGGGTTAGGGGTTAGGGGATTGGGGCTTGGGGTCTTCGGGTTCTGGGATGCCTGTCTTGCTCGCCTCCCGCCTCACTACTCCCGCCTCCCGCCTCTAAACTCCGGCCTCATTTCCGCTACTCAATCACTGGTGGCACTTGGAAGAAGTTCTGTTCGCTGCGGGGTGCGTTGGCTACGGCTTGCTCGCGGGTCAGGCCTGGCTTGGCTTCGTCGGCGCGCCACTGGTTGCGGTCTGCAATCGGGTGCACTGTCATCTCTACGCCTGTGACGTCGGCCTTGCCCAGCTGCGCGATGTATTCGGTGATGCGCGCGAGGTCGGCCGCCAACGCCGGCACTTCGGCCTCCGGCAGTTCAAGCCGGGCCAGTTTGGCGACGTTGCGTACGGTTTGCGCGTCCATGGCCACCTTCTAGTGCACCCAAGCTTAACCGGCAACGGCCGGGCATAATGAACGGATGGAAGTCGCTGCCCAAGCCGCCGCAAGCAAATCCAGCCAGCGTCGCCTGCCGGGCCTGCTGGCGGGCGTGCTGCCGCCACTGTGCGCGCTGGCCTTGCACGGCGCACTTTCTGCCGCTGACGTCATGCCGTGGATGCCCGGCCTGTTGTGGCTCTGGATCCTGTGGCCGTTTGCCGGGGCCGGACTGGGCCTGCTGCGCGGCAGTGCATGGGTGAACGCGCTGCTTTCGCTGGCGGCCGGGGCACTGCTGGCGGTGGCATGCTTTGCGGCCAACTTCCGCGCCGTGCGAGTCGAAGGTGACAGCATGCTGCCGGGCCTGCACCCGGGCGACGTGTTGCTGGTGGACCAGACGGCCGCGCCGCAACCGCTGGGCCTGTACATCATCGAAGAAGACGCGGGCGGCGTGGCGATCATCAAGCGCCTGGTGGGCATGCCGGGCCAGACACTGGAACTCAAGTACGGCCGCCTGTTCGCCGACGGCATCGAAGTACACCCCCGCGATGGCACTGCGCCCGACGACTGGACTGAAACCCGCCCCATCGGCCACAGCTATCGCCTGAGCGAGCCGCTTGTCCTGAAGGAAGGCGAGTACTTCTTCCTGGGTGACAATCCGCCCCGCAGCCGCGACAGCCGCAACTTCGGCCCGATCCCACAGGCACAGATTCACGGGCGCGCGGTCTGGCGCCTGCGCGGCAGCGGCTTTGGCCCGGTGCGTTAGCGGACGGGCTCAGGCTTGCAGGGCCTCGTACAGTAGGCGCAGCGGGTGGACCACGTCTACGCCGCCTGATTTGTCTTCGCTGGTGGGTACGCCCTGGCGTATCTGCGTCTGGCAAACGCCGCAGCTTGTGGTCACGACTTCCGGGCGTTCGCGGTTGATGCGGTTGAAGAGCGGCATGCCGATCTTCATCGACATGTCGAAGTTGCTGGTCTTGACGCCGAAGCTGCCGGACAGGCCGCAACAGCCGGAGTTCAGGTTCACGGTCGCGCGCTCGTTCAGCAGGTCCACCAGTTCGCGCGGTGTTGCCCCCACCCCCAGCACTTTACTGTGGCAGGGTTCGTGGTACGCGACTTTACGCGTCAAGGGCTTGAGCTGATTCTGCATCTCGGGGTGGCGGAACACTTCCAGCAGCAACTGGTGCGCGTCGACGGTGGCATCGGCCACGGCCTGGGCGTCGGCGCTGCCACTGATGCGCGGCCACTCGCGCCGGGTAGCCAGCAGGCAGCTTGGCGCGCTGAACACGATCTTTGCACCGCGCTTCACCGCGGGCAGAAGTTTGTCGAGGTTCTCGCGGATGTCGCTGCGCGCGCCTTCGCGGTCGCCCTGGGTGATCTTGCTGATGCCGCAGCAGGCCAGCGCCGGGGTGTGGCACACAATGCCCAGCGCGGTGAGGATCGCGACCAGGGTGTTTTTCTCGCCGTCGGGGTCGTAGTACTCCGCGTAGCAGCCAGGGAACACGACGGCCTCCGCGGGAAGCTTCGCGCGCAGTTCGGCCGGGATTTCCAGCGGCTTGATTGCCGGCACACCGTGCGGCTTCTTGAACGTGGGCAGCTTGCGGCGTTCATCCAGACCCGTGGTTTTCTGGGCCATGCCGCGCAGGAAGCGGTTCTTGAGCAGTTTGTTGGTCATGCCGGCCGCCGCGGTGCCCAGCTTGCCCATGCGGTCGGGCTTGCTGAGCATGTCGTTGAACATCCCGCCTTTGCCCACGCGGTCAACGTATTGCTCGCGGAACGCAATCGCGATGCCGGGGATGTCCACCTGCGTCGGGCACTCGACCAGGCATTGCTCGCAACTGATGCACAGGTCCAGGTTGGCCTTGAACTCGGCGTCGGTGAGCAGGCTGACGTCAAGCCGGCCGCTGATCACGCCACGCAGCAGGTTGGCCTTGGCGCGGGCGCTGTACTTTTCTTCTTTGCCCACGCGCATCAGCGGGCAATAGGTGCGGCACTTGCCGCAGCCGTGGCACTTCTCGATTTCCTCGGCGATGCCCGGCGCATCAAGCCCCGTGCCCGTGCCCTGCCGCGCGTAATCTTCCCCCACACGCAGAAAGCTGGTGATGCTGCGCGCGCTTAGGGGTTGGGGCATGGGGCCTTGGGAATTGGAGTCGTCCCCAAGCTCCAAGCCCGAAGCCCCAGGGCCCAGAACTTTGTTCAAAGGGTTCAGCATCCAGCCCGGGTCGAACAGCTTCTTCACTTCCACGAACAGCGGGTACACCTCGGGGTACATGCGTGGAAGATAAGGCGTGCGCATCAGGCCATCGCCGTGCTCGCCGCTGATGGTGCCATTCAGGCCCTTCACCATCGCGAACACTTCGTCGGCGGCCTTTCGCATGCGGGCGCGGTGGGTTTCGTCCTTGGCGTTCGCAAACGGGTTGACGTGCAGATTGCCCTCACCCCCGTGGCCGAACAGGTGCGCCGTGAAGCCGTTGGCCTCACAGATCTGCTTGAACGAGGCAATGAATTGCGGCAGCTTCCAGGGCGGCACGGCGCAATCCTCAATCCAGCGCGTCGGTTTCAAGTCGCCTTTGACCCGGCTCAGGATCGGGCTTGCGACCTTGCGGATCGTCCAGGCGTTTTCGAGTTCGCGCGCGTCGTAGGCCGGCTTTCCCTCAAAGGCCGGGCCGTTGGCGCAGGCTTTCATCGCGGCGTCCACACCGACGCGGGCTTCTTCCGGCGAGCCTGCCCAGTACTCGACAATCAGCATCGACTGCAACTTGGCGGGGATGCCCTGGCCCAGCTTGGGGTCCGATTTGGCGGCCACATCAATGAAGCTGCGGTCGAGGACTTCCAGTTTGGTGGGGCGCGTGGGCAGCAGCTTCACGACGCCTTCGGCCATTTTCTCGTTGCTGTCGAAGTACAGCGCAACGCCGGCCTGCGCGCGCGGCAGGTTCAGCACACGCAGCCGGGCCTCAAGCAGCACGCCCAGCGTGCCTTCGCTGCCGCTGAACAGGCGCGGCATGTCCAGAATGCCGGGTTTGCCCGCGCCGACTTCGACGTCGAATTCGGTGCGCGGGTAGTACTGCTGGATGTCGGCGGTGATCGGCGCGTGCAGCAGCTCAAACAGGTTGTAGCCGCTGCTGCTGCGCGTAGCCTCCGGCCGCTTGTCGCGCAGCAGCGTCGCGTTGTCGCGCGCGAGCTTCAGTGTGGCCGTCGCCAGCTGCCTTTCGGCGTCGGTGGCGTCCTCGGGAAACCCGATCTCGCCGCTGGCGCTTACGGGCAGCGGGCGCAGCTTCACGCGGTCGCCGCTGGCGAGCATCACGTCAAGCTCCAGCAGGTAGTCTTTGGCGGTGCCCCAGCGGATTGACTTGGCGCCGCCGCTGTTGTTGCTGACCATCGCGCCCACGGTGCACCAGGGGCTGCTGCTTGGGTCAGGCGGCCAGAACATGTTGTAGCTGCCCAGCTCAGCGTCGAAGTCGTCTTTCACCGCGCCGGGCTGCACACGGGCAAAGCTTTCGGCCGGGTTGACCTCAAGCACGCGGTTCATGTTGACCGCGAAATCCAGGATGATGCCCTGCCCCAGCGACTGGCCCGCCACACCCGAGCCCGCGCCCCGACACGTAACCGGGATGCCGCGTTCACGCGCAAACGCCAGCGTGATGAACACGTCGTTGGCGTCCATGGGCTCGACGATGCAGCTCGGCCACAGCTCGACCACGCTGGCCGTGGATGCATACAGCGCGCGGCTGATTTCATCATCGCGGACCGCCCCCTTCAGCCGACGCCGAAGCAGGGCGTAGTCGGCAACGAACTTGCGGGCGCTGTAGCTGGAGGGGTTGGCGATCATGGCGGGCCAGCATAGCAGGAACGCGCGACGGTGCTCAGTGCTCGGTGCTCGGTGCTCTGTGCTCCGGACTCGACCAATCACTGGGCACTGGGCATTCGGCACTGAGCACTCGGCACCGGGCACTGGGCATTCGGCACTGAGCACTCGGCACCGGGCACTGGGCACCGGGCACTGGGCACTGGGCACTGGGCACCGGGCCCTGACGCATGCATACTGAATAAACATCGAACGATCTATCTTGCGGAGACTCCTGTGGACGACGCCTACCTCAAACGCAGCCGCCAGATGGCCCAGCTTCTGCACGTCGCGCAGCAGATGTATCGCGCGGTCAACGCCATGGTCCAGCGCTTTGAGCTTACCGAAAGCCAGTACAACGCCCTGCGCGTGCTGCGTGGTGCCGAACGCAAAAGTGAAGACCTGACCCAGGCCGAACTGGCCGAGCGCCTGATCGCCAGCCGCGCCAACACCACCTGGATCCTCGACAAACTCGAAGAACGCAAGCTGATCCGCCGCAAAGGACACAGTGACCGCCGCAAGAACCTGGTGGAGATCACCGCCGCCGGCCACAAACTGCTGTCGCGGATCGACCCTGAGTTCGCGACGCTGCTGGGCGAAATCCTGCGCGATGTGCCCGACACGGAGCTTGAGCAGGCCGTGCAAACCGTGCGTCGCTTCCGCTTCGACCACGCCGGCTAGTCCGCACTAACCATGCAAAGGGCTTCACACTGGAATTGAACCGGTGGTTCGTATAATGCCGGGTTGGTGACCTTGCACCCAAAGGACGCATGGCCTCAACCGAACTGACCGAACGCAAGTACGCCATGATTGAGCAACGCCTCGGCGAAGCTGAGGGCGCGCGTACGCAAGTCGATTGGTCGGTATGGGTGCCGCGCCTGATAGGCGGCGGCGCGTTTTCGCTGCTCATGATGGGCGTGCTGCTTGCCCCCTACCGTGACTTCACCCCGGAGCGCCTGGCGGGCCAGCTGGTCATGGTGCTCGGCTTCGTGGTCCTGTACGGCGTGTACCTGACACGCTTTCGCCCTGAACTGCTGCGCGAACGCCGCAAACAGATGTTCTACGGCGCCAGTGTGCTGATTTCATGCGCGCTGGTGCAGACCGTGTCGCTGGTCGGTGCCGACCACGCGCCCGAATCGCTGCATACGGCACTTACGCCCGCCGTCATCTTTGGCCTGCTGCTGTTCTGCGGCATCGCCTACTCGGTCGTGTTTGACCAGCGCTTTGCCCTGGACGGCCTGATCCTGACTTCGCTCGCGATCGCTGTGGTGCTGCTGAGCGCCGGTGAACTGCTGCCGGTGCGCCTGGCTGTCGGCGCCGCAGGTGCTGCCACGGCAGTGCTGTTCACGCGCAACCTGCGTTCGCGCTACAAGCTGGCACTTGTGGGCGTGGCCGGCGGTGCGGCCGTGGCGCTGATCCTGGTCGCGCTGACGCTGTTCAGCGGGCCCGGTCGCTGGCCCGGTAACGAGCTGGCAGATCCGCTGAGCCTGGCGTTGTGGGTCGCGGGGGCACTGGTGATTGGTGCGGCCGTAGGCGTGTTCAGCACGTTTCTGCTGCCGGTGTTTGAGCGCGTCTTCCTCATCACCACGGACCTGCGGCTGATTGAGCTGCTGGAAGGCGAACACCCGCTGATCACCCTGATGCAGCAGCGCGCGCCGGGAACCTGGCAGCACACCCAAAACGTCGCCAACTTTACCAAGCGCGCTTGCGAAGCCATTGGCGCCAACGCCCTGCTGGGCGAAGTCGGCATCAAGTTCCACGACCTCGGCAAGATGGTGAGGCCGGAATACTTCACGGAAAACGAGCCCGAGTCCAAGCTGCTGCACGACCGCCTTAGCCCGATGATGTCGGCGCTGATTATCCTTAGCCACGTCAGCGACGGCGTGCTGATGGCCCGCAAGGCCAAGCTGCCACCGGTGCTGGAAGACTTCATCACCGGCCACCACGGCACCAGCGTGATCAAGTACTTCTACTACAAGGCCAAAGAGCAGGCGCGCGAGGGCGAGCGCATCGAGGCCGGCCAGTTCCGGTACCCGGGGCCCAAGCCGCAGCGCAAGGAAAGCGCCATTGCCGCCATCGCCGACCAGGTTGAAGCCGCGGCGCGAAGCCGATTTGCCGGCGGCGTCAGCCACCCGGAAGACATTCGTAACATGGTGCACCAGGCGATCATCGACAAGCTGCTGGACGGCCAGTTCGATGAATGCGACATCACGATTGCCGAGTGGAAGGTGGTCGAAGATTCGCTGGTGAAGAGCCTGGCCAGCATGTACCACCACCGCGTGAAGTACCCCGACGACCCGGACAAGGACAAACGCAAAGCCGCCGTCGAAGCCCGCGAAAAGTACCGCGCCGAGCTGGCCAAACGCCGCGAGCGCATCCTTACGCAGTAGACCCGATCTGACTCAACTCGAGCGTTCGGTCTTCACGTTGGCGGATTCTTTGCCTTCGAGCAGCGCGTTCCAGAACGCCTCGGTGAACACTTCCAGACGCTCGCGGCACAGCTTGGCGCGGCCGACGAGGTCACGCAGCGTGAACACGCCAGTTGGGTTCAACGCAAGTTTGCCGAGGATGCGGGTGCTCGACAGCTTGGCTTTCTCGCGGATGTAGCGTTCAAGCTCGGGCACTTTTTCATCGCTGACGTCAAAGATCGCGCGCGCCACCACGAACGGGATTTTCTCGTCTTCGGCGATGTTGGCAATCGCAATCGCACTCTGGTCCACGACGTCGGACTGCGTGCGCGTGTGCAGCGACAACTTCTCGGCCGGGACGCGCACCGGGTCAAACACGGTCACGATGCTGCCCAGGATGCCGTGAATGCCGGGCACCGAGCGAATTACGCGCCGCATCATCTCCTGCACGTTCGTGGCCAGCTTCACTTGACGGTACTGGCTGCCGACGCCGATCGCATTGATGAAGTCGACCCCGGCCACCACGTCGCCCACGTTCAGCGAACTGCTGAGCGCGCTGCCGAAGCCGATACTCACGATCGCCAGCGGCTTATCGACGTGGATCGCTTCCTTCAACGCGGCCGCCGTGGCATCGGGATTGTGGCCCGTGATCAGGCACTTGGCGCTGGTGCGGTGCCAGATGCCGCCGTGAACCAGGCCGACCTTCTGCTTGTAGGTGCGCGGGTTTTCGAGGCTGTTGATGAACTGCAACGCGTCGGATTCGGTCGCGGCAACGAACAGAATTTTCGGCAACTCGCGCATTCAGCCGACGCCCGTACCGGTCCACACAATCAACCTGACCAATATCCAGAATGCCCAAGGGGCTGGCAAGTGCCTATTATCTAGGTCACTTTCCGCCCCTGTGGCGCTTGCTGCCCGCGTTGCAGGCCCAAGACTAGTGCGTCTCGGAGAAAATCCCGATCGCGCCGACTTCCTGCCCGGCCTCACGCGCGGCCTTGAGCTCGTTGTACTTTTTGACCCAGGCTTCCCAAGACTTGCCGTCGGCGGGGTCGCGTCCAGTGCGCTGCACGTCGGTGATGTCGTCGCGCTGCATGATGTACACGCCGGCTTCCTTGGCGGGGAACATCTCGACGATCTGCTTGCCGACGTTGAACAGGTAGCCTTCGCGGGTCTGGCCGTCCTTGAGCGTGACGATCACGTCGCCGCGGAAATCCACGGCTTCGTGCAGCTTGCGCTCAAGCTCGTCCGCGGCACCGGCGTCCACGCCTGTTACAACGCTGCGCGTCACGGCCGGCGGGGTAATGTCCTTGCCCTTCCGGCTGTCGATGCCGCCCAGGGTGGCCGCCACCGTGGCCGCGAACCCCTTGATGGTGTTGAACGTGTTGTGAACCGCCGAAGGTTCATGGCCGCAGTGGACCATGCAGTTCTGGCACTTGGCGTTGCCGCTTGCGCGGCCGTAATTGTCCCACTCGGTTTCGTCCAGCAGTTCCTGCCAGGTGCGGGCATAGCCTTCCTGCAGCAGGTAGCAGGGGCGTTGCCAGCCGAACAGCGTGTAGCAAGGGTTGCCCCAGGGCGTGCACTCAAGGTGCACCTTGCCCATCAGGAAGTGCATGAACAGCGGCGACTGGTTGAACTTCCACTTCGGGTTTGAGTCCTTGAGCAGCGCGCGGAACAGGTTGTACGTGCGCTCGCGGTTCAGGAAGTTCTGCTGGTCGGGCGCCTTCTGGTAGCTGTAGCCGGGGCTGACGGTCATGCCTTCGACGCCCAGTTCCATGGCGTGGTCAAAGAACTTGCGAGTGCGCTCAACGTTGACGTGGTTGAACAGCGTGGTGTTGGTGGTTACGCGATATCCCAGGCTGACGGCGTACTTGATGGCCTCTTCGGCCTTGTCGTATGTGCCTTCGCGGCAGACTGCAAAGTCGTGGCCTTCGCGGTCGCCGTCGAGGTGTACGCTGAAGGTCAGGTACTTGCTGGGTTTGAAGACGCCTTCTTCAAGGCGCTGCTTCAGCAGGATCGCGTTGGTGCACAGGTAGATGTACTTCTTGCGCTTCACCAGCTCGCGCACCAGCTCGCCGATCTTGCTGTACATCATGGGCTCGCCGCCCGGGATGCTGATGATTGGTGCGCCGCATTCCTGCACCGCGCGCAGGGCGTCGGCGACTTCCATTTCCTTTTTGAGGATGTGGGCCGGGTACTGGATCTTGCCGCAGCCCGCGCAGGCGAGGTTGCACTTCAACAGGGGCTCAAGCATCAGCACCGTGGCGTAGCGCTTGCGGCGCAGGATGCGCTGCTTCAGCACGTAGCTTGCAACTGTCCACATCTGGGAAATGGGCACCGCCATGGGGATTCCTTACGAAATGACATGCAGCAGAAAATGAGCGCGGCAAGTCTAGAGGCCGCTAGCCCCCCGTCAACGAGCCGCGCGTTCGGCGGGCATGCACTACTCTGCTTTCGGGCGGCGCGATGAAAGCTTGCTGTCGCGCTGTGGCTGCGCATCCAGCCGGTCCGGGTGCATGATCGCGCCCGCACAGGCCGCTGTTGCGGCGGCCAAAATGCCCGCGCGCCACGCCCCTTGCGGCGCTGTAACCGTAGTGAACATCGCGCGCTGCATTGGCAGCACAAGGCCCGCGGCCGACGTGCCCGGCGCATGCACTTCAACCCCCGCATCTACCAGATGCTGCACAATCCCTTCATCCAGCGCAGAAGCGTACACCGCCCGGGTGTCGGGTATCGCCACGCAACGCGTGTGCCCGAGCTTGCGCTGCCGCACGATTTCAGCGGTCAGGCGCATTGCGTGCAGACTGCCAGAGCCCTCGCCGCCGATCACCACGCAATCCAGCGGCTCGCCGCTGGCTTCGCTGATCGTGCGCCAGGCGTCGGCCCCGTCGGGCGGGATCACCGTCAACTGCGCGTTGGCCAGCGATACTTCGGCGCGGTGCACGTATTGCACGCCCCTTTCGGGCTCAAGCGTGGTGTACGGGCGTTGCAGCACGCGGTTCAGTTCGGTGACCGCGCCGCGGTCGGGCACGCAGAAGCAGCTGAACAGCCCGGCGTGCGCGCCCAGGCTCGACAGTGCCGCGCGCTCGTGAAGCTGCAACCCCTCAAGACCAGGCCCGCCGACTTCCAGCGCGCGCCCGGCAAGCACGTTGCGGCCGGCTTCGCGCCGCAGGCTCCAGAAAACGTCTCGCCCGCCGACCAGCTTCTGGCGCTGCCCGGTCAGGTCCACGCGCACAGTTTCGGGGACAGTCACATGCACGGGCTTTCCCGCCATCAACTGCGCCAGGTCAAGTGCCGTCAGCCGCAGGCCCAGCGCGCCAAAACCGCCCAGCGCGTGAATTTCGGGCAGGCCGCTGGCCGCGCATTCACCCGGCGCAACCAGCCCGCTTTCGAGGGCATGGGCGACTTCGCCGCCGGCGGCTGGGATCAGCCTCGTGATCCCGGCCTGGCGCGCGGCCTCAAGCAGTTGCTTGCGCGCGGTCTCGCCCGCGGCGTCGAGCGGAAGATTGTCAGGCGTGAACAGGATGATGCGCTCGGGCTCGGCCACGCGCTGGTGGCCGGCAATGCGGAATGCCTTCAAGGCGGCAAGGCCGTCGCGCGGGCCCAGCAGCAGGATGTGAGGCCGCACGGGCACGCGGTCACCGGGCACGATATTGCGCGCGTCGGTGAGTGCCTGCAGCACGCGTACTACGGCAGATTGCGCGACATGGGGCATGGCGCTGATTCAAGAATGCCGGGCCCGGAATGTCGAATCGAAAGCCGTTTGGCGTTCAACTGCAAAACCGGTTTCCCACGAAGCCGCACGAAGAACCACGAAGAAAGGCAACAGCTTCAGGAACCACGGATTCACACGGATAAACACGGTTAGCGGCGCATGCCACTTGCTGGGTGGGTACGAGCTTCAGGTTGCGGGCTGGGGTCAACAGTTGACGGTCGACAGTTCACAGTCACTGCGGCTGTTTGCAGTAACTGTGAACTGTGAACCGTAGACCAGCTCCCTGATTCGGGTGGCCATGCAATTGCCGCCTACCGTATTTGTCCGGGTGAACCTGTGGACTTTCCTGCTGTAGCCGTACTTCGTGATTCTTCGTGGCACTTCGTGGGCCAAAGCCGTTGCCGTTGTTCGCATCAGGCCTTGCCGATGCGGGCACTGCGCAGGCGCAAGCCGATCAGCAGGGCCATGGCGGCACCCAGCAGCAGCATCATGGCCGGCACGGGGCCGCTGTCGGTGCTGCAGCCGCCTTCACCCTGGGCCTCGGTCGGGGCCTTCTTGTTGCCGCCGCCCGGTGAGGACACGTTGTTGACGGTGATCTGCACCAGCGCTGAATCCACGCCGCCGCGGCCGTCATCGACCAGAACCTCGAACGTGTAATTCTGGCTGAAGCTGACCTGAGGGGCGGTGAAGGTCGGCGAAATTGAGGCCGCGTTGTTGATCGTCACGACGCTGCTGCCGCCCACCTGCCGCCATACGTACGTCAGCGAATCCAGGTCCGCGTCGCTGCTGGCCGCGGCCGACAGCGTCACCAGGGCACCCTCGTTCACGGTCTGGGCGATGCCTGCATGGGCGATGGGCGCGTTGTTGCCGGGTGTGGGGTCGTAGAAGATGCGGTACAGGACACTGTCCGTAAGCACGTACAGGTTGCCGTCGGGCCCGAACTTGATGTCGCGCACGGCACTGCTCAGGTTCGTCACGACGGGCATCATCGCCACGCCGTTGCGCTCAAGGCCGCCGGACAGGATTACCCGCACCACCATGCCGCCGGTCTGTGAAGGAAAGAACGGAAAGGCAATGCTGCCGCTGGTGCGCTCGCGCGCGACGTACACCACGCCATTGCGGTAGCCGTCGGTGGGGAAGCCGGTCGCGGTGCCGATGCCCGACGGGAAGAAACAGATGCCGCCGGCGTCAAACGTGGGCGGGAACTCAAAGCCCGGGTTCGTGTACGCCGCGTTGGACTGCGTGCCGCTGGTGCCGTTGGCATCCCAGCCATAGTTGGCGCCGGGAAGGATCACATTCAGTTCATCGGGTGTGCCGGTGCCCGGGACGTCGGGCAGGCCGCGATCCACACTGAACAGCTCGTTGGTCGTGGGGTTGTACGCCAGGCCGCGCGGGTTGCTCAGGCCCAGCGCGTACACCGGGTTGCCGGTAAGCGGGTTGTTCAGCGGGATGTTGCCGTCGGTCTGGTAACGCAGGATCTTGCCGCGGCGGTCTGACACATTCTGCGCCAGCAGGCCCGCGATCGCGGCCTGGTCGCCGCCGTCGCCGCTGCCCATGACCAGCGTGCCGTCGGGTGCGGTCACGATGCGGCCGCCGAAGTTCTGGCCATTGGTGCTGTGCGTGAACGCCGGCACGATCGAGCCGCTGCTGAGCGTGCCCACGCCAGCAACTTCCTCAATCTCGCGCACCACATACTGGAAGGGGCCCGTGCCGCCCGGACGGACGGTGTACACCACATAAATGAAACGATTGTTCGGGTCCACGGTGCTGGCCGGGAAGTTGGGGTGGAACGTGATGCCATGGACGGCCGCATCGTTGCCCGCGGGCAGCTCGGCCTCGGTGAGTGTAATCAGCGTCTGCGGCGCGCCCGGGGTCGTGGTGGGGTTTTCGATAAACTTGATGGTGCGGGTGCCGGCCTCGGAATAGAAAAGCCGCCCGTCGGGTGAAAAGGCCAGCGCGCGGCCGCCGCTGACGGGGTCAACCAGCGCCACCCAGTCAAAGCCGCCGGCCGGTGCCGGGGTCTGCGCAGCCAAGGTTGAGGCAAGCAAGCCGGAAGCCAGCACAAGCAACGCAACAGATTTCATCATGGAAGCCACAATCCGGGGCCAAAGCAGGGAGTCCCATGTTGAACCAAGCGCCGCAAACTAGCAAGCGCCCGGCGCGGTCATGAGCTACCATGCAGCGATGAATGGACCTGACCCTCGCGCTGCCGCTGCTTCCTGGACTGTCTTTCTGGGCATCCATGGCATGACCGTGGTTTTCTTTGCCCTGGCCGCTGTGATGGGCCCTGTGGGAAGCTTTGGTGACACGGCACTTGAGGGCACCCTCAAGCTGGTGGCCATGGTGCTGCCCGCGCTTTCGCTGATGCCGATGCTGCTGATCCACAAGCAGATGGCCGCGCGCATGAAGGTCGCGCCCGATGCGGCCGGACGCATGGCGATTTTCCGCGCGCGTATGATCGTGCTTTCGGCGATGGCCGAGGGCCCGTGCCTGTTTGCTTCGGTGATCATGCTGCTGACCGGGGCGGGCTGGTTCGTGATCCCGGCTGCCTTGGTGCAGCTTGCAGTCGCCGGGGCTGTCGCTCCGACGGCCTCAAGGCTTGCGGAAGTTGAGAGCCCGAACCATCGTGGCGAACCCTGACCCGGAGGCAGCCATGGCGCGCATCGTGATCGGACTCTACCGGCCTTTCGTGCAGACCAGCCGCGCGCTGATGCTGGACGCGATTCGCTCGCACCACGCCACGCTGCGGGTTGAGCAACTGGTCACGGAACGCGCGCCAATCTTGATGGAAGCTGAAGACGGCACTTTCCTGGAAGTGTTCGAGCTCGCTGACGGTGCCGGTGCCAACATCGCCGAGCACAAGGCGGTCAAGAAGATCCGCAAGCGGCTGGAAGAACTGTGCGAGATCGCCCCGCTGATCAGCCTGCAGGAAGCCGAAGCAGCCTGGCCCAGCTTCAAGCCCGTCGACGGCGTGCTGTAGCCGCCCGTGCTGCCCACCGGTTGACATGGTACGCGCGCCCCGTACACTCCCCGGCCCGAATCGGAGGTTGCCATGTCACGCCATCGTTCACTCAAGACCAGCGGTCTCGGCGCCAAGAAGCGCAGCGTTCTCAAGCGCCAGGAGCGCCTTGACCAGCTCAAAATCGAACGTCGCTGGAAAGACGGCGAAAACGTCACCGGCCTGCCCAAGACCCGCGTGGTCAACAAGTAGCCCGCGACCAGCAGCACAGCCTTTCCGCAATGGCGGACTCCGGGTGAGTCCGCCGTTTCTGTTGCCCGCACGCGCCGCTATCATCGCGGCATGAGCTTCCTGGCACTTGATCCCGGCGACATCATCCGCCCCGTGGTGATCGGAGTCGTCACGTTCGGTGTACTGCTCGGCGGTCACCTGTGGCTGCGACGCCGCTACCTGCAGTCACAGGCCGCCGGCGGCGGCAACACCCAGCTTGTGAACCAGCACGATGCCGTCCGTGAGCAGCAGGCCGAGACCCTGGCCAGCCTGCGCGAGCGCATGGCCGAAGTGCAGGCCCAGCGCGACCGCGCCCAGGCCGAGCGCGAACGCCTGATGAAGGGCCTGAACGAAATCGGCGGCGGGCAGGGCCCCGGCGGCATCACCGTTGCACTGGCCAACGCCAAAGACCTTGCCGACAAAGCCCGCGAACTGGGCGACCACGAAAGGGCCGTCGCCGAGCACGACAAAGAACTCGCCGGCCTGGCCGGCGAACTCAGCGCCGCCGAACAGTTGCTCAATGAAGTGGACGCCCAGCGCGATGCACTGAAGCAGCAGGTCAGCGACCAGTCCAAAGAGTTGTACCGGCTGCGCGCCGAAATCGAGTCCACGCACCGCAAGTCATTCGAGCAACGCGCCCGCACCCTGATGCTGACCCGCAGCAACGTGCGCAAAACCGAAGTCGTCGCCAATCGCCTCGAGGACCAGCTCAAGCACTGGGTTCGCAACACCGGGGCCGTCAACGTGAACTGGTCCGAGCACGGCCACGCGTCGGTGGTGCAGGAAGCGTTTGCGCGGCTGGATCGCGAGTTCGTGGACCGCTACTTCAGCCACGCCACGAACCCCGAGTATTCGCGCGGCCAGCGCAGGGCGATCCGCGTCAGCAAAGGCAAAGACCCCGACGGGACTGAATACGGCGAATTGCTGATCGCGCTGGACGATGATGCCGGACGCACGCTGGGCCTGCGCTTTGAAACCAAGGGCGACGCGCCGGACGTGATCTGCGTGGGCTTCGTGTTGGCAATGTACCTCCGCGCGCTGACCCGCGACCTGCGCGACTACGCGATCATCGTCTGAGCGTTCATCGCCTGGCCGTTTCTTCAGCGGCGGATGTCTTTGAGCTCAATCTCAAGTTCCGGGTAGCCGCGGAAGGTGCTGATGCGCGGCGTGTAGGCGATGCGCACCTTCGAGCCCTTGGCGAACTGCTCAACCCGGTCGCCCATTCCAAAGCCGATGGCCTTGATCGCGATGCCGGGTTTCACAGCGGCGCGGCGGCCGCTGTCGCCGCTGAACAGGTCCGGCGCGGCGATGGCCGGCTCGGCCTCACGCCCCAGCTGCTTCAGCATCAGGCTCAGGTGCCCCGTGCCGCGGCCGACCACGCGGGGCGGCGCCGCGATTTCCACTTCGTCGGCCATGAACACGGGCTCAGGGTTGCCCTGTCCGAAGGGCTCAAGACTCTGCAACAGGCGCGCGGTGGCCAGATCAAGTTCGGACAACGGCACGCGCGCGTCGATCTCGAGCGTCGGCGTCGCGTAGTCGGCCTGCATCACGTGTTTGCCGGCGATGTCATTCACCGCGCGGCGCAGGTGCTGCAGCTTCTCGCGCGTGATTTCAAGCCCCGCCGCCTGCTCATGCCCGCCAAAGCGCTGCATCAGCCCGGCGCACTCCGACAATGCGTTGTACAGGTGAAAGCCCGGGATGCTGCGGCCGCTGCCGCGCCCGGTTTCACCATTCATGGCCACCAGCACGGCGGGCTTGTTGAAGCGGCGCGAGATGCGCGCTGCCACGATGCCGACCACGCCGGGGTGAAAGTTGTCGTGGGCGACGACGAGAATGCGGTCTTCGCTGTATGTGGCGTCAGCCTCGACGATTTCTTCGGCCAGAGCGGTAAGTTTGCGATCGACAGTCTGGCGCTCGCGGTTGAGCTGGTCGGCCTCAGCGGCGAGCTTCACGGCCTCGCCGTACGAGCTTGCGGTAAGCAGCTCAAGCGCCAGCGACTCGCGGCCCAGCCTGCCGCCCGCGTTCAGGCGCGGCGCCAGCTTGAATCCGACATCGGTGCCCGAGGGCACGCCTTCAACCCCGCTGGTCTCCAGCAGTGCGCGGATGCCGGGGTTTGGGCTTTCGGGCATCAGCCGCAGGCCGAAGCTGGTCAGCACGCGGTTGTCGCCGGTCAGCGGCACCACGTCGGCTACACTGGCCAGCGCGACCAAGCTTTGCGCGCCCGCCAGGAAGTCCTTGGCCGCCTGCGTAAGCCCGCCCTTGCTGGTGCGCTGCAGCAGCGCCCATGCCAGCTTGAAGGCCACACCCGCACCGCACAGGTCGCGAAAGCGCAGCTTTTCGCCGGCTACGTGTGGGTTCAGCAGGGCCACGGTGTCGGGCAATGTCTCGCCCACCGTATGGTGGTCCGTCACGATGGTGTCGACGCCGAGCTCGCGGGCCAGCGCGATTTCGGCGTTGGCGGTGGTCCCGTTGTCGCAGGTGATCAGCAGCGTGACGCCGCGCTGGGCGGCATCGCGAATCACGCGCGCGTTCAGGCCGTAGCCGTCTTCGGCACGGCTGGGGATGCTGGCCTCAACTTCATGGCCCAGCAGCTTGAACAGGTTGACCAGCAATGCCGCGCTGGCGCTGCCGTCCACGTCGTAGTCACCTTGCACGAGAATCTTTTCGCCGCGCTCGAGAGCTTTCAGGATGCGCGCGACGGCCAGTTCCATCTGCGCGAACGCAAACGGGTCTTCCAGGTGGGCGCTGCTCGGGTTCAGGAACTGGCGGGCCACATCCACATCGCCGGCGCCACGGTTGATCAGCACCCGCGCCACAGGCTCCGGGATACGCAGTGAGGCCGCCAACTCACGCACGGCGCTTGAGCGCTGGGTGGCGACGCACCATGCGGGATCAATCAGAACATCCGACGGCATGAATTCTCCGGGGACATTCGTATCGGGCCTGCGCGGCATGGGAAGTGTGGGCATAACTATTGGAGAATTGGCGGTTTGTGTGTTTGCAGCAGGATCAGACACGGTGTTCGAAGTGGGTCGATTTCGGGGCCGGGGCAGCGCACATCGAAGACTGCAAGTATCTTGATTATCGGTCGTTGCAGCGAAGTGTGCACTTGGTGCGTTATGCATGCAACTGGTGATTTTCTCGTACCCTTTGCTTCCTCCATATGCGATACTTCTTGCCCTTGGTGGAACTGACTTGAACGCACGCTTCTGGCTGATTTTGCTGCTGCTTGCTGCCGGCCCATTGGTCGCGCAGACGTTCACGTCCACGCCCAACGTGGCAATCCCGGACAATGACCCCAACGGCGTCACCAATACGATAACGGTGCCCGCGACAAGTGACCGTGTGCGCTCGCTTCGCGTCGGGGTACGCATCAACCACACCTACGACGCGGACCTGTACCTGTTCCTGCTGCCGCCGGGAGTCACCTGGAACCCGCCGTACACTACCATCAACAACGGCCCGGTGATTGAGCCGCCGCCCGGCGTCGTCACGCTATCCACCAAGAATGGCGGGGGTGGCGACAACTACGGCAGCGGCAGCGGCGGCGGCACGGTGTACACCAACTTCCGTTCATCGCGCGACCCGGTGCTGGCGGCGACCACCAGCATCCGCAGTGGCGCGGCACCTTTCACCAGCCAGACTCGCTGGATTCCTGAGCTTGAGTACGCGTTCGACAACCTGTACGGCACCAACCCCAGCGGCGACTGGACGCTGATTGTCGTGGACGGCTGGGCCATAGATACCGGCACACTCGTGAGCTGGCAGGTTGAGTACACGCCAGTCACCAGCCCGGCGCTGATCGCGCGCCTTTCACCGGCCAACCAGCCCGGCAGCACCGTAGTCACCGGTGCGGCCGACCAGGTGCTTGGCCACTTTGAGTTCGAAGGCGTGGGCGCGGGCACCCTGACCTCCGTGATCGTGCGCAGCGAGAACGGTGTGGCCCTGAACACCAGCTTTTCGCGCATTGCCCTGCACGAAGACCTGAACAACAACGGCGTGCTGGACCCGGGCGAAACCCAGACCATGACCGGCACGCTCACGCCCGGCGCCTCCACCATCACGCTAAGCTTCGGCGCGCCACAGGCGATGCCGGCCGGCGTCACGCGGCGCTTCCTGCTGGTGGGCGACGTGCTGGGCACACCGGCCGCCAGCGGCATTTCGATGCAGATTCTGCAGGCCAGTGACTTCGTGGCCACGGCCGCGCGCAGCGGTCTGTTCCCGATCCGCGCGGGGTTTCATCGCATCGCCGGGCCGCGCACGTACACCAGCGCACCGCTGGGTGGCAGCTTTATGCGAGACGCGCAAGCCTTCGGGGTGCGCAGCACGATCGTGATTCCGGCGACGGACGACCTGATCGGTGGCGTGCGCGTGGGCATTCGTCTCGATCACAACCGCATGCAGGACGTGGATTGCTACCTGCTGCCGCCGGGTGTGGACTGGAACGGGCCGTACACATCGGGCGCACCGCCGGCCGGCGTGATCGACATGAGTACCGACAACGGCGGTAACGGCGACAACTTCGGCACGGGTGCCGCCAATGGCCCCTACGTGTTCACGTTCTTCAGCACCAACCTGGACCCGACCTGGCCCACCAACAACCTGATCACCGGCGGCGCAGCGCCATTTACGCTGGCCGCAGGCTATCGCCCTGAGGGTCAGGCGGCGTGGAACGCGCTGTACGGCACCAACCCCGCGGGTTCGTGGACGCTCGTTGTCGCCGACGATGCGGGCGGCGGCGGCAACGCTGGCGGCACACTGCTGGCCTGGACAGTCGAGTATCTGGCCCATCCCAAGGCTGAACTGACCGGCGTGCAGGACTTCGGCAGCAGCGTGGTCGGCGCTACTTCAGCCGTCAGCCCGCGCACCTTCACCATCAGCAATGAAGGCGACTACCCGCTCAGCGTCACCGGCATCAACTTCAGCGGTGCCGCACCGGCCGACTTTGCGCTGACACCCGCGCCCGCGTTCCCCTTCAACGTCCCGGCTGGCGGCAGCGTGAACTTCAACGCCAGCTTCACCCCCACCGCGCAAGGCGTACGCAGCGCAAGCCTGGATGTCGTGTGCAACGACGACGGGCTTGTCGGCAGCGCCGTGCCGATCAACGTGTGGGGCTTTGGCAACATGCCGCCCTCGGTTACCCTCAATGCAGGCTTCGCCAACGCACCGGGCACACCCTTCAAGCGCGGCTCGAATGACAACGTGGCCGGGCAATACGAGTTCGCCACCGGCAGCACGGGCGCCACGATCAATACGGTCACCTTCACCGAAGCCGCCGGGCGCGTGCTGCTGAATAATCTCAGCGCGCTGCGCCTGATGCACGACGCCGACAACTCCGGCACACTCACACCCGGCGACGTGCTGCTGGCCACGGCGACGCTGGCACCGGCCTCAACTACGGCAAGCTTCACGGTCAACCGTGTGTTGGCGCCGAACACGTTCGAAAACTGGATCCTGGTGGCCGACGTGCTCGCATCCCCGGCCAACAACGCCATCGCGTTCCGGGTCGCTTCTGGCGCGGATGTCACGGCATCGCTGGCTGTGATGGCGACGTTCCCACAGGATACCGGCCCGCACCCGCTGGATTCCGCCCGCGTGTTCACCAGCACCCCGACGGGCGGCATTGGCATCCCCAACGCCAGCACCGCGGGCATCACCAACAGCATCGTGATCCCGCCGACCACCGAAACCGTGGCCGCACTGCGCATCGGCCTGCGCATCGACCACCCGGCCGACCAGGACCTCGATATCTACCTGATACCGCCGGGCGTGACCTGGGCCGGCCCCTACACCGGGGCTGGGCCTGCCGGGGTGATTGAACTGACCAGCGACAACGGCGGCACCGGCGACGACTACGGCAGCGGCACCGACGATATCGTGTACGCCAACCTGACCCGCGCTACCGACCCCGTGTTCCAGCCCGGCGCCAACATCGCGGGCCAGGGCGCGGGCGCGGCGCCCTTCACGTCGCAGTACTATTACGTCGAAGATGCGGCCGACATGCTGCTGCGCTACGGCGCTTCGCCGGCCGGCACCTGGACGCTGGCCGTGGTGGACGACGCGGGCGACGCTTTCAGCACGGGCCGTCTGATCTCTTGGCAGGTCGAATATCTGCCGCCGGGCATTCCCGAGGTCACGGGCCTGGCTGACTGGGGCGGCAGCACCGTGGGCGTGCTGTCAGGCTTTTCGCCACAGACGTACACCATCACCAACATCGGCGCGATTGACCTGACCGTCACCAACATCGCACTCACCGGCACCCACGCCGCGGACTGGAGCTTCGCTGGCCCAACGGGCACACCCGTGGCGCTGGCACCCGCAGCAACCCACGACGTGCAACTGAATTTCACGCCCGGTGCGGCCGGGCCGCGCAACGCCAACCTTGTTGTCACGTACAACACGGGCACGCAGACTGGACTGACCCGCACCTTTACGCTGTCCGGCGCTGGCATCACCGTGCCGGGCGTGATCGGCGTGACCACGCCCGTCAACTTCGGTAACGTAAACCTCGGCAGCAGCTCTGCGCCTACGCCGATCACCATCAACAACACCGGCGCGGGTAACCTGACCCTCAATTCGATCAACACGGCCTTTGCCGGCCACACCGGCGACTGGAGCTTCAGCGCGCTGCCGCCGTTCCCGCACGTGATCACTCCGGGTGGCAACCTGACGTTCAACGCGACGTTCACGCCCACGGCCGCCGGGCCGCGCAGCATGACCATCCGCGTGACCAGCAACACCGGCGGTGCGGCCGGAACCACCACGGACATCGTCCTGAACGGCACAGGCGTGGCGCTGCCGGGGCTGATTGGCGTCACGACACCGGTGAATTTCGGCAGCGTGAATCTGGGTTCATCGTCCGCGGCCACACCCATCTCGATCAACAACACAGGTGCCGGCAGCCTGACAATCAGCGCGATCAACACCGCCTTCGCCGGCCACACGGGCGATTGGGGTTTCGCCGGGCTACCCGCGCTGCCAGCAGTGATCGGCCCGGGCGGCAATGTGCAGTTCAATGCTACGTTTACGCCAACGGCAGCGGGTGCCCGCAGCATGACGCTGCGCGTGACAAGTGACAGCAACGGGGTGCCGGGTACCACAACCGACATTGTGCTGAACGGGACAGGCTTGCAGGGCCTGATCAGCGTCACGACGCCGGTGAACTTCGGCAGCGTGAACTTGGGCAGCAGTTCGGCAGCGACACCGATCCAAATCAACAACGTGGGTACCGGTGACCTGACCCTGTCTGCTTTGAATCTCGCCTTCGCTGGTCACACGGGCGACTGGGGGTTCACAGGCGCGCCGACTCCGCCGACTGTCATCCCCGCAGGCGGCAACATCCAGTTCAATGCGACGTTTACTCCCACGGCCGCGGGCGCTCGCAGCATGACAATCCGAGTCACCAGCAACAACGCCGGTGTGCCGGGCACTACGACCGACATCGTGCTGAATGGAACGGGGTTGCAGGGCCTGATCTCAGTGACGACGCCCGTGAACTTCGGCGGCGTAAACCTGGGTTCATCGTCCGCAGCCACGCCGATCCAGATCAACAATATCGGCACCGGCGACCTGACTCTGTCAGCGCTGAACCTGGCCTTCGCGGGTCACACGACGGACTGGGGATTCACGGGCGCGCCGACTCCGCCGACCGTAATCCCGGCCGGTGGCAACATTCAGTTCAACGCGACATTCACACCCACAGCGGCCGGTGCGCGGTCAATGACGATCCGCGTAACTTCGAACGACGCCGGTGTGCCGGGCACCACGACCGATATCGTCCTCAACGGTAATGGCTTGCAAGGGTTGATCTCAGTGACCACGCCGGTCAACTTCGGCAGCGTGAATCTTGGCAGCAGCTCTGCGGCCACTCCGATCACGATCAATAACGTTGGTTCCGGCGATCTCACGATCAGCGCGCTCAACCTCGCCTTTGCGGGTCACATCGGCGACTGGGGCTTCACCGGCGCTCCGACTCCGCCTACGGTGATCCCCGCTGGCGGCAACGTCCAATTCAACGCCACGTTTACCCCCACCGCGGCCGGCGCTCGCAGCATGACGATTCGCGTGACTTCGAACGACGCGGGCGTCCCTGGCACGAATACCGACATCGTTCTCAACGGCAATGGCTTGCAGGGGCTTATCTCAGTGACCACGCCGATCAACTTCGGCAGTGTGAACTTGGGTTCGTCGTCTGCGGCCACGCCGATCACAATCAACAACGTAGGTACCGGCGATCTGACCCTCTCAGCGCTGGACCTCGCCTTCGCTGGTCACACCGGCGACTGGGGCTTCACCGGCGCTCCGACGCCGCCGACCGTGATCCCGGCTGGCGGCAACATTCAGTTCAACGCGACGTTTACTCCCACGGCCGCGGGCGCTCGCAGCATGACGATCCGAGTCACCAGCAACGATGCCGGTGTCCCGGGGACCACCACCGACATCGTTCTCGACGGCAACGGCTTGCAGGGCCTGATCAGCGTGACCTCGCCGGTCAACTTCGGAAGCGTGAATCTGGGTTTGTCGTCCGCAGCCACACCGATTCAGATCAACAATGTGGGCACCGGTGACCTGACTCTGTCCGCACTGAATTTGGCCTTCGCTGGTCACACGGGCGATTGGGGATTCACCGGCGCTCCGACGCCACCGACCGTGATCCCGGCTGGCGGGAACATCCAGTTCAACGCGACATTCACACCCACTGCGGCCGGCGCGCGCAGCATGACCATCCGCGTGACTTCGAATGATGCTGGTGTCCCAGGTACGAATACCGACATCGTTCTGAACGGCAACGGCCTTCAGGGCCTGATCAGCGTCACGACGCCGGTAAACTTCGGCAGCGTGAACCTGGGTTCCTCGTCGGCTGCAACGCCGATTCAGATCAACAACGTGGGCACCGGCGACCTGACCTTGTCAGCACTGAACCTGGCCTTCGCCGGCCACACCGCGGACTGGGGTTTCACCGGCGCGCCGACGCCTCCGACTGTCATTCCCGCTGGCGGCAACGTGCAGTTCAACGCCACGTTCACGCCCACTGCGGCGGGTGCTCGCAGCATGACAATCCGCGTGACTTCGAACGACGCGGGCGTGCCTGGATCAACCACCGACGTCGTCCTCAACGGGAACGGATTGCAGGGCCTAATCAGCGTCACCACACCAGTCAACTTCGGCAGTGTGAACCTGGGTTCGTCGGCGGCGGCCACTCCGATCACGATCAATAACGTGGGCACGGGCGACCTGACCTTGTCAGCACTGAACCTGGCCTTCGCCGGCCACACCGCGGACTGGGGTTTCACCGGCGCGCCGACGCCTCCGACTGTCATTCCCGCTGGCGGCAACGTGCAGTTCAACGCCACGTTCACACCGACTGCGGCCGGCGCGCGCAGCATGGTCATTCGTGTGACTTCGAACGACGCGGGCGTCCCTGGCACGAATACCGACATCGTTCTCAACGGCAATGGCTTGCAGGGGCTTATCTCAGTGACCACGCCGATCAACTTCGGCAGTGTGAACTTGGGTTCGTCGTCTGCGGCCACGCCGATCACAATCAACAACGTAGGTACCGGCGATCTGACCCTCTCAGCGCTGGACCTCGCCTTCGCTGGTCACACCGGCGACTGGGGCTTCACCGGCGCTCCGACGCCGCCGACCGTGATCCCGGCTGGCGGCAACATTCAGTTCAACGCGACGTTTACTCCCACGGCCGCGGGCGCTCGCAGCATGACGATCCGAGTCACCAGCAACGATGCCGGTGTCCCGGGGACCACCACCGACATCGTTCTCGACGGCAACGGCTTGCAGGGCCTGATCAGCGTGACCTCGCCGGTCAACTTCGGAAGCGTGAATCTGGGTTTGTCGTCCGCAGCCACACCGATTCAGATCAACAATGTGGGCACCGGTGACCTGACTCTGTCCGCACTGAATTTGGCCTTCGCTGGTCACACGGGCGATTGGGGATTCACCGGCGCTCCGACGCCACCGACCGTGATCCCGGCTGGCGGGAACATCCAGTTCAACGCGACATTCACACCCACTGCGGCCGGCGCGCGCAGCATGACCATTCGCGTGACTTCGAATGATGCCGGCGTCCCGGGCACCACTACTGACATCGTTCTGAACGGCAGCGGCTTGCAAGGGTTGATCTCGGTGACGACGCCGGTCAACTTCGGCAGTGTGAACCTCGGCTCGTCGTCTGCGGCCACGCCGATCACGATCAACAATGTGGGCACCGGCGACCTGACGCTGTCGGCGCTCAACCTCGCCTTCGCTGGTCACACCGGCGACTGGGGCTTCACCGGCGCTCCGACGCCGCCGACCGTGATCCCGGCTGGCGGCAACGTCCAGTTCAATGCCACCTTCTCGCCCACAGTTTCCGGGCCTCGCAGCATGTCTTTGCGCATCACCAGCAACTCGAGTGGTGTGCCGGGCACTACCACCGACATTACTTTGAATGGCACGGGCACTGTGGCCGTCAGCGTCACCGGCGTCACGATCAGCGCCGACACTGGCGGGCCGCTTACCGTGCAGGCCACTGTCAACGGCACCGGGCCTGTGCTTGCCGACATCCATGTCACCTATGACCGCGGGCTGGGCGCACAGGCGGCTTACATCCTGGATGCGCCGGGCTTCGTGGTGTCTGGCAACGTGATTGAAGACGTGCCCGCGGGCACCACCGTCACTTTCCGCTGGGATGCCTACGCCACCGAACGCCACGTCACAGGCAACTACACACTCACCCTTGCACCCTTCGTCGGCGTCAACCCCGGCGTGAGCGGCAGCGCAGTGCGCACACTACAGCGCCAGGGCGGCTGGGCGCGGCACAGTGCTGCCGTGTCGGCACCGACCGGCGTGTTCGGCCACACGATGGTCTATGACAGCGTCAACGACCGCTTCGTGGTGTTCGCGGGCAAGCGCAACAACGTCCGCACCAACGAAACCTGGGTGTATGAACGCAACGCGGCTTTTGCCGCCGGCTGGCAGCGCCTGAACATCGCGGGCACGCCGCCTTCGCCGGTGCAGTACCACAACGCGATCTATGAATCCGCCAACGAACGCATGCTGGTGTTCGGCGGCTTCAACGATGCCACGGGCTACACGAACCAACTCTGGCAGCTGAACCTGACGCGCGGCTCGGAGTCGTGGCTGCTTGTCGGCACCGGTTCACCGGCGTTCCCCAGTGCGCGCTACGGCAGCGCCTTCATCATCGACGAAGTCAACGAACGCGCGATCCTGTTCGGCGGTATCGGCGGCACCGGCAATATGAACGACGCCTGGCAACTTTCCCTGGCAGGCGGCGGCGCAACCTGGGCGGCTGCAGCCATGGCCCCGCTGGGCACTGCACCCACGGGTCGCTGGGGCATGGCCGGAGTGTTTGACAGTGTGAACAACCGGCTGGTGATCTACGGCGGCTACGGCCCCACAGGCCAGACCGACGAGGTGCATGAGCTTACGCTCGGCGTTACCCCCACCTGGGCGCAGATCACACCCACCGGCACCGCCGGTGCACGCTACTTCGCCTCATACACCCACGATGCGGCCGGCAACACGCTGATTGTCCAAAGTGGCTACCGCAGCGGCACAATCCTGCGCGATGTGTGGCAGCTGGCCCTCAGCGGCCCCAGCGCGCACACGTGGACTGAACTTGCGGCCGACGACAACGCCGGCATTGGCCGCGTCACCGGCGCGGGTGCATTCGACACCTCGCGCGACCAGGCGGCATTCTTTGGCGGGCTGGGCACGGGCGGCTTTGCGCTGACGGCGCTGAGCCTGCTGTCCACATCGGGCGCGCCCGCGTGGCAAAGCGGCGGCGTGGCCACGGGCGAATACCCGCACGGCCGCTGGGGCCACATGCTGGTGCATGACCACGTCGGGCATGACCGTCTGATCCTGTGGGGCGGCAAGGACAACAGCACTTACTTCACGGAACTTTGGGTGATGGACCGCAGCCTGCCGGAACCCGCCTGGGCGCTGATGAGTGTGCCGGGCGTGAAGCCGGCCGCGCGCGTGTACATGGCCTACGCCTACGACGCGGCGGGCGATCGCCTGCTGGTGCACGGCGGCATCGGTGCCTCGAACAACACCTTGGGCGACTTGTGGCAACTTGACCTGTCGCTGGCAACACCGGTCTGGACGCAGCTCGCCAGCGGCCCTGCGGCGCGCTATCTGCACCAGGTGGCTATCGACACCACTTTGAACCGCATGTTCCTGTTCGGCGGCTGGACCACCACGTACTCGAACGAAACCTGGAGCTACGACCTCGCGGGCAACACCTGGACGCTGCTGGCCCCAACCGGCGGGCCCCCGGCCGCGCGCCAGGCCCACGGTTTGGTCTATGACAGCAGCTGGAACCGGCTGGTGGCATTTGGCGGCGTGTCTGCGGCCGGACGATTGAACGACGTATGGGCGCTGGACCTCACTAGCCCGGGCTCCGAAAGTTGGGGTGACATAAGCGCCGGCGGCTTCGCGATGCCGCCCACGGCCTACTTCGCCTATGCGATGCACCCGACGCTGACGGACGCGTACGTCCACGGCGGCGAAACTTCAGCCGGTGCAAGCTTCCAGATGTGGCGGCTGGACCTGTCGGGCTTCAACGCGGCGTGGTGGCCGGTGGCCCACGGGGGCGGCATCCCCATTGAGCGCAAGCACCACCAGGCCACGTTCGACAGCGCCGGCAACCTGTACATGGGTTATGGCTACGCCGATTTCCAGGCTGTGGCCGACCTGTGGGTTATGGACACCAGCAATACGGCCGCGGGCTGGAGCGACGCGCACAACCGCCAGGCCCCGGGCGGTATGGCATCGGCAGCCGCGGCCTATGACCCCGTGGGCAACCGGATGATTGCGTTTGGTGGCCTGACGGGCAACGCGCACCAGGGCGGCATGTTCCAGCTTGACCTTGGCTCACCGGTCGCGCAGTGGACGCCGCTGGACGCCACCGGCACGTGGCCTTCGCCGCGCCGTGCCGCCACGATGGTCTACGACAATTCGTCGGTGCCGCCGCGCATGATCCTGTACGGCGGGCGCCAGGGCATCGCTCACTCCACAATCTCGAATCAAGTCTGGGCGCTGAATCTTGGTGTATCGCCTTCCTGGCAACTGCTTGCCACCAGCGCCAACCCGGGGCCGCGCGCCAACCACGTGGCCGTCGTGGCCGGTGGCTTCATGTACATCTGGGGCGGTATGGACCAGACCGGCACTTATCGCAACGACGTGCGCCGGCTTGATCTGGGCACGCTGGCATGGTCCACGGTGACGCCTTCGGGCACGGTGCCGACTGCTCGCGTAAGTCCGGGCGCGGTGTACGACGCGCCGCGCAATCGCATTGTGTTCTTCGGCGGCCACACGGGCTCGGGCACTGTGAATCAGCTGGTTGAGCTTGACCTGGGGGCGATGGACTGGGCGACGCTTGCGCCGGGTGGCACGGTACCGGCCGCGCGCCTGTATCACGTGATGGTGCATGACGCCGCGGGGCAGCGCGCGGTGATCCACGGCGGCGTGCTGGGCAGCGCTGCCTACGCCGACCTGTACACGCTGGACCTTACGACCGACACGTTTACGCAGATTGCGCCGCCCGTCGCGATTCCACAGGGGCGCTGGCAGCACGCGGGGGTCTGGGACTCGGCCGTGGGACGCCTCGCCATTGCCGGCGGCTACGCGGGTAGCGGCGTGGAAGCGCTGACCGACGGTGCGGCCGACACCTGGTTCTGGGGCGACTGATCAGGCGGCACTTTCGCTTGTACCCCGCGCCGCTAGAATCCGGCCTTCCAATAATCATCCTGACCAGGAGCCGACATGAAGCCGGACCTCGAAATCGCGCGCGCCGCCAAGCTTGAAAACATCGAAGTCATCGCCAAACGCTACGGCATCAACCGCGACGAGCTTGAACTTTACGGCGACGTGAAGGCCAAAGTGAAGCTGTCGATCATCGACCGGCTGAAAGATCGCCCCAACGGCAAGTTCATCGACATCACCGCAATCAGCCCCACACCACTGGGCGAAGGCAAGACCACCAACACCATCGGCGTCACAATGGGGCTGACCCACATCGGCAAGAAGGCCGCCTGCTGCATCCGGCAGGCCAGCCTGGGCCCGGTGTTCGGCATCAAGGGCGGCGCGGCGGGCGGCGGGCAGGCACAGGTGATTCCGCCTGAAGACCTGAACATTCACCTTACCGGCGACATCCACGCGGTGCAGGCTGCCAACAACCTGGCCTGCGCATTTCTGGATAACCACATCTTCAACGGCAACGCACTGGGCATCGACGTTGACTCAATCAACCTGCGCCGCGGCATGGACATCAACGACCGCGACCTGCGCAACATCATCACCGGCCTGCACGGCAATGGCATCCCGCGTGAAACCGGCTTTGACATCGCCGTCGCCAGCGAAGTGATGGCCATCCTGGCCCTGGCCGAGAATTTGAAGGACCTGCGCCAGCGCCTCGGCCGCATGGTGGTGGGCTTCAACAATGAGGGCAAGGCGGTCACCGCCGAAGACATCAAAGTTGCCGGCGCCATGACGGCGATTCTGCGCGACGCAATCAAGCCGAACATCCTGCAGACGATCGGCGGCAGCCTCGCGTTCGTGCACTGCGGCCCGTTTGCCAATATCGCCCACGGCAACAGCAGCGTCGTGGCCGACCGCGTTGCCTTGAAGGTTGCCGATTACGTGGTCACCGAATCAGGCTTCGGTGCCGACATGGGTGCCGAGAAGTTCATGAACATCAAGTGCCGCCAAAGCGGCCTGGTGCCTGACGCCGTGGGCCTTGTCGCCACCGTGCGCGCGCTGAAGTCAAACAGCGGCAAGTTCAAGGTGGTCGCGGGCAAGCCGCTGCCGGAAGGTCTGGTGAAGGAAGACCTCGATGCCCTGCGCGCCGGTCTGCCGAACTTGACGCGGCACATCCGCAACATGAAGGCCTTTGGCGTGCCCGTGGTTGTGGCCATCAACAGCTTCGGCACAGAAAGCCCCGCCGAAATCGAAATGGTCAAGAAGGCCGCCCGTGAGGCCGGAGCCAGCGACTGCGTAATCAGCGAAGTATTCGCCAAGGGCGGCGCGGGCGGGGCCGAGTTCGCCAAGGCGCTGGTGAAGGCCTGCGACGAGCCACGCAACTTCAAACTCACGTACGAAGACAAAGCCCCGATCAAGAAGAAGGTTGAGGCCATCGCGACCAAGATTTACGGGGCCGCGAGCGTGGACTTCAGCCCCGAAGCCAGCAAACGCATCAAGGCCTTCGAAGAGGCCGGCTTCGGCCACCTGCCGGTGTGCATGGCCAAGACGCAATACAGCTTCAGCCACGACGCGAAACTGCTGGGCGCGCCGGAAGGCTTCACGCTGCCGATCCGCGACGCAAGGCTGAGCGCCGGGGCAGGCTTCGTATACCTGCTGTGCGGCGACATGATGACGATGCCCGGCCTCGGCAAAAACCCCGGCGGCCAGAACATCGACATCAACGAAAAAGGCGAAATCGTGGGGATGTTCTAGGACCGCGGGCATCCTGCCCGCAGCTTCAAAACTCAGCGGCCGAAGGCATTGCCTTCGGCCGCTTTCTGTTGGGATTGTGCGCTTTACGCCGCTTCGCTGGTTTCGATTACCCGGGCGTCGGACCAGGTTTGTTCTATGGCGTAGTACTGGCGGGCTTCTTCGCGGAAGACGTGCACTACGATGTCGCCGTAGTCGATCAGCACCCACCAGCCGTCTTCGCGGCCTTCGACACCGATCGGCGTGCGTTCGTGCTCTTTTAGCGCGCGGCGTACTTCGTCGGCTATGGCGCGCGCATTCACGTCGCTGCCGGCGGTGCAGATCACGAAGTAGTCGGCCACAATCGTCAGGCCCGAAACGTCAAGCAGGCGCAGGTCGTAGGCCTTCTTCTCGGCGCAGGCCTCAAAGGCCCGGCGGGCGGATGCGAGTGATTCGATGGCTCGTTCTCCGGTTCGGGGACGCACTGCACACCTCTATTCTGGAATCTGGGCGTCCAACTTTCGACCCCCAATCTGGCCGTTATCTCAACCTCTTCAACGGTCGCCCGGCCGCCAAGGTTTCAGAACGGTCCGGCCAATTCCCCGCGCAACGGAACAGGGGCGACGCTGCCGTCGCCCCTGCATGTGCTCCGCTTGCGGCCACAGTTCATTCCAGGGCGTCAGCCAGCTTGATCGCCTCTTCTGCTGCGGCCGTGCCCTCGTGCTTCTTGGCGAACTTGTTCAGCGCGGTCTTTCGGGTCTGGTTGTCCTTGGCCTTCTGGTTTTCTTCCATTGTCTTGGCCAGCGCGTCCCAAGCCTTCAGTTCAGCTTTCACCGCCTTGTCGGCCTTCAGCTCAGTGACTTCGGCCTTGGTGTCGCAGCCGGGCAGGCCCTTGTACGCCTTGCCTTGCAGCTCTTCGAGCCAGCGGATCGCGTCGTGGTAGCGCCGGGATTCCTTGGCTGCGTCGATCTTCTCGCGCATCCGCGACAGGTGCTCATCGACGGCGAACACGACCTCGTCGGCGTCGGCCACGGCTTCGGAATTGTCCGGGTTGGCTTCGCGGGCTTTCAATGCCTGCTCGCGCGCCTGTGCGTACTCGCCCTTTTCGAAGGCCGTAGCAGCCGCAACCACCGGTGCCGCGACGTCAAGGCGCTTGAGCTTGGGGTACTTAATGCGCGCGATCTGCTTGCGGACTTCGGCCTCATATCCCGTCTTGCCCTGGAACACGACCTTGCCTTCGGGGCTGATCACGTAGGCGTAAGGCAGCGTCACGCGACCGTTCTGGTCATAGCCCACGAAGTTGCAGTCAAGGCGCTGCGGGATCGGGAAGTGCAGGCCGCGGTCGGCGGCGTACTTCACGATCTCGTCCTTGGTGAACTCCTGCGCCTGGATCAGGAACATCGAGAACGCGGTGTCCTTGAACTCCTGATAGAACTTTTCATTGGAAGGCAACGCCTTCACGCAGGGCGGTCAGTTGGGGCCCCAATACTTCAGCAGGATCACGTTGCCCTTGCACTTTGCCAGGGTGTTGGCTTCGGGCTCATTCACGCAGACCGTGGCCTCGAAGTTGGGCGCATCCTTGCCCAGCAGGTCCACATACTGCGCAAAGGCCGGCGCGCAGAAGCACGCCAGCAGAACCGCCACAAGTTTCGTTTGCCACGTCGTCCGCATAGTCAGCTCCCTGCCAGCTACGTGACGGAAAAGCCGTCGGCCTTACGTTGAATACAAACAGCCGGGAATGCAAACGGCCCGGCAGTGCCGGGCCGTTCGTGTGGGTTCAGTTACTCAAGCTCAGAGGCCAGCTTGATCGCTTCGTCTGCAGCAGCCGTGCCCTCATTCTTCTTGGCGAAGTTGTTGAGCGCGGTCTTCTTGGACTGGTTGTCCTTGGCCTTCTTGTTCTCTTCCAGCGTCTTGGCCAAGCCGTCCCAGGCCTTCAGTTCCTTGCTGACTTCCTTGTCCTTCTTCAATTCCTTGAGCTCGGTCGCGGCCGCTTCGGCCACTTCCATGCCCTTGAAGCCCTTGCCGCTGAGCTCTGTCAGTGCGGCCACTGTTTCGTGGTAGCGCTTGGCGGCCTTGGTGTCGTCGGCCTTCTTGCGCAGGCTGGCTGCCTTGGCGTCAACACGGGCGATGATCCAGTCCGCGTCGGCGACAACGGCTTCCTTGTCGGCTTCTTTTTCCTTCAGCTTCAAGGCGTCTTCGCGGGCGCCGGCGAAGTCGCCGGTGCCGAACTTGGTGGCCGCCTTTTCGGCTTCCTTCACGACTTCCAGCTTGCCCAAGCCGGGGTACTTGATGCGGGCCAGCTCTTTGCTGATCACGGCCTCATAGCCCTTGCGGCCTTCCCAGGCGACCTTGCCGTCCGGGCCGATCACGAAGGCGTATGGCAGGCCGCTCCAGCCGTTGCGGTAGCCGTTGAAGTTCGCGTCGCCGTGCGGGCAGGGAACTTCAATCCCGCGCGCGGCCAGGAACTTCTCGGTTTCAGCGCGGTCGTGGCTTTGGGCGTAGACGATGAACACGTGCAGGCCCTTGCCCTTGTGTTCGTTGTAAAGTGCATTGATTGAAGGCAACGCCTTCACGCAGGGCCCTCAGTTGATCCCCCAGTACTTGATGAGGATCACGTCGCCCTTGCACTGTTCAAAGGTCGTGGCCTCAGGTTTATTGATGCAGTTGCCCGCGTCGAAGGTGGGGGCATCTTTGCCCACCAACGACTCCTGCGCGAAGGCTGGCGTGGCCAGCATCGCGAGGGCCAGCAGCAGCATTGTGCGCCGGAGTTTGATCATGTTGCTCTCCCGATAAAGCACCGAAGGGTCCCAATAGGGAACCCACAACTATAGTGAATGTTTCCAGAAAACTCTAACTCGCAGATTTCAAGTCCGCCAACCGTTGTTACCACTGCTAGTACGCACTGCCTGTTATCCACCCGCAAGAAATCGCGCAATGCCTTTAGTGACCGTATCTAACGTCTCGATGCACTACGGCGGGCCTGACCTGCTCCGGGGCATCACTTTGGACGTTGAGCCCGGCCAGAAGATCGGGTTGATCGGCCAAAATGGCACCGGTAAGTCTACTTTACTCAAGCTGATCGCCGGCAAGATCGAACCGGTCGCCGGCGAACTGCACCGCCAGCGCAACCTCAACGTCGCCTACCAGGCTCAGGAATTTGAATGCACGCCGGGCAGCACAGTGGTTCATGAACTTCGCAAGCTGTTTGCCGTCCACGACGCCCGCCAGCAACGCCTGCACAAACTGGAAGAACGCCTCGCCGCCGGCGAGGACGTGCTGGCCGACTACGAACGCCTGCAACACGAACACGAATCAGCCGGCGGCTATGAAGTCGAGCTGCGCATCGAACAGGTGCTGACGGGCCTTGGCCTGCCGCGCAGCGCATGGTCCCAGCCAATCGAAACCTTCAGCGGCGGCGAACGCAACATCATCGCGCTGGCCCGCATCCTGCTGCAGGCGCCGGACCTGATGCTGCTGGATGAGCCCAGCAACCACCTCGACATGGAAGGCATCGAGTGGTTCATCCAGTTCATGCGCCGCACTGAGGCCGCCGTCGTAATGGTCAGCCACAACCGCCACTTGCTGGACGCCACGTGCACGGAAATCTGGGAGCTTCACGGCCGCAAGATCACCCGCTGGGCGGGCAATTACAGTGACTTCACGCGGCAAAAGGCTGAGGCGCTGGCACTGCAAGAGCGGCAATACAAGGCGCAGCAGAACCTGATCAAGCGCATCCAGTTCCAGGCGCGGCGACTGCTCGATATGGCGCGCGCCTACGACGACCCGGGCCAGGCCAAACGCGCCAAGTCGATGCTGATGCGCATCGAGCAGATGGACAAGATCGAAGCCCCGGACAAAGGCGAACGCCGCTTCCACGCCAGCCTCAGCGACGGCCGGTTCAAAGGGCACATGGCGCTGGAAGTGTCGGGCCTGAACATTGAAGTGGGGGGGAACCCCGGTCCGGCGTCTGGGGTGCGGAGTGCGGAGTCAGGAACGACGAGTCCCGAGTCTGGAGTGCGGAGTGCGGAGTCAACAATCACTACTCGTCCTGACGCAGTTGAGGTAGTTGACGCAGGACATGGGACCAGGAACACGGCACACAGTACCAACGACGCCGCACGCCGCACGCCAGACGCCGCACCCCGCACGCCAGACGCCGCGCCCCGCACGCCAGACGCCGCACCCCGCACACCAGACACCGCACGCAGTCTGTTGTCAAACGCCGCCCTCACCATCGAGTTCGGCCAGCGTGTGGCGCTCGTCGGCCCCAACGGCAGCGGCAAGACCACACTTTTCCGCGCGATCCTGAACCATGCCAACTGGGAGGCCCCGGACATCGACGTGCACGAGGGCCCGTTTCACATTGCCGGCCGCATCCGCTCCGGCAAGAGCGCGGTCATCGGGGACTACAGCCAGATTCACGGCCATTCGCTGGATGAATCGGCGACGCTGCTGCAGTGGTTTCTGGACGTCACCAACCTGCGCCACGAAGAGGCCGCGAAGCTGCTGCATCGCTTCCTGTTCAGTCGCGACGACCTCGAACGCACCATCGGCACGCTGAGCGGCGGCGAGAAAAGCCGGCTGCAACTGGCGCGGCTGGTGCATGAGGGCGCGAACTTTTTGATGCTGGATGAGCCCACCAACCACCTCGACATCCAGGCCTGCGAGCAGCTTGAGGAAATGCTCGACGAGTTCGAAGGCACGCTGCTGATCATCAGCCACGACCGTTACTTCCTCGACAAGCTGGTCAATCGCGTGATCGAACTCAAGGACTGCGGCCTGCAACCCTTCAACGGCACCTTCGCCGAATGGTGGCAGGAAAAGCACCAGCAGGCGCAGCAATCACGCGGCACGCTGCAACTGCACAGCCAAAAGACCGCGGCCGCGCGGCGCAGCGAAAGCGCGCAGGCCCGCGAAGAGCTGAAGGCGCACCAGCGCGAGCAGCACCGGATGAAGAACCAGTTGAAGCAGCTCGAGGCCCGGATCGAAAAGCTCGAGACAAAACAGGCTGAGCTGGAACTAAGCCTGGCAGAAGCGTTCTCAGCCGACGGCAAAGTCAACGCCGCCGAAGCGCAGAAACTGCACACAGCATTTGAGGCCGTGAAAACCGAAATCGCCAAGCTGTACGGCGAGTGGGAAGCGCTGGCAGCCGCCGTGGAGTAGGCGGGGGCAGGGGGCTTAGGGTTTGGGGCTTAGGGTTTGGGGCTTGGGGTTAGGGGCCTACGGACTTCGCCACTAGTCTTCACCCTCCCGCGTCAAGACTCCCGCCTCCCGCCTTGGCTATTGCCTTCAGGCCCAACGGGCCGCCTCTTTCAGCCCAGGCCGCAGGCCTGGGTTTGGTGTGCGCCCCGCGAATCCGACCCTGAAGGGGTCGTTCACCCATACTTCTTGAACCGGCCTTACAGGCCGGAGCTGCCATGGGGGCACAATCCCGGGCCTTCGGCCCGGGCTGTTAGAACGGCCCCTTCAGGGCCGAACTGCCTGCGGCCTTGGGGCTTGTGTGCGGAACCGGGGGATGGAGCTTTGGAGCCTGAGACTGGCACTCGGAACACCACGTGCTACCCCAAATCCCCAATCTCGAACCTCCAAACTCAATCGAGATCAAACATCAGGATCTCGGCGTCCTGCCCGTCTTCCAGCATCAGCTCGCGCACGTCTTCCACGGCCGCTCCGTCGCCGGTTTCGAGCTTCTGCCCGTTCAGCCTGGCGCTGCCCTTCGTGATCTGCACCCAGGCCGCGTGGCCGTCCGGCAGCTCATAGCGCAGGCTTTCGCCGGCACCCAGCCGGGCCGCGAACAGCTTCGTGTCGGCGTTGATCGTGACACTGCCCTGCGCGCCGTCGGGGCTTGCGACCAATACCCAGCGGCCGCTTTCGTCGTGACCCGGCAGCGCTTTCTCTTCATAGCCCGGCTTGATGCCCTTGTGCTTGGGCATGATCCAGATCTGGTACAGGTGCGTCGTGGTGTCGGGCAGCGGGTTGGCTTCGCTGTGGAAGACCCCCGTGCCCGCGCTCATGCGCTGCACAATCCCCGGCTTGATGATGCCGTGGTTGCCCATGCTGTCGCGGTGTTCCAAAGCACCCTGCAGCACGTACGTGACGATTTCCATGTCGCGGTGCGGGTGCATCGGAAAGCCCGAGCCCCCGGCGACAAAGTCTTCGTTCATCACGCGCAACGCCCGAAACCGGTGGTGCGCCGGGTCGTAGTAGTCGGCAAACGAAAACGTGTGCCAGGTCTTCAGCCAGCCGTGGTCAGCGTGGCCGCGATCATCCGCCTTGCGAATCCGAATCATGGCCAACCCCCTGTGTCAGTGTACACCACAATAACAGTTCGATATAGAACGATATTCCCCGCGCCGGCAGCACTACCCAACCAGACCCAGGCAATCCACAATCCGGGCAGGAGCCACCCATGCTTACCGTCATCGCCAAGATTCGCGCCCGCATCGGCCGCGAAGCCGAAGTCGAGGCCGAACTGCGCAAGCTGGTCGCGCCCACGCGGGCTGAGGCCGGCTGCATCAACTACGACCTGCACCAAAGTGACACTGAGCCCACGGTGTTTGTCTTCTACGAAAACTGGACCAGCCGCGAGGCCCTGAAGGCCCACGCCGCCAGCCCCCACATGCAGGCCTGGGCGGCGATCCAGGGGCCGCTGCTGCAGCACGGGGTCGAAGTCAACCTGTTTCAGATGCTGACCGACGCGCCCTGGCTGCGTTGATCGCGGTCGGCACTGGCATTTGCCTGCGGCCCGCGTAAAGTTTGGGCATGCCTGCCACCTTGCGCTGGAATCGCCTGCACATTGAGTCCGACGGCGACGCGGACTTCAAGAAGTCCATTGAGGGCGAACTCGCGCGCTTCCTGCAGCTTCCGTTCCCGGAACTTGAGCTGGATCTGGGTGCCTGCAAGAACCTTGGCGAAGCCTCATTCAAGGCAGTCGGCATGCGCCTCGTGGACGCCGCCGCCGGCCGCAAGCTGCTGGTGCGCGTGCCCGGCGAAATGCAGAAGTACTTTGAAGGCAGCGGTCTTTCATCGCTGGTGAGTGTCGCGGTGATCGACCACATGCTGGGCCCGATCCTCACGGACGAAGAGGACGACGGCGACAGCCTTGAGCCCGTCGATGACGACGAACCGGCCGAGAAAGACGAAACGCACCCGCCGTCTGGCGACAGCATCAACAACACCAAGGTGCAGGTGATCGCCAAGTACGGCGCGCTGATTGATTCCGAAGACGGCCGGCGCTACCCGATCGGCGACGAAATCACCATCGGCCGCGAGCCGCCCAGCGACCCGGCGTTTGCGATCCCGACCATCAGCAAGCGGCACTTCCGGCTGTTCCGGCAGGGGCCCGGCTACTTCATTGAAGATATGCGCAGCACCAACGGCACATATCTCAACGGCAACCCGCTGACCCAGCCGCAGCCGCTGGCCGAAAACGACGAAATCGTGGTCGCGATCACACTGAAGCACCCCGAAGGCGCCAAGCGCTTCAAGTTCACGCTGAAAGAGTAACCCGCAGCGTGAATAAACCTTGCGCGACGCGTGTTCTGCCTACGTGAAAAAGCTCCTGAACAACCTGCCCTACATCCTGCCCGCGCTGCTCTTGGCCGGCGTGTTGGGCTACACACTCTGGTTCCGTGAATTGCCCCGCGAGGGCGGCCGCATCACCGGCGACTTTGAGGCCGCGCAGGAAGTATCCGCTGAACTGGGTGTGCCGCTGTTCTTTGCCGTGGGCGCGCCCCCGACGTGATGGTCGTGCCCGTCGCTGGTACAGCGCATGCAGGGAACACCTGAAGTTTCGCGCGCGGTCAGTGAAGGCCGGGCCGTGGTTTCGTGTGCCTACCCTGGCTACATCCCGGCGCAAGTCAGCGCGCTGTTGCCTGAAAACACACCTCGGCGCGACTACGTGGCCAAGATCGTGAACGGCCAACTGGTCGAGCTTCGCCCGGGCCTTCCCGAAGACATCCTGCCCGAAATGCTGGCCCACGCGGATCGCTAACCGGGCCCGTCCCGCTTTGCCTGCTCATCTTCAATCTCGGCGCGGGCGCGTTCGTCGGCGGCCTGCTTGTCGCGTACGGCCCAGCCTACGGCCACGCCGATCAGCGCCACGGCCGGTACCGTCACGAGGTGAATCCCCCACGGAAACTGCTGGGCGGCGTCCAGACCGATCGCCTGGACCACGATGGCGGCCAGCAAAAGCAGCAGCCCGGCACCCAGAATTACGAAGGGCAATTTCGAGTTCGCGGGCTGCGCCATAAGTGCCTGTGGGGTAATGCTTTGCAATCGCTGGAAACTTGAACCACTTGGACTGAAAGATTCATTCAGTATAGCGCACTATTTTGCGGGAACCATCTACCTCGACGCCAACTCACTGGGTACCTGCCGCACGGCAGCCCCAACGAAAATGTAAAGGACTCACATGCGCAAGTTCATGATTGCGGCCTCAATGCTCGCACTGATCAGCTTCAGCGCCGCACTCGCTGCCCAGGGCGGCGGAATGCCCGGCGGCGGCGGTGGTCGCGCGCCCGGCGCCGGCGGCCAAGGCGGCGGCAACTGGGGCAAGGGTGGCAACCAGGGCGACTGGAAGAAGAACGACAAGCCCGGCCAGGGCGGTCCCGGACAGGGTCAGCCAGGCCAGGGTGGTGGCGACGATTGGATGAAGCGCGCCATCGAAAACCTGGGCTGGGGCGAAAACGGCGACGAAGAGCGCGTACTGCCCGGCGACACCAAGACCTCACAGGAAAAAGAAGACTGGCTTGAAGTCGAAGCCAACAAGCTGGGCCTGATGGACGAAGGCGAAACGAAGAAGCTGCGCAAAGAATTCATCAAGCTGGGCAAGAAGGCCTGGGACGCGGCCGAAAAAGAAGACAAGCGCTGGCACGCGGCCTGGAAGAAGTCCAACAGCAACGCGGAAAACCTCGCCAAGGAAAAAGAGAAGCACCACACCAACCTGCGCAAGTGCTGGGAAGACTGCGACGCGGAACTGAAGAAGAAGGAAATCCTGAACGACGAAAAGCTGGCCGAGTGGATCAAGGACACTGAGCCCATGCGCGCCGAAAGCGCCACCGACAAGTCTGTGCGTCAGGATGAAATCCGCGCCCGCAAGATTGCCGAATACCGCAAGCAGGCCGAAGACTGGAGCAAGGGCGGCGCAGGTGCAGGCACCGGTGCCGGCAACGAATCGAAAGACAAGAAGGAAAAGAAGGAAGACGAAGAAGCTGAAGGCGAGAAGAAAGAAGACGGCAAGTAACTCAGCCAACACCCGAAACCGGGCCCCACGGGGCCCGGTTTTTTTTGCGCTACCGCGCAATTCGCCCGGGGTGTCATGCGCATCTCCCACGGAGCCATCCCATGAAGAACGTCCTCACCCTCGTCGCGCTGGCACTTGTGCTGGTGTGCGCCACCGCCCTTGAAGCCCAGGGCCGCTCGCCGTACCGCCGCAACCAGAACGAATACAAGCGCGCCGCCGACAAGAACGCTGAGAATCTGCAAAAGCAGGCCAAGAACGCCGGCAAGAAAAACGAACAGGAAGAACGTGAGGCCGAACGCGAGGCCGCCAAGGAAGAACGAGAACAAGAGCGCGAAGCCAAGCGCGGGCAGGGCAACAACGCTGGCGACGCCGAAGAACCCGAGTACGTGCCCCAACCCGGCGAAGTAGTCGAGAAGGCGCTGAAGGAAGAGATCATCGACGAGTGGATGGATGACCTCGGCCTCACCGACAAGGCCCAGCGCGACAAGTTCAAGCGCAACGTCCGCGGCGCGTGGGAAGACAACGAGAAAGAAGACAAGCGCTACGCCGCCGCCTACAAGAAGGCCACTACCATCGAAAAGATGGATGCTGAGAAGAAGAACCACAAAGAAAAGCTGACCAAGATCTGGGAGGAAAGCGACGCCAAGCTGCTGAAGGAAAAGGCCGTCAACGACGACCAGCTGGCCAAGTGGAAGGAAATGAGCACCGAGCTGCGCACCAAGACCGCCACTGACCTGTACTACGAAGACCTGAACAAGAAGAACGAAGAGAAGACAGCCAAGGACAACGCCAAGGCAGAAGACAGCGACAAGTCGCCTGAGAAGAAAGCGCCCGAGAAGAAGGAAAAGAAAGACTCGGAAGACTAACCCGCACACTCACACAACAAGGCACCGGCTATGCCGGTGCCTTTTGCGTTGCCCGATGCAACCCCGCGATCAGCCTTCTGCCAGCCACTTGGCGGCCTGCGGCGCGTAGTACGTGAAGATCATGTCCGCGCCCGCGCGGTGAATCCCCGCGAGACTCTCGAGCACGACGGCGCGTTCATTCAGCCAGCCGCTTTGGCTTGCGGCCTTCAGCATCAGGTACTCGCCGCTGACCTGGTAGGCGGCCACGGGCAGTTTCGACTGCTCACGCACACGCCGGATGATGTCCAGATAGGGCCCGGCGGGCTTCACCAGCAGAATGTCGGCACCTTCGGCTTCGTCCAGTGCGGCCTCACGCGCGGCTTCGCGGGTGTTGGCGGGGTCCATCTGGTAGGTCTTCTTGTCGCCGGCCTTGGGTGCTGAATCAAGCGCGCCGCGAAACGGCCCGTAGAATGCGCTGGCGTACTTGGCCGTGTAGCTGAGGATGCTGACGTCTTCAAAGCCTTCGCCGTCAAGGGCTTCGCGAATCTCGGCCACGCGGCCGTCCATCATGTCGCTTGGCGCCACGATGTCGGCCCCGGCGGCGGCCTGCACCAGCGCCTGGCGGCACAGCACTTCGACCGTCGCGTCGTTCAGGATCTTGCCGCCGCGCACAAGCCCGTCGTGGCCATCGGCGTTGTAGGGGTCGAGCGCTACATCGGTGATCACGACCAGTTCACGGAACCGCTTCTTGAGCGCGCGGATGCTTTTGGGCACGAGGCCCTTTTCATTCAGGGCTTCCGTGGCGTCGCTGTCTTTCAGCTTCTCAGGCACTTTGGGAAACAGCACCAGCGCCTTGATGCCGAGGTCCAGCGCGCGTTCGGCCTCTCGCAGCAGGCCCGCGGGCCCGAGGCGCTTGACGCCGGGCATGCTTTCGAGGGCCACGTCGCGGGCGTTGTCGTGGATGAACACCGGGTAGATCAACTGGTCCGGGTGCAGGCGCGTTTCGCGTACCAGGGCGCGCACGCCCGCTGACTTGCGGTTACGGCGCGGGCGGATCGGCAAGTGGGACTGGTTCATGGCGGCCCTCGGTGGCAACTGGCGTTGGCGTGCATCTTCACCGGACGCGCGGGCCCGTCAAGCTGCTACACTGCGGGCATGCGCTGGCTTGTGTTGCTGATGTTTGCGCCGTTGCTGCACGCCCATCCGCTGGATGACCGCGCCGATTTGATGTCAGAGGTGCGCGTCGTCGAAGACGGCCTCGAGCTGTGGATGCAGTTCCGCTACAAGGACGTGATCGGCAGCTACACCGAATTCCGCGCCGGGCTGGACGTGGACGGCGACGGCACCGTAACCCCCAACGAACGCAACGTGCGCTTCCGCCAGCAGGCCGATGAGATGGCACTGGCGCTGGTGTTCACGCTGGACGGCAAGCCGCTGTTCATGGACCCGGATTTCAAGCGCTTCGCGCTGCGCGACCTGGAACGCCCGAATGCCGACCCCGACGCCGGCATGGAAACCACCAGCGCGCGCATCGAGTACGAGTTCGTGTTCACGTGGCAAGGCAAGCTTGCGCCGGGCCTGCATCGCGTCGAGTACTCGTTCACAGGCGTGCGCAACAACGTCGCCAACGCCGCGATCCAGATGATCGCCATGGACACGCGCGGCACGCCCCGCAAGCTGGAAGGCACCTATGACCTGCAGGCGCACGCCTTCCCGCGCCTCACCTTCGACTTCGAAGTGAAGTCCCAAGCCGTGATCACGCCGACGCCGCCCACGACGCCTGATGCGCCGCCCGCACCCGTCAAAGAAACGCCGCCGCTGGAGTTGCCACAGTGGCTGACGCTGGCGTCGGGCGTCGGGCTGCTGTTGGCAGGCGTGGCCGTCACCGGCCGATCATTGTGGCAGAAGCGCAAGCCCGGCTCAGGCCTGCTGTTCATGGCAGCCGGGGCCGCAATCACTCTGGCGGCGCTGGTCAGGCTGGGCGCGATCAAGCTGCTGTAAGCCGGGTCGCAGGCACAATGCCATGGCGTCTTGGCCACAACAGGGCAACGGCTTTCACTGCCAAGAACTGCGGGTTCAAACGGAGGTAAAGAGTCACGGAGAACTGCCTTCGGTTTTCATTGCGGCTCGGCTTTGCTCTGTTCGAAATCGCCGATGCAGACGCCTGGGCACGAGGCACGGCAACGGCTCTCACCGCGAAAACGCCAAGAACTGCAATTGGCGTTTCACGGCGGTCCCGGCCTCTCTCTGTGACTCTGTTGCTCTGTTTGAATACGCCGTTGCCGTTCGCTTTGTTGGCCTGCGGCCGTTGCCGTGCCTGCTAACGCAGCGCTACGACGCGTACTCAATGCGGCCGCTTGGCAGCAGCGTTTCGACGATCTTTTCGAACTCCGGCGTGGGCGTTACGCGGAAGTCCGGGGCGGCCTGCAGCACCTCAAGCGGGCGGCCGTCTTCGCCCAATATCTTGAAATACAGCGGCGTCTGGCCTGAAAACTGCATCGCCGCCTGGCTCAGGCTGCCAAGCAGCTCGCCGCTGACTTCGCTGGTGGTCACGGTCAGACACACGCCTGAGGTGAAGCGGCCTCGCGCGTTTTGCGCCAGTACCAGCTCATCGGCCTTGATTGCGAAGCGGCCGTCGCGGTCGGCGTTAGGCTCGCCCACGGCAAACAGGCCCATGCCCTCAACCAGCTTGCTGACCCAGGTGTCGGCGAGCTGCCCGAACACCAGCACCCGGAAGCTGCCCTTAGGCCCGGCCAGATTGAACGTCGCGTAATCGTTGCCCTTGGCGCTTTTGCCTTTGCGCAGGCCCGCCACCGCGCCACCGACGCGGACCTTGCTGCCCGCATCCAGCAGCGGCAGGTCGTTGGGCGTGGTGTTGGTGAACAGCCGGAACTCGGCGTCGAACTTCAGCGACTGGTCGCCCGCGAACTCGGTTTCCGCGTCGCGCACGTGCACGACCTTGCTGACCAGAATCGTCGGCGGCTCATCTTCGTTCTGGAACTCCACCATGCCGCGCACGAACACCGGCGCGTCTTCCTGAATCACGTCGGTGTTGTTTTCGAAGATATCCGGGAACACCGTCACCTTCACCACGCCCGAGTCATCGAGCAGGTCGAACTTGGCCATCTTGCGGCCGAAGTTGCGGCTGTTCTCGTTGCGGATCGCGCTGACGTTCAGGCCGCTGATCAGCCCGCCCAATATCACGGCACCGTCGATCTCGCCTTCCTTCAAATCGCTGGCACGGTGGCGCGCGAACTTCTCAAACGTCGCGCGGTATGAATCCAGCGGGCTGCTGGTGATGTACAGGCCGAAGGTTTCTTTCTCGTGGCGCTGGCGCTCGGCCTCGGTGAACGGCGGCTTCTCGGGCAACACTTCGCGGTCGCGGGTGGCTTCGTCTTCCGGCGCGGCCGCCGTGGGCTTGGCACCGAACAGGCCCTTCTGGCCCTTGGCGCGGTCGGCGGCACCTTCACTGGCGACTTTCAGCGCGCGCTCGAGCCCTTCCAGCAGCGAGTGCCGGTTCAGGCCCAGGCTGTCGAACACGCCGCCCTTGATGAGTGATTCCAGCACCGCCTTGTTGATCTGCGTCAGGTCCATGTTGTCGAGGAAGTGCATGAAGCCCTTGAAGCGGCCGACCTTGGCCCGCGCCTCCACGATCTTCTCGACCGCCTTGGTGCCCACGCCCTTCATGCCCGACAGGCCGAACACGATGCTGTCGCCCGCCGGCGTGAACTCGGCCACCGCCAGGTTGATATCCGGCGGCACGACCTTCATGCCCGTGGCGCGCACGTTGCGCATGTATTCGATGATCTTGTCGTTGTTGCCGATCATGCTGCTGAGCAGCGCCGCGTAGTACTGCGCGCGGTAATGCGTCTTCAGCCACGCGGTCTGGTACGTGATCAAACCGTATGCGACCGTGTGGGCCTTGTTGAAGCCGTAGCTTCCGAAGCCTTCGATCTGGTTCCAAAGCAGCTCGCCCAGCTTTTTGCCGAAGCCTGACTTTTCGCAGCCTTGCACGAACTTCGGCCGCAGCTTGTCCATGTCGGCCTGGTTCTTTTTGCCGATGGCTTTGCGCAGCTTGTCGGCTTCGCCGGGCGTGAAGCCCGCGAGGTGGCGCGACATCAGCATCGCCTGTTCCTGGTAAATCAGCGTGCCGTAAGTGTCGTTCAGGATCTGCTGCAACTGCGCGACGGCGGCCTCGTTGGCGATGCCCTCAAGCTCGCCGGGCATGGTGACTTTGACCTTGCCGTGTTTGCGCGCCGCGAATTCTTTGTCCACGCCGGCACTCAGCGGGCCCGGGCGATAGATCGCGAGCACCGCCGAGATGTCTTCAAACGTGCTGGGCTTGATGCTTTGCAGCAGGCGGCACATGCCCTCGGATTCCACCTGGAACACGCCAAAGCCGTCACCGGCGGCCAGCGTCTTGTACGTGGCTTCATCATCGAGCGTGTGCAGGCTTTTGTAGGGCGCGTCTTTCGGCGCCGTCACGGGGTCAAGGTCGATGCGCGGGCCGCCGGTCTGCTCAATCAGCTCGACCGCCTTTTGCATGATGGTCAGGTTGCGCAGGCCGAGAAAATCCATCTTCAGCAGCCCGGCGCCTTCGACCTCATTCATGTTGTACTGCGTGGCCAGCACGTAGGTCTTGTTGCCGTCTTCGTCCTTGTCGGTGCCTTCCTGGCGCATCAGTGGCAGATAGTTCGTGACGTCGCGGTCGGCGATCACGACGCCGGCCGCATGCACGCCCGCGCCGCGGTTCAGGCCTTCGAGGCGCATGGCCGTGTCCACCAGCTTGCGGGTTTCGGCGTCGCCTTCGTACTGCGACTTGAACTCGGGCTCTTCTTTCAGGCAGTCGGCCAGCGGCTTCACTTTGCCCTGGCTGACGGGCACCAGCTTGGTCAGCTCGTTCACCTTCTTGAGGTTTACGCCCAGCACGCGGCCGGCATCCTTGATCGCCGCGCGGGCCAGCAGCTTGTTAAAGGTCCCGATCTGGCAGACGCATTCGTCGCCGTACTTGGCGCGCACGTAATCGATCACCTCGCCGCGCCGATCGACACAGAAGTCGATGTCGATATCGGGCATGCTGATGCGGTCCGGGTTCAAGAAGCGCTCGAACAGCAGGTTGTACTTCAGCGGGTCCAGGTTCGTGATGCCCAGCGCGTAGGCAACGATGGCACCAGCCGCTGAGCCGCGCCCCGGGCCGACCGGGATGCCGCGCTGCTTGGCCCAGCCGATGAAGTCGCTGACGATCAGGAAGTAACTGTTGAAGCCCATGCGCTCAATGGTCGCGAGCTCAAACTCAAGCCGGTCGCGAATCGCGCCCGGGGCAAGCGCGTTTTCGCCGTAGCGCAGCCTCACGCCGTCTTCGCATTGTTTGCGCAGATAGTCGCGGCTGCTGATGCCCTCGGGCGTTTTGAACTCGGGCAGGTGGTAGCCCTCGTTCTTGAGCGTGAAGTCCACGCGGCTGGCGATTTCCAGCGTGTGCGCCACCAACTCCGGGCGGCCGGGGAACAGTGCCGCCATTTCCTCGGGCGACTTCAGGTAGAAGTCGGGCCCGTAATCCATGCGGTTGGCATCGCTGAGCAGGCGGCCGGTGTTGATGCAAAGCAGCGCGTTGTGGGCGTCGTAATCGTCGGGCGCAAGATAATGGCTGTCGTTGGTCAGCACCGTTTTGACGCCGGTCTTCTGCGCCAGCTCAAACATGCGCGTCGCGACTTCTTCTTCCAATGCGCCGCTGCGGCTGCCGCGGTGCGCCTGCACCTCAAGGTAGAAGTTTTCGCGGCCGAAGATGTTGAGATACTCGTCGACTTTGCACTTGGCTGACTCAAGGTCGCGGCCACGCATCAGCGCCTGCGGGATTTCTCCGCCCAGGCATGCGGTAAGCGCGATCAGGCCCTCGCGGTGTTTGGCCAAAGTTTCGTAATCAACGCGGGGCTTGCGGTGGAAGCCTTCTTTGAAGCCGGCCGAGACAACTTTGCACAGGTTGCGATAGCCTTGCTCGGAGGTAGCCAGCAGCACCAGGTGGGCGTTTTCCTTGACGGCTTTGTCGCCGCCGGGCGCGCCGTCAATCTCGGGCGCTTTCTTGAGGCGCATGTCGTAGCTGACGACGTAGACCTCACAGCCCAGGATCGGCTTGATGCCCTGCTTGCCGCATTCCTTGTACAGGTCCAGGACGCCGCACATGTTGCCGTGGTCCGTAAGCGCCAAGGCAGGCATGCCAAGCGAAGCAGCCCGCTTGGCCAAAGCGGCCACCGTAGCCCCCCCATCAAGGAAGCTGTAATCGGAATGGGTATGCAGATGAACAAACGCCATGGCGAATCCCAAGGATAGAAGGGCTTGCGACATAGTGCCCCGCACCCGGCGAAGGTGGTGTCAAAGGAAGAAATGTGGGCAAGGCGTCAGTTCGTGAGAACAGGAGCCCGAAGCAGCTTGCGCAGCAAACGAACCGCAGGCAACGCGCAGCGGTGCCGAGGAACGAAGGGTTGTCATTCCCTGTGGTGTGGTTCACCACAAACGACTGACGCGAAGGGCGCAAAGTACAGCAACGGCGTGTTGTCCACGAAGCACACCAAGGACCACGAAACACCCAACTGCCGGACCGCCACAGCGCAAAAGCGCCAGGTGATTTGCTGCCAACTTTGGCGTCTTGGCGCTTTGGCGGCAAACGCCGTTGTCGTTGAACCAGTCGCAGAACATGGGCGCAACCACCATGAGGCCGGGCACCCCGTCCGCGCAAATCCACGGTTCGAACGCAGTTGCGGCGTCACTTACCCCACAGGAATTGAATCACCTAACCGTTCGTTCTGTAGTTGAGGATTGAAGTATCGATGGGACTTGGGCTTACGCTTCGTAAGATATTTGGAACTTTGGACGACATTTTTCGTACCAAAGGTTAGACTAGCAGCGGGCGCAGAGGTGCATCACCGTGGAGGCGGGCATGACGGCAGACAACGAGTTTGACGCAGTAGTCGAAAAAGTAACCCGGCGCTACAAGGGCCTGACGCCCAAGCAAACGGCGGTGGTGCTGAAAGAGCGCTACATCCAGCGCCGCGACGCCATCGCACGCTTCACCGACCGCGTAACCAAAAACCAGGGCTGGGTAGACGCCGCCGAAGTAGAAGCCCTGCGCCAAGCCGGCGTAGGCGAAGAAGAAATCAAAGCCCTGATCGCCGAATACGGCGCGAAGTAGTCACGCCACTATCCCAAGCAAAAAGGGGCCCCCCAAGGGCCCCTTCGTTCATTCACCAGAACGCCAATCCTATTCGCCGCAGGCGCCACGATGGAGCGCGAAGCGTAAGCGAGCGGCCGCCAAAGGCCCGCGCATTTGCTTTTCAGCCGCGATCACGCCGGGGTCTGGCTCTTTTTCGGGCGGCAGTATGCCCGAAAAAGTGCCTGACCCCTTCGCCCCGCCCGGTGCTCCAATGTCCCCCTCGTTGTGTAGGCGACAAAACATGCCTTTGTGCATATCTTGTTACGCCAATGAACGAGGCCGATACATGCCGCAAGTTCATCGTTCCCAAACTGCAGGCCGCAGGCTGGGACGACGAACCTCATCGCCTGAGCGAGCAGGTCACGTTCACGGATGGCCGCATCATCGTCGCGGGCGGAAAGGCCAGACGCCGCAAGGGCAAACGCGCGGACTACATCTTGCGCTACCGGCCTGACATCATGCTCGCCGTCGTCGAGGCTAAGCCAAGCTACACGACGCCCGGCCAGGGGCTGGAGCAGGCCAAGGATTACGCCACCGTGCTGGGCCTCAAGTTTGCCTACGCCTCCAACGGACACGGCATCGTCGAGTTCGACTTCATCACCGGCACCGAACGCGAGATCGCGGAGTTCCCCACTCCCGCCGAACTATGGCAGCGCCTGCACGCGAGTACGCCTGCTGCCGCCGCGGAAAGGCTGCTGACGCCGGGCCGCCCCGAAGCAGGCAAGACCCCCCGCTATTACCAGGAAATCGCCATCAATCGCGCCGTCGCCGCCATCGCCGGCGGCCAAGAGCGCGTGTTGCTGACCCTCGCCACCGGCACGGGCAAGACACTGGTGGCATTCCAGATTTGCTGGAAGCTGTGGAGTTCACGCTGGAACCGCACCGGCGAACACCGGCGCCCGCGCATCCTGTTTTTGGCGGACCGCAACATTCTGGTTGACGACCCCAAAGACAAAGACTTCGCCCCCTTTGGCGACGCAAGGCTGAAGATCGAAAACGGAGAAGCGCCGCAAAGCCGCGAGATGTACTTTTCCACGTACCAGTCCATTGCGGCCGATGAGCGTCGCCCCGGCCTGTACAAGACCTTCTCGCCGGACTTCTTTGACTTGATCGTGATTGACGAGTGCCATCGCGGCAGCGCCCGCGACGACAGTTCCTGGCGCACGATCCTCGACTACTTCAAGTCCGCCTGCAAGCTGGGCATGACGGCGACGCCCAAGCACAAGGACAACATTGACACCTACGGGTACTTCGGCGAGCCCGCGTACACGTATTCGCTACGGCAGGGCATTGATGACGGCTTTCTCGCGCCCTATCGCGTCCACCGCATAGTCACCACGTTCGATGCCGCAGGTTGGCGGCCCAGCAAGGATGAACTGGACCGCTATGGCCGCGCCATCCCGGACGAGGAGTACCACACACCGGATTTCGAACGGATCATCAGCCTGCGTGCGCGTACGCAGGCCGTCGCGCGCCACCTGACGGAGTTTCTCAAGAGCACCGACCGCTACGCCAAGACGATTGTTTTCTGCGTGGACCAGGAACACGCGCTGGAGATGCGGGCCGCCCTGACCAACCTGAATGCCGACATGATGCAGAAGCACCCCAACTACGTTTGCCGGGTCACATCCGACGAGGGTACCATCGGCCGTGGGCATCTCGACAAGTTCAAGGACATTGAAGAGCCAACTCCGGTCATCCTGACCACGTCGCAGATGCTGACTACCGGCGTTGACGTGCCGACTTGCAAGAACGTGGTGCTGGTGCGCTGGATCGGCTCCATGATCGAGTTCAAGCAGATCATCGGGCGTGGTACCCGCGTGCGTGACGACGAAGGCAAGCTGTTCTTCAACATCCTGGACTACACCGGCTCTGCTACGCTTCTGTTTGCAGACCCTGCATTTGACGGCGACCCGGCCCGTGTGGCGCAGCAGCAGGTTGACGACAACGGAGAGCCCGTAGAGCCCGAGAACGTCATCACCGAAGAACAGGATGACGGGCCGGCCCAGCCCGAGTTCGACGACGAGGCACAGACCGAAAGGCGCAAGTTCTACTTCGACGGTGGGCATGTCGAGATTGCGGCGCATCTTGTTTATGAACTGGACGCCGACGGCAGGCAGTTGCGCGTGGTCAGCTACAGCCAGTACGCCGCTGAGCGCGTGCGCACTATGTTCAAGAACGCGCCCGACATGCGCGCGGCCTGGGCGGACCCGGAGCATCGGCGCGAGATCATCGCCGGGCTTGAGGAACGCGGCATCGACTTTGACGAAGTCGCCAAGGCCGTGGGCCAGCCCGAGGCCGACCCCTTTGACCTGCTGTGCCACCTGGCCTACAACGCGCCCGTGCGTACGCGCCGCGAGCGCGCCAAGCGCCTGCTTGCCGAGAAGAAGGACTTTTTCGAAAAGTTCAGCGCCGATGCCCGCGCCATCCTTGGCGAGCTACTCGACAAGTACGCCGAACACGGCACAGCCCAGTTCGTGCTGCCTGACGTTCTGGAAGTGCCCCCGATCAGCGAGCATGGCAACCCGCTGGAGATTGCCCGTGCCTTCGGCGGCGAGGAAAAACTTGTTCAGGCGGTCCATGAACTTCAAACTCTGCTATACGCTGCGTAGCGATTCATGGCCCGCAAACCCAAACAGCTCCAGCCTCAAACCACCGCCCAGCAATTGGGCAGCGTGATCAAATCTGCCCGCGACATCATGCGGAAGGATAAGGGCCTGAACGGCGACCTTGACCGGTTGCCGATGCTTACGTGGATACTCTTTCTCAAGTTCCTTGACGACAAGGAACAGATTGAGGAATCCCGCGCAAAGCTTGGCGGCAAGAAGTATCGCCCTGCCGTCGATCCGCCTTACCGCTGGCGCGATTGGGCTTCAAAGTCCGATGGCATCACCGGCCCGGAACTGCTGGCGTTCATCAACCAGGAAGAGTGCACCCGCCCTGACGGCACCAAAGGCCCTGGCCTGTTCGCCTATCTGCGCGGCCTGCGCGGCGAGGGCCGGCGCGGCGTGATTGCCACGGTGTTCGCAGGCGTCATCAACCGCATGACCAGCGGCTATCTCTTGCGCGACGTGGTCAACAAGGTTCACGGCATCCACTTCACGTCGTCCGACGAGATTCACACGCTGGGCCACCTTTACGAGTCCATGCTCAAGGAAATGCGCGACGCCGCCGGCGACTCCGGCGAGTTCTACACCCCGCGCGCCGTCGTGCGCTTCATGGTCAGCGCCCTCAACCCACGCCTTGGTGAAACCGTGCTGGACCCGGCCTGCGGCACCGGCGGCTTTCTGGTTGAGGCCTTCAGCCACCTTGAGAAGCAGTGCAAGACTGTCGAAGACCGAAAGACATTGCAAACCGCCAGCCTGCTGGGCGGTGAGGCCAAGCCCCTGCCTTACCTGCTGGCGCAGATGAATTTGCTGCTGCACGGGCTGGAGGAGCCGCGCATTGACCCTGGCAACAGCCTGGCCGTCCGGCTGACGGAGATCGGCGAGCGCGACCGCGTGGACGTGATCCTGACCAACCCGCCCTTTGGCGGCGAAGAAGAGGCCGGGATCAAGGCCAACTTCCCCGAGGACAAGCAGACAGCCGAAACGGCCCTGCTGTTCCTGCAATTGATCATGCGCAAGCTGCGCAAAGTGCCCAAGCCCGGCCGCGCGGCAGTGGTTGTGCCCAACGGGACGCTGTTCGGCGACGGCGTGTGCGCGCGTATCAAGGCCGAACTGCTGACCGAGTTCAACCTGCACACGATTGTCCGCCTGCCCAATGGCGTGTTTGCCCCGTACACGAGCATCCCGACCAATCTGCTGTTTTTCGAGCGCGGCGGCCCCACGCGCGAGGTGTGGTACTACGAGCAACCCCTGCCCGAAGGCCGCAAGAGCTACACGAAGACCCAGCCGTTGCAGTTCGAAGAGTTCGCCGATTGCCTGGCGTGGTGGGCCAAGCGCAAGGAGAACGACCGAGCCTGGAAGGTTGAAGCCGCTGAGTTGCTGGCGAACGCGTGTAACCTTGACCGCAAGAACCCACGCGCGAACGAAGACATCACACACCTGCCGCCAGAAAAGCTGGTTGCAGGTATTCTGGCCAAAGAACAACGCATCGCCGAGATTATGGGCAGCGTGGCGGAGTTACTGGGAACCCAACGTGCATGAGCGCCGATGTTTACCATGTCTCCGACCTATTCAATTTGGTCAAGGGCACCTCGCCCACGTTGAAGACTGAACCCGGACCCTACCCCCTCGTGGTCACGGCAGCGTACCGGCGCTCCGCTAGTACTTGGCAACTTGAAGGCCCAGCGGTGTGCATTCCGCTCGTTTCATCGACCGGTCATGGCGATGCCGCGCTTCATCGGGTGCATTACCAGGACGGCAAGTTCGCGTTAGCCAATTTGCTGGTCGCGCTGTTGCCCAAAGACCCATCACGGTGCGATGCCAAGTACGTTTACCACCTGCTAATGGCCCGCAAGGACGACCTCCTTGTCCCGCTGATGCAAGGGACCGCGAACGTCTCGCTGAAGGAGCAAGACATAGCCGGCGTGCAAATCCCGTTGCCGCCGTTGGCGGAACAGCGGCGTGTGGTGGCGCGGATAGAGGAACTCGCCGCCCAAATCCACGAAGCCCGCACCCTCCGCCAACAAGCCGCCGAGGAGGCGGAGGCGCTCTATGCGGTGTGCCTTGGGCAGGCAATGACACCTCATGGAATAGGGTGGGCGCGCGAGACAGTGGCGGACGTCGTCGAGTCAATGGACGCTGGTTGGAGCCCACAGTGCGACGACATCGCCGCTAAGGACGGCCAATGGGGCGTATTGAAGACAACGTCAGTCCAGTGGTGCAGCTTCCAGCCGCACCACAACAAAGTTCTGCCGCGCAGCTTGGCACCGCGCCCTGAACTTGCCGTAAAGCGCGGGGATGTCTTGGTCACGCGCGCTGGCCCGAGGAAGCGGGTCGGTGTTGTTGCGGCGGTGCGCGAGGATGAACCCCGTCTGACCATATCCGACAAGCTCATTCGGCTGCGCACAATCAGTGCGAAGATTGATCCGCGGTTTCTTGAACTCTCGCTTGCTTCCCCCTTCTCGCAAGAACATCTAGTCCAAAGAATGACCGGGTTGGCCGATGCGCAAGTGAATATCTCCCAAGCAATTTTGCGGTCAACACCCGTGGCATATCCGCGCTTGGCTAATCAACGTCAAATCGTGGCCGAACTGGACGCACTGCAAGCGCAGGTGGACGCGCTGAAACGCCTGCAAGCCGAAACCGCCGCCGAACTGAACGCCCTGCTTCCCGCCATCCTCGACCGCGCCTTCAAGGGCGAGTTGTAGCCCAGAGGTCTGGCTCATTCTCGGGCGGCGGAATGCCCGTAAAAGTGCCAGACCCCGTTGGGGCGAGTGCTGACTCGGGGAGGGGGTTTGGTCCCAACGATCTGCTAGCAACGGAGTTGCACGGATTGGCACGGAGTACGGCCTCACGCTACGGCGCAACGAGCGCGACGGCTGCGTGCAGTTCGCTTGCGGCTTGTTTTGCTGGTGGGTCTGGTTGTTGCCGTGCATTGCGGACTTGGCGGACTTGGCGGACTTGGCGGCTGCTGCTGTTGCGGTTGCCCGTGCAAACCTGCGGTCCTGGCGTGCGGACCGGAGGTCCACATCACTGTACGGCCGGTTCGGCCATCAGCCATTGCGCCAGTACCAGTGCCGTGAGTGCCCGGTTATCGAGGTCGATCTGCCTGTCGGCCGCGAGCTTGAGTGCTTCGCGCTTCAACTCAGCGGCGTGGGCTGCTTCGCCCGAGTCACGGGCGATTCGTGCGCGCACGGCAAGAATCATGAACAGCAGCGCCGGCTCGGTCGTACTGCTGATCACGCTTCGCGCCTCGGCCAGCATGGTGCGCGACAGCGCGTGCTCGCCCGCGAGGTGCGCCGCGGCGGCGACATTCACCCGCGCTTCCTGCAGGCTGCCCGGGAGCTGCAGCAATCTTGCGCGTTCCAGGTTTTCCTGCGCGGCCTCAAGTGCCTCTGCTAGTTTGCCTTGCTGAAGCCGGATCAACGTCAACAACTCCGTGGTGGCCAGCAGGTACACCGGCGACACCAGCGGTTTGCACGCCGGTATCGACTCTTCCAGCATCGCTTCTGCGGCCGCGATATCACCGAGCACGTACAGCACATGGGCGTGCGACAGCGACAGCATCCTGACCTTGGTGGTCATGCCCTGCTTGCGGAAATACTCAATGCACGCGGTGCCCTCATCCAGCGCCTCTTTGGCGCGGCCGGAATACAGCAGCGCGGTCGAGCGCGAGCTGCGCAACTCGAACTTAAGCTTCCCGGCGCCAAGGCGCTCGGCAATGGCGATGGCCGCATCGAACTCTTGCACCGCTTCCCGGAATCGCAACTGCTGGTTCAGGCACAGCGCAATGCCGGCGCGGCTGGCTGCTTCGTGCACCGGCGCGCCGAGTTCCGTGGCGATTCGCAGCGCCTCGCGATAATGCTGCAGCCCCTCATCGCCGCCCATGCGGCGGCGCACAAGGCTGGCCCGCGCGTAGTGGCAGGCCCAGCGCTCGCCCGTTGACATCGGTTCTTGCTCATCGGGCAGGTAGTTCAAGGCCTGCACGGTGTCGACCGTGTCCTGCAGCGCGCGCACCGCGCAGATGCGGCCGCGCACGGACAACGACCGCAACTCGGGGCCATGGGCCGCCGTGAGCTCATCAAGCACTTCGCGCACCTGGCCGCTATCGGGCGCGACGCTGAACAGCAGCAACAGTGTGGCCAGCGCTTCGGCACGGGAGCGGGTGCCTTGGTCGAGCTGCTCCAGCGCCTCGCGCAGCAGGCTGCGCATCGGGGTCACGTCCAGCGGCGTGGCATCAATGGCCGCGCACGCCACCAGCGGGTCAACCCAGCCGGGCTGCCCCACCCGCAGCGCCATCAGCGCGGCCGCAACCAGGTTGGGTGCTTGCGAACGAGCCTCCACACGCGCGGAGAACGAAAGTCGCTCGCGGTTTTCGCGTTCGCGCTCGCGGGCCCAATCGGTGACCTTGCGCGCCACCTTGGTGCGCAGCCGCGTGCGGCCCTCGGCGGGCCACGAGGCCACTTCGCGCTCAATGAACTGCCGCACCGCCGTGAATGGCCGCAAAGTGCTGCCGGCCGGCGAATCGCCGCTGCGAAGCAGTGAGCGGTCAGTCAGCGACTGCAACAGCTCAAGCGCCGTCGGCTCGCCGGCTTCAGGCGGTTTGTCGAGCCCCACGGCAAAGTCCGGCAGCAACGGTGCCGGCAACTGGCAGATCGCGCACAGAAGGTCGCGCTCGCGCGCCGACAGACTCTGCCACGTGGCCGCCACCGCATCGCGCAGGCTCAGGCGCGAAGTGCCCGACACCGGCGAGGCCGGCAGCGCCAGCACGCCGTCTTTGCGCGCAAGTGCCGACGCGACCTGCGCCAGGCTGCGGTCAAGCAGGCCCGCGGCCGCGAGTTCAATGCCCAGCGGCACGCCCTCAACGGCAGCGCAGATGCGCCAGGCATCTTTCAGGGCGCCCGCGTCAAAGTGAATGTCCTTGGATGCCGTACGCGCGCGGTCCATCAGCAGCGCCAGCGAGTCGCTTGCCGCGGCCTCAGCGACTGTCGCCGGCGGTGAGGCCGGCACATCCAGCGGCGCCAGCGCGATTTCGATTGCGTCCGGCATCGGCAGTGAAACCGTCGTCACGACCAGGCAGCAGCGTGGTGCGGCCGCGCGCAATTTGGCCAGCATGGCGGGCAGGGCCGCGTCGCGCGACGACACGTCGTCCAGCACCAGCAGGCAGTCGCCCAGTTCAGGCAACGCGGTCTGCAACTGCTTCCAGGCGTTGCCGGCGGGCTGAACGGACAGGCCCTCAAGTATGGCCTTGGCCAAAGACTGTTCATCGGCAAGTCCCGCGCAGGACACGAAGCTGACGCCGCCCGCGAACTCGTGCGCGGGCTCCGTGCAGGCCTCCGCAACCAGCCGCGTCTTGCCCAGCCCGGAACTTCCGCTGACCACCAGCAGCGCACCCGGCACGGCTGCCTGGCGCAGGCGCTGCAACTCGGGGCCGCGCCCGTGGAAGCTGTCGGTACTGGCCGGCATGTTGGTGATGCGCGGCGCGCGCCGGGTCTTGCCCGGCTGTGTGGTCAGGCGCAGCGCCACCATGGTCAGGTCGTCCTGCCGGGGCACGTCGCCGCAGAACGTGCGGATTTCGTCGCGCAGGCCTTCCAGCGCGGGCAGCAGATCCAGTTCGCGACGCGTGGCCAGGCTGGCTGCCAGGCGCTCGGTCGTGAACTGCTGCATGGCCCGATTCTCGGCCTCATTAGCGCCGTCGGTGTACAGCAGGATGGTGTCGCCGGCCTGCAGTTGCAGGGTTTCGTCGGACAGCGAGTTCTCGAGGCCGGCCGCGAAAAGCTTGCCCAGCACAGAGCCACGGGCCGAAAGCTCGCGGGGTTTTGCCTTGTCCCGGCCCACCAGCAGCGGCGGCATGTGCCCCGCCGACGAGTAGCGCAAGATGCCGGTTTCAACGTCGAGCATGCCCATGAACACCGATACGAAGCGGTTCGGCGGCAGTTCATCGGCCAGGTCGTGGCAGGCGAGCACCAGCGCTTCGCGCGGCGAGGGCGCGTGCCGCGCGTGAAGCTGCAGCGACTTGCGCACGCCCATCATGATCATCGCCGCATCCAGCCCGTGGCCGGATACGTCGCCGATCACGATCACCACTTTGCGAGGCCCGACGGCAAAGAAATCAAAGAAGTCGCCACTGACTTCATCGCAGGGCTCGTAAAGCGATGCCAGCTCAAGGCCCGGAACGCGAGGCGCCTTGGGCAACATGCCGAACTGCACGCTTCGCGCCCGAAGCAGCTGCTTGGTCCGTGAACCGGGCTCGCGATTGGAGTCAGTCAAACGGCGTTCCAGGGCAAAGTGGATTTAGGAAAGCAGGGGCAATTGTAGCCCGCAAACGCCCAACCCCGCCACAACAACCGGAAAGGCAGCGCGATGCGAGGGCCAAGCAGGCGACAAGCGAATCAGAGCCCGCTGCGCAAGCGGCGGGGCAAACCAGCTAGCCCCACCAAGGCACAACCCATGCAAGCCAAGGGGCAACACCCAACCAACGGCGTCAGGCAGCGCAGCAACGGGGTCTGGCAGCGTAGCAACGCATTGCGGCGGGTGATGTGCCAGCGGCCATCGCAAAACCCTGCCTTGTTCCAGCAAGGGCGAGTCAATGATTTCATTGCGCCTTCGGCTTCAACTTCGAACTCGCACCCTTCCTGGGTTGGGCCTTCGCGTCGCCGCAGTAGAAGCGCACGTTTGCCACGCCGTTTTGCATCAACTCCACCTTGCCAGACGCAGTCAGTTTGTGAACCGCCTCGGTGTAAGATAGGTCTCGATAGTAATGTCCGTTGCCACCTTTGATGTCCTTGCCTGTCACACCCCGAATCAGCATGGGGCGCAGTTGTTTGGCGACCTTGTTGAATAACTCAATTGTGTCGGGGTTGTGGTAGGACACCTGATCTTCAGAATCCCACCAGTCCGACTTGGCACCAAGTACCGCCATGTGGAGAGCGCCATCCGTCAGACGTGGCAAGTCCAGAGAAATAATGCAGTTTTCTCCCGGAGCTTTGGACTGTTCACTGGTTATCGGCTCGCCGTCTTCTACGGAAACATTGAGCCTGTCGGGCCAGAAGTCTGCGGGGGAGAGTTCCTCGGCGGCCACCCGGTCATAGTAGGGTTTGTCTGCGGCACTCTTCAATCGCACCGATGGCCAGAACTCCCCTGCAAACTTGTACTCACCGCAAGACGCCAACTGCTTTACCCACTCCGCCATTTCTTCGGGGGTTGCAAAGAATCTGATGCCTCTGCTCGCCATGGTTGCACTCACTTCATGTCGAAGAGTGAAGTGGGGTAAGGCTGTCTATTGTCGCCTTCCTGACGGCACTTGGTAGGTATTGCCCATGCCTCGGCCTTTGCGCTCTGCCCATGGTGGCTTCGTCTATCGTGTTATCAACCGCGGTATCGGCCGCCATACGGCGCGGAGCGCCGGTATAAGATTAGCCCCCGCCGGTTGAGGCCGCGCGTAGCGTGGCGTCAACGAGGCGGGGGTGTCCGGGCACGTTCAACCCAAGGCGCGGAGCGCCGACAGATCGAACGCACGCAATCGACCGGGTGTGTGTCGGCGCTCCGCGCCTTGGATTCATGATCGAACGACAACCCCCGGCTGCGCCGGGGGCTAATCTTGTGAAGGCGCTCCGCGCCGGACGACTTGTCGCCTTTGGCGACCGCTCGCATCCCTTGCAAAGCGTTGCTTTGCGGCGGGGACGTTCGCTTCGCGAACTGCTTCGCGCTCCAAACCGCGCTCGCTTCGTGTTGCTGCAAATTCTTGGAAATCTTTCCCGGCCTTATTTGGCGCGGGGTTTGGGGCTTTGGCCTTTCTTGCCCCGGGCTTTTTTGTCGCGTCGGCCTGTAGGCTTTCTTGTGAGGCCGCACTTGAACGACATTGCTTCCATCAATCGTCAACTTGCCGCGAAGACTTCTTCGTTCCTGCTTGATTGCCTTTACATTGGCTGCGAAGTGGCTGCGGATGTCCTTGAGCGCAATCGCAAGCTGGATCGCGGCT
>CALLQI010000005.1 GCA_938014885.1 uncultured bacterium
TCTCCTACCCTTAGCGACAATGGCGCACAGGGAACGGCGCGAGATTCGAGATTCGTGTTTCGTGCTTCGGGCCAAAGCCGCTACCCAGGCGGGTTAGCAGGCGCAAACATTTTTCAGAAATCCGGCAGAGCCCGGGCTGAAAGGGCAGGGACGTGCCACCCCAAAGCTACATCGCACAATCACAGCCCGCCGCGTGAGCGGTGGAGGGTCCAGGACAGACACTCGAGCGCGCACACTGGTTCCTCCATCGCTGACGCGATGGGCTGTGATCGCGCGATGCGCGTCGCCGGCGAATCCCTAACGGCCGGCACGTTCACAGCAACAGCGGCCGATCTGGAGATCGGCCTTCCCTGTGCCGCCGGCGGTGGGTCGCGCGTGCCACGTGCAGGGATGCTGATGCCACTGCCGACGCCTTGGACAGCTTGCGACAGGTGGACGACTCTTGGAGCAATGTGTAGCCTCTTGTGTGGAGGTATGTGTAATGGCTACGAACCTTGGATTGGACGACAAAGTCGTCGAGGAAGCCGTCGAGCTTGGCCGGCACAAGTCCAAGCGCGAGGCTGTGATGGCGGCGCTGCTCGAGTACATCAGGCGTCGACAGCAGATGCGCATCTTCGAGCTTGAGGGCAAGATTGACTACGACCCGCGCTACGACCACCGGGCCTCTCGAAAGAAGAAGCGCTAATGCACGTCCTTGTGGATACGTGCGTCTGGTCGCTGCTCTTGCGGCGCAGGCCTGCGGCGCGACTTGACGCCTACGAACAACTGTTGACGCGTGAACTGCGCGAGTTGGGCGATGAGGGTCGCATCTGCATGCTGGGCGTGATTCGGCAGGAACTCCTGACCGGAATTCACACGGCAGGACACTTCAAACAGGTCCGGGACAGACTGGCGCCTTTCGAGGACTACAAACTGACTCCGGCGGTGCATGAGCGCGCGGCTGAAAACGCGAACTATTGCCGCAAACGTGGCGTCGAAACATACACAGTCGATATCCTGATCTGTACCGTAGCGCAGGTCGAGTCCATGCCGATCTTCAGTACTGACCCCGACATCGCTCGCATAGCCAAGCTGCTTTCACTGAAACTGCATGGGCCGCGCGAGTTTCCGGCTGCCTCAACCTGACGACGGTGCAGGAATCCCATGAACCCAAACCTGGCACACAACACCTGGCCCCAGATCAAAGACGCGCTTGCGAGCGGGCGGCCTGTGGTTGCGATTCTTCCGCTGGGCGCCACGGAGGCCCACGGGCTGCATCTGCCCTTGAACACCGATGTCATCATCAGCGAAGGCATGGCCCAGTACGCCGTTCCTGCGCTCGATGAGGCCGGCATTGCCGCGTTCATACTGCCGACGCTGGCCTACGCGCCTGCCGAATACGCGGCCGCTTTCCCCGGCACGGTTTCGATCAGCGCGGCCTCGGCCAAGGCGGTGATGCTCGACATCGCGCGCTCGCTGCACGGGCAGGGCTTCGCATGCCTGGCGCTGGCCAACAGCCACTTTGACCCCGCCAACGTGGCCATGCTGCGCGAAGTCGCGGCCGAGATTGCCGGGCTGGGCATGAAGCTCGCGTTTCCGGATTTTACGCGCCGCAAGCTGGCGGCCACACTGACCGCTGAGTTCCAATCCGGCGCGTGCCACGCCGGACAGTTCGAAACCAGCCTAGTGATGGCCAGCCGGCCCGAACTGGTCGATGAGGCCGCCCGGATGCAAAGCGCCGACAACCCCGCCAGCCTGACCGAGGCCTTCACCAAGGGCGCGCGCACGTTTGCCGAGGCCGGGGGTCCGCAGGCCTATTTCGGCTACCCGCGCCAGGCCACGCCGGAAGAAGGCGTGACGACGTATGAAGCTCTTGCGGCCGCGCTGGTTGAGGCGATCCGGGGCGCGGTGGGGTAGGTCAAGGTCAATCGGTTGACGGTTCACAGTTGACGGTCAAAGCGGGCAAGCCCTTACCGTCAACTGGCGACCGTAGACCGTCGACTGGGACAGTTACCCACCGATCCGCGCGCAAAGCATCCACAGTTGCCAGTTTCACGTAGAGACAATAAACGCAGTTATTGAGGTTGCATTTACAGACAATTGAAACCTAAAGTATTCCTATGGTGCGCACTGTTATCGTAACCGGGGCATCGAAGGGTATCGGCCGCGTGGTCGCGCTGGAATTGGCGCGGCGGGGCTATGGGCTGATGCTGGTTGCACGAACCGAGGTCGCACTGCTGGCCACGAAAGAGGCCTGCGAGGCGCTGGGGGCCAAGACCGCAGCCTGTGTGCTGGACATTACCCGTACTGACGCCGGGCCCGTGCTTCGCGATGCCACCCTGGATTCATTCGGCCTGCCATGGGGGCTCGTGAACAATGCCGGCATGGCGGAAAGCGCGCCGCTGGCAAAGTCGGACGATGAACTGCTGAAGCGCCACCTTGAGCTGAACTTCTTTGCCCCAATGCGCCTGATGCGCGCCATCGTGCCGCGCATGGTTGAGAACAAAGGCGGCCGCGTGGTGAACGTGTGCAGCACGGCGGCCCTCAGCGGCTACCCGTACGTCAGCGCCTACGCGGCCAGCAAGCACGCGTTGCTGGGCGCGACCCGCAGCCTCGCGCGCGAGTACGCGCGGCAAGGCGTGACGTTCAACGCGGTGTGCCCGGGCTATGTGGAGACCGAGATGTTCGCGGGCACGATTGCAAACATTGCGGAAAAAACCGGGCTGGATGAAGTGCTGGCGCGCGAGAAGCTCGAGAAACTCAGCCCGCAGAACCGCGTGTTCCAGCCGGCCGAGGTCGCGACTGCAATCGCCTTCCTGCTTGAGGACGCAAGCCACGGCATCAACGGCCAGGCCATCAGCATCGACGGTGGGGAGATCGAACATTGAACACGCCTGAGTTCATCCTGCCGCCGGGCTGGAAGCGCCCCAAGGGATACAGCAACGCTGTGGTGCTGCCGCGCGGCCGCGAGTTGTTCGTTGCCGGAATGGTGGGCTGGGATGTGAACGAGAAGCTGGTGCCGGGCGGGTTTGTCGCGCAGTTTGCGCAGGCATTGCGGAACATCCGCTATTGTGTAGAGGCCGCGGGCAGCAAGGTCGAATACCTCGGGCGCGTGAACATCTACGTGACCGACAAGTCGCTGTACGCGGGCAATCTGAAAGCCGTGGGCGAGACGTGGCGCGAAGTGATGGGGCGTCATTACCCCGCCATGGCGCTGCTGGAAGTGAAGGGTCTGCTGGAGCCCGGCGCGCTGGTTGAGGTTGAAGCCACGGGCGTCGTGCCGGATCAGGTTTGAATTCAGGGGGCGTCATGACGAATCCTGCCAAGTTCACATCAACGATCAGCCAGACGCTCAGCGCCTCAGAGCGCGCTCGCGTGGGCCTGTGGCTGCGCATCGCGCGCGTTTACAACCTCGCCATGCGCGACCTGCGCGCCAGCCTTCGCGATGAATGCACCATGCCGCAGTTCGACGTGCTGGCACAGTTGAACCGCGCGCCGGAAGGCCTCACGTTCAGCGCGTTGTCCGAGCGCCTGCTAGTGACGGCCGGCAACCTGACCGGCATCGTCGATCGGCTTGAGAAGCAGGGTCTGGCCAAGCGAGAAACCAACCCGCGCGACCGCCGCCAGATCTTCATCCGCCTGACCGACAAGGGCCACGAGTACTGCAACAAGGTCATCCCGCAACATGAGGCCGAAATCGTGCGCGTGTTCGCCGGAATTTCCGAAAACACGGTGCTGAACCTGCGCGCTGACCTTGACGCGCTGGCCGCCGCCCTTGACCGCAACCCGCAGCCGAAAGCCTGAGGAGCCGATGACACCCAAGTCATTCCTGTACGCCGAAACGGGCGGAGTCGGCACCATCACCCTGAACCGGCCCGATCGCTACAACGCGCTCACGTTTGAGGTGTACGCGGAACTCGCGGCGTTCTTCAAGCACTTGAACGAGCGCGAGTCATGCCGCGTGGTCGTGATCACCGGCGCGGGCAAGGCGTTCTGCAGCGGCGGCGATGTCGAAGAAATTATCGGCGAGTTGTTCGCGCGCGACATGCAGGGGCTGCTCGAGTTCACGCGCATGACTTGCGACCTGATTCGCGCCATGCGCAACCTGCGCAAGCCGATCATCGGCGCGCTTAATGGTGTCGTGTGCGGCGCCGGGGCCGCGATTGCGACTGCCTGCGACCTGCGCATCGCCAGCCCGTTTGCCAAGTGCGCGTTCCTGTTCACGAAGGTCGGCCTCAGCGGTGCTGACATGGGTGCCTGCTTCCTGTTGCCGCGCATTGTGGGCATCACCAAGGCGACCGAGCTGCTCATGGGCGGCGAGTTCATCAGTGCCGACGAGGCCCACCGCATCGGCCTGTACAACGAAATCGTCGCCGCAGACGTGCTGGCTGCACGCGCATCGGAGTGGGCAAGCAAGCTCGCTGCCGGGCCACAGTTCGGCCTGATGATGACCAAGGAGCTGCTGAACCGTGCCATGAGCTTCGACCTGGAAACCGCGCTGGAAGCCGAAGCGCAGGCACAGGCGATCTGCATGCAGCACCCGGACTTCCGCGAAAGCTACGACGCGTGGACTGAGAAACGCGAACCCAAGTTCAAGTAGTACGCATTCAACCGGCAGGCACGATGCACAGCATGCTCCAGTTGCCATTCTTCACCGACGCGGACCGTGAACTGGTCCGCGAGCTGGACGCCCGTTGCACCGCGCACACTTGGCCCGACCCCGAACACGGCAACGATGCGGCCGCCTTGCTGGCCTCACTGAAGCAGCTGGGCCAGTGGGGGGTCCTGAAACACACCGTGGCCGAGCCATGGATGCTGATGCCCAACGTGCTGGCGCGTGAAGTGCTGGCTTATCACAGCGGCATCGCCGATCTCGCCTACGTGATGCAGGCACTGGGCAGTATCGCCATCGGCCTCATGGGCAGCGACGCATTGAAGCGCGAATTGCTGCCAAAGGTCGCCAGCGGCGAGGCCTGCATGGCCTTTGCGTTGACAGAGCCCGAAGCCGGCAGCGATGTGGCGGCCTTGACCTGTCAAGCCACCCGCGACGGTGAGCATTACGTCGTCAGCGGCCTGAAACACCTGATCAGCAACGCGGGCGTTGCCACGCACTACACGCTGTTCGCGCGCACCGGCGAAGGCCGCAAAGGCATCAGCGCCTTTGTCGTGGAGGCAACCACGCCGGGCCTTTCCGTTGAGCCCCAGCGGCCGACGTCGCCCCACCCACTTGGGCGTGTGATCTTCAGCAATGCGCGGGTGCCTGCCGCCAATCGCCTTGGCTTGGAAGGTGACGGGCTGAAGCTTGCGTTAATGACGCTGGAACGCTGCCGCACGACCGTGGCCGCCGCGGCAAGTGGTTTCGCGCGGCGTGCGTTCACGGAAGCGCTGGCCCATTGCCGGCAGCGTCGCATGTTCGGCAGCACGCTGGCTGAGCAGCCGATCGCGCAGGGCATCCTGGCCGAGATGATTGCGCGGCTGGATGCTTCGCGACTGTTGACGTACCGGGCTGCATGGCAGTTTGACCAGGGTTCGCAGCGCCAGCCGCTTGAGGTCGCGACTGCCAAGTGGCAAGCCACCGAGAACGCCCAGTGGATCATCGACAAGGCGCTGCAGCTTGCGGGCGGGCTGGGTGCTTTACACGGCAGCATCTTTGAACGACTGTACCGCGACATCAGGCCGCTGCGGATTTATGAAGGTGCCAGCGAGGTGCAGCAACTGGTGATCGCGCGCGCATTGCTGGAGACACCATGACTGAGCCGGCCAGAAAACATCCGCCCTACGAGCGCCACGTGTTCATCTGCATGAACGAGCGCCCCGAAGGCCACCCGCGCGGCGACTGCACGAAGCGCGGGGGGCAGGCGGTGCTCGATCGCTTCAAGGAACTCGTGGACCAGCACAAGCTGAAGCCGCGCATCCGCGCGCAAAAATCCGGCTGCCTTGACACCTGTGAGCTGGGCGTCAGCGTCGTCGTGTACCCTGAGGCCGTGTGGTACGCGCGCGTCACCGCTGCCGACGTGCAGGAAATCGTGGAAAGCCATCTGGTGCAGGGCGTACCCGTGGAGCGCCTGCGTATGCACCCTTCAAGGCCGCGGGATTCCGGCCAAGTGGGACCAATCGGAAATGCCTGACACCAAGACGAACACCAAGTCCAGCACCGAGCACTGGTACGCGATCTACGTGGGGGCAGGGCCCGCAGCGCAGCACCAGGGGAGCCTGCGCGTGCAGATCAAGCGCGACGGCGGCAGCCGCAAGATCACGCAGGAAGTGATGATCCGCGGCATCGGCCCAGAAGGCGCGGATTACAAGGCCAAAAGCGTGCTGTCACTCAAGCGCACCGGCGGGCGGCTTGTGCCCGTCGAGTACAGCTTCAAGGACAACAGCCACGATTGCGACGTGGAGTTCGCCAACGGCCGCCTGAATGCCAGCGGCGACGCTTCGGGCCACGACGGCGAGCCCTACCCGGACGACATCATGCCGAGCTACGGCCTGTTTGCGCTGGCCGGCACTATCTTTGACCAGGCCGAAGCCAGTATCAGCGTGGCGGTCCTGCATGAAGGCAGCACCGAGGTGGGTCACAGCGGCGCCAAGCTGCTCGCCACAGGCCCGGCCACGAGCACGCCCTTTGGCAGCACCGTCCCCCTATGGGGTGTGGACTGGTTAGGCGCTGAAGGAAACCGCGTTCAGTCGTTCTACTTCGATGCTGAAGGAACGCTGATGCAGGCCGACTGGGGCGGCAGCAAGGCGCGCCTCGTTGAGTCTAAAGAAGCAGCCGCGCCCCCGCGTCGCACCGGGCGTTCCGGCCGCAGCAAAAAGGTCACGGCATGAGGCTGTTCTCGCCGCTGACAATCCGCGGCATGACGTTGCCCAATCGCATTGTGGTGCCGGCGATGGTGACGCGCCTTTCGGGCGAAGACGGCCACGTGAACGGCCCCATCACGGAACGCTACACGCGATTCGCACAGGGCGGCGCGGGCATGGTGGTTCTCGAGGCCATGGCCGTGCACGCCAGCAAAAGTGGCCCACTGCTGCGCATCAGCGGCGATGAATTCGTGCCCGGCCTGCGGGATCTGGCGAAGCGCATGCACGACGCCGGCCCCGGCAAGTTCCTGCCGCAGATCATTCACTTCCTGAAGATCAGCCGCAGCGGCTGGCGCCAGAAAGTTACGGACCTAAGCATTGCGGACATCCATGGCATCCGCGATGCCTACGCGGCCGCCGCGTTACGCGCCGTGGCCTGCGGCTATGACGGAGTTGAGCTGCACATGGCCCACGCCTACACACTGTCGAGCTTCCTTAGCCGGTTGAACCTGCGACGTGATGACTATGGCGGCAGCCTCGAGCGGCGTCTGCGTCTGCCGGTCGAAGTCGTGCAGGCCGTGCGCCGCGCGGTGGGGGACCAGTTCCCGGTCGGCGTGCGCTTCGACGGGGAAGAGTGCGTCAAGGGCGGCTACACCGTCGAAGAGTCGCAACTGATCGCGCTGCGGCTGTCGCAGGCCGGCGTGGACTACGTCAGCATCAGCGCAGGCGGCAAGTTTGAAGACGCCGTGCCGCGCGAAGGCGAGCCACTGTATCCCTACACCGGCTACAGTGGCGAACGCTGCATGCCCGGCCGCAGTTGGCCCAACGGCGCGAACCTGTACCTGGCGGCGGGCATTCGCGAGTTCCTGCACGCGCACGGCGTGCACACGCCGGTGATCGCGACCGGCAAGATCAACACGCCCGAGCTGGCTGAAGACGTGCTGCAATCCGGGCGCGCGGATTTGATCGGCATGGCGCGGCCGCTGCTGGCGGACCCTGACTGGCCGCGCAAGGTGCAAACCGGACGCTTTGACCGCGTGATCCGCTGCTGCTACGCCAACGTGTGCAAGGCCAAAGACGAGCGCTTCCAGACCGTAAGCTGCTTCCTGTGGCCGAAAGGCGCAATCAACGCGCCATCCAGCGACGACAATCAGCCGCCCGCGTGGCCAGCCGAGGGCGCGCAACTTGCGGCGGTGTCGGCTTCCGGCCGCATCAGCCTGCGCTGGCATCCTGCGTCGGACAACGAGGCCGTGTATGGCTACGACATCTGGCGCGCGGTCGGCGAAGGAGAGTTTGAACGCGTGGACGCGGTGCCTTCACCGGTGACGGCTTACCACGACGGTGCCGTGGTGGCTGGGCTGGGCTATCGATACCGGGTGCAGGCGTACGACCTTGCAGGAAATCGCACGGCCTGGTCTGAGATTGCGGCAATCCGTGTCTAAAAATTTTCTCGCGCGGGGAAGGTGATCGGGGTCCGGTTCGTTCAGTGTCGCGGCGGGGAACCACTGTGACGATGACGAAGGCGACACGATCCATGGATGCACAACCCGCCCCCAGGGCTGACACCACCTCGCGTGTCCGCAACAACGCGCCCGCCCCTAAACCCCGTTTGAGCATCGGCGCGCAGGTGATCTGCGTGAAGTGCCGGCAGGTCGGCCAGCTGATGGGGATCAAAGACCCCGGCGAACAGTGCTTCGTGCGCATGAACAACACCGGTGCCGTGCGCATACTGCCCGCCGAAAACCTGCGCCCCGCAAGCTGGAACGAAATGCGCGGCCTGCCCGGTTCGCCTTCAACCTCCTGAACCAAACAGCTCTACCGCTTCGGGAAGCACCACCAGCACGACGCAGCCTGTGCGGCTGCTCGGCCGATGGGCGCTTCCTTTCGGATGGTAGATGAAGCTGCCCGCAGGCCAGCTTTTGCCCAGGTCGTCCAGCGCGCCTTCCAGCACGTAGTACTCTTCACCGCCGGGGTGGCGGTGGCCGTGATACTTCGCCCCGGGCGCGAATTTCAGCAGGATCGTCAGACCGCCGTTGGCGTGCTTGCGCAACGTCTGGTAGCTGACACCGGGCGCGTCTTTAAACTCGCGCCACTCGCGCTGCCCGGCCTCAATCTGGATTGCATCGTCCATGGCGCTAATGTAGCGCCTATGAGCTCAATGTTCATCGTCATGAATCGTTTTACGGTCACGCCCGGGCGTGAGGCCGACTTCATGGAGGCCTTCATGGGTCGGGCGCGGCTGGTTGACTCGATGCCCGGCTTTCTCGGGCAGGACATGCTGAAGCCCGCGGGCGAAGGCGTGTTCATCAGCATGACGCGTTGGCGCAGCCAGGCCGACTTTGAGAACTGGACGAAGTCCGAGGCCTTCCGGCAGGGACACGCGCGCCGCCACCCCGGCATGTTCGCCGCCCACCCGCAGCTTGAGATGTACGAAGTTTTCGACAGCACTTTTGACACCGGCCCTTCTGAGGACGAGTAGTGCCCAAGACCCGCAAACAGCAGTCGATGGCAGGCGCGCTGATCCTGGCCGTGATCGCCGGCGTGGTGATCGGCGTGGTGCTGTACAACCCGCTGGACACGCCGCCGCCGGGCCCCGCCAAGGTGGAAATCGTCGGAGAGTACGACGACAGTTGGGGCCGCCTGAAAACCAAGGTCGCCAAAGCCACCGTCACGCACATCCTGGTTTCATGGACCGGGGCCAATCCGCGCTCGCAACCCAAAGAACCGCGCAGCAAAGATGAAGCGCGCAAGCTGATCGATCAGCTTTGGCTGCAGTTCCGCAACAACCCGACCGAAGGCAACTGGCGCAAGATGCAGGCCCAGTTCAATGAAGACAGCCAGCCGCATACACCCTATGAAGTGGACCGCAACGCCAGCCTGGTGCAGCCCTTCAAGGACTGCAGCATGAGCACCGAGATCAACCACGCCCGTGTCGTTGAGTCCGAGTTCGGCTTTCACCTGATCCGCCGCGAGAAATGACCATGCGCTTTGCCAACAAAGTCGTCCTCGTTTCCGGCGGTGCCACCGGCATCGGCCTTGGCGCCGCGCGGCGCTTTGCCGCCGAGGGGGCGAACGTCGTCATCACCGGCCGGCGCCAGGGCAAACTCGAGGCCGCAGCCGGGCAAGTTGGCGAGCATTGCAGTTACGTGGTGGGGGACGTCACCCGCGAGGCCGATTGCGCGCACATGGTCGCGGAAACGCTGAAGCAGCACGGCCGCATCGACGTGCTCGTGAACAGCGCCGGCGTGATCGGCAACGGCGGCGTGGAAAGCACCGCGCCCGAAGAATTCGACCGCATCATGCGAACCAACGTGTACGGCCTGTACCTGCTGACGCGCGCGGCCGCACAGGCCCTGAAACAAAGCAGAGGCTGCATCGTCAACGTAAGCAGCGTCACGGGCACGCGGCCGTACGCGAACCTGTTGGCGTACTGCGGCAGCAAGGCAGCCGTGACGATGATGACGCAGACCATGGCGCTTGAGTTGGCGCCTGCGGGCGTTCGCGTAAACGCCGTCGAACCCGGGGTGGTGCGCAGCGAGCTGCATCGAGTGACAGGCGCAGTGCAGGACTACGACGCCTTCTTGACCCGCGCCAAAGAGACGCACCCGCTCGGCCGCCACGGTGAACCCGAAGACGTCGCCGCGGCGATTGCCTTTCTAGCGTCGGATGAAGCGGGCTGGATCACCGGCGAATGCATGAAGGTCGATGGCGGCCGCTTCATGACCAGCCTTCGCTAGCGGCGGGATAGCTTCAACGGCCGACGCGAAAACGCGCGAAGAACGGCAACTGCGATTCCACACAAAGGCACTAAGGCACAAAGCAGTGCAAAGACATTCATGGCTGCTGGCGCTTGCATCGTTATGTCCTTCTTAGTGGCTTTGTGTTTTCGTGTGGATCCGCAGTGGCCGTCCGAAACCTCACAATCAGGCACACCTTCGTAACTCTTTTGTTGAAGGGCATTTACCGTCGCCTCTGCGGCGGCGAATTTGTACGTAAATCGGCCGGAATCGCGTAAGTACCTTTCGTGGTCAGCCACTTACGAGCGGGCCAAGTTTTGTCGGGATTTTGGTCAGGACTCGCTTTAAGCTGGTACGCGACGCCCTTGGCCAATTTTGTTTTCCTCGGGAGCACACATGCGCAAGCTTCTGCCGTACAGCATTACTGCCGCGTTGCTGCTTTGCGGCATCGCACACCTTTCGATTGCTCAAGACAAGGGCGATGACGCAGACGACAAGCGCAAGGACGTCTTCGGCAAGAGCTTCGGCGAAAAGGTCGAAGAGGCCGTCGACAAAGGCTGCGACTGGCTGAAGAAGCAGCAGGGCATCGAGAAGGGCGAAGACCCGGCCGTGTTCGGCGAATTCCGCCAGCAGCCAACTTACGGCGCCGGTGAGCCGCACCGTTACCGCTTCGCGCGAACGGCCTTCCCGATCCAGGCGCTGTGCAAGTCCGGCGTGTTCGCCGACGAGCCCGAGATCGTCAAGGCAATGAACTACCTGCGCAAGCATTACAAAGAAGAAGGCGTGATCCAAAGCCTCGCGGGCAACGTCAGCAGCAGCACCTACGAAGACGCCACCGTGATCAACGCCGTTGAGGCCTACTACATCAGCGCTTGGGAAGCCAAAGACCGCGGCCTCGACAACATCAAGAAGCGCCAGAAGGACGGCATCAAGCGCTGGGGCACCGAAGAAAAGGGCGCCAAGGAAGCCAAGAAGAAAAAGAAGGAACGCAACTTCAAGCTGTCGAAGGAAGACCAGAAGATCTGCGAGCTTGCTGTTAAGGCGCTCGAAGCCCGCGCCCGCAAGGCCTACGGCGCGCAGGGTTGGCGCTATCAGCCTTCCGGCCGCGGCGAGAACCAGCCGGATGTCGACATCTCGGCCACGCAATACGCGCTGCTGGGCTTCAAGTGTGCTTCGCGCCTTGGCATTCGCTACAACAAGTCGATCCTGATGGATGCCTTCCACCTGTTCCGCACCTGGCAGGACAAGGACGGCCCGGAAGTCGTCCGCAAGGCCAAGGACGCCGACGGCAAGGCAGTCGAAGAGCCCGAAGACAAGGAACCCAAGAAGGACCCGAACAAGGGCACCCGCGTGTACCGCCCCAAGCAAAAGGACAAGGCCCGCGGCTGGAGCTACTGCCGCAAGGACCACCACGCGGAACGCGACCTGACCACCTGCGGCAGCATGACCGCCGCCGCGATCTGCGGCCTGGTGATTCTGCGCGACGAAGTCGAAACCGACCCGGCCATGAAGCAGCGCTGGAGCAAGGTCGAAGACGATTGCGACCAGATGATCAGCGACGGCCTGGCCTGGCTGGTGGTGAACTGGACCATGGCCGAAAACCCGAAACTGGGCACGTATCGCTACCTGTACTACCTGTACACCATGGAACGCCTCGGCATGCTCGGCGGCGTTGACTACATCGACAAGTACGACTGGTACATGGAAGGCGCCGACCAGCTGCTGAAGCTGCAGCAGGACAACGGCATGTGGTACACAAAGACCGAAATTGAGCCCGGCGACATCTACGACACCTGCTACGCCCTGCTGTTCCTGAAGCGCGCAGAAGAAGGCATCGACCGCCCCAAGCCCGTCTTCACCGGCGAAGAAGACTAAGCTGTCGTATCCACTATGAAACAACCCCCGCACACGCGGGGGTTGTTCGTTTGCGGGCAGTTCACGGGTAAGGCAACTACATCGCGCAAAGCAGTTTCACCCGGCTACTTGCCCTTGCCGAGGAAGTCGCGGATGGAATCCATGATTCCTTCCACGTTGGCGATGTCGCTGGTGATTACGCGTTCATCGCTGCGGTAGCGCGAATCAAGGTCTTCCTTGAACTTGCCGCTGCCGTACGCGCTGCGAACCTGGCCGTAGCAGAACACGTTGCTGGCCGGCAACAGTTGCTCATCCAGCAGCTTGAAGCAATGCGCGGTGTCGTCAGCGCCCCAGTTGTCGCCGTCGCTGAAGTGGAACGGGTAGATGTTCCATTCCAGCGGGTTGAAGCGCTCGCGGATGATCTTGCTGCACAGCGCATAGGCGCTGCTGATTTTGGTGCCGCCGCTTTCGCGCAGGTGGTAGAAGGTGTGCTCGTCTACTTCCTTGGCTTCGGCATCGTGCACGATGTAGACGCTTTGGATGTTTTTGTACTGGCTGCGCAGCCACGTATCGAGCCAGAAGGCCTCAATCCGCACGATCTCTTTCTGTTCCTCGCCCATGCTGCCGCTGACGTCCATCATGTAGATCATCACGGCGCTGTTTTCGGGGATCGGCCGCACTTCCCAGCTTCGGTAGCGGCGGTCGTCGCGCTCGGGCGTGATGATCGGGTTCATCGGATCATATTCGCCGCTGGCGACCTGGCGCAGCAGCGCCGCTTTGAACGTGCGCTTGAAGTGGCGCAGACTTTCGGGGCCGATGCGTCGGATGCCTACGTAGCGCGACTTCTCGGTCTGTACAACGTTCTTGCCCTTGGGCTCGATGCGCGGCAACTCAAGTTCTTCGCCCAGGATTTCGGCCAGCTCTTCCAGCGTGACGTCCACTTCCATCACGTGTTCGCCCGGCTTGTCGCCGGCTTCCTGGCCCGACGACGGGTCACCGTCCTGGCCGATCGAGTCGCCGACGTCGCCTTCGCCCTGGCCGACGCCGCCCGTCTGTTTCTGTCCGAACTTGAAGCGCGGGATGTCGATGTGCGGCAGCGGGATGCTGACCGTGCCCTTGCCCTTGCGGCCGACCAGCTCACCGTTGGTAAGGAACTTGCGCAGCTCCTTGCGAATACGCCCGCGCACAATGCTGCGGAAACGGCCGTGGTCACCCTCAATCTTGTGCATCTTCATGGTGTGCATTGTAACAGCTTGCGGCGCGCCTAGGAAACGCGGGCCATCGCTTCGACCACCTGGTCCAGAGTGATGGTCTTCATCAGCGCGCCTTCTTCGTCTTTGCGACGGTCGTAGTCGGCGGGCATGTTGCTCTTGTCGGCCTGCACCACTACGGCCCTTGGCTGCTTGGGGTAGGGGCCAGTCCACTTGGGGTCATCGGGCCCGAACAGCGCCACCGTAGGCACGTCCAGTGCAAGTCCCGCCTGCATCAGGCCGGTGTCGCCGCTGACATGGACCGCGCACAGTTGCAGCAACGCCGCGCTGCCCATGAACGGCAGCTTGCCCACGGCCACGCAGATGCGCGCGTCGTTGGGCATGTGGTCGCGGACCATTTCTGCCAGCAGCACGTCGGCCGGGCCGCCGACCAGCACGCAGGCCTTGCCCTGCTGCGCCAGCACATGGGCCAGCGCCGCCCACTGCGTGATCGGCCAGCGCTTGCTGGGCAGGCTGCCACCGACGTTGATCGCCACGGCCTCACCGGCGGCGATGCCGCAATCACCAAGCAATTCGGCTGCCTGGGCGCGGTCGCCGGCATCGGGGTAAAGTTCCATGTGCCAGTGCGTGCCGGCTGCCCCGATGGCCTTGGTCAAGGCCAGTCGCGCATCCATGGTGTGCGCGCCGCCTTCGCGGTCAGCCGGCGGCAGCGCGATCGCGTAGGTCATACTGAACGTGTGGCTGGCATACCCCACAAGCGCCTTGGGCCGAGCCATGGCCACCAGGGGCACGACGTCGGGGTCGTTGGCGTGCTGGATGATCGCGATGTCGTAGGAGCGCTCGCGCAGCGCGCGAATCGTCGCGCGCACGCGCTTGAACTTGCCGTGGTAGGGGACCACTTCATTGATGCGCGGGTTGCCTTCCACCAGCTCAAGCCGGCGGCGGTCCACGAATACGTCAATCGTGGCGCGCGGGAAAGACTCGCGCAGGTCAGCCAGCGGTGCCGTGCAGAAGATGGTGTCGCCGATGCCCGTCGTATTGACCACAAGAATGCGCGCCGTGGTGTCTTGCGCCAGCGGCTGGGGCGGCTGCGGCGGGTAGCGCTTGGCGTGGCGCTTCGCCCAGCCCAGTGCCAACCTCGTCGTCAGTCGCGGAATCTTGGGCATTGCGCCTCAGGGTCACATGAAGCTGTGTTTGCACTTCGGGCAAAACGGGGCCGCAAATCGCATGTACGTCCCGCAGCGCGGGCAGGCCTTGCTGTCGTTCTTGAACTGCTGTTGCGTATTGCGCATCAACTGCGAGTCCGGCCACTTCTGAAGCGCCTTGCTGAGCATGCCGTAGGCCTTCTGGTATTCGTCCTGCAGCATGAACAGCTGGATCTTGTCGTCCACGGCCTCAACGTCATTGGGGTCAAGCCGCAGCATCATGTCCAGGAACTTGTGCGCCGCCCCAAAGTTGCGGGCCTGACGGGCAATGATGGCGTGGGCACGGATCAGCAGACGGTGGGCCGGGCGCTTCTTGGCGGCGGCGTCCAGGATGGCCTTGCCGCGCTTGCGCAGCTCATCTTCCATCATCGGCCCGGCGCTGGACCACACGGTCATCGCAAGGCCCCATACCACGGTGCCGGGTTCATCGGTGTATGCGGCATTGATGAACGTCTCGGCGAAATCGGTGCTGCCGTCCACGATCTCGCGCATCGCCTGCTCGACCTTGATCTTGGCAAGGTCAACCTTTTCGGGATCGGGCTTTGCGTTGCTGGGCGTCAGCGACATGACGTAGCGCCGGCCCAGGCGGGCGAAGTACTCAAGAAAGCGTACATCAAAGGCTTCTGCGGCTTCGAACATGGTGCGGTTTTTTCCGGTCCTTCGGGCCTAGTCTTTCAGGTCGCCTCGGGCAAAGATGCTGGCCACAAAGTTCAGCAGGTCGGTCGCGCTGGTGTCGTTGTAGCCGTAGCGGTCGATCAGGCGCTGCTTGACCACGTCGATCTTGGCCTGGGTTTCCTTGTCCACGACGTTGCTGACCAGGCTGGTCAGCTTGATGCTGTCCTTCTGGTCTTCAAACAGCTTCAACTCCAGCGCGCGGTGCAGACGTTCGTTTGTCTTGTAATCGAACGTGCGGCCTTCGAGTGCCAGCGCGCCGATGTAGTTCATGATCTCGCGGCGGAAGTCATCCTTGCGGCTGTCGCTGACGTCGATCTTTTCTTCCACGCTGCGCATGAAGCGTTCATCCGGTTCTTCCATCTCGCCGGTGTACTTGTTGCGCACGCGTTCACGCTGGGTGAAGGCCTTCACGTGGTCGATGTAGTTGCTGCACAGGCGCGCGATGGCCTCTTCATCGGCGCTGATCGCGCGCTGCACTTCGTTCTTGGCGATCTCTTCGTATTCCTGCCGCACCACGCCCAGCAGCTCTTTGTACTTCTTCTTGATGTCTTCGTTCGTAAGCAGCGAGTGGTGCTTCAAGCCTTCCTCAAGCTCGTTCATCACCATGAACGGGTTGACAGTGTCGGTGGTGGGGTAGTTGACGATGGCGTTGCTGATCTTGTCCTGGATGTAGCGCGGGCTGATGCCCAGCATGCCCTCATAGCGCGCTTCGCCCCGCAACTCGCGGATGTTGTCTTCCGTGAAGCCGGGAACGCTTTTGCCGTTGTACAGCTTCAGCTTCTGCAGCAGCGTGAGGCCGCCGCGCTTGGGTTCCTCAAGCCGCGTCAGGATGGCCCACATCGCCGCGATCTCGATCGTGTGCGGGGCGATGTGCTTGTTGACGCGGGCCTTGCTGAAGTCCTTTTCGTAGATGCGGATTTCCTGGTCGAGGATGGTGTTGTACGGCACGTCAATCTTGACCGTGCGGTCCCGGAACGCCTCCATCAGTTCGTTGCTTTGCAGCCGGCGGTACTCGGGCTCATTGGTGTGGCCGATGATGACTTCATCAATGTCGGTCTGCGGGAACTTCTTGGGTTTAATGGCGTGCTCCTGGGAAGCACCCAGCAGGTCGTACAGGAACGCGACGTCGAGCTTCAGCACTTCAATGAACTCCACGATGCCGCGGTTGGCAACGTTGAACTCGCCGTCGAAGTTGAAGGCGCGCGGGTCGGAGTCCACACCGTAGAAGGCGATCTTGCGGTAATTGACGTCGCCGGTGAGTTCCGTGGCGTCCTGGTTTTTTTCGTCCTTAGGCTGGAAGGTGCCGATGCCCACGCGGTCCTTCTCGCTGACCAGCATGCGCTTGACCACGACGTATTTGTCGATCACTTCGCGCCAGTTGCCGTCGTGCTTTTCCAGCAATTCGGCCATCAGCTTGCGCGACAGCGGGTCCAGGTCGCCATCGAGGCGCAACTTGTAGGGCAGATCGGCGCGGTCGTTGATCTGCTCAAGCAGCTTGGCGCGGGCCTCACGGGGCACGAGCTTCAAGGGCTCTTCGTGCATCGGGCTCCAGATGATGTCGCTGCCCGTGACTTCATCCTTCACCTTCCAGCCGAATGTGTACATGCGGCCGTCAGGCGTGCGCGAGTAGCGTTCCAGGCCGCGCTTGAGCAGGCGAGCGATGGTTGATTTGGCCGAGCCCACAGGGCCATGCAGCAGCAGCACGCGCTTTTCGGTGCCGAAGCTGAATGCGGCGCTTTTGAAGTGACTGACGAGCTGCATCAGCTGCTTTTCAATGCCGAAGATGGCGTCATTGCCGCCATGGTGGGGGTCAGCAAAGAATTTGTAGCGCACCAGGCGCTCTTTGAACTGGGTGACGTTCTCAGCGCCGTGGCTGAGGATCATGTCGTATACGCGCTGGTGTGCGTTGCGGATGATGCGCGGGTCTTCAAACACCAGCTTCAGGTATTCGTCAAAGGTGCCGCTCCACTGAAGTTCGCGATACGAGCGAACTTCGGGGCTGTCACCGATGGCATCAAGGATCGATTTGACGTCAGGTTTCTTCGTGGCCATAGCGTGACTTTCTCCGGCCGTACACCCCACAGGTCAACCCAAAGTGTACCAGCACACAAGGCAGGTAAAACAGGTGGAAAGCAAGGTGGCAACCCCACAACCCAAGCACACCAAAGAACTTGCCTAACGCTGCCGGGAACGAGGGTCCAACCAGTCCCGCAAACCATCCCCCAGCAGATTGAAACCAAGCACAGTAATGAGGATACAGGCCCCGGCCATGCCTACCTGCGGCGCGCCGTAGCTGCTTTGGTCCCATCCCAGCTTTAGCATCAGGCCCCACTCGGGCACAAACGGATCGCCGCCTAATCCAAGAAAGGCGAGCCCGGCCACACTCAGGATGGAACCTCCCATGCCCAGCGTGCCCAGCACAATGATCGGAGTCAGGCAGTTGGGTACGACGTGCCGCCCAAGGATGCGGAGGTGCGAGTACCCTAGTGAATGAGCCGATTCGATGAACTCCAGCCCCTTAATCCGCAGAACCTCAGCGCGTACCTGTCGTGCGAAGCTGGGCGCGCCCGCGATTCCCACGGCCCATATCAGGTTTTCAAGTGACTTGCCCAGGATCGCTACGGCGACCACCGCCAGCAGGAAGCTGGGAAAGCTCATCATGAAATCCACGCCGCGCATCAGCATGGTTTCCACCTTGCCGCCGAAGTAGCCCGCTACCGCGCCCACAATGCTTCCGGTCAAGAGCGACAGCAGGGTCGCTGCCATGGCCACGAGCAGCGTGTAGCGCGCTCCGTGCAGCAGCCGCGAAAAAATGTCGCGCCCCTGGCTGTCGGTGCCCAGCAGGTGTTCGCCACCGGCAGGAGCGAAGAAGCGATTTGGCACGGCTTCCATAGGACCAAAGGGGGCCAGCAAGTCGGCAAACAGCGCTGCAATCAACACAACCACGATCAACACAAGTCCTGCTTGAGCCGGCCGGTGAGTTTTCAGGAAGCGCACGAAGTCTTTCATGCGGCCCCCCGCTTCCGCAGGCGCGGATCTATGAACGCGTAGCTCAGGTCGGTCAGCAGATTCACAATGATGAACGTGCACGCAATGATCAGCACGCTGGCCTGCAGCGGGCGGGCGTCCAGCACATCAATCGCTTCGATCACATAGCGACCAAGGCCGGGCCAGGCAAAGATGGTCTCTGTCAACACCGCGCCGCCCAGCAGATAGCCGAACTGGGTAGCGATGGCCGTAATGATCGGAATCAGCGCGTTGCGCAGTCCGTGGCGGATCACCACTGCGGCAGGCCCTGCGCCCTTTGCCTTTGCGGTGCGGATGAAGTCCTGCTTCAGGGTTTCCAGCATTGTTGCGCGGGTGATTCTGGCGATCAGCGCCATCGGCACAGTAGCCAGTACAAAGGCCGGCAGCGTCAGGTGCGTCAAAACGTCGAACAACAGCTCGGGGTTTTGGTACACGAACGCTGCGTCGATGACGTAAAAGCCGGTGTCGGACTCGAAGGTAGACCACGCGCCAAAGTCCAGCCGGCCGCTGAAGGGCAGCCATTTCAGCTCGCCGGCGAACAGCTTCTGGACCAGAAAGCCCAGCCAGAAGACGGGCATCGAAACGCCGGTAAGTGCCACGGATAAGCACGCGAAATCCGCGATAGTTCGCGGCTTCACCGCTGCCATGATGCCCAACGAAACACCCACAATGCTGGCGATCAGCATGGCCGCCAATGCAAGTTCAATCGTTGCAGGGATGCGTTGCTTCAGTTCCTCGGCCACGGGCTGATTGGTGCGGTGGCTTTCGCCAAAGTCCCCTTGCGCCATGTCGCCTACGTACCGCGCGTATTGAACGTGCACCGGCTGGTCCAACCCCAGGCGCGAGCGCAGTTCGCGTTTGTTTTCTTCCGTCGCGCGCTGCCCCAAGAGCACGCTTGCCGGATCGCCGGGCAGGGCATGCAGCAGCAGAAAGCTGACCACGCTGACCGCAATCAGCATCGGCAGCGTCGAAAGCATGCGACGTACGAAGTAGCTGAACATGCCTTGGCCGCGCTATTAGGCGCTCTTCCTCGCGCTAGTCCTCATAGTAGGCCTTGTCCAGGTAGAACTGGTCGCCAGTATCGACGCGTACGCCTTTCAGCTTGCTGGTCCAGGCGTAGCTCTTCTTGGCAGTCAGCAGCGGCACGATCGGTCGGAATTCGTCGTGAACCCACTGCTCCAGTTCCTTGTACATCACGTCGCGCTTGGCCGGGTCGGCCTCGCGGCCAGCGGCATCAACTTTGGCATGCACGTCGGCGTTGAAGAAACGCGCCAGGTTGTTGTCTGACGGTCCCCAGTTGCCGTCTTTGTCCTGCTCGCCGGAAAGCAGCGGGCGCCAGAAATTGTCAGGCTCGCCGTTGTCGCCCATCCAGCCCAGCATCATCAGAGCGTAGTCGCCCTTCGGGATCAGGTCGCCAATCTCTTTCATCGGGCGAGGCTCGAGCGTGATGGTGAGGCCGATGGGTTCAAGCTGTTGGCGCACCAGGTCGGCCAGTTCGCGCGGGTACAGCAGGTAGGGGCGCGGAACGTCGGGAAGGATCAGCTTCATCGTAGCGCCTTCGTAGCCCGCTTCCTTAACCAGTGCCTTTGCCTTGGCAACGGCTTCGTCCCTGCTGAAGCTGTCAGTCTTGGGTTTGTAGCCGTGCGGATGGCCGAACGGCATGGTGTAAGGAATCAGCACGTGCGCGGGCTGCGCGGCACCGTAGTACCGTTCGACGAACGGTGAGCGGTCGATCACCATGGCAATCGCATCGCGGACGCGCTTGTCTTTGGTGGGATAGTCCTTGCTGGTGTCGCAGTTCATCGCGAGATACATCAGGTTGATCGCTTCCCACGTGAACAGCGTTACGTCCTTATTGTCCTGGACTTCTTTCCAGTCGCTGGGCAGCAGGGTGTCGGTGAACTGGGCTGCGCCGGCCATGATCTGTTCGCGGCGCGACTTGTGGTCGCCCATGGTGGTGAAACTGAGCAGCGGAATCTTGGGCTTTCCGCCCCAGTATTCATCAAACGCCGTCAGAGTAACGCTTTCTGAGCCGCGGTAGTCTTCCGGCCGCGCGATGCGGTAGGGACCGGTGCCAGCGGTGTTGCGGATCAACCACGATTCGCGGGCCGACGGCGAATCCATCTTTGACATCGCGTCAATCGCCTTGGGGCTGATGACGTAGGCCGCGTGGACGCTGACTATGGCCAGAAAGCGCGGGTTTGGGGCCTTCAGCTTGAAGCGCAGGGTCATCTTGTCGACCACTTCCATCTTGTCGACGTCCGCAAAGTCGCCGGCGTATGGGCGCTTGACAGGTTGCGCCGGGTGATCGGGCTGCAGCAGGCGCTCGAAGCTCTTCTTGACGGCCTCGGCATCCAGCTCCGCGCCGTCGTGGAACTTCGCCGCGCGGAGAGTGAAGGTGTAGATGGTCGCGTTTTCCGTGATGTCCCACTTGGTTGCCAGGCCGGGCTCCCAGCTCGGGGCCTTTACGCGGCTGCCATCGGTGGCTGGCGCACGCACCAGGGCTTCATACATCTGGGCAAGCACAGCAATGTCGCCGCCGCTACTGGTGGCCTGCGGATCGAACACCTCAAACTTGTCCGAGCGCAGAATCTTGAGGACCTGGTCTTCTTGAGTCTTCTCGATGTCCTTGCCGCCGCCACATGCGGTCGCGGCCAGCGCCAATGCAACACAGCCGAGCATCATCAGTCGGTTCATCACAGCCTCCGGTGGGGGAGTGATCTTTTACGAATTGCCAGCCTAATGGGGCAAGCAGAATGGGTTAACCGTCTGCCTGCGCCTGGGGCTCCTGTTTGCTTACGCCGAGGGCTTCTTCCAGGGCTTGTACGCGGGCTTCGAGGGCGGCTACTCGTTCTTCCAACGCCGTGGGGGATTGGTGGGGGGCTGATATCGCCCTGGTGCTTTCGGCTGGGGCGGCCGGCATTTCGCCTTCGGGGTACAGGCAGTGGGTCCAGATTACGCCTCGGGCGCGGTTGGGGTCGCTTAGCCTTTTGGCCAGCGGGTCGGGGCGTTCGCTCAGCTCAGTCAGCACTTTGTGCAGCGAGGGCAGGTCGGGCAGCGGTGCCATGCGGGTTGCCCGGGCGCGCAGTTCGCCTTCGGTTTGGGGGCCCCGCAGCAGCAGCTCGGCGACTACGGCCGCCTGTTGCGGCGTCAGGTTCATGAGTGCTACCAGCGCCTCTTCCCATTTGCTTACGCGGCCGCCTGAGGCGAAAAACTCGGTCGCCATGCTGCGGCGCTTGAGGGCTTGCAGCGCGTTCAGCACCTCTTGCTCGGTGTAGCTGGTTTCGGGGTCGCGAGCTGATTTCTGATTGCAACCGTTGGTCAGCGAATTCAGCGACAGTGGGTAGTTCTGCGGCGTCGTGAGGCTCTTTTCAATCAGCGTGCCGATCACGCGGCGTTCGATGGCGTTCAGGCGTTCCATGGCAGTCTCCGCAGCAGTCTCGGGCGCGCACCATAGCAAGCAGGGCCGCCGTGGGGGAGTCGCGCCAGCGCACGAAGCCGACCGCATGGCGATCGGCTTCGGCGAATGTGCGGGCTGCTTTGCGGGCTATTCTTTCACGGCTTCGGCCAGTTTGGCGGCCTCATCGGCGTAGGGCGTTCCTTTGAAGTCTTTGGCGATTTTCTCGAGGGACTTCCTGGCATCCTTGGGCTTCATCTTCTCGAGTTCAGGCTTCACCTTGGCCAGTTCGTCACGGGCGTCTACGCACTTCTTGTATTCCTTGCTGCCCTTGAGTTTCTTGGCCTCCTTGGCGCAGTCCTTGGCCCAGTCGTTGTCTTCAAACTGCTCAGCATCCTGCTCAAGCAGCGGCAGCAGTTTGTCGAGGAAGCCGGCCTCGCGGTGGATCTTTGCAGCCTCCTGGTTCATCCATAGGCGGCCTACCACAATGTCGTACAGGTACTGCGCGTCGGCGCGGACTTGCTCGGTCTTGTGCTTGAGCAGCTTCTGCGCGCCTTCGAGTGCCTTGCCGTACTTCTGTGATTCGTAATCGGCGGCGGCGCGGGCCAACTCGTCGCTGAGTTTGCGCGGCAGCTTTGGCGCGCGCATGTCCTTGAGCCAGCCTTCGACCAGGTTGTCGTTCAAACCCTGCGGGTGGCCGCGCCAGATGCACTTGCCATCGACGTCGATGCCATAGCTGGTGGGGTAGCCGGACGCTTTCACCAGCTTGTACACGTCAGGCACGCGGACCACGCCGACGTGCAGGTTCTTTTCGGCGATGAACTTCTCGAGGGCCGGGGCCTGGTCAACGTCCGTGGCCATCAGGATTTCGATGCCCTTGTCGCGGTACTTCTCATTCACCTCAACGAGGTGCGGCATGAACCGTATGCAGGGCTCTCAGTGGATCTTCCAGATTTCCAGGAAGACAATCTTGCCGCGATAATCCGTGAGCTGCTTGGCCCCCGGCAGCGTGTTCCAGCTGTGTTCAAACTTGAAATTGGGGGCTTCGTCGCCCTTTTCCATGGCGCTGGCGGCCGAACAGCCCAGTGCCAGCAGCGCAAACAACACCAATGCTTTCATTGCTTCTCCCGATGGTTCTGCGTCGCACCACTTTGTGAAACTACCAATGCGTGAAACTTCAAATGAAACCGGCCCGGGATGCAGGTCCCGGGCCGGTGCAAGCTTGTGCCGGGACTACTCTTCGTACTTTTTCGCAAGCTCGGCCGCTTCTTTGCCGGCCGGGGTTTCCGGGTACTTCTTGGCAATCTTCTCAAGCGCCTTGCGGGCGTTGGATGGCTTCATGTCTTCCAGCTTGCCACGTACTTTCTCAAGCTCGTCGGCGGAGGCTGAGCAGTCCTTGTATTCCTTGGACTTCTTCAGTTCCTTGGCCTCGGTTTCCCACTTGGTGCCGAGCTCGCTGCCTTTGAACTTGGCGGCCGCTTCGTCAAGCGCCTTGGCCTTGGCCACGGCGTCGCTGCCGGCCTTGTCGATCTTGCCCTGGTGCGCCACGCGGTGCTTTTCGACCAAGCCTTGGATGAAATCCGCGTCGGCCTTGACCAAATCGTCGGTCGCGGCTGCGGCCGCTTCTTCGGCCAGCTTCTGCGCCTTGCCGACTTCGCCGGCGTCAAAGGCCTTGGCGGCGGGCTTCAATTCCTTGGCGACTTCGCGGCCGACCTTGCCCGGCGTTACCTGTTCCAGCCATGCTTCCCATTCCGCGTCGGTGACGCGGTCAATGAAGTTGCCGGCCCAAAGCACTTTGCCTTCCGGGTCCACAACCCAGGCCGAAGGCCAGCCCTTGAGGCCGTAATCCTTGGCGATGTTGGAGTACAGGACCACGCCGTATTCGATGGCCTTGTCTTTGACGAAGGGCTCGACCTTGTCGCTTTTCTCGGCGCTGACGGCCACGAGTTCAAAGCCGCGGTCGCGGTACTTGGTGTTCAATTCCTTGAGGTGGGGCACGCCACCGACGCAAGGCTTTCACCATGTAGCCCAGGCTTCGACGAGTACCAGTTTGCCGCGGTAGTCATCGAGTTCATCGAAGCCTTCCGGGGTGTTCCAGCTCTTTTCGAACTTGAAGTTGGGGGCGGTTTCGCCGACTCCCAGGGCCTGAGCGGAGGCTGCAAACAGCGCAGCGACGGCGGCCAGAACTGCCACGTGCTTGATCATGGTTTGGGTTCCCGAAACAGAGTCCCGGCAAGACATCTCGCCACAGGCCGGGACAACTTTAAGTGTCAGAACGCGTCCTAAGCTTACGTTGCAGCGGCAGCAAAACCGCAACCAAAACAGCTGCCAGCACAAGCAGGCTGCTGCTTCCTTCGGTGCTGCAGCCGCCTTCGCCATCGGCTTCGTCCACTTTGGGCGACGACTTCTTCTTTTGGGTGTTGATTACGGCGCCGGCTACGCTGGCGGGCACGGTTTGCATGAAATCGGCATTGGCGCCCAAAGCACCGACGATGCCTGACGGAACAACCGAAACGTCGCAGGTGCAGGGCGTGTCGCCAAAATGCAGGCCGACCCAGAAGGTGCGGATGCCACCGGCCGGGATGTCAGCCAGCGTGCTGATCGGGGTGCCGTCAAAGACCACCGTGATTACGTTGCCGCTTGGGTTCCATTTGCCGATGTCGGCCGGCGTGCGCTGCAGGATCTGTACTTCGCCGCTGCCGGGTTCGAAGGCACCGTCGCCGTCGTCCTGCCACAGCGTTACGCGTTCAATGGCCGGGATCTGCGCCGCCGTGGCCAGCGTGACGTTCACGCTGATCGAGACCAGGTCAATGCCCACAAGCTCGCCGGGAAGCGTGCCCACCAGGCTTTCCACCAGGAAGTGCAGCGCACCGACGTTGCTCGAGCCCAGGTTCAGCGTACGCACCGTGGCCGGATTGCCGGTGCCGGGCTGGATGCGGTTTTCACTGTGGCGGATCGTCAGGAAATTGCCCTGGACCGGGAACGTGCCGCTGACTGTGTCGCCGCCGTTGGTCAGTGCAATGCTGCCTGCGGCATCAATCCGGAAGCGGAACTGTTCGCCGTACAATGCGCCGCTGGTGCCGATATCGACGCGCACCTGCAGGTTGCGCAGCGCGGTCGGGACACTCAGCGCCATGGCCGGCGTAAACAGCAGCGAATCGGCCGTGGGACCGGCACCGGCGGCCTGGCTGTTGCCAACTTGCTCGCCGGCTTCAAACGTTCCGTTGCCATTGGCGTCGTAGAACAGCTTCACCAGCGGAAATGCCGAGGCTGCGGCCGTCGCGTTGGTGTAATGGATCGTGATGCTGTCGATACTGACGCTGCCGCCGGAGGCCTGCAGTACGAATCGGGCAACTTCGACGTCAGTGTCCTGCAGCTTGTTCGAGAAATTGCCAGGGGCGGTACCGGACAGGTTGACGGAAACGTCGGCGGCGATCAGGCCACCACAAAACAGCGCCAGGGCGCACAGAATAACCCGCATGGAGACTCCGGAGGGGTGACGCCAGGGTAAAACGCCACTATAGCCGCAATGGTTGGCAACAAAACCGGCAGACGACCCCGGATCGACCAGATTGGTCCCTGTAGAGCCGAAACGTAGAGCCGAAACGGGCAAGTGCTGTCGAGGGAAGCGGCCGCAAACTAGACTGGCAATCCAAGCAAGGAACACGGCCACAGAACGGCCGCCACACGGCCAGCAGAGCCGAAACAGCTCCCCCATCCGGCCCACACCCTGAACCGGACATAAGATCGATTATCGGACGTAGGGTATCGGGATGGTTCTCGCCGGGGGGCCTTGGGTACACTCTGGTTTCATGTCGCGCTTCCTTCGATTTCTGCCTCGCTACTTCACCGCTGCCTTGTGCAGCCAGTACCTCTTTACGCTTGGCTGGCTTAAGTCCCGGAACCGTGCGTTGATCCACTCCATCAACGCTCACTTCGGCATTGGGCCCCGCAGAGTTGCGCCGACATTGCCTGTGGTCAAACCTGGCGAGTTGCTTGCCCTCAACGGGCCACTTGAACTTCACGAACCTGTGGCCGCCGATGGCAACGTAAGCCTGCTTGAACTCACCATACTGGCGCGTTCGGTGGCTTTGGCGCAGCCGCGCTGCCTGTTTGAGATTGGGACGTTTGACGGCCGCACGACCCTGAATCTGGCCGCCAACGCACCGGCTGACGCCCGCGTGCTGACATTGGACCTGCCGGCACAGGCGGCCACTGGCCTTGCGGTGGCTGACGGCGATCGGCGGTACATCGAAAAACCAGCCTCCGGGGCGCGTTTTGCGGGCCACGCGCTGGCGGCGCGGATCACGCAGTTGTACGGCGACAGCGCGACTTTCGACTTTGCGCCCTACGCGGGCCAAGTGGATTGGATGTTCATCGACGGCGCGCACTCGGCCGAGTACGTCCGCAAAGACTCGCAGACGGCCAAAGCGCTCGTAAAGACCGGCGGCTGGGTGTTCTGGCACGACTACGGAGTATGGGACGGCGTAACGGAAGCGTTGAACGCACTAGCAAGCGAGCCCTGGTTCACGGGCATACGCCACATCGAGGGCACATCGCTGGCAGTCCTGCAAAAATAGAAAACGCGAGTCACGAAAAACAAGAGCCCAGAGCGCCAGCGACGGGTAAGCAAACGGCAACAGCATTTGTCCACGAAGTACACCAAGCACACGAAGAACGGCAAATGCGTTCGTATCGGACGGCAACGCCATTGGCTGCGAAGCGCGTAGCGCAACCTGGCGGCGGAAGCCGTTTGCAGTCCTTCGTGCCACTTCGTGTCCTTGGTGGACAAAGGCCGTTGTCAGACCCGGATCACCGGCAACCCGTACTCAAGGCTGCGGCGGAAGATGGTCTCGGCCTCTGTGTCTGCCAGCAGCCGGTGTGCTTCGGCGCTGCTGCCGACCCAAACATGCCGATCGCCCAGGTCCCGGGCCTGGAACAGGAAGTCGTGCTCGCCGGGCAGCCACAGGCTGGGCAGCCTGAGTTGATCGGCGCTGGCAACCCAACTCCCCTCCCCCACTGCCGCTTCATCAAAAGGCGCCGTGGGGGACTCATTCCAGTCCAAAGCGTGGGGGAGTTGCTTGTTCAGTGCGCGCCGCCACGCTTGCACGACGGCAGACACCAATTCGGGGTCATGCTCCGGCGGTGAGCCAATGCCGATGCGCGTGTAGTGGCGCGTCAATGTGGTCAGCAGCAATTTCACGCGGCCAATCTACTTCCACAGCACGCGTTGTCCGCGCCGCAGGTCGCGAGATATCTCGCCCGAGCTGACGCGCTGCTCCACGTCGTATTCGGCGTGGCAGAACTGGCACAGCGCCGCGAGGTTGCTGTCTGCACAGTTCTTCGGGTCATGGTCAAGGTGCGCGGTCTGCAGGATCACTGTCGAAAGCCGGAACTCAGGCGGTTTGCCGCCGTGCCGGATCACATACTGCCACCAGTACGAAACTGGCCACGGTGCCGGTCCCGGCAGCTTCTTGCCGAAGCGGCTGTACCACTGGCCTGATGCATCGCGCCAGCAATTGTCGCCCCCCACCAGAACCTCCGCGCCGTGAGGCTTGCCGCACCATTCGCAGCAGCCCGCTGCGCGGTCAAAGCGGATCCGCCGGCTGATGTGCTTCCAGTTCCGGGGATACTTGCGCTTTTGTGCCTTGCGGCGTGATTCCACCACGTCAGCCATGGCGGCCAGTGTAAGGGCGCGCGCGACAGCTTGATCGCTGACCGCATCTCTGTCCCTTCACCGCAACCGCGCCCGGTGGTAGTTTCCGCGCGCGAGGATTGTCCATGATCCAGGGTGCCATCACTGCCATCGTTACCCCGTTCAACGCCGACTACACCGTCGATTTCGACGGCTTCGAGCGCGTGATCCACCACCAGCTAAACGGCAACATCGACGGCATCGTCGTTTGCGGCAGCACCGGTGAAGCCATCACCATGACGCTGGAAGAACGCTGCGCCGTGATCGAGCGCGCGGTCAAGATCGTCAACCGCCGCAAGCCCGTCATCGCCGGCACCAGCAGCAGCAGCACCCGCGAAACCTGCGACGCCACCAAACGGGCCCATGACCTCGGCGCCGACGGTGTGCTGATTGCCGCGCCCGCATACAACCGGCCTCAGCAGGAGGGCCTGTACCAGCACTTTGCGGCCGTCGCGCAGGCCGTGCCCGAGTACCCGGTGATGCTGTACAACATTCCGGGGCGCACCGCCGTGAACATCAGCACCGAGGTAATCCTGCGGCTGGTGCGCGACTACCCGCGCAGCTTCCTTTCATACAAGGATGCCACCAACAACCTGAAACAGGCCGACGAGCTGCTGACGCAATGCCCGGACCTGCTGTTCCTGAGCGGCGACGACGCGGCCACACTGCCGCTGGGTGCGATGGGCGCCAAGGGCATTGTCAGTGTCGTCGGCAACCTGGTGCCGCAGGCGATGCACCGGCTCAGTGCCGAAATCCTGCGCGGCGACTTCGCCCGCGCCCGTGAACAACACCGCAAAGTTGTCCCGCTGATTGACGCCTGTTTTGTCGAGTCAAACCCGGCGCCCGTGAAGCTGGGCTGCTCGCTGCTGGGCCTTTGCCACGAGCGCACCCGCGCGCCGCTGGCTCCCTGCACCGACAAAACCCGCGAGATCATGAAGCGCGCGCTGACTGAATTCGGCGCGCTCTAAGTTGCCCAAACAGAAGCCCCCGCAACGCGGGGGCTTTTTCGTTGCAGGACGCGATTCAGACTGCCCGGCGGCGCGAACGCAGCGCCACGGTAGCAAGGCCCATGGCCGCGAGCAGCGCCCAAGGCGACCACGGTGAGTCGTCGGTCGAGCAGCCGCCCCCGCCACTCTTTTTGCCTCCCCCACCACTGCTGCCGCCGCCACCGCTTGGTGCGGTGCCCGTGGCGTTGATGGTGATGGTGACGGTGTCCGTGTCCTGGTTGCCGTTGCCGTCATCGACGGTGAGCATGAAGACCAGCACGTCGTCTACGGACGGGGCCGTGAAGCTGGGTGTGGCCGTGTTGGGCGAGTTCAGCGTGATTGCCGTTGCGCCGTTGATCTGCGCCCAGGTGTAAGTCAGCGTGTCGTTTTCAGGGTCCGAGCTTGCACCGCCGTCGAGGTTCACGGTCGCGCCGTAGGCCGCGAAGACGTCAATGCCCGCATCGGCGTTGGGCGGGTTGTTGCCCGTTGCCGAGTCGAGGATCGTGACCACCACGTCGTCGGTGTCGGTGCCACCGCGACCGTCATCCACGGTCAGCCGCAGCGTCACGTTGGTGTTGCTGCTGACCGCCGGTGCGGTAAAGCTTGGCGTGGCCGTGTTGGCGTTGCTGAGCGAAAGCAGCGAAGTGCCGATCTCGGCCCAACTGAAGCTGAGCGGGTCTGCGTCCGGGTCGCTGCTGGCGGACCCGTTGGCGTTGCCCAGGAAGCCTTCGGTTACGCTGAAATCCGAGCCCGCGTTGGCCGTGGGCGGGTTGTTCGGCGCTGGCACGTCATTGACGGTGATTGCGACCGTGTCGGTGTCCTGGCCACCGAGGGCGGACACCTGCAGCTGGAAAGTCAGGACCGTCGCGGCCGAAACCTGCGGTGCCGTGAAACTGGGCGACACGGTCGTCGGGTTCGCGAGACTGACAGTCGGCCCGCTGACTTGCGTCCATGCGTAAGTGATGGGGTCATTTTCCGGGTCGCTGCTGCCGGCACCGCTCAAATTCACCGTCACGCCTTCGTTGACGTTCTGGTCGGGCCCGGCGTCGGCGTTGGGCGCCGCGTTAGGCACGTCGTTTACGGTCACGTTGACGGTGTCGGTGTCCGTGCCGCCGTTACCGTCATCGACAAGCACCTGGAAGGTCAGCACCGTCGTGGAAGCCACACTGGGCGCGTTGAAGCTGGCTGACACGGTGCCCGCGCCGGAAAGCGTGACGCCGGGCCCGGCCGTCTGCGACCACTGGTAGGTCAGCGGGTCGCTGTCGGCGTCGGTGCTGCCGGACGCGCTCAGCACCACGGCAGTTCCCTCGTTTACATTCTGGTTCGGGCCGGCCTCGGCCACGGGCGGGTTGTTGGCGGGGCCACTATTGCTGACGTCGACTTCCAGCGACAGGTACACAAGTTCACCGGTGCCGCCGCTGACTACGTCGGCGATGTTGACCGTCCAGACGCCATTGGCGGGGCGGGTCAGCAGCGCGGTCACGTCATCGTCGTACTGCCGCGTGTCGGGGAACACCGCGATGATGTCGTCGCGGGTGCTGGTGTCGTTCATTTCCAGCGTGATCGTCGTGTTGCTCGGGTGCGTCAGGCGAATGCGGATGTGGCCGCGGTTGGTGTGGCTGATATCGCAGTACAGGCGCACGCCTGTGATCGCGCGGGTGTCGCCGATGTTGAAGGTGCGGTTGATGCCACCCTGGCTGTTGTCGGGGATCGCGACCGGGCTGCCAGTGTTGACGGTGTCGTGCACCAGGATCTTGCTGGTCTGGATCGGGCGTTCGCAGGTCAGCACGAAGCCGGTCACGTCATTCGGATAGCTGGCCTGCGGGTCAGGCGGAATGTTGAAGCCGTTTACGCGGATCTTCCATGTACCGGCAGTCGGGTTGTTCACCGTCGCCAGTTCAATGTTGTCGCGACGGTTGTGGCCGGTGGTGGTCCACACATGCGTCTGCGAGCCGCTTGCCGTCAGGCCCGAGAACGGGAAGTGAATCGTCGTGCCGTTCGGGGCAACCAGTGTCAGGTCAATGTCGTTCACAAGCTTTGTGCCAGCCCCGGTGCTGGCCCACGCGTCAAGCCAGCTGCAGACCACGCGCAGCGGGCTGTTGCCGCTGACACTGACGTTGTACTCGATGGTTTCGCCCTGGCGGATCTGGCCGCGCACGATGTGCCCGAGGTTGGCCGAGGCGTTGGAGTGAGCCAGGATCAGGTCGGCCGCACGCTGGCAATCGACGATTCCGAAGCCATAGCGATAGTCGGGCCCGGTGTTGCCGCGGTCGTCGGCCGTGAGTGCCAGGATGGCGCGCACTACGTCCGTGGCGAAGGGCTCGTTGCTCATCTCGCGCTTCCACAGCTGCGCCAAAAGCGCCACGCTGCCGCAAGCACTGGGGCTGGCCATGCTGGTGCCGGACCATGAGCCACCACCGACGTAGTCTGTGTCGTTGCTGCTCGAGACGCTGGTCAGGCCTTCACCGTTAGCCGTGAAATGCGGCTGCAGGCGGCCGTCATCGGTGGGCCCTCGCGACGAGAACCCTGAGATCGTGCCGGTGTCGCTGACCGAGCCGATCGTCAGCGAGTTCTTCATGCAGCCGTCGTCGGTGAGCGTGTTGTCGCCGCTGCCGTCATTGCCCGCTGCCTTGCACATGTTCAGCAGCAGATCGCGGATGTCCTGGTCGCTGACCTGCGCGCTGCTGTCGTAGCCACCAGTGCCGCCGCCTGCGTTGCCGTAGCTGTGGTTGTCCGTGACGTGGCGGTAGTTGTGGCGCGCGGCGCGGCGCTCGGAATCCATCGAATTCCAGTCATGCGACAGCGCAAACGCCTCGGGCGCGTAGCCGCGGCCGTTTGCGTTTCCGGTACCGTCCGAGACAATGGTGCCGGTCACGTGCGTACCGTGCGAGCTGTTGCTGGTGCCGTCCACCTCGAGGATGCGCTTGGTGCCCGCGCCGATCGGGCTGGGGCTTTGCGCGGACTGGAAACCCTGGTGCGTGTCGCGCGCGCGACCGCCGTCCCACACGCCCACGATGATGCCCGAACCGTCAAGGTTGTAGGCCGTCGCGGGGCCGATGTGCGCGGGCGTGGCGTTGGACAAGTCAGCGCTGTCCACATTCAGGTGCTGCCACACCGGGCGCGGCTGCACCCATTCCACCAACGGGTGGCCGATGAAGGTTTGCAGGGCTGCGGCATCGAGGTAGGTGTCGATGAACGCCGTTTCAAGGTCAAGCTCGCCGTTGTCGCCGACGCTGGCCTCAAGCACCGGCGCGTCGTGCGCAAGCAGCAGCGCGGCGGCCTGCACCGGGCTAACGTCGCGGAAAAACAACACGCGGAACTCGCCGCCTTCAAAGTCGGCGTTCTCGCGCAGGGCATAAGCGCGGGCGTCGCAGCCGTCAGCCGGGTCGCGCAGCAGTGTGCCGGCACAGTGCGGCTCGCTGCGCAGTACGGCGCCGATTGCGGCCAGAGACTGCGCGTCGCGGGCACGGATGAAGTGCGCGTTCAGCGCCGCATACCCAACAAAGGTGCCGCCGGCAGCCTTGATGCGGTTGGCCGTTGCGCGACCCATGTTGCTGCGGAACTTGGCGTAAAAGACCTGCGTCGGGTTCGCAGTCGGTAGCGGGAAAGTGGCGTCTGGAAGGGCATTGCGCGAGACCAGCTCAATCAGGTCCTCGCGTTCTTCGGCTGAAAGCAGCTGCGTAAAACGGGTCTTGGCCTGTTTGTCGAAATAGCCACCCAGCTCAAGGCTGCTGCGCGTCAGGCTTTCTTGTCGCGCCGGTGCCTCGCCGCCCTGCTGCCCGGCCTGCTGGCTGTTCGCCGGCAACGTAAGGATCGAAAGGCCGCCGAGGGCGGCACAGGCCAGGATTGCCAGCGCGGGTTTGGGCCGCATGGTTGGCTCCGGTGTTGTGCGTTTTCAAGCTGTCGGTGGACGTTACCCAGTGCCGTCCTTTGGTGTGGGACCCCACGTCCTCGCACCAAGCTTATGTAGTTAGAATTCCGGAAACCCTTACTCCGATTCTTCAAGTTTCATGTGGTGCAAATACAAGCGGGGCCGCAAGTTGCGGCCCCGTCTTCGAAGACACATCAAACTATGACTTTCGCCTCCGTCGGAATACCAGAAGCAGGGGCAATGCAATCGCCATCAATCCCCCACCGCCAAGGGTGCAACCGCCACCCCCACCACTGCTCTTGCCGCCGCCACCGCCCCCACCGCCGGTCGGCATCGTGCCTGTCGCATTGATGTGGATTTTCACCGTGTCGGTATCGGTGCCGCCCCGGCCATCATCGACTGTCAGCTGGAAGGTCAGCACGTCATCGGTCGGTGGCGCGGTGAAGCTTGGTGTGGCCGTGTTCGCGCCGCTTAGTGCCACCTGGTTTGCGCCTCCGGTCTGGATCCATGAGTACGAAAGCGGGTCGCCGTCCGGGTCGCTGCTCTGGCTGCCGTTCAGCGATGCGCTGCCCCCGTGCATCCAGGCGGCGTCGGGCCCGGCGTGCGCGTTCGGCGGATTGTTCCCCGCTGCTGAATCCAGCACGGTGATGGTCACGTCGTCGGTATCGCTGCCGCCACGCCCGTCACTGACCGTCAGCCGGAAGGTCAGCGGGGTTGAGGCCGTCACGGATGGTGCCGTGAAGGTCGGCGTGGCCGTGTTCGCGCCCACCAAGCTGACCGTGGGGCCGGAAATCTGAGTCCAGGCGAAGCTGAGCGGGTCGCCGTCGGGGTCAGTGCTGCCGTTGCCATTGAGCTGCGCGGTATTGCCTTCGGTGATGGTCGAATCCGGCCCGGCATCGGCGTTGGGCGGGTTGTTCGGCGCCGGCGGCGCGTTGGTGTCCACCTCGATGGCCAGGAAGTTCAGCGTGCCGGTGTTGCCGGAGGTCAGGTCGCGCACGTGCACCTTCCAGTTGCCGTTGGCGGGCTTGCCATGCAGCGTCGTCACGTCGCTGTTGAGCTGGCGCGTGTCGGGCATGATCGCGATGATGTCGTCCGTGGTGGCCGTGTCCGTGGCCTCAAGCTGAACGGTCGTGGCGTCCGGGTGCTCCAGCACGATTTCGATGTTGCCGCGCGCGGTGTGCTTGATGTCGATGTAGATGCGCACGCCGGTCAGCGTGCCGGTGTTGCTGACATTCAACGTGCGGACCAGGCCGGTCGGGTTGTTGTCGGGGATGCTGACTGGGCTGCCGGTGTTGATTGAGTCGCCGACGTACTGGAAGTGGCGGGTCATCTCACGGTTGCTGCACACCACAAAGCCCTGCACCGCATTCGGTACGCCACGCGCGTTGGCCGGGATGTTGTGGCCTTTCACGCGCACTTTCCAAAGGCCGGCGGCAGGGTTGTTCACCACCGCGACTTCTACATTGTCGCGCCGGTTGGATGCCGACGTGGTCCACTGGTAGTTCTGGCTCTGGCCCACGCCGTTGCTCAGCCCTGAGTATGGGTGAAACAACGTGCCGGTGGGCGAAACCAGCGTCAGGTCCAGGTCGTTCACCAGCGTGACCGTCGCGCCGGTGGCAGCGTCGAGATCAAGCCACGCAAGCGCCACCTTCAGCGGTGTGGTACCCGACACCTGCATGTCGTATTCGACCGTTGCGCCGTGCCGGATTGCGCTGCGCAGGATCTGCTTGCCGCCTGAGCTCACGTCGGCGTTGATCAGGTCGCAGGCTTCCTTCACTTTGATTACGCCCAGCCCGTACACGTAATCCGGGCCCGGGTTGCCCCGGTCTTCGGCCGTGATTGCCGTCAGCGCCAGCGCCGCGTCGGCGGGCATCATCTTGCGGGCGTATTTGTTGTGCCAGTGTTGCGTGATCAGCGTCAGCGCGCCGGCCGCGCCGGGGCTGGCCATGCTGGTGCCTGAGGTGTAGTCGTGGCCGCCGTTGCTCCAGGTGGAAAGCACCACGTTGCCGTTGGCGACGATGGTGGGCTGCAAGCGCCCGTCGTCGGAAGGGCCGCGGCTTGACATGCCGATGATCGCGCCGGTGTCGTCGGTGGCGCCTACCTGGAAGTTGTTCTTGGCGTGCTTGTCGTCGCCGACCGTCTGGCTGCCGCTGCCGCTGTTACCTGCGGAGCGGCAAACCAGATGCAGCAGATCGCGCGCCAGAATGTCATGCGCCTGCGAAATCGAGTCATAGCCACCCTGGTTGCTGGGGCCGTAACTTGCGCCATAGCTGTGGTTCTCCACCACGGTGCGGTAGGTGTGCCGCGCCAGCCGCTGCGACGTCGAAGTTGCAGTGCCGTAGTAGTAGTTCACGGCGCAGGCCTTTGGCGCGAAGCCCCTTGCGGCCGCATTGCCGGCCCCGTCGCCTAGGATGGTGCCGGTGACATGTGTGGCGTGGTAGTGCGGGCTCATGCCTGCGGCATCAAGCACGCGGCGGCTGCCGGCATTGATCGGGTTGGGGCTTGGCGCGTTCTGGAAATCCGTGTGCGTTTCAAGTGCTTCACCGGCGTCCCACACCCCTACCACCAGCCCGCTGCCGTTGAGGCCGTACGAAGTGCCCGGCCCGATCGCGGCCGGTGTGGCCGTGTGCAGCGCCACCGAATTGGCGTTGTCGATGGTCATGGTCGGGCGCAATTGCAGCCACTCGACGCGCCAGTCCGTGGCGACGTGCAGCAGCGAGTCCGCGGGCAGCCAGGCCTCCAGCGTGCGGACGGACAGTTCGTGCTCGCAGAATGTTTCGGGGTCGGCGTCCAGCAGCACGCCCCCGGCGTCGTGAACGGCCTGCATGGCTTCTTCAAAGGCGACGTCGCGCCAGAAGATCACGCGGCATTCGGCTGCGCCAAGCTGCCCGGCGGCGTGGATCTGCCAAAGCGCCGGGTCGCAGGCATCGGCGGGCAGGCGCAGAGCCGTTGCGCTGGCGTGCTCGCGCAGCGTATCGGCCACCGCGCCCAGCGCCGCTGCGTCGGATGCGCGCAAGACGTAGGTGTGGTCAGGAATGTAAGCAAGGAAGCTGGCACCTTGTGAAACCAGCAGCTCAGCCAGTCCGCTTGAGATTGCGCCCGGGAAGCGCGCGTAAAAGGGCTGGTTGAAGTCCTGCGGGAAGTCGAACGTGCCGGATGCCGTAATGTCGCGCGATTTCAGCTTGATCGACGGGGCATCGGGTTGCAGCCGCGACTGGCCTGAGTCGGCAGCGCCGCGAAGCACATCCTGACCTTGGGCCGGGACGTACGACTGCCAGATCGCTGTGGCGACAAATGCCGCCGCCAGGCACACAACTGCGGGTTTGGGCCGCATGACTGCCTCCTCGTTGCAGAACTGCGCACCGTGGAGAGTCGCCCAGGCCTCACCAACCATGGCAAACGACAATTCAGGGAAAAAGGTTCATGCCGGTTGTGTTCTATCGGTGTCACGGATGCGTCGCGTAGCGGCGCCTGGAAAACGACGAGTGTCACGAAGCATGTTTACGGTCAACAGTTCACGGTTTACGGTGACTGCAAACAGCCGAAGTTACCGACAACTGTGAACCGTCGACTGTTGACCAGCAGTTGTTGACGCCGTGTCGCAACTCGACTCTGCGTTCGCTTTGCGCTACTTTGTGACCGGAGATGCCTGTGCTGCTGCCGCCTGAACTGGCCAAAGTGCAACGCGAAATCGAAGGCCACGCCGTGCGCTACGGCCTGGACTTCTATCCCGTGCACTTCGAGATGCTGGACTACGAGTCGCTGAACGAAGTGGCGGCCTACGGCGGCTTCCCCACGCGCTACCCCCACTGGCGCTTCGGCATGCATTACGAAGAGCTGCTGAAGTCCTACACCTACGGCATCAGCAAGATCTATGAGCTGGTGATCAACAACGACCCGGTCATTGCCTACCTTATGGATAGCAATGACTTCGTGTCGCAGAAGCTGGTGATGGCGCACGTTTACGGCCACGCGGACTTCTTCAAGAACAACGCCTGGTTCAGCAAGACCAACCGCAAGATGGTTGACCAGATGGCCAACCACGCCTCGCGCATCCGCCGCTACATGGACCACTACGGGCGCGATAAGGTTGAGACCTTCATCGACTACTGCCTCAGCCTCGAAAACCTGATTGACCCGATGCTGCCCTTCACCAAGCAGCCCAAGCGCCAGGAAGTCGCCGACCTGGACGATGAGACCGTCCGCATCGAGGTGCAGAAGTTGCAGTCCAAAGACTACATGGACCGCTACATCAACCCCCCCGAGATGCTGGAGCAAAAGCGCAAGGACCTCGAACGCAAAGCGCAGGAAGCTCCGAAGTTCCCCGGCGAGCCCGTGAAAGACGTGCTGTGGTTCCTGATGAACTACGCGCCGCTGCGCAACTGGCAGCGCGACGTGATCGGCATTATCCGCGAAGAGGCCTACTACTTTGCCCCGCAGCGCCAGACCAAGATCATGAACGAGGGCTGGGCCAGCTACTGGCACAGCCGCATCATGACGGAAAAGGCCGCCACGGACGCCGAAATCGTGGACTTTGCCGACCACCACAGCATGACCATGGGCATGCAGCCCGGCGTGATCAACCCGTACAAGCTGGGCATTGAGCTGCTGCGCGACATCGAGTACCGCTGGGACCGCGGCATGCACGGCCTTGAGTACGCGCGCTGCGACGACGTCCACGCCCGCGAAAACTGGGACACCGGCGAGCGCGGGGCCGGCGTCCGCAAGGTGTTTGAAGTGCGCGCGATCTACAACGACCTGACATTCATCGAAGAGTTCCTGACGCCCGAGTTCTGCGTGCGCGCCAAGCTGTTCACCTACGAGTACAACCCCGGCAACGGCAGCTACGAAATCAACAGCCGAAACTTCGAAGCCATCAAAGGCAAGCTGGTGCAGCAACTCACGAACATGGGCGAGCCTTACATTCACGTGGAAGACGGCAACTATCACAACCGGGGCGAGTTGTTACTGGTGCACCGCGACGACGGCTTTGACCTTGACGAGAACTACACCCGCGAAACCCTGCGCAACGTGCAGCGCATCTGGAACCGGCCGGTCTGGATTGCCACCCACGATGAAGGCAAGGAAGTCATGCACCGCTTTGACGGCAAGGACTATCACCGCGACGGCTGATTCCCGGTTGCGTAGCATTGCCCCGGCCGTATATTGAATGCCCTCCCCCGAAGTGCCTGCTGGATTCTGCCACCATGCGGAAATTGGTCCTGCTTGCTGCGGGTGCGTTGCTTTTGACTGGCGCTGGGTGCTCCAGCGGCCCGGAAGTTTATGGCTCAGGCCCTGAGGCCGTGGGCAGCGGGCCCAGCGCGCCTTCGCGCAGCCAGTGGAGCAAATACCTGAACGTGATGAGCGACAAGGAACGCGTCGAGTTCCAGGAGATCGACGACGAGTTCGACCGCAACCAGTGGATCCGCCGCAACGGTATTGATGTGCGCGCGGACCTGACTTCGCGCCTCGCCCGCGGCATTTCTGTTGAGGCCGCGCGCCGCCGCATCCAGGAAGTACCCGATGAAACCGTGCGCGACGGCAGCACAACCATGCTTTTCTACAGCCGCTACAACACCCAAAGCCACACCAACTTCTGGCTGAAGTTCGAAAACGACCAGCTGCTGAGCTGGAACGCCTACACAGATGAAATGCAGCGTCGCGAGCGCGAAGTGCTGAACTTCGAAGCCGACCTGATGCGCAACTTCGACATCGTGCTTGAGCGCGGCATGGGCATGCAGCAGATCCGCATCCAGGCCCGCAATGCCCAGGATGACCTGAATGACGTGGAACTCGCACACCGCGAGCGCATCTATTCGGACCAGTACAAAGGCACCGGCAAAGTCAGCTACAGCGATTACATCCTGGCTGAGCAGCTGCTGCTGGCGCGTACCCGCAACGAGATGTTCAAGTGGTTCCAGGGCCGCACGCCTGACAAAGTCACGATCCACCGGCCCTACGAAACGCACCACTACTATGTGCTGCACACCGACCAGTCCGGCAACGAAACTGTAGTGACCGTCGAATTCGTGTTCCTGAACGGCCTGCTAGAGGCCTGGCACGTTTTCCACGACCGCTAACCGAAGCAACCTGCAAACACCCGCGCCAAGGCGCGGGTGTTTTGATTCCTGACGTGGCGCGCCATTCACGCTATACGTTGCAACAGACGCGCCATGAGCGAAACGCAACGACCCAGCCGCAGGTTAGCCAAGACCGACGACCGCTTTTTCGCTGGCGACCTCGTTTCGGCCCACGCGATCCCGTTGTCGGGCCGCCTGCCGGTGTTGTCGGCGCTGCTGGGCGCGCTGGTCGGCATGGTGGGTGTGGCATTCTTCACGCTGTCTGAGCTGCTGCGCAGCTTCCTGTTCGGCAGCGTTGCCGGCATCCAGCACGGCTCGGAATCGGTCGGCGGCGAGTGGTACGGTCGCCTTGCCGCCATGCTGCCGGCGCCTGACCCTTCCAACCCGAAAGTCTGGATGCTGGCACTGGTGCCGTTCGCGGGCGGGCTTGTGCTGGGGCTTTGGTACAAGCTGACGCGCGACACGACACATGCCGGCACGGAAGTCGCGATCCGGTCCTTCCACCATGAGCACGCGCGCTTCCAAAAGGGCAACCTGTGGAAGAAATTCGTGGCCAGCTGCATCACACTGGGCACCGGCGGCGCAGCCGGGCGCGAAGGCCCCATCGCGCTGATGGGCGCCAGTATGGGCAGCACGATTGCTTCCAGGCTTGGGCTGACACAACGCGAACGCCGCATCCTGCTGGTGGCGGGGCTGGCCGCTGGCATCGGCGGCATGTTCCGCGCGCCGTTGGCCGGCGGGCTGATGGCCGCTGAGCTGCTTTACAGCGACGCCGAGTTCGAACCCGACGTGCTTATCCCATCCACCATCGCCAGCATCATCAGTTATTGCGTGTTCTGCCTGAATTTCGGCTGGGGCTCACTGTTCGGCCGCGTCGCCACGGATTACCAGTTTCGCAACCCGCTTGAGCTGTTGCCGCTGGCAGCACTGGCCGTCGCCGTGGCCGGCGCGGGGTGGCTGTTCGTACGCGCCAACCGCATCGCCGAAAAGCTGCTGGCACCGGTGCCGCGCATCGTAAGGCCGGCCGTCGGTGCCGGCGCCGCGGGCATTGTCGCGATCATCCTGTACCTGGTGGCAGGCCAGTTCACGGATTCAGGCGACACTGCGGCCACGCTGTTCGCCGTCATGGGCGACGGTTACGCGGCGTTGAAGCTGGGGCTTGGCGGGCAGGGGTTGTGGTGGATTTTCCTGATGGTGGCGGGCGGCAAGATTCTGGCCGCGTCGCTGACGGTCGGCAGTGGCGGCGCGGGCGGCTACTTCGCGCCCAGCATGGTAATCGGCGGTACGGTTGGTGCCGCAATCGGGTTGCTGTTTTATCAGTGGTTCCCGGACGTGCTGCTGCCTTCCGGGCAGGCTTCGGCGGCTTCCGTGACGGCCGTGTTCGCGCTGGTGGGCATGGCTGCATTCTGGACCGGCGTGGCCAAAGTGCCCGTAGGTAGCGTCATCATCGTAAGCGAGCTTACCGGCAGCTATCACCTGCTGCTGCCGGCGATGTGGACCTGCGTGATCGTCTTCGTGCTGTCGCGCAAGTTCAAGATCTTCCGCACACAAGTGGCGTCGCGGCGGCAAAGCCCGGCCCACGTGGGCGACTTCGCCGTAGACGTGCTGCGCGAGATGAAGGTGGCAGAGCTGCTTCCTGAACTGGTCGGGCATGAAACCGTTGAGGAAGGCACGTCGCTGCAGCAGATCCTTGCCATGAAAAGCTCGCGCCAGGCGTACTTTCCGGTGGTGTCGCGCGAGGGCCACTTCAAGGGCATCTTCAGCCTGAACGACGTGCGCGCGGTGCTCGACAGCTCCGAAGTATGGCAGCTGCTTGTGGCCGCTGACATTGCCCACCAGAAAGTACGCTCGGTGAAGCCAAGCAAATCATTGGCCGACGTCGCTGCCATGTTTGCTGAAACTGACTATGACGAGCTGCCGGTGGTCGCCGAAGAAGACGAAAGCCGCCTGCTGGGCATGATCAGCCGCCGCCAGTTGAATAACGCGTACATCAAACGCGTTATGCACTATGACAACGCGGCCCGCAGCGAAAACGCGCCCATCGGCTCGTCGGTGCGCGCGCCGAAGGTGGTGCCGCCGGCCCCGCCGCAACAGAAGGCCTGACCATGAAAGAAGTGCGCTACTTCGAAGGCACGCCGGAAACCCGCGTCGGCGCGATCCGCATCACCAGCCTGCTCGACGGCTGGCTCAGCCTCGATGGTGGCGCCATGTACGGCATCGTCCCCAAAGTACTGTGGGAGCAGCAACTGCCCGCCGACGCGCAGAACCGCGTGAAAATGGCCATGCGGCCGCTGCTGGTGCGCACACCGCAGAACACCATCGTCATCGAAAGCGGCATCGGCCACGGCGTGATCCCTGAGCATCACGAACGCTACGGCATCCAGCGCGTGGGCCCGACGCTTGACCAGCTTGTGGCTGCGCAGGGTGTTAACCCGTCAAGTGTTGACGTGGTGGCCTGCACGCACCTGCACTGGGACCACTCCGGCGGCCTGTGCCGGCTGCAGGACGGCAAGTACGTGCCCAACTTCCCCAACGCCAGGCATGTGCTGCAGAAGGGTGAATGGGAAATCGCGGTCAAACCCGGCAACCTGCACAAGGCCAGCTACACGCCCGCGTCGCTGACACCGCTGGCAGAGCGCGGCCAGCTTTCGCTGGTACAGGGCCCAGCCGAGATTGCTCCCGGCGTGCGTTTTGACTTCACGGCCGGCCACACGGAGAATCACGCGGTGATTTGGTTCGAAAGTGAAGGCCAAAGCGGCGTGTTCTTCGGCGACCTGGTGCCGACGCTGAGCCACGTGCCTACTGCGTGGATCAGCGCCTATGACATCAACGCCGGCGGCAGCTTTGAGGCGCGCGAGAAGCTGTACCCAACGGTGTTGGAAAAGAACGCGACCTGCTTCTTCTACCACGAGCCTGAGTATCCGGTCGGCCGCATGATCAAGGACGGCAAGCGGTACCGGGCCGAGCCGATTGGTTAGGCGTTGAAGTATCAGGCAGCTGTCAAGGGATCACAGCCCGCCCCGTGAGCGGTCGAGGATCTGGAGTGACTCTCGAACGCGCCCTCATGCCCCTCCATCGCTAACGCGATGGGCTGCGATCGCACGATGAACACAGCGCACGCAAGGCGCGTTACCTCAGCAGACGGGGCATTGGGTTGCGTGCACTGCTGTCACGGCCGGGAAGGCCGTGCACCTTTTGACTGCGCTGATTTTGGTGATTGTTTTTTTGTGAAGGACTTGTGGCTTTCGCTCGCTACTTCAGCGTCTTAGTTTCACTTCGATGGTGTGGTCCTTGCCGTTGCGGCGGTACGTCAACTGCACGCGGTCTTCGGGTGCGTGGTCGTTCAGCTTGTCTTTCAGGTCGTCGAAGCCTGTCACGGGTGCGCCGTTCACGGCCACGATCAGGTCGCCCGGCCGCAGGCCTGCTTCGTCGGCGGCGGTGCCGTAGATGACTTCACGAATCTTGGCGCCGGTTTCGGACTCAGGCCGGAAGCCGGTGTCGATCTGCACGCCCAGGAAGGCCGCTGACAGCGAGCGCGGCCGTGAGCCAATGGTCGCGTCGCGTTCGCGGTCGTCGCCGTTGATGATCACCTCATACACCCGGCGCGCGATGTTGATCGGGATCGCAAAGCCAATCCCATCCACGCTGCCGCCCTGGTCGGCCAGCTTCCAGGTGTTGATGCCGATCACGCGGCCCTGGATGTCAATCAGCGGCCCGCCCGAGTTGCCCGGGTTGATCGCCGCGGAAGTCTGCAGGAAGTTGGGCACCAGCGAGCCGCTGCCGCTGCTGCGCCGCCCCACATAACTGATGATGCCCTCAGTCGAAGTGTGAAACAGCCCGTGCGGGCTGCCGATTGCTACCACCACGTCGCCTTGCTCAACCTTGTCGCTGTCGCCCAGGCTGGCGGCCACCAGGTTCGTGGCCACGATCTTGATTACGGCAATGTCGTATTCGGGCCGGTGGCCGACAAAGCGCGCCTCGTACATCTCGTCACCGAGCACGACGCTCAGCTGCTCGGCATCACTCGGGATCACGTGTGCGTTGGTCAGCACGTAGCCGTCTTCGGTCAATATCACGCCGCTGCCCACGTGGGTCTGCCCCGGGATCGAGCCAAAGCCGCCAACCGTGCGGGTCGTGCGGCCGGATGTCTTAGCCACAATGCCCACGGTGAAGCGTTTGGCCCAGTTGATCGCGTTGACGTACTCTTTGGGTTTTTCCTGCGACAGGGCCGGGTCTTCAGTGACTTTGTCGGCGGAAAGGCGGTTCAGCACGCCCATGCCCGCCAGCAGAAAAATGAACCCGCCCCCAAGAAACGCCCCGATGAACAGATACATCAGTGAACGCCGCCCCAGCATCTTGGCGGTGTCCACGTGGCCGCGATGGTAGCCCTCGTAGTAGGCCACTTCCGACGGCTGCGGGTCTTCCAGTTTGCGAATTTCACTCATGGCAGTGCTTCCTGTCCCTGAGTACGGCCTCACGCGCCGTATTGTAACACGATTGCAGAACAAATGAGCACGGGCCGGTCATCCCGGCCCGTGAAAGAAACTGGCTGTTTCATCTAGCGCTTGGCTTTCAACGTCTGCTCTTTGCCGTTGCGCAGGATCTTGATGGTGTACTCGGTCCCGCGCTCAAGCTTGGACACAGCGTCGCGCAAGTCGGTGCGGGTGTCCATCTTCTTGCCCTCGATCTCGAGGATAATGTCGTACACCTCAAGGCCGCTGCGCCCCAGCGGCTTGTCGGCATCGACCACTTCGTTGACCGAAAGGCCGTGATCCAGCCCAAGCTGCTTCTTGGGCAGCGGCAGCAGGCGGGCCACGCGCACGCCTTCGACGATGTCGGCGACTTCGCCCTTTGGCAGCTCAATGTCTTTCTCGGGGTACTCAACGCGGGGTTGCGGTGGTGCCGGGTCAACTTCGCGGCGGTCCACGCGGTCGGCGCCCACGATCTTCTTCTGCCACAGTTCCATGGTGTCGGCGTAGGACTTATGGAAGCGCTGGGCGTCCTCGAGGATGCTGACCCAAACCTCGCGCGAGCTGTTCAGCAGCTTGTCTTTGAGGTCAGCGAAGGTGTCGTCGACGCTTTCTTCAATCTCGTCGACCACGTCTTCGTACTCGTCGCCGCCGATGCGGCGCAAGTCGGCGATGCGGTCGCGCAGGTCCTTCTTGAGCTCAGCAAGCTGGTCCAGCGGTGAGGGCACGCTTTCATCAGCGCCGATCTTCTTGGCCCAGGCGTCCATTTCGGCGTTGTAGTCGGCCTCAAACTTTTCGGCCTCTTTCACCACTTCGGCCCACTTGGCAGGCAGTGTCTCCTGCAGCTTCTCTTCCAGGTTCTCGTAGGACTCAAGAATCTTGTCGTTCAACGAGTCAAAGTTGTCTTCGAACTTCTCGCCGCCCAGCCGTTTCAGGCGCTTCAGGCGCTGGATCAGTCCCTTGCGGATGTCCACGATGCGTTCGTGCGCGTTGGGCACCTCGGCGCTGACGCCGATGTCCTTGGCCCACTTGTCGATCTGCTTGCCGTAGTCGGCGTAGAACTTGCGCGCCACCTGCAGCGTATCGCCCCACGTGGCCGGCTCGTTGTCGTCAACCTGGTCGTGCAGGTCAGCGAACGTGTCCTTGACGTTGTCCTCAAGGTTGTCGAGGTTTGCTTCAAAGTCATCACCGCCGGGCTTGCGCAGGCGCGCGATGCGGTACAGCAGGTCGCGTTCCAGTGCCGTCAGGCTGGCGCGATAACGCGACTTCTTGATTTCCTGCGCTTCTTCGGCGCGGTCGTCGGCGTCGCGTTCGAAGGCGTTTTCGCGTTCGCGGTCGGCGAGGCGGCGGCGGTCACTGTCGAGGCGCTCGCGGGCGCGCTCGTGCAGCCGGTTCATTTCTTCTTCGGTCAGGTCGCCGTCGGCGGGCTTGGCACCCTGCATCAACTGGCGCATGCGCTGCACTTCGCGCAGCACGTCCTGGGCCGTCTTGGCGTCCGCATCGACAAAACCCGGGCCTTGTTCGGTTGAGCCGTCGGCCGGCTTGGCCTCACCGTGGGTTTCCACGGTGCCGCCCCCCACCACCTTGATCTTCATTTCCTGCGCCAGCAGCCATGCCGGCGTCAGTCCCAGCAGCCCGATCATCAGAAGTGCTTGCCCCGGTCGAAACATATGCGTCTCCGTGATTCCCAAAACGGTCCCCATTGCACGACTATGCATTGTACGCCATGGTTTCGGTTCCTGCTCCGGAATTTTACAGCGTGTATGGTTGCCGCCGCATTGGAGCCGCATGATCCACGGCTATACTGCTAAATCGTTCTGAGGGCGCTGCTTAGATGCGTTACCACGACCTGCAACTTCCCAACAACCTGGTCGCCGCCCCGCTGGCGGGCATCAGCAACCGGGCATACCGCATGCTTTGCCGCCGCTATGGCGCGGGCCTGACCTATGTGGAAATGCTAAAGGTCGAAAGCTTCCTGCATCACAACCGCAAGACCATGACGCTCAAGTACTACCGCGACGATGAGCGCCCCATCGGCATCCAGTTCGCTGGCAACAACCCAGCCTGGCTGGCCGAAGCCACACGCATGGCAGAAGACGAAGGCTACGACACCGTTGACCTGAACATGGGTTGCCCGGTGCCCAAGATCGGCAAGTGCGGCGCCGGCAGCGCGCTGATGGCCTACCCCGACCGCGCCGGGAAGTGCCTCAAGGCGATGGTCGATGCCGTGAAGATACCGGTCACGGTCAAAATCCGCAGTGGCGTCAACGATGGCTGCCTGAACTTCCTTGAAATCGGGCGCATCGCCCAGGACGTGGGCATTGCCGCGATCACGATTCACCCGCGCACCCGCGCCCAAAGCTTCACGGGGCTGGCCAATCACGACCGCACGGCGGAACTCAAGGCCGCGCTGAACATCCCTGTCATCGCCAGCGGCGACATCAAAGAACCCGCCGATGCCATGCGCGTGCTGCGCCACACCGGCTGCGACGGCGTGATGATCGGCCGTGGCTGCTGGGGCCGTCCGTGGCTTTTCCGCGAGATCGCCGAAACGCAGGCCTACGGCCGCGTTGTCACCCCCACCCCCGACGCGCTGGAGCGCCTGGGCGTGCTGCGCGAACACTTTGAGATGCTGCTGGAGGCCTTTGAGCCGCGCAACGCCTGCCAGGTCGTGCGCCGCTACGCCACCTGGTACGTGAAGGACATCGAAGGCAGCGCGGCCTACCGTGCGCGCCTGACACGCGTCGAAAGCCGCGAGGACTTTCATGAGTTGCTGGACGAAATCACCGCCCACTTTGAAAAGATCGTTGGCGTGCCGGAAGACGAGCTGATCGGCCGACGCCCGGCGCTGGTGGCTTGAGCTTGGTTTGTCTTGGGGGCACTCGTAAAAGAGGCCAATGCGCGGCCTGATCCTGCTGATTCCGTTGCTGTTGCTTGGCGGGTGCGCCGTTGGCGCCGACCGCCCCGGCGCGCGCACCTACGCCTGGCCCTTCTTCCAGGAAGGCACCGAAATGGACGGCACCACGCGCAGCCGCGCGCTGGGCCCCTTCGTTGAACAGGAAGAACGCCCCGACGGCTACGTCCGCACCACCGTGAGGCCGTTCTACAGCTACACGGTCGAGCCCTCACGCCGTGAAGTCGATCAGCTTTTCTTCTACCCCATCGGCCGCTACCGCCAGCGTGACACAGCGGGCTGGCCCGGCCGCAACGAAACGCAGATCCACGTGCTGCCGTTTCTGTGGTGGAACGACGTAAGCTTCGCGCCCGGCCACCGCGAGCTGGACTACTTCTTCTTCCCGCTTGTGTTCGGCGGCGAAAGCACGATTGAGGGCTCGCACTTCGCGGTGGCGCCATTTGGCGGCAACCTCAAAGGCGTGTTCGGCAACGACGAAGTCCGCTTCGTGATGTTCCCGCTGTACGTAGAACTGCGCCGCCAGGGCCGCGTCACGTACTACCTGCCCTTTCCCATAGTGAAGTGGGGCTACGGGCCGGGATACCGAACTTACGGGGTCATGCCGCTGTTCAGCCGCACGGAAGTGTGGCGCGAAGTGCCCGACGAAATCACCGGCGGCACGAAGAAGTTGCCCGTGGCCGACCGCTGGACCGTGCTGTGGCCGCTGTTCCGTTACGACCGCGACCACATGGACAAGAAGTACCCGCGCGAATCGCTGCTGGTGTACCCGTTCTTTGGATACAAGACTTCGGCGGTGACGACAAACTTCAGCATGCTGTTCTTGTTCAACTACCCGATGTTCAGCTACACGCGCGCTGAGCTGACGAACACCACGATAATCGACGCCTTCTGGCCCTTTTTCCGTTATGGGCAGGGCGACAACTTCCGGCATTATCGTGTCTGGCCCCTTTGGGACTACTTCGAACGCGACCTGGGCAACGGGCAGAAAAACGTCGCCATGACCGTCCTGTGGCCGCTGTTCTGGTATTACGAAGACGTGCTGCCGGAATACACCGAGACGCGCTACCAGGTGTTCCCGCTGTTTTTTGCCAACTTCAAGCGCTATCTGCCTGAGCCCGACGGCACCGTCCGCACCCGTGACCTGGTGCGCGTGTGGCCGTTGATGCGCTACAAAAAAGACCTCGACGACACGGTGCACTTCGACATGCTGTCGATCTTCCCATTCAACGACGACAAGTTCGACAACACCTACGGGCCCTTCTTCAAGTTCTTCTCGGTGACTGCGGGCCCCAAGGAAACGCGGGTGCAGGCGCTGTTCCGGCTGTTCCAGTACGAGCAAGACCCCAACCACATCAGCCTGAGCCTGGCGCCGCTGTTTGACTGGCACGTGCAGAAAGACGCCAAAGACCAGCTGCCCGACGTGTACGGGCCCAAGCCGGGCGACGTGGAAGAGTTCAACCTGCTGTATGGTTTGCTCGGATACCGGCACGGGCCGGAAGACCGGTTTACGCGTCTGTTCTGGGGGCTGAAGATCCGCAAGTGAAGGACTTCTGGCTGATCAAGGTGTTCCGCGGCACGGGCTATACGCTCGTGTTGCTGCTTGAGGCGCTAGGGCTGTTCACCCACGCCTGGAAGCGGCGCGCCGCGATCATGGGCCAGATGCACATCATTGGGGCGCAAAGCCTGCCCATCGCGTGCTTCTTCATGCTGCTGATCGGGATGGTGTTCGCGCTGCAAACCGGCATTGAATTCGCGCGCTTCGGCCAGACCAACCTGGTCGGGCTCGTGATCGTGTCGGCCATGGTGCGCGAACTGGGGCCGTGGATGACCGCGTTCGTGCTGGTCGCGCGCGTGGGCAGCAGCATGGCGGCCGAAATCGGCACCATGAAGGTCAGCGAGGAAATCGACGCGCTTGAGGTCATGAGCGTCAACCCCGTCAGCTATGTCGTCATGCCGCGCGTGTTTGCCTACGCGATCATGGGGCCCGTTCTGACTGTGTTCGGTACGCTCGTGGGTATCGCGGGCGGCGCGATCGTAGCCAATATCCAGCTTGGCGTGAAACTCGAAGACTTCCTGCGCTTTGCCGAACGCGGGGCTGAGCCCCTGGACATCTACTGGGGCCTGCTGAAATCACTCGTGTTCAGCCTGTGTGCGGCTGCCGTGGCGTGCAGCAACGGCATGCGAACCAGCGGCGGCGCGGTGGGCGTAGGCCAGGCCAGCCGCAACACGGTGGTGATCGCGCTTACTTTGACCGTGTTTTTGAATTACCTGCTGACTAGCTTCTATAGGATGGTGAAGCGGCTGGTCGCGGGTTTGATGTAACCGGAGTGATTCGTGGCAGGAACTGACACAAGCCAGCGCAAGGCCCGCGTCGACCCGAACAAGCCGGTCGTCGAGTTCATTGGCGTGCGCAAGAAGCTCAGCGGCCGCATGATCCTGGACGGGCTGGATTTCTCGGTCAGGCGCGGCGAAACGTTCGTGATCATCGGCTACTCCGGCACCGGCAAGTCCGTCAGCCTGCGGCACATGGTGGGCCTGATGAAGCCGGATGAGGGCAGCATCCGCATCGACGGCGACGAAATCACCACCATGACGCAGCGCGAGCTTGAGGTGCTGCGCCGCAAATTCGGCGTACTGTTCCAAAGCGGCGCGCTGATCGGCTGGCTGAATTTGTTCCAGAATGTCGAACTGCCGTTGCTGGAACACACGAAGATGAGCAAGCGCAAGCGCGCTGAAGTCGTGCAGGAAAAGCTTGAGCTCGTGAACCTGTGGCAGGACCGCGACAAGTTCCCCAGCGAAATCAGCGGCGGCATGAAGAAGCGCGCCGGCCTGGCACGCGCCATCGCGCTGGACCCGCAGATCGTGCTGTATGACGAGCCCAGCAGCGGCCTTGACCCCGTCATCGCCCACGAAATCGACAAGCTGATCAACCGCCTGCGCGACAGCCACGGCATGACCCAGATCGTGGTTACTCACGACATGGAGAGCGCCTACACCATCGCCAGCCGCATCGGCATGTTCTACCACGGCAAGATGCTGCAGATCGGCACACCCAATGAAATCCGCACCAGCGCGGTGCCTGAAGTGCAGCACTTCATCACCGGCGGCCGCGAAGGCGCCGTCAGCACCCGCAGCGATGCCGCCATCCAGCACGGCCGCGCACCCGGCATGCTGAGCCAGCGCACCGCCGAAGCAATCGATGCGGCAGCTGACGCCGCCCCCACAGAACAAGTGTACGTGCTGCTGGAAGAACGCCCGGATGACGGCACGCCGGCCCCGGCCGGCGCGCCATCCACGACGCCTGAGTTGAAGCCCGAAGCAGAACTGGAATCCACGCAGGAACACCAGACCCACGAGGAAAAGCCATGAAGTATGCGAACTACCTGATGGTCGGCATTCTCTTCTTCGGTGCGGTATCCGTCGCCCTGTACTTCGCCATGAGCCTCGCCGGCGACGGCAGCGTCAACCTGTTCCGCGCCAAAGAGGCCCAGTACACCATCTCGTTCCCCAACGTGGCCGGCTTGCAGCAGAACTCGCCGGTCTGGATCAGCGGCGTGCCCAAGGGCCGCGTGCGCAACATGTATGTGGACCCGCGCAGCGGCGTGGTCACCGTCAGTGTAAGCGTGGACGCCGACGTGCAGTTGTATCGTGACTGCAGCGCCGAAATCATCCCGGCCAGCGTGTTCGGCGGCAAAGCCATCGCGTTGACGCTGGGCCAGTCGCCTGAGCCGCACAACCCGGCCGACGACATCCGCGGCGAAATCGTCGAAGACCTGTTCACCGCAGCCGGACGCGGCATCGGCAAAATCAACGAAGGCATCGATGTGGCCGTGGACACGATCAAAGACGTCAACGCCATCGTGAAGGACGTGCGCGCGGGCCGTGGCGCCGTGGGCACCATCCTGTCCGACGAAAAGGTGGCCGGCGACATCGCGGCCACAGTCGAGAACGTCCGTGAAATGAGCGAAGACGCCAAGGGCATCACCACCAACGTCCGCGACATCACCCAAAAGGTCAACGCGGGCGAAGGCGTGGCCAGCATGCTGCTGGAAGACGCCGACACCGCCATGCGTTTCCGCAACATCGTCAAGAACGTCGAAGACGCAACGGACAACACCGTGGGTGCCAGCCGCAGCATCAAGTCAATCGTCGAGAAAGTGGACAGCGGCAAGGGCTTCTTTGGCGTGCTGCTGAACGACGAAGAAACCGGCGAAAACATCAAGTCGGCCGTGGCCCGCACACCGGGCGTCATGGACAGCGTCAAGAAGGTCACCGACGAAACGGGCATCCTGGTCGAACGCGTGAACGCGGGCGAAGGCACCGTCGGCAAGCTGTTCAACGACGACACTTTGTTCAACGATACGCTGAATGCAATCAACACTCTGCGCAGCGGCTTTGAAGACATCCGCGAGCAGGCGCCGATCACCACCTTTGCATCACTTCTGTTCGGGGTTCTCCAGTAACCGTGGACTGCCATGCTGGCCCAGACCTTTCACAGCTTCAGCAACAGCGCCATTGGCCTTCCGGCCTCGGTGGCTTTGCATGCGGCCATACTGGGCTACCTGATTGCGGCCGTGATCGGGATTGCCGCGCTGTACGCGCCCGCCAAGGTGCGCATGGTGTGGGCCGACTGGACCGGCGGCGTGGCCACGCTGGCGCTGGTCGTCTACTTCGGTGCGCGCGTCGTTGAATCCGGCGTAGCACCCTTGCAGAACATGTTCGAAGTCGTGACGGCGTCAGCGCTGTGCCTGGCGCTGGCGTACTTCGTGTCCACGCGCCTGAAGCCGATGCCCGCCCTGGGCGGCTTTGCCTACCCGGCACTGGTGGGCATCTTCTTGGTGAACTTGATGCTTGCGGGTTCGCTGACCGGAGCTTCCGCAGGCGAAGTGGCCAACCCGCTGATTGCCGTGCACGTGCTGCTGGTTGTCTTGGCCTACGGCGTGTTCTTCATGGCGGCCGTGGCGGCGTGGATGTTCCTGATCCAGGAGCGCGCGCTGAAGCAGCGCCGCAACGAAGGCCTGGTGAAGCACCTTCCTTCGCTTGAGTCACTGCGCCGGCTGCTGCACCGCACGGTGCTGGTGGGCTTGCCCCTGCTGACGGTGGGCTTCGTGCTCGGGTTCGCGGCCTTTCCGCCCTCGCAGTGGGGCGCATTGCTGGCCACTCCCAAAGTGCTCACCAGTCTGGTGCTTTGGGCTGTGCTGCTGGCGGCCGTCGTAGGGCGCTTCACGGGCTGGCTGCACGGCCGTCGGCACAGCTACCTGGTGCTGCTGGGCTTTGCGCTGGTGTTGTTGACCTATGTGGGACTGGGCTTGTTTGTGCGCGAAGGCGGCTCGCCGCGCCAGGCTGCCCATGCAAGGACTGATGTATGCAGCGGTTTGTAGTCCTGGGCATCAACCACAAGTTCGCGCCCCTTGAGGTGCGCGAGCGGTTTGCGTATTCCGATCGCCGCCTGCCCGCTGCGCTGAAGGCGTTTCGCGAAATCCTACCCTGCGAAGAAGTCGTGCTGCTTTCTACCTGCAACCGTGTCGAGGTGTATTCCTTCACCGAAGCACCCGAGGCCCGCAACCGCATGCTGCAGGCGCTTGCCACCGACCAGGGCCTGAAGTCGGACTTTCTGCAGCAGTACTGCTACTTCCATCGCGGCCGCGAAGCCGTTGAGCACCTGTTCCGTGTATCCGGCGGCCTCGACAGTTTGGTCCTGGGCGAAACCCAGATCCTGAGCCAGGTCAAGCGCGCCTATCTGCTTGCCCAAAGCGAGAACTGCACAGGCAAGGCGCTGAACGGCCTGTTCCACCGCGCGTTCCAGACCGCCAAGAAAATGCACCACGAAACCGGCATCAGCGAAGGCCAGTTCAGCATCAGCAGTATCGCCGTGGGCTTCGTGAAGCGCGTGTTTGACGACCTTGGCAGCAAGACCGCGCTGCTGATCGGCGCGGGCGAAGTGGGCGAGCTTACGCTGACTTACCTGCGCGACGCCGGCGTCGGCCGCGTGATCGTGGTGTCGCGCACACTTGAACGCGCGCGCGAAGTGGCCGAACGCTTCAAGGGCGACGCAGTGCCGCTGGACCTGCTGCACGACTACCTGCCGTCGGCCGACATCGTCATCAGCCAAACCAGCGCCGAAGGCCGCGTGCTGAGCAAGGCTGACTTTGTTGCGTGCCAGAAGAAGCGCGGCTTCGCGCCTGTGTTCGCGCTCGACTTGGCCGTGCCGCGCGATATCGCCGAAGAGGCCGCCGAAGTGGACGGCGTGTTCCTTTACAACGTCGATGACCTTGAACAAGTCGTGGCCGACCACGCCATGGAACGCAGCGCGGAGCTGGACGTGTGCCGCCGCATTGTGGCGACCGAGGCCGACTCATTCCTGGCCGGCTTCCAGGCCTACGCCGCAGGCCCCATGATCGCTGAGCTGCGCCAGAAGGCCGCCAGCCTGCAACAGGCCGAACTCGAGCGCCTGAACGAACGCCTGAAAGACCTGCCGCCTGAAGCCCGCGACGAAATCGCCCGCTTTTCGGAACGCCTTGTGGCCAAGCTGCTGCACCCGCAGTTCCAAACCATCCGCACCGAAGCCGCCAAGGGGCCAGACTCGCTGCGCCGCGCTGCGGCCATGCTGGGGCTCGATGGTGCCGGCGAAGCCGCGCCCGAAAGCAATCCGGAACAGCCTGCTGCTACCGACCCAAGTCCCAAACCGCTTCCGCCCAAGGCCTGAAAGCACATGTCCAACGGTAACTCACGGCTGGAATTCCTTGGGCAACTCGCGGGCGGCCTCGCCCACGAGATCAAGAACCCGCTCAGCACAATCAAGCTGACGCTTGAGCTGCTGGAAGAAGACATGCGCAAGGACGAGTCCCCCACCGCCATGCGCGCGCGCCGCAAGCTTGAAGTGCTGCTGCGCGAAGTGCAGCACCTGGACGACATCGTGCAGGAGTTCCTTGCCTTCGCGCGCGGCCACGACATGAAGCATACGCGCACCGACTTGCGGGCGCTGATCGTTGAGCTGTTCGAGTTCTTCGGTGACGAAGCCACGCGCCGCAACGTCCGGCTGCACTTTGATTACGACGGCAGCCTTGAGCAGATCGTGCTGGACCGCACGCTGATCCGTCAGGCCCTGACCAACCTGCTGCGCAACGCCTTTGACGCAGTGGCCGAAAAGGGCGGCGGCGAAGTGATCGTGCGCGCCCGCGTGAAGGGTGAACTGCTGGGGCTTGAGGTGATCGACACCGGTTGCGGCATTGCTGAAAGCAACCATGAACGTATGTTCCGGCCGTACTTCACGACCAAGAAGGGCGGCACGGGAATGGGCCTGCCGATGGTGCGCAGGATCGTGGAGGAACACGGCGGGCAGATCACGTTTGAGTCTGAGCTGGGCAAGGGAACCAGGTTCATCATTCTGCTGCCCACCAATCCGGAAAAGCGCGGCAGCCTGAAGTCGATGGTGGCCGTTGACCCGGCAGAAGTGCCCGACAGCAAGGCCACCACAAAAGACACCCGGGAAACACCATGAAGGTATTGCTGATAGGTAGCGGCGGACGCGAACACGCGCTGGCATGGAAGCTGCGCCAGTCGCCGCACGTCAAAGAGCTTTTCGCCGCACCCGGCAGCGACGGCATGGCGCGCTTTGCCAAACCCGTGAACATCAAGCCCGGCGCGCTCAACGAACTGGCCCAGTTCGCCAAGGAAAACCGCATCGACCTGACCGTGGTCGGCCCCGAAGACCCGCTGGTAGAAGGCATCGTGGACCTGTTCCAGAAGAAGGGCCTGCGCATCTACGGCCCGACGCGAAAGGCCGCACGCCTTGAGGGCAGCAAGGCGTTCTCCAAAGACATCATGTCGCGCCACGGCATCCAGACCGCCGGCCACAAGGTGTACGACTCGCCGGGCCCGGCACTCGAGTACCTGAACAACTGCGACTATCCGGTGGTGCTCAAGGCCGACGGCCTGGCCGCGGGCAAGGGCGTCACCATCGCCCGCACCTACGAAGAAGCCGCCGCCGCCGTCGAAGAAGCCATGACCCGCCAGCGCTTCGGTGAGGCCGGGAAGCGCATCCTGATTGAAGACTTCCTGCAGGGCGAAGAAGTCAGCGTGCACGCGATCAGCGACGGGCACAACATCCTGCCGCTGTGCCTGGCGCAGGATCACAAACAGATCGGCGAAGGCGACACCGGCGAGAACACCGGCGGCATGGGGACATACAGCCCACTGCCACAGGTAAGCGACGAGACGCTGCGCACGCTTGAGCGCGAAGTAATCGTGCAAACGATTCACGCCATGAACGTCGAAGAGGTGCCGTTCAAGGGCACCCTGTTCGCGGGCTGCATGCTGACCAAGCAGGGCCCGAAGGTGCTCGAGTACAACGTACGCTTCGGCGACCCGGAAACGCAAAGCATCATGCTGCGCATGCAGGCCGACCTGTTTGAAGTGCTGAACGCCACCATCGACGGCAAGCTCGATACCGTGACCGTCGATTGGGACACGCGCGCCGTCTGCAGCGTGGTGCTGGCCAGCGGCGGCTATCCGCGCGACTTCCAGAAGGGCTACGCGATCAAGGGCCTGGACGCCGACTTCGGCCCCGACGTGCAGGTCTTCCACGCGGGCACCAAGAAGGTGGACGGCCAGTGGTTCACCAACGGCGGCCGCGTGCTGAATGTGTGCGCGCTGGGCACCGACCTGAAAGACGCGCAAAAGAAGGCCTACGAAGCGGTCGAAAAGATCCACTTCGACAAGATGGTGTACCGCAAAGACATCGGCTGGCGCGGCCTGAAACCCGTGAAGAAGTAATCGTTGGCAGCAACCCGGCAGGAGGCAACCATGGCAGGCACATTGACGACGAACCCGCTTCACATTGGTGACGGCCCGCTGACCAACATTGCGGACTACATCATCGAGGGCGGCAAACTTGACGATGCCACGGCGCTGCGCCTGTTGCTGATCGACGATGCGCGCATCTACGACCTGATGTACGCGGCCTACCTCGTCAAACGTCACTTCCAGGGCGACAAGCTGCACCGCTGCAGCATCGTCAACGCCAAGAGCGGCGCCTGCGGCGAAGACTGCAAGTTCTGCGCGCAAAGCAGCTTCTACCAGGCCGACACCGGCGTTGAGACGTACCCGATCATGAACGCCGACGCGATCCTGCGCGCGGCCGACAGCGCCGTCGAATACGGCAGCACCAACTTCGGCATCGTCACCGCCATCAAGGGCGTGCAGGAAGGCCCGATGCTCGAAGCGATCCTTGAGGCCGTGCGCAAGATCCGCGCCCGTGGCCAGATCGCCCCGGACGCGAGCCTCGGCGTCGTCAGCCGCCGCGTGCTGGAACGCCTGCGCGACGCGGGTTTGCAGGTGTATCACCACAACCTCGAAAGCTCGCGCAGCTTCTATCCAAGCATCTGCACCACGCGCGATTGGCAGGAAAATTTCGACACAGTCGCGACGGCAAAGGCCGTCGGGCTGGAAGTCTGCTGCGGCGGCATCCTCGGCATGGGTGAATCACCCGAGCAACGCATTGAGATGATGCAGCAGGTTTCCGCACTGAAGCCCGAGCACATCCCCCTGAATTTCCTGGTGGCCGTCAAAGGCACGCCGCTGGCCGAAGTGGAGCCCTTGCGCCCGCTGGATTGCCTGAAGGCGATTGCCGTGTTCCGCCTGACCAACCCCACCAGCGACCTGTTCGTCGCCGGCGGCCGCGTGCAGCAATTGCGCCAGCTTCAGCCCTTCATCTTCATGGCCGGCGCCAATGGCATGATGGTAGGCAACTACCTGACCACACCCGGCCGCACGAAGGAAGACGACCTCGAGCTGGTGCGCGACCTGGCCCTGGAAAACTAGCGCCATGAGCTTCGGGTGGCGCGGATCAGGCCGCATACACTCCAACCCGGCATTCTGGGGCGTTGTGTTCGGCTTGATCGGCCTTGTGCTTGTGATCGCGGGGCTGGTTTCGCTGGCGGATGCAGTACACCTGAATCAGCTTCAGCGTGACGGCGTAAGAGTTCCCGCCCTGGTGACTGCCGCGCGAACCGAGAACCGCAGCACCTACCGCAGTTCAAGCACCGACTACTACCTCAAGTGCCAGTGCACCTTGCCCGACGGGAAGGCCGCAACGCGGGAGTTCAACGTTGGCGTGGAAGTCTACGCGCGGCTCGGCCACGACGTTGAGTTCGCACCGCGCGAGGCCGAAGCCATCGTGCTGCCAGACAACGGCGGCTGGATGTTGGCCTTGGATGTCACAGACAAGCTCGAACACGAAAGCCTGCTTTCGTGGCTGCTGCCGCTGATCGGCATGGGCTCTTTCGCGGTCTCCGCTGCCGGGTTCGTGAGTTGGCGCAAGTCCCGTCGCGCGGCCGCGGCCGCCTGAGGTGCTTTTAGGCTTTTGCAGCGCATCGGCATTCCCACCTCGCACTTTCCGCAACAACCGATGCCGGCCGCGCCATGGGAACAGCCTCCCGGATCGACCCGGGACTCCGGCGACAACATCCTCTACGACGCTTCACGCGACCAGCCCAAGGGCTAGTCGCATGTACAGGCAGTTTGCGTTGCTGCGGACTTGAGTAGAATTTCCGCGATGACGTCAGAAACCGCCGTCCAGCCCAGCCTCCTGTCGTCCTTTCGCCCGAAGAAAGGCGAGCCGATCCGCGCGATTGCGCTTGGTGTGGCCGTGGTCGTGTTTCTCGCCGCTTCCGCCATCTGTATCGGGGGCGTGTGGTATCACGGCGAGCTGCAACGCCTGGAATCCGAGGGAATCCGCGTTGCCTGCATCATGTACAGCTGGGATGAGACCAAGGCCGAAGGCCTGTTCATCCGACGCGAAGAATCCGTCAAACTCAGCCTGACGCTGGAACTGCCCAGCGGCCGCACGGACTTCGACGAGTTCAACCTGACCAGCTGGGAAGCCTCGGCCCTTCGCGAAGGGATGACCGAGAAGAAGTCCTTCGACGTGCTGATCGATCCCCGCGACGAATCCTGGTGGCTGCCCGAGTTCCGCATGGGCAATCACTTCCTTGCAGCCTACGGCGCGATGGTACTGCCCCCGCTTGGCTGGATTCTAATGGTGTTTGCCATGATGTTCGGCGTGCGGCTTTATCTCAAGCCAAGCAAGCCACTTGACCCGGCAGTCCTCGCGGCCGCGCGCAAGGAACTGTCGCTTGAGCCGCCCCCACTGCCCCAGTACGACCCGCGCTTCCCGTACTCAGGCAACTATCGCCCCAAGGGCTACGTCGACGCGACGCCGAGTGATATCGACCCGCCGCAAGATAAGCCGTGATTATTCACGCGCCGGACGGGGATCGGACTGGAAAAGGACAATTCAGGTCTGCAACCGCTCTCTATCGGAGTCCAGGCGGCATCGCAGACTGCTGCGCAAAACAACTGGAACCACTCCCATGCTCAAACCTGTTACCGGCGACATCCTTCTGACCAAGGCCCAGGCCATCGCCCACGGCATTGCCCCGCACGACGACTTCAAACAAGGCCTGGCACTTGCGCTGCGCGAGCGCTTCCCGGCCATGGTCAAAGACTTCCGGCATTACTCCAGCGCGCACAACCCCAAGCCCGGCACAGCCTGGATCTGGGGCGGCGTTGACGGCGACGGCCGCACGGTGGGCATCGTCAATCTGCTGACGCAAGAGCCACCGGCGGCAGCGGGCAAGCACCCCGGCAAGGCAACACTCGCGAACCTGAATCACGCGCTGCATGAGCTGAAGAAGCTGATCGCCACGGAGAAGCTGACCAGCCTCGCACTGCCGCGCCTCGCAACGGGCGTAGGCGGACTCGATTGGAAGGAAGTGCACCCGCTGCTGCACAAGGTGCTCGACGACGTAAAGATTCCGATCTACGTCTACGCCACCTACAAGCCGGGCGTAGCCGCCAACGAAGCCCCGTAGCAGGCCGCGCACGAGAAGACGCTTGGTGATTCCTCAGCCGCGTACCCAGCGGAAGCCTTGGGGCGTGTCCTCTAATGTGATGCCGCGCTTCTTTAGATCGTCGCGGATGGCGTCGGACACGGCGAAGTCTTTGGCCTTGCGGGCGGCCTGGCGGATCGCCACGAACAGCTCGATCGCGGTTGAGTCCATAGTCTCGATCGGTGCCAGTTCGTCGAACGCGGGTAACTGGCCGGCCTCAATGCTTTCGAACAGGGCCATGCGGTCCGGGGCGCTCTTCCAGTGCTGCAAGTGGGCTGCTTTGGCCGTCAGCGTTGACGCGTCAAGCCATGTCGCCACCTGTTCGCGAGTGATCAGCACGCTCCGCTCAGAAGTGTCCAGCACATCCAGCACTTCGTTGAAGCTTTCCATCAGGCGCAGGCACTCGCGCGCTTCCGCGAGGCCGCACTCCAGCGAGTTCACTTCGCTGACGAACGTGAACACGGCCGCCAGCGCGTTGGGGATGTTCAGGTTGTCGCACAGCGCCGCGTCAAAGGCGTCTTCGGCGCGGTTGATCATCGTCATCACGCGGTCGCTGGCCACCAGCGCCAGGTCGGGGTGGGTGCCATCGCCGATCAGCTCGCGCAGACGGTCAAAGCGCGTCTGCATACGCTCTACGCTGGCCTTGGCCTGCGCCAGCAGGTCCATCGTGAAGTTCATCGGTTGCGTGTACTGGTTGCTGATCAAGGCGTACCGCAGCACACCCGCGGGCACGCGGCCGCCCGCAAAACCCAGTTTCTCAAGCTCCGCGGCAAGCTCAGCCCGGCCTTGCTCGCGCGGGTCCAGCAGGTCTTTCACCGTGTAGAACGTACCGTCGCGCTTGCTCATCTTGCGGTTGTTCACCAACAGGTGGCGGCCGTGCACCCAGTAACGGGCGAAGGTCTTGCGCGGGCTGTCCTGGTCCGGCGCGCCATGCGGGCCGGGCACATGGGTGTGATACGCGCCGTAGCTTTGCGCGATCTCGCATTCGTGGTGCGGGAAAATGTTGTCTTCGCCGCCGGTGTGGATGTCGATCAGCGCACCGAGATGCGCGCGCGACATCGCGCTGCACTCAATGTGCCAACCAGGAAAGCCCGGCTTGATGCGCTGGTCCACGCCGTCGGGGCAGAGCTGCACGTAGCGGCGCCAGTCTTCAGGCTCCCAGCCCACGTTGCTGTGCGGGTCCCATTGCATCAGGTGTTTGGCGTCCACTTTCCACAGCGCAAAGTCGCGCGGGTCCTTCTTTTCGTCGCGGACTTCGACGCGGGCGCCGGCCTCAAGCTCGTCGATCACCTTGCCCGAAAGCTGACCGTACTCGGGGAACTTCGCGACTTCAAAATAGACCTCGCCGCTGGGCACCACGTACGCAAACCCGCCCGCAACCAGTTTCTGAATGGCCGCCAGCATCTCCGGGATGTGCCCCGTGGCGCGCGGGTGCTGGCTGGGCTCGGAAGCTTCGCCGCCCGTGTAAATCTTCATGCGCAGGGCTTTGGCGTCCTGCACGAACTGGTGTTCGAAATACTGCGCCACCTTGAACGGGTCCGTGCCCAGCTCGCGCGCGGCCTTGGAAAGCTTGTCCTCGCCACTCGCGTCGGCGACATGGTCTTCCGTCATGTGGCCGACGTCGGTGATGTTCATGACGTGCCGCACTTCATAGCCGACGCGCTCCAGCACACGTCGCAGCACGTCTGACATCAGGAAGCTGCGGAAGTTGCCGATGTGCGCAAAGCTGTACACCGTGGGCCCGCACGAATACATCGTCACGCGCTTGCCGGTCGGGTCCAGCGGCTGGAAGACTTCCAGGCTGCGGGTGTAGGTGTTCTTGAGCTTCAGCACGGGCATGGGTTGCGTTTCGTTCAGGTGCTGCGCAGCAGTACCACGGCCTGGGCAATGATGGCCTCGCCGCGGCCGACGGCATCAAGCTGCTCGTTGGTGCGGGCCTTCACGTTGACGCGGCGCGTCTCAATCTCAAGCACCGAGGCAATGCGCGATTCAATCTGGTACTTGTAGGGCTTCAGCTTCGGGGCCTGCGCGATGATGTTGGTGTCGATGTTCTCAATCTCGAAGCCGCGGCGCTTGACCTGGTCGTAGGCGGCCTTCAGCAGCACCGCTGAGTCGGCGTTTTTGTACCTGGGGTCGGTGTCGGGGAAGTGCTCGCCGATGTCTCCCAGACCGGCCGCGCCGAGCAGCGCATCGGTGATGCTGTGCAGAAGGGCGTCTGCATCACTGTGGCCGAGCAGGCCTTTGTCATGCGGGATCAGCACCCCGCCAAGCATGAGTTTGCGGCCGGGGACCAACTGGTGGATGTCATAGCCGATACCAACGCGCATCATTGTCTCCGGCTGAATCATGCACCAGCGCGCGCGCAAAGGGAAGCGGTTGCCACTTCGGCGGATTGCTCGCTAGGATGCGGCCTTGGCGAGACCGAGACAACCCATGCGCGAACTTCAATCCTTTGGCGACGGCAACAGCGATTACGAAAAGTACATCCGCACCAAGCAACTGTACGAGCTGCAAAAGAAGCCCGATGAATGGGCCAATGAAGAAGAACTGTTGTTCCAGGTCATCCACCAGGGCATGGAGCTGTGGCTGAAGGTCGTGATCCAGCACCTTGAGCAAGTCATCACCTGGACCGAAGACGGCAAGCTGCACGATGCCGCCCGCTTCATGAACCGCGCCGCCGACGTGCTGCAGTGGCTGGCGGAAAGCCTGCGCTTCCCGCGCGACATGGCACCCTGGGATTACCACAAGATCCGCATGGGCCTTGGGCGCGGCAGCGGCCAGGAAAGCCCGACCTACAAGCATCTGCACAAAGTGGTGCCGCGCGTAGGAAAGGCTTTCGAAGCACTGATGGCCGCGCGCAAGCTGACGCTGGACGAAGTGCACGAAAACCGCGCCAATCATCAGGAAGTGTACGACCTGATGTTCGCGCTGACGCACTTTGACCAGGAGTTGATGCACTGGAAGTACCGTCACTTCCATGTGGTCAAGCGCATCATCGGCGACCAGGTACTTAGCCTGAAGGGCGTGCCCGCCAGCAGCCTGCGTGACACCTGCCACGAAGCGCAGTTTCCTGAACTTTGGAACGTGATCAACCGGGCCACCAACACCTATAATGCCAAGCACCGCCCCGGCGGCGGCAGCGGTTACTAACGCAGCTCACACGGAGAACGCAACATGCCCAAGAAGACCGGATTGATCGTGCTGCTGCTGGGCGTGGCCATCGTGATCGCCGCGCTGGTGGACCTGTTCGGCATGAGCGCAGGCTTCAACCTCAAGATCGGTGACGTATTCGAAGCCAGCGAGTGGCCGACCGAGCGCATCGCGCTGCTAGTAGTCGGCGTGCTGTTGAGCCTGTGGGGCGGCTACAGCCTCACGATGAAAAGCAAGAAGCGCTAATCAGCGGCCTTGCCACGCGCCAGCCAGCTCAGGAACTGTTCGTCTTCGAAGGTGGCGGTGTCTTTGGCCAGTCGCACGATCGTGAGGCCCTTTTCTCGGGTGACGATCAGGCGCTGCTTGCCCAGCCCGGCCGCGTAGACCAGGTCAGCGGGCATCCAGTCCGGTGCTTTGTCGCGCCCGCGCTGTGAAGCCGTCTCACCATCGCCGCCGCTGCCTCCCAGCCACCACGTGAGGCCGTAGTCCGCGTTGCGTTTGCTGGGCTTGAAGCACTCGTCCAGGTGTTCGGGCTTCAAGAGTTGCTTGTCCCCGACCTTACCCTTGTTGCGCACGAACTCGCCGAACTTGGCCCATTCCGTGGCGCTGCAGAATATGCCATGAGGCATCAGGTAGTTGCCGGCCTTGTCCGTGCGCCAGGTGAACTCGATGCCGATGTGGTCGCCGATGCGACGCATGAAGTAGTCGCGAATGTGTTCTTGCTTTGGTGCCAGCTTGCGCTTCATGAACTCACCGAACGCGAAGTACTGCGCCGGCCCGTACTCGAAGCGGGTGCCGGGTTCGTGTTTGCACTTCAGCCCGATGGCGTACTTGTACTTGTCGTCAACGCCCGAGCCCTGCAGCGCATCTTTCGACGCCGGCAGGCCAGCGCACAGGCTCAGCAGCATGCGCACGGTGATGTCCTTGCGCTGGTCTTCCTTCCACTCGGTGATCGTGTCACAGACTTTGTCATCCCAGCCGAACAGGCCGTCTTCCACGGCGCAGGCCGCAATCACACCGATGAAGCTTTTCGTGCCGCTGGCAAGCTCGTGTTGCATGTCCTTCTGCCAGCCCGCGTCGTAGGCCTCAAAGACAGCCTTGCCGTCCTTGAGGATCAGCAGGGCCTGGCCGTTGGTTGCCTTGTGGTAGTCGTGCGCGGCCTGAAGGTACAGCCCCGTGCCTTCATCGACCGTGTAGGCCGCCTTCATCTGTTTGGCCACGTCGGCGCGGCGCTTCGTCGATGCCCCTTCACGCAGGGTTGCGGCCACTTTGGCAAGCTCCTCAAGCTCAGCGCCTGAGAACTTGCCGTCACCGTCTTTGTCGTAGCGCTTGGCGAACTTGCGCTGCTGCTCCGGCACTTCCGCAAGCGCCAGCACACCGTCGCCGTCCGCGTCGAGGTTCTCGAGCAGCGCCTTGGCGTCGTCGGACAGCGCGGGCTGCTCAGGCGCGGCCTCATCCTGGGCAGCCACAGTCACTCCGAGCAACAAACAGGCGACAAGCGAGATCAGAACGCGACGCATCGGGAAATCCTCCGTGCGCCATGACACCCCGAAGCGGGCCCGAAGTTGCGACAAGGCATTTGCCTGTTTATCGGCGCGCGGGCGTGGCTAAAACGGGGGTGGGAGATTGCGATGTCTGATCCGTTGCTGAAGTGGCGTGAGGAGTTTCCGATCCTCGGCCGCAAGACCTACCTGATCAACAACTCGCTGGGCGCGATGCCGCGTGGCGTTCGTGACGGCCTGAAGCACTTTGCCGACATGTGGGACAACGACGGCGTGGTGGCCTGGCACTATCCCGATGGTTCGGGCTGGCTTGATGATTGCGAAAAAACAGCCGACCTTATCGGCAGCGTCATGGGGGCCCCCAAGGGCAGCGTCATGCTGCACCTGAACGTGGCGACGCTCACGGCACAGGTGCTGTCCACGATCGACTTCACGGGCAAGCGCAACAAGATCGTCTACGACGACATGCAGTTCACCAGCCCGCATTACGTCGTGCAGGAATGGGCGCGCTACGGTGCCAAGATCCACATGGTGAAGTCGGACGATGGTATCGGCGTTGACGTCCAGCAGCTCGTGGACGCCATCGACGAACACACCGCGCTGGTGCCCATCAGCCACGTCTACTTCCGCAGCAGCTTCCTGCAGGACGTGCAGCCGATCATCGACAAAGCCCACAAAGTCGGCGCGAAGGTTTTGCTCGACGTGTACCAGAGCATCGGGACCGTGCCCTTTGATGTCACGCAGATGAAGGTCGATTACGTGGTTGGCGGCAGCGTGAAGTGGGTCTGTGGCGGCCCCAATGTCTGTTACCTCTACATCCGCCCCGACCTGATGAAGGACTACAACCCGGCCCTCACCGGCTGGATCAGCCACGCCAGGCCCTTCAAATTCGAAATGGAGTTCACGCCCCACGAAGGCGCGTGGCGCGCCAGCACCGGCACTCCACCCGTGGTTGCGCTCTACAGCGCCAGGCCGGGCTACGAGATCATCAAGCAGGTCGGCGTGGCCAACATCCGCGCCAAGTCGCAGCGCTTGACCCAGCACCTTGTGGAAAAGGCCTTGGAAGCTGGTTTCAAAGTCAACACGCCGCTGGACCCGGCACGTCGCGGCGGCACTGTCTGTATCGACTGGCCGGGCGCTGACCTGGCTGAGGCGAAGCTGGTTGAGCGCGGGTTCGTGATCGATTACCGGCCGCGCGGGGGCATCCGGGTCAGCCCGCACTTCTACAACACGCAGGATGAGTGCGACGCGATCCTGGACACCATGAAGAAACTCAGGGGCTGAGCCATGAAGTCCACCTACGCGACTGAATTATTCGTCAAGCTGTTCGACAGCCTGCCGCGCCCAAAGGCACCGCCCGCGCCGAAGCCCGAGCCGCCACCGTCGGGGATCATGGTGCCGAACATTGCCGCCTCCAGCGGCGAGCCCGTCGTGTATCACGTCGTCCCGCGGCGCAACGACGACGGCTGGAACGTCAAGAAAGAGGGCGGCTCGCGCCCCAGCGCCGTCTGCGACACCAAAGAAGCCGCGATCGAGGCCGCCAAGGGCTTTGCCCACAACCTGCCGCTGTCGCGTGTGGTGATCCACAACAAGGACGGCAAGATCTCGCAGGAGCTGAACTACGGCGGTACGGCCACGCGGTTTGAGCCGGCCGATGACGACGACTACCCGGAAGAAACCGAGGCCGACGACAACTTCGTCGATGATTACGAAGACGACGATTGCGAAGACGAATCCGCCTTCCAGCCCGCCCAGGGCCAGAAGGTCATCTACCACGTAACGCCGCGCAAGAAAGACGGCCGCTGGAACGTGCGGCGGCGCGGGGCCGAGAAGCCCAGCAAGATCCTCGACATCAAAACCGAGGCGCTTGACCACGCGAAACTTTTCGCCAAGCGGCACCCGTGGTCGCAGATCATCGTCCACTCGATTGAGGGCAAGATCACCCACGAGCTCAGCTATGGTGGCCCCGCTGAAGACGATGACCCCACCGACCAGGAACCCGCTGACGTACCCAAAGCTGGCGTACCCACCGAGCGCATCACTTACCACGTGACCCCGCGCGCCGAAGACGGGCAGTGGCGAGTAAAGCGGCAGGGCAGCAAGCGCCCGACCCGCATCATCGCCAAGAAGGGCGACGCCGTGAAAGCCGCCGAGACATTTGCGCGCAATCACGGTCGCGGCCGCATCGTAATCCACGGAGACGACGGCAAGATCATCGAAGAACGTCGCTTTGGCGACTGATTGCTGTCGGCTGAAGCCTTTACTCCAAACAGAAAAACGAAATTTTCTGCGGCACTCAGATTCGGGGCAGGCTCGGGCCCGTCGCATTCATGTCTGTTCCGCCCGCGCGCTTGGCGCGGCCCCGCGCGATTCACATCCCTGCAACGCAGAGATTTCCTCGAAATCGCTGACTCGCAGTGCAGCGCATCCGCTGCCACCGGCTGAACTTTGAGGCCGCAAAACCGTTGGGTATGGTTACGCATCGGGAGAATAGCTGGGCAGCCTTTTTCCTGGAGACGCAGATGCGCATGTTCACCGTAGCGGCCGCCACGATGCTGGCAGCCACGCTTTCGGCACAGACCAACGGACCCACCTCACCGACTTCGGCCGAGCAACTTTTCCTGTACGAAGTAAACCGCGCGCGCGCCAACCCGCAGGCCTACGACACCGAAAAGGGCCTGGGCGGCGTGTGCAACGGCATCACACCCTCGCGGCCGCTTGCGCTGAACGAGAGGCTTGTGACTTCATCGCGCTTCCACAGCGATGAAATGGCAACCCACGGCTATTTCGCGCACACCAGCGCGGTGACCGGCGACCAGCCCAACAAGATGGTCCGCAACGCCGGCTACGCGCTCAAGAGCGCCTGGACCGACAACGCCAACTATGTCGAGTCGCTGGCCGGCACGTTCACCAGCGGCAGCAGTATCAGCTACGAGCCCACGGCGGCAGTACGCGCGCTGATCCTGGACGCGGGCGTGAACCCGCCCGGCCACCGCTATCACCTGCTGGCCTGGGGCGCTGACCAGAACGGCATCGACTTCACGCGCCAGTTCGTGGAGGCCGGCGCAGGCTACGACACCGGCAAGGGTATCAACGGCATGGCAAGCGGCGCTTACTGGTCATTTCACACCGGCGTCAAGGATGCCACCAACCATGCCTTCATCACTGGCGTCGTTTACGACGACTTGAACAGCAACGGCCGCTTTGACGCGGGCGAAGCGCTGCAGGGCGTGACCGTGAAGCTGTTCCACAAGACGGCTTCATCGGGGCAGCAGACGGCCACGACCAACGCAGGCGGCGGCTACAGCTTCCAGGTCGGCAACGGGACCTGGGTGCTTGAGGTCAGTGGCGGCGCGTTCTCGGGCACACGCTGGGCGCAGGTGGTAATCGCCGGCTATGCCAACACGCAAGTTGACTTCCGTTCAAACCACAACAACGCCGACATCAATTTCGGCACCTGGGGTGCACACGCCGACAGCGCCAGCGTGGACGGCTCGGTCGCCATCTCGCATGGCGGCAGCGGTGGCACTGGCGGGACGGGCGGGACTGGTGGCACCGGCGGGACTGGCGGCAGCAGCCCCAATGGTGAAGTAGACTACGGCGGCAGCGGCGGTTGTGTTGCAAGCGGCCGCCAAAACTGGCTTGCGCTGGGCTTGCTGCTGCTGCTTGCGGCCGGCGCGATCCGCATGCGCCGCACGGCCTGAGCCATACCTCGCAAGCAAAGGCGGGCGCCAAGGCGCCCGCCCTTCTCGTTTTCGGCGCGCGTCAGTCTCCGTTGCGCCCGAGCTTTACATCAATGTCTTTGCCGATGGTCTGCGCGAACAGTTTGGTCGATTGCTGGGCTGCCAGCAGTTCCAGGTCCACATTGCCTTTGGCGCGCACGAACAGTCGCAGCAAGCGGCCCTGGGTGCGACACCTGACCTGCCTGATCACGCCGGCGCGGCCGCGATCAAGCCCGTAAGCAATGCGCAGAATGCCCGCCAGCACGCGCACAATATGCTGGCCGTCGGTGTCCATTTCCGCGAAGTGGCGGTGGCGCTCTTTGGGCGCGCCGCGGCGGCTGTAGCGTGCCGTCAGGCCCACCAGTTCAATCTCTCGGTCGGTCAAGCCGCGCAGCCCGCCACCGCGAATGAGCTGATACGACAGGTGCTCGCGGTCGGCAATGTTCAGGCCGCGGCCGATGTCATCCAGCAGCGCAGCCGTTTCGAGCAGGTCGCGGGCGCGCTGCGGCAGCTTGTGCAGCCTGCTGGTGCCGTCGAAGATCGAAATCGCAAGCTCGGCCAGGTGGGCTGCTCGGTCCAGATCCGCCCCGGCGGCGACAATCAGCTCAAACGCGCTGGAAATGCGCACGTTGGGCGGGCGTGTGGGCCGGCGTTCATGCGACCGCATTTCCTGAAGCAGCATGCCTTCGCGCAGCGATGCACCCGACAACTGGAACTCTTTCACTCGAGCGTGTTTCAAGACGCGCGTCAGCACGGCCGCTCCGAAGTGGATGGTATCGGCCCGCCGTTCATCGATGCCCGGCAGCCTTGAGCGCTCGCCGGCAGTGGCGTCCAGCAGCTGCCCGGCCAGATCGTTCAGCTCAGCGGTCTTGATCACGTACCCGTTCAATGAGCCCCAAGGGTCGCGCCCCCGCAGACGCAGACAGCACAAGCCCAGAGTCATGTGCGTACCGGAGGTGCCGACCACCAGGTCAATGCGCCGTTGGCGGATGCGTGTGATCAACGGGCCCGCGTGTTCGTCAATGTGACGCTCAAGTCGCTGCAACGTGCGCCGCGGCAGCGGGTCTTCGCTGCCGAACATGTCGCGCAGTCGTTGCACGCCAAGCGGCAGGCTCTTGGCGATCTGCAGCTTGTCGGCGCCCCCCACCATCACTTCCAGGCTGCCGCCGCCGAGGTCCAGCACCAAGGCACGGCGCCCTTGCAGATCGGTCGAGTGGCACACGCCGTCAAAGATCATGCGGGCTTCGTCGATGCCCGAGATCAGCGCGGCTTCAATGCCCGTCTTCTGCTTCACCGTGGCCAGGAACTCTTGACCGTTGCGGGCTTCGCGCACGGCACTGGTGGCCGTGGCGATGACCTTCGCGACTTTGAGCCGCCGGCATAGAGTGGCGCAGCGTTGCAGCGCCTCAAGCGCGGCCTTCATGTTGTCGGGGCGCAGGTTTCCGGTCTTGAAAGCCCCGGCGCCGAGCTTGACGCGCTCGCGCTCGCGGTCGATGACCTTGAACGAATGGGCGCCGAAGGTGTCGGCCACGATCATGTGGACCGAGTTCGAGCCGATGTCGATTGCAGCCAGCCTCACGCAGCCCCGCCAGCGCTGCCATGCCTTAACGCCAGGATTTCCTGTGCGGCACGCCGGGGTTCATCGCCCGGTGCGCAGCGTTCCCAGTTACCGTCGGCTCGCAGCTGCCATGCCTGTACGTTGTCGGACAGCGGGATGTCAAGGCACTCTTCCAGAACCCGTGCCTTCAGGCCCGGGTCAAGGATCGGGAAGCAGGTCTCAACCCGGCGGTGCAGGTTGCGCTGCATCCAGTCGGCGCTGGCGGCATAGGTAACTTCACCCTCGGGTCCGAAGCTGTACACGCGGCTGTGCTCAAGGAAGCGACCGACAATGCTGCGTACGCGGATCGTCTCAGAGATGCCCGGGATGCCCGGCCGCAGGCAGCACACGCCGCGCACCACAAGGTCGATCGGCACGCCGGCAATCGAGGCCAGGTACAGCGCCTTGATCACACCCGGGTCCGACAGCGAGTTCATCTTGGCGCGGATGCGGCTGGGTTTGCCCTGTCGCGCAAGCTCGGCCTGTTCGTTGATGCGGCCGATGACTTCATCATTCAGCGTGAATGGTGAGTGAAACAGCCGCTTCAACTGCGGCTTCTCGCCCGGCCCTGTCAGCTGACGGAACAGGCGATGCGCGTCCTGTGTCAGGTCTTCGTTGCATGTGAACAGGCTCAGGTCCGTATACGCGCGTGCGGTGCCCGTGTGATAGTTGCCGGTGCCGAGGTGCAGGTACCGGCGCAAGCGGCCGTCTTCACGCCGCACGATCATCATCATCTTGGCGTGGGTCTTGTAGCCCACGACTCCGTACACGACCTGCGCGCCGGCGCTTTGCAGGCGGGTTGCGAGGTCAATGTTCGCGGCCTCATCAAAACGCGCGCGCAGCTCAATCACGGCAGTGACTTCTTTGCCCGCACGGGCGGCTTCAAAGATGGCTTCGGTGACTTCGGAGTGAGCGCCGGTGCGGTACAGGGTACCCATCACGGCAACGACCGAAGGGTCCGACTTGGCCTGGCGCAGGAAATCGAGTACCGGGCTGAAACTCTGGTACGGGTGATGCAGCAGGATGTCGCGCTGCCGGATTGCGTCAAAGATGTCGGCCGCGCCGCTGACTTCGCGCGGTACCGTGGGCTGGTTGCGCGGGTACTTCAAATCAGGGCGGTCCACGAGGTCATACAGCGCCATCAACCGGTTCAGGTTCACGGGGCCGTTCACGCGATACAGGCTTTCGTCGCCGAGTTCGAAGTGGTCCAACAGCATCCGCGAAATCTCAGGCGGGCAGTTGTCAGCCACCTCAAGCCGCACCGCAGCACCGTAGTGCCGGCGCGGAAGCTCATAGCGCAGGGCATCAAGCAGGTCTTCGACTTCTTCTTCATCTACCCAAAGGTCACTGTTTCGGGTCACACGGAACTGGTAGGCGCCGGTCACTTCCATGCCCGGGAACAGGTCGCCGATATTGGCGTGTATCACGGCCGACAGCAGCACGAAATCAAACTGCGCGCCGCTAACTTCACGCGGCAGGCGAATCACGCGAGGCAGCAGGCGCGGGGCCTGCACCACGCCGATGTCGCTGTGGCGCGAGAACGCATCCTTGCCTTGCAGCGTGACCATGAAGTTCAGAATCTTGTTCAGCACGTTGGGGAACGGGTGCGCCGGGTCCAGCCCGATCGGCGTCAGCAGCGGCTGGACTTCGCGCAGGAAGTAGTCGCGTACCCAGGCCGCCTGTTCTGGCGTCCACTCGGTGCGGCGCAGGATGCGAATGCCGCCTTGCGACAGCGCGGGCAGCAGCACGTCGTTGAACAGCCGGTACTGTTCCGCCACAAAGGCATGCGTTGTGGCGTGAATCTGCGCCAGCAGGTCTTGCGGCCGCAAGTCATCCGGGCTGGCCGCCTTCACACCTGCCGCAGCTTGCTGTTTCACGCCGCTGGCGCGGATCTCAAAGAACTCGTCGAGGTTGTTGCACGAAATCGTCAGGAAGCGCATGCGCTCCATCAGCGGCACGGCTTCGTCGGCCGCTTGCGCGAGCACGCGGCGGTTGAACTCCAGCAAGCTCAGCTCGCGGTTGATGTAGAGGTTCGAGCTGCCGAGGTCAGCACCGGCGGGTGTAGTGGAAAGGTTCATGGCAGCCGCATGATAGCGTGAAAACGTAAAGATTGGGTCAAGATGGCGTTCGGAATCCGCCCCCGCCGGGCGTGCGCAGCTCAACTGCTTCGCCGGGATGCAACTCACCGCTGCATTTGGCCGGAAGGGCTTCGCACTCGCCGTCCGCGCCCACGAGCTGGTTTATGCCAGGCCGTCCCATGCCGCCCTGCTGTGCACCCGCCGGGCCGCGCCTGCGGCGCTCGGTCAAAAGGCCGAATTGCGCCGGCACCAGCGTCCGGATGCGTCTAACGATGCCCTCGCCGCCGCGATGCTGACCTGCCCCACCACTTCCTTCGCGCACTGCGTACTCTTCTACCCGCAGGGGGTAGGCGTGTTCGAGCGCCTCAACCGGCGTGTTCAGCGTGTTAGTCATGTGGCTGTGCGTCGCGCTTGCCCCATTGCCTCGAGGTCCCGCACCGCAGCCACCGGCAATAGTTTCGTAGTACGCGAACGTACGCCCGTCCGGCCAAGCGCCGCCGATGGTCAGGTTATTCATTGTGCCCTGCGATTGCGCGGGCACGCGACCAGGTGCAGCCAGGGCCAAAGCAGCGAGACACAGATCCACGATGCGCTGGCTGGTCTCCACGTTGCCACCTGCAACGGGGGCGGGGCGGCGGGCGTTCACCACGGTGCCCTCACGCGCGATCACGCGGATCGGTTCGAAGCAGCCCTGATTGATCGGCGGCCTGGGCTCGCACAGGCAAAGCACCGCGTAAAGCACAGCGCTTTCGGTGACGGCTTGGACCGCGTTCACGCCACCACGCACCTGCGGCGCGCTGCCGCTGAAGTCAAACGTCAGCCCGCTGCGGCCGACGGACAGCTTCACCTTGATTGCGATGTCCTGTGTGCCTGCGCCGTCGTCGTCCAGCCATTCGTGGGCGACATAGGATCCCGGTTTCAGCTGCCTCAGGGCCAACGAGCAGATCGCCTTGGCGTGGGCCAGCAGCGCGTCTGCAAGCCTGCTGAACTTGCGACCATAGCGCGCGTGAATCTCGCGCAGGCGCGCCCCACCACGGTCGCAGGCCGCCAGTTGCGCGTTGAGGTCGCCCTCGCGTTCCACCGGGGTACGTGTGTTCGCGAGCAGGAGTCTGAACACCTGCGTGCGCTGGCCGTTTGCGTCCCGAAGCAGCGTGGGCGGGATCACCAGACCCTCAGCCATCAAATCAACCTGTGGCGACATGCTGCCCGGTGCGGCCCCGCCGATGTCGGCGTGGTGGGCGCGATTCGCCGCGTACCCGACCAGTTGCCGCCCGACAAACACCGGCGCGACGACGGTGATATCCGGCAGATGCGTCCCGCCCGCGTAAGGGTCGTTCACCACGGCGCATTCGCCGTCGCGCAGCCGCATCGCCCCAAGCACGGCACGCACGCTCGCGGGCATGCTGCCCAGGTGCACTGGCAGGTGCGCGGCCTGAGCCAGCAGCCGACCCTGCGCATCAAACAGCGCGCACGAGTAATCTTGCCGTTCCTTGATGTTGGGGCTGAACGCGGCGCGTTTCAGGGCCTCGCCCATTTCTTCGGCCGCGCCAACGAGCGCGTGGTGCAGGATGCTCACTTCAGCTGAGTGCGGTGTGGTCATGGCGCGCCTCGCTTCAGCAGCAGCTGTCCGCTGCGGGTGACGCGCAGCTTCCAGCCACGGTTGATGTACAGGCAACTCGACAGCTCAGTGACAATCGAAGGACCCGCAAGCTCATGGCCGACGGGCAACTCATCGCGGCGGAACACCGGTTCGCCGCTCGCGGATCGCGTCCACGGCTGAGGCCGTCCATCTCGCCGGATGGGCTCTGCTGACTTTGGACGTGTTGCTCTGGCACTGACACGCACACGCACGTTCACAACCTCGGCGGGGCTACCCGGCCTCACGAAGTGAAATTCGCGAAGATGCGCCGCCTCGAAAAGCTGCTTCCAGTCGCGTGTCAGGGGCACATTCAGCTCAAAGCTCTGGCCCACGTACCGCACATCAATGCTGAGTTCCGTCTTGAAGGGGCCCCTCAGGCCGCAATGCCGCAGTTCAGCGGTGGCTCTGTCTGCAAGCTCTTTGCCCGCGCGCGTCGCGCTTTGCAGTGTGTGGGTACTCTCGGACAGCAGCAGTGTTCGGGACAAATCGCGGCTTGCGGGCGTATGCAACATGCCAAGCGCGCACAACAGCCCGGGGTGACGTGGCACCAGCACCAGTTCGGTCCCCAGCAACTCGGCCAGGTCGCAAGCCAGCAAGCCGCCCGCGCCGCCAAAGGGGACCAGCGGAATGTTCTGGACGGCCACACCGCGCTCGACGCTGACGCGTCGCAAGGCCCGTTCGATCCCGGCGAGCGCAACACGACGTATCGCATCGGCGGTTGGTTTCAACGGCCCCAGTTGGCGCACGGCAGACTCGGCCCTGGCCGGCAGCAGCGCCAGCTCACCCCCGAGTTTCAGTTCGGCCGGCAGACGGCCCAGCACCATCAAGGCGTCGGTAAGGGTGGCATGTTCGCCGCCCCGGCCGTAGCACGCCGGCCCGGGCTGCGCCCCGGCACTCTGCGGCCCGACCTGCAGCGCCCCTGCCGCATCGATGAACGCTAGCGATCCCCCACCTGCGCCGATGGTATGGATGTCGAGGCTCGGGGTGCGCAGAGGCAACCCGGCGATCTCCGTAACGGCCCGCAACCTTGGTTCGCGCGTCACCAGGGCCACGTCGGTACTGGTGCCGCCCACGTCAAACGCAATGCCACTATCGAAACCGTCGGCATCCAGCGCCGCACGCACGCCGGCAATGCCGCCGGCGGGGCCGGACAGCGCCAGTTTCACAGGCTCAACCGCCGCGATCTCCGACGGCAGCCAACCGCCCGCGCTGTGCATAAGCACAACCCGCGTGCGGCCCAGCTTACCCGTCAGCCCATCGATGTAGTCGCGCGCCACGGGCAGCAAAGCGGCATTGGCGGCTGTCACCAGGCTGCGTTCATATTCACGGAATTCCGGTGCAAGCTCGCTCGACAGCACGACGGGAACGCCTGCCTTGCGAAGTGCGTCGCCGAGTTGCTTTTCGTGCGCGGGATTGGCGTAGCTGTGCAGCAGGCACAGTGCCACGGCTTGCACTCTTGCCTCGGCTAGCTGCCTGCAGACACGTGCAACCTCAGCGCGGGTCAGCTTCAGTTCAACCGCACCGTCGGGTCCGATGCGCTCTGCCACTTCAAAGCGCAATTCGCGCGGGACCAGCTCACTGCGTGCGGCCGGCTCAAGCGCGTACAGGTCGGCGGGCGCGCGGTTCTGGCGGCCGATGGCGAGCACGTCGCGGAAGCCCTTTGTCGTCACCAGCGCGACGCGGCCCAGTCTGCCCTGAAGCAGGGCATTTGTGGCTACGGTGGTGCCGTGGATCAGCAGGTCGGCCCCGCCAAGGCGGTGCAGCGCATGCGCAACCGCAAGCCCGGGGTCGTGTGGCGTGCTCGGAACTTTACACGTCAAGACTTCGCGGCCGCGCACGAGCACGCCGTCGGTGAACGTGCCGCCGACATCAATCGCCGCGATGATCTGCTTTGCCGCCATGGCGTGCGTTGTGCCCGAAGCGGGGCGCGCGGGCAAGTCAGGACTTGGATGACTCGGATACCCACGCATCCACAATGGCGCCCACCTCCGGCGCGGCCTCCGCCACCACGAGATGCCCAAAGCCCTTGATTTCGTGGACAGTTGCCCCGACGCGCTGCCACACCTGCAGCGTCTCGGCCTTGGCGCAGATCGGGTCGCGCGTGCCGTACACCACACACAACGGCAGCTTCAGATTACCCAGCTGCGCGCGTGTATCGAATCCTTGCAGCAGTTTCAGGCGCCGCGCGAACTCGGTGTGATCCTGGGCAGCCAGCCGGTCCAGGAACCGCGCGCGCTCTGGGCCTCGCAACGTACCGGCCAGCTTCCATGAGCCCAACATGCGGGCGGCCACTCGGGTCATTCCTGCGGGCAACAGTTTCACGGCAGCCCGACCCAGCGACGCCGCGAACCTCTCGGGCTCACTGTTGAAGGTGCTCAGCAACAGTAGCGATCGAACGGCCTGCGGGTGCCGTAACGCGGTCTCTTGCGCTACCGCGCCGCCGAAACTTTCGCCTGCAAGCAGGCCCGTGCCCAATGCCTGCAATCGCGCGGCCACAAGGTTGCACAGCTCGGGCCATTCTACGGTACGACCGACGGGGTAGCGGAAGACATGCAGCCGCGCCGTCGTGTGCTGCGACAGTTTCTCGGCGCAGAAGGCCTCGCCATCGAGGCCGGGCAGGTACAGGACGTCGCGGGTCATGCAGGCAGCATAACGAAAAGCGGACGGCCCGGGGGCCGTCCGCCTTGGCGAATGTGAAGACTACTCGGTGGTCGTTGGCAGGCCGGCCTTTTGCCAGGCGTCGAAACCGCCAACGATGTTGCTGACGTTGGTGTAGCCAAGCTTGCGAAGCGCGCCCTGCGCCATGCCGCCGCGCATGCCACTCTTGCAATAGACGACAACCGGGGCACCCGGGTCGGGAATCGACTTGGGCACGGTGTCGAGAATGTTGTCCAGCGGGATGTGCGTGCTGCCGGGGATGGTACCGGAGGTAAGTTCCTGCGGCATGCGCACGTCAATCAACGTGAGGATCGGGTCATTGCTGGCCCGGACCTGCTTCGTCTTTTTCCTTTTGGGTTGGATGGCTGCGGTCGTGGTCGGCTCAAGAATCGTGGCTGCGTCGGTCGGGCGGAGGCGGGGTGGCAGTTGCATCGCGGGTTCCTTGGTCATTCTCTGATGAGAGAGGCCTGCTAGAGCTGGTAGTTGTCCGAATGGCGATGGGCAGTGCATCCTTCGATTTCATAATTATACGTGTTTTCACCAGACTTTGAAGCCCCATGCACTTGACGGAAAGCACTACCGACACTACCGTCCGCGCCCTTTTTTCCTTGCATTCTCGTCGCGTTGACCTCACTACTGGCGGCCGCTATACGCATGCGGGCTGATTGCCCTTGACCTGTGCCTACCGTCACCACGAAAGAGAGTCCTTAGCCATGGCCTTTACTCGACCCAAGATTTCCGTATTCGGCGCCGGTTTCGTCGGTTCCACCGTGGCCCAGCGCTGCGCCGACAAAGAACTCGGCAACATCCTGCTGATCGACATCGTGCCCGACATGCCCAAAGGCAAGGCACTGGACATGTTCGAAAGCAGCCCTGTCGAACGTTTCGACGCCCGCATCGAAGGCACCAACAACCCCGAAGACGTCAAGGACAGCGACATCGTCGTCGTCACCAGCGGCATCCCGCGCAAGCCGGGCATGAGCCGCGACGACCTGCTGAAGACCAACGCCGGCATCGTCAATGGCGTAGTTGACGCCGTAAAGAAGAACGCGCCCAACGCCATCATCATCATGGTCACGAACCCGCTGGACGTGATGACCTTCGTGGCACACCACCGCAGCGGCTTCCCCAAGAACCGCGTGATCGGCATGGCCGGCGTGCTCGACAGCGCGCGCATGGCAAGCTTCGTGGCCGAGGCCCTGAACGTCAGCATCAAGGATATCAGCCCGATGGTGCTGGGCGGCCACGGCGACACGATGGTTCCGCTGCCGCGTTACACCACGGTCAGCGGCATCCCGATCACCGACCTGCTGCCTGCCGACAAGATTGAGGCCATCAACAAGCGCACGCAAAACGGCGGTGCCGAAATCGTCAACCTGCTCAAGACCGGCAGCGCATACTACGCGCCGGGCTCCAGCGTGGTCGCGATGGTTGAAAGCATCGTCAAGGACCAGCGCCGGGTGCTGCCGAGCTGCGTGCTGCTGGATGGCGAATACGGCCTCAAGGGAAGCTACCAGGGCGTGCCCTGCGTGCTGGGTAAGAACGGCGTTGAGAAGATCATTGAACTGAAGCTGAACGACGCCGAGAAGGCGCTGCTGGAAGTCAGCAACCAGCACGTCGCCAAGGCGATCACCGAGTGCAAGGCGTTGCTGGGCCTGTAAGCCAATCGCGATACAAGACCGGGGGCGCGCTAGTCGCGCCCCTATTTTTTAGGCGCGTCGACTACGTCCACATCGACGACGCGGCCGGGCTGCTGCGGCAATCCGGCATCCGGGGGCATCTGCATCAGGGTTTGCAGGTTCAGCCCGCCTTCAGCGGACTTGAGCTTGCGGGCAATGATCAGCAACGGCAATAGAATCAGCGGCCAGAACAGCGCGAACACCAGCGCGCCCGCGAACACGGCTGCAAGCCTTGGTTGCGGCGCGCCCGGTATCTTGCGGCCGGTTCGCAGACCCATAACTACCATCGGGATCGCAACGCCGAAGCCGATCACGCCGTAGCCGATGAGTACCCAGTGCCACCAATCCATGCGGCAAGCCTAGCAACGCGGGGCTGAATCGTAAGCAAGCGTCGGCGTAAACTGTCAGCGCTTGGCGTTCTGGCGTTGGCGGATGGTGTCCAGCCACGCGTACAGCCCGGCCATCTGTTGGGCGAAGTCGTGCGTGTGGCCTTCCAGCGGATTCTTGAAGAACGGGGCGAACTGGGCCTGCAGGCCGCTTTCACCCTGTTGCCAGGCCAGGTCCGTCAGGCGCACCAGGTCCAGCACCAACGGCGCGGCCAGTGCACTGTCGCAACCCTGCCAGGTGAACTGGAAGGTCATCTGGGTGCCGAGGAAGCCTTCGAAATGGATCAGGTCCCAGGCGGTTTTCCAGTCGCCCAGGCTGGGCACATACTGAATGTCAGTGCGCACAAACGCGCCGCCCAGCATTTCGCGTAACGCGGCGTCTTTCTGGCGCAGCTTGCTGTCTTTGCTGGCAGGCGCGTCCAGGACCGCGCCGTCGTTGTTGCCGAGGAAGTTGTTGCCGATCCAGCTGAGCACCTTCAGGTTGCGCGCCAGGAACATCGGCCCCAGCACAGTCTTGAGCAGCGTCTCGCCGGTCTTGCCGTCCTTGCCCGCGTGCGGCAGGCGCGACTCGCGCGCGATCTTGCGAAGCGCCGGCAACTCACTTGCCTGGCTCGGCGTAAAGTTCACGAATGCGCACCCCTGCCGGAACGCCGCCAGGGCGTAAAGCAGTGTACCCGTGGTAAAGCCGCCGCTGGCGCGGCCCAGCGCCGCCATCAAGGCTTCCGGTGTGTCGAAGTCGGCGGTTTCGGCGAAGTGCGGCTCAGTGCTGCTGAGGTTCACCACGATCACGCGCTCAAGGTTGCGATCACTGCGGAACCGCGCGATGGCCTCTTCCATGCGCGTCAGCTCAGCCAGATATCCCCCACGCGGCAGAGCGCCAAACTTGAAGCCTTCGACGGTCAAGATGCCGCGATCTACCTGCGCCAACTCCGCGCTTAGTGCCTGCGCCAGCGCTCCGGGTAGAATTCGGCTATCGCCAAGCTCCGCGGCCTTGGCATGAAGGCCAGTGCCGGAGACATCAACACCGCCGAACTCAAGGTCACCCAGCGCAGCCAGCCCAAGCCCGCGAAACTCAGGGCCTTCCGTGACCAGCCCCGTTGAGGCCGCAAGACCGCGCGCAACAGCCAGCGCACCTACAATGGTGGTCGTGGCAACGTTGCCGCGCGCGCCCACAATGAAGACTCCGAGTTTGCTCATGTCTTTTTCCTGTGCCGCCAGCCTTCGACGAGTCACTATTTCAGCGCATCTCGCGCCCGAGCGGCCAACGCACGCCTTGCCGCAGACTGTGTTGCCAGGTCGGTTGTCACAACTTCACCCTGATGCGCAAGCGCGGGTAGCGGGGCGTAGATCTGCGATTCCACTCCGACATCAAAACCGCCCGCCTTGCCCGAATCACGGGTGCCCGCAGCCTTTGCCAGGGCAGCACTTGATTCCATGCTGGCTGCGGCCGTCTCGATGGCCTTTGCCGCGGCCTCGCGGTCTTGCGCTGTCTTGCCGACTTGCTCCGGCACGGAGTCTATCGCTGCGCCGGAAGCCATGGTGCGTTCGCCGGACGCCGCGCGTATTGCTTCACGGGCGGCATCCAGGGCCTTCTGGGCCTCCTCGGTGCTGCCTGCGGCGCGTACGTTCGCGGCCTGGTCTCGCGCGGTGGCGGCCGCCTTTTGCAGCCGCATGGCCTGCTGCAATGCCGCGACGTCTTCGGCGTCGCGGTCAGCGCCGACATCGACGGCACTGTAGGCCCGCGAAGCCTTGGCCTGTTGCGCCGGTGTGTCCACCGAATCAGCCGACGACGCAAGCACCACAAACGACAGTAACAGCGCCGCCAGCAGCGAAACCGGGGCGCCGACCAGCACGTGCAACGGCAGAATCGGCCGGGCTTCGAAACGATCGCTCTGCTGCAAGTACCCCAACGCCTCCTGCGACACCCGGCCCATGAACGGGCCCTGTCCCGGTACGCTGACAGCAGTCGCCAGGGCGGCATTGCCATGGCCCGCGGCCTCAAGCCAAAGGGCGGCATCTTGCAGTCTGGGCCATGTTTCGCGTCGCAGTGCATAGCACGCAAGCGTCAGCCCGGCGGCGCAACCAGCAGCCAGCCCGACGCCAGAGCCCGGAGTCCAGCCCAGCACGTACCGGGGCAGCAGTTCCAGCATCAGCACCGAAACCACAACACAGGACGCAGTCAGCATCAGCGCAATGGCAGCCCCGCGCAGCACCACCCTAGCGCGCAGCCCCTGCAAACGCAGCGCGAGCGCCCGGGCCAGTGCGGGCGGCAGGTCTGAGGGAAGGCGCTGTGGAGCAGCGGTGGTCACGACTACTTCCAGGGTTCCAGAATCAGTGTTACAGCCGGCGACTGGACACGATCCGCACGCGGGATCCCGTCGGCGTTGGGATTGGGCGAATACACGTCAGGGTTGATGCCGTTCTTGCGGTCGTTGTCCAGCACGCACGACGCGTCGCGCCACAGCCCGATCAGGTTGCCCTTCAGGTCGGCTTCAAACAGGCTGCGGTTCATTTCGGGGCGGAACTGCTCGTAGCTGCCGGTGAAGATGAAGCCCACGCGCTCTGGGCTGCCCTGCAACGTGATGTCCGTGAGCCAGTCTTCAATCGCGACAGTGGTCTCCTTGCCCGTCACGGCGTGCTTGAAGCGAACGCTAAGCTTCACGCGGTCGCCCATCGGCGCATCTAGATAGCCGCGACCATAGCGCTTTTCCTCGCCCTCTTTCAGCAGGATCAGCTCCAATGCTCGCTTGATGTGTTCGCCCTTGGCGCCTGTGACCAGCAGGCTTTCGTGCACCGCCCCGCCTGCTGCCACCAGCAAGAACTCGAGCGGCCGGGTCTGTTCACTCAGCAGAAAGCAGTCCACTTCCACGCGGCGCTCGGACGGCCACGCGCGCACGCCACCCACGAATGAGACGTAGTTCGATTTGCGCTGCTGCTCAAGGGTCTGTGGCGGCTTGGATGGCTCGGGCTGCGGCAGAGGCTCCGGCTCAGGTACAACCGGCTTGTCGGGCTGAGCGGCCTGATTCTGCAGGCGCCCCGAGGTGGCCTGGTTGGCGCTGTGAGGCAGTGGCGACGAAGCGTCATTGCCACCGCTGCATGAGGCCAGCAACAAAAGAACCAGCGTTAGCACAGCGCGCGTCATGACGTTTCCACCAACGGGAGTACCTGAACCGGGCAGTTCCTGACTGCCCATTCAACGTATTCAGGAACCGTAAAGCCTATCAAAACCGCAAGTTGCGGCTACCGATGCACTCGCAGCCCGTCCGCAAACTTGAACTGGACCTCCAGTGGCGACTGCCCAGACCCTGCCCGCTCATGATTCAGTTCCGCGACGGCATCGATGGCCAGGGTCACGAACAGCCATGGCACGGTGCCGCTTTCGGCACCTCGGCGGGCGTCCTTGGCGAATGAGATCTCGATTATCTCGGTCGGCATGCGAGCAAGGCGCTCGCGCAGCGCGTCCGTGAGGGCGCTATGCACCTGCTTGTACCGGGCCCGGTCGCCCAGCAACTCACGAAGGGTGGCAAAGCTGTTGGCGACGGGTTCACGGGCGCGCGCATCGAGCGCCAGGACGTATGAGTTGCCGCCGCTGGCCTCATCCCACGCGCAGTAGATCGTGAGTTTTTCACGCGGCACTGCCGCCTTGGTGTTCATGCCTTCGTTGTCGGGAAGCTCTGCCACATGATTGAACTCAGGCACGCGAAAGCGCGTACACAGGATGAAGAAGATCAGTAGCTGAAACGTCACGTCGATCATCGGAGTCAGGTCAGCGGTTGCGCTGTCCGGACGACGACGGCGTCTGGCACGAAGCATGGCGGACTCCTTGCAAAAGGTCCGCCCCGGGATGCTGCGTTAAACGGACAGGGCGCGGGAAAGTTCCCGCGCCCTGTTGCATGAGAGCATTTTTTCGTCAAGCACCGAGCGCGTTGACGAACTTGAACGTCACTTTCAACGGCTCGCGTCCGGCGGCCGTGCGATTGGAGTTGACGCGGGTGGCGGCGTCAATCGCAAGGCTGACGAACATCCACGGTGCGGTACCTGAAACCGCGCCCTTGGTTGCATCTTTGGCGAACGAGATTTCCAGTTTCTTGATGTCGGCGCCGCTGCGTTCAATGTACGCCTCAACGGCCGCCACCAGGTTCTGGAAGATCTGGCTGTACAGCGCCTTCTTTTCGTTGATGGCCGCGTTGCCGTCGCTGGGGAAAATGACCAGCTGCTGCAAAGAAGCCGCGCTGCCTTCAACCGGTTTGCGGCCGCGGGCGTCCATGGCCACCTGGTACGAGTTGGACATGGAGCCTTCATCCCACTGGCAGTAGATCGTGATCTGCTCAGCCGGGACAGAGGGCGCGCTGCTGAGGCCTTCATCCTTGGGCAACTGCACCTGGTGGTTTCTTTCGTCCACTTTGAAGCGGGTGCACAGGATGAAGAAGATCAGCAACTGGAACGTCACGTCGATCATGGCCGTCAGGTCTGCGTTGGCCTTGTCGTCGTTCTTGCGCTTCTTGCGTTGCCTTGCCATGGGATGTCATCCGTTAGTAGTGCCGGTGTTGAAGGTTTGAACTCGCCTTGGGTACGGAACCTCGTTAGCGTTCTTCGTCCTTCATGATGGCAATCTTGATCTTGTACAGTTTCACCTTCACCATCAGCTCAATCAGTGCCGCGAACTCGCCCGCGGGGGCCCGTGCGTCGCAGCGCACGACAATCATGTTTTCACTGATCCCGTCTGGGCCACGACCCGTCAGCTCACGCAGTGGGTCCTGAATCTCGGCCTCTGCTGCCAGGATGCTTTCCATTTCCTGGGTCGTGCGCGGAACGGCCACACCGTGGCAGAACCAGCCGAACTTGTCCGGCATGTCGGCCGAGCTGCTTTGGTCAATCGGCGCGATGTGCACGGTGAACAGCTTCTTGGCCTGCGGGTCTTCTTCATTGGCGGCGACCGCGTCGGGCAGCCGCAGGTTCACGTTTTCCTGCGACGTGATCTGCGTTACCACCATGAAGAAGATGATCAGCTGGAACACCACGTCGATCATCGGTGTCAGGTCGATCTCGACACCGCCCTGCGTATCAGCTTTCTTGCGTGACCTTGCCATTGCGAGTCTCCTGCCTTTGCTTGCCTGTTAGGTTCCACTTCGTACAGGAAACTTCGCTTAGGACTGCTGCTGCGCCGCGTAGGCCGCGATGGTTTCGATCATGTCGTCGGCAACCAGGTTGATGCGAACGCCGATCGACTGGGTCTTGTTCTTGAAGTACCAGAAGAAGCTCAGGCCGGGGATAGCGATAACCAGGCCCAGCACCGTGGACAGCAGCGCCAGCGCGATACCACCGGCAACCATCTTCGGGTTCACCTGGCCGCCCGGAGCAGTTTCAATCTGGGCAAAGGCCATAACCATACCCGTCACCGTGCCGAACAGACCCATCAGGGGGCCGACGGACGCGCACAGCGCGATCGGTGAAATGTGGAAGTCAAGCTTGCCTTGCTCAGCGTCAGCCATGGCGATTGCAGCATTCTTGACGCTTTCGCCACCGTACTGCATGCGGTTGAGGCCGGCACCGACCACGCGGGTCAGGTAGTTGGGCGCGCCTTCACAGTACTGCAGCGCACCTTCGAGGTCGCCTTCGTCGATGTAGTTCTGGAGCGCCGCGATCACTTCCGGCGGGACAATTTTGTCGCCGCGGACATTCACGAAGCACTCAATGATCCAGCCGAACATGAACACTGAGGTCAGGATGATGATCAACTGGGTGATGATACCCAGCGCGCCGCCGGGGATGCCCAGGATCTTTTCACCAAGTGAGTAAGTGCCGCCCTCGCCACCTGCCGCGTCCTGCGCGAACAGCGTTGGCGCCACGACCGCCGCGATCAGGAAGACCGCCGCGGTGAGGGCTGCTTTCTTGGAAATCGGGAAGTTGCTCAGCTTCATGGGAAACCTCTCATGCTGTAAGTTGCGCCACTCCCCCACCCGGGGAATGCACGCCGGAATTCGAGTTCCGTGACAACCTGTGCAAACGGTGCCACAGACCGAAAGTTCAGGATTTTTCGGGCACTGACACACTCATGACCAAGGGCATGAACCGCCGTTGCCGATGGCGCCCAAAGGCAAACCCCGGGCCGTGGACCCGGGGTTTGTGGGGCAATCAGGCCGATCAGTCCTTCTTGTACTTCTTGATCGTGGCAGTGATTTCAGGCAAAGGGCCGGTTTCTGCCGCCTTGCTCTTCGGGTACAGGGTGGTCAGTTCGGCCACGTACTTCTCAGCCAGTTTGGCGTAGTTGGACGCCTCAGAGGCCTTGGCCTTCTTCAGTTCCGCGAGCTGCGCGCAAGCCTCAGCCGCGCCCAGCAGAGCCTGGCTGCGCAGACCTTCGTCCGACATGAAAATCGACATCGACGTGCTGTAGTTCTGGTAGGCCTTGGTCCAGTCGGCGGCGTTCTTGGACTTGCGCGCCTTGCTGCTTTCAATGCGGCCTTGGCCCAAGTAGCTGCCGGCTGCCAGATAGGCCACGTCGGGCGTAATCCAGTCATTGGCCGGGGGTGCCGGCAGGCGGTCAGGGCGGATCAGTTCCGGGGCAAGGTGCGCGCGTTCCCAGTCGCGGGTTGAGGCCAGGAACTGGGTTGAGGCTTCGCTCAGGTTGCCTTCCTCGATCAGCATGAAGCCGATCATAAGCTGGGCCTCGCGCGACTGGCGGTTCTGCTGGCCGCCGCTGCGTTCAAGCGCCGTGGTCATCAGCAGGTTGTAGTACTCGCGGGCACCCTTGAAATCTTTTTTGGCCTCTGAGTCCAGGGCCGCAATCTTGAGCGCGCGCATTGACCAGTTGAAGTACTCACCGTCGCGGCTGCTGGTGCTCAGCGACTTGCAAAGCTCAGCCAGTGGCTTGAAGGCTTTGTCGCTGGCGCTTTTGGCATCGCCCTTCTTGAGGTAGTACTTGCCCAGTGATTCCAGCGCGTCCAGGTAGTAGCGGTGCAGGCCGCCACCATTGGTGACCGACTTGCCGGACACCTTCGACGCGAACGACACATTGCGCAGCACACCGTCGGTGACCGGGCTTTCCTCGCACTTCTTCAAGTAGGCTTCAAGGCCCTTGATCGCGGCGTCGGTATTGCCGTTCAGGCCCTCGGCTTCGGCGACGAAGTATTCGCATGACAGCTTGATCAGCAGCTCCCATTCGGCGTTGGAAAAACCCTGGCTGGGCTTTTCCTGCTTCAGGTACGAGTTTGCGTCGCCAAGCAACTGGGCACCACGGCCGCCTTGCAGCTTGCGCAGCAGGCCGTTGAAGCTGTCCATATCCGTGCCGTTGTACCGGACGTTTTCGATTTCCCACAGCTTGATACGCACGCCGGGGCGCGAACCTTCCTGGATCCAGTCGATGCCCGACACGGTCTCACTGACAACCTTGTCAGCCTTTTGATTGCGGCCGTCCTTCAGCTGCAGCGTGGCCTTGCTTGCATACAGCGGGCTAAGCCCGACGCACATGCTGCCGGCCAGCATCACGATTCCGAACGCCAGTGATTTTTTCATGTCAGTTCCTGCCTTTGTTTTCAGCGCTACAGGTTTGGTGCTGCATCCAGGATTGACTCAAACGACCTGCGGCTACTTCGCGTCGGCACCCAGCTTCTTGACCAGGGCATCAAGCTTCACGGACTGCTCTTTGATTACTTCGAGATGCGCTTTGGTGTCGTCGGTCAACACCACCGAGACGTTGCTGCTTTCGGACTTGGCCTGGTTGGCGGCGGTCGTGAGGATTTCCTTGAAGACGCCTCCCTTGAGTTCCGGGATGCCCTTTTCGTCCTTCCCGTAGGTTTCAAACCACAGCACGTTCAGCTTCAGCCAGGCTACGAAGTTGTGGCGGAACTCGGTGCGGTAGGCGTAGTTCGTGAGCTTCCGGAAGCTGACCCAGATGCGCTGGTGCACGTCTTTGGCTGCCCACAGGTAGGCCGCCTTGTCGCCCGGGGTCCACTGCAGCTGCACCTTGCCGTCGGTGCCCTTCACGGGCTGCAGGTCGGCCGCGTACTGGTCGACGTACTTGGGCCAGTCCACCTTGATGTCGCCGACTTCGAACATTGCCAGGTATACGTCAGCCAGCGCCTGGCCCACGTACAGGTAGAAGTCTTCCAGCGACTTCTGGAAGGTCAGCGTGAACTGCTTGTTCGTGATTTCGTTGGCGTCGCGCACCATGTTGAAGGCGTAGCAGCGGCGCAGGTTCAGGGCCGCCATTGCCAGGTGATCCTTGTTGCGGCTTTCGCGGAACAGCTCAAGGTACGCCTTGCCCAACTGATAGCGCACCGCGTACTCGGTGTCGTTTTCTTTGCGGCCGGCGGTCTTGGTGCGGGCGTCCACACCGATCTGCACTTCGCTGCCGAACAGGCGTTCGCCGGCGTAGTACGGCAGGCTGCCAACCATGCGGGTAACCTTGGGCTTGCCCTGGGCGTCTTTGTCGGTGCAGAAGTTGGAAATGTAGTACTCGTAGTACTTGACGGTGTTCTTCCAGTCACGGATGCGGAAGTACTGCTTGCCGAGGTTCAGGATGACGTCTTCCTTCACGCCTTCGCCGGCACTCTTGCCCTGGGCGTTGCGCCATTCTTCGTAGTACATCAGGATGCGCGTGATCGGGGCGCGGGCGCGTTCGTCCACGTCTTCAGCGACTTTCTCGAGGAAGTTGCCGAACTCGTAAATGAACACGGTGCCTTCAAAGAACATCAGCGCGTCGGTGTTCACACGCACGAACTGCACCAGCTCAATCATCAACTGCTGGGTCTTGGCGTCCTTGGTGTCGTTTTTCAGCACCTCAACGCGGTCCATGACGGCTGTGTCGTCAGCACCGGCGATGGCTTTGTTCACGGCATCGCGGATGGAGTCATAGTTCTTGCTCTTCAGGCGTTCGGTCAGTTCACCGCGGACAGCCTTGCCCCAGCGCTCGGGGTAGGTGATCGACATTTCGTCCCACTTCTTGCGGATCATCGGCAGCACGTCCGGAAGCTCCGCGCGCACGTCGTCGTTGCGCTCGCCTTCAAACAGCATGCCCTCAAGCCACACCGCCCAGAAATGGCGGGCCATGACCTTTTGCTTCTCGTACACGCCCTTGGCCTCGGCCAGCTTCTTGGCGTCTTCGGGGTACTGCGACTCCGCGATGCGCTCAAAGGTGTTCTTCTTCAGCTGGTTCGAGCGTGAGACCAGGCCCGACGACACTTTGGTCATCGCGTTTGCCTTGGGCTGCAGCGCCTTCAGCACCAGGTCGTACACGTAGGCGACCATGCGGTCGACTTCCTGGTTCATCTTGGGGATGCGGTCCTCAAGGTCCTTGATTTCGGCTTCCAGCGCCTTGGCCGCTTCGGCGTCGGTGGGCTTGGCGCGGGCCTTCAGCTTCTCCAGCGCCGTCACGCGAGAGTCGCGGAGCTGGCGATAGGCCATGTACAGGGCTTCGCAGTTGTCGGCGTCGCGGCTTTCAACCAGCCCGTAGAAAGCTGAGCGCAACGCGCCTTCTTCGTAATTCAGGTTGCCGGCCAGGTGAATGCCGAACATGTTCCAGAACGGCCTCAGAATGCGGATTGCCAGGGCGCGGTCTTCCGGCCTGCTTTCACCTACCGGCGGGTTGCGCAGCAGCCATGCCAGGTCGTACGCGGCGTAGGCCATGCGCTTCATGTCCTGGTAGGGCTCGCCGCGGCCGGTGGGGTTTTCCGTGTTCCAGGCTTCGTTGCGGATGCTCGAGATCGCGGCCATGGCGTCGATCAGGTCGGGATTTTCTACAGTTGCCAGCTTGGGCTGGATGTCGGCCCATGCCAGCTTGGCTTCGAACAGGAAGTACTTCTTGTAGTAGTAAAGCGCCTTGTGCCAGTTGGCGAGCTGGTCCTGGGTCTGGGCGTCCATGATGGCGTCCCAGTGCGAATCCACGCCGGCGATCATGCCTGCGGGCAGACCTTCGAGGTCCGTGGTATGGCGCGCGCGCTGGGCGGCGAACCACTCTTCCGACTCTTGCTCGGTCTTGTCGCCGCGGCGCGAGATGCGTGTGGCCGCGCGGTCCTGCGACAGGCGGTTGTAGCACTGCGCGCCCGTGTACAGGGCCTGCGGGAACAGGCGATAGCTCGCGGGCAGGCTCAGGTACAGTACTGCCGCCTGGGCAAACGTTGCCTTGCGATCTGAAGCTTCGTTGAAGCGGGTGCGGGCGGTCTGGTACGACAGGTCGATCAGTGCCGACTCGCCCTGGACGCGGGCCTTCAGCGTGCGGGCATGCGTCAGCATCTTGGTCAACTCAGAGTTGTTTGCATCGCCGATGTCTTCCTTGACCAGGAAGCGGGCCATGCGTTCATACTCTTCGGCCATCTTCTTGGGGAATTCGGCGAGGTCCTTGCCTTCCTTGATCATGCCGCTCTTGCCGGCCATGTGCTCAGGCAGCACCGTGGTTTCTTCGAACTTGGACATGAAGTACAGCGTGCGGTACACGCCTTCGCGATAGATCAGGGCCGCGTCCATGAAGCGCCACATCGCGTAATAGATCGCGCCGATGCGCTCAAAGCACGCCGGGCCGTAGCTTTCGAAGGTGCGGGCATCACTGCAGCTTGCCAGCACCGACTGGTAGGCCATGGCGACCTTCAGGTTCACGCTGGTCGGGTTGTTCTCGGTTTCCGCGTAGACGGCGTCGGCGCACTTGAAGCGCAGCTCCAGCGCAATGCCGTCGCGCGTGGCAATGTCGGCCAGCACGCCCAGCGCGTTACGGCGGAAAGTGATGTCCGAGTCCTTCGACAGTACGAACAGCTGGTCGATTGCACCCTTGATCTGGTCCGCGTTGCCCAGCTTGATCTGCGCGCTGATGCGGAAAAGCTGCAGGCGCTTGAAGAAGTAGTTCAGGTCCGAAATCTGGCCGTACGTGGCGTAGGCGTCGGCGTAGTGCTTGATCGCGCGCTCAAGGTTCTTGGGATCGAAGTCCAGGTCCGTGGTCAGGATCTCAACCGCCGGCAGATAGCCGTGCTCCAGCGCCAGGCGGCCGGTATAGGCGTTCGGTACCGAGCCCGAGACGAAGCCGATCAGCGCTTCATACTCGCCTACGGCCTTGGAAGCTGAATCCGGCTGGCCGCTGGCAAGTTCAATGTCGCCCTTGAGGCGATAGCTCAGCACCAGTTCTTCAGTAACGTCATCCAGCGCGAACTGGAAGTTGTCCAGCGATGACTTGGCCACACCAAAGCAATGCAGGCGCTCGGTCGAGCCCGAATCGTACGTCATGCCTTCCGCGTAGAACGAACGGCAGTGCTGATACATGCAGCGGCTGAACGACGCATAGTTCTTGGTGAAGAGCGGCACGTTGGTGAAACGGATGCCCTCCAGGTACTGGTACATCGTGTACAGGATATTGCGCGCCGAACCCGGCGAGCCCTTCTCGTCGGCCATTTCGGCGCTGCCGGTGACGAATTCGCGCGCCTTGTCCGGATTGGTGCGGCGCAGTGACAGCGCCAGCTCCAGCATCATCAGGCCCTTGGCGGCCACAGCGGCCGGGTCCTGCTGGGCCACATCGCTCTCCAGCTCGAACTCGACCAGCGCCTGTTCATACAGCGCCAGCCGGTCGCTTTCTTCGCCGCCCTGCGAGAACTCCCAGTCGGCCTGGTCTTTCATCACCTCGGCCTTGGCCTGCTTGGCGCGCGACTTATCGGCGCCCTGCGCGGACTTGATCTCTTTGTCCAAGGCCTCACGGGCTTCGGCGTAAAGCTTCAGCCGCACGCCCATGTACCGGTAGAATTCGATGTTGTCGCGTGCGTCAGCTGCAGGCGCGAACGCAAGACCGGCCACGCCGCAAGCCAGCATCAAGGCGAAGGAACGAAGGTTTTTCATTGGTGACATTCGAACATCTCCGTGTGTTGACCCCGGAGTCCGCAGAGGGATCGGTGCGTTGTGTACGCACTCGTATACCAACGACAAACGGTTTGGTTAAGCGTTGGGTTCAGCGGAAAGGCCGGGCTTTGCAAGATTTATCGCCTTCTGTGTGACCTCAAAACGTGACCCACGAAAAGGCCCCCGGTTGCCCGGGGGCCTTGATGCAGGCTTCACTTTCAAACCGACTAGCGGGGCTGCGTCGGACCGGCGCCGAAGCGGTAGTCCATCTCTTCTTCAAGGTCGATGATGCGGGCCGACACCACGATGATGATGTCCTGGCGCACCACGCTCTTGCCCTTGCGGGTGAACAAGGCACCGATCAGCGGCAGGTCGCTGATGATCGGAATGCCCGAGTCGACCTGGGTTTCCGTCATCTGGCGCAGGCCACCGATCACAAAGCTGCCGCCGTCCGGGATCGTCACCGTGGTACGAATGCGCTGCAGCGTCAGCTGCGGGGTCTGGATTGCCACCGGCGTACCCACGCCGAGGCTGGTGGTGAAGGTCGGGATCGGGCGCAGCAGCGTGGCGAGCGTCGGGCGAAGTTCCAGCGTGACGTAGCGGCGGTCAGCGCTGATGGTCGGGCGCACGTCCAGCACAATACCGTCGCGGATCACGTCCACGACCGGGTCAGCCACGGCCACACCGGTTGCGGTGTTGGTGTCGAAGTCGCGGATGTAGGCCACTTCGTTCATCACGCTGACGTGGGCGCGCTGCGTGTTGTGGACCGTTACGCGGGGTGCAGTCAGCAGCGTCGCGCGTTCACGCTTACGTACGGCGCGCAGGATTGCGTTCACTTCCGGGTTGTCGATGAACGCCATCTGGAAGCTCATGCCACCACTGTTCGTGAGGCCGACGTTGCCGCGCTGGCCACCCAGCGCCTGGTCGAACAACAGCTCAATGCGGGCGCGCTGGTCGATGCGGACGTTGCCCGAAGGCGGCATGTCCTGGAAGAAGAAGCCGGCATCGTTACCAGTACCACCGGCGCCTGCCGGGTTGCTGTTGTTGCCGAACTGGATGTCGTCCAGTGCTGCCGGTACCGGCGGAATGCCCGGCGGCGGAATCTGCGGGCTGCCGCCGATGCCGCGGAAGTCGATGCCGATATCCTCAAGGAAGTCGTCGCGGATCGTGATGAAGCGGGCTTCCACGCTGACCGTCAGGCCCTGGCTGCGGCGCAGGTCTTCCAGCAGCGCCGACACGCGGTCGATGTTGTCGGCCGTGTTCAGCACAATCAGGTCCTGCTGGCGGTAGGTAATGCCGTGGCCTTCTTCGCCCCAGCTGTCCGGGTCGATGGCGGCCTCAAGCAGGCCTTGCAGCTCGTCCATCGTCATCGGTTCTGCTTCTTCGTCTTCTTCTTCCGGCGTGATGCGGCTGTTGCCGCCGCTGTCACCGGCCAGGCGCGGTTCATCGGCCCGGAAAGTGCGCAGGTTGATCAGCAGGTCGGCCACGTTGAACACGCGGCGTACGACGTTGCGGCCGGCTGCGGCGTCGGCGGCACCAATGATGACGGCGCCGTTTTCGACGCGCCATGACAGTTCAAGCTGGTCGCAGACCAGGTCGAGTGCCTGGCGCAGCTTGACCTTGCCGATTTCGAGCTCAATCGGGGCTTCGCCGTCGGTGCCTTCGCGTGAGCGAATCACGTTGATGCGGCCTTCGTTGCGGAAGCGCACGATCATGTCGTCAAGCGAGGTGCCGGATTCGGCCAGTTGCATGGTCGAGTTTTCCAGCGCACTGCGAACGGCAATGTCTTCCTTGGACATCGAGCTGCGGCGCGAATCCTCAAGCTTGCGGGCGCGCGAGTTCGTGGCCAGGTAGTCTTCGTACGACGGGGCGATGATGTTCTCGGTCGGGATGAAGTTGATTTCGTTCACCCGCGCCATCGCCAGGCGCCAGCTGCGGTTGAAGTCTTCCCAGGTGTCGCGGTCGCGGCGGCCCTGCTCAAGGTTGTTGGCGATGCCCTTGAGGCGCGAGACCTGTTCATTGTACGGGTCTTCGCGCAGGATTTTGTTCAGCACGATCACCGCGTCTTTGTACTCGCGGCGGTCGAAGTACTCTTTGGCCTGGTCGTACAGGTTGCGGATTTCTTCGCGGTAGCGGTCGAGTTCCTGCTGGATCTCGAGCTCACGCAGACGACGCTCCTGCTCGCGCACTTTGACGTAATCTTCAAGGCGCGCTTCTTCGCGGCGCTGCTGGGCAAGCTGCATCAGCAGGTTGGCTTCTTTTTCGAAGCCGGCGCTTTCGAGCATGTAGTCGGTCCAGCGGATCACGTCCAGCACACGCTCAAGCTGCGCGATGGCTTCGGTGTACTGGCCTTCGCGGATCATGCGGTCGGCGACGTCAATGCCGTTGCTGATTTCGTACAGGGCCTCGGCGCGAACCGCCGCTTCTTCGTCGCTGCGGGCGCGGGCCATGTTGTCGCCGATGCTGCGCGCGACACCGAGGCTCTGCTCCGCGTCACTGCGGACCTGGCCGGCGAGCTTGTTGTTCGGGTCCATGACCAGCGCGTCGCGGGCGTAGTCCAGCGCCTCTTCAAAACGCTTGGCCTGGTACATGCGCGAAGCTTCGTTGGCGTAGTATTCGGCCAGGTTCTTGAGGTCGCGGTCATTGACCGACACGTTGCCCGAGCCCGCGCGAGCGCGGGCCTGGGCTTCGGTCGTGACGCCGGCGTCCTTGCTTTCCGGGCGGGTGGCCTCGGCGCGGGCTTCGGCGCGGCTGGGTGCCGGCTTTTCGCTTGCGGGTTTGTCCATGGACGACACGTAGTCGTCGCGCGACGAATCCACCGGGACCTGCGCCGTGGGCTCTGGTCCCGACGAGCAGGCAGCAAGCGCAATCGCGATTCCGACGAAGGCGACGGCAGCCATCACGAGCCGTCCTGAGTTGCTAAACACCATGAACTCGCTCCTCATCCTGCTGGGCCAAGGGGCCTGCGGGGACGATGCGTATAGGGGCAAACAATGCTTATGAGGGGGCCCTTAATCTATCGGAAAGCATGGGTGTGTCAACGCTTGTTTGCATTCACACGTGGTTTTCGAGCCGGACTTGCTGCCCGCCAACCGGTGACCCAAACATGACGCAGCCGGGCGGAATCACCTCGCCCGGCTGCTTGTGTGCCTGATGCAACATTACTTGTAGTACACGCCCCAGATGTCAACGGGCGTACCATCAACCTTGAAGCTGCGGCCGTCCATGCCGTCGAACGTACCGGCCACCATGTCCACCTTCTGGCCCGCGAACTTGCTGAAGTCGCTGACCAGCTTGCCACCGTTGTCGAAAATCTTTACGTCGCTTCCGGGGCTGGACAGGTCAACCTCGCGGCCGATACCGCTGCCGCCGGCCACACCGGTGTGGGTGAGTTCCACGCGGAACCAGGCATCCCCCACCTGGTGCCAGCGCACCAGATGGAAAGCCGAGCCGCTTCGGGTGTTGCTGGCCAGCATGCGAACTTCCAGCTGGTTGCCGCCCGCCGCTGCCGGGAAGTTTGTGCCTAAGGTTCTCGTCTCATCGGGAAGTTCAAAGATGCCCAAACCGTTGCCCTCAAGGCGCACCTTCTTGCTGGCCACGATGCGGTAGGCCCAGCCGGTTGAGAAATCGACTTCGTTCTTGCTGCTGATGTCCGAAACGGTGACTTCCTGCTTCTGGGCGTTGAACACCTTGAGCTTCAGGGCGCTCATTTCGGCCATTTTGTACTTGCGGCCGACGATACCGTCTGACGCCACCGACACTTCAATCTGGAAGCGATGCCAGCCCACGTGATCGCCCTGGTCCGACACAACGCGGTGCCAGCGGCTCAGGCGCAGGTTGACTGCGTCGGCGTTGTGGTTGGCGTATTCAATCCAGGTCCGCACCGACACCATCACCGGCTGCGAGGTCTGGATCGCAGGTGCTGCGACCTTCCAGCCGTTGACTGTGTCATGCGGCTTCTGGCCGCGCAGCAGCATCTTCTGTGTGGCCGTGTACACCGCGTAGGTGTAGGTCACGCCGCCTTCAAACGAGGTGTCGCGGTACTCGGTGCCTGAAACCGGCGACTCGGTCACCAGTTCCCATTCGGTGGGTTCTTCAGGCTGCACCGGCGGCGGGAAGCCTGCTGCCGTGTATTCGGTGTCTTTGTTCTTGCCTGCAAGAACCGCGCTGCGCTTCTTCTTGATGGTGCCGCCCGCGTTGGCGGGGTCCTCGACTTCGATCATTTCGTCCCACCAGGCGTCGCGGGCGCGCTTCCACTCGCGGTCACGCTCGGTGAAGCGCAGGATGCGCTGGCGGTGCTCGGACTTGCGCTGCTCGACGGTTTCAGGCGCAAGGCGATAGATGAAGAACGACTGGTCTTCGGGTACGTCGGCACCCGAGGGCGCGGTCCACGACACCACGATTTCCATGGCGTCACGGTTTTCGACGACCTGCACGTTTTCAGCCGACATCAGGTTGCGCACGTCCTTGGGTTCGTTGCGACGGCGGAACTCCTCAAGCGAAACCGCGTTGTCGTATTCGTTGTCGGCGTCGGGGCGGTCCCAGGCCAGCACTTCATCGCGCGAAATCTCACCTTCCGTCAGGCGGCCCTTGGGGTCCTGGGTGTCGAGACCCTCAAAAATCTGCTCGTCATCCAGCGGCGGATACTTGTGTTCTTCACGGCTGATCCTGCCGTCCTTGTCCTTGTCCCACTGTTTGAAGTCGCCCATCTTTCCCGGCATGTTCTTGGGCGGCGCCTTTTCGAACTCCCAATCTGACCAATATCCGTCGCGATCTTCGTCGTACAGGTCAAACTCGTCCATGTTGCCCTTGGGCAGCTGCAACTTCCACAGCATGGGCAGTTCCAGCAGCTTGCGGCTTTCCGGTGCGCCCTTCCAGGTGCTGGGCGGACGCTGGTCCATGGCGGCTTTGACCGACGACGCGTCAGGAATCTCGTTGCCGACATCCTGGGTGACGTCCGATGAATCCAGCTTCGAGTTCAGCGCACTCAGCGACTGTTCAAGTTGCGCCTGCTTCTCGCCAAGTCCGCTGGTCACAATCACGCCGACGATCACGCCCAGTGCCACCACCACACCCAGTATCGGTGCGCCGATGGGGCCGAACTTCGCCAGTGCATTCTCATTCTGTTCTGTTGCCATGCTTCTGTTCTCCTGCGGGGCGGGGCTTTGGGGCAACCGGGGGCTGCGGCCTCAGCTTCGCTCGTGTGGGTCGGTTGTACGTTCCTGCTGCGCTGCTGCCGCCTACTCGGCCTGCTTGATCACGCGCCAGTCGCGGTTCACCAGCAGCGCCTGGAACTTGGCCGTCAACTTGGGCGGAATGGCTACGCGCGCGTTTTCTGCCATGTCTTTGGCGATGCGCTCGGCCTCAGCCTTACCTTCCGGCGAGTCCGGGTTCAGCTTGTCGCTGAGCTTCAGTTCTTCGCGCATCTCGGCCGGGATCGTGAATTCGACGCCCGTGGGACGCGGCGACATTTCCGTCATCACCTTGTCCACCAGCACCGGGAAATACAGGCGCTTGTCGTTCTGCGTCGTGGACGGGCTCGACAACTCGTCAATCAACGCCGCGCTGAACGCCGGGCTGCATTCAGCCACCAGCGTAAACGGCGTCATCAGCCAGGGCGCTGCCGCCAGTGCCGTCGCCGCTGAGGCCGGCGCGGTGTCAAACGTGAACTTAATCAGCTTGAAGCCTTCGCTTGCAAACTCGGGGCGGGCGGCCACAACCTGCGCGGCACCCAGCACTTCGCGCATGATGCGAATCTTGCGGTCGGCCTCACGGATGCGGGCGCGGTCGCTGGCCAGCTGTGACCATTCGCGCTCCATGGCGCCCCAGAAGTCTTCCTGCTGCGGAGGTGCCAGGCGGAACTTGGAGAGGATCTTGTGCACCGCAATCGGCTTTTCGAGCGCGGTGAAGCCGGCCTGCAGCTCGGTCAGTGCGGGTTTGCCACTGCCGGTCCAGAACTGGCCGCCGTCAGTGATGTCGGTCGGGTTCAAGCCCAGTTTGGCGCCGCGGCCCGTCGTCATGCTGGCTTCGGCGTCTTTGATGCCGGTGTCGAAGGCCTCACGCGCCGCGGTTGCCAGTTTCAGGTCGCCGGCCGTTGGCGGATTGGACGCCTTCTTCACGTTGTCCTGGGCGGCGTCGAGGCTGCCCTCAGTGCCGCCGCGGATCACGATGCCCACGACCATCAGGATGATCGCCAGCAATACGCCCGCCCCAAAGACTACCAGGTGCAGGTTTTTCTTCAGGTTATCCATGTGCTTGATCCATGTGCTTGAGCCACTGTGCTGTCTTCAGCCTTACGCTGATGCCCCTGCCAGTATCTAGCCCCCTGCGGGTTCTTCGGCCGATTCGGCCGGGGGCGCGATCGGGTCCAGTCGCAGGGTGATACGGATTTCACTGACTGCAAAGCGCGTCGGCAGCTCCACACGCGGCTTGATTGAGCGCGGGCCTTCCTGGAACGGCCGCTCAGAATGCTGCAGCACGTCCGAAATCATCATTTCAGGCTTGCTGACCAGTGCTTGCGACGACTTGTCGTTCACCACGACTTCCAGGTTGGGGAACTCAAGTTTGGCGATGCGGTCGTCTGACATGCCCTCAAGTTGGCCGGAGGCCTTGAGCTCGGCGATCAGCGCGGCGCGCAGTTTTTCGACGACGAAGCCCTTGGTTGCAGTCGCGGCCAACGCACTGCGCACGTTGTTGTGGGCCGTTGCTTCGTCAATGCTCGAGGTCAGTTCCGATGCGACATACACCTTGTAAGTGTATGTGCGCGTCATGGTCATGAAGCCGCCCACGCCATCCTGGTCGCCCTGGTAAGCCGGCGTTTCTACAACCCAGTAGGCCGAGTTCAGGAATTGCACGCCCAGCGCGTCCGGCGTTTCGGCCACGCTGTTCTTGACATTGGCGCGGTACAGGCGCGGGTCTGAGTTCTTGTCGCGTTTCAGTGTGTACTCGGCAAGGCCGTCTTCAACACCGCGCATCAGCACACCCGGCACCGAAGCCGCGCGCATGTTGATGTTGCGGCCGGGAACCGGTACTTCATTCCCGTCCTTATCCTTGGTCGTGGTAGCCGGAATCGCCAGCACGACACCCTGCACCACGTTCAGCAGCGACCGCGCCTTGAACTCTTCGTCCTGCGCAGGCTGCTGGGCCATGAACGTGCCTTTTTGCGCCTTGGAACGTTGCGCCGCGGCCTCCGCCTGTGTGGTTACTGCCGACACGCCGCCCGTTGAGAAAATCGCCATCAGCAGGGCTACTAGTCCGCCCGCAGCGGCGATGCCGCCACCGGCAAAGAACGGCACGCGCAGCTTCTCAAGTGCTTTGCCCTGCAGGTACGACGGCGGGATCAGGTTGACGTTGTTCAAACCGTCCACGCCGCAACCCTGCAGCGCAAGGCCGATGGCCACGGTCAGGCTTTGGATGTTTTCCTGCAGCTCGGTCGGGTCCACGCTGCGCGAGGGCGTGATGCGCGCCGGCGCTTCCACTTTGTGGACCTGGTACTGCAACTGCTGCTCAAAGAACTTCTTGATGTTCAGCAGCTTGCTGCCGTTACCCATCATCACCAGCTGGTTGATGTTCGCGTCTTCATTCTGGCTCTTGTAGAAGCCCACGGCGCGATAGATTTCGCCGACCATGTCCTTGAGCGGCGGCTTCATGGCCTCAAACACCGCGGCCGCATCCTTGGATTTGGCGGCGCGGCGCTTGAGCTTTTCAGCGTCGTCGGCGGACAGCTTGAAGCGGGCACGAAGGGCCTTGGTGACGTCGTTGCCGGCGACCGGCAGCACGCGCACGTAGGTCTTCTGGCCGTCGATGATCACGACTTCGGTGGCGTCGGCGCCGATGTCGATGGCGACGCAGGCGTCGCTGACAGCGTCGTCCATCTCGTATTTGATGTAGTTGTAGATGCCCAGTGGCGCAACCTGGATGCCGGTGATCTGCAGCCCGGCGTTCTCGCAGCAGTCGACGATCTTGTCGACTTCTTCCTTCTTGGCCGCGTACAGGTTGACCTTCAGTTCGTCTTCATCGCCCGCATCTTCAATCACCTGGAAGTCCCACACGGCTTCTTCCAGCTTGATCGGAATCTGCGACTTGGCTTCGTTCTCGATCGTTTCGCGCACGCGCTCTTTGCTTACGGGCGGCAGGCTGATGATGCGGCCGAGGGTGTTCTGGCCGGTGATCGAGACGATGACCTGGTCGCCCTTCTTGATGCCGCGGCTCTGGCGCAGTTCATTCAGCGCACCGGAACGCGCGTCTTCAAGACTGGTGCCGGAGCCCAGGCCGAAGTCGCTGAGCGCGACAATCGCGATGTCTTCAATCGTGGCTGAGCCACGGTCCGCCACAAGCTTGACGGCCTTGACGCTGGAAGTACCGAGCTCAATGCCCCATGCGGTTTTTGCCATGTGTCCCTCGAAAGGCAGAAACAAACGCCCCGGCAGAATGGCTGCGCCAATCGTGCGGGTAAATCAATGCTGTCCAATCTGCTTTGGGGGGCAGGCACAGCATGGCCCGAAACTGTCTCAAGGTCAAGCGACGATTATGGTTCGACTTCACCAAGCGGTCACAGACCCGCCGGCAAAAACGGGTGCTTTGTGAAGAATCTGCTGACAACGGGCACCACGCGCTCGGGCGGTACGGGGCATGCCTTGGGGCCTGCCTCATCACCATGCCAAAGTTGCGGGGTTGGGTCTGTCAGTTCTTCCGCGTGCCAAGGGCTTCCCGTGAGCGCCGTGAGTTCCGCCACCAGCGAAGTCCAGTCCGGCCGCTGGCGCTTCTGTGCAAGTTCAAACCACGACAGAGTCGTGTATCGGCACATGTAAAGGAACGAACTGCCTTCCGGAGTGACCTCGAGATAACGATCCATGCCGGCAGCCGTGTTCACGGCAGCCTCTGACAAACGCCGGTCACTGCGCACCACGGCAAAGTCCAGGGCGGCCATGACCTCTAGCATGGACTCGTCTTCGCGCAGGGACCGCAGATCGTTCTGGATGGCGCGGTAGTCGTCGCTGATCCATTCCATGTGCAGATCGGGGTCATTCAGCAGCTTGGGCAGCAACTCCAGCCCGAATTCATACTGCGCCTGCCTGCGCGTGAGATCGTCGCTGAACTTGTCGCTGGCAACGGGACTTTCCTGGTGCTTGGTCAGCGCCGTGAGGGTCAGGTCGATCTTCACGCCTTCCGGTGTGGTGAACATCGTGAAATCGCCTGCCATCGCGGCCGCAAGCAGCACATCGCCATGCTGCAAGGCATCGCGCGGGTGCAAGACAGCGTACACGCTGCACAGGCCGTCAGTGTCCCAGTGGTTGTTGGTGACGGTGGTGATGCCTTGCAACCAGCGTTCGCGATCCGGTGACTGCGCCAGCTTCAAGGCCATGCCGGTGCTGAGGTCATGCTTGAGCTCAGGCGGGGTGCGGTTGCCGGGCCAGTGCGAAAGGTTCAGCTTCGCGGGGGCCACGCCGTCGACGCACAGGCACTGGTCAGGGTTCAGCGAGCGCGTGTAGTGGCGGTATGCAAGCACCGGCGCGACTCCGTGGCCTTGTGTGAACTCACTTCAGCTAACGGGCGTTTTCTGCTTCGAGACCCGCGATCTTCGCAACGCGGTCAGCATGGCGGCCACCTTCAAAGCTCGTGGCCAGAAATGCCTTCAGCGCGTGAATGACGCGGTCTTCACCCATGCTTCGCTGGCCGAAGCAGGCGACGTTGGCGTTGTTATGGCGGCGCGACATCTCAGCTTCCCATGCGTCGTGAATGACGGCGGCCCGGATTCCGCGCACCTTGTTGGCGCTGATCGCCATGCCGATGCCGCTGCCGCAGACCAGCACGCCAAACTGCGCGTGGCCGCCCGCGACCTGCGCGGCCACCTTACGGGCGAAGTCGGGGTAATCGACCCGCGACGCATCGGCGGGGCCCTGGTCGTCAACTTCGTGGCCTTCGGCCTTTAGCGCCTTGGCAATCGCTGCCTTCAATTCAATTGCCGCGTGGTCGGATGCGATGGCGATTTTCATGGATTCCTCGGGCGATTCGGGGCCGGACCGTACATTACTTCGCGAAACGCGGCGTCATATGCCGCGTCGGCAGGTGATGCGAGCCGGGCCACAAAGTGAGCATCCAAGTCGCGCAGCACATCTGCCGCGCAGGCGGCAAAGCCGGTCTCAGGACCGCCCATGGGGTCTTTGACCTTCAGTTTCAACAGCCTGTCACCGGCAATACGCTCGATCGCGTTCACGACCTCATCGTTCATTGCCACGACGATATCCGCAGCGGCCAGTGCGTCCGCGTCCAGCGCGCGCGGAATGTGTTGTGAAAGGTCCACGCCGTACAAGGCCGCTGCCGCCTGCATGGGCGGCGGCACCTTGGCAGCCGCGCGGGCAATCAACCCCATGCTGCTGGCCTGCAGCGCAGGGACGTATCCCGCTATGCGCGAGGCCCACCAGGCGTTGGCGGCCTCAAGCCAGCGGTGCGCGAATGCACTGCGGTTGAGGTTGCCGATGCAAACGAATACCACCTTCAGGGGCTTCAGTTCGATCTTGCCCCGCCGAAGCACGTTCATGCCAAGCGGCAGCAGCGCAGCCACGGTACTTGCATGGGTATTTTTCTGCAGGCCGCCGTCCAGCACGGCATCGATGCCCGCCAGCTCCGCAATCATGGCCGGGTCGGGCAGAACCGGCTGCCCGCGCAGGTTTGCACTGGTGGCAACCACGGGTGCGCCGCAGGCCCGCAACACGGCGCTGCCAAGCGAGTCTCCCACCACGCGGACACCCAGCGTGCCCAGCGCGGAATACGCGACCACGAGCGTAACCCCGTGCGGGCACCAGCGACGCACCAGTCTTGCTTCGGCGGGATTCAGCGGGCCTGCAAACTTCTCGGCGTCGGCAACGCTGCCGCTGTGCAGCGAGAATCTTTCGCTGCGGCCGCCCTTGAATGCCCGCAGAGCGGCGTTGTCAAAGCGTTCGTCCGCCAGCGCCGCGATGCCGTACACGGTGTCCGTAGGGAACGCAACCAGCTTGCCCTGCTGGATAAGCGCCGCGGCTTCTTCAGGACTTGTCAGCAGCGGTGCCGGCATGTTCGCCTTGCTTGTCAGCAGGTTGGCGCGCGGCCTCGACCCTTCGGCGACGCCGCTCGGCAAGTGCCAGGCGCCTACCCAGCAAACCGCGGCCGCGCAGGAAGCGGTAAGCGAAATACAGCGGGCCCGAAGACACGTAAGTGATCATCACGATAGGCACCAGCAGCATCCAATGCTGGATAAGGATCCACACAACCGCAGCGATAATCACGAACATCACCATCGTGCGCAGGCTCTGGCGCTTGCTGACGAAGCGATTGAACAGGTGCACGTAACGCACGCGCGATACCATCAGCAGGCCGACGCAGGCACACAACAGCGGCACGGACACACGAAGCGCCCAGCGCCCGGCTTCACCGTCCCAACCCACCACGTTGGACTGCGCCCAGATCAGGCCAAGAAAGATGCTGCAAATGCAGGCGGCCGCCGCCGGTGAGGGCAGCCCGGTAAATCGGGTGTGGTCGTCGTCTTCAGGTGTCTCGACATTGAATCGCGCCAGACGCAGGATCGCGCAGCAGGCGTATAAACCGCTGACAGCCCACAGAATCTTGCCGTCGATGTCAAAGCCGCCGCGCGCAAAGAAGTACTCACCAGCCACGCGAATCAGGATTGCGGGCGTGACCCCGAACGTGACAGCGTCGCACAGGCTGTCCAGCTCAGCACCGAAGCGCCCGGTGGTTGCGGTCATGCGTGCGACCTTGCCGTCCAGCGCGTCAAACAACATACCGCCGCCAATGAGCAGTGCGGCATAGCTGATGCGCAGCATTGCCTCATTGGCGTTGGCGCCGATGGCTGCAAACGCCTTCGCCAGCTCAATCAGGGCCGCCACTCCGCACACCGCGTTGCCGAGTGTCAGCGCGGTCGGGAGCATCGCGAGGCCGGGCATGCGCTGCCTGCGCCGGCGCGTGGTTGTGGCACTACCCGCGGCTGCATACACGCCGCTGTCCGGGTTACCAAGCTGGATCAGCCGCCCGCTGGCGGTGGGCTGGTGGCTGTGGCTTTCGGAGCTTGCGCGGTCTTCAGGCATTGCTTGCTCAGGGCGTCCAGCCCATTTCCTTCAGTGCCAGCTCAATGAATGCGCAATCGGCGACGCTACCGCGCACGATCAGGCGTCCGCCGAAACTGCGCACCTCGGCGTTGCGCTCATCCTCAAGCAGCAGCTCAAACAAAGTGTTCGTCACGACATCCACGCCACCGGCGTCGCGGAAGTCGCCGGTGAAGCCGCCTTCGTGGGGTTTGGTCTGCTGTTTGGCGTATGCGTCGGCCATCTTCTTCAGCAAGCCCGACAGTTCATACACTCGCAGCGCGGCGCCGGCGGCCGGTTCGGCATCGATCGTGACCGCGCCCAGAATCGTTCCGACGTGCAACTCAAAGCCGCCCAGCAATCGCGTCAGCGCGGCCAAGGCAGTCTCATCGGTGGCAGTGAAATCGACGTGCTCTTCGCTGACATGATGTGCGCCTGGCCGCACGGCAAAGTCCACGCCGGCCTGGCGGCAGATCACGCTGACGACGCTGAACACCGGGGTTTCCTCGACGTCGATACTGATCTTCTTGCTTTCAAGCTTCTGCCACAGTTCGCGCTCGTTCCGCAGCGCCTCCGACTCGCCACCGTGGTCAGCGCGCATCAGCTCAAGCAACTCCTGGATGCGGCTGTGACCTGCGGCGTGAGTGCGCACGATCAGGCGGTCGCCGACAACGCGCACCCGCAGCCACGTCGTTGCCTCCAGCAGCTCGGCCAGATGTTCGCTGGCGGCGATCCCGACCGCCTTGTCTTCGGGTTGGCGCGCGCGGCCGTACTGATTTACGTAGCGCACGTACTCATTGCTGATCACGCTTACGTCGTAGCCCTTCACGAACTGCTGCTCGGCGCCTGCGTCCCAGTCCAGGCGCACTTCCTTGCGTGTGGAGTCAACCGACACAGGGCAACCGGAAGCCAGACGCAAAAGCTCGGCCGTGCTGGCCGGGGCGCGATCGGTCACGGCCATCCAAACAGGCAGCTCCATCGCTTCCAGCTCACCCCCGGGCTCAACAAACGTGTACCCGAGCTGCTTTGCCATGCGCGCCGCCACGACCTGCACGGACTCGCCGTATCCGTTGAAACTGACCGTACCGGGCTTGGCATCCTGCGCGACGCTGCCGCTGCCGAACAGCGCGACAGCACACAGGCAAACCACCAATCCGATAAAGGGTCGCATTACTTTCCCTTGTCGCCTTCCGCTGCTTCTGCCGCCAAAAGCTCAAGTAACTCGGCCGCGCGCTGCACCGTGACGGTGTTGCCGGCCACAACCAGTTTGTCTGCGAAGTTGAAGATGGCCGGCTCCAGGCCCTGCATCACGAGTTGAAGGTACACGGCCTCGACGATCACGTCCGAGCCGCCTTCGCTGCGCAGGCTGCCCTTGTAGCCGTCTTCCACGCCGGGCTGGGCGCGCATTTCGTCGTACTGTTTTTCGAGCTTCGCCAGCAGCGCGCTTACATCGAACACGCGATAGCTGTCGGTCGCAGTGTATTCGTGGCAGTGCAGCCTGATGGCTCCGTGGTACTCGTCGAACTCGAAACCCTGCTCAGAAGCCAGCTTGGCGAGGCCGCCGAGGCAGTTGTCCGTCACGTTGACGCTACTGGTTTCGCCAAGCAGGTCGATGTAGTCCAACATGCTGCGTTCAATCACCACAGGCGCCTTGCAGCCTTCAAACAGCGCGTACAGCACCACGCTCACGGGCTCGTCGGTAAACTGCCGGTTCAGCGCGCACGATGCCAGGTGCTCGCGGTTTTCGCGGTCGCGCTTCAGTGAGGCACTCTCGCCTTCACTTCCCAGCAGCTTCAGCAACTCCGCAATCCGGGCATGGTCCACCGCTTCGCGCGTCAGCAGCAACCGGTTGCCGATCGCGGAACCGGGCTGGGTCGTGACCCCCGCACCATCGAGCATCATGTGCACCAGCTCAAGCAGTGTCTTGGCCGGCGACGGGGCCTCAATCAGAGGGTCGCCTTCGCGCCCGTAGCGGTTCAAGTAATTCGTGTGCGCGCGGCACAGGGCGGCCGTGTCGTACAGCCTGGCCAAGCCCGCACCGCGCGAACCTTCTTCGTACTCGCGCACGCGAATCGTTTTGCCGGCCTGATCCAGCGAAATGTCCAGCGCACTGCTGCTGGACAGGTAAAGGCAAGCCTTCTGCGCATCGACCTTGCGGGCCAGCACGTACACCGTGTCAGTCAGATCAATTTCGTCTTCGTTGCCACCCAGATCGACGACAAAACCCGTTTGCTGCGCCAGTGAGTCCAGCGCGCCTTGCAGTGTTTCGCCCGGCCACACGCAATCGACGGTACTCGAGCGCTCGCTGGTCTGGGCTTCGGTCTGGCCGGAATGCGCCATGATCAGCGCGGCGGTCAACAGCAACGTGGAGGCAAGTCGCATGTGTCCTCTTGTGTTCAGTTGGCCGACTTGACCCGCACGACGGCTACCACCGTGCCGCCGCCTTTGACTTTGTCGCCGACCTTGACCTTCCATTCCACTTCGAATGCGTTGTCAAAGTATAGCTCAGTGCGGCTGCCGAACTTGAGCATTCCAAAGCGTTCACCGCGCTGCAGGCTGTCACCCTCTTTGATCGGGCAAACGATACGGCGCGCGATCAGGCCGGTGATCTGGCGAATATAGAACTTCGGCCCCCACTTCGACTTAAACCCGATGTTCTGGGCTTCATTGAGTGTGCTGCATTCGGGGTCGCGGGCGTCGCGGTACTCACCGTCCTGGTGGCGCAGGTAATCCACGGTGCCTTCCAGCGGCGCGCGGTTGACGTGCACGTCGAACACGCTCAGGAAGATGCCCACGCCCTGGTGTTTGCCTGTCAGGTACTCCGTCAGGTCTTTCTCGCCTACGTCTGTGACGGTCCCGTCCGCGGGGCTTACGACGGTGTATTCGTCGCCGGTAAGCGGCCGGTCCGGGTCACGGAAGAAGTTCATGTTGAAGCCGGTCAGGAACAGCGGGATCACCCCCACCGCCCACAGTGCCGGATGCACGTACCAGGCCAACGCCCATACGCCCACCCAGAGCACGCCCGGGATCAGGAAGCCAAACAGGAAAAGTTCACGCAGTCCGTACTTGGTAAATGGCATGGCGCGGACGTTAGCAAGATTGATTCGCCGCGCGAGTCACGGTTTGGGACCACGCGCTACGGCCGCTCACCGGCGGGCGATTCAGGCATCCGAGGCTGCCGCTGCCCGAACCAGACGCTCAGATTCATGCTGACTTTGCTGCGGATGTTGCCGCGTTCGATGTAGCCGAAGTCGCGGCTGTCGGCGTAGGCCAATGCATCCGTGTCAGTCAGGATCAGGAAGCGTCCTTCAGGGATCACATCGCCATGCTTCACGCCTACGTCGGGGCCCATGTCCAGCCCCAGCGTCAGGGGCTCGCGGCCGCCAACCCGGAACGTGGGACCGACGCGCTCAATGGTCTCGCCGGGCAGGCCGGCAATGCGACCCAGCAGCGCCTCGGGCACGCCGTCTTTGGGTGCCGGGTGATCGTAGATGACGATGTCGTTGAGCTTGGGCTCGCGCCACAGGTTCAGCTTCAACAGCAGGACCATGTCGCCCTTTTCGACGCCTTCGATGGGCGATTGCACCTTGTTCAGCGCCGGGTCAAAGCTGCCGGGCAACGTGAAGATCTTGTAGGACAACACCACGTAAACCAGCAGCAGGACGACCACACCAGCGAACACATAGCGGCCGCGCTTGACCCAAAGCCGGGCCGCTGTGACCTTGGCCAGGCCGGAATTGACCGGCGGTTCAGATTTGGTGCTCAGTGGCATGGCATGCGACCCTTGATGCCGGGCACTTCCCTTGCGATAGTAAACACTTGGTTATAACGGGCGGACTTGCCGGTGGTTCTGGCAAACCTTGCTTCACACTTAAGGAGCGGACTTTGGGTCTCTTCCGCAAACAAGAGCGCAACCTCGAAGCGCTTTCGACTATTACCGATACCAACACGTTCCGCCTTGTGCGCAAGCTGGCCGAAGGCGGCATGGGCGCTGTCTACGAAGCCATCCAGCTGGGTGCTGAAGGCTTCGAAAAGCGCATGGCGATCAAGACTGTGCTGGAAGACTTCTCGACCAACGAAGAGTTCGTTGAGATGTTTATCGGCGAAGCCAAACTGGTGGCGGACCTGGTCCACAACCACATCGTCCAGATCTACCAGCTCGGCAAGGTAGGCCGCCAGTACTACATGGCCATGGAGTTCATCCACGGCGTGAACCTTGAGCAGTTCATCGACCGCCACCACCAGTACAAGAAGCGCATCCCCACGGAGCTTTGCGTCTATATCTGCAGCCGTGTCGCGCGCGCCCTTGAGTACGCGCACAAGAAGCGCAACCGCCAGGGCGAACTGCTGGGCGTCGTACACCGCGACATCAGCCCCAAGAACATCATGATTGAGGCCGAAGGCGTCGTGAAGTTGACCGACTTCGGCATCGCCAAGGCCCGCCACATCATGAAAGACAAAGAAGGCGACGTGCTGATGGGCAAGGTGCAGTACATGAGCCCTGAGCAAGCCGCGTTCGAACAAACCGACGGCCGCAGTGACGTGTTCAGCCTGGGCGTCGTGCTGTATGAGCTGCTGGCCGGCCGGAACATCTTCGCCGACGACGACACACTGGTGTGCATCGAAAACGTCCAGAAGAAGCCGATTCCGCCCATCAGCCACTACAACCCGAATGTCGACGACGACCTGCAGCGCGTGCTTGACCGCATGCTGGAACGCGACAAGAACAAGCGCTACCAGGACGCCGGCGAGTGCGGCGCGGACTTGGAGTTCTACATCTACAAGGGCGGCTACGGCCCGACTTTCAACACCCTCAGCGACTACCTGCTGCACCTGTTCCCCGAATTCCGGCAGGCCGGGGCAGCACCCAACAAAGTCAGCCGCTAATTCAAGCGATATGCAAAGAACCCCCGGTCTTCCGGGGGTTCTTTCTGTTCTGTGCGTTCACTTGGCTACGGTCACTTGGCTACGGTCACTTGGCCAGTGCGGCCGCCTTCTCCGCCGCCAGCGTGCCCTGGTTGTCCGATGCGAACTTCTCGAGTTGCTTCTTGATTGCGTCCCGATCGCGGTCAGTCTTGGCAGCCTCCAACTGCTGCTCGAGTTTGACCAGCTTCTTGGCCGCGTTCACTTCGTTCTTGACCAGCTTGTCTTTCTCAAGCGCCCGCATCTTGAGCTGCCACTCCGCGTGGCCGGCCACGCCCTCGAAATGCTTGTTGGCGTCGGCTACCAGTTCAAACAGCGGCAGATACTCGCGCTGGGACTTCAGGTTGCTTGCCCTGGCCTTTGTGGACTCCCATCGCGCCGAAACCAGCGCAATCAGGTAGTCCGCGTCAGCCTTCTCCGCTTCCGTGGCCTTTTCTTTGTCGCGTGCTTTGGTTGCGTCGCTGACTGCCTTGCCGTATTCGCGTGATTCGTAGGCCTTTACAGCACCGGCCAAGGCCGGGGCAAGTTTGCGGGTGATCTTGCTGCTGATGGCGTCGGCAAACTTCTGGGCGTCTTCCGTACTGACCTCGCGGCCTGCGGCCACAGATTCCAGAGTCTGCCGGGCATCGGCCGCCAGCACAGCCCCGGCGTTGTCCAGGGCTTCGAGCATGCGCTTGGCAATCTCGGCGGGCTTGTAGACGCCGTCCTTGCGCGGAATCAGGTCCTTGCGGTCCGCATCCAGGAAGCGGCACACCGGGTTGTTCCATGCGGGCTCGTTGAATTCCTTCAGCATGGCCGCATCGTGCTTGGTACCCGTGCTGGTCAAGATCAGCACCGGCACGAACAGATTTTCAATGGCGGGGACTATCACGTTGTGGCGCAGGACCTGCGTCGCGTAGTTCACGCACGTGGATCAGCCAGGGACCTCCTGAAACTGAATGAAGATCGGGCGCGCTTCACTCTTGGCACGGGCCACGGCGTCATCGACGTTACGCAGCCATGCCACCTTTCCCAGCTCGGCGGCTTGCTTTTCCGGGTCGGTAGTTTCGGGCGCGTCGGCTGCCTGGGCCGACAAGTTGGCTGCAACGGCAATCAGCATGGCGGCGATCCATCGCATCGTAGACCTCGCTGTGCACCGGCCCGGATCATAGCAGCCGCGTCAGCCAGTCGCACAGGCATTCGAGAACATCCTCATCCAACCGAAAGGCCTTCTGGCGCGCGTCGTTCAGGTCGTGGCCCATGTGTTCGATGGCCTTGAACTCCGCCAGCGATCGCGATTCACACCAGGCTTGCCAGCGCTGCAGGTTATCCGGCCACAGGCGTGCGTCTCGACCGCCCTGAACCACCAGCATCCGGCGGCCGTGCGCCGTGGGGTCGGATTCCAGCGCGCTCGCCCAGTGCCCGGCCAGCCACTCGTAGCTTTCCCAGCCCGCATAGCCTGCATCAAGGTACGGTTTGGCGAACTCGACGAATTCTTCCGGCAAGAATCGCGCGCCTTCGCGGAACAACTCTTCCAGACGGTCGTGGTACTCAAGTGCGAGTTCAGCCTTGGCCTGCTGTGGGCCTTTGGCTTCGCGGGCGACACGGCGCGCGCGTTCACGACCCAGTTCGAAGACATTGCCAAACGGAGCAGCCAGACTTGCCACACCGCGCACGTCTTCCGATTCCGCCAGTTTGGCCACCACCAGCGCGCCTTCGCTGTGGCCGATCAGGAACACTGGCAAGCCGCGCGTGGCATCGTGCCGGCGCAGCACTTGCAGGGCCGCGCGGGCGTCGGCGATACGCGAATCAATCGTGTACGCCTGCGGGGTCATGCGGGGCACGCCGCTGCCGCGTTTGTCAAAACGCAAGCTGGCAAGGCCGCAGCGTGACGCCAGCTCGCGCGCCAGCCGCCGATACAGCGTGCTCTGGAAGCCGACCGCCGGCATGTTGCCATCGCGGTCGTGCACGCCGGCACCCTGGTGGATCAGGGCCGCGGCGCGGGCGTTCTCCGGCACGATCAAGGTCGCGCCAAGGGGTGGGTCCACGGGGATTTCAAGCTCGATGCTTTGCATTGACGCTGCTTTCAGGCTGGACTATAGAGTCTGCCCCTCGCGGGGCGACGGAAACAGTGTAGTTCTTAGGCCCGCAGGCCGCACAGGACCGAGGCACCATGCACCGCAAAGACATGATCCAGATGATCGTCGTGATCTTCGTGCTCGTGGTCGGTTTCTACGCGGTGCAGTACTACTTCTTCCCCAAGCCTACCCCCCCGGCGATCAACGGCAACGCGGCCGCCAACGCCCCAGCCAACACGCCTGCGGAACCCGGCAAGCTCACCGATGCCACGCCGTCGGCTGAGAAGGACGTACCGCCCACAACGGTCGAAGAGGCGCGCGGTTACCGCCGCATCAGCCGAGAAGAGGCCAAGCTGCACACCATGGCCAACAGCCGCCTGACGGCCTGGATCAGCGAACGCGGCGCGGTGATTGAACGCCTTAGCTTCGTGGACGCGCAAGGCAACACGATCTACCTGCGCACGCCGGACGACCCGCGCAATGAGCCTGAACGGCCGCTGAGCCTGCTGCAACCGCTGGAAGCAGCACCCAACCTGGCCACGTTGGCCCTGGTGCTTGATGGCAATGACGATTGGCGCAACACCAGCCGCTGGGAGCCCGTGGCCACGCAGGCCGAAGATTCCACCGTGCCCGGCGCGATGACCTTCCGCTTCCCGCCCAGCACCGGCTTCACGCACAGCACTGAATCCGACGGCACTGTGATCTACAAGACCATCGTCCTGCTGCCCGACACGTACCGCTTTGACGTGACTCTGCGCATCGTGAACGAAGGCGCGCAACCCGTTGAGAAAGTACTGGGCCTGTGGGGCCCGGTCAGCGTCACCAACGACGGCAGCAATTCAGCCGCTGAGTACACGCGAGTCGCGCTCTATGGCAGCACGGAAAGCAAGCGCTGGCTTGATCTGGAAGACAGCCCCAATGTGCGCGGCATCAAAAAGGAAGTCGACAGTATCCGCGAGGACCTGACCGAAGAAGGCAAGCCGGTATTCGACTACGTTACCAACCGCCAAATCGACGGCGTGGACGAAATCGACCGCTTCCTGGTCGCGCACGGCCTGCGCACCCAGTACTTCCTGGCCTTCCTGGCCAGTGACCCCGACAAACCTGATGGCCGCTGGTCCGGCACAGTCCTTCCCGTGGCCGACGGCAAGGGCTCGGGCGCGACCTCACTGATTGCCCCCACACTGAACGTGAAGCCCGGTGCCACGGAGCGCATCCGTATGCGCTTCTACGCCGGCCCGCGCGACAAAAGCTCGCTGCAGGCGGCATGGGAAGCAGGCGCACCCGTTGACGCCGAGATCGGTCCGCAGTGGAACGAACTGGCCACAAGCGGCTTTTTTGACCTGATTGCCAGCCCGCTGATCTGGCTGCTTGAGCTGCTGGCGCGCTTCCTTGGACCCGGCCTCGCGATTTTTGCGCTGACGCTGATCGTGCGCTTCTCGCTGAGCCCGCTGAGCTACCGCGCGCAGAAGTCGATGGCGGTCTACACCCAGAAGATGAAGATCGTGAAGCCCAAGATGGACGCGATCAAAGAGAAGTACGAGGGCAAGAAAGACCGCGACAGCCAGCTCAAGATGCTGACCGAAACGCGCATGGTGATGCGCGAGCAGAACGTCGGCCTGGTGCCGCTCGGCGGATGCCTGCCGATGTTGCTGCAATTGCCCATCTTCATCGGCCTGTACCGCGCGTTCGGCACGGCGTTCTTCCTGCGTCAGGCTGAATTCCTGTGGATTCACGACCTCAGCCTGCCCGACGCGACCATCCCCGGTGCAAGCTGGTACATCGGCGAAGGCTGGCTCAGCTTCCTGGCGCACAACGGCTACTTCACGATCAACATCCTGCCGGTGCTGTGGATCGTGCTGTCGATCGTCCAGTTCAAGATGCAGCCCAAGCCCGACGACCCGCAGCAGGCCGCGATGCAAAAGCAGATGGGATGCATCTTCCCGCTGATGGGCCTTATGTTCTACGGCTTCGCGGCCGGCTTTGCACTGTACTTCATCGTCAGCAGCCTGTACTCGATGGCGGAAAGCAAGCTGATCAAGCGCCACCTGATCGCAAAGGGCATCGTACCCAAGCCGGTGAAGAAGCCTAAGGTGTCCGACGGCGACAAGCCCGCGTACCACGCCAGCTAGCGCGCGACGGGGTGTCCATGCAACCCGACACGATCTTCGCGACGGCCACGCCCTTGCAGCCTTCCGTGGCGGCGATGGTCCGCGTCAGCGGGCCGCTTGCGCCGCGGCTGGCGCTTGCGCTGCTTCAACTTGACTGGAAGCGGGCCAGCCGCCCTTGCGTGATCGAGTTGCTAGCCAGCCCGGTGCCCGCGCTGGCACTGACCATGCCCGCGCCGCGCACATTCACCGGCGAAGACACGCTGGAGATCGTGCTGCCCGGCAACCTGCATCTGCTGGAGGCACTTGAGCACACACTACGCACGCACCGCTGCCGTGAGGCCGAACCCGGCGAATTCACCCGCCGCGCGCTCGCCAATCACAGACTTGACCTGTCACGTGCAGAGGGCCTGCTTCACCTGATCAATGCCGGCACCGACGCGCAGCGGCGCGCCGCCCTGCGAGACCTGAGCGGCGAAAGCAGCCGGCAACTGCGCGAGATCGCAGGACAGCTGCGTGTGTTGGCGGCACGCTACGAGATGAGCTTCGACTTCAGCGAAGAAGAACACGCCGATGCCAGCGGCCACGGACTGCGCGATGAGCTGGCCCGAATCACTGCAAGCCTGTCCGGCTTGATTCCCCCACGGGGTCGCTCGGCCGGCTTGCCCACGGCAGCGTTGTTCGGGCCGCCGAACGCGGGCAAGAGTTCGCTGTTCAATGCGCTTCTCGGCCACGCGCGGGCTCTGGTCAGCCCGGTGCCCGGCACTACGCGCGATCCTGTGGATGCGGTGCTTGAAATCGGCGACGCGAAGCTGCTGTTGCGTGACCTCAGCGGCGTGGGAAGCAGCGATGCCGACGCCGGCCGCTTCAACGACACCGCGCGCGAGGCCGCATTGGCCGCCGACCTGCTGCTGCTGGTCTGCGGACCGGGCGACGAGGCTGAATTGACGGGGGCGTTTCACGCGTTGTGCGCCACGGACGCCGACTTGCGCGCGCGCAGCCTTTGGGTGCAAACGAAGTCTGACCTGGCACAGCATGCGGCCGCACCTGCCGGCATGGAAGTGCTGCCGGTATCGGCGGTCACGGGTGCCGGGATGGCGGCGCTGAGGTACCGGCTGCAACTGGGGGTGTCGGAACTGGCGGGTGCCAGCCTGCAAACCATGCTGGGTCAGCGCACCGCAGAGGCCGTATCCCGGCTGACACCCCACGTTGCAGACGCCGACACACCGCCCGAGGCCACGGCGGCCGACGTGCGGATTGCGTTGCGATTGCTGGATGAGGCTCTGCTAGGTGACGCGCCGGGCGACGTGCTGGACCTGATCTTCTCACAGTTCTGCATCGGCAAGTGAATCTGGAGCCTGTTTGGGAACCCACTCGCGGGCCGTTTCGGGCGGCGGACTTCGCGCTGCTTCGTTGCCCTCCTTGCGGCGTATCGCCGTGGATACGCCTCAGTCGGGCGTCTCGCATCGCTCGCCCGGCGCTCCGAAACAGCCTCACTCTGGGTTCCCAAACAGGCTCTTAGGCCGGTTCCAGCGCCTTTTGCGCCAGCACTTCCACGTCAGCTGGGCAGCGCACGGGCTTCATGCCGTTGTTGCGGTCGAGAAACGCCAGCACGGTGAACCCGGTCGTGAGGGTTTCCGCGCCGCGCAACACAGCGTACTCAAAGCGCAGGCGGGTCTTCGTCACTTCGCGCAGCCAGGTGCGTACGGTCAGTTCATCGTCGTAGCGCGCGCTGCCGCGGTGCCTTGCCCCCGTCTCGATCACCGCGAGCACGTAGCCGCGCTGCTCCAGTTCAGCATAGGCGATGCCGGCCGCGCGCATGGCCTCTGTGCGGCCGATTTCGAAGTAGATGATGTAGTTGCTGTGATACACCACACCCATCTGGTCGGTTTCGGCGTAGCGCACCCGTACAGTGGTGTCATGCGGCATGAAAAGGTTTTAGGGGCCGATGCGGCATTGGCAATGCCCGTTGCGGGCCCTTGCAACGCGGGTAGGCTCATGCCATGCCGCTGACACTGACCCGCAAACAGTGCCGCGAAGTGGACCACCGCGCGATCACCGAGCACGGGATCCCTTCCATCGTGCTGATGGAAAACGCCGCCCGCGCCTGCGCCGACGAAGCTGAACGCCTGCTGCGCGCACACGGCGTGCGCCGCGAAATGGACCGCCTGCGCAAACCCGGCAGCAAAGACGACATCCCGCGCACGGTAGATGAACTGGCGCGCTGGAAGGCCGACCTCCACCGCTCGCGCGACAGCGTGGTCGTGTTGTGCGGCCCCGGCAACAACGGCGGCGACGGCTTCGCGCTGGCTCGCACACTCGCCAATCGCGGGCACGAGGTGCGCGTGTACTTCGTTTCCGAACTGGCAGCGCTGGAGCGATTGTCGGCCGACACGAAGCTGAACGCGCGGCTGCTGCGCGACGTCGGCGTCGAGTTACATGAGCTTGCCACATCGCCCCAGATTGAGGCCGCCGTGGATTTCTTCCGCAAGGCACCGCTGATCGTGGACGCGCTGTTCGGCACTGGCCTGACCCGCACGCTCGAAGACCCCTTCCGCGCCGTGATCCAGCACGCCAATGAAGCCCCGGCGATGCGGCTTGCGGTGGACATCCCAAGTGGCCTCGACGCCGACACGGGCGATGTGCACGGCGTCAGCTTCCGCGCGGACTCAACGATCACTTTCGTGGCGGCCAAGCCCGGCTTCTATCGCAATGCCGGGCCTGCACACTGCGGCAAAGTCCTTGTGGCCGAGATCGGCATCCCCTACCGCTACATAGAGCAAGCCGTACAGGCCGGTTAGCGCTGCCTCTTGCGCTGCCGTTGAGGAACGGCGGCGGCTTGCTAAACCGTTGCCACTCATTGCAGGAGCATGTCATGCAGGACAGCGCGGACATCGTGATCGTAGGCGGCGGCTGTATTGGTGTCAGCGTCGCGTATCACCTGGCCAAGCGCAAAGCCGGCCGCATCGTGCTGCTCGAGAAGGCCGAGTTTTTGGGGCAGGAAAGCACCGGCAAGTGCGCGGGCGGCATCCGCGCCCAGTTCAGCACCGAGATCAACTGCAAGCTGAGCATGTATTCGATCGACTGCTTTGAAAGCTGGCAGGACGAAATCGGCCACCCCTTCCAGTATCGCCAGTGGGGCTACGCGTTCCTGCTGACGTCGCCTGAGCTTGAGGCCAACTTTCGCAAGAGCCACGCCATGTGGACGCGGCTTGGCATGGACGTCGATTGGTGGTCGCCGCAGCAAACCGGCGAGCGACTCCCGTACGTCAGCCTGGAGGGCGTGCGCGGCTGCACCTTCCACCAGCGCGACGGCTTCGGCGACCCCAACGACATCACGCAGGGTTATGCCAAGCGCGCCATGGACCTTGGTGTCACCATCATCAACGGGGTTGAAGTCACCGGCGTGAACCTGGAAGGCGGCCACCGCGTCACCGGTGTGCGTACCAACAGGGGCGACATCCGTTGCGGGACTCTGGTCCTGTGCACGGGAGCCTGGACGCGCAAGCTGGGCGGCATGGTGGGCGTGGATGTGCCGATTGACCCGATCCGCCGGCAGATCATTGTGACCGACAAGTTTGACGACATCGCCGACCCCTTCCCGATGACTGTTGACCTGTCAACAACGCTGTACTTCCACCGTGAATCAGGCGGCATCCTGATCGGCATGAGCGACCACACCGAAAGCGCCGGCTTCGACGACAGCTTCAATGAAGCCTTCGGCGAAAAGATGCTGGTCACGGCCATGGAACGCGCGCCGGTGCTTGAGAACGCGTCGCCCAAGCACAAGTGGGGCGGGCTGTATGAAGTGACGCCGGACCACCACCCGATCATCGACCGCATGGCCCACGTGAAGGGTGCCTTCGTGTGCGCGGGCTTCAGCGGCCACGGGCTGATGCACGCCCCGGCCGCGGGCGCATTGACGGCCGAGCTGGTGGTAGACGGCAAGGCCAGCACCATCGACATCACCCAACTGGAACTGAGCCGCTTCAGCGACCCAGGCCGCCTGCACGGCGAAGCCAACGTGATCTGACATCTTCCGTCACAGGGACTTTCCCTATGGACAAGCTCTACACGCCGCTGCTGCTGCTCGGCAGCAATGTCTTCATGACCTATGCCTGGTACGGGCACCTCAAGGACCAGAAGTCGGCGATGCTGTGGATCGCGATTCTGGTCAGTTGGGGCATCGCCTTCTTCGAGTACTGCCTGATGGTCCCTGCCAACCGCCTTGGCATGAAGGCCGGCTACAACCTCGGGCAGCTGAAGGTGATGCAGGAAGTCATCACCATGGCCGTGTTTGCGGCCTTTGCCCTTTTCTACATGAAGGTGCCGCTGAAGCTTGATTTCCTGTGGGCGGCGCTGTGCCTTGTGGCCGCGGCATTCTTCATCTTCCGGGGCGGGGTGAACCCGGCCGCGGCGTGAAATTCACCTTTGCCCTTTCCCAAGAATGGCGAGTCGCTCACTTGCCCGGCAGGGGGAAGCCATGAAAGTCGCGTTCGCTGCGCTGGCTGTGCTGGCGCTGTTTGTGGCAGGCTGCGAGAACGAGAAGCCGTCAAGTGGGCCCGGCGCTGACGGCAGTCATGAGGTCAAAACCGTCAAGTTTGATGCGCTGGTAGATGACACCCGCGGCCGCGACGTGCACGTCACCGTTTACTACCCCTGCGACGAGCCCGGCCCCTACCCCGTGATCGTGCTGTCGCACGGGCTTGGCGGCGACCGCTCACACTACACCTACCTGAACAGGCACTTGGCCACGCATGGCTATGTCGTGATCGTGCCGGAGCACACCGGCAGCAGTTCGCGCCTGAACGGCGTTGAGCTGGTTGAAGCTTTGTACAGCGAAGCCGAAGCCCGCGACCGCGCCACGGACATCAGTTTCGTGCTGGACCAGGCCACCGAATGGAACGCGGCGCACGACACGCTTGCCGGCCGCCTGGACCTGGACAAGGTTGGCGTTACCGGGCACTCGTACGGTGGCGCAACCGCGCACTTCATGGGCGGGGCGCGGGTTGACATGGACGACCACTACGAAACCCTGCGCGACAACCGCGTGAAGGCCGTCGTGCCCATGGCCGCCGGCGACGTGGGCGGGGCGAGCCCTTGGTTTGACGGCAACAGCTTTGGTGATTACCGGGTGCCCTGCCTGCAGATCACCGGCACGGACGATGGCTGGCTTAGCAAGAAAGAAAGCTTCGACGACATGCCCATGGGCGACAAGTACTTTGTGGCGCTGCGCAACGTCGGCCACCTGGACTTCACCAATGCCGACACTGACTGGAGCAAGAAGGCCCGCGCCAACATCATCATCTGCGCGCTAACCACTGCCTTCTTCGATCACTACCTCAAGGGAAAGTCAGACAAGTACCTGCGCGAATCGCGCATGGATGACCTGTGCGACTGGCAAGTCCCCGACGTGATCTGGCATCAGAAGTAGCGCACATCAGGCCCGAAACGCTCACGGCATCACCGCGATGGTGATGCCGTGTGCGTTCGAGTTCGGGTCTATCGCAGCAGGCCGTACTTCTTGCCCAGCTTTTCGAAGGCTTCGATCACGCGGGCGAGGTCGCTTTCCGTGTGGATCGCCATAAAGCTGGCGCGCACGCCGCTTTGGCCCTGCGGTACGCCCGGCGTGATGACCGGGTTCGTGTACACGCCAAGCTCAAGCAGTTCCTTCCAGAACGTGAACGCTTCCAGGTCTTCGCCGACCTTGACGTAGATGATCGGCGTGGCCTCATCATCCACCGGGTAGCCGATGCGCTTGAATTCGCCGCGGACAGCCTTGATCACTTTGCGCAGGTTCGCCAGATGTTCAGGCTCGGCGCGGATCATGTCCAGGCTTTGGCTGACTGCCGCGACACTGGCCGGGGTCATGCTGGCAGCAAAAATCAGCTGGCGGGCGTGGTGCTTCACGTAGCTGATCACGCGTTCCTCACCGGCAATGAAGCCGCCGAGACCCGCGAAAGACTTGCTGAAGGTGCCCATCACCACGTCGACGTCTTTCTCGACGCCGAAATGCTCGGCTGTGCCTCGACCGTGCGGGCCGACCACACCCACACCGTGGGCGTCGTCGACGAAGATGCGCATGCCGTACTTCTTCTTGAGCTCAACCATGCGGGGCAGCTTGGCCAGCGTACCCTTCATGCTGAACACGCCGTCGGTGACAAGCAGCTTGCCGCTTTCGGGGTTGCTGGCCTCAAGGACGCGCTCAAGGTCGTCCATGTCGTCGTGCTTGTACTTCTTGGTTTCGGCAAAGCTGAGCTGCGTGGCATCCATGATGCACGAGTGGTTCTCGCGGTCGCTCAGGATGATGTCCCGTCGCCCGGCGAGCACGCTGATCGCGCCCATGTTGGTGGTGTAGCCCGTGGTGAAGCAAAGGGCCTTTTCCTTGCCCATGAAGTCGGCAAGCTTGGCCTCAAGCTCAACGTGGATGACGTAGGTACCGTTGGCGTAACGGCTTCCGCTGCAGCTGGTGCCGAACGCCTCGGTCGCCTTGATGGCGGCTTCAACGACTTTGGGGTGACGGGTCAAACCTAGATAGTTGTTGCTGCCGGCCATGACCACTTCGCGCCCGTCAATGATGACGCGCGAGCCGTGGTTGCCCTCAATGGTCTTGAAAAACGGGTACAGCCCGGCGGCCTGGACCTCAAGGTCGCGCTTGAACTCAAAACACTTGGCGAAAACGTCCACTGGTTTCTCTACTGGGTCTCTACTTGTTCCCTACCGCATTCAGGCCCGCAACAGTGCCGTAAGTCCAAGCCCTGTAACGACGAATCAGCCCGACACTCACGACGGGGCCGGGACAGACTAGCCCCGGAACCGCATTAGTCAAGAAACGCGCCCTAACCCTTGGCCGCGGCCACCACTTTCTTTGCGGCGTCGGTCAAGTCCGTGGCCGCCTTGATACCGAGCCCGCTCTCGTTCAGCAGTTTGCGGCCCTGTTCAACGTTGGTGCCTTCCAGCCTGGCGACCACCGGAACCTTAAGTTTGACTTCTTTGGCGGCTGCAATCACGCCCTGGGCAATTACGTCGCACTTCATGATGCCGCCGAAGATGTTGATCAGCACGGCCTTCACGCTTGGGTCACTGAGGATGATCTTGAAGGCTGCAGTCACGCGCTCTGTGGTTGCGCCGCCGCCCACATCAAGGAAGTTTGCCGGCTCGCCCCCGTGAAGCTTGATGATGTCCATGGTGGACATCGCCAGGCCCGCGCCGTTGACCATGCAGCCGATCGTGCCGTTCAGCTTGATGTAGCTTAGGTCATACTTCTTGGCTTCGGTTTCTTCGGGGACTTCTTCGGTCAAGTCGCGGTAGGCCTCTGTTGCGCTGTGGCGGTACATCGCGTTGTCGTCAAAGGTCATCTTGGCGTCCAGCGCGATGACGTTGCCGTCTTTGGTCGTGACCAGCGGGTTGATTTCAACCAGGCTAGCGTCTTCTTCAACAAAACAGCGCGCCACGCCCAGTATCAGCGATGCAGCCTTGTTAACCAGCGCGGCCGGAATGCCCATGGCAAGCGCCAGACGACGCGCCTGGAAACCCTGTAGCCCTTCCGCGGGGTCAAAGAACTCCTTCTTGATCGCGCCGGGACGGTTGTGGGCGACTTCTTCAATGTCCATGCCGCCTTCAAAACTGCCCATCACGCAGACGCGGCTGGTTTCACGATCAAGTACCGCAGCCAGGTAGTACTCGTGGTCGATCAGGCAGCCTTCTTCAACCATGATCTGGTTGACCTTCTTGCCCTCAGGACCGGTCTGCGGCGTCACCAACTGCATGCCGAGGATCTTTTCGGCGTGGGTGCGAACTTCGTCGATGCTCTTGGCCAGCTTTACGCCGCCGCCCTTGCCGCGACCGCCGGCGTGGATCTGGGCCTTCACGACCCACACGCTGCCGCCGATTTCCTTGGCGATGCCGACGGCTTCGGCCACACTGTATGCAACGCGCCCCTTGAGCAGCGGGGTGTTGTATCGGCGCAGGATTTCCTTGGCCTGGTACTCGTGGATCTTCATGTTCGAAGCCTTGTTGCTGAAAGGGTCTGTTCCGGCATGGGCGGCGGCATTGTGCGGACGACGCACACCTTCCGCAAGCACTTAGGGAGCCCAAAATCAGGCCGCCCATCAAACCATGCGCACGATTTTGCGGGTCAGCCATTCGCCGGCCAGCAGCAGCACCAGCAGCAGCAACAGCAGGCTGCGAAGCGTATAGCGGTCGTCCTTGCGGTCCCACAGCAGCGAGGTGAAACCCGGCAACTCGTTGGTGCGTTCACGCACCTCCAGCGACGCTTTGCCCATGTCGGTCATCAGGTAGGCGCGCCTGCCTTCCTGGTAATCCATGGGCTCTGCGCTGGCGGGCAGCTCAGTGGCACGGGCAACGTTTGCCGGCAGATCCATGCTGAGATCGCGCAGTTCGGCCGCCGGGGCCTTCACGATGTAGCGGTGCGGGCGCTTCATGCTTTCGTCGTAGCTGCGCACCCACACGTCATAGGTGCCGGCGTCGTTGGCGGGCACGGTGCCTTCCCAAAGGCCCGGGTTCCAGCTTACTTCGCTTAGCACCAGGCGTTTCTCGGTCAGGCGGCCGCCGCTGCGCCCCTGGATATCGACCAGCATCAGGCGCGTCTTGTCGTCAGGGTCGCTTGAGCGTGGCAGTTCGTTCAGTTCCTTTTGCTGATTCTGGCGGATCACGTCGTAAATCTCGAGGTTGTTGCCCAGCAGCTCAACGTAGACCTTCACGTCTTCGCCCACCTGGTACTCGGCCTTGTCGGTGTATACGTCGACGCGTTCCTGCTTGGCGGCAAGGCGGCGGCTGGCGACGAATCGAAGTGCGTTTTGCCAGTAGCGGTAGAAGTAGGTGTCCCCCACGGTCTCGCGCATCAGCCAGGTATCGTCCGTGCCGCAGTAGTACACCATGCCGGTACCGTGAGGCATGGCCGCTGTCAGTACTTCGCCCTCACCAGTCTGGCGGCCCTCACGGGCAACATGCGACAGCGCAACGGCGGGCGCGGGGCGGATGCCACCGGTGGGCTGGTACCAGTAAAAACCATTCAGCTGGCCGCGGACAAAGTTGCCGTCCTGCACGCTGCCCCACAGCTCATCGTTGCGCGAAAGCTTGCCGCTGAGGCGGTGCACTTCGTGCGCGCGGCCGGCGGGGCTTAGCCGGTAATACTTCATCATCTGGACGTTGACGGTCTTGTCGTAGTCGCTGGGGAACTCGAGCTCGACGGGGAACAGAACCTTGGCCTGTTCGATCGAGCCGTACTTGGACGGGTTGTAGCTCTGGCCTGCCAGCAGCATCAGCCCGCCGCGCTGGCGTGAGACCCACTCTTCAATCCACTTCCAGTGCTCAAGCCGGAAAGACGGCGAGTCCGGGTCAATGTCGCCCAGGATGATCACGTCGTAGTTCTGCGCAAAGAACTCGTCCTTGTCGCGGATCACGCGCCCGACATTGGCGTCATAGAACGTCGCGCGCAGCGGCTTGACCTTCTTCTTGACTTCTTCGTCGTAGATCGATGTCGGCTGGGTCCAGCCTTCCTGTGCGTCGATCAGGAAGCCCTGGTACTCAAGCTTCTTGTCGCGCTTCAGGGCCTCATTGAGGGCGCGCCACTGCCAGCGCGGCGACTGCTCGATGTACAGCACCTTGATCTTGCGGTCGATGACCTCAACGTAGTGTTCTTTGTAGTTGTTGCGGTAGGTGTCCTCATCGACCAGCCGGTCTTCGTTCAGCTTGACGAAGTACACATGGCGGCCGGCGGTCTTGGGCTTGAATCGGATGCGGGCCTCGGTGATTTCTTCGGTGCCCAGGAAAATGTGGCGCGACTCTTCCGTCTGTGCCGGCCCGCCGTTCAGTTCGTCATAGGGGATCGCGCTGGTGCTGGCGAACGAATCTTCACACAGGATGATCTTCACCTTCTGGCCCAGCTTCCCCTTGGCCGGGTCGGCCCGGTAGGCTTTGTCGGCGCGGATCTTCAGCTTCAGTTCAAGGAAGTCGTCCTTCAGGATTTCGCGGTCGCCGCTGATCGACAGCAGCTCCAGCACTTTCACCGGTTTGGGATTACCGATGCTGACGGTCACCACTTCTACGCTGCGGCCGGCTTTGCGTCCCGCGGCCGCCACGTCCGTTTCGCGGCGTGCGGCCGTTTCCAGCATGTCGCTGCTTGAGGCCCCCGTGTCGCGGCCGTCGGAAATGACGATCACGCACGAAAGGTCATCGTCGTCGCTGTAGTAGCGGCGCACTTCCTCCATGGCCTTGTCGAGTTCGGTCAGGCGACCCATGGGTGCCCGGAAATCGAGCTGGCTGGGTGAAACTTCCAGGATCGCCTCTTCGGTGATCTGCTCGCGGCCGAAGCGGGTCGAGAACACGAAGTAGCGCAGCACAGGCATCGCCTGGCGCACTTCGCCCCGTGCATCTTCCAAGTCGTACTTCCGGGCCCGTTCCTGTTGCAGGTCCAGCAGCGACAGCTTGGAATCTGCGGGCACCGCCAGCGTATTGCCCGGCGCCACCAGCTCGCACGCGATGTCCCAGCGGCGCGGGCCTTCGGCGTGGCAGGTGTGCAGCAGGTTCTCAAGCAGGACGCGCTTGGCATCCAGATAGTGACGCAGGACCTGGTCACGTTCCGCGGCCGTCAGTTCACGATCGCCGCTCAGGATTGGGCTAAGCCCGTGCTCGCGCGCCGTCTTGATGACATCCAGGCCTGAGGCAGGGCGCAGCAGCTCATCGTACCGGGTCAGCGCGCTCGTGATACGGCCCTTGAGCGTGGCCAGCTCGCCGCTCAGCAGCCGCAAGCGTCCTTCGTCGGGCTTTTCTTTTGTTTGTTCGTGCGTCAGTTCAGACTGCTTCAAGTCCGCCTGCGCGGAAAGCAGTTCCACGTCGGCCTGCAAGTTCTGCAGCGGTGCCAGCAGGAACGGCCCGCCATGCACGTCCTGAAGCTTTTTCAATAGGCGCGCAGCACGTTGACGCACGACCTCGCGTACAAAGGCCCGCACCATGCGTTCGTCACTTGACACGGTCAGGAAGCCCTGCGGCTGCGGCTTGCCCACCTGAATGCCAAGCGCCTCCAGGTCGGATCGCAGCTTGCGGATCTCAGCGCCGTCTTCGTCGTCCAAGGCGCTGAAGATCGTAAACTCGCGGCTGTCAGCGCCCATCGACATCGAATCGTCGATAAGCACCGCGATCTTGCTGCCCTTGGTCTCGGTTTCGGATGTGGAAAGTGCCGGCCCGGCCGCCAGCAGGTAGATCATGCCCAACACCGCCGCACGTGCCAGCCAAAGTACCGTGCGTGTCGTACGCGGGACCTTCTTTTTCTCAGTGTAATACACCAGCGCCGGAAGCCCGACGCAAAGTGGCGCCACGACCAGCGCGCTCCAGATCAGCGGGCTGAGGCCGAACAGGCCGGGCTCTGAGGACAGCGGGTTAAAGTTCTCCCACGAGAACTGCGCACCGGGGGCCAGGCGCGACAGCAATGCCTCGGGACTGATCAGCAGCGTGCCCAACAGCAGCAGGGCTGCCAGCAGCACGATGCCGACGATGATCTGCACCAGTATCAGCCCACGGTTCACTTGCGCCTTCTCCGTCCTTGGCCTGCCGCCTATTGCTCGGGCTTGCTGATTACACCCGACCAGATGATCTCAAGTGTAAAGAAAACCGCCGCTGCCAGCGCCAGCCACATCCACAGCTGGTCGTCCTTCGGGTCAATGAAATCGGCCTGCCCGTCTTCGCCGCGCGTGCTGGCACGTGCGAACGCAAAGGGAACGTCGGGCAAAGCCTCTCGCAGTGCGGCTTCCGTGCCGCCTTCAGCCAGCGCCAGCTTGGTGACGTCCGATTCTCGGGTGTCCATGTTGACGGCAAATCGCTCAGACCATTTCAGGCGCAGCGCACCTTTGTCGTCGCGCTCCATGGCACTGAGTGTGTACACGCCCGGCTGGGTCGTACCGCCGAACTCAATCATGTTCACCGGCACGGAAGCGCCCGTGGACGGCCCCGTCAGTTCGGTCGGCTGCAATTCGGCACTGACCTTTGAGGGATCGCGGATCGTGAACACCGGTGCCACTTCATTGCCGCGCAGCACGCGACGATAGGGCTCACCCACGCGCAGGTTGCTGTAGCGCGCTTCATTGCTGGTCAGGTAGGCCGCCATTTCGAGATACAGGAACAACGGCAGGCCGTTGCTGCGCCACAGCATGTTCCAGCGTTCGCCCGCTGTGGTGCCGACGTACACGACCTTGCCGCGATCAAACGAACGTTCCAGCACCAGCGGCTGTGGTCCGCCCGGCAGATTCAGGTTCAGCAGTACGTTTGTCGGGCGCAGCGGATCAACTTCCACGCCCTCCGGCAGCTTCAGGGTGCGCCAGTTCCGGATGACCTTGGGGTCGGTGATGATCGACAGGTTTTCTTCGGAGTCCGCGAACAACGAGATCACCGGGTGGGTGCGATCCTGCACCGCCAGCGAGTAATGCTCCGCCCCCCGGTCATCAAGACCGCCGGGTGCGCCCAGTCGCGCGGGCAACAGTCCCTTGCCGTCCTTGTAGAGCTGCGCGTTGTAGCTTTGCGCGTCCACCTGGTCGCCGTCGAACACCAGCAGGCTGTAACCGGCCCGAACGAAGGCCTCAAGGTTCTCGACCACGCCCGCGGGCAGCGACTTCACGTTGGCCAGGATCACCAGCCGGTACTCAAGGAAAGTCATCTTGGTATCGAGTTGCTTCGGCTCAAGCGTCGTGATGCGATTGGGCGTGATGTTGACGACTTCGCCGTCGCCGCGGTCGCCTTCACCACGGTTGCTGCTGATGCCGAGCGCGGTCTCGAGGTAGAACGTCTCATCCAGATCCGGGTCAGGGTGTGCCACGCCGTTCACCACCAGGATCGGCACGTTGGGCACCACGTGCAGCACCAGGTTGCGCGCGTTGTCGGAACGCAGCGGGTCGGCATCGTCGGTATAAATTTCAATGTTGCGCGAGGCACCGGTGGCGGCCTCGTCCTCTTTCAGCGCAAGTTCACGGGCCGGCACTTTCACCTGGATGCTGGTGGCGCTTTCGCCGGGGGCAAGTTGCACCGTCGTACCGACCGGGCGTTCCTGCCCGCCGTTGATGCGATAGCGCAGGCGAACCGGGCGACGCTGCCCTTCACCGGCGTCGCCAAAACGCGCGACATCGACCAGCAGCGTGGCCTCCATACCGTTGCCGATCACGCGTTCTTCGACACGGATGTTGGTGATCGCGAAGTTTTCAGGCTTCTCCAGCCCGCTGTCAAAGAACAGGGCCTGCGTGCCCGACTTCTCAAGCCGGGGCTGGATGCGCTGCACCGACTGCACGAATTCGGCGTTCACCGGGCCGTCCTTGCGCACTTCACCCCAGCCCGCCAGGTGATAGTCCGAAATCACAAGCAGGCCCAGCGCGTCGCTTTGCGGGGTCGCGTCGGCAAGCCGCGCGGCCTCACGCATCGCGGCCAGGATGTTGGTGTCCACGGCCGAAAGTTCCGTGTTGCTGATCAGACGCCGCGCATCCGACACGGACAAGAAGCTGGCCTTGTCCAGTCGCGAGCGGCGGCTTTGGGCCTCATCCTGTGCCGTGACAACGCCGCCGCCCGCACGAGGCGGCACGTGCACGTCACTCAAGCGAATCACACTGACGCGGTCGCGGGCCTGGTCGAGCGCGTCCACGACCGAGAGCGCATACACCTTGGCGCGGCTGAGTGACGTTTCATCCTGCGACTCGTAGGCCATGGAGGCGCTGTCGTCGAGGATCATCAGCAGGTGCATCGGCGCATCGTTGTTCAAGATCGCGCCGCCGCTGAAATCTCCGCCGATGGCATCGCGCATCTTCTGGCATCCCATCGGGAAAAGCGCGGCCGCGAGCAAGATCACCGCGCACACGCGCAGCAGCAGCATGATCAGGTTTTCCATCTGCATGCGCCGGCGCGTGCGCTTGTAGGCGTTGAGCAAAAACTCCATGGCCGCCCATTCAACCCGGCGATAACGCGTCAGGTTGATCAGGTGGATGATGATGGGCACGGAGGCCGCAGCAAGCGGCACCCCAAGGCCCAGCGTCCATAGCAGCCAGGTCGGCATTATCCGCGTCGTCCCATACGTTTGGCCAGGTAGGCTTGCAGGCTGACTTCCAGCGGCATGCCGGTGTCGATGGCCACAAAGTCACTGCGCGCGCGCAGGCAAGCGCGACGCACTTCGTTGTTGAAGCGGTCTACTTCTTCCAGATAGGCCTTGCGCAGGCTGCGCGGATCAACCAGCAACTCAGGGTAATCTTCAAGCCCGATGAACTGGGTCAGGCGGTCGAATTTGAACTCGCGTTCCTGAGGGTCCATCAGGTTGAAGACGATCACGTCGTCCTTGCGCGCGGCCAGGTGTTCAAGCCCCTTCTTCAGGTGGCTGATGTTGTCGAACAGGTCGCTGATGATCATGATCATCGCGCGGCGGCCCGAGCGTTGGGCCACGTCCACCAGCACTTCGCCGATGTTGGTTTTCTTTTGCGCCGGGCGTTCGTGCATCGTGGCCAGCATGCGCAGCAGCGTGACGTGGCTGGTAGCGGGCTGGATGTAGTCGTAAAGCTTCTCGTCAAACAGCGCCAAACCGGCGGCGTCGCTTTGCTTCTGGATCAGGTAGGCCAGGCTGGCGGCCATGTAGCGCCCGTAATCGAGCTTGGATTTGTTCTCGCCGCTGCTGTAGCGCATGCTTTCGCTGGTATCGAGCACGATCACGGCGCGGAAGTTGGTCTCTTCCTCATACTCTTTGATGTAGTACTTGTCGGACTTGGCGTAGGCCTTCCAGTCAAGAAAGCGCAGGTCGTCGCCCTGCACGTATTCGCGGTGCTGCGCGAATTCAACGCTGAAGCCCTTGTACGGCGACTTGTGCAGGCCTGCGAGGAAGCCTTCGACCACGTTGCGCGCGGTCACCTCAAGATGCCGAATGTGATTCAGCACCTGCGGGTCAAGGTATTGCTGGTAGGTTTCCGCCATCTAACCCCGACTCTCCAGCGCCTTTGTTGCTTCCTGCCCTATGACGTCCTTGCCTGCCGCCAGACCCTTCAAAACCTGCTTCGCCTCATCATCGCCGCGCGCCGCGATCCAGCGCACTGCCAGCAGCCTTTCCGCCACCGGCCTGTCCGTCGAACGCGCCACCTGTCCGAACACCTTGCTGTGCATGCGGCCGGCATGCAGCGCCAGCATCGCCAGGCAATCCAGCCGGTGTTCTGCCGGCGCGCCACGATACGCCTGTTCCAGCGAGTCCGCCACGCCATCGACCCGAAGGAAGGTGTAGCGCAACAGATACTCGGGCTCAAAGCGAGTGGGGGCCGCGTCGGCCTTCATGCGGATGCGAAGATACAGACTTTCGGCGTACAGCAGGCCGCGCAACGCGACAGGGTCCTTTTCGGCGCTGATTGCTGCGGCAATGCCCGGGTCATCGGCGTTGCCCTGCAGACGGGCCAGCAGCATCGCGCCCTGGACGCGCACCTTGGGGTCGGTGTCCAGAAGGCAGCGTGCGGCACCCTTCAGGCTGCCGTCGAGGCCGAAATCGGTGGTCTCGCGCACCAGCTCATTCTGCATCGGCAGGGCTGCGTAGGCCGCCTGCTTCAGGATTGCGATTACGCCTTCGGTCGGGTCGACGCCGTGGGCCTCAGGCTCGGCGCGGGCGAGCCTTTCGGGCCACTGGGCGCTCCAGGTGATGTCGCCCCAGAAGCGGGCACTGAGGTCATAGGCGCGCGAAGTTGCCAGCGCCGCGGCCTCAGGTCCTTCGCGCAGGGCGCGCAGTTCGGACTCGCGGGTGGCGGCCTCGATCATCAGCTCGCCCATCTTTTCCTGCGTGGTGTCGAGCTCGGACTTGAGTTTCTTGTTCGCGGCCTCCCACGCGGTGATGGCCTTGGTGGCTTCGTCGAATTTTTCCTGGCTGACCTTGCCGTAGCCGCTGAACAGCAGGAACACGACAACTGCCGTCATCGCAAGCCACAACCCGCGGCTGAGCCAGCGCGCGGCCTTGACCAGGCCGGGGCTTGGCACGCCGGCCTTGGCGAAGCGTTCAAGTTCGTCCTCCAGCTCCTCTCGGCGGCGCTGGAGGGCTTCGTCCTTGGTTTCGGGTTTAGTGTCCGAAGTTTCGTTCACGCGTCTGCTTCACGGTCCTTTGCCACGGTCGGGGACGTGCGGGTCAGTTACTCCAGCACGTTGGGAAGACGCGCATCGGCCAGTGTCTCGGATTCGGCACGCGGGATGATCTGGATCAGGCGATCAATGATCACGTCGCTGTTGATGCCTTCAGCCTCAGCCGAGAAGTTGGGAATGATGCGGTGGCGCAGTACGGGGTGGGCAACCGCGCGGATATCGTCGGCGCTGACGTAGTAACGTCCGGTCAGCACAGCGCGGGCCTTGGCACCGAGGATCAGGAACTGGCTCGCGCGCGGGCCGGCACCCCATGCCAGCAGGCGTCGGATTTCTTCAGGCGTCTGCGGGTTGTTCAGGCGGGTAAGGCGCGCGAACTGCATGGCGTAGCGCACCACGTGTTCGCTGATCGGAACTTTGCGCACGAGTTCCTGCAGGCGCATGATGCGGGCACCGTCGAGGACTTGCTCGACCTTTCCTTTGTAGGTGGCGGTGGTCATCTTCATGATCTGGATTTCTTCATCTTCCGTCGGGTAATCGACGTTGATGTTGAACATGAAGCGGTCCTGCTGCGCTTCCGGCAGTGGGTAGGTGCCTTCTTGCTCAATCGGGTTCTGCGTGGCCAGCACGAAGAACGGCTGCTCAAGCTGGTGGCGACGGCCGCCGGCGGTGACCTGGTGCTCCTGCATGGCCTCAAGCAGCGCGGCCTGCGTTTTGGGCGGAGTACGGTTGATTTCGTCAGCCAGGATGATGTTGGCGAAAATCGGACCCTGCAGGAACTTGAACTCGCGGCGGCCGGTCGCGCGGTCTTCCTGCAGCACTTCGGTGCCGGTGATGTCGCTGGGCATCAAGTCGGGGGTGAACTGGATGCGGCTGAACTTCAGTGACATCGTGTCCGCCAGCGTGCGGATCAACAGCGTCTTGGCCAGCCCCGGCACCCCCACCAGCAGCGCGTGGCCGCGAGCGAAGATTGAGATCAAGAGTTGCTCAATCACGTCGTCCTGGCCGACGACCACGTTATGAAGCTGGGCCACGATGCGCTCGTGTGCCTCGCGGAGTTCCTGTACGGCCTTGAGGTCTTCACCCTGCAGCTGTTGTTCTGCCATGTTCGTTTATCCCGGTGTACGTTGGAGCAAGACTTGAAGTTGCAGCACTTGAATGTCTGCCACGCGGCTACTTGCCGCCGTCGTCGGCCTGAAATACGTGAACCCACTTGGCGCTAGCGATCACGAGGAAAGTCTCTTTGACCACGGTCGCCGTCTTGCCCGAAGCAAACTTGAATGTGGCCCCGTTGGCAAGGTGCTCGGCACAAAAGACGCTGCCGGTGTCGGGGTCCGTTACTGAGACGGGCTTGAAGCGTTCGATCCCTTCGGCGTCCTTGTAGCGTTCGCCGCGGCAATAGACGCTGAGAGTCACCGGGGCGTCGGACATCGACACGCCTTCCAGCTTCACTTTCGACTTCAGCTTGCCGGTGCGCGCGTCGTAGATCGCGATGTGCTGCGACAAGGGCACCAGCACGTTGTCGCCGGCGATGATGCCGCGACCCGTGGGGACCTCACCGAACAGTTCGGTTTCATACTCAAGGCGCGCCCAGTCAGTCATGAACGTGCCGCCCTTGAAGCTGGTGAGGCCCACCGAATACAGCCTTGAGCGGCCTTGCACGATCATGCGGTTGTCGATGACGCCCAGTGTGTATTCATACTCGGTCTTGGGCCCCGCGCCTTCCATGGGGTACTGCATCCACTCCTGGCCGGTGATTGCGTTCAGCACCAGCGCCAGGCTGCAATCGTAGGGCGCCGTGACCACCATGCCGCCGGCGGCCAGCGGCGCGTTCGTGAACCAGCCGCGAGTGATGTTGTTTTCGCGGGCGTAGCGCGACATCCAGCAAAGTTCGCCACTGTTGCGATCGACACAGGCCGTGCAACCGGCGTGTGTGGATACAAACAGCAGGCCACCGTGTTCGGCCACACTGCTGACTTCGGGCACCTGCACCGGCTGGTTGCCGTAGCCCCACATGTCGCCGATCAACTTGCGCGCGCACAGCATGGTGCGCCACAGCAGCTTGCCTTCGCCTGAAGCGGCGTCGCCCTTCGGCGTTACATCGAAGCAGAACATCCAGACTTCGCTGCTGTCTTTCTCGGCCGTAGTTCCCGCAATGTAAAGGCGATTGTCGCGCACCAGCGGCGCGCCCAGGAACACCACGTGCTTCAGGAAGTCGTACTCTTCACTGCTTTCCACTTTGCGATTGGGCAGCGTCACGAATGCCGCCGGGTCAGGCGCCAGCGTGAATGCCTGGATCTGGTTGCCCGAAGGCTCGGTGCCCTTTTCCTTGCTGGGGCTGCCGTGGCCCATGACCGCAAACAACACGTCGGCCTCGCGGTTATCAAGCTGCCAGCGCAACCGCGCTATGGTCTGGGCCTTCACGCGGTAGCGCAGGCGGGCTTCCTGCGTCATGCCGCCGTACCAGCGGCGCGAGTTGTTCTGTTTGGTCGAATAGCGCAGGGCCTTGGGCACTTCCAGCAGCATCGGGCTGGTTTCGCGCCCGTGGCGCAGCCACACCAACTGGTCCACGCCGGCAGCGTCGTCAGAACTGGGCACCTTGTGCACAAACACGCCGGACTCATGCGCCACTGGAAACACCATGGGCACCGGCTGCTGGTCCACACTGTTGCCGTAGCCGTACTCATCTTGCTGCGGCTCAAGCGCCGAGATCCGGGCTGCCAGCTTGGCCCCGCCCACAGCGTCCGTCGGGTCAAGGTCGATCATCGCGCCGATGCCTGCCACCGGCGGGGCAATGCCATTGCGTGAGGGTGCGCCCTGCAGCGTGCGCCAACCCGGCTGTGCAAGCTCCGGTCGTGACTGCGGCGCGGGTTCAGCCAGCAACTGCTTAAGGTAATCGACGGCCTTGATCCGCTGGCCGCCCACATCCACTTCGCCGGCAAGCCCGCCGCGCTCAACCTGCCGCAGTGTCATGCCAAGCTCATAGGCCATGCCGGCGTCGCGGCATGCGCGCACGTACTGGATGGTCAGCATCGGATCGCGCGACCACTGGTCAGGGAAGCTCGACTTCAGCTCGCCCAGCCAGCGCACGGCCAGCAGGCTGTCGCCGTTCTCGAGCGCGTGTTCAGCCAGAATCCGCAATGCCACCCGGCCCGATTCACTGAACTGGTAGTAGCGCGCGCAGCGGCGCAGCAGCGACATGTCGCCTTCCGCCAGGCCCTTTTGCAGCAGCTCAGAACCTTTGGCGTTCTGGCGCAGGCTTACCTGGTCACGCAACGGGCGCGGCCAGGCCATGTTGCGCATGCGATCATTGATGTAGTCAGAAAGCGGCACCCAGCTTTCGGCAAAAATCAGGCGCGAGGTGTCCACGTCGGCATCGACCCAGTCTGACCGGACCAGCATTTCCTTGGCCGGGTCCAGGTCAGGCGGCAGATACTCCTTGCGCAGGTCTTCGTAGCGGTTCAGGGCTTCGCGCCAGGCATCCAGTGACTCTTCCTTCTTGCCCTCGCGTTGCAGGCGCAGCGCGTTCAGTTCTTCGGCGCGGGCGCGGCGGATGCCGGCCATCACGTTGTCGTTGTGACGGCCCGTTGGCGGGTACAACTCAGGATTCTTGACCAGCGATGAGTCCTGCGCGGCCACGGGGGCCGGCGGAATCTGGATGCTGTAAAGCGCCAATACGGCAATCGCGGCGCATGTCACGGCACACACTTTCAGCTTTGTCACGCGCTGCCTCCGTGCTGTGCGACGCACTACGCCGCCGCGGCCGCAAGGTCCATGGCATTAGTACGAACGGCAGGGCGAGAAGTTCCGGAAAACCGTCCTGCCTATCTGTCCTGTAGTTTACGAATTCCGTCGTCGATGTGGCCAGCAACCTGTTGGGCCGTCGCGTCGGTCATATCGCGCAGGGTACGCAGGAAGTTTGCGTCTTCCTTGGTGCCAAAGGCGACAATGTAGTCGACGCAGGCGCGGCGCAGTTCCACGTTCGGCAGTTTGGCCAGCTCTTCAATGCGCTTGAAGAACACGTTGTCTTCAATGCGGATCAGCAAACGCACCAGTGATGGCACTTTGTCGTACCGCTGCTCAGCGCCCGTGGTGTAGGTCTCGATCTGCGCGCGGGCCTTGTCGGACACGTACGTGAACGGGCCGCCGTCAGACTTGATCAACCGCCCCAGCAGTTCAATCGCCGCGGCGTCGCGGCCGGGCTGGTCCAGCACCGAAAGCGCAAGGTCGGCGATCTTCTCGTGTTTGGTCTTGTCAGCGAAAGTGTCGATGCGTGACAGGGCCAGTACGGCCTCGCCCTTGGTTTGCAGGTCGGTCTCGGCCATGGCGGCGTCGGTCAGCTTGGTCGCGTCCACATCCTTGCCTACCATGGCCACCTGGCCATAGGCCTGCAGGCGCACTTCTTTGCTCGCATCGGCCAAGCCGGCGTGCACCAGGTCAGCCGCGGTCTTGGATTCACCCATGCGGATCGCGAAGGTCACGGCAATGCGGATCGCCGTGCCGCGCACGTCCGCGTCAGTGTCCTGTGAGCGCGCCTTGATCGCCGGGAACACTTCATCGTCGGCGACCTTGGCGTTGCGACGCCAGTTGTCGATCGCGCGCAGCGCGGCGTTGCGTACCAGAGCGCTGGTTTCCTTGGCCGGGTCAAGCGCGTCGATGAAAAGCTGCTTCAGCTCTTTGTCGTCGCTGCGCTGAAGGCCCTGCAAGGCGTTTTCGCGGGCCTTGGCAAAGTCATCCCCCACCGACTTCATGGCTTCCATCAGCAGCGGCTTGGACTTGTTCAGCGCGATGTAGCTGCGGCCCATATTCTGCACCGCCTGCGCGCGGATCACGCCGTCTTCCGACTTGATCCAGCGTTCCAGGTCGGCAAAGCTGTCCTTGCCGCGGATTTCCGAGAATGCGTTGATGCACTGCGCGCGCTTGGGCGCATCCAGCGTGGCGTCGTCGGCTGCAGTGCGGAACAGCTCAATCCCTTCCTTCTTCAGCACCGTGCGGTTGTTCAGCAGGTGGTCGATCACGCGGCCGCGCAGGTCTTTGCTGTCGGCGGCGATCTTGCCGTACGCTTCCACGAAGGCCTTCAGCGCGCTTTCGCTGCTTAGGCTGCGCAGGTTGCGCTCGACGCGGTCCTTGAAGTGGTTCTCGGGCTTGCCTTCGGGCACCGGCGTGTCGCTGATGGCCAGGAAGGCCGCAACGCCGTCTGCGCCACATTCGCCAAGGGCCACGGCCGCGTCGCGGTGCTGGGTCGGCTTCTCGTCGTCCTTGAACACCGCCGTCAGGGCCTCAATCGCCTTGGCGCGCAGCGGGTTGCGCTTGAGCTGCTTCTGCGCGGCCTCACGCCAGGTCGGGTGCCCGGCAAAGTTGGCCATGGTGGCCACGTCTACAAGGCCGGCGACACTGCGGGTGTCGTCCAGTGCGGCGAGCGCGAACAGCGCGTGTACGCCCAGTGTCTTCACGTAATCGGCGGCCTGTGCGCCGGTTCGGTTGCCATCTTCGCCCTTGGGGCCAAGGCGCTGGGTTTCCCACAGGTCAAGCAGCGCGTCGGCGCTGGCGGTGTGGCGCGCGGCGACCACGACGTCAATCGCGGCCTCGCGCAGGGCGGCTTCGCCGTCCACAGTGATCATCGGCGCGGCTACGTCGGCACCGGCCTTCAGGTGGGCCAAACCATGCAGTGCACCCCAGCGGATCTGCTTGAGGAGCTTATCATTGGCCGCGACCACCTTCAGCGCGTCCACAACCGCGGTGCGATCAGCCGAGGCCGCCTTGTCAGCGCACAGGCGACCCAGGCTTGCAGCGCAGGCACCGGCGAGTTCGGGGTAGGCCGAAGTCTCGATGGCGTTGGCGTTCATGAGTTCAAGCAGCTTGGCCGAGGCGCGAGTGTCGCGCAGGCCGCCGATCAGGCGCGCGCAGGCGAGGCGGCGGCTGCTGCGTTCGGCCTTGACGGTGGCGGAAACGCCGTCTTCGTCGGGGTTCTGGCCCAACCCTTCCAGCAGGTCTTCAAAGGCTTCGTCGCCGGCCTTGGCGATGTTTTCGTAGGCCGATGACGCGCGCGCGCTGTCGCCGAGGTCCTTCACGTTGTCTGCATGGGGCCCGGCGAAAAGCGGCGCCGCGGCGATTGATGCCATCAACCAGGTCAACAGTTTGCGATTCATGAACAACGGCCTCGTACGTTCGTGCAAGCCCATGGGGCGCACTGGTTTCAAACGAATCCACGGGTTTTGGGCCCGGTCAAAATGAGCGCGCAGAGGCTAGCAATTCACCACCCGGCGACAATGGCGCGCGCCCCGCCCCTTCCATATAGTCCGGCACAGCATTCACCGGAGAACAACGTGATCACCAAAGAGACCCTGCTGGCATCGCTCGAACATGAAACCCGCATCGTGAAGCACCTGGCCGGGAAGATCCCCGCCGATCGACTGGCATGGCGCCCAACGCCCGGCCAGCGCAGCCTGCTTGAGCTGCTGCAGTACCTTACCCGCGCCGCCAGCGGCATCGGCTTCTTTTTCGTGAACGGAAACCGCGACCACAGCGAAGCCCAGAAAGCCGAATCCGAACAAGTAGGCCTGCACAACGCGCAACAGGCCCTGGATCGCCAGATGCAGCGAATGACCAAGTTGCTGGAAGGCGTAAGCTCGGCCGACCTGGCCAACCGCGACTGCGTGCTGCCCTGGGGCATGACCCTGAAGCTGGGCGACGCGCTGCTGGAAACCAGCATCAAGTTCATGACCGGCTATCGAATGCAGTTGTTCCTTTACCTGAAACAGCTTGGACGCGCTGAACTGAATACCGCAAACTGCTGGGCAGGCCGCGATCCTGTCCCGGCGGCCGCCAAATAGCGCGACACGCCAAGGAAGCCGATGCTGACGAAGGAACAACTGCTTGAGTCCATGCTGTCCGAAATCCGCATCGTCAAACACCTCGCGACCAAGCTGCAACCCGGCAAGCTGACCTGGCGGCCCACGCCGGGCCAGCGCAGCATGCTTGAACTGATGCAATACCTGACCACATGCGGCATCGTGCCGGCACTGGCCGCCATCAAAGGCAACTGGGACGATTCCGACGCGCTGGAAAAAGCCGCCGAGTCCGTCACACCGGAAAACTTCAGCATCGCCATGGACCGCCAGGCCACACAACTTCGTGAGGCCATAAACGAAGTCTCGCACTACCGCCTCAACCACGGCGACACGCAAACTCCGTGGGGCGCGCCAATCAAAGTCGGCCACGCGCTGATTGAAATGGCGCTCAAGCCGCTAGTGGCGTACCGGATGCAATTCTTCCTGTACCTGAAAGAGTCCGGCCGCAGCGATTTAGGCCCGGCGCAATGCTGGATTGGCGTAGACCCAAAGCCCAAGGCGTGATTCAGGTGATGGTGATTCAGGTGATGTTGAACCACTCGGTAAGGTGCGCTTCCGCCCAGTATTCCGAGGGGATGATCCACACGCCGGGGCAGCGCGGGTAATCCGACATGATCGGCAGTGTGTTGTCGACCAGCACCGGCGCGGGCAGGTGCGAGCGATGCACCATGATCGTGGTGTAGATCACGGTGCGGCCGCCAGTAAGGCTGTGCGGCAACGGAAGGTTGAACTGCCGTTCATACTCGTTGTAGAGCAGGCGGCCGAAGCGATCCATCTCAGGATCGGCCACGGGCTTGCCTTTCACGGCGTACATGGCCGAGGCCATTTCGATCAGCGCTTCCGGATTGGCGTCAAACCAGGGGTCCGGGCTGTGGATCATGGCCGCCGGGCAATCGTCGAGGCCTTCTTCAAACAGCAGCGCGTTGGCCTGCACGATGCGGCCCCAAACGGGACGGCCGTTGCGGAAGATGCCAAGCTGGTCGCGATAGAGCAGTTGGATAGGGTCGGCGCGATTCTGCCGCAGAAACTCCGGCTGCCGCACACGCAAGGTGGCCAGTTGCTCGGGCCGAAAGTTGCGCGGCGCATCACCGACCTTGCGCCGCACCTCCTGAATCCAGTCAGCCCACATAAGCCCTCCGTCGCAAGCATGATAAGAACCAGCCGGGACCGATCACCAACTAATCCGGCCGTAGAAAGCAGGGCAAAGGGGGTCGCAGTGAGGCAATAGGGTCGGACCCCAAGCAACGGGGTCTGGCAGCGTAGCACTGGGGTCTCGCTCCGAAGCGAAGCGAAGGTGCCTGACCCCATTGCGGCGGGAGATGGACCAGCAAGCATGGCAAAGCCTGAGCCAAAGATAACTCGCCGCCAAGTTCAGGAGTGTTTCAACCGCCTGCTAGCTCGGCTGCGATGCCCAGAAGGTCCTCGCGCAGTGTGTGCTCAACTTCTGCACAAAAGGAAGCCACCTCCGCATCCCTTCGCTTCAGAACTTCCACATTCCAGTGACCTCGGACCTTGCCCACCGGATATTCGTCTGTCTGAGATTCAAACCACGTCAACCTATGCGCCAAAGTGTCGTGGCCAGCGCGCCAAAGTGCGCGGGTCAAACTGCGAATGTCCGCCACGTTCTGTTCCGGGCGTTGCAAGTTGCCAAGCGCCGTAGCGACCAAAGACTTCAAGTCGTCATCGTCAATCATGGGTCGAGCACCGTTTAGGAGTCAGGAGTCACCCATCCGCCAGGTTCAAGAAGCACAGTCTCCTGACACCTTTCTATGTTCGCCGACTCGGCCGGCAACCGCATGGGCGTCTGGCAACCGCCAGCTCAATTCGCGAAACCTATGGCGCGCTTATCGCAAACAGCGAATGGCGGCATGCGCACGAAAGAGGCTAGGGCATGATCGACGATCTCATCGGCGGCGCTGTGGACGCGGCAGTCGGCGCGTCAGAGAGCACTTCCAGGCGCGGTTGCCTGACCGGCCTGCTGCTGAACCTGCTTGGCCTGGTGCTGGTGCTTGGAGGCATCGGTCTGCTGATCTGGGGCAAGGTCAGCGACAGCTGGCCGATCTTGCTCGGGGGCGGCGTGGCCACTGTTGTCGGCATTGCCGCCTTCATGTGGTCGTTCATTGAGCGCAATCGCTAACCGGCGCCGCGTTTCACTTGTCTTCGCAGCCCTTCACCTCGGCCGGCGCGTTTGCGCGCACGGCAAGTGCAGAGTCAGCCCCAACCGCCAAACTGCCGGAGCACTCCTACCCCCCACGCAACCGCCATGGAATTGGCTCGAAGGCCAAGCACCGCGGATGCTAGCATGGCGGATTAAGGGCCAAACGCCCCCAACCAAACCAAACAAGGGGCGAAAATTGGTGAACAGGCAAACAAAGTAGCCTGACCCCTTCTTGTGACCCCTTCTTGACCTGACCCCTTCTTAACCCCTTCTTAGTCGGTCATCCCGCATTTCCAGCATGAAGGGGACGTGACCCAGGAGGCGCGATGAAGAAGACACACTTTGTGGAGATCGCGGCGGCGGTGAAGGCGGGAGATATCGCACGCATGGCCGCGCTCGTTGCGAGTGGCGCCGCCGCCGATGCGCGCGGCAAAGGTGGAGTCACTCCGCTCTACCTCGCGGCGCGCGAGGGGCAAGCCGCGATCGTGCGGCTGTTGCTCATGGGGGGGGCCTCCGTAGACGAGGCCATTGAGCATGACCCCGAGGTCTCGCCGGTGCGCTCTTTCCTCACGCCTCTCAAAATCGCGGTCGAGCGCGGGCACCTCGACGTTATCCGCGCACTCGCGGGTGCGGGCGCGAGCCTCGAGCATAAGAGCCCAGGCTCTCCAGAGACGCCGCTCGGTATCGCGGTGCAGAAGTCGAGCGTCGACGTCGTCTGTTTGCTTCTCGAACTCGGCGCGAGTGTGCATATGAAGAGCGGCATTACAAACGAGACGCCATTGATGCTGGCCCACGGTCGAGGCGACTCCAACGTCGTCGCTGCGCTCGAAAAGGCGGGCGCAGCAGCGGCGAACGTACCCGCGCACGATCTCGTCCTCGCAATCGAGGCCGGAGACGAGGCCGGGGTCAGCGCGCTCCTGGCTGGTGACGTCGACGTCAATGCGGCGACCGACAATGGTCGACTCCCGCTGGCAGCTGCGGTCGTCAGCAACCGACCCTTGACCGTGCGCGCGCTGCTCGAGCGCGGGGCCCGCGTCAGCGTGAGCATGCTCGAAGCGTCAGCGCTTCTTGGTCGGCGGCAGATCTTTGAGCTGCTCGTCGCCGAGCCGGTCGTCAGCCTTGGCAGCAAGGCCCGCGACCGGGACTCCTTCGCGATACTGCGGGAGCGCGCCAAGAAGAATGGGTGGAACGATGTAGACGCTCTCACCAAGCCGCATCGCGAGCGCCTCGGTCTGGTGCGCCCGAAGGGATGAACGCCAGGGGTAAAAGGGGTCAGGCTACTTTTTGTTGCCGTCCCGTTATCCTTTGGTAGGCTTCGCACATGCCTCGGCCTCTGCGCTCTGCTCCTGGTGGCTTTGTTTACCATGTAATCAACCGTGGTAACGGCCGCGCGGATGTTTTCCACTCGCCTGAGGACTTTGCTGCCTTTGAGCGGGTGCTTTCCCTGGCCTGTGAGCGCTTTCGTATGCGCCTGCTGGCTTGGGTGCTCATGAACAACCACTTTCATCTGGTGCTGTGGCCGCGCCGCGCCGGCGACTTGCAGGCCTTCATGCAGTGGGTGACGACGTGCCATGTGCGGCGCTACCACAAGCATTACAAGAGCTCGGGGCACGTGTGGCAGGGCCGTTATCGCTGCTTCCCGGTGGAAGAGGGCAGCCACCTGCTGACCGTGCTGCGCTACGTAGAGCGAAACCCGGTACGTGCCGGCATGGTCAGAAAGGCCCAGGACTGGCGCTTCTCGAGTGCCAGCAAAGGGGGCAGGATCCGAAGCGAAGCGAAGGTGCCTGGCCCCATTGCGGCGAGTGATGAGCCAGCACGCATCGCGGCCGACCGAGCGTCAGCTTCCGAAGCCGGGCAAAAGGGTGCCCCGACTGCAACCGCGTGGAGCCAGACCCCTTTGGGCGCGTGGTTGGTTGAGGGGCCTACACCGCGGCCTGAGCCTTGGCTTCGTTTCGTCAATCGCGAGGAAGAGGCCGAGTTGCTCGCCCGGCTGCGCGAGGCCGCAAACCGCGGCTCACCCTTCGGAGACGAAGCATGGCGCGAGAAGGCCGCACGAAAGCTCGGGCTGGAATCAACAATCCGCCCTCGCGGCCGCCCAAAGAAGCCCCCAAAGAAGTCAGCGAATAAGCTGGGAAAGAAGCCCGCAAAGTAGCCAGACCTCTTTTATGCGGGTGAGCGAAGGCGTACGCAGTAGCCTCCGTCGTGGAGTGCTGGTACTGGCAGCGTGAACACTTCCTGTTGCACTTCCCAGCCTGCGTCTTCGCGGCTTGCGCCGCCGGTCTTGGTGGACATGAACTTGTGCAGCACGTCCACCCCTTCTTCCATCAGGATGCTGCATACGTTGTAAACGATGACCCCGCCGGGCTTCAGGTTGCGGGTTGCGTTCTCGAGTATCTTGAGTTGCAGAGTTGCCAGCTCGCGCAGCGTTTCGCCGTTGATGCGATGCCGCGCTTCGATGCGGCGGGCCAGCACTCCGCTGTTGCTGCATGGCGCGTCAATCAGGATGCGGTCGAACTTTTCGGGGAACGTCACGCTGGTGGCGTCGGCCTGCACCGTGGCGATACTTCGATAGCCCATGCGCGCGAGGTTGTCGCGGATGCGCTCCATCTTGGGCTCGGTCAGGTCGCAGGCCAGTATCCGCGCGCGGTCGCCGGTCAGTTCGGCCAGGTGTGCGGCCTTTCCGCCCGGTGCGGCACACAGGTCCAGGATCGTTTCGCCGGCCTTGGCACCAAGCATCGGGGCCACAAGCTGCGACGAGTAATCCTGCACATAGAAGGCGCCGCCGTTGAAGTCAGGATGCTCGGTCACGCGGGTGTCGGCGGGCAGGCCCAGGGCGAACTGCTCTTCGTCCGGGTCCCCCACCGGCAGCTTTACGACGCGCACGCTGCGGCGCTCCCAGAAGTCGGCGATGTGACGCCAGCCCGCGTGCAGCGGGTTTGGCCGAAGCCACGTCAGCGGTGTTTCCATGCACGCAATCGCGGCCTGTGTGGCCGGTTGCGGCCCGTGCTGCTCAAGCAGCTTCTGCGCCATCAGCAGCGGGATCGAGCCCGCGATGCTCAGGTGCTGCGCGATCTCGGCCTCGGGTGACGGAAACAGCGGCTTCTGCGACGTGACCACGCGGCCGCCACCGACGCGCACTTTGGATGCACTGAGCGCGGGTGCTTCATGCGCCTTAGCCCGAGCCGCGTAATCTTCAGCGGGCTCGTTGCCGACCTGCAACAGCTCTGACAGCCGCCGCACGCAGGCGTTCAGGAAGCCGCGCCCCTTGTGGGTCTGCGACAGCAACTCAACGGTCGCGTTGCCGTGGGCGTAGCCGGCCTTGGGGTCTTCGATCAACCAGGCAACGAACAGGTGCAGCGCCGCGCGCACGTCGTCGTCGAGGTCTTCGGGTTTGCGCGTGGCCACGTGCGAGATCAGGTAGTCGGACAGAATCGCCCAGCGCGTGGCGTCCTCAATCATCGGCAGAATGCGCTGGACCAACCGCGCGTCGGCACCGTGATGGCGGATCGTGGCAAAGGCCGCAGGCTCAAGCAGCTCGCCGGGTTTCAGCCTACGCAGGGTTTCGAACGCAGCCTGGCGCAGGTCAAGCTCATGCACAGTGCGAGGATGCGGCTTGCCGCGCGGCTTATCGCCACGGGGTTTGTGCTGCTGGAACGGGCGCTCAGGCCCGCCTCGCTTAGGTTGTCTGGCACGTCCACGTGAAAAGTCAGCCATGGGCGGCAAAGGGTAGGATTCATGCGCCCGTGCAACAGTGGCAGTCTGCTACGCCTCAAGGCTGAAGACGCCGCTGGCTACTCCGTACCAGTCGCCGCCTCGGAATTCTGCTTCGAACTGTTTGCGGTGGTCGGGGTCGGCGATTTTGCGGCCGGCGTCGATCGCCATACGGAAGTACTTTTCGGCCGCGCGGCTGTCGCCCTCTACGGCGTTGGCGCGGGCTGCGGCCTCACAGGCGAAGGCGCGGTCGTAGTCCTGCAGCTCGGCGGCGTATTGCTCGGTCAGTTCAAGGCAGCGGTTGGCGTGGCGTACGGCTTCGCGGCCGTTGCCGAGTGTGCTGTAGACGCGGCTGATCAGCCATTCGGCGCGCTGGTGGTCGGCGTGATTGCCGGTTTCGAGGTAGTGGAAGGCGCTGGCAAACGCCGCGTAGAGCATCTTTTCGTTGTCGGCAGTGCTGCGCTGCTTGTTCTGCAACAGGGCCCACGTTACGGCGTTCAACGCGGGGGCAAAGCTGCGCTGGACGTTTTCACTGACGGTGCGGCGCTGGTGCTGGGCGCGGTCTGTCATGGTGTGCCTCGGTGCTATAGGGACACCCCAAGGCTACCTCGTGCCGCGACATTGCGCGACGAAAACTGTTACGCGTCCACCGGCGGTGTCTGGCGTTGTTTATGTGCAGTCGCGGCGTTCGCGACAAACTCAATGATGCGTTCGGCGACATCGACCCTGGTCGCGGTCTCGATGCCTTCCAACCCCGGCGACGAATTGACTTCCAGCACCAGTGGCCCGCGCCGGGCGCGAATCAAGTCCACGCCGGCCACATTCAGGTTCATGGCCTCAGCGGCGGCGAGTGCGATCTGTCGTTCCTTGCTCGAAAGCTTGACGGCCACGGCGCTGCCGCCGCGGTGCAGGTTGCTGCGGAAGTCGCCGGGCGGGGCGCTGCGCTCCATGGCGGCGATCACCTTGCCCCCCACCACAAACGCGCGCACGTCGTGTCCTTCGGCTTCGGCGATGAACTCCTGCACCAGGAAGTTCGCGTCAAGTTGCTGGAACGCGCTGATCACGGCCTCGGCGGCCTTGCGGGTCGGCGCAAGCACCACGCCCGCACCCTGGCTGCCTTGCAGCAGTTTGATCACGAGCGGCGGTCCGCCAACAAGGTCAATCAGCGCGTCGCGATCGAGCGGGGTGTGCGCGAAGCCAGTCTTGGGCAGATCAATGTTCTTGCGCGAAAGCAGTTGCAGGCTGCGAAGCTTGTCGCCGCTGCGGGCAATGGCCTGGCTGGCGTTGGTGCAATAGACGCCCATCATCTCGAACTGGCGCACGATCGCGGCGCCGTAGGCGGCCTCACCGCTGCTGGCGACACGCGGGATGATCGCGTCGAATTCGCCCAGTTCCATGCCGCCCAGCAGCACACGGGGCTTGCCGGGCGTGATGTCCACGTAACAGCGCAGGTAGTCAACCACATCGGCCGTGTGGCCGGCCGCAACCGCCGCCGCCACCAGACGCTGTGTCGAGTACAACGAAGGATTGCGCGAAAGAACGCAGATACGCATGCAAACGGCCCCGGGACGCCGCCAGTCTATGAGCCCGCAGGCGCGGCGTCACCAGACGCTGAAGTCCGTTGCCGCGCGCCATAGGGGGCATACACTTTTGGCATGTCCAAACCCCGACGCATTCGCGCCGCCAGCGCGGACCTTGAATCGGAAGAGGGCCGTGCCGACCGCGCGCGCTATGAGGCACACGTGGCCGGTATTGCGCCGCCCATTGACGGTCAGCTTCCGAGGCCGCTTGGGCTTGCGGCCCGGATCGGCGCCATGATGGGCAACGGGGCCGTCTCTTTCGCGACCGCGTGGCTGTGTATCCTGACGATCTTTTTCGGCGCGCTGGTCTTTGTCTTTGACGACTTTGCAGACGACCTTTGGATCCCGATGGCTTTCCTGCTGCTGTTTGTGGCCGTGGGCATACTGGTTGTCGTTCTCGGGATACGGCAGGGTCTGAAGGACATCCACCTGGTTCGAAACGGCCGGCTGACGTGGGCGATGGTCACGAACGTGGAGCAGCGCATCAGCACCAGCCGCGACTCAGACGGCCACACGAGTACCAGTATCAGCTACGACGTGCACTTCCTGTACGGTACCCATGCGGGCGAAGTATTGCGCGGCATGTCGAACATGGGCAGTGCGCGCAATGTCACCGACGAACCGCACGAACTGTTACTGTATGACCCGGCCCACCCCTTTGAGTGCAGGTTCGCCGACAGCCTGGCCGGCGGATTGCGGCTGGGGCCGGACGGCCGCGCCAGCGCAACCAGCTTGGGCACCGCCATGGGAGTTGTGCAGACCGGGCTGATAACGCTTGCATTGCTGGCGATCGTGAGCGCGTACGGATGGTTCCTGTTCGCCGAAAAGCCGCAACGCCAGCTACCCAACTTCAATCGCGAGCGGCTCGAGCAGCCCCATGCAGGACCCGGAACAGGGTAAATTGACGACAGTCACTGTGGTTTTAGGGTAGACGCCCATGGTGACCACATTCGAGAAGGAAGTCGACGAGTTTTCGCTACCTGACCACTTCCCCGAGCTAGCGGTGCCGCGAATCGCACGGAAGCAGCGCTGGCTCAGGCGCCGGAACTGTCGCAGGGCGGGCGGCCACGGAGCATACCGTTTCTCGCTGTGGTGGCCGTGGCCACGCAGAACCCGTTTGGCATGTTTGCCACAGTCACGGCATGCATGGCCATGACGGCAGTGTGGCTGACAGTGTTTAGGGCGATGCGTTTCGGAGCGGTAGACGGCACGCTGACAGTCGTATCAGCCGTGCTGCTTGCGCTGCCGTTGCTGCTGGCGGCACTGGCGCTGCGCGCGGCATTGAAGGCTGCGGAATTGCTGAGATCGGGCACGCTGTCGTGGGGCGTGATAACGGCGGCTCGCACCGTGCGGATGCGCGAGCGAAGGCGCATCTCCAGCGGCCAGTTCCGCGAGAGATCAAACACTCCACCGCAGATTCACTGGCAACTGGACTACAGCTTCCGCGATGGCACGGGCGCGATTCGCACCGGCACAGACCAGACCCGTGTGCGCGGCGACGCCATAGCGCTACTGAAGGATTGCTTTGTGATCGTGTGCAGCAACGAGACCGACAGTCTGCTGGTCGGGATGATTCCAGGCAAAGTGCGCATCACCGAAAAGGGTGAAGTCACCATGAGCGCGGCGCGACAGCTGGCGGGCCTGCTGCCGATCATCGCCGCCATCGCGGGACCGGCAGTGCTGGCATGGTTCCTGGCACAGGGCGGCAAGCCGCCCAAGGCCTAGAACCGCCAACTACTCTTTGGCGCGCAGGACTTTTTCCGGCTCGGCCGCGCCTTTGGGTCCGTAGCTTTTGCTGTCCTGGCGTTCGTATGGGACGCGGGCTTCGAGCTTGGCTTGCTGGCCGCGGGCTTTGGCCTTTTCCTGCACGTGTTGCGGTGGCAGCCAGTTGCCGAACTCGTCGAAGCTGCCTTCGGCCTTGGCCTTTTCGGCCATGCTTACGCGGCGCTGGCGGCGGTCGTCGGCCATGGGCATCTGCTTCAGGTCGGCCGGGGCGCGTTCGCCCAAGTCGGTGAAGTTGTCCATGCGCACGGCGCACAGGTCGCCGCACATGGTGCAGACGTCGCTGTCGTAATCTTCGCTGGTTGCCCTGAACTTGCGCGCTTCGACCGGGTCGATGGCGCAGGCGAACATGGTTTCCCAGTCCAGCTTCTTGCGCGCTTCACTCATGCGGTCGTTCAGGCGCTTGGCGTAGGGCACGCCCTTGGCAAGGTCGCCCGACTGCGCCGCGATGCGTGTGGCGATCACGCCCTGGCGCACGTCGTCAGCGTTGGGCAGGCGCAAATGCTCAGCCGGCGTCACGTAACACAGCATGTCCGCGCCCGCAGCGCTGCATACCGCGCCGCCGATTGCGCCGGTGATGTGGTCGTAGCCAGCACCGGTGTCGATGGTGAGCGGGCCCAGCACGTAAAAGGGCGCGCCGTGGCACAAGCGCTTTTGCAGCGTCACATTGGCGGCAATCTGGTCGAGCGGCACGTGGCCGGGCCCCTCGATCATCACCTGCACGCCCTTAGCCCATGCGCGCTTGGTGAGTTCGCCGAGGATGATCAGTTCCTGAATCTGCGCCGAGTCCGTGGCGTCGCCCGTACCGCCCGGCCTCAGCGAATCGCCCAAGCTGAAAGTCATGTCGTAGCGCGCAGCGATTTCGCACAGCTCGTCGAAGTACTGGAACAGCGGGTTCTCGTCGCCGGTGGCACGCATCATGGCCGCGTGCACGCTGCCGCCCTTACTGACGATGCCGACAATGCGCTGGCGGCCGTCAACATACTTCAAAGTCTGCCGCGTGATGCCGCAGTGGACGGTGATGTAGTCAACGCCCTGCTGGCCCTGCTTTTCGATCTCGTCGAGCAACCGGCGCGCGGTGAAGTCCTTGAACCCGCGGCCCTTCATGATGTTGTCGCTCATGGCACCGTAGATCGGCACAGTGCCGACCATGACGCTGCTGTTGGCGATCACGCTTTCGCGGATGTGGTCGAGGTCCTGGTAGCCGCTGCTAAGGTCCATCACGCTGTCGCTGCCGAAATCGATTGCAACCTTCAGCTTTTGCAGTTCCTCGTCCAGCTTGCCGTGGTCGGACGAAATCCCGATGTTGGCGTTGACCTTTGTCTTGGTGCGGCGGCCAATCGCGCGCGGCGCGAAATCGTGGTTAATGTTCTTGGGGATCACCAGATGGCCAAGCGCAATCAGCTCACGCACTTCTTCCGGCTTCAATTCCTCTTGTTCGGCCACGTAGGCCATTTCCGGGGTGATGCGGCCGTCACGGGCTGCTTGCAGTTGCGTGGGCATGGGAGGCCTTCGACAGGATGGCCAAAAGAATAGAATAGGGTTATCGATCAACCAGTAGGGGGAACCATGAAGGCCATATCGCTGCTGTGCCAGTCTTTCGACGACGCGCTAACCCACGACTGGGAGTCGTTGGCCAGCATCACCCAAGGCCTCACGGATGCCGAGGCCGCGCGGCAGCACCCGGCCTATGCCAGCGAGCCGTACGATGACGGCATTGGCAAGCCCGGCACGGTGCTGTGGTTCCTGAACCATCTGCTGCACTATCACCGGCACTACACCGCTATCCTGCGAGCGCGGCCTGTGGATACGGAGCCGCAGACAAGGCCGCTCGGCGAACTGCCGCTGGCACAAGTGCTGCCCGCGCTGAAGGCCGCCAACGCCGAGCTGCGGTCCGAGTTCATGAAACTGAGCGACGCGGACCTGGACATGCCGTGCTCGCCAAGGCGCAGCACTGCCGAATTCGTGCTCGGCATCGTGCGACACATCGCATGGCACGGCGGGCAGATCGCCACACTGCGCCGCATGCTGAAGAATCAGGGCTAGGCAAAATAAAATGCCCCGGGCTGGGCCCGGGGCATTGGTTCTCGTGTGCTTGCTTCAGGTGCCTTCCTGCCAGCTGGCGAGGTACTTGGTTTGCTCGGGCGTCAGCTTGTCGATGTTGATTCCCATGGTCTTCAGCTTCAGCGTCGCGACCCATTCGTCCACTTCGCGCGGCAGGTTGTGCACGCCGGCCTTGAGTGTCTTCTGGTTCTTGACCGCGTACTCGCTGGCCAGGGCCTGCACCGCAAAGCTCATATCCATCACGTTGGCCGGGTGACCTTCTGCCGTGGCCAGGTTCACGAGGCGGCCGTCGGCCAGTACATAGATCGTGTTGCCGCTCGGCAGCTCGAACTCTTCTACCAGGGGCTTGGGACAGCCCTTGCTCTTGGCGAGCTTGCGCAGTGCGTCCAGGTTCAACTCAACGTTGAAGTGGCCGCTGTTGCAGACGATTGCGCCCTCCTTCATGACCTTGAAGTGCGCGCCATCGATCACGTGCTTGTTGCCGGTCAGTGTACAGAAGATGTCGCCAATCTTGGCTGCCTCTTCGATCGGCATGACTTCGTAGCCGTCCATCACCGCTTCCAGTGCCTTGACCGCGTCAATTTCGGTCACGATCACGCGCGCACCCATGCCACGGGCGCGGCTGGCGAAACCACGGCCACACCAGCCGTAGCCAAGGGTAACGACCGTGCGGCCGGCAAACAGGCGGTTGGTAGCACGGATAATGCCGTCCACGGTGCTTTGGCCGGTGCCGTAGCGGTTGTCAAACATGTGCTTGCAGTCGGCGTCGTTCACGGCGATGACCGGGAACTTGAGCACGCCTTCCTTTTCCATGGCGCGCAGGCGGATGATGCCGGTGGTGGTTTCTTCCATGCTGGCCTTGACGTGCTGGGCCAGGTCCTGGCGCTTTGTCAGGATTTCGGTCACCAGGTCGGCGCCGTCGTCCATGGTGATGTTCGGCTTCTTGTCCAGCACCGCGTTCATGTGGCTGTAGTAGGTCTTGTTGTCTTCGCCCTTGATGGCGAAAGTTTCAATCCCGTAATGCAGCGTCAGCGCGGCCGCGACGTCGTCTTGCGTGCTGAGCGGGTTTGAGGCGCACAGGAACACTTCAGCGCCGCCTTCCTTCAGTGCGCGCACGAGGTTTGCGGTCTCGGTGGTAACGTGCAGGCAGCAGGACATGCGGATGCCCTTGAGCGGCTGCTCTTTGGCAAAGCGCTCGCGGATTGCGCGCAGGACGGGCATGTCGGCCTCGGCCCATTCGATGCGCTGGATACCCTGCTGCTTGAGTGATGCGTCCTTGATATCACCTTTTTTGTCGCTCATAGTCGCGGTCATTCTTTCCCCAGTGAACAAGTCCAAAACGGGCTTATAACCCGGCGCGCAGGGCCGGGCCAGTGGGCTGCCGCTACCGGTTTGGCGGCGGCGCCCCCGGCGGCGGCTGGTGCAGCATACCCATGGACGGGTCGTAACCGGGGATGGGCGACTCACCCTCGCGGGCCACGCTTTCCAGGTAGGTCCGCACTGTGGGCCTTGAAATGAAGAACAGCAACAGCCCGTTGAACACCAGTACGCCAAGCGACATCGCGATCACCATGCCGTAGTTGATGCCGCGCATCACGTCTTCCATGCCCTGCGGCAACTGGGGCGCCGGCGCCGGGCTGCCGACCGGTGCACCGTTGCCGGCAGGTGCCGTATTGGCGGGGGGCGCGGCGCGCTTCATTTCAGCACGGGTCATCGCCATCTGGGCCTCAAAGTTGCCGTCCAGCATCGTGAACTGCTCGTACGCGTAAACGGGCAGCAGGGCCAACACCAGCATGCCGCGGGCCAGAGCGAGACTGCGGCCAGCGGGTTTGGGCTTGATCAGCAGGAAAATGCCGGCCCCCATCGACAGCGCGACAAGGATCATCTCGCCCAGCAGGTTGACCCAGAATGTCCAGCGTCCCTGCATGTCTTGGATCATCTGGTCGTTCATGGCCTTCATGTCGCGGGCCATTTCTTCGGACAGACCCCAAGTCATGTTCATCGGGTTTATGTCGCCGATAATCATCGCCAGCGCAACCAGCATGTTGAAAGCGCCAAACACCCCCAGCAAAAGCAGGATGATCCCCCACACTTTGCAGGCGGTGCTGCCGGGTTGGTTGCCCGATGGCATCGGGCGAAACTCGGGGTTGTTCTGCCCATAGGGCTGGTTTGTCTGCGCGGGGTCTTGCTGGGGGGCGGGCTGGTTCATGGCGGCCTCGGGTGAATTGAGTCAATCTAAAGGCGATATTGCCTGCAATTGCAAGGACGTTACCCACAACGTATAGAGTGTCAGTTACAATTCGTCAGGGTCGTTTGTAGTCTGGACGCGGCTTGGCGCACTGGCTTTTTTGTCGATGTGGCTAAACGGTGAAAGCGCGATTATGGCCGAGAACGAACACCAGTCATACTATGACGCCTTGGCCGAAGAGTCGAAGATGCTGCTGGTGCTGCGCGATGAGCTGTATATGGGCTCGTGGGAAAAGCTGGTTGAAGACCTGCGAAACCGCCTGAAGGGCCGCCCATACATCTTCAAACTAGTCAACCGCATTGAAGAAGACTTGGAACGCATCGAAACCCTGCGCAGCTACGAAGATAAGCATAAGCTGAACCTGCGCGACTTCGACAAAGGATCGGGCTAGGCCCACGGCCGCGGCAGAAACACAAATGCAGGTCGCCAATTCAGTTGGCGAAAGTATGTTGGTCCCACCCCCCTGGCATACAATTGATCGATACTCCTATGCCTGAGCTGATTCGCTCGAAGCGTCGCCTTGCGTCGCGTGCCGGTCTGGTTGCTGCTTCACTGTGCCCCCTGCTGGCGTTGGCCGGTTGCTTCGGCAGCCAGTCTAACCCCGATCGCACCACCTACGGCGGCGACGGCGGTGCCACACGCAACGTGCTAGACCCTGACCCGCGCAACAAAGCACCCGAATCCTATTACCGCAGCCAGCTGGTGGAGTTGCCGCTGCGTATCAAGAGCTACGACCTTACCGGCAATGAGCGCCGCAACCCGGTAGTGATCCGCGAGATGCACGTGATCCAGGACCAGATCCGCGACGAGATACTTGTGATCGACGCCGATGGCCCGGGCACGCTATGGAGCCTTCACGCCCACGATTTCACGCTGCACTGGAAAACGCCGATTGAAAATCGCGTCACGTTCCGGCCCATGGCCACCGGCGAGTACATCGTTCTGATGGACAGCGACGGCCTGTACCAGGCCTACGACCGCATGAACAGCCCGCGCCAGGGCGAGTCACGCCTGATCGCCAAGGGTCGCTTTGAAGGCGAGATTTTCCCGAGTGCTGAGCCCGCCAGCAACGACACCCATGTGTTCGTGCCGGCCACGAACTCGAACTCGATGCGCGGCCTCTCCATGATTGACAACGCCAAGGGACAGGGCACCGCGACCTGGAGCTTCCCGGACGCCGGACAGGGCGTGCAGGAAAGCTTCATGCAGGTCCGCACCCGCCCGGCCGCCGACAGCGAAAGCGTCGCCTTCATCAACAACAACGGCCGCCTTTACATTGTAGACGCACAGACAGGCGAGTTCCGGGCCAACCCGCACCTTGACGGTCACTCGCGCACGCCGCCGGTAATCAAGAACGACCTCGTGTTCGTGGGCAGCGATGGGGGCCAGATTTTCGCATGGGAAAAGTCCGGCGAAGCGGCCTGGACCGCTACCGTGGACGGCCTGCCCTACGGCGAGATTTTTGTCGAGGACAACTGGGTGTTCGTGCGCACGTTGGAAGTGTACGACGAAGAAGTCCGCACCGACGACGGCCGCGGTGTGCGCCTGCGCGCTGCCACGAGGCCCGGCATGCTGCACGCCTTCAAGTACGAGCGCCGCAACGTGGACCGCGACCGCCCAGTTTTTGAAGTCGTCGACGGCGACCCGAGCACACCCTGGATCAAAGACCCGATCTGGTCAGAACCTGACGTCGGCCAGCAGATCCTGATGCTTTCCGGCGACAACCTGTTCGTGCTGTATGAAACCAACGTCGAGTTCCTGAGTGAAAAGGACAAGGCACGCCTGCGCGACACCAAGCGCATCGCGAACCGCCGCGACGAACTGCGCACCACCGATCGACGCATCCGCGTGCTGGACGTCAACACAGGTCGTCTCGGCCGCCCGGAATGGGACCTGAACATGATCGACTTCCCGTTCATTCAGGGCAGCATGCTGGAGCGCGACCGCGCCATCTACCTCGGTACCCGTGACGGTTACATCTTCAAGGTGTACAGCCAGGGCGGCCGGGCCGGCGGCAACTAGACTGTGCAAGCAACGCAACAGGCCGGCCGCTGTGGCCGGCCTGTTTGTTTCACCGGGTAGGTACTTCGCCAAAGGGAATCCCCATGACGAGTCGCGACAAGAACGGAATCAAGACCCGTGCGCTGGCACAGTTTGACGTGCGTTGGGACGAGTACAGCAGCGGAGTAAAACTGGTGGCGCAGGTAATCAAAAGCCAGATCAAGCACGGCACGGGCGACCTGAACGGTGAGCTGGCCAAGGCCTTTCGGCAACTCGGGCGCGACGTCATCGAGTGCATCGTGGACGAACTGTAGGCACCAGCGCGCGCTTCACGACGCCAAAGCAGACTCAATCGCGGCGCGCAATGCCGGGTCGTCGGGTGCCGTCGTAGGCTCAAAGCGCTTCAGGACCTGACCGTCGCGTCCGACCAGGTACTTGGTGAAGTTCCAGTTGGGCTCAGCGTGGGCTTCCGTAAGGAACTGGTACACCGCGTGCTGCCCGGGACCCTTCTTTACTTCCACCTTGTCGAACATCGGGAAAGTGACGCGGTACTTCGTGCTGCAGAACTCCCGGATCTGTTCCGCGTTGCCGGGCTCCTGCGCGCCAAACTGGTTGCAAGGAAAGCCGAGAACGCTGAAGCCCTTGCCCGCAAACTCGTCGTGGAGTTTCTGTAGGCCCGTGTAGTGCGGCGTAAGTCCACAGGCGCTGGCAACGTTCATAACCAGCAGGACTTTGCCGGCGTAGGTCGAAAGTTCGACCGGGCCGCCGCCCAACGTATTCGCACTGTGCTGCGTCAGACTCGTCATCGCGTCTCCTGTGAAGATCATTCGCCTTGAGATCAGGGTACCAGGCGCTTCAGGCCCCAGTAACCGCGTTCAAACAATTCCCGCAGGATCGCCGTGCCGCGCGCCAGAGCCGCCTGTTGCGGCTTGGCTTTGCTGCCCCGGAACAGCTTGATCACATTCGAGCCGTGCAGCGCGCGTGTGCGCACACTTGGCAGTTCCTGTGTTGCCGGGCTCTGCAGCACTTCATCCAGGCGCAGCGCCAGCGCGGCCGCGTCCTTGTGCTTGCCGGTCAGGCGCAATGCCTGCACCCGCGTGGCCGCCATCCAGACCTGCCCATGCGACAGCACATCCGCTGCCGGCAGGTGCCGTGCGATGAAGTCCTGCATCGGTTTGGGGTCATCGCGCAGCGCGGCATGCAATGCCCGGGCGTAGGCGATCACGAAAGGCGCCCCGCGCACCATACTGGCCCGTTGTGGCTTCATGGTCACCGGGCGCTCCAGCGCGCGTTCAAGAAGGTCAGCGTCTTCGGCCACGATACCGAACACCAGCGCCCCCACCAGCGCATTGGAGCCTTCGCTTTCCGGTGGCAGCTCGTGCAATGTAGCGCCGCAAAAGAAGCGCCCGCGGGCCAGGTCAAATGCCAGCGAGTCCTTCATGGTCCCCGCCGGGACGCGCTCAAAATGCTCCTGCAACAGGCTCAGGCCTTTGCCCGCATCACCAACCTCAAGGTACACGGCCCCTTTCAGCGCCCACAGCAGGCTGCGCGCCACGGCGTTGTCCTTCACAAGCGCCAGCGCGGCCTCACACAGCCGCAGTGCGTCCGGCCCGCGGTCCAGCAGCAGCAGCAAGCGCAGGTGATCGTGCAGGAATTTCAGGCTGGATTCGTCCCATTCGCGCAGCGCCAGCACCCGTGACAGCCCGGCCTCGTGTGCGGTGAGTGCCTTGGCCAGCTCGTTGTGCAGGGCAAATCGGAGGGCGTTCATGCTGTCGATGCGCAGTCGCACTCGCGGGTCGGTGCAGAACTCGGACAGCATCTCTACGCCGGCAGCCATCACTTCGGCCTGGTCCCAATCGCCGTCGCGCAAGGCCAGTGTCTCGATGCGCTCAAGCATCTCGCGCAAGGCCGGGGTCACAGCCGCGTCTGCCAGCTTCAGCTGTTCGTGGTACTGGTGAATCGACTGGCGCAGGTCAAACACCGCCTTGAGCTTGTTGTCGGACATGACCGCGCCGAGTTTCAGGCGCGTGACGTGCCGCATCGATTCAACCAGAGACATCAGCTGCTCGGCCATGCTATGGGCCGGGCGCGCGACTTCGAACTTCATCATCGGGCCTTCGCCCTCAAGCAGCCACTGCGGGTTGACTTCCATGCGTGCCGCAAGGTCCGACAGCACCTGGCCGGGGATGCGCGCGCCGCCCAGATAGCGCGAAAGCGAGCTGGCCGGGATGCTGCACGCGCGGGCCAGGTTGGCCTTGCCGAAGCGCTCACACAGCTTGTGCAGCCTTGCGTTGATGGGGTCTTCCATGGCGGCATCAGTTTGACGCGCCGCCGCCGTAAACGCGAGCCCCCACCGGAAGCGGAAGCCCGTCAGCACGACTTCCGCATCCGCAACTCGGTGCAAACAGATTTTTCGCGCCGCCACAATGCACGTGCCAGACTGATTCGCGACACGGGACTAGTGCAGCAACGACTATCGATCTGGGCAGTACGGAGCGGACCATGAAGGCAGTACTCGGATGCGCCCTGTTGGCGCTGTTTGCTGGCGCGTTGTGCGCGCAGGCCACAGCCGCCACCTCGGGCAATGTGAACGCGGGCTACACCATCGTGCAGCGGGTGCAGGTTGACTTCGGTGCCACAGCCAAGTCGCTCGTGATCGACATGACCGCCACCACGGCTTCGGCCCAGGGAATCGACGTCGAACTGCTTGACGTGGAAGCCCAGGTTGCGATGTCACCCAGCTCAGCCTACATCACTCTTGCCTCCGCGGGCTCAAGCAACGTGTTGCTGTCCGCAGGCCCGTATTCGGGGATCGCTGACTTCTACGTCACCGTCACCACGTTCGGCGGCGGGGCTGCCGACTATGCCGTCGGCCTCAGCTGCATGGGTGCGGCCGACATGCAGGTGGTGGGCAGCAAGGTCTCAATCAACGGCAACGCCAGCCAGATCTTCACGGAATTGCCGACCCGCGCCTTCTACCACTACGGCGAGTTCCAAAACGGCGGCAATGTCTCGCGCGAGTTCAAAGTGGACTTTGGCAGCACCCCGCAAAGCATCCAGTTTGTGCTGGACTACGCTTCGTTCTGGGGTCTCGACGGGCTTGCCGTGTTTGAAAAGACCGCCAGCAGCGCCGAAACGCAGATCTACACCAGCGGCGGGTTCGCGGGGGGCGGCCTGGTGGGCATCACCACCGGCAACCACACGGGCGTGGTCACTTTCCGCGTCCAGATGACCGTCAACGCCTGGGGCGACGATGTCGAGTGGACGGCCACCGTGCCGCGCAGCGTCACCACGGCCGGCACCAACGGCGGCAGCTCCAGCGGCGGAGGTGGCGGCGGCAAACTTTCACCTTCCTCTTCCAGCGGCGGTGACGGTGGCGGATGCGCAGCAGCGCCTTCCGGCATCGTTGTGCCCTCGCTGGCCCTTTTTGGCCTGTTGGTGATGTCCCTGCGCCGGCGCAGGGCCTGACAGGCGTCGTGACGAGGCAGGAAGCGCACTGAGCTCCCGAAGGCTCCCGAACGCGCTTCCTGCTTTGTCCGTTAACGCGCAATCTCAAGCCTATTGTGGGTGCCAGCTTCAGGTTTCGCCGGGCGGTCGACAGATGACGGTCGACAGTTCACGTTAGCTGTGGTTGTCTGCAGGAACCGTCGACTGTGAACCGTCGACCGTAAACCTGCTTCCTCAGTCAGGCGGGCACCAGTATCTCAACTTCCCCCACCCTTGCTGCCGTTGTCGAAGTGGCTCAAACATTGTAAGCCGCTGACATCGCAGGAGGGTGTTGCCATGCCACAGCGGCTTGCGGTCTATCCAGGCACGTTCGACCCCGTCACCAACGGCCACCTGGACGTCATTCGCCGTGGCGCGGACCTGTTCGAGACGCTGGTTGTCGCCTGCGCCGTCAACATCTCCAAGTCGCCGCTGTTCAGCCTGGCTGAGCGCATTGAGCTGTTAAAGCAAGTCACCCGCGACATCCCCAACGTCCGCGTCGAAAGCTTCGAAGGCATGGTCGTTGACTACGTGCGCGGACTGAAGGGACGCGTGATCCTGCGCGGCCTGCGCACCTTCAGCGACTACGAAAACGAAGTGCAGATGGCCTACGCCAACCGCACCTTCGCGCCCGAAATCGAAACTGTGTTCGTTTGTGCCAGCCTGGACGAAAGCTTCATCTCATCGCGGCTCATCCGCGAGGCCGCCGCGTTGGACGGCGAAATCGGCAAGTTCGTGCCCAAGGTCGTCCAGAAGGCCCTAAAGGCAAAGACCCGCGCCCTCAAAGACGAAGTGGACGCTGCACTCAAGGGCCGCAGCAAGTAGACTGCGCCCATGGCCCTGAAACCGACCCCGGCCACCGAGTTTCTGCGCGCGCCGGAAAAGCTTGCGCCGGCCCCGGTCTATGCGGTCTTCGGCCCCGAAGACTACCTGCGGCGCAAGAGCCTGAACCTGTTGCTGGATGTGTTGCGCAAACGTGGCATGGAGCCACAACGCGCCGCCGAGGACATCACCGCTGCCGGCCTGCTAGACACCCTGCGCACGCCCCCCATGTTCAGCGGCCCGGTGGCACTGGTGGTGCTGAACCAGCGCAGCGGGCCACGGCAAGAGGCCAGCACGCGCTTCAAGGAAGAATTCGTCGCCTACCTCGAAAGCCCGTCGCGCAAGAATGTGCTGGTGTTCGAGGCGCCTACTTGGGCGCGCAACCTTACCGTGCCCAAACGGGTGAGCGAAAACTTCCCCACCATCCAGTGCGATGAACTGAAACCCTGGGACACCCGCACCTGGCAGGAAATCGCGGCCGCACATGCCGCAACGCTGGGCCTGAAGCTGGATTCGGCCGCGATGACCGCGTTGCGCGAATACACGGGCGGCAAGCTGGCCAGAGCCGCAAACGAGCTTGAGAAACTTGCGCTGCTTGCCCCGGCTGGCAAACTTACCGCCGATCATATCGCGCAGGCCTGCGGGTATGAGGGCGCAGACCTGACCTTCCCCCTATGCGACGCACTGCTGAAGGGCGACTCACGGCAGGCGCTGGCCCACGCGGCCAAGCTGGCAGGCAAGGCCGAGCTGGGGTCGGTTCTGTCGTTGCTTGCACTGCTAAGATTGCAGGTCGTGAACATGGGCCGCGCCGCGCAGGCACTGCGGCGGGGCCAAAGCGGCGATGCAGCACTAGGCGCGACCAGCGTCAGGCTGCGCGATGCGGACAAGGCAGCATTCCTGAAAACGGCCCGCACCGTGACGGCCGCGAACCTGGAAAGCGCGCTGGAAACGCTGCTGTGGGCTGATGAGCAGATGAAATCGGCGGCGCCGGACCCTGCAAATCTGCTTGTCGGCGTAGTGTCACGGCTGTGCGATAGTTTGCACAGTGCGGAAACAGGGGCCTTGCGCTAACCCCTGCTCTGTGCTGTAGAATCAGAAAGTTGGCCAGAAAGAAAACCGAACGTTCATTCGTTCGTTTACACTGGACGCCTGCTCTCCGGAGAAAACACCTTGGTAGCCCAGTACGACGACGACGACATTGTAGAAGACTACGAAGAGGTCTCATCGGGCCAGAATCAGGCCCGGCGCGTCGAAAGCGCCCAAGGTGGCCCCGTGCAACGCCCCGGCGACCGCCCCGTGCGGCCGTCGGACAAAGTACGCCCCGGCACCAGTAGCATGCCAGCACTGGGTGACAAAGGCGGCAAAAGCGGTCCTCCGTCGGATCCCAATCAGCAGGGATACGATGATGGCCAGAACCCGATGGCCAAGGGCAAGGTGTCAGCCAAGCAGGCCAAGCTGATCTGGATTATCTGCATTGCCATCTGCATCCTCGGCCCGGCGGCCGTGGCCGTACACTACTTCTTCATTCGCAAACCACCCGAGGTGCCGCAGAACACCGGCACCGCGCGCGCCAACACCACGCCCAAACCCAAAGAGCTTTCGCCGCGCCAGATTCTGGAACAGCGGTATGTGCTTGCCTGTGCAGAAAAGCGCAAGGAAGTCCAGATGTCCCGGGCCTACGACCTTCTGCTGGTCGCATGGCGGGATGCGCGAGAGGCACGCAAAGCTGCCATGGAGTCAGGCGAGGACAAAGCGCTTTTCATGAAGGCGTATGAAATGCATTTCCGCGTTGCCACGATCGAGAAGTTGATGCGGCACACGTTCAAGCCCGACCCGGACAAGATTGTTCTGGGTCCCAACGAACTTGGATCACCTTCGGACATGGAGTGGTACAAGGACGAAGATCTGCAGGACCCGGCCCAGATTCTGGCCCAGGGTTTTGAGCTTGCGGTTGCCAACATCGCCAAGCAGATCAACGAAAACAAGGTGATGATCCAGAGCAAAGCCATCGCGGGCGCCATGTGGAACGACGAGAACTACGGGCCGCAACTCAAGAAGTGGCAGTCCGACATGATTGAAGCTGGCGAGAAAGGCATCTTCCGTCAGGAAGACCTGGATTACGTCAGTCGCCCGCCGCGCGGCCCCGATGAGCCTGCGCCGTACCTTGACTGAAGCACGGGGGGCGTTTGCCCCCCGTTTGTTTTCACGCCTTATCTTTTCACGCCTTTTCATTGCAGCCGCAAGCGACGTTTGGTTCTTTAGAATGATGTGCAGGACATTTGCAGCACCGAAGCTGATCAAGGAGTCCGACGATGAAGAAACTGATGCTGGCCGCGGTCTACCTGTTTGCCATCCTGGGCGTTCTGGTCACCGGCGGCGTGGGCTATGTCTACGCCACCAACGGCGAGTTGATGGACCAGTTCTGGGCCGTCAAAGATGACTTGAAGGCGATCCCAGCTGAGCGCCGCACAGAAGTTGTGGCCGAGTTGCCGGAACGCATCACGTTTGAAAAGGAAGTGCGCGAGGACCTGGGCGTGCTGCCCGCCGAACGCCAGAGTGCGCTTTACGAGCAACTTGCCAAGAGCCGCGACCAGGTGTTTGAGCAATTCAAGAAGCGCATCAAGGCTGAGGCCGACATCGCCCGCGCCGCCCAGAAAGAGCAAAAGGGTGCGGCCGAAGTTTCCAAGGAAATCGAAAAGCAGCTCGGCAAGGTGGACGTCGGCGTAAGTCTCGGCGGCCAGCCCAAGGCCCCGGCGGCCAACAACCTGTCTGAAGTGGACAGTGCGCTCGACAACCTGTCAGTCGCGCGCGAGGCCCACGCGGCCGCGCACGACACCTCCGACAAGCAAAAGCGCGTCAACGGCGCGATCGGCGTAATGGAAGCGCTGGACAAACTCGGCGACAAGATTGTGGCCGCGCGCAAGAAGTCGCTCACCGAAGCCGAAAAGTCACGCCTTTCCACGGTGGTACGCGACGCCAAGAACACGCTGTTCGACACCCGCCAGACCCCGGGCCTCGTGGATCACCCGAAGTACAAAGGCCTGAACGAAAGCATCGGTAAAAAGCTGAACCAGTAAACTAGCAGCAAACCAAAGGCCCCGGCAACCGCCGGGGTCTTTCTCGTTTGGGAAGCCACGCGCGAGGCTCGGCGGAGCGCCGAGAGCCCATCAATATCCGATTCCTGTGCCCCCAAGGTCCTCGTACATCACGTCCTCGACGTGGGCATTGATCTGCAGGCGCAGCAGTTCGTGATTCAGCTCGACCAGTTCCGCATCGTTGCGTGCGGCCGTTGCACTCGGACCTGTGTGCTCGAGAACAGTGGCGCGCCCAATTGCCTTGGCATAGCACGCGTCGTAGGTGCGTCGCCGTTCAGCCTGCGCGTGCCAGCGCCATACACCAGTGGCGGCGATCAGACAGCCGATCAACAACACAAACGCCAACTCGACCGGGCCCATCCACCCATCCTCGAGGCCCAGCCATAGAACCACGGCCACGGGGACCTCCATGAAAGTCGTTGTGACCACGGCAAACACGCACAAGGACTTTGGAGGCTCATACCGCCGCACAAGCTGACGGGCGGCATCAGGCGCGGCTGCGACTGCCTTTGCCAGGGCTGCATCCTTTGCCACGACGCCCCTACTCTTTCACAGCGATCCAGCAACCGTCGCCTATCGGTGCGATTACTCCGTGCAGGCCGGGCTTTCGGGCCATGTAGTCGTTGAAGCGTCGCACGGCGGCCACGCCACTTTCCTTCGGCACTTCGTCAAACAACTGGCCAAACGCGAAGGCGTTGTCGGCCATGATCAGCCCGCCCTTGCGCACGATGCGCAGGCATTCATCCAGATAATGCGGATAGTTCTCTTTGTCGGCGTCCAGAAACGCCGCGTCGGCGCTGTTTGCCGGCATGCCCTGCAACACCTCGCAGCCGGGGCCGCGCAGCACCTTCACTTTGCCGGCCACATCGCTGCGGCTGATCCATTGCTCAGCAAAGTCGGCGTGTTTGGCCTCAAGCTCAATGCTGCGAACCTCGCCTCCCTCAGGAAGCGCACGCGCCATCTGGATCGCGCTGTAACCGAACAGCGTGCCGACTTCGACCACTTCGCGCGCGCCGTGAGCCTTCAGCACTATTTGCATCAGATTCGCCTGCGGCGCGCTGATGTTGATCGACGGGATCCCGGCCTCCTTGGCCGCGGCCCGCAAGCGTTGCAGGAACTCGTCTTCGCCGCGGGTTCGTTCGGCGACGTAATCGATGTGGCGCTGCGTAACCCGGCATTCGGAAGGCATCTTCACTCCTGGATAACCTCGCACCCGGAAAGTTCAGTCCTGAGTCGACTCACGCCCGCGTCGGTTACGCGGCTTTTGCGCGGCAGGTGCAGATACTTCAGGCCCTTCATCTTGGCGATGTGGGGCAGGCAGGCATCGGTCAGGCCGTCGCAGCCCGGCAGTCGCAGGTCTTCCAAAGCGGGCATGGCCGCCAACAGGGCAATGCCGGCGTCCGTTACTTGCGAGCACATGCTGAGGTCAAGTTTCCTCAACGCGGGCAGACCGGCAATCGCGCGCAGGGCCTCATCGGTCAAGTGCGGAGCGCCGTGCACGCCAAGCTCTTGAAGCCGCTGCAGTCCAGCCAGGTGGCCGCAGAATTCATCGTCGATCAGCGGGCATCGCAGCAGCCACAGGCTTTCGAGTTGCGGCATGTCCCGCACCACACGCAGGCCTTTGCTGGTCACGAGCACGCAGCCCATCAGCGAAAACTGGCGCATCTCGGCCATCCCCGCCAGGTTTGCCATGCCCTCATCGCTGACCTCAACCGACCACAGCACAAACTCGCGCAGGCCCTTGTGCTTCGCTACGTGCTGCATGCCTGCGTCGGTGACGTCGCTGTAATGTAGGTGCAGGGTCTGCAGGCCCGTGAAGCGGTCCAGCGCAGGCATGTCAGCGTCGGCAAAATTGCGCGTGACCACCAGTGTTTCGTCGGACGGCAAATCATCCAGGTCGGCCGCACTGCGCGCGGCCTGCGGCTGTCGCTGACCGCCCCACAACATCAGCATCAGGGGCGCCAGCAGTACCAGCACCAGCGCCACTTGTAACGCGCGGTCGGCAAGGGATACCCGGTGCGTGCGGCGAGTCTCGCCCATGCCGGAAGCATAGGGCTGTGTACGCAATCGCGAAAGAACTTCATCGAAGCGGCAGTGCAGGTTGCGTGAAAACAGCCAGGCCGCCCGCGGTAGCAGACGGCCTGGCTGGTGGGCGAGCCCGGATTCGAACCGGGGACCCTCTGCTTGTAAGGCAGATGCTCTAACCGCTGAGCTACGCGCCCCTGATCAGAAGATATCCTTGCGGACCCCGCTGCCAAGGCGCGGAACTATTTTGGGAATGTTCGAACACGCCGCCGGGTCACCTTGTTAAACCGGATTGAGTCCAGATTGGGGCAACATGAGACTGCGCATCACTTTAGCCCTGCTGCCCCTGTTGATGCTGGCAGCTTGCGGCGGCGGCAATGAAGGCGGCGGCAAGCCGGCGTCTCGCGCGTTTCCCGTACAAGTCGAAGAGATCAAGGGCCAGCGAGTTGAATACGTAGTCAGCGCGATTGGCGCCCTCGAAGCCTATGAGGAAGTGCTGGTCACTGCGCGTGTTTCCGGTGTGGTTGAGAAAGTGCTCTTCCGCGAAGGCCAGACCGTAACGCCAAGTGATGTGCTGGTTGAGATTGAGCCGGCGCGCTTTCAGTACGCACACGATGCCGCCAAATCCGCGCACGCGCAGGCAACGGCCGAGGTTTCTGAACTGAAAACCGGTCTGGACAGCCGCACGTCAGCCAATGAACGCGCGCGTGAAGCCAAACGCCCCGAGCCCTTCTCAGCCAACGAAATTCAGGCCTGGGAGTCGCGCTACGCGGCAGCCCTGGCCAACGAGTCCGTGAAGAAGGCCGAAGCCGACCAGGCCGGCCTTGACCTTGAATTCGCGCGGTTGCGCTCGCCGATCGCCGGTGAAATCCAGGAACGCAACGTGCAAACCGGCCAGTGGGTGCAGCCCGGCACCGTGATTACGCGACTGATCAATACCGAAAAGCCGATGCAGGTTCGATTCAACGTGGGCAGCGACGAAGCATCGGCAGTCAAGCGTGGCCAGCCCGCGACCTTCACGTTGATTGGGGCCGGACGCACATACAACGCCAACATCACGTATGTCGCGGTATCGGCCGATACGTTGACTCGCATGGTGCAATGCGTCGCCGAGGTGTCCGACCCAATTGACCAGACCACAAACCTGAAGCCCGGCGACGCGGTACGGGTGACGGTGCCGGTCGGGGGACGCGACGACGCCCCCACCGTACCGGAAACAGCCGTACGCCCGAGCGAGCGGGGCTTTCTGGTGTATGTAGTAGACGGGAAGCAGGCGCGCGAACGTGTCATCGAGATTGGCCTGCGTACGCCGGACGGCCGCATTGAAGTACGCGCCGGCCTGAAGCCCGGCGAGAAAGTGGTAATCCGCGGTGCAGACGCCCTGCGCGACGGTGTGGAAGTGAATGTCGGGGGCGCAGCAGGCGGTGCAAAGTCCGGGTCGCCACGAGGGCCCGCGCAATGAAACTGACTGAACTCTGCGTTAGAAAGCCCGTCCTGGCGTGGATGATCATGGGCGCCACGATCGTGTTCGGCATTGTGGCCGCGCAGCGCATCGGCATCAGCCAGTTTCCTGATGTGGACTTTCCCACGGTCAGCGTCACGGTGAACTGGGAAGGTGCGTCGCCCGAAGCCGTCGAGCAAGACATCGTCGAGGTGCTGGAAGAAGCGCTGGTCCAGGTCGAAGGCGTAAAGACCATCAGCAGCACCGCGCGCCAGGGACGGGGTCAGGTCACCATTGAATTTGACCTGTCACGCGACATTGATGCCGCGATCCAGGACGTGCAGACCGTAATCGGCGAAGCACAACGCAACCTGCCCAACGACGTTGAGGCCCCCAGCATCCGCAAGAGTAACCCCGAAGATCGCCCCATCATGTACGTGGCGCTTTCTGGGCCGTACTCGCGGCAGCAACTGGCCGACACCGTGCGCTACCGCCTGAAAGAAAAACTCCAGACACTCAGCGGTGTCGGTGAAGTCAGCCTCGGCGGCTACCTCGAACGCAACGTACGCATCTGGGTTGATGCCGACAAGCTGGACGCCAAGGGACTTACTGTCACCGATCTCACGGGCGCCCTGCGCCGCGAACACGTTGAGCTGCCGGCCGGCCGCATCGAGACCGTGGGCCGCGAAGTCACCGTGCGCGTGATGGGCGAAGCACTTGAGCTGGACGAGTTGCGCAACATCGTGATCCGCGAAGTGGACGGCCGGCCGGTGTACGTCCACGACGTCGCCCTGATCGAAGACGGCTTTGAAGACGAGCGGCGCCTCAGCCGCGTCAACGGCATCCCCGCGCAGGGATTAGGCATACGCAAGCAGCGCGGCGCCAACGCCGTGGACGTCGCCAAGCAGGTGCGCGCCACGATGGACGAAATCCGCCCTACCTTGCCCGAAGGCATGGAACTGGGCGTGAACTTCGACAGCACCGTGTTTATCGAAGAGTCCGTGCACGAGATCCAGTTTGAGCTGATCGTCGCCGTGCTGTTGACCGCTTTCGTGTGCTGGATTTTCCTTGGCAGCCTCAGCAGCACGATGAACGTGATCCTGGCGATACCGATGTCGTTACTGGGCACGATCGCGATCATTTACTTCATGGGCTTCACGCTGAACACCTTCACCCTGCTGGCGCTTGCGCTGGCCGTGGGGATCGTGGTCGACGACGCGATCATGATCATGGAGAACATCTATCGGCACGCCGAAGAGGGCGCCGACAGGCTGGCGGCTGCGCTGGGCGGCACCAAAGAAATCATGGGCGCGGCGCTGGCAAGCACCATCGCCATCTGCGCGATCTTCTTGCCCGTAGTGTTCATGGACGGCGTGATCGGCAAGTTCTTTCTGCAGTTCGGTATCACGCTTAGCCTTGCCGTGTTGTTCAGCTATGTTGAAGCCGTGACCCTGGCGCCGGCCCGGTGCGCCCAACTACTGCGCAAAGGCGTCAAAGAGTCGCGTGGCCCTCTGGGACGTGCCATCGACAAGGGCTTTGACGGCCTCAAGAACGCTTACGCGCGCATTCTGCGGCCGACTCTGCGTATGCCGGTGCTGATTCTGGTGCTTGCGGCGGGCGTGTTTGCGGGCGCGATTTTCCTGATGCTGCGTCTGCCCAGCGAACTGGTACCCAGCCAGGACCAGAGCCGCCTGATGGTGCGCCTGAGCACGCAGGTAGGCAGCAGCCTGCAGGAATCGGACGAGTTGTTCAAGAAGGCCGAAGAGTACGTCAATTCGCGCAAAGACGTGAACCGCGTGTTCATCATCGTCGGCGGTTTCGGCGGCGGTGAAGTGAACACGGCCAACATGTTTGTGACGCTGGTGCCGCCGGGCGAACGCGAGCAAACGCAATCGGAGGTCCAGGCTGAGTTGCGCCGTGAACTGAACAAGTTCGCCGGCATGAAAGCCGTAGTCCAGGACCTGAGTACACAGGGCTTTGCCGCGCGTCGCGGCTTTCCCGTTGAGTTCAGCATCCGCGGTCCCGACTTTGAACAGCTTGGCAGGCTGGCCGACACGATGGCCGACGAAATGCGGTCGACCGGATTAGTCGTCGACGTGGACACGGACTACCAGGTGGGCCAGCCGGAATTGCGCATCGTGCCCGACCGCGACAAAGCCGCCGACCTTGGCGTACCAATGGAAGACGTCGCGGTCACCTTGAACTCGCTGGTCGGCGGTGTGCGCGTCGGCAAATTCAGCAGCGATGGCCGTCGCCTGGATGTGCGGCTGCGCCTGCTCGCGGAGCAACGCAAGAGCCCGCAGGACATTGATCGACTGCGCGTGCGCCTTCCCGACGGCCGACGCATTCCGCTAAGCACGCTGGTGACACAGGAGGAGCGCCCGGTCCTGCAGAGCATCATGCGCCAGGACCGCGAGCGTAGCGTTTCGGTGTTCGCTAACATCGCGCCCGGCCACACACAAAATGAAGCGCTGGATGCCGTGAAGGCGCTGCAGGCCAAGATGCCTGAGGGCTATCGCATCGTGATGAGCGGCGCGAGTGTCGAGTACGAGCAATCGTTCACGAGCCTGATCTTTGCGCTGCTGATGGGCATCCTGGTGGCCTACATGGTGCTGGCTGGCCAGTTCAACAGTTTCTTCCACCCGATCACCGTGTTGACGATCGTGCCGCTTAGCATTGCGGGTGCTGCGCTGGCGCTGTGGGCGGCCAACCAGACGCTGAACATCTTCAGCATGATCGGCCTGCTGCTGCTGCTGGGCATTGCCAAGAAGAACTCGATCATCCTTGTGGACTACGCAAATCAGTTGCGCCTCAAAGGCCTGACCGCCAAAGAGGCCATGCTGCAGGCCGGCCCGATCCGTCTGCGCCCGATCATGATGACCAGCATCGCGACGATGATGGCTGCGGTGCCTGCCGCGCTTGCCCTTGGACCCGGGGGCGAAATCCGGCGCCCGATGGCTTTGGGCGTTATCGGCGGCATGTTCGTGGCAACCCTGCTGAGCCTGCTGGTGGTGCCGGCGTTCTACGTGATGGTGGACTGGTTCCTGGGCAAGATGAACAAACTACTGCGCCGCCAGCCCGACGAGCCAATCAGCAGTGTCCTGCCCGAAGACCGCCCACCCGACGAAAGCAACGTCTGATCGCCCGGCAACTTCGTGGCGCTTCGTGGGCAGGTGCCGTTGCAGTGCGCGGTCAACCATCGTCGTTTTCGACGAGGTCGTGGCCCCTCTTCAAGTCTTCCACGATTGCGTAGTTGCCCTGGATCCATTTGGCCAGATCAAGCGTTTTGCAGCGCTCGCTGCAAAACGGGAAGCCCGGTCCGCGGGGCGTGGTCACTTCGAACCGGCGGCCACATTCGGGGCACAGTTTGCGACGGGGCTTGGCCATGCTAGTCCGCTTTGGTGCCGGGCTTGCTGTCCGGCTTGGCTGCCGGCTTTTCGGGTGCCGGGGCGGGCTTGGTGTCAGTGCTCTCGGGCTTTGAGGCCGGCTTGCTGCTGCCCTTGTAGTCGGTCTGGTAGAAGCCGGTGCCCTTGAAGATCACGCCCGCGCCGCTGCCGATCAGACGCTTCACCTTGCGCTTGCCGCACTTGGGGCACTTCTTGATCGGCTTGGCGCTGATGCTCTGGAACTCTTCAAACTCGTGGCCGCAATCGGGGCACTGGTAGTCGTAGGTTGGCATCGCGGCTCCGTTTACTTCTTGTTGACTTGTACTTTGGCCGCGCGAAGTACGCGGTCGTGCAGGCGGTACCCGCGCTCGAACTCGGCGGCTACGGCATTGTTCTCCAGGTCGTCGCGGCTGGCGGTCATCAGCGCCTCGTGGAACGCCGGGTCAAACGTTGCCCCCACCGTTTCAATCGGCTGAATGCCAAAGCGTGCCAGCGCGTCCTGGAACAGCTTCTGCGTCAGTTCCACACCCTTGAACAGGCCCTCAAAGTCTTTCGACTTCGCGGCCGCCTCAAGCGCGCGGCTGAGGTTGTCCAGCACCGGCAGCATTTCACGCGCCAGGCCGCTGTTGGCGTACTTGAGCGCGTCGTCGCTGTCGCGGCGCAGGCGGCGCACGGTATTCTCGAGTTCTGCCTGGGTGCGGCGCGCGACGTCGAGCCAGTGATCTGCCCGGGCGGCCTCATCAGCCAGTTTCAACAGGTCGGCATCAGGCAAGGCGCGCAAGCGTGTCGCCTCTTCGGCGGGTGAAGGCTGCGCGGCCGCAGCGGCCTTATCGGCCAGTGCTTCGTGCGCGACGTCGCCTTCGTGCAGGTCGCCCTGGGGCACGGGCTCGTGCGAGTCAGTCTTGGGTTGTTCTTTCTTGGCCATGGCTTACCTGCTCAGCAGCTTTTTGACTTTGTCCAGGAACGACTTGCGTTCCGGGGTGATGTTCTGTTCCTCGGACTCGGCATACGCGCGCAACAGCTTCTCTTGCTCTTTGGTCAGCTTGGTGGGCACCTCGACCACGATCTCAACAAGCTGGTCGCCCTTGCCGTAGCCATCCAGTTTCGGGAAGCCCTCACCCTTCATGCGCATGACCTGGCCGCTTTGCGAGCCGCTGGCGATCTTGAGCTCGGTCTTGCCGCGCAACGTGGGCACTTCGATCTTTGCGCCCAGCGCCGCCTGCGCAAAACCCACCGGCAGCTCAAGGTACACGTCGGCACCGGCGCGCTTGAACAGGCTGTGCGGGCGGATTCGCACGTCGCACAACAAGTCGCCCGGGGGTGCGCCGCCTTCGCCGCTTTCCCCTTCGCCGCCGACTCGCAGCGTCATGCCGTCTTCGATGCCGGCAGGGATCTTGATCGTGATTTCGCGCTCGCGGGCCACGCGGCCGGTGCCGCTGCATGTGCCGCAGGGGTCCGTGACAACGTCGCCCTTGCCGCCGCAGCGCGGGCAGGTGCTGCGCATCGAGAAGAAGCCGGCACTGGTCATCACCACGCCCGCACCCTGGCACTGCGGACAGGTCTGAGGCGCGGTGCCAGCCTTGGCGCCGCTGCCGTTGCAGGTTTCACATGATTCGTTGCGACGCAGACTGATGGTCTTTTCGGCGCCGTCCACCGGGTCGGCAAAGTCCAGCTCGATGCCGCAGCGCAGGCTGGCGCCGCGACGTCCGCGATTGCGGTTGCGCGGGCCGCCGCCACCGCCGAAGAAGTCGCTGAACATGCTGCCGCCGAAGATTTCCGAGAACGCGCTGAAGATATCCTCGACGTTCGAGAAACCGGGGCCGCCCGGTCCGGTGTGGCCGAACTGGTCATACTGCTGCCGCTTCTGGTCGTCAGACAGAATCGCGTAGGCCTCAGCGGCCTCTTTGAATTTCTCTTCGGCCTCAGCGTTGCCGGCGTTGCGGTCCGGGTGGTGCTTGAGCGCGAGCTTATGGTAGGCCTTCTTGATTTCGGCCTTGCCCGCGTTCTTGGCTACACCCAGGATTTCGTAGTAGTCGCGCTTTGCCATTCTTATCACCGGTGCGGCGCCCGGTGTGAGCGCGCGCTACTTCTTCCGGCGCATCAGGCCGGTTTCGGCGTCGGTCAGTTCCCAGCCTTTCTCGGCCAGTTCGTTGACGCGGCGCAGGCAATTCAACCGTCGCTCAAACTGGTTCTGCCCTTCTTCATAAGCGAAGACGTGCGCAACCAGGTAATCCTTGTCCTGCTGCGGGCTGGCCCAGCGGTTCAGGTCAATCTCGTAGCCTTCAAGCCGCGGCACCGGCAGCAAGAAGCCGTATTCGTATGTCTCAGACGGCGCGGCCTTCACTTCGGCCGGTTGCGCGACAAACGAACTCGCGAAAAACCCGGCCACACCAGCCGCCAACACCAGTGCAAACACCGCAAGGCCCTGCATCACACGCTGACTCATGACTGTCTCCGGTTACAGGTATGGTCCTGTAACGCGAAGCGGCCAATGCGTGTTCCGCCAAAATCAGCGGGCCCCGCGTTGCCACGGGGCCCTTATCACTACGCCGTGGCCCCGACGACCTTCTGGTCTTTCTTCTTCAGGTCGGTGACCAGCGTGTTGGTGGTCAGCATCAGGCCCGCGATGCTGGCGGCGTTCTGGATCGCGCAGCGCGCCACCTTGGCCGGGTCAATCACGCCCATCTTGAACATGTCGCCGTACTCACCGATCAGCGCGTTGAAGCCTTCCGTTTCTTTGGTGGATTCCTTCAGTGTTTCGACCACGTCGGTACCGTCAAAGCCCGCGTTGTCGGCGATCTGGCGGCACGGGGCCTCCAGCGCATCGGCCAGGATGTTGGCGCCGATCAGCTCATCACCCTTGAACTTGGTGGCGCGGATCGCCTGGCTTGCACGCAGGTAGCTTACGCCGCCGCCGCAAACCACGCCTTCCTGCTTGGCTGCTTTGGTGGCATTGAGCGCGTCTTCGACGCGGAACTTGCGTTCCTTCATCTCCGACTCAGTCTGGCCGCCAACACGGATCTGGCCCACGCCGCCGGTCAGTTTCGCGAGGCGTTCTTGCAGCTTCTCTTTGTCGTAGTTGCTGGTGGAGGCCGCGATCTGCGTGCGCAGCATGGCCACGCGTTCTTCAACGGCCTTCTTCTTGCCGCCGCCTTCGATGATCGTGGTGTTGTCTTTGTCCACGATGATGCGCTTGGCTGTGCCGAGCTGGCCGAAGTCAACGTTCTCAAGGCTGATGCCCAGGTCTTCGCTGATTGCGGTGCCGCCCGTAAGCAGCGCGATGTCTTCGAGCATGGCCTTGCGGCGGTCGCCGAAGCCGGGGGCCTTTACGGCCACAACCTGCAGCATGCCGCGCAGGCGGTTCAACACCAGCATCGCCAGCACTTCGTTCTCGATGTCTTCGGAAATGATGAGCAGCGGCGCGCTGCTTTGGGCGGCCTTTTCGAGAATCGGGACGATTTCACGTACGCTGCTGATCTTCTTCTCGAAAATCAGGACGCGGGCGTTCTCGTACTCAACCGTCAACTCGTTGGCCTTGTTGATGAAGTACGGGCTGAGGTAGCCCTTGTCGAACTGCATGCCATCGACGTAGTTCAGCTCAGTCTCAATGCCCTTGCCTTCTTCGATGGTGACGACTCCTTCGTCGCCGACCTTCTCAATGGCTTCGGCCATCAGCTTGCCGATCTCGGCGTCCTGGTTGGCGCTGATCGTGGCGACGGCGCGAAGCTCGTCGCTGTTCTTGATCTTGCGGCTGTTGTCTTTCAGCCAGTTGACGGCCACTTCGGTCGCCTTCTCGATCCCGCGCTTGATGTCCTGCGGGTTGTGCCCGTGGCCGGACATACGCAGGCCTTCCTGCACGATCGCGTTGGCGATCACAGTGGCGGTGGTAGTGCCGTCGCCGGCTTCGTCGTTGGTCTTGGAAGCGACTTCCATAACCAGCTTGGCACCCATGTTCTCAAACGGGTCTTCCAGTTCCACGTCCTTGGCCACCGTCACGCCGTCATTCACGACCAGCGGGGCGCCAAAGGACTTCTGGATAATCACGTTGCGACCGGAAGGGCCCATCGTGGCGGAAACCGCGGCTGCGAGCTTGGCCACACCATCAGCGAGTTTGCGCGCGGCGTCAACTTCGTACAGGATCTGTTTGCTGCTCATGTCTCATCCCTTTGTGGGTTCTTGCGTTGGGTGCTAGCCCGACGCTTCGATTCCGATGTTTGTCTACCCTTCGCTTACGCTCCGGGCTCCTGTTCTCAGGTGCCGGCGCTATTCGATGATGGCGAGGATCTCGGCTTCCTTGAGGATCTTGTATTCGACGCCGTCGATCTTGATGTCGCTTCCGCTGTAGCGGCCGAACATCACCGTGTCGCCGCGCTTTACGCTGGGCTCGAGGCGCTTGCCGTTCTTTAGCGTGCGGCCGGGGCCGGTGGCCACGACTTCGCCGCGCAGGGGTTTTTCTTTGGCGCTGTCGGGCAGCACGATGCCGCCGGCGGTCTTTTCTTCGGCGTCGGCAGGCTGCACGACGATGTTGTCATCGAGGGGACGCAGTTTGACGTGTGCGGTCTTTGCCATGGTTTGCTCCGGTATGCTTTCGCGGTCTGGTTAGTAGTCCATGTCTTCGTGGTGGTCGCCGCCCATGTCGGCGGGTTCGTCTTCGGCGACCTTGGTGATGATGGCTTCGGTGGTTAGCATCAGGCCGGCCACACTGGCTGCGTTTTGCAGGGCTGACTTGGTGACCTTGACCGGGTCGACGATGCCCATCTCGAACATGTCGCCGTAGGTGTCGGTCAGCGCGTTGTAGCCGAAGCTCTTGCTCTTGTCGGCCAGGATGTGGCGCACGATCACGCTGCCGTGGCGGCCGGCGTTCTCGGCGATCTGGCGCGCCGGGCGCGAGAGGGCCTTGTGCACGATGTCGACACCGACTTGCTCATCGGCGCTGTCAGCCTTGAACTTCTCAAGCACCTGGCTGGCGCGCAGCAGCGCAACGCCGCCGCCGGGCAGGATGCCGCCTTCTTCTTTGTCGGTGGCTGCGCGCACGGCGTGCAGGGCGTCTTCGACGCGGGCCTTGAGCTCTTTCATTTCAGGCTCAGTGGCTGCTCCGACCTTGACGACTGCGATGCCGCCGGAAAGCTTGGCCAGGCGTTCCTGCAACTTCTCGCGGTCGTAGTCGCTGGTGGTGGTGCTGATTTCGCGGCGGATTTCTTCGCTGCGGTTCTTGATGTCGGCGGTCTTGCCGGCACCTTCGATGATGGTGGTGTTTTCGCTGTCTATCACGACCTTCTTGGCCGTGCCGAGCTGCTTGAGTGTGATGTCCTCAAGCTTGTCGCCCAAGTCCTTCATGAACGCCTTGCCGCCGGTGAGGACAGCCAGGTCTTCGAGCATGGCCTTGCGGCGGTCGCCGTAGCCCGGTGCCTTCACCGCGCACACATTCAGCACGCCGCGCAGCTTGTTCACCACCAGCGTCGAAAGCGCTTCGCCTTCAACGTTCTCGGCGATGATCAGCAGCGGGCGGTTGCTTTGGCTGACTTGCTCAAGCAGCGGCACCAGTGCCTGCGCGTTGCTGAGCTTGTCTTCGTAGATCAGGATCAGCGGCTTTTCGAACTCGACAGTGACAGTTTCAGTCTTGTTCACGAAGTGCTGCGACAGATAGCCGCGGTCGAACTGCATGCCTTCGACGACGTCAACCTGGGTTTCGGCCGTCTTGCTTTCGTCCACGCTGATCACGCCGTCCTTGCCGACCTTCTCCTGCGCGTCGGCGATGATCTTGCCCACGCGGGGGTCGTTGTTGGCGGCAATGCTGGCGACGTAGGCGACTTCCTTCTTGCCCTCAACGGGGCGCTTCATCTTGGTGAGTTCTTCGCTGACGCGCTCGACGGCCTTCTTGATGCCGCGATGAATCGCGTTGGCATCGGCGCCGCTGATGACGTGCTTGCTGCCTTCGCCGTAGATCGCATGGGCCAGCAGGGTCGCGGTAGTAGTGCCGTCGCCGGCGATGTCGCTGGTCTTGCTGGCGACCTGCTTGACCATCTGGGCCGCGCAGTTTTCGTAGGGATCGGTCAGCTCGATTTCTTCGGCGACCGTGACGCCGTCTTTGGTGATCGTGGGTGAGCCCCAGCCCTTGTCCAGCACCGCCGTGCGGCCCTTGGGGCCGAGGGTTGAAACTACGGCTTTAGCGAGTTTCTCAACACCCTGTGCAAGCTTCTGCCGGGCTTCCGCGTCGAATACGATCTGCTTGGCTGCCATCTCAGTGTTCTCCGTCAGTTTGACCAATGCGCTCGGCGCAAAGTGCAAAACCAATGCCAACGAGAATCCGGCTCTGGAGTGGCCGGCACAGACGTCGTAACACACACGTATTCCGAGCGTTACAACGACATACCCGAATCGTGGCGAAGGTCATTCAAGCCACCGCCGCCAAACTGACAGCGACCCAACCAGCGAAAAGCCGGGTCTGCCCGATTGGCAGATGGCGGGTGCCCGTCAGTGCTCGGTGCCCAGTGCTTGGTGCGCAACGGCAAAAACAACGGCAACAGCGGGGTACAGCGAGGGCAATGAAGAAAGGGCCGATGGCTGTACGCGCAGTTGGCTGTTCAGGTAGCTGCCGTTCCCCGAGCACTGAGCACCGGGCACTAAGCACCGACCGAGCACCGATTCGCACTCCTGTTCCGTGCGCGGGTTTCGTACATTGGTTGGGTGTACGAGGAGATGTGATGCGACTTCTGTTCCCCATTCTGGTTTTGGCGCTGCTGGCCCCGGTGCTGGCCTCACAGGCTGTCATCACAAGTGTGTTCAAGCCGCCAGTCACGGGCAAAGTGGTTAAGGTGGACGTGCAGGGCCGCCTTGAAGTCGCCGTGGAAGGCAGCGAAGTGCCGGAGCGCATCCCGCTGGATGAAATCGAAGAAGTCAACTTCGGCCAGCAAGGCGATGAGCGCAAGCCCGCCGACGCGCCGCTGCGCGTGTACCTGGTCAACGGTGACGTGCTGTACGGCACGCCCGATGTCTCACCCGACGGCGACGAAGAGTCCTTCGTGCTGCGCGGCAAGCGCTTTACCGACATCCGAATCCGCAACGACGCCGTCAGCCGCATTGAGTACGTCGCCAACGTGCAGCCCAACACGCTGCCTGAGCTGGCGGCGGACGAGAAAGTTGACGTCGTGCACTGGGCCGCCGTGGGCGAAACCCCGGCCCAGGTGGACCGCGGCTCTGAGCTGGTGCGTGTCACCAAAGAGGGCGTGTGGCTGTACAACGCCACCCTCGACGGCGACAAGTACGAAGGCGTGAAATACGACTGGAACCGCATCCGCGGCATCGTCTGCTACCGACCCAAGTACAAGCCCTTCGACAAACTGATGGGCATTTTCACCCTGCGCGACGGCACGATCCTGAGCGGCGTGCTTACCAGCTGGGGCGAAGGCAAGTTGAAGCTCGAGCACACCGCGCTCAAGGGCCGCCGCGCCACCGACAAGGTCGAAATCGCACTGGAAGAGGCCAACCTGATCTCGATCAGCATGAAGAACGGCAAGTACATTTACCTGAGTGACATGGAATTTGCCGAGACGCCGAAAGAGCGGCCGTTCTACCTGCCCGCCGACTTCAACTACGACGAGTACCTGTTCAAAATCCGCCGCGACCAGGCCCAGGGCGGCGGCGCGATCAGCATGCGCGGCAAGGTGTACCCCAAGGGGCTTGGCGTGCACGCGATCAGCAGCGTCACCTATGACCTGAACCGCGGCTACAAACGCTTCCTTTGCGACATCGGCGTGGACGACAGCGCCGGCGAATTGGCAAGCGTCGAGTTCAAGGTCTATGTGGACGGCAAGCTCGTGTACGAGTCTGGTGTACTGCTGCGTTCATCGCCCGTGAAAACGCTCGACATCGACGTGCTGAACGCCCGCCAGATCAAGCTTGAGGTGCTGGCCGCCGACAACGCCGACATCCAGGACCGAGCCAACTGGGCCAACGCCAAGCTGGTCCGGTAGGGCTTGAACGGCAACTGCGTTTATCCACGAAGTACACGAAGCACCACGAAGCTCGACAACTGCGCTAACCGCCAAAACGCCAAATGGCAACTGCGCAACCATGCCAGGCCTTTGGCGAGCAGCCGCCTTAGTTCACCAGATGCGAAGTGCTGTGCTTCGTGATCCTTCGTGTACTTCGTGGACAACCGCAGTTTGTCGTTGCCCTTTCGATCGCCCACTTTCGGCGTGAGTATCCGCCCGTTCAGTACACCATAAACATCGCGCGATGTTTGACTTGGGGACGATTCGGGAACTGACATGCGAGACAAAAAGCTGCCGTTGCTGGTTGGACTTCTGCTGCTGGTCGTGATCGGCTTCGTGATCGGCCTGGTCCTGATGCAAGACACGGGCAGCGGCCCACAACCGCGCGCCAACAAGCTCATCGCCGACAACGACACCGAACGCGACGACACGCCAGCCAATACCGACAACACCCAGCCTCGCGAACCCGAAGTGGACGAGACTCCGCCCGCCCCGGTCCGTGTCGGCGGCGACAAGCCGGTTGTTGCCCCCAAGGTGCTCGTCTTCACCGCGACCAGCGTGTCGGGCATCGCAATCGACAGCTTCGACGACCCCGCTGAAGGCGCGACTGTCACCCTGCTGCGCCTTGACGACAACGCGTCCACGGGCCCCACCGCCGTCACCGACGCCGACGGCAAGTTCCTGTTCATCGACGTGCAAGTCGCGATCGGAGAGGCGCACGTCGTCGCCTGCCTGATGGAAGGCAAGGCACTCAGCGCCACCGAGCTCTTCACGGTGCAGGCCGACAAGCCAACCGAAGGCCTTTCGCTGCGCATCTATGACCAGGCCCGCGCCTACGGCGAAGTCCTGAATGGCGCCGACAGCACACCGCTTGAGGGCGTCAGCATTGAAGTGGACGGCCGCAGTGCCTTGGAGCAGCGCCTGGGCAAGCTGCTCGGCCGCGTGAAGCCGGTGGTCAGCGACTCGCAGGGGCGCTTTGAAGTCACCGCGCTGGCGCCGGGCAACTACCTGATGCGCGCGGTCAAGAAGGGCTGGACCGCCAGCGAAATCAACCCAATGACCCGCGCCGTGCAGCAATGCGAACTGGGCGAGTACGCCAACTTTGAGCTGCTGCCCTTCATCCTGCTTGAGGCCGGCATTGTCGAAGGCCGCGTGATCCGCAAGGCTGACCGCGCGCCGCTGGTGGGTGCCACCGTTGAGCTGGGCTCGCTGTTCGGCGGCGCGCTCGCGAACACGACCACCGATGAGGAAGGCAAGTTCCTGTTTGACACTGTGCCGCCGGGGATTGCGCCGCCGGGCAACGAAGGAGACGCCATGGGCGGCCTGATGCTGCGCGCGTTCGCGCCCGGCTATGCAGTCGGGCAGCGCAACGTGCGCGTGCGCAGCGGCCAGCGCCGCGAAATCACGATCGAAATGGACGCCGGCTGCACTGTCACCGGCAAGGTCATCAACAACAAGTCTGAGCCCGTGGCCGGCGCCAGCGTCTACTTCAATGACAACGACTTCCAGCGTGGCGGCGAAATGATCGCCGGCGTACGAACCCCGCCGCGTGCTGTCAGCACCGTCACCGACGAAAACGGCAACTTCAGCCTGGGCGGCGTGCCTGCCGGGCCGCAGGGCATTACCGCTTCAGCCGAAGGGTACGCAAACACGACCTCGCAGGTCACCCTTGACCCGTCAACACCGGCGACGGTCACGATTACGCTGCAACCCGCCGCTGAGATCTTCGGCCAGGTGATGGACCAGAATGGCTACCCGGTGCCCGACGTGCCCGTGGCCGCCTACGACGCTTCCGGCCCGGCGATGCTGGGCACGGTGATGAAGGCCTTCTTTGCCGAGACCCTGCCCGACCGCGGAGAAGGTGGTTTTGTGCAGGCCAGCGTCAAGACTGACGCCGAGGGCCGCTACCGACTGACCGGGCTGAAGGAAGGCAAGTTCGTGCTGCTCGCCAACGCGCGGGCCTATCAGAAGTACGTCAGCCCTGAACTGGAACTGAAAGCCGGCCAGCAGCTCGAGCACAACTTCGCGCTGCCCACGGGCGGCACTGTCTACGGCCGCGTTTACGACGCCAGCAACCGGCCCCTGTCGGGCGTGCCCGTCACGGCCGTGACCCCGCTGGGCACCGACCCGGCCACGATCCGCACTATCTACACCGACCGCATGGGCAACTATGAAATCAGCGGCCTCACGCCCGGCACCTACACGGTAACGCGCCTGGATGGCGACTTTGCGCGCCTGCTGCTGCCAAACCCGAGCAAGCAGATCGCGATCAAGGCCGGTGAACGCGTACAGTTCGACATCTACGACCAGCAGCCCGGCACCGCGCGCATCTACGGCCGCGCGACCGTGGACGGCCAGGCTTACGCAGACAAAGACCTTGTGTTGATCGGCGGCAGCCGCGGCGGTTTCGCGTTCAACAACGCCAAGACCGACGCCAGCGGCAACTATGAGTTCCGCAGCGTGCCGTTGGGGACCTACCAGATCGCGCAATCGGGCGGCCGCATGCCCAGCCTGGTGCGAGTGCGCCTGCGCGTGGACAAAGAAGGGGACATGGAGTTCAACGTGGACTTCGTGACGGTCACCATCGGTGGCCGCGTCGAAGTCGAAGGCGGCAAGCTGCCGGAAGGCCGCGTGCGCGTGCTGGCCAGCCCGGTGAACCCGGACGGCACCGACCGCGCCGAAAGCGAAGAAGACATCAATGAGTTGGAGATGATGGTCTTCAGCGAAGGCGAGTACGACGACAAGACTGGCAACTTTACTGTGAAGGGGCTCAGCCCGGGCTTCTACAGACTTTCCGCCCGCAGCGAAAAGAACGGCATGATCAGCCGCCCCTACATGAACGTGCGCGCCAGCGTGGGCGGGATTGTGCTGACGCTGCCCGCGCAAGGTGCCTCGCTGAAAGGCACGGTCACAGGCCTCGACGACGCCAAGGGCATCGGCGGCTTCGGGCTGATCGCGGCGCTGACGATTGAAGACGACAAAGGGCAGCCGCTGTCACTGGGCGGCTTTGACAACGGCATCAACCTGACGCAGTCGAAAGAGTTCACGGTTGAGAACCTGCCTGAGGGCACGTTCACGATTACGCTGTCGGTCACGGGCTACACACCGGTCACCTATAACAAAGTGAAGTTCACCAACGGACAGACCGTGTCGCTTGCCTTCGCGTTCGCGACGGCCGGCGCGGCCAAGATCATCGTGGGAAACGCCGACATCAACGTGGCCACGGCGATGGAGCTGCAATACGACATCGTCAACAGCAAGGGTGAGGCCTTCAAGAAGCGCTTCACCTTCCTCGATTTCTTTGACCAGTCCGGCAACGTGACGCAATCGAGCGGGCAGAACGCATTTGTCATCAAGGACATGCCGGCCGAGACCTACACGATCACGATGACGCTGCCCGGATACAAACCGGCAACGGCCACATTCACCGTGGTTGCTGGCCAGACCGTGGATGTGCCCGTACAATTCGAGCAGGAGTAGCAGGCACCGGGAATCCATGACAACGGCGTCACTCAGCGCATTCGGGGCACGACAGGCGATACTGCCTGTCGTGCTTGCATGTTTGCTGCTTGCGGGTTGCACCGCGCAACAGCGCCAGCTGCCCCCGGACAACGGGCGCGACAACGCACCGGACGCTACGTCAAGCACACAACCCGACACGCAGCCAGCCAGACCACAGACACTTGAAGAGATGCTGCAACAGGACGATTTCGACCTGCCGCGCGCGCTGCTTCTGTTCAGTGCCAAGTATTACGGTGAATTCGCGTCCGAACCCTACACACCCGAAATCGAACCCAAGCTGGCCCGCTTTGAGGCCTACACGCAGGACCTGCGCAAAGAACTGCGCCGCGATAAAAGCCCGCGCATGCGGCTTCGCACGCTGGCCAACTTCGTGCACGTGAAGCTGGGCCTGCGCTTTGACCAAAACGACACCGGCGGCACCAACCCGGAAAACCTGTTCTTTGATCGCGTGCTCACCCGGCGTTTCGGGTACTGCGTCACGCTCAGCATGGCCTACATCGTGTTTGGCCAGGCGGCCGGCCTTGATGTGCGCGGCGTACGCATTCCCGGGCACTTTGCGGTCATCTACACCGATACCGAAAACGACGGCACACCCTTCAAGACGCTGGTCGAAACCACGGCCTACGGCGCCATGCGCGACGAGTTGCAGTACTGGTCTGAACACCGCTTTCACGTCAACGCTGTCGAAGCCGGCGTGTACCTGACGCCCCTTACCGACAAGGGCATATTCAGCACGCTGTACAACAACCTCGGCGGCGTCAGCTTTCTGGCCGACAAGTTCGAGCTGGCACTCGAGCGCTACGGCCGCGCGATTGAGCTTGCACCCAACAATGCCGAGGCGCTGTACAACCGCGCGGTCGTGCTGCGCAACCGCAAGCGCTACAGCGAAGCCCTTCGCGACGTGAACAGCGCGCTTCGCCTTGACCCCAACTTCACGCTGGCGCTGCTGGTGCGCGCGGCCTTGTTCTGGGAGGAAGGCGAGAAGGACTCCGCCCGCGCCGACCTCGCCACCGCCATGAAGCAGCGCCCCGAATGGCCCGAGCCGCACATGCTTGATGGCGGCTTCCTGATGCGCGACCGCAGGCTTGACGACGCGCGCAAGGCCTTTGAACGCGTGCTGGAACTGAACCCCGCCTACAAATCCGCGCACATCGCACTGGCTGAACTTGAACAAGCCGCCGGAAACCCACTCAAGGCCAAGAAGCACATGGCCGCCGCCCAGGACTAGCCCATGCCCGACCGCGCGGACATCGCCATAACCGGCCGCATCGCGGCACTGGCCGCATTGGCTGAGCGCGAAGTGCCGCACGTGGTGCTTGCGCCCGGGGCATTCCCGCTTGAGGCCGCGGCCTTGCTGCACGACGCGCGCATCGGCCACCCGCGTGTGGCCGTGATCGAAGGCCCCGCACCCGGCCAGAGCCTCGACGTGAACGCGATTCGTTGGGGCTTTCCCTTCGGCGCGTGCCCGGTGGTGCTGATCCCCCACACGCCCGAGCAATGCGCGCCGCTGGCAGCCTTCGCCGCCGAGTGCGCGCGCGCCACGCAGGCCCCGGTCGTGCTGCTGCTTGAGCCCGAAGTTAGTAGTGCACCAAGCACTATGCACCCGGTGCAGCAACTCGCGATCAAGCCGCCGGCCGTGAACAAGCTGCCGCTGCCGCCGATTGAGCTTCCTGACGCAGAGCGTGAAGCACGCGAAATTGCCGGCCGCGCGGCCGCGTTGTCCGACGCCAGCATCCCCCACCACTTTGACACCGACCCCGGCGAAGCGCGCGCCGAGTGGCTCGTGGTCAGCTACGGCTTCGCGGCCGTCGCCGCCGAAAAGGCGGTCGCGGCCGCGCGGGCAGAAAACCAACGCGTGCACCACCTGCGGCTGGACATGCTGTGGCCGTTTCCTGAAAGCGTCGTGATTCGCGCCGCACGGCATGGCGTGAAGCACCTGGTGGTGGCTGAGCGCAACTTGGGCCAATACGCGCAGCAGTTGCGGCTGGTGCTGCCGGATGTCGCGGTGATACCGGCCGGATTCGCAACTGAGCCCGTGCGGGCCAGCGCTGTGCTGGCGCGTCTTCAACGTTCACCACGCTGCTGCTGATGCACTACTACAACATTACTCTGATGCTGAATCGCGCGTCGGAAACCCGGCGCCTGCACACCCAGACCCACGCGGGCGCGGTGCGGCAGGTGATTGAGCAGTTCCGCACGCGCCACGCCGACATCTACGCCTGGGTAATCATGCCCGACCACATCCATCTGCTGTTCGGCCGCGAAAAGCCGATCAAGGACCTCGACAAGTTCGTCGGCCGCATCAAGCGCTGGATCAACAAGGCGATGGAAGCGCGAGGGCTGGGCACACTGGGCTGGCGCGAGGGCTTCGCGAGGTACGATGTTGACGCGTCAACACTTCACCACGCGCGCGAACACATCCTGCGCAATCCGGAACGCGGCGGGCTGGTCAAAGACTACCGCACTTACGAGTGGCAGGGCTCGCCGGACGCCTTGCCCGCGTGAACGCATCAAGGAAGCCACCGGGCGGGAACCCAGTAGGCCAAAAGCAGCCACAGTGCCATCGCCATCAGGCTCAGCACGGAAACACTGGCTGCGGCCGTGATGCCGTACACCAGCCAGCGCGGCGGGGGATTTTCGTCGTTGTCATCAAACACGACAGCCTCCGCGTGATGAAACGATTCACGGCCGCAAACGCCGGGCACGGCAACAGCGTTTGTCCACGAAACGCCACTAAGAACGGCAACGGCATTCACCGCCAAAGCGCCAAAACGCCAAAGAAACCGCGAAGCCATGCGGAGTTTGGAGGTTGGCGCCTGAAGTGCCAGTGTTGGCGGTCGTCCGCAGTTCGGTTGCACTGTTTGAAACCGCCGCGCATCAAACAACAACGCCCGCGCGTTTGCGCGGGCGTTGCATTGGAATCGTTGCTGCTTAGTCAATTGTGACGTTGCCAGGCACGCTCACGCCAGCGCCGTCGAGGGCCTCGATGACTGCACCCGCGGCCACACTGACGTTGGCACCGGCCGTGCCGACCGCGTCGATACTGATCAAACCGGCTGCGCCATCAGTGTTCACCCCTGCGCCACCCTGCGAGCGCACTACCGCGCTGTTGGTGAACGTGATCGAAAGCGCCGGCTGGCTGAAGCCGGATGAACCAATCTCGATGTCGCCACCCGCACCGCCGTCGTCGGAGCCGGCACCGCCAATTGCTTCCAGGGTGCCGCTGATCGTGATGACTGTGTTGTCATGCGCGGCCACCTGGATCGCTCCGCCCGAGCCGCCTTGTTCACCAGTGCCGCCCTGTGTACGCACGGTGCCGGAGATGTTCAGGACATTGCCGTCGCTGGATATCTCGATGCCTGTGGCGCCGCCGCCTTCTGCACTGGTTGCGGTGGTGTTGCCGCCGATACACTCAATGGTGCCCGACACATAGATGTCGCCCCCGCTAATGGGTGTTCCGGTGTTGGCATTGTTCAGCCAGATGTAGCCGCCGTCGCCGCCGTTGCCGCCGGTGGAGTCGCCACCGCGCGAGCGCAGTGTGCCGGTTACGCGGGTCGTGCCTGCAATCCCGTCACCGTCCTCGTCAGTGCTGATCTCGATCACTTCGCCGCCCGAGCTGCCGCCCCCGTTGCCCACGCCGTTGCCGCCGTTGGCCAGAATCGTAGCACCGACGTTGATGTCGTGGCGCTCCGAATACAGCGAGGCATCTCCGGGCGCGCCGCCCTCGCCAGTACCGGAGACCGTTGATCCGTTGCCACCGGACACATTGATCGTACCGCCGCGGATCCAGGCATGGCCCAGGAATTCGCCCAGCAGGCCATCCTGCGTCACCGCGACATCACCCGAACCGTGGCCGCCGTTGGCCGTCGGTGAATCGCCGCCGCGCAGGTCGAGGTTCAGTGTGTCGCTTTCGAACCAGCCCAGTTCGCCGCATTCCAGGAACGCGCGGCCGCCAAGGCCGCCATTGCCCGTCGTTGAGGTACCGCCGCGCATGTCGAAGGTGCCGACAGTATTGATCATCGCGTAGCCGCCCTGGTCGGCCATGTTCATGGTCAGCAAACCGCCATTGCCGCCAGGAGCTGAAAAGCCCGTACCGCCACGGATAGAGCCCGCAAGCGTCAGGTCAATCGAGAACGCCGAGCCGTTGCCGACCTGCACGGTGCCCCCGCCGCCCGGAGGCGACGGTGAAGTGGGCGAGCCGATGATGTCGCCACCGTTGGCCAGGATGTTCACTTCAACTTCGGCTTCGGTCTGGGACAGCTGCAAAGATACGTTGCCGCCCGCTCCGCCCACCAGTTCACCGTTGCCGCCATTGGCCGCCAAGTCAACCAACGCCTGCAACTCCTCACCAAAGTTGGAGAAGCAAGTGACGTTGGCAGTGCCACCATCGCCACCGGTAAGCAGCGCGCTTCCACCGTGAAGCGTGGCGTTAAGGAACGCATTGCGGGTCACTCCATAGCCCTGGATCTGGCCCAACCCGCCATCTCCGCCGTCAAGGCCGGTGGCCGAACTGCCGCCCTGGGCCTCGACCGTCAACCGCACATTCACACACCATGCCCCGTCGTGGTAGATGGAGGCCTGACCCCCGTCCCCCGACGTACCGTTGGCACCGATGCCACCGTTGGCGGTGGCAATCACGGCCACACCGGTAATGCTTTCGCCGTCTACCGCCACATTGATCGAAAACAGGCCAAGGTCAGCCGTCCCGCCGACAGCGCCATCGCCGCCATTGGCTGTGGCCCGCACCGCGCCGCGAACCCAATCGCCGGACGCAAAGAAACGGCCGGCCTGACCACCGGTGCCGGTGCCGGAATTGCCGCCGCTGGCCGTGGCGCCCACAAACAACTCAATGTCCGAGTTGTAATCGAGGAACACATCGCCGCCAGTGCCGCCAGTGCCGCTGCCGGTGCTGGCACCACCGTCGGCCTCAAAGCCCCAATCGATGCGCTGGCGAGTATAGAAGCCGGTGTTGAAGTTGATGTCGCCGCCGTTGCCGCCGTCACCGGTGCCGTTGCCGACACCGCCGTTGGCGACCAGTCGGTCGGCGTCGATCAGGATCGCGCCTCGGTCAACAAAGATCGACACGCTGCCGCCGTCTCCGCCCTCATCGCTCGCGCCGCCACCCGCACCCACCGACAAGAGCAGGCCCCGCAGCAACACCGAGCCATGGTCGGCCGAGATCAGGATCTCGCCGCCATCATTCGCGCCGCCCGTGCTGGCGGAAACATCCACCGTGCCCGAGATCGCAATCGCGGTGCCCGTGTTGGACAGGCTTTCCAGCGCAAGCGAAACGCTGCCCGTCAGCGACGGCGGCGTGGTAACGACCGGGCCGTCAAGCCGGATCACGTCGCCGCTTCCAAAAGCGCGAATCGCCACGGTGAATATGCCCGCAAGCGGCGCGTCGCCGAGGCTCAGCGTCACGCCGGAAGGCAGGTGGAAGTCCGCGCCCACGAGGTCAAGCGACGCCGTGCCGCCGTTTTCCGTGAACGCCGTCGGGTCAATCGCCGCCAGTTCCGCGTACGTGACCACGTTGTCCGCCATCACGCCGGCCGTCAGAAAGTTCGTGCTGATGCCCGGCAAGCTGCGGCCGTCATCGCGCCGGATGGTGCCTGAGCCCGTGGCCACAGTGATATCGCCGGCGTCGCCGCCCGACTCATTGGTTGCACCGTTGCCGCCGCTGACGTTGATGCCGATCGGCCCAGCTGGAAGCGCAGGGATGTTGGTGGGGATACTCGGGAACACAATCGTCCCTCCGCCGCCACCCTTCTTGTCGTCATCGTCGCTGCAGCCGCCAACAGTGAGGCCGCCAAGCATCAGGCCGCACAGGGCAGCCAGTTTCCATCCACGCATGAGAATCCTCTGGTGTAGTGAAAAGTGAGCGCAGTCTTGTACCCCACCCACCAAGCCGGGTCAAAGAACTTGCGCGATGTCACTTGCACAAATCGAACAGCTGGTCGCAACGGCTTACGCGAAGTACTGCAATTCGAGTTAACTGCAACAGCGTTACACCAAGGCGCAAAGCAGCGCCGCGAGCTGCCGATGCACCGAACGCGGCCGATCGCATTGAGCGTCTGCCTGAAGCGCGGAGTACGGCGACTGCTTTCCCACACGAAGACACCAAGGCACGAAGCAAGGCGAATGCCCGCTACCGAAGCCAGAGGCGGCTCGTGGCGCGCCGTTGCGTCTTGGCGTTACGCAGTTGCCGTTCAACCCAAACGCAGTTGCTGTTCTTCGTGATACTTCGTGTTCTTCGTGGACAACCCGCGGTTGCCGTTGGCATTCGGCCATCGTTCAGCTTCGGCTTAGTTGTGCCGCGCGGCGGCAAGATACTTCGTGGGCTTGTACGAAGGCTTCGTACATTGCGCCTTCGTCGGCTTCGTGTTTGCCCGCGATATCGAAAGCCGTGCCGTGATCAGGGCTGGTGCGCACGATGGGCAACCCCAGGGTCATGTTCACGCCGCTGTGGAATGCCAGTGTCTTCACAGGGATCAGCCCCTGGTCGTGATACATCGCGACCACGGCGTCGTAGCGCCCGGCCTTGGCGAAGTGAAACACGCTGTCCGCTGACACCGGGCCATCAATCGTGACGCTGCGGCCGCGGCAGGCCTTGATCGCCGGCTCAATCACTTTGCGTTCCTCAGGCCCGAAGCGGCCGTTTTCACCGGCGTGCGGGTTCAGGCCGCAAACGGCGATGCGCGGATGCTCAACACCGAAGTCATCGCGGCAGGCGGCGATGGTGACTTCAAGTGTCTTCTGCACCAGCTTGCGCGTCAGTAGAGCAGGTACTTTGGCCAAGGGCACATGAATCGTGGCCAGCGCGACCCGCAGCCCGCCCCCCACCAGCATCATCACCGGGTGCTTCACCTGGCATGCCTGTGCGAACATTTCCGTGTGGCCGGGAAAAGGGAAGTCGCGCGCGTCCATGTTGTCTTTGCAGATTGGCGCGGTGACCACCGCGTCGCTTACGCCCTGCTCCAGAATTTCAATGCAAGCGCCCAGATACGTAGCCGCGCGTTCAGCGCTGAGCTTGCCGGGTTTGCCGGGGCGGATCGCACGTTCATCTTTATTGCCGCAGTCCAGGAAGATCGGCCGCCATGGTTCGTCACCCTGCGGTGCCAGACGATGCAGCATGAAGCCCGGGTCTTCGATGAAGTCCTGCGCGGGCACGATGTGGTAGGTGTGCATCGCGCTGGCTTTCTCGAGTGACAGCGCGTACAGGTAGGCGTCACCGAGCACAGCCAGAGGGCGCTCAGGCAGGATCAGGTGTTTGCGTTGCAGGCGCTTGATCGCCTTGTGCGTGACTTCGGGGCCTATGCCCGCCGGGTCACCGCTGGTGACGACCATGGGCACCGCGAAATCCTCAAGCAGGAACTCGCCGGTGTCATCGTCATCATGGTTTTCGTGGTCGTGCCCGCTCAAGCCCGTCTCCGCACCAGCCGCTCAATCGGCAGCAGGATAAGCACGAACGCCGCAAGTAACAGCGCGGGGTATGTGACCGGAACACGGGTCAGGCTCACCACCGGCGGGCGTGCAGGCAGCGGTGTCACGGCCTCAGCGGGCAGCACCATCACGAAACTGGCGTCGCTGGCCGGTTGCCGCGAGACGTACACGTCGCCGATGCGGCGTGATTCATCGCCTACACTTTCGATCACTTCGGCCGCACCCACCGGCAGCTCGCCTTGCTGCGGCAGCAGGCGGCCTTGCTCGTGTTTCAGGCCGACTCGTGTTCCGCCGATTTGCAGGTAGTAACTGGCTTCTGGCAGCGGGTCCAGAATTCGAAGGCCGTCCGTTGCGGCCTCAGCAAGCAAGCGCACGTCAGGCTGTTCCGCGGGCAGCAGCCAGCGCACTGAGGCAGCAAACAATGCGGGAAACTCGGCCCAGCCGGTGACTTCGCCCAGTGCCTCCGGGTCCGTGCCCGCGCCCCAGAAACCCACGCGGCCGAGTCCCCAGGCGCGGAACGACAGCACCGGGCTTGTGATGCCTTCGCGGGTGACACTCAGCGCGTTGGCACTGTCCGAGCGCGCCAGGCAGCGCGCAAACCAGGCAACTTTGGGCGACGGCTTCGGCAGCGCGTCGTCGCCGAACAGCGCGAGGCCGAATGGCTGCATCTCCAGCGGGAAGTCCCCGGGCATGACGTCAATCTTGGGTGGCTCAAGTGCCGCTGCCTTTTGGTCCTCGATGCGCTTGCGGCGGGCGTCTTCTTCATCCTGTTTCTTGCGATCGTATGTCTTGAATGCGGTCTCGACGGACTCAACAAACAGCGCCGGTGCCTTACTTGGGTCAGAGGGGATGTACTTGTACTCGGGCTTGGTGGCCAGGTCGTCCAGCACGCGCTGCGCGGCCACAACTTCGGGCCCGCCGCCGGTGAACTCGTCGCCGATGCCGATGGCCACGATGTTGATGTCCTTGCTGATCGCGCGAATCTTCAGTTCCGAAAGGCGCTTTCCTTCGACAGTGTTGGCGCGGCGGTCGCCGCCGTCGGTCAGCAGGATGATCAGCTTCACTGCCGTGCGTTCGTCTTGTGTGACGGAAATGGCCTCCTCCATAGCGGCGTAGATGTCGGTGTTGTAGCCGCTGTCGTCGAACTCGCGATCACTAGTGACTTTGCCAAGACGCTCTTCGGCGTGGCGCGCGTCGAAGGGCAGGAAGACACGTGGCTTTTCAAGCCAGGTCGGCTTCAACGTGAAGGTCAGGATCGAAGCTCGTGCATCGACCGACAGTTTTTTCAGCGATTCGGCGACACACTTGACCGCGATATGCCAACGCGTGGCCCCGCCCGGAACTATTCCTTCCATGGACAGCGAGCGATCCAGGACAAAGCACACGCTGACCTTTGCGATTTCCGTGGGTGTCGAGACTTCGTCAACGGGCGGGTCGTCAGGTTTCGGCTGCTTGCTTTCCTTTAGCAGCAGCACCGGCAGCAAATCGCGCACGCGCTGCGACAGGTTTTCCGGAGGCACAAACTTCGCACCGTCGCCGGTCACGAACAGGCCGCCGCCGCGCGCGACAAACCCGCTAAGGTCCGCCGCCTGTGACTCGTCCAGGTGCAGCAGCGCGTCCACGTGGGTAAGTACGGCCGCCACAGAGACGCCGTCACGCACCAGCGCCGCCGCGCCGAACGCGGGCACGGTCAACCTGTGCAGTTGCAGGTCCGGCAGCATGGCAGTGGCGCGCGCCGTGGCGGCCGCATCCATGCCCAGCAGCAGCACGTGGGGCTTGTCGCCGACGCGCAGCACATAGCCGCCGCGCTGCACGACGGTGCCGTTTTCGGACAACTCGGCCTCGATCACGTGCGAACCGGGGGCAAGCCCGGCCAATTCGAGCACGCCGTCGGCGTGTTCAAGCGCTTGTCCATCCAGTTTGAGGCGTAGTTGGCCGCCGCTGGTGGACACCCTGATGCGTGCCGTTTCGCCGGGCTCGACCGTGGTCGGGGCCTGCCAGCCCAGAATGCGCGCGCTGGTCGCGGCCCTGTGGGTGGGTGGCGCGAAGAAGCGGCACGGCATGCCCAGTGCGGCCACGGCGGCCCGTGCACGCGGGATGTGTTCGGCCGCAGCGTAGACTTCGGCCATCGCGGGCGGCGCGGGGGTTTCCAGCGCGTCGCGCAGTGCATTCGTGAAGCCGGCCAGATCGGTGAACTCGCGGTCCGCAGCGCTGCCGGGCGCAGGGCCGCCGGGAAGCGTCAGTCGCCAGGTGCCCGCGGGCTCAAAGCGAGTGGTGTCCTGGCGTTCCTCAACAAACCCGGCCAGCGCCAGTACGACCATGGCCGCAGCGGACGCGCGCAGAGTCATTGCCGCCAGCACGGTCTTGGGCCCATGGCGGCGCAGGCCCAGCCACGCAAACGCCAGCAGCAGGGCCGCGATCAAGAGTCCCCACCCCAACGCAGAAGGTTGTGCAATCTGCATCGAAAGCATCATGCCCTTCGCGCCCGGTTGTGCGGGCAAAGACCCCTGTGCATAGTGCGCCCGACCAAAGGACGCCGCCATGAGTGTAACCGTACGCACGCTGAAGCAACACCTCGATACCGAAGTCGAACTGAAGGGCTGGCTCTACAACCGGCGCGGCAGCGGCAAGCTCCTGTTCCTGCAGTTCCGCGACGGCACGGGCATCGTGCAGGTCGTCATGGGCAAGGCCGACGTGCCCGAGGCCGTTTTCGAAACCGCCAAGCGCATCGGCAACGAAAGCAGCATCATCATCAAAGGCCGCGTGAAAAAGGACGACCGCAGCCCGATCGGCGTCGAAATCCAGGGCAGCGACTTGCAGGTGATCCAGGAAGTCCACGACTACCCGATCCAGATCACCGAAGACGTGCCCAACATCGACAAGCTGCTCGACCAGCGCCACCTGTGGATCCGCAGCCGCACGCCCCACGCGATTCTGCGCGTGCGCAGCGAAGTGGTGCAGGCGATTCGCGAGTTCTACTACAACAAGGGCTTCGTGCTGTTCGACGCGCCCATGTTCACGCCCGCGAGCTGCGAGGGCACCAGCACCCTGTTTGAGGTCCCCTACTTCGACGGCACCGCCTACCTGTCACAGTCAGGCCAGCTTTACGGTGAGGCCGGGGCACTGGCGTTCCGCGACGTTGTCGTGTTCGGGCCCACGTTCCGTGCCGAGAAATCGAAGACGCGCCGGCACCTGACCGAATTCTGGATGGTTGAGCCCGAGTGCGCCTTCCTGGAACTCGACGGCGTGATGGACCTTGCCGAAGAACAGATTCGCTACGTGGTCAGCCGCGCGCTCGACCGCTGCAAGGAAGAATTGAAGGTGCTCGAGCGCGACACCAGCATCCTGGAACAGATCACCAAGCCCTTCCCGCGCGTGGCCTATTCTGAGATGCAAGGCGTGCTGCAAAAGCTGAAGGCCGAGTTCGCAGCCAGCGGCGACCCCGAAAAGCAGAAGCTCGCGGGCGATATTCTGAAGGGCGGCCTCAACGACGACCTGGGTGCAGCCGACGAAACCGCCATCGGCCTGCATTACAAGCAATGCGTGATGGTCCACCGCTACCCGCGCCACGTGAAGGCGTTCTACATGAAGAAGGATCCGGTGGATGAAACCAAGGCGCTGTGCGTGGACGTGATCGCGCCGGAAGGCGTGGGCGAAATCGTGGGCGGCAGCCAGCGCGAAGATTCGCTCGATGAGCTGCAGCGGCAGATCGAGCATCACAAGGTGGACCCGGCCAGCGTTTCGTGGTTCGTGGACCTGCGCAAGTACGGCAGCGTGCCGCACGGCGGGTTCGGCATGGGCGTTGAGCGCTGCGTGCAGTGGATCACCGGCTGCCAGCACGTGCGTGAAGCCATACCTTTCCCGCGCACGATTTACCGCCTGAATCCTTAAGGTCTGCAGGCTCGAAAGGCATGCGCTGAATCACGCCGTTAGCTATGGCGCGAACGCCGCGCCAAGCCACAATCTGGCCACAGCCGCAGGAGCACATCTTGGCCCAGGCCATCATCATCGACCTGTACGACACCCTGACCGATGAGTCTGACAACGAGCGCAATGCGATTGCGCTGCTGCGCCAGATCGTCGCGACGGCCGGCGTGCGCGTCTCGGAACAAGCCCTGAAAGAAGCTGAAGCTCACTCGATCGAAAGTTTCGCGCCGGACCAGTTTGAGGCCATGATCTTCCGCCTCGTGAACCGCGACACAACCATGGCGCTGCGCTGCATCAGCGCGTTCCGCAAGAATTTCCCGCGCGCGGTGAAGATACGGCCTGAGGCCAAGTCCATCGTGGAAGCCTGCAAACAGCGCGGCTGGAAGATCGCGCTGGCGCAGGCCCCCAACAAAGACGAGGCCGACGCGCTGCAAAAGTCCGGCGTGCTGCCGCTGATCGACATCAAGGGCCCGCCGCCGGCGCTGAAGCTTGCGTTGCCTGACATGCGCGTGCTTGAGTTCCTGCTGGGGCAGCTTGGCGTAATGCCCGGCGATTGCGTGATGCTGGGCAACCGCATCGACAACGACATCCGCCCTGCCAAGAACCTGCGCATGACAGCCGTGCAGGTGCAAGTCGGCAGCCACGGCAAACGGCAGCTCCCGCGCGACCTCAAAGACGTGCCCGACTACGAAGCCCCGGACATCAAAGCCCTGCTGCACGTAATCCCCACAGTCGTGTAGCCGCCACTGCACCGCTGCGCGAACTGCGCAAAGCACGGCCACTTCCGTATCCACGAAGAACACGAAGTTCACGAAGAAGGCAACAGCACAACGGCCACGTCGTTGTCGCACTCAAGCACTGAGTCCGACTTTGGCGACTTGACGCTTTGGCGGTTAAGTCCTTGGCACTTACCCGAAGGCCTTTGCAGTCCTTCGTGAACTTAGTGTCCTTAGTGGATAACAGCAGTTGGTCCCCCGCTTTCCAACCTGCGTGCCGCAGTCCACAATTGGCGCATGACCACCACCGCCGTTGAATTCGAGCCAGTGATCGGCCTTGAAGTGCACGTGCAGCTCAAGACGCACTCCAAGATGTTCTGCCCCTGCGAAGTGCGCTTTGGCGCGCCCGCCAACTCGCTGACCTGCCCGGTGTGCCTTGGGCTTCCCGGCGCGCTGCCCACCGTGAACCGCCAGGCCATCGAGTTCGGCATCCGCATCGGCCTTGCACTGAACTGCCAGATCGCGCACCGCGTGAAGTTCGACCGAAAGAACTACTTCTACCCTGACTTGCCCAAGGGTTACCAAGTAAGCCAGTACGACGAGCCGCTGTGCTTCGACGGCGAGCTGCAACTCCCGATCAACGACGCCACGGGCCAACCCAAGATCTGCCGAATCACCCGCGCGCATCTTGAAGAAGACGCGGGCAAAAGCATCCACATGGAGGGCTCAACGCTTGTTGACCTCAACCGCGCCGGCACAGCCCTGATCGAGATTGTAGGCGGCCCCGACCTGCGCAGCCCCGAAGAGGCCTACGTCTACCTGAACACGCTCAAGCGCAATCTCAGCTACCTCGGCGTCAGCGACCTCAGCATGGAGAAGGGCAGTCTGCGCTGTGACGCCAACGTCAGCATCCGGCCTCGCGGCCAGGAAAAGTTCGGCGTCCGCAGCGAGGTCAAGAACCTGAACAGCTTCCGCGCGGTCCGCAGCGCCCTCGAGTTCGAAATCAAGCGCCACACGGCAGTCCTCGAAGCCGGTGGCAGCCTGCGCCAGGAAACGCGCCTCTGGGACGAAGAGAAACTCGAAACCCGCAGCCTGCGCAGCAAGGAAGAAGCCACCGACTATCGCTTCTTCCCTGAACCCGACCTGACCACCTTTGACGTGTCAAGAGAATGGGTCGAAAGCGTGCGTGCCAGCCTGCCAGAGCTGCCCGAAAAGCGCCTGCTGCGATTCCTGCACGACTACAAACTCAACCGCCCCGACGCCGAATTCCTGGTCGGCGACAAGACGCTGGCCGACTGGTACGAAGCCGCCGTGAGACTCTATGACGAGCCCCGCAAAGTAGCGGCTTGGGTGGTCGTCGAGATGAACCGCGAACTGAACGAGCGTCACCTCGAGCCCGCCGACTTCAAAGTAACGCCCGCGCAGCTTGTGGAACTCATGAAGCTGCTCGACGCCGGCAAACTCAACAACATCACCGCCAAAGAAGTCTTCCGCGCCATGGCCGACAGCGGCGAAGACGCAATCACCGTCGCCAAGCGCCTGAACCGCCTGATCGAACAGGACGCCGGCGCTGTCGAAGCCGTCGTGCACGAAGTGATCGCCGAGTTCAAAGACCGCGCCGTCGCCGACTACCTGAAAGGTGACACCAAGGTGCTGGGCTTCCTCGTGGGCCAGGCGATGCGCAAACTCAAGGGCAAAGCCAACCCCAAAGAGCTCGGATCCGCCTTTGAAGCCGCGCTAAAGGGCCCCCATGTTTGATTGCCCCCATCCGCTGCGCCACGCCATCGTCGCCGTGATCGAAAACGGTGATCGTATCCTGATGGTCGAGCGCGCGGCCACGGACACCTACCCGGGCTACTGGTCGGCGGTGACAGGCGGCCTCGACGGCGACGAAACGCAAGAACAGGCCTGCGTCCGCGAAGTCGCCGAAGAGGTGGGGCTGAAGGTGCGCCCCGTGCGCAAGCTGTGGGAAAGCCTCACGCGCGGCGGGCACTTCGTGCTTCACTGGTGGCAATGCGAGCTGGTAGGCGATGACAAAGTCACGCCCGAACCAAGCGAAGTCAGCGACTGGCGTTGGGTGAAGGCCTCAGACCTGCACGAAGTGCCGATCATGTTCAGCGATTCGCGCTGGTTCTACGCCGAGATCTACCCGCAAACCCGCCGGCCCTGAGCTACTTGACGGTCAACGCGGTGAAAGCGTCAGCGCCATTCACCTTGTGCCACCACTCCAGTGTGGCCTTCAGGTCGATGAACCAGGCGTCGCCCTCTTTCTTCATTGTGATGCTGCGCGCTGCACTGGTGTCTCCGCCAAAGCGGAACATCACCATGATGCTGCAGCCGGTGTCGGTGACGTCCGAGTCACCGTCTTCAAGCACTTCCATCTCGGTGGCTTCAGCAAAGAACTGGATGTCCAGCGTGTCTGCGGCCGTCAACGTTGAGGCCTTGACGCCGGTAACCGGGATCTCGTTCGAAAGCCCCAACGCCCCCGTACGCTGCGAAGGCAGCACCTGTGCGATGAAGTCATCCTTCTTCTTGTCCTTCAAAGCAGTCGCAGCCTTGCCCAAAGAAGCCCGAGCTTCCGGCGGAGCCGAAGCCCCGCATGCCGAAAGCAGCAACGCCAGCCCAAGCAAAGCAACGCTCAAAGTACGCATGAGTAGCCCCCAGGTTTCTCAAGTCGACATGCTAGCAACCGGATCTGCAATTGTGCAGGCAACCCGGGCAGGCCGACCTGGCTGGCCAACCTCTGGCGGTGGCAGGTCATGTGCGGTTGCTACAGGGGGTTGGCCTTGCGTCCGCCACGCGGGAAGTGCATGGGCGCAGCCGTGCTGCCCAGAAGCGTCCGGGCCATTTCCACAGAGCGATCCACCAGCGCGTTCACGCCCTCACGCAGCTTTTCGCTTGCCTTCACCTGGCGCACGTTTTCGTCCATGTCCTCGGCGTCCCACCCGCGAGTGTGCGCGACGTACGGGAATTGCGGGAAGGTGCAGCCGATCTCGGCGAAGAAACCCAGCATCTGGCCCGCGACGCCTTGCACGTTGTCCTGGCCGCCTGTGATGATGAAGCTTGCGACCTTGTTGCGCAGCATGACGCGATCCGCAATCGTCACCTGGTTCTGGATGCAGTTCATGCGCTCGACCATCTTGTAGTAAAGCGAGCTTGCGGCCCCCCAGCGGATCGGCGTGCTTACCAGAATCACGTCGGCCCAATGCACGAAGGCCTCATACACCTGGTCAAGCTGATCCTTGCTGTCCATCTGCGTGATCGAGCAGGGCCATGTGCACGCCCGCGCGGCCTTGGAGTAGTAGCCCTCGCAGTTGCGGAACTTTAGTGCGCTCAGGCGAATGTAGCGGGTTTCAAGGCCCTGGCCCTTGGCGTGTTCGAGGCCGCTTTCGAGCAACGCGTCGGAAGTCGAATAGCGCGGGTTGCGCTCGTCCATGGCCGTGGTCGAGATGCCGACGATGCGCACGGGTCCGTCGCCGCGTTCAATCTTGCGCGCCAGCGGGTGCGGGTCGTGCGGCTTCTTGTTGCGCTTGGTGCCGGAGTTCAGGTCAACGAACAGCTTCCCGCCTTCTACCTTCAGCGTGAAGCCGGGGACCTTGTCTTCTTCAAAGCCGGGCTCGCCTTCGCCAGTACAGCGATGAAACTTCCACTGGTGCCAGGGGCAGGTGACGTACTCACCATCCAGCTTGCCCTCGCCCAAAGGCCCGCCGACATGGTTGCAGACGTTGTCGATCAGGCCGAACTTGCCGTCACGGAATGAAAGCGCAAACTTCCGCTTGGCGATTTCAACCACACGCAACGCGGGCTCGCGCAGAGCAGCCGCATCACCCAGCTCAACCCAGTTCGCATCAGGCATGCAAAGCATCCAACCACGAAGAGCCACGAAGGACCACTAAGAACTTCAACGGCCACCGCGCGGCGACGCAACGAGTGCGGAAGCTCTCAAGTGAAGAGCCCCGAGCTTACGCCCGGGGCTCCTTGCGCATCTCTTGTCGCCTATACGCCCTTGAATGATGGCGTGCGCTTGCTGTTGAAGGCGTTGAGGCCTTCTTTGGCGTCTTGTGAATCGAACAGCGCCTTCTGCAATTCGCGCTCGAGCGCGAGGCCGTACTCGAACGGGATCTCGGTGCCGCTTTGCACGCTGCGCTTGATGTTGCCGATCACCTTGGTGGCCTTGTTCGGCAGTGTGAACTGCTTGCAGTAGTCGATCATCTGCTCGCGGAAGCTCTTGGCGTCGCCGTCGTAGATCTCGTTGACGATGCCCCAGTCGTGCGCTTCCTCAAAGCTGAACAGGCGGCCGCTGCACATGAGCTCAATGCTGCGGCTCTTGCCGATCATGCGGGCCAGGCGCTGGGTGCCGCCGGTGCCCGGCAGCACGCCCAAATTCACTTCAGGCAGGCCGCAGCGGCCGGCGTCGCGGCGCGCGATGCGGATGTCGGCTGCCATCGCGATCTCGAGGCCGCCACCGACGGTGTGGCCGTTGAGGCCGGCGACGACCAGCTTCGGTGTTTGCTCAAGGCGGCTCAGGGTTTCGTTGGCGTGCAGGCAGAAGAAGTACTTCCAGTGCGGGTTGCTTTCCTCAAGCATCTTGATGTTCGCGCCGGCGCAGAAGAACTTTTCGCCTTCGCCGGTGATCAGGATGACGCTGATCTCATCGTCAAAGCGGGCCTCCAGGATGGCCGCGTCCATCTGGCGGAACATCTGGTGCGTGTAGGTGTTGGCTGGCGGGTCCGACAGTTCGATCATCAATACACCCGGGGCCGGGCGGCTGGTCTTGATGACCTGCATCGATTCGCGTTCTTTGTCCACACTGGGTTGCCGAATTGCCATTGCTGTCTCCTGTAGGCCGCGCCCGGGCGGCATGCGTGTATCGGCGCGAATATGGCCCGGCGCGGGTTTTAAGGCAAGCGGGTGTGTCGGGTGTTTCAGGCCAGCTTGAAGCGGAAGGGCTCAACGCCGCAGCCGGGGCAGCGGCGCTGTTTGGCAAACTTTGCGCCCTGGTTGCGCATCTTGGCCATGCAGCACAGGCTGCGGATCGTGACTTCACCATCGGGCAGGATCGGGTTGCCATCCACCTCACTGGCGCGCGGCGGCTTGGATTCATCGGCCGGGGCTGCTGCTCGTGGGGGTGCGGCCTTGCCCGGCAGAGACGGCCGCGGGGGTTGGCCCAGACCCGGCCTCGCAGGCGGCGCCGGTGCAGGGGCAAACGCCGCTGGTGCGGGCATGGGTTGAACCGGCGGTGCGATCGGCGAGGCGGCGACGGGACCGACAGGCACGCCAAAAGGATTCACCGGCTGACCTGCAGCGATGCGGGCTTCGGCGGCCGCACGGTTGGCTGCAGCCTCGGCATCAAGCTTCTTGTCGCGCATGGAGACGATGGTGTAGCCGATAACAATGCCCAGCCACGCCACGCCGCCGCCCCAGAAAAGGATGTGCGTGAACAGGTTGACCTCAATGGTCTTGTTTCCGACCAGCATCATCACACCGACAATCGTGAAGATGCACAGGAACAGCGCACCGCCGACGAGGGCGCCGCGCGGGCCGTACAACTTCACGGCATCGCGGGTGATCCAGATGCTGGCCCCGAACATGAAAAGGATGATCAGCCAGAACATGATCCCGAACTGTACCGCGGCCTTGGACATGCCCGGTTCAGCGCCCGGGACCGTACCGGGAGGCTTGGAGGAACTTGGGCCGGGGTAGTACGGCGCGTTGGAAGCCTGCGCGAGGAACGCGATCAGCATGGGAGTCTCCGGCGCATGCGCGGCCTTCTAGCGCTCGCGGACCTTCTTCACGATGGCGACGACAACGATCAGCAGGATCGCGGCGCCGATCACCATGCCGACAACGCGGCCGGCCTGGAAGTGCGCGCTATTGTCCTGACCCGCCTGCAGGAGAAATGCCAACATCGCACACCCTTTCGCATCGGTGGTACGTGGGCTTGTAACTTGGCGTTCAGCGAGTGTCCAGCACAGGCGAAAGGCGCGCTTCGTGGGCCAGCAGCCAGCGTTTACGATCCAGGCCGCCGGCGTAACCGGTGAGCTTGCCGTCAGCGCCGACCACGCGATGGCAGGGCACGATGATGCCGATCGGGTTCGCACCATTGGCCGCCCCCACCGCGCGCGAAGCCGAGGGCTGGCCGATGCCGGCCGCGATCTCGCCGTAGCTGCGGGTTTCCCCTGCGGGGATGCCGCGCAGTGCTTGCCAGACGCGCAGCTGAAACGCGGTGCCCGCCGGCGCCAGCGGCAGCTCGAATGCCGCGCGCTCGCCCGCGAAGTACTCGGCAAGCTGTTGCTTTGCCGCCTTGAGCAGCGCATGCCCGCGATGCACGCCTGCCGGCAAGTCGTGCATCTGCGGCTGCATCAGCAGGTGTGTCAAGCCGGCGTCAGTGCAGCGCAGGTGGAGTGTCCCGAGCGGAGTTTCCATCTCGTCGAAGAAGATCATCGTTGGGCCTTTCGCAGGGCAGAGGGCGCGCATCCTTCAACGCGCCGGAACTCGTCGTTGAAACGCCGCAGACTGCGGAAGCCGCTGGCAAGTGCGACGCGGCTCAGCGGCAGGGTGGTCTCGCACAGCAGCCGTTTGGCTTCGCGTAGACGCTGCCGGCGCCGGAGTTGCGTGGGTGTCAGCCCCAGCACGGTTTTCAGCGCCCGGCGAAGATGCCGCGACGACACGCCCAGCCGCGCCGCGAGTTCTTCTGTGCTGAGGCCGGGATGGGCAAGCATCAGCCGCGCGGCGCGCTTCGCCACGTCGGCCACGGCGTCCACACTGGAGTTGCCGGGCGTGAGGTCAGGGCGGCAGCGAAGGCAGGGTTTGAAGCCGGCGGCCTCCGCAGATGCGGCGTGCTGGAAGAACAGGCAACGGTCGCGGAGGGGTGTGCGGGCGGGGCAGATTGGGCGGCAATAGATGCGCGTGGAGGTGACGCCAACAAAGAAGCGGCCATCAAAGGCGCGGTCCCGGGCCTTCAGCGCGCGATAGCAGATGTCAGCGTCCGGCATCATGCAGGGGTAATACAAGAAAGCGGCAAGACAATCTCGCCGCTTTCGGACGTGACAGTGGAGAGCTTTACAACTGCACCCACACGCTCTTGGTTTGGGTCATGGCTGCCAGGCCTTGCAGGCCGAGTTCGCGGCCGTAGCCGCTTTGCTTGTAGCCGCCATATGGTACCGCGCTGTCGTACCAGTTGTAGCAGTTGACCCAGACAGCGCCGGCCTTCACGGCCTTCGCGTACTTGTGCGCCTTGCTTACGTCGCGCGTCCAGACGCCCGCTGCCAGCCCGTACTCGCTGGAGTTGGCCTTCTCGACCAGCTCATCGAACGTGGCGAACTTCTGCACCGCCAGCACCGGGCCGAAAATCTCTTCCTTAACTATGGTCATCTCGGGCGTGCAATCGGCGAACACTGTGGGCGCAACGAACAGGCCCTTTTCGGTCATGCGCTTGCCGCCGGCGACCAGCCGCGCGCCTTCGGACTTGCCCTTTTCGATGTAGCCCATCGTCACGTCGTACTGCTGCTTGTTGTTGACGGGGCCGTAGCGGCACTCGTCGTCCAGCGGGTCAGCGCACTTCATCTTGTTGGCGCGCTCAGCCAGCTTCTCGATTACGCCGTCGTAGACCTTGTCTTCGACGAACAGGCGCGAGCCCGCCGTGCACACTTCGCCCTTGTTGTAGAAGATCGCGGCCTGGGCACCCTTGACCGCGGTGTCCAGGTCGGCGTCAGCGAACACCACGTTGGGCGACTTGCCGCCAAGTTCCATGGTCAGCTTCTTCAGTGTTTGGGCGGCATCGCGGACCATCTTGACGCCTACCCCCGTGCTGCCCGTGAAGCTGATCGCCGCGATGTCGGGGCTCTCGACGATCATCTGCCCCACTTCGCTGCCCTTGCCCGGCAAAATCGCCACAACACCCGGCGGAATCTTCGCGGCAGCAATGCATTCGCCGAGCAGTAGCGCGGTCAACGAGGTCGGATTGGCTGGCTTCAGGATCACGCAGTTGCCCGCAGCCAGCGCGGGCGCGATCTTGCGCGCGGCCATCATCAGCGGGAAATTCCACGGCGTGATGCCTGCGACAATCCCGAGTGGCTCGCGCAGCGTGTACACGAACAGGTTGTCGTTGACGGGGATGCTTTCGCCCTGCAGCGAGCGCAGCACGCCCGCGAAGTACTTGAAGTGATCGGCTGTCATCGGCACGTCGATGTCGTGGTTCTCGCGGTAGGGCTTGCCCGCGTCCATGGCTTCCAGTGCCGCGAACTCATGGCGGCGCTTCAGAATCTCTTCGCCGATCTTCCAGATCAGCCCCGAGCGCTTGGCAGGCGGCATGCTCGCCCATGCCGGGAAGGCCTTCTTGGCGGCATCAATCGCGGCATCCAGGTCGCTGCGGCCGGCGCAGGCAATCGGCGCGATCACGGCTTCGGTGGCCGGGTTGATCGAATCGAAAGTGCGTTTGTCGGTGGCGTCAACGAACTCGTTGTTCAGGAAAAGCTTCGTTGGGAACTTCTCGGGCACTTGGACCAGTGGCATCGCGGGCTCCTGTATTGTGCCGCGAAGTTTAGGCCCACATCGGGGTTTGGAAACCCCCTTGCCGGTGACTCAGCTGGCCTTGGCGCGCTCAGCCAATGTCTTGGCTGTCACGCGGCGGAAGTAGCGGGCCTCAACGGCTGCGCGCGGGATGTCGGCCCGGTCATAGACTTCGTACAGCTGCAGGTGCGCCTGCAAACCGACACTCGATGGCATCAACGCAAAGGGCTTGCTGTCGATGAACAGGTTGGCACGGTCGAATTGCTCTGTGTAAAGCGCGACGCCGCTGCCGAACACGATGCCCGCATGCTGCGATTGCTCGTGCAGCGCGGACGGCTTCACCAGCATGTCGCCCGATACGCGGCGGAACTGTCCGCCCGCCGTTTCAAAGCGCGCGGTCATGACCTCACCCTGACGCGCGTCTAGCACCGGCCACAGCTCGCGCTTCAGCGCCACATTGAAGCCAGGCGCACCGACGTACTGCAGTGCCATCGCGTCCAAACTGCCCACGCCCACGACCGGGCGGTCCAGCGCGTGGCCGATGCCGGACGCTGTGCTGAGGCCGATGCGCAAACCGGTGTAGCTGCCGGGGCCGGCGTTCACGGCGATGACGTCAAGCTGATCGCGGCTGACTTTTGCGGTGTTCAGGCAATTCTCGATGCACTGCATCAGCTCAGCGCCGTGGCGTCGGGGCGCGCTGACCAGCGATTCCGCAAGCACGTTGCCGCCGCGCAGCAGGGCCGCGCCGCCGCCGTCGCCCGAGGTTTCGATTACGAGAATCAGGCCTTCCACGTGTTACTCCAGATCAGCACGGGCGGCTTTCTCCAGCTTGCCCAGCGCGGTTTTCAGCGCGGCCTCGTCAGGAGCCTCAACCATGATCCGCAACAGCGGCTCGGTGCCCGAATATCGCAGGTTGACGCGGCCGCGGCCCGCAAGCGCAGCCTCCACTTCGGACCGCGCGGCCGCAAGGCGCTTGAGGCCTGCCAGCGGCGGCTTGGCGGCACTGGGCACGTTCACAATCTCCTGCGGGAACTTGGTCAGCGTGCACAGCGCAGACAGCGGCTTGCCGGTGTCGAGCATGACTTCAATGACGCGCAGCGCTGTGTACAAGCCGTCGCCGGCCACGTTGCCTTCGTCGCTGATGATGATGTGGCCGCTTTGTTCACCGCCGAGCACCGCGCCCAGTTCATGCATGCGGGCACTGACGTAGCGGTCGCCGACATCGGTGCGCTCGGTTCTGATGCCAAGCCCGGTCAGCGCTTCTTCAAGACCCAGGTTGGCCATGGTGGTGGTGACGACAGTGTTGGCCTTGAGCACACCGCGGGCCTTCATGTCGGCGGCCAGCAGCGCCAGCAGGTAGTCGCCGTCGCGCACGGTGCCGGTTTCATCGATCAGGATGCAGCGGTCGCCGTCGCCGTCGAAGCAGACCCCGAGATCGGCCTTGAGTTCGCGCACTGCACGTGCGCAACCCTCCGGGTGCAGGCTGCCGCAATCCACATTGATCAGGTTGTGCGTGTCAGGGTGTGACGGGCTTGCGGCGTTCATGAACACGATGTCGAGCGCGTTCTCGCTGCCTTCTTCTCCGGCGCTGAGGCTTGTGCCCACGCGGTACTCCGGCACGGTCTTGCCGAACGCCAGGCTGTGCGCAAGCCGCGACAGGATTTGCAAGTCGATGCTGCGCGCGCCGTAGGCGCAATCAAACACCACGGTCAGCGGGCGTTCGCGCAGCGAGGCAAAGCTCTTGCGGAAGGTCTTGATGATGTATTCTTCATAATGGCGCTCGCGGCCGAGCTGCAGCCATCCGAATCGCCCGAGTTTTGGCTCCGCGACGCCGGTCGTGCCGCCGCTGAGCACCGCCTGTTCAATCTGGCGCTCGACGGCCTCAGGCAGTTTGCGGCCGTCCTTGCCGAACACCTTGATGCCGTTGTCGGCGGATTCGTTGTGGCTGGCGGTGACGACAATGCCCGCGTCGAAGGGCCCGTGGCCGGTAAGGAAAGCGACCTCCGGCGTGCTCATCATGCCGGGCCAGTGCACGTCGCAGCATTCAGCGCACAGGCCGGCCGCCAAAGCGGTACCGACCATGTCGGCGCTGGGGCGCGGGTCGACGCCCAGAAGCACACTGGGGCGCTTGCCCTTGGTCTGCGAAGCCAGCCAGGCGCCAACGGCGCGGCCGAGCGCGAGAATCCGCTCCGGCGTGAGTGCGGCACTTCCTGCACGGGCGCGCACGCCATCGGTGCCGAACAGTCGTACAGTTGTGGTGCCGCCGGATGCCGCGCGAGGCTGAGACTTGGCCGGGGACGCGGCCTTCTTCGCCACCGGTTTGCGCGCCGGTTTAGCCGCCTTCTTCGCCGGTTGCTTGGACGGCTTTTTCGGCCGCGACTTTGGCGACGACTTGCTCAACCGCTTCTTGGGCTTCTTTGGCACAGACGGTTCCCCTGGTGGCACTTCGCGGGCTGCTGCTCACCACGGACGCGAGTTTGCGTAGGCCCCGCCGCACGGTCAAGGCTAGCGCTGCCGGCGCGAGGCCGGCACCAGCACAAGCACCTCTTCGGGCGCGGTCTCTGGAAGTTCTTCGCCGCGCTCGACGCAGGTCACAAGGCCGATCTTCACGCCGGGGCTCAGGGCTTCAAGCTTCTCGGGTACACCAAGGCCGCCCCCGCTGTGGAACCCGCCGTTGATGTGCAGCACGCGGCCCTTCGGATTCGCCTTCAGCCAGTCGGCAATGCTTTCGGCCATCGTGTCGTCCTTGATGCACTGGGCTGCGTACATGCGCTCAAGATTGTCGTTGTGGCCGTCAGAGCCCCCCATCAGGTCCATGAATTTGTTGCGATATGCGCCGGCGTCAGCCTTCAGCTCACGCGCGCTCCAGCTCTTTTCTTCTTCGGTGAACGTGTCCAGACACTCGACGCCTTCCTTGAAAACGCGGCTGGCCAGACGGCGTGGGATGTTGCCCGCGATCACCGGGATCTTGTTGGCCTTGCAGAACTCAATCAGCGGCCGGTAGTCAGCGTAGTTGGGCCAGGGGCGCGAGTTCTTCAGGAACTCGGCCTCGGTGATTTCGCCCTTGAGGTAGCGGTCCAGCACCGGCTGCACGTCGCGCTCGAACTGCTCGGTGCTGAGTGCCAGTTCGCGCCGGTCATTCTTCATCGCGCGCAGCATTTCCAGTTGCAGGCGGTGGGCGCCGGGGTTGCCGTGCAGCTCCCCCACCATCACCACGTTGCATGCGCGGAAGCGGCCGGCCAGCCCTTCGCCGGTTTCGCCGCTGGGCTTGCCTTCGGTCAGCGCTTCGTAGCCGCGGATGTGCCGGCGCAACACAAGCAGCCGGTCGTCGAAGGAATCGAAGTGACCGCCGCTTCGGATCACGCGCGTGCCGATGCCGAACATGCCGGTGAGGGCCAGCTGCTCGCGCTCAAACTCGGCATCTGAGCGCGGGTGCAGCAGCACGTCCACGCCCATGCGCTGGAAAGCGTGTTCGCGCTCAAGCGACATCGACGGCGGGTCGATCATCGCGATGCCGGGGGCGACGCCTTCGCCGGTGCCTGCAAGACGCAGCACGTCGTTGCACGATTCAAAGGCACCCAGCACCACCAGACGCGAGTTGGCGTCGTCGAAAGAGAGCTTCTTCTTCAATGTGGCCAATGCAGTGCGCTGCGCAACCAGCCGCAGCGTGGCCTTCTCGGCTTCCGTGGCCACGGTGTCGTCTGAAAGCGTTACGCTCAGTACGGCCACGGCCGTGGTGTCATCCAGCACTTTGCGCATGCTGCGCAGCATGGCGGCCGCGTCCACGCCGCCGCCGGGGAAGCCAACCCACAGCTCGCGCATCGTGGCAACCGGATGATACAGCGCGCGGCCGCTGACGGTCTGGTCCACCTTAATCTCAAGCGGCTTCATCGCCTCCGGGTCCTGCGCGCGGGCGGGGACGATCGCAGCCAATGCAAGCAGCAGGACTGAAGCAAACAGTGTGCGTGTCATGGGTTCTCTCACTTCCGTGCGCGGGGCAACGCAACTTTGTCCAAAGATCGCCCCGGGTGCATACCGAAATAACGAAGCGCGCGCAACGCGCACCGGAGTGTCCCTGTGAAGCACACGCTACGCAACATGTATCTGCTGAATGTGCTGGCCCTGGTCGGCATCGGCGTAGTGATGGTGTTCAGCAGCAGCGCGATTCGCGTGGTACCCGGGGCCGAAGTGGACCCCTTCGTATTCATCAAGCGCCACCTGATGTTCCTTGGCGCCGGGATCGGCGCCATGGCGTTGATTTCGCGCATCAACCATGAGTGGTGGCAGCGCATGGCCAAGCCGCTGTACCTGCTGGGCATGGTGCTGCTGGTGTTGACGCTGATTCCCGGCATCGGCACCGAGTTCAACGGTGCGCGGCGCTGGCTGCGATTTGGCGGCTTCGGCATTCAGCCCAGCGACTTCGCCAAGCTGGCCCTGCTGGTGGCCGCTGCGGCGTACGCCACGATCCGCCGCAATGAGCTTGGCAGCATCCGCCGCGGATTCATGCCGGCATGCTTCTTTGTCGGCATCTATTGCGTACTGACCATGGCGCAGCCGGACTTCGGCACCAGCCTGTTCCTGGGCGCGTCCTCCTTCCTTGTGCTGCTAAGCGGCGGCCTGCGCATCAAACACCTGGCGCTCGTCGGGATCGTGATGCTGCCTCTGGCCAGCCTTGTCATGTACAGCAAGTTCGACCACATCCAAAGCCGCGTGCTGACCTTCCTTGAGCCAGAACGCGACCCCCAGGGTGCCGGCCACCAGGTCAAGCAATCGCTGATCGCCATCGGCAGCGGCGGCATGGAAGGCCAGGGGCTCGGTCGCAGCACACAAAAGCTGTACTACCTGCCTGAGCAAGAGACCGACTTCATCTTCGCGGTCCTGGCTGAAGAAACGGGCTTCCTGGGTTCAGCCCTGACGCTGGGCCTGTTCATGAGCCTGCTGATGCTCGGCATTGCGATTGCCCGGCGCTCGCCAGATCGCTTTGGCAGCCTGCTGGCGATCGGAATCACGGGCGCAGTGGCGCTGCAGGCGGCGATCAACGTTGCAGTAGTTACGGCCAGTGTGCCCACCAAGGGCATCGGCCTTCCCTTCATCAGCTTTGGCGGCAGCAGCTGCTTCTTCTATCTGTGCGCGATCGGGATTGTCCTCAGTGTGGCACGCAAATGCGTGTCTTCTGAAGAAGCCCTGGGGCTGGCACAGCAGGAAGTCTCCGGTGCCCGGCTGGCTGAGAGTGCGCGGGTCAGTGCCCGTGCACGACGCATCAAGGCAGCAGTCTAGTCTCACCTTTCCCATGGGCTTGTGGCGGTAGCGATTGCTGAGCAGGCCGCCCCGGGCTCATGTATCCAGCGAGCGCGGGTACACGAACTAACGTCCGTCTGTCGGTGTACCCGCGTCGCAAAAGGGAGCAGCCATGACAACCCCGAAACTCGCCATCGCCGGCGGCGGTACCGGCGGCCACATCGCCCCGGCCCTGGCCCTCGCCGAAGAGTTCATCGCCCGCTTCGGCCCCGGCAGCGTCCACTTCCTTTGTGGCGGCAACGAGCTTGAGCGCGGCATGCTCAGCCACGCCGGCCACGACTTCACAACGCTTCCGATCAGCCGCCCCACGGGCACCCTGCGCAGCAAAGCCACCACCGTCATAACCACGGCGATGGCAGTGCCCGCCGCGCGCCGCGCGCTGAAGAATTTCAGTGCCACGATGCTCGCCTGCGTGGGCGGATACGCTTCCCTACCCGGTGCCATGGCAGCAAGCCTGCTGCGGCTGCCGGTATTCCTGCTGGAAAGCAACGCCGTGCCGGGCAAGGTCACGCGTCACGTTTCGCGCTTCGCCAAGGTTTGCTACGCGCACATGCCAATGACGCGTTCGCTGGATTGCCCCGTAGAAGTGCGCGGCAACCCGGTACGCGCCAGCTTCCTCGACACCGTGGACAAAGCGGCTGCCAGGCGCGCGCTGGGCCTGGACCCGCGAGTGCCCACACTGCTTGTGATCGGCGGCAGCCAGGGTGCCGGTGCCCTGAACGACGCGATTCTCAGCGCCGCGCCCACCCTCAAGAGCCTGCCGGGAGGCATCCAGATCCTGCATCTTACGGGTCCCGACGACCTCGAGCGCGCCAACTGGGCTTACCGTGAGGCCGGCATCGCCAGCCGCACGGCCGCATTCACCCATAACACAGCAACGTGGATGGCTGCCAGCGACGTGGCCCTCACACGATCGGGTGCGGGAACAATCTCGGAGCTGCTTACGCTGGGCGTGCCCGGGCTGTACGTGCCCTACCCGCACGCGGCCGACGACCACCAGTTGGCAAACGCCCGCTGGGTCGCCTCCAACGGCGCTGGCGTAGTCCTGGCCCAGGACGCATTGGACGCACCGCGCCTGCGCGAGGCCCTGCTGCACCTGCTGCCGGGGTCAGAGCAGCGCGAGCCCGCCGTAAAGGCCGCACTGGCACTTTCGCGTCCCTTCGCCTGCGGGGACATCCTGGACGCGATGCTGGCCCAGATGGGATTCAGTGACGGGCTGGATTCTGCCGATCAGAACCACCGGGCGGCTGCTTAGTGCACGCCCGGGAGGAAGCCGTGAAACTTTCCCATGTTCGTAACGCCCACTTTGTGGGTATCGGCGGCGCAGGCGTCAGCGGCCTTGCCCGCATCGCTATTGAGGCCGGGGTTGCCGTCACCGGCTCAGACCTGACCGCCAACGCCCTGACTGCCGAGCTGCAGCGCAAGGGCGCGGTCATCCACACCGAACACAAGGCCGAAAACATCGGCCCGGACTGCACCCTAGTCATCATCAGCGCAGCCGTGAAGCCAAGCAACCCCGAGTACCGCGAGGCCGAACGCCGGGGCATCCGCATCATGAAGTACGCCGAAGCACTGGGCGAGCTGACCCGCAACCACACCAACCTGTGCGTCGCCGGCACCCACGGCAAGACCACCACCACCGCGATGCTGGCGCAGATCCTGCATGAAAACGGCAAGAAGCCGGGCTGGGTCGTTGGTGGCGAGCCTGCCAGTCTGCCAGCGGCAAGCGCCGCCGGCCGCGGTGTGCAGTTCGTTCTGGAAAGCTGCGAGTACGACCGCAGCTTCCTGAGGCTGAACCCCAGCGTTGTCGTGCTGAACAACGTTGAGCTGGACCATATGGACGTCTACGGCGACCTGGACGGCTGCACGCAGGGCTTTCTTGAGTTCGTGCGCCGCCTGCCGCCCCGTGGGACGCTGTTCTTCAACGCAGACGACGAACGCTGCGCCGAGATTGCCCGCAAGGCCGGCTGCCTGACCGTCGGCTTTGGCGAAGGCACCGGTGCTACTTGGAGACTGGCTGAACTTGACATGTCAACCGGGTTCGCCCGCGCCCAGGTGATCTATCGCGGCATGCGCGTTGGCGCAATGCAGATGGAAGTACCCGGCAAAGTAAACGCGATCAACGCATTGGGTGCGCTGGCCGCTGCCAACTGGGCGGGTGTGCCGGCAGGCAAGGCGCTGGCCTCGCTGCGCAATTTCGCCGGTACCAAGCGGCGCTTCGAAGTCCTAGGAAGCATCGGCGGCGTTCCGCTGGTCGACGACTACGCCCACCATCCGACCGCCGTGAAGCAGCTGCTAGAGACCGCGCGCGCCACCTTCGTGAACCGCCGCATTGTGGCCGTGTTCCAGGCACACCAGTACCAACGCCTGTTCACGTTCTTTGACGAATTCGCGTCGCTGCTGACCAAGGCGGATCGCGTGCTGATCGCCCGCACCTACGCCGCCCGCGAGGAAGGTGTCGTGCCCGGTGAGCCGGAAGAACGCCTGGCCCGAACCCTTCGCGCCGCGCACACGGACGCCTTCAGCTACGGTGATTTCAGCAGCATCGTGCAGGACCTTAGCCTCAAGCTGTCCCCCACCGACGTGGTGCTGTTCATCGGCGCCGGCGACGTGAACCTGATCGCCACCGAGCTGCTGGCCCGGCGCGAGTACATCAGCACCCGGCTGCGTGCCATCCGGCCACTGGTGCCCGCGGAGGCTGCATGAACGCGACGCTCGCAGCCAACCCGTTTCCCCGGCGCATGCATGACCGCGTACAGGCCAACTATCCGCTGGCATCGCTGACCACGCTGCGTATCGGCGGCCCGGCCCAGTGGTTCGTGCGCGCGCAAACGCTGCGCGACGTAGCCGACACCGTGCAGATATCGCGCGAGCGTGGCCTGCCCCTGCGTGTGCTGGGCGGCGGCAGCAACCTCCTGATCGCCGATGAAGGCGTCAGCGGCATCGTGCTGTGCCTGCACGGCATGAAGCAGCTGCGTATGTTCGGCCACCACGTGCAAGTGCAGGCGGGTGCCAGCCTGGCCGGCCTGGTTGCGCGCTGCGCAGCCAGCGGCATTGCGGGTCCGGAAGGTCTCGCCGGCATCCCCGGCAACGTGGGCGGTGCCCTGGCCATGAATGCCGGCGGCCGCTATGCCGAGATCGCTGACTTTGTTGAACGGGTGGTGTGGATCAACCCCGATGGCGAAGTGGAAAGCCTGTACCGCGAAGAAATCGACTTCGCCTACCGCATCAGCAGCCTGCGCGCGGGCGTGATCATCGAAGCCGTGCTCAAAGGCGTGCCCGGCGATCGCGAAAAGCTGTTTGCCCGCAGCCGTGAAATCATGGCCGAGAAGCTGGCCGTGCAACCTTATTCGGAATTCAGTGCAGGATGTGCCTTCAAGAATCCGAAAGGTGAGAGTGCGGGTCGCCTCATCGACCAGGCCGGATGCAAAGGCCTGAGTATCGGTGGCGCAAAAGTGTCAGACCGGCACGGCAACTTCTTTGTCAACAGCGGCAACGCCCGGGCCAGTGAACTGCGGGCGCTGCTGCAACAGGTGCAACAGCGTGTCGCCGAAGTACACGGCATCGCGCTGCAGACAGAAATCCAGATATGGCCGCCGGCAAAGGCGGCCTGAGAACACCAGTCGGGCCGATGCCCGCACCAACCGCCCCAAGGGGCAAAGGAAAGAGTCATGGAAAACGGTTCCAAGGGAGTCAGCCTCGACGAGTTCATCTTCCGCAAGCTGCAGCCGATCCGCATTCTGCGCGGGTACCTGGCGAACGAGCTTGAACTGGCTGAAGGCGACAGCATTGCCATGTCGCGCATGGACATCGACAACATCGTCAGCACGATCGAGATCTTCCTTGAAGAGTACGACCGCGTCAGCGGCTTCCGCGGCCGCAAGGGCGGTCACGACCACAAGAAGACCTCGTTCATGGACGTGAACAAGCAGCAGGCGATCAAGACCATCGCCTAGTCAATCACCGGGGGGCGGCGGTCATCGTCGCCCCCACCCCTTTCCTCCCGCATCTCGCCGTTTGAGGCACGCCATGACCGTCAACACCGGCAGCCACCGCGTCACGCTTGAGCGCATCAAGCAAAGCAAAGCTCGCGAGACCGTTGTCGCCACCAACGAAAACCCCAAGATTGCATGCCGCCGTGAATTCCGGCGCGAGGCATCAAACCAGCGCGTTCACTTCGCGCTGCACGGCGCCGCCAGCGAGCGGCTGGCACATGGCACCGCGATCCTGCTGGATTACTCGCCCCAGGGCGCGCTGCTTGGCCATGTGATCTTTGAAGACGGCTTCTGGCCCGATGGCGAGTTCAGCGTCTCGTTCCGTATCACTGGCGGCCAGTACGAGGGCGTCAACGCCTACGGCACGCCTCTTCGCTTCGCCACCAGCCGCGCCAACCTGGCGGTGCGCTTCGACGGCCTGTACGTGAAGCTGTAGTCCGCTTCCCAACTTGCGCTAAAGCCTTTGCGCGATTCGGCCGATCTTGGCTTCTGGCCCCTGGCTGCGGCCGCACACCTTACACGAAAGACTTCCATGCTTCGCATCGCACTCCTCTTTGGCGGCACCAGCACTGAACGCGACGTCTCGATCCGCAGCGGCGAAGCCGTGTGGCAAGCGCTTGAACGCATCGGCCACCACGTGCACCCGATTGATGTCGGCCACGACAGCCTGGACGCGCTTGAGCGCGACAAGCCGGACTTCGCCTTCATCGCGCTGCACGGCGGCGAGGGCGAAAACGGCACGATCCAGCGCCGGCTTGAGGAAATGGGCATCCGCTACAGCGGAAGCGGTCCCCTTGCCAGCCGCCTGGCCATGGACAAGGAACTCAGCAAGGCCGAATTCCTGCAGCACCGCGTGCCCACGCCGCCGGGCGAAGTGGCCGAAGAGTTCGAAGCCGACTACCGGCTGCGCCGCATGGCGCGCCGCCTGGGCTGGCCGCTGATCGTGAAGCCCACCGACCAGGGCAGCAGCATCGGTGTCAGCATGGTCCGCAGCGGCGACGACGTGCCGGGCGCGCTGAAGGCCGCGTTTGCGCACAGCCCGCGTGTGATCCTAGAGAAGGCCATCGTCGGCCGCGAGCTGACCGTCGGCGTCGTAGGCGGCCGCGCGCTGCCGGTTTGCGAAGTGATCGCGGGCGGCGGCTTCTTTGACTTCAACGCCAAGTACAACAAGCAAAGCGGCACGCGCTACATCGTGAACCCTGAGCTGCCGGGTGCCGTGGCCAAGATGGCCCAGCACTACGCGCGCCGGGCGCACCATGCGCTGCGCTGCCACGGCTACAGCCGCGTGGACATGATGCTGGACGCCCAGAACGAACTGTGGGTGCTGGAAGTGAACACGCTGCCCGGCATGACCGAGACCAGCCTGCTGCCGAAGTCCGCCGCTGCCGAAGGCGTGGGCTTCGATGAACTGGTGCAGGAGCTGGTCGATGTCAGCCTTGAGCCGCGTCGCCCCGTCAGCAACCGTATCACCCGCGTCATTGCAGCTTAGCCCCGCACCCTGAGGTACCCGCCATGTCCAAGCGCCGCACCCGTACACTGAAGAAGGCCCGCACCGGCAGTCGCTTTGCAGGCGGCTTCATGGGCAGCCTGACTTCGCTGTTGGCGTCGGCGTGCGCCAAGGCATTCACTGTCTCCAAACAGGGCCTTGTCATCGCATGCGCCTGGTGCTGGAGCAGCCGTGCAATGCGTCGCGTTGCGGGCGTTACGGCGGGGATTGTCGCCTGCGCCGGCGTCGCCCTTCTAATGCAGAACAGCCTGCGCGATGACCCGCGCTACCAGATTGATCCGGGCCGCATCGTACTCGAGGCGCACCCGGAGTGGGCCAGCGGCGCGTTGGCCGAGCAAGTGAAGTCCGAAATCGAAGCGGAGCTTCGCGCCGAGCTCGCCGCGCTGGAACTGACCGATGCCTTCACGCCCGAATCCATGGACGTGGTATCCGGCAGCCTGGCAGCGAACCCCTGGGTAGCTGAAGTGATCCGGCTGGAACGCCGCTTCCCAAGCGGATCACAGCCCCATGCCCGGCTGGTTGCCGAAATCTCGATCCGTACCCCGGTGTTGATGGTGGAGCAATCCGATCGCTTCGTGCTGGTCGATTCAAGCCACTTCGTGCTTCCGCTAACTGTCCCGCGCGACGCACTGGACGCCTTCTGCGCCCAGCTTGCTCGTCCGTTGCGCATCGTGCGCGGCGTCGAAGGCGATGCACCGGCCGCCGGCGACGCATGGCACAGTGAACAGGTGGCTGCCGCCATCTCAATGGAACGCATCCTGCGCAAGTCGCAACTGGACCAGTCCATGCCGATTGAGGCCATGGAGTTGGTCGGCATACCCACCAGCAGCGATGATCGCGGCCGCGTCTTCTACCAGCCCGATGGCGGCGTGGTGCTGATCCCCGACCAGCAGCGCTTCCAGGGCACACGTCTGATGTGGGGCCGCCCGCCGGTGCACTCCAGCACGTTAGAAATGAGCCCCAACGACAAACTCTCGCGCCTGCAAGAGCAACTCCTGCACCCCGAAAACATGGCGGGCAAGCACATCGACCTGCGCCACAAGGGTTGAACGCAAACCTAGAAGCCGAAGCCGAGGTTGATGCTGATGACTTCTTCGCGGTTGCCCGGCTGGTTGTAGATCGGGAAGCCGAAGTCCAGTGCGAAGGGGATCGGCAGAATCGGCAGCAGCAGGCGAATGCCAAACCCGCCCGAAACCGTGATGCCACGCGCGTCAAACGTGTTCAGGGTCGGCGCAAGCTCGCCCGCTTCGATGAAGCCCACCAGCCACAGGTTGGCCGGGAAAATCGGGAAGCGCAGTTCCGCAAAGCCCTGCACCATGAAGTTGCCGCCCAGCGCCGCACCGCTGCGGCTGGGCCCCACACCGCCAAACTCATAGCCACGCAGCGCACCCGCCCCGCCAAGGCTGTTGCCTCCCAGCAGCAGGCGCTGCAGGAACGGGATCTCGACCGTGTTGCTGTGCACGTCCTGCCAGGTCGCATTCAGGCTGAATGCCAGCACCAGTGTGCGGGTGCGGTCAATGTCCCAGACGGGCACGTAGTAATCCGCGCTGGCCTTCATGCGCCAGAAGTCCACCGTGCCGCCCAGCAAGTCACCACCAGTGTAGCCGAAGTAGTAGCTCAGCACCCAGCCCGTGGTCGGGAACTGCGGGTTGTCGGTCGTGCGCCAGCGGATTTCACTCCACAGTGTGCTCAGCACGTCAGTGCCTTCATCGTCGCGAAGCTCGTCGGGCGCGCCCGCGTCCACGTCGCTCAGCGTCAGCACCGAATACGAGTACCCGAAACTCCACAGCACGTCCGGGTGAGGCCGCCAGCCGATGCTGGGATCAACGCCCAGCCGTGTGCGGGTGTAATCAGAATAGTTGATCGAGCTGTACTCGGCTGAGGCCGAACCCTGCACGGGGTAACCGAACAACCAAGGCTCGGTGAAGCTGATGCGGTAAATCTGCTGCCGGTCCAGCGGCGGCTGCGCGGTGAATGAAAGCGACTGGCCGGCACCGGTGAAGCTCCAGTTCGGTTCGCCCCAAATCCAACTGACGAGCGAGCTGATGTCGAAGTTCATCAGCGTCAGGTCCACGCTGGCCGTGAAGCCCGTGTTGCTGTTGAAGCCGGCCGCAAAGTTGAAGCGGTTGGTGCGCCCTTCGATCACGTCGTAGTCGATGTCGGTGTACTCAATGATCTCGCCTTCGCTGACCACAATGCGCGGCGTAGAACGGCTCGTGACGCCTTGCCCCGGCGCTGCGGCCTCAAACCACTGGGTGCGGCGCAGGCGCACGTCACTTGCCCGCAGCTGATTGCGGTCGTACACGTCGCCGCCGTACAGGGTGATCTCACGGCGGATCACGTCGTCGCGGGTCGCCTCGTTGCCGCGGATGTTCACGTTGCCGACGATACTCTTGTAGCCCTGTTGGATGCGCACGATCACGCTGACGCGCCGCACCGGCCACGGCGAGTTCCAGTCGGTCTCAAGTTCCTCTGCGGCGGTGTCCACGCGCAGGAACTGAACTTCCGAATTGGAGTAGCCGCGGTCAGCCAGCAGCGCGCGCACGTACCCGGAGTATCCTTCGCCCTTGCCTTGCTCGCCGTTTAGCTCGTAACTGTCAAAGGCGATTGGTTCGGCCAGCTTGAAGGCGCCGAAGTAGCGGCCTTCCTTGGGCGCGATGAAGGGGTCCACCTGGTCCGCGCCGTAGACCGTGCGGGCCTGTTCGGTCGTCAGCGCTTCGTAATCAAAGTCCCACACATCCAGAAACTCGGTGAACTCGGCCACCGGTGCGTCAAAGTCGCGGGGCTCGGCCCCTTTGGGAACGCGCGGCGCGCGGGTTGCGTACTCGAAGCGGATTTCGTTGAAGGCGTAAACCGGACCTGCCTCAACGTGGAACTTGGGGATGATGCGCGTGCGCGCGTCATTGAGCTTGAAGCCAGCGTATGAAACGCTGGCATCAAGCCAGCCACGGTCGCGCAGGTAGCTTTGCAGGCTTTCAGCGTCGCGCAATGCATCCGTTTCGACAAAGGGCGAGCCGATTTTGAGGCGCATCAGCTCCGCCAGCGCGGCCATCTGCTCGCGGTCGCGCGAGCCCAGGAACGAGTAGTAGAAAGACTCGATCGGCCCAAACAGGCCGCTGATCCGCGAGCCTTCCAGCGCGTCCGAACCCGGCGAATCCACACCCTTGAGGCCGCTGAACGTCATGTCGCCAATCAACAGCAGCGGGCCTTCCTGCACTTCGAAAACCAGTACCACGCGGCCGCCGTAGCCGTCGCTGATCAGGTCTTCCACGACCGATAGGCTTTGCTCGCTGATGCCTTCATAGTCCGCCTCAACGGCCTTGCGGTCGAACTTGACGGGCAGGGCAATCACGCGCGGGATCACGTTGATGAACGCGTAGCCGGCAAGCTTGTAGTAGCCCTCAATCTGGCGCGTGGCACCGAGGATGTTGGCCGGGTTTGCGTCGGTGACCACATCGCCGTCAAAGGCCGCCTGGGGGAAATAGCGCGGGCTGATCAGTTCGCCGTCGTCGCGGTCAAAGGGCGTGCTGCGAAGGGGTTCAAGGCCGGCGATCACTTTCTCAAGGTCCGACTCGAAACCCGCGCCGTAGACGCCTGAAAACTGAACAATCGCCAGCGGCTCGTTCTGGATCACGCGGAACAGCAGGTCCACGCCGCGCTCGGTGAACTTGTGTTCGGTACGGATGTCCAGAAAGCCGCCGGTGTCGTACAGGCGCTTCACGTCGTCGTCGAGGCGGCCGATGTTGAACTCGCTGCCTTCGGCGGTGTCGACTTCCGGCTGCGCGCGCCAGAAGTCCTTCACGCCGTCTTCGCTCCAGCGCCCGCGCACCGGTGCTACCACGCGAATACGCCAGACCAGCGGCTGGGTAAGGATCAGCGTGACGTTGACGCCATCGAGCTTGCTGTCGATGGCAACCTGCCACTCGACCTTGCGGAACATGTGGCTGGTGGTGGTCAGGTAGGTGATGTCGCGGGCGAGGTCGTCACTGTTGAAGGGGCGGGCCTCACGGGTGCGCAGGACGTTGATGATTTCGTGGCGGCGGGCGCTGGCAGGCGCGCGGTCGATGATCTTGTCGTCGGCGCGAACCTTCAGGTTGATCGAAAGGACGCGTCGGCCTTCAGCCCCCACAGGAAGCTGCTGCGCCATAAGCGCAGGAAGGCAGGCCAGCAACATCAAGATAAGCCAACGCAACGATCGATCCCGGCAAGTCACCAAAGGGCGGAACTATAGGCAAGGAAACCACCATAGGCCAGCGCCAAGGCAGGGGTAGATTCACGGCAACCGCGGTTGCCCGCGAAGGCCCGCCGATGCCTGCGCCCGCTGTGAAGCCTGCAACTTCTGGTTCCACACTAAGGCACGAAGGCACCAAGGACGGCATGAACGTTGATGGAGCCAGGCGCGTGATGCCTTGCTTGGTGGCTTAGTGACTTAGTGTGGAACCCGCCGTTGCCGTTCAACCCAGAAGCCGTTGCAGTCCTCCGCGTCACTGCGTCTCTGCGTGAGCCTGCAGTTGCCGTTTCTCGCGGCAGCGGTTTACGCGAAGTCCAGCACGATCTTGCCGGCCTTGCCCGCGAGCATGCGTTCCATGCCGCCGCGGAATTCTCCGTAGGGCAGCACTTCCGTGATCACCTTGCGCAGCTTCTTCTGGGCCTCGGGGATGCGCACCAGGTCGCGCACTTTGTACCAGGTGTCATAGATGCGCCGGCCGATGATGCCCTGGATCGTGATGCCGTTGAAAATCACGTCCTTGCTGTAGTCGTCAAACGTGTAGGCGCTGTCTTTCGTCAATCCAAACGCCACCACCTTGCCGCCGCGCCGCACCGCCTTGACGCTGTTCGTGATCGCGTCGGGGTGGCCTGACATCTCAAGTACCACGTCCGGCCCGTCGAGCCCCGCCGAGGCGCGGATCAGGCCCTGGATGCGCTCACGCTCAGCGGCGCGCTCTTCGGGTGTTTTGGCAATGCGGCCCATGATCACGTCGTGAACGCCGATTTCGCGCGCGATGTTGGCGCGCATCTCGCTGATCTCGACCGCGATTACCTTCTTGGCACCGTGCATCAGCGCAATCACTGCGCTGAACATGCCGATCGGGCCCAATCCCATGATCGCAACCCGCTGGCCCTTCAAGTCAAAGTGTGCGGCCGCGTGCATGGCGTTGCCCAGCGGCTCCTGGATCGCGGCGATTTCGAACGGCAGGTCTTTGTCGTTCTTCCACACGCAGCTTGCGGGCAGCGCGATGTAGCCGGCAAAGGCACCGTGGCGGTCAAAGCCGATGATCTTGTCGTTGACGCAGACGTGCTTTTCGCCCGCGAGGCACTGGTAGCACTTGCCGCAAACGACGTGGCTTTCGGCGCTGACGAAGTCGCCGACCTCAAGCTTTACGGACGGGTCGTCCATGATCGTGCGGACGTCTTTGCCGATCTCGACTACGTGGCCGCAGAACTCATGGCCGGCAATCAGCCCGTGGGCGAAGTTGTCGCTGGCGCGAAGCAGCTTGCCGCGCACGGATTCATCGTACTGGAAGATGTGCAGGTCGCTGCCGCAGACGGCGGCCGCGCGAACTTTGATCAGCACTTCGTGGGGCTGAATTTTGGGTACGGCGGCCTCACGAACTTCCATGGCGCCGGCCTTGGGGGCGACGACCTGGATCGAGGGCATAGTGGTAGTCATGGAATTGCTTTCAATCTGGGCTGGACCTGCATCCTATATCGTTGGCGGCATGTACCGAAAGGGGCCATGCACCGGTCGCGCTGCTAACAAAGAACGTGTGGCGCCGTTGGATGCGGCCGATCTTGCCATCGTTCACCATTAGGCCGCGAAGGCCCTTCAGCCAGTGCAGAATCGCAAGAGTTCGGCATAGCTTTCCCTCCAGCCGCCCGTTCCATCGGGTAAACTGTGACTATTCTGAAACCGGGCTGCCCCTTGTTGCGTCTTTAGCCCGGTGCGACTTGCGACTGCTGGTCCGTCACGACCGTCACGGGGGCTGCCATGCGATTCTCGAAACGTACTTCGATCTGGCTGGCGCTGGTTCCGCTCTGGGGCCTGTTTGCGCTGGGTGCCTGGCACTTCTTTGCTGCGCCGCCGAAGGCCCCGACCACACAGGTTCCCAAGATTGCGGACCGCACCGACCTGCCCGAGCAGGACGAGACCTCGCCACTGAACCCTCGCCACGAGACGCCCGCGCCTGAGCCGCGGCCTGAGAAACCCGAGACCACACATAACGAAACCCCCGAAAAGCGCAGCGAAGAACTGCCCGAGAAAACCGGCACCGAGCGACCCAACGTCAAACCGCCCGTGCAGCCCGAAACCGCCGAGTACGTCGTCCCGCGCGAAACCAGGCGCAAGCTCAGCCCCGGTACCACACTGGGCGGCCTTCGCGTTGAGCCCGACTCGACGCTCGAGCTGCCCTCAGGCGACGTTACCATCACAGGCGACATCCACATCGAAGGCAAGCTGGTGCGCCCTGTGGATTCCCGCGTAATCCTCGACGGCAACGTGACGGTCACCGGCAACGCCGGCCTGTCGCGCGCCGTCGTTCGCAACGGCACCACCCGCGTGCGCAACAGCGTCAGCAGCGGCAACGGCGAGAACGTGGCCAAACCCGGCGAATCCAACCTGTACGTCGAAAAGGGCGCGACGCTGATCATCGAGAAAGACGGCGCCTGGTCGGCCACCACCGCATACGGCTATCAAGTCGCAGGCACGCTCATCATCGAAGGCGGGACGTTCAACTGCACGTTTGCCAACGGCACCGGCAAAGAACACGAAGACTCCTGGCTGCCCGGCAGCGAGCTGATCATCAACGGCGGCCGCTTCATCGGCAGCGGGGACCATGACTTCACCGGGGCAAGCATCACGATCCACGACGGCAGCCTTGAGATCAACGACGACATCTGGGGCCTGGGCGACAGCCTGGTCATGTACGGTGGCCTGCTGCGCAACACCACGGGCGGCGGCATGTTCTCAATCAATGGCAACTTCAACATGACGGGCGGCGTGGTGCAGGTTCACCAAAGCAGCCATCGTTCGCTGCGGATTCTCGCCACGGCCTCGGTCTACTGCACTGGCGGCGAAGTGCAGATCCTTGGCTCAGCGGCCGGGGGCGGCACCGGCGGCATCGGCCTGTACGGCAGCGCGACCTTCAACAAGACGATCTTCCGCACCAGCAGCCACGTGGCCGAAGGATCGTCGAAAGAAGCCAGCCTGATGATCACGGACCTGAGCATCGACAAAGGCAAGCGCTTCGACGCCAAAGGCTTCAACGTAAACGCCGGCTTCTACCCAAGCGACGAACAAGGCGAGTTTTTGCCATAGGCAGGGTATAACCATCCGTTATACTAGTTGCATGAAGACCGCCGTATCCATCCCGGACGAAGTGTTCAAGGAAGTTGAGCGCCTGGCCAAGCGCCTGAAGGTCTCGCGCAGCCGCCTGTTCAGCATGGCGTTGAGCGAGTTCTTGGCGCGATACAAGTCAGAGCAAGTCACCGCTCAACTGAATCAAGCTTTGGCCGACATCGATGAGCCCCAAGATCCATTCGTGACTGAGGCCGCCCGCCGCACATTGAAGCGAAATGAATGGTGAAAGTCCGCCAAGGTGAAGTGTGGTGGGCTGACATGCCGGAGCCATCGGGCTCTGAGCCGGGCTTTACTCGCCCCGTTGTCGTCATCCAAGGAGATCCCTTCAACATCACGGCCATCCAAACCGTCGTGTGTGTCTCGTTGACCAGCAACATGAAGTGGGCAGCGGCGCCCGGGAATGTCGCCCTTCCGCAGTCGGCAACGGGCCTTCCCAAAGACTCGGTTGCCAATGTTTCTCAAGTGTCAACTCTTGACAGGTCTCAGCTGACTGAGCGTGTAGGCAAGTTGTCGATGCCCGATCTGGCTCGGGTACTTGCCGGCATTGATGTGTTGCTTGGCCGCTGAGTACCCTCGTTCAGATTGGCACCACCTCCCGGCCCATCAACCTTCCGCAACCGCCACCGGCGGCTGCACGTTCTTCCACCGCGCCAGCAGGATCAGCAGCCCTAATGCGATCAGCACCCCGCCCAGCGCGAACGGCCATTGCGGGCCCGTTGCGTCGTACACGATGCCGCCCGTGATCGGCCCGGCTATCCGGCCCAGTGTGGCCGCGCTGGCCGTGAAACCCATCGTGCCGCCCTGCGCGTCGGCTCGCGCGTGGCTTGAGATGATGGCCAGCACGCTGGGGTTGCACAGGCCGTTGAACAGGCCAATCCCGATCGCCACCAGCACCAGCCACAGGTACGGGGCCAAGCCCGGATTGATCTCTTTCTGGAACCCGAACACGAACATCATCGCCGCCAACCCGCCAAGCCCGATCACCAGCACGCCGGGGCTGCCCAGCTTTTTCGTCAGGCGGCCGATCAGCCCGCCCTGCACCACCGCCAGCGTCAGCCCGATTGCCACGAACACCCATGCATTGGCGCTGGGGCTGATTTGCAGGTAGTCGGCGTTGAACTGGCTGAACATCGCCTCAAGGTTCGCAAAGCCCAGCGTCACCACAAAGTACACAATCAACATCGGCCGAATCGCCGGGCGGCGCAGCGCTTCAAACAGCTCCGTCAGCTTGCCCTTGCGCGGGCCAAGCCCCGCCCGCAGCTCCGGCGACAGCGACTCGCGCAGCAACGTCACCGACAGCACGAATGAGATCGTGCTCAGTCCGGCCGCAAAGAATGCCGGCATGAACAAGTGCGACCGCGCGAACGCGTCGGTCCCCGGCGTGAAGAACAGAGCCAGAAACGGGTCGTGCGTCAGCAGCCCACCCACCGCAGGCCCGAACACGAAGCCCAGCCCAAACGCCATCCCGATCAAACCCATGCCTTTGGCGCGCTTCTCAGGCGGGAACACGTCGGCCATGTAGGCCTGTGCCGTGCTCAGGTTCGCCGCGCACACACCCGCCAGCGCACGCGACAGCAGCAGCCACAAGAAGTCCGTGGCCAGCGCGAACATGATCCACGTGACCGCAAACCCCGCCGTGCTAAGCGCCAGAATCGGCTTGCGGCCGACTTTGTCACTGAGCCTGCCCCAGATCGGCGCAAAGATGAATTGCATCAGGCTGTAGGCCGTCATGATCAGGCCCACCAGCACGCCGCCGCGCATCTCAAGCCCGAAGGTCCCTGCAACGCTGTGCGCCCAGCCCGGCACCTCAAACAGCTTCACGTAATAGGCCAGGCTCGGCAGCACGATCCCAAAGCCCAGCAGATCAATGAAGATGATCAGCCAAACCGTGAACACACCCTTGCGCGCCGCGGGCGAAAGTTTGCTGCCTTCACTCATGGATCGTGCCGCCATGGGGCCGGATGGTAGCGACCACGCGCCCTCGTTGCCTTAGGAATGATTTAGGAAGCAGTTCGGAAGGCCGCAGATTCTCGATTCGTTTTGTGGCGCGACGCAGGTTTTCCTGTGTGTCAAAAGATTGCTTTTGGACTTAGGCAAAGTGTGCAATGTATAACGTCTCGACTAACCAAGGGGGGCATGACATGGGGGCAGCAAAAAAGGGGCGGCAGGTTCAAGAAGCTGGTGCTGCTGGGTTTCGTGGGGCTGTTTGGCGTGCTGGCGCTGGTGTTTGGCGGGGTTTACTTCGCATCATCCAGTGCCATGGCGGAAACTTTCAGCGTCGAGGTGTCAACCGTCACCCTGCGCGACGACGCCGACACACTGGAACGCGGCAAGTACCTGGTCGATCACGTCATGGGCTGCAATCACTCGGACTGCCACCGCAGCGACTTCGGCGGCGGTGCCCTGCTTGATGCCTTCCCGATGGGCCTGATCTACGCGCCCAACCTCACCACAGGCAGCGGCAGCAAGGTCAAAGACTACACAACCGAAGACTGGCTGCGCGTGCTGCGCCACGGCCTGAAGCGTGACGGCACCCGCGCGCTGATCATGCCGTCAGAAGACTACTGCTCGTTCCCTGACAGCGACATTGCGGCCGTCATCTCCTACATCAAGTCGCAGCCACCCGTTGACCGCGAAAGTCCGGAATGCGCCCCCGGCCCACTGGCCCGCGCGCTGATTGCCGCCGGCGAGATTAAGTTCGCGTACGACAAAATTGACCACAAGGCCGAACGGAAGAAGGCTGAACCCGGCCCGACCAAAGAGTGGGGCGAAGTCATGGCAGGTGCCTGCATCGGCTGCCACGGTGAAGGCTTCAGCGGCGGAAAGATCCCGGGCACCGACCCGGACTGGCCGGCCGCCCGCAACATCTCGCCCGATGAATCCACCGGCATCGGCAAGTGGACGTTTGAAGACTTCCAGCGCGCCCTGCGCGAAGGCAAGCGCCCCGACGGCAGCCCAATCAGCGAAGTCATGCCCTGGAAGGCCTATGCCGGCATGACCGACGACGACATCAAGGCGCTGTGGGAATACCTGCGCACCGTGCCGGCCAAGGCTGAAGGCGGTCGCTAATACCCAAGTTAAGAACTCGCCCGTCGCGTACTTCGCGGCGGGCGAGTGCTTTTACGGCCGCCGAGCCCGCATCGGATTTGGTTGACTTTGCCGCCCGTTTTAGCGGGAATTCAGCGTGCGGCCGTGCGGTTAGTACCGCGTCGCCGAACCGAAGGAGCCAACCATGCGCGCCAACTTGCTTGCCTTGCTTGCGGTTGCTGCATTGCTGCTGACGGCCTGTGCCTCGGGCTCTGAGCCCGGCACCCCGGCCAACACCAACACGGATGCCGCACCCCAAGGCAACGAACCCGAAACGAAGCCGTCCGGTGAAACCACGGTCGAATCCACCGACACCCAAACCAGGAAGCCATTCGTGAAGCCCAGCGACGATGAACTCCGCAAGAAGCTGACGCCGATCCAGTACCGCGTGACCCAGCAGGACGCCACCGAGCCGCCCTTCAAGAACGAGTTCCACGACCAGAAGGACCACGGCATCTACCTCGATATCGTCAGCGGCGAGCCCCTGTTCAGCAGCCTCGACAAGTTCGACTCAGGCTGCGGCTGGCCATCCTTCACGCGGCCGATCCGCGACGAGGAAGTGCTCGAGCGCCAGGACAACAGCCACGGCATGTCGCGCATTGAAGTCCGCAGCAAGACCGCCGACAGCCACCTCGGCCACGTGTTTGATGACGGACCGCCGGCGCAGGGGGGCTTGCGTTATTGCATCAACTCCGCTTCGCTGGAGTTCGTGCCGCTGCTGGAAATGCAGAAGCGGGGCTTCGGTGAACACCTGGTGCGGTTCGTGAAGCAGGGCACCTACAAGGCAAGCGACTACATGAGCAAAATGAGCGACAAGCGCGAAACCGCCTACATGGCCGGCGGCTGCTTCTGGGGCATGGAAGAAATCATCCGCGCGATCCCGGGCGTGATCGACACCGACGTAGGTTACTGTGGCGGCGAAACCAGGAACGCCACTTACGACACCGTAAAGAAGGGCACCACCGGCCACGCCGAAAGCGTGAAAGTGGTGTTCAACCCCGACGTGCTGAGCTACGAAGCGCTGTTGGGCTGGTTCTTCAAGATGCACGACCCCACCACGAAAAACCGCCAGGGCAACGACATCGGCACACAGTACCGCAGCGCGATCTTCTACGTAACTGAGGCCCAGAAGGCCGCCGCCGAGAAGGTAAAGGCGCAGCTAGACAAGTCGGGCAAGTGGAAGAACCCGGTAGTAACCGAGATCGTAAAGGCCGGCGAGTTCTACAAGGGCGAAGACTACCACCAGGACTATCTGCAAAAGAACCCAAACGGCTACACCTGCCACTGGTTAAGAGACTAGCAGGCAAGGGCATAGCGCCAACCAGAGCCCGCCGCAGAACCAGAGCCCGCTGCGTAAGCGGCGGGACCAAAGCGAACTGCGTTTGCCCACGAAGTGCCACGAAGAACCACGAAGCAAAACAACCGCATGGGCCGCCAAGACGCCAAGCAGCCTTTGGCGACTTGGCGCTTTGGCGGTTAAGGCAGTTGCAGTTAAACCAAGACGCAGTGGCCGTTCTTCGTGACCCTTCGTGTACTTCGTGGACAACCGCAGTTCT
>CALLQI010000006.1 GCA_938014885.1 uncultured bacterium
TCGGCAAGCCGCGACACGCGAATCTCCTACCCTTAGCGACAATGGCGCACAGGAATTTGTTCGGGATTCGTGCTTCGTGTTTCGTGCCTCGGGCCAAAGCAGCCCCACAGGCGTGTTAGCAGGCGACAAAATTCTTCAGAATTCCGGCAGAGTCCGGACTGAAAGGGCGGGGACGGGCCACCCCAAAAGCTACATCGCACAATCACAGCCCGCCGCGTAAGCGCTGGAGGGTCCAGGACAGACACTCGAGCGTGCACACTGGTTCCTCTATCGATGACGCGATGGGCTGTGATCGCGCGATCGGTATCTCTGGTGACTCAAGCGAGCCACGCGCGGCCGAGTCGGCCACACCACCTGCTTAAACCTTCATGACGTCGGCGGTTTTCTTTTCGAGGGTGGCTTCGATTTCTTTGTTGAACTTGTCCGTCAGCTTCTGGACTTCTTCCTTCAGGTTGCGGTGGTCGTCTTCGGTCAGCACCACATCCTTGAGCGACGCGTCGCCCTGCTTCAGGGCCTCGTGGCGGGCGTTGCGGATACTCACCTTCGACTTCTCGGCGATGTCCTTGAGCTGTTTGGCGATGCGCTGGCGGTTTTCCTGCGTCATGGGCGGGATGCGGCAGATGATCATTTTGCCGTCGTCGCTCGGGTTCAGGCCGATGTTGGCTTCCTGGATCGCGCGGGCGATGTTCTTCACCTGGCTGGCGTCGAAGGGCTTGATCGTGATCGTGCTCGCGTCCGGCGTGGTCACCTGTGCCGCCTGCTTCAGCGGAGTTGGCGCGCCGTAGTAATCGAACTTGATGCCGTCCACCATGGCGGGGTTCGCGCGGCCGGCGCTGATGCCCACAAACTCATGCTTCAGGTGCGTGACGACTTTCTCCATCGCCTCTTCGCATTCCATCACGATCGTGTCGTAGTCCTTGGACATGGCTTCTCCTAAGCATGGTCAGCAGCAGGTTTCGGCACGGTTATAGGTTCAGACCCAAAAGGGTAAACCGGGCTAACGCCGTTTGCTCGCCGCAGTTGCGGGTTAGCTTTCGATCAGGGTGCCGACTTCTTTGCCGCGGATGGCGGCTTCGATGCTGCCGGGCTCGTTCATGTCGGTGACCAGCACGGGCATCTTGTGCTCGCGGCAGAGCGCGATTGCGGTCTGGTCCATGAAGCGCAGATTCTTCTCGAGCGCTTCCTGGTAGGTCAGCTTGTGCAGGCGCTTGGCGTCTTTGAACTTGTTCGGGTCTTTGTCGTAGACGCCGTCGACTTTGGTGGCCTTGATAATCACGTCGCAGCCGATCTCCACGGCGCGCTGCGCGGCCGCGGTGTCGGTCGTGAAGTGCGGGTTGCCGGTGCCGGCGGCGATAATCACCACTCGGCCCTTTTGCATGTGGCGCACGGCGCGGCGGCGCACCCAGCGCTCGGCCACGGCGGGGACCTCAAGGCTGCTGAGCACGCGGGTTTCGAGGCCGATGCTTTCGCAGGTGTCCTGCAGGGCAATCGCGTTCAGTACGGTAGCGAGCATGCCCATGTAGTCGGCGCTGGCTTTGCCGATGCTGCTGATCTTGAGCTGCGCGCCGCGCACGAAGTTGCCGCCGCCGACCACGACCGCGAGTTCGACGGGGATCTTGAGCAATTCGCTGATCACGCGGGCCACGGCAAGCAGTCGATCGCCGCTGACGCCCGAGCCGCCTTCGTCGCAGAATGCTTCGCCGGACAGTTTCAGCAGCGGGCGCTTGTACTTGTTGGGTGATGGCATGCTTCGCTTGTATCGCCCCCGGCAAGGCCTTACAAGCGGGTTTACAGTTCGTGGACAAGGCCGGTCCGGCAGCCCGCCGGCCGGTGTATTGACGCCCTTTCGGGCTGCTTGCAGGGTAGTGGTGCGGCGTTAGAATTCCGCGCCGCTGGGCACGGCGGACGTTCACCAGGACAACGGAAGCAGGGGTCAGACATGGCAGAAGGATCAACCGTCGCCTACGGATTGCTGGGCGTCACCGTCGATGATACGCGCATCTGCAAGATCATCGGCGACCAGGGCAAGCTGTACTACTACGGCTACAACATTCTCGACCTGGCCGAGAAGTGCAGCTACGAAGAAATCGTGCACCTGCTGCTGCGCGGCCGCCTGCCCAACAAGACCGAACTGGCGCAGCTCACCAAGGACCTGATTGCGGCGCGCGGCCTGCCCTACGGCGTACGCGACGTGATCAAGAGCGCGCCCAAAACCAGCATCCCGATGGACATGCTGCGCACTGCGGCCAGCACGCTGGCGCTGACGGACCCGAACCCGAACGACGACACCGAAGAGGGCCGCTACCGCAAGGCGATCCGGCTGGTGGCGCAGTTCCCTGAAATCGTGGCGATGGACTATCGCCTGCGCCGCGGCGAAGAGCCGGTGGCCCCCAGCAAGACACTCGGCCACGCGGCGAATTTCCTGTACATGCTGCACGGCGAAGAGCCCGGGGCCGACGCCGCCCGCACCATGGACGTTTCGCTGGTGCTGCACGCTGAGCACGACTTCAACGCCAGCACGTTTACGGCGCGCGTGATTGCGGCAACGCTGAGCGACATGTACTCGGCCGTGACCGGTGCGGTGGGCGCGCTGAAGGGCCCGCTGCACGGCGGCGCCAACGAAGGCGTGATCAAGACGCTGCTCGAGATCGGCGAGCCCGCGCGCATCAAGCCGTGGCTGGAAGAGAAGATGAAGGACAAGAACTTCCGGCTGATGGGCTTTGGCCACCGCGTGTACAAGACGCTGGACCCGCGCGCGATTGTGCTGAAGAAGTACAGCGAAAAGACCGGGCGTGAACGCGGCACCACCAAGTGGTTCGAGATGTCAGACCAGATCGAACAGATGATGAAGTCGCGCGAAAAGCCGCTGTACCCGAACGTCGATTTCTACAGCGCCAGCACCTACTTCATGATGGGCCTGCCGCCGGAAATCTACACGCCGATCTTCGCGGTCAGCCGCGTGGTGGGCTGGTGCGCCCACGTGATCGAGCAGCAGCAGCACAACAAGCTGATCCGCCCGGCCGCCAACTACATCGGCGAAATCGACCGCGCCTTCCCGCCCATCGAAAGCCGGTAGGTCAGGCGGGAAGGCAGGTTGTAGGGGTTAGGTTGCAGGTTGTGGGTGAGAAAGCTTTGCAGGCCGGCACTTGTTGCCGGCCTGCCTTATTCAGGGCTCGCATCGGCACGATTCCCGAACCCCGATGCTCGATCCTCGATCCCCGAACCTCGAACCCTACAGCTTCTTCACCAGCGTCTTCGGGGCCACTGCTCGATAGCTTTCGTCGATCCAGCGTTTCAGCAGCTCGCCGTCGATCTTGTCTTTGTCGGTAAAGCGCGCCGTGACCCAGCCCTTTGTGCCAAGGCCGTAGCCCGTCATCTCGCACTGCGGCATCTCCAGCGCGTCCATGCCGCTTTCCGGCAGCTTTACCGTGATGCTCAGGCTTTTGTTGCCGCTGTTGTCGAGGAACACGAAGATCTTCTTGCGCACCTTCACTACCCGGTGCTCCCAGGGGAAATCTTCGACTGTCTCAGGATACGCCAGAGCAAACTTGCGCAGTGCGGCCGCAAGTTTGCTGATGCCCGGTTTGACGGCTGCCTTGGCCATGCGGCCCCTCTTTACGGTGTGGGCGCCGGGGCAACCAGTTCCGCGCCGCCCTTGCGCTCGCCTTCGATCACCGATGACTTCAGCTTCTCGTAGCGCAGCGAAAGCGTCTCCTGCATCCCGGTGCCGGGGCCTGTGCCGTGAGGCGAGCCGCCGGGCGAGATGTTGGCGATGCTGGCGTTCACCAGCTCAAAGGTCATGCGCGACACTTCCACGCCGTCCTTTTCGGTGATCATTTCGATCACCACCTTGGGCAGCACCTCGCCGCTGTGGCACAGCCGCATCAGGATCGGTGTGGCCGCGTCGCTTTCGCGCATCACGCTTACGTCGCTCATGTGCACGTTGCGCGGCTGGCCCGAATTGGGCTGGTCCGAGTAAAGGCCCATGTGGAATGACTGCAGCTCAAACTTGCCGGGGTGCGCGTCGGCCGGCCGCAGGTGGCGGTCGAAGTCAACGATGCGCATGGTCCAGGTCTTCTTGAATTCGTCGGTCATTTGGGGCTCCGCAGGTTTGGGACAGTGAGCGACTGTCTTCAGTTCCGTACGCGCCGGGCGATGTCACGTTGCGCTTGCTTGGCCTTCAGTGTTTCGCGTTTGTCGTGCAGCTTCTTTCCTTTACATACGCCGATTTCGACCTTGGCGTAGCCGTTCTTGAAGTACACCGACAACGCCACCAGCGTGCGGCCCTGTTCCAGCATTTGCTGCCGCAGCTTCAGCAATTCGCGCTTGTTCAGCAGCAGCGCGCGCTTGCGATTGGGGTCGTGCACGTTGATCTGGTTGCCGCCGTTCCATTCGGGGATCTGAAGGTTCATCAACCAGGCCACGTTGCGCTTCTTGTCGATCATGGCGTAGGCATCGCTGATCACGCAGTGCCCGGCGCGCAGCGACTTGACCTCGGTGCCGATCAGCTTCAAGCCGCACTCGTACTTGTCGAGCACGTGAAAGTCATGAAAGGCACGGCGGTTCGTCGCAATCACCTTGCGCGGGTCTTCGGCTTTCTGATTTGCGGCCTTTGCCATGTTCACTCAACGATCAGAGCCTGCGTTGCGCTTCAAGGTTCGGTGAATTCCGCCCCGGCCGCAAGGGTTCAGTTCGCTTCGGCGGCCACGGCGCGGGCAATGGCATCGCGGACGCTCATCGGCTTGATGACAAAGGCCTGCTCGGCGCCGGGCTGGCGGATCACCATGGCGTTGCGCAGACCCTCAATCAGGTGGCGACCGACACCAAACTTCGCGGGCGTCACCAGCGCCAGCCACAGGCTGGACAGGTAGGGCGTCAGCACCGGCACCGAGATCAGCCAGCGGCGCAGGCCGCGCTGGCGGGCATACTCGCGGATCAGGTCGCCGTATGAGACTACGTCGGCGCTGCCGATTTCGATGGTGCGGTCGCCCGGCGGCAGGTCCAGCGCCGCCATCAAGTAGGCAAGGACGTCATCCAGTGCAATCGGCTGCGTGGGCGTGGAAAGCCAGCGCGGGCAGATCATCACCGGCAGACGGTTGGTCAACGAGCGAATCAGCTCATACGAGGTGCTGCCGTTGCCGATCACGATGCTGGCGCGAAGTTCAATCACTTCCACGCCGGTCTCACGCAGGACGCGGCCGGTTTCATGGCGGCTGCGGATGTGCGGCGACAGCTTCGGGTCGGCCTCATCGCCAAGGGCACCCAGGTAAACGATGCGCTTCACGCCCGCGGCTTTGGCGGCAGTGGCGAAATTGCGCGCGGCGGTACGGTCGGCGTCTTCGAAGTGACCGCCCGCCGACATCATGTGGATCAGGTAGAAGGCGGTATGAACGCCTGCCAGCGCCGGGGCCAGCGTGGCCGCATCCATGACATCGCCGCGCGCGACTTCGCAACCGGCCTGGCGAAGCTTGTCAGGGTCTCGGGCAAGACAGCGCACGGGGCCACGCGCCATCAGCAGCGGCAAAAGCCGCCGCCCGATGAAACCCGTGGCGCCGGTCAAGAGCACCAATGGATGATCGCCCGCTTCCGCCATGTGAAGTCACAACGCCGGACTGGTGTCGCACAGTTCCGGTTACTCGTCAGTTGTTTGCCCGGACCACGCGTCAGGGTGCGATGCCCCGTGCAGAATGGCGATCACGGGACTCGGGTCGAACCCCGGCAGATCGTAAATCTTGTACGGGAATTGCTTTGTCAGGACCCAACGGACTCCGGCAACAATCTCAGGGAATGCTTCAGGATGCTCGCGAATCAGGCGCAGTGCCTCGCGTAACCGGTCGCGAAACTCAAGCCCGAGTCCCCGGCGCTGCCTTTCATAGAACTTGCCGGCCTGGCGCACCTCAGCCTGTGCGCGCGCCTCAATGACCACGCGGCGCTTCACTCGTCGTTACCCAGCGAGTCCAGAAACTCGTCAGCATCCATGCCAGTGCCCGGGTTGGCCAGGTACTGGGCCAGCCGTTCGCGCACGACTTCCAGATGCCACTGCGGAATCACCTGCTGGCCTTGCTCCGGCGTGATGCTCTCCCAAACCAGATCAAGCAGCCGAAGTCGATCGGCAAGGCTGAGCTTTCGAAGGTCCTGTACTGTCAGGGCATCCGGCATGATTCACTCCCGGCACCAGTGTATCACCGGCCTCAAGGTCATACCGCGCCAAACACCTAGAAGCGGCCGCGGTCGAGTGTCCGGTATCCGATAGCTTCGGTGATGTGTTCCGGGCCGACGTCTTTGGCCCCGTCCAGGTCGGCGATGGTGCGGCTGATCTTGCGGATGCGCGTGTAGGCCCGCGCGCTCAGTTGCAGCGCTTCCATGGCCTGATCCAGCAACGACTTCACGTCTGGGCGCAGCGGCGCGTATTCATTCAGCTCGCGGTCGTTCATGCCGGCGTTGTTGTGCAGGCCTTCGCGAGCGCCCGCAAAGCGCGCGGTCTGCACGTCGCGGGTTCGCTGCACCTGCTCGCGCATCTGGCCGCTGCTGAGGCCGCGAGCCTCACCACTCAGTTCCTTGTAATCGACGGCGGGCACATCGAGGTGAATGTCGATGCGGTCCAGCAGCGGCCCGCTGATTTTGGCGCGGTAGCCCTCAATCATGCGCGGGCTGCAGGTGCAACGCTTGGCGTTGTGGCCCAGATAGCCGCAGGGACACGGGTTCATGGCGGCCACCATCATCAGCCGCGCGGGGAACGTCAGGCTGCCGGAAGCGCGCGCGATGGTGACCGTGCCGTCTTCGAGCGGCTGGCGCATGACCTCAAGCGTCTTGCGATTGAACTCGGGGAATTCGTCCAGAAACAGCACGCCGTTGTGGGCCATGCTGATTTCACCGGGGCGCGGCACGGTGCCGCCGCCGATCATGCCCGCGTCGCTGATGGTGTGGTGCGGGGCGCGAAACGGCCGGCGCGTAACCAGCGGGTTCTCGCGCGTGACTTCGCCTGCGACGCTGTAAATCTTCGTGGTCTCAAGCGCCTCGGCCAGCGTCATGCGCGGCAGAATCGTCGGCAGCCGCTTGCTGAGCATGCTTTTGCCCACGCCCGGGTTGCCGATCATCAGCGCGTTGTGGCCGCCGGCGGCAGCGATCATCAGCGCGCGCTTGGCGGCCTCTTGCCCCTTCACGTCCACGAAATCGGCGCCGTAGGCATCGGCCTGCTGGAAGTAGCTGTCGATGTCGGCCCTGAAGGGTTCAATCGGCATGCCGCCATTGATGAAGGCGACCACTTCGCGCAGGTGGCTGACCGGGATGATGTCCACGCCGTCCACCACGGCGGCTTCGCCCGCGTTGTCGGCGGGCACCAGCACGCTGCGCACATTGCGGCGCTTGAGCTCAAGCACCATCGGCAGCACGCCGGTCACCGGGCGCACGCGGCCGTCGAGGGCCAGCTCACCGACCATCGCGTGGCGGGTCACGGCCTCGGCGTCGATCTGGCGGCTGACGGTCAGGATGCCGACAGCAATGGGCAGGTCGTAGGCCGGGCCTTCTTTGCGCAGGTCGGCGGGTGCGAGGTTGACGGTGATGCGAAGCAGCGGCCAGTCGTAGCTCGAGTTTTCGATGGCGGCGCGCACGCGCTCTTTGGATTCGCTGACGGACTTGTCAGGCAGGCCCACGACGATGGTCGGATGCTCGCCATTCTTGCCGCCGGGCGCGCCATCAACCTCGACATCCACGGGCATCGCCGCTATGCCAACCACACCAGCTGATGTCACTCGCGCGATCATAGGTACGGTTATAGCAGCCGGACGCGTCTCGATGACTTTACCCGTCCACAGAAAAAATCTGGAAGCTTGAACTCGTACTTAAGTACGGGAGCAGTTTGTATCGCAGAGAACGGAGAAAACCATGCGATACATGATGATGGCAATGATGGGCGTCTTGCTGGCGGCCTGTGGCCCCGGCAACCACCCCGCGAACGAACACACCGACAATCACAGCCACGAGCACGACCACGTGCACTCGCACGCCGGCAAGTCGATCTCGCTGGGCAAGCAGCCGGTGGGCAAGTTCAACGTGGAAGTGTGGCTGAAAGACAAAGTCCAGCGCGGCGGGCTTACGGTGCTGGAAGTGAAGGTTGAGGGCGAGGCCTTCAATCCGGTTGACCTGGTGATCGAACTGCATGACCCCAACGGCGAGGTAATCGACGCCAAACCGGGCATGCACCCCATGGCCGAGACCGGCCGCTACGGCCTGCACCTGAACATTCCCGAGGGCACCGCCCGTGACCTGACACTGGTTCTTCAAACCGGGTCCGGCCCAGTCGGCAAGTACCAGATCAAGGAGTAGACATGCACACCGCAGAACACGCGGCCAGATCCGGCCGAAAGGGGGCCCACATGCACGATCCGCATTCGCACGACGCGCACGAACACCAGGCGCATCACCACGAACACCACGGGCACGAACATCATGCCCATCACCACCACGACGCGCACGCGATCGAGGCGACGATGCCGGAACAAGCGGCCGGGGTTGAGTACACCTGCCCGATGCACCCGGAAATTCGGCAGCGTGGACCCGGATCCTGCCCGATCTGCGGCATGGCCCTTGAGCCGGTGATGCCCACCGCTGAAGACGAAGCCGACCCCGAACTGGCCAGCATGACGCGGCGGTTCATTGTATCGGTCGTGCTGTCGGTGCCGCTTCTGTTCATCGCCATGGGTGACATGCTTCCGGGCGCGCCGGTTTCGCGCCTGATGTCCACTTCGACGCGCCAGTGGCTTGAACTCGCGCTTGCGCTGCCTGTCGCGACGTGGGGTGCCTGGCCGTTCTATGTGCGCGGGGTGCGTTCATTGCGCGGCTTCAAGCTGAACATGTTCACGCTGATCGCCATGGGCGTGTCGGTCGCGTTCGCCTTCAGCGTGCTGGCACTGATCGTTCCGGGCCTTGTGCCAAGCGGCTTCCAGTCGCATGGCGGCGTCCCGCTTTACTTCGAGTCTGCTGCCGTGATCACCACCCTGGTACTGCTGGGGCAGGTGCTGGAGCTGCGGGCGCGCGGCCGCACAGGCGCGGCCATCAAGGCACTGATGGGCCTGGCGCCCAAGACCGCGCGGCGCATCGGCCCCGATGGCGAACACGACATTCCTCTTGAGCACGTGCATGTTGGCGACCTGCTGCGCGTCAGGCCGGGCGAGAAAATACCCGTGGACGGTGTGGTAACGCAGGGCCGCAGCAGCGTGGACGAAAGCATGGTCACCGGCGAACCCATGCCGGTGGAAAAAGCCGAGGGCGACCACGTGGTGGGCTCAACGCTGAACGGCACCGGCTCGCTTGTGATGCGGGCCGACAAAGTGGGATCGGCCACGCTGCTGGCGCGCATCATCGCGATGGTTGCTGAGGCTCGCCGCTCACGGGCCCCGATCCAGAAGCTGGCCGACCAGGTCAGTGGCTGGTTCGTGCCTGTAGTGATTCTGGTGGCGGCCGCCACGTTCGTGCTCTGGTGGCTGGCAGGCCCCGAACCCGCGCTGAGCTACGGCATGGTCAACGCGCTGGCGGTGCTGATCATCGCGTGCCCGTGCGCGCTGGGCCTGGCCACACCGATCTCGATCATGGTGGCCACCGGGCGCGCCGCCCGCGCCGGGCTGCTGTTCCGCAATGCCGAAGCGATCGAACGTATGCGCGTCGTCGATGTGCTGGCCGTGGACAAGACCGGCACGCTCACGGAAGGGCGCCCCACGCTGGTGACGATTGAACCGGCGAGCGGCAGCCAGGAAGAGTTGCTTGCGCTTGCGGCGGGCCTGGAACAATCGAGCGAGCACCCCTTGGCCCGGGCTGTGCTGCAAGGAGCATCGGCACGCGGCGCGAAGCCGCTCGAGATCGCTGACTTCACTGCAGCGCCCGGCTTTGGCGTGCGCGGCACCTGGCAGGGCGAAACGGTGGGCCTGGGCAGCGTGGCGTGGATGCGCAAGCTTGGCGCCGATCTGGGGGCCTATGCCGACCGTGCAGGCGAACTTGGCGGGCAGGGCCAGTCCGTACTGCTTGTAGCCCGCGCGGGCCGAGTCACCGGGATTCTGGGCGTGGCCGACAAGATCAAGGATTCGACGCCACAGGCGATTGCTGAGCTGCGCGCCGCCGGGATCGAAGTCGTGATGATGAGCGGCGACAACGAAGCCAGCGCCCGCGCCGTTGCGCAGAAGCTGGGCATCGAAACAGTGATCGCCGGTGTGCTGCCCGACCAGAAGGCTGACGAAGTCCGCAAACTGCAGGCCGCCGGCCACGTTGTCGCCATGGCAGGTGATGGCGTGAATGATGCCCCCGCGTTGGCCGCCGCGGACGTCGGCATTGCCATGGGCACCGGCACCGACGTGGCAATGGAAAGCGCGCCGCTGACACTGGTCAAAGGCAACCTGAGCGGCATTCTGCGTGCCCGCCAGATCAGCCACGCAACCATGCGCAACATCCGCCAGAACCTGTTCTTTGCCTTCGTCTACAACGTGCTGGGTATTCCCGTTGCGGCCGGTTTGCTGTATCCGGTCTTTGGCCTGCTGCTGAGCCCGATGATTGCAGCCGCAGCCATGAGCCTCAGTTCCGTCTCGGTGATCGTCAACGCGCTGCGGCTGAACCGGATGCGGCTTGCCGAATGATTGCGCAAGTCACAACCATGCAGCGTCCGGCGTCATACTCGCGGGAGAGTGGAGAGAATCATGCCGGAAGCTGTGGTTGTGGGTGGCGGGATTGGCGGCCTTACCTGTGCCCTGGCGCTGCGGCGTGTGGGTTGGGATGTGCGGGTGCATGAGCGCGCGGCCGCGGTGCGCGGCATCGGGGCCGGTATCAGCCTGTGGTCCAACGCGATCAAGTGCCTGCGGGTACTCGGTATGGCCGACGCGGTGATTGCCGCCGGTGGCGTCATGGACACCAGTGCCACCATCGACCAGCACGGGCGCGACCTGGGTAGCATTGCGGTCGGCGACATTTCGCGGGCGGCGGGCGAGCCCTCGATCATGATTCACCGCGTGGACTTGCTGGAGATTCTGTACGCGGCTGCGCGCGACGCGGGCGTCGAGATCCGCACCGGTGCCGAGTGCGACCGCGTCGAAGACGACGGCACGCGGGCCATGGCGCGCTTCAAACATGGCGGCCACGACAGCGGCGACGTAGTGGTGGGCGCTGACGGCATTCACAGCGCCGTGCGCAGTACGCTCAACGGCCGCGAACCCGCACGCTATGCCGGCTACACGGCCTGGCGCGGCATAGCGGCATTTGATCACCCGGCGCTCACGGGCGGCGGCGTGTTCGTGCTGGGGCCGGGCTCGCAGATGGGCGTCATACGCTGCGGCCCCGGCCGCGTGTACTGGTTCATCACCCGCAACGGGCCGCAGGGGCAAACTGAGCCGCGCGAGGGCTGGCACGCGCACCTGCTCGCCAGCTACGCCGACTGGACCGAAGTCGCCATCGGTGCGATCCGGGCGACGCAGCCGTCCGACATCCTGCACAACGACATCATCGACCGCCCGCCCATGAAGGTCTGGGGGCGCGGGCGCATTACGCTGCTGGGCGACTCGGTGCACTCGACCACGCCCAACATGGGGCAAGGCGGCTGCATGGCCATCGAAAGCGCGCTGGTGCTCGCCAAGCACCTGAAGGGTGCAAGTGACGTGAAGGCCGCGCTGCGGGCCTACGAGGCCGAGCGGCGGCCACGCACAGCCCGCACCACGGCAAACTCGTGGAAGTTCGGCAAAGTGTTCCAGTGGCAGAATGGCTTCGCGGTATGGCTGCGCGCCCGCCTGTTACGCTCAAGCTTCAGCACCAGGCAGGCAATCAAGTCCGTGTCCGCCATGCTGCAATGGAACCCGCCCAGCCTGTAGCGACCCAATAAGCGAGGCAGCCAAGCGGGGTTTTCTGTTTGACGCCCCGTGTCGCGTCATGTATTAAACCCTCCAGTTACATAACCGAATGGTTTACTATGGTGCTGGACAAACGGCTTGATTCGGTGTTTACGGCGCTGGCTGATCCCACCCGGCGGCGCATCCTTTCGCGCCTGGCGCGGGGATCGACCTCTGTTACCGAACTTGCGCGGCCGTTTGCGATGTCCATGCCCGCCGTCAGCAAGCACTTGAAAGTGCTTGAGCGTGCCGGGTTGATCGAGCGTTCGCGCAACGCCCAGTACCGCCCGTGCAGCCTGAACGCGGAACCGCTGAAGCAGGCCTCAGACTGGATCGCGCACTACCGCAAGTTCTGGGAAGAAAGCTTCGACCGGCTGGATGACTACCTGGCCGAGCTTCAGGGAAAGAAGAGAGTGAGCAGGCATGCCCGCCCGAAAAAGTAACTTGGACACGTTCCAGATGCGCCTGGTCGGCGACCTCGAGATCGAGATGACGCGCGAGTTCGACGCGCCGCGTCAACTCGTGTTCCTCGCCCACAGCAGCGCAGAGCACATGAAACGCTGGTGGGGCCCGCGCGCGATGGAAATCACCGTGTGCGAAGTGGACTTCCGCGTCGGCGGCAAGTGGCGCGTCGTGCATCGCACGCCGGACGGCGCCGAGTACGGCTTCCGTGGCGAGTATCGCGAGATCCGGCCGCACGAAACGATCACCTGGACATTTGAGTTCGAAGGCATGCCCGGCGAGATCGGCGTCGAAGTCATGACCCTGACCGAAAGCAAGGGCCGCACCACCCTGCGGGTCGTCAGCCGATTCAGCAGCAAAGACGCTCGCGACGGTTTGGCCAACAGCGGCATGGAAAGCGGCGCCCGCGAAATGTGGGACCGCCTGGAAGAACACGCACAGACACTCAAACAGACAGGAGCCGCAATGAGCACCACGCGATCCAAAGTCACGCCATTTCTCATGTTCAACGACGGGCTTGAACAGGCGCTCGCCTTCTACAAGGCCACGTTTCCGGACACGGAAGTGCACAGCGCGGCCCGCAACGGCAAGGACGGGCCGATGAGCCAGGCCGAGTTCACGGTCGGCGGCCAGCGCCTCATGGGCTTCAACGGCGGGCCGCACTTCAAGTTCAGCGAGGCATTCTCACTATTCGTGGACTGTGAGAATCAGGCCGAAGTCGACAGATACTGGGATGCCCTCGTCAAAGCCGGTGCCACGCCCACGCAGTGCGGCTGGATCAACGACCCCTGGGGCGTGTCGTGGCAGATCGTGCCGAAGCGCTTCATGGAACTGATATCCGACAAGGACCCCAAGAAGGTGCAGGCCGTCGTCGCTGCCATGCTGAGAATGGTCAAGCTGGACGTCGCAGCCCTTGAGGCCGCATACAACAACGCATAGGGCTGATTGCATGAACAGCAGAGTCAGCGAGCACTTTTGGGGTCTACGGTTCACTGTCACCGGTTGACTCCTGCAGCCGCTGTTACCGTGAACTGTCGACCCCAACCTGCAACCTGATGCTCGTACCCATCCCACTAGGAAACACCCATGCCGACCGGTGAAATCGTCATTACTCGAGTATTCGAAGCGCCGATCCAGTTGGTGTGGGACGCGTGGACGAAACCCGAACACTTCAGCAAGTGGTGGGGCCCGAAACCCTACACGTCGCCGCGGCCACAGATCGATTTGCGCGTGGGCGGAAAACTGCTGTGGGCGATGCAATCACCGGAGGGCGACACGCACTACAACGCGGGCGTGTTCCGCGAAGTGAAGGCACCGCACCGGCTTGTCTGCGATATCTGGTTCGCTGACGCGAGCGGCAACCAGTCCAAGCCGCCCTTCCCGGGCATGCCCGAGATGCAGACCATTCACGTTACGCTGGAAGAAGTCGGTGCGCACACCCGCATGACCATGCGCCAGACCGGCGTGCCCGAGGGCGACATCCGCCGCATGGCTGAGGCCGGTTGGAGCACATCGATCGACAAGCTGCATGAATCGCTGGTGCAAGAGCGCGCGATCATCCTGGGACGCGTATTCGACGCCCCGCGCAGCCTGGTCTGGGAAGCCTGGACCAAACCCGAGCACACTGCCAAGTGGTGGGGACCCAACGGCTTCAAGACCATCACCCGCGAAATGACCCTGCGGGTGGGTGGAGTCTGGCTTTACACCATGATCGGGCCCGACGGCACCGAGTACCCCAATCGCATCGAGTTCATCGAGATCGTCGAACCCGCGCGGCTGGTGTACCGAAACGGCACAAGCGCCGCCGACCCCGAATGGTTCCGCGCAACGATTACGTTCATGGAATTCATGGGACGCACGCACGTGAACATGATCAGCGTGTTCCCAACCCGCGAAGCCCTCGAAGAAGTCGCCACCAAGTACGGCGCAGTCGAGGGCGGGGTGCAGCATCTTGCACGGCTGGACGAGTACTTGAGAAAGCTGGCCTAACGCCGCAGTTCGAACTCGTCCTGCGTGCTGGGCAGCGTGGCAATGATGCGGCCGGCGAACTCGGACAGCACTTCCGCCGCGGCCTCACGCTGCGCGATCTGGCCGATGGTGGCGCGGGTGTTTCCCTTCTGGCCCTGTTTGAGGATGCCGGGGCCGTACTGGTACAGCACCTGGCCGGTTTCTAGGTCTGTCAACGTGAACAGGCCGGTGGCCTTGGCCGAAGGTATCTCACCGTCTGTGGTCACGACTTCGATGGTGCCCTCGAGTTTCAGGCGATAGTGCAGCTTCTTGTCCGAGGCCTGATCGCGCGAGATGTTCAAGTTGCGCACCCGGGCCCACTCCTCGAAGCTGGGCAGCAGCAGGCCTTCGCGCACTTCGCCATCGACCTGCTCACGAATCGAAATCACCACCTCGCCGTGCTGGCGGCTGGGCAGCGTCATGCTCCACAGCCACACCGGCATGTATATGCCGAGCTTGCGGCCGACCAGCCGGTCCACGTCAAGCTGCGCTTGCACCAGCCCCGCGGGTTGCCCGTTCGGGATCGCGTTGCTGACCCGGCAGGTGGCGACGCCGGAATCACTGAGCTCCAGGTCGCCCCGCAACTCGCCCTGGAAGCCCGGCGCAAAGCTCCACAATATCGGGATGCCGCCCACGGCCTCGCCCCTGTGGGTCAGGGCCATCACCAGCGGCTCCGGCAGGCCGCCGCGGATGCGCGCGTACTGGCCGGCTCCGCTTTGGCTGGCGCGCAGCAGGGCCGGGATCTCCCACAGGCTGACGGCCGCATTCTCGGCCTTCTGGAATGCGCCGCGATCCAGCGTGCCATCGGCGAGCAGTTGCAGGCACAGCACGCGCACGGCCTTCAGAAAGTACGCCGCCCAAAGTTCGCAGCGCTTGCGAATATCGCCAACGCCGCGCGGAGGCTCCGATGCGCCTTCCAGCGCACTCTTGGCGGCACCCAGCAGCGAGCGCGCGCGCAGGCCAAGCTCGTTGTATGAAATCGCGCGCACAGTGACGTTCTCGAAGCCGTTGCTTGCGGATTCACCTTTGATCGCGTCGTCAAACTCAGGCAGCGAAAACCACATCGCCGAGGCGGTCACCACGTCGGCGAACTGCGTTTTCTCAAACACCGACTGGTGCCGCTTCAACGCCAGCCCTGACAGCGCGATCTCGAGCCGCTCATTGGCCTGGCGCATCGATTCGCGAGGCCGCGAGGCATAGCCCCAGGCCTGCAGGAAGTCGGCCTCCGGGAAGTCCGGGTGCACGCCGGTCTTGGCCCATTGCGGCAGGGCCACGCGCTGGATGCCGACGCCGTCACGCGGCGGCGCGGTCTTGCAAGCCGGGATTGCCGTTAGGAACAGCAGGCCCACCACCACTAACAGGCATGTACGCAATCGCATTTTCCGGGGGGTGGCACGGGGCAATTGCGCGTATATTTCGGGATTCGAACTCAATCCGCAAGTGGCAGTACCGGAGCCTTCCATGAAAGCTGTCCGATTCGCGCTTAGTTTGATTGCTCTGCTCGGCCTCACGGTCGCGGCCGTCGCCAATGACACGGCAACCGTCGGCACGTCGGCGCCGAACATCGACTCGATCACGCTGGCCGACATGAAGGCCGACGTCAGCTTCATGGCCAGCGACGAAATGGCCGGCCGCGAAACCCTGCGCCCTGAAGTGGACATCACCGCCGCCTACGTGAAGGCTCGCTTCGAAAAGGCAGGCGTGAAGCCCGCCGGCGAAAACGGCGGCTGGTACCAGGACGTGCAGCTCAAGTGGAACCAGTGGAAGGAAAAGCCGACGATCACGCTGATGCGCGAGGGCAAGCGCGGCACCCTCAAGTACGAAGACGACTTCGTCAGCACAACCGGCGCGGTCACGGCCACGGGCCTTGAAGACGTCGGCATCGAATTCGCGGGCTATGCAGTCAACGACACCGAGCGCGGCTACAACGACATCGCGGGCGTCGACCTCAAAGGCAAGCTCGCGCTGATCATGCGCTACGAGCCCACGCCTTGGCGGCGCGGCGGCCAGCGCAACCCGTTTTCGCGCAGCGCGTTCCTGAACACCAAAGAGGCCCTGCTGCGTGAGGCCGGCGCCGTCGGAATCCTCATGGTCACCGGCCCCGAAAGCGCTGCCGGCAACGACAACGCCCTGCGCCTGCCTTCGCCCGATGCGGCCGAGAAGTCGCCGCCGTTGTCACTGGTGGATGGCTCGCGTGTCACCCGCACCACGGACGCCGAGCCTGAGGCCGTGAGCATGCCCTTCTTCCACATCAGCATCACCGCGGCGGAGCACATTCTGGGCGGCGAAGGTTCATTGAAGAAGCTGCAGCAGGCCTTTGACCAAGCCGACTTCACCGGCCGCCCTGACCTGAGCAACACCCGCGTCAACGTGAGCGCGCAAGCCGAAGAAAAGCGCGACGCCTGCCGCAACGTCGCGGGCAAGATTGAGGGCGAGCTGGATGAATGGATCATCTTCGGCGCGCACCACGACCATATCGGCATGGGCTACTTCGCCGCGCGCGACGCCGCTCGCGGCGGCATGGGCCAGGTGCATAACGGCGCCGACGACAACGCCAGCGGCGTCGCCACGGTGCTCGAAATCGCCGAGGCACTTGCAGCCAGCGGCCGCAAGCCGCGCCGCAGCTTCCTGTTCCTGACGTTCACCGGTGAAGAAAAGGGCTTGTTGGGCAGCAGCTGGTACGTGAAGCACCCGCTGATACCGCATGATCGCGTCGTGGCCATGATCAACATCGACATGATCGGCCGCATCGACCAGGGCAAACTCGAGCTCGACGGCACCTCATGCAGCAAGCTGCTCGACAAACATTGCCGCGAGGCCGCCAAGCTGTTCCCGCAACTCAGCGTCACGTTCAGCGACAACCCGCCCATGCCCGCCAGCGACCACTGGCCCTTCTTCAGTGAGGCCGGAATCCCGGTGTTCTTCCCGTTCGGCGGCATGAACCGGCAGATGCACACCGCCGAAGACGACCCGGAAACGATCAACTACGAAGGCATGGTGCACACCACGCGCATGCTGTACGAGATCGCCTGGCGCATCAGCGAAGACCCGACGCAGTCCGACTACAACGGCCCGGTAAAACACGCCCGTGGCCCGGACGGCAAACTGCGCAACCCGCAAGAAACTGACCCGAAGGCCGAACAGGAAGAAGAGTTCCGCCGGGATTGACGCCGCGCCGCATCACGAGGACTGGATGGGGACGAGCTTCAGTTTGTGGACCAGCGTCTACAAGTCGACGGTCGACAGTTCACGGTAACTTCGGCCGTTTGCAGTAACCGTAGACTGTGAACCGTTGACCGTGAACCTGCTCGCTGACTCTGGTGGTCGTGCGAATCACGAGGAGTACTCCATGGCCAAGCCCAAGGCAGCCGAAGTCCGCAAAGGCCAGGAGAACGTGCAGCTCACGCGCGCCGAGTTCGAACGGCGCTTTCGTGAACACTTCCTCGACCCCGAGTTCAGCACCGTGGCCGCAGAGCTGCAGCAGGTCATGGAGATCGCCTGGCAGGCCTACGATGAGTACCGCCGCAGCCCCAACACGCGGCCGGCGGGCAAAGGCTTCCACGACCCGGAAATGTCCCTGCCAGTGGAGTGGCTGGCCACACGCAAGGCCATTCACGCCGCTGAAAAGCAGCGCGCCGACCCGAAGGCAAAGTCGCGCATTCTGCTGGTGAGCGGCTCGGCCCGCAGCGACCAGACCTGCCCGGGCGAAGTGCCGAAGTCGTGGCGACTGGCCAAGCTGGCCGAAAAGGCGATCCGCAAGCACAAAGGTCTCGAAGTCGACTTCCTCGACCTGAGCCTGCTGTCCAGCCAGTACGGCCGCACGATTCTGCCCTGCAAGGCCTGCGTCAGCACGGCGATGCCGCTGTGCAACTGGCCGTGCTCGTGCTACCCGAACCACGCCATGGGCCAGACCGGCGACTGGATGAACGAGCTGTACCCGCGCTGGGCGGCCGCCCACGGCGTAATGATTGTGACGCCGGTGAACTGGTACCAGGCACCGGGTGGGCTGAAGCTGCTGATGGACCGGCTGGTCTGCGCCGATGGCGGCAACCCGGACCCGACCCTGACCGGCGGCAAAAACCCCGCGCGCGCCAAACAGGTTGAGCTCGAGGGCTGGGACTACCCGCGCCACCTGGCGGGGCGGGCCTTCAGCGTGGTCGTTCACGGCGACGCGGCCGGCGTGGAGAACCTGCGCCGCATACTGTGCGACTGGCTCACGGACCTGGGCATGATTCAGGCAGGGGCAAGTGCGGCCGTGGGCGCATACATCGGGTACTACGGCAAGTACGCCACCAGCCACAACGATCTGGATCAGGATGAGGCTGCGCAGCAAGAGGCCCAAAACGCCGCCACAGCGCTGGTAAACCAGGTGCAGATGATGCGCAACGGCAGCTGCGTAGCGCCGGACGCGAAGCTGCGCGCGCCCAGGCAGAAGTAGTAAGCGATGCTGCTTGTGCACCAAAGGGTTGTCACTGCGGGGAGGCAAGCTGTTCTCGCGCTGCCAGTTTTTTGGCTGTGTTACGCCGCCGAAGCTGTCGTTTGAGGGTGGGCTGAGTCAGTGCTGTGTAGACTGTTCAGGAAGGCAACGTCGGTTCTGCTGCAAAGGGAAACCTATGAAAATGCGTGCATCACTCATGTTGGCTGTCATGGCGCTGCTGACGCTGGCCACGACGGCGGGCTGCTACACACGCACGGTGTATGTCGATTCAGACCATTCTCATGAACCGCGGCCCGAACCCGAACCAGAACCCGAGCCTGAACCCGAGCCGGAACCACCGCTGGTCGTGGAGGTCGAGATCACACACTTTCACGAGCCGCTGGCACCCTTCGGTGTATGGGTCGAAGTGGATGGGTACGGGAAGTGCTGGTACCCCAACGATGTGGACGACGATTGGCGGCCGTACAGCCACGGCTATTGGGTCTGGCTGAACGACTACGGCTGGTATTGGGTTTCGGCCTACGAGTGGGGCTGGGCCTGTGAGCACTACGGCCGCTGGATTTACGTCAATGAGCGCTGGCACTGGATGCCGGGCTATGAATGGAGCGGCGGCTGGGTCGTGTGGTGCGAAGGCGGCGGGTACGTTGGTTGGGCTCCGCTGCCGCCCTCGTGCACATGGAACGCCCGAGACGGCATCCGCCACAGCGGTGTACGTTGGGAGATCGAGATCATCGAGTCCGGCTGGGTGTTTGTCGAACATCGCCACTTCATGGCGCGGGGCCTGCGCGATGTCGTAGCACAGCGACGCCTGAATCGCGCCCTGCTGGGCAAGTGCACAGTCAGGGGCAGCCTGGTTGTGGTGAGGGATCGCCCGATGAACAACTGCATCGGCCTGGAAGAGGCCGAGAAGTTTACGGGCAAGAAGCCGCCACGCCGTCGGGTGATAGAGGCACCCGACCACAAGATCAGCGACAATCGGCGCGATGATGGCGAGAAGGTCGTGATCTACCGGCCGAAGGTCAAAAAGGGCAAGGCCGAACGCGAAAGGGAAGAACGCGAGGAGCGCGAGAGGAAAGAGAAGGAAGCAAAAGAAAGGGCTGAGAAAGAAAAGGCCGAGAAGGAAAAGGCTGAGAAAGAACGCGCCGAGCGCGAGAAGGCTGAACGCGAAAAGAAGGAACGCGAAGAGCACGAGAAGAAGGAGAAGGAAGCGAAGGAAAAGGCCGAGAAGGAAAAGGCTGAAAAAGAACGCGCCGAGCGAGAGAAGGCTGAACGCGAAAAGAAGGAACGCGAAGAGCGCGAGAAGAAGGAGAAGGAAGCGAAAGAGAAGGCTGAGAAAGAAAAGGCCGAGAAAGAAAAGGCTGAGAAAGAACGCGCCGAACGCGAAAGGAAGGAACGCGAGGAGCGCGAGAAGAAGGAGAAGGAAGCGAAAGAAAAGGCTGAGAAGGAGAAGGCTGAGAAGGAGAAGGCTGAGAAAGAGAAGGCCGAGAAGGAAAAGGCAGAGAAGGAACGCGCCGAGCGTGAGAAGGCCGAACGCGAGAAGAAGGAACGCGAGGAGCGCGAGAAGAAAGAGAAGGAAGCGAAAGAAAAGGCCGAGAAGGAAAAGGCCGAAAAAGAAAAGGCTGAGAAAGAACGCGCCGAGCGCGAGAAGGCTGAACGCGAAAAGAAGGAACGCGA
>CALLQI010000007.1 GCA_938014885.1 uncultured bacterium
TCACCTGCCAGGAGCCGCCAGTGCTAGACCTCGCCTCGCCCGCCGCCCTCCCGCCCGCCGCCCCCGCCGCCGCCAAGGAGTAGCACCATGCCCAAGACGCTCCCCTCCGTCCTGATCGACTCTATCCGCGCCACGGCGGTGGCCGAGCACTATGGCGAGGCCATCACCTCCGAGTGCGAGATCAAGGGGATGGGCTGGTTCACGGCCCGCCCCCTGCGGCCCTTCGAGTGGGGTGACCTTCGCCCCCGGCTGATCGGCGCGTGGCGCGTGTTCGCGGGTCGCGCGCTGGCGGTTCAGTTCGCGCAGGACATGCCGATGGCCGAGCTGTCCGCATGGCTGGACATGCCGTCCATGTCGTCGACCAAGCCCGCCCCCGCCGACGAGGTGGGGCCGTGACCGCCCCGACGCCGACGCCCGACGCGGCGGCCGTGGCGGCGCGGGAAGCGGCCATCGAAGCGTGGCTCGATCGCGACTACGTCTCGCCGATCGACCTCGCAGACGCATTCCGCTACGGGTGGGACCGCCCCGACGACGACATGTATGTATTCCGGCGGGCAGCACATTCGCCGTGCGAATCGCGCCGGCCGCACCGCACGCCGCGCCTACGAACGCGCACAAGCCGCCAGCGCGGCGGGGGGTGGGGAGTGAGCGGACTGTACACGATCGGCCACGCCGCGTCTTACGATCGTGGCCTTTCAGAGTCCGCCGCCCAGGGCGAGCGACTGTACAAGCTCGGCCGCATCGAGGCTATCGGCCGTAGAGACGTCCCGCATGGCTACCCCGGCGGCATCGTGTTCCGGTCCATTGCTGACGCCGAACGCAGGATCGCGGAGGAGTACAGTCCAGAGTACGCGGTCTACGAGCTAGAGGCCGATGAGGGCGACTGCGCACCGTCGGAGTATCCCGGTGCCTACTGGTTGGCCCTACAGACGAGCCGGCCAATCGGCGCAAGGGTGACCACCCGATGACCACGCCCCGCCGCCCCGCCCCCGCCATCCTCGCCGCCTACGTCGCCGGCCTGCTGATCGGCTGGGCCGTGACGCTGGCGGCCGTGGCCGCAGAGCCGCTGCTGCCGTGCGCCGTCCCGCGCGCGACGACGGCGGGCGGGACGGCGGGGGCGGGGGTGGGGGTGGCCGAGTGACGCCGAGCGTAGCCCGCCTCAACTCACCTGCCAGGAGCCGCCAGTGCTAGACCTCGCCTCGCCCGCCGCACTCGTCAACGGCCTCATCCTCGCCACCAGCGCGGCCCTCGTCGTGGCGCTGCGGTCAATCCCCGCGACCGTCTACCGCTGGGCCCGGCGCCGCCTCATCATCACCGTGCTGGTAGACGACCGCGATGAGGCGTTCGGCTGGATCGAGCAGTGGCTGGCGGCCCAGCCGTACACGTCGACCGCGCGCCTGCTAGCCCTACGCACTCGCAGGGCGGCCGGTGACGAGTCGATGCCGCAGCCGTACCTCACGCTGGCGCCGGGCCTACATGCGCTGCGGTACCGCGGCCGCTGGCTGGCGATCACGCGCAACCGCCAGGAGGGCAGCGGCCCAGGCGGCATGGCGGTCGTGAAGGAGTCGTTCACGCTGGCGCTGGCGGGGCGACAGCGGAGTGTCGTCGACGACTTCATCGCGGACGTGAGAGCGCTGGCCGCTCCGCCACCGGGCCCGCGCACGCGGCTGTGCTTCGCGCTGTGGTCGGAGTGGTCGTCTCCGAAGGATCGCGCGCCGCGCCCGCTGTCGTCGGTCATCCTGGCAGGCGACCTCGTGGGCGAGCTCGAACGCGACGTGGCCGCCTTCCTGGCAGCCCGCGACTGGTACGCCGAGCGCGGCATCCCATGGCGGCGGGGCTACCTGTTGCACGGCCCTCCGGGTGGCGGCAAGACGTCGATCGTGCAGGCGCTCGCCTGCCACTTCGGCCTGACCGTTCACGTCCTGTCACCGGCGGCGGAGGAGTCCGACGAGTCGCTGCGCCGCCGCGTGTTCGCCGTGCCCGAGCGCTCGATCCTGCTGATCGAGGACGTCGACAGCGTCTTCGTTGGCCGTGACAAGCAGGCAGCCGCGCCGCGGGCGGACGGCAGCACCGAGACGCCGCCCCCTGGCGTGACGTTCAGCGGCCTACTGAACGCGCTGGACGGCGTGGCGGCGGGAGAAGGCGTGCTCGTCTTCCTCACGACGAACCACCGCGAGCGGCTAGACCCGGCGCTGATTCGGCCCGGCCGCGTGGATGTCGACCGCCACATCGGCTACGCGACGCCGGAGCAGGCACGGCGGTTGTGGCTGCAGTTCTACGGAGCGACGGAAGACGCCAACCACGTCGCCCGCGTCGCCGACATGGTGGCCGCTGTCATCGCCGAGCGGCGCGTCGCTGCCAGCATGGCTCAGCTGCAGGGCTACTGCCTGCGCCATCGCGGCTCGCCGGTCAGTGCGCTGATCGAGCTGAAGGATGAGCTGCAGCCGCACGCCGCGGCTGCAGGCAAGCGGCAGGCCGTGGCGGGCGAGCGGCGGAACGGGACGGCCCGCCTGTGACGTGCGTCGTGGGGATCGAGGCGGGCGCCGGCCGCGTGGTGCTGGGTGCCGACAGCGCGTCCGTCTCCGGCGCCACCGTGCTTCGGTCGGCCACCGCCAAGGCGTTCACGGCGCACGGCATCGGCTACGCATGCGCCGGCAGCTGGCGACTGATCAACATCCTGCGTCATTCGTTCGTGCCACCAGAGCACCCAGAAGACTGCGCGCCCGACGAGTACCTGGTGGTCCACTGGACGGCCGCACTGCGCGCCCATTTGACCGATGTCGGCGCCCTGAAGAAGAACAGCGAGGTACACGGGACAAACGGCGGTCAGGCGTTGATCGCCTACCGCGGCGGGCTCTACATGCTGGACTCGGACTTTCAGATCGCTCGCGATCTACCCGGCTACATGGCCGCCGGCGCCGGCCGCGACTACGCGCTGGGCAGCATGGCGACAACGGCCACGCTTGGCCTGTCGGCGGCGCGGCGGGTCGCCCTCGCGCTGGAAGCGGCGGCCGAGCACAACTACGCGGTGCGCGGGCCGATGGTGGTGGTTGAGGTGGGGGCGTGACGCCCGCAGTAAACGGAGGAATCGAGTGACTACTTCGCCCGCACGTGCGCCTCGCCCGATGGGCGACATGCCAATTGCCAGCCGCTCGCGTCACGAACTCATCGCGCTGTTCCGGTGGTACGGATTCACCGACGCCGAAGGGCATCCGCTCACCAACTGCCTGGACTTTCAGGAGCTGCTAGACCGCGCGTGCGGCGCCACGTCCGACTCCGGCGATGCCGCTGTCCCGCCGCTCTTTCCACCTCTGCTGATCGAATTGCATGAAGTGGACTGCGTGCGATGGATCGTCAGCGTCGGCGGCTACAACCCGGAGCCATCCGAAGGCATATGGTGCGCCAATCGGGAAGAGGCCGAGCGGTGCGTCGACATCTTCTCCCGGCTGCTTGCTCCGCGGCGCCACCGCTGACGATGACCGCCTGCCCCGTCGCCCGGCCCGTGATCTTTCGGGCCACTGGCGCGAGCCGGAGTCACGACGAGTCGCCCTTCGCCTCGTCGTCTCGCTGCTTGTGCGAGCGCCGTTCGCGCGACACGATGACGGTTCGGCGGGCACCCGGAAAGACCCTGTGCGCGTCCGACATGTTGATCTGCTTGGCCTTGCCCTTCAGCGCCTTTTGCAGAAGCGCCGAGGGATGCGACTTGGCGGCATCGCTGCCGTCTGCTGTCGTCTTGGACTTCGACTCACCGCTTCCTTCGGTCGTGGCGTCATCCTTCCCTGAGTCCATCTGGCGGCTCCCTGTAGATTACTGGAGGTCATCGCGTGAGCACCGAGCCCCATTCCGCGCCGGAACATCATCGTCTGCTGCTTCAGCAGTTTGCTGCCACGCTGCAAATGCAGACCTCCGTCAACCTTGCACTCGACTCCAAGCTGAGCACCCTGCTCCAGTCGAGCACAGCCGTATCACTGCTGATCGCGGTGCTTTCGACATTTGGAACGACGGGCGTCACCACGGCCCCGGCGGCCGTGGTCTTCGGGGTGATTCTCTTGACCTATGTTGGTCAGTTGATGGTCGTGCTGCATGGCTGGCTGCCTCGGTCCTACGGCGTGCCGGACGTGACGAGCCTGGAGGAGTTCGACGAACTGCTGAATGGCACGGAAGCCGACACCATGGTGATCTTCCTGGGAAAGCATCGAGACGCGCTCAGCGGCTCGGACGCGATGAACACCCGAAAGGCGAAGAGCATTCGCCGTGGGGTGTGGTTGTTGGCCGTGCAGATCGTGCTTGTCCTGGTTCTGGTGGGCATCAGCATCTGCTAGGTTGCCGAGACGCATCCTCCACCGCCACCGCACCGTCACCGCGCCAGCACGCGGCCGAGCGGCTAGGGGCGGGTGCAGACGGTGAGGCGTACGTCGTCAACGTTCCACCAACCAGCGTAGTACGAACTGTCGTTGAACACATGGAACTCAATGACTACCCGTCGCGAGTTCGCCTCGATCGCCTTAGAGCCGAAGTCAACAGTTCGCTCCCTCCACTCCATCCTGGTCTCACCGACCCCCTCCGAGTAGAAGCCGAAGAGGGTATGCCGAATGATACCTCCGCCTACGGGCGTAGGGGTCGCATTGCTCGGAGCATCGCGAACGCTGGCGGAGAAGTAGTCACCCCGAGTCGCTCCAGCTGTGAGGCCCCACACTGCGAAGGTAAGGGCAGCCGATACAATCGAGTCAGGGGCTGGCAGTGTAATGGGATCGCTTGTTGCGTAGAGCGAGACACCACTACCCTGACCGAATCCGAGATAGTGATTGCCCTCGAAAGCCGTAAGCAAAGGGCCGCTCTTGCGGCGGCCAACACTTTGACTGGAGAAGGCCCAACCGCCGTCCGCTTCAAGCCCCCCGTTCGGTGCCAGATCGCGGCATTCTGGCTGGCCTGGATTCCGCAGGACCGATGGCATGTAGACCCGATTCCGTTCCTCCATGGCTTGAGTTACCAGGGGAATAAGCATCAAGACGATGCCGGCGATCATCGCTACCATGCGTCGCTTCATACTGTCTCCGTACTCATAACCGGCGGCCAACCGTCACGGCGGCGAGCCTCACCTACTCGGAGCCCCAGGCGTGAGTCGAGATTCGATGTCAATGTCCACGCGATGAATTGGCGGACGATTGCTTTCGCGTATGCACGCCGTGATTTGAATGTCGTCGATGCGCCATCTGGAAACAGTGCGGTCGCCATCGGGATCGTTGCCGACGAATCGAATGGCGACGGTATCCCAACGGCGACCTGCTGTGCGATAGCCGCGCACAAAGGGGCCAAGGTCGATCGATCGAGGCGTCCAATCGGTTGTGGAGTCGGCTCGCGCATTGGGCAGGGGGTCGATCACCAGTGTCTCGATTACCGGGCCCGAACTATTGCTGCCCGGCAACCCGATGACCTCGACGTTGAGACTGTCTCGCGGTGCAGCGCTGTCCGAACTCATCTTGTACCAGAAGTCCAGAGTGGCGGACACAACGCTGTCATCGGTTCCGACTCCCACTCCTACTCTTGGGAGCACCCAGCCGTACCACATCGAACCATCACCCACGAAGCTAACTGCCGTGCTCCCATTACGCGACGTACTTGCATCCACGCGGAGCAAAATGGCCCTGCCCTTTGTCGCGACTATCCAGTGGGAGCCGGCGAACAAGCCACTGAACACGCCTTCAGATGGAAAGAGTTCGACCCCTGCTGGTCCCAGGTTAAGGCCAGTCCATGCCGTTTCAAGGGACGGATCCTCCAGCCACGTACCGCATGTGACTGGGTCAGGGGTTGGGGTTGGGTCGCGTCGGACATAAGGCAAGTAGGCCCGGTGCTTCATCTCTCCCTGGGCCCTCACCACCAGCGGCCACAGCACTGCGCCCACAGCGACGGCGACGACCGCGACGATGGCAGCACTGCGCATGCGATCCCCCTTCGAACTCGCGACCGATCTGTCTCCACACTCGCAACTGGCGGACAACCTTCACTGCGGCGGAATTCACCTACTCGGAGCCCCGGGCGTGAAGACGAACGAGTAGGTGTCACCGGAGTGGCTCGCCACGAAGTTGGACACACCGTCTTCGACTGCTATTCGTTGTCCCTTCCACGACAGCGTGGCATTCCGGACACGCTCGCCCAGGAACTTGTCCGACTCGTACACGAGGTCGATCATGGGATCACACTTCGCGCGTGCCTTCGTCCACGGGTAAGTCCCGCCGGACTCGATGGAACACGACACCAGCTTGGCCCAGCCGTCGGCGCCGCGCAGCACTACAACCTCGGACTCACCGTCCGAACAGACGTGCCCATCGTCGCCGGAATGTGGTCGGCATCCGTACCCGAGACGCTTGAGGTCAACGATCAGCCCGCCCGCCGTGACCCCGCTGATTGTGGCCGGGCGGGTCGTCGGAGCAACGGCAGTGATCGACGCCCTTACGGCGGCGAGCTTCGCCACATGCCGCTGCTCACGAACCGTCTGGGCGACGGCCAGCCCCGCGATGAACACGATCGCGCCAGCAAGGTATCGCCGTGGGCTCAGGGGCAGTCCCGATGCCGCGGTGGGGTCGTCCATCAAGCGCTCCTGCCGCATGCGTTGCCGAACGCTGATCGGGCATTAACGCTTAGAGAGGTGCTCCATGCAAGTAGCAGAGGCGGGCATGATAGAATCGCCGGCCATGGTGCGTTCGACACGACCTGGGCGCGACGCGCGCCGACGGATCACCTTGGCGCTTCGCAGGGCGGGCGAGGCGGGGCTGTCCGCGCCGCAGGTTTCCGCGGCGACCGGGCTGTCGGATGGAACAACGCGCCACCATCTCTCCACGATGGTGGAAGCCGGGGCGGTCGAGGTAACCGCCGGCTGGCCTGCGATCTACAGACTGTCAAAGGCAGCGCGGATCGTCACCGACTAGGCGCCGACCCTTCAAATCTTAATGCGCAAGTAACGGCGAAGCGTGGTACACTCTGCCCCGTAACAACCAAGCGCCCTCGTGTCAGCCCTGGCAGGCCGACACGAGGGCTACGCCCACAGGAGGCTGTAGCTCCCGTGAACGCTGCCGCTATCTTACCAGAGCCACCCCTGGCCCCACCACCGCCCGCCCTCGCTGGCGCGCTGGTGCCGCCCCTGTACGTCACGCCGGGCCTGCTTGAGCCGCACGGCGTGTTCGGCTCCAACTACCCCAAGCTGTCGGACAACGACATCCGCGCGCTCATCGTCGCGCTGGACAGCGGCACGCCGCTCGGCCACGGCCTGACGCCCGCGATGCTCGCCGGCCGCGTCGCCGAGCGCGAGCTGCTGCGCCGCGCGCTGCTGCGGCAGATGCTCGCCGTCTACGGCGAGGCCGCCATCCTCGACCAGGTGGCGGGCTTCCGCAACTCGATCTACCGCATCGCGGGCAGCATGCCCGAGCGGTGGAGGGTCGACCCGTGAGCGCGCGCATCGCTGCCGGGCAGCCTCCGGCCCCGTCGATGGGCGCGCGCATCGCCGCGCGCATTGAGCAGATGAGCGACCGCGGTCTGCTGGCCATGACGGCGTGGCCCGGCGGCCTGCCTGCCGCCACGGCTGCGATGGTGGCGGCTGAGGCGGAGGCGCGCGGCATCGCCCTTCCCGACGGCGGGAACGCGCCCCCGCCCCCGCAGGCACCGACGGCGGAGCAGCTGGCCGCGGTGCGGCTGGCGGCGGACCTCATCCGCGCCGACACGCCGGGCAACGTGGTCCCGCCGCGTGACGCCGTGCGGGCGCTGTGGGGCGCTGGGCTGGAGTGGCGGTGCCGACTGGCGGCCGACGGCAAGCGGTCGCGCAAGGGCGACTACCAGTGGCGGCTGCGCGGCGAGCGGATGTGGAAGGCGCTCGCGCGCACGCCGCAGGGAGGTGCGCAGTGAGTGCGTCAACCCTTCGGGCGGAAGTCGAGCGGGCGATCGATCAGCTGCGCGCCTGCCACCTTGAGCGGGAGAGGGCACAAGCCGACGGCAGCGGCGCCGCCTGGAGCCGCGCGCGCATCGAGGCCGACGCGGCTTGTCGCTCGCTTCGTGCCGCCATCGACGCCTACGGCGCCGCCGAGCGGGCGGCAGGGCGGGCAGTTCCTCTGCCCGCCGCTCTGGACGCGGACGAGGCGCTGGCCGCGTGGCGCACGGGCAATTGCGAGTGGCCGGCAGGCGATGACTGCCCTGTGTGCGGTGCATTCGTCGCCGGGTACGGCGCTGCGCTGGCTGCGCTCGGCGTCTCCGCCACGCCTGCCCCGGACGGTGCTCAGTGAGCGCCCCGCGGCTCGTCGGCTTCGCGCTGATCGGCGCGCGTGCGGCGGCGGGGTCGACCCCGTGGCGGCGGACGTGGCCATCGCCCGAGCTGGCGAAGCGCACGGGCAACCCGAACGCCCGCACGCTCAACCGCCCGCGCTGCCCGCACGACGGCGACATCGCCGCCGACGGCGCGTGCCTGGACTGCGGCCTCACGCTGCCGCGGCGCGCGCTCCACGGCGTGCGGGTGCCGGCAGAGGCGGCGCGACGATGACGACGCTGCTGCCGCCCTTGGTGGAGCGCTGGCGCGAGCGGGACGCGCGGGACGCTGTGTTCAGCGCCGACGAGTTCCTGCGGCTGATCGGCCTGGCGGCGGACTACCCCGCGGCCATCGACGCCGACGAGCTGCTGGACGCGGCCGACGACGAGCTGCGGCTGGCGCTGTACGCGGCGTCGCCCGAGCGCTGCCCGACGTGTGGTGGCAAGCGGTGGAGTGACGACGGGCCGTGCCCGACGTGCCTGCCGATGCCGGAGGCGGTGACAGTCGCACAGTAGGACGATGGCGGCGGGATGGCGAGGACGCGGTGGAGGAGCCGTGTCGTCGCCATCGCGGCGGGATCGTCCCTGCCACAACGGAGTCCTTCCGAACGAAGCGAAAGAGAGACAAGCAATGGGAGTGGTGCAGAAGACCGAGGGCGGGGACTTCCCGCGCGTGGACACGGGCATGTATGACGCGGTGATCCGCAAGCCCACCGACAACCCGCAAGGCAAGTACGGCCCCGAGGTGAAGTTCGAGGTCGACCTTGGCACGGTCGACACGTTGGAGCACGGCGTGGCGCCGGTGACGCTCATCGACTACTGCTCGCTGAAGTTCAGCGCGGGAGAGAAGCCTTCCAAGCTGTACCGCATCGCGCAGGCATGCGGGTTCGACGTCGAGAACCTGGATGAGTTCGACTCCGACTGGCTCGATGGCAAGAAGTGCCGCGTGTTCGTCGAGGCTTCGCCGTCAACCAAGGGGCCGGGCATGCACAACGCCGTCAAGAGCTACAGCGGGCGCCGCGCTCAGCCGGCGACGAACGGCACGGACACGCCCGTGGCGCCGAAGGCCGGGCAGCCGCCGGCCGACGACGACGACCTTCCGTTCTGATCGGAGGCGCATCGTGACGACGGATCCCGCCGAGCAGCTGGACTACGCCCCGACATCGCCCGTCGTTCGCGCCGGACGGTTGAGCCAGTCCGTCGAGAAGGCCGCCGAGTTCGCCGGCTTGCCGGCAGACGTCGTCGGGCTGCTGACGTTCGCAGCGACGGTGGCCGAGCGGCACGCCGCTGGCTTCATGCCGCAGGATGGCGACATCGGCATGCTCGGGCGTGAGTTGGGGGCGTTCGTGAGCCGGCAGCGGGAGGTTGCCCTGGCACGACGACAGGCGGCTGCCTAGCCGCACCACAGGCGCGCGGGCCGGAACAGCTTGGCGGCAACGCCGGCCCGCGCGCCCCCTGCCTTCCTTTCGAAAGGACAAGCACCGTGGATACTACCACGACGACCGCGGCCGCGCCTGTGCAGGTGCCGACCCGGAAAATCGCCCAGAAGGCTCTACGCCTGCCCGTAGAGCTCGCCGGCCCTGACAAATGGCGCGTCGCCAGCGGGTCTCAAGTCGGCGTCTTCTACCTCGTCTATCGGCTCGACGACGGCGCCGACTACTACTGCAACTGCGTCGGTCACTCCGACTGCAGCCACATCTGGGCGGCCCGAGCGAAGGACGATCCCGTCGTCCGCCGGGCGCTGCGTCAGCTAGCCAAGGCGGCCGAGCGGAAGGCGAGCCGTCCATGAGCGGCTTCGCCCCTACCGACGAGCAGCTGGCCGCCCTGGACGCCTACCGTACCGGGGATGACTTGGTAATCGAGGCATGCGCCGGAGCGGGGAAGAGCAGCACGTTGTGCCTGCTGGCCGAGGCCACTCCCAGCCGGCGCGGCCAGTACTGCGCGTTCAACACGGCCATCGTGCGAGACATGGGCAACGCCATGCCGCCGCAGGTCAGGTGCTCGACGGTGCACAGTCTGGCTTGGCGCGCGATCGGACATCGGTTCAGCCATCGCCTGGACAGCCAGCGCATGCGGTCCAGCGAACTGGCCGATCTGCTTGGCATTGAGCCGATCGCTCTTCGAACACAGGCCGGTCAGGAGAAGCACCTCAGCGCCGCCTATCTGGCCAGCCTCGTCATGCGAAGCGTGACGCACTACTGCCAATCCGCCGACGACGAGCCGGGGCCGGAGCATGTTCCGTACATCGACGGCATCGACACGCCAGCGACCGATGGCCGGCTCACGTACTGGAACAACATCCAGGTGCGTGAGTACCTGGCGCCGTTCATGGCGGCGGCGTGGGACGATCTCTCCGACCCTCACGGTCGACTGCCCTACAGGCACGACGCATACCTGAAGATGTGGTCTCTGTCGTCGCCGCGAATCAATGCCGACGTGCTGTTCGTCGATGAGGCGCAGGACCTGAGCCCAGTGTTCATTGCCATCTTCGATCAGCAACGGCACATGCAGAGGGTGTACGTCGGCGACTCTCAGCAGGAGATCTATTCGTGGATGGGCGCCAAGAACGCGCTCGGCACACTCGGGGAAACGGCACGGCTGGCCACGCTGTCGCAGTCGTTCCGCTTCGGTGACGCTGTGGCCGAAGTCGCGAATCGCATCCTCGGGTGCATCCCCGGAGCGATGCAGATCCGCGGCACGGCGACCATCCCCTCTGTCGTACAGACATGCAGCCAGCCCGCCGCCATCCTCACCCGAACGAACGCCGCGGCGGTGCGGACCCTGCTCAACGCTGTGCGCGGCGGCAAGCGCGCCCACATGGTCGGCGGGGGCGAGGCGGTGGCCTCGTTCTGCCGGGGCGCCGACGAGCTGCAGCAGCTCGGCAGCACGCAGCACTTCGAGCTGGCCTGCTTCTCGTCGTGGGCCGAGGTTCAGGAGTACGTTCGCGAGGACGCGCAGGGCGGCGAGCTGAAGCTGTTGGTCAAGCTGGCCGACGACTTCGGCCCCCGCACGATCCTCTTCGCGCTGAAGAACATGCGGCGCGAGCAGGACGCCGACCTCGTCATCTCGACCGCGCACAAGAGCAAGGGCCGCGCTTGGCCGTCCGTACGCCTCGCTGAGGACTTCCCGAACGCTGAGGACGCGATGCCCTCCATCGAGGAGCTGAGGCTGCTCTACGTGGCCGTGACGCGCGCTCGCGTCGAGCTGGACATCGACGAGGTAGTGCTCCCGGATGAGGTCGAAGGAGAGATGGGCGTCGAGGGAGACCCGGCGCCGATGGCGCTGGAGGGGTTGCCGGCATGAGCGCCCACGTGCGATCGAACGTGTGGCAGCATTGCGACCAGTCAGGTACGCGGCGGGTCATCATGCTCGCGCTCGCCGAGCTTGCCGACGACGATGGGAGGATCGGCGAGTTCAGCCACGATGCCATTGCCCACGCCGCGCGTTGCCCGACAGCCACGGTGAGCAAGTATCTTCGGCAACTGGCGGCTGATGGCGAGATTGACTACGAACCGGCCAATGGGCGCGGCAGCAGGTGCTGCGCGTGGCTCGCTCGATACGTCGGACAAGCACATGACGGAAAAGGCGGAAAAGGTGTCTCGGCGTCCGACCTTTCCGCCTTTTCCGGGGTT
>CALLQI010000008.1 GCA_938014885.1 uncultured bacterium
GCCTGATGGATAGCGGCGCCCGGTGCTCAGTGCCCGGTGCTCAGTGCTCGGTGCTTGGAGCTCAGTGCTCGGTGCTCAGTGCTCGGTGCCCGGTGCCCGGTGCTCGGTGCCCGGTGGGCTAACACGCTTGCTGTCACAACCATCAACCGCCACCCCGGGAAACCGGGGCGGCGGCAATTTGGGAACGCCGATCTTCAGATCGGCCGCTGTTGCCGTGATGCGCAGCGGCCGGGACGGCCACTGCAGATGCCGGCCAGAGGCCAGCGCTCCCTGCAACGCGCCTCCGGCGGGGGAAGCAACTGCAAAAACATGCAGGCAAGATGCCTGCAACACGGGCTGCGGCGGAGCGTTGGTTCGCATCTGGGGCTGGCTTCCTACTTGAACCAGTAGCCGTTGTCTCTGAGCGGCAGGCCCAGTTCGGTGCAGATTTCGGCCAGCGTTTCCGGGCAGAAGTAGAAGTAGCGCAGGCTGGCCAGCGAATCGCCGTCCTGGGCAAAGCGCAGCACGTCGCGCACGTAGCGTTTGGGCGCGCCGTCTTCCTGCACCGTGTACCACAGCACAACCAGCGGCTCGCCCTTGAACACCACCCGTTCGGCGCTGGGCGCGCCTTCTTCGACCACTGTGTGCCCCAGGCTGCCCTTTTTGATCTGCTCGCGCCCGTACTCCTGCACGCGGCCGACCACTTCGGCTTCGGCGTCTTCGCGCATCAAGCCCAACAGCGCGTCCATGTCGCGGCGGTTGAAGGCTTCGCACCACGCATCCAGCAGCTTGGGCTCGGGCGCATTGGTGGGGGGCGCTATCTGTGGCAATTTGGCCCGGGCGGTCAGTTTCTCGCGGCCGCGGTGCAAGGCGGCCTTCACGGCGCCGACGGTGGTGCGCATGTAGGCCGCGGTTTCATCAAGGCTGAAGTCGAAGATGTCTTTCAGCAGGACGGCCGTGCGTTCAACGGGGGGCAGTGCAGCCGCGAGGTCACGGATGGCCTCGCGCACTTCGATCGGCAGGGGCGGTGTGTGCACGGCGGGCTCCGCGGCGGGTTCTGTGGCGGAATCAAGTGGCACTGCGGCGCGGCGGGCGCGCACGCGGTCGATCCAGAGGTTCGTGGCCATGCGGAACAGGTAGGCGCGGGGGCGGTCCACATCCCAGTGCACATCGCCGAGCTTGGCGAATGCCTTCAGCAGCGTGTCCTGCAGCAGGTCTTCGGCGTCCCAGACATTGCCCGTGAGGCCGCGGCAGAAGCGGTGCAGTTCCGGCCGCCATTGCTTGATGAGTTCGAGGAACTCGTGGCGTGTGCCGCGCACCTGTTTGAAGAAGCCGGGGTCGAAGTCGGGCATGGGTGGTCTCGCGTTCGGTGCTCAGTGCTCGGTGCTGCGTCGGGTTCTGGGTCTGCTGCGGTTTGCGTGGTGTTTGACCCGGCACACGGGACTCGGCACGGCAGACGTTGTCCAGTCACGCCGATTTTGACGTTCGTGGCCCCGGTGAGGATACGCGAAACTTTGGATTACCCGCGCTCGAGGTATTCCTGCTCGTTGGCGTCGCTGAGCACCATGGTGCCGCTGCCCTTGCGGGTGAACACTTCCTTCAGCAGCGAGTGCGGCTTCAGGCCGTTGATCAGGTAGGCGCGTTTCACGCCCGCGCGCACGGCCTGGATCACGCCTTGCAGCTTGGGCACCATGCCGCCCTTTACTTCGCGCTTTTCGATCAGCGCCTCGGCCTGGCTTACGGTCAGGTAGATGTAGCGGCTTTCCGCGTCGGCCATGTCGCGAAGCACACCGTCGGTGTTGCTGAGCACGAGCAATTTCTCGGCCTGCATCTCGGCGGCCACGGTGCAGGCGACGGTGTCGGCGTTGATGTTGAGGATGTGGCCGTCATCGTCGCAGGCCAGCGGGCTAAGCACGGGCAGATAGCGATTCTCGACCAGCGTACGCAGCAGCGCCGGGTTGCAATCGCGGATGTCGCCGACGTTCTTGAAGTCGACGGTGGTTTTCTGGCCCGTTTCCGGGTCAGTCATTTCCTTGGGCGGGCGCTTGGCGGCCGTCAGCACTTCGCCGTCGAGGCCGCTGAGGCCCACGGGCAGCACGCCGGCCTTCCGGACCGCGGCCAGGATGTCGGTGTTGATGCTGCCCGCGAACACCATCTTGGCCATCTCAAGGGTGGCGTCATCGGTGATGCGGCGGCCGGCGACTTTCTCGGGCTTTACGCCCATCTTGCCGCTGACTTCATCAAGCTGCGGGCCGCCACCGTGGATCACGATGATCCGGATGCCGAGCTGGTTCAGCATGGCTACGTCTTTGGCGAACAGGTCCAGAGCGTCGGGGGTCTTGGCGATTTCGCCGCCGACCTTGACCACGAACACCTTGTCGCGATAGCGCTTCAGGTAAGGCAGCGCCTGCAACAGCACATTCACGTCGTCCATGCCCCAACCCTCATGCCAACGCTGCATGTAATACGCCAACTCGCCCCGCCGCACAACGGCTGTGGGGGTGGGGACGCTTGCCCTTCAATAGTGGGGATTCGATTTCACAATGGCGGGCTATGGCGGAATCGCCGTCACAATCGCCCGTGGATTCTTCGGAGGCCCCCAAGGCCGACGGCGGCTTTGGCCTGCCCGATCATCCGGTCGTGCGCTTTGCCGTGAAGGCCTCCAAGCTGCCCTGGGTGCAGTACGTTTCGCTTTCGGTGATTGTGCTGCTGGCGATGCTGTACTACCAGTTCGTGCCCGGGTTTGCCGACACGCCGCAGGGCACGCAGCTGCAATCGTATTCGCCGGGGCTGCCCTGTGCCGACGGTTACTACCACATCAAGGTCGCGTACCTGTATCGCGTGGGCGAAGTGCAGGCCGCCGGTGCCAACTTTCACTGGACGCGCGAAAGCGTCTGGGGCCACAGCTTCAGCGACAAGGACTACCTGTTTCACCTGTACCTGGTGCCCTTCACGCTGCTGGCCGACGGGCCCGACGATGCCGACGGACTGGTGCTGGCCGGCAAGTTCGGTGCAGCCGGGCTGGGGCTGATTCTTGCGCTGGCACTGTTTGCCGTGATGCGCGGCTTCAAGTTGCGCTTCGCCTGGCTGTTCACGCTTTCGGCGGTAGTCGTGGGCTCAAGCTACTTCGTGTTCCGCATGAACCTGTGCCGCAGCTTTGTGTTCAGCGTGGCGTTAGCCTTACTGGGCTGGTTCGCACTGGCCCGTGCGAACCGATGGGGGCTGTTCTTTCTCGCGGCTGTCTACACGCTTTCGTACACGGCAAGCCACCTGCTGCTGGCGATGGCGCTGGTGCGCGCGGTGATGGAGTTTGTGCTGGGCCCCGTGGCCGGACGCACTCGTGCCCTGGACATAAAGAAGAACGCGATCCTGATGGGCTTCATCGCGGCGGGCATAGCGGTGGGGTGCGCGCTGCACCCGCAATCGCTTGAGCTCATGAAACTGTGGTGGGTGCAGAACGTGGTGGTGCTCGCACTGAGCCACCGCGACACCGTGGCCCCGGCCGTGGACAACATTTCGAACCTGCTGGGCATGAGCATCAACCTCGAAGGTGAAGTGCCGATTTCGCTGGGCCTTGAACTTGAGCCGCCGAAGGGCCAGGCGGTCATCTTCAGCACCCCGCTGATCTTCTTTCCGCCGCTGCTGCTGCCGTTGTGGGCGGCGATGGTCGGACACAAACCTTCGCGTGAGGCCGTACTGACGGGCACGATCACGGTGGTGTGGCTGGTGGCGTACATGGTCAATGTGCGCTTTCTGGAGTACGCGGCACCGTTTGCGACGCTGTCGCTGGCGATCTGGCTGAACGAGCTGATGGCCGCCCCCAGCTACGGCAAGTTCCTGCAGCAGCGGCCGGTGTGGTCGCGGGCGCTGCCGATCAGCGCCGCGCTGCTGTCGGTGATCGTGGGCGCGATGATCTGGAGTGGCGCCGCCTGGAGCTATCGCATCGTGGACCGTGGCGACATCGAGCCTGCGGCGCGCTGGCTGCACGAGAACCCGGAGACGCACGGCAAGTTCGTGTGGCACGACCGCTGGGACGACTTCACCGAGTTCCTGTTCTTCTGCAGCGAGTGCGACTACATGGTCGGCCTGGACCCCACGTTCATGCTGGTGAACGACCGCGAGCGCTATCAGCTGTGGTGGGACATCACCAAGGGCAAACGCGCCGACGGGGTGCAGATCATCCGCGAGCAGTTCAAGGCGGATTACATCCTGCAGCACCGCAGCAGTAGCGAGTATTTCTACCACAAGCTGAATGAAGAGGCCCAAGCCGGCCGCCTGAAGCTGTGCATCCGCGACGCCAACGACGAATGGGCGCTGTACGAGGTGGTGAAGTAGGGCCAGCGGAATGCAGCGGGTTTACGCGGTTGCTTCGGGTCAGGCTTGGGGCGCGCCCAGTTCGCGTTGCCCGATGTCGCGAAAAAACAACTGAGCCCCGCCCGGAGGCGAGGCCCGTGTGGCCGGCGGCCGGAGCCGCAGCCTGCCGACAGCCGAAGCTGCCAGCGGAATGTGACGTGCAGTGGGCCGAGGTCGTGAGGACAGCCCCTCACTCTACGCGGACCGGGCGGCTATTCCCGTTCCACGTCACGGCTTTCGCCGTCGGCGGCTGGGCGGGTTCGACTCCGCCAAGGGCGTACCGGCAACCAAAGGGCTCTCGCGCTTCAGTCGCCTGCCGGGTTCGCTGCCAGCATTTCTGCGGGCGCTACTGTCGGCCGGCACATCCCCGGTCAAGGCCATCGCAGCGGCCCTGACCTTCAACCCGGTGCTGCATCACCGCGCTGCACAACAGAACTGTACCCCATGAAACCCGCCCGGCAAGCGATGTCAGTGCATAGTTGATATGGGGACAATTTCCAGTTTGCTGACACACACCGCCGCTAGAATGCGCCCATGCACGCGGAGTCAGCCTACCTGTTCCGGCACGCCATGCTGCGTGAAGCAGCCTATGGCCTGCAGTTGCCCACCGATCGCGCGGCCATGCACGGGCTGGCCTTTAGGTTGATCGAGCAAGCGTTCGGCGGGCCGGCGCCTGAGCCCGGCCCGCTGGATACGCAACGCCCGGGACGCATGCCGCCTCATCCGACTGATCCGGTCGCGGAGGACCTCGCCTGGCATGCCCGCATGGCCCTTGAAGGCGTACCCAACCCCGGGCCGGAACTGGCGGCCGGGTTGCGCCTGTACCTGCGCCGGGCCGCCGAGTACGCCGACGCCGGCTTCCGGCCCGCGACGGCACTTGGCGCGTGGCTCGCACTTTCAGACCAATGCCACGGAGCACAAAAGGCCGCAGTCCTGCGGCGGGCCGCCATGTCCGGCGAAGGTGCCGGCCAGAGCGCGCACGCGCGTGAATTGATCGATCACGCACTGGGGCTGCTCGGGCCCGATGCCGAACCCCGCTTCCGGGCATTGGCACTCCGCACACGGGGCGACCTGCTGCAGATGACCGGCGAGCCCGTGCCGGCACGGGAAGCGTATGAACAGGCACTGCAACTGTTTCGTGATCTCAGGGACAGTGCCGGCGTCGCCACCACAAGCGCCAGCCTGGGGCTGGCACTATCGCGTGCGGGCATGGCCGACCGGGCCGAGTCGCTGCTGCGTGAGGCCATGGCCATTCATCGCGAAAACGGCGATACGCGGGGCGAAGGCGTCGCCCTGGCCAGCCTCGCGGGCCTGCTGGATGACACAGGCAAACCGCACGAGGCCCCGGGGTGCTATCAGCAGGCGCTTGAGCTGCTGCGCCGGGCCGGAGACAGGCGCTTTGAAGGCATCACCCTGGGCAACTATGCCTTGTCGCAGGCGCGGTGCGGCAACACTGTCGAGGCTCTGGACGCATACGAACAAGCCCTGAAGATTCACGCTGAAGTCGGCAACCAGCGCAGCGCCGGCATGGTGCTGGGCAACCGCGCGGCCGTGCTGGCCCGGACCGGCCATGTGGCACAGGCCAAACGTGATCTGGAAACCGCTATCCAGATCGCGCGCGACACCGGCAACCGTCCCTATGAGGGCGTCGCCACCGAAAACCTGGCCTTGCGGTATCAGGATGACGGCGACTGGCCGCAGGCTGAGGCTCTGTTCATGCGCGCGCTGGCAATTCACACGGCCTCAGGAAACGTGCGCGGTCGTGGCATGGCGACGCACCACTTGGGCATGCTTTACCACAAGGCAGGCCGCCACGCCGAAGCGCGCGAAACGCTGTTAAGGAGCATTGCTCTTCACGAGCAGGCCAAGAACCCGCAGTGGAAGGCCGAGGCCCACTGTGATCTGGCGTTGCTGGCACTTGAAACCGGCGACCCAAGTGAAGCCCGCACGTTGTGGCTTGAGGGCCTTGCACAGTTACAGAAACTGGGGCTGGCCGCCGCCATCGCCGAACACACGGGCTACATGCGCGAGGCCTGCGCCAAAGCCGGGGTGCCTGCTTTCCTGCCCACCGACCCAGGCGGTACTACACCATGACCAGCGCTGAGCAAGCCTACCTGTTCCGGCACGCTCTGCTGCGCGACGCGGCTTACCAGTTGATGCCGCCGCAGACTCGATCGCGGCTGCATCGGCTGGCGCTTGAGCTGCTTGAGCTTGTACTGGGCTGTACACCCGGGCGCGAACTGGACTGGACCGGGCCCGCCCGCCCGGCCGACGCCATGGCCCATGAACTGGCCCGCCACGCAGCCGCCGCCGATGAGCCCACGGCGTGCCGCTGGTACTTTCACCGCGCCGCCGAACATGCCGAACGCGTATGGCGCAACGACCTCGCGCTGACCTTGTGGCAAGAACTGGCGGCACGCAGTGATTCGCCCGATCGTGCCCGGTGCGCGCGCCGCGCGGCCGAGCTTCACATCGCCGACGGCAACCTGGGCCCGGCTCGATCACTGGTTGAGGCCGCCCTGGCCGAGTGCCCCGACGGCAGCGAACTGATGGCGCGGCTGCTGGATTCGCAGGGTCGCATCTGCCGCATTGAGGGGCAGCATGATCAAGCCGCCAGGTGTCACGGCCGCGCGCTGGAGATTTACGCCGCGCTCGGCGACGACAAGGCCGTCGCGGCGTGCCGCGCCAACCTGGCGTCGCTGCTGCACCAAAACGGACGGCCCGAGGCGGCGATGGACCTGCTGCAGCAAAGCGCTGACACCTTTGCCCGGTTGGGTGAGACGCGGCTGCACGCGCTGGCGCGCGGCAACCTGGCCGCTTTGCACAATGAAGCCGGCCGCGCGGAACACGCCGAGTCCATGCTGCTGGAAGCCATCGCCTGCCTGCGCGACCCCGCCGACCGGCCGCTGCAGGCGGCGCTGCTGGGGAATCTGGCTGTCGTGTATGCGCACTCGTCGCGTCCGGAACTGGCTCTTGCGACGTACCGGCGTGTGCTGGCGGTGCACCGCGAAGTCGGCAACCGGCGCTTTGAAGCGGTCGTGTTGGGCAACATCGCGGTACGGCTGCGTGAGGCCGGCAAGCTTGCCGAAGCGGCAGAACAGTTTGAAGCCGCGCTGCGCCTGCTGCGCGACACCGGCAATCGTGCCCATGAGGCCGTGCACAGTTGCGGCTACGCGGCCTGCCTGGTGGGGTTGGGGCAAACCGCCCGCGCGCGCGAGCTGTGGCACAGGGGCGCGAGTGCGTTGCGAGAACTGGGCGACGAGGCGGGGCTGGCCACGGCCCGGGCCGAAATGCTTCGCGCCTGCCAGCACGCTGGCACCGCGGCGTGGGATGAAATCGGGCCATGATGGCTGAACAATCGTGCGCCCTGTGCCGCGCTGTTCTTGAGCCTTTGCGGCTTGACATGGGGTTCCGCAACCACTGAATACCGGGATGTTCAGCATTCTTGGCACAGTGATTGGCGGGATCGGGCTGTTTTTGCTTGGCATGATCCTGATGACGGACGGGCTGAAGGCGCTGGCCGGCGATGCCCTGCGTTCGATCCTGGCGCGCTTTACGACCAACCGCTTTTCCGCGCTCGCCACCGGTGCCGGCGTGACGGCTGTGGTGCAGTCGTCCAGCGCAACCACACTGGCCACGATCGGCTTTGTTTCTGCGGGGCTGCTGACGTTCCAAAATGCCGTGGGCGTGATCATCGGGGCGAACCTGGGTACGACCTCAACGGGCTGGCTGGTCAGCCTGCTCGGGCTCAAGTTTTCGATCGGCAGCATCATGCTGCCGGTGATCGGGTTTGGCGCGATGGCCAAGCTGGTGGGCAAGGGCCGGCTGGCGCAGGCGGGCATGGCGCTGGCGGGCTTTGGCGTGATCTTCGTTGGCATCGACACGCTGCAGGCCGGCATGAAAGAGCTTTCCAGTGTCTTCAACCCGGCCGACTTTCCCTCCGGCGGCATTGGCGCGCGGGCGTTGCTGGTGCTGATCGGTGCCGCCATGACCGTGGTGATGCAGTCCAGCAGCGCCGCGGTAGCCACAACACTGGCTGCGCTGTCCGGGGGTACCATCGGCCTTGAGCAGGCTGCCGCGCTCGTGATCGGACAGAATGTCGGTACCACCGTCACTGCCGGCATCGCAGCGATCGGGGCCAACACAGCCGCCAAGCGTACCGCTGCAGCGCACGTGTTGTTCAATCTGGGTACCGGGTTGGTGGCGTTCGCGGTGCTGCCCTGGTTCACCGCCGGCGTGGAGGCACTGTCAGACAGCGTGATCGTGAATGACGACGCGGTCACCATTGCGGCCTTTCACACCGCATTCAACCTGCTTGGCGCGGCGCTGTTCATACCGCTGCTGCCGCAATTCTCGCGGTTTGTTGAGCGCATCATCAAGTTGAAGGGCCCGCGTCTTACGCGGCACCTTGACCCTTCACTGGCGTCCGTGCCGCCGGTGGCCATTGAGGCCGCGCGCCGCACTCTGAAGGAAGGCGGCGCTGACCTGTACGAATACCTGGCAGCGCATCTGCGCAGTGGCAGGCACCTGCCCGCCGCCGCATTGATTGATGAACTGGACCTGGCCTGGGACGAAGTGCGGCGCTTTCTTGCCAAGGTGCCGCCGCCGGAAACCCAGGGCTACGAGTTCCATCGCCAGATCAGCACCATGCACGCCATGGATCACCTGGAGCGCCTGACCGCCGAGGCCCGCGAGCACAAGAAGCTTGAACTCGCACGTCACGATGCCCACCTGCAGGCCACCTGCCGCGAACTGGCCGACCTGCTGACGCTGCTGGCCACCCAGTTGCGCGATCCCGCCATTGAGCCCGAGGTCGAGCGCGCCCAGGCCTTCAGCCAGCATCTTGCCGACGAACGTCGCAATGCACGGCCGGCAATTCTCGAAGCCACGGCCGCGCGCAGGATCGACCCTGACAAGGCACTGGCTGAATTGTCGGCCCAGCGCTGGCTTGACCGTATCGCCTACCACCTGTGGCGCACCAGCCACCACCTGCGCGAAATGACCCGCAAAGAACTGGCGCAACAGGCCCACACCAGCGCCGACGCGGGCATGCCCGGCGACACTCCAGCAAAGCCCCCCGCCGAGTAAGCCGCGCGCAAAGGCCGGTACAGGCAGGCCGAAAATGCTCTAGAATGCACCCATGCACGCGGAATCCGCATATCTGTTCCGCCACGCTTTGCTGCCAAACGGGTCCGAGCTCCCCATTGACCACGGCGCCGATCTCTCAGCTCTGAAGTAACACCGCCGCAAAGCAGCGGGGGCAGACGCTCCTGCCCCCGTGCCAACCGGTACCTCGCTACCGCGCTGTGGCAGCAGCCGTTCGTTCGGTGAGTGGCGGTCGTGTTGCGTTCTAGACGACACCCGGATGGGCTTCTTGTTGCCTATCGGATTGGTTTGAAATCATCGAGCCAATAGATGGTCTCATCCTTATGGTTGACTGTCTTAAAACGCAGCCCAAACTGCGTCAGGAACCATGTCTTCGCGGTGGTTTGAGTTTCCCACACGCAGTCCCATTCCTGCAGGCGCTCCACGCCTCGCCGGGAGTTGATTCCCTCTTGGTTGAGCCAGGACACCGCCGGCGCGGGTCGCGATACTTCAACGACATCAATCTGAAGTCCAACACCACTGCCAACCTCTTCCTTGGAAACCCGGACGTTGGCGACGCCGTCCAGGACTGAGACTACCTCATGCTTCTCGTGGTAAAGCGTTCCAGTAGTGTCAGTGATGCCATTACGACCACCGACGTAGTATTTCACGGTCCAGCTTGCGCCAACCCTGTACAGGCGGTCCCACTGCCGCACGTTTTCGGCCACGGGGTCGAACTCTTCAATCCAGAAGCGCAGTACCCCATTACATGTTTCCTTACGAATCAGTCCGAACTCAGTATCGACCCAGATGCGCCATAGGTCGGTGTGGCCTTGCCCCTTCGAGGGGTAATCAGCCAGCGGGGGGATCACACTGGCCATGTTGCCGCCACCACCGGGACGTTCAAATTCGAACCAAATGCAGGAAGCTCCGTCCACTGTGTCATGCCCGCTACGCAGGACGCTATCAGCCTTGGGTAGCAGGAAGTTGTGGCTGTCCGGACTCGACGTGAAGTCCACGAAACGGGATTGATTCTGATTGGGGTCGCCAGCGTCAGAAAACATGCGAACAACGGCCCCCTTTGCTGTAAGCTCAATTGTCTCTTCACGCCACGTCCACACCTTGGACACAGCTTGGCCAGAGTAAGTCTGTAGCTTGCGCTTCCAGCGTGCACCAACTTGATGACGCGCATTGAACGTCCGGCGCACAACATCTTGGGGGCTACCTGCGGCTTCCCAATAGATGCCACTGTTCGCACGCACCAACGCTTCGAAAGTTGAGTATGAGAAGCAGCTGGCGTCCTTCCCGGTCCACTTGAAAAGCAGGATGTGGTATTCTTTCCCGTCCGTCGGAGACGCAAGCAGCACGCCTTGGTCGCGACCGTCGCTGAAGATGCAATCGTGCACCAGATGGTTCGACAGTTTCAGTTCAGCATCCGGCAAGTTGCAATCCGCACGGCCCTTCAACCTGACAGGTTTACTACGACTGCTGTCCCGATGCGCCACCACTTTGTCCCGCAGTGCAAGCAAGGCTTTCTTCACCTCGGCGCCCTCAGCACTCTCATTTGCGGCGACCTCCTGGGCAACCACCTCGATATCATTCACCCACGCGACCCCAGCAAGCACACATACTGCGAGCGCACCTGCCTTGACCCATTGATTCATCTTCATTGCGTTCTCCTCGGTCCTTGAAAGCCCAGTTTCTTTCAGCCACAACTCCATCGCCTGCAACGCTTGTGCGTCGGGGAGTTCCCCAACTCGCACTATTGTCCTGCCCTTTCCAACTCGCACGCTGTCCGGGCCGTGTACCAGCGACGGAGAGCCTTCCGTCAGCACATACCAGCCGGACTGGGCACGCAGCGCTCCGTGTTCTTCCATCCAGAAACTTGCCTCTGGTGTTGCTACGACACCCACTGGCAGCTCTCTTGGCTTGCGGTAGCCGGGGAGTACCAGTGTGATTGCCACGATCGCCGCTACCGACGCTGCGGCGGCGAACCCAAGTCCCCACCGAATGAATGGCTTGCTCGCCGGCGTTCTCTGCTGCTGCTCTGGCGTACGAGCCACGGCGGCAGCAAGTACGGCTCCGGCCAAGCCGGGGGACGGCCCACCGTGAAACATCTCGTCCAGGCTGTTTTCGATGGCGCGCTCAACCAGCGACTCTTCCTGATCGCTCATGGCAGGTTTTCCTTTCGTTTGCGGTCAACGCACTCGCGAAGCGCAGCCCGCCCCCGTTGCAGCAGGGTCTTCAGCCCGTTGGGCTTCAGGCCCAGCAGCCTTGCAACGTCTTCGTGCGATTGTTGATCCCGATACACGGCCAGGACTGCGTCGCGAGCACGACCCTGCAACACGTCCACACAGTGGCGCAGGGCTGCCAGAGTGTCGTCGCCCGCCTGCTCAATCACGTAGCGCGCGGCCACGGTTTCGACGGCGGCAAGGTCCATCTCTTTGCGCTGTTTGCTGCTGCGCCGCGAATTGAAAAACTCGAATCGAGCAATCTGACGAAGCCATGCCGCCACACCGGGCGGACTGTCATCCGGTATGCCCTTTCGCCACGCCACCAGCAGTGTTTCCTGTGTAAGATCGTCGGCCAACTCGCGCGAGCAACCGAGCAGACGCAAGTACCGCCAAACACCGAGTTGGTGCTCGTGTACCACCGTTTCCAGCTTGGCGCGGTCCATGGTTGCAGCCGTCGTCATACCAGTAGACAGCGTGACTTGGCGAAGCCTATTCAAGAATCTTCAAGAAGGCCGGCAGTCGGGACAGACGATGGGCCTGCAATCGCACCACGAGATCTTTCAGTAAGGCCGTCCGGCGGCAGAGTGAGGTTGGGTGGCGCGTTGCTCATGGCCGCATGGTACCAAACGCCGCGCCCCCGACGTTGGTCGGGGGCGCGTTTGACTCTGGGGCTTGCTACTTCAGGTCGAAGCGGTCGAGGTTCATCACCTTGGTCCATGCCGCTATGAAGTCGTTGGCGAATTTCTCCTGGCCGTCCTGGCTGGCGTAGACTTCGGCCAGGGCCCTCAGCTGTGAGTGCGAGCCGAAGATCAGGTCCACCCTGGTTGCCGTCCACTTCACTTTGCCGGTCTTGCGGTCTTTGCCTTCGAACGTTTCGCCCGCCTTTTCCCACTGCGTGCTCATGTCGAGCAGGTTCACGAAGAAGTCGTTGCTCAGCGTGCCCACTTTCTTGGTGAACACCCCGTACTGCGATTTGCCGTGGTTCGCGCCCAGCACGCGCAGCCCGCCTACCAGCACCGTCATTTCCGGTGCCGTCAGCGTCAGCAACTGCGCCTTGTCCACCAGCATTTCTTCGGCACTCAGGCGCTGGCTGCCGCGCTGGTAGTTGCGGAAGCCGTCCGCCGTGGGCTCCAGCGGCGCGAAGCTCTGCACGTCCGTCTGTTCTTGCGTCGCGTCCGTGCGGCCGGGCTTGAACGGCACTTTCACCTTCTTCAGGCCGGCGGCTTTGGCGGCCTTTTCGATCGCGGCCACACCGCCGAGAACGATCAGGTCCGCGAGCGAGACGTGCTTCTTGCCCTTGCTGAAGGCCTTCTGGATGGCCTCAAGCTTGCCCAGCACCTTCTTCAGTTGCGCGGGCTGGTTCACGTCCCAGTCCTTCTGCGGCGCCAGGCGGATACGCGCGCCATTGGCCCCGCCGCGATTGTCCGAGCCGCGGAAGGTGGACGCGCTGGCCCAGGCCGTCTGAACCAGCTCCGCGACGCTGAGGCCGGATGCGAGAATCTTCTTCTTCAGTGCCTCAACGTCGGCGGTGCCGATCAGCGGCTTCTTGGGTGCGGGCACTGGGTCTTGCCAGATCAGCGGCTCTTTGGGCACCAGCGGGCCCCAGTAGCGCGCAACCGGGCCCATGTCGCGGTGCGTAAGCTTGAACCACGCGCGGGCAAAGGCGGCGGCGAATTCGTCGGGGTTCTCGTAGAAGCGGCGCGAGATCTTTTCGTAGACCGGGTCAAAGCGCAGCGACAGGTCGGTGGTCAGCATGCTGGGCGCGTGGCGTTTGCCGGGCACATGCGCGTCGGGCACGCTGCCCGCGCCTGCGTCGCCCTTGGGCTTCCACTGGTGCGCGCCGGCGGGGCTCTTGGTCAGTTCCCATTCATAGCCGAACAGGTTCCAGAAGAAGTTGTTGCTCCATTTGGTGGGCGTGGTTGTCCAGGTCACTTCCAGGCCGCTGGTGATGGTGTCTTTGCCCTTGCCCGTGCCGAACTTGTTGCGCCAGCCCAGGCCCTGCTCTTCGATGCTCGCGGCTTCGGGCTCGGGGCCGACGTTGCTGGCCGGGCCCGCGCCGTGAGTCTTGCCGAAACTGTGGCCACCGGCGATCAGCGCCACGGTCTCTTCGTCATTCATAGCCATGCGCGCGAAGGTTTCGCGGATGTCCTTGGCGGCGGCCAGTGGGTCAGGATTGCCGTTGGGACCTTCCGGGTTCACGTAAATCAAACCCATCTGCACGGCCGCCAGCGGGTTCGACAGGTCGCGGTCGCCGCTGTGGCGCGCGTCATCGAGCCACTTGCCTTCCGGGCCCCAGAACACGCTTTCGTCGGGTTCCCACACGTCAGCGCGGCCGAAGCCGAACCCGTAAGACTTGAACCCCATGGCGTCCAGCGCAACGGTGCCCGCGAGTACGAGCAGGTCAGCCCACGAAATCTTGCGGCCGTACTTCTGCTTCAGCGGCCACAGCAGGCGGCGCGCTTTGTCGAGATTGGCGTTGTCGGGCCAGCTGTTCTGGGGCGCAAAACGCTGCTGCCCCGCGCCTGCGCCGCCACGGCCGTCGCCGATGCGGTAGGTGCCGGCGGCGTGCCAGCTCATGCGGATGAAAAGCGGGCCATAGTGGCCGAAGTCAGAGGGCCACCAGTCCTGCGAGGTGGTCATGAGCTGCTTGAGGTCCTTGATCAGCGCCTTCACGTCAAGCTTCTTGAACTCTTTGGCGTAATCAAATGAAGCGCCCATAGGGTCAGATTTCTCCGAGTGCTGGTGAAGCACGGAAAGGTTCAGCTGGTTGGGCCACCAGTCGCGATTGGTGGGGCCGGCGGGTTTGGCGGACATGAAGGACTCCCGTTAGTTTTCAGACTGAGTATGAAAAGTGCTGATCGAACGACAAGGTTGAAAGTTACATTCCCTTCACGGCAAAAGGGCTTTGCCAGTCGCACGCAACGTCATGAGCAAATTGGGCAAGTGCGTTGGCTAGCTGTGCCCGGCTGATGCCCGGGACCGCCGGGCTCAGTTCAAGTGCCACAGTGCGGCGTTCAATACCGTGGCAAAGCTGACCCACAGCAGGTACGGGACCAGCAGCATGGCGGCCGCGCGCGAGTGCCGCCGGAACGCCAGGATCGTGGCCAGGATCGACAGCCACATAGCCATGATGATCACCAGCGCGATGTCCATGCGATGCAAGCCAAAGAAGATCGGCGTCCAAGCTGCGTTCAGTGCGAGTTGCAGCAGCCATAGAATCAGCGCGCCTCGCGCGTTGCCGCGCCGCCAGACCAGCCAGGCGCTGACGCCCATCATGGCGTACAGCGCGGTCCACACCGGGCCGAACACCCAGCCGGGCGGGTTGAAAGAAGGTTTGTTCAGAGAGGCGTACCAATCGCCGGGGGAAAAGAACGCGCCGCTGGCCGAGGCCGCGAAGGCAAGCAGCACCCAGCCGGCAAGCCCGGCCCAAGCCTTGATTCCAGTAATGCGCGCGTCAGCCATGGTCCCGTCAGACTAACGCCGCAAACTCGAAACCCAGTCCACTTGCCCGCTAAGTATTCGCCAGTGCGAAGTCGATTGCGGCGCAGACGGCGACTGCCTGCGCTTCGTTGCATTCTACGGGGTTGGTGCGTGGGCTGTCGGGATAGACTTCCGTGGTGGTGCGGTACTTCGCGTCGGTCATTCCTGCGCACAGCCCGAGGTCTTTGAACTCGAAGCGGATCACGCCAGCATCCATCACGGGGGTGTCGATCATCCGGCCTTGCCCGTCCGAGGGTGCGATGTGCGTTACCTTGCTGACTGCCGCGATGATCGCGGCCTGAAACGCCGGCTGCGGGCTTTTGGCATCGTCAACGAGATAGAAACCGTCGGGGATGGTCCCGGGTTTGTGCGGCTTGCCGTCGCGCGCCGCCAGCGCCGGGCCGAACTCGGTTTCGTCGGTATCGGTGGTTTCGTGCAGGTCGAGGTGCACAAACACGCGCAGCGGCGCCACCAGCCGCATCAATGCGGCGCATTCTTCGACCGTGGTGCCGGCCTTGAATGAACGATTGGGGTCAATCGCGTGCGGCGTCCAGCGATGGATGCGCTCGTAGCCCCAGGGGCACACACAGGGCGCAATCAGCAGGTTGCAGCGTCCCGCATAGTCCGCGGCATGCAGGTCGGCGAAACGCAGCGAGCCGTGCACGCCGCTGGTTTCGTAGCCATGAACGCCACCCGTGACCAGCACCGCGGGCAGGTCTTCGCGCCAGTCGCGGCTGCGCAAAGCAAAGAGCGGGTAGCGTTCCGGCGGGTAGTCGATACGCCCGTATTCAACAACATCAAAGCGCCCGCGAAGACGCTCGATTTTGCTTAGCACGTCATCAGCATAGCTGCGATGCTTCTTCTGCGTCGCCAGCCACGCCGCCTTTTCGCTCTCGCCCCAAGGCTGGCCGGGCGTGCCGATCGGATAGGTTACGTTCATCCCGGCCAGTCCCGTAGACGGTCACCGGTTGCCCAACGTAGCCTTCCAGATGCTCTCCCGGTAGCCCCAGAAATCCCCGGGGCAGGACTCGGTTGTCGGTCCATTAGGGGGGGGGGGGTGAAGATGGCGTTCAACAGTTCCCAGTCGGATTCTGTGGTCAGCGATTCATCCAGATGCTGGTGGTGCTGTTCGGGGGCGAGTTCAAGGCCGGCTTCGATGAGGGCCGCAGGGAGCCGGCCCAGCACGCCTCCGCCCAATTCCTGGCAATCCGCCATGAAGTCGACAACCAGACCTTTCCAGGAGCTCGCCGTTGAAGCTACGGGCTGTGCCTGCTGGCACTTGGGCAGCTGGCCCCAGCTGCAAGCCTGTGTCGCGATGTCGCCCGTACTCTGCGACTGGTTGGCGACACTGAAGAACTTGAGCGCCAGACGGCTACCATGCGCAAGGCCGATGTCCGGCCGCTCGACGAAGAAACGACAACGGGGACGGATATCTCCGTCCCCGTCAGGCTGCTTTGTTTTGGCCTAAGCCGTGTTCTTGGCGCCAGCGTGGGTCGCTTTCTGATAGGCCCACGGGTCAGCCGGGATCTTCTTTTCTTCTATCCAACTCTTGTCCTTGAAGATGTTCGTCACGGTCGCCAGGTCCGCTTCCGTGGGCATCACTTCCTGCAGGTGCTTGCGGTAAGCTTCTTCGCTCAGAAGTTCGCCGGTCACGCTGTAGGGCTGGTTGGCCCAGCGGCCAATTGCGCGGTGGAACTTGATGTCCGGCACATAAAGCTTTGGCTGGCCTTCGGGCACAAAGTTGTTCAAGCGGTTGACGATGTCCGTTACTTCCGCGTGGTACAGGTCGCGGTTGTGGTGGTTCAGTTCCTTGCGGTTGAAGTCGACGTTGCCGGCCTTGCGCTGTTCGTCTTCGTCAAAGCGGCTCTTGAAGCCCCACACGTAGGCCCACTCAGCGGTGCTGCTTTCATCCTTGCCGAACAGGTCGGTGGCCACGCTGATCCACTTGTTGAACCACTTCTGCAGCAGCGGCGTCGGCACCCGGCCCGCCTTGATGATGCGGCCCAGGCCGTCGTTGCCGCTGCCCAGGTGGAAGGCCTCTTCTTTGAGCATCGGGCCGGCGCTGCGGGCCAGCGGGGCAAAGCCACAGGGCGAAAGCATCTTCAGCTGGTACTTGCCGTCGCGGTCCACGAAGCAAGTGTAGGTGTAGAAGTCGATCCAGTTGTCGACGGCCTCATTGAATGCGCCCAGCAGGCGTGGGTTCTTTTCTTCAGGGAAGGCCCCGCTGGCGCGTCGCTCCAGTAGCTTTCGGGCTTCCAGCTTGCCGCTTGAGCCGAAGTGGCTGACCAGCACGTTGGCCATCTGCATGCCGTGGCGCATTTCCTCAAGCATGATGCGCACGGCTGCGTAGCGGTCGTAGTCGTGCGGCACGTTCTCGAGCAGGCGGCGCTGTTGTTCGGTGCTGGCGAACTCGGTGTCGCCCTGCACGAAAACCAACTGCAGCAGCGCGTCACGCATGGTCTGGTTCGGGACCTGGTTGATGCGATCCCACTTGTGCTGGCCCTTGAAGTCGCCGAACTCGACTTCCTTACTGGGCTTGTCGTCATACAGCGGGGTCATGAAAAAGTTCGTCGCCTCGGGGATCTCGACGCCGATGTCCTTGCGCCATTCTTCGAAGTAGTCGGTCCAGTCATCCCAGGTATTGATGGTCTTGCGTACTTGCATGGCTCTCTCCGTGAGAGGGATCAGGGTCTTGGGGTTCGGGCCCGGGGTTCTCCCCAAGCCCGAAGCCCAAGGCCCTAGCCCCGGTTTTCTTTGCTCAATCCCTTTACAAACAAGTCGCTGTACATGCGGGCGATGTCGGTCGCACTTTGGGGGCCTTCTGGCCGGTACCACTTGCTGATCCAGTTGATGGCGCCAAGGATCGCAAACGTGGCCAGTTTGGGGTCCACTTTGCGGAACTGGCCGGCCTTGACGCCGTCCTGCACAGTCTGGCGCATTGCTCGCTCGAACTCGTCGCGGCGGGCGATGATCTTGGCCAGCGGCTCGTCTTTCAGCACGCTGAAGTCGAGCGCCAGTGCGCTGCCCTGCAGATCGTCGATCATCACGTGCACCAGCGCGTCGATCAGCGCCGACAGCTTCTCATCGGCCGCTGCGCCCTTTTGTTCGGCCACCACGCGGCGCGTGGTTTCCAGCACGCGATCGAGGCTGAAGTCGTGGCAGGCGTAAAGGATTTCTTCTTTGTCTTTGAAGTAGTAGTACAGGCTGCCCTTGGTCATCAGCAGCGCGTCGCTGATGTCTTCCATGCTGGTGCCGTGATAGCCCTTACGCCGAAATGCGGCCGCGGCGCTGCGAAGGATCGCTTCGCGCTTGAGCTCGGTCTTCTTCTGGCGTCTTTCGGCGGCCTGCATCATGTTCACTATTCTAACGCCTGTTCAAAAGTCAACCATCCGGGATTATTTAGGTCACGGCCGAGGGCCCAGTACTGGTACGGGAGTATTCGTGGGGAAACAGGGCAGGTGGCCCTGATTGTTTGGCGTTGCCTGTGTCGCGCGGGATTTCAGAATTGGCGGCCATGAGCGATTCGCCCGCGAACCCCGGCCCGCGCCCCAAATCGAAAGACCCCGCAAAGCTGGTGGACTGGCTGACGGCGGCCCTGCACTGGCACAACCACCTGTACTACGCCAAGGCCGCGCCTAAGGTCACGGACGCCGAATACGACGCGCTGCTGCGCGAGCTGGAGGGGCTGGAACGCAAGTTTCCGCTGCTGGCACACCCCGATTCGCCGACCAAACGCGTGGGCAGCGGCGTGCGCGACGACCTGCCCAAGATGGAACACCGCGTGCCGATGCTGAGCATCGAAAACGCCATGAACGAAGAAGAAACCCGCGCCTGGTGGCAGCGAATCGCCGACGACGCGGGCCCCGACCTCGAGCTGCTGACCGAACCCAAGTTTGACGGACTTTCCTGCGAGCTGGTGTACGAGCACGGCAAGCTCAAGCTCGCGGGAACACGCGGCGACGGCAAAACCGGCGAAGACGTCACACCCAACGTGCGCACCATCCTTAGCGTCCCGCGCAGTCTTGACACGTCAAACCGCAAGGCACCCGCGCGGCTGGAAGTGCGGGGCGAGGTCTACATCGAAAAGCAGGCATTCGCCGAACTCAACGAACGGCTCGAGCAAGACGGTCAGAAGACCTACGTCAACCCGCGCAACACCGCCAGCGGCAGCCTGCGCCAGCTTGACCACAACAACAGCGCGCAGCGGCCGCTGTCGGCGGTCTGGTACCAGGTCGCCAACCCCGAGGATTGCGGCCTTGCCAACCAGCTTGAAAGCGTACAGGCGCTGGAAGACTGGGGTTTCGTTACCTCGCGCAAGCTGCTGGCAGGCACCAGGCTGCGCGTCGAAACCCTGCGCGGCATTGAGGCTCTGCTGGCCCAGTTCAAGGCCTATGGCGAGCAGCGCCATGCATTGCCATTTGAAATCGACGGCATGGTCGTGAAGGTCAACGATTTCGCGCTGCAACAGAAGCTGGGCCTTCGCAGCAAGTCGCCCCGCTACTTCCTGGCGGCCAAGTTCCCGCCCGAAGAACGCGAGGCCCTGTGCAGGCAGATCGAAGTGCAGGTCGGCCGCACGGGTGCCGTCACGCCAGTAGCGATCCTTGAGCCTGTGAAGGTGGGCGGCGTCACGGTTACGCACGCCAGCCTGCACAACGCTGACGAAATCGCGCGCCTGGGCATCAAACCGGGCGACCGCGTTCTGGTGCACCGCGCCGGCGACGTGATCCCGCAGGTGCTGAAGGTCGTGGCCGACGGCGGCGCGGCACCATGGTCCATGCCCACGCACTGTCCCATGTGCGGCACAGAGCTTGCCCGTGTCGAAGACGAAGTTGTGATCCGCTGCCCCAACCGGCTGGGTTGCCCGGCGCAACAACTGGGCGCGATTACGCACTTTACCTCGCGCACTGCCATGAACATCGAAGGCCTGGGCGAGAAAACGGTCGACGCGTTGCTCAAGGCCGGGCTGCTGCGCGACACCGCGGGCATTTACGAGCTGGCGCAGCACCGCGACGCGATGATTGAGCTTGAGCGCTGGGGCGCAAAGAAGGTCGATAAGCTGCTGGCCGAAATCGAAAAGTCGCGCACACCCACACTGGCCCGGTTCATCTACGCACTCGGCATCCGCAACGTCGGCGAAACTGTGGCCGGGTTGATCGCCAACGAAGTCGCCACGATTGACGGCCTGCTCGCCAGCGACCTTGATGTCCTGAAGGAGATCGAAGGCATCGGGCCCGTGATCGCGCAGTCAGTGCACGAGTTTGTGAATGACGCGCACTCGCGCGGGCTGGTGCAGCGCTTGCAGAAGTACATCACGCCGCAGGCCGTGAAGAAGCTGGCCGCAGGCGAAGGCAAGTTTGCGGGCATGACCTTTGTGTTCACCGGCGCGCTGACACGCTTCGGCCGTGAAGAGGCCGAAGCACTCGTGCGCGAACACGGCGGCAAGGCCAGCTCCAGCGTAAGCAAGAACACCAGCTACCTGGTCGCGGGTGAAAAGGCCGGCAGCAAACTGAAGAAGGCCAACGAGCTTGGGGTGAAGGTCATCAGCGAAGACGACTTCGCGGCCATGCTGTAGCGGCCACACGGCGGAACACACATGGCAGAACTTCCTTTTGACTGGGACGAAGCAACCGGCCTGATCGCGGATCAGGACCCCGCCATGGGCCGGGTAATCAAAGCCGTGGGCCCGGCAAGGCTTGAGCCCCGGTGCCTGCCCACGCCGTTTCATTCGCTGGCGCGGGCGATTGTGTTCCAGCAACTCAGTGGCAAGGCCGCCGCGACCATTTTCGGGCGCGTGGCCGCCTTGTTCCCGCGCAAGCGCCCTACGCCGGACGCGCTGATTGCGTTGCCCGACGAAGCGCTGCGAGGCTGCGGTGTCTCAGGGCAAAAGCTGGCAGCGCTGCGTGACCTGGCGGCCAAGACGCGGCAAGGGGTGGTCCCGGGCTGGTCACAGCTGCGCAAGCTTGAGGATGAGCCGATCATTGAGAGGCTGACCCAAGTGCGCGGCGTCGGCCGCTGGACGGTTGAGATGCTGCTGATGTTTGACCTGAACCGCCCCGATGTGCTTCCAGTCGCAGACTTGGGTGTACGCAAAGGGTTTCAGAAAGCGCTTGGGTTGCGGAAGGAAGCCACGCCCGAAAAGCTGGCAAAGCATGCCCAGTGCTGGCGCCCCTACCGAACGGTGGCCAGCTGGTATTGTTGGCGGGCGCTGGAACTACCAAAGGACTGGTAGGGTAAGTGGTACGCCGGTGCGGGTTTCCAGACCCAGCGGGGTGTGTCAGAAAACGCTGCAAGTCTTTTCGGGATGGGGCAATGCGTTGACGTCGCTATGCTTTGCTGCTACGGTTTAGCTTACCCCCGCTGTGATTCGGTGTACTTCTTTTGGCGCTGCGGCGGGTTTTCTGCCGCTTGCGAGTTGGGGTGTCGCCATGGCCTTTGAGCGCTTAAAACTGGGTGAAATGCTCCTGAAGAAAGGGCTCGTCACCAAAGAAGAGCTCGACACTGCCATTGAGTACCAGAAGTCGCTCGGCGGCAAGATCGGCGGCATCATCGTCAAGCTGGGCTACATGACCGACGAAGCCCTGACCCGCGAAATCGCCCGCCACTACAACATGGAAGTGACTGACCTGGCCAACATGATTCTGCCGGTCAACCTGTTGAAGGCCGTGCCCCGCGACATCATCGAAAAGCACCACCTGATTCCCGTTCACCAGACCAACAACGTCCTCACGGTCTGCATGAGCGACCCCACCGATTACGAAGCCCTGGACGAGCTGCAATTCGTCACCGGCAAGAAGATTGAAACCACGCTGGCCACTCGTGACAGCATCAAGCGCGCCATCGCCGAATACCTCGAAACCATGGACCGCGAAGACAAGAAGGCCCGCGGTGTAGTAGTCCAGAGTGACAAGCCCAAGAGTGCGGGCAAGCTGCGCCCGGCCTCACAGGGCAGCCTGAACGCGCTTCGCGAAGCCACGGAATCATCGCTGATCGACGGGGTGAAGGAGCGCCTGAACTCTGAGAACAGCAAGCTCAGCACCATGGCGATCACCCGCGCCGACCTGCGCGGGGCGGTGATCCCGCTGCTGGTGAAGAAGGGCCTGATCAACGAGAACGAGTTGTTTGACGCCGTGACCGAAGTGCTGAAACGCAAAGGCCTGCTGGACCAGCGCGAACTGACCGACAAGGCCAAAGAGCTTGGCGGGCGTTAGCCCGGGGCCCGTTCCCAAACGGGTGCCCTGCGGCTAGACTGGCTGTGCTGCATTACCTTTGTGCGTTAGTGGCAGACGTGAAACAGATGCGCTGATACACCGGCGTTCCACACGCGGGGCGTAAAATATGAAGACTTGGACCCTGAACGACATCACCCCTGAAATCGCCCGCGCCACAGGCGTGGACGCAGCCGTGACCCGCAACGCGATTGATGCGCTGCTGGGCTTTGTCCGCGATGGCGTCGTCGGCGGCAAGAAGGTGGAACTTTCGGGGCTGGGCTCCGTGTCATGCCCCAAGCGCGGCAACAAGGGCAGCGTGGTTGCCGGAAGCGCCGACTCGCAGGATGCCATTGAAGCCAAACACGGCCTGAACAGCAGCGATGTCCAGAAGGTCGCTGAGGGCTTGTCGCAGGCCATCATCGCCAAAGTAATGCGCCACGACGTGGTCAACCTCGACAACCTGTTCCAGTTGAAGCTGAAAGAACGCAAGGCCAGCATCGTCCCGGCCGACAGCAGCCACGAAGGCGTCAAGACCATCGGCGTGAGCAAGCGCACCGTTGAGTTGATGCCCGCACCGCAACTGATTGACGCCGTGCAGGCCGCGCCCGTCGAATTTGAGGCCGGGGGCGCGCTGAAAGAACAGCTCGAAACCGTGCGCGCCAACAAGATCCTGTTGGCCAGCAAGGACGCCGACGACCCGTTCATCAAGACGATCGAGTACCACTTCAGCAAGGCGGGCTGGATCGTTGAGGTCGTGACCGCGCTTGAGCAGTCGAAGCAGTACCTGATTGAAGACCCGATCAGCCTGATCATCGTCGATTGCGTGATGCCCGACGCCGATCACGTGGTTGAGTACGCCAAGACCCACAAGAAAACCTCGCTGGTGCCGATCCTTGAGATGCTGCCGGCGGGCAAAGAAAAGGAATGGTTCAAGACCTTCCGCTTCCTGGGCAACGAGCAGCTTTCGCAGCCCTTTGAAGTCAAGGAAATGCTTGAACTGGGCGAGCGCGAGCTTGAGCGCAGCACCGAAGAACAGGCCGTCTTTGAACAGGAAGTGTACTTCCGCTTCCCCACCGAAGACCGCTGGATCGACCGCGCCAACGAAATCGCCGCGCGTCTGTTTGCCGACAGCGGCCTCAACGAAGGCCAGCAGGTGCAGATGTGTACGGCCTTCCGCGAATCATGCAGCAACGCGGCCCAGCACGGTAACCGCCACCGCAAGGACCGCTTCGTGGACGTCGAGTATTACCTCGATGCCAAGCGCCTGACGGTGGTCGTCAGCGACCAGGGCAAAGGCTTCGACTGGCGCCTGTACGTCGCCCCCGAAGACGGCGCCGTGGACCGCGTACGCGAACGCCGCAAGGCCGGCAAGCTCGGCGGCCTCGGCATCATGCTGATGACCAAGTGCGTCGATAAGGTCGAGTACAACGACGAAGGTAACCGCATCACCCTGACCAAGTTCAAAGAAGAACGCAGCAAGGCCGGCGTGGCCCAGCCCGCAGCCCCAGCCTTCCAGCGCCGCTAACACCAGGCCGCAAACCAGACACCAAGGGCCACCCCGAGTGGCCCTTGCGATTTAACCGGACGGCGCAGCCTTGCCGTGCAGACTATGCACAAGTTGTGAACGCGCCCAAAGCCGCCTGTGAAGCCGGTTTTCGGGCGGGGGTCATTTCGCCTTGTCCTTGCTGATCGGCTGCCAAGCCGCTAGATTGCGCGCTTTCCACGCGAAAGACGCCCATGGCCAAACGTGACACCACACCCACACCAGCCGGCGACGGCAAGATTGAGCCGCTGAACATCGCCGACGAAATGCGCGAAAGTTACCTGACGTACGCGATGAGCGTCATCGTCAGCCGCGCACTCCCGGACGTCCGCGACGGTTTAAAACCCAGCCAGCGCCGCGTGCTCGTGGCCATGAACGACCTGAACCTCGGGCCCGCCAGCAAGCACCGCAAGTGCGCCAAAATCTGCGGCGACACATCGGGCAACTATCACCCGCACGGCGAAAGCGTGGTCTACCCCACGCTTGTGCGCATGGGCCAGGACTTCAACACCCGCTACATGCTTGTGGACCCGCAGGGCAACTTCGGAACCATCGACGGCGACCCGCCGGCCGCGATGCGTTACACCGAAGCCCGCATGACCCGCGCTGCCACGGACATGATGGAGGATCTCGACAAAGACACCGTCGACTTCATCGACAACTTCGAAGGCACCCGCAAAGAACCCACCGTCCTGCCCGGCAAGTTCCCCAACCTGCTGTGCAACGGCACCGGCGGCATCGCGGTCGGCATGGCAACCAGCATGCCGCCGCACAACGTGGCCGAAGTTTGCGACGCCATCGGCCACCTGATCGACAAGCCCGAATGCACCGTCGATGACCTGATGAAGTTCGTGAAGGGCCCCGATTTCCCCACCGGCGGCATCATCTGCGGCCGCACACCTATCGTTGAGGCATACCGGACCGGCCGCTCGATCTTGACCGTGCGAGGCCGCGTCGAGATTGAGCAGGGCGACCACGGCAAGACCAGCATCGTGATCACGGAAGTGCCGTACCAGGTCAACAAGGCCGCAATGATTGACCGTATGGCTGAGCTGGTGCGCAGCGACGCCATCAGCGGCGTCAGCGAAATCCGCGACTACAGCAAGAAGGACATCCGCCTCGTGGTCGAGGTCAAGCGCGGCGATGACCCGAACATCGTGCTGAATCAGCTGTACAAGCACACGCAGCTGCAACAGAGCTTCAGCATCATCAACATCGCCATCGTCGAAGGTAAGCCGCAAACGCTGAACCTGAAGCAACTGTGTGAGCACTACCGCGACCACCGCAAGATCGTGATCGTGCGCCGCACGCGCTGGCTGCTGAACAAGGCCCGGCAGCGGCAGCACATTGTGATCGGCCTGCTGCTGGCCCTGACCAAGCTGGACGAAATCATCAAGCTGATCCGCGGAAGCAAAGACGTGCCCGAAGCGCGCGACAAGCTGATGGCGCTGAAGTTCGCCAAGAAAGTGAAGACAGAAAGCGGCCTGGTCATTGAGGACAATGAAAACCTCACCCGCGCACAGGCCGACGCGATCCTGGCCATGACGCTGTCACGCCTGACGGGCCTTGAGCGCGACAAGCTTGAGGAAGAGTACAAGGCCCTCGCGGCCGAGATCGCCGACCTGCTCGACATCCTGGCCCGCGATGCGCGCGTACTGGCGATCATCAAGGAAGACCTGGCCGACATCAAAAAGCGCCACGGCGATGAACGCCGCACCGAGATCCAGGCTGCTGGCGCCGAAGAATTCGACATCACCGACCTGATCCCCGATGAGCCCATGGTGGTGACGCTTTCCGCCGAGGGCTACATCAAGCGCGTGCCGCTGGAGGCCTACCGCCGTCAGCACCGCGGCGGCACAGGCAGTGTGGGCAGCAAGGCCAAGGAAGGCGACTTCGTCGAGCACTTCTTCATTGCCAGCACGCACGATTATCTGCTGGTCTTCACCAGCCTGGGCAAGCTGCTGTGGCTGAAGGTGTACGACATCCCCGAGTTCAGCAAGCAGGCCAAGGGCCGCGCGCTGGTGAACCTGCTGAACATCAGCAACGTCGAGAAAGTCAGCGCCTGCATCAAGGTGCGCAAGTTCGACACCGGCCAGAAGCTGCTGTTCGTGACCAGCGAAGGCACCGTCAAGAAAACCGAACTTGAGGAATACAGCAACGTCACCAAGAAGGGCATCCGCGCCATCAGCCTGAAGGAAGGCCACCGCCTGATCGACGTGCTGCTCACGCATGGCAACGATGAAATCGTGATCGTCACCCGCAACGGCTACAGCATCCGCTTCAACGAAACCGACGCCCGCACGATGGGTCGCGTCGCTGCCGGCGTACGTGGCATTGACCTGCGCGACAACGACGTGGTGGTGGGTGCCGCTGTAGTGAACCGCAAGGCCAGCTTCCTGAGTATCTGCTCCAAGGGCTACGGCAAGCGCAGCAGCTTTGATGACTACCGCATCCAGAGCCGCGGCGGCAAGGGCATCATCAATTACAAGATCAACGACAAGACCGGCCCCGTGGTCGCCGCCAAGAGCATCTACGAAGGCGACGAGATCATGATGATGACGCGGCAGGGCGTGGTGCTGCGCACGATCGTGACCGAAGCCAGCATGCGCGAAATCGGCCGCGCAACCCAGGGCGTGCGGATGATGAAGGTGGCCGACGACGACGAAGTAACCAGCGTCGTGAAGATCATGAACGAAAGCGAAGCCTTCGAGAAAGCGGAAGCCGAAGAAGGCGAGAAGCAGGTAGACGAAGTGCTCAAGAAGATCGAGTCCGGCAAAGGCATCGAGACGTTCCCCGGCGACCGTCCGAAGGTCGAAGAAACCGACGAAGCCGAAGGCAAGAAGCCCAAGAAGAAGGGCAAGAAGGACGACTAACGACGTGTAAACCACGAAGCGCCACGAAGTACCACGAATGTTTTAGGGCAACGGCGTTCCCACGCAGAGACGCAGAGACGCAAAGGAATGTTTTGGCGGCAGAGTGAGCGGCCGCTTTTCGTGTGCAACTGTGGTTAGTACTCAGTTGCCAGCACGACAATCTCCGCGTCTCCGCGTCTCTGCGTGCGAAAGCCGTTGCCGTTCTTGGTGGCGCTTAGTGGTTCCAAGCCGTTGCGTATTGCCCACCCGAGCCACCCATGCACACTGCCGCCGCATTACTCGACACACACACCCGCGCGCACCGCAGCTTTGTCAAACTGCTCGATCACTGCGCGGGGTTTTCTCCTGATCAACTCAGCCAGCAGCTGAACGGGTTTGGCTACCCGAATGTGCGCCTACAGCTTCACCACATGGTCGGCGCCGAAGTGTACTGGGTCGGCGTGCTGCGCGGCCTGATGCTGGTCGATGAACGCCCCGAAGACTTCGCCTCCATTGACGCAATACGCGCCTATCGCGAACGCGTGGCCGCCACCACTGCCGATTACCTGACCCAGGCCAGCGAGGCTGAACTCAACACCCGCCGCAAGATGACCACCTGGGGCGGCGTTGAACTCGAGCTAATGCCCGCGCACATCATCCTGCGCACGCAGGTGCACATCTTCCAGCACCAGGGGCAGATCGCGGCGATGGCGCGGTTGCTCGGCCGCCCGATCCCCGCCGGGCTGGACTTCCCGCTGGGTTAGCGCCCGCCCCCTGCCGGTTCCGCGGCGTATACCGTGGCGCGGCCTTTGCCCGCGCGCCTTGCATACCCTTGACGCGTCAATGCCGCCAACGTGGTCGATACCGTGGTGCGGGAAAGGCCCAACTTGCCCGCGATCTGTCTTGGTGCGGCCTGGCCGGCCGCGCGCAACGCCCCCAGTATCAGCCGCGCGTGTGGCCGCAGGCCGGGCTCATTGGCCAGCGGGGTACCCGCCGCGAACTCGGCCGAAGTGCCGGCCGCATCGCCCGTCTCCATCTCGACCACGGGGCCATCGGTCAGCACGGCCGCGCGCATTACGGCGTGGCGCAGCTCGCGCGCGTTGCCGGGCCATGGCGCGCTGCTGATCAAGGCCTCGGCTGCGGGTGAAAAGCGCAGCGCGCGCCCAAGCGCGGCCGCCTGCTCGCGCAGCCACTGATTGGCCAGCGCCAGGGCGTCATTGCCGCGCTCGCGCAGGGCGGGCATCGGCAGCGACAGGCCGGCAAGGCGCTGGGCCAGGTCTTCGCGCAGGCTGCCCTCGGCCACAAGCTGATCCAGCGGCCGGGCACTGGTGATGACCAGCCGCGCGCGGAACTCGCGCTCGCGCAGTGCACCCACGGGCAGGAAGCTCCGCTCTTGCAGTGCGCGCAGCAGCATCGGCTGGATCGACGGGTGCAGATCGCCCGGGGCGTCCAGTTGCAGCGTGCCGCGCCCGGCGCGCTCGAGCATGCCGGCGTGATCCGCCATCGCACCCGTGAACGCGCCGGTGACGTGCCCGAACAGCTCACTGGCCGCGGTCTCGCGCCGCAGCGTGGGACAATCGACCACCACATGCGGCAGGCCTGCACGCCGCGACATCAGGTGTAGCGCCTTGGCCGCAAAGTCCTTGCCGCTGCCGCTTTCGCCGGTGATCACTACGGGCAGCTCAAGGTCAGCATAGCGCCGCAACTCGTCGTACAGGCGGTGCGCGGCGGGGCTGGTGCCGATCAGCGCTTCGCCGGCGTAGACGCTTTCACCGTCGTCGGCGCGCAGCAGGCCACCGCGCAGGCGCTCGCCCTCGCCGCGCAAGATGCCCGCCAGCGCCCCGGCCGCGGCCTCTAGGGCGCTTTGCAGTGCTTCGCGATCGCCGCCCTGGGCCCGTGCCCGCAAACCCAGGCTGGCATCGAGCGGAACCTGCAGTTCGTGGGAGGCACCCTTGACTCGGCCGCTGGCCAGCATCACGGCGCGGCCGCGTAACACGGCAAGTTCCAGCTGTGCGGCACCGGCCATGGCGCGCACCAGCGCAGCCAGCGCGTCCAATTTGGCCGCGGTGCCGCTGCCCGCGCCGGCGAGCGCAAACCCGGCCAGAGCAAGCTCGTGCTGGCGACGCCGGTCGGCCAGTGCGATTGCCCTGTCGCGGCGCTGCTCGAGCTCATGGCCCAGACGGATCGCGAAGGGCTCCAGTTCACTCGGGTGAGCATCGGCTTTGGAGATGCCCACGGCCCCCAGCGCGCCATCGAGCCCCAAGGCGCACAGGCCGTCGTGGCGGTAGTCGCCCAGGTCGCAGGCCTGCGCCATCGAAAAGCGCCAGTCGGCCGGGGCCGCGCCGCTGGCGGCGGCCGCGGGCTCTGGCACGCGCAGCAGCACCATGGCCGGGCAATCAAACGCGCGCGCCAGGACATCGGCGAACTGCCGCGCCAAAGCGTCTGGCGCGCAATCGGGGGGCAGCAGCGATAGCTCGCCCAGCGCGGCCAGCACCACCGGCGAAAGGTTGCTGCGGCCGCGCGCGGCGCCGGGAAACTCGCGCTCCAGCACCACGCGCAAGCCTTCAAAACCCGGGCCCAGGCCGCGCCGGGCGAGTTGCGCCAGCGCGTGGGCCTCCGGCTTGCGCTGCTTGCGCGCCACCAGAGCTGCAGCCAGCGCGCACAGGGCGGTCCACGCGGGCGGGGCATCAATGGCGGCCAGGCTGTCGGCTTCCGCCACCGCCTGCACGCAGCGCGCCAGCACATAGCCGTGGCGCACATAGCCCTGCATGGACTCGATCAGATCCGGGCCCGGTGTCTCGCCCGCCAGCAGCTTTGCCAGCAGGCAGGGCAGCGCATAGGGCGAGGCGCGGCCGCCGGCCGACATCGCGGCCAGACGCTTGCCCGCGCCCCAAAGCAGCCTTGCCGCGTTGCGGTACTTGCCCGCGAACAGCATCAGCAGGCCCAGTTCGCCGCGCCGCAGCATCGCACTGCGCGGGCCGAATGGCGGCGGCAGGTGGTGCACCCGGGCGGCGCGCTGCATGGCCACGGCGTCAGCCCAGTTCCCGGCCAGCGCGTGTCGCAGCGCCTCGTGCCGCTGCCATGACGCATGCACCAGCGCGTTACCGCGCCCGCCAGCGTTGAGGGCATGCATGCGCGCGTTCAGCAGCCGCAGCGTTTCCGGGTCGCCGCGATACAGCGCGTTCTCGGCCAGCTGGTACAGCACGATCAGGTAGCCGCGCAGATTGTCCGGCCGCGCCGAGGCTAGCACGCCTTCAATGTCTGCGGGGGTGGCGCTGCCCACTTCGCCGGTGCGCATCCGGAAAAGGCTGTCGTTGACCACCGTGGCGGCCAGCAGGTCGCCGACGCAAGCGGTGCGTTCGTGCAGGTCGCGCAGCGGCTTCAACAGGGCGTCGCTGTCGCGCCGGAAGCGGCCTTCCACGCCGCTGTACAGGGCGGTGTAGGCCTCAAGCTGGCCCTCGATGCGCAGGCGCAGGAACCCGTTGGCCCGGGTGTGCAGTTGCTCACGCGCCTGTTGCAGCAACCCCAGCGCCTCAGGCAGCCGGATGCCGATGAACTCGCACTGCGCGCGCACCAGCAGCACCCGCGCCTCAACCAGCAGCCGCGCGGCCTGCGCGTAGGGCGGTTTCACGCGGGCCAGTGCGGCCAGCGCTCCCCGGTCATCGTCGGATGCACGGCATGAGGCGATCTCAAGCCACGCGTTCTGGGCGGCGACCCGGCCGATCTCACCGCGCGAGCCCCCGGCCAGCACGGCCTCAGCCTTTGCCAGCACCGGCGCGTAGCCCGCTTGGCCGTGCAGGGTGCGCTCGGCACGGGCCAGCACAGCCAGCAGCAGGGCCTTCAGCTCACCGTCGTAGCGTGCCAGCCAGCCGTGCAGCAACCGGCGCAGACGCCGGGGTGTTGCGGCCGCCAGCATCAGCTCCGCGGCCAGCAGCACGGTCTCAAGGTCAGGTGGGCCCGCGCCGATGCGCGCCGCGCAGACCGCGTGGGCCTCAAGCAGCCCGGCCGCCTGCACGTAGTGGGCGTCGTCCAGCAGAGCGCGCAGCACCGCGGGCCCGTTGTCGTACCAGGCGGCCATGTCGCCGGCGCGCAGCCGCAGCGCCAGTGCCCATGCATCGCGCCGGGTGCCTGCGGGCCACGGGCAAAGCTGTGGCCGCTCAGCCAGCCACAACAGGTCGGCGCGGGTGACCGCTGTTTCGGGTCGCGAGCCGGGGGCAAAGCGCAGCAGCTCCGTGCCCGCGCGCTGAAGCACCGCCAGCCCGGCGTCGCGCAGCAGCGCTGCCCCGCGCGCGAGCTCGGGCCATGCGTTCACGGCCGCTGCATCCAGCCCGTCGCCCGAGGCCGCAAGCAGCGCCGCGGCACGCGCCCCTTGCGGGTGTACCAGCCGCGCGCCACCGCGCCGATCCAGCATGTGCTGCAGCTCGTCTTCCCAGCCGGCCTGCAGCGTGGGCCGCGCGCCCGGGGGCAGTACTTCGCAGCGTTCGCACAGTGCGTGCATCGTGCGCGCCGCGTTGGCTGGGTCCTGCTGCAAGGCCGGGATCAGCCGCTGCACCACCAGCGCGGCTTCAAGTCCCAGAGGCTTCAGCCACTCCAGCAGGCCCGGCGGCGTCAGTTCCGGTGCCGGGGCGACCTCGGCGAGCGCACCCAGTGATCTTGACAAGTCAAGATAAGCGCCCGGCACGATCACCACTGTCGGCGAGGCCGACAGTTGCCGCAGACCCGCTTCGGCCTCATCGGGAGCAACAGGGCCGCGCACCAGAACGCCCGGCCTGATGCCGCGCAGCCGCAGGATGTCACCATCGCCCGCGGCCTGACCGTCTGTAGTTTCCGACGCCGCCAGCCGGCACAGCAGGGCCCGCAACGCGCGTCCCTGCGCGATGTCCGCCGCGGGCAACACAATCGGCCGGCCTGCCCGTGCGCGGGCCAGGGCAGCCATTGCCCAGCCCTGGAAGGCCGCGACATCAGGCAGCGGGTGCAGCGCGCTTCGCAACATCGCGCGCGGTGCCCTAGGGCCCACCAGCGCCGCAATCACCTCAGCCAGTGTGCCCGCGCGCCCCAGTGCCGTGGTGCGGCGCTGGCCTGTCAGCGTCGGCAGCAGCACCAGAGCGCGCGAAAGTTGCTCAGCCGTTCCGGGCCGCGGCGTTTGCAGCAGCAGAGAGCCCGCTGGAGAGACCAACAGCTCATCGGGCGCAATCTCGCGTGGCGTGTGGCCGGCCGCATGCAGCCGCCAACACAGCAGCGCGTTGGCGGATGCGCTCGCGTTGCGGCGGCCTCGAGGCGCCTCTTCGATGATCCAGCGTCGGCCATCCAGCAGCAGCGCGCCCACAACCACGGGAAAGGCATCCGGCACGGCCGCGCGAAGGTCGTCGTCGGGGACCACGCGCAGGCTGCGGCCGCGTACGCGGAACAGCGCGGCTCCGGCGAACGTGCGCCAGCGGTGCTCTGTAAGGAAGGGAAGTGCGTCGGCACCTGGCAACGGGCAGCTCCAATGGCGGTGTAAGCGTACGGATTACGAACGATTATACGCGATTCGTGAGTTACCGCAAAGGGCGGGTCGTGGCTGTAAGATTAGGAAAATAGGTTAGTTATGGCGATGGTCTTGGTACGGCTTGTGGTTTGGCATGGTGGGCGCATCCCCTTGGGCACACAAGGAGGATTTCATGATCCGCTCTGCCCAAACCAGAGTCCTGACCAAGCAAGCATGCCTGGCAGTGCTTTCGCTTCTCGCACTCACCTTCTCAGCCTGTGGTGATTCCGGCGGCTCCAGCGCCACCGGCAGCTTCACCCAGCCGCCCACGGGCGGCGGCGGCACGACGGGCAACTCGGCGCCGGTCATCAACAGCACGGCGCCCACGGCTGCAACCGTCGGCCAGCTGTACAGCTATCAGGCGGCCGCCAGCGACGCTAATGGAGACACCCTGACCTGGAGCCTGAGCACAGGCCCCACCGGTCTCGCGATCTCCACGGGCGGGCTGGTTTCGTGGACGCCCAACGCCGGCCAGGTCGGCAGCCACAACGTGCAGATTTCCGTCAGCGACGGGCAAGTGAGCGCCCAACAGTCGTTCAGCATCACGGTAACTGCGGGGGGTGGCTCGGGAGGCCTGCCCGCGAGCGTGGCTCTGACCGACCTGGGCGCTTTGCCCAACGGCATGAAGGTGATCAGCGACATGCAGGAGTTCGACGGCAAGCTGTACATGGCGGCCGCGATTGACCCGCTGAACACCTGGGGCGGCGGCATCTACTACTACAACGGCACCAGCATCCAGACGGCCTTCTACGACAGCACCAGCCAGGGGTTTGTGCGGGCTAAAGTGCATGGCGGAAAGCTGTACGTGCCGGACAGCGACCCCAACGGCCTGGCACCCGGCCTGATGTACAGCTTCAGCGCGGGCAGCACCACCCCGCTGCAGAGCACCATCACCGGCGCGGTGCACAACTTCGACGTGGTTGAGTTCAACGGCCAGCTCTACACCAGCGGCAGCAACAACAGCGGCCAGAGCACACTGAACCGCCTGAACACCACCACCGGCGTGTGGGACTCAGTCAGCACCGGCAGCTACGGCCGCCTGAAGTACATGGGCGTACTCGACGGCAAGATCTGGGCCAGCAAGCAGGTGCAAAGCGGCGTCGATGGCGTGTGGGTTGAAAGCAACATGGCCCAGCAAGGCTTTGTGGCAACGACCAGCGGCGGCTCGCTGATCCCGTGCATCGAGCAGATCGACGGCAAGCTGTACATGACCGTGTGGGGCAGCGCCGGCATCAGCAAGTTCATCGTCAACGCGGGCAGCACGACCACGGCCATCACGGGCATTGCCGGTGTGATGTGGGACGTGATCAAGCACAGCGACGGCAACTATTACGCGGTCGCCTGGGACGGTACCAACGACATCATCTGCGGCAGCACCGACGGCATCGCATTCACTGAACTGTCGAAGGTCGCGGGCACAAAGTTCGGCCAGCCGGGCAGCAACGCCGACGGCCGCCCCAGCATCGCCAGCTACAACGGCAAGGTGTACGTGGGCAGCAGCACGAACGGCCGCCTGTACCGGTTGGATTGATTCTCGGTGCTCCGTGTTTGGTGCTTGGTGCTCCGGAACAGCGAACTGCACGTCCAACCACCAAACACGAAACACGAAACACGAAACACGAGCCCCGAAGCACGAACAGAAACTTTCTCCGGCCCAAACCCGGATCTCTGAACCTGAGGGCAACACAATGCGCGCGAAACTGATCCTTACCCTTGGTGCGATGATGCTGGCCCTGGCTGCCTGCGGCGGCGGTGGGTCAAGTGGCGGCGGCACGGCCAACCCGGCCAACCCGGGCGGCGGTGGCACCAACACCAACCCCGTCATCAACGTAAGCGGCATGTCCGGCAGCGGTGGGGCGTACACGCTCAACGTGCAAACCGGCAGCGCCCTGCCCGCGACGATCACCGTTACCGGCTCAGACCTCAACAGCGGCGACAACCTGACGCTCAGCGTTGTGTTCAACGCCGCACTCAGCACCAACTACAGCGCGATTCCGGCGCAGCTTGTGCTCAGCCCGACTCCCAGCGGCTCACCGGCGACCAGCGTAGCGACCGCGACCGCGCCGGGCACAGCCAACGTCACGATTGCGCCCAACGGCGCGCTCAGCCAGGCGGGCATCATGGTGTTCAACGTGATCCTGAATGACGGCCTGGGCGCTGCCAACGCGACCTTGACCATCAATGTCAGTGCCGCCCCTGCCAACAACCCGCCCGTGCTGGGCAACCCGACCGGCCCCGGCACCGTGGGCGGCAGCGACCCCAGCTTCACTGCCAGCGTCGCCGTGGGTGCATCGTTGGCTTTCAGCGTCACGGCCACGGACCCGGACGCATCCAACAGCCTGACCCTGTCCGCCACTATCAGCGGCGGGACTATCAGTGCATCGCAGGCCGGCTTCACCACCAGCTTCCCGGCGACGGTTACCGGTGCAAGCCCGCGCACACTGAACCTTGCAGGCACGGCCGCCATGGCGGGCAGCATCACGCTAAGCTTCAGCGTCACCGACGGCGCAGGCGGCGTGGACGGCTTCACCCTCGCGCTCACCATCACTGGCGGCACCACCCCGCCCCCGGGCACGGATCCAACTAACGGCAGCGGCGGCGCGTACCCCGGCAACCAGAGCCGCACGGTCAACGTCGCTGGCCTGGGCAGCCAGACCTACTACCTGTACATCCCCAGCAACTACAACCCGTCCACGCCCCTGCCAGTGCTGTTTGCCTTCCACGGCTCGGGCGGCGCGGGCACCGCACCGGCTGCTGCACAGAGCGTGCGCACGAGCTGGAGCAGCATCGCCAACACCGAAGACTTCATCGTGATCGCGCCGGCCGCCACGGGCAGCAGCGGCGGCTGGTTGCCGAGCAACGACGTCACCATCCTCAACGACATCATCAACGACTCGTTCGGCGCCTACAACATTGACCAGAACCGCGTGTACGGCTGGGGCTTCTCAGCCGGCGGGCACTACCTGCACGCGATTGCGCTTTCCAGCAGCACGTTCTTTGCGGCCTACAGCGTCAGCGCCGGTGTGCTGGACGCGCTGGCGGGCGCAAGCGCTCCGGCCTCAGCGACGCGCAAGATCCCGGTGGACATCCACATTGGCACGAGCGACAGCCTGCTGCCGTACGCGCAGACGGACCGTACGCGCTTCATCAACGCGGGTTGGACCCTGAACACGAACCTGTACTACACCGAATTCAGTGGTGGCCACACGTACACCACGGGCCACCTGAGCACGATCTGGAACAACATCAGCAGCCACGCGCTGCCCTAACTTGAAAGGGGGAGGCCAAGGATCGAGTCAGCCCAGTAGTCGCCAAGTCCTTCGCACCGATGCGGCGACGCAAGACACCCGGGGGGTTTGGGCCCCCGGGTGTCTGGTTTTAACGTGATTCGTGCTCAGTGCCCGACGATCCGCGCGGTGATAGTTCCGCTGCCGAAATCCTAGAAACTCAGGGCCCCGAACCCCTAGCCCCCAACCCCCAACTCACGCCTTCGCCAGCTTGTGGCCGCGGGCGGCATCCACCAGCTTGTACACGAACATGCCGGCGAGCATTGCCGCCAGAAAGCTCAGCGATTCCGCGCTGGGCCGGGCCTGAATCGCGATGCCCGGGCCGGGGCAGATGCCCGCGATACCCCAACCGATGCCAAACAGTGCCGCGCCCGCGAACAGCCGCGTATCCAGCTGCTTGCTTGGCGCTGCCGCCATCTTGCCGCCGAGCAGCGGCTTGCGGCCCTTGACCGCCAGCCACACCGGCAAGAACACGCCGATCGCGCCGGCCATCACGAACATCAAGCGCGGGTTGAAATCGCCGAAGATGTCGAGAAAGCCAAGCACCACGTCCGGCCTCAGCATGCCGCCGATGCCCAGCCCGACGCCGAACAGCGTGCCCGCAAGCAAACCCATCAGTGCGCGCATTAGAAAGCCTCCCGAATCGCACGGACGGCTACTACCGTGCCGATACCAAGCGCCATGAACACCACAGTGCCCACCACCCCCCGAATGTTCAGGCGGCCGATGCCGCAGACCCCGTGGCCGCTGGTGCAGCCGCCGCCCATGCGGGTGCCAAAGCCGACCAGCAGCCCGGCCACGATCAGCCACGGCAGCTCAACCGGGAAGCCGTTGGGCAAGGCACTCGGATGCCACAACGCCATAGCGAGGCCGCCGAGCACAAGCCCGACCAGGAAGGTGAGCTTCCAGTCCAGTTCCGATTTCTCGACGCGCACCAGCCCGTCGATGATGCCGCTGATGCCGGCGACCTTGCCGGTAGTAACCAGCAGCATCGCGCCCGCGGTACCGATCATCGCGCCGCCAAGCAGCGGCACACCAAAGTCTTCCAGGTTCATGATGTCCTCCGGCGGGAAGTATAGCGCTTTGGGTGCAGTACGCAGTGGGAACGCCAAACGTGGCATCGGCTTTCAGCCGAATGCGGGAAGGCGGGGCACCTGCAGTATATGCGGGGGACGCGCGGCTAGTCGATGGCGCCGATTCGCTTCAGGTAGCGCTCGATGGGTTCGGCGATCAGTGGGGCTACGTCGGCACCGTAAAGGTCGCTGTTGGCGGCCAGGAATACGAATGCGACCTTCGGGTTGTCGTGCGGCGCAAACCCCGCAAACCATGCGTGGTCCGGGATGCCCAGGCCGTTCTCGGCGGTGCCCGTTTTGCCCGCGCAGCGGATGCGCCTCAGCACCGCGTGCTCGCGGGCTGTGCCGTGCCGGCCTTCGCTGACCAGCCGCATGCCCTCATGCACTGCATCCCAGGTTTCCGGCGACACGTCCAGCCATTCTTCGAACACCAGCGCTTCTTCACTCAAGTGCGGGGTCACCAGCCGGCCTCGCGTTGCCACGGTGGCGTACAAACGCGCGACTTCCATGGGTGTGCTGACCAGCGCGCCCTGGCCGATGCTCAGCGCCGCCAGGTTGGGCGCCCATACTTCATGTTCTTCAGGCATGCGCGCCCTTGCTGCGCTGAAGTCCGAGTTCATGGGCCGGCCGAAGCCGAATTGCTCGGCATAGCCGCGAAGCTCGGTCCAGGCGTGCGCCGGTGTCGGTCCCAGGGCCTGGCTCCAGCGGTAGAAGTAGCCGTTGCTGCTGGCCTCAAGCGCTTTGTACAGGTCCACCCCCGGGCCAAACGGGTGCGCCGTGCGGCCGAGGAACTTGCCGTCATGACTGATCTTGTAGGTGCCTCGTTCCCATTCACCGATTTCGTCAAACGTGCTGCCGGGTGTAATCGTGCCGCTGTCGAGCAGCGCTGTCGCCGTCAGCACCTTGAACGTGCTGCCCGGGGCGTACAGGCCCTGGGTGGCGCGGTTGAAGGCGCGCGACTTGCGATTCCACCAGGGCAGACTCTCGTCCACCTTGGCTTCCATGGCGAATTGACGCTGGTAGGCACGGTCCTGCGGCGAATGCCCGCGCAGACGGTCCGGGTCATAGCTGGGGAAGCTGGCCAGCGCCAGCACCGCCCCGGTTTCGAGGTCGATGACAACGGCTGCGCCGCGCAGGCTCCACTTGTGGGTACTCCAGCGGCCGTCTTTGCGCTTAGACGCAGCCTCGGAGCCCAGCAAGGGCTCGTAGCGGATGGCTGTGTCGAGAATGTCCTGTTGCAGTTCCAGATCGATGGTCAGGGTCAGCGGGTCCGAGTGCACGGGGGCCTGTTCGTAGTCGATCGCGCGCTGGCGGCCGCCGGCATCGCGGATTGTGACGCGCGCGCCGTACAGGCCCGACAGACGCTCATCGTACGCGCGCTCGATGCCGTCGGTGCCGACAAGCTGGTGCGCGACCACGCCTTCGAAGCGATCGACAAAGCGGCTGTGTTCACCCTGGAACCAGCGCTCGATGAACTCGTCCAGACCTTCGCCAAACGTCGGGCGCGACAGCACCGCATCAAGCCGCGCCGGGTCAGGCAGGCCGACGTTGCCCAGCACGTGCGCCAGTTCGCGGGCGTTGTGGTAACGGCGCGAAGGGCGGCGCTCGCAGCGGATGCCGGGCAGCAGGTCGCCGTTGACCTTCAACAGTTCAATCACGTCGCGGGGCGCGTCCTTCAGCAGCAGCAGCGGATTTTCGTCGAAAGTGTAGTGCTGCCAGCGCGCTTTCCAGTCCTCGGCAAAGCGCGCGATGGTGTGCTTCTCGAGCTTCTCAAGGCGCTCGCGCGTGCTGTCGATCACCCCGCCCCGGCGCGTGAGTTCACGGTGGCGCGAGGCCACCGCGTCGGCTTCGCCACGCACCACGCCTTCGCAGGCGGCGGCAAGGCGCTGCCAATGGGCGTGCTCTTCCAGCAGCAGGTCCTGGGCCTGGGCCAGGGTGTTGCCTTCGGCGGCCTCAACATCGAGTGGCAGTGCGTCGGCGCGGCGGCGGCAGGTCTGCATCGCCTGGAAGCACAGGTCGCGCAGGTGGGCGGGGTCTTCTGACTCATCGGCTGCCTCGATCAATGCCTCAAGACTCTGCGCCTCCTGTTCAAACCAGCCCAGGCGGGCGCGCAGCACGGGCGCGAAGTGGATGCTCTTGGGGAAGCGCTGGATGCGCGCCCAGTATTCCGGGTCGCTCAGAGCCGGCTTCACGCGCAGCCACGCCACGCTGACATCGCGGGCCGGGGCCTCGGCCGGGTTTCCAAGCTGCGTCAGCAGGCCCTCAACTTCGGTTTGGATCTGCGCGACCTTCTGGTCAAACACCGCGCGCGGCAAGCCGGTCACGAGGCACAGTCGCTGGGCGCAGATCTCAAAGTCCTGGCGCGCCACGGGGTCATGCCGCAGCAGCCACGAAAGCAGCAGGCGTCGGCGGCTTGCGGGGCCGGGCAGGCTGCCCTTGAGCACGGGCGCAAGCCGCTCATGGGCGAACTCGTTGACGGCCTGCGTGTCGTAGCGTGAGGGCGAGGCGTGGGCGCGCAGCGCAATCGTCCGCGGGTCGGCGAAGGCCTCCAAGTCAAGGTAGATGTCCCAGACGCTGACGGTCTCGGCGACAATCGTACCGTCGCGCAGGATGATGTCGGCGCGCTGCGGCTCAAGCAGTGACGCCCCCGTGCGCATCTGCTCCGCATTGGCAATGTGCTGGTCGTGCTGGATCAGTTGCAGCCAGGCAAAGCGGCCCAGCAGCAACAGCACAACCAGGGCGGCGCCGGCGGTAAGGTAGTTCAGCTTGGCTTCAAACATGCGGCACCCCGGACGCTATCGGCATTTCGGGGCGCGAACCCGCAGCCAAAGCGGCCTGCGGAATAGTGGACAAGGAACATCCGTTTCATAGGCTCAGGCGCGCTATGGCACACACCGAAGCTGACATCAAGGCCGCACTGGCGGGCGTGCAGGACCCGGACCTCAAACGGGATCTTGTTGAGCTTGGCATGATCCGCGACATCGCGATCGATGGCGACACCGTTTCGCTGACGATTTTCCTGACCACGCCGGCCTGCCCGCTGAAGGAAAAACTCACCAATGACGTGACCAACGCGCTCAAAACGCGCCTTGGCGTCACTGCCAAAGTCAAGCTGGACGCCGACACCAGCCGCACGCAAAACGCGCAACCCATGATCCCGGGCGTGCGCAACGTGGTGCTGGTCGCCAGCGGCAAGGGCGGCGTCGGCAAAAGCACTGTGGCCGCAAACCTGGCCGTCAGCCTGGCGCAGTCAGGCGCGCGCGTCGGCCTGCTGGACGCCGACATCTACGGCCCCAGCGTGCCCACGATGTTCGGCCTGCATGAGCAGCCCAACGCCACCGCCGACCAGCGCATCATCCCGCACCGGCGGCATGGCCTGAGCATCATGTCGATGGGCTTTCTGCTGCAGGAAGGCCAGCCGATCATCTGGCGCGGCCCGATGCTTGATTCCGTGCTGAAGCAGTTCATCGGGCAAGTCGAATGGGGCGAGCTCGACTACCTTGTAGTCGACCTACCGCCCGGCACCGGCGACGTGCAGCTTAGCCTGGCCAGCATCACCCCGCAGGCGATGGCCGTGGTCGTGACCACGCCGCAGGATGTAGCCCTGGCCGACGTGCAGCGCGCGATTGGCATGTTCCACTCCGTGAAGATCCAGGTGCTGGGTCTGGTCGAGAACATGAGCACCTTCATCTGCGCGCACTGCGGCAAGGGCACGGACATTTTCGGCAGCGGGGCCGGCGAGCGCGCCTCAAAACGCTACGGGATTCCGCTGTTCGGCAAGGTGCCGCTGACGGCCAGCGTGGTAGAATCCGGCGACGGCGGCACGCCGATTGTTCTGGGCCAGCCACACGACCCGGCGGCATTGGCACTGGCCGAAGTCAGCGCCCGCGTCGCACAACAGATCGCCATCGCGGCTAACGCAGCCATGGCGGAACAGACCGCTTAGCCTGATACACACAAGGAGAATCGACATGCCCTATCCCGAAGAAATGATCGCGTCCATGCGCACGGAACTCACTGATAACGGTGTCACCGAGCTGCGCACCGAAGAGGCCGTGAAGGCCTGGCTTGAGGCCAACAAAGACAAGACCGCGATGTTCGTCATCAACTCGGTCTGCGGCTGTGCGGCCGGCGCCGCCCGCCCCGGCATCCTGCTGAGCCTGCAAGGCGAAGTGAAGCCCGACACGGTTGCCACCGGGTTTGCAGGTAACGACACCGGTGCGATTAACTACGTTCGAAGCTTGGCACCACAGATGCCGCCGAGCAGCCCCAGCGTGTATCTGTTCAAGGGCGGCAAGCCTGTAAGCTACGTGCCGCGCCACGTGTTCGAAGGCGGCTGGCCCGAAGGCGTGGCCCAGCACCTGCAGGGCGAATTCGCCAAGCATTGCGCCAAAGTCAGCTAGTCAATGAAACAAGCCGGGTCGGGCCCGAACGGGCCCGGCCCGCGGTTTTGCTGCCATCACGAGATTACGCATGTCCGAGCCCGCGCCCAACGAGACGCCGACCGATCCGCAGAAGCGGCTGAAGGAGTTCCACGGCAAGACTGTGGTCGTCGAGACGCGGCTTGAGCAGACATTCATCGGCCGCTGTTCGCGCTTTGAAGAAGGCAACCTGATCATGGTTGACCTCGACCATTTTCACGGTGCCTGGGTGCGCAACCTGGAAGCCCTGGAAAGCGCCATCAACAACGGGCACTGGCCCACGATCAAGAAAGCCTTCATCCCCAAGGCCGACATCACCCGCATGGAATTGCTGGTCAAGAAACCCTGGCACGACGCCCAAAGCGCCGCATTCAAGGCCGAGGCATAACATGGGCACGTTTCACTCTGACAAAGGCGCGCTGCACGGCATTACGGTGATCGTGCGCATGAAGGACGGGTCAGCCTGGGTCGGCCGCTGCGACACCGTCACCGACGACGGCGTCTTTCTCAATGATTGCGACCACCACACCGAAGGCAAAGACGGCCGCAGCGTGCAGGAGTTTCTTGAGGCCGCCAAGCAATGGGGCCACTGGCCGAACATCAAGCACGCCGAAATCCCGGCCGGCGATGTGGCCGAAGTACTAAGACTCGCCAGCCTGCCGTAGCCCCAGAATCGCCCCCGGTCGCTGCACTTCTCAGCCCGTCGCGTCTGCGAGCGCCTTGCGGGCCAGCATCACGATCCGGGCGCAGGCCTCGGCGTCGCTGAGCGCGTCGTGGTGATTCAGCTTGAACCCCATGGCCGTGGCCACGCTGTGCAGGTCGGCGGGGTACATACCCAGCGTGCGTCGTGCCTGCTGCACCGTGCAGACCCAGGGCAGCTCCGGTGCGGCGATGCTTGCACTGTCGCAGCATTGTTCCAGCACGCGCTTGTCAAAGCCCGCGTTGTGGGCGGCCAGAAACACCACACCTTCCATCACGTCGCGGATCACCGGCCAGGCCGTGGCGAAGTCCGGCTTGTCTTCCAGTTCATCCAGCGTCAGGCCGTGAATGTGCGAGAACATCATCTGGTCGCGCGGCGGACGCAGCAATTGGCGCACACGCCGGACAATGCGGCCGCGCTCAACACGGACAAGCCCGATCGCGCAGGCACTGTCCGGGCGATAGTCCGCAGTCTCAAAGTCCAGCGCCACAAAGGCACCGGGGATGGGGTCAATAAAGACCATTCAGGAAGTCTACCAGCCGGTACGACCCAGAACCTGCCTGGAAACCCAGAGCGTGACCGTTTCGGAGCGCCGGGCGAGCGATGCGAGGCGTCCGACTGAGGTGTATCCAGGGCGATACGCCGCAAGGAGGACAACGAAACAGCGCGAAGGCCGCCGCCCGAAACGGGCCGCGAGTGGGCTTCCAGACAGGCTCTAAAAGCCCGTGACGAGGATATTCGAGGCGGCTACAATCGCGCCGCTCAGTCGAAAACTGGAGACGTTCATGGCTCGTCGCGCAACGTACTACCGCAATCTGGACCGTTCACGGGCGCTGTTGCTGTCCATCCCCTTCGGCGTGGCCGCCTTCACGGCACAGAACCTGCATGCCGTTGACCACAACGTGACCGACCTGGCCACTCTGCGCGCGGCTGTAGACGCCGTGAATGCTTCCAGCACCAACGACCGCATCCTGATTGCGGCCGGTACGATCACGCTGACGGGCGCTGCGCTTGAGAACGCCAATGCCTCGGGCGATCTGGACATCACCAAGGCCACCGGCGACCTTGAGATCATCGGGGCCGGGACCACCACAACCATCCTGGATGGCGGCAACCTTGACCGGGTACTGCACATTCACAGCGGCGTATCCGGCCTGGTCACCGTCAGCGACCTGACAATCCGCAACGGGGTGGCGACCGACAATGGCACAGCCGCCACCAGCGCCAACGGCGGCGGCATTCTGCAACTGGGTGGCAACCTGACGTTGCAGAACGTGCGAATGCAGGACAATCGGGCGCAGGCGGGCAACGGCGCCGCCGGCGCCAACGGCACATTCTCGACGCCCAACGGCAGCGCGGGCGGCGCGGGCGGCACGGCAAGTGGCGGCGGCGTGTACGCCGGTGCTGGCGCATTGACGGTCACCAACAGCACCCTTGTCTCCAACGAAGCCGTGGGCGGCAACGGCGGCAATGGCGGTGCAGGTTTCGCATCGTCGACCGGCCTCGGGGGCGGTGGCGGCATTGGCGGCGTGGGCGGACAAGCCTCCGGCGCAGCCATCATGAGCACCGGCACTACGGTCACCATCAGTCTCACCACTCTGGACGGCAACACGGCCCAGGGCGGTAACGGCGGAGTCGGCGGCCAGGGCGGTTCGTCGTTCTTCTCCTTCGGGTTCAATGGTGGCATCGGCGGCGGTGGCGGCATTGGGGCTGGTGCTGGCCTCTTCACCACCTCGGCCAACGTGACGATTTCGGACATGCTTGCTACCTCGAACACGGCGCAGGGCGGCAATGGCGGCGTCGGCGGGTCCGGCGGAAACGGCGGCTTTGACGCTGGCAATGGCGGCCCCGGAGGTGTGGGTGCGCCGGCAGCGGGCGGCGCAGTCTACGCAGGGGGTGCGACGACGCTGGTCCAGGACTCGGATCTTCAGGGCAACCAGTCGCTCGCGGGTGCCGGCGGTGCTGGCGGAGTGGGCCCGGGCGCATCAAGCGCCGGTAACGGCGGCGCAGGCGGCTTAGGCGGTGCGGCCGTATCCAGCGGCATCCACCTCTCTGCAGGGACCCTGACGCTGCAACAGTCCACAATCGACGGCGGCATCGTGACTGGCGGCGCAGGCGGGGTTGGCGCGGCCGGCGGAAACGGCAACTTTGACCCTGGCAATGGCGGCTTGGGCGGGGCTGGAGGTTCCGCGTCGGGCGGGGCTGTGTGGGCCGGCACTTCGACCACGGTCTCTGTCCTCGAATGCACTATCAGTAACCATACGCTGACCGGTGGTGCGGGTGCTGCAGGCGGCGGCGGTGGGGATGCGAGCAGTTCCGGCGGAAACGGCGGCGACGGCGGCACAGGCGGCGATGCACGCGGGGCTGCCCTCTACTTCATTGCCGGCACGGCCTCGATCGTAAACAGCACCATTGCAGGCAATCAGGCGACCGGCGGGGCCGGCGCTGCGGGTGGTAACGGCGGTAACGGTTCCGGCTTATCTGGCGGCGGCGGTGGAGACGGCGGCAGCGGTGGCGCGGTGTTCGGCGGCGGGCTGTATGTCGATGCCACCACGCTCGACATCGACAATTCGACCATTGCAGGTAACTCTGCAAGTGCCGCAGCGGCGGGCGCAGGCGGAGTCGGCGGCACGGGAACCACGACGGGTTCTGCGGGAACTGCGGGATCGGCCGGTTCGGCCCTAGGAGGAGGCCTCCGGGTTGTCGGTGGCTCGTTGACCATCGACAGCACCATCGTGGCCGACAACGCATCTGTTACGGACGCGGACCTCAGCGGCAGCGTCACGGCCAACAACAGCCTTATCGAAGACACCAGCGGGGCCACCATCGTCGGCGCGGGCAACCTGAACGTGGACCCGATCCTGGGGCCATTGCAGGACAACGGCGGCTCAACCTTCACCATGGCCATTGCCTCAAACAGCCCGGCGCGCAACACCGGCAGCAACCCGTTGTCGCTTACCACCGACCAGCGAGGCCAGGCCCGCGACGACGGCAACGGTGTGGACATGGGTGCCTACGAGCGGCAGCCCAACACCAGCAGCGGCGGCGGCAAGAAAAAGAAGAAGGATGAAGGCTGCAGCACCGGCACGGGTGCCGGCGGATGGTCGCTGCTCGCGGCCCTCGGCAGCCTCACGGCCCTGCTGTGGCGGCGCAAGCGAGTGGGCTCGTAAGAGCCTGTCTGCAAGAACTCCGGCAACGCCCTGCATTCATGGCAGGGCGTTGTTGTCTCCGCGCCGGGCACAAGGATTGGGACTTGGGCCCCAATGGGTGTCTGCCAGTGCGGGGGCGCTGCCCCGCCAAAACGCTCGTGTGCCCTACTTTCGTCGCCTGCCCCAAGCCATAATCGCGGGTGAGGATCGGGAATGCGCAAGGCCTTGGACCTTCGGCAGCTGAACTTCGGCGACACACTCAGCCGCAGCTTTGCGTTGTTTACCCGCAACGCGCTGGGCTACACGCGCTGGATGCTGCTGGTGTACCTGCTGCCGATGCTGGGCCTGCACGCATGGCTGTACTTCCTGATGGAACCCTACGCCTGGGTTGACCGCCCCGGGTCTGAGCCTGGCATCTTTGACCTGGACACCCGCTGGGCGCAGTACACGTGGCTGACGACCATCGCCGGTGTGCTGCTGGCAACCAGCGTGGCGGCTGCCGGCATCTACTACCTGACGGCGCGGCTGTACGTGGGCGCTTCACCCAGCCTGGGCGAGCTGTTCCGGGCGCTGAAGACGCGGATCGGCCACCTGACCGGCATTTCGTTCCTTCACATTGCCGCCTGCACGGGTCTGATTGCCGGTGCCTACGCGATTCCGGCGCTGATGGGGCTGGACGGCAATGAGGTCGGCGGCTGGCTGATGGCGATCCTGGTCTGCACGCCCGCGCTGGTGCTGATCATGGCCTGGTACCTGGGCCGCTGGGGTCTGAACCGCGCGGTAGTGATGCTCGATGACGCCGAAACCACCGATGCCTTCCAGCGCAGCTCGTACCTGACCGAGCGCTTTCGCTGGCGGCTGTTCGGTCTGGGCTTCGTGATCATGCTGCTGGTGGGCGCGCCGGGCATTCCCGGCCTGCTTTCGGCACCCGGGTTGGTGGCCAAGGCACTGGCCACGGATCAGGGCTGGCACCTCGCCGCGGACCTGCTGATGGTGGCCTGGAGCGGGCTGCTGCTGCCGGTGTTTTTCATCGCGCCGGTGGTCTATTACTTCGACATGCGCTGCCGCAAAGAAAGCTACGACCTGGCCGTAATGGCCCGCAACTTCGGCATCGAAGAGGCCGACATGCTGCGCCACCGCATGAACCCGGGCATGGGCTACTACCCGCCGGGATACACCGGCGACCGTGGCCGTCGCGAACGCAAACCCGCCACCCGCCGCCTTGCCGCAGGACAGCCGGCGGCCGTGGCTGCCAGCGCAGCCTGGGGTCCCAAGTGGCCCGGCGCGGGGGTTGGCGCGGGCGTTACCCCGCAGCCTCAGTGGCAAGCCCCGGGGCCAATGCCGCAGCCCGGCATGCCGCAACGCCCGTGGCCGCAGCAGCAGCCCCAGTGGCCGACGCCGCAACAGCCGCAATGGCCAGCCCCGCAACAACCGCCGCAGCAGCAGTGGCCAGCGCCGCAGCAGTCTCAGTGGCCGGCACCGCAGCAGCAACCCCAGTGGCCCGCGCCGCAACAGCCACCGCAACCGCAATGGCCCGCGCCGCGACAGCCCCAGTGGCCGGCGCCGGGGCAGCTTCCGCCGGCGGCTGGGCCAAGACCTGACGCGCCGCCATTGCCGAAGTGGCGACCGCCGCAGCCGGGGGCGCGCCCATGAGACCGCGCATGGTGGTGTGCACGGGCTTTCTTTTGTGCGCGATATTCGCGCTTGGACCGCACGCTTTCGCGCAGGGAAGCGACGCGCGCGACATCACCAGCAAGCCCGAGTACCGCGGCTATCGCGTACGCGGCGAAGGCGGCGGATCGGGCGGTAGCGGCGGTTCCGGCGGCAGTGGCGGCAGTGGCGGCAGCGGAAACTCCGGCACCGGCCAACCCGGCGAAGACGGCGAATGGCAGCCCTCCGACAGTAGCCCTCCCGAGGAAGCCGGTCGCGATGACTGGGAAGAACCCAAGCCTGAGCCCGGCGAGTGGCAACCCTCAGAGCCGGACGACGCCTGGGGCAAGTCCACCGGCGATGGCTTCAAGCGCGGCTCCACCGCGACCGGCCCGTCGCGACCCGCCCCGGAACCGCGCGGCCGCAGCAGTGGATGGGACGGCGGCGGCGGTGGTGGCGGCAGCGGCGCGTTTGGCGAGTTCCTGGCCGTGGTGTTCAAAGTGGTAATGTGGGTCATGCTGATCGGCGGCGGGTTAGTCGCGCTGTACTTCATCGTACGGGCGCTGCTGGGCATTCGCTTCGGCAAGCGCGCGCGCAAATCCAAAGCCTCCAAGAAGAAGGCGACTGCGAAGGCTGACGACGCTGCGGGCCAACCGGACGCGCCGGCGCAGCCAGAACTGCCGCCCGAGTTTGAAGACGCGCTCGCCGTCGCCCGCAAAGAACTGGCCAACGCGCTGGCCCAGGGCGATTACGCCCGCGCCACCGTGCTGCGCTATCGCGTGTTCTGGCTTGAGGCCGGCTGGCGCGGCTGCGTCGAGCAAACCGACGTGCGCACCTGGCGCGATGCCCTGCGCATGGCCCGCAAGGAAGCCCGTGGCGCGCTGCGACCTTCGCTGTCACTGGTTGAGCGCGTGCGCTATGGCGACTACAAGCCGGCCGCACGCGAGTTTGAGGAATGGCAAAGCACCCTGCAGCAGGTTGAGCCTCGCGGGGTGATCGCATGAGCGAGGGCATCGCCCGCGAGAACCGCCGCGAAAGCATCTTCCGCTGGAGCCTGGTCGGCATCCTGCTGGGCGGAAGCGTGCTGTGGATGATCTTCAGTATCTTCAGTGAACCCAAGCGCCCCGACAACTTCACGAACAGCCACTCGTATTCACCGGGCGGGCATCGCGCGCTGGCTGAGTTGCTGCAAGCCCGCGGCCGCGAAGTGGTGCGCAACACTGCCAAGCTGAAGGCGCCGAAGATGGACGGCTTCCAGGGCGACACCCTGGTACTGCTTGAGCCGATACCCGAGTACGTCTACGACTTTGCCGATGATTTCGAACTGCTGTTCGATGAAGCCACCCGCAACCCCACCAGCATCATCCTGGTCCTGCCCAAGCGCTGGTACAGGGTGTCCGAGACACAGGAAGACGAAGACTCGCTGACACTGAACGAATACCTGCACCCCAAACACGCCGCCGAAGTCCCGCTGCGTGAGGCCGGCTACCGCAACAACGTAGCATTGCTGCGTGTGAAGCCGCAGTCGATTTACATGACCAGCGAAGCGTTCGACTTCCGCAGCGAGGAAACGCGCACCTACATCGAAGCGCCGGTGCAGGTGTTCAGCGTCAAGCCTGAGGGCCGGAGCGGCTACGAAGTGCTGGCCGAAACCGAAAACGGCCACCCCGTTGTGCTTCGGGTGCGCGACACCGACGAGAACGGTCGTGGCGGAGTAATCCTCGTCAGCGACCCGGACGTGTTCACCAACCGCTATATCGCGCGCGACGGCGCGGCCGAATTCGTCACGAAGCTGATCGACCGGGCACCCCCGGGCAAGATCATCATCGATGAGCAATTGCACGGCTTCACCACCGATTCGTCGGTCGAATACCTGGCGGTGACTCCGCCGGGGCTTTACGTGACGCTGAGTGTGCTGCTGGTGCTGCTGGTGTTCGCCTGGCGCCAGGCCACCGTGGTGCGTCCCGTGCGGCTGGAGCAAACCGACCGCACGGACCGTACGTATGCCATTGAGGGCGTGGCGCGCATGATGCTGCGCACGCGTGATCATCGGGGCGCGGCCACGCGGATTGGCCGGCGTTCATACCTGGTACTGGGTCAGGGGGCCGCACAAGTGGGCGGCCCGGGCAGCGGTACCGGGGTGCGAAGCCGCACCGGGCGCCTCAGCATCGACGGCGGCGAGAATCAGCTTGAGCGCCTGATGACCGTGGCGCAACGTGTCGCGATGCTGAAGCGAACCGGCGGCACCGAGCACAGCAGTGAAAGTGAAGGGAACGCCAACCCGCCGGCGGCCTGATGGCCACGGCAAGGTCAGCTTGCAGTACGGCGCGCGAAGGGCGTGCCGGATTGAAGGATCGAACGAAAGAACCGAGATGAACGACGACTTTGCTTCCATGCCAGAACAGCGCATGCCCGAGCCGCGCGCGCCCGAACCGCAGACAGAGCCCGCCGAGGTCAAGATCGCGCGCTTTGCCAAGATCCTCGACGCCGCAGTAGACAAGGTCGTGAAGGGCCAGCCCGGCGTGGTGCGGCACATACTTGTGGCGCTGCTGGTGCAGGGCCACGTGCTGCTGGAAGGCAACCCGGGCACAGCCAAGACGCTGCTGGTGCGCACACTCAGCAAGCTATGCAACCTCGAATTCCGGCGCATCCAGTTCACGCCGGACCTGATGCCCAGCGATATCACCGGCACCAGCATCTTCCGGCCCGACACCGCACAGTTCGAGTTCCGAAAAGGCCCGGTGTTCACGCAGCTGCTGCTCACTGACGAAATCAACCGCGCGCCCGCGCGCACACAGGCGGCCCTGCTGCAGGCAATGCAGGAACGCATGGTCAGCGCCGACGGTGCCGACCACATCCTGAGCGAAGTGTTCACCGTGGTCGCGACCCAGAACCCGCTCGAGAACGAGGGCACCTACCCGCTGCCGGAAGCTGAGCTGGACCGCTTCCTGTTCAAGCTGATGGTCGATTACCCCAACGAGCAGGCTGAGCTTGAGATCTTCAAGCAGCACGGTGCCCCCAAGTCAGCCGACGACTTTGCCGCACTGGGCAAGGAAGCGCTGTTCGGCGCCACCGAGCTGGCAGCCATGCGCCGCGTGGTGATGCGCGTGGATGTGCGCCCCGACATCGCCGACTACACGCTCAAGATCGTGCGCGCGACCCGCGAGCACCCCTTCCTTCGCGCCGGGGCTTCAACCCGCGCGGGCGTGATGCTGCTGCGCGCTGCCCGTGCCCTGGCCTGCACTGAGGGCCGCGGCTACGTGATCCCTGACGACGTGCGCGAGCTTGTGCCGGCCGCGCTGCGCCACCGCCTGTACCGCACGGCCGCCGCGGAACTTGAGGGCACCACCACCGACACCATCCTTGAGGACATCGTCAACCGCATTCCACCCCCGCGCTAATGGGCTACTCACCGACCAGGCTGGCGATGCTGCTTGCACTCGTGCCGCTAGGCGCGTCGGTGATGCTGTTGCTGGATTCGACGCTGCTCATGCCCTGGGTCAGCCTGTTGGTCGGCTACATGCTGCTTCTGGGTGTGGACGCGATCATGCTGCCGCGCAAGGCCGGCATTTCGATCGAGCGCGAGGCGCCGGCCGACGTGGGCGTCGGCGGCGAGTTCCAGGCAAACGTCACGGTCTTCAACGACGGCGACTACACCCTGCGAGGCCGCCTGTACGACTTCGTGCCCCCGCAGCTGGAAGGGCCGCGCGCGCCGCTTTCATTCAGTGTGGCACCGGGCGAAGGCGACACATTCGCTGTCCCGTTCACCGCCACCGACCGCGGCGAGTTCGAGTTCAATGAAGCCACCGCCGTCGTGTACGGCCCGCTGCGCCTGATGCGCCGGATTGTGCCGCTGGCGGCAGTGGCCAAAGTGGTGGCCGCGCCGGGCATTGAGCTGTTGAAGAGCAACGAGCTGATCCTGAAGGCCGCGCGCGACGCCGACGTGGGCATCAGCCGCGCGCGTGGCGTGGGCCAGGGCGGCGAGTTCGAGAGCCTGGCCCCGTATGTGCCCGGCGACCCGCCCCAAAGCGTCGACTGGAAGGCCTACGCGCGCACCGGCCAGCTTGCCGTGCGTCGCTACGTGCCCGAGCGCAGGCGCAACGTGATGCTCGCCTGCGACGCCGGCCGCCTGATGGGTGCCCGCGTCGGCGGCGTCCGCAAAGTGGATCTGGCGCTGGGCGCCCTGATGCGCGTGGCCGCCGCCGCCTTGCAACGCGGCGACCTGGTCGGCCTGATGATCTTTGACGGGCAGGTGCAGGCTCTGCTGCCGCCGCGCGCGGGACACGGTCAACTCAGCAAGCTCGTGCGCGCCAGCCTGGCCGTGAAGGCCAACCACAGTGAAACGTCGTTCACGCCGGCACTGGTGCAACTGAACCAGGCGCTGCCGCGCCGCGCGCTGGTGGTTCTGGCGACGGACTTCGACAACGAGGCCCAGGGCTGGGAGTTGCAGCGCAACGTCGCCCAGATCACCCGCAAGCACGTGGCGCTGGTGGCAGCAATGCGCGACCCGGTGTTCCACCGTACCGTGGCCGCTGAGGTAGAGCGCCCGATTGACGCCTACCGCCAGCTCGCGGCGCTGACCCTGCTGGAAGAACGTGAGATGATCCTGCAACGCGTGCGCGCCACGGGTGTGCACACTCTGGATGCCGAACCCGACCAGCTGACCGGCCCGCTGCTCAGCATGTACGGCCGCATCGTAACCGGCGGCCGGTTCTAGGATCCTGTTCCGGCGCGTGAAACTGCGGCTGTCACAGCGCACCGTCAGTCAAGCAGCTTCTTCACTAATGCGCGAGCGTGGTCTACGGAGATTGCTTCGCCCTGGGTGTCGCCGGTACCCCACTTCAGCGTAATCACGCCGACGACCTTGCCATTCACGTGGATCAGCGGGCCGCCTGAGTTGCCGGGCAGGATCGGCGCGCTGGTGCCGATCACACCGACCTCAAGCTGGATGCTGCGCAGGTTGCCCGTGGCCGGGCTGGTCGTCACCGTGGTGCCCTTGATGACGCTGAGGCCCAGCGGATAGCCCAGCGACATCACGCTTTCCATCTGTTTCAGCGCCTTCAATTCCTCGTCGCTGGCCATCGGCAGCGGCTCAGCCAGGTGTGCGGGGTTGGTGCGCTCAAACTCAAGCAGCGCCAGGTCCGCGCTGGTATCCATGCGATGGATCGAGATGTTCTTGATGCGGCTGATGATGTCTTCCGGCAGGTCCGTCTTGAAACCGTTGCCTGCCAGGAATTGCGCGTAGTTGTCGCCATAGGTCATCAGCACGTCGTCGGCATAGCCGGTGATGCGCACCCGGCCGCGGCCACCCCAGCCGTTGGGCACCGTGGCCCATGCATCGGCGACGGTCAGGCGCGTGTCGCCGGCCTTGTCGCGCAATTTTGTGCCGGGCTGCCAGGCGGCGATCACCCAGTCTTTGACTGGCGCCGGCCGCACGTCCTGGATCGCGTGGCTGATCGCGAGTTCGTGCTTGAACAGGAAGGGCTTGATGACGTGTTTGTTGGTGATGACCCAGGCCTTTTTCTCAGAGGTCTTGACCAGCCAGCCGGTGCCGGTGCCGCTTTCGATGCCCACGGCCTCACCGGCTGCGTTGAGCAACGGATACTGCACGAAGATGAGGAAGACGCTGGCGTTGTACTTTTCGGCCAGGTCGCGGAACTTTTCGTCGGTGGGGGCTGACTGCAGCTTCTCAAGTTCTTTCAGCTGCGCCTCGGTGGCTTCCTTCAACTGCTTGAGCTGGGCCTCGCTGATTTCCTTGACGCGCGCGGCTGTGGCATCGTCTACATCCTTGCGCAGGGTTTCGAAGCGCTTGTCCTGTTCATCGCGCAGGGTTTTGACCTGGTCGGCCATGGCAGTTTCGAGCGCGCCGAATTTCTTGCGCAGCTCGGCCATTTCCTGTTCGCGTTCGGTGTCGCGCTTGCTGCGTTCGGCCTCTGCGTCGTCCAGTTTCTTGTCGCGTGCGGCCTGGGCCTGCTTTTCGCGTTCGTCGGCCTGCGCCTGCAGCGTTTCCTGGTTCTGGTAGTACCAGACGCCGATGGCACCCAACGCCAGCAGCAGCAGGAACATCGCGCCGACCATGGTGACCAGCCCGGCGCGGCGGGTATCGGCGCGCGACTCAAGCTGTTCGGCCACGGCCTTGATCATGTGCTTGGTCTTGTCGCCGGCACCGACCTTGGCGCCAACCGATTCGACTATGCGGGTCATGTCGCCGCCGCCGGCGGGCTGGCGTCCTGAAACGGCCGGAAGCTGGCTTACGGGCGGTGCCGGGTCAGCGGGAATCACCGCGCGTACCACGGCCCCTTCCTGGCCCAGGCTGATCTCGTAGCCGTCGTACAGGCGCATGCCCGCTGCGGTGACGCGTGCACGGTTCACGTACAGGCCGTTGCTGCTGCCCTGGTCGCGCAGGAACACTCCTTCAGCGCGTTCTTCCAGCAGCGCGTGGTGACCGGAAACTTTCAGGTCACGGGCCCCGTCGAAGCGCACTTTGCAATCGGGTGCGCGCCCAAGCATCACGCCGCCCCGCAGCTCGGCGCTGCCGAATGCGAAGCGCTTGCCGGCCAGTGAGCTGGTCAGGACTTCAAGCACCACGCGCGGCGGCGCTGCTTCCTGCATCGTGCGTTGCATTTCCGTTGGCATGGATGTGCTCCGGCGCACAGCGTATCGCATGCGACAGCACTCGCAAGCGCGGCGGACGCGGGCGCGTCGAACCGTGTCGCGCGTGACCGCGAAGTTCCCCAGCACTACGTCATTGCAAACTCGCAAAGCGGAAAGTTTCGTGGCCGATGCGCCCCGTCAGATGGTGTACGCATGCCGCACCGTGCCATGCACGGGATAGACTTCCGGCATGCCTCTGAAGCTGACCATACTGGCACTGGTTGCAACCCTCGCCGCAGGCTGCTGGGTGGCTTCGCTGGCGCAGGCCCAGCAACACCACGCGCCGCGTGTCAAGCTGGGGCAGGATTGGCGCACCCTGCGTGACGCCATGGACCGTACCTTTGAACAGTTGCAGCAAGCCGACGGCGTCACACCCACCGAGATTGTGGACGACGGCATCTATCTGCGCCGCATCTATCTGGACCTGACTGGTGCGCCGCCGTCACCTGCGGAAATCGAGGCATTCAACCCCGGCGGCAAGGACCGCGCCGGCCGCACCGGGCAGAAGAAGCGCGAGGCCATCGTCGAAACGCTGCTGAACTCTCCCGCCAGCCACGAGCACCTGGCGCAGTGGTGGACGACGGTGCTGGTCTCGCGCAACGAGCCGAACTTCGGGCGCAGCGGCCGCTACACCCTGCAACCCTACCTGACCGAAAGCTTCAAGAAGAACACGCCCTTCGACAAACTGGTGCGCGGGATGTTCGGCGCGGTCGGCGACAAGAACGGTACGCCCTATTGGGGCTACTTCATGGAACTGCTGGCCACGCAGGACCTGGGCTATGTGGCCGGCCACACCAGCCGCGTATTCCTGGGGCGGCAGGTGCAGTGCGCGGAATGCCACGACCATCACCTTGGCGACTGGAAGCAGGACGACTTTGAGGCCTGGCAGGCCTTTTTCAAGTCGTTCATCGGCAGCCGCGAAGTCATGGGCGAGACGTATCTGTACATGCAGCCCGACCTGAAGTTCCGGGCACTCAAGGATGTGGAGACGTCACTGAAGCTCAAGGGCAAGTACAAGCTGCCTCGTTACCTGGACGGCACGGATTGGAAGCCGCGCGCGGGCAAGACGATCCGCGAAGACTTGGCCGACTGGATGACAGGCAAAGACAACCCGTGGTTCCGCGAGATGACGGTGAACCGCTGGCTGCAGTACTTCCTGGGCTTCGGCATCGTCAACCCGGTCGATGACTTCACGAGCATCAATGACCCGAATATCCCGGTGATCCTGCGTGTGATGGGCGAGGATTTCGCGGCCAGCGGTTTTGACACGCGTTACCTGATCCAGGCCATCACCACCAGCCGCCTGTACCAGCGCAAAGCTGCCCCCAACCCGGAGGGCAGCCAGGACCGCATGTATTACAGCAGGCAGCAGGTGCGCGCGCTGACACCCGAGATGCTGGCGCGCAGCATTGTGAAGGTGCTGAACCTGGATGAACTGAACCCGAAATCACGCGGATCGTCCAGCCGGCAGGCACTGCGCCGCGGGGTGCAGCTGGCCACACGGGCCGACGACATCTCGGTCGAAAGCTACAAGGTCAGGCTCGCGGCCATGCTGCACGAGGCCTTTGACGGCGTGCAGGTAATCAAGGAAGTGGATGACCGCGGCGGCGGCATGATGCAGGCGCTGATGTTCATGAACGCCGAGATTCTGCCGCGCAACCTGGAGTATTCGCTGACCAGCATCCTGAAGCGGCACAAGCGCGACGACGCGCGCATTGAGCAGATTTTCATGACCGTCCTCGGCCGCAAACCTGACGCAGATGAATTGCGGGCCGTAGAGTCCGAGGTAAAGCGCTGGGCCGGCCCGACCACGGCCTGGGAAGACCTGTTCCTGGCACTCATGTGCACCACCGAATTCAGCAACCGCAACTGAGTAGCCATTGCCGCAATGGAACGCGCCAGCGTTGGAAAGGGAAACTGCAATCTCGCGCGGAGACGCGGAGACGCAGAGAAACGCTGGCAGTCCTTGGCGTACTCGGCGGTTAGACGTCTTGATTGAACAGCCACGGCGGCCACTCGCAACGTTCGCAGAGTGCGCAATGAACAGGCGCTGCTGAGCATGTCAGCGCGGAACTGCAGTTGCCGTTAACCCCAAAGCAGTTGCCGTTCTCTGCGTCTCTGCGCCTCTGCGCGAGACCGTCTCTGCAGTTGACGTTCTTCGCGGCCCTTCGAAGTTCGGAAGTGGTTGCGGTTCTTTGTGCCTGAACGCCGTTGCCACTTGTAGGCCCGCTCGGAGCTGATGCGAGGCCCGTGGCTGCTACGAAGTAGAAAACTGGCTGGCGTGGCGGCTCGGATTTGCGAAACTGTGGCCGGTGAATCCATGGCCGGCGCCCGCAACCATTATGAGCAATGCTTCAGCGGCCTGCTGCTTGAACATGGGTTGCATGCCCTTGCCGTGGATGAAAGCCGCCGTCCGTTGTGGGGCGATCGCGAGCTCAAGAACTTTGACTTTCTCGTGAATGGGGCTGAGCGCGTATACGCCATCGACCTCAAGGGTCGTCGCGAAACCCCGTGGATCACCCGTCTGGACATGTTCTCGATGATGGCCTGGCAGCGTCTGCTGGGCGATACCGCCCAACCGGCCTTTGTGTTCGCGTTCTACAGCGCGCACGGGTCGGAGCCCGGCCGCATTGCGAAGCTTGACGCCACGCAGCGTTCCACACCGGCGGGCATGTATCGCTTCGTGATGCTGGAACTGGCCGATGCGCAGCGCCTGGCACGGCCGCGCAGCGAGCGCTGGGGAACGCTGGGATTCGGGTGGACCGGGTTTGCCCGCGCCGCAAAGCCGCTTGAGCTGGCATTGGGGCTGGGTGCGCTGGCCGGCTAGCGTGATTGCCACCGGGTTTGCCTTGCGCTACCTTCCCCGTTTGCCGCCGGGTGCTATCTATCAGGCCTGCAAAATCATTGAGGCCGCCTTGTCCGACTACGCACTCAGCCAGATCCGCAACTTCTGCATCATTGCCCACATCGACCACGGCAAGTCGACGCTGGCTGACCGCCTGCTTTCGATGTCGCACGCCGTGGACAAGCGCAAACTCGTTGAGCAAACCATGGACAGCATGGACCTCGAGCGCGAGCGCGGCATCACGATCAAGGCCAAGGCAATTGCCCTGCCCATGAATGTGGACGGGCAGGAGTACATGTTCAACCTGATCGACACGCCCGGCCACGTTGACTTTGGCTACGAAGTCAGCCGCGCGATGAATGCCTGTGAAGGCGCGCTGCTGCTGGTTGACGCGACGCAGGGCATACAGGCCCAGACCGTGGCCAACATGTACCTGGCAATCGGTGCCGACCTCGAAGTCGTGCCGGTGGCCAATAAGGTCGACATGGTCGCCGCCGACTTTGACCGCACCTGCTTTGAGCTCGAAAGTGCGTTCGGCACCAACAAGCAGGATGTGGTGCAGGTCTCGGGCAAGACCGGCCTTGGAGTTGAGCAGCTGGTGCGCGAGATCATCAAGCGCATCCCGCCGCCGGAGGGCGAGTTCGACGCGCCGCTGCGCGCCCTGATTTTTGACGCGGTTTACGACGATTACCGCGGCGTGGTGGTGTACGTACGCGTCCGCGAGGGCGAGCTGCGCGCCGGTGAGCGCATTTTCATGATGGGCACGCGCCGTGAGTTCGACGTACTGGAAGTGGGCGTCGTGCGCATGGGCCTGCACAAGCAGGAGTCGCTGCGCACGGGCTGTGTCGGCTACGTCATCTGCGGCATCAAGACCGTGCAGGACGTCGGCGTCGGCGACACGATTACGCTTTCCAAGCACAAAGACACAGTGCAGATGCTGCCCGGCTACAAGAAGCCGCAGCCGATGGTGTACGCGGGCGTGTACCCGACCAACGCCGCCGAGTTTGACGCCCTGCGCAAGGGCCTGCAGAAAATCACGCTCAGCGACAGCAGCATCACCTACACGCCCGAGCAAAGTGACGCGCTGGGCAGCGGCTTCCGATGCGGCTTCTTGGGCCTGCTGCACATGGAAATTTTCCAGGAACGCGTTGAGCGCGAACTGGGACTTGACCTGGTGCAGAGTGCCCCCAACGTCACCTATGAAATCAAGAAGCACGACGGCAGCCTTGAGCGCATAGAGAAGGCCGGCGACCTGCCCGACCCGACCGTGTACTCGGAAATCCTTGAGCCGATCGTGAAGCTGAGCGTAATCACGCCCACCGAATACATCGGCAACGTGATGTCGCTGTCGCTTGAACGCCGCGGCCTGTACCTGAACCAGGAACACCTGGGCAAAGACCGCGTGCTGCTGAGTTTCAAAATGCCATTGGCGGAAGTGATCTTCGACTACTTCGACAAGCTCAAGTCCGGCACCCGCGGCTACGCGACCATGGACTACGAACAGATCGGCTTTGAACCCGCCGACCTGGTCAAGGTCCGCATCATGATCGCGGGCGATGAAGTGGACGCGCTGGCCATGATCGTGCACCGCCAGTTCGCTGAGCAGCGCGGCCGCAACCTGCTGAAGAAGTTGAAAGAAGAAATCCCGAAGCACCTGTTCGTGGTGAACCTGCAGGCGGCAATCGGCGGCAAGGTGATCGCGAGCGAAAAGATCAGCAGCATGGGCAAGAACGTGTTGGCCAAGTGCTACGGCGGCGACATCAGCCGCAAGAAGAAGCTGCTTGAGAAGCAGAAGAAGGGCAAGAAGCGCATGAAGATGATCGGCGGCGTTGAAGTGCCGCAGGGCGCCTTCCTGTCCGTACTCAAGGTAACCAACGACCCGCAGGGTTGATCCGCGCTACAACACGGCGCGGCCCTTTTCCGTGACGACGCGGCCGCGCGGGGTTTTCTGCACCAGTCCTTCGCGGATCAGGTGCGGCTCGTAGGTGTCTTCAATCGTGTCTTCTTCTTCGCCGACCGCGACGGCGACCGTCTTCAGACCCACCGGTGTGCTGCTTCCAGCCAGGCAGCGCAGGATGCGCCGGTCAAGCTCGGTCAATCCGTGGCCGTCGATGCCCAGCATGCGCAGGCCTTGCTCGGCGATTGCGACATCAATCTTGCCGTTGCCCTTGACCTGGGCCACATCGCGCAGACGACGCAGGATGCGGTTGGCGACACGCGGCGTGCCCCGGCTGCGGCTGGCGATCAGCGTGGCGGCGTCGTCCACAATGGGTGTGCCCAGCAGCCCCGCGCTGCGCCGCACGATCGTGAGCAGGTCTGGCACCGGGTAGGGGTCCAGGCGTTCCAGCACGCCAAAGCGCGCGCGGAACGGGGCTGACAACAGCCCTTCGCGCGTGGTTGCGCCCACCAGCGTGAAGCGCTGCAGGCTGACCCGCACGCTGCGCGCGGCCGGCCCCTGGTCCAGCACGATGTCGATGTGCCAGTCTTCCATGGCCGAGTACAGGTACTCTTCGACGGCCTTGGGCATGCGGTGGATTTCGTCGATGAACAGCACGTCGCCGCGCCCGAGGTTCGTCAGCAGGCTCACCAGGTCGCCCGCGCGCTCCAGCGCCGGGCCGCTGGTGGCGTGCATGCCGACCTCCATCTCATGCGCGATCAGGTTGGCAAGCGTGGTCTTGCCGAGCCCCGGCATGCCGCTGAACAGGATGTGATCGAGGGGCTCGCCGCGTTGCCGCGCCGCTGCCACGAACACCCCAAGGTTGTCGATTACCTGGCGCTGGCCCACGAACTCGGCCAGTGTGCGGGGCCGTAGCGCGGTCTCGTACTCGGACTCGAGTTTGCGCGGTTGGGCGTCCAGCACTTCGTCAGAGGCGTCTTCAGGCATGGCCCCAGCCTAGAACGCCGTGCGACGGCGCAAAGAGTTGGCTATTTGCGGACTCCTTAGGGAAGCGCTAGCAGTGGAACTGGACTGGGGGCTTAAGAGCTTCGGGTTGCGGGCTGGGGTCGACAGTTGACGGTCGACAGTTCACGGTAAATAAGGCTGTTTGCAGCAACCGTTGACTGTGAACCGTTGACCGTAAACCTGCTCCGTGACTCTGGTGGTAATGCAATGAACAGGTCCCGGGCGTGATGCGCCCGGGACCCGTGATCAACGTCTGGCAGGACTCCTGCTAAGCCTTCTTCTTTCGTGCCGCTGGCTTGGCTTTGGCCGGTGCTTTTGCCTTGGCCGGTGCTTTGGGCTTGGCTGAGGCTTTGGCTTTGGCTGCCGGCTTTGCCTTGGCTGCGGGCTTGGCTTTGGCCGGCTTGCGCGGGGCTTTGGCCGCGTCGGCGGGCTTGTCGGCCTTGGCCGGGCGACGGCCACGGGACGGCGTCTTGGCGTCCGGTGTTGCGGCCGCGGCCTGCGCCGGCGCGGGCTCGGGCTGCGGCACCGGCTGTGCCGGTTGTGGTGCCGCCTGGGCCGATGACTGCGCGCTGGGCGACGATCCGCTTTGCGGCTGTGCCGGGTTGCCCTGCTGGGCGGCGCGACGGGCCTCGCGTTCGCGATGGCGCTTGCCGCCACGGCGTCCGCGACGGCCACGCCCTTCACGCTTGGCTTCTGCGGCATTTGGTGCGGGGCTGACTGCGGGGGTTCCGGATGGGTTGCCGGCGGTGCTGCCGGCAGGGGCTGTACTGCCCGGCTCGGCGTTGGTTGAGCCTTCCGGCTTGATGACCGTGTCCGCGTTGCCCGGCGTCTCCGCGCTGCGGCTTTCGGGCCTGCGCTGGTGCCTGTCGCGTCGGCCGTGGCGGTCGCCTCGTCCACCGCGTCCGCCTCGGTCATCGCGTCCGTGGCGCGGGTTCTGCTGAGGTTTGGGCTCCGATTTCTCGACAATCACTTCCAGCGGCGGAAGCTCCGGCATGGTTGCGCCGAAGTTCACAGCCTTGTTGCCTTCAGCCTTGATGCGCGCTTCGCGCTGCACGCGTTCCTGTTCGCGCTCGCGCTGGCGGCGGCCTCCGCGGCGACGGCCGCGCCGGCCTTCGCCTGCTGCGGCCGAAAGCGGCCCGGCACTCCCGGTTGCGCCGACGGGCGGTGCCACGTTGCTTTGGGACTTGGCGGACTCGGATTTGACGTAGTTGTTGATGCGCTGATCCATGTCGTAGAAGACGCGCATCGCGCGGTCGTTGACATAGAAGAAGCGCGTCTGTCCCAGTGTCAGGTCCTTGGCGTACTCGAAGACGATTCGCTTGTCGAACTGTTCTTCCAGGTCGTCGATGTCTTCGCGGAACTCGCTGTGCAGGTGCGACAGCACATGCGGGTGAACCTGCACCACCAGCTCAAGCACCTTTTCATCGGCCAGTGCCAGCTTCATGCGGCGCACAAGCCCAAGGCACATCGTTTCGGCGCTGCGCACCATGCCAAAGCCGGTGCACGTCGGGCAACTGACGTAGGTGTATGCCTTGATGCTGGGGCGCACGCGCTGGCGCGTCATTTCGATCACGCCAAAGGGGCTCATGCGGGCCACCTTGGTACGGGCGCGGTCCTTGCGCAGGTCGCGGCGCAGCGCGTTCTCGATGTCGGTGCGATGGCGCGCGCTGCCCATGTCGATCAGGTCGCAGCACACGATGCCGGCGAGGTCGCGCAACCGCAGCTGGCGGCAGATTTCCGGGATCGCTTCCAGGTTCGTCAGGTAGGCCGTCTTTTCGGCGTCGCCCGCTGACGTGAACTTGCCGCTGTTGACGTCGATGCTGACCAGCGCCTCGGTCTGCTCAACGAATAGGTAGCCGCCCGACTTCAGCGGCACCTTCTTGTCGAAGATGTGCTCGATTTCAGTTTCCAGCCCGTTGGCAAAGAACAGTGGCACATCGGACTGGTACAGCTTCACCCGGTCCTTGAAGGTCGGCATCAGGTGGTCAAAGAACGCAAGCACGCGCTCATACACCACCTTGTCGTCGATGACGATTTCGCTGGTTTCGGCCGTGAAGTAATCGCGCACGGCGCGGATGGCCGGGTCGCTGTCGCTGTACAGCAGGGCCGGGGCTTCGGCCTCTTCGATGCGTTTGGTGATGACGGTCCACATGCGCAGCAGGTAGTTCAGGTCGCGCATCAGGTCTTCATGGGTGCGGTCGATGGCGGCGGTGCGGATGATGACGCCCATGCCTTCGGGCACCGGCAGCCGGTCCAGAATTTTGCGCAGCTCGTTGCGGGCGCTGCCGTCTTCGATTTTGCGGCTTACCCCGCCGCGTTCGCTGGTCGGCGTAAGCACCATGTAGCGGCCGGGCAGACTTACGAACGTGCTGAGGCCCGGGCCTTTGCCGCCCTGGCTGGCCTTGGTGACCTGCACGACCACTTCCTGGTTGCGCTTCAGCAGGTTCTGGATCTTGGGAAGCGGGCCGCGGTGATAGCGGTACTCGGGCCCGGGTGTCTCGCCTCCGCCGGGGCTGCCGCCAACGGCGTTGCCGTCAATGTCTCGGGTGCCTGTGGCATCGTCGCCGAGATTGGGCTCGTCGGAAGGCGCGCCGGGTGCGGGTGTTTGGTCCGCGCTGGAGTCTGACGCTTGTTCAGATTCCAGCACGCGCTTGGGCATGCGGCCGCCGCGCAGCTTCGGCGTGCGCTTGCGGCGCTGGCGCGGCGCCGAAGGTTCGGGCTTCGCCGGCTCAGGCGTTGACGCGTCAACGGGTTGTGCGGGTGCCGGCTCAGGCGTGGCCGGGCTGTCCGTCACCGGAGCAGTCGGCGCGGCTTCGTGTTGCGGGGCCGTGGGGGACTCCGGGGCGGTTGCCGCCAAGCTGCTTGCCGAAACGCCATCGGTGGCTGTGTCGCTGCTGGTGTCGGCCGGCGGCTCATCGCCGCGTTCGGTATCGTCGGGCTCAAACTGTGCGGCTTCACCAGCAGGCTGTGGCGATGCCGCATTGCCATTCACCGGCGCGAAGCGACCAGACTCGCCCGAGCGGCGGCCGCGACGACCGCGACGGCGGCGACGGCGGCGCTCACCGTTGCCTGCTTCCGCCTGCGAACCGGTTTGCGCGGGCGAGACGGCTTCGGTGTTGGCCGGCGGCTCGATGCTTAGTGGCGAGTCGGTGATCGGGTGGCCCTGCTGTGGAGGCTGGCGGTCAAAGAATTCCGTTTCGCGTTCAGCGGCATTGTCGGTGCGCTGGGTGTCGGCCTGGTTTGCCGTTTGGCGGCCGCTTTCGTCGCGTTGCGTTTCGTCGCGCCGCGATTCATCACGGTCCGTATCGTCCGATGTGTCGCGGATTGCCTGGTGGCGGCCGGATTCATCGCTGCCAACGCCGGTGCCGTCGCCGACGAAGTCTTCAACCTGCTCGACGTCGCGCTCGGAGGGTGCGGCCATGACTGCATCGGCCAGCGGCTCTTTGATGCGCAGGGTGCGCGGGAAAAGCTCGGTCAGTTTGGGCTGGCGCTCGTAGGCGTAGTTGGTGTCGCTGACGTGCAGAAAGCCGTTGCGCTCAAGGCCGATGTCTACGAATGCGGCCTGGATACCGGGCTCAACGTTATTGATCAAACCCTTGTAGATATTGCCCACGTGCTTGAGCTGGCTGGGGCGGTCCACAAAGTACTCGTACAGCTTGCCGTCTTCGAGTACTGCGATACGGCATTCGTCGCCTTCAGCGACGTTCATCAGAATCTTGCGTGCCATGTTGTTCCATCGTTTCTGCCAGTGTTCATGTCAGTGAGCCTGACTCTGGCTCTGTCTTTGTTTCACTTGGCGCGGCGACTGCTTCAGGCGCGGTGCCATTCGTTTGGGTAGTCTCCGGGAGCGCCAGCACAGTGCGGGTCTTGGTCACAAGCTGCCGGTTGGGGTCCAGGCCGATGATCTGCAGCAGGTCGGAAGGCTTCATGCCGCCGTCGTCGCCGGTCTTCAGCTTCATCCGCAGCACGCGCCGTTTGTCGTCACTCTCGATGCTTGCCTGCAATGTGTAGGCGCGGGCATCGAAGTGTCGGGGCTTTTTCGATAAGCCCCGTTCACGCGTGTGGGGGTGACTTGCGGCTGCCATGAAATCGGAAAGCCGCTGCTGAAGCTGTTGCAGGTCATGCGTCGGCGGAATCTCGCATTCGTACTCGCAGGCCTCAACCACCGGGCGCCCGGTGGCGAACTCGGCCTCAAGCAGTGTCAGGCCCGTGGGAAGCTGCGCGCCCAGCACCTTGACCAGCTCAGAGGGCGCAAGAGGCGCGTCGTCATGGAGCAGGTCGATATCGACGAGTTCATCGAGGCTTTCGATGCCGAGGGAAAGGGCAAGCGCAAACGACAGTTTCGGCCTGGGATTGAAGCCTTGCGTGTGGGCCACTTTCAGGCCCGAACGGCGCAGTGCCAGTTCAAACACCCGCAACAGGTCATGGTGCGAGATGAACCTCAATGCCTCGCGCTTCGTAAAGCGCACTCGGTAGCGGCTGACAGCCATTACCTCAAGCCCGGTGTCGCGCGCTCCTGCCCGGTATCGCCCGAAAGGCGGCACCCCTGGCGGGAAACGCCGAACCTGGTTCCTCCGGCCCTTGCGGGCCCAGATTGCTCCCGGGCACATGCCCGGTATCAGTTTCTTGCGGCGCAAACGCGCCGGCAAACAAGACTGCTATTGCTTCGGGGGGACCCGCAGCGATGCAGTGAAATCCACTTCGTTCTCAAAGCTCGAGGACCACGTGGTCCCGGGCTGCGAAATTGAACCCTTCAGCGCATACTTATACGACACGTGCGCTGACACGCCCTTCACCAGGTCCACCAGCAACGCGCCGTCCTTGATGTCAGGCGCCGTGAACTTGATGTCCATACCGTCAACCCGCACCGTGTGCTCGCGCTGCGCGGGCACGGCCTCAAACGTGAAGCGCGCCGCTGTGGGCTCAGTGGGCTTGTTCTTGTCGCCGTACAGCTTCACCAGCGTGTAGGTCACGTCGTAGTCGGTCGTGGCACCGGCTGACGCGCCAATCGGCAGGCGGCGGCGCAGCGTGAACTTCTCATTCAGGCGCAACTTGGCTTCCGCCGGAAACTCGACGTTCACCGAAAGCATCAAGTGCACGGGATCCAGCAGGCGACCGGGGTAGTTGCGCTGGTCGCCGGCACTGTAATCAGCAAAGTAGGTCTCATTGTACAGGCGGCCGCTGTCGTTGATGCTGGCCCAGGCGCTGCCCGCATAATCGCGGGCCTGGCTGCTGCGGTTGGTTTCCAGGGTGCGCGCGTTGATGCCCGCCCAGCCCGGGATGTTCGTGACCTCGTTGCGGCTGCCGTCAGCCATAATTTCGTGAAACTGCGGCTTGTAGAACTGCGATTCCTGCCCCACATAGCCGCTGTAGCGGGCTTTGCCGTTATCCAGCAGGAACTCAATGTTGTCGAACTGGAATGAGAACCGCAGGTCCGTGCGGCCTTCCTGCTCATCTTCCTGGGTCACCAGGTTGAAGCGGGTGATCCAGTTTTCGCGGTTGCGGAAGCCATCGACCTGCTTGCCGGCATCGCTGACTGTGCCCGTGCGCGTGGTGTTGTAGTAGGCCTCATAGCCAAAGCGGTCGTCGGCCACGGCCTTGAAGGCGGGCTCAAGGACCACTTCGCCGGCAGCTGCCGTGATGTCGTCGCCGAGCTTGAACTCGTGCCACTTCTGGTCCGGCATCGGCGGCTGGGCCAGTACGTAGGTAACGGCCGCTACAGCGGCGCACACGGCGATTAAAGGAAGTACAAAACGAATCTGCTTCAAAGTCACACCTCGCGGCGGAATGGTATCGGCATGCCGGGGGGTGTCAATGAGTCGACGCGGGGTCGACGCGGCCCGGCAGCGGGTTCAATCCAGCTTCCAGAAACGTACGCGGCCGTCGGAAGCCCCGGTCAGCAGGCGTCCGTTGCCTTCAAAGGCCAGTGCAGTCCAGCTTTTCATGCCGGGAAGCGTCTTCTTCAATTTACCGTCTGCCCCGTAGATGCGTGTGCCATCGACATCGACCCAAGCAACGTGACTGCCGTCGCTTGCGAACGTGATCTGCGCGGCGCTGTCCGTTTCCGGGGCTAGCTCATTCGTGGAATCCACGTTGCCGCCCGCGCAGTCAACCGTAACCAGCGAGGCCGCCGTCATGACCCTCAGCTTCTTGCTGTCGGCACTGAAACCCATGCGCAACGCGCCCGTCACCTGCGCCGTGGACTCCGCCTTCATTGTGTTAGCCAGGTACACCTCAATCGCAGCGCCGCGGCGCACGGCCACGCGTTCGCCATCGAGGCTCCAGAGCACTTCATCGACTGCCGCGATCTTGTCGGCCGGGCGCTTCTCGGACAGCACGTGTACCCTCTGCCCCTGCACCACGTCCCAGATCGCGACTTCGCCGTCGGCCCCGACCGCGAGCATTGAGCCATCGGGCGCGCAGGCAACCAGGCTGGCTGCGGGCAACTGCACCTGTGCCACCGCACGCAGCCGGGCCACATCCCACAAGATGGCTTTGCCGGCGACGTCGCAACTCAACAGGCGGCCGTTGTCGGTCCATTGCAGCCAGCGCACGGCGGCGGCATGGCCGGCGAGGTTGCCGGCGGCCTGTCCGTTCTGGCGCAGGCGGATCAGCAAGTCGTCAGCGGCCACCGCAAGCCAGGCACTGTCGCTGCTGGCCGCCAGGCCCGTCACGGCAAACGCGCGTTGCGGGAACACTTCGTCCAGTTCGGCCACGTCGGCATCAGGCTCGACTGGGTAGGGCAGGTCGCTGCCCCAGAATTGGATGCGCCCGTTCACATCCAGCACCGCCAGCCGTTTGCCGTCACCGGTCAGGCAGATCATGCGGATGTCCGCGAGTTCGCACTTCAGCGTCGCCACCACCGACAGGCTGGTGTTGGTGCGCCGCCCTTCTTCGGGTGCTTCAAAGTACAGCGGAAATACCTGCAGGCTGCTCTTGCCGCTTACGATGAACGCGCGGCCATTGGGCGCCAATGCAAATCCCGTGGTCGGAGCGGCCGGGCTGGCATAGGCGCTGCTTGCGGCCCGGTTCTGGGCTTGAAACGAGATATTGGTGGTCTCAAGCACCGTGTACCGATGCGCGCCATCGGGCGTAAAGCCAACCGCGATGCAACTGCCCGCGCCGCCGTGGCTGCTGCTGCTGTTGGGTGAGGTGCTGCTGAACTGCCAGCTGAGGCTGCGCCCCTCCGTCGCGCCGGCTGTAATCTGCGTGCCTTCCGGGTTGAAGCTGACGCACGTGAAGTGCGCGGTCTTGTTGTCGCGCTTGCCCCAGGTGTCTTCGTGGTTGCGCAGCCCCTTCCCCCCGGCCACGTCCCAGGTGCGCACGAAGCCGTCTTTGCCGCCACTGGCCAGCCACTGGCTGTCGCGGCTGAAGGCCAGGCAGGTCGCCTCATCACTGTGGCTGCCGGGGCGTGAGGCCAGCTTGCGCAGGGCCACATCCCACAGGATCACGGCCTTGTCCTTGCCGCAGCTGGCGAGCCATGCGCCATTGGGCGAAAACGCCACCGCCAGCGGCGCGTCTTCGTGCCCCGCCAGCGTGGCCAGCTTGCTGCCATCCTGCGCGTTCCACAGCACGATGTTGTTGCCCGGCCCGGCCGTGGCCAGCAGGCTTGCATCCGGCGACAGCGCAATGGCGTTGATCGCGCCCTCGCCTTCTATGTCCAGTTGCGGCTTGAAGCTCGCGTAATACTTCGCCCACGGCCTCACCGTTGAGGGCACTTTGCTGAGGTCCTGGGCGCTGCACGCGCCCGCCAGCAGCAGGGCGATTAGCGTCGCGCGGTAAGCCATGCCACCAGATCCTTGAGGAAGGCCGCGTCCACGTCGCGTTTTTCGCTGTACATGCTCAGGCTGCTTTTGCGCCCGCCGCAGGGCTTGAACAGATGGTCCAGATCGTCATACACCCGCAGCGTCAGGTCTTTGCACTGGCCTTTGGACAGGTTCGATGCCAGCAGCCGCGCGTCTTCTACTACCTTCACCTGGAAGTCGGCCGCGCCCTGCGTGATGAAGCAGGGGCACTTCACTTTGGCGTGGATGGCGGGCAGGTCCAGATTGAAGTGCTCGCGCATCCATTTGCGGCCGCCTGCGTTATCGGTCCAGACCTTCTTCGGCACGATCTTGAAGTCCGGCTCGCGGTTTTCCTTCACCGCGTCCTGAAACTCCTTTTGCACTTTCATCGTCGGCTCGATCTGCGACTTGGGCACTTTGCCGTCCAGGTTCTCGCGCACCTGCATATAGATCACGTCGTACATGTTGCGGCCGGGTGCTGCCATGAACACGACGCCTGCCAGCGAATCATCTTCCGAGGCCAGGATCGGCGCCGTGGTGCCGCCTTCACTGTGGCCGATCAGGAAGATGCGCGACTTGTTCACTTTCTCGTGCGCCTTCAGCCAGTTCACGCATTGGCGGGCGTCATTGACCAGGTCGTGATAGCCGATTTCCAGCGTACCCTTGGGCCCCAGCATGCTGCCGCCGGTGGCCCGGTCATCCACGCGAAGCACGGCAAAGCCCGCGTTGGCAACGGCGTCCAGAACCTGCCAGGTGCCAAGGTCCATGCCGCCCGCGAGGCCGTGCCGGTCCTGCATGCCCGAGCCCGAGATAAAGAACACCGCGGGCCAGCCCCCCGCAGGCATGTCGCCGGTCGGCAAGTTGAAACTGCCGGTGAGGTGCCACTCTTTGGCGGCGTCGCCGGCATCGAAAACGATCTTCACTTCCTCAGTGGTGAAGGCCGCGTCTTTGGGCGGGGCATACTTCGGCGCTTCGGCCGGCTTGTCCTGGGCCAGACCCGAAGCGAAGGAAAGAAGCAGCAAAGGCAGAGCAAACAGAATTATGCGCATAAAAGCCTCCAAACCGGGCGACCAGTGTATCACCAGACCCACCAAGGCAAGCGCAACCCGGGGATGTCGGCGGCCGCATGGCAGGCCCCCAGGCACGACACCCGGATGCGCGTTGGCCGTTTGGAGCTTCGCTGATAGGCAAGGACTGCGCTCCGATCTGCCGGCAAAACTGGACGCGCGCTGTTTGGCGGGGTACCCATTCCTTGGTGCGAGTGCCTGCGACGTGGCTGGCCATGAAACCAAAACAGACGGTACTGACGCTGGCGGCGCTGGTTCTGCTGCTGGGTCTAGCGGCGTACTTGAGCCTGCGCACCAATGAAGCTCCGGTCAACCAAGGCAGGTTGCTCGCTGCGGCCGACATAAGGACGCGCCAACCCGCCGATGCCGAGTTGCCCAAAACCGAGCCGGCCTCAGGCGAGGTCGCGCAGGGCAAGCCGAATAAAGACAACGCCGCCACAGCCGACGCACCGGAGCCAGCGGTCGACACTTCGGACGAAGCGCCCCGCGAGGTTGCGTGGCTGATCAAGGGCAAGCTGGAAATCGAAAGCCCTGCCGGCCTGGACATGTTCTCGATCGTGCGCAGCTCAAAGAGCTACGTCTCGATCGGTTTCATGACACACGCGGGCATCGAAGCCGTCTGCAAGCCCAAACCCGAGAAACAGCCGGGCGATGAGCCTGTGTACACCGACTACGATGATTCCTGGGACGCACGGCTGGCAGACGACGGGGCTTTCCAGGTGGCCGCCTATGGAGAACACGCACTCTGGACCAACCCCGTCACCGACGGGCTGTGGCAGGTGCAGTGGCAGCCTCAAAACAGTGGATCAGAACTGTTTGCTCCCGCCCAGAAAACTCCGCAGGCATACGCGGCTTTGGCAGGCATCGTGAAGCCGCGTGTGTCCGGCAACGTGATCGACCTTGGCACTGTGCGCCTTGCCCTGGCCGATGTGCTGCCCGGAGACATCTGGGCTTGCGGCCGCATACTGCACAGCAGCGGCCATGCCTTGCTGACAAGCAGCAACCAGCTTTCTCTGAGCAGCTTTCAGGGCGAAGACGAAGTGGCATCCATCGGCGCTGAATCTGACTCCACGGGCTACTTTCTCGCACGACTGGATGAGGACTTTGAGCCAATGGCAGGAATGACTTGGCGGGCAATGGAGTATCAGCCCACGCTGGAGGCCCATGTTTTTGTCAGCGACCCCCTGATTCCCACACGCCAGTCGGGCCTTCTCTGTTTTGGCGACATCACGGTCGAGTCTGCCGCGCTTGTGGTGAAGGTATCGGGGGCTGCACTGCAGCCGTATCACCTTGCTGACAACATCCATTCCCACGTCGGCATCGCGCAGCGCCCCTATGTGTCGGTGGATGTGCAGTCAGCGGATGACTCTTTCGACTACATTCTCTGGGACTCTGAGACATGGCTGCTGGTGCCGCCGGGCCGGGTGATTTGGCAGGCGTTCGCGCAGATGACTCTGCATCCCGCGCGGCCTCACCATGGGGTACTGGCGGTGGCCGAGGGCGGCGTGTCCGAGTTGACGCTGGATTTTGCATTTTCTGAGACCCGTCCCATTCGACTGGTAGACGCGGACGGGCAGCCAGTAGAGCGCTGGTACAGCTGGGCGGTGGCCATCGCCGACAACCAGGAAGAGTGGCAGGACAGCGGCCACGGAAGCGAGTTCTCGGTGCCCGTTATCCAAGGCCGCGAAACCGCAATCAGCATCGATCGCTACGGCACAGACCGTTTGCAGGTGGTATTGCGCTACGAAGACACGGAGCTGGTGGTGACCGTCGTGGACCAGCCCCAGGGGACACTCGAGATACTGATACCGCCCGCGCCGGCGAACTGGGACCTGGATTCGCATGTGTGGCTCATGATCTTCAGGGGCTCAAGTGGCAGCGGGTCGGGGATTGAGCTGCAGACAACAGCCTTCACAAAAACACTGTCGCTCGACGCCGGTACCGTCAACGTCGTGTTGCAGACACCAGACCCATTCGGTTACTTCGACGACTGCATGTCGCGTGTGGACGGAGTCAAGGTCATTGCCGGCCAAACCGTACGGGTAGAGCTTCCGGCCATTCCCCCCGCACCCTCCAGCGTCAAGATCGAAACGCATGTTGCGACCGTCCACTGTGGCGGCCAGCCCATCGAAGTCGAAGGCGACTTTGAATGCATGCGAGGCCTTCTTCATCGGCACGAGATTAATGGAAAGTCGTCCAGACAGCTCTCAGGCCTGATCGGCCTGCGCGATGGCGACAAGATCATTCCCTTTACGGTAACCGAACCGACCGCGGTCGATCCCACGTGGAGTGCTGACCTGGTACTGCCCGTCAGGCTGGCGCTGTCCCTGCGCGTCGGCGATGCGTGGCCGGATTATGCCCGCGTGACACTGCGACCTGTCGCCAAGGAGCCCTACTTTGAATGCGTGCAGTACCTCAACGAAGGCAAGGCCAGCATGTTCTGCACGCCCGGTCTTGCGACGCTGACCATCCGGGGTCGGTACGGATGGCGTGAGACCCACGAAGTAATGATTGAACGCGACAAGACCCTGGTACTGGACCTGAAGCCTGAGAAGGCGCTGCTGCGCGTGAACTTCAAATCCACAGACCAGGATGATTGGCAACTGATGCACCTGGCCGATTCGCACTTTGTGGTGACCAACAATCTGAGTACCGACTCACGGGAATTTGAACGCCTGATGGAGCCCGGCCGATATCGGCTTGCGCCTGCGCTGCCGCATCCCGGTGTTGAACCGATCGAGTTTGAACTGCGGGCGCACGATGTACGGGAAATCGAGCTGCCTGACCTAGGCGATCGACGCCCCGTGCGCGACGTGGTATTCAAATTCGATGTGACGCAGCTTGGCACGGAAGAGTTCGATGCCTATGTCCTTGCCTGGCCCAAGTCCGCCGATCCGGCCGTCGCTACATCGCTTGGATTCGGAAGTACCGGGCTGTACTTCGAAGGCGCCATCGCCGCCGAGGGCGTGAAAGTAAGCTTGCCCGTGGGCGTGGACATGATCGTGGGCATTGTGCTCGATTCCGAAAATTACCGGGCAGCGCTCGCATCAAGGCACTTCACTGCGCGCATCGAACAAGACACGACGGACATGCCCGTCTCACTCTTGCCCGCGAGGCAATTCTCAAAGGACTGGAGCAAGGCAAACGCACGCTTCCGCGTGGCCGGGCATCTGCTCGGAGTCCCCGAATGGGTGCCCATAGCCAGCGGGACATACGAGTTCGAGTTTCTGGGCACGGACAATGCGGTGAAGCACGCGGCTGAAGTGGTCGTGAAACTAGAGCCGGACTCAGACGCCAAGCTGCACATCCCCGAAGCGCTGCTGTCGCGGTTGAAAGAACTGCGGCTCTTGCCAGCCGACTGAGTCAGCGCAGCCACGCCGGTGTCGATGTCCGCGCTCACGCACCTTGGTTTGGCTGATTGCTTGCCCGCGTCTAGAAGGCGTCCAGGGTGGCTTTCTTGAACAGGTCGTCCCAGCCGTGGAGGCTGGCCTCGATGCTCAGCTTTTCTCCGCTGCGGTGTTTGTCCATTTCCGCGTTGCGGCTGGCCGGGTAGCGCACGATCAGCTTCATGTCTTTGCCCGGCAGGGTGGCTTCGATCGTGCGGCCGTCGCGCAGCTTTTCGGGTAGGTCAAAGCCGAAGCTGCGGTCGATGCGGTCGATCACTACGTCAAGCATCCACACGCGGTCGTAGTGTGCCTTGATCAGGTCTTCGCGATCTTTGCTCAGCAGCGCGCGGTCGCTCAGGCGCTCTATCAGCTCTTCCAGCGTGCGTGCGCCGCCTTTGGCCGCCGGTTTGGCGACTTCGGCCGCGGGTTTTGGCGCAAACGGGTCCGGTGCCGGCGCAAAGGGGGACGCGGCGGGCGTGAAATCGAGCGGCTTTGCGGCAAATGCGTCGGCCTTGGACTGGTAGGGCACGGGGTTGGCAAAGGCGTCGTCGTTGCGCGGGGCAGCGAAGGCATCGGCGTTGCTCTTGGCGCTGTCGCGCACCGCAAAGGCGTCGTCGCGCGCGTCGCGGGCCGCGAACTGGTTGACGTTGTTTGGCTGCTCAGGCACGCGCTGGCCACCTTGCAACTGGCCTTCAAGCGCCTTGAAGCCGCCCAGCATTTCGGCCATCGCGGCGCGTTTGGCGGCCTGGTCTTCCGGGTCGGCGCGGCGGGCCACCGGCGGCGGCGCGGCCACACGGTCGAAGGCGTCAGATCGTGATTCGCGCTGCCAGTCGCCGCGGGCCGTGGACGGCGCGTTGGACTGGTCAAACACATTGCTGGCCGCCGAGGTGTGCCACTCCGGGCGCGGGGGTGGCACGTTGGGCACGGAGGCCTGCAGGATGTCAGCAGTCGCGGCCGGCCTGGCAATGGATGCCAGCGTGGGCTGCGACTTGCCTTTGACGCGCGCGGGGGCAGCCACGGTCGGCGCGCCCTGTTGCAGCGCCGCGTTGAAGGTGCCGGCGAGATAACTGATGTCCTGCGCGAGCGCCTCCATGCGGTCGGGGCGGGAGGTGATACCGCTTTCTTCAACCAGGATCTGGCGTTCTTCAATGCGCAGGCCGGGGTGGCGCTGGATCACGTACAGCAAGGCCTTCTTCACGTGGGGGTTGCGCAGCAGGTTGTGCACGCCCAGCACGTCGTTGCCCTTGATGATGAAAGCGCGGTCAATCTCGGCATCGCCGATCTGGATGTCGGCACCACCGAACATTTTGCCCATCGAGCTGAAGAAGCCTTCTTTGTAAAGCGTCAGGCCCGACGGCATGGTCGCCGACACATAGCCAAAGTACTGCGTGTAGGTGCTGCGGTTCTTGCCTGAGCCACGGGTGATGGTCTGCACGCGGAAGTGCACGCCCGAGTAGTAGCCGCTGATGCCGGCCGCGCGATTGCCGTTGAACTGCATGTTGTGGCGCTGGGCGAAGCCGTTCCAGGTTTCTGTAATCTTCTTCTGGTGCTTGGCAGACAGCACCACGGCCACGATCACCGCGGCTACGATGAAGAAGAACACCATGAAGCCGCCGGCATCGGCAAGGAATGTCGCAAGCATCAAAGCAAGGGTCATGCCCGCCTCCTGCAAGTGCGTCGATGGTACGTTGGCCCCGGCCTCAAGTCCGCTCCAACCCGTGGCATGAATTGTAGCGGGTGCGCATCAGGCCGGTTCGGAATCACGCAGCCGTGCCTCGATCTGCTTGCGTTCGCGGCGGGCGGTGTCTTCGACCTCGCCCCGGGCCGCGCGGCCGATTTTCTCGGCGTCGTGGGTACTGGCAAACAGGACGCGCCCGTCGGACAGCACGATTTCGACGCCGGCTGGGCGAGTGCGCAATTCGCTGATCTCGAGCGGCTCGACCTTGCGTGCTGCCGGCCCGTCGGAGCCCCCTCGCGCGAGGCGCTTCTTGCGTTCTTCGGCGCCGCTTTTGCCGCCTTCGATGTACGGGGCGAAGCGGTCCATGAAGCTGTCGAACTCGCGCATGACTTCGTCGTATGCCCGGTCGTCCAGGTTCACGCCGTTGTCGCCGATGTAGTCGCCGAATACGTTGCTGACGGTGTTGATCGCGCGGCCGATGCGCTTGTCGAGCGGGTTGTCCTTCTGGTTAGCCCAGGGGGCGGCACCGGTGGATTCGGCCTGTGTTTTCAGGCCGTAGGTGGTGATCACAGCGCGCTCGAAGGTGTCGGTGAAATCGTTCAGTGCCTGGCCCTGCAGTTGTGTGCTCTCCAGCAGGCGCACGCTTTGCAGCGTCAGGCCGACCAGCAGGTTGGCGCAGCGGATGGCGGTGAGGCGCTTGTCTTCTTTGCCCTGCACGTCGCTGAGCACGCGCTCCATCAAGTCGGAGCCCAGTTCGGCGGCGCGCACGCCGCAGAGTACCGGGCGGTTGCTGAACTGGCCGATCACGATGGCGACATACAGCGCGTGCGCGATGTCCACGAGATACTCGTTGACGATGTCATGTGACATGCGCTCAAGGCCAGCGGGTACAAGCGCGTTCAGGCGCGGCATGAACTTTTCGTCGAACACGCCGACCGTAAGGCCTTGTTCGCGCTTGACGGCCTGACGCACGAGCACCGGGATCAGTTCTTCAATCGTGGCGGGTTCTTTCTTGGGGCGGCCATCGTCGGCGTCCGGCGCCTGCGGCTGGGTGCGTTTGGCGTTCACGTCGCCCGTAGACGGCCGGCGCGGGGCCTCGCGCGGTTGTGACGGCTGGCGGGTCTGGCCGCCCTGCACGGGCTGTGAAGGCTTGCGCTGCGGGCCGGCCGGGGCCAGCGGCTGACGTTGCGTGGGCGCGGCCGAAGGCTTGGCACCGGGACGCGGCGGCGCGGCGGGCAGGGGTTTTTGCGGCGGGATAGGCTGGCGCTGCTGCGGCGCGGGTGAGGGTGCCGGGCGCGGCTTGACGGTGCCGCCAAGGCCGGGCATGCCGCCGGGTGCGTTGTTCTGGCCTGGCAGCTTGGGCTTGGGCATGGGGCGACTGGCCGGGGCCAGCGGCTTGCGCTGGTTGGGGGTGTTGCCGGGGTTTCCGTTCTGCGCCATGGTTATGCCTGGTCGTACGCGAGCGTCGCGACCGTCACGGGCTCGCCGATACCTTTTACCTCAATCTGGGCCTTGGTGCGGAACTTGATCGGGATCGCAATGCGCGCCGGGTTTTCGCGCGCGTAGCGGCTGATCTCCTGCACCGTACCCAGGCTGGCCAGCACTTCGTTGCCCTGCGCAAAGCTGCACAAGCGCGCGGCCAGGTTCACGTGGTGGCCCAGTACCGTATACTGGTTTGCCTTTTGCGTGCCGAACATACCCAGCAACATCTCGCCGCTGTTGATGCCCACGCCCAGCGTCAGGATTTCAGGGTTCGATTGCAGCAGCTGTTGCGAAATCAGCCCCTTGTCGATCCAGAAGCGTCGCGTGCGCTGCACCGCATTCTGCAGATCGACCGCGAACTTCACTGCATTGTACGCGTGGCCGGGCACGGGCAGCGGCGCGCCGAACAGCGCCATCACCTGGTCGCCCACGAACTTGTCCAGGGTGGCGTCGTTGGCCTCAAGCGCCTGCATGCACACATCGAAGAATTCGTTGAACACGGTCTGCACGGTGCCGGCGTCGCTGGCCTCGCAAAAGGTGGTGAAGCTGCGCAGGTCGGCAAACAGCACCGACATGCCGCGCTTGTGGGACAGGAAGGGGTCTTCGCTGTTGTCCAGCAGCCGCTCAACGATGCGCGGGCTTACCAGACGCTCAAAGAACTGGCGGGTGGTGCGCAGGCGCGTCGTGTCTTCGACGGTGACCGTACCCTGGTTGTCACTCCAGACCGCTTTGAACTGGAAGTATTCCGAGCGTCCGCCGATGGCGCTGGGGCGTTCTGCCTCAAAGGTTTCTTCGCCGCCTGAATCCAGCGCGTCCTGCAGCAGGGTCTGGAATACGCTGGGCGCCCATTCGAGGTTGTCGAAGTCGGCGAGGCCGGGCTTGGCGTTGGCGACATCTTTGCTGACGCCCAGAAAGTCGGCCATGCGCGTGTTCATGCGCACGACGCGCCACTTGTTGTCGACGATCAGGTACGAAACGGACAGGCCGGCGATGGTGGCCTGCGGGGCGGGCGAACGCGTCTGGCCGAAACTGGTAAGCGAGCCAAGAGTCATGCTGCCGCTGGCTTGGCCGCCCGAAAGCAGCATCAGCTTGCGGCGCAACTGCTCGTTTTCACCCTGCAGCAGGGTCAACTTCTCCTGCAGGGCTTTGGTGTCGGACTTCCCCAGCATAGACAACCGCCGCGGCCGCGCCGCGAAACGAACGCCCGACGCACCCCATGGAGCGCCCAAGCCCGTGAGCAACGTGACTATGCTGCCTTGGCGGGGCAGATTCGGCAACAAGGCTGTGGGGGTACTAGGCCTCGAAGTACGCCCATAAGGCGGGGAACCGTGACGGCAGTTCGGCCTCGTCCCAGGCGCGGCCCTTGGGCTCGGCAGCGCGCATCGGCATGGGCACGTCGATATCTTCGCTGGTACGGGCGATATAGGCGTCGCCGGCGGCGAAGATGAGGGGTTCGGCCTCGAACAGGACTTCGCTTGGCTCGGGCTCGGCTTTCACGAGTTCAAGCAGCGATTGGGGGTCCTTCATGGCGCGGTCAAAGACTTCGCGGCCCTGCCCGATCAGCCAGGCGCGGAAGAACTCGAAGCCTTCTTCGTCGCAGCCGCCATTGATGATGAAGGCCGCGCCCCAGAGATCCCAGGTGAAAGAGGCGTTCATGAGCTCGGTGAAGCGGCGTTCGAAGGCCTCGATTTCATAGGCGCTGCGCTTCTTGAGCAGCGCGGTCAGGTGCTCGGCCTGGCTTTCGGCGCGGGCGACGGCGTCATCGCCGTCGCAAAGCGAGCGGGACTCGTCAATCAGCTGCCAGAAGGTGGGGTCGTCCATGCAGGATCAGTTACGGGACCCTGCCATGCTACACAGGGCAGTGCAGGGGTTAAGCGGCAACCGGAGAACGTTGAAGAAAAAGCGGGGGGAGGGCATAGGGCTCGGGGCTTGGGGCTCAGGGCTTGGGGATATGGGTCTTGGTTTTGAGGGCTTTGGGTTGCGGGGCGTTCGGTGATCGTCATTGCCACACACAAGACGCCAAACCCCGCACGCCAGACCCCGCACTCGCGCGCCGCACACAAGACACCGCACACCCGCGCCGGGGGTGGAATCAGGCAGGGGCAACACTACACTCACGCCCCGCAGCAAAAGTGGATCGGTAGCTCAATGGTAGAGTAGCGGCCTTTTAAGCCGTGGGTTCCGGGTTCGAGTCCCGGCCGATCCACCACGAAACCAGCCCGCATTGCGGGCTGGTTTCGTGTCAGGCGCGCTCTGTGAGCGATACCGTGATTCCAGCATCCCGTGCGGCCTACATTGTGATCACAATCTTGCCCTTGGCTTTGCCATCCTCCAGGTGCTGCATCGCCTGGCCGGCCTGTTCGAACGCAAATGCCTGTTCCACTAGCGGCGCCAGCTTGCCTGCGGCCGCCAACTCCTGCAGGTGTTTCATGTCGGCCGGGTTCTCGATCGAAACGAACGAGGTGAGTCTCTGGCTTGTGAACATCGACAGCACCATCGCGCGCAACTGCCGATCTATGCCACCAAACCACTTTCCGCCGCCTTCGCCGCCGACAATCACCAGCGTGCCGCGCGGCGCCAGCGCCCGGCGCAAATGCGTCAGCGAGCGGTTACCAGCGATATCAAGGATGACGTCATACCGCAGGCCGCCCCTGGTGATGTCCTCGCGTTTGTAGTCGATCACATGGTCGGCACCCGCTGCCAGAACCGTGGCCGCCTTGGCCGCGCTGCATACGCCTGTCACCTCTGCACCGGCAAGCTTGGCCAGCTGCACCGCATAACTGCCCACGCCGCCACCGGCGCCGATCACGAGGACAGTCTGCCCCTGCTCCACCTTCGCCACGTCACGTACAGCCTTGAGGGCCGCGAGTGCCGAAACAGGCAGGGCCGCCGCCTGTTCGAACGTCAGGCTGGCGGGTTTGTGCACGAACTTGTCGGCCGGGGCACTGGCGAATTCGGCCCAGGCGCCCATGGCCATGCTGGTGCCGAGCACTTCATCACCCGGCTTGAAGCTGGTGACCTTGCGGCCGACAGCCTCCACCACGCCGGCGACATCCATGCCGGGGGTGCGGACTTTCGGCCGGCTGAAGCCCAGGCCCATGATGCGCATGAGGTAGGGTCGTCCCGTCATGAGGTGCCAGACGCCGCGATCAAGGCCGGCTGCGCGTACGCGGATGAGCACGTCATTGTCGCCTACCGCAGGCACGGGCAGATCCACGAGCTTGAGGTTTTCGGCCGGTCCATAGGAGTCCTGTACCCAGGCACGCATGGTGGCTGGCAGCGCTTCGGTGTCGGTCTTCTGTGGTGCGCGGGAAGGCATCATCTCTGTTCTCCAGTAAGGGCTTGCATGGCTTACGGTGTAAGTATAGACTTACGCTGTAAGTAGTACAAGCCCGAAACCGAAAAAAGTTAAGGCAGGCAACCATGACCAGAAAACACATACCGTTGTCCCGTGAGCGTGTGCTGCGCGCGGCACTCGCACTGGCCGACAAACGCGGCATTGCAGAGCTGTCGATGCGCAAGCTGGCAAAGAAGCTCAACGTCGAGGCGATGTCCCTGTACAACCATGTTGCCGACAAGGACGACATCCTTGACGGCCTCGTGGAGCTGCTGATCGCGGAAATCGAATTGCCGCTCCCGGGCGAGCGCTGGAAGCCTGCCATGCGCAGGCGCGCGGCGTCGGCGCGCGAGATGTTCCTGCGCCACCCGTGGGCGCTGGGCATCATGGAGTCGCGCCGCAATCCGGGCCCTGTTTCCATGCGGTACTACGACTCGGTGATCGGCTGCCTGCGCCACGCAGGCTTCTCGATCGCGTTGGCTGCACACGCGTTCTCTGCGCTGGACAGCTACATTTACGGCTTTGCGTTGCAGGAGATGAAGCTGCCGTTCAAGACCCCCGAAGAACTGGCGGTACTTGCGGAGTCAATCATGCAGAACATGCCCGCGGCCGAATATCCGCACTTCACAGAGATGATAGTCGGCCACACGCTCAAGCCCGGCTACTCGTATGCGAAAGAGTTCGAATGGGGCCTAGATCTCGTGCTCGGCGGCCTGGAGCGCGAGCTCGGGGCTGCGCGTGCGCCAAGCCGCTTCGCTTAGCCAATCGCTAAGCCACTTCGCTAGGCTACGACGCTAGGCAACTACCGCGCGGAGGGCTTCTTCGAAGGCGTTGCGGCGGCGGCGGTGTTCGAGCAGGCGGGCTAGTTCGCGGCGGCGTTGGCTTTCGGCGCGGGCGCGCTGTAGCAGCTTGGCGTAGTGCCGGCTGGTGGCTGCTAGTTTTTCTGTGTCGGCGTGCATGGCCCGGTTCCTGTTTGCTGCTTCCTGCTTCCGTTACCTGTACCGATAGTTCCTTACCGGCGTTACTTCCTTTCACGCTTATGGACGAAATTTGCCGGGTTAAGTTCCGGCCTTGCTTGCTTCCTTTTCACCAATCCGCGAAGTGCCCAGCCCAGCTTCGCATTCGCGAGCGGGGCCTCCATTCTGCTCTACATTCGCCGGCAGGCCTGCCATAATGGTCATCCCTGCTTCCCCCGGTTGGCGAGCCCATGCGCGTTGCTTTCTTCGGCCTGCTGCTTCTGCTGGTTTCGCCCCTGCCGGCGCAAACGGCCTACAGTCCTGAACAGCCGGGCTATCACGCCGACCAGCTTGCGTTGGCGCAGCATTGCCTCGACAACGCCCTGTATTCCGAGGCGCGCAAACTGGCCGCGGCCTCACTGGCGGCGATGCCGGACCGCGCGCGCGAGATCACCAAGGCCTGTGAAGACAAACAGGACGTGCACACGGCCTCAGCCTGGGGGGCCTATCTGGACCGGCGCGAGGCCCTGCAACGCAAGCGTGCCGATGCCGCCTTTGCCGACCAGCACGCCGAGAACCAGGTGCTGGCGCTTGACCCGGACCACGCAAAGGCCCGTGAGGCCGCTGGCGACAAGTGGCTCGACGGCATGGGGTGGCTCAGCGCCGCTAATCACGAGCGCCTGTCGCCGCTGGCGCAGCGGCTGGCCACAGCACCCGAGAAAGCCGACCGCGAGGCCACCTGGGACAAGCCCTGGCTGCTGGTCGGCGAGCGCTTCACGCTGGTGACCGATCTGCCGTACTCGCGCGCGCTGAAGTACGCGCGGCTGCTGGAGCGCTTTGACGCCATCTTCTTTGAGCTGCTGGGCGACGTGATCCCGCGCCGCAACCAGCCCAATGTTGTCTACTGCTGCAAAAACGCGGCCGACTTCGTGATCTTCAGCCAGCAACTGGACCTGGCCCAGGAAGAAACCAGCGCGGGCCTGCACTTCGGCAGCCACGGCATCGTGCTGCTGAACGCTGAGCGCTGCGACTTCGTCGGCAAGCGCAACAAGGCACCCGACAACCTGGCCCGCACGCTGTACCACGAATGCGCGCACCGGCTGGTCGAAATCGGCCTGCGTGGCCGTCGCGGCGGATTCGGCAGCTATGAGCTCGCGACCACCGGCGAACACGCGTGGATTGTCGAAAGCATCGCGATCGTGTTCGAGGACCTGAAGATCGAAAAGAAGGGCTACAAACTCACGGGCCTTGAGGCCCAGCGCAAGTACACCATCACCAAGTACTGGAAGGGCAAAGAGGCCAAGCTGCCGACGCTGGAGCCGGTTCTGAAACAGGGTTTCACGGCGTTTGCCACGGCCGAGCCGGTCTCAGGGGCCGAGAAATACGCCATCGCCGGCACCGTCGGCTGGTATTGCCTGTTCGTGAAGAAAGACCAGTACCGCGCGGCATACCTGGGGCTGCTGGTCGATTACTATCGGCTTGATACCCGCACCCGCAACTTCGAGCAGCGCTTCGGCGTGAAGCTGGCCGACTTCGAAGCCGAGTGGCGCGAATGGGCCCTGAAGCAGGGCTGACGCGGCGTACGAGCCACCAACACAATCGGCAATCTGCATCCGCGCGCGGGCTTGCTATGCTGTTGGGCGAGACGATCCATCGGGAGCCCGACCATGACCACGCCGGAAATTGACCGCCTGCTGAAACAACTCACCGACAAAGACCCCAGCATCCGCCGCAGCGCAGCTGAAGCCCTAGGCAAACTCGGGCCGCTTGCCGCCAACGCCGTGCCGTCGCTTGGCAAGGCCCTGCGTGACGAAAACAAGCACGTCGTGTTCGACGCTGCCTTTGCGCTGGGTCGCATCGGCACCGCCAGCGTGCCGGTGCTGGTCGAGTCGCTGAAAAATGGCGATCTCGAAGTGCGACGCCGCAGCCTTGAGGCCATCCGCATGGTCGGCCACCGCGCCATTGATGCGGTGCCCGCGCTGGCGCATTCGCTGCGCGACGCCGCCAGCGAGATCCGCTGCTACGCCGCCGAAGCCCTGCGCAAGATCGGCCGCGCGGCCAAGGACGCAATCCCTGAGCTGATGCTGGCGCTGAAAGACGAGAAGGTGGACGTACGCCGTGCCGCCAGTGAAGCCCTGGGCGACATGGGCGCTGAAGCCGTGCCGCCGCTCGTGAAGGCCCTTCGCGACGAAGACCCCAACGTACGCTTCGACGCCGCCCACGCGCTTGGCCGCATCGGCCCCGCTTCGGCCGGTGCCGTGCCCGCGTTGATTGAGGCCGCACAGAAGGACGTCGCCAGCGTTCGCCAGATCAGCGCCGAGGCATTGGGCAACATCGGCCCGGCAGCCGAGGTCGCTGTGCCCGCGCTGACCAAGCTGCTGAAAGATGAAAGCAGCGAAGTGCGCGCCTCAGCGGCCAAGGCACTCGGACGCATCGGCAAGGGTGCCGTGCATGCGCTGATCGGTACGCTATCCGATACCGACGCCCGCGTGCGCCGCCGCGCGGTGCTGGCGCTGGGGCAGATCGGCCCCAACGCGGCCGAAGCAGTGCCCGCGCTGACAGAACTGCTGGGTGACGAGTCCGTGCGGGCACAGGCCGCCGATGCGCTGCGCGACATCGGCCCTTCGGCTGCCGGCGCGGTGCCCAAGTTGATGGAGTTACTGAAAGATGACGCCGGCGACGTAAGCCGCGCTGCCGCCGATGCTCTGGGTTCCATCGGTACCGCAGCCGTGGACCCGCTGACCGGGGCGCTGGCAGGCGGCGACCAGCACACGCGGCTGCGCGCGCTGACGGCGCTGACCGCCGTGGGCGAAAAGGCAGGCAAGGCCGCCACGGCCATCGCGACCTGCCTGAAAGACGAAGACGAACGCGTGCGCTTCAACGCCGCCCGCGCGCTGGAAAAGTTGGGCCCCGGCGCCAAGCCCGCCGAAAACGCGCTGAAGCAGGCACTGAAAGATGAAGACGAAGACGTGCGCTACTGGGCCGGCGAAGCGCTGAAACGAATCAGCGGCTGATCGCAGTCAAGAACGCCGAAAAAACAGAACGGGCCGCTGAGGAAGGCGGCCCGTCCCAAATCACCGGTGCCGAGGGAGGCACATTTCGGCAGAAACCTGTCGAAACTTGGAGGAGGACAATTTCCCCGGCTCCGGCACAACGAGTTTATAACGTATGGGAAACCCTCGCAAGCTCAGAAAATCCTCGAATCCCGCCCACCATGACGCAACTCCCTGACATTGCATTCCTTACGCGCATCGCCCAGTGCGTCAACGAAGTCCAGATGCGTTACTTTGACAAGCTCGATGACGCCGACATCGAACGCAAAGACACCCGCCGCCGCGACCTGCTGACCATCGCCGACAAGGAAAGCGAACGCGTCATCATTGAGGCAATCCGCGAAGCCTACCCCTCCCATTCAATCCTCGCCGAAGAAACCGGCGCCCACCTGCAGGCCAGCCCCTGGTGCTGGATCATTGACCCCGTGGACGGCACCACCAACTACGCCCGCAGCTTCCCGTTCTTTGCCGCCAGCGTGGCACTGTGCCACAAGGGCGAACCCGTGCTTGCGCTTGTCGAGGCCCCGCGCCTGGGCGAACGCTTCACGGCAGCCAAGGGCGAAGGCGCGTACCTCAACGGCCGCAGGCTGAAGGTCAGCCGCACGCCTGGCGTGGCGCAGGCGATACTCGCAACCGGATTTGCCTACGTGCGCAACGAAGTGCAGGCCAACAACGTGGATAACTTCGGCAGGCTGGTGCTGGCCTGTCACGACCTGCGCCGCGCCGGGGCCGCAAGCCTTGACCTCGCCTACGTGGCCGCCGGGCGCTTCGACGGCTACTGGGAACCGTACCTGAAACCGTGGGACGTAGCCGCCGGCGCGCTGCTGGTCACTGAGGCCGGGGGCAGAATCACCGACTTCGAAGGCCAGGGCGACTGGCTGTTCGGCGAAAACGCCGTGGCCACCAACGGCCTGCTGCACGAAGAGCTGCGCCTGCAACTGGGCAGCCTGGACCCCGGCTACCAATCCTGGGGCCGCCAACACGAACGCCAGATCCGCAACGCGTGAAGTTGCAGTTGGGGCGTTTCGCGGCAAACCGCCTTGGGCTACAACATACGGCCCATGGATGCGAATCCTGACAAGCCGTCGTCCAAGAACCGGACTCGTGTGCTGGAAAGCGCGCGCCGCATCCAGTTCGGCATGCTGCCCAAGAAGCCGCAAATCGAAGGCCTGCAACTGGAGGCCCAGTACGAGCCCTGCGACGAAGTCAGCGGCGACTTCTACGACTTCATTGCGCTCAGCCCCTTCGAAGTCGCCATCGTGGTGGGCGACGTTTCAGGCCACGGCGTGGACGCCGGCATGATCATGGTGGCGGCCAAGAAGACCCTGCAGTTCCACGCGCGCCGGGCGCCCTCGCCCCGCGACGCGCTGATCCTCACCTGCCAGGACCTCGCCGACGATCTGCCCAACAACCGCTTCGTCAGCATCTTCCTCGGCATGCTCGACGTGCGAACCGGCCTGCTGCGCTATGCCTCAGCGGGGCACATGCCGCCGCTTTATCTGGGCAAAGATGACGACGCGCCGCGCGAGCTTCCTTCCACAGGCAGCGTGATCGGTGCTTTGCTGGCGCAGCAACTCGAGAAAACACTCAGTGCCGAAGAAATCCAGCTGCAGGCCGGCGACACCCTGCTGCTCTACACCGACGGCGTCAACGAAGCCGAAAACAAGCAGCTTCAGCAATACACCACCGAGCGCATGGCCGAATGCTTCGCCGACATGAAAGAGTGCGACCTGCCCGAACTGGTTGACGCGATCCTGCAGGACGTTGACGCATTCCGCGCCGGCGCCCAGTCCACCGATGACCTGACGCTGGTCGCGTTGCGCTTCGTCGGCACCCCGGCGTTCTTCGGCGTGCCCACCTCGCCGGTCGCGCTGCCCGTGTATTACGACCAGTTCGTCGGCCGCGAGACCGACCTGTCCAAGCTCGATGTCGCGCTGCAGCCGGGCCGCATGGTCGCGATCACGGGTTCATCGGGCATGGGCAAGACGCGGCTGGCGGTGCAGGCGGCAAGCATGCTGGCGTCGCGCTTTGCGGGCGGAGCGTACTTTGCTTTCTGCGCCCAGGCCGAAACTGTCGATGGCGTGGCCCTGTATGCGTTGCGCGCCATGGGCTGCAGCCCCGACGCCGACCCCTGGGCCCAGCTTGGCACAGTGCTTGAGGCCCGCGGCCAATGCCTGCTGGTGCTGGACGACCTCGCGATCCGCACCGAAGGCTTGGAGACGCGCCTGCAAAAACTGCGCGAGGCTGCACCGCAGTGCGCGCTGCTCGTCACGGCCGTGAACGCGCCCACGCACAAGGGCATCGAAGTCATCAGCCTGCGCCCGCTGGAGTTGCCGCGCGAACAGCCGAAGGACCCCGACGGCGCGATGCAGTCCGAAGCCATGGCGCTGTTCGTGTCACGCGCGCGCAAGGTCGTACCCGGCTTCCGCCTGCTGGGCCCGGCAATGTCTGACGTGTTCACCATCTGCCGCGCGCTTGAAGGCGTGCCGCTGGCCCTTGAGCTGGCGGCTGCTCGCATGCAGCAGCAGACCCTGCCCCAGATTGCCGACAACCTGCGCGGCCGCGGCGGCCTGCTGAACCTGCCCGCGACCGAAACTTCGGCCACACGCAAACTCAGCCTGGTCGATGCGGTGAAGGAAACCTGGCAGCGCCTCAGCCAGCGCGAGCGCGACCTGCTGCGCGGCATATGCCAGTTCCCGGCGGCTCTGGTGCCTGAGTTCGCGGCCAAGCTGGATTTCCACCTGCACCCCGGCGAAATGAAGTCGCATGCGCTGCTGCAATCGCTGGTCGATCGCAGCCTGCTGCGCACCGACGAAACCGAGATCGGCCCGCTGCTGCGCCCATTCACCGCCGTGCGACAGTTCGTGGATCGCGAACTCGCCGATGAGCCCGAAGAGCTGCGCTCGCAGTTGCAGATCAACGTTGCCCGCGCCGCCTTTGAACGCGCCCGCGAAATCGTGCGCCAGGCGATTGACGGGCACAGCGTCAGCGCCGGTGCCGAAGGCCGCAACCAGGCCCAGAATCTGCTGCTGGCCGCGGACCTGGCACTGCGCATCGGCCAGCCCGCGTGGGTCGAAAGCTTCGTGGCGGCGGCCTCAATCAATGCCACACCGCTTGATCTGCCTCCCTGCCGCGAAAGGCTGCGCGCTGCCCTGCAACAGATTGAGCCCGGCACCCGCGCCCGCACCGATGCCCTGGTGGCAATGCTGGAACTGCACGCCCTGGCCACCGACCCCGAAGGCGCGCAGAAGGCGCTGAAGGAACTCGAGTCGCACTTCGGCATTGAACTCGCCGGCCTGTCGCCGCGCGGCCGCATTGCCGCGGCACGCCTGGCACTTCTGGCCGGTGAGACCGCGCACGTGCTGCGCATCCTCGGCGGCTCCGGCACCGAGCCCGAACACGCCCGCATGCGCATGCACACCTTGCGCGGCGAAGCTATCCGCCACACCCAGGGCGCTGAGGCCGGCTTGCGCGAGTTTGAGGCCGCGCGCGACCTGGCCATCAGCCTGAATGCGACGGTGATGCTCGGCTCAAGCCTGGTCGGCGTCGCGCTGTGCCTGAACCAGTTGCAGCGGTACGCCGAAGCACGCGCCGCGATCAATGAATCGATCCAGCTGCTTGAGCGCACCAACACCACCGGCATGCTGGCGCAGGCCCGCGCCGTGCTGGCGGTGCTGCTCTGGAACGCCGGCGACCTCGATGAGGCCGTAACCGAGGGCCGCCGCGTGGTCGAAGTGTCGCGCAAGCACGGCATGGTGATGGTGGAAGCAATCGGCACGCTGAACCTCGCCGTGTGGCAGCATTACCTGGGGCAGGTAAGCACCGCAGAAGTTTCGCTGCGCTACGTGCGCCGCGTGGGCCCGGGGCGGCTTCGTACATATCACCTGATGTATGCGACTTCGCTGCTGTCACAAATCTGCATGGCAAGCAAACGCGAGGCCGAAGCCTATGAGCTCGCGCGCGAGAATTACAAGCGCATGCAGGACTTCGGCCTGCAACGCCAGCGAGTCTCCATCTGTTGCCGCCTTGCCGTATGCGCCGAACTGTGCGGAGAAAGCCGCGAGGCCGACAAGGCAATGGCGGAAGCACAATTGTCAGACGCGCAATCATTATCTGGGGCCGATCAATTATTGTTAGCCAGCGCGCAGGCCATGATAGCCCGGCGCCGGGGCAACACCGAAGAAGCCGGCTGGAGAGCCTTAGAGGCAGGCCAACTGGCCCGAACCCACAATCTAAGAGCCGACAACCACATAGACTTCGAAGTAGGCTTCAGCTTCACACTGTTGGCCATGGCCGAACAACCCCAAAGCCCACCGAGTTAACGGCAGGACCAAAGCGAACTACGTTTGCCCACGAAGCGCCACGAAGAATCACGAAGCAAAGCAACCGCAAGCACCGCCAAAGCGCCAAGAATTGGCGCGCCGGTTTGGAGCGCGAAGCGTGAGCGAGCGGTCGCCGAAGGCGACAAGGCTTACGAAATGCATACACCGCCAAGGCGCCAAAAAGACTTTGGCGACTTGGCGCTTTGGCGGTTGAAGCCGCTGTAGTTCACCCAAAACGCAGTGGCCGTTCTTCGTGACCCTTCGTGTACTTCGTGGACAACCGCAGTTCT
>CALLQI010000009.1 GCA_938014885.1 uncultured bacterium
CGAGTGCTTGATTGGGACGAGGCGCTACTGCTTGGGTCACTTGAGGCCTAACGTTCGAGCTAAGCGGGCGACAACGGGAGGACGCCAGGGCCCGGACTGGGAAAATGTACCGCGTACCCCAGGCCGGGCCCTGGTGGCCTGCCGTTGGCGCTCCGCTTGAGCGAGGGGTTAGGCGGCACCATCGTCCGCTGAAGCCCGATTGGCCAGGGCTCACTTGTTGCTGGACTCGTGGGCGAAGGTAATCCGCCAGCCCTCCGGGAGCCTGCGCCATAGCGCCGAGTACGCAAGTCTTTTCTCAACGACACTCTCGTCGACTGCATCCTTCCTGGCGGCGATCAAGACCGTGGTGAGGCCGGCGTCGTCTCCCAGGGCTTCGAATATGGGGCTGTCGACGTAGGTGTAACTGACCTTGTCCTTGCCATTGCTCCACCACTGGCGTTGCAACTCGCGAAGTTGATCCCACCCGCGAACGATCTCGCCGTTGAACACAAAAGTCAGCGACGATTCTCTGGCGTACGCGGCCATATGGCGATCAGTGTCGTGTGCATTCGCCGACGCCTCAAGCTCGGCGAGCAGTGGCATAACGGCGGACTTGAACGCTTCGAGTGACATGGGCTGACTCCAATAGGGTGCGGTCGTAATCGAGTTCAACATACGCCAGGCCGCGCCGATCCAAACCCGTCGGGGTTGTGCCGCCTAACGTTTGAGCTGAGGGTGGCGAGCGCCGGTATGGCACTTGGCCCGCGAAGCGGATGCTAAGCCTGAGAGCTGCGCGGGCCAAGTGCCATGCCGGTGCGAGTCCGCTCGAGCGAAGGGTTAGGCGTCATTCGGCACGCGGAGCCACTTTTCGAGGTGGACACCATCCGCAGTGCCGCTGTACATGCGCCGCTTGACGCGAACCTCGTGGTACCCATGCTCGTTGTAGAAACTGCGGGCAGCGACGCTGTCTCGGCGCGCCTCGACGCGAACCCGCTTTGAGCCGGCTACGACTGCACAGGATTCGAGCCAGGCCAGGATTGAGCTGCCAACACCTTGCCGCTGGCGATTGGGCTGGATGGCAAACAGTACCAAGTGAGCGTCCTCGTCCCAGTACTCCATGATGCCGAACCCGATCAGTTTGTCCCGATCGCGAACGACCGCAACGTTTGTGTTAAGTGAGGCAATCGCGCGCGCCACGCGTTCAGGCTGCCAAGTCCAAGGAAGCTCGTACTCGATCAAGCTCCGCGACATCTCGGCGATCGCTTTGGCATCGCTTGCCAGAGCGAGTTGAATGTGCAGGGCGGGGGTCACGTGACGCCTAACGTTTGAGCTGAGGCGCGGGCGCCGGTATGGCGCTTGGCCTACTGGACGGATGATGGACCACTCCGGGAAGCGGGCCAAGTGCCATGCCGGTGCGAGTCGGCTCCAGCGAATGGTTAGGCCGCACTGGCGGAAGGCCGGTACCGCACGGCGAAGCGCTCGCACACGACCTGCATGGACTCTGTGAAATCTCGGCCCGCTGCTGCGCACTCGCGAGAGAAGAACTCCCGGTGCACCCTTTGCCAGAAGGCCAATGAGCCGTCGCCTTCTCCCTCGGTGGCGGCAAACTCGGCGGTGACCTGACAAAAGGGCACGACCTCGACTAACTGGGTTTCGATGACGCACAGAGGTTGACCCGACCAATCTGTGACGACGCTCAGGTCGCCAGGCTGCGGAAGTTCTTGTCCTTCAGCCTCATAGGCCCACAGTGCTCCGGCTGTTGCGCGCTTTGTGCCCTGGAGAACCAACTCGGCGAGTTCGTTGGCCATTTCCTCGCTGTCGCCGAAGAAGAAGGCTTCGTAGAAGCGTTCTTCGTCCGCGCCGCCGGTGGCTTTGGCGAACTCATTCCAGAACGCCGAGAGATGCGCCGGAATGGGCATGGTGTAGCTGGTGCGGCCTAACGTTTGAGCTGAGGGGCCGACGCCGGGATGGCGCTTGGCCCGCGAGACCGATGATAAGAACCACGGGCTCGCGGGCCAAGTGCCATGCCGGTGGAGGTCCCCGCTCGAGCGAAGGGTTAGGCAGCAGCTCAGCGCAGCTTGGTGCGCCCAAGGCGCTTGGCGTTTGCCACCGCCTTGCGATGCACCGGGGCAAGCCCCTTGCCGAACACGCCCAGCGCTGCGCCCTGGATCTGCGCCACGACCTTGCTTGCGGTGGGCTTGCCTCTGAGTGACGGAGACCAGATGGAACGAAGGAAGGAAGTTGCAAGGGCTTGATTGGCGCGCACAGACTGCATTGCCATGGCATGCCAGGCCTCGGCGAAGGCTGTCTTCTTCTCCGCGACCATGAGCTGGAACTCCTTGCGATCGCGCTCAGACAGGGTTGGCCCAGACAAGGCCATTCGAGTTACTCGATGGGCCACAACTTGTGGCACCGCTACTGCAAGCTCCGCAGCCTTGATGGCGACAGACTTGGTCTTGCGGGTCGGGCGGGCGGACATGCAGGTTCCTTTGATGCAGCCCGACTGTAGTCCTCACGGCGTTTGTGCTGCCTAACGTTTGAGCTGAGGCGCGAGCGCCGGTGTGGCGCTTGGCCCGCTGGACGGATGATGAACCACACTGGCCGGCGGGCCAAGTGCCATACCGGTGCGAGTCGGCTCCAGCGAAGGGTTAGGCGTCATTGCTGGCCTACCACTGCCTCAGTACAGGAGTGTGCCGGCAGTTCACGCTAGCCCAGCAAGGCAACAGTGCATACGAACATCCAGGGCAACCACTCGCGTACGTCTTGCGCCAATAGCCAATCCTCGCTATGGGCGGTGTGAGCGCTTCGCCTCAGCGTCGACGGCTCTTGCCGTCTCCTCGTCGAGCGTCACCCAAGTGACTGCACCTGGCCGATGGTGATATCGGACCGGACTATCCAGCCTGATGACGTCTTCAAGGACCCATGCAAAGAGTCCGGCTAGGTTCGTTGCCTCAGCTTGCGAGACATGAATGTGCTTGGCGTTTGCTCGAGCAATGCCGGAGGTGAGCTCTATCACCTTGGTCAGGCGGGCCACACCTACGACAGTTCCCGAGCCACTGCGGATCAACGCAACCGGTCCAATCTTCTTCGTGGGCTTGCTCCGGATCTCCCAGGTCTTGCTCCCTTCAAGGATCCAATCGATGTACGGCTGACGAATCGGAATGGCGGAGAGAGTTCCCATGTCACTACCTCGCTGGCTTCTAAGGCATTTGGACGAATCTGCGGAGTGTTGCGCCAGCATCCTTTCTGCGGCTTGCACTTCTCGTTTGGTCGGCTCCCTGCCGGTGATACTCGAGTGCAAACCGGCCAGTGAGGACACGCTCAGATCGTCACCCGGCAGCAAGAACAACTTGGGCTTCGTGCGAGACATGGCACTACTCCAATTCGTGACGCCTAACGTTTGAGCTGAGGGGCCGGAGCCGGAGTGGCGCTTGGCCCGCGAAGCGGAGCATAGACTGGCAGCGCTTCGCGGGCCAAGTGCCAGGCCGGTGGAGGTCCCCGCTCGAGCGAAGGGTTAGGGCGCATTTTGCAGGGCGCGAACATCGAGGTATGCGTGATAGACACCGAAAGACTCGAGGCTTGCTGGAAGGCCAAGGGCAGCATGAATCTGGTGCGTCACTGCCTCCCACTCGCGGACCTGCGAAGGGCCTCGCATATCGTGATCGTTGAGGAAGTAGAGGAAGACCAGCCTGCTGTCCAACCCGTTGAGATTTGCAAGGAGAAAGTGGTGAGCCAGGCGATTGGCGTACTGGTAGTAGGTAAGGTGCCAATCTGCCGTTGATGAGGGCGCATAGAAGGCTCTCGCCTCGGCTAACGCGGCTTTGATCCTGGATAGGGAGGCCGGCCCAGCTTGGGAAGGCGGTGACTCTGCCTCCTTGGTATGAGCTTTTGCTTCAACGAAGAGCGAGCCGCTGCCGACTCGTGCAACTGCATCCCACACGGGCCCGCCCTTTGGCCAGAAACTAGCTAGGCTACGACTTGGAAGAGTCGCTATTCCGGCCTTGCGCAGTGCAGCCGCGTCACGCGGCTCCGCGAAGCGCTCAGCAGCCAGGGGCGCGGACCAAGACACCTGCTCATGCGGACGGAGAGCTCCGGCCTGAGTCAGTGACGCCCGCAAGAGTTCGGGGGCCTCAGCGACGGCGAGTTGAAGCCAATGCTGACTACCACGATCTGCATAGGTCGGGGTGGACATCTTGCGGTGGGCTATGCGCCCTAACGTTTGAGCTGAGGGGCCGGAGCCGGAATGGCGCTTGGCCCGCGAGGCGCAGCATAGGCCATGATCGCTTCGCGGGCCAAGTGCCAGGCCGGTGGAGGTCCCCGCTCGAGCGAAGGGTTAGGCGTCACCGAGCGGAGGCCGGACCCTGCAGGAGCAGTCGACCTGGTGAGCTAGTTGGAAAGCTGGATTGGGCGGCATTCGGTGCCTCCGCCCCTCTTGCTGCGGCAGCTATTGCCTGCAGGGCATTCCGCGTCGACCGCGCAAGACATCCCCGATGCAGTCGGCTGGGTTCTCTGGTTGCCTGTGATCCGCACGCGTTGCCACCCGCGGGCGACCATGCAAGCTTGCGTCGCTTGATTGCGATTGCTAGTGTTCGCATCAGCCGTGTACGTGACTGGCGCCACAGTTTGGCCAGGTGTAGTGGTGCAGTTGGTGGAACTGGAACCGTACACAGTGCTGCCAACTCCGTAAGCCGAGCCAGAGCCGTAGCAGTTCGTGGTTGATGGAGTCGTGTACCCGCTAGTAAGCTGCTGAGTGACAATTGCCGCAGGATAAAGTCGCGCGGCCTCAACCTGGCACTCATAAGACTCGCGATTGAAGTCTTGCTGTGTCGCGCCGTACTTCTGCCATTGATACTGCGCGCAGCCGCCCAGTAACGCCAAAGCAAGTAGCAGTGCCTTAGAGCGGAATGAAGCGTTCATAGTGTCTCGCGAAGATCTGTCGTGTCATTGGCACTGCGCTGGCAAAGCAGCCCAAGGTAATTGTGACGCCTAACGTTTGAGCTGAGCGGCTGGCAACGGCAGGGCGCTTGGGCCGCGAGGCGGATGATGACACTGGCCGCCTCGCGGCCCAAGTGCCCTGCCGGTGGCAGTCCGCTCGAGCGAAGGGTTAGGCCGCACTTTCCGACCGTGCCGAGGCTCTCAGGCGCTGCTCAGTAGCAGACTGGCGAACTCTTCAGGGTTGTCGAGCATCGCGTGGTGTCCGGTGTGGGTGCGGTGAACGCTCCAGCCAGGTGAGCTGGACAACTTGTCGAAGAACTTGGTGAAGGGGGAAGGACTCCATCCGTCCGCGTAGACGTAGGTCTGCTTGCTAACCTTGCGGTGATTCCCTACCAAGCGAATGCGCTCGACGAAGCACGCCAGTGACATGGGAACCACCTTCGACTTCACCCAGGCCAGGTCGGCTATGTTCACGTGGAAGTCTTCGCTTGGGATCGGCTTGGTCCGACCGGCGTGCTCACCTGCGCCCTGTATGAAGTAAGGGCGTTTCGGCTCGACATGGTCCCAGAGCGCCTCGCCGTCTTCGAGGATGAACGCATCGGCGTAGACAAGCGAGCGGATCCGGTCGTGCATTGCATCGGCAACTCCGCGAACGACGGCGCCTCCATATGAGTGACCGCAAAGAACGATGTCTTGGAGGTCCTCCCACCGCAAGACATTGCAGACATCCTGAATGTGCAGGCTCAAGTTGATCTCGAGCCCCGCAAGATGCGACCGCTCGCCGACTCCCGTGAGAGTCGGGGTGAAGACCTCGTGCCCGTTGCTCCTAAGGAGCCTTGCAACGCGAGGCCAGACCCAGGCACCGTGCCAGGCGCCGTGAACCAGGACGAATGTGGTCATGCTGCCTCCTACTAAGTAGCGTGGGCCACCCCGAGCGGACAGAAGCGCCTCAACGGCGCCTGTGCGGCCTAACGTTTGAGCTGAGGGGCTGACGCCGGGAAGGCGCTTGGCCCGCTAGACGGATGATGACCCAGACCGGCTGGCGGGCCAAGCGGCTTGCCGGGGGCAGTCCACTCGAGCGAAGGGTTAGGCCTCATTGCTTCTCCAGTAGCGCGTATTGCCCTTCGGGCCCTTCAGACCGCAGCACCTCTAACCAGCCAGTGTGCGAGTAGAACGCCAGAGCACGCTCGTTGGCGATGAGACATTTCAGCCGCCACGGTGGCTTGACCCAATGTTGGAGCCCCGCAATCAGTGCGCTTCCGACTCGGTTGCGTTCCCAACCCGGAGCGGCGAACAAGTGGTGAAGGAATCTGTCGGGTGCGTACATTGAAGCGAAGCCAACGATTGACCCTGACGAGGTAGTGCAGACGAGAATCAGTTCGTCCTGCGTCACGGAAGCGAGATCGGTAGCGCTTCGCGCTGACTCCGGGAGCCAGTCCGCCTGGCTGATGGCTGATGCGAACAGCGCTTGGATGGCGTCGTTGTCTTCTGCCGCAGCGAGACGGACGACGTATTCGTTCATGAGGCCTAACGTTTGAGCTGAGTGGGCCGACGCCGGACTGGCGCTTGGGCCGCGAGGCGAATGCTAAGCCTGAGCGCCTCGCGGCCCAAGTGCCAGTCCGGTGGAGGTCCGCTCGAGCGAAGGGTTAGGGCGCACGGCGGTACTCGATGACGTAGTTGTCACCGTCGAAGGCCACAACTCGACCAACAATTTCTGGGCGAATGTGGAAGGTCTTCTTGACCTTGCTAGCGTCGTGCCCGCTGTCAACAAGTTCGGTCTCAGCGGTCGTTGCCACAACCATGCGGACAGGGAGATCGTCGGTGATGGCTTGACGGAGATGCGTGCGTAAAAGGTTGGCGCCCATTTCGTTCCCGCCCCAACGCGATAGCGAATCGGCGTAGACGAGTACACCCTTGCCGCCCGGCTTGCAGATGTGCGCCCAACAACTAAGCACTAGGGCACCGTCCTCCGCAATTGCGGACACGGCCCACATCGGATTCACCGGCTTTGCACCAAACTTGGCGAAGGCTTCGACGAAACCAAGGTCAGCCATAGCGGCTCCTTCTGTGCGCCCTAACGTTTGAGCTGAGGCGCGAGCGCCGGGATGGCGCTTGGCCCGCGAGGCGGATGATAAGAAGCAGCGCCTCGCGGGCCAAGTGCCATGCCGGAGCGAGTCGGCTCCAGCGAAGGGTTAGGCGTCGCCTCCTGTGAAATTGATGCGGCCGATCCAGTTGCGCCTGCGCCGTGCCAGACGGGACTGTTCGTCTTCAGCGTCGAAGGTGACTGAAGCTCTCTTGAGGAGGGAACTGTCGACACCTTCAAAGGTGTTGACGTTGACAACGGCATAGGTTGTTCCTTCGATTTTGCTGGTGACAACTGGAACTGCTCCGCACCGGGCGCAGACATGAAAGTCGGCTGTCTTGGTGCCAAAGGTGTAGCGAGAACGGAGGGCGGGTTCCTTGATCGATATGGTGAGCTCGCCTGTTGGACAGGCAGTCCACACGCCACCGTGTTTCGTGCAGAAGGTGCACGTGCAAGCGCGCGCCGGGATCTCGATTGGCTCGGGGAGCCAATTGAGCTGGAAGCGGATGTTCCCGCAGTGGCAACGACCGGAGATGAGCATGGTGGACGCTCCTCTGGCGGCAAGCGACGCCTAACGTTCGAGCTAAGCGGGCGACAACGGCAGGACGCCAGGCCCGGGCCGATGAAAATGTACCGCGTACCACCGGCCCGGGCCTGGTGGCCTGCCGTTGGCGGTCCGCTTGAGCGAGGGGTTAGGCGTCACCGAGGTGCGGCATTGCTTGCTATGACTTCTGGTAGACCAAGACGCTGGACTCATCCAACGCGGTGGCAATCGTTGGTGTCTGGCCTGCGATGTACTGTTCAAGGTCGACTTCGAATGGGAATAGTGCCGACAACTCCGATTCCCAGGTCTGTGTTTCGAACATCCATGTTGCAAGCCCCCCGCTGTCGTCGACCCCTGCAGCCGCCGTGAGGTCGAGCTCGACTGCGATGTCGATGTCGCTGCCGACTTTCTCTTGGCCGCGAGCGCGGCTTCCAAAAATCCATGCACGCGCGACAAGCGGCTTAGATTCGCACCATGTTGCGAGGCGATGCTGAAGGTCGGAAAGTTTAATCAACCTTGATCTCGCCAATCTGGGTAGAAGGGAATATCGCCCCAGCTGCCGCCAACCTGCGTTGAGGCCTGCTGCAATGGCGGATCAATCACCTTGATGTCTCTGGCTCCACAGGATGAGCACTTCAAGCGACGAACATCCTCTTCGTACAAAACATTGTGGACGCGCTTCGGAAAGTGCTTCTCTCGAGTAGTCGCCAACCATTCGGCTGTCACCTCAAAGTCGCGTTGGCAGCCCTTACAAACAAGCTTTGCACCGGCACGGATGATCGTCGGATAGAGGGACATGGTGTGGTGCGAGTGTTGTGCGAGTGTTGTGCGAGTGAGCGGTGGATTGCCTAGGTGGGGCTTGTGACGCCTAACGTTTGAGCTGAGCCGACCGTGGAGGCATGGCGCACCGGCCGACAG
>CALLQI010000010.1 GCA_938014885.1 uncultured bacterium
GTTGTCTACATACAGCGCAAGCAGGTTCAGGTCAGCGGTGGCGTCCATGGTGCCGCTTTCGCTGAAGCTCAGGCTGGTGACGGTCCACGAGTCGTTGCGTGCCGCCAGCGTCACATCCAGCACCAGCAGGCCACCGGTGCCCTGCGCGTCGTTGTTGACCGTGGTGTATGCACCCGGGCCGTTGAACGTCGCCGTCAGTGTCGCCGGGTTGATCGTGAGCGCGTTGTTTGCGGCCGTCGTCGGCACGCCGTTCATGTTGCCCACGCCGCCGGTGGTGGCTGCGGCCGCACTGATTTCGACCTTCAGGGTCTCACCAGCGCTGGCGGTGCCGGCCAGGCGGACAACCAAGAAGAAGCGCCGTGTGGTGGACGCCGGAATCGCCGAGTTGCTGAGTGTCGCGACGTAGTCGCCGTTGGCGCCGGAGAAGACCGTGCCGGAAGTGCCCGTGGCGAGCAGGTCCACGGTCGGGCCGTCGAACACGCCCGCGGTGCCGCCGGAGGTGTCTTCGTACAGGCCGATGAAGTTGACGTCCGTGCTGGCGTCCATGCTGCCGGACTCGGTGAAGGTGATGCTGGTGACGGTCCAAGCGGCCTGGTTGGTGGCGAAGCTGAAGTCCAGCACGACCAAACCGTTGCCGCCGGTGCCCTGCGCGTCGTTGTCGACCATGGCCGCAACCGCAGGTCCGTTGCGCGAGAACGCAAGGTCATTGGGCGGGGTCACGCTGCCGGTAAGCGCCACATAGACGGTGACGCCGGAGTTCACGTTGGTGATGTTGCCATTGAATGTGCCCTGCGTAGCGCCAGTAAGGCGCACATAGATGTCCTGGTTCAAGGTAGCCGTAGTGAACGTGAGAGTGCCCGAGAACGGGCCGGTAGAAGCCGTAGCAATCTCAAAGTTAGCCGGCGCCGTAAGGACCGTGTTACCTGAAAGGTTGCTGCCAGTAAGGTTGTAGGACACCGGAGTAGAAGGAGTACCCTGCCCCGTAGACCCACAGTTGAGCGAGTTAGGAGTGGCCGATAGAGCAATCACGTTGCCGGACACGGCCACATTACGCGTGGTAGCACTGGCCGTGACGTGGGTAATGTTGCCCGAGATAGCCCCGGGCGAAGCGGTAGAAGCAATGCGCGCATACACGGTAGTCGGCCCCCAGTTACCCGTGCTCGCGATCGTGCGCGTGGCAGCAAAGGTTACGTTGTCCAACGAGACTTCGACGCCTGTCGGAGCCGTGATCGTCGTGGAACCCGTCGTAGATGTGCCCGACACGGTGTAGTTGACCGTCGTGCCCGCAGTACCCGATACAGTCGTACCGAGTGGCAACGTCGAAACCGAAGTGGATAGGCTCGGTCCCGTCGTGTAGCCAATGTCTGCAAATCCATAGTTGTTGCTGGATCCAACCAAAGAGGGGTACTGCACCGTTGTGCCGCCGATGTAGCAGTACTGTGTGTACGCGATCGTCCCGGTAGGTGTCCAATTACCAGTGCCCGTGCCCGGGCCCCAGTAGTACCACTGCAATGTGGATACGGCGATCCTATAGGTTGCGTTTTGAGTCAGGGCTACGGGAGTCGTCAATTGCATTGTTCTCCAACCACCAACTGTGCCTGAGGCACTGGTCGCCTGTGCCAATGGCGTGGAGGTTGAAGTCGTGCTCCAAAGCGCAACCGTTGCACTGCCCGTATGGGGTACAACGCAAGTCAGGTGCGTCACAATCACGCCAGACGTGGTGACTTGGAACTCGTACCCGAGATGGTACCCAGTTGTCGAAGAGCCTGTGGTAGAAGCTGCACCTGAAATCGATTGCTGACCTAGCGGGTAAGTTTGCGCGTTGAGGCCGCACGAAAGCAGCAACAGCAGCGTGACGCCCGATCCCAAGCAAAGTCTTTTCATTCTATGTAACTCCTTGACGCTGCTGGGCCAGCGGACACCGCTCCACAACGGCTTCCTCAGCCCGAATCAGTCAATGTCACGAAATTGTCTTGAGGCCCAATTCAAACACCCCTTGGGGTGGTTTGCAAACGAATCGTGGTGAATGCACAGCGCTACGGCGTATCTTCTTTGCGCGCCGTCGTTTCCGGCGATGCTTGCGGCGGCGGATGGGGTGAAAGCGACCTGCGCACCAGGGGTCCACTTCACGCGCATCGTGTTGTCACAGCCCATCGCGTCAGCGATGGAGGGGCCGGAGTGCACGTTCGGGTGTCCGTCCCAACCGCTCCACCGCTTACGCGGCGGGCTGTGATCGTGCGATGCAGCCTTGGGGTGGCTCGTCTCCAGCCTTTCGGCTGGGGCTGAACTGCGGCCACGGGCGGGACGCGCCTGCCACGTGCAGGCTGGAAGCCCGCAACACGCACTGCGGCCGATTGGCGTTCCTAGGCTTCACGAAACCGGGGCGACTTTCGTCGCCCCGGTTTGATGCTGCGTGCATGAATCGCTACTTCGTGTTGCGCAGAGCTTCCAGCGCGTAGGCCGTGCACAGCACCGGGCTGTTTTCTTGCCAGCGGTCGTGCTTGTCGTTCAGCCAGCTTCCGTCGGCCTTCTGGCGCTTCTGCAGGGCTTTGGTCAGGTCTTCGCGCCAGTTGTGCTTCAGGCCGCGGTCGGCCTCTTCGATGGTGGCTTCGCCGAATGCGTTCAACGTCTTGCCCACACTCATGTAGTAGTAGTACAGGCCCATTTCGTACTGCTTCTCATCGCGGAAGCCGGGCACGCGCTCCATGGTGTAGTTGCGCTGCACCCACCCGAACGCGAGCTTCACTGGGACGCTGTCTTTTTTGAGGCCCGCGAACAGGTACGCCCGCAGCAGGTTGTAGGTCATGCTGCCGTAGCTGAACAGCGTGACCGTGCCGTCGGCGTTTTCCGTGGCTCCGGTGGCCATGCTGGTCTCTTCGCTGTAGATCGCACCGCCGTAATCCGGGCTGTCTTTGCCGGCCATCTTGATCTTCTTGCCGGTGGCCTTGTCGATGGCCTCAAAGCCTTCGTCCTGCACTTCGCCCGCGTTCTGGTTGCGCTTGAGGAATGTCAGCGCGTCCTGCCACAGCGGGTCAGATTCGCTGAGGCCGCAGGCCTTGAGCGCATCAATGGCAAAGGCGCTCGTGCTCATGTTGGCGGGCGGCTTGCCTTGTTCGCCGACGCTCTTGCCGATTTCTTCTTTACTGTAGGCCCAGCCGCCGAAGCCGGCCTTGGTCTTGTCGTAGTCGGGCGCGGGGCCGTCGGCCTGGCCTACCTGCGACTGCTTCAGGTAATCGCGGGCCTTGGCGATCTCATTGTTCAGCTTGCCCTTCCAGGGGCCGTCCAGCTTGTTCACTTCCGCGAACAACTGGGCGCAGATTGCCGTGATGTACACCGCGCGCAGGCCCTTCACCTGCTCAATGCCGGGCATGTAGCTCCATGAGCCGGTCGGTTCCTGAGATTGCACCAGCCAGTCCATGCTGGCCTTGATCATGTCGTTGGCCGGGTCCCAGGCCCTGGTACCCACGAGCCCCTGCAACACCATGCCGGTGTACGGCACGTTCATTGACTTTGGGCCCCAGCCGCTCTTGATGCCCGCGCGGTCATCCGGTGCGGCCGGCTTGTCGTACATGGTTTTGAGAAAGTCCCAGGCCTTGGCGACCATTTCGTCGCGGGCCTTGCCGTGGTCGAAGGCAGGCGGGTTGTCTTCAGGCGGGTTGTTATTGGCCGTCGTATTGGCTGGCGCGTTGCCGCCGCCGGCGTTGTTGGCTTCGGGCGGGCATGCCGTAAGCAGCAGGCCGGACGCGAGAATCGCCAGCATGGTCAGGTGTTTCTTCATCGGATCGCTTTCTTTTACGTGGGCCTGGTCAGGAAGTTCGGAGTCCCCGACTGTCGATAGGGCGTACCCCGAGGGCTCAGAATCTGACCGGCATTCTTGGGAAGTCGTGACGCGGGTCAACCGGGGGTGCGCGCTATTCGTACCGCGCCACGAGAAACACCAGTATGTCCCAGCCAAGGTGCGCCACAAACGGTGCCCAGAAACTACGCAGCTTCCAGGCCATGGCGCTCCAGACTGCGCCGAAGAACAGCGACGCCAGCCACAGCACCGGCGGCGCCCAGGGGATGTGCACCAGCATGAAGCAGCAGGCCGCAAGCAGCACACCCGGCCACTTCCACTTTTCGCATAGGGGGATGGTCACGCCCTGGCGGAACACGATCTCTTCGCCGGCGATGATCCACACCAGCAGCAGCCACAGCTGCCAGCGCGGGAGGGTCTCGATCAGCATGTAAAAGTCGCCCAGTTCATCCAGCATGTCAGGCGTGAACTCGCGCAGCAGCAGGTTGCCAAGCCAGCCCACAAGCCAAAGCGCACAGGCCGCACCAAGCCCGATTGCAAGATGCCCCGGCTTGAAGCGCAAACGCGCCTTCCAGTCCAGGCGCACAGCCAGCAGCGCCACCGGGATCATCGCCAGATAAAACCACGCCAGCCGATGCCAAAGGTTGCCCACGTGCACCGTAAGCAGCCACATCAAAGCCAGCCCACCCAAAGTAAGCCCAGCCGCCGCCAGCAGGTTGTTGCGCGAGGCATTCATGCTTGCTTCCCGCGTTGTGGGCGCTGCGTTGAATTGGCGTGGCAATTCCGGACGTTGTCGAAGACTGCGCAGCCTGCGATCGCTATGAGGCATGGAATCAGCGAGAAGATGGCGCCAAAGAAGGCGCATGCGATTCCGAACATCAGGGCCTTGTCCAGCGCCAGCCGTCCACTTTCGGCCATGTGAAACGCCAGCGCGCCCACGGTGAACGTGGCCACCGACCAGATGTAGGCGAACACCGCCAGCATCGAGCCTTCTTTCCACGTGCGTGTGACACCGCAGCCGAGGACTTTCGCGCCGATGCAGACCACGAGCGCCGGCCACACCAGCAGCACGACCAGCGCGTACCCAAGCTCGGAGTCCCCGCGACCTAGGAAGCTGGAACACGTGATCAGTAGCGCGGCCGCAGTCAGGCCCGCAGTGCAGACTCCACCGCACACTGCGGCCGTGAGGTGAAAGCCTCTGCTCGTCCCGCGCCAGGGTTTGCGCACTGCGAGTGCCATGCGCTGGCGCAGCTGCTTCTCGCGGCCGTCAAAGTAGCGCCGCTGCGCCTGGCGCAACGCGGCCGCTTCGCGCCGATTGAGGAAACGCACTACGGGGATTGCTGCTCCTACACTCAAAGGCACGGCGGGCCCCAGATAGGCGGCGAGCGATACCACCGTCACGCAAATGAACTCCATCACATAGCCGGCGATGCTCGTTTTTGGACGCATGTCTGCCAGGCAATAGAACGCCAGCACCGCAAGGATCCCGATAGCCGTCATCCCGACCGCGACGGCCAGGTGCCGAACGGCGGACTCAAGCGAAACATGTCGCCGATAGCTGCCGACGATCAGGCCCGCGATAGCGAACCCTGCCGGAAGCAACAACCAGTACGCGAGGCCAACGAGGCACTTCGCCCCCTTTCCCCAAGTCGGATCCAGCAGGATGGGGTCTCTGGAAACGAACATGCGGACGAACCAGCCCGTCATCACGATCCCTGTGAGCACGGCCACAACCAACTGGCGACGCACTGATGCCGTGGGCAGTTCGCTGGGCAGCGGATAGCTGGCGTAGGCAGTCATGGCTCACTCCTTTCCTTTGGGCAGCAGCTTGGCGGCCATTCGGAACACGCGGGCCATGCGGCCGTGGCCCAGCGCCAGAAACACGTCAATCAGATCGACGAACTCGTGCGCGAAGTCTGAGAACTTACGCATGCGCCCGTGCAGCTCTTCGTACTCTTTGCGTTCAGCACCCTTGACCATCTTGGCCGCGCCCTGGGCGAAGCCGGCGGCCTCATGCAGGCGCTCCATCACGGGCACGACTTCGCGGCGGCGGCGCTCGCGGATAGTGGTGTGGAACCATGTCCAGGGGTCTTGCTCAGCCTCGAAGAATGTCTTGCGGTCGCCGGGTTTGTGCACGCGGCGGATCACGCCCCAGCCCAGCAGGTCGCGGATGCTGGTGCTGGTGTTGCCGTGGCTGATCTGGAGCCTTTGTCCGATAAACTCGATATCAAGCGGCTCCGCGGCCAGGTACAGCAATGCCTGGATGCGCCCGACGGATTTGTTGACACCCCAAAGCGCGCTGATTTCGCCCCAGACCTCAATGAAGCGGTCTTCGATCTCGCGGCGTGTGTTGTCGTCATGGTCAGTCATGTCGCAGCCCTCAGTTACGTCAGTTTTCTCTGACATTACGGACGGTACAGCAGGTTGCAAGCGGAATCGGGGGCGCGTTTGCGGTAAAAGCGGCCGATCAATAGATCGGCGTTCCCAGCGCATTGAAAACACCCGCGGGCCGGAGGCCACGCGGGAGATGCCGGCGGGATGCCAGCGCTCCCGATGCGGCCGTGCCACTTACCACTTACTGCGCTTGGTTCAGCCACCTTTGGATGAATTGTGGGGCGGCTTGGATTCTGGGTTTGTCTTCGGCCGGCATGGGTGCGCTGCTTTTTGTGCACCAGTACACGGTGGGTTCGTTGTGCGTCATTGCCAGCAATGCGGCCGCGCTCTTGGCGGCGTAGGTGCTGTCGAGCGGCGGGCCGCCCCATTGCTGGAATTGCCCGGCGGCCGCTTTGCCTGCTTGTGTGATGCGGGCGTAACCCCAGCCGAACTGGCTTGTGTGCAGCTTCAGCTGTGCCGGGTCCACGGTGATCTCGGGGCCGCCGCGTTTGGCGATTTCGCGGGCTGTGGCGCGGGCCAGTTTCAGGATCAGCGCGCGGCCCGTGATCGGCCAGGGTGTCACGCGCACCGCGTGCACCATGGGCAGCGGCCACGGCCACAGATCTAGTTTGCGCGCCAGCGGCAGCCCCGCCATCAGCCCCGCCGTCGTGCAACGGCTGCCGACCGCCAGCACAATGTGCGCGGGCGGCGGCAACTCCCCGCGCTGTACTTGCTCGGCCAGTTCCAGCGCCGCACTCACGTGGCCCAAAGCACCCAGCGGCACCGCGCCGCCGGGCGTGACGAGATACTCGGCCGCGCGCCCCGACAACGCCCACCAGCGCAACGGAAACGTTGCCACGGTTCGCAGCAGGCGCAGTTCATCGGCGTGGCTCAGGCTCGCGCGCAGGTTTTCGGCACCGGTGGGCGTCGCGCGTTGCGGGAACAGCACCGCCGCCGTATGCAGGCCCAGCCTTTTGCCGTGCAGAAACAATGCCAGCGCCTGGTTGCTGCCGTAGGCCCCGAGTGTCCAGACCCGCTTGAATCCGCGCGCAAGTGCATCGCCGAGCAACGTCTCGAGTGTGCGCAGCTTGTTGCCGCCGTAAAGCGGCGAACTCGCGTCTTCGCGCTTCAGCCAAACATTGGGCAACGCGGGCAACGTCGTCAACGGTGTCGGATATTCACCGAGTGCAACGTGCGGCACCTCAATGCGAGGTAGAAACCGACGCAGGGAAAATTTTGTGTCCGTGGCGGCCGCACGAAGTGGTGTTGGTCGGGTTCCAGCAGCGGGAAGCGGCGAGGCCATAGGATCCCGTCGCTACGGCCCCACATGGCCGACAAACCAAACCAGCAGGCCGCACAACGCGGGCACCATCAGCCATGAAGCCAGCAGGTAGTTCGGCACCAGCGGGCGCTGCCAGCGCGTCTGCACGGGTACGCGCCGCCCACGCCGGACCACCGTGGCGGCGGGTACGACCGCGAAACTGCCGGCCGGGGGAAGGTCCAGCACCAGCTCATCGGGGCCGATGAGTGCGCGGGGCGGCTGAGGCCCGCCGGCGGCGCGCAACACCAGGCGCGAAACCTGATAGCCGCGGTACGTGTCCAGTTCAGAGGAATCTGCCGGCGCATCCAGATAGACGTAAGGCATGGGCATCTCCCGCCATCATTGTCGGGCAAGGTTCATGCGGCGGCAACCGGAAAAGCCGGCCGGGTTCAGTCTTTCGGGTTGGCGTCAGGCTCGGGCTTGGCTTCGGGCTTTTCCTCGGGCAAGAGCTCAAGCTCGGCAACGCTCTTGATCTTCTGGGTCAGTTGCGCGCCGTAGTCGATCACCATGGTCATCGCGTTCTCCTGCTTGGATGACCGCACCATGCCGGCCTTCACGTCCCACACCATCGAACCTTTGACCGAGATGTCGCTGTAGCTGATCTTCCATTCGGCATAGGTCGGGTCGTCGGTCTTCTGGAACTTCATCTTCCCTTCACTGGACATGTGGGCGGTATGCAGCTTGTTTTCCGTCTTGAACTCGTCCAGCTTGACCGTGTGTTCGTAGGTCATGCTTCCCAGCAGCCCCGCGGGCACGACCTGCATCCACACCCATGTGTCGCCCTTGGCCACGGGCTTGGGCGAGAGGCCGCGATACTGAGCCTCAAGCTGGTTCGTCATGTTCTCGTCGCTGTAGGTCGGGGCCATCTGCGCCGCAACCTCTTCACCCATATCCTTGAGGATGCTTTCGCGGACCTTGTCCCAGCCAATCAGCTGGCGGACTTCGTACTCAAGGGTCAGCTCGTACTCGAAGGTCTTGCCTGCGGTCGCGACCACTCCGCGCATCGACGGCATGGCTTCAAGCTGAGATTCGTCCGGGTCCGCGGTGTCGTAGTCAAACTCAATGCCGGTCGCCGAAATCTTCGCGTGGATTCGGTCGTAGGTGTATTGCAGGTGCACGGCACCGTCTTCGGTGAAGCCAAGACACTTTTCCGTGTACCAGGTCGTGGTGTCTGAGACCACGTCGCTGGCGCCCATGCCGAAATCCATCGATTGGGTCAGGACCTGTGCCTGGCGGTACTTGCGTTCAAGACCCTTCGTGAAGTTCCAGTCCAGCTTGATGCCGGACTCGGTCTTCTTTTCGGGCGCGGGTTCCGCCGGTTTGTCGTCTTGGGCCTGCACGGTGGTCAGTGTCAGGGCCAGCACGACGACGGCGAGCATAGTCTTGTTCATAGGGATTCTCCGGGGCGAAGTCTCGCATTCGGGCACACCGCAGGCAACGACAAACACATCGGCGAGTCCCAACCGCAATTGGGTTATGCAATTACGTTGACGACGTTATCATGGTGCCCTTGATGCCACTTTAGAAACGGGGGCGTGATGTCGGCTGAAATGAAGCTCTTGTTCCTCGAAAAACAGGTTGAGGCCGCGCGCCTTTGCGCCTCGATCACTGAGCCTGTCGCCACGGGCAGCGAGCCGGGCGATCATGGCCTGCTGGCCGCCGATTACCTGCACGTCGCCACGCAACTGGGCGCCGCGCTGGCGGAACTCAAGACACTGAACGACGGCCTCGACAAAGACCGCAACCTCGAAGCCGGCGACCTGCGCCACCTGCGCGGCCGCATCGGCACAGCCGTGGGCGAAGTAGCGCGCGCGTCGCAAGATTTCGCGGCGCAGATTCGTTTCTTCGAAGCCATGAATCCGGGCGATGCGCCAAAGACCAAGCCCGCGCTGGACAAGTTTGACGAAGTCGACAAAGCCACCCGCGAAATCACGGTGCCTGAAGTGCCCGACGAAGACGCCGAACTGGCGCCGGCCGACGAATCAGGCCTGGCCCCCGAAGTAGGCGCCGAAGAAGACCCGATGATGATGTGAGCGGGACGGCAGATTGTAGGGGTTGGGGATTAGTTGTCAGGGCTGACTGGTTGAAGGAACGGGTCTAGGGCGCTGAGCACTGAGCACCGGGCACCGGCCACAGGAGAATCACATGCGTATCTGGGAACCTCACATCCACATGATCAGCCGCGTCACCGACGACTATGAAAAAATGGCCGCGGCCGGCATCACGCACATCACCGAGCCCCAGTTCTGGCTGGGTCAGCCGCGTACCAGCGTGGGCACCTTCATTGACTACTTCCACCACCTCACCGATTACGAAGTGAAGCGCGCCGCCGACTACGGCATCAAGCACTTCTGCACCATCGGCCTGAACCCGAAAGAAGCCAACGACGACCGTGTCAACAAAGACGTAATGGCGATCCTGCCGCAGTGGGTGAGGCACCCGATGTGCTTGGCGATCGGCGAGATCGGCCTCGACAGCCACACCCCGCGCGAAGAAGAGTACCTGCGCAAGCAGCTTGATCTGGCCAAACAGGAAAACCTGCCGATCATGGTGCACACCCCGCACCGCGAAAAGTTCAAGGGTACCAAGCGCATCATCGACATCTGCAAAGAAGTCGGGATGAACCCGGACATGTGCCTGATCGACCACAACAACGAAGAAACCATCCCGATCACGAAGGAAGCGGGTTACTGGGCCGGCCACACAGTCTACCCGGTAACGAAGCTGAGCCCGGAGCGCGCCTGCAACATCCTGAAGAAATTCGGCACCGAGCGCATGATGCTGAACTCAAGCGCCGACTGGGGCCCAAGCGACTGCCTGAACGTGCCCCGCACAGTAGGCGAGCTACGCCGCAACGGCTTCACGGAAGAGCAGATCCAGCGCGTGGTATGGGACAACCCGTTCAACTTCTACAGCCAAAGCGGCAAGCTAGAGGAGGAGCGAAAGAAACTCGCCCACACCTTCCTGCCCGAAGCAGTAGGGGTGTAGCCTTCGCCTCATGTCCCTCGACTTCATGCTCTTCGACTCTTCACTCGGCTCGACGTTACCCGGCGAGCCGAGTGCTGCTGTTAGCGAGCCGTCCTACTGGTTTCTGTACCCGTTTTTTGAGTCTCTGAGCGACCTGACCGGCCAAATGGCAGACATCTACGGGTACGCCGAGTTCAAGGGCGGTGCTCGCAACACATTGCTTGCCATGATCGGACAGGCCGAAGATGTTGTGGGCCGCCAGCCCGAAGAGTGGCTGCTCTGCACAGGTAGGAGGACTGGCGTAGATGCCGGGCCAATTTTTGAGCGCATCCAGCGAACCGAGCTGCTTAGCACTCTTGCGGCCCTGAGGGACTTGGTGGTGGCTGCCATCGCGTGCGGCGTTGAGGTCCACGCCGTGGGCGATTGACTCACGCTTGCGCTGCATTCAGTTACGTCGTTTGCTGGCACCATGTTGTTCAAACAGCGCTTTCTGGATGGCATTGCGGGCGGCGACATCACGCTGGCTTTTCGTTGCTGGCGGCGGCCTTCGGTGAAGGCTGGCGGCACGCTTCACACGGCCGTGGGACTGCTTGCGATTGATGAGGTTGCTGCCACTGATTCGGATTCGCTGAAGGCTGCCGATGCCCATGCTGCCGGGTTTGCGGACTTGACTGAGCTTCGTGCGGACCTGGCGGCGCAGCGCGACGGGCAGCTTTATCGCATTCGGTTTCGGCTGATTGGCGACGACCCGCGCATTGCCCTGCGTGAAGACGCGGCACTCACGCCTGAGCAGCTTGCCACCCTGCTGGCCAAGCTGGCCCGGCTCGACAAGGCCGGTGCCTGGACCCGCGCCACGCTGCAAGCCATCGCCGAGCACGAAGGCCGCCGCGCCGGCGACCTGGCGGACATGCTGGGGCGCGACAAAGACTGGCTGAAGTTGCACATCCGCAAGCTCAAGAATCTCGGCCTGACCGAAAGCCTCGGCACGGGCTATCGCATTTCACCGCGCGGCCGCCGGGTGCTGAGCGCCATGAAGCTTAGGGCGTCATTCGCGAAAAACTGACGAATTCCGGAACTGGCCTGTGCGCGTTTTCATCCTAAGCGCGCCCTGGGGTATTTTTGACCCTTTAACCGGAGACCTCCATGCTTCGCTCACGCCCGTTTGTCCGACCCGCGCTTTTCATGGCGGCCTTTGCGCTGGCCGTGCTTGCGGCTTGCACCAAAGCGCCCGAGCCCACGCCGCAGGTCGCGCAAGATGACCCCAAAAAGCAATCCACCGAGCAACCGGATACTCAACGCCCCGACGCCACAACACTCGAGCCCAGCCTGCGGCCATGGGAATCCCAAGACGGCATGCCCCCGATGTCGCCGTCGGACGAAGTGATGGTCCTTGAGCGTCGTATGGAAGACCGCGTCAACAGCGACCCCAGCGCCAACAGCCGAGTCGGCCTCGGCGGCGGCCACGGCGGCGGCTACAGCGGTGGCGATACCGGGGGTTCAGCGGGTGCATCCGGCAGCCCGCGTGCTGGCCGCGCACCGGCGCCCGAGACCGCAAAGCGCAAAGCGGAATCTGACGACAAGTCAACCGGCGGCCAGAATCGCAATGCCGGCGGCGTGGACCCGAGCCTCAGCGCCACCGAAGGCAGCCTGTTTGCCAAGCGCGGCGGCGACACGGTCGGCCAGTTCCCGCTGCGCCACACCGATGTGCGTGCCGAAGTCAGCGGCTACATCGCCGCCACCACCGTTACCCAGAGCTTCACCAACCCGTTCACCGAGGTGATCGAGGCTGTCTACACCTTCCCGCTGCCCGGTGATTCCGCGATCAACGACTTCCTGATGGTGATCGGCGAGCGTCGCATCCGCGGCGTTGTGCGCCCGCGCGCTGAGGCTGAGCAGGTATACGCCGAAGCCAAGGCCCGCGGCTACACCGCCAGCCTGCTGACCCAGGAACGCCCGAACATCTTCACGCAGTCGGTGGCGAACATTGAGGTAAGCGGCGAAATCGACATCAAGATCACCTACTTCCAGACGTTGCGGTATGAAGAAGGCCAGTACGAGTACTACTTCCCCATGGTCGTGGGCCCGCGCTACATCCCCGCGCCCAAGACCGGCACGCCGACTGTCGGCACAGACACCGGCGGCAACAGTGGCAGCGGCAGCAGCAACCCCGGCACCGGCACAGCGCCCGACAACCCGCGCGTTCCTGACGCCAGCAAGATCACCCCGCCCGCGCTGCCGGAAGGCATGCGCAGCGGCCACGACATCAGCATTCTGCTGGATATTGATGCCGGCCTCACGATCGACCATGCGCGTCTCGAAAGCCTGGCGCACAAGGTCAGCATCGAAAAGGTCGACGCTGAGCGCATGACCGTGAAGCTGGTCGATGCCGACAACATCCTGAACCGCGACTTCGTGTTCCGCTGGGGCATCGCCAACGACAAGCCCGTCGGCGGCGTGGTCGCGCACCGTGGCGACTCGGGCGGCTTCTTTACCCTGATGTTGCAGCCGCAGCTTGACCCGGCCGACAAAGACGTGACGCCCCGCGAAATCACCTTCATCGTGGACGTAAGCGGCAGCATGCGCGGTGTGCCCATGGACACCAGCCGCGCGGTCATCAACCGCTGCCTCGATACGCTGCGCCCCGATGACCTGTTCAACATCGTGTACTTCGCCAGCGGCAACGGCCAGGTCTTCGACAAGCCGATGCCCAACACGCCTGAGAACATCGAAAAGGCCAAGGGCTTTCTGACCGGCATGAAGGCCTCCGGCGGCACCGAAATGCTCAAGGGCCTGCAGCGCGCCCTGGCCGCTGAGCACGACCCGGCTTACCTGCAGATGTACGCCTTCTTCACCGACGGCTACATCGGCAATGAGGCCGAAATCCACCGCACCATCAAGGAAGAAAGGAACGGCGCACGCTTCTTCGCATTCGGTATCGGCGGCAGCGTCAACCGCCACCTGATTGACGGCATCGCCGAACATGGCGACGGCAAGACGCACTACTGCTTCCCCCGCGACAGCAAGGTTGAGGAAGGCGCGGCCCTGGCCTTCTACCGCATGATCGACAGCCCGGTGCTGTGCGACATCAGCATTGATTACAACGGCCTGCCGATCACCGACGTGCTGCCGGGCAAAGTGACGGACCTGTTTGCCGGCCAGCCAATCCAGCTTGTCGGGCGCTATACAGCGGCCGCCAAGGGCACGATCTTCATCAACGGGCGTGTGGGTGCGCGTCGCATCACCATCCCGGTTGAAGTGGACATGCCGGAAGTGGAAGAACGCAACGCCTGCATCGCCGCGATCTGGGCCCGCAAGCGCATCGACCAACTCGAAGGCGAAGCGCTGACCAAGCCCGCTGACAAGGAAATCGAGCAGCAGATCACCGACCTCGCGGTCGAGTTCCGCCTGATGAGCCGCTTCACGAGCTTCGTGGCGGTGGATGAATCACGCATCGTCGGCAACGGCCAGCCGCTGAAGATTGTGCAGCCCGTGGAAATGCCGGAAGGCGTCAGCCGCGAAGGCATCTTCGGCAACGTGGTCGGCCAGCCGGTGCGCATCCCGGGCTGGGGCATCGTTGTTGCTGAAAACGGCGAAGGCGGCGTGGGCATCGCGCAGGTCGAAAAGGGTTCAGCCGCTGAGAAGGCCGGCGTGACCGCGGGGCTGCTGATCGCGAGCGTGAACGGCGTGGCGATCATCGGCATCCAGCACCTCGAAGGCCAGTTGCTGCAAGCTGCAGGCGAGGTGAAGGTCGGGCTGCTGCAGCCCGGCGCTACGACTTCGAACATCAGTGAAGTGATGCTGCCACAGCCATAACCGCCAGATTGCACCGAAACACACCCCCGGGGCAATTCCCGGGGGTGTTTTCTTTGCTTCGCGATGAACCCTTGGCCGCACGCCACGTTGCAACGGTGGGGGAATCATGGTCGCGCGCGAAACTGGGCCTCGCCGCTTCCTGCCGCTTGCACTGCTGGCCATCGCGCTGGCAGCCGCGGCCGTGGCGTTCTACGCGCTGAGGCCGGACCGAACCCCACCCAACGCGCCCGGTCTGCCAACCGATCATAGTGCAGATCATCGCGATGGTGGCGGGCCAATGAACCTGCGCGACCCCGCATCGCATGAGGCCGCAACGCCCGCCAACAGCAGCGACCCGGCCGCTGAGACCGGGCACTCGGACGACGTCGCCAAAGAACGCCGCCGCGTGGACCGCGACTTCAGCCCCGGCGCGCCGTTCCTGCCCGATCACCTGAAGTCAAAAGATCGCCACACGCTACCTGGCGCTCGCCAACCTGAAGACAGCGTGCCCAAGGGCAGCTCAGTCGTTGTGGGGTCGGGCAAGCCCATGCCGCGAGTTCGTACGGAACCCGTGATAGACGTGGCTGAACTCACCCGCGTCAGCCTGAACTGGTTGCAGGACCACCAGTCGAAGGACGGCAACTGGTCCGCCACGGATTTCGACGAGGACTCCAGACGCCGCAAGGCCGAGGGCCACGTAGCGACCCGCAACGTCGAGTTCGTACGCCCCGGTGAGGCCGCTGGCGACGAGGGCGAACCTGGCCGCGACAGCGTGCTTACGGCGCTTGCGCTGAACAGCTACGTCAGCGCCGGTTACGATCACAAGGAAGGCGAGTACAAGCAGGTCGCGCGACAGGCCGTACTTCACCTGCGCAAGGTCCAGCGCATCGACGGTTCGTTTGAAGGGGCGGAAGCCACGCGCGATGCGGCGCTGATCGTGTTCGCGATGTGGCAGACCTTCGGGCAAAGCGCCGACCAGGTACTGAAGCCCATCGCGGACAAGGCTTGCGACTACCTGCTGAGTTTGCGCCTGCCGGGCTCAGGCTGGGGCGAAACCGCCAACGATGAAGCCGGGCCGAACCTGCTGGACACATTCTACGCGGTGCTCGCACTGAAATCGGCCAGAATGGGCGGCTGGAACCACGACCCCAGGCTAGAGATGCAGGATGCGGGCGCGTTCCTGGAGACACTCGTGCGCAGGGACAGCTCATTCTGGTACACGCCCACCATGCGCGAAGCGCCGAACGCGCAGGCAAACGGCCACACGCGAGGCCCGATCAACGTTGCCGCATGGATCGTGGCGACGATTTTCGCGGGAACGCGCAGCCCCCACGACGCCCTGGTGGCATCACTGGGGCAACAGCTGGTGACGCCGGAAGCACTCCCTCTCTGGAGCGCCGAAACCGTCGATTACGAATACTGGTGGATCGGCACGCTTGCCTGCTACCAGTGCGGCCAGCAGCTGTATGAATCCGCAACCATCTGGGACGCCTGGGACGCAGCACTAAGTGAAGCACTGCTGACGAACCAAAGAGGAGTACATCCAGCCGATGTAGAGGCCGGCCACACGGACCCCTCGCTGTTAGACGAACACGGAAGCTGGGACGCGGTATCACCATGGAACACCGGCGGCCGCATAGAGGCAACCTGCTACGCAACACTGACCGCACAAACCAGAAACCGCTACCTGAAGTTTGTACTGAAACAGGAGTGAGAGAGCCGCTTGGGCACATGCACCTGCGGCTCCCAAGCCGAAGCTTTGAGTCTGCCGGCCCTTCCGGGCCTTGCCTTTCCGGGGGCGTCGATCCCAGGCCCTTACGGGCCTGGCTAAGATCTGGCGGCCTGCGGCCTCAATGCAGTGAGGCCGAAGGCCGCCAGATCGTAGCGCGGTGCATGAGCGCCGGGTCCCCCGCAATCCCATGTCTCAAGCCTCGTGAGGGGCGACAGAACCAGGGAACCGAACCAAAGCGGCAACGCGACGTTGTAACCTACAGCGGCACTGACACTGCCGGTCTCCCACCGCCTTCGAAAGCACGAGGCCAAACCGGATTCATGGGAGCGGTGAATGCCTGGCATCTACACACGACACTGGCTGATTCCAGCGTTGGGCCTTTGGGTGGCGCTTGTGGGCGGTTGTGCTTCCAAGGCTCCGCCGTCTGCTTCTGCGCCTGATTCGCCGCGGCCTCGGGTTGATCTTGTGCCGCCTGCCCGTGTTGTGCCGGAGTATGCGCTGCCGACTTCGGCGGCGGCTTTGCGGCCTCATCTGGCTTGGCTTCGGGATCATCAATCGGTCGATGGCAGTTGGAGTGCTTCCGGCGTTTCGAGACGTGCGCCGGCCACTCGCAAACGGGCCGACGCTGCGGCGGCTGCCAGCGGACCTCATGGCGGCGGCGAGAATGGGCCGGTGGGGCTGACGGCTCTTGCGCTGCTTGCCTTCACCGGCGACGGGTGCGCCGATCATCCCGAGTTCGCGGACAGCGTGTGGCTGGGCCTGCGTTTTCTGGCCGATCAGCGCCTTGGCGACGGTTCCTTCACCGGCGCGCGCAATTTGCGCGAGCATGCGCTGGCCACCATGGCGCTGTGCGCGTGCGGCGCGGCGCTGGGCGACTCGCGCATGGAACAATGGGGGCGTGAATCGGCCGAGCGCTTGTTGCATATGCGGCAAGACGGCTGGGGTGAACACGCAGGAGTAGTGCCCAATCTCATCGACACCTGCTACGCGCTGATGGCAATCGACGCCGCGAAGGAGGCCGGGCTGAAGCATCCTTACAACGAACTGGACGACGTGCGTGTCTTCGTGCTCAGCCTGCGCCGGGCCGATGGCTCCATCTCGTGGTCGCACGCGCGGCCTTCCGCGGATCGCGGCCCGATGCTGTCAGCATCCTGGGTCATTGCGGCGACACTCAGCGGCGCGGCGATTCGTGGCAGCTCGGTTCTGGAAGCGGTTGGGGCGCGCGTCACGCACCGCGACACGCTGCCTGTGTGGCGCGCCGGGACACGCGACTTCGAATCCTGGTGGTTTGGTTCGCGCGCGCTGAGGCTGCTCAATCCCGCCGCGCGCAAGGCGTGGCGCACTGCCCTTGCTGATGCGCTGATTCCAAACCAGCGCGGCTGGACTACCGCCGACCGCGATGCCGGCCACACCTCAACCGACCAGCTGGCCGAGATGGGAAGCTGGGACCCCGGCGACAATCCGGGCGGCCGCACGGCCGCAACGTGCTTCGCGGCGCTGAGCCTGCAAAGCCTAGGTGAGACTCGGGTAGCGGGCGGTTAACCACGGCCACAGGAATTCCGGATTTTTGGGGATGCATATAACCGCTTATGCGGTTATATGGGTACTATGCGGAACCTGGCGGACATCTTCAAAGCTTTGGGCGACGAATCGCGGCTCAAGATCCTGGCGTTGCTGCTTCGCTACGGCGAGCTCTGCGTCTGCGACATTGAAAACGTCATCGGCGCCACACAAAGCAAGACCAGCCGGCACTTGCGCTACCTTCTGCACGCAGGCCTCGTGCAGGATCGGCGTGAGGGCGTTTGGGTCCACTATCGCATGGCGGGCAGTCCGGACGGGCCCATTCCCCACGTCCGCAAAATGCTGAAGAGCCTGCTTACCCCGGAACTCACCGCCGAACTTGAAAGCGGCTTCCAGAAGTGGTGCTGCGCGCCGGGCACCAGTTGCTCGCCGGCGGCACTAAAGGCCGGGCAAAAGGCCGCGGCCTCATGCGGGTAGCAGCTTCCAAGGCAAACCACCAAACCAAGGACAGTTGCATGAAAACACGCATCCACGTCAGTCTTCCCGTCAGCAACCTGGAAACCAGCAAGGCCTTCTACGCCAAGCTGTTCGGCACGGCCCCGACCAAGGTCAAGGCCGACTACGCCAACTGGCGGCTCGATACCCCGGCGCTGCATCTGGCGCTGGTCCATGCCCCGGCCGCGGCCAAGGCCGCCAACCCGGTGCGCCACTTCGGCGTTGAGCTGTTCGACGACGACGACCTGACCGACTGGCGCGAACGTGCCCAGGCCGCAGGGGTGGAACTTCGCATCGAAGAAGAAGTCACCTGCTGCTACGCCGTCGCCAACAAGTTCTGGGCCCACGACCCCGACGGCAACGAGTGGGAGTTCTGGGTCCGCAGCGAAGAGGCCGAGTCGATGAAGGGCGAAGCCGGCACCGCCAAGGCAGGTGCGAAGGAAGGCGAATGCTGCGCGCCGGCAGCAAAGGCCGAACCCGCCATGGCAGGCGCGGCCAGCCCCTGCTGCACGCCGACGCAGAAGGCTGAGGCCATCGCCGCAAACAAAGGCTGCTGCAGCTAAGTAAACGGAGGCGACACTGTGCCCATGCAATACAAAGCGGCGGCCCAGGTTGCCCCGGGCGGCGAAGGATTCATCGATGTGCTGAAGTCGCGCATCGAGTTCGACGGCTCTGCCGGGTCAGGCGACACGTTGCCTGGCCCGGCGCACTTGCTGGCGGCCTCGCTTTGCGCGTGCATGCTGAAGAATGTTGAGCGAATGTCCGGCATGCTCAAGTTCAGTTACCGCGGCGCCAGCATTGAGGTCGTGGCGACGCGTGAAGAGCCCCCGCCACGGATTGTGCGGCTGCAATACCTGCTGCGCGTGGAGACTGACGAAACCGAGCAACGGCTGGCATTGCTTCATCACAACATCCTGAAGTTCGGCACGATCACAAACACGCTTGGCGCGGTGTGCAAGCTGGATGGAGAAGTGGAGGGCATTCGGTCGGATGGCAGCACCGTCACCAGCACCTGAAGCTTCGCACCGGGGAATCACGCATGGGGCTGTTTGAACGCTACCTTTCACTCTGGGTTGCGCTGGCCATTGGCGCTGGCGTTGCACTGGGCTCGATTGCGCCGGGTGCGATCGCGGAAGTTTCGCGCCTTGAGTACGCCAAAGTCAACCTGCCGGTGGCGGCGCTGATCTGGCTGATGATCTTCCCGATGATGCTGAAGATTGAACCGCGCAGCATCGCCAACGTCGGCCGCAAACCCAAGGGCCTGCTGCTGACGGTGGTGATCAACTGGCTGATCAAACCATTCACGATGGCGGCGCTGGCGATTCTGTTCTTCCGCTTCGTGTTCGCCGGGCTGGTGCCGGCCGCCGACGCCGACCACTACATTGCGGGCATGATTCTGCTGGGCGTCGCGCCGTGCACCGCGATGGTGTTTGTCTGGAGCGACCTGACCAAGGGTGACCCGGCCTACACGCTGGTGCAGGTCACGGTCAACGACCTGATCCTGATCTTTGCGTTCGTTCCGATTGCGGGGTTGCTGCTCGGTATCACGGACCTGTTTGTGCCGTGGGATACGCTGGTGCTGTCGGTGGGCATATTCGTGGTGCTGCCGCTTGCGGCCGGCATGATTGCGCGTCGCTTCCTTGATGGCGGCATCGACGGCCCGGCGCGGATTGACCGGTTTGCGGCGCGGCTGAAGCCGTTTTCGATCATCGGGCTGCTATTGACAGTGGTGCTGCTGTTTGCCTTCCAGGCCGAAGTGCTGCTGGCGCAACCCGAGCGCGTGGCGCTGATCGCGGTGCCGCTGCTGATCCAGGGCTACGGCATTTTCGCGATTGCCTATCTGGCCGCGCGCTGGCTGAAGCTGGAGCACAAGGTGGCGGCCCCGGCGGCGATGATCGGGACTTCGAACTTCTTTGAGCTCGCGGTGGCGGTGGCGATCAGCTTGTTTGGCCTGACGTCGGGTGCCGCGCTGGCGACGGTGGTGGGGGTGCTGATTGAGGTGCCGGTGATGCTGTCGCTGGTGAAGTTCGCCAACCGCACGCGCCACTGGTTCCCGGCACCTGAGATCGGTGCCGCGTTGCCTGACGTGCAGCTGCAAGTGGCAGCCGCGCCGGAAACCCCCAAGGCCTGAGCCGGAGAGTCGCATGAGCTGGCAGGACGACGTGACCGCAATCCGCGCGCTGCAACCCAGGCACATCGTGTTCCTGTGCGTGCAGAACAGCGCGCGCAGCCAGCTTGCCGAAGGTGTCGCGCGCAAGTACGCGCCTGAAGGTGTGCGCATCAGCAGCGCGGGCTCTAAGCCAGCATTCGTGAGGCCGCAAGCGATCGAAGCACTGGCCGAAATCGGCGTGGACGCAACAAGCCACAGCAGCAAACTGGTCAGCGATATTGACGCGTCAAGTGTAGACGTGGTGATTACACTTTGCGCCGAAGAAGTGTGCCCGGTGTTCCCGCACAAAGTAGCCAAGTACCACTGGCCGCTGCCCGACCCAGCAGGCCAAGGCCAAAAGGCCTTCCGCGACACCCGAGACGAGCTGGTGCGCCGCATGCAGGCCCTGTTCGCGAAGTAGCCAGTGCTCGGTGCTTGGTGTTCAGTGCTCAGGCCCGCGCATCGCCAGCTTTTCCCCAACCCCGCACCCCGCACCCCGGACCCCGAACCCCGAACACCCAAAATTGTTGTGCATACACCAACCCGAATTGGCACACTCGCGGCCTCACTTTCCGGGAGACTGACATGAAACGATTGATTCTGACGATGACGGCCGCCGCGGCGCTTGCGCTTTGCACGCTGCCGGTGCTTTCCCTGGCTGATGCGCACGGTGGCCTGTTCACACCGCGCCACGGGCTGCTGCAAGAAGACGACGGTGCCGCGGAGTGGCTCAAGGCCCACGCGCCCGGCGAACCGCACAAGATGCTGACCGGTTACGCAGGCAAGTGGGACACCGTGATCACGCTTATTTTCCAGCCCGGCGCGGAACCTGTGATCGTGAAGAGTGAGGCCGAGATCAAATCCGGCTTCGGCGGCCGCTTCTGGAACGAGTCGTACAACATGAAGGAAGGCCCGATCCCGCACGAAGGCTCGATCTACATCGGCTACGACAACATGAAGAAGAAGTACCAGTTTGTGCAGATCACCAGCATGGACACCGGCCTGAAGCTGTTCGAAGGCGACTTCGACGCCAAGGAGAAGAAGTTGACCCTCGAGTGCAAGTACGCGATGGAATACGGCGGCATGAAGATCAACACCCGCCAGCGCAACATCTACCACTTTGAAAGCGCCGACAAGTTCACGATGACCGTGATGTCGCACTACGAAGGCTTCCCCGACATGCCTGAGGAAGGCGTGAAGGAAGTCGAAATCGTGTACACCCGCAAGAAGTAGTGCGGAGCCCGGTGCTCTGAACATCTGGGGGTGGTGTCCGACTTCGGGCACCGCCCCTGCTCACTTACAGACACCAAACCCGAAGCACGAGACCCGATTCCCGATCCTCTGGCCAACCACATCCCCGCGCGGCAAACTCGCGGCATGGGCATCGTGATCGTGGGGGGCGGGTTCAGTGGCACCATGACGGCCGTGCATCTTGCGCGGCTGGGTGTGGCCGGCATCACGCTGCTGGAGCGGCGCGAGCAGCCGGGCCAGGGTGTCGCCTACGGCACCACGCTGCCGTGCCACCTGCTGAACGTGCCCGCCGGCAAGATGAGCGCCCTGGCATCCGAGCCCGGGCAATTCGTCGCGTGGCTGCAAAGCAACTCACCCGAGCATGCGAACGAGACAGCCTTCGTGCCCCGTCCGGTCTACGCCCGCTATCTGCAATCCATGCTGCAACAGCATGCGGCCGCCATCGGCGTGGTGCGCGATGAGGCCATCGCGATCCAGCGCACCGACAGCGGCCTGCTGGTCGAGACCCGTGGCGGTGACGCGCTGCCAGCCGCTCGCGTGGTTCTGGCGCTGGGCAACTTTCCTCCCGCCAACCCGCGCATCAGCACGCCGGGCTTCTACAGCTCGCGACGCTACGTGGCCTGGGCCTGGGCACCGCACACCTACGAAGGGCTCGAACCGGCCGATGCCGTGCTGCTGATAGGCAGCGGACTGACCATGATCGACAAGGCGCTCGCGCTGCTGCATCGCGGGCACAGAGGCTCGATTCACGTGATCTCACGGCGCGGCATGAAGCCGATCCGGCACGCCAGTGCTGCATCATGGGAAACATTGCGCGGCCCTGCCCCGCGCGAAGCCAAGGCCCTGCTGAAACTGGTGCGGGCTGAAGTGCGCGCCGCGCGCGCCAACGGCGTGGACTGGCGCGGGGTGATAGACGGGCTGCGGCCTCACACACAGGCGATCTGGCGCGCGATGCCGCTGGACGAACAGCGGCGCTTCCTGCGGCATCTGCGGCACTTCTGGGATGTGCACCGTCACCGCGTCGCGCCCGAGGTCGCCGACCAGCTTGAGGCCGCCATCGAAGGCGGCGCGATCCACGTGCACATCGGCAAGCTGGAAGGCTTTCACGAAGATGACAGCGGAGTGGACGCGCTGCTTAAGACGGCCGGCGGGCGCGAGCGGATTCGAGTGCAGCGCGTGGTGAACTGTACTGGGCCCGAAAGCAACTACCGCAATCTGCACCACCCGCTGGTTGCGAACCTGCTTGAGCAAGGGCTGATCCGCACCGACGCGCTGGCGCTGGGATTGGATGCCGACGACGATGGCGCGCTGATTGGAAGCGACGGCAAGGCCGAGGGCCGTCTGTTCACGCTGGGTCCGCCGCTGAAAGGCAAGCTGTGGGAGACTACAGCGGTGCCCGAGTTACGCGTGCAGGCGGAAGCGCTTGCCCGCCGCATCGCGAGCTTCGATCATCAGGGAGGCGGGAGGCGGGAGTAGGGAGGCGGGAGGTTACTGCCAATTAACACCAAGCAATCCCCCAAGCCCCAAGCCCCACTACCCCTTCACTTCCTTCCAGTCCTCGAGGAACTTTGCCAAGCCCTTGTCGGTCAGCGGGTGGTGCACGAGCTGCTTGAACACGCTGAACGGAATGGTGCTGACGTCGGCGCCGGCCAGCGCCGCATCCAGCACGTGGATCGGGTTGCGGATGCTGGCCACGAGAATCTCGGTCTCGAAGCCGTAGTTGTCGTAGATCTGGCGGATCTGCGGGATGATCTCCATCCCGTTCTGGCCGATGTCATCGAGCCGCCCGACAAACGGGCTGATGTACGTTGCGCCGGCCTTAGCCGCCAGCAGCGCCTGCACCGGGCTGAAGCACAGCGTCACGTTGGTCTTGATGCCTTGCTCGGTCAACACTTTGCAGGCCTTCAGCCCTTCCGGAATCAGCGGCAGCTTGATCACCACGTTATCGCCGAACTTGGCCAGTACTTCGGCCTCTTTCAGCATGCCGGGCGCGTCCACGGCCGTGACTTCCAGGCTGACGGGGCCGGGGACGAGCTTGCAGATTTCGGCGGCGACATCCTTGAACGGGCGTCCGCTTTTGCGGATCAGGCTGGGGTTGGTGGTCACGCCGTCAAGGATTCCCAGCGCGTGGGCTTCCTTGATTTCGGCAACGTCGGCAGTGTCGATGAAGAACTTCATGGCTCGTCTCCTGTTTCGGGCGTGACGCTAGCGCGCGGGCCGCGGCCCGACAACGCTGTCAGCGAATTGTTCATCGCATTACAGGCCGCGCCGGGTGCGAACGCGAACGTCGATCTTGGCGACCAGTGCCACGTTGACGCCCATGTTGACCGCGAGCTTGCCGATGCGCTCGCGCTCGGCCGCATCAAGCCGGCCGTCGGCGTAGCATCCGCGCAGGATCAGCTCGATCATTTTCTCGGCGGCCCACAGGTGCAGCTCGGCGTCGCGCTCTTGTTTGACGCCCAGCAGCGCCGCCAGCTCGATCAGCCGCTGGCGCTCGTGGTCGCTGACTTTGTCGTCGCAGAGTGCGATCGCGTGGGCGAGCATAAGGATCGTTTCACGCGCGGCCGGTGAAGTTTCGTCGATCTCCAGCGGCGAGGTGCGGCGCTGCATTGCGGCCGGGTCAATCCGCATCGTGTTTTCGCTGAACAGGCTGCGCAGCAGACGGCGTTCGGGTTCTTCGATCTTGCCGTCGCTGCCCGCGACCTCCATCAGCAGCTTGGCGGCGATGCGGCGGTCGGTGGGGCGTGTCAGCGGGCTGCGGCGCAACTGGCGGTCGAACTCGCAGACCGACGACTCCAGCGCTTCGATGTCCACAAAGGCACCGCGCGCGACATCCCACGCGAACTGGTCGGCCACGGCCTCAAAAGCCTCGACCACGGCGCTTTCGAGGGCGCCGCGGTCGGCGACTGCACTGTGTCCGGAAACCGGTCGAGGCGGCGGGCTGCCGAGCGCGCTTTGCAGCGAGTGCCCAAGTCCCTGCCGCGCCACGGAGATCAGCGCGCGGGTGCCTTGCGGAGTCTCATCGGCACGCGGCTTGATCTCGGTTAGGGCATGGTGCACGCGGCCGGTGGCCGGGCAGCGAAAGCTGACATAGACCATGCCGTCTTCAACAGACTCGTCGGCAATGTTGTTCTTCAAGCGCTCATAGGTCAGGTCAGGCATGGTGCCTCCGCTGCAATGGCACTATCTGACCGGGCGATTGCGCCGGTATCAAGGGGCCTTCGCGGGGCGTGGCTTAGCTCGGGCGGTGGATGAATTCCACGTGGTCGAGTTCGAGCTCGATGGGGGGGTGGTCTTCCGGGTGCAACTGGAAGCGGCGGATCAGCATGCCCGGCTGCAGTAGCTGGCCCGGGTCGGCGGTCTTGAAGAATTCACTTACCGGGATTTCAACCGTCAGCCACTCGCCGGCCTTTACCTTGGCCAGCTTGTGGCGGTAATTGCCGTCGACCTCTGAGTTGATCTGCACTACCACATCGCAGGCGCTGGCGAACTTGACGCGGAAGCGCAGCACGTCGCCTTTGCGCACCGAGTAATTCTCGCGGAAGTAGAACGCCGTGCCGCGTTCGGGCTGGTCGGCGGGTCCCAGCTTGCCGCGCAGCAAGCCGCCATCCACTTCGCCACCCCAGACTTCGCCGGGGTTATCGTTGAAGTCTTCGCGCCACATGACGCGCGTTGGCGGCGTCTTCAGGAAGCGCATCTCGCGCTGCACCAGCGACCAGCTGGTCGCGGACTCACGCCCGAATTCTTCTTCGTACAGGCGGGCCGAGAAACCGGCCTTGAGCTCGCGGTCCGGGCCGCGAACCGTGCCCTCAAGGCAGAACACGCGCATGCGGCCGCCGCTTTCTTTCAGGCAGGCTACGCCGTCAATGGTGCAGGCCAGCAGGCCGAACTGCACGGGCAGTGCGGCAACGCCCGTTGTGTCGGCGTAGACCGCCCCGCTGTGCATGCTGAGGGTGGGCGCTTCGTTTGCGTGGCCGAGCGTAAACTCGCCCTCGAGCGTCAGCAACGCGCCGGTGCTGAGTGTCAGCGGCGCGGCTTCCAGCACGCGCAGTGTGTCGCCGGCGTGCAGCTCAAAGCCGGTCACAGAGGCGTCTGCGGGCAGGCGCTCAAACTGGCGGCCGTCGCGGGTCAGCCTCACGTCGCGCGGGTTGGCCACAATGCGGCCGACCACGGCGCTGGTGCCAGCGGCGGTGGGCTCACGTTGCGGGTCAGGGAATGCGCCCGGCGGGTCGGTCTTGTCATCGGGGATCGGGCGCTTGATTTCGGGGTACGGGGCCTCGGGCTCGGGTTCCGGCTCAGGGCTTGGGTTCGTGCCCGGCTCGGTAGTGATGCCGGGCAGGGCATCCGGTGCGGGTTCGGGCGTTTCAGGCAGCGGGGCATCGGGCAGCGGCGCTTCCGGCAGCGGTGCCTCAGGCTGGTCGTCGCGCACGGGTGCCGGCAGCTTACGCTCAGGCGCGCGCGGCGTTTCCGGCGCGGGCGAAGTCTTGGGTGATTCGGCGGTGCCGCGCAGGGCGGGTTTGGGCTCAAGCAGCCCGCTGCTAACCAGCGAATACACCGCAAGGCCGCACGAAAGCATGATAGCGGCCGCGGCGGCCACGGGCTTCCAGCGCGGGGTGCGGCGCGGCATGGGCAACAGGCGCGAGCGCGGCCGTGGTGCGGCGTTGGCGGGGTCGCTGTACCAGGCCTGCAGCACGCGTTGCGAAAGGTCCACGGGCGGGCCCAGCTCTTCGCGCAGTTGCGCGTTGAGGTAGTTGTCCTGCGGGTTTTCGCGTTCGTCGGTCATGTTTCAGTCGGTGCGGCCCTGGCCGTCTCCTACCTGCTTGCGGATACATTCGCGCAGCTTGTCTTTGGCCCGGCGCAGCAGCGTTTTTGCGCCCTCGGCATCGAGGCCGACCGCAAAACTGATTTCTTCGCGGCTGGCTTCGTCTCCGTAGCGCAGCTTCAGTGCCAGTCGTGCCCGGTCAGTCAGGCCTTGCAGGCAATTCGCCAGCGCGCGCCGGTACTCCTCGCCCCAGTGTTCGCCTTCTTCTTCACACCACGTTGCCTCCAGGATGTCTTCGTCGGGCAAGGCCACCGCGCGCTTTTGGCGGCGCAGGTGCATGAAGTAGAAGTTGCGGGCCGTGGTGCGCAGCCAACCTGAAGTTGCCTTGTGCTCGCGTACTTCCATTTCCGACTGCAGCAGCGCGATGAACGTGTCCTGGGCCACGTCCTGGGCCACCGATTCCTCGGCACCCAGGTACCGCAGATATCGCAACAGGGTGCCCTGATGGGCCCGCACCAGCTGCTCAATCTCGACGGCGCCACGCACGCTGCACCCCGGTAATGAAGAAGAAAGGTGTGTGGGGTCAGTATATCCGGCCAATGTTGCCAGGCGGAACACAAATGGCCCGGAATCCAGCCCATGCGATGCGCGCAGGCCAATCGCACAGCAATCGCCCGTTTCTGACCTTGACCCGTTTTCCTGATCAGCCGCACGACCCCTTAGGCGCGACTCGAGCATTACTGGGCATCACCATCGGAGACTGTGATGCGCCTGATCGCGATGCTTCTGCTTTGTGCAGCCCTGCCGGTCGCCACTCTTGTAGCGGCCGACATCTACGTGGATGCGGGTGCCGCCGGCAACGACGCCAACACGGGCACCATTGGCTCACCCAAGAAAACGATTGCCGGCGCGCACACCGCCGCGAACAACGGCGACACGATCATCCTGCGCGCGGGCACCTACGCGGGCGACATCACGATCAGCAAAAACAACATCACCCTGCGCAGCCACACCGGTGAGTGGGCGATTGTCAGCACCGGTAACGGTGCCAGCGACCCCAGCGAGTGCATCTGGATCACCGGCAGCGCCTGCACGCTCAGTCGGCTTGAGGTCATCGGCGGCAGCTACTACTGCATCAAGTTTGAGGGCACCGACGGCCACGTTGTGGAAGACTGCAAAGTCCACGATAGCGGACGCGACTGCTTCAAGATCACGCCGCAAAGCGACAACATCACGATCCGCCGCTGCGAGATCTACAACAGCGGCATCCGCGACAGCAGCAACGCCGAGGGCATCGACAACGTCAACGGCGACAACATGCACGTGCATGATTGCTACATCCACAACATCGCCACCAACGGCGTGTACCCCAAGGGCGGCGCGCGCAACGCGGTCATTGAACGCAACCTGATTGTCGGCTGCGGTACCGGCGGCGTGTACCTGGGCTTCAGCACGGACAGCGTGTGGATGAACCAGGCTGGCGATAACAACCCCAGTTACTACGAAAACATCGACGGCACCGTGCGCAACAACATCATCATGACCACGACCTACGCGGGCATCGGCTTTTGCAGCGCGCTGAACGCCAAGGTCTACAACAACACGCTGATCAACGTGGCCCAGACCGGCCAGAGTGCATTGCACTTCCACCCGCGCGACGGCGACAACGGCCAGAATCCGCCCTGCACGGGCCTCGATGTTCGCAACAACATCGTCTACGTCTCCAGCGGCCGCCCATTCATGACCGTGCGCACCGGCACCGGCGGCTACAACACGTTGGCCGCAGGCGGCCTGACCATGAACTACAACCGCTATCACCGTGCAAGCGGCAGCGTGACCTTCAACAATGACCAGACCGGCCAGAGCGGCATCACGCTTACCAACTGGCGCACGCTGATGGGCAGCGACGCCAACAGCACCGAAGGCGCAACCGGCCTGAACCTGACCACCGGACACCTGAACGCAGGCAGCGCCTGCATCGGCACAGCGGGGACGATCGCCGGCTTCACGGACGACTTCGACGGCAACACCCGCAGCGGCGCCTGGGACATCGGAGCGGATCAGACCGGCGGCACCGAGCTGGCCACACCACCCGCAGCCGGCACCATCGGCACAGGAGGCGGCACAGCCCCGCCAAGCCCCACGGCGCCCGCGGCCGCAAGCGCCCTGAACGCAAGCGCGACCGCGGGGCTGACCGCAAGCCTGACCTGGACTGACAGCAGCACCAACGAAACCGGCTTCCGCATTGAGCGCCGCGAAGGCGCGGGCAGCTACGCGCAAGTCGGGAGTGTGGCCGCGAACACCACCAGCTTCAACGACAGCGGGCTGGTCGAAGGCCTTAGCTACACCTACCGCGTGACCGCCTACAACGGAGTAGGCGACGCGACACCAAGCAACGAAGACACCATCACGGCCACAAGCACACCCACAGGCGGCGGCAGCGGAACCGGCGGAACTGGGGGCGGAAGCTCCGGCGGAGGCGGCGGCTGCGCGGCTGAACTGGGCGGAGGCATGTTGCCGATGGTGCTGGGGCTGCTTGCATGGCGCAGGCGTCGCACAAGCCCGTAACGCACTTGCCGTCTTGCGTGCTTGCACCACGCGGCGTTTCCGCGCGACCGGTTGCAGCCCTCTGGGTTACATGGCGCGGAGACGACCATGCGACTGCGCTTGCTGCTGGGTGTGCTGGTTTTACTTTGCTGGGTGAGCGTTCCCATGGCGACGGCGCAAGACGCCGCACCCTGGCAGGCTGAACTCAAAGATGTGCGCATCCCCATGCGCGACGGCAAGTGGCTGGCCGCCAATGTGCTGCTGCCCAAGGCACGTGGCAAGTATCCCTGCATCCTGGTCCAGACGCCCTACAACAAAGACCACGCCGGCCGCGAAGTCGGCGATGTGGATCGCGCCAGTGAGGCCGCACGGGGCAGCGCCAAGGCGTGGTCGCAGTTTGACCGCGTGAACTATGCCTATGTGTTCGTGGACTGGCGCGGGTTTTACGGCAGTCGCGAGGCCATGCAGGGCGTGAAGCGCGGCTTCAAGCGCGGCCTTGATGGCTATGACTGTGTCGAATGGTGCGCCAAACAGGATTGGTGCGACGGCAAGGTCGGCACCTGGGGCGGCTCGGCGCTCGGCAAGCAGCAGTTCGACACCGCCGCCGAACAGCCGCCCTCGCTGGTGTGCTGCGCGCCGCTGATCGCGTTCCAGGGCAATCGCTACGAGGCCTACTACGAAGGCGGCGTGCTGCTGGAGTCGCACGTCGCCTCGCTGGACCGGCTGGGATTTGGCGTCGGCGAAGGCGTGAAGGGCGCGCGCCTGCCCGACAAGCCGCTGTGGCGCTTCGTGCGCAACCAGAGCTACACGCCCGAGGAAATCAAAGTCCCCTGCCTGCTGATCAGCGGCTGGTGGGACAACTATCCCCGCGAAGTGGTGCAGCAGTACGCCGACATCGTCGCCAAGGGCGGTGAGGCCGCGCGCAAGCACACGCGGCTGATCATGGGCCCGTGGTCGCACACCGCCGTGGACATGCCCAAACAGGGCGACCTGGAGTTCAAGGCTGCCGAGGACTACAGCACGAAGATTACGCTGCAGTTCTTCGACTACTTCCTGCGCGGCAAAACCGACAACGGCTACGACAAGGTGCCCCGCGTGCACGCGTTTCAGTGCCACGGCACATGGGCCACCGGCGACAGCTGGGAGAAGTTGTGCGGCAAGCCGGCCACGCACTATTTGCACCCGGACAAGTCGATCCGCGCAGAGGCCCCGGTGGCGGCGGAAGGCGCGCCCTCGAGCGCAAGCTTCAAGTACGACCCGCGCAGAGCCAGCCCGACAATCGGCGGGCAAAACCTGCCGCCGCTGACCCACGGGCCGAAAGAAGTCAGCGCGCTGGAGAAACGCGCCGACGTGCTCGTGTTCACCACGGAAGCGCTCGAGAAGCCGCTGGCCGTGCGGGGCGAAGTGACGCTCACGGTGAAGGTCTCATGCAACCGCGCCGACTTCGACCTGCATGCGCGCCTTGTGGACACCGACGCCACGGGCAAGTCGTTCCTGGTGGCTGAGACCATCCAGCGCGCCAAGCTGCGCGACGGCAAAACCGTGCAGCCCGTGAAGCCGGGAGAAGCAGTCGAGCTGACCCTGAAGTTCGCGCCCCATGCATACACCTGGCAGAAGGGCCACAAGCCCAAGCTGATCATCACAGGCGGCAACACCCCGCGCTTTGAGCGAAACACCCACAACGGAACCGACGCCTGGGACGAAAACGCCGCTACCGAAGCCGAGATTACCCTAGAGCTAAAAGGGGCCACACGCCTCGAGTTGCCGGTGGTTGAGTAGCCGCGTGTCCGGCCAACGCGAGAACGCAGGCGCGACGCCGGCAAAACCTATCGCCGCAGGATGGTGTATTCGGCTTTGGCGGCGTCGGGGAACTCGGCTTCGGCGAGTATGCCCCCTCTGCGCTGGTTGATGATGACCACGGCGGTGCGTGGCGATGTTACGTGCAGCTGCCAGCGTTCGAGGCGGCGTACGGATTGCAGCTCGTTGCCGTCCACGAGGTGCGCAATGTTCAGGGGCCCGCTTACGCGCCCGCCCGTCGTGCCGTGCAGTGCCGGCATGTTGCCGGCCTGCCGGCCCGAGGCCTTCAGCACCGGGGGTACTCCTCCCGGGCCCAGCGAGTTGCCGTTGGCGGCGTAGTACTGCTGCAGCCGTTCCGCGATCAGCTTCAGGTCCTGTTCCAGCTCAATGCTTTCGCGCTGCTGTTCGGCCCGTTGCTCCTGCTGCGCGAAGTAAAACAGCGCGCTGAAAGCGGCCGCATACACCAGTAGCGAAACGCAGCACAGGATCAGCCCTGCCAGTGCAAACCCCCGGCCCTTGCGCGTGCCTTCGGCGCCGGTTTCACGAATTCCCAGCCCGCCCAGCACCAGGCCCACCAGAGCTGCCGGCGCGGTCACGTGGCAGAACACGCCGACCAGCCCCGCAAGCCCAAGCACAAGTGATGCAATCGCCTTGCCGCTGGTGACCTTGTTGGCAAAGCCCTCCGGCATAGGCGGCGGCGGCATCAGCGGCGACGGCAGTGGCCTCCAGCCCGGCGGGTCCTCATAGGGCATGGGGCCTTCACCGGGTGCAGGAATCGGCGGCGCCTTTGGAGGCGCGGGCCAGGGGGCCTGTGGCTGTGCAGGCCACGAAGACGTTCCCGGTGACGGCCAGGGCGAAGCACTGGGCGATGGCGGCTGGCTGTTGTCGGCCGGCGGCTCGGTCATGGCGCTGAGTGTAGGAGTTGCGGCCGGCGATTGCACCGCCCGCTGGTGATGGTTGCGAAACTCGGTACCTTTCTTGCCATGACGGAAGCAGCCCATGTCACGCCAGTTCAAGCCGCCACGGCCACCCGCGCCGGGGGCGCATTCCTGTACACCATCGGCTGCCAGATGAACGAGTTGGATTCCGAGCTGGCACTCGGCACTCTCAGCGCCGACGGCCTGCGCGTGGCCGACAACGCCGCCGAAGCCGATGTGCTGCTGGTGAACACATGCAGCGTGCGAGAGAAGGCCGAAGAGAAGGCGTACTCGTGGCTCGGCCGCATGAAGATGATGAAGCGCCAGCGGCCCGAGCTGATCATCGGCGTGCTGGGCTGCATGGCGCAAAAGGAAGGCCAGCTGATTTTCCGGCGCGCGCCCTACGTTGACATCGTCGCCGGCACCGCGCACTTCACGCGCATTGACGAATACGTGCGGCAGGTGCGCGCCACGGGCCAGCGCATTCTGGCCGTCGGCCGCGACGAAGAAGTCCGCACCGAAAAACGCCTCAAGGCCCGCGAGCTGCGCCACAGCGCGTTTGTGGCCGTGATGCGCGGCTGCGATCACCACTGCACTTACTGCGTCGTGCCCAACACACGCGGCATGGAGCAATCACGGCCGCTCGAGGAAATCGTCGAGGAGTGCAAGCTGCTGGTGGGGGAAGGCACGCAGGAAATCACGCTGCTGGGCCAGAACATCGACAGCTACGGCAAACGCCTGCAACCGCGCCGCCGCACGCTGGCCGAGCTTTTGTACGCCGTGGCCGACATCCCCGGCGTGAAGCGGCTGCGCTTCGTGACCAGCCACCCCAGCGACCTGAAGCCCGAATTGTTCCAGGCCTTCAAAGACCTGCCGAACCTGATGCCGTACCTGCACTTCCCCGCGCAGTCCGGCAGCAACGAAGTGCTCAAGCGCATGCGCCGCGGCTACACCCATGAGCGCTACATGGAGCTGGTGCAGCTCGCCCGCGAAACCGTGCCGGATATGGGATTGGCCGGCGACACCATCGTCGGCTTCTGCGGCGAAACGGAAGGCGACTTTCTGCGCACCGTCGAGCTGCACGAAAAGACGCGGTACCAGACGGCGTACATTTTCATGTACAGCGAGCGTGACTTCACGCCCGCCAAAGACATGGGCCTAGTGGATGACGTGCCGCTGGATGAAAAAAAGCGTCGCATCAACCACCTGATGCAGCTGCAACGCGAATGGGCCAAGGCCGAAAACCAGAAGCGAGTGGGCCAGATTGTTGAAGTGTTCGGCGAAGGCGCCAGCGACAAGAACCCCGACAAGCAAACCGGCCGCAACCCGCAGCACCAGATTGTTGTGGCAAGCTCGGGCCGCGACCTGCAGGGGCAGTTCTACCGGGTGAAGATCACGCACGCGACCGACGCGGCCCTCTATGGCGATCTGGTGTAGTCACGGGCTGCAAAGGCTGGTTCCACACGGAGACACGAAATCACAAAGGATGGCGATGGCTTTCCAGCCCAGGAAGCCGTTCTCCGAAACTCCGTTACTCTGTTTGAAACTGCGGCGGTTGCGGTGTGATGCTACTTCACGTCGAAGAGCTTGGTTAGCTCGGGGTCCGTCGTAAGCGGCGCGAGCAGCGGGCTGCCGAGTACCTTGGCGCGGTTGAGGTAGCCCTCTTCAAACGCCTGCTTCAGGTTCAGCACGGCCATCGCGCGCAGGCCCTTGGCGCGGGTGCCGGTGGTGGCGTCGGCCCAGCGCACGTAGCCTTCGGCCAACAGGATGTAGTCGGCCGGGTTCAGCCAGGTCAGCATCGACGCGTCGCGCTCATCGGCGTTGAACAGCGGCACCCAGGTCTCCGGGCTGGCCAGGCTCAGCGCCAGGATTCGCGCGAGGTCAAAGCGGCGGCGCGCCGTGGGCACCGACGTAAGTGATTCCAGCATTTCCGGGTAGCGTCGGGCGTCGTCGGCCCAGCCCGCGAGCAGCGGGCGGTACTCGCGCGGGATACTTGACGGGTCAAGTTCCAGCATCCCCAACATTTCCATAGAGCGTGTGTCGCGCAGCATGGTCAGCGCGCGGCCGTGGAACAGCCGCACCAGTGGAGGCGCGCCGTCGGCCAGTTCGTCCTCAATCGCCTGGCAGATGCGCGCCATTTCGGTGAACTCGTTGTCGCGCAGCAGCACGCCCACGGCTTGGGCAAAGGTCTGCAGCCCGTCTTCCAGGTTGGCGTCCAGCGCATTCAGGATCAGCCTTTGCAAGCGAGTGAAGTCGCCGGTGCTGGCCGTGAGTTCGGCCTCGATCAGGTCAATCGACGCGCCGTTCAGGCCGCTGGCGTTGCGACGCATGGTGCTGATGTGGTCCATCGCCGCGCTGAATTGGCCGTCGCGCACATAGGCCCGCAGCAGCAGCTTGTGCGCGTCGGCATAACGCGCGTTGATATCGATGGCTTTGCGCAAATCCTCAATCTCAAGCTGCGCGTTGTGCTCAGACTCTGAGTGAAAGCGCAGGCTCGCGCGCGAGAAGTAGCCGCGCGGGTCGTGCGGGAAACGCTCAATGAAGCGGTCCCACAGCCGCAGCCCGTTGCGGTCCTGGTGAGTGGACGTGCGGCCGGACTGGCGGATGTCCAGCCACACCAGAATCGGCAGGTTTGGCTTCAACTCATGGGCACGGCGCAGGTAATCACGTCGGTCGGTGCGCGAGTCTTCGCCTCGGTCGAGCATCGCCAGCAGGGTGTACACTTCCCAGAGAGGCATGCCCTCGCGCTCGATCTCTTCCAGGCGCTTGGCGGCGGCATCGCGAGCGCGGATGAACTCGAGGCCTTCGGCCGTACGGTAGGCCTCACCCAGGTCAATCAACACGCCGGCGAGGCGCGCGTAGTAGCTGTCGGGCGGTGCCGCTTCCTGCACGGGACGGAAGCGCCGGAACACTTCATCCAGGTTGCCCGACATGCCTTCGCGCAGCACCTTGCGCTGGAAGTCGTACATCGCAAATGCCATCAGCGCTTCCACGTGGCCTCGGCCGGTGGTGGCGGCCGTCAGAGCGTCGGCGCGGGCGTAATGATCCAGCGCGTTGTCGTCGAACCCCAGGTCGGCGAACACGGCCGCCAGCTCCAGATGCGCTTCGACAAAGCTGGGGTCCAGTTCAAGCGCGCGGCTGAAGTGCGTGGCCGCCTGCTGCCACAGCACGGACTTTTCGCGCCAGTCGGCAAAGCTGGAGGCGCGCGTGCGCAGGTCGCTGCCCTGGCTGTATGGGGTGAAGGCCGCGTTGCGCGCGGCCATGGCCTCCGTGGCGAGGCGTTCGCGTTCGAGCTTCTCGGCTTCCAGCTGCGCCACGCGTTCGGCCTCAAGCTTTGCGATTTCGGCCTGTTTGCGGCTTTCGGCTTCGGCCTTGAAGCGGCGCTGGACTTCCTGGCGCTGCTGCTCTTCAGCGCTGCGGGCTTCTTCGGCCAGGGTGGCGCGGTCGGCAGCGGCCTTGGCCTGCACGCCGGCAAACACCACGCCGCCCAGCAGCAGGAACAGTGCCGCCAGCATGATCACCGCCGCCCGCGTGGGGTTGCGGCGCGCCCACTTGTTCATGGCGCTGAAGGGCGTGTCGCGGTGCGCGGTTACGGGCTGCGCAGAAAGGAAGTTCTCGATGTCGCGCTTGAAGTCCGCAACGCTGGGGTAGCGCTTGGCTTTCTCTTCGTGCATGGCGCGCATCGCCACGCTTACCAGCTCGCGCGGGTGTTTGCGGGCGCGGGCGATGCCGGCCTCGCCAAAGGCGCGCTTGAGCGTGGTGTCCTTAAGCACTTCATCCAGCTTGGCCTTGGGGCTGAGCAGGCGGTGCTTGCGGGCCTGGTCAAGCGCTTCTTGCATGCGCGGCGCAAGAAACGGCGGCACCAGGCACAGCATCTCATACAGGATGCCGCCGAGGCAGAAAACGTCCGTGCGCGGGCTGATCTGGCGGATTTCGCCGCGCGCTTGCTCAGGCGCCATGTAGGCGGGCGTGCCGCTGACGGTGCCTTCGCGGGTTTCGCCCGAGTCACCGTCCGAGACGCCAAGGCTCACGTCCAGCTTGAATGCCGCGCTGCGCTGTTCAGGCAACGTGTTGGCAGATTCCACGGCTTCGCGCATGGGCGCGTCGATCTGCTTGGCCAAACCCCAGTCCATGACCAGCACTTCGCCGAACTGCCCGACCATGATGTTTTCGGGCTTCAGGTCGCGGTGCACGATGCGGCGCGAATGCGCGAACTCAATCGCGTCACAGATCTTGAGCAGAATCGAATACAGCCGCGCAGGCGTGAACTCGGCCAGTGTCGCCGCATGGCCCTGGCGCAGCTTGTCCATGATGTGGCGCAGGCTGCGGCCCTTCACGCGCTTCATGGTGAAGTAGACGCGCCCATCGGAATCAAGGCCAAGTTCGTGCACCGGCACGATGTTCGGGTGTTCCAGGTTGCCGGTAAGCTGGGCTTCCGCGATGAAGCGGTTGACCGGTCCGGTCTCCATCGGGCTGCCTGAGTCGGTCTCGCTGCGGCGGGTGTCGCGCAGCAGTACCTTCATGGCCACGCGGCGGTCAAGGTCAGCGTCCTGAACTTCCAGCACGGCACCCATGCCGCCACGGGCGATTTCGCCGACGACTTTGTAGCGCTCAGAGGTGTGGTGCCCGTGGGCGATGTCGGCGCGGTGTTCCTCGGCGGCTTGCTTGGCGTGTTCTTCGCTGGCGCCGTCAAGGTCCACGATCGTGCTGCCGCCGTCGTGGAATGCGGCCGTGATGCCGGCCTCACCGACGCGCTGCATACTGGCCATGGACTCGAGTTCAAGGAACCCGGTGTCGGTGACCTTATCGATAGTGGAGCCGTTGCCCATGACCTTAGATGGTGCCTCAAGCGCCGGGATTCTAACACACCAAACGTTTAACCCGTTCAAGCCAATTGGGTTGGAACGAAGTGGGCGAGAGTTGTCCCGGGATTGGGGGCTGGGGGGGGTCGGGTTTGGCATGTGGGCGCGTAACGGACGCAATCGGCCGTGCCTGGCCCGAGGCAGTCCGGCCCTTAAGGGACCCCTCAGCCAGCCCGGGCCGAAGGCCCCAAGCCCCAGATCCCAAGCCCGAGATCCCAGCCTACGCGTACAGGTCCGGGTACAGTTGCTGCAACTGCTGCTTCAGCGCCGCGTGCATCTCGAACAGGAATACTTCCGCGTACTCGGGCTCGACCGGTTTGCTGTACTTCATGCGGCCGGCCAGGGCTGCGGCGGCGGCCATTGCGGCTTCACGGCGGGCTTCGCTGCTGATGGTGGAAAGGCGCGCGCCGAACTCTTCCAGCTTGACGTAGTCGTCGGGGGTCAGGCGCTGCATTTCGGCCGCATTCAGCGGAAAGAAGTGATGGTCCAGGTAGAAGTAAGGCGGCACATAGGGCCGGTTCGGCACGTAGATGTTGGGCGCCTGGCGGATCACGTAGGTGCCGGCGATGAAGTCGGCCACACCGCGGCTCTTGCGGTCAATGAACATCACGGCGGCCAGCGCAGCAAATGGCGCGGCCATGAGCAGTTTTGTCGGGTCATTAACGCCGACGATGATCATTGCGACCGGCAGCGGGCCCACGATGGCGAGGCGCACAAAGGCGCGGATGATGCCCTCACGCGGGCCGATCTCCTGCCCGTCTTCGCGGATCACCCGCAGCTTGCACATCTGCTTGCCCACCGTGAGGCCGGAAAAGAAGCCTTCCCAGATGAAGAAGTAGCCGACGTTGACGATGAAGAAGCCGATCAGCATGAACGCAACCGCCACGTTGCCGGATTGCGAAAAGCCGAAGGTCGAAAGCAGGAACACCAGCACCAGGAACAGCAGGATGTTCAGCAGGATCATTACGCCCAGGTCCACGACGAATGCGATCACGCGGGTCAGCGGGCTGGCGACTTCGAAGGCCGCCTTCACGTTTTCGGGCAACTGCACTTCGTGCTTATGCTGGATCGTGCTGACGCGGTCAGCGTTTGCCGCGGGGCGGGTGGCGTCGGTGAATGTTGCCCGGTACGATACCTGCACGTTGGTGTTCCGGATTGGTCTGGTGGCCCATGGCCGGTTGGCCGCAGCATAACATTTCCGCCGTAGCTACGCGCGCCATGGACCGCTGGCGTTATCTCGCCATTGAAGGCCTGTCGTGGTCGCGGCTGTGGAAGCGCCCGAAAAGCCTGGACCAGGTTGAGGCCTTCACCGCCGCATACCGGCGCAGCGCCACGGAACTTGCGCGCGTGCGCGCCTTCAGCCCGGATCGCCGGCTGGCCGAGTTCATTGAAGAAGGCCTGGCGAACGCGCATTTTGCGGTGTACCGGGGCGAGCGACCGCGCGCGCTGCAAGTCGCGCGGGGCGTGCTGTTCGGCTTCCCGGCGCTGGTGCGCAAGTACGCTGGCTATCACCTGCTTTCGTTCGGCATCCTGATCGCGGCTACGCTGGTGGCGCACTTTGCGGTAACGTATTACCCCGAGACCTTTTACCTGTTCATTGACGCCGGCTTGGCCAGCGGGCGCGATCCTTCAGCCAGCCGCGAAACGCTGGCGCAGACGCTGGGGCCGCAGGCCACGGGAACGGGTGACGACGCGCTGTTTTCAAGCTTCCTGTTCACGCACAACACGCGGGTTGCCTTCATTTGTTTTGCATGGGGCATCCTGCTGGGGTTGCCGACGATTTACATGCTGATCAAGACCGGCCTGATGCTGGGCGCCTTCACGGCGCTGTTCGTGAACAAAGGCCTCGCCGTTGAGTTCTTTGCCTGGATCCTGCCCCACGGCGTGCCCGAAATCGGCGCGATCATCCTTTGCGGCGGTGCGGGCATGGCCCTGGGGCACCGGCTGCTGAACCCGGGGCGACAGACGCGCTGGGCCGCGCTGCGGGGCACTGCGGGCGATTCCAGCCTGACCGCGCTGGGCTGCGTGCCGCTGCTGATGCTGGCGGGCGTGATCGAGGGCAGCTTCCGCCAAAGCACCGCCAGCCTTGAGATGCGCTACGGCCTGTTCGCGCTGCTGCTGGTGGGCGGCCTGGCATGGATCATCCTGAGCCCGCGGCTGAAGCCCGAGCCCGCGTTTGGCGCCAAGGCCTGAGTTTGCAATCACCATTCTTGGGAAGCGGGCGTACTATGCGCCTGTGGGGTCAGGCAGCACAATCACTTGAGGAGAGCCTGTGCGTATCTCTGTGTTGAGCACACTGGCAATCGCGACCGCGATGCTGCTTTCAATCTGCGGTGTGGCCGAGACCACACTGGCGCAAGACAAGCCGGCCGAGAACAAGTTGCCCTGGACTGCGGAAGAAGTCCGCAAGTCATGGGGCAAGGGCATCAGTTACAGCTTCATGGTCTTTAAAGATGACAAGCTCACGGACTACGTGGTCATCGACGTGTGGGACGTGTCTGAGAAGGGCTACTCTACACGTACCAACACGATAGAGGTTGGCGAATTCCTGAAGCTCGGTAGTGACAAGGAAGTCACGTGGGACGGGCTCCTGACCGAGTATCGCGAAATGATCAAGGGAGGCGAAGCCAAGGAAGCGGGCAACGTCAGGACGAACTTGTCTCGCTGGGGCGTCGACTGCACCAGATACACCATGCAGAAAAAGAACGAAGGCGAGACGATCACGACGGAAGTCTGTCTAAGCAAGGAGTACCCCGGCATTTTCGTACTAGCCGAGTACACATCCGTCGCCAACGGGCGCACGTACACTGAAAAGTGGAGCATGGCAGGCGTCGGCCTGCCGCACGCGGACCGCCCCTGGAGCAACGAAAAGGTCGCCGAGAACTGGAAGGACGGCGCTACCATTGTCTTCAACAGCAGCTCGCGCACAGAATGGAGGAAGCTCGTACACAGCCGATCTTGGGAAACCACCCAGAAAATCACGAAGGCCTATTGGAAAGGCCTGACCCTGTCGGTCACCGAGAAAGACAACAGCGGTGAAGAGATTTCGCGAACCCCTACGACAGATGTATCGTGGTTTGAGTTCTTCGGCTCCTGCGTTCCGACCCGGATTGACACCTCCAAGGCCGACGAGAAGATCAAGGTCGCTGGCGGTGAGTTCGAATGCGTCAAGTACCTCCATACCTACAAAAACAATAGCGGCAGCGGCAGCTTCACCACCTGGTGGAGCAAGGACAAGCCCGGGTTGCTGGTCAAGCACGTCAGAACCCACACGGGCTACAGGGAAAGTAAGGAAGAGACTTCGGAAGTCGTGTTCGAATTGAAGGAGTACAAGTTCGGCAAGTAGTCCGCCGTGCTACACACAGCCGCGCCGGCCACACGGGGGCAGTTTCACTGCAGGGCGCGGCCGCAGACGGACGGCGCGTTTTGCGCCGGGGCCACAGATTGCAGTCACCTTTTTTGGGACGCGGGCGTACTATGCGCCTGTGGGAGTCAAGCAGCACAACGGATACCAAGGAGAGCCTATGCGCAGCACTGTAATGAGCACGATGGCGTTGGCAGCGGCGATGCTGCTTTCGATCAGCAGCGTGGCCGAAACCACGCTGGCGCAAGACAAGCCGGCCGAGAACAAACTGCCCTGGACCGCGGAAGAAATCCGCAAATCCTGGGGCAAGGGCACCAGCTATATGTTCGACCTGAAGACGGAAGATGATGGCGCAGGCACTATCATCATCGATGTCTGGAACGTGACTGAGAAAGGGTTCACAACCCGCAGCGGCATGGCCGAAAAGGGCAAGTTCCTGAAGTTCAAGGACGACGAAGAGCGCACGTGGGAAAAGCACCACGCCGACTTCACCCGGATGACTGAGGGCGGCACGCTCAGCGAAGAGCAGGTCGAAACCCCGTACAGCACCTTCGACTGCACTTGCTACACGACCGTCCAGGAAGAAGAAAACGGCAAGTGGACATCCAAGGTGTGGCTGTCCAAAGAGCTGCCCGGCATCTTCGTCAAGATTGAGCGCACCGGCGAAATGAAGGACCGCAAGGACTTCGAACAGTGGACGCTGGCTGGCATCGGCATGCCGCAGGCCGACCGACCCTGGAGCGACGAGAAAATCGCCGAGGCCTGGAAAGACGGCGCCAAGATGGTCTTCAGCGCCAGCCAGGGCGAAATGAAGGCCACCATCACCCTCAACATCACCAAGGCCGGCCCGGACGGCGTCACCTATTCGTCCACCGAGCTGGTCAACGGTGAAGAACGCCAGGACGCCGAAAAGACCGAGTCATGGTACAAATTCTTCGCCTCGGTCATGCCGCCGCGTTTTGACACCACCAAGGCCGACGAAAAGATCAAGGTCGCCGGTGGCGAGTTCGAATGCGTGAAGTACACCCACAGCTCCAAGAGTGAAGACGGAAACTCCGGCCTCACGACCTGGTGCTGCAAGGACAAGCCCGGCTTGCTGGTAAAGATCGTCCAGAACTTCTCGTGGGGTGAAGAGACCATGGAAATGGTCCTCGAACTGACCGAGTATAAGGTCGGCAAGTAGTCAGCCCAGCGACACAATCAACCGCGCCGGCCATGCCGGCGCGGTTCGTTTGCCGCAGGATCGTTGCCGGGCGCGCCCGCGACACCCGTGCTATAAGTTAGGCATGAAGCCATCGCTGATCGGCATGGACCTTGAAGCCCTGCAGCAGGCCGTCGTGGCCTGTGGCGGCAAGGCGTTTCAAGGCAAGCAACTGGCGACATGGCTTTACGGCCGCCGCGTGGCCGACTTCGGCGCGATGACCGACCTGTCCAAGGACCTTCGCGCCAGACTGGCCGACAAGTACGCGACCCTGACCAGCACCGTCGCCGCCCGGGAAGAAAGCGGCGAGGGCACCACCAAGCTTGCATTGCGCCTGCACGACGGGCTCGTGATCGAATGCGTGCTCATGCGTGAGGCCGGCGACGACCAGGCCATGGGCCGCCTGACGGCCTGCATCTCTACCCAGGCGGGCTGCGCCATGGGCTGCCGCTTCTGCGCAAGTGGGCGGCTAGGGCTGAAGCGGCACCTGAGCCCCGGCGAAATCCTTGAGCAGTTCTTTCACATCGCCGCGCTGCTGCGCGAAGAAGGCGATGCCTGGCTCACGAACGTTGTCGTGATGGGCATGGGCGAACCGCTGCATAACTTTGACGGGCTGATGGGCGCGCTGACGATTCTGAACGCTGAGTGGGCTTTCCACTTCGGCGCGCGACGCGTCACGGTCAGCACCGTGGGCCTCCCCGATCGCATCCGTGAGCTGGCCAAGCAGGGCTACCAGTTCAACCTCGCGGTCAGCCTGCACGCCACCACCGACGAACAACGCACCCGCCTGATCCCCACCAACAAGGCCACCGGCCTGAAGCCGATCATCGATGCGGCCGCCGAATACTTCAAACAAACGCGCCGCGAAGTCACATTCGAATACACGCTCGTGGGCGGTGAAAACGACACGCCCGAAGACGCCCAGCGGCTGGCTGAACTGCTGCACGACTTCCCCAAGGGCAACGTGAACCTGATCCCCATGAACCCAGTTGAAGGAAGCGGGCTGAAAGAACCAACCACCGAAGCAGTAGAAGAGTTCACCGACGTCCTGACCATGGCCGGCGTCAACGTCCACGTGCGCCGCAAGCGAGGCCGTCGCGTGCAGGCCGCCTGCGGGCAGTTGCGCCTGAAACTGGAACCTGCGCAAGCGGTGGGCGGCACGCAGGGCTGAACGCGGCGGATTTTCACATGGAGAAAGTTTCGGACATCTTCACCGGGGCGCTGCTGGAGTCGCTCAGCCGCTATGAGCTAAGTGTTCGTACGCTGACCAGCAGCGGCGTACGCGGCGAGCGGCGCTCGCGGCGCAAGGGCAACTCGATCGAGTACGCCGACCATCGCCAGTACACGCACGGCGACGACCTGCGCCGGCTGGACTGGCACGCGCTGGCGCGGCTGGACCAGATGCTGATTCGGCTTTACGCCGCCGAGGAAACCTTGCCGCTTGAGGTGATACTCGACACCAGCGCCAGCATGGACTTCGGCACGCCCACGAAATACATCACGGCCGCACGCATCGGTTGCGCGCTGACGCAGATTGCGCTGCTGCGATCCACGCCGGCGCTGTGGCGGCTGGCGGGTGAAAAAGCACTTGAGCCCGTCAAGCTTTCCGGCCGCAATGATTTGGGGCGCATCTTCCGTGTGCTGGATGAACTGGTGCCGGACGGGCGCGGCGGCCTTTCCGACACAATCCGCCGCAGCACGCTGGCGGGCCCGCGCCGGCGCTCGCTGGTTGTGCTGACAGACGGGTATGACCGTGCGGCCCTGCACCCCGCGCTGCGCGCCTGCCGGGCATCGGGCACGGATGTGTACCTGGTGCTTGTACTTTCACCAGAAGAAACTGACCCGGGAATGCGCGGCGAATTCACGTTGCAAGACGCCGAAACGGGCCTGGACGCAGCCCTTACACTGGATGGCCGGGCGCTGAAGCGCTACATGGCTCTGCTGGCGGGTTTCCGGAAGGAGTGGACGGACTTCTGCGTGGGGCACGGCGTTGCGCTGCTTGAGGTAGGCAGCCACGTGGAGATCGGGCCTGAACTGATGCGGCAACTGGCAACCGGGGGGTTGGTGCAGTAGCATGTTTTGCACGATTTTTCCCCACCGGACCGCCACGAGAAACTAGTCTAAACGTACGATATACACCACCAATTGACTGACTTTAGTCATTGAAGTTGTGAATCTTTGCAGTTCAACATTACATTACAAGCCGCACTGCTCTTTATTCGCCCAAAGCGCACTGTTGGCTGAATTAGCGGCAATCTTTTCATTCGACTAGGGTTACTCGGCAACGTACACTCTAGCCAGCTCGCAACGATGCAGATTTGTGCAAACGGAAGACACCCGAAGTGACCAAATATTACACCACATCCGAAGTCGCCAAGATTTGCAACGTGCATCGCAACACGATCATTGGCGCTATTCGCAAGGGCCTGCTCAAGATCCATCGCACGCCCGGCGGCCACGCGCGCATTGCCCAGGAAGACTTGGATGATTTCTGTCATCGGCGCAGCCTGCCCACCACGTCGCTGATCTCGCGCAACAACCGCCTGCTGATTCTCGACGCGGATGCACAGTTCGCATCTACGCTGAGCAAGGGCTTGGTGGATTACGAGTATCAGGTCGAAGTCGCGCGGGACCCTCTGATGGCGGGTTATCTGCTGGGTCGCTTCCAGCCCAACGTTGTGCTGTTGGAACGCAAACTTGGCGACCTGTCTGGCGAAGAAGTGTGCCGTGTCGTCAGGGGCCTGCCCAAGCTTCGCAACACTGCCGTGATCGGCATTTCCGGCGTGGCGTCCGATGAAGCCATGGAGTCCATGGTTGAGGCCGGCGTGGATGACTTCATCGCCAAGCCCTTTGAACTCGAGGCGCTGGTGGAACGTATCGTCCGGCTGATCGGGCCGGTGATACGCGGTACCACGGGCCGCGCGACCACGGGTCGCATCACGGGCAAACTGACCAGGCGCATCATGCCGCCCAGTGATGAGCTGGACGAAAAGGCGACGCGCAAGGCGCAGGGCCCGCGCGGCGGATTCCGCACCACGGCCGATGGTGTGCTGTCCAGCGCCGACCTTGGCGACCTGGACGACGACGACACCGACTAAGAACTCAGCAAGGTAGCAGCCACACCTGAAGTACATCGAGGCGCGCGGCGGCGCGCCTCGAACTATTTGCCGGGCGCGCGGCGGCGCGCCTCGACCCATTTGCCTACCCGTGATTCTTGTGCGTGGTTACTTCTGGGCGGACTCGCCGGCTCCGCCTGCGCGCGACAGTTCGCGTTCGCATTGCAGGATGCGTTCGCGGCAAATTTTTCGTTGGGCGTCGTCGGTGGTGATGCTGCTTTCGCGCAGGAAGGCGCGGTATTCACGCAGCGCGTCTTCCCAGTCCTTGCCCTGGTAGTAGGCCGTGGCGCGTACGAAGTGGTGCATCGGTTTGGACGGGTACATCGCCTGGTACTGGTTGGCCCAGCTGATCGCGGCCGGGATGTCGCTGATCTGGAACAGCGGCTCAACGCACAGGCTGGCGGCCTCAAGCACCATCAGCGCGCGCAGGTTACGTTCTTCGGAGACAAGTTCATCCATGGTGGCGCGGTAGCGCTGCACCAGGTCAACCAGGAAGGGGTTGCCGTTATCGTCGTCGAGTGACTTCTTCTCGGCGGCTTCGGTGCGAGAGAGCTCAAACTCGCGGTGCTTGATCACGAACGAACTGATGTACGCCAGTGCGTCTTTGTAATTCTTGGCCGATTGCTTCTTTTCCCAGGTGTCGAACTCAGGGGCCAGGAACACCTTCTTGGCCTCCGCCTCAAGCGTCGCCGGCGTGGCGCCCTGGCTGATGGCGGTCACCCGGGCCTGGTCCATGGCGATGTCGAGAAAGAACGCGCCGATGCTCTGGTACACGAACACCAGTTCACGATCGACCCAGAAATAGGCCTTGTAGCTTTCGCGCACTCCCAGCAAACCGTCGCGCGATTCCTGCAAGTCGGCCATGGCCGACTTGCGCCAGTAGGACTGCACATGCCGCCAGTCATCCGCGAGCCTGAGCAGGTTGTTCAGCGCCAGGTTGCGGTCTTTCTCGGTCAGTGCTTCGCCGGCGATGGCGTCTTCAATGATCCAGATCGCGTCGTTCAACACCAGCGGAGCATCCACGTCTTTCAGCTTGCCCAGCCACGGCGCGCCCAGGCGTTCACCCTTGTCATTGAAGGGCTTCACGCTGGGGTCGTTGAAAATGTAACCAAGTTCAACCAGCTTTTCGCGGTTGGCCTTGAACTGCAGCAAGCGGCGCTGCACGTCGCGCAGCAAATCAACGCCCGCTTGGCCTTCCGTGCGGAAGCCGCGTCGGGTGTCTTCGCGCGCCTGTTCCAGGAACAGCGCGCCGCTGCCCAGCGTTTCGGCCTTGCGGATCGTGTCGCCGTGGCGGCGGAATTGGGCCAGCGCCACGCCAAGGCGTGCGCGGTAATCGGTTGGGGTAAACTTCAATGCCGACTTGAACTTGGTGATCGCACCCTTCTGCACACCAAACCCGGTGATGAAGTAGTCATCTATGCGGCCGAGTTGCAGCAGGCAGTAGCCCTGGATGTTCAAGGCCATGACTTCGTCTTCAATCGGGAACTGGTTATCGACGATCAGCGTCTGCGCCTTTTCAGCCAGGCGGAACGATTGTTCGTAGTAGCGGTCGTCGTAGCTTTGCTTGGCTTCCTGGAGCAGCAGTGCCACGCGTTCGTCGGGCGGGGTTTCGGGCCCACCGGATTCAACGTTCACTGGATTGGGCTGGAATTCGGCGGTTGCGGCCTCGCCCATGCTGCATCCAAGCAGCATGGCAAACGCACCAACCGAGCACATGAGACGCAGCGTGTTGCGCATGGAATTCCTGAACAGCCGGGGCAACGCGGGGTAACGGGCTAAAGTGTAGGGGCGGGGAGCTTGCGTTTCCACCCCCGGGTCGTTGACGGGCGCGGATTGGTGGCCTAGACTCGTGAGTCCCCGACGCCCCGCTGAAAGCCGCCCGTGCGCGTTTTTCTGCCTTTGCTGATGCTGACCTGCCTTGGGGCGTGCTCCATGGCCAGCCCCGGCGTGGCAAGCCTTGGCGGCACCACTACACCTGGCCAGGCCCAGCCCACCATGTACAACAGCGACTGGGTCCGCAAAGAGCCTGACGCCGTCGATAAACTAGGTGGCGCGGCCGGCAACCAGCACCTGAGCGTCGATGTATCCGAGCGCGAACTGGGCGTGCGCTACATGGACGAAAAGTCCGAAATTGGCGACACCACCAAGCGCGGCTACGAAATCCGCCAAGCCGAACGCCGCGAGGCCCGCCAGAAGGCATGGGGCCAGCGCATGGGCCTGAAGAACATCAAAGACGAACAGGCCGAACGCGAAGGCAAAGCCGCCGGCAAGTAGCAGCCCGGCAAATACCGGCCGCATTCCCGCAATCATGCAAGTGCGTTAGACTCCGCAGGCGTTTAGACCCGCGAGGAGATGGGATTGCGTTGGCGGCCGACTATTTCGCTGGGTACGTGGTCAGGCGTGCAGATACGCCTGGACATGATCATGGTGGCGCTGATCGGCCTGCTGTTTTTCAGCAGCCTTAATGACGCCAGTGTACAGGGTGCACCGGCCGGCGAAGTCTGGAGCGCGGTGGCGCACCTAGCGCTGCTGATCGCGATGCTGTTGTGCATGTTCGCGCATGAGCTGGGGCACGCGTTTGTGTGCAAGCTGCGCGGCCACCAGCCGACAATGATTCTGCTGAGTTTCGTCGGGCTGACCTTCTTCAAGGCAACGAAGGCCAAGCCCAGCGACGAGTTGTGGATCGCGCTGGCGGGCCCGATGGTGAACCTCGGCATCGGTATCGCGACAGCGCCGTTCATTGGTGTCACGCTGACCGACCCGGCGGCGCCGCCGTTTCTGAGCCAGGCCAGCATGGCCACGTTCTCGGGGTTCATGGCGTGGCTGAGCGTGCTGAACTTCGTGATGGGCCTTGGCAACCTGATGCCCGGCTGGCCCGTCGACGGCGCGCGCGCGTTGCGCGGCTGGCTGGCGCGCAAGTATGGCTATGCGGCCGGCACCGTGCGCGCGGTCGCAATCAGCCACGGCTTTTGGCTGATCATGGCCGGGCTGGCGGTGATCGTGATGACGCTGGCACCGGTGATCCTATGGGCGTCAGGCAAGACACCTACGCGCAATCCGGCCCCGATGATCGTGATGTACGACATTGTGTTCCTGATGCTGGCGGCGCTCGGCATCGCCTACGGCTGGGCCGAGAAGCGCCGCGTTGCGCGGCTGGGTGCGGAGAAGGCGGCCGAAGTGGTGGGCCCGCCCCCCGAATTCATGCCCGGCGGGCAAGCCAATCAGAACGAAGCCGGCGAGCATGCTAAAGTGGTGGACACCAGCGCCACAGTCGACGGCAAAGCGGCAGGAGCCAACATGGCTGACAAGAAACCCGGCGAGCCTGACAAGGTCGATGAACTGAAGGAAAAGGCCAAGGAAGCCGTCACCACGGGCAAGGCGCTGTGGAAGGTGGCCAAGGCCAGTGGTAAGGGCGCGGGCTGGTTCGCACGACAAGGCGTGAAGGTATTGGGTGCCATGCTTAGCACCAAGAAAGAGCCGCCCAAGAGTGAGCCGCCGAAGTAGTGATGGAGTTTCGCCATGATCGAAGCGCGGCTGACCACGCAACCGATTGACGCCAACGCCCTGCTGGCCGAACTGGCCTGCCGCAGTGATGGCGCGCAACTGCTGTTCATGGGCGTCGTGCGCGACCATCACCAGTCGCGACCCGTGCTGCGCATCGACTACGAAGCATACGAGCCCATGGCGCGCAAAGAACTGCAGCGCATCGCCGATCAGGTGGCCGCAAAGCACGCCTTGCAGCGCGTGCTGGTGGTGCATCGCTTCGGCCGCCACGAAATCGGCGATGCAAGCATCGCTGTCGCCATCGGCAGCGCGCACCGCGGCCCGGGCATGGAGGCCGTGCGCGAGATCATGGACTTGGTGAAGAAAGACGTACCGATCTGGAAGAAAGAGTACTTCGCCGACGGCACCATCGAATGGGTTTTGGCCGACAAGCTGGTGCGTTCCGAAACGGCGTAGCTACTCGGTCAAGCCAACCAGCCAGGCCAGCCACTCCAGCACCAGCAGCGCCAGTGCCACGTACAGCAGCGCCGCGGGCAGGTGGTCGCGCCAGTCGGGCTTCAACGCGGGCGGTTGCAGCTTGTGCGGCTCAAGCGCGGGCATGGAACGCCAGGGCAGCCGCTGCTCAGGCGGGTCGTGCAGCAGCACCGTCGTCGCGCCGACTTGCGCGCCGCGCGCGTCGTGCAGCGTGTACGATCCCGGTTTCTTGAACGGGCCGACTACGGCCCCACCATCGGCCGAGGTGCTGAGTGCGAACTCCTGTTCGCCGCCAACTGCGTCTCGCAGTGTGTAGCGGCCGGGTGGCAGTTGCAGTCTGGATTCCTGCGCCATCGGCAGCGCAGGCGGCAGCAGGCTTTCGCGCGTGCCCTGCACCGACTGGATCCAGCGCAGCAGCAGCAGCAGCCCCTCGCGATCCTGCAGCAGGGTGCTTTCGTGTGGGATGAATCCGCAATACAGCAGGTTATCGCCCAGCGCGATCAGCGTTTCGCCGTTAGGGGCGCGGGCCAGCGTCGTCAGCGAATGTCCGTCGGCCAGCGGCACGGCCTCACGGGCAGACAGCAGCGCCAGCTTTGGCAGCGTGAAGCGCAGGCCGCCTGGCGTTTCCACCTGTGGTTGCAGGTTGGGGTCCACGCGCACGGCCTCACTGACGCGGCCGTACTCGGGCGGGATCACGCCAAAGCACAGTCGATAGCGGGCAGCAGCATCGACCAGCGCGCGGTCCATCACCAGCAGGTCGGCGTCGCTTGCGGCCGTCGGCGGCCCGCTGCGGACCTCGCGGCCGGGCAGGAACTCGCGCAGCGCATCGACCAGAAACGGGTTGGCTTCCGCGTCGGCAGCGGGATGCGCTACGAACACGTCCGCGATGGCACCGGGGTCGTGCTCGAAGCGCAGCTCATTGTCGAGCATCAGCGCGTCGTCGGGCAGATAGACTCGGGCTTGCAAACGCTCGCGCGTGATCGGCAGGGTAAACGTGAGACCGACCTCACGGCCGGTCGATTGCCCGGCTGTCCATTCAAACGTGGCGGGCTTGCCGCTGAGCGTTTCCACGATCAGCTTGCCGGCGTGGGAGTCTTCTTGTGTGGCCGCCTCGAAACTTACCGCCGTTAGCGCGTCGTTGTCGGTAGGGCCGCCGACCGTGTGCACGAATGTGGGCCAGCCCAGGTCATACAGCAGCCCCAGGTGCTGCAGCCTTGCCGGCGCATCCATGGGCGGTAGAGGCGGCGGGTCATCGCCGATCCAGATCAGCAGCGGCTGCGGCGCGGGCGTCGTGGGCATGCCCGGCGGTGGCTTTAGCGTGGCCAGCGCGGCCCGCAGCGCGTCAAGGTCTTGCGGAGCGTAATCGACATCCGGGGTGAAAAGGGTTTCCATCGCGCGCCCGCCGCGCTGCCACTGGCCCAATACGGGCTGGCCGTCTTCGAATCGCGCGCGCAGCGAATACTGGTCGGGGTCCAGATTGCTGTAGATGCGATCCGCCAGACGAACGGCTTCGCGAATGCGCGTCGTGTCGCCGCTGCGGGCGTACATGCTGACGCTGTTGTCGATAACGATCACGACGTACAGCGGGGCGGGCTTTTCGGCTTCGGGGCGCTGCAATCCGGCCGCGTAGGTCACGACGCACGACAGCAGGCTGATCGCAATCAGCCAGGTCAGTGCCGTGCGCAGCAGGCGCTTCCAGGCGGGCGGCAGCACTCTCGCGGCCACACGTTTCCACAGCGCGGCGTGGGTTACGCGCACGGGCCGGAAGCGGCGGGCCAGCAGCCACGCAAGCCACCACAACACGGCTAGCGCGAAAAGCCACAACCACTGTTGCCGGGCGAATTCCAGCATGCAGACAATCAAGGGCCTCGGCCACGCCAGCGCAAGTGCAAAACTGGACGTGCACGGTTACGGGCATGGGTCTACAGTCAACGGTCGACAGTTCACGGTAACTGCGGCTATCTGCAGTCACCGTCGACCGTGAACCGTTGACCGTCAACCTGCCCGCTGCCTCGGGCGGCCATGCCGGCAGGCGAGGGCCGGCAGAAGCTATTTGCTTTCGGGTGGTATTTCGTCTTTGGGCTTCTCGGGCTCGGGCAGAGGCTGCACGTCCTTTTCTGGCTTGGGCGATGCGTTTTTGGTGAACGCGAAGTGCAGGTCTTCCTGCAACAGGCCCAGGTCAATGCCGTCTTCGGCGTCCAGGGCGCGGCCTTGCAGCCGATAGCAGAAGATATCGCCTTCGCGCAGCGCCTTGAACTCTTCGATCGTGTCGGCCTGCGCGCGCACGCTTTCGGGCAGTTTGGCGTAGGCGGTGATGCGGTTGCGCTGCGAGAATTGCTCGTCGAATTGTTCCGGCGTCTGCATGCCGAAAGTGGCTAGCCGCGACACGTCCACCTCGTCGCGGGTGATCAGCCACAGTTCAAGGTCAAACTCGCCAGCCTTGTCGTTGATCTTGAGCGGATACACCGGGCGCGGCGTCCTGAAGCTGACCGCCAGCGGTTTGACGCTGCCGCCGGCGGGCAGGCCTTCGTCGGCGCTGAGCTTGATCGCAAGCCAGTACCATCCGCGCTGGATGTAAAAGCGCAGCACGCGTTCATCGACTTCGCCAAAGCCGCCGTCTTTGAGCCAGCCTTTGAGTTCCGCCTGGCCGGCCTCGCCCTTGGCCTTCACGGGCTGAATTGCGTAGCTGCCCACTTCGAGGGCAGGCAGGAACTCAAGTTCCGGGCCAGACTTTTCGGCGCCGGAAATGCGCGGGCCGACTTCTTCGCGCGGTTGGCGCGGGATGCGTTCTTCGATGGCGGTGAATTCGTGCAGCGCGTCAAACAGTGCGGTCTCAGCTTCCGCGTAGCTGTCGGGCAGCGCGGGCAGCGGCAGCAGCCACGCGAAACTCTTGAAACTCTTTACGCGGCCTTCTGACAGGTCGTCTTCGGCCAGTTTGGTTTCGTTGACCAGATAGCCCGGCTGGATCACCAGCACTTCACGGCCATTGTCCCAGAACACCAGCCCACGTTGCGCACCGGCGTCAATCGGCGCTGCAAAGCCAGAAGGCGGGTGAATGCAGGCCCGCGTGGGTGCCTGGGTCGATGCCAGCAGCGCAATCGCGATCAAGGCCGGAAACATCTTCGCCATCGTGGTCTCCGTACAAACAGACGGGCGCGACGCCTTGGCGTCGCGCCCTCGGCTGCTTGCATGCTACTTCCGTTCGGGTTTGATTTCTTCCTTCGGTTCGGCCTTCGGTTCTGCGGCTTTCTTGAACGAGAAGCTCAGGTCGTCTTTCCACTTCGCGAGATCCACGTCGCTGCCAAGACCTACGCCGAAGAAGCGATAGACGTGAACCTTGCTTTCGCGCAGCGCTTTTTCGTCCTGGTCAGCACCCAGCACCGCCTTACGCACGGTGGCCGGCAGCGCGGCCAGATTGGTTTTGCGGTTGGATTGCTCCTGCATTGCCTCGCGCTGTTCAATCGTTTCCAGGCCGAACTTGCGGCTGGCTTCGGTGTCGATTTCCGACTTGGTGATGACCCACAGTTCCAGGTCCAGCGCGCCTCGACCCTGCTGGATCTTGAGCGGGTAGACCGGGGTTTCGGTCTTGAAGCCCATGTGCAGCGGCTTCACGTTGCCGCTGGCGGGCAACCCGGCCTTATTCTCGAGCTTGACGGCGAGCCAGTACCAGTCTTTTTCGATGTAGTACTCGAGTACCTTGGCGTCGATCGCGCCGAACTTGTTGTCTTTGAGCCAGCCATTGAGTTCCAGCCCGCCGATTTCGCCGTGGGCCTTCACGGGCTGGATTGTGTATGAGCCGACCTTCACCGGCTCAAGGAACTCGGCTCCCCAGTTTTCGTCTTCCTCGGAAAGCTTGCCTTTGCGGGGGCTGTCGGCCGAGTTTCTGCCATGGGTTTCGTAGGCCTTGGTGAAGTCATCCAGTTCGGTGAAGATCTCTTCGCCAGCTTCTTCGTAGCGATCGGGCAGGCTGGGCAGCGGGATGACCCAAGCCAGCGAAGTCAGGCCTTCGACCGCGTCGTTCTTGACCGTAAGGCCCTCAGCATCCACTTTGTAGCCGGGCCGCACGATCATGTGCTGGTAGCCATTGTCGAAGTACACCAGGCCGCGCTGGGCGCCGGCCTTGATCGGGTACTTGAATTCCAGTTCAGGGTGCAGGCAGGCCTGTGTGGGTTCCGCCTGCCAGGCCGCGCCAATTGCGGCCGCGCCGGCCAATGCGGCAACTGCGAGGGTGTGTTTGAGCGAAAGCATATGGAGTCTCCGGTTTGGTGATGCGTTGGTACGCAAACCGGCCAACCCGGGTTCCGGCTTTTTCAGCTATTCGTCGGACGGGGCATAGCGGCGGGCGTCGATGTACTCGCGCGGGGCGGTTCTCTTCTCGAGCTCGCCCATGACTTCGGCCACCAGCTCGTCGGTGGTCTTGTCTTCCCAGTCTTTGCCGGCCTTGCGGCGCACGTTGATGTGCGCGACGTGCGGCCCCTTGATGCGCGCATAGCGCCGCCGGATGCGCTGCAGGAAGCTCAGTTTCTCGGTGCTTTGGGGGGCGTCGCCGCCCTTGAACATGTACTTCTGGCCCATCTGCCGGATGAAACGCTGGCCGACACCCAAAGTGCGTTTGCGCGTGCGCGCGAGTCCGAAGCGCGGGGCAATATCAAGGATCACGACCAGGTCCGGCACCGGGTGCCAGCCCTCGTGGCGCTTCAGCACTTCGGCGGCGCTGACGCCCATTTCGCCCTGGTACACGAGCGTACTGTAGAAGCTGCGGTCCTGGATCACATCCGCGCCGCGCGCCAGGGCGGGCTTGACGATGGTGTCGATGTTCATGCGCCGGTCCGCCACGAACATCCCGAGCCACTCGTAGGCCGAAAGCTTCATGCTGGGGTCGGCCAGGCGCTCGATGATGAGTTGGCCGCAGGGCAACTTGGTGGGCTCGTTGGTAAGCAGCACGTCGCGGCCACGCGCGCGCAATGCCGCCGCCAGCTTGTTGGCCAGCGTAGACTTGCCGGTGCCGTCGATACCCTCGATCACGATGAAGCGACCCGCCATGCACGGATTGTGGTATGGAAGCGCCCCGGATTGCAATGGGACCCTGCGGTTTGCAACGGCTTGCGCTGCGCTTGGGCACAAACAGAAACCCCGCCCGTGGGCGGGGTTTTGGGCTTGTTTGGGGAACTAGCTGGCCTTGACGTATTCGCGCTTCACGGGCTTGGTGATCTTGCCCGCCTGGATGCAGCTTGTGCACACGGTAATGCGCGTCACCGTGCCGTCCACCACAGCGCGCACCTTGCGCAGGTTGGGGCGGAACACGCGCTTGTTGTGCGCGATCACGCGGCTACCTACGCCGCCCTTCTTCTTGGCCAAACCGCGGCGGGTGATGCTGCCGCCGGCTACAACGGTCTTGCCGCACACTTCACACTTGCGGGACATGTCTACCTCCGTGGGGCCCATCGTGGGCCGCTGCCTGCCTTGTTGGTGCCAATGGCCCATCTCACGACGGGGCGCAGGACTGTACTGGCAACCCATTGCTGGTCAAGGGGCCGTTACACCGCCGAAACGGTGACCGCGCCCGAAGCATACAGGTCAATGATCGTCCACAGGTCGCCGGGCTTGATCAGTTCGGCCATGCGCTTGCGGTACTTGTCGGCACCGCGCCGGTCGCCTTCGCGCTTGGCCCGGAAATGGCGGGCGTAGTGCACCGGGATCATTTCTTCGGGGTTCTTGGGCATCGCCAGCAACTGCGTCAGGCCCGCCTTCTTGGTGAAAAAGAAACTGCACGCCGACTTCAACACCGGGTAGTTCGACAGCTTGTCTACCCACGCCTGCGCGTCGGCCTCGCGATAATCCAGCTCATAGCACGCTGCCGGCAACAACCACCAGGTTGCAGCGGGCGCGCGCAGGCGCTGCAGCTCTTCGATGCAATCGCGGCACTTGACCGCTTCTTTCTGGCCGCCGTAGATGCTGCGCACGGCGTAGGTGATGGCGCGCAGTTCAATCACGTCCTGCACGTCGGCGCTTGTGCCATACTCGCGATTGGCCCATTCAGCGGCATCCAGGTCAACCAGTGGCTGTGCGGCCTCACCGGCCATCAAGAACACCTTGGCGTGCAGCAGGTATGCGGGTCCGTACTCTCGGTACTCTTCAAGCACCGGGTCAAGCAGGTCAATGGCGGCCTGTAGTTCGCCCTTGTCGGCAAACGCGACCGCCCTGGTCAGGGCTTCTTTTGGGTCCATGCACCGTCCCGACTGTGATGACGCGAAATTGAGCGAGGGCGGAATGTTATCCGCCCTCGCCGGGATACCGCAAGACGAAGTGCCCGATCAATTCACGTCAACTTGCACGTGGGTGGTGCCCGAGCCGAAGTTGGCGCCGACGCGGATGATGTAGGTGCCCGGGGTCAGGACTGCGCCCAGGATGGCCGGGTCAGCGTCGCCGAGCGGGTCTTCGAAGGACAGGCTCTGGCCATATTCGTTGACCAGCTCAAGGTTGCCGTCGTAGTCACCGGCGGTGCGGGTCAGGAAGATATCGACCACGACGTTGTCCATCACCGTGAAGACATAGCTGTCGACGTCGAAGATGTCGCTGATGCTGCCGCCGCCGTCTACGGCGGTGTCGTTGGGTGCCAGCACGCCCATGTCAGCGCCGCCCAGGGGCTCAACGCTGATGTCGATGGCGTAGTCGCCGACGCTGGTGCCCGCGCCGCCGAGAATCACGAAGTAGTCGCCGGCCTGCAGTGTGCCGACCAACACGGGGTCAAGGCCCGGGCCGCCGTCATCGTCGCCGTACAGGAACTCGAAGTCGCCGGCGAACAGGTCAAGGTAGGCGTCAAAGCCGCCCACGCCCGTGGCCGTGATCACGACCAGGCTTTCTTCGGGCAGGTAGAACTCGAAGGCGTCTTCATCGGCGGCAAAGTCGATCGCGTCTTCGGAGAAGGCGTGGTCGTAGTGGTTCAGCAGGCCGAAGTCAGCGCCGCCGGCGGGCAGGTCGAAGCTGCCGTCGCTGGGGTCGTGGTAGTGCACGGGTTCGGGGTCGCAGGCCGCGAGCAGCAGGGGCAGTCCCAGCAGCAAGGGCGAAGCTTTGCGGGCGAGTTTGGTCAGCAGGCTCATGGTCAGTCCTCCCTGTTAGTGACACCCGAAAGATACCCCATGGGCAAGGGCAATTTCGCGCCAAAATACTGGCAGGAGCTAGGGGTCAGGTTGTAGGGGTTAGGTTGTAGGTGGTAGGTCAATGGTTGATGGTTGTGCGAGTCGAGAAGCTTCCTGAACCCCCAACCCCGAGCCCCCGCCAAACTCTGCCCAAATGCAAACCGGGGGCGACAATTGTCGCCCCCGGCAGTGGCTGATGGCCGAGATTAGCCCTTGATGATCTCGAGGGCGTCCTTGATGTCGGCTTCGACTTCTGTGTCCTTGAAGTCCTTGCTCAGGGCCTTCAGGCGCTTTTCGGCGTCGGTTGGCTTGGTTTCAAGGATTTCGTTGATCTCTTCGCGGGTCTTGTCCACCAGTTCGCGATAGACCTTGATCGACTCGTTCTGCGCCTCGAGGCCGATCACGCCTTCCTTGAAGTTCTTGAGCACCGCGCTGAAGAACTTGCGGGTGTCTTTCTTTTCAAGGGCGGCCTTGGCAGCGTCGAGGTTCTTTTGCAGCAGCTTGTTCTTTGCGTCGGCGTGGTCTTTCAGCGCGGTGATGTCCTTGTTGATCGCGCTTGGGGCCGGCACTTTCGTGTGACGCACGTATTCATTGCCGAAGTGGTCGCACACCAGGAACGTCGGGTAGCTGGTGATGTTGTAATCGCGCGACGGGTTCGGGCTAAGCAGCTTGCTGGTCGGGATCGGGCTGCCGTCGCTGAGGCTGGGTGTGCGGTCCGGGTTGTACGGGATCTGCACGAAAATCGCATCCTTCTGCGACAGCTTGGCCAGTTCCAGGTCGTGGAACTGCTTGGAGGCATCGACCGGGTCCACGTCTTCTTCAACGAAGAACAGGATCACCGGCAGCTTGCCCTTGGCCGCCTTTTCAAACGTCGAGGAATCGGGCTTGTGCCAGGCCAGCAGCTCTTCTTGCGGAACGACCGAGTCGCCGCTTGCGCCACCGTGCTTCTTGGTGCCGCCGCCGCCACCACCGCCGCTGCCCTTGCCGTCTTTGCCGTATTTGTCTTTGTTGAGCGCGCCCTTGGCAACGCCTTTAGAGCCGCCAGAGCCCGTCGGGCCGCCAGCTCCGCCTGCTCCACCACCGCCTGCAGAGGCACCGCCTCCGCCGCCGCCGCCTCATCACTGTGCCGTCAATGGCTGCGCCGCGATGCCGGCCAGCGCCAGAGCGCCGAACAGCATGGCCGCGCGGAAGTATCGAAGGTTCATGTCGTCCTCCTCAGGAGATCAATGAAGTGCCGGAGATAAGTGTAAGAAAGCGGCCTAAACCCGCCATGAATTCCGGAAATTCTTTGAAGTTGGTGGCTGCGCAGCTCAGGCGTAGTCCATAAACACTCTTGTATAAAAAGGTTACGCCAACCCACGGCGCAACCCGGCTTGATATTTAGGGGCTTCATCGGAACCACAGGTGCACATGGGTGTGCATGTTCAGCCAGGTGCACCCGTATGCACCTGAGGTTGCTTCCGCCGTTCTCGAAGACACTCGGTTTCAGTTGGCAACCGAAACAGGTGTGGCGCTGGGGGCTCTAGGAAGGCCGCCAGAGCCCTCGCTCACGCCTTCTTGGCGCGTTCCCAGCGTTGGCGAAGCGGCATGTAGTCTTTGATCACGCGGTCGGGGCCGATCAATTCCTTCAGCAATTCAATGGCACGCTCATGGGTGCCAAGGCCGCGGTGGCTGCCGCAGAATTCAGCCAGCACAATCGGCTCAATGCTGCGCTCAAACAGGTCCAGCGCGGTCTTGAGCACGCTTTGCTCGGTGTCAGCACCGGTGATGTAGATGCCCGTGTTGTCGAGATCAAGGCTGGACAAAAGTTCCTCAAAGTCGGGCACCACGGCGCTGTAAATGTTGCGCGTCAACAGGTAGCGCTTGGCACCGTAGCCGTCGGGAAGCTCGGTCACGCCCATTTCCGTCAGCGGCGGGGTCTTGGCGCCCATCACTTCGGCGACTTTGGCGTCCATGCCGGCCTCGCCGAAGTCGCTCATGAATTTGGATTCCAGGAACAGCCGTGCGGGGCAGTCCGGTGTGTTGACGTAGCGGGTGAAGATGATGGGGTTGAACAGCTCAGCCTTGATGATGCTGGCGATGCCGGTGGGAATGAAACGGTTGTACTCACTCACGTTTCCGCGCTGGACGTCGATCACTAGCAGGGGACGCTGCATGGTTTCCCTCGGCATGGGCACTGGAGTCAGGGGCGCGCGCATGGTAGTGCCGCATGCCGGGGCAAACAAGATGAATGAACGAAAGCAGCCATGACCGTCCCTGCAGTTCGTGTGCGCGCCCGCAACGCCCATCCCGTCAACGCGGGCGGCGAGTTTGTGCTGTACTGGATGATCGCCAACCGCCGCGCGCGCAGTAACTTCGCCCTGCAGCATGCCCGCGACCTCGCCCGCGCGCTGGCCCGGCCGCTGCTGGTTCTTGAGGCTGTGCGCTGCGACTACGACTGGGCCAGCGACCGCCTGCACGACTTCGTGATCGCGGGCATGCTCGACAACAGCGTCGACTTCGCCGATGTCACCTACTACCCGTACATTGAGCCGCGCGTCGGCGCCGGCAAAGGCCTGCTGCATGCGCTTGCCGCGCGCGCCTGCGCTGTGATTACTGATGACTTCCCGTGTTTCTTTCTGCCGCGCATGGTTGAGGCCGCGGCTGAGGCCGTGACCGTGCGCCTCGAAACCGTGGACAGCAACGGGCTGTACCCGCTGTACGCCACGGACCGCGAGTTTGCGGTGGCGCACTCGTTCCGGCGTCACCTGCAGAAAGAGCTCGCGCCGCATCTGGCCGATTGGCCCGAAGAAGAACCGTTGCAGCAATGGATGCTGCCGCAGGCCAGAATCCCCGACGACATCCTCAAGCGCTGGCCCAAGGCAGATCCGCGCCGCGCGCTTGGCAGCTACCACAACCTGCCGATCGACCATGACGTGCCGCCGTCGGCGATTGAGGGCGGACCGGCGGCCGCGCGGCGGCGGCTGCAACAGTGGCTGTCAAGCGGCTTGCCGCGCTACGCCGAAGACCGCAACCATCCCGACGAAGATGCCTCCAGTGGGCTTTCGCCGTGGCTGCATTTCGGGCACCTGTCGGCCCACGAAGTCGCGCGCGCGATATGGGACACCGCTGACTGGAACCCGCAGGCCTTGACAGGTCAAGTCGATGGCCGGCGCGGCTGGTGGGGTCTGCCCGAAAACGCCGAGGCCTTCATGGATGAACTGGTGACCTGGCGAGAGCTGGGCTATCAGTTCTGCCGCGCCCGCGACGACTACGACCAGTTTGAAAGCCTTCCCGGGTTCGCGTTGCAGACCCTGCGCGAGCATGCATCTGACCCGCGCGAGTTTGTGTACACACTGGAACAATTCGAAAACGCCGACACGCACGACAGCGTCTGGAACGCGGCCCAGCGCCAGTTGCGGGCCGAAGGACGCATCCACAACTACCTGCGCATGCAGTGGGGCAAGGGCATCCTGGCCTGGAGTGAGTCGCCCGAGCAAGCTTTGGCGACTCTGATCGAACTCAACAACCGCTGGGCGCTCGACGGCCGCAACCCCAACAGCTACAGCGGCATCTTCTGGACGCTGGGGCGCTTTGACCGCGCATGGGGGCCTGAGCGCCGGGTGTTCGGCAAGGTTCGCTACATGAGCAGCAGCAACACCCGCCGTAAGGTACGCATGGAAGAATACCTGCTGCGCTACGGTCGCGATTGAAAGACCCTATTCGCGCAATGCCAGCAGCCGCACTGTGCTTTCGCTCGCGACTCGAAGTTCGTGGCGGCTGACGGCCTGCAGCGCGCGCGCGCTTGCCTGCAGCCGCAGCAGTTCACGCCCGGTGGCGACTTCGTAGCAGGCGATGTCGCCTTGCTCAAGCGTGGCCAGCACAGTGCCCTCAAACAACAGGGCCACGGCAGCCGGGGCGCGTGGCAGCGTGAGCGTCGTGGACGCCCGCTCGCCGGTGCTGCCGACGCTGGCAGTGTTGCCGTACACCACGACGCGGGCGTTGCCGTCGGCGCACAGGGCCATCATGTCGGGCGCCACGCCGCGCCGGGGCTCAATCAGCCTCGCGGGGCCGGCAAAGTCGCAGTAGTACACGGCATCTTCGACCCGGATCAGCGCCCGGCGTGCCATGGCTGCGGTCACCACTGCGTCGGGCCGAGCACCCGGAAGGCCGGTTACAGGCAACTCGCCGCTGCTGCTGCCGAGTACCAGCCCGGTGCCGCGCGCCAGCAAAGCACTGCCGTCGGCGCACACGGCGTACACCCCGCCCGATGCCGCAAGCTCAAGCCCGCCGGGCAGCCGCAGAGTTGCGCCGTTGAAAATCGCGGGTCCTGACGGCGTGCAGAACACTTCGAGCTGCGGCAACGGTGGCCACTGCACCGTGTCGGACACGTACACCTTGCCGCGCGCGCGCAGCGTGTAGCCGTATGCTTGCACATCAGCCTGCATGCCGCGCGGCACCGGCCCACTGATTGCGCCCTGAAGCTGCCCCGTGAGGTCGCGCCGCAGGCCGGTTTGACCGGCCGCGTTGGCGAACACAAGGCCGTCGTCCAGCAGTTCCGCAAACGTGAGCGTGCCGTCGCCCAAACTGGTTGCCGAGGCATTGCCGCCGCTGACCGTCACGATCGTTCCTGACTGTGACAGCACGGCCGGCGAACCGTCGCGCAGCAGCAGCACGCGGCCCCACGGTGCGGCCTCAAGCATGAACGTCTGAACCAGCGGCTCGGGCCAATCGGGGCAATACACCACGTGATGCAGCGCGCGGCCGTGGCGCGTTGCCGCCACAATGCATGGACCGGCGAAGGCCACCGCGGCCCCGTCCGGCGCGCCGGGGGCCTGCCACAGGGTGCCGGCGTCGCTCAGCAGTCGCAACTTCGGCCCGTCCTGGCAAGCGATCACGCCATCGGGGCCGAAGGCAACGTTTGTGACCGCTGCGCCTTCACCGGCCGACTGGCGGCGCGCGGTGAACCCGTCGGTGGTGCGTTCATACAACACCACGTGCTCGCCGCCCCAGCAGGTAGCAAGGCGGGAAAGTGTTGCATCCGTGCTCAGGCTGCGCAGCACGCCGCCGGGGGTGCCTTCAAAGGCCTGGTCAAATGGCGGGTGAAGGTCCGTGACGATGTCACCGCGCGCATGCAGCAAGCGGCCGGCGGTGGCGGCCACGAATTCTGAGCCTTCCAGGTTCAGGCAAAGGTGCGTGGGCATGGGCGGTTGCAGGCCGTCGATGGCGGGCAGGACCACGGCGCGCAGCAGCTTGCCATCGCGCGCCTGGCGGATTTCGACGACGCAGCCCGGCCCGGCCACAACGCGCGCCAGCGCGAACACGCGCCCGTTGCCACTGAGTGCGCCGCACAGAACCGGCTGAATTGCGTCGCCATTCGTGGCGGCGTCAAAGCGGTTTTCGGCCAGTCCGTGCGACACCAGCGACCACCACGGCGGCGCGCCCAGTACCCGCGCCTCGGCCAGCAGCGCGCGCCCGCGGTCGCGGTTGCCGGTTGCAGCATCAATGGCTGCAAGGCGGCACTTCTCAAGGCCGAGCATCGCGCGCACGCGGGCCAGGTCCTGCTCACGTTCAAGGACTTTGGCTTCGGCGGCTTCGGCGCGGTCGGTTTCAAAGGCCTTCTGGTCGCCCAGTTCGCGCGTGGTCAGGTGGGCGGTGTGGAGTTGTTGTCGCATCTGTGTCCAGGCGGAAAGCCCGCCCACGAACAGGGCCGTCAGCACCAGCGCCAGCGCGCCGAAGATCACGCGCTGCAGCTTGAGGCGCGCCGCAAGCTGCGCCTCAAGGCTGGGGTTGACGGACTTGTGCTCGAACTCGGACATGCCCCGGCCTTTTTCTTTGCCCTGCGCGGACTAGAGTTACCCGGCGCGGAGTTTATCCGTGGGGCGCCGGAGCAGAAGCTTCCATGTTGATCCTGATGAAGTCCAACGCCAGTGAGGGCCAGCTTCAACAGGTGGCGGCGCAAGTCCATTCCCTCGGCCTGACGGCACACCCCGTACGCGGCAGCTCACGCACCGTGGTCGGCGTCACCGGCGACACCGCCGGCGTGGACCCCGCCAGCTTCAGCACCCTCGAGGGCGTTTCCAAAGTGGTGCGCCTGTCCGTGCCCTTCAAGCTGGCCGCGCGCGAATTCCATGAAGACGACACCGTTGTCGATGTGGCCGGCATCAAGATCGGCGCCGGCCATGAGCTGTGCGTCATGGCGGGCCCGTGCAGCTTCGAAAGCCCCGAGCAGGCGTTCACGATCGCCCGCGCGGTCAAGGCCGCCGGTGCCACCATCATGCGCGGCGGGCTGTTCAAGCCCCGCACGAGCCCCTTCAGCTTCCAGGGCCTGCGCGAGGGCGGCTTTGGCCTGATGAACGAGCTGCGCCGCGAAACCGGCCTGCGCTTCGTGACTGAGGCCGTGGATGAAGCATCGCTGGAACTGGTTGAGCAGCACGCCGACATGATCCAGATTGGTGCCCGCAACATGCAGAATTTCAGCCTGCTGAAGCGAGCAGGCAAGGCGCGCAAGCCGGTACTGCTGAAGCGCGGGATGTCCGCGACGCTGGAAGAATGGCTGACCGCCGCAGACTACCTTCTTTCGGGCGGCAACTCGCAGGTGGTGCTGTGTGAGCGCGGTATACGCACTTTCGCCACGCATACGCGCAACACACTTGATCTCAGCGTGATCCCGGCCGTGAAGGAACTTTCGCATCTGCCCGTAATCGTTGACCCAAGCCACGGAACCGGCCTGCGACAGTACGTGCCCGCGATGGCGCTTGCCGCCGTGGCCGCCGGCGCCGACGGCATCATGGTTGAAGTGCACCATGACCCGGCCCACGCGCTCAGCGACGGGCAGCAAAGCCTGTTCGTTGAGCAATTCAACGCATTGATGCGACAGATACCGGCGGTGGCCCAGGCGGTCGGCCGCGCATGCGACGCGGTGGCCGCGGGCGCAAACGGCCGGTAGCATGCGGCCGCACAAGTGGAGTTGTCGTGTCACATTTCATCGTCAGCTTCGACACCGACCTGCGCGACGAGATAGTGAAGGCGATCCGCGCTGTGCCCGGCGTGGTGCTGACCGGCATGCCGCAGGCCGACGGCACCGTGCGCATCAAGACCGTCACGCGCAGCCTCGACGACGAAGCCAACGCGGTGCACGCGGTCGAGGACATCTACGGAGTGAACGACGTAAGGCTGCTCGAATTCTAGTTTCGAGTTTCGGGGTTCGTGTTTCGTGCTTCGTGCGTCGGGTTTCGTTCTTCGTGCATCGGGAAAGGGCCGCGCGCCGCAGTTGCGAAACACGAGACCCCAAACATGAAGCACGAGACAGGAAACACCAGACCCCGCACCCCACCCTTCGCACCGGATATTGACGTTGCCCGCGCCAATGCCACCATTGCGCGCCGTTGCAGCCTTCGGGCCACCTTAGCTCAGCGGTAGAGCAACGCTTTCGTAAAGCGTAGGTCGTCGGTTCAAATCCGACAGGTGGCTCCAGCTTCCGGGCGCGTCGAATGTGCCGACGCGCCCGAGCTCGTTTTTCAGCGCATCCCGATGGGAATCACCGGGCCGAAACCGCCGTTCACACCTTTACGAACGGAGATTGCCATGAGCCTGCTTGAGACCCTGTCGCACGAACTGGAAGACCTTGTTACACGCTCGTCGCCGGCCGTGGTGTCGGTTGAACCGGCCCGCGGCGCGGGTTCAGGCTTTGTGCTGGCACCCGACGGCTACATCCTGACCAACGCGCATGTCGTCGCCGACAGCAAGAAAGTACGCATCGGCTTTGAAGACGGCGGACACGCCAGTGCGGCCGTGATCGGCACCGACGAGCGTACGGACATCGCCGTGGTGCGCGCCGAGGCCTCAGGCCTGCCAACGATGACGCTGGCCGGCAGCGACGCCGTGAAGGTCGGGCAACTGGTGATGGCAATCGGCAACCCGCTGGGTTTCCAGCGCAGCGTGGCACTGGGCGTGGTCAGCGCCATGGACCGAAGCCTGCCCGGCAGCCGCGGCCTGTTTGAGGGGCTGATCCAGACCGACGCCGCGATCAACCCCGGCAACTCGGGCGGCCCGCTGCTGAGCGTCAGTGGCGACGTGATCGGCGTGAACACCGCGATCATCCCCTTTGCCCAGGGCATCGGCTTTGCGGTGCCGGCACAGACCGCGCAATGGGTGGCGGCAATCCTGATGCGCGACGGTGCTGTGAAACGCCCGGTGCTTGGAGTGTTTGCCGCCGGCGTGGATTTGCCGGTGCTGGAGCGCCGCGAACTCGGCCGCAATCGCGCGGTGCGGGTGTACAAAGTGCAGGAAGACGGCCCGGCCAAGGGTGCCGACATCCGGCAGGGCGACTTGCTGCTTGAGGCCGACGGGGTACCGCTGCGCACCGTGGACGACCTGTCGCGGGCGATGGTGCTGAATGGCGGCAAGCCCATGAACCTGACACTGATGCGCGAAGGCATGCGGCTTGAGCGGCCCGTAAAGCCCACGGCGGCGTAACGCAAAGCGACCGGTGGAAGTTCGCGCAACGATTGTAATGGCCCGGGTGAAGCCGGTGGGGGAGACTTGGCCCGTCGAGAGGAGACGGCCATGACGAACTACGACCAGCTGCACAAGGAACAGAAGCGCGCCCTGGACATTGCCTACGACCTGTTTCACAGCACATGGCTGTGGTTCGCGGGGATTGTTGTCAGCATAGCCCAGATGGCGATGTCACCGTGCCGGTAGTCTGCGCCACGGCACGGCCCTACAGGTGCCGCGCGCTGAATGTGGTTTGATTGCTTGGTACGAGTTGGAAGCGCGAGGGACCGATCGGCGGCACTGCGATTATGCGGTGCGCGTCGCTGGCAACCGCCAACTGACAACCGACAACTGACAACTGAAAACTGACAACCGGCTGCTACTTGTTGGCGGTGCGCTTCTCGTGGGCGTCGCGAATCTGGTCGGCCGCATTCACGCTTTGTTGCAGGCTGGTGCCTACGGCGTCCTGCGTGCGGTCGAGGAACATGCTTGGGGCCACGCCCAGCAGGAAAATCAGCGCAACCATCGGCGCGGCAAACGTCATTTCCGTTGGCGTCACGTCGCGCAGGGTTTCGTTCTCTTTGTTCTTCAGCGGGCCGAAGAACACGCGCTGGTAACTCCACAGCATATACACCGCGCCCAGTACCACGCCCGTTGCCGCAAGCACCGCCAGCGTGCTGCCCATATTCCAGTGCCAGCCCTCGCGCAGGCCGTTCAGGTCGCCGCCGAAGGTACCCAGCAGAATCAGGAACTCGCCCACGAAGCCATTCGTGCCGGGCAGGCCCACACTGGCCAGCGTTGCCACCATGAACAGGATCGCGAACTTGGGCATGACCTTGGCGATGCCGCCGTATTCGTCAAACAGGCGGGTGTGGCGCCGTTCGTAGACGATGCCGATCAGCAAAAACAGCAGGCCGGTGCTCAGGCCGTGGTTGATGCTCTGGATCAGCGCACCCTGCGTTGCAATGAAGTTGAAGCTGAAAATGCCCAGCACAATGAAGCCCATGTGCCCGACCGAGCTATAGGCAACCATGCGCTTCCAGTCGCCGTTGCTGATCAGCTGCGCAATTGCCATCAGCGAGCCATAGATGATGCCGACAACGGCCAGCACGCAGATCGCGGGGCCAAGCGCCACCGCGGGCTCCGGAAAGAACGGAATCGCAAACCGCATCATGCCGTAGGTACCGAGCTTCAGCAGCACGCCCGCCAGCACCACGGAGCCGCCGGTCGGGGCTTCGGTGTGCGCGTCCGGTAACCAGGTATGGAAAGGAAACAGCGGCGTCTTGACCGCAAAGCTCAGCATGAAAGCGCCGAAGCACACGTACTGCGCCGTGCGCGAGAATTCGCCGGTGATGGCCTTTTCCTGCAGCACGTTGGTCAGTGTCGGGATATGGAACGTGCCTGCGATGTGGGCCACGTACAGCACCGCCAGGAACATCAGCAGGCTGCCCACGAGTGTGTACACAAAGAATTTGATTGCTGCGCTGCGTCTGCCCTCGGGGTCGCTGCCCCAGACGCCGATCAGCAGGAACATCGGGATCAGCATCAGCTCAAAGAAGACGTAAAACAGGAACAGGTCCATGGCGCAGAAGCTGCCGATCACGCCCGTCTGCAGCACCAGCATCGCGATGAAGAACTCTTTCACGCGGTGGTGAATGTTCGTGCTGCACGAGATCATGATGATCGGGCCCAGCAGCGTGGTCAGCAGCACCAGGAACAGGCTGATGCCGTCCACACCCAGCGCGTAGTTGATGCCAAAGGCCGGGATCCATTCGACGTTTTCGACAAACTGGAAGTCGCTGCCCAGCTTGAACTCAAACAGGATTGGCAGGCTGGCCAGGAATGTGATCAGCGAAAAGAACACCGCCGTGGCGCGGATTTCCTTTTCGCGCTTGCCGTGCATGAACGCGATCAGACCCGCCCCTACCAGCGGCAGGAAAGTAATCAGGCTCAAGTGGTGCTTGAGGTTCTGCAGGTCGAATGCGGCTGCCAGAAAATCCATGCTCGTGTCCTGGGCACCGGGCACGCCCGGGTCTCAAGTTGATTGAGGCCGGATACTAGAGGTGCAAGTCGCAAAGGCAAGCCCATGCCGGGGCAGGCATTGCCGGGGCGGAAAAACGCGCGCGGATGGGCTCAGGCCTTGATCTTTTCGGAGTGGTTCAGCCCTGCCATGACCTGGCAGTGGCCGAGGTCGCGCTCGGGGCAGCGCTTGATGAATGATTGCAGGGCCTCGCGCATCTCGTTCAGGTGGCGCAGCTTCTCTTCGGTTTCCGCGAGCTTGGCCCGCGCGAGATCCATCACGTCTTCGCATGAGGCGTCCGGGGCCTCCTCGCGCAGGCGGGACAGAGTGCGAATCTCTTTCAGCGTGAAGCCCACAAACTTGGCGCGCTGGATGAAGCGCAGGCGTTCCACGTCGGCCTCAGTGTACAGGCGGTGACCGCCACTGGTGCGTTCCGGGTCCGGCAACAAGCGCTGCTTTTCGTAAAAGCGCACGGTTTCCAGGTTGATGCCGGCCTGGCGGGCCAGTTCGCTGACGGTCATCGGCATGGCTGGGTCCTGTTGAGAGACTCTGTAGAATGCTACGGCTTCCTAACGGATGAAAGGCCCAAATGGTTCCCTCGTTTGCGCGCGGGCTTTCCGCCGTGTTCAATACGGGCATGCCAAATGTGCGCATCGTGGACCGTGACCAGGAAATCTTCGCCCCGCCGGGCGAGCCCGTGCTGTTTGCGATGTGGGAAGCCCGCGTGAACATCATGAGTGTCTGCGGCGGCAATTGCTCGTGCGGCACCTGCAACGTCGAAGTCGTCGAAGGCCACGAGCATCTGGACCCGCCCCACGAAGGCGAGCAATACGTGTTGGCGCGCATCAAGCGCCAGGGGCCCAACGTGCGCCTGAGCTGCCAGCTCATGCCCCGCGGCGACATCGCAATCCGTATCCGCCCCGAGGCTTAGAGCCGGCCACAGCGGAATGCACAGGCCGGGACGGGCAAAATCGGGTATGCTTGCCCCTGCGAAAGGACGGTGATGCATGGCTGACAAGAAAAAGAGTTCCAAGGCCCCGATGATCCTGCTGGTGCTGCTGCTCGGCCTCGTGGGTGTCGGTGTGGCCGGATATTTGAACCCTGACCTGCCCGTGATCGGGCCGCTGGTGGGCAAGTTCTTCCAGTCCGCCGCTGCGGGCGTGGACAAGAGTGGCGAGTACGAAGTGAAGATCACCAAGGTGGTGCTGGACCCGCAGGAGTTCAAGCCGGGTGAAAACATCGACATCCAGGTGGTCATCAAGATCGCCGGTGCCGATGGCAAGACCCGCGAAGTGTGGGACAGCTCCAGCAAAGGCGCCCAGATCAGGGAAGTGGGCAAAGACGAGCTGGCGGCCAACTGGGTCGAAACCCCGTTCAAGTGCATGTGGCAAGTCGGCGACACGGTCACGATTGAGGTGTGGGACCGCAAGGGCATCAGCGACACGTTAGTGGCGCAGTGGGTTTCCGGCCCCGACGACAAGACATTCCCGCTGAAGGGCACGCGTACGCTTAGCCCGGTCAAGAACGGCAAGCCCGTCAACGCACGCAAAGAAGGCGTAAGCCAGATCGTGATGGAGGCTGCCCACCAGGGTCCCTACGTGGACCCGGCCAGCAAATAGCACATTCATGCAACCTTCCGGCCGGACGCGCGTTTTCATAGGAATGCGCGTCCGGATTAATTAGCATGGACGCCTGAGGTCACGATGCACCCGCGTCCTACTGATCCGCTTGCCCGCAAACTGGCCATCTTCAGCCTTTCGGCGATGGTTCCGCTGCCGCTGCTGGCGGGCATCATTGCCGGTGCGGCCGGTGCCGATGGCGGGCAGGTTGGTGTCGGCGTCTTCATGATTTCATCCGCCGTTACGGTCGCTGCCAGCGTCGTCTATGGCATCTATGCGGCCGCGCGCGAACGCTTCCGGTATCGTGAGGCGCTGGCTGACCCGCAGCGCGTGGACCTTGCCGGCCCGCCATCTCTGGCGTTGCTGGCGCGTGGATTTGTGTATGCGCTGCTTGGTTTGCCGCTTGGGCTTGCGAGTTTCGGGGCCTTCTGCGACAGCCGCGCGGGCGATGAGGGGCACGCGTTTGGTGTGGCGTTCTTCTTTTTGCTTAGTGCGCTGGCGTTCAGCGCCGCGGGCTCGAGCCTGTCGCGGTACCTGCTGCATAGACAGGCGTGGAAAGAGTCGCTCCAAGATATTTGGGTAAAACGTCAGTGCCTGTCCCGGCCCGTCCGCAGCCCCGCAAATTGCGGACGCACGGACGCGGGGCATGTGTTATATTGAAGCTGTAGCCGGGGGCGGCGTATTGAGTCTTCACACAGGCCCTGCCGGGCCTCATGAGCGAAGGACCGCACCATGATGAACCCATGGGATCGCGAACGGACCTACCAGCAACCCGAAGGCACCGGGGCTGCGCCGCGCAGCAACATGGCGGCGTTTGCCTGGATTGTGGCCGTGATCGTGGCCGCAGTGGCACTGTTTGCCATGGCGCGCCATGGCGGCGGCAAGATCGTGGCGGTGCCGATCGGCATTTCGCTGTTCTTCATGATGATGTTCTGGATCAGCCATCGCCGCGAGTCGCGCCTGCTGGCGCAACGCCGCGAAATGAGCCGCTTGAACCGCGCCGCCGGCGGCCCGCTGGCGCCGCGCATTCACCCGGAGTCGGAACTTGAGATCGTCGCTGAGCCAGGCACCGTCGCCGCGCCGCGCCCGGCAACCCACGCCGCGCACGACAGGCTGGCGCGCGTGCTGTTCGACAAGTTCGATCTGATGCTGATGGCCTACGGCCGCGACGCGAAGTGGGAGCCGAAAGAAATCGTGGCGTTCATGGAATTCGCACGCGACTTCCTGGACATCCCCTACGCCACGGGCCTGCTGCGCGAGTCGAAGTCGAGCTACATGACCTCTGACCTCGAGCATCACCTAGATGCCGCGATGGGCCGGGCCCTGCTGCAGTACGAAGTGAACCATGGGGCGCGCCCCAAGCCGCCCGAAGGCTACCGCAAGTCGGCTGGCGACCTTGACCCGCCGTTCTAGCTTCACTGACTGTCCGATAACAAAACAGGGGCGACCGAAAGGTCGCCCCTGTTGTTCTGCGTGCCGCACGATCAGCGGTTCAGGCCTGCGCGGGCGAACATGCGATACAGCGTGGCGCGTGAAACACCCAGGCGCTCAGCCATGTCTTCTTTGTTCAGGCCTTGTTCTTCAAGGTAGATCAGCAGGTCCTTGGTGAACATGACTTCCATGGTGTGGTGCAGGCCGCGCTTGATGCCGTGGGCTGCGGCGCGGCTCAGGAACTCTTCGACCACGTTCTTGCGCTTGGGTGCGGCACCGGATTCTGCGCCGCGATCGGCCAGCAGGAAGCGAGCCAGCGATTCATCGTGCTGCTCGACGTCGGCCTGTGCCTCGTACGACACAAGGTCCGAGCCGTCGGCGCGCAGCAGTACCAGCGTCGTCTGCCCGCCGGTTACACCCGTGCTGTTCACCAGTGAAACGCCCGAGGTCCCTTCCTGCAGCACCACAGTGCGCACCGCGCCGGTAAATGGCGCGCGTCCGTGTTCGGTGCTTGCGCTGCCGCGACGGCGCACCCAGCGGGTCACGCCAAAGCGCCCCTGCAGAATCTCGAACAACTGGGATGTATCGGCCTGGTCCGCGGGCAGGAATTGCTCTACGGCGGGTGGGCGATTCACGGCCTTGCGCGACGAGGGCGCCAGGCTGGGCAGGTCGCGCGGCTTGCTGCGCTCAAGCTCAGCCAGCAGGTTCGCGGCTTCGGTGATGCGATCAGGTTCGGCGGCATAGACGCCGAACTTGGCCGCCGCCATGGCATAGCGGCTGGCACCTTCATGGTCGGCGAAGTACGCGCGGCAACGGGCCATCATGGACATCGTGCTTGCCATGACGCGGCTGGAAACCTGGGCCGCTGCCACTTTGCGCAGGCGCTTGAAGGCCGCGCGATATTCGTCGCGAGGCAAGTGCCGCGTCGCCAGCTCGTGGAAATAGGCCGCCCTGGTGGCGGGCGAAACTTGATCCAGCATTTCATTGTTGATGTGGCTCAGCAGCCAGTCGCCGCGGTCGTCCTTTTCGAACGCACGTGACGCCAGCAGCGTCACCCGCAGCAGAATGCCCCGCACGTGGCGGTCCAGGTCATTGTCGATCAAACGCATGCCACGGCGCACCAGGCTGTCGGCCGCGCGGCCGGGATACATCCCGCGCATCGCCAGCTCAGCTGTTGCGCGTCCCAGCCACTCGACGAAAGCCAGATCGCCGAACGCTTCGCGGCGGCGCACCAGCCGCTGTACGGCCTCAAGGGCCGGGCGGGTTTCGCCGGTGGCGGCCTGCAATGCGGCACGGCAGGCGTCGTCGGCGAGTGCCGCGTGCTTGCCACTTTCGAGGTTGGTGCCGGCGCGGTTGAGTACGCGCAATACGCGCAGCGCTTCTTCGAAGCGGCGGGCAGCGTAGTGTTCGTCAAAGACCTTGCGGGCGTTGCGGGCAGCCTTCTTGCCGTCGCCGGCCCAGGCCTGCACCTGGATGCGCGCTTCGGGCAGGTCGGTCAGGCTGTCCTGCCATGCGGCCAGCGCATCGGCACCCTGGCGCAGCAGCTCAGGCTCAAGCTCCGCAACAAGCAACGGCTGCACTTCGGCCGACAGCGGCACAACGTAGCCGCCGGCGACTGCGAACAGGTTGCCCGCGGTCAGGGCGCTGACGGCCGATTCGTCACGGCCGCACTTGCGCGCGATACGCGCGAACTCGTCCAATTGCACCGGGCATGGCAGCACGGCCAGTGCGCCGAGCAGGCGGCCGAAGTCAGATGCCAGGGCGTGAATCTCGTCTTTCAGCTCGCGCGTGCTGGCGGGTGATCCCTTGCCGCTGACCTTTTGTTCGCGGGCACCCAGCGACTGCAGCGTCTTGAGCAAGGCGGTCAGCTCAGGCGTGTCGCGACCGGCACCGCTGTGCAGCACGGTGATGGCGGGCATTGGCGGCAAGTTCAGCAGCTTGCGACCACTGTTCCAGGCGCGCAGGAAGTTGTTCAGCCAGTTCAGGCTTGAGGCGTCCGCGGCGGAAGGCTCGGACAGAAAGATGGTGTCGGCAGCGCCCAGCAGCAGGGTCACCGGGTCAAGGGCTGTCGAGTCGCCGACCATTCGGGCTGCTTCATGCAGTATCCAGGCTCGGGTGCTGACGGCGCCGGTCAGGCCCTGACACGGCACCCAAAGGGCGCGGCCGGTACTCTCGGCGTCTTGTTCAGAAGCCCACTGGATCAGGCTGCGCAAGGAACGGGCACTGGCGATGCGTGACTCAGACGCGCCAGTCTTTGTGGCAACACCGGGACTCATGGCTCTCTCCTGCCGGGCAACGACCGCCCTGAAACAGACAACCGCCCGGCTTCACTCCCACATGTAAGCCAACTGGCGGATCGCACGGTCCCCGCGCCCCACGGAGCGAAGACCACTCACCAGTCCCCAAGAACGGGATAGGTCAGCGATATGTGCGTTTTATGCGTTCTAGGCATTGATTGTCAACTGTGGAACCTGATTGCTAACTGACTGACCATTTAATCCATGGTCCGTGCTGGCGCTCATGTGCGGCGAGGTGTGTGGCGCGGATGCTACGGAATCGTGACGCGATTGCAATCCGCACATGTCCGAATCCGCCCGCTAAAATGAAACGGGGGCATCCGTTCTGGACGCCCCCGCCATGATTGACCTGCAACGTCGTTACTTCTTCTGGAAGCGGGCCGGTACGTCGCCGCTCCAGGCGTAAGTGCCGAGGCTCAGCTTCAGGTCCATTTCCTTGTCGCCGCGGCGCACACGCACCGTGACTTCCTTGCCCGGGTCGTTGGCGCAGGCCCAGATGATCAGGCCGGGCATGTCACGGACCGAGGTGTTGCCATCGGCCGAGTGCGCGTCTTCCATCTCAGGCATTTCCGCGCCGATCAGGTGGGTGATGATGTCACCGACCTGGATACCGGCCTTGGCGGCGGGACCGTCCTTTTCGATGCTTTCAACCTTCAGGCCGCCTTCCTTGAGACCCAGGCCCTTCCAGTCGTCCAGCGGCACCGAGTCGCCGCTGAGGCCGAAAGTGCCGGACTTGCCGTGCCAGGTGCGGACGGCCGCGTCGCGGACGTAGTCTTCGCCTTCGAAGGGGGCGATGGCGTTGTCAGCGGGTGCGGCGTAGGGGATGAACTGGATGTTGCGATCGGCGGTGTTGACGATCATGCACTTGAAGCGGGTGGCAAGCGGGATACCGACGATGCCGTCGAAGTCCAGCTTGTCGATGCCGGGCAGCATGGCGCCCATGCCGCCACCGAGCTGGTCGCTGATCTTGGGCAGTTCCATGATTGTGCAGGCCGGGTCGGTTTCCTTGATCACGCCGACTTCGAAGCTTTCGAGAATGCCTGACTTGGCCTCACCTTTGCCGATGCCCTTGACCGGGTATCCGAAGCTGGTGGGGACCTTCAGGTCGGCGGCGCACTTGGTGCCCAGCACAAGCAGCATGCTGGCGCCGGTGTCGAACATGAAGCGCTTGTTCTTGCCGTTCAGGACCACGTCCAGGTACCAGTACGGCACCAGTTCCATCTTCTGGTTCAGGATCGGAATGGTGATCTCGCCGGTGGTGTAGGTCAGCGTCATGCCTTCGCGGGGCGTGCGGTTCACGGGCGCTGATTCGGTGGTCTTGTCGTCGCCAAGCAGCATAGCGCGGGTTGCGCGGCCGCCGTCGAAGTACCAGTTCTGTTGCGGCAGCGGCATGCTGAAGTCGTCTTCGCCGTCGTCGTCTTCCTTGGGTTCACGCGGGCCACCAGGCATGCCGGGCATGCCGGGGATACCGGGCATCCCGCCGCCTTCGAGCATGCGGACCATCATTTCTTCCTGCTGGTTGCTGGGTTCTTCGCCGGCGGGGTACTTGGTCATGTGCAGGCGTGATTCGCTGAAGTCGATCTCAATCTTCTTGAGCATGCGGATCACGTTCTGGCCCACGATGCCCAGCATGTGGCGGCCGAGCGTGCCGCTCATGTGGTCCAGGTTCATGCTGGCGGCGAGCACTTTTTCGCGCTTGAAGTCGCCCATCACAATGCTGTCGAGCACGCACAGCTTGGCTTCGGCAGTGCCGACGCCCTGCACAGCACCCGGCGAGTCGTGCAGCTCAAGGCCAAGTTCCTTGGCCAGGCGTTCGTTCAGCACGCTTTGGGTGGCGCCGCTGTCGAACAGGAATTCGTAGGGGCCTTTGCCGTTCACCGTCACGTTGACGAACATCAGGCCTTCATAGCGGAAGTCGATGGAGGTATCGCCGCGCGAGGGCGCGGTTTTTTCCGACTTGGCCTTGGGTGCATCCTGGGCGGCAACGCCGTGCGTCGGTGCAAGCAGCAGCGCCAGCGCGGGCACAGCCAGCAATCCATACAAGAAACGCTTCATGAGTATTCTCCGTGTGTACCGGCTATGCCGGTGTCTTGGGTCTGGCCCTAGTTCAGCCAGACACCAAAGCCTCACGCGGAAAATGACTCGCCCCCGGGGCCTTGGCCCCGGGGGCAGGTTGGCAATGTACCGCCTAATGGTTTGTTGCGAATTCGGTTGAGGCCAGCAGTGCGAACATCACGTCTTCCAGCGCCTTGGCCTGGTCCTTCTCGCCCTTCACGTAGTCCACCATGCGGTTGAGCTCGCTGCTCGAGGGCGTGCGTGCCAGCACCCGCAGATACACCTGGCGGACGCGTTCCTTGTTGTCGCTGCTGGCGCGGGTGACCTCATAGATGAACGTCCCGCGGCCGGTGCCCGACAGCTTGTTTGTGACCTCGCCGTTCATCACCAGCAACGCCTGGTCGATCGTGAGGCTGAAGCCGTCCACGTCAGTCATTTCGTCGTCGCTGGACAAGCGTGAAAAGCCTTCGGCCATGCTGCGGCGCATGTACCAGCCGTCGTTGAACTTCTTATACCAGGCCACGTAGCGCTCAAGCGCTTCGGGGTTGCTTTCGTATTCGCGTGCATTGGGGTTTTCTTTGTCTGCCTCGGCCTGTCGGACACGGCGCTCGTAGGCGCGCTGCATGGCCTGGCCGGGATCATTGCTGCGCATGCGGAAGGCGCGGGCCATGTCGTCGCCGCCGGCGATCTGCACCAATGCGCCGAAGAATTGCTCCGCCGAAAGCTGGCGCACGCCTGCTGACGCGAAGTGCCAGGCCTCGGCTTTCTCCGGGCGGTCTTTGCTTGAGAGCTGCCAGGTCTTGCTGTTCAGGATCGCGCGGTACAGGCGGCGGACATCGTACTTGTTGTCGATCAGGTCCTGGCCCAGGTACTCAAGCAGCTCGGGGTGGCTGGCCTCATTGAAACTGTTGAAGTCATCGACCGGGTTCAGCAGGCCCATGCCAAAGGTGAAGCTCCAGAAGCGGTTGGCGATGTAGCGGGCGGTCTGCTTGTTGTCGCTGCTGACCATCCATTTGGCGTAGGCCGCGCGCCACAGGCTGCGGTCTTTGGTTTTCAGGGGCACGCCATCGAGCGAAACGGGCTTACTGTACTTGGCAATGTCGCGCAGGCGGTTCTGGGCGTCTTCGGGCAGGCGCTCCATGCCGGCACCGCCGGTACGCACCGGGCGCGAGTCGTCGGTGATCGTGGGGTCCACGGGCTGCAACCGCACGTTCACGCGCAGCTGCAGGGGCGAGAAAAAGCTGGCGACACCGCCGAATACCTCTTCAGTCCAGGCTTCTTCATAAGGGTGGTCATGGCATTCCGCGCACTGGATCTGCGTGCCGGTGAGGTTCTTGGACAGGTTGCCCGCGATGTTGGGCACGCGCAGCGGCTGCTCGACGGTCAATGGCGCAACCGCTGGGTTTTCGCTGAGGCTGCCGCTGGCCGTGACGATGTCATACATAATGTCGCTGAACGGGCGCTGGGACTGCAATTGCTCGGACATCCACAATGCGAAAAGGTGGTTCGACCCATTGAAGCGCCGGCCCCCGCCGCGGCCGATGATGATGTTGGTCCAGTTGTCAGCCAGGTGTTGCGAAAAGCGCGGGTCCGCAAGCAGCTTGTCGATCAGCGTCGCGCGTTTGTCTTTGGACTTGTCGGCCAGGAAGGCTTCGACTTCGGCTGGTTCGGGCGGCAGGCCCACGGTGTCGATGTACACACGGCGCAGGAATTCAGCGTCGTCGCTGGCACCGGCGGCCTTGATGCCGTCGCGTTCCCACACCTTGGCGATTTCTGCGTCGATGCGTTTAGAAACTTCGCTGACCGGGACGGTGCTGACGGTCTTGCCGTCCGCCTTTGGGGCCGTGGCCTTGTCTTCAGCGGGCTGGGCAAACACACCACCGCCGAGGGCCAGAAAGCCAACCGAGGCCGCAAAGGTGCCGGCCAGCAGCAGAACGTTAGCGCGTCGAGTCATGGCAATCTCCAGGGACAAAAGTGAAACCCCGGAGCCGGGATGCGGTAGCGGACGAATTGGATATTGGAGCTTGGAGATTGGAGATTGGAGGCGGGAGTTTGGTGCTGCGTTGCCGAGTGCGAGTGCAGCGCCCAAGCCCCAAAACCTAAGCCCTAAGCCCCGCCCTATCCCCGCTTGTCGTAGATCTCGTCGATGTCCACCTTCAAACTCAGCAGGCGGCGGTCCTTGGGGTCCAGCGCAATCCCGCGCGACACAATCGTGTGCGCCGTTTCGTAGCGCGCCGCCCTGTAAAGGAAGTAGGCCCAGCGCTCGAAGCACTCGATCATCAACTGTTTGCAGCCGTCGTCGATGCGCGTGGCCAGTTCTTCCTGCCCGCGAAACTTCAGCAGGTGGCGGTTCTGGCTGATCGACTTGCGAATCGTTTCCAGCGACTTCACCGTTTCGTCGTAGCGCGGCAGGCCCTTGTTGATGTTCAGGTCCAGGCATTCCTGGTCGGCGGTGGCCTTGTTGCGCGTCAGGTTGGCCAACTGGGTTTCGAATTCGGCCAGCCACTCATCGATCGGGCGGCGCTTCTTGCGCTCATCATCGTCGGCGACTTCCTGTGCCTTGCGCGCTTCTTCTTCAAGCTGGCGCGCCTTGATCTCAAGCTCAACGCGGTTCAGCGTACCCAGCAGGATGCGCGCCTTGCCCGCCGCCGGCGTATCGCCGAAATCCTTGTCCACCTGCCGCAGCACACGCCCGGCTTCTTCCACATTCAGCGCATCCAGCGCGCTGACGCCCTTGTCATACAGCGCGTCGGCCTCGAGCGCGCGGGCGACGGCCCTGATGCGCTCGGCCTCGGCTTTCAGGTCGGCGTTTGCGGCCGCGGCCTCGCACTCGACGCGCGCTTCGGCGTACAGGCCCCGCAACAGCGCAAACCGCGCAAGCTCAAGCCGCGCTGCCGGCGCGGTGCCCGCTGCATCCTTGCGGATCAAGAATGCTGAGGCCGGCTCAAAATCATCCAGCTTGGCCGTGAAGTCCTTGCGGCCCTTGCGGTAGTGGACGGTGTCGCCCTCAAGGCGCGTCACCGTGGCGTCGAACTCGGCGGGCTCGGCCTTAAGCTTTAGCTTTACCGCGTAAAGCGGCGTCGCGAACAGCAGCATGGCCAGCAGAAGCTTCAGCATGCCGCCAGTGTAGTGAGGCCGCCGCCCAAACGCGAGCTTGACCGCGCCCCCGCGCCACGTAGCGTTGCGGAAATGCGAATGCTGACGCCGCTTATGCTGTTGCTGTGCCTGGGTACGGGTTGTGCCGGCACCAGCTATGAGACCCGTGTGGACGTGATGTTCCGCAAGACGGGCGCCCTGGCCGAGGGCACGCTGGAACTCACCAGCCCGGCACTGGTCAATGAACTGAATGGCGCCTACACGATTGGGCTGGCGGGCTACTTTGCCTCGCGCGGGCTGGATGAAAGCGGCCGCGTGGTCAGCGGCAGCAGCGCGGTGTTCGCTCTGGAATTCGTGGACCACGGCGACATCTCGGTCTTGCGGACCGATGACCGGCGTATATCGTTGCGCGCCGAATTCGGGCCGGGGGGCAAGGTCACGAACGCCCTGCTGGGAAGCACCAGCGGCGTCGTCGAAGACGGCTTCACCTCGGCCGGTAATGACACGTTTGAGTCAGGCACGTTTGAACTGTTGTACGAAGGGCCTGAGCTGGTGGTCGGCCGCTTTGACCTGAAGTTCAGGAAGTACCGGGCACAGGGCAATTTCCGCGCCCCGCGCGTGAAGTAGCCCCAGGCAGCATCCATACTCAGGAGCATCCCGTGAAGCGCTTCGCACTCACTCTCATTGCCGCAATCACCGCACTGGTGGCCATGTCGTTCACGGCCCCTGAGGCCGACGCCTCCACCAGCAAGAAGCTGCCGGCCTTCGAGATGAAAGACCTTGAAGAGCGCGAACTGCGCCTCACGGACGACCGCTTCAAGGGCAAGAAAATTCTGGTTACGGCATTTGGCACGTGGCAGCAGGTCAGCCGCGACCAGGCCCGCGAAATCCAGAAGTTCCACAAAGCCAACCCGGACGTTGAGATCATCGCATTTGTCGTCGAGTCGCTGCCCGAAGCGCGCGACTTTGTGGCCCAGGAAGGCCTGACCTTCCCCTGCTACAAGTGCGACGGCGTGACCCGCATTGGCAGCGTGTTCAACCGCCTGTTCGAGACCAAGAAGGGCAAGAGCATCAACCTGAACCGCCTGCCCTTTGCGATTCTGGCCGACGCCGAACGCAACGTGGTGTGGTCCGACCTCGGCCTTAGCAGCGCCGACAAGCTGACGGCCGAAGTGAAGAAGATGAAGTAGGAAGTGCAGCAGCCAGGTCAGCAACCCGAAACCAGGGCCCCTCGAACGAGGGGCCTTTCTCATGATGGGCGACGATTAACCATCGACCATTAACCATTGACCATTAATCGCCCCCCTGTCCCTATCCGCATTCCCGGCCGGTCCCTTACTCATCCGCGATTCGATCCGCGATTCTGGCCCCTCGTTTGCTTGCCATTTGGTCCCGTCCGGTGTTCAATATTGTACGGGAACGGCAGATCCCTACCCCAACCCCCCTGTAGGCTGCCGGATATGAACTTGTCGCCGAACACACAATCGCAAGAACTCAAGGCCGCACGCATGACGCAGGCGGATGAACTGTTAATCGCCATCGTGTTGAAGAACACGAAAGTCACCCAGGCCCAGGTCGACCAGGCCATGGCGGACTGCCAGCAGGCCTCACGCGAAGGCCGCGAGCTCGACCTCGCCCACGCGGTGCTGGCCCGTGGCTGGCTCTCTCGTGCCGAGCTGTACCGGCTGGTGAAGGCCCGCAACTACGCGCTGATCCGCCAGGAAGACAAGCGCCTTGGCCGCCGCATGTTCCGCAAGAGCTTTATCACCAAGACGCAGCTTGATGAGGCCTTGGCGTTCCAGCGCCAGTTGTTCAAGGCACTGGGCGACATCAAGCGCGTCGAAAGCATCCTGATGGATGACGGCCACATCCAGCCTGAGCAAGTGCGCGAGATCTGGTCCGAATACACCAGCTTCCTCAAGCGCAAGGGCGACCGCCCCGTAGAACCCAAGACCGACCCCACGCTGATGAAGCGCGGGTAGCACCGGGAGCGCTCGCGTCCCGCTGGCATCACCCGTGCGGCCTCTGGCCCGCGGGTGTTTTCACTGCGGCTGGACCGCCGAGTTCCTGATCGATTGCTTTCCATGTGATCGCGCCGTGGCCGGGACGGCCACGGCAAATGCCGGCCGGAGGCCAGCGATCCCAGCTACTTGGGCACGTAGACGCTGATGTCGTCCACGAGCAGCTCGTGTGGCCGGAACGGGGCTGCGTAGTCTTGGGCGAAGTTGATCTGCATCCGGCCGTAGGCTGCGCCGGGCAACAGGCCATCGAGCTCGCTGTGTTTGCCGCCGCGCAGTGCCTCAAGTGGCAAGTCGATTGCGCACCACTGGCCGATCATCGGCACGGGCACGAATGCTTGCACGTCGCGCCAGCCTTCGGCCTCGTGGCGGCGAAGTACCAGGCGCAGACGCGGACTGGTGGTTTTCACCCGCATCTGTATGCGCGCCCCCGCTTCCGCCACGAACAACGATTCTTCAAGCGCAATCAGGCCGCGGCTGCCGCTGCGCCGGCGCAGGCAACCGGCTGATCCGAGCGCGCCGGGCATTGCGCGTTCGGCCTGCGTGAATTCGTGAACGTCGCTCTCAAAGTCAGCGGCGTAAAGGATGCGGGCCGGGCCTTGCAGTGTGGCCTCACACTGGCGGATTTCGCTGTCCGTCAGTGCGCGTTGTTGCAGCGTGCCTCCCAGCAGCACGCGGGTTGAGCCCAGGGCGCGGGCCTTGGCGACCGTGCGCTGTACGTGCATCTCACCTTGCAGCAGCAACAGCAGGCTGCCGCCTGGTGAATGCTCAAGCACCCACTGCCCGGTGCCGCGCCAGCTTACGCCGGCCTGGCCAAACGTGTGCTCGTCGGAACATGCGACAGCGGGCTTGCCGCTGTGGAAGTGCAGTAGCGTGGATTCGTCGGGCCGCCATGTGAACTCGGTGCCGGCGGGTGCAAGCAGCCGCAGGTTGCCCGCGCGAAAGTCGGCCAAACCGGCGCTGATCTGTGCGCGGTCGCCGCGTTGCAGGTACTGGCCGGGTTGCAGGCCCTCAAGCTCAGTGGTGCCGCGCCGGAAGCGAAAGCGCGCGCCGGGCTCAGACCAGTGCAGCAGCAGCGCGTCGGCGGGGATTGCCGGCTCGGGCTCAGTTTGCGGCCGGTGGGGCGGGTCTGGTTCGATTGCTGGCTCGTTGCGGGGTGGTGCGGGTTTGTTCGCTGGTGCGTTGTTCGCGGGTGCGTTGGCAGCAGGCTTGTTGGTTGCGGGCCTGTTGGCAGGGGGCTTGTTGATCGCGGGTGCGTTCGACACAGCGGCCAGCGCGGGATGGTTGCCTGTGGCGGGTTTGGTCAGCCACGAGTGCGCGACCAGCGCGCCTGAGGCCGCGCCCAGAATCGCCACCAGCATCGCCAGCCCCAGGAAGTTGCCGCGGTTGTCGCGCACCGCGCGGGCCTGGCCTGAAGTCGAAACGGTGGGCTTGTGTGCGCCGGAATCCATGGCCCCATTGTGCCCCAAGCGGCCCCGGCGCGAAACACCGTCGGCAGGGTTGCGCGCTGCTGAAGTTGGCCCTACATTCCCGCCCCTTATGGCAAAGTCACTGCTTGTGCTGATTGAAGGTACCGACGAACTGCTGCCCGTGGCCAAGGGCATCGGTGCGCGGCGCATTGACGGCTCGATCTACCACTGGCGCGCGCAAGCCAGCGGCGTGATGCCCGAGACCTTCATCAGTTGCACCGGCGTGGGCACCCAGCGCAGTTACGAGTGCACCAAGAAGCGCCTGAGCGAAACCAACGCTGGGCTGGTGGTCAGCGCGGGCACATTCGGCGCGATTGTCAGCGGCATCCCGCAGCATCACTGGATGTGCAACGCCATCACCCGCATGCTCGGTGACGTGGGCGATGGCCGCAGCAAGCGCGACGAAATCAACGCCAACGCAGCCAGCGCCGGCCACATCGCGCGGCTGCGTGAAGGCTGCGCGGCCACGGGCGTGGATTGGGTGGACGGCCGCCTGGTGTGCGTAGGTGACGTGCCGCTGTTCACCGAGAAAGAAAAAGCCGAGATCGCGAAGGCGCACGAAGCCATCGGCGTAGACATGGAAACTTTCGGGATCGCCAAAGCCTCGCAAGAGGCCGGAGTGCCCTGGGTGACGGCGCGCATCTGCGTGGACACGCCCGAGATTCCACTGCCTGACTTTGGCGCGCTGAACCACACCACCGGCCGCCCGTACTATGGCCGTCTGTTCAAGTGGATCGCGCAGCACCCCGTGCAGGCCGTGCCCACGCTGTACGGCCTGTGGGCACTGGTAAACGTCTACGGCGAAAAGCTGGCGGCCATGATCCGCCGCGGCTACCTGCAGCCGTAGCTCGCCGACTACTTCACGGCAACACGCCGGTTTCCGGCAGAGGTGGCTTGCCCGCCCGCTTCAGCGCGTCGTTCATCATGTTGCGCACCACGGTCATGCCGTAGGGGTCGGCACGCTTGGCCAGCTTTTTCCATGCGTCGTTCCAGATCGTGCGGGCCTGCGGGTAGTCGCCTTGTTGCACAAGCACACCGGCCAGGTTGGCGTCGGCGTGGTCCTGGCGGGCATCCAGCCCAAAGCGCGCGCACACGCGGCCAGCTTCGCGCAGCCTTTCAGTTGCTTCGTCAAGGCGGCCTGTTTCACGGCAGATTTCGGCCAGGTTGATCAGCCAGCCCACCTCGCGCACCGGATCGCCGCCTTCACGCGCGGCTTCGATGGCATCCTTGAGCCCGGCCTCAGCTTCAGCGAACCGGCCGTTGCGGTCATGCAGGAGGGCGATGATGCCGACGCCCGCCGACACAGCCAGCGGCAGGTCCTGTCTGCGCCCGAGTTCGACCACCTCATGCAAGGTTTCCATCGCGACCTGCTGGTCCCCGGCTTCGCAGTGCCACACGGCGAAGTTGATCAGCGACCCAAGCATTTTTCGCAGGTCGCCGCGACCGCGCCAGTAGTCGGCGGCTTCTCGGTGCATCGCGGCGACTTGCGGCCCGTTCTCGGTGTGCGAAGCCACCACGGTGCGGCATGATCGCAGGACCACGTCGCCGTCGGGGTCAACGGCCGGGTCCACAAGTCGTTGTGCGGCCTCGTATTCGGTCTCGGCTGGCACAAGGTCGCCAAGCCGGTACAGGATTTCGCCCAGCTGGAAGTGTGCCCGCGCCCGCAGGTAATCGTCGGCCCCCGGATGCTGGACCAGCCGTCGCAAGATTTGGGTCGCGGCCGCCAACCGATAACCCGCGATCTCGAGACTGCCGGCGCGATACAGGTACAGAGCAGCCTTGCGGCGCATCTCGACCGAGTCCGGGGCCAGCGTTGCGTGCTCGACCAGATTGCTGAGGTATGCGTCGGTCGGGTGAGGTTGAGGCCGCGGGGACCAGCGCCTGGCGTCGGCTGCCGGCGGGCCGCCGCACATGTCTTCGATGGCATCGACAGCAATTCCGTGCAACCACGCGCGGTCGGTGGGCGGCTGCAGCTCATAGGCGGCGTCGCGCACGAGTGCGTGCCGGAACAGGTACAGGGATTCGGCGGAAGGCTCAGCCACTCGGGAATTCTAACAATGCCATGCTGCAACGCGTGCAACGAACGAGGCCCCCTTGTGGGGGGCCTCGCTGGCGGCCGGCGGGCGTCTTCCTCAAAACGCCGGCTGGGGTCGCGAATCGGGATGACCAGGCTGCGAACTACGCGGCGATGTAAATGCCGTTGGCCAGCATGGCGAGTTGCTGCATGAACGTCTGGGCCGAGCCATAGCCGCCGATGCAGATAGCGACCAGCTTGGTGTCGCTGTTGAACTTGCTCCACCAGGCGGGGAAGTCAGCCAAGATCTGGCTGGCGCTGCCGCTGACGTTGGGGCTTCCGTCCGTGAGCAGGAACATCTTGTCCAGGTCTGCGGGATAGATGTTGCAGCTCTGCTTCAGGCAGGCGTAAGTCGGCGTGCCGCCGCCGGGGTTGGTGCTGGGGCCGTTGATCCAGCTGATGGCACTGGCCTTGTTGCCGTCGGTCGCGGGCAACAGGGCGCCCCACATGAATTTGCTGTAGTGCTGCGCGGCCGGGAACTGGCTGCCGTAGGCCACGGCGTCGAACTCGTCGTTTTCGGTCAGGGCAGTGATCACGGCCGTGGTCTCGGCGCGCACGGTGGCGATGCGGCTGCCGTACATGCTGCCGCTGGCATCAAGCAGGAACGCGAACTTGCCCTGCACGGGCTCGCCGTAATAAGTCGGGGGCGGCTCAACGGGGGGCAGGCCGGGCGGGGTTTCACCGGGCGGAATGTCTTCGCCTTCGCTGGGCGGCGTTGGATCAGTCACGGGCGGCGGGTCAGAAGGGCCGCCTTCGCCGGGGCTGCCGCCGGGGGCGGGCAGCTTGATGACGACCTTGCCGATCGGGCGGTCGTGCGAATCCTTTTTGTTGGCGTCGGGGCTGCCGATCTCAGTCCCGTCTGGCGCCACCTGCATCTGGGTTCCGGTTCCTCCGCCGGTTCCCTGGGCAGACAGCGCGCCGGCCGCGAAGCACATCACGGCCAGCAGTTTGAACACGTTGCGCATGGTTTCCTCCTCTGGAATTGCGCCTTGAAGTGCGGCGCACAAAGCAGCGCCCGTGCCAGTTTGCGCACACTTGCGCGTCCGCGCGGCGTAACGCCCCGCAAGCCTTGCCATTGGAGAGGATGCAGCCGTTGCTACGATATCGCCCCAAGCCACCCGCGCGGCGTTACCACACGATTGCCGGCGCGCGGCACCGGATCGAAACGCGTTACGTAACCCTGAGGTAGACTTTGACCCTGCCTGACCTGAAAGCCATTTTCGGCGTGGAAGAAGAAGCCATCGCCGACGCCATGGACATCCTGCGACCGTGGACCCAGCTGATCCCGATCATGGTTGAGGGCCACGAGATCCGCCTGCCCGACAACAACAGCCTGTGGCGCGGCATGCAGTTCTGGGGCCTGATGACGGGCGAAATCCGCATTGACTTCGGCCTGTTCTGCATCGCCGGTACGTGCAAGAACTGCAAAAGCCGCATTCTGCGCCCCGGCGAAGAACGCCCGCTGGGCATGCTGGCCTGCCAGACCACGATCAGCCCCGGCCTGAGTATCACCAGGCTGCCGCAAGGGTTCACCTTCCGCCCCAGCCCCGACCGGCAGCGGTTTCTCACGTAGGTGCAAGCCCTGTACGCGCACGGTTTTCCACACTCGCTATCGGGGGACTGGAAAGTCTGCTCGATCCATGCCTTAATTCGCGGGCCTTTTGACACCCAAGGCGATGCTGTCCGGTCCTGAGTACCTGGTGCCGTGAACCAGGTTGGACGCGGGCAGCTTATTTCATTTGGAGGAGCCCGCGTGGCTGCGCCAAGAGAAGGGGTCATGCACCCCGCCGTTGCCGTGGCAACGGAGCCGTCCGCTGAGTCCGACGGCAAACCTTTAGAGGCTGAGCCTCTGAACCTTTATCAATTCCCGGTCCTGTACGACACGCTCAAGACGCCCGACGCTCCCGACGTTGAGCTGGTGCGTCGCGTGTTCCAGCGCCACGTCGGCAGCGGCCCGTGGCGCCTGCTGGACCCCGCCTGCGGGCCCGGCAACTGGCTGAAGCCCTTTGCGGACGGCCGCAACACTATCGTCGGCAACGACTACTGCGATGAAATGGTGCAGTGGGTGCACGGCACACTGCGGCAGCGCCGCGTGCGCGCGCAGCACGGCGACATGTACCGGCTTGATTTCGGGGCCGAGCGCTTCGACATCGTGCTTGAGGCCAGCGGCGTGACCTCAATCGTGCCTGATGTGGCCCGGCTGGCGCGCTGGATTGACGACCTCGCCCGCTGGCTTTCGCCGCGCGGCGCAATGGTGTTTCTCGTGAACTGCGAAAGCCCCGTGCCGCAGCGCCTGCCTGCGGTGCTTTGGCGTACACCCTGGAAGCTGATCCCCGGCGGCGGCAAGGCACGCTTGCAGTATGACCTGCTTGAAGACTTGCCTGAGCGCGGCACGCAGCGCATCCGCCGCACGGTCAGCACGCAGAATGTTCGCAACTGCCCGTCGCAGATCCAGGAGCACTACGAACTCAAAGTCTGGCGCAAGCAGGAAGTCGAGCAGGTGATAAGCAGCCTGCAACGCGTGCGGCTGGCATCGGTGATCGACCCTGAGCATCCGCGTGCGCTGGACCAGCCGGCGCCGGAGTGGCAGGGCGAACGCTTCTTCGTGTTCAAGCCGCTGGCTTGAAGTGTGTTCAAGCCGCTGACTCGAAGTACCCGAGCGGGCAGCCCGGCCATCAGGTCGGGCTGACCCAGCGCGCCGCCAAAATCGCCGCCGGGAAGCACAGCAGCGCGGCAAGCCCCCAGCCGGGCTGCTGCGGCACAAGCATCCAGGCCAACGCCGCCATCAGCAGGCATTCACTGCGTATGCCGGCACCCACCAGCATGCCGACGTGGCGCGGGTTGGGGTCGGCGACCGCGCGATCCGATGCCTGCCAGTAACGCCACAGCAGCGCCACCAACACAAGCAAGGGCGCAATCAGCCCGATCACCAGTACCGGCTGACCTGGCCTTGCCAGCAGATACAGCGGGTATGCAAACACCACCGGCACCGCAAGCCGGGCGATCCAGCGCAGTGCATCGGCGCCGCCGCCGCGATCTTCAAACAGCGACACCGACGTCACCAGCATGAACCACACTACTACCGTGGCCGCAAAACCCCACACCAGCGGCCGCGCGACCAGGTGGCCGACCACACTTTCCGGTGCGTGGGCCAGCAGGGGCAGCAATACGTGCAAGCCGCGACAGGCCGCAATCACGGCCACGGCCAGCGCCGCGCCAGCACCGCTTTGCACAAAACCGTCGGGTGTTGCGCGGCCGCGCGCGAGCCTGTTGTAGGCCAGCACCAGCAGCACCAGCACCGCGGCCTCACCGGCGCATCCAGCCATAAATGCGCCCAGCAGGCCGGTCGCGAACAATGCCAGCATCACGATGAAGCCCGCCATGGTTGGCAATTCGCCGGTGACCAAAGGGCGCTTCTTGCCCAGCAGGCGGTCCTTGTCGAAGTGCGCGACATCGTTGTGGGCCATGCCGCCGAGGTAGATGCCCAGCGTCATCAGCAGCAGCCAGGGCAGCTTGGCCGGCTCAAAGCGGAACACGCCGCTGGCGGAAACTGCCAGCGCCAGCGCGCAGCCGCCCAGCGTGTCGGCCCAGGCCGAAGGCAACGCCGACACGCGCACGAATTTCAGAATCGGATACAGCATCGGGTTCCGTCGCGGCGCTGTACCGGTCACGATGCGCGACCTGTGGTGCGCCGCCGCTTGGGGCGCGCGGCCTCAATCGGGCCGGTCTTACTTCGCCCGCCGACTTCAAGCACCGGGACCACGCCGCCACCGCGCCGCACGTTCACTACCGGGTCGTCGGAAACGCGGCCGATGCAGCCCGCGTACTCGCCGCGGATCGCGAAGGCTCCAAGCGTCAGGTATTTCTTCTGCTCGACCATTTCGGCGCCCTCGAGCAGCGGCACTTTGTGTTCGCGCACGGGCACGTATTCCTGCACCACGCCGCCCTGGTTGACGGCCTCATCCAGGCGCCGCAGCCATTCGTTGGGGTCGCAGAAGGGGCCCAGCACCACGCCCTGGCCGCCGAACGCGCCGCCGGGTTTGAGCACGAACTTGTCGGGGCGCGAGGCGACAAATGGCAGCAGATCAATCTCGCGCCCGAGGTAGTCGGTCTTGCGTTCAACCAGCTTGCGGGTCCAGGGCAGCAGGCGCGCCTTGGCCTCGTTTTCGGCGGGCGTGAAGAATCGGTCGTAGGCCGTGCTGCTGAGGATCTCGAGCACGCCCTTGTTGCCTGCAAGGCGTGAACGCAGCGGGTTCACGCACACCAGGTCGCCATAGCGCAGACCGTGCAGGAATGGCGCAATCAGCACGCGGCGGCGCGCCAGCTCAGGCACCAGGGCGCGGCGGCAGATCAGGTGATAGCGCGTGCCCTTGTGGTAAAGGCCTTTGTCATCCTTGTCGAACACGAATTCGCGCGGGTCGGCCAGCACGGCCGTGTAGCCGCGGGCCGTCAGGTTGTTCACGATCAGCTGCTGCTCAGGCAAGGTCGGCGTGCTGTCAAAGTCCACGACCGCGACGTTGGGCTTTTCCACGACGGCCTTGGCGTGTTCGCGGTATGAGGCCAGCAGCGTATCGACGATCAAGTCAATCGTCGGAGCACTGGGAAACAGCGAATGCATGCCGCACTCGCGCGCGGGCTCGGTGGCCGTGAATTGCGCGTCCAGCAGGCTCGAGAATGCCGCGCCTGCCGGGCTGTCGACGTTGAATTCAATGAAGCGCGGGCCGCCGCTGGTGGGGATGAAGTCATAGCGCCCGAACTCGATGCTGATGCGGCTGGGCGTGTCGTTCAGGGCCATTTCTTCAATGTTGGGGCCTACGCCCACTTGCTCCATGAAGCTGACGCTGCCGAGTGCGAGTTCGACTACCTGCTCCAGCAGCCCGCTCAGCAAACGCACACTGCGTGTAAGTTCGCGCACTTCCGTGGGGCTGATCAGCACAGGTGCAAGCAGCGCCCGCAGGTGCTGGCCATCTAGCCGGAAGCCTACGTCGCGCAGGCCGGCGGTCAGTTGCTGGTCCAGTTCGCGGCCGCGCATCGGGTTGCGGCGCAGCACGGCGCGGAAATCGTCTTCCATGCCCGCGGCAAGGTTGACTTTCCGGGTGATCTTGGACGCCCTGTCCTCATTGTGCATGATATGACTTTACGCAGCCGGAAATGCTCGGCAAGTTCGGCCATGGATCGTTTCACAGGTAAGTTTTGGAGCTGAGGACCTCTCGTGCGCACAAAATTACATGCCGCCGGCACGTGTTTGCTCTTGCTGATCGGCGTCGCTGTCACCGGCAGCACCCTGGCACAGGAAGCACCCAAGCCTGAGCCCGCGCCGGGACCCGGCGCAGAGGCCCGCACAGAAGCCGAGTACGGTGACCCGCTGACCATGGCCCTGCCCGAAAAAGTCCGCAAGGAAATGCTGGATCAGGGTGTGGCCATTACCCGGTTGCGGGTCTACTTCGACGCCAACAAGGAAGACGGCCTGTCCGTCGAGTACGAAGGCATGCGCACGGAAGTGCCGGTCATTTTCGCGGGTTTCAAGCCCGATGAATGCGACCGCGAGGTGCCGTACACGGTCTGGAAGGCCCGTGAAGGGCACTTCATCGACCTGGCCATGGAAATCAAAACCCTGCCCGCCGTGCTGACCGACATGCAGGTGAAAGTCGAGCACACGCACTTCACCGGCGACACGGAAACTGTGCTTAACACGTTTGATGTCGCAGTGCCTGAGCCCGGCGACCCCTGGGATTCGCTGCGCTTCCGTGGTTCAAAGCCGGGCATCAACCGCTTCACTCTGCTGATCAGCTATAAGAACAGCGCCGGTCTGGTCACGACGCATCGCGGCTTCAGTCACTGGGTCGTGGTGCAGGCACCTCCGATGTTTGAGTTCGCGCACACGGCGGCGATCACGGCCACGCGGCAAAAGGCAGGCGAATCGACCCTGATGCACGCGGACGTGCGTTTTGACGCCACCTTTGTGCTGCACCAGGGCCTGAAGCCCGAAGATTGCTCGATTCGTGTCAGCCGCAAGGGTGACCGCAGCCTGAACCTTTCGCGGCTGTCGCCGGACATGCGCCGGTTGATCCAGAAAGAGAAAAGCCCCCCGGGCTGGCAGGAACTGGGCCGGGTTCCGGTGATGTCGGGCAAGCTGATGGGCCGCGACTTCTGCAAAGTTGTTGACGGCGCGCTCAAGGTCAGCTTCACGCATTCGCTGCAGGCCAGCAGTGAAACGCTGCCGCTGGGTGAACACTGGGAGTACCGGTTTGAGCTGTTTCACAAGCAAAGCCCTGTCGCGTTGGCCACCTGGCTGGGCGACATCGACCTGGACGTTGCCAGCGTCGAGGCGATAAACAGCGCGGTGCTGAAGGCAAACGGCAGCACGATCAGCAAACAGGTCGAGGCAAAGTTCGTGGCGAAATAGTGGGGCTTGAGGCGGCAGTCATGGCGAAAAACAAGAGCCCAGAGCGCTAGCGACGGGTTAGCAAGGGGAAAGTCTAAAGGCGGGAGTCTGGAGGAGGGGAGTCCTGAGGCGGGAGACGGGAGTAACACCTTGTTGCCCCCAAGCCCGAAGCCCGAAGCCCCAAGCCCCAAGCCCCAACCCACGAAAAACCCCGGGAAGCCCCGGGGTTTTCTTTGGATGGCTCGCAATCTACTCGCCGACTTTCACGCGGCTGTAGGCCTGCAGCTTCAGCGGCTTGCCGACCTGCTTGCCCACGTTGGCGACGTGCTGCTCAACGCTGACGCTGGGGTCCTTCACGAATGGCTGCGCCAGCAGCGTCTGTTCCTTGAAGAACGCCTGAACCTTGCCCTCGGCGATCTTCTCCTGGATGTTCGCGGGCTTGCCGCTGGCCTTGGCCTGCTCCAGCGCGATTTCGCGTTCACGGGCGACCACATCGGCCGGTACGTCGTTGGCACTCAGGCCGACCGGGTTGGTCGCGGCCGCATGCATGGCGATGTCCTTGGCAAGTGCCTTCTCGGCGTCTGAGGCACCGTCGCTGCCGCTGACCAGCACCAGCACCCCCAGCTTGGAATCGCTGTGGATGTAGCTGCCGAAGAAGCCGTTTTCGGCCTTCAGGCGTGCGAACTTGCCCAGCTGCATGTTTTCACCGGTCTTGGCCACGAGCGCCTTGATCGCGTCGCCGACCTTGCCGCCGCCCGGGTATGCCAATTCCGCCGGGTCGCCTTCGCTGGCGGCCACAACCTTGGCAATGTTATTCACAAGCGCCTTGAATTCGTCGTTGCCGGCGGTGAAGTCCGTTTCGGTACGCAGGCTGATCAACGCGGTGACCTTGCCTGAAGATGCGATCGCGACGCGCCCTTCGCTGGCCTCGCGGCCGGCGCGCTTGGCGGCCTTGACTTCGCCCTTCTTGCGCAGCTCATCGATTGCCTTTTCGATGTTGCCGCCGTTTTCCTCGAGGGCGCGCTTGGCGTCCATCATGCCGCAGCCCGTGCGTTCGCGAAGTTCCTTGATCAGTGCAACCGTGATTTCTGCCATCGGTGAACCCTCGTATTCAGTGACTGCCAGTCCGGGAACGACTTTGGATTCTGGATTTTCGATTCTGGACGGAACTGCAATGCAAGGTGCAACCGCCGTCTGCACCCCTGCACTGATCCAGAATCTGAAACCCAAAATCCAAAATCAGACTTCAAACGTTCGACGGTTTCCAGCTTGCGGCCGTTTAGCCTTCCGCCTTGGGGGCGTCAGGCTTCTTGGCCGGCGGCTTGCGGCGCACGGTCGGGGCCGGGGCCTTGTCGCTCTGGGCCTCGGCAGCCTTGACCGCTTCTTCCGCGGTGGCCTCAATCTGGGCCTTTTCACCGGCGTTGCGCTGACGACCGCGGCCGGCGCGTTCGCCACGTCCGCCCGGGCCGCCCTTTTGGCGCTGCGGGCGCTCAGACTTCTGGCGCATCGGTACGTCGTCAAAGGCGCGCAGTTCAATCTTGAGTTCCTGGCCCTGGCCGGACTCGCGCAGCTGCGTGCCTTCCAGGCAGGCGTCAGCCAGCGACTTCAGCACAATCTGCAAGCCGCGCACGCTGTCGTCGTTGCCCGGGATCACGATGTCGATGCCTTCGGGGTTGCTGTTGCTGTCCACCACGGCGATTACGGGAATCTCAAGCTTGTTGGCTTCCTGGATCGCGATTGCTTCCTGGCCGGCGTCCACGACAACCAGACAGGCGGGCAGGCGGTCAAGCTTGCGCAGGCCGTCAAGGTTGGCCTCAATCTTGCGCTTTTCGCGGTTGACCACGGCCTGCATCTTCTTGGGCATGCGGCCGAGCTGACCACTGGTCTCAAGCTTTTCCAGCAGTTCAAGGCGCGACAGGCGCTTGCGGATGGTGCTGAAGTTGGTCAGCGTGCCGCCCAGCCAGCGTTCGCACATGAAGGCCTGCCCCGCGCGCAGGGCCTGTTCGCGGACGATGTCCTTGGCCTGGCGCTTGGTGCCGACGAAAATGATGTGCGCGCCGGTGCTGGCGAGGTTACGCAGGAAGTGCCGCGCCGTGATGATGCCGCGCAGGCTTTCCTTCAGGTCGATGATGTGGATGCCGTTGCGCTTGTCGCGGATGAACGGCTTCATGCGCGGGTCCCACTTGCTGGTGCGGTGACCGAAGTGGAAGCCGGCGTCAATCAGGACTTCAGCGGAAACGGCGGGGACTTTGTCGGACCAGCTGGCCGGGGCTTTTTCGCCGGCCAATGAACTGACGGCTGCTTCTGACATGACTTCCTCTTTCATCACGGTGCGCTGCCATGGTGGGTCCGTTAAGGCACAGACCCGGCAAACGCCCGCTGGCTAAGTTCCCCCGACCCCGGCGACACACGCCACCAGACGGGTCAGGAAGGGCGCGGAGTGTAGGCACGCCCCCCCGCAGTGTCAACGAGGAGGCAAAGGCATCCGGCCCCGCAAATCCGCGCTGCCGCCGCCGCCGGGCAGGGTCTGGTCGTTACAACCACAGGACAGACAAGCACAGCACGATCACGGGGCGGCGCATTTTGCTAGAATGCCGCCGGGAGCCTCTATGGCCGCTTACAGCCGCTACACCAGCTTTCCCGTCATTGCCGGCGCCGCAATCCTGCTAGCCGCCGTGTTCGGGTTTGCGCTGGGCAGCATCGGCGGAAAGCCGGCGGCCGTGCCCAAAGGCACCGAGATCCAGGACACCGCATCCACACCTGTATTGCGCAACGGCCCGCTTGAGGCCAGAACCGGAAACGAAACCCGCCGCACTACCACCACGACCGGCCCTGACCGGCCCGCCGACATCAAGCCCGATCGTGAAGTCGTACGGACCCCGCTTCCGCCGGGCACGCCGCGTGTGCTGCCGGACGGCCGCACGGACCCGATTGCGACGGCAGCCTTTGATCCGGTGCCCAAGGCGGTGCTGATCGTGCGCATGTTCGATGACGCCGGCCGCCAGCTGCCGTTTCCGCAACTGGCGCTGGATGTCGAAAGCGGCCCGCTGGGCTGGCAGCCCACCGGCAAGCAACCCGGCACGACGCCCGATGAGCGCGGTGCCTTCCGCTTTGAGGGCTTGTACCCCGGGCGCTATCGCGCGCGCTCAACCCAGACCAACTACGCCCCGGCAGAAGCCATTGTCGAAGTCATGCCCGTGGACGTCGAACTCGCGGCCGAATTGCGCCTTACGCCGCTACCGTTGCAGAAGCTTGAAATCTTCATCCGCTACGAAGACGGTGTCGCCCCCGAAGAGGTGCACGTGCACGTAAACCCGCCCGACCCGGTCGACGGTGCCAACGGGCGCTTCGGCGAACACCGCGTAAGCTCAGCCGTGGCGCCGGGCAGCGGGGTGATGGGGGCCCGCAGCTACCGCCAGCGCCTTGACCCCAACGGCATGCTGCGCATGAACCTGAACAGTGCACATGATACGACGATCGGCTTTGCGGCCGCGCGCGATGGCGTTGAGCATTCAGCGCAGCTTGTGGTAAAGCCCGGCCAGCCGGACGTGCGTGAGTATGTGACCTTGAAGCCCGGCAGCCTTGACGGGCTGGACATCCCAGTGTCGGCGGCGGCAGGCAGCCTGGAAGTCACGCTGAAGCTCAATGGCAGCGAGGCGGCTTTTACGCGTGTGGGTCTGCGCACTTCAATCAACGAATTCCGGTCGCTGGACCCGCAGGTTGAAAACGGCCGCTACATCTGGGCCAACCTGACACAGGGACGCTGGTTCCTGGTGGCTGAAGCGCCGGACGTGCACGCGCCGTTCGTACACGAGATTCACGTGCGCGGCCCAACCACCGAAAACGTGGACTTCAAGACGGGCCACCTGCGCGTGAATGTCTCGCGCGAAAACGGCAGCCCCGATGCCGACGGCAAGCCGCTGCTGTACCGCGTGAGATTGCGCACCCGCGGCTCAGGCAGTATTGAGCGCAGCTACAACGGCAACCTGACCGGCAAGTCCACCGACTTCATCGACTTCTTCGTGCCCGAGGGCGACATGGAAGTACGCCTGGAGGCGCCCGAAAACTCACCGGCACTGAACATCGAACCGCAATTCCAGAACGCGACGATCACCGCCGGTTCGCGGGCTGACTTGCAGTACACGATCCGCTCCGGCGCGACGCTGAAGTTCCGCTGTGTCGATGCCAACGGGCGGCCGCTGCCCAACGCCGAGTTCCTGGTGACGTTCCACGCCGCCGGCAACGTGCCGGAGACCGAGAAGTCGAAGGTCGTGAAGGCCGGACCGGACGGGCTGTGCCAGCTTGAGTCAGCACCTTGGGGGCCGGTCTACATCATGATCTGGACCGGCAGCACCGACTGGGCCAACCCGGACCGCGTGTTCAAGTCTGACCTGCCTGCATTCGGCACCAAAGACCTGGGCAACATCATCGCCCAGTAGGCATCACGTGGTCGGTTTACCCGTACAGCAGCTTGCCCGTCAGCACCAGGCTGGCGCCGATCACGGCCACGATGTTGGCGATGATGATGATCTTGTCGCGCAGCAGCAGCCCGTACACGAGCCAGCTTGAAACCGCGAACAGCGCCACCGCAAACGCGGCGAAGCTGACGTCTTTGGCCTGCTTCGACACGAAGATCTCGCCGGCCTGGATGTAAAAAAACAGGTTGCCGCCGACCCCGACGATCATCATGTAGATCGCGAACCAGCGCGGCAGCCGCGCCTTGGTGCCGTCTTTTTCCATAGGCTCAGAAGTCCAGGTAGATGCCCAGCGTGACGCGCAGGCTTTGCCCGCCCGCTCGGTTGGGGTCATTGTCGGCGGGCAGGCCGAAGCCATTCAGCTCATGGTCTTCGCGTTCGGTCAGCGCGAACAGGCCCACCAGCGTCAGGGTCGGGAAGATGCGCACACTAAGCTCAACTTCCCAGCCCTTGATGTTGGTATTCAGTGTTTCGGCGTTGAACTCAGGGATCAGCGCGTCAGCCTCAATGTAGAAGTACCGGAACAACGCCAGGAAGTCCCAGCGCTGGTCAAGGCGTTCCATGCCCCAACTGATGCCGGCCTCAAAGGCCTTGTCGTTGCGGTCAATGCGGCCGTCGATGTGGCTCTTGGCGTGGAAGTTCAGCAGGCCATGAAACCACGCGGATATGCGGGCGCGCCGTGTGCGCAGCACCACTACTTCAAACCAGGCCTCACCGATCAGGAAGTCGGACAGCACCTTGCCGCCGCTGTCAGTGAAATTGGTGGTGCGGGGCAGGTAGCCCACACCCAAGTTCTGGCTGACCTTTTCTTCGCCGTCGTACCAGTGCACACCGGCGGCGAATCGGAACTCGAATTCGCTGGTCAGTTCGGGCGACAGGGCGCCGTCTTCACGGCGCTGCGGCGATTCAAAGGGCGCAAAGTCGAGCCGCATCTGCACCCCGGCGTAGATCGGCGGTGTTTTGTTTTCGATCGCGGGCAGGCCCAGGTTGTTCTGCGCCATGTACGACTGCACGGCCACGAACTCAAAGCGCGGCAGGTATCGCTTCCAGATGGGCGAAAACAGTTCATCGACACGGGCGAACTGGCTGAGGCCCTGGAAGTTGTAGTCGCGGTCGAACAGCATCTCCGAGCCCGTAAATGGGCTGGGAAAGCGCCCCGCCGTTATGCCGACCGTCTTGCCGAGGCGATACCCGATCAGAAAGCGATCCACGCCAAGTGTCGGCGTTGCACCGAAACCCGGAAACGGCAACCACGCAATCGCGGGCACCGGCCTGCCGGCTGAATCAAGGGCAAAGGTGGTCAGGCGCAGGTCGTAGCGGATGTCCTGGTCGCCGTCGTCAAAGGCGGTGCCGTAAACACCCAGATGCAGGCGGAACTCGGGACGGTTGAAGGTCTCGGTGCCGCTTTCGAACAGCATGTGGTAGCGCAGGCCAATGTCGCCATACAGGTTGACCAGGTTCTTGCTGCGCAGCTCTTCGTCCAGCCGGGCACCCTCTTGCTGCTCGACGCGGCTGCGCAGGTCGGCAAGTTGGCGCTCCATGCGCAGCATGCGCGCGCGCATGTCTTCGTCTGCATCGGCTGTGGCTTTGGCATCGCGCGCGGGCCCGGTGGTCGCCTGGGCACCCAGTGAAACCGGCAACAGAAGCAGCACCGCGATCAGGAACCGTGGCATCAACCCAGCAGCCTGTGCAGGAGCCACACAAAGAACGCCCCCAGCACAAAGGTGACGGCCGCGATGCCGATCAGCGTCTGCCACATGGCCTCCTGGCTGAATCCCGAACCCGCCGGCGCCGGCGAGGCCGGAACCACCCGCGCGCGGTCTGAGCGGGGCAGTACAGTGACTTCGCGGCGCGAGTCAAGTTCATGCCAAAGTTTCTCGACCTCTGTGGAAAGGCGTCCCGAAGCGCCGTTGCCATTGCCGTTGTGCCCGTTGCCCGCGGATTCATGACGCGCCGAGCCCACGTGCGCTTCGTCGCGCGGAAGCTCAGACTCAACAATTTCGCGCAGCCGGCCTGAAGCTGCGACCCACAGGTCAAGGTCATCGTCCTGCTCAGGCTCAGGAGCCTTGGGTGGTGTGGCATCAAGCCGGGCGGAAGCTTCGCTCAGCAGGTCGGAGAGCGCCGGGCCGGATTGCAGCTTGCTTTCGATTTCGTCCAGGATTTCGCCGATCGCGCGGGTCGGCACGCGCTCACGGCGGCGCGAGGGCTGCTCAGGCGCCGGCAATTCCGCATCAGGCGTTGTCGCCGCCGGCATGTCTGAGGCGGTATCGCGCAGTGGGTCGGCGTCGCCGTACCAGTCCACAGACGTGTCGGCGATGTCGGCAGGAGGTTTGGGAGTCTTGTCGGTGCGCCGCCGCACGCTGGGGTTGGTGTCGGCCTGTTTGTCGGCCTTGCCCGTCACTGCTGCGGCCGTCATCTTTGCGGCCGTTACCACTTCGGTCTGCTGATCGGCCGGGTAGGAAGTGATCGGCATGCGTCGCGCGCTGAGTGTGGCAATATCGGCGCGGGCGGAATCCGACGAAGCACGCAACCGGCGCGCCACTTCTTCGGCGGCTTCAATCAGCTTCAATGTTTCGTCGCGCTCCGCGCGCAGTCGGCGCGAAACGGAATCCGACACGCGGTTGTGCCGCCCGCTACCGACGGCCTCGCGACGTGAAGCCGCAACCGGCTGCGGGGCCTGCACGGGCCGCATCTTCGGCGCAGACACCGGCGGCGCAGAAACCGGGCGCGCTGCGGGCTGCGGCGCGGCTGCGGGGGTCTGCTGCTGCAGCACTTTTTCGGTGATGCGGTCTTTGCGTTCAGGCAGTTTGTCGGTCGGCTTTTGCGATTCGTCCTCAAGCTCAGGCACCAGGCGCTCGGCGGCGGTGCTGTACGGTCGCTCAAGGAAATCGGTCTGTACGCTGCCCGGCGCAGGCAGGGGCTCCGGCTTGCGGTAGGCAATTCGCGTGGCGGCTTCGCTGGCCGAGGTGTAGTCCGGGGCTGTGTCGCCCGAGGGCGCGGTGGCCCTTGGCACGGAGGTGTCGGCCGGCTCAAGCTCATCGGTGCTGTCCGCGGGTTCAGGCGCGGGCTTCAGGAGTTCGGCCACGTAGAAGCGCTGGGTGTCCTTGCCTGCGGCCGTGCGTTCGTCGGACAGCGCCTCGAGTTCGCCGGGCTTGCGGACGGCCGGTCGGCGTCCGCTGCCGGCACCGACGCCTTCAGGCTGGGGCAGCGGCGGCGGTCGGCGGTCGTCCTCCATGAAGCGGTCGGTGTCGCGCCGGTCGGCTTCGGCGTGGTCGGATTCGGCGACCAGCGACGCCAGCTCAGGGTCTGCGCTAAGCGGCATCAGGGTGTCGGATTCGTCCGATGCCAGCAGGCTGGGCTCAGGCACCGGTTGCTTGGCTTCGCGCTCGGGGCGCAGGTCAAGTGGCGCGCTGCTGTTGACCGCATTGGGCGAAATGGTGGGGAAGCCGCGCTGGCCGCTGCCGGCGGGCGCAGGTTTGCGTTCACCGTGCAGGCTTTGCGTCTGGTTGTAGAAGTTGACGGTGTCGCGCATGACCGCATTGGGGTCAAGGCTGCGCGGGTCAATGTCGCGGCGCGGGTCCACCTTGCTGGTGATCTTCTCGGACTCGCCGCTTTCGTCTTTCAGGCTGGTTTCTTCATCAGCACCCTGCGGCGCGAGTTCCGCCATGTCGATGCGTTCGGCCTGCGGCAGGGGCTTGGCCGCCATCTCAAGAACGCCGGTGTCGCCGCTGCTGGCCGGTGCCTTGATCGTCGGCAGCTTCGTGGTCTTTTGCTGCTGGGGCGGGAATTCGGTCTGGTCTTCCTCGACCGGTTCATCCAGTTCGGGCGAGGTCAAGTCCGGCACCGATTCCAGCGATTGCGGCTCAGTCAGCGGCATCGGTGACAGGTCTTGCGGAGTCAGCCCTTGCGGCGCCAACGGCTGCGGCTTCAGCGGCTGCGCAGCCGGCATCGGCGTCAGCAGCGGGCCCGGTGAAAGCTCAGGCGTCATTTCCGCTGACATGTCGCCAAAACCCATTTCCGAATCGAAACTCGCCAGCGGCGTGTCAAATACCGTGTCTTCCGCGTGGCCGTTGCCGCCAAAGCCGTGGGCCGCGGGCGCAACTTCCGTATCGGTACCCCGCCCGATTTCGGTATCACTGCCGCTGCCGTTGGAGGGCGCGTCCAGATAGCTGCCCGGTTCCGGGGCCTGCATCTGGCCTGAGCCCTGCAGGAAAGCCGCCAGGTCGGCCACGTGATCACCATTCTCGCCCGGCAGGCTGCCGACAAGATCGTGGGTACGCGCCTTTCCCAGTTCCCTGGGCATGATGCTTCCCGTAAGGAAACGCTAATCCCGCAGTATACCGACATTCCCACAAATGTGGCGTAACAAGATTGCAGGGCGCTACTTCCAGCCCAACGTGCCCGTCTCGTCGATGAACCGTGTGCGGCCGTCCCTGTCAGGCTCAGTCGCCTGTGCCGCCAAGGTGTCCGCGCCCGCGAGTTTCAGCCCCTTGGCAGGCTGCGGGTCATGGTCGGCCCAGCCCAGCCGGCCGCTGGCGGCCACCGGGTCCACGTATTCGGCGGGTTTGACGGACAGTTCGTGTTCGCCACGGGGGGCGCGGCCGGCGTTGCGCTGGAACTCGGCCGCACGGCGGTAGATGTAGGTGAGGCGCCGGTCGCGTTCGGCTTGCAGGCGCTGTTCGAGTGTGCGCGAGCTTTCCTCGATCAGAACCCAGTCGCCGCCATCGCGATGCAGTTGCACCTGGCGCAACGTGCCGTCGCGTTCAAGTTGCCAGGCTTCGGCACCGGTAAAGCGCCGGTCGTGCAGGAAGTCCAGCGGCAAGCTCGCCAGCGCTGTGGCGTCAGCGCCGCGCGGGGCGTCGACCGAAAGTTTAGGCGTGACGGCTGCCAGGTCGCGCCGCGCGCTGAGGGCAATCGCGCCTTCCGGGCCAAGTCCGACGCGCGCCATGAAGCGCCGGTCATTCATTGTCCCGTACAGCACGTAGTGCAGCGCCTGCGCGCCACCCGACGTGGCCGGGAAACTGCAGCCCGTCAGCAGATCCAGCGGCGCGTGGCCGCGTTCATAGTAATTGCGTGCGTTGGAACGCTTGATGTCCACGCTGAGGCCGCCCTGCAACGCATCGGCACGCAGGGCCTGGTCGCGCAATCCGGCCGCATCGCGAAATGCCGCGTCATCGCCGGCCTGCATGGCCTTGGCGGCGGCGGCCAGGTTGACTTCGCGCCCGTGCACACCCATTGCGATCTGCCAGGCCTCAGGGTCCAGGCGCTGAGCCAGTTCGCGGGCTCGGGCGGCCACGCCGTCATCGATTCGCAGTGAGTGGAGAAGGGCATCCAGGTCACCAGTGCGCAGCGCGAATTCAGCGGCAGCCAATGAGCGCGGATGGGGTGCAGGCTCAGGCGTTTCCCAGCAGGCGCTGAAAAACAACGCGGAGGCTGCCGCAATCAGCAGCCCCCGCATGTATGTGGTACGTGGCATGTCAGCCCCGTAGTGCAAGCATTGAAGTGCGGCCGGTGAACTACTTCGCGGCCGCGGACTTCTTCAGGCGCGACTTGAGGCGGTTGGCGCGGCGCACGGGAACGATGTTGCGCTTTGCGGCCTTGTCGAGCTTGCTTTCGACGGTCTTTAGCAAGTCAGCAGCCTTGCCGTCTTTGGCGGCAACGGCGGTGCGCAGGTCCTTGATGGCGTGGCGCAGGTCAGAGTTGACGGCGCGACGATGAAGGCGGCGGGCTTCCGACTGGCGGTTACGCTTGCGTGCTTGATCGCTGTGAGCCATGACGATTCCTGATTAGAAACAAGCCGGAAGGCAATCCCAACCGGGGCGGCGAGTGTAGAAACTCCCAACACCGAATCAACAGGCGGGCAGGTTCGTGCACGGCTTCCAGTCGCGCGCGGCCGGCCGGCTCATCAGGTCATCGTAACGCCAAGCACATAGCCGATGCCGTATGTAGCGCCGCCGGCCACGCTGCCGATCAGCAGCATGCGAAGCCCACTCAATATGGCGTTCTTGCCCGTAAACAGACTCAAGGCTGCGCCGACGCCGAACAACGAACCCGCAGCCAGGCCGACAGACAGCAAAAGGGCCGGCGTCCCGACCAGGAACAAGAAAGGGGCCAACGGGACCATCGCACCAAGAGCAAACGAGATGAATGAAAACAGGGCGGCCCCAATCGGTGATCCAAGCTCATTGGGATTCAGGCCCAGCTCATCGCGGGCCAGGGTGTCCAGCGCGACCTTGGGGTCCGCAATCAGCTTCTCAGACAACTTGCGAGCGTCTGCCTCAGGGATGCCGCGGGCAGTGTAGATCAATGCCAGCTCGGCGGCTTCCTCCTGCGGGTACTTGGCCAGTTCGTCACGCTCAAGGCCGATCTGGTACTCGTACACTTCACGTTGCGAACGCACGGATATGTACTCGCCCGCAGCCATTGAAAACGCGCCGGCCAGCAACCCGGCAACGCCAGAAAGCAGGATGATGCGCGGTTCAGCGGCCGCACCAGCCACGCCAAGGATCAGGCTGGCGTTGGAGACCAGCCCGTCGTTCACGCCAAACACCATGGCCCGCAGGTTGCCTGAGCCTCCGGTGCGGTGGCGGGCGCCCACGTCTTCGACACTGGCGGGCATCTCGTGCCCGGTCGCATTGCCAAGGTACACCGATAACCCGCGCACCTTCAGCGCCGACAGCACATGCCGCACGCGTCGCGGTCCGAACCGGCGGATCAAGGCGGCCGCCACGCGCACACGTAGCGAAGGTCGGAACTCGGGCAGGGGCGGCTCTATGGCGCCGGCCCAAATAGCGGCCTGCTTCTCAGCCGCAGCGGCCAGGTCGTTGAAGAGTGCTTCGCGGCGCGTGCCTGCCTCGGCGTTGGCCATCACCCGGTAAAGGAAAATGGCCTGCATTTCTTCGCGCCAGTTCCCGAGTGGCTCACCCATGCCCTCAGGTTGACTAGAGCACGTACGGCAGGCAAGGGCGCAAGGGCTTACATGGGCCGACCCGCTGTTGCCTACTCTTCCGTGTCGGAGTTCTTGCTTTTGCCCTTGCGCTTCTTGGGAGGCTCAACCAGCGCTGGCATATCGAGGCCTACTATCGCGCGGCTGATGTTTTCGCGTACGTCTTCTGTCAGCGTTATCTTCAGCGCTTTCAGGGCCTCGGGTGGTACGTCGCGCAGGTCTTTCTCGTTGATCTTGGGCAGCAGCACCTGCTTGATACCGCTTCGGTAGGCAGCGAGCACTTTCTCTTTGATGCCGCCCACGGCCAGCACCTTCCCGCGCAGCGTTACCTCGCCGGTCATGGCGACGTCGCCGCGTACGGGTTTGCCCGTGAACAGGCTTACCAGCGCTGTCGTGATCGTTACGCCGGCGCTGGGCCCATCCTTGGGTACAGCACCTTCCGGGAAGTGGATGTGCACGTCGTACTTGCCGAAATCTTCAATGGCGATGCCGTATTCTTCCGCGTGGCTGCGCACGTAACTCAGCGCCGTGGTCACGCTCTCCTTCATCACGTCGCCCAGGCTGCCGGTGACGCGGATGTCGCCCTTGCCCTTGTAGCGCGTGCTTTCGATCAGCAGCGTGTCGCCACCCATGCTGGTCCAGGCCAGGCCGGTCACCACGCCAATTTCGGGCTTGCGTGCGGCCGCATCAGGCAGCCACAGGCGCGGTCCAAGGAACTCGCTGACGTCCTCGACGCTGACCTTCACTTCCGCGTCGGTCGAGAGTTCGCCGCTGGCCACACGAGTCGCGATCTTGCGGCAGATCGCGGCGATGCGGCGTTCAAAGCTGCGCAGGCCGGCCTCGCGGGTGTAACCGCGGACGACTTCGCGGATTGTGGCCTTGGGGAACTTGATGCGCGCCTTCTTCAGGCCCGCGGCTTCAATCTGGCGCGGGATGATGTAGCGCGTGGCGATGGCTTCTTTCTCTTCCAGCGTGTAGCCCGAAAGCTGGATCACTTCCATGCGGTCACGCAGCGGCGACGGGATCGTGTCCAGCATGTTGGCGGTGCAGATGAACAGCACCTTGCTGAGGTCATAGGGCGTGTCGAGGTAGCGATCCACGAAGCCGTGGTTTTGCTCAGGGTCCAGCACTTCAAGCAGCGCCGCCGCCGGGTCGCCGCGCATGTCGCGCCCGAGCTTGTCTACTTCATCCAGCATCAGGATCGGGTTGGCACTGCCTGCCTTCTTCATCGACTGGATGATGCGGCCGGGCATCGCGCCCACATACGTGCGCCGGTGCCCCATGATTTCGGAGTCATCGGAAAGGCCGCCCAGGCTGATGCGTTCGAATGCGCGGCCCATGGCGTGTGCCACACTGCGGCCGAGGCTGGTCTTGCCCACGCCCGGCGGGCCGACGAGGCACAGTATCGGGCCTTTGAGTTCCTTCTTGAGCTTGAGCACCGCGAGAAACTCAATGATGCGTTCTTTGACTTTCTCGAGGCCGAAGTGGTCTTTGTCCAGCACGTCCATCACGCGCTTGAGGTCAAGGCGGTCTTCGGTGGTCTTGCCCCATGGCAGGTTCAGCAGCCAGTCAATGTGGGTGCGCACGACGTTGTACTCGGCGCTGGCTTCGCTGATCAGGCTCAGGCGGTCAATCTCGGCCTCGCACTCTTTGTGGGCCACGGGTGGCAGCTTGGCTTCGATGAGGCGGTCTTTCAGCTTCTCGATTTCGGCCTCAGTGCCTTCTGATTCGCCCAGTTCGCTGCGGATGGCCTTTAGCTGCTGGCGCAGCAGGTATTCGCGCTGGGACTTCTCGACGGCGACTTGCGTGCGTGCCTTGACCTCGCGGTCCACGGCCATGCGCGCCATTTCTTCTTCGATCAACTTGATCACGAGTTGCAGGCGCTTCTTGCAGTCGAGCTCGCACAGGATTTCGGCCTTGGTCTTCACCGGCAGCGACATGTACGTCGCCAGCAGGTCGGCAAAGCGGCCGGGTCCCTTGATGTTCATGCGCAGGACGTTCACGAGCTCATTGCTGTAGTTCGGGTCAAGGTGAACCAGGGTCTCGAAGCGGTCCAGCGCGTTGTAGATCAGCTTGTTCATGGCCGGCGATTCGTCTTCGCCGCCGATGGTGTGCGCCGGGCTGACTTCGGCCACCGCAAAGGGCGTCAGCGCCGTGACCTTCTTGAGCTTGATGCGCGTCAGGCCCTGCACCGCGGCCTGGATCGTGCCGTCGGGCAGGTGCATCTTGTGGATCAGGCGGGCTGAAACCCCGATCGGGTACAGGTCAGGCAGGCCGGTGATAAGTTCCTGTTCCGGGTCGCGCTGCACGCCGACGGCAATCAGGCTGTCGGCTGTGGGCAGCGCGTTCATCAGTTCAATGTTGGGCTTGCGGTGTACCGTGAAGCTGGCGACGTTGTACGGGAACACCACGACGCTGATCAGCGGCAGCAGCGGCAGCGTGTTCGGCACCGACTGTGCCATGATCTTGGTGCTGTTGTTTCCGGTGTAGATGGCCATAATTGCCCGAAGCTTGTAACAGCCCGCTCCCATGGAAACAACGCCAACAACGGCAACGCTTACGATTGAGCCCGCCACGCCCGGCTTTGCGAACCCGCCCCGCAAGCGGCCGGTGGGGTCGGTGCTGGCCGGGCTTGCGCTAAGCACGATTTCGTTCCTGTTCGGCGGATTTGTCGCGCTGCTGGCGCTGCCTGCCTGCTTGCCCGGGGCGCGGCGCGCGCGGCCCTTTGCCTACGCGCTGGCGGGCGGTGTCGCGCTGTGCTGGGCGATATCAGCCGCCGGCGGCAACCCGTGGTCGCATTACGTGAAGGCGCGCATCCTGGCGCAGGTTGAGTCAACGCTGGGCGCGCCGCTGGAATACGACAGTTACCGGGCTGATCCGCTGACCGGCCAGATCGAGTTCACCAACCCGCGCGCCGGCATCCCCGAACTTGAGGGCGAAGTCAGCGCCGCCACGCTGCGCATTGAGGCCGGATACGGCTTTCTGGTGCGGTTTGAGCCCGCGATGCTGACGGCCCGCGGCGTGAAGCTGGGCGTCAACGCAGCCCGTGACCGGCTGGAAACCTTCCTGTCCAAGGCCAAGCCTTCCAGCACGCCGGTCAGCATTGTGTTGGATGAAGTCACGCTGGACATGCACGGCAGCCCCATGCTGGCGCGCTTCCATGCCGAGCGCATCTGGGGCAGCGCAGCGGAATCCGGCTGGAAACTCGCCATCCGCATGGACCGCGCGCAAGTCGCGATTCTCGAGCGCGAGCACCGCTTTGAGCTCGAAGGCGGCCTCACCATCAGCCGCGACCCTGAGGGCCTGCTGGTTGAGTCCAACCTCGCCTTTATTGAAGAAGAGATCGTCAAGGGGATCGTGCAAGGGCAGTTGCGGCCGCAAACCGGTGATGGCGCGCTGATCTGCACGATTGACCAGCTTGAACTGGGGCCGCTGTGGGGGATGTACCGGCAGGTGGACCAGTACGGGGGCTTTGCGGTGGGGGTGCTGACGATCAGCGGCACGTTGAACGACCTGTGGGTTGAGGTGAACCTCGAGATTGAGGACTACACCTACTACCACCCATTCGCGATGGGTTTGAAGCCGGAGCAGAAGTTCAACTTGCCGCGCGGCAGCCTCAGCGGGGCGCTGCAGGTCGTGGACGGCGAGTTCTTCAAGCTGCACGCGATCACGCTGGAAAGCGAGTTCGCGGACCTGAGCACCAACCCGCGCCTTACTGCCAAAGGAGCGGGCACACTCAGCCTCAGCGGCGAAGTCGGCAACTTCAAGGCGGAACTCGCGGCGCGAGTGCATCAGGCCGCGCTGCGCGAAGACATCACCTGGAGCCCTACGAGTACGACAGGCCTTGAAGACGTCGCGCCCAACCTGCTGAAGATCGCCGAGCAGTTCAGCGGCCTGAAGCTGGCATTCGCGCTTGAGGTCGTGAAGCTCGACGTGCAATGCGCGCCGATCAGCGGCGTGGCAAGCGGGCTTCTAAGCGGCACGTTCACAAAACTGCCGGGGCAGGGGCCGGGCGTGCTGCGCGCCAACGGCGAACTGGCCATGCCCGAGGGCAAGTTCAAGTTTTGTGATGCTGAAGGCGACCTGTCGCTGAAGGTTACGTTCAGCGATAAGGCGCCCACGCCGTACGCGACGCTGAGCGGCGAACTGAAGGCCCGCGCGGGCTCGGTGGACCTGAACGCGCGCATCGGCGGCATGCTCTCGCACCCGCTGGTGGCATTCCACGGCGTCACGATGTCGCCGGACAAACTGGGCGAGCACATCTACCGCTATCAGGCCAAACCACTCGATGCGGCCGAACGCACCCGCCGCGACAACGAAGTGGCCCGGCTGTGCGGGCTGCAAGCAGCCACCAGCGGCAACCCGTTTCTGGCCCAGCGCACGGGCAAGGTAAGCTTCACCTTCAGCCCGTGAGTGGGCGCAGGGCTCGGGGCCTCGGGCTTAGGGCCTGGGGTCTTGAGCGAAGGCTGCGCAACCCGAAACCGTCGTTTCCCCAAGCCCGAAGCCCGAAGCCCCGAGCCCCACGTACCCCCTCGCCGATCCGTGGACCCTCACAGCGCTGTGCAAACCCGCAATAGCATCGTGAATCTTCGCTTCGCGTATACGCATGCGCACGCTATGGTCTGTAGCACGGAGACCAAACTATGCGCACCCTTTTGTTCACCCTTTCAGTTCTTCTGCTCGGGATTGTGGCTTCAGCCTGCGGTGATGCGGGCGGTGGCGGTTCAGGCGGCAACTTCGCGCCGCCGGCCAACCCCGGGCCCACCAATCCGGTCAGCTTCCTGACCACCACCCACCCCGTGGCCACTGTGGGGCAGCCCTACACCACCAGTGTGCAGAGCGCCGGCGGCACGGGCCCCTTCCAGTGGGCGATCATTCTGGGGCAGCTTCCGCCCGGCATTTCGATGAACCCGACGAATACCTCGACGGTCGATTTCATCGGCGCGCCTACCCAGGCCGGCACCTGGTTCTTCCGCCTGCGGCTGCGTGACGCGCTGGGCTGGGAACTGGTGGCCGACTACCACATCACGGTCACGGGTGCCGGCTACGGTGGCTTTCCGGCGAGCGGGCTGGTGGTGTTCATCGTCGACCGCAGCATGGAAATGGCTTATACGGACGGCGCGGCCACAACGCGGTTGCAGCGGGTTCAGGCCCGATTTGCGCAGCTTGCGGGCAGCCTGACCGCGGGCGTGGACTTCCAAGTGCTGTTTGTGGGTGGCGGCGTCAGCAGCTTGTTTGCGGGTGGCGTGCCCGGCGACAGCACGAACGTGAACTTCGCGATCAGCCAGGTCGGCGCGCAGACGGCCGCCGGTGAGTGCGCCATGTACAGCGGCTTGCAGGAAGCGATCCAATCCTACGGCTCGCCGGTGCGGGTGGTGTATCTGGGCGGCGCGCGCGGCGGCTTTGACAACGGCGCACCCGGCCAGACCGCCGACCCCGATGACATTCTAAGCGCGGTGCCGGGCTGGCTGGCTGCCTCTGCGCCGAACTGCGAAATCGAGTGCTGGCAGTTCAGCATCAACAACGAGGTCAGCTTCCTGTTCCAGGACCTGGCCTTCATGACCAATGCGGGCTTCTTCTATCACCCAAGCTAAGTGAGGCCGCTGTTTCACACGGGGGCGAACTATGCGGGGCGACCGGTGCGGTCGCCCCGCTTGCGTGTGGCTGCAACGAAACGGGCCTTGCAATCCGTTAGGGTGCTGGTAGCAGAACGGCCGCACTTCGTGCGTGGTGTTTCGTGTCTCGTGCTTGGGCAAGGCGAAGCGCGGGGCACGAAGCACGAAACACGATCCACGAGACCCGGAGTTCATCCATGCCCGCACGCAGCATTGAGCAGATCCGCAACCTGTGCAAACGCCGTGGATTCATCTTCCCGGGCAGCGCCGCCTACGGCGGGTTGGGAAGCTTCTGGGACTACGGCCCACTGGGCGTGGAAATGCTGCACCACATCAAGAGGGCCTGGTGGCGCAGCACAGTCTACGAACGCAACGACATGGAAGGCCTCGACGGAGCGATCATCACCAGCCGCAAAGTCTGGCAACACAGCGGACATGAAGCGACGTTCAGCGACCCGCTGGTGGACTGCAAGAAGTGCCGGGCGCGGCACCGTGCCGACCACCTGACCAGCAATGTTTGCCCCAAGTGCGGATCCGCAGACCTGACGCCTCCTCGCAGCTTCAACCTCATGTTCCAGTCCCACGTCGGTCCTGTGACTGCTGAGGCCGGAACCGCGGAAGAACTCGCTTCGCGGGTCTATCTGCGCCCGGAAACCGCGCAGACCATCTTCATGAACTTCAAGCATGTGCAGACTTCGCTTCGTCGCAAGGTTCCGTTTGGGGTTGCCCAGATTGGGAAGGCTTTCCGTAACGAGATCACGCCCGGCAACTTCATCTTCCGTACGCGTGAGTTTGAGCAGATGGAGATTGAGTTCTTCATCAAGCCACCGCAGTTCGTGAAGGAGGGCGAGAAGACCGACGAACAGTGGCACGAGGAATGGATCAGCCAGCGCTACAACTGGTGGCTCGGGCTTGGCGTTGACGCGTCAAGGCTTCGCAAGCGCGCCCAGGACAAGGCCGAACTCGCGCATTACGCGAAGGCCACCACGGACCTTGAATACCTGTTCCCGGATTTCGGCTGGGGCGAAGTCGAAGGCGTGGCGAACCGTACTGACTTTGACTTGTCGGCCCACAGCCGCGACGTGCCCGACGCCGATCTCGCGCGCCTGAAACTCGAGAAAAACGCCGACAGCACCGAAACCTTCGACTACTTCGACCCCGAAGCCAAGGCCCGCTACATCCCCTGGGTGATCGAGCCCAGCGCCGGCGTTACCCGCGCGATGCTCGCCTTCCTGTGCGAGGCCTACCACGAAGAACTAGTCAAGGAACCCGAAGCCGCCGAAATCGAGGCCATCAAGACCGAAATCCCGGCCGTCATCAAGAACGCCCAAAAGAAAGCCAAAGAAGCCCGCAAAGACAAACCAGAGCCCGCTGCGTCAGCGGCGGGACCCGCCAAGTTTGACCCCGAAGCCATCGAGGCTTTCTGCACCGCGCTGGATGAAATGGCCGCACGTCTGCCGGCCAGCCTTCTGGAAATCGACAACCTGCTGGAAGAGCACCCCGGGGCCGCAAACCTTGAGCCTGTGAAAAAGCTCAAGCCCAAAGTGAACAAGATGGCCGAAGACTGCGTGCGCGTGGTGTTGCGGCTGCATCCGACGCTGGCGCCGGTGAAGGTCGCGATCTTCCCGCTGAAGAAGAACGCGCCGGAAATCGTGGACATCGCGCACCGCGTCACTAAGCAGCTTTCACCGTTCATGCGCGTGCAGTACGACGACAGCGCCGGTATCGGCCGCCTGTACCGACGTCAGGACGAAATCGGCACGCCGTTTTGCATCACCGTGGACTTTGAAACGCTCGAGAACAACACCGTCACCCTGCGCGAACGCGACACCATGCAGCAGACACGGGTCAAGATCGACGAGCTCAAGCACCTGCTGATGCAGCGGCTGCACCTCGCGTAAGCAGCCGGCCCATACAGGCAGTTGGATGGGTACGAGCTTCAGAATGCGGGCTGGGGTTCACCGTAAACCTTCTCGCTGATTCTGGTGGTCATGCAATGACAGGCCTCAACAAGAAAACCGGGCGCCTTAGGGCGCCCGGTTTGTCTTGCGTATGCGGCTTTGGCTTCGTCGGCCTAGCCTTCGTCGCCGGCCTTGGCCGTGCGGCGGTCCGGCGGCGGCGCGTGGCGGTTCACGGCCTGCTGCTTCTGGACTTCCAGACGCTGGCGGGCCTTGGTCGGCGCGCGGCCGAGGGCTTCACCGGCGGCGTTGCGCGCGGCCTCAACTTCGAGCACGAGTGCGTCCAGGTCACGGCCTTCTTCCTTGGCCGACTCCAGGTTGAACTCGGTGCGCAGGGCGGTCATCAGGGCCTTGAAGCCGTCTTCGTCCCAGGCACCCTTGTGGAAGGCATAGGCCGCACCCAGCGCGCGGGCGGCGGCGGCCTTCACGAACGGACGGTCCACGCCTTCTTCTTCGCTGGATACGGTGTCGAGTAGGTTCGGGATAATCTCCTGGCGAACCCAAGCCGCGCCAACCTTGCTGCTATTGGCAACCAGCACTTCAATGGCGTGGCAGATGGCAGCGCGGGCCTCCGGCGTGCGGCCTTCGAGGCGCAGGCCGCCGGACAGGGCCTTCAGCAGTACATCGACGCGGTACTTCGTGGTACCCGGGTCAAGCATGGCCAGCGCGTCGGCCATGCGCACCACCGAGGCGTTGGTCAGGTTCTTGGCGTCCATTTCGCGCGAGTTCCATTCCGATTGCAGCTGCTCGCCCAATGTGGTGGATGTGAATTCGGTGCTGCTGCTCTTGGGCGTGTATTCCAGCCACAGGTTGTCGCCGACACCCAGTTCCGACAGCTCATCCTTGCGGCTGGTCATTTCCGAGGCCGGGGTGGCCACGAACACCGGGGTGGCCTGCGTGCGCACGTCGCGCGCCAGCAGGTGGAACAGCACTTCCTTGCGTTCGGTGCGGGTACCGCCGCCGCTGCCGGCCGGCGGCTCAAACACGAACACCGGCGCAACCGCCAGTGAGCCTTCGATGATGATGGCGTCCCATGGCGGGCCCTGCACGGCAAGGTCCGCGCCTTCTTCCAGGGTGCGTGCCAGTGTTACGCTGTGCCCGATGTCCCGGACAGCAGTCACGTAGCCTCCGCCGATGGCCGGGTCCTCTGCGATCACCAGAATCGAGCGCGCCTGGGTTTCCTTCAGGTTGGCGGCGACCAACTTTTCGACTTCCGAGTTCTTGCCGAAGTCCTTGGTCGCACCCAGCTTTACCAGCGTGCGTGCGGCCGCGTAGCGAACCATCTTGTCTTCCGCGGCGGTCAGGGCTCGCATCAGCGGTGCCGAAGCGTTGGTACCGATGGCGGCATAGTCTTCAAGGTCGGCGATCGCGTCGCAGATGGCGACGCTGACGGCCGGGTAGCCGTCGGTCAGCGAACGCTCAAGCGCGGTGTACAGCACCGCCGAGTTGGTGGCGGAACCAAGGCCGTAGCCGTGGATGTTCGGCACGAAGCCGCGTTCACCCAGCAGCGATTCAATGAAGGCGCGTTCGGCGCTGTCACTCTTGAAGAAGCGGCCGCGGCCTTCGGTGTACATGTGCATGTGGATGCAGGCCAGCAGGGCTTCAGAGTCGCGCACGAAGGCATTGGTGTCTTCGGAGCCCTTGGCGGCGCTGATGCCCAGTTCAAAGGCCTGCAGCGCGGACTCTTCAGCCAGGATGTCGGCGTAGGCCCACAGCGGCACTTCCTGGCTCAGCAGCGCGCCGCCGGTGCCGTCTTCGCCCGCGACCCACTTCCAGACGGTGTACGAGCGCATGTAGCCGTACTCGTTGTTGTAGTCCCACATCGCCACGGGCAGGTGCCCCTGGTAGGTCGTGCCCACAACGGACAGGCGCTTGCCGTAGTAGCGGCCGGCGGCGTTGTTGCGGTAGTAGCCTTCGGCCTGCAGGAAGAACAGGTCCTTGGGGTCGTTGATTTTCTTGTCCTGTTCAGGCAGGTCGCGGCGAATCCACTCAATGGCCTTGGCGCAGGCCTGGCGCACCTGCTGGTCTTCGCCCTGCATGCTGAAGTGCTTGACCAGCACCGGCAGCGCGCGCGGGTCGCCGATGTCGCCCAAAGCCTCCGCGGCGACCTGGCGGTCGTACACTTCCGAGCTGTAGAACAGCTGGATGATGGCGTTGACGGCCTGGTGGCCGAGCGTTGCCAGCAGCACGCGCGAGTCATAGCGCGCGTCAATGGCTTCCTGGTGCAGGTAGTTGGCCTGGATGTGCGGCACGGCGTAATCGCCGTAGCTGTCGCGGATGCTTTGGGCGCGCAGCGACTTCACGGTGATGTCTTTTTCACCGTAGTACTTGTCGATGTTTTCGCGCATTTCCTCAGGGTTGCCGTTGTCGCGGCCGATGTAGGCGCTTTTCTGGCGACCGGCGAGTATCCACTTGCCGAAGCGCGAGTAGCGCCCCGAAAGCGTGGCATCGCTGAAGTTGTTGTTGATGAAGTCGAGCGCAAGCGTCTGCCCGATTTCGTCACGGATCTGGCGGTCCGTGTCTTCATCGCGGTTGGCGGACAATGCTCTGTCAAAGAACTTGATCGCCTCTTCCCAGTTGCCCTTGCGGTATTCGCGAAGGCCCGACTTGATGTGCCCAAGCGGCGAAGTGTCCTGCGCGTAAGCCGGCGCGGGCTCAAAGGTCGTGGTTGAACCAAGCACCAGCAGCACCGAAAACGCCAGTACCGCCGACGCGACAACGAACACCCCACGCCAAATGCGTAGACGCATTGCAAACTCCTTCAGAGGGGGGAGGTAACAGGGTCAATCTAGCCCTGCCCCAATGGGTGTCAAGCTTTGCGCCAGTCCCGAATCCAGCGGTGACAGCCCTGTGACGTGGCAGGCCGGCGAACTACAGTCGAATGTCGACAGTTCATGGTCGACAGTAAACCGCAACTACCTCTTATCTGCTGTAACCATTGACTGAGAACCGCTGACAGTCAGCCAGGCTCTGCTGGTCCCGCGATCGGCGGGCACGCTAGAACTGACGCAGGAAGCGCAGGTCGTTGGCGACGAAGTGGCGGATGTCGCCAATCCCGTGCTTCAGCATCGCAATGCGCTCGACACCCATTCCAAACGCGAAGCCCGTGTACTTTTCAGGGTCATAGCCCACGGCGCGCAGCACGTTCGGGTCCACCATCCCGCAGCCAAGAATCTCGAGCCAGGGCTTCTTCAAGTGCTTGAACATCTCGCAATTGATGTCCACCTCGGCACTCACTTCCGTGAACGGGAAGTAGTGCGGCCGCAGGCGCATCTTGGTATCCGCGCCGAAGTATTCGCGCACGAACAGTTCCAGCACGCTGCGCAGATCGCCGAAGTGCAGGTCTTCGGCCACCGCCAAACCTTCAATCTGGTGGAACATGAAGTGGTGCGTCGCGTCCACGGTGTCGGGCCGGTACACGCGGCCGGGCGCAATCACCCGCAGCGGCGGCTTGTGCTTTTCCATGGTGCGGATCTGGATCGTGCTGGTCTGGCTGCGCAGCAGCAGCGGCACGGGCTTGGCAGGCCAATCGGGGCCCGCGAGTTGCAGATAGAAGTTGTCTTCCTGTCCGCGCGCGGGGTGGCCGGCCGGGATGTTCAGCGCGTCGAAGTTGTGGAACTCGTCTTCGACCTCAGGGCCTTCGACTTGCGCGAAGCCAAGCCGGTTGAAGATCGAGACAATTTCGTCAATCGTTTGCGTAATCAGGTGCGCGTGGCCGACTTCGCGCAGGTCGCCGGGCTTGGTGATGTCGATGCCGGGGCCCGCGGGTTTGGCGTCACCGACGCGCGCCTTGGCGGCCTCATAAGCTTCGGTGAGCTGTTTGTTGAGCAGGTTGGCGGCCTTGCCGAACTCAGCCTTTTGGTCCTTGGGGACATCCTTCATCGCACCAAGGATTTTCTTGACGATGCCCGAGCCACCAAGGAACTCACGTCGCGCATCTTCCAAAGCGGCCGCATCGGCAGCAGCCGCAAAGGCAGCCATGCCGGTTGAGAGTGTGCTCGAAATGTCGTTCAGCGAGTACGCCATGGCGCGCGACTATAGGCAGCAACGGGTGGCAGGGAAGACGTGTGAAGCATGGGAACTGTTTGCCGGGGGCTCGGCAGTCCGGCCACTTGAGCAGGCCACCACGCAAACCAGCAGCACGGCAGCTACTGCCACCAGTCTCGAAGCAGGGAGTTGAATGGACATGTCGGTCTCCTGGGGTCGCAATTGCCCCACACCTTCAATGTACCGATCGAAGCGACATTCTCAGCCTACCGCACAAAGCGGCCTTGCTTGCCTGCGTAGGTGGCGCGGTCGGCGAGTTCTTCTTCGATGCGCAGCAGCTGGTTGTACTTGGCCACTCGGTCGGTTCGGCACAGGCTGCCGGTTTTGATCTGGCCTGCGTTGGTGGCTACGGCGAGGTCCGCGATAAACGTGTCTTCGCTTTCGCCGCTGCGGTGGCTGATCACCGTGCCCCAGCCCTTTTCCTGCGCCATGCGGATGCAGGCCAGCGTTTCGGTCAGGCTGCCGATCTGGTTCAGCTTGATCAGGATCGCGTTGGCTGACGCTTCCGTAAACCCGCGCTGCAGGCGCTTGATGTTGGTGACGAACAGGTCGTCGCCCACGAGCTGCGTGGTCGCGCCCAGCCGCTTTGTCAGCGCTGCCCAGCCGGCCCAGTCGTCTTCGGCCAGGCCGTCTTCGATGCTCACGACCGGGTACTTGGCGCACAGTTGCGCGTAGTAATCGACCATTTCGGAGCTGGTCTTCTTGCCGCCGCCGAACTCGTACTTGCCGTCCTTGAAGAACTCGGTCGCGGCCACATCGAGCGCGAGGCTGATCTGCCTGCCCGGTTTGTAGCCGGCTGTTTCGATGGCCTGGTTCAGCAGCTCAAGGCCCTGTGCGTCGCTTTCGAGGTTGGGCGCAAAGCCGCCTTCGTCGCCGACAGCCGTCGACAGCTTCTTCTCTTTCAGGAGCTTCTTGAGGTGATGGAAGCACTCCGCGCCGGCGCGCAGGGCCTCGCCGAATGTGGGAAAGGCGTGCGGCACCAGCATGAATTCTTGGATGTCCAGGTTGTTGTCGGCATGTGCGCCGCCGTTCAGCACGTTCATCAAAGGCACGGGCAAAGTGCAGGCCGTCAGGCCGCCCAAGTATCGGTACAGCGGCATGCCTTCGACTTCCGCGCCGGCGCGGGCGCAGGCGAGTGACACGCCCAGGATCGCGTTGGCGCCCAGCTTGGACTTGTTTTCGGTGCCGTCGAGCTCAAGCATGATGCCGTCGATTTCAGCCTGCTCGGTTACGTCCAGGCCGCTGAGTTCGGGCTCGATCATCGCCTCCACATGGCGCGCGGCCTGCAGCACGCCTTTGCCCAGATAGCGGGCGTCCTGATCGCGCAGCTCAAGCGCTTCGTGCGCGCCGGTGCTCGCGCCGCTGGGCACAATCGCGCGGCCGAACGCGCCGGACAAAGTCTCGACTTCCACCTCGACGGTGGGGTTGCCCCGGCTGTCCAGCACTTCGCGCGCGATGATGTTGGTGATCTGCGGCATGGTAGGCCCTCGATTGGATAGACGCCCAAAGACTGCTCGCGTTCTAGCCCCGGGCGCGGACAGGTAAAGGCCCCACGATTTTGGATTCTAGATTTGGCAAACGGGACTAGGCTGTTGGCCACAACCCGAGACTCGCCATGAATGAGCTTGCACCAGACTTCGCCCTGATCATCGTTGCCGGCGGCACCGGCAGCCGGCTTGCCCAGCCGCAGAAGAAGGCGTTTGTTGAGCTCGCGGGCGCGCCCCTTTTGCAGCACACGCTGCGCGCGTTTGAAAACCTGCCCGGGCTGGCTGAAACCGTGATCGTGATGCCCGCCGAAGAACTAAAGGCCCATACCGGCCACGACACCCGGGCCGAAACTGCCAAGCTGCCCAAACACGCCACCGACTTCGCCCGTGCGCTGGGCGGCCTTGGTGCCACGCGTTTTGTGGTGGGGGGCCGCCGCCGCCAGGACAGCGTGCTGAACGGGCTGTGGGCCACCAGCGAGCTGCCCTTCGTGATGATCCACGACGCCGCCCGCCCCTTCGTGACGCAAGATGAATTGCTGCGGCTGATGACGGCCACGCGAAAGCACGGGGCGGCGATACTGGCGCACCCGGTGCGGGACACCATCAAGCGTGTGAAGGACGGCGCGATCACCGAAACGGTCAGCCGTGCCGACTTGTGGGCGGCGCAAACGCCCCAGGCCTTCCGGCGTGAGATGCTGCTGCGAGCCCTGCAAAAGCACAACGCCGTAGACCTGACCGACGATGCGGCCGCAGTGGCACTCGATGGGGCAAGCTGCCAGGTGGTCACGGGCAGCGCGGGCAACTTCAAGCTGACCACGCCTGAGGATATTGAAGTGGCCGAGTCGCTGCTGGCCTTGCGCGCGGCACGCAACGGCGACGTGCGTCCCGCCAGCGCGGTATTCCGCAAGATCGGCAGCCACACGATCTTTGACGTGCAGCCGCCGTCCCATTGACGATGGATCGCGTGCTGTTACCCTTCCGCCAACTTAATCCACGCCCGTGACGGCAATCGCTGTCTGAGGCGCATGTGCAACGGAGAGAACCATGGTTCCAAAGAACAAGAAGGACGAGATTGTCAAAGAGTACGGGCGCGGCAAAGCTGATTCGGGCTCGCCGGAAGTGCAAGTCGCCCTGCTGACTGAGGAGATTTCAAACCTCACCGTCCACCTGAAGATCCACAAGAAAGACCACAGCAGCCGCCGCGGTCTTTTGAAGATGGTCGGCAAGCGCAACTCGCTGTTGAAGTACCTCAACACGAAAGATGAAAAGCGCTATCGCGAGCTGATCACCAAGCTGGGTATTCGCAAGTAATCACGGGGCGGCCCGCCTTACAAAGCGGGCCGCCTCTTTTGTTTTGCAGTATGGGCCCGGTGTTCGGGCCCAATCAGTGCGGAGGGTCCGGGACCCTGTCACCCGCGCGGACACAGAGGCCGGTGCTTACCAAAGCCCCAACCTCTCTGCCCGCCCGGGCAATCCCCCGGCCTTTCGCGCAACATCAAGCAATGCGCCTTTCGCGACAGGGCGAAGGCAACAACAGCCCATTTGGGCAAGAGTGAAAGAATGGCTATCCAGAAACTTGAAGTGAACAAACATGTGGTTGAGGTCGAAGTCGGTGGTCGCAAGATCAGCTTCGAAACCGGCTGGCTCGCCAAACAGGCGGCCGGCAGCGTCCTCGTCCGTGAAGAAAACAGCGCGGTATTCGTCGCTGTCACCACCGCGGCCCCGCGCCCCGGTATCGACTTCTTCCCGCTTACCGTTGAGTACAAAGAAAAGACCAGCGCTGCCGGCAAGTTCCCCGGCGGATTCTTCAAGCGCGAGGCGCGCCCCAGCACCAAAGAAGTGCTGACCATGCGCATGACCGACCGCCCGCTGCGCCCGCAGTTCAAGGACGGCTATCGCGACGAAGTCCAGATCAACGGCATGGCCATGTCCGCCGACCCCAACCTGGACCCGGACATCCTGATGATCAACGGCAGCAGCGCAGCCTGCATGCTCGCCGGTTTGCCCTTTGACGGCCCTGTCGGCGCGGTCCGCATGGGACGCCGCGATGGCAAGCTGATCGTCAACCCCGACTACGAAAACATCGACAACGGCGACCTGAACATGGTTGTGGCCGGCACCATCGCCGGTATCAGCATGGTCGAAGCCGGCGCCAACGAACTGTCGGAAGACGAAATCGTCGAAGCGCTGGGCCTGGCCCACAAGGCCATCATCAAGATCTGCGAAGCCCAGCAGAAGCTGGTCAAGCTTGCCGGTGTCAAGCCGATGGAATTCACGCCCCCGGCCGGCCCCGACGAAGCGCTGGTCAAGGAGTTGCACGGCAAGTACTACGCGCGCTTCCTGGCGGCGATCAAGACCAAGGGCAAGCACGAACGCGCCGAAGCCCTGAGCGCCATCAAGAAGGAAGCTATCGACGCCTACGCCAAGGTCGCCGACAACGCAACCGCCGAGCAAAAGGCGGCCGCAGCCGACAAGGGCAAGCAGGTCAGCGCAATTCTGGGCGAGTACAAGTACGAAGCCCTGCGCGAAATCGTGCTGAAGGAAAAGAAGCGCGTCGACGGCCGCGAACTGCATGAAGTCCGCGACATCAAGATCGAGATCAGCCCGTTCCCGCGTAACCACGGCAGCGTGACCTTCACGCGCGGCGAAACCCAGGCCTTTGTCACCTGCACACTCGGCACCGCCGAAGACACGCAGCTGATCGACGGCCTGCGCGAAAGCCGCGAAGAGGCCTTCCTGCTGCACTACAACTTCCCGCCGTTCTGCACCGGTGAAGCCAAGCCGATCCGCGGTGTCAGCCGCCGCGAACTGGGGCACGGGGCATTGGCCGAGCGCGCGATCCGCGCCGTCCTGCCACCGACCAACAGCTTCCCGTACACCATCCGCATCGTCAGTGACATCCTGGAAAGCAACGGAAGCTCCAGCATGGCCACGGTCTGCGGCGCGACGCTCAGCGCCTTTGACGCCGGCATCCCGCTGCGCAAGTCGGTGGCCGGTGTGGCCATGGGCCTGGTCAGCGACGGCACGACCAACTGTGTGCTGACCGACATCCTCGGCGACGAAGACCACGTCGGCGACATGGATTTCAAAGTCTGCGGCACCAAGGACGGCATCACCGCGCTGCAGATGGACATCAAGGTCAAGAACCTCACCGCCGACCTGATGCGCAAGGCCCTGGGCCAGGCGCGCGACGGTCGCCTGCACATCCTGGCCAAGATGGACGAAGTGCTGGCAGCACCGCGCCCCGAAATCAGCAAGTGGGCCCCGCGCTATGAGACGGTGAAGATCGACAAGGAACAGATCGGCCTGATCATCGGCCCCGGCGGCAAAAACATCCGCGGCCTGCAGGAAGCCACCAAGACCACGATCAGCGTCGAAGAAGACGGCACGATCAAGATCTTCGGCCTTGACGGCGTGGGCGTGAAAGCGGCGGCCACCAAGATCACTGCCATGACCACCAAGCCCGAGATCGGCCAGCGCTTCAAGGGTAAGGTCGGCAGCATGCGCGAATTCGGCGCGTTCGTTGAATTCAGCGGCGGCCAGGAAGCACTGATCCACGTCAGTGAGCTCAGCGACGGCTACGTCGAAAAGCCCGAAGACGTGTGCAGCGTCGGCGAAGAGTTCGAATTCGAGATCATCAACGTCGACCCCACGGGCAAGATCAAGGGCAGCCGCAAGGCCGTAATCCTGAAGGACCGCGGCGAAGAGTACGTGGCCAAGGTTCCCAGCGGGGGCCGTGACCGCGGCGGACGCGGCGGCGATCGCGGAGGCCGTGGCGGAGGCCGCGGAGGTGACCGTGACCGAGGCCCAAGGCGTGACCGTGGCGACCGTCCACCACGCCGCGAGACCGCAGAAGCCCCACAGGAATAATGTGGTAGCCGGCCAAAGAAGCCGGCAGAAGAAGCCGGCAAAACAAGCCAGCAAAAGACCCCGCCAAAAGCGGGGTCTTTTCGTCACAGCGCAACCGACCCGGCAGGCCGGAGCTCGGCTGTTATTCGTGTTTATCTGTGTGAATCCGTGGTTACCCCGCAGTTGCCGTTCTCTGCGTCACTGCGCCTCTGCGTGAAATTGCAGTTGCCGTGCGCCCGGGACGGCCGCGACATGGGGTTACGGGCCGCTGGTTTGTATGGCTACTACGTCCAGCAGCTCTTTGAAGCTTGGGTTGGCGTTGGCGTTGTGTTGTATGTGTCTTCGCAGTTTGCGGGATGGTCTTGGGGGTGGGCCTTTGCCGCCTTGCCTTTGCCACTTTTCGTAGGCTTGGATGTATTCGGCGGCGGGCAGCCTCATTGTCGGGTGCTGCCAGATTTCGTCATCCTGGATGCGGCGATTGTTCTGCGCGGGCTTTTCGGCCACGGGTTCTGCGGCCGGTGTTTCGCTCGGGACTTCGGCTTCGCTCGGCGTTTCAGCTTCAACCGGCGTTTCATCTTCAACAGGCGCTTCAGCCGGCACTTCGGCTTCAACCGGCGTTTCAGCCGGCGCTTCTGCCGACGCCTGTTCCATTGCCCGGGACTGGCGGATCAGTTCGGCCGTGGACTTTGCGTTCTTGCGCGCTTCCTCGTACTGGCCGGTCTTGCGCGCGATCGTTTCGTAGCCGCCCTGCGCTGTGGGTTCGCCGCGCAGCCTGACTTGCGGCTCGCGCAGGCCTTCGCCGCGCGGCTTCATGCGCCGGGGCCGGTTGCCGCGCAGGTAGTACTGCGTGAGCCGGGCCTCAAGCTTCGTGTAAAAGTCGTGCACGAACAGGTCGCCCTGGGCTTCCAGCGCGCGCGAGTAATCGGCGAAGCTCTTGGCGTGGTTCTCGAGGTTGTCCAGCACGTCCGGCGAAATCGCGAACGCGAGGCCGAGACGTTCGCGCCGGGCTTCGGCCTCAATGGCGTCGATGGCCAGGCCGGCGGCCATGAAGGCGTAACGCATGCGTTCGCGCTCGGAGTCGACCATCGGGCGCTCGGCGCAAAGCACGGTGTTGGCCACGGTCATGCCGGCGCGCAGGCAATCCAGCAGGAACGAGGTGGTCCCGGCCATGAGCTGTCGATTGTGCTGGGTAAGCTCGGACACACAATTCTCCCACCCTTAGCAAAAATGGCGCACAGTTTTCGGGCAGAAAAACGGCAACTGCGGTCTCACGCAGAGACGCGGAGACGCGGAGAACGGCAACTGCTTTGGAACCACGAAGGGCCACGAAGGACCACGAAGAACGGCAACTGCTTTTGGGTTTAATGGCAACTGCGGTCATCGCGAAAAACAAGAGCCCGGAGCGCGAGCGACGGGTAGATACACGGCAACTGCGGTCTCACGCAGAGACGCGGAGACGCGGAGAACAGCAACTGCTTTGGAACCACGAAGCGCCACGAAGGGCCACGAAGGACCACGAAGAACGGCAACTGCTTTTGGGTTTAACGGCAACTGCGGACTCGCGCCGACGTGGAGAATCGCTGGCAGGTGTCGGCGCAGTTGGCGTTCTTGGTGGCTAGTCGTTCTTCTCCATTGGCCACGGTAACTGCAAAGCACCCGCGGGCCGCAGGCCACGCGGGGATGTGGGCGTGACGCCGGCGCTCCCGTCCCGGCCGCTCACACGTCATAGACCTGGCGGGCCAGTCCAAGCTGATGCAGAGGTGGATCGACGGGTTCTACAGACGCTAATCTTACAACTGCCCACGTATGGCGGATGCATTCAGTGCGATTGAGAGTTGCCACCGGCAGTTGCATCTGGTAGGAATAGGACATTCGGGAACAGGTGCAACTCGCCGCAATGGGCAGCGGAAATCGCTTTCGGAGAAAGCCATGGTCAGGTCGTGTGTGTTGTTCTTCTTACTTGCGATGGGTGCCGGGTCGCTGGCTGCCGTCCCTATCAAACTTGAGTACTCGGTCACAGGTACGGGGCCATACACGTACACGTTCACGATGACGCTGGATAACAACGATAGCACCTGGACGGCCGGCTCCAACCAGGGCTGGGGGTGGTTGATCTTTGGCGACGCAATGAGCACTGCTTCGCCACTTACCGGCTGGGTTCTCACAAGTGCAGTCCCATCGCCCTGGACCGGGATGTCCAGTTCGGGCGGTGGCCACAATGGACCGACGTTCTCCAGCGTATCCACATACTGGGTTCCTACTGCGTTGAACGAAACGCGTACCTGGACCGGCACTTCCACGGCCAACCTAACCCAAGGCCAGATGCTGTGGTCCACGCTTCTCACCCAGAACAGCGCAGTGGGAGCCAACTTCACGGTCGCCAATCGCATTGATCCCAGTATCACTGTGGCCAATGTTGCCGGCACGCAGACCGGCGTTGACTACAACGCACAGGGCGCGGGTAACAATGGCGTGGTGGCCGGTCGCTTCTCGTTGACCAGCAACCAATACTCCGGCGCGACGTTGAACTCGATTTCGGTTCAGGCGGCTGGAACAGGCAACGACCAGACCGACTTGAACTACGTCGCCGTTTTCCGTGACGATGGCGACAACATATTCAACGCCGCAGACACGCAGATTGGCAGCACGGCCACAGGCTTCCCTGCCGACGACGGAACAGCCGTGTTTACAGTGCAGGCTGGACAAAACAGCTTCAGCACCAACGAAACAAGAAACTACTGGATCGTCGTGAAACTGTCCGGTCAGGCGTCACCCGGCGAGACGTTCACGCAGCGCATCAGCGACATCGGACTTGGAGGAAGCACTTTCAAGCTCGGCGTTCCCACGGCGCTCAATGCCGGATTGATTGTGAATACGCCCAACTTTGTGATTGCCGATGCGAGTGCCGGTACGGCGGCTACGGCATCCATCGGAACCGACGGCCATGTTTGCCAGACATTCACGGTGGCGTATGCGACCGGCCCGGATGACAAGCCTTCGAGCATCACCATCACGGGGCTTGGCACTGCCGATGAATCGACCGACCTTTCCGACGTTGAACTCTGGCACGACAGTGACAGCAGCGGCGACTTTGACGCACTGCTGGACACGCTTGTCGACAACGGCAGCTATGCGCTCGACAACGGTACGGTCGTGTTCGACATGACGTCGCACGCTAACTTCCAGGCGGGCAACACACGGCGGTTCTTCGTCGTCTATGACCTGAGCCTGTCGGGCAGCCAAGGTGAGACGTTCAGCTGCTATGTGTCAGCAGCGGCCAACGGTGCGGCCGGTGGCGTGGCATCTGGCCTGCCGACACCATCAACCAGCGGAACCGCTGGACTTGTGGTCGACGCCAACTCTCTGAACGTAACGCTGAACGGCCCGGGTTCCGCCACCGCTGTCGACAACGACGCATCCGGCGCCACCGGCGACGGTGAGCTGCTTTGCGATGTCACTCTGGCCGCGGCGCCGGGCGGTGACTGGACCATCAATACAATGACGTTCGTAGCAACAGGCACCGGAAGCCACGACACGGCCTACAGCGAAGTTGCGCTTTACCGCGACAACGGCAACGGCACCTGGGATGGCGCTGGCACGGACACTTTGGAAGGCACGGCGGCCACGAGCTTCAGCGCCAGTGATGATGTCGTCTTCAATGTGTCATCCTCACCAGCCATCACCGCGGGGACTTCGCGCCGATACTTCCTGGTTGGTGTGCTGAACGGGACCGCGACTTCAGGACAGACATTCAACGCGCGACTCGACGCCATGACAGCCACACCGCCAGCTGGTGGCCAAGTTGTCGGACTGCCAACTTCCAACTCGACGGCGCTGGTGATTGCGGCCTCGGCGCTGACGGTCGCCAATGCGCCGGGGGCACCGGCAGCATTCCTGCATGATTCCGGCACGACCCTGAACCATGCGTTGGCTCGCTTCCGGATGTCCGCCAGCAATGACAGCATCGACGTAAGCGGTGTCACGCTGACCACCGCGGGCACGGGCAGCTGGACGACGGACGTTACCGCAGTGCAGGTATGGCAGGACAATGGCGACGGCCTGTTCAACAGCGGTACCGACACCATGCTCTTTGCCGGCACCGGCGGGGCGACGGTGGTCGCTGCGTTGACCAGCAACGTAACCGTACCCAACTCGGGCAGCGCTGACCTGTGGGTTGTGGTCAACTTGGCGGCAACCGCAGGAGCCGGGCTATCCAGCCCGGTGACCTTCAGCGCGTCGATTTCAGCAACCACGGACGTGGCCGCCACCAGCACTGTTCTGCTTGGCACGCCCGCACCGCAATCGTCGGAGTTGAGCGCCGTGGACTTTTTCGTAACCACGTTTACGCCCGTGGCCGATGTGACCGGCGGTGGCTTGCCGATCACGATCACGGGTTCGGGTTTCGTCAGCCCGGTCACCGTGACTATCAACGGTGTGGTATGTCCGGGCACGGCAGTCGTGACGCCGACGCAGATCACCGGTCTGTTTGTACCGCCGGGCAGCGGGTCGAATCGCCCGATTGCCCTCACGAACGGCGGCATGGCACCGGTTACGTTGACGCAGACATTCTCGTACGGCAGCGGCGGCCTGTCGTCTGGAGGCGGTGGTGGTGGGGGAGGCGGCGGTGGTTGTGTCACCCAGGGCGCTGGCACCGGGGCTGTGATGCTGGCGGGATTTGCCCTGCTGGCTCTGTCGGCACGACGCCGTCGGAAGGCGTAGGCGGCAGCAACTGATTCAGCAACATGCGCGGGCGACGAATTCGTCGCCCGCGTAGTTTAACCCGGCCTAGTGTGCTGCTTTACAGCTTTTCGAGGCGGGCGAACTCGGTTGCTAAGCTCTTTTCGCCCCAGCCGGGGAAGTTTACTTTGATGCGGCCGGAGGCGCTTACGTCCATTACTTTGCCTACTCCGAACACCGCGTGTCTTACCCGGTCGCCGCTGTGCAGCGTTGTGGCGTCGGCGGGTTCTTCTACGGGGCGGCCGGCTACGGCCTTCCTTGCCTGGCCCAAGTGATCGGCGGGGCCGTCTTCCACTGGCGGCACGTCGCCGAAGTCGAACGGGTCGTCGTTGTCATCGGTGCGCTGGGCCGGCTTCACGTTGCCTTTGAACCAGGCCGCGAAGTCGGTCACGGGCATGCCGCTGCCGCCGCTTTGGTCGTCTACTTCGGTCAGCTCGCCGGGCACTTCGTTCAGGAAGCGCGAGGGCGCGTTGCGTTGCGAACGCCCGAAGGCCTCACGGTGTCGCGCGTAGCTCAGCGTCAGGAAGCGCCGCGCGCGGGTGATGCCGACGTAACACAGCCGCCGCTCTTCCTCAATGTCGCCGTCGCCCTGGATGCTTCGCGCGTGGGGCAGCACGTTTTCTTCCATGCCGGTCAGGAACACGGCCGGGAACTCGAGGCCCTTGGCGCTGTGCAGGGTCATCAGCTTCACTGCTTCGCCATCTACATCCAGGCGGTCGGTGTCGCTGATCAGGGCCACCTGCTCAAGCCAACTTGACAGGTCAAGATCAGGGTTTTCCTGCCCGTGGGTGCGCGCGTCGGAGATGAGCTCCTTCACGTTCTCGATGCGGTCGGCGGCGCGCGGGTCCACGTCGGCCTCAAGCGCGCGCAGGTAGCCGCTGCCATCAAGCACCTTCTGCAGTACGTCTTCAATCGGGAACAGCTCGCCGGCCAGCACGTTGTCGAACACGGCCGCAAACTCGCGCAGGCCGCTGACTGCCTTTTTCTGCAAGCGCGCGATGCCGAGCTTGGCGGGGTCGCGCGCGGCATCAACCAGCGTCACGCCCTTGGCCAGTGCGGCCTCATGCAGCTTGGCGATGGTGCCTTCGCCCACGCCGCGCGCGGGTCGTGTGATGGCGCGGGTGAAGGCCACCAGGTCGCGCGGGTTCACCAGCAGGCGCAGCCACGCCAGCACATCCTTGATCTCGAGGCGCTGGTAAAACGCCACCGCGCCGACGATCTGGTAGGGGAGCTTGCGTTCACGCAACGCCTGTTCCAGCGCGCGGCTTTGGGCGTTGGTGCGGTAGAAGACCGCGACTTCACCCGGGCGCACGTCTTTCTCGCGCAGCTTTTCGATGCGCGCGGCGACCAGCCTGGCCTCGTGGGTTTCGGTCTGGCACTTGAGGATGCTGACGGGTGTGCCGGGCTCATTGTCGGTCGTGAGGTCCTTGTTCTTGCGCGCGAAGTTGTGCTTCACCAGCGCGTCGGCGGCCTTGACGATGGTGGCCGTGCTGCGGTAGTTGCGCCCCAGCACGACGGTCTTGGCGCCGCTGAAGTCGCGCTCAAAGTTCAGGATGTTCTTGATGTCGGCGCCGCGCCAGCTGTAGATGCTCTGGTCCGGGTCGCCGGTAACGCAGATGTTGCGGTGGTTTTCAGCCAGCAGCTTGGCCAGGCGGTACTGGATCTGGTTGGTGTCCTGGTATTCGTCGATCAGCAGGTGCGTGAAGCGCCCTCGGTATTTCTCCAGCACGTCGTGGTGCTTCAGGAACAGCTCAAGCGGCCGCGTCAGCAGGTCGTCGAAGTCCATGGCGTTGGCCTGCACCAGCGCGTCTTGATAGCGCGCGAAGATGTCGGCGACGGCCTTGCTTGCGGGGTCAAAGGCCCCGGCGCGGAACGTCTCGGGCTCAATCCCGCGGTTCTTGGCGTCGCTGATCATGTGGCCGGCGGCGCTGGCGGTAACGAACGCGCTGTCGATCTTGAGTTCCTTCATGATCGAGCGGATCAGCGACTCGCGGTCGTCCGTGTCGTAGATGCTGAAATCGCGCGAGAAGCCAAGCCGGTCAGCCTCGCGCCGCATCAGCCACGCGCCGAAGCTGTGGAAGGTGCTGACGTGCAGCTCGTCGATGGGGTGAAAGCGCGCGACGCGGCTGCGCATTTCCGAGGCGGCCTTGTTGGTGAAGGTCATGGCCAGGATGCGCCAGGGCTGGATGCCCGTGTCCAGCATGTGCGCGATGCGCGAGGTAATCACGCGCGTCTTGCCTGATCCCGGGCCGGCCAGCACCAGCAGCGGCCCGTCCAGGGTGGTGACGGCCTCGCGCTGTTCGGGATTCAGGTCATCCAGCAGTGACATGATTGCGAGAATACCGGTGCCGGGCCGCTTGTTCTACGGTGGGTTGCGGGGGCTTTGTTCGTATACTGTCTGCACGCCAAAACGTCGGAGCTGACCATGAAGTTGAAGGCCCTCACGATAGTGCTGCTCAGCGCCTGCCTGCTCGCGTTTACGCATTCGCCCACGGTGTACGCCGTGGACGTTGATGAAATGGGCGACCCGCGCCCTGACGCCAACGACATGATCGTCGCCGCCGCCGTGGACCGCGGGCTTGCGCACCTGGCCAAGATCCAGAATTCGGACGGCAGCTGGTCCAACGACATCGGCAACAAGCTGGGCGACCGCTACCAGGTCAACCGTAACGGCGTGAACAAGCCGCACGTGGGCGTCACCGCGATCTGCTGCATGGCCTTCATGTCGGCCGGGCACACGCCCTATCGCGGGCGCTACTACGACGTAGTGGCGCGAGGCCTGAGTTTCATCCAGAACGCGACCGCCAAGAACGGCTGGATCAGCAAGCATGAGTCACGCATGTACAGCCACGCCTTTGCAACGCTGTTCCTGGCCGAGGTGTACGGGCAGACCAACAACAACGAGGCGCGTTCCAAGCTGCGTGACTCCATCGACTTCATTCAAAAGTCGCAGAATACGCAGGGTGCCTGGCGCTACAGCCCGGCGCAGCTTGATTCGGACATGTCGATCTGCGTGTGCCAGTTGCAGGCGATGCGTGCCGCCGCCAACGTCGGCGTCATCATTGACAAGGAAGACCTGCAGGTCGTTGAGCGCAACGGCGACAAAGTCGTGATCCACAAGGGCATCGAGGCCGCCAAGATGTACGTGCGCCGCAGCTATGTGCGCCCCGGCGACGCGGGCTTCAGCACGCCGGGCAGCTTCCGGTACCAGTTGGATTGGGACGGCCGCGCAACCTTTGCACTGACGGCGGCGGGCGTGGTGGCGCTGCAGAGCACGGGCGAATATGGCTCGCACAGTTACGTGGACCCGGCCGACGGGCGCACCTACACGATCGACTTTGCGCAAAGCATCCAGTTCCTGCGCAACAACCGGCCTGACCGCAGCGCGACGTACCTTTCGCCGGGCTGGCAGGGTTGCGATTACGGCTTCTGGTACGGGCACTACTATTCGGCGCAGGCGATGTACCAGTACCAGTTCGTGAACCCTCGCTACTGGACCGAATGGAACGAGCAAAACCGCAAGCACTTCCTGAAGCTGCAGCACAGCAACGGCGCTTGGACCGATGAAATCGGTGGCTGGAGCCCCGACAACAACGCCTTTGCAACCGCGATGGCATGCCTGATTTTGAGCATCCCGCGCGGGCTGCTGCCGATTTTCCAGGCCTGATATGTCCGAGCTTTTCGACCCATCCGCGACCGTGCCCACCACCCACTGGCACACGTTGCCGGATGGGCGGGCCCAATGCGACATCTGCCCGCGCGAATGCAAACTTGCCGATGGCCAGCGCGGCTTCTGCTTCGTGCGCGGCAACCAGGGCGGCAGGATTGTGCTGACCACCTTCGGCCGCAGCAGCGGCTTCTGCATTGACCCCATCGAAAAGAAGCCGCTGGCACACTTCCTGCCGGGCACGCCGGTGCTCAGCTTCGGCACTGCGGGCTGCAACCTCGGTTGCCGCTTCTGCCAGAACTGGGACATCAGCAAATCGCGCGAAGTGGACACACTGAACGACCAGGCCGACCCGGACACAATCGCCCGCGCCGCGCAGGCCACGGGCTGCCGCAGTGTGGCCTTCACGTACAACGACCCGGTGATTTTTCATGAATACGCGATTGCCGTGGCGCAGGCCTGTCGCGCGCGCGGCATCCGCACCGTGGCCGTCACCGCGGGCTACCAGAACGCTGACGCCCGGCGTGAGTTTTACCAGCACATGGATGCCGCCAACGTGGACCTGAAGGGCTTCACGGAAGAGTTCTACCAGCGCGTGTGCATCGGCCACCTGCAGCCGGTGCTGGACACGCTGAAGTACATCCGCCATGAAACGAAGTGCTGGCTTGAGATCACGACGCTGCTGATCCCCGGCAAGAATGACTCGGATGCTGAGCTGCAGCGCCTTGCCGAATGGTGCGCGCGTGAACTGGGGCCGGATGTGCCTCTGCATTTCTCGGCCTTTCACCCGGACTTCAAGATGCTGGATGTGCCGGCCACACCGGCCGAGACGCTGACCCGCGCGCGGCGCATCGCGATGAAGGCGGGGCTGCGTTACGTGTACACCGGCAACGTGCATGATGTGGCCGGCGACACAACCAGTTGCCACCACTGCGGCGAAAAGCTGATCGTGCGCGACTGGTACACGCTGCTGCAATGGAACTTGCGCGACGGCGCCTGCCCCAAGTGTGGCACCGCCTGCGCCGGCGTGTTCGAAGCCAAACCCGGCACGTGGGGAGCCCGCAGGCAACCGGTAAGGCTGCGCGACTTTTAGGTTTGGAGGTTGGAGATTGGAGTTTGGAGGTTGGAAGTTGGAGGTTGGAGATTGAAGGCGGGAGGCGGGAGTAGCAGTAGCCTAACCCCAGACCCCAGACACCGCACTCCAGGTCCCAGGCCCCGAAACCCGGTTACACCTTCACCCATACACTGTTCTGGTACTCGGTACCGAACAGCAGCGCGCCGAAGAAGCCTATCAGCTGGTGGGTGCAGTCATCTTCATCGTCGGACCTTGTCAGCTTCAGGCCGACGCGTGCCACGGGCATACCCAGTTCTTCGCGCTGCACGACAAACAGATTGGGCAGGCCTGAAAGGTCGCGATCCAGCGGCAATCGCGGCTCCAGCATATCCAGCATCCCCAACAGGAAACGGCAGTGATTGGGGCTGATCTGTTCGGTCAGGAACAGCAGCTCGAAAATCTGGTTGCTGCTGATGCGCCGGCCGTCTTCAAGGCGGCGCACCAGCGGCTTGTCACTTTCGAAGAAAACGCCGGGCAGGTTGCGCATCTCGGCCGGTTTGTTGCCCGTGATGCCATTGTTCTCGAGGTAGTTGCAAAGCATCGAGCCCGATGGGTCGCCGTGGCTGTCGTGGATGCGCGACATCAGCAGCGCCTCAGCCTTCATGCTGAACGGGAAATCAATCCGCGACCGGCAGCCAAAGGCAATGCTTTCGATCCGTGCGCGGCAGCCGTCGCAGCGCGCGGCAAGCTTGCCCAGTTCGCTGAATTGCTCGGTCACTTCGGCCACGGTGGCCACTTTCAACTGCCCGGTTCGGTCGCGCCCCTTCAGCGAAAGGGAAACCTTCACCGCAGATGCCAGCGCCGCTGGGTCCGTCTTGCGAGCCTTATTCATGGCCTCATTGGCGCGTTCCATGCCATAAAGCAACCGCAACATGCGGCCGGGAGGCACCAGCTCTTTCACTTCGCACGGATAATCAACGTAGTAGGTGATGGGCATGGCGAGGCACTCTATCGCGGTTTCAGGGCCAGCAGCCTTGGCTCGGTGAATTCTTCAATCACGTAGCGGGGCCCTTCCCGGCCTATACCGCTGGCCTTGATGCCGCCGTAGGGCATGTGGTCTACGCGGTAGGTGGGTATGTCATTCACGATCACTCCCCCGACCTCAAGCCCTTCAAAGGCTTCCATCGCGCGGGGCAGCGAATGTGTGAATACGCCCGCCTGCAGGCCGTACTCGGTGTTGTTCACGGCGTGCAGCGCGGCCTCAAAGTGCCCGTAGCGATAGAACACGGCCACCGGGCCAAACACTTCCTGGCAGCTGACCTTGGCGTCTTCGGGCACATCGCTGAGCCATGTAGGCCGATAGAACTGCCCGTCGCGCTCGCCGCCGCACAGCACATTGGCGCCGGCGTTGCGCGCCTCGTTGACCCAGCTTTCGACGCGGATTGCAGCCTCTTCGCTGATCATCGGGCCGCAGATCACTTCCTCATGCGTGGGGTCGCCGATGCCTACGGCCTGCGTCAGTTCCAGCAGCCGGCGCAGCAATTGCGGCGCGATGTCTTCGTGCGCGAACACGCGCTGCACCTTGATGCACACCTGTCCCGCGTGGGCGAAAGCGCCCGTCACGATGCGCTGGGCCGCCATTTCGAGGTCGGCGTCGGGCTCAACGATCACGGCCGCATTGCCCCCCAGCTCAAGCAGCACGGTCTTGCGCGCGGCCATTTCGCGCAACTTCCAGCCGACTTTGTCGCTGCCCGTGAAGCTGACGATTGCCACCCGCGGTTCCGTGGCCAGCGCCTGCGCGACATCATTTTCACAGGGCAGCACGCTGAAGGCGCCTTCGGGCAGCCGCGCGCTGAACAACAATTCGCCCAGCAGCAGGCTGGTCAGCGGTGCTTGCGGCGGCGGCTTCAGGATCACGGGGCAGCCGGCCGCAATCGCCGGGCCCACCTTGTGTGCGACCAGGTTGATCGGGAAGTTGAACGGCGCAATCGCGACCACGATGCCCTTGGGAAAGCGCCGCACGATGCCGAAGCGTCCGTCGCCGGCCGGCACCGTATCAAGGGGGATCACTTCACCCTGGGCACGCTTGGCTTCTTCGGCGCACAACTGGATCGTGTTGATGCTGCGGCCGACTTCACCTCGCGCCAGGCTGATCGGCTTGCCGGTTTCAGCGGTGATCAGCTGGGCGAACTCTTCATCGCGGCGGCGCATGCCTTCGGCAATGGTCAGCAGCGCGGCTTCGCGGGCCCCGGCGCTCAGCCTCTGCATCGCCGGGCGCGCGTGCCAGGCGGCGGAAATCGCGGCTGCCACCTCGCCCCGGCCCGCGCCGCAGACAACGCCAAGATCGCGCTTGTCATAGGCGCCGCGGTGCTGGAACGTGGTTTGGGTGGTGGTGCGGGTACCGGCTAGCCACAATGGGTGCGTCGTCATAGTTTCACCTGTCCGTTGGCATGTTAGGCGCGGAGTACGTCAATTGCGAGCGCACACAGCACAGGCCTACCAACCTTTCCTGTTCGCGCTTGTGATGCTGGCGTGCGGGTTGCTGTTGCCACACATCGATACACTGAACCTGCGGCTGGATTCGGGCCTGGTGCGCGCGTTGCTTTACATTGAGCTTGCGCTGCCGGTGCTGCTGTTTGTGCCGGTCGCGCAGCGCGGCCGCGCGCAGGCGTTGCAGGCCCTGAGCCTGGCCGCGGCGTGCTGGGCTGCCAGCGCGGCCGTGATTGCTGCCTTCACGTTTGCCGGCGGGCGCGAGCAGTTTCTGCAAACTCGGCCGTCGTCGGCGATGAGCTGGCTGCTGGTCTGCGGGCTTATCAGCTGGGGCGCGCAATTGTCGGCCACCTGGCGCGAGCGCATGCGGCTGCTGGCGCTGGTGCTGCTGGCCCTGCCGCCGCTGTGGCATTACTTCGGCCTTGAGTATTCCGGCAAATCGCTGCTGGCGCTGCGTGAGTACACGCCGGTCTGGGCCGCGACCGGCGGCGGGTTTTCATGGCTGGCGGGCGGCATTGGTTGTGCCGCCTTTGCCGGGGCAATGTTCACGGCCCGCCCCCCGCGCGCGGAGGCTGCATGAAGTCATGTGTGCTGCCAGTCAGTTGGATATTGGCGCTGTGCCTGCTTTGTACGGCGCTTGCGGGCCAGTCGATTGATCGTGAACGCAGCCGGTTTGTCACCCAGGAACAGGGCCGCGCGGGCTGCTTTGCCCCGTTTGAGGTGCACGTCACGGGCGGCGGCGACAGTGTCGAGGTCATCAGCTTCGCCCCCGGGATTGAGCTGGTGCACGCGCTGGCACTTGACGGGGGCAGCGGCCGCGCGCTGGTGCCCGTTTTTGTCGGCGCGAATGCCGGCATCCGGCTGCGACCCGGCGGCGATGCTTGGCAGCCAGCCCTGCCACGGTCGGTTGCGCCCAGCTACCAGCAGCCCTACACGGCTGTGTTTGCGCCGGACCCGGTAGGTGCGCGGGCCGCGCTGCCGCCCACGCCGGGGCAGCTGGCCTGCGATTACTTTGAAACGCGCGAATTCTTTGCTGACTGGCGGCTGTTCGACGGTTACGACGCGATCGTGATCTTCAACCCCGGCGCGGGCGCACTGGCGCCCGGCGCGCAGCGCGCGATGGCCGAGTTCTGCAGCTTGGGCGGGTGCTGCCTGGTTGCAGGGACTTTCCAGCTGGGCGAGCGCGCGCAGGACATCCCCGCCCCCGGCGAGCCGCAGATGCTGTACTTCGCCGGCGTGCCGGTGCAGCGCTTTGGCTACGGGGCGGGGGCAATCTTCCGCGTCGAGTACAACCTGTTGCGTGAGGCCAGCGCGCGCGAAGTGATCCGTGCAGCACTGCTGCATCACCTGCGTTTCGGCGCCGCTGGCGTGCCCGGCGGCCAGCCGGCATCGCGCGCCGCGCCAGCCTTGCCGCCGCCGCTGGCCGCGCCGCAACCGGCCGAGGCCGCACCCGGCATCGCGTTTGCCGGGCTGGCTTCGGCGCTGCTGCTGGCGCTGCTGTTGATCCCGGCCGTGCTGCGCCGCTTGAAGCGCCCGGCCCTTGCGGCGCCCGGCGCCATGCTGGGGGCTGCCTGCGTACTGGGCCTGGCGCTGCTGCAGCAGGCACCGCAGCCGCGCGCGCAATGTGCGGTGATCGAGTTTGCCGGGCCCGAAGCGCACGTGGCCTCGACGCGGACATTCCTTGTTGCTGAGCCCGGCGTCTCGGCCCCCCTGTCGATCATGCTCGATGGCACTGACCTCCGCCTGGCCCGGCAACTTCCGGGCAGCACGGGCTGGATTGTGGACGAGCCGCTGACCCGGCCTCAGGCCGCAGGGACGGCCGCAGTCATGGAAGGCGGCATGGTGAACGGGCTTGTGTACCGAGACTTTCTGCTGCGGGTGCACGATGGTGAAACGTCGTTTGCGCCCGCTGACGCGCGGCTGTTGGCCTGGTGGCTTGAGTCCAACGCGATGCGCGGTCGCCTGGCAATGCTGGAACCCGGGAAGCCCGGCCCCCGTGACTCTCGTTACAGTGGATGGGACCTCACGGAGGCTTCCCGTGTGCGGGTACTGAACCTGCGCGTGGACGGGGACTGACCCTCGCCAACAAACGTGAAGGCTGCAATAATGGACGTTTTACTGGGCTCAGCCATACATCCGGGCAATTAGCGCATGACACAGGGAAAACCTCAGGGTAGCAGCCGGCCGCCGGACCCGAACTCCGGGTCGCCGTCGGGGCAGAACAAGGCCTACCCGGTCAAGACGCCCGATTCGCGCATCACGCGGCGCCAGCAGCCCCCGGCCCCGCAGCGCAACATGCCCGGTACCGACAAGCAGCCGCGCGAGCCCGAAACCGACAACCCGCCCGTCACGATGCCCACTGTTTCGCTGGGGCCGGCGCCGGGGTCGTCTGAGTCGTCAAAGCCAGGCGTGAGGCCGGCCGCCAGTCAGTCTTCAAGTCAATCCTCGAAGCCTTCGGTGCGCGTGTCGCCGATTCCGGTGGGCCAGCCGGTACCGGATTCCGAGCGTGCGACCATGCCGCCCACCCGCCGGCCGTCACCGCCGCCGCAATCGCCTGCCGTGCGCATCAGTTCAGGCGCGCAGCGGCCTGTCAGTTCATCGCCGGCCGCACCAATCGACTCGCGGCTTGCGGTCACGGAGCCCGGCCTGCCGCCAGCGCATCTGCGCCCGGGCGGCCCGACCGAACAAGGCCTGCCCCCGGTGCGCCCGCCCGCGCGCCCGGCCGGCCCGCCGCCGGCACTGCCGACCATCGGCGACCACACCGAAAAACTGGCCGAGCCCGTGGGCGAGCGAACCGAAATCCCGCGCCCCGTGGATCGCGACGACACCAAGCGCATTGAGTACCGCGCCGAGAAAGACCCCTCGCTGGCCGATACCCAGGACATGGACCCGGTGCCCGCACCGCCGCCGCCCGAAAGTACGGGCAGCGAAGCGCGCATCAGCTTCGGCCAGGCAGCGGTGATGCTGAAGCTTGTGACACCGGCGCAGATCCAGGAATGCGTGAACGTGCAGCGCGCGCTACTGGCCAAGGGCCAGCGTGTGCCGCTGCTGGGCCAGATCCTGCTTGAGCGCGGCCACCTGGACAAAGCAGGCATCGAAAAGATCAAGTCGCACCAGCAGATGTACCAGATGGCCGACAAGATCCCCGGCTATCGCCTGTACGAAAAGCTGGGCCAGGGCGCCATGGGCACGGTCTACAAGGCCAAGCAGGTGCGCATGGAACGCTGGGTGGCGATCAAGATCCTGCAGCCGGAACTTGCGGCCAACGCCACCATCAAGGAACGCTTCCTGCAGGAAGCCCGCGCGTCGGCACGTTTGAACCATCCCAACGTCATCACCGGCATCGACGCCGGCGAAGTGACGGGCCTGTGCTACTTCGCGATGGAGTACGTTGAGGGCAAGACGCTGCAGCAACTGGTGAAAGAGCGCGGCGCGATGGACGAGCGCCAGGCGCTGGATGCCGTGCTGCAGGTTGCGCGCGCGCTGGAACATGCCGAGAAACTCAGCCTCGTGCACCGCGACGTGAAGCCCGACAACATCATGATCACGCGCGACCGGCAGGTGAAGCTGCTTGATCTCGGCCTCGCCAAGGTCCGCGCCGACGGCGAAAGCGGCGCCACACGCGGCATGGCAGTCGGCACGCCCAACTACATCTCGCCCGAGCAGGCGATGGGCCGTCAAGACATCGACACCCGCAGCGACATTTACAGCCTTGGCGTGACCTTCTACTTCATGCTGACCGGCCGCGTGCCCTATGAGGGCCCGCCCGAAGTGGTGATGTACCGCCACATCCATGAGCCGCCGCCGCACCCCAAAAACTTCCGGCCCGACCTGGTCGATTCAACCTGCGTGCTGATCCAGAACATGATGGCCAAGCGGCCGGAAGACCGCCCGGCCAGCGCGGCGCAGCTCGTGTCCGACATCGAGCATTTGCAGCGCACGGGCAAGCTGCCGGGTTTCTTTGACGGGCCGATCGCGCCGGGCAGCCTGAAAGTGAACAAGGATTCGCGCGCGATTGTCGTCAACAAGCGCAATCCCAACCTGCGAGGCTACGGCATGCCCAGCGCATCGGGCTCGCAGCCCGCCGTGCCGCAACAACCCATGCCGCAGCAGCCGCAAGCGCCGGCCCCCGATGGCGGCGCGCCCCGTTTGCCGCGCAAGCGCAGAAAACGCTTCGGCGGCGGCTGGTAGCAACCGTGTTGCGGGCTTCCAGCCCGCATTCCCGTGGCCTCTGGCCCGCGGTCGCATCCCGACAAGAATCATGCAGGCAGGATGCGTGCTGCGCGGGTCGGCAGACATTCCGCCGGGGCTGCTAGCTGCCTGCGTTGGGCTCAGATGCTGCCGGTGTCGGCGGCGGGTTCAGCAGCTCCACCACTACTGCCGTGCCGTAGGCCAGCACTTCGGTCACGCCCGGGGCAACGTCGTTGGCGTCGTAGCGCATGCCGATGATCGCGTTGCCCCCGGCCTCGGTGCCGTGCTGGCGCATGATGTCGAAAGCCTCTTGCCGGGCCTGTTCGCACAGTTCGGTGTACAGGCTGATGTTGCCGCCAAAGAACTGCTGCACGCTGGCCGCAAAGTTGCCGATCGCGCTGCGCGAGCGCACCACAATGCCGCGCACAATGCCGCACTGGCGCGTGACGCGGTATCCCGGCAGGTCCATGGTGGTGGTGATGAACCGATAATCGATCATGCCCCCGGTTTAGGCAAAGCGGGCCCAAAGTGGAAGCCTGCTGCGGCAGAAATTGCGACCTTTGCGCCTTTCGCCCCGGGCCCTGTACATCTATATCGGATTCCCCCAACGCCAGTGTTTTCGCGTCGTTACATGCGGAAGATCATCGCCGCCCAGGAGTCTTGTATGCGCAATCTGACCATGCTGGCAGCTGCCCTTCTCACCGTGCTGGCGTTCAGCGCCAACACACTGTCGGCCCAGGCACCTGAACAGCCCCAAGCTTTGGTGCTGCGCGGCGTAACGGAAAACATCCCGTTGTCGGAGATGATCCAGTACACGGCCGAGTACCAGAAAATCAAATTCCTCTACGACCCCCGCAAGATCCAGGGCGACGTCACCATCGTGGCCCCCAGCGAAGGCGTCGAAATCCCGCCCACGGCCATGTTCAGCGTGCTGCAGACCTTCCTGAAGCAGTTCCGCCTGATCCTGAGCCCGTTTGGCGAAGACACCCGCCAGAGTGTTCGCTTCTACGAAATCATCCCGGCCGCTGAGGCCATCACGCAGTCTGAGAAAGTGCTGCTGCTCGATAACCTCGACGACTGGAAGGACACCACCGCTGACTTCGTGACGCTGGTCGTGAACCTGAAGTACGCCGAAGCCAACGCCGTCCGCGGCGCGCTGCAGAACCTGACCACCCGCCAGGGCGGCGTGGTGAACCCGATCACCGGCATCAACAGCCTGATCATCGCTGACTACAGCTACAACATCCGCCGTCTGGCCGAAATCATCAAGCTGATGGACCAGCCGCCTCGCAGCCCGCGGCTTGAGGTCATCAACGTCAACTGGATCGACGCCGAAGAACTGGTCACCAGCCTGAACAACCTGCTGAACCAGCGCCAGCAGCTGCTGCAGCAGATTCCGCGTCGCCCGGGCAGCCCCGACGACGAAACGCTGGTACGCGTCGAAGTGGCACCCTACGTCAACGCGATCATGGTTACCGGCTACGACGCGGGCATTGAGCTGGTGCGCGACCTTGTCGCCAAGCTCGACATCGAAATCCCCGGTGCCACCACCAGCGGCCGCATCCACTACTATCAGTGCAAGAACGTGCTCGCGGCCGACCTTTCCGCCGTGTTGAACGACGTGCTTGGCGTGGGCCTGCCCAGCGCGCAGCCCGGCGTGCCCGGCCAGCCCGGCGTTGTCGGCGGCCAGAACGACCCCAATGCCCCGGTGATCGTGCCCGACGAAAACACCAACAGCCTGCTGGTGATCGCCACGCCCACGGACTTCAACGAGATTCGCAAGATCATCGACAAGCTCGATATCCGGCGCCCGCAGGTGATGATTGAGGCCGCGATCCTCGAAGTGCGCGACGACGACGACTTCCAGTTCGGCGTCGAACTCGCCACCGTGGACGGCTTTGCCAACGAAAGCACCGAGCCGCGCATGAGCTTCGGTACCAACTTCGGCTTCAGCGAAATCGTGGACAGCGCCGGCGTGCCGATCGGTACGGGCGGTGGTGTGCCTGCCGGCCGCAACCCGATTTTCGGCGCGGGCGGATTGCTGACGCTGAACAAGGGCACTGCCTTTGACATCCCGCTGCTGGTGCGCTTCCTGAAGACGCAGGCCGACACCAACGTGCTGCAGCAGCCGATGCTGATCACCAACGACAACGAGTCCGCGACGATTGAAATCCAGACTGAAATCCAGCTTGTCCAGCTGAACGACCTGGGTGCGGGCAGCGGCACGACCACCACCGCCGGCGACTTCGTGGAAGCCGGTATCACGATGACCGTCACGCCGCAGATCAGCCAGGACGGCTACATTACCCTTGAGCTGGACCTGGACATCACCAACTTCACCGGCGAAAGCGCCACGCCCGGCGTGTCACCGCCGCGCCAGCGCCGCCGTATCACGACTTTCGTGACCGTGCCGGACTCCAGCACCGTGGTGGTAGGCGGCCTGAAGACCAGCGAAAGCAGCAAGACCGTCAGCAAGATTCCGCTGCTCGGTGACATCCCGCTGATCGGCGAACTGTTCAAGAGCCAGCGCACCGTGGAGCGCCGCACCAACCTGTACATCTTCCTGCGCCCGAAGATCCTGAAGGACGCCAACTTTGAAGACCTGAAGAACGAGTCCAGGAAGGCCCTGCAGGAGGCCAAGACCGACATCAGCAAGATGAACACGCCGCAGAAGGAACGCTTCTTCCGCAACGCGGACGCGGACCACGCCGGCGGCCAGAACCCGACGCCCGGCACCGCCGACCGCCACTTCGACTACCAGGGCCTTGATCGCAAATAGGGCGCAAGTAAGGCGCAAGTAACGCACACAGACGAAAACCCCCGGCAATCGCCGGGGGTTTGTTTGTTCGGGAGGTTGACGGTCAACGGTTACTGCAGACAGCCGCAGTTACCATGAACTGTCAACCGTCGACTGTTGACCACGGAAGTCCGCAGCCCTACTTCAGGCCGCGCCATTCGCGGTCTTCTTCGTACTCGGCGTCGGTCATGATCTGCTTGCCGAGCACTTCTTCGAAGGTCTTCTTCGCGCCCCGCGTTTCGTGGCCTTCGGTGAACAGGCGGCTTACCACATCCAGCAGCTTCCACATCTGCTCAGGCGTGCTGCCGGTGTTCAGCGCGCCCTGCACGTGGCCCTTGAGCTGCGGCGTGACGTCCATCGGGATCAGCGCTGCCACGATGCACAGGCTGCGCACGCGCGGCTCAAGCACCGGGCGCGAAAGCACGCGGCCGTAACCTTCTGCAATCGCCCAGTCGCCCAGGTCGGGGCTGTTGGCGCTGGCGAACTTGTCGATGCTGTCGGCCTTGTCTTTGTAGATTGAATTGAACAGTTCGCGGCCGCGCTTTCGGAACAGCGTCGGGTCGTCGCCTTCCAGCGGCGTGTCGCGTAACTTGATTTCGCCGGTCAGCGGGTTGCCGGCCTTCTTGCAGGCGTCGCGGAAAGCGGCCAGCGCGTTCAACGCGCGCGGGTAGCCGGCAAACAGGTGCGTCTGGAGAATGGCCTCGCGGATCAGCTCCGGGTCCGGGCGCGGGTCCAGCTTCAGGATCGCGTCAAAAAGGCGGCGCGCATGCTCGCCGTGGCCGTCGGCGGTGATGGCGGCGGCCATCGCCAGTGCGGCTTCGGTCTGGTTCAGCGGGTCAATTCCCGTCAGCAGAAAGGCCACAGTGGCCGACTCAACTCGTTTCGCGATAGGCATGCAGGCAGGATAACTTGGACCGGAACACGCGGCAGTAGCTTGGGGAGCGCCGGTGTCACGCCGGCATACCCCGCGTGGCCTCCGGCCCGCGGTTGTTTCAAAAATCGCCGTGGCCGGGACAGCCAGGGCAGATGCCGGCCAGAGGCCAGCGCTCCCGGCTACTCATCCAGATGACCGAACTTGCCCCGGTGGAAATCCGAGATCGCCTCGGATATCTGCTCGGGCGTGTTCATGACGAACGGGCCGTATTGCGCGATGGGCTCGCGAATCGGTTCGCCGCTGAACAGCAGCAGGCGGCTTTCCGTGTCGGCCTCAAGGCGCACCGCATCGCCGTCGTTGGCGAACAGCGCCAGCTCGTTGGTTTCCACGGGTTCGCCGCTGATGCGAAGCTTGCCCTGCGTCACGATCGCGAACGTGTTGAAGTCCACCGGCAGCGCAAACTCATGCGTCGCGCCCGCATGCAGCGCGATGTCATAGACGTGCATCGGCGTGAACGTCCGCGCCGGGCCCTTGGCGTCTCCGTGCTGACCGGCAATCACGCGCACCGTCACGCCCGGCGCGCGATGCATGCCCATCTGCGACGCCGTCAGCGCCTGGTATCCCGGCGGGGCCATCTTGTGCGCGGCCGGCAGGTTTACCCAAAGCTGCGCCATCTGCATCGTGCCACCCTGGCGCGCGAAGTCTTCGGCGTGGTACTCGCGATGCAGGATGCCTGCGCCTGCGGTCATCCACTGCACGTCGCCGGGCCCGATTACGCCGCCGGCACCGGTGCTGTCGTGGTGCGCGACGCTGCCCTGCAGCGCGATGGTCACGGTTTCGAAACCGCGATGCGGGTGCGGGCCCACGCCGCGCCGCATGTTGTCGGTCGGCGGGAACTCCGTGGGCGCGCCGTAGTCCAGCAGGATGAACGGGCTAAGCCGCGCAGCCGCGCGCGGGATCATGTTGAAGTAACCCATGACATTAAAACCATCGCCAACCCAGTGCGGCTCCGGCGAGCGATAAACGCGTTCAACAGTTTTGGTGGTCGGCATGATCGGCTCCGATAGTTCTACATGGAAGTAACCAGCCCGGCGCGCGATTTGTTCCCGCGGCTACGGGGGCGTCACCCAGTGCGCGATTTGTTCGGGCAGTTTGCCGTGCAGGGCCGCCAGCCGCAGCGTGTTCAGGGCCGTGCGCGCGCTGCGCCACTTCACCAGTTCGCGGTCGCCGGGTACGCGCAGTTTCCAGGCGCGTGCTGTGTCGCGCATGGCGGCCGCGATCCAGACTGTGCCGACGGGCTTGTCGTCGGTGCCGCCGCCGGGGCCTGCTATTCCCGTGGTAGCGATCGTGATGTCGGCGCCTGAGTCGCGCAGCATGCCGCGCGCCATTTCCAGCGCGCAGGCCTCACTGACCGCGCCGTGCTGCGCCAGCGTTTCGGCTTGCACGCCAAGCCGGCGCTGCTTGGCCTCGTTCGAATACGTGACCGCGCCCTCAAGCAGCACGTTGCTGCTGCCGGGCACGTTGGTCAGCAGGTGCGAGACCATGCCGCCGGTGCAGCTTTCGGCGCAGGCCACTCGCTGGCCGGTCTCGTTCAGCAGCCGCACGGTGGCACCTTCCAGCGTTTCTTCGGCGTCGGCAAACACCAGGTCACCCAGCCGCCTGCGGGCCTCCGCCAGGATTGGCTCAAGCAGTGCCGCATCGCCGCGCACGCGCCAGCGCAGGCGGATCACGGCGTCGTCCACCAGGATCGCGCCTTCGGCGTCGGTGCGTTCCAGCAGGTCGCGCACGCGGTTGTTCAGGTCGCTTTCGGGCGCGCCGAACACCATCAACTGGCGGCTTTGCCATGCGGCCTCAAGCCCGAACTCTTCAATCAGCGCCGCACGCAACTCTTCAGCCCAGATGCCCTTCAACTCGCGCGGTACGCCGGGCAGCACGGCGATGCCGCCTTCACCCTTGCGCGCGAGGAAGCAGCTGGCGGTGCCGAATGCGTTCAGGATCAGCCGCGCACCGGCCGGCCGCATGCACTGGCGCTCGCTGCCTTCGGGGAAGCGACGTCCCATGGCGGCGTAGCGGTCGTGCAGTCGGGCCAGGTCATCGTGGTCAAGTTCAAGCGGCACGCCCAGCGCCTTGGCGGCGGCCTCACGGGTGCGGTCGTCCACCGTGGGGCCGATTCCGCCGCTGCTGATCACGAGGCAGCCTTCGGCCAGTGCTTCGCGCATTGCGGCCACGATGTCGGCCTCGCGGTCGGTAAGCGCCAGATGGTATTGCACGTCAAAGCCGAGTTGCGACAGCTCGCGCGCCATCCATGCCGCGTTGCTGTTGATGATGAAGCCGTGCACGACCTCAGCACCCACGGCGAAGATGGCGGCTTTGCGGTTCATGCCCACAGTTGCCTTTCGTGGCGGTGTGCTACAGCGCCTCAAACAGCCCGCGCAGCACTTTACCCAACCGGGCCGCGTTATCTGTGCCCTGTTTCAACGTGCCTTCGTGGCTGTCGTCGATGCTGCCGGCGCGATTCGTGATCAGGCTCAGGCCGCAGACCCGCATGCCGAGTGCCCGGGCGGTGATCACTTCGGGCACGGTGCTCATGCCCACGGCGTCGGCACCGATGCGGCGCAGGTATTCCACTTCGGCGGCGGTTTCGAAACTGGGGCCGGGCAATGCTGCGTACACGCCGCTGCTGACACGTTCGCCGGCGGCCTCGGCGGCGGCGATCACTTTGCTTGTCAGCAGCGCGTCGTATGCGCCCGCCATGGCGGGAAAGCGCGCCGCGCCGGGCACGCGCTCCGCACCGGTCAGCGGATTGATTCCAAGCAGGTTGATGTGATCGCGGATCGCCATCATCTCGCCGGCGCGCAGGTCGTCGCGGATGCCGCCGGCGGCGTTGGTGACCACCAGCAGCGGGCAGCCCAGCGCGTGCGCCAGCCGAACGCACAGGCTCAGTTCGCGCGGCGCGTGGCCCTCGTACGCGTGATAACGCCCGCGAAACAGCAGCGTGTTGCGGCCCCACAGCGTGCCCTGGCTGAGGCGGCACAGGTGGCCGGAAGTGCCCGCCGGAGGCGGAAAGCCGGGGATGTCGGCGTAGGCAACCTGCGCCCGGGCGTCCAGGTCGCGCTCAATGGCACCAAAGCCGCTGCCCAGCACAAGCGCCACGTCGGCGGCGCCAAAACCGCGCGCTTGAAGGGCCGCCAATGCACCGGGGATGGGATCCGACATGGCAGCGTTATACGCGGGTTGGGCGTGGAATGAAGGAAGGAAGTGCGGGCCTTGAGTTGCCGGTCTGGCCCGGCGGGGCAGTCTCGAGCGGAAGTCGCAACCTCCGCTACACCCTTAGCCTTCGTGCCTTGAGCAGCAGTTCGCGCAAGTCGCTTTCGCTGGCGGCTTTTTTCCAGCTTGCTTCGAAGTCGCCTGACTGCCAGATCTGCGCCACTGCCGACAGCGCCTTCAGGTGGAAGTTGCGTTCGTCCTGCGTCGCCGCCAGCACGAAGATGCTGTGCACCGCCTTGGCATCTTCATCATCACCGAAACGGATCCCCGGCAGGCAGCGCGCCACCACCAGGGCGAACTTGCGGCTTCCCGGCAACAGCATGTGCGGCACTGCAAGCCCTTGCGTCAGCACCGTGCTGCCCAGCCGTTCGCGTTCCTGAAGCCCGGCCTCAACTTCCTCGCGGGTCACGCCGGCCACGGCTGCCAGCGCCTCGGAGACGCGCTGGAAGAACGTTGCGGCGTCCATGGTCTCCGGGATGTCCAGAATCGGGCATGATGCCAGCAGTTCATCCATACGGTCGCGCGCAACGGCCCCTTCGGCGCGCACCTTGGCCAGCACCAGTTGGTCGCCTTCGATGAACTCGAACCCGCCCACGTACGGCATCACGGACTTCTTGCCGTTTTCCAGCGTTCGCTCGACGGCCAGCGGCAATGCCGCCCGCGTTCCGTTTTCGGGCTTCACCAGGTCGCTGACTTTGCGGCCGGGCATGGCCACTCGCTCAAGAACCGCAGCACCGCTTTCGAACCACTGGTCCCAGGCACCCAGGTTGATGCTGCGGCCGAAGAGTGTGGTGGCCTCAAGGTGCTGCAGCGCTTCGGCGTCGCCGCTGCCGCTTTCCAGGCTGATCACGCTCAGGTTCGGCACCAGGAAGGTTTCGCGCGCGTTGCGGGCCGCGAGCACGTTGATTTCGGCGTTTGTGGTCATGCAGATGACGCGGCCGGCTTCGGGTGCCTTGGCCTCGGTCATGACGCGATTTTCGAGAGCGTTGCCGTCGACGGCGTTGGTGCCGTCGTCGCGGGCGCGCTGCGCGCGGGCCGGGTTGCTGTCGATCACGCTAACGGACTGTGCCTCACGCAGCAGGCGCGCCAGTGCCCGCGCCAGGGGTGTTGCGCCGATGATGATCAGGCCGTTGCGTTTGTCGGCGCTGCGCACCAGTTCGCCCCGCTTCCGCAGCCAGTTGGTGCCGAGCTTCAGCAGGAACGGCACGGAAGCCGTCGTGATGATCGCCATGAACACAAGAATGCTGAAGATGGGTGCCGTGATCAGCCCAAGCCCCAGGCCGATCTTGGCCAAGATGATCTCGACCGCGCCGCGGCCGTTCATGCCCGCGCCAATCACCACGCCTTCGCGCCAGCCGTGGCCCGTCGGCAGGTAAAACAGCGCCGTGCCCACGATCTTGCCGATCATGGCCGCACCCAGCACCGCCGCGAGCTCCCAGGGGTGGGTGACGAATACATCGAACGTGACTTCGAAGCCGGTCAGCACGAAAAACACCGGGGCCAGGAATGCGACCGAAACCAGCCTCACCAGCTCGTTCAATTGGTGTGTGGCCTTGGGGTCCAGCATGCCTTCGCGCAGGAACAAGCCCGCGGCAAACGTACCCAGAATTGCATGCAGGCCGGCCAGGTGGGCGAGTTCACCGAACAGCAGCGCGATCATGATCAGCAGGATGAAGTAGACGCCGATTGAGTTGATGCCTTTGCGCCGCAACAGCTTGGCGGCCCAGGGGAAGACCCACAGGCCCAGCAGCCCCACGCCCACGAAGAAGGCTGTGGCTTTGACGGCAAGAATCTGCACGCCGGTAAGGTCAAGCTGCGAGTCCCGCGCAAACGGCACCAGCCCCGCGAAGATCAGCAAGCACAGCGTGTCGGCGATCAGCGCACCGGCCAACATCACGTGGGCCACGCGTGTGTCCAGAATCCGCAGGTCCAGCACGATGCGGCTGTTCACGGCCAGGCTGGTCACGCCCAGCGCGATGCCGACAAAGACGCCGGCCACGACGCCATAGTCGAACAGGACCATCGCCAGCACCCCAAGGCTGAAGGGAACCACGAAGCCGCCGATTGATGCCAAGAAGCCGGTCCAGGAAGCCTTGCCCAATTCCTTGGGGTCAATTTCCATGCCGATGTACAGCATCATCAGCAGCACGCCGAGATCGCCGATGATCAGCAGTTGTTTGTAAGAGCCATCGATGCCCAGGCTGGCGCTGAGCCACGTGCCGTCGCCCAGCAGTTGCAGCACCGCCGGGCCCAGCAGAATGCCCACCAGCAGCTCACCCAGCACGGCCGGGTAGCCGAAACGCGAGATCACGTTGCCGCCAAACCACGCGGCCGCGAGAACCAGCAACAGTGCGAGTAACGTTTGCTCCACCCAGGGGCTCCAATCGCGGCAGCATGGTATGGATCAACGCGACGGGTAACAGCGGAATCGCAGGCAAATTTTTTGTTGCGCCGTCAAATGCTGACCACGGTCACTGCGCTGGCCCGTGATTGCATGACTACCAGAGTCAGGGAGCCGGTTTACGGTCAACGGTTACTGCAAGCAGTCGCTGTTACGGTAAACCGTCGACTCCAGACCTCAGCCGCAACCTTAAACTCGTACCCTTCCAGCTGCCCATGTCCAACACCGCTTTCCTTTGCCAAGCCCTAACCGCAAGCCGCTGTATGCGTTGTGCCGAGTAACTTCATGGGGTAACATTTACAGCTAACCACTTGGTCAGGAGCTTGCGTGCTGGTGCTGGGCCTCAACGCGTACCACGCTGACTCAGCCGCGGTGCTGTATCGCGATGGCGTGCTGTTGGCGGCCGTTGCGGAAGAACGCCTGAACCGCGTTAAACACTTCGCGGGCTTCCCGGCGCTGGCTGTGCGGCAAGTGCTGCGCCAGGCCGGGGCCACGCTGGCCGACGTGGACGCGATTGCAATCGCGCGCGACTCCAAGGCCAACCTGCGGGCGCGTTTGGCCTACGTGATTCGCAACCTGCGCAAGACGGCGGCTGCGGCCCCCAAACGTCTCCGCGACCGGGCCGGGCTGGCGGACCTCGAAAGCCAGTTGTGCGCCGCATGCGACATCCCGCGCGACAAGTTGCGCGCTCGCATGGTTCGGGTCGAGCATCACCTGGCGCACGCCGCCAGCGCGTTCCTGCCCAGCCCGTTTGAGCAAGCGGCGATCCTGACCATCGACGGCTTCGGCGATTTCGCCAGCGCACTGTGGGGCGTGGGGGAAGGCAGCGACATCAAGGTGTTGGGGCGCGTCACTTACCCGCACAGTCTGGGCATTCTCTACACCGCCGTTTGCCAGTTCATCGGCTTTGACCGTTACGGCGACGAAGGCAAGGTGATGGGCCTTGCACCCTACGGCGAGCCGCGCTTCGCCGCGCAGTTTGAACGCCTGCTGCGGCTGACACCCGATGGCTACGAGCTTGGCCTGCAATACTTCAACCACCACACCCAGGGCGTCGAAACCGGCGCCGACGATGCAGGCAGCCCGCATTTCGCCCATTTGTTCACTGACGCCATGGGCGCAGAATTCGGCCCGCCGCGCCGCCGCGGCGCGGAACTTACGCAGCGCGACAAAGACATGGCCGCCAGCCTGCAGCAGCGCCTTGAGCAGGCTGTCGTTCACCTTGCCAACCGGCTGCAGCGCCAGACCGGCCTCATGAAACTTTGCATGGCGGGCGGCGTGGCGCTGAACGGCGTGGCCAACGGCAAGCTGCTTGAGCAGACGTCGTTTCGCGAAATCTATGTGCAGCCCGCCGCCGGCGACGACGGCACGGCCATTGGTGCGGCCGCATGGGTCAGCGCCCGGGAAGGCCAGCCGCGCCACGAAATGCGGCACGCGGCCTGGGGCCCGACATTCACGGAAGCGGAGATTGACGCGGCGCTGGCCGACCTCGGCGATGAGTGCGAAACGCGGGCATTGAACGAGGCCGAACAGGCGGCGCAGGTTGCGGCATTGGTCGCGGAAGGTGCCGTGGTGGGCTGGTTCCAGGGCGGCAGCGAATGGGGCCCGCGGGCGTTGGGCCAGCGCAGCATTCTGGCGCACCCCGGGCACCCGCGCATGAAAGAGATCCTGAACGCGCGCATCAAGCAGCGCGAGCCGTTCCGCCCCTTCGCGCCCAGCATCAAGGCCGAGCGCCTGTCCGACTACTTCGAAAGCACGCATCCATCACCGTTCATGCTGATGGTCTACCGCACGCGCGCTGACCGTTACGCCGAACTTTGTGCCGTGGACCATGTGGACCACACCGGCCGGGTGCAGACCGTGTCGCGCGACGTGAACCCGCGCTACTGGGGCGTACTGGACGCCTTTGAGCGCATCACCGGCACACCCGTGCTGCTGAACACCAGCTTCAATGAAAATGAGCCGATAGTGAACACACCGGCTGAGGCCGTCGATTGTTTCCGGCGTACCAACATGGATGCACTGGCAATCGGCAACCGGCTGGTGGTGAAAGTCAGGACCGATGCCGCCGTGGGGGCAACGCAGCCATAGTGGCAAGCTTGGACGTGGGGAATCAGGTGTCAGACACACTGACCGACGAAGAACTTGTGGCACACAGCGCCGCGCGGGCCGAAGAGGCCGAGTCGCGCGACTGGCACATGCGCGCATTCTCGCGCGAGAGTTCGGTCGTGTGCCTGTGCCTGTCGGCCATCGGGCTGATGGGCCTGATTGCGCTGCTGCTTTCCGAGTTTCACATGTACGTCGGCAGCGGTGAGCGCAAGATTGCGTCGGTCGCCGGCAAGGGCCTTTCACTGGTGGCCGGCGGCACGGACTTGACGGGGATTGTGGTCGGCATCACGGCCACGGCGTTTGCAGGCGGGCTTATCTTGTGCGGCGGCGCGATCATGCACATTCGTCGCATGCCGCCGATGTCGGCGGGCGGGGTGGTGCTTTCGGCCATCCTGTGCGCGGGCGGGCTTGCGCTGCTGGCACTGGGCGCGACGTGATTCGTGGCATGGAAGTAGGCAGCTTACGCATTCGTTTTACTGGGCACTGCAACCGGGCATCGCACACAACGGACCATACATGCTTTCGTACCTTCCATTCCTATTGGGCGTAGCCGCTGCCGGCGCGACGGTGTTCGTCGCCGGCGGCCACGTGGCGCGTCTTGCGTGGCGCCTGGGTTTGATCGACCGGCCCAAGCTGCGCGGCGTACATGCGGAGCCCGTGCCGCGTTCAGGCGGGTTGTCGATCGCGCTGGCGCTGACGGTTTCATTGCTGGTGCAGATGATTGCAGCCCGCGCGCTGGGCGTACACGACAGCTACCTGCGCGACGTGGACCACCTGTACCTGCTGCTGCCCGCGTTCCTGATTCTGGGTCTTGGCATCGTCGATGATGTCAGGCCGCTTGGTGCGCGCGTGAAGCTGATGGTGCAGGCCGCCTGTGCCGTGACCGCCTGGTTTTTGGGTTTCCGCGTGGAAGCCTTGGCGCTGCCTATGCTGGGCGGGTATGAGCTTGGACTGCTTTCACTGCCGCTGACCGTGCTGCTGCTGGTGGCAGTCACCAACGCCTTCAATCTTGTGGACGGCATTGACGGTCTGGCGGCCGGCACCGGCGTGATCGCGCTGGCCGGTATCGGCGTGTTTACGCTGCTGGGCGGCGAGGTACAGCTTGCGTTTGCGTTGCCGCTGGCGGCTGCGGCCGTCAGCTTTCTGCGGTTCAACCTGGGCAAACCCAAGGCGTTTCTTGGCGACTCGGGCTCGATGCTGCTGGGCTTCCTGATCGGTACACTAAGCCTGCGCGCGCTGACCGTTGACGGGAGTGGTGCCGCGCCGGGCGGCTTGAACGTGCTGGCGTTGTTCCTGCTGCTGAGCCTGCCGCTGGTCGACCTGTGCTTTGTGGTCGCGCGCCGCATGATCCAGGGCGTGAACCCGATGCGCGCGGACCGCGGCCACCTGCATCACATCGCGCAGCTCATTCATGGCGGAAGCTCGCGCCGTGCGCTGACCACGCTGTTGTCCATGGCCGCCATTTCAGCGTTGGGTGCGCTGTGGATCGGCTACGAACCCGCGCTGGCGGGACTGCTGGGCGCGCTGCCGCTGGGCCTGTATGCGGGTGTGTACATTGCCGGCGGATACCTGAGCCCGCGCGCATTATGGAACTCGGCCGAAGCCGGCCGACTCGCCCGAGAGCTCGCCGCTGAGACCGAAGCTCACGGCGCGCATCGGATTTTGCACGCCGCGAAACTGGAGGCACTGCTGCGGGTCTCGGGCATTCGCGCGCTGGCGCTGCTGGCCGATGACGGCGTGCGTGTGTGGAGTGCCGGTGTGCCTGACGCGTCGCGTGATGCCCTCGTGCAGCATCTGTACGCCGCCGGGCGCGTGCGCGCGGGCCGCCTGCTGATTCAGGGTGACGGCCGCGCGACAAGGATGGCGTTTGCGGCGCACCTGCTGCTGCCGTTGTACCCGGCGTTCATGGACTTGCTCGAGCCCGAAGTGCAGCGCATCACCGCCAGCGTCAAACGCGGTGCGGGGGCCGCGCGGCCCTGAAAACGAATCCATTGATTGCATGACCACCGGAGTCACGGGGCAGGTCTACGGTCAACGGTTCACAGTCGACGGTTACGGCAAACAGCCGCAGTTACCGTGAACTGTCGACCTAACTCCGCCGCCTGCTGCGGGTACCCATCCAGTATCCACTGAGCACGCAACACGAGCGGCGTGCCTACACGATGGCGCGCAGTACGGCTTCGGCGCCTTTGGCGATTACTCCGTCGCCGGCGTCCACTTCGATGTAGCCGACGCTTTCGCTGAGGCTGGTGATTGCGCCGCTGCCTTTGAAGGTGCTGAAGGCCACGTCGTGGTCGTCCACGCGCACCGGCAGCAGCAGTTGCTTGGTCTTGTCCTGCTTCACTTCATGCCCGAGCTTCACCATGCGGCGTGAACGTTCGGACTCAAGCTTGTGGGCCTGTTTGCGCACCGCCGGCGCCAGGAAGATCTTGGCCGTCAGCAGGCAGCTTGTCGGGTAGCCCGGCATGCCGAACACCCCGCAGCGGCCCACGGTACCGAACAGCACGGGCTTGCCTGGTTTGATCGCCACGCCATGCACGTGGACTTTGCCGAGCGAATCGACAGCTTCGGCCGCGTAGTCGCGCTGGCCGACACTGGTGCCGCCGGAAAAGACGACCATGTCAAACTTCTTGGAAGCGTCGCTGATCACCTTCTTGAGGGCCTGCAGGGTGTCGGGCACGTTGGGCCGGTACGTCACATCGGCGCCATGGCGGCGCGCGATGGTCAGCATCGCGTAGCTGTTGCAATCATAGACCTGGCTGGCTTTCAGCGCCTTGCCCGGTGCCACTACTTCGTCGCCGGTGGTGAAGATCAGTACCTTGGGCCGGCGCATGACTTTGATGCGCGCCTTGCCGATTACAGCGGCGGCCGCAATCTGGCCCGGGCCCATGATGGTGCCGCGGCGCAGCACGATTTCGCCCTTGCCGATGTCCTGGGCGCGGCGGCCGACGTGGTCCCACGGTTTGACCGGAATGCGTACGCTGAGAGCGTTACCGACCAGCTGTGCGCTTTCGACCATCACCACGGCGTCAGCGCCCTTGGGCATGGGTGCCCCGGTCGCGATTTCGACGCATTCACCGGCCTTGATGGTGCCTTTGAATCCTTTGCCGGCCACGGCGGAACCCACAATGCGCAGCATCGCAGGCTCAGCCAGGTCCGAGCTGCGGACGGCGTAACCATCCATGGCCGCGCGGTCGAATGCCGGTACGTTGATGGTGCTTTTCAGGTCTTCGCCCAGCACGCGGCCGTCGGCGTCCTGCACCGCCACAGTGTCGGTGCCGACGACCGGGCGCAGCTTGGTGAGGATGCAGTCCAGCGCGTCTTCCGCGCTCATCAGCGTGCCGAACGTTTTCTTTGCCATTGCCCCACCTCGATTGCGGCCGTGAACGAAAGGCCGTGCGTGTACGGCCGCGGCGGGATGCCGCGCCGGACCTATTTGCCTGCCACGGACTGCATTGCCTTGGCGATTTCGGGCCGGGCAAAGGGGTCCGTTTCCGCATCATGGGCGCGCTTCAGCGCTGCCCCAATGTCGTGCGTCTTGTCCAGCAGCCCGGCCCCGGCCTTCCATGCGGCCAGCGCGGCGGCCGCGTCGCCGCGCACCGCGCCCTGTGGGTGCCCCAGTGCTTTCAGCAGCAGCAGCGGCGTGTCGGCGTGGGCGATGGTGGCCACAATCGGCATCAGGCGGCGGATGCGGCCGGTGTCCTGACTTGCGGCGTCCTGCTCAAGCTCCGTGCGCAGCATGCCAAGGCAGCGTGCGCGCACGGTCGGCGGCGCGGTCTTGAGTGCTTCCTGCGCGCCAACCCGCACGTAGAAGGTGGTGTCATCCAGCATCGCGACCAAGCGCGCTACGGCGTCTTCTTCTTCAAAGTTGGCCAGCATGGTGGTTACGCGGTGGCGCACGCGCTGCGTTTCACTGTGCGAAAGCTCAATGAGCACCGGCACCACGGCGGGCACCTTCCACTTGGCCAGCGCGGCCGCCTGCGCCAACTTTGGGCCCAGGGTCTTTTCGACGCGGATTTGCGCCAGCAGCGCATCAGCCGAGTCGCGGGCGTCGAGCATGGTAAGCAGTTCAGCCACGTTGCGGCGCGCGTGTTCTGATTCCGCGCCGACGCGGTCGGTGAGGGGCTTCACGGCCTTGTCGCCAAAGCCGCGGATGACGACTTGCAGGCAGCGGATCTGGAGCGTGTCGGTGATGTCCAGCTTGGTCAGTGCGAACTTCAGTCCGTCGTCGCCGGCTTCCACCAGTTTCTTGCGCGCTTCGTTCACGGGCTCGACGTTGTCGCCGACCTGCCACAGGCTGCCGACGCGCCACAACTCGGCTAGGTCGGGCACTTCAGGCTCGGGCGTCTGTGCCACCAGCGGCATGCACAGCAACAGCGCGATCAGCAGGGAAATGGCTCGGGTCATGGATGCTCCGGACAGGCCGCGAAGCTTACTCGTAACGGCCTCCAATTCCAAGGCGGCGCGGGTTGCGCCAGTTTGCGCGGTTTTTCTTCAATGATCGCACACCTATCTGCCGATAAGCGCCCTGATCGCCTCGTTGCGGCGGTCGTGGACTTTGCCTACGGGGAGCATCCGATGCGTTACCTTGCACTTGGCGTGACTGCGCTGGTTCTGTTCGTCGCGGGCTGCACCACACCGGGCGTGATTCCGCCGCAGGACCCACGCGTGTGGGGCCCTGATCCGCGCGACATCTACCTTGACCAGATGGCCTCCAAGCTGGGCTGGACCTACGAACGCGGCCCCGGCCCCTACGACTACACGATGACTTCCACCAAGGGCGACCTGGTGAAGTTCACGATCGGCAGCGACTTGCTGGTCATCAACTCAACGCGCTGGCGCCAGGAGCGCGACGCCGTGGAACTGAACGGCACGCAACTGCTGCTGCCCGAAAGCACCTACAACTTCATCTGCAAGCACTTCGGCCTGCATCACCTGGCCGTCACGCCCGACCGCAACGCCAAGCCCGAGTACAAGCTGACCCCGATCCCCAAGGGCGAAAGCAAGGTCGAAGCCCCCAAGCAGCCGATGTCCACGGAGTTGAAGGGCCTCACGATCTGCATCGACGCCGGCCACGGCGGCAAAGACCCGGGCGGCATGGCCAACGGCGTGGTTGAGAAAGAGATCGCGCTGTCGGTGTCGCTGATGGTACGCGACCTGCTGGAAGCCCACAGCGCCAAGGTCGTGATGACCCGCACCGGCGACACATACCCTGAGCTGGAAGACCGCTGCACACTGGCCAACAGCAGCAAGGCCCACCTGTTCGTGAGCATCCACGCCAACATCGCCCCCAACGACGACGGCGTGACCGGCTTTGAAGTCTTCTACAAGGACGGCAACGAGCAAGGCGCGGCGTTTGCCTCTGCCTTGGTGCGCGCCATGGACAAGGCAACCGATGCCCCCAACCGCGGCGCCAAGAAAGACCCGCGCGGCCTGCGCGTGCTGGAGAAAACGAAGATGCCCGCCACCCTGGTTGAGCTGGGTTTCATGAGCAACGCAGGCGAGGCCAAGCGCCTGACCGACAAGGCCTACCAGGCCAAGATGGCCGATGCCGTGTTCCAGGGCATCAAGGCCCACTGGCAGGCCAAAGGCAGCGTAGTCAGCCGCTAGGGCAATTGAGAACAAACCAGCGCCCGGCAAATGCCGGGCGCTCTCATTTTGCGGGCGGCGCGCGAGGGTCGCCCATGGCACTGTGGCAGCGACTTTAAGTACAATGACGCGATGGAAAAGACCAAGCCTTCGTTGATCTGGCTGCTGCTGGTGCCTGTGCTGATGATTGGCGGCGTGGTGGGCGCGGTTGTCATTACGATCGCGGGCACCATGTCGATTGCAGAAGGCATGCAGCGCGTGCCCGCAGGCCAGTCCGGCACTGTCACATTCGACACCGCGGGCGAAACCTCCGTCTTCATTGAGCAGCGCGGCGTGATGCAGGCCAGCGTCCCCGATGGCCTCAAGTTCACCATCACACCTGAAGCCGGCGGCGAGCCGCTGCCGCACACTTACCCCTCCGGCAATTTCACCTACAACGCCAACGGTGTGGCCGGCCGCAACTGGCTGACGGTCAACATCCCTTCTCCCGGCCGCTACACGGTCACGACGACCCATGAGGGCGGCCCGGCACCCGCCAACACCAGCATCGCGCTTGCCGGCAACCCTGGGGAAAAGCTGGCCGCGACCCTGCTTGGCGCGTTCGGCCTGGGCGGTGGCGGCTTTGTGCTGGGGCTGGTGGCGCTGATCTGGATTCTGGTCGCCCGCAGCCGCAGCCAGAAGCGCATCATGCAGGCCCGCTACGCGCAGATGCCCCCGATGCCTCCCCCGGGATACGCAAACCATTGAGCAGTCACGAGCCAGTCCAGTCCCCACCGACCGACCAGCCGGCGCTGGAACTTGAACTTGAACTGACCCCGCCTGTGCCGGCGCAGGCCGCCCCCGTGCCACCGCCAGAGCCTCGCGCAGTCGAGCCTTCGGCCGGCCTGATCGCCCACACCCGCCGCGAATTATCTTCCGTGGCGTGGCGGCATCGCGCGGCAGCCGCCGTCACGCTGGCGCTGGCGCTTGTATCCAGCGCGGCACTGCTGATGTCGCTCACGTTCTGCGTGACGTACCTGTACCTGAACATGCTGGCAGCCGCGAGCCACGGGGGCGGCTTCCAGTGGCTGGCCGACGCGCAGCAGTACTACATCAACAACATCACGATCTCGGTCGCGCTGTTCGTGGCCATGCAGTGGGCTTCATGCTTCTGGATCAAAGTGCCCAAGGTGCCGCCGCTGCGGGCCGCCCTTAGCGCCGACAGCGCCGAGCCCCTGATGGAGCCGCCGCCCGGCGCGCGCTGGGGCAGCCTGCGCACCGAATCAGATCTGAACGCAGGCCGGCTGTTCGCGATGGTGCTGTTCGCGTGGTCGATGTCGGCCCGCGAAGCCTGGCGCGAATGGCGTCAGGCACGCCGCGTCGCCAAGGCTGACCCGGCACCCGTCGCGGCCGTGATCAACCAGCTGCTGGGCCACGATGGTTTTCTTGGCTTGGCTTCACTCGCGGCCACGCTGGGTACCGAGCGCGTGCTGGCTGCGCTTCCGACGCTGTACGAGCTGCCGGACGTGATTTTCCGGTTTTCGGACGCGCAGGCATTGCAGCTTTCTGAATCCGTGCGCGAAAACTGGCTGAACGCGGAAGTCGAGTAGCCGTCTGCAATTGCGGCCGCGCGGCGGGTTTCTGACAGTTCTGAACAGACTGGCGGTGTCGCAGCCGCCTGTATATTCAACCGTGGACGCGCGGAGCGTCCGAAGGTTCCGGGACCTTTGCCGAACGCGGACACCCAACCCGGGGGGAGATAACCATGAGCAGCTTCAACAAAGTCATCCTGATGGGCAACCTGACGCGCACGCCCGAGCTTCGCAGCACGCCGGGCGGCACGCAACTGACCGACATCACGCTGGCGATCAACGACAACTTCACCGACAGTAGCGGCAACAAGCAGGAACGGGTGACCTTCGTGGACATCACGTTCTGGGGCAAACAGGCTGAAACGCTGTGCCGCTGGAAGAAGCAGGGCGATCCTTTGCTGGTGGAGGGCTCGCTGCGCCAAGACAAGTGGCAGGACAAGAAGACCGGCGAAAACCGCACCAAGCTGAAAGTTCACGGCCTGTCGTTCACGTTTGTCGGGCGCGCGGGCGGCGGTGGGGGCGGTGGCGAAGGCGGAGGCGGTGGCAACACCAACCGCGGAGGCCAGCGCGGCGGCAACCGTCCAGCCAGCCAGCCCAGCAACGACGCAGGTCAGGGCGGCGATTTCGGCGGCAGCGAAGGCGGCTACGACGACTACGCCACCAGCCTGCCACCGGGCGGCGGCGAAGAACCACCGTTCTAACCCGCGTGGATGCCTGCAACACAAAAGGCCCCGCAAATCGCGGGGCCTTTCTTGTTCTGCGGCTGGCATGCGCCTATTGCGGCGGGCGTTGCGGCGGCCTTGGCGGCATCGGCCTTGCCTGCGGCGGCTGCTGCGGCATCGGCCGCTGTGGCTGCGGCGGCATCGGGCGCTGCGGGTGGGCGTGCGGGTGGCCGTGCATCGGCTGCGGCCCTGCATGCGGCATTCCGGGCTGCGGCGCTCCGTAAGGCACCGGGCCCTGCATCGGCATGCCGGGTTGTGGTATTCCAGGTGCCGGGTACGGCCCTTGTGGATACGGGCCCTGCGGCATCGGCATACTGCGGCCGGCCTTCTCCTTCTTGTGCGCGCGAATGCCCAGGAAGCCGACGCCACCGGCGGCGGCAATCCCGAGTACGCCAAGGAACAGCAGGAAGAAGCCGGTGCCACCGTCGGGCTTCTCGCCCCACTTCACGATCTTGAAGTCCGTGTCCACGGGCCCGCCAGAGTTACGCAGGATCTTCTCGTCTTCACTGCTGAGTGACAGGCCGGTCTGCACCATGCCCTCAATCGTAACTTTCTCGACCAGGCGACCCTGGTTCTGCTCAAACCAGTTCAGGTTGTTCTCGTTGCGCCAGCACTCTTCCATGAACGCGCACTTGGCGGCGTCGTCCACGATGAAGAACGCCTTGATCTTCTCGGCGTCGTCGTCGGCGTTCACGTTGCCGGCCACGAAGTACTCGTGCGTTTCGCCGGTCTTGCGGCCTTTGCGCGTTGTGGTGGTCGTGATCTTGGTTGAGTAGCCCCAGATGATTTCCACGTCTTCAAGGATCACCCACTCCTTGTCCGGTGGTGCCTTCACCCATTCGGCGTACTTCATCCGTGTCGGTTCGCTGTTCTTGAGTGCCAGCGACGTTTTGTGTCCCCCGTACACCAGCCCGGCCACCCCGGCGATGCCGAGGACCAGCCCGATACCGAGGAAGTTCTTTGCCTGGAATGCCATTGCCCCCTCCCACGAAATTGGTCTGCGCAGCTTAGGAGCGGTCGTGTCAGATCCGAAACAAAAAATGGCACAGGCCCGGCGCGTGGCCGGGCCTGCGGGTTTGCGGTCATTGCGGCAATCAGTTCTTGATCGCAGGGGCCAGTGCGGCCTTCGCGAATTGCTCAAACGTGACGTACTGGCGGCCGTCGCGCTTGGATTCGGGTTCCAGCAGGCCTTTCTCGGCGGCTTGGTACATCTCGACGTACTTGCCGGCGATGGAAGCGCCAAGGCCCATGCCCATCATGGCCTGCTTGGCGGCATCACCCGGGACCTGCACGAACTGGATCGGCTTGCCGGTCAGTTCACTGAGCTTCTTGACGCCTTCGCCCAGGCTGACGTCGGCCGCACCCAGCAGCTCGCGAACTTGCACACCCTGCCACGCGGGGCCGGTAATGACTTCAAAGGCCACACGGGCGATGTCGGAAGTGGCGATCATCGGCCACTTCACGTCCGGGCTGATCGGCGCGTAGACCGCGCCGGCCTGCTTGATCGTGGGGACGTTCATGAACCAGTTTTCGAGGAAGTAGCCGGGGCGCAGGTGCAGCACAGCGGCGCCGACTTCTTTGCATGCGGCGTTGAGCTTCTGCTCGATATCGTGCAGGCCGGTGATCGGGCCGGTGCCTTCCTTGTGCTGCGCGCCGAAGCTCGACAGGAACACCACGCGCTTGGGTTTGTTGGCGCGGATGGCGGCCGCGAAGTTGTCGCCCACCTGGTTCTGGTAGGCGCGGAAGTCTTCGGCATCGAACTTCGGGGGCGAAAGCAGGAATACGGCTTCAGCGCCTGCGGTGGCCTTGATGACGGCCTCGCGGTTCAGCACGTCGGCCTGCGCGACCTTTGCGCCGCGAGCGGCGTGGGCCGCGACTTTGGCAGTGTCACGCGCCAGCAAGGTCAGTTCGTGGCCGCCGGCATCAAGAAGAAGCTTTGTCAGCGCGCCGCCAATGTTGCCCGTGGGCGTAGTAATCGCAATCTTCATATCCGCTCCCGTTAGAGTTCAGTAAGTCACAGCCAAACACGATCCGCGGCGCAACTATTCCCGCCCGGATCAGCAATCGATAACCGCAACGCCCGGTTCACGCAGGGCCACCAAGTACCACGAAGAACGGCAACTGCATTTGTAGTGAACTGCAAAAAGGCAGTTCTCCGTGGCTCCGTTGCTCTGTTTGAACTGCCTTTGCCGTTCTCTGCGACTCTGCGCGAGATTGCCGTTGCTCTCTCGTGCAGGTCGCCTACAGCACGGCCACCAGGTCGGCTTTGGTCAGGATGCCCCAGTCGCCGCTGGCGCGCTTGATCAGGGCTGCGCCCGGGTCGCGCTCGACTACCTTCAGCAGGTCCGACACCGTGGCATCTTCGGCCACCACCGGCAGCGGGTCGCCCATCACTTCACGAACCTTGATCTGGTCCAGCTTGCGGCCTTCGAGCAGCAGCTTCAGCAGTTGCCGGTCGTACAAGGCACCCACGGGCTGGCCGCCTTCAAGCACCGGGATCTGGCTCAGGTCCAGAGTCTTCACGTGGACCATCACTTCGCTCAGCAACTGTGCCGGTTCGGCCGTGACCAGTTTGCGGCCGCGCTGCCGCAGCAGAATCTCGCCGGCGGTGACGTCGCTGCGCTCAAGGAAGCCGTTTTCGCGCATCCAGTCGTCGCTGTACATCTTGCTGAGGTAGCGGTCGCCCACGTCACACAGGAAGACTACCGGCAGCGCGCCGGCTTCTACCTTGTTGGCCTTGAGCCACTTCACGGCGCCCGCGACGTTGTTGCCGGTGCTGCCGCCGGTGAAAATGCCTTCCATGCGGGTCAGTCGGCGCGCGGCCAGGTAGGCCTCGCGGTCGTTTACGGCAATCACGTCGTCGATCACGCTGAAGTCAATCGTGCCGGGGATGTAATCAAGACCGATGCCTTCGACGGTGTAAGCGCGCGGGGCGGCCTTGGCCTTGCGATCGCGGAAGTACGGGCCATAGAAGCTGCCTTCCGGGTCGCACAGCACGATCTTGACCGCGGGGTTTTTCTCTTTCAGGAAGCGGCCGACACCGTTGATCGTGCCGCCCGTGCCTGCACCGGCAAAGAAGTGCGTGATCTTGCCGTCGGTCTGCTCCCAGATTTCGGAGGCCGTCTGTTCGTAGTGGACTTTCGGGTTGGCCTGGTTTTCGAACTGGCCGGCAAACCAGCCGCCCGGGGTTTCCTCGGCGATGCGCTTGGCCACGTTCGCGTAATGCAGCGGGCTTGACTTGTCAACAGCGGTGGGCGTGACGATCACCTTGGCGCCATAGGCGCGCAGCAGGTCGATCTTCTCTTTGCTCATCTTGTCGGGCAGGCAGAACACGCACTTGTAACCCAGCACGTTGGCCGCAATCGCAAGGCCCAGGCCGGTGTTGCCGGCGGTGCCTTCGGTGATGGTGCCGCCCGGCTTCAGCAGGCCGCGCTGCTCCGCGTCGCGGATCATGGCCACGCCGATGCGGTCCTTGACGCTGCCGCCCGGGTTCAGGTGATCCAGTTTGCCGATCAAGGGCACCGGCAACCCGTCACTGAAACGCGACAGCTTCACCATCGGGGTGCGGCCGATGCAATCAAGGATCGAATTCTGGATGTCCATGTCAGCGTCCTGTGTGGTGGGTCTGGAGTGCGGGGTCAACTGCCGGTCTGTTTCTTGCCGCGCAGGTAACGTGTCATGCCTGCAATCAACGCGATGCACGAGTCCGCCAGTGTGTACAATGACTTGAACCCTTCGTCATCCAGAAGCCGGAAGTCCTGCATTGTGTAAAGCAGGGACTGCACTTCGGTTGCTGAACCCCGCGCCATATCAAGGAAGCGTGCAAAGTCTGCATCGCTCTTGCGGCCGAAACCCTCAGCGATGTTCGCACCGATCGAAATGGCTGCACGGGTCAGCTGATCGCGCAGCACAAACTGTCGCTTCATCGCCGGAACTGAGCAGCATTCGAAAACCGCGGCGGTCAGTTCGCGGGCCTTGCGCCAGCACTCAAGGTCTTCAAACCGAGTGACCGCAGCCATCGCAGCAACTCCACGTGAGGCCCAATCAGTCCACAGGGCCAGGCGTCACACCAAAGGCCGCACACCAGACACCGCACACCAGACGCCGCACACCAGACACTCACACCTGCTTCAAGCATTCCTCGAAGACGCGCATCATGGTGCGGTCTGGCAGGTAGAAGGTGCATTCCTCGACGGTGCTTTCGCGGGTGTCGTGGCGCAGGCATTCCGATAGCAGCAACTCGGCCACGCGTTTGACGGGGATGTTGCTGGTGGCCATGCCGATGGGCGGGATGGCGACGGTGCGGGCACCGATTTCGTTGGCGCGCAGCAAGGCAGCGCGCAGGCTGCTGACGATGCTGTCTTCGCTGCTGACCTGGTCGTAGTTCATGCTGGCGGCGTGGATGACCCAGCGCGCGTCGAGGTCGCCGGCGTCGGTGACCACGGCATCGCCAAGGTCAAGCTTGCCGATGGCGAGGCACTGGCGGATGATTTCGGTGTCTACTTCGGGTCCAAGGCTGCAGTGGGCTTCGTCGGCAAAGATCAGGTCGTTGTTGATTTCGCTGACGATGGCATCGGCCTGTGCTTCTTTGACGGTGCCGAACTTCAGGTGAATGTGGTCTTTGTTCATCGGGCCTTCCTATGTAGGGCGCCTCTTATACGCGCAAATTCGCCCCGCGTAAGAAGCCGCGCGGGCCGCGACGTAACCCAATGCCCTCGCAACAGATGCGACATAGCGTTGTGCGATCGTCACATTGATGTTGCCAACCACGAGCGGGGGTGTTTGAATTGGGCTTCAAGACAATTCTGTGACAATGACTGGCTCAGGCAGAGGAAGCCGTTGTGGGACGGCGCTGGACAGTCAAGCCACGGACCGGAGACGCCTAAATGAAGAAGTTGTCGCTGGGAGCAGCCCTGCTGCTACTGTTCGCGTTTGCGTCGGTTGCGAAAACGCAGACGGTACTGGACGGATTCGAGAACGCAGCAGCTTGGCCGTGGACGCCCTGGGTCTCTGTGGGCGGCGGTGGCACAAAGTCGACCTCGCCTGTTCATTCCGGTACTTACTCGATGCTGAATCCGGGTTGGTACTACCGCACTGACGTGACGGTGGGCGGCACCACGGGTCACAAGATTGAGTCGTGGTGCTACTGCGGCACCGGGCGTTACTACATGGGCTTCGGCGCAAGTTCGGCCGGGTGCTACAGCCTGGTCATGGCGCCGAACACAAGCACGCTGATGATTCAGCAGAATTCCAGTTGGGGCTACGTCGATGTAGCCAGTGTCGCATACACCTGGACTGCTGGTCAGTGGTACCGCATGGAAGTCGAGTGGACTTCGTCCACGGCGGTGATCGGCCGCGTCTACAATGCTTCCAGTACTCTTCTGGCTTCGGTGACGTACTCGACCGGGACGGCCGTATCTGGTGGTTTCGCCATGCGGTCCTTCAGCGGCCACTACATTGACGACATCTCCTACGTCAATGTCACCGGCCCAACACTGACAACCTCAGTGGCGACGTTGCCGCTTGGTACCACGGTTGCGGGAACTGCTGGTACAACGCAGAACTTCACGGTCTCTGGTTCGTCGTTGACTGCCTCAACCACCATCACTGCCCCTGCTGGCGGTCGGGTTGAGCTATCGTTGAACCAGACTACTTGGGATACGACCCTGACCATCACAAGCACTGGTACGTGGGGGCCCACTACGGTCTACGTGCGCATTCCATCCACGGCTACTGCTGGCGCGGTCTCGGGCAACATTACGGTGGCGAGTACGGGTGCCACCACGCGCAATGTGGCTGTTTCGGGCAATGTGATTGAGTTGTCGGCTACGCCTAACTCGCTCAACTGTGGGTCTACGGGGCAGGGTACTCCTTCTACTCCGGTTTCTTACAACCTTACTGGCAGCAACCTTTCGGGTAACACGGTCCTTACGGCGCCGGCTAACTTTGAGATTGCTACGGCCTCCACTGGGCCGTTCTCGGGCACCCTCACATTCACTACGGCTACCTTGAACCAGGACATCTATGTGCGCCTTACTGGCGCTACGC
>CALLQI010000011.1 GCA_938014885.1 uncultured bacterium
ACGTAGTAGCCATACAAACCAGCGGCCCGTAACCCCATGTCGCGGCCGTCCCGGCTGCACATCGGCTGCCTTTGCACTTCAACGGCAACTGCGTTCATGGCGAAAAACAGGAGCCCGGAGCAGCTTCTGAAGGAAGCGAACCGCAGGCAGCGCACCGCGATGCCGAGGAACGACGGGTAGATACACGGCAACTGCAATTTCACGCAGAGGCGCAGAGGCGCAGTGAACGGCAAATGCGGGGTAACCACGGATTCACACGGATAAACACGGATACCAGCAGAGCCCCGGCCGAAACGCCGGGGATGCCCGCCAACAGCGGGCGAGGCGGTTGCGCGCTCGTTCACGCGGCGAAACCACCCCGAATCTCCCGCGTTGCGCAGCATCGGCATCCTTGCCGATGCCACGGGCTGCGATGCTGGTTAAGCGCAACCGCCCTGCTTTGCAGGGCGGTTGTTGGATTCCGGTAGCTGGCTTGTCTACTTGCCGCGCTTTGCGCCGTACTTGCTGCGGCTTTGCTTGCGGCCCTGTACGCCCTGGGTGTCGAGCGCGCCGCGCACGATGTGGTAGCGCACGCCGGGAAGGTCGCGCACACGGCCACCGCGGATCAGGACAATATTGTGTTCCTGCAGGTTGTGGCCTTCGCCCGGGATGTACGCCGTGACTTCACGCTGGTTCGACAGGCGTACACGGGCAATCTTGCGCAGCGCCGAGTTCGGCTTCTTGGGCGTCGTGGTGCGGACTTGCAGGCAAACGCCGCGCTTGAACTGGCACTTGTCCAGTGCCGGCGACTTGCTCTTTTCCTTCGGCTGCTTGCGACCCTTGCGGGCGAGTTGGTTCATCGTGGGCATAATAGTCCTGTATTGGCCTTCCAAGCGAAGGGGCGGCAGTTTACTTTCCCGCGCCCAGTTTCAAGAGGCTGTCAGACACTTTCACCGCCAGCGAACGGGCCTCATCATCCGCTTCGTCACCCAGCCCATCGAGGGCCAGCCGCGCGGCCTGCAGGGTTTCGACCAGCCGGGGGTGCTTTGGCGATACCCGGTGCATGGACAGCGCGTAGTGCGCCACCGCGACCGCGTGATCGAACGGATGCAGGCCCGAGGCGTCGGCATCGGGCAGTTCGCCGCGGTCCTGGTCGCGCAGGCGCTCGCCCCAGCGAATCACGTCACGATCACTGCCCCGACGCGCATACTCCTGCACGGCCGAGGCAATCACCAGGTTGCGGCGCGGCAGGTCATTCAGGCGATACGCGGCCTCATAGGCCGACGTCCACAGTTGCTCGGGGTTTTCGGCGGGCTTTGGCTGCTCGTCGTAGACCGCAAGCGCGATGCAGGCATCAATGAGGATGTAGTCGTCACCGATGGCGCGGGCGGTCTGCAGCGCTTCGCGATTCAGGCGCAGTGCACCTTCGTGCCAGCCCTGCTGTTGCATGCGATAGGCAAGCTGCAACGCAAACTCGGCCCCGGACGCGCGTGCTTCGACCCGTTCAAACAGCTCCAGCGCGGTGTCGCCCCAGGTGCTTGCCAGCTTTGGGTCGCCGCTGCCGACGGCCAGCACGGCCTCAACGGCGCAATAATCGGCATGAAAGCGCGTGTCCGAGGTGGTACGGGGCCTGACTTCGCTGAGCAATTCCATGGCCTTGCGGCTGTCAAAGCCTTCGCCGGGCTCGGCCCACGTAGAGGCGCACATCAGGCGCACGTAGTCCTGCTCGCGCGGCATGCCCTCAAGCAGCTCGATGGCTGCGCCAAAAACCGCGGCCGCGGCGGCGCGATTGCCCTGGTACTGCCAGCCGTAGGCGTCCTGCAGCTTGTCGTGTGCCTTTGTAAGGTCGTAGCCGGTGTCGGCCGAAAGGTCGCGGACGGGCTCAACGTGCTGATACCGGGTAGTGGTGTTGCATGCGGCAAGCAACAGGCTTGCCAGCAGCACAAGGAGCCCGCGGTTGGCGGGCTCCTGTACGGTTCTTGACATGTCAACGGTTGCCATGCTTACACCCGGTTCAGGCCACGGCTGATTCTTCGTCGGCGTCTTCGAATTCCTCTTCCGATTCGGCGTCGGCCGCGCGGGGTGCCTTGATGATGTCGTTGTCGTGGTAGGTGGGGAAACCGCTGCCTGCGGGGATACGGTGACCGAGAATGATGTTTTCCTTCAGCCCGGACAATGAGTCGCGCTTGCCCGAGATTGCGGCCTCGGTCAGCACCTTGGTGGTTTCCTGGAAGCTTGCGCTGCTCAGGAAGCTGTCGCTCTGCAGGCTGGCCTTGGTGATGCCCAGCAGCAGGGGCTTGAAGGTTGCGGGTTTGCCGCCCTCTTCGGTGACGCGCAGGTTTTCGCGGCGGACGTGGACGCGGTCCACGACGCTGCCACGCAGGAACGGCGAGTTGCCCTCATTGACAATGCGGACCTTGCGCAGCATCTGGCCCAGGATGATTTCAATGTGCTTGTCGTTGATGGCCACGTTCTGGCTGCGGTACACCTTCTGTACCTCGGCCAGCAGGAATTCCTGCACCGCGTCCTTGCCCTGGATGTCCAGGATGTCGTGGGGCACACGGCTGCCTTCGGTCAGCGGTTCGCCGGCCTTCACGCGGTCGCCGTTGCGCACCTTGATCGAAAGGCGCGGCGGGATCGTGTGTTCGGCCAGTTCGCCGGTGTCACTGCGGACCAGCACGGTGCGCTTGCCGCGCTTCTTGTCTTCACTGAGTTCCACAGTGCCGTCGATCTTGGTGATGATCGCGGGCTCTTTGGGTTTGCGGGCTTCCAGCAGTTCCGTAACGCGGGGCAGACCACCGGTGATGTCCTGGGTACCGCCGATTTCGCGGACGGTCTTGGCCAGGATTTCGCCGGCCTTCACTTTCTGGCCGTCCTTGACCACGATCGTCGACTTCTCGGACAGCGGGTAGTACGCCAGCACGTCGCCCTTGTTGTTTTCGATGCGGATCTGCGGGTGCAGGTCGCCCTTGTGCTCAATGACCACGCGCTGCTTCGTGCCCGTGGTGGCTTCGGTTTCTTCCTTGAATGTGCGGCCTTCGATCAGGTCGTCGTACACGATCTTGCCGTCGGTTTCGGCCACGATCGGGCTGGCGTGCGGGTCCCATTCGCACAGGACTTTGCCGGCCTTGGCAACCTTTTCGCCGTCCTGGATCATCATCGTGGCACCCAGCGGGATCTGGTAGGTGTCCAGCACCACGCTGTCCTTGTCGATGATGTCGACCGAACCCTTGCTGCTGATGACGATGACCTGGCCTTCGCTGTTGCTGACCACGCGCAGCGAGGGGGCATAACGGACCGTGCCGGCGCGAAGCACCTTCAGGTCCTTTTCCAGGCTGGTGCGGGTCACGGTGCCGCCGATGTGGAAGGTACGCATCGTGAGCTGCGTGCCCGGTTCACCGATGCTTTGGGCAGCGATGATGCCGACTGCAAGGCCGAGCTCGACCATTTCGTCGCGGCTCATGTCAGCGCCGTAGCAGAGCTGGCAGATGCCGTTGTCCGAATCACAGGTCAGGCCGCTGCGGACGCGGATCTTCTGGAAGCCCAAGTCTTCAATCTTCTTGGCGGTTTCCGTCGAGACCATTTCGTTGCGGCGGATGATGCTTTCCTTGGTTTGCGGGTGGCGGATGTCGTCGCACACCACGCGGCCACGGATGCCTTCGGCCAAGCTGATTTCAACCTTCTCGCCCTTGAACACGGCGCGTTTGTCCACGCCCTGGTCAGTGCCGCAGTCGTGTTCGGTGACGACGACGGTCTGGGCAACGTCGGCCAGTTTACGGGTGAGATAGCCCGAGTCCGCGGTCTTGAGTGCCGTGTCGGCCAGGCCCTTACGGGCGCCGTGGGTGGACGAGAAGTACTCAAGAACCTTCAGGCCTTCGCGGAAGTTGGCCTTGATCGGCGTCTCGATGATTTCGCCGCCCGGCTTGGCCATCAGGCCGCGCATGCCGGCGAGCTGTCGAACCTGCTCGGTGGAACCACGGGCGCCGCTGGTCACCATCATGAAGATGGGGTTCAGGTACGGCTTGCCGTTGCGTTTGTCGGTCTTCAGCACGTCCATCATGCTGCGGCCGATTTCTTCGCGGGCGTGGGTCCATTCGTCGATGACGTGGTTACGGCGTTCGCGGTCGGTGATCACGCCCTGGCGGTAGCGGCGTTCCAGTTCGTCCACGACCTTCTGCGACTTGGCCAGGATGTCTTCTTTGTTTTCCGGGCTGCGCATGTCGTCTTTGCCGATGCTGCAACCGGCGCGGGTCGCCGACTTGAAGCCGAACTCTTTGATTTCGTCCAGCAGCTTCAAAGTGGCCACGCGGCCAAGGCGCTTGTAGCAATGCGCGATGACGCCGCTGACCTGCTTCTTGCCGATCGGGTAATTGAAGAACGGCATGCCGTCCGAAAGCATGTCATTGAACAGGATGCGGCCGGGCGTGGTCTCAACCATGTAACTGTCGGCGTATTCGGCCGAGTCTTCGATCATCTGCATGTAGTCCAGACGATCGAGGAACACCTCGCGCGGCAGGTCCATGGTCCAGTCGTGGTTCGGCTTTTCCTTGTGGCCGCTGAGGACGTTGCCCTTTTCGTCGTACACCACTTTGTGGTGCGGCATCAGCACCTTGATCTTGGCGTGGGTGCCGAGCTTGCCGTGGCTGTAGGCGGCGATGGCGTCTTCGAGCGTGGTGAACCACTTGCCTTCGCCCAATTCCTGGGCGTTGTCGGCGGTCATGTAGTACAGGCCCAGCACCATGTCCTGGCTGGGGGTGATGATCGGGTTGCCGTGGGCCGGGCTGAAGATGTTGTGGATGCTCAGCATCAGCGTGTGGGCTTCGATCTGGGCCTCGAAGCTCAGCGGCAGGTGCACGGCCATCTGGTCACCGTCGAAGTCGGCGTTGAAACCACCGCAAACGAGCGGGTGGATCTTGATGGCGTTACCTTCGACCAGCACCGGTTCAAAGGCCTGGATGCCCATGCGGTGCAGTGTCGGCGCGCGGTTCAGCAGCACCGGGTGCTTGTCGATGACTTCTTCCAGGATGTCCCACACCTCTTCATCGCGGCGCTCAAGCATTTTCTTGGCGGACTTGATCGTGTCGGCCAGGCCCAGCTCACGCAGGCGGCGGATGATGAACGGCTGGTACAGCTCAAGCGCGATCTTCTTGGGAAGGCCGCACTGGTGCAGCTTCAGTTCCGGCTCAACGACGATGACCGAGCGGGCCGAGTAATCGACGCGCTTGCCCAGCAGGTTTTCGCGGAAGCGGCCCTGCTTGCCCTTGATCATGTCCGTCAGCGACTTCAGCGGCCGGTTGCGGCTGCCCAGCACGGGGCGGCGGCAGCGGCTGTTGTCGAACAGCGCGTCGGCCGACTGCTGCAGCATGCGCTTTTCGTTGCGGATGATGACCTCGGGCGCATTGAGGTCGATCAGCTTCTTGAGGCGGTTGTTACGGTTGATCAAACGACGGTACAAGTCGTTCAGGTCGCTGGTGGCGAAGTTGCCGCTTTCGAGCTGCACAAGCGGGCGCAGGTCAGGCGGAATCACCGGCACCACATCAAGCACCATCCAGCTGGGCTTGTTGCCGCTTTCCAGGAAGCTTTCGACGGTGCGCAGGCGCTTGATCAGGTCCTTCTGCTTCTGCTTGCTGTTGGTTTCGGAAAGCTCGCGGCGCAATTCGCGCGAAAGCTCTTCGAGGTCCTGGCGCTGAAGCAGCTCCGACAACGCTTCCGCACCCATGCCGGCGCGGAACTGGTCGCCGTACAGGCCCTTCATTTCACGGTACTTCTCTTCGTTGATCAGGTCCTTTTCCTTCAGGTCGGAAGGGCCCGGGTCAACGACGATGTAGTCCTGGAAGTAGATCACGCGCTCAAGGCTGCTGGCCTTGACGTTCAGCAAGGCACCAATGCGCGAAGGCATGGCCTTGAAGAACCAGATGTGCGCGACGGGCGCCGCCAGGTTGATGTGGCCCATGCGCTTGCGGCGCACCTTGCTGGTCGTGACCTTCACGCCGCAACGTTCGCAGACGATGCCCTTGTACTTGATGCCCTTGTACTTTCCGCAGAAGCACTCGTAGTCCTTTTCAGGACCGAAGATCTTCTCGCAGAACAGGCCGTCTTTCTCGCTGCGGTAGGTGCGGTAGTTGATCGTCTCGGGCTTCTTCACTTCGCCGTAGCTCCACGAGCGGATGTCCTCGGGGCTGGCAAGCATGATACCGACCGAGCCGATTTCATTGATTTTGTCGTACAGTGATTCGGGCATGAGTGTCTTTCCTTCGTCTCAGCGCGTATTGCGCTTCGGTTGAGTTGTCTGTCACCCTTGCAGGGCTTCGGGCCTGGGACTTGGGGCTTGGGGTCCTCCCCAAGCCCTGCCCCCTATGCCCTATGCCCGGCGGCCGCGCCGCCTACTCCTTGAACAAGTCGCTCACCATGCTGCCGTCCGGACGGTACAGCGCGATGTTCAGTGCCAGGCCTTTGATTTCGTTGACAAGTACGTCAAAGCTGACCGGCGTGCCCGGCTCAAGCACGTTTTCGCCCTTCACCATCGACTCATAAATCTTGGTGCGGCCTTCCACGTCGTCCGACTTCACCGTCAACAGCTCCTGCAGGATGTTCGCGGCACCGTAGGCCTCAAGCGCCCACACTTCCATTTCGCCGAAGCGCTGGCCGCCGCTGCGGGCCTTGCCGCCCAGTGGCTGCTGCGTGATCAGCGAGTACGGGCCCGTGGCGCGCGCGTGCACCTTTTCATCCACAAGGTGGTGCAGCTTCAGCATGTACATGTAGCCCACGCTGACCTTTTGCTCAAACGGGCTGCCCGTGCGGCCGTCATACAGGACCGACTTGCCGTCGACGTCCATGCCGGCTTCTTCGAGCAACTGGGTGATGTCGTGTTCGGTTGCGCCGTTGAACACCGGGGTCACGGCCCGGAAGCCGAGCTTCTTGGCCGCGATGCCAAGGTGCAGCTCGAACAGCTGGCCGACGTTCATGCGTGACGGAACGCCCAGCGGGTTCAGAAGCATCTGCACTGCGGTGCCGTCCTCGAGGAACGGCATGTCTTCGACTTTCATGATCTTGCTGACCACGCCCTTGTTGCCGTGGCGACCGGCGAACTTGTCACCGACGCTGAGCTGGCGCTTGGTCGCGATTTCCACGCGGACCTTTTCCAGCACGCCCGTCGGCAGCTCATCGCCGCGGGTCAGCTTCTGGATCACGCGGTTCAGCTTCTGCTGCGCGCCGCGGATCTTCTTGCGGCAACGGTTGATCGCTTCTTCCACCAGCCGCACCGAGCGGCCGGATGCACCGAATGCGTCCGGTGACAGGTTGCTGAGCACGTCTTCGATTTCATCGGCCGTGAGCGAGTTGCGGTCTTCATCGCTGAGGACTGCCTTGACCGCCTTCTTGCTGCTCTTGGGCTTTTCGCCAAGAGCCTCTTCCAGTTCGCTGGCGAGTGCCGTCAACTGCTCGCGGCATTCGGCCACGAAGATTTCGTTGGCCTTCTTCTGCTCGATCTTGACCTGTTTCTTCTCTTCTTCGGTCTGGGCGATGCGCTTGCTGAAGCGCTCGGTCTTGATGACGACGCCGTAGCTTCCGGCCGAGACTTCGAGGCTGTCGTTCTTCACGTCTTCGCCGGCCTTGCCGAAGATCGCGTACAGCAGCTTTTCTTCGGGGGTAAGTTCCGACTTGGATTTGGGCGCGACCTTGCCGACGAGGATGTCGCCGGGGCCGACCTTGGTGCCGATGCGGATCACGCCGCCTTCATCAAGGTTCTTGCGCTGGCGTTCACCGACGTGCGGGATTTCGGCCGTGAACTCTTCGCGACCGAGCTTGGTTTCGCGGATTTCGATCTCGAACTCTTCGATGTGGATCGAGGTGAAGACGTCGCGGTGCAGCAACTCTTCGCTGACCAGGATGGCGTCTTCGAAGTTGTAGCCGTCCCAGGGCATGAACGCGAGCAGGATGTTGCGCCCCAGTGCCAGCTCACCGTGGTGGGTGGCGGCACCGTCGGCGATCACGTCGCCGGCCTTAACGCGGTCGCCTTCGTGCACGATCGGCACCTGGTTCAGGCAGGTGCGTTCGTTCAGGCCGACGAACTTGCGCAGCGTGTAGATTTCGTCGCCGATGATGATTTCGCGGCTGTCCACGTAACGGACGACGCCGTCACTGACCGCGCGTACCACCATACCGCTGTTGCGAGCGACGTGGCGTTCCATGCCGGTGCTGACAATCGCCGGCTCGGTCTGCACCAGCGGAACGGCCTGGCGCTGCATGTTGCTGCCCATCAGCGCGCGGTTGGCGTCGTCGTGCTCAAGGAACGGGATCAGCGCTGCGCTGACACCGACCATCTGCATGCTGCTGACGTCGATCAGGTTGACTTCATCGGCCTTGACGGTTTTGAAGTCCTGGCCGATGCGCACGGCAATGTGATCGCCGACCAGGTTGCCCTTGTCGTCGGTCGGGGCATCGGCCGGCGCGATCACCGCCTGCACTTCTTCGTCAGCGCGCAGGAACACGATTTCGTCGCTGACCTTGCCCTTCTTGCTGACACGGTATGGCGTCACCAGGAAGCCGTACTCGTCCGTCTGGGCATAGGTGCACAGGCTTGAGATCAGGCCGATGTTCGTGCCTTCCGGCGTTTCAATCGGGCAGATGCGGCCGTAATGGCTGATGTGCACGTCGCGCACTTCAAAGCCCGCGCGCTTGCGGTTCAAGCCGCCCGGGCCAAGGGCCGACAGGCGCCTTTCGTGCGTCAACTGCGACAGCGGGTTGGTCTGGTCAACGACCTGAGACAGCTCGCCGCGGCCGAAGAAGAAGGCGACGGCAGTGCTGATCGTCTTGGCGTTGATCAGGTTGCGCGGCGTCGGGGTTTCTTCCAGGTTCATGCGTTCCTGGACGTTCTTCTTGAGCTTCAGGAAACCCTTGCGAAGTTCGTCGCAGACCAGCTCGTCGATCGTCTTGACGCGGCGGTTGCCCAAATGGTCGATGTCGTCCACGGTGGCGCCGCTGCCGGGCGTGCGCAGCTTCAGGATGTATTCGACGCAGTTCTTGATGTCTTCCGGGATCAGCGACTGCGCGTTTTCGTCAATCTCCACGCCGAACTTGCGGTTCAGGCGGAAGCGGCCGACGCGGCCCAGACGATAGCGCGTGTCGTCGTAGAACTTTTCATGGAACAAGGCCGCGGCCTTTTCCTTGTTGACCGGGTTGCCGGGACGCAGACGCAGGTAGATGCGCTCGAGCGCTTCTTCCTGGTCGGTGGTCGGGTCTTCCTGCAGGCTGTTCAGGATCAGCGGATCCTTCACTTCCTTGATGACCTCGATTTCCTTGATGTTCTTGTTGCCGCTGATGGCCTTGGCCACGTCGGCCGAAATCAGCGTGGCGCCTTCGGCCAGGATTTCGCCGGTGTCGGGGTCAACCACATCGCCGACCGCGTAGCGGTTGGCCAGGTTCTGGGCGGCCTTGGGGCCGTTCTTGACCTTCAGCGTCTCATAGAACTGGCGGATGATGGCTTCGCTGGTGCTGAGTTCCGGGCTCATGGCGCGGAAGAAAGTCATCGCGCTGAACTTGCCCGACTGGTCGATGCGGATGCTGAGCGTGTCCTTCTTGGTAACGGCCAGCTCAATCCAGCTGCCGCGCTCAGGGATGATCCAGCAGGTGTGCATCTTGCGGTTGTCGGGGCTGAGATCAAAGCCGAAGTCAACGCCCGGGCTGCGGTGCAGCTGGTTCACGATCACGCGCTCAGCGCCGTTGATGATGAACTCGCCGCCGCCGATCATGAGCGGCAACTCGCCCAGGTACACGTCTTCGTCAACGCTTTGGCCGTCGCGGTTCAGGCGCATCTTGGTGACCAGCGGCGCACCGTAGGTCAGCTTCAGCGCGCGGCATTCGTCGGGCGTGTAGCGCGGTTCGCCAAGCTCGTAGCTCAGGAACTCAAGGTTCATCGTCTGGTCGTAGCTGTAGATCGGGAAGATCTCACTGAACAGTGACTGCAGCCCGACCTCGGTCCGGCGGTTCTGCGGCAGGTCTGCCTGCAGAAAGCGCGCGTAGCTTTCAGTCTGTAGCTGAACCAGGTTCGGAAGTTCCACCTGCCCCACCGAGCGTCCAAAACGGCGAATCGGAGTGGCGTCCTTGGTCAATGTCATGTTGGGCCTTGTTGGTTGACGGTCTGGTGTGCCGCAAACACGTGCAACTGACGACTTCAAATCACATACAAACACAAACGGGGCGCCCTGGTGGGGAACCAGGTGCCCTCGTGCGGGTCATTCGGCCAAAGCCGATACCCCACTGCCCTTCGCTGTCCCGGGACATGCGGGCCGTCCCCACGGCCACTGCTGTCCCCGTCTGTAGGCGAAAAGCCTTTTGCAGATTTTTCGGGCATTCCTGCCCGGCTTGCGGGGCGAAGCACCCCGTGCCGCTGAAACCTTCCCGGAGATGCATAACATCCCCGGGAAGGATGAACAGCAGCAGTCAATGACTACTTCAGGTCGACCTTGCCACCCGCGTCTTCCAGCTTCTTCTTCATGCCGGCGGCTTCTTCCTTCGGCACGTTTTCCTTCACGGGCTTCGGGGCTTCTTCGACCAGCTTCTTGGCTTCTGCCAGGCCCAGGCCGGTGATCTCGCGGACCACCTTGATGACCGGGATCTTCTTGGCCGGGTCGGTCACGCCAGTCAGCACAACCGAGAATTCGGTCTGCTCGGCAGCGGCCGGGGCCGCAGCACCACCACCACCGCCGCCAGCGGCGACGGCAACGGCAGCCTGTGCCTTGACGTCAAACTTTTCTTCGAATGCCTTCACGAAGTCACGGACTTCGAGCAGGCTCCAGGTCGCGACTTCGTCGAGAACCTTCTGTACCTTTTCAGCAACGGACATCTCTGTCTCCCTGGATTGCGGATTTTGGATTTTGGACTTTGGACTCAGTCGCCGTGCGACCTGCACAGCCATGACTGTCACTTCCGAGGTCCTGCTTGGTCCTGCCCCGCAATCACTTTCCTTGTAATCGACTTGGATTCCGACCGTGGCAACGTTCCAAAGTCCAAAATCCAAAATCCAAAAAGTGTTCTGGTACTGCTAGCTGCCTGTCTTTTCCAGCTTTTCGGCCAGCGCGTTGAATGCCCACAGCACCTGCGCGTAACCGGTCTGCATCGTGGCCGCAAGCTTTTGCGGTACGGACACAAAGCCGCCGACCATCTGCGACAGCAGCTCTTTCTTGCCCGGCAGGCTTGAGATGGCCGTGACTCCCTTTGAGTCCAGCACATCCTTGCCCATCAGGCCGCCCTTGACCTTGATCGTCTTTTCATTGCCCTTCAGCCAGGTCGTGGTGAACTTGGCCGCGTCAATGGCGCCTTCCGCACCGAAGATCAAGGCAGTGCTGCCCTTGAAAATTTCCTTGGCGTTGGGCGACTCGATCAAGGCCTGCAGGCCCTTGTCCTTCAAGGCGTGCACCGCGATGCGGTTCTTCACCACTTCCATCGTCAGGCGCGCCTTGCGCAGTTCCGTGCGGAACTGTGCCATCTTTTCGCTGTTCAGGCCGCTGTAGTCGATCACCACCGCTTCCGAAATGTCCGAAAGCGTGCGGCCGTACTGGTCAGCCAGCAGCGTGTTCAACAGGTTCGGCATCACTGATCTCCTTTGCGGGCAGGCGCTAGGCCTGCTGCTGTTCCACCGCTACCAGCACACCCGGCGTATGCGTGCCGGACACCGCGACCTTCATGATGAAGAATCCCTTCACTGTGGCGGGCTTCAGCGTGCCGATGTGGTTCAGCACGTGGCGCAGGTTGTCGGCCAGCTTGTCGGCCGCAAAGCTGCGCTTGCCAAGCGCCATGTGCACGTTGCCACCGGCGTCGGTGCGGAACTCGAGCTTGCCCGCGGCAAACTCGCGTACGGCAGCGGCGACGTCGTCGGTCACGGTGCCCGACTTCGGCGTGGGCATCAGGCCCTTGGGGCCCAGCACCTTGCCGAGTCGGCCGACGTGACGCATCTGGCTTGGGTGCGCGACAACCTTGTCGAACTCAAGCCAGCCTTCTTCGATTTTCTTGGCCAGCTCCGCGCCGCCGACGGCAACGGCACCCGCCGCTGTCGCCTTTTCAGCTGCTTCACCTTCGGCAAACGCCACCACGCGCGAAGACTTGCCGGTACCGTGGGGCAGCGAAATGCTGCCGCGCAGGTTCTGTTCGGCCTTGCGGGGGTCAACGTTCAGCTTCACGGCAAGGTTGACGGTTTCGTCGTACTTGGCCTTGGGCATCTTCGCGAGAATCGCGAAGGCCTCGTCGGGGGTGTACCGCTTGGCGGCTTCAACCGCTTTGGCGCCCTCGATGTACTTCTTGCTGCGGATCTTCTTTCCCATTTTACCTCCTGGCAGTGGGGTTCTGCTGGTCTGTCTCCTGCCCTGCGCACCGCGGCCGACAGTTTGCCGTGGCGATTGCTGCGAAAAGTTACTCGGCCAGTTTCAGGCCCATGCTGCGCGCCGTACCCGCGATCACGCGGGCGGCTGCGTCAATGCTTCCTGAGTTCATGTCGCTGAGCTTTTGCTCGGCGATCTTGCGGCACTGGTCCATGGTGATGGTGCCGATGATGTCGCGGCCCGGGGTCTTGCTGCCGCTCTTGAGCTTGAGCTCGGTCTTGATCAGCACGCTGGCCGGCGGGCTCTTGAGAATGAACGTGAAGGTGCGGTCCTTGTAGATCGAGATTTCGACCGGGACCACGACGCCCATGTTCTTCTGGCGGGTCGCGTCGTTGAAACGCTTGACGAAGTCCGCGATGTTCACGCCGTGCTGGCCCAGCGCAGGACCGACCGGGGGAGCCGGCGTAGCCTGGCCGCCCACGCACTGCAACTTGACCTTCGCTGTCACTTCCTTCACGCCTGGTGCTGCCATGGGTCACCTTCTTCTTTCAGTCTGGCAGCCAGTTTCGGGCCGCCTGTATTGCCTGTCGTACGCCTGCCGTTACACCCGGCCCCGGCGACTGTGTCCTAAACCTTTTCGACCTGCCAGTTTTCCAGCCCCACCGGCGTCGCGCGACCGAAGATCGTCACGATCACCTGCACGCGGCCGTTCTCGGCATCGACTTCTTCCACGTGCCCTTCGAAACCATCGAAGGGGCCATTCTTGATCTTGACCGCGTCGCCCTTGGCGAACTCGACCTTGATGACCTTTTCCTCGCCCTCATCGCTGGGCTCAGTGATCTTCAGGATCTTGCGGACGTCGTCTTCACTCATCGGCACGGGCTGGTTGCGATCGCCCACAAAGTCACCCACGCCGGGCGTTTCGCGAATCAGGTGGTAGGCATCGCCGTTGATTTTCCAGCGCTGCTGCGCACCTTCCGCGTTGTCTTCTTCTGTTTCGATTTCGAGGTACAGGTACCCCGGGTACATTTTGCGTTTGCGTTCGCGCTTCTTGCCCGCCTTGATTTCCTGCACCGTCTCGGTCGGGATCACCATCCGGTCAAACAGCGTCTCAAGACCGCGCGACTTCACGCGCTTCTCAAGGTTCTCTTTGATCTTTTCTTCGCGCGAACTCTGAACGCGCAACACGTACCACTTCTTCATCGGCTTGGTGATCTCCATGTTCAGTTGGTCGCGTCCTGCTGCGTCTTGTCGTCTTCCAGGCGCAGCACCATGGTGACAACCCTGCCCCAGCCGACCTGGTTCCACTTCTGGCCCTGGGCCACACCGATCGCAAAGGTAAAGGTCAGGTCATACACGAACATCACAAGCGCAAACCACAGCACGAAGTAAAGCACAACGCCCGTGGCGCGCCCGACTTCTTTCTTGGGCGCCCAGCGCACGCGCTTCAGCTCGGCTTCGGTCTCAATCAGAAGGTCGGCCGCACGCGGCACATTCATCCACCAGCGGATGCCCACGAGGCCGACGATGAACACAGCAACGGCGATGAACGCCGAAGGCGTGATCCAATCCGTAAGCGCGCCACCGCCGGAAACAAGCTGGCGGCCGAACAGCGGGTCTTCAAGTTGCAGCAGGCGGTCAAGGCGGGTGTTGCCGTACTCAAGCAGCGCGTAGGAAAGCCACGCCAGCGTGAACAGCAGCAGCAGGGTCACGAAACCGCGAACCTTGCGCCCTGCCCCACGACGATAGTTTTCGAGCATTCCCATACGTACCTGCCGTGCCTGCCGCAGTTTACCTGCCGTTGCCTGCTTGAGACTGTCTGCCCTGCTGCGGGCCTCGCCCGCGAAATCTGGCACGGCGGGAGGGAATCGAACCCCCAACCTGCGGTTTTGGAAACCGCTGCTCTGCCAGTTGAGCTACCGCCGTATCGGTTGTCAGTTGTCGGCTGTCAGCACTGACAACGGACAACTGACTACCGACAACTACACCTACTTCTTCTTTTCCTTGTGCAGGGTGTGCTTCTTGAGCTTGGAGTTGTACTTCATCAGCTCAATCTTCTTCACGCCCTGGCCCTTCACGCGCTTCTGGGTGCGGTAATACCGCACGCCCGTTTCAGAGCATTCCAGGAACACGTATTCACGGTTGTCGCCTGCCATGTCAGCCTCACGTTCGACGGCAAGTTCCCGTCGCTGCCGCTGTCTGTCGAATCAGCCGGCGGCGAGATTGCCCGCCGCCGGCGATTCGGGTTGTGTTTGCACTTCCGGTTCTCGTTAGACGAGCACCTTGGTGACGTTGCCTGCGCCCACGGTGCGGCCGCCTTCGCGGATCGCGAACTTGGCGCCTTCTTCCATGGCCACGGGCTTGCCGAGCTTCACCTTCAGCTTCACGGTGTCGCCAGGCATTACCATTTCCGCGCCGCCGAGCAGATCGCACGAGCCAGTCACGTCCGTGGTACGGAAGTAGAACTGCGGGCGATATCCACTGAAGAACGGCGTGTGACGGCCACCTTCATCCTTGCTCAGGATATAGCACTGGCACTCGAACTCGGTGTGCGGCTTGATGCTGCCCGGGGCGCAGATAACCATGCCGCGGTCAACCTGGTTCTTTTCAATGCCGCGCAGCAGGATACCGACGTTGTCGCCGGCCATGCCTTCGCCGAGTTCCTTCTGGAACATTTCGACGCCGGTGACGGTGCTCTTGAGCGGGGCTTCAATCAGGCCCACGAGCTCAACGTTGTCGCCGACCTTGACCTTGCCGCGTTCGATACGGCCGGTGGCAACGGTGCCACGACCACTGATGCTGAACACGTCTTCGACGGCCACCAGCAGCGGCTTGTCGACTTCGCGGGTCGGTTCAGGAATGTCGGTGTCCAGGGCCGCAAGCAGGTCATTGATGCACTTGCTGGCGCCGGCGTCAGACGGGTTTTCGACCGCTGCCTTGGCGTTACCGCGGATGATCTTGACGGTGTCGCCGGGGAACTCGTACTTGTTCAGCAGCTCACGCACTTCGAGCTCAACGAGTTCGAGCAGTTCCGCGTCGTCGACCAGGTCCACCTTGTTCAGGAAGACGACCAGGGCCGGCACGTTCACCTGCTTGGCCAGCAGCACGTGTTCGCGGGTCTGGGGCATCGGGCCGGTGTCGGCCGCAACGACCAGGATCGCGCCGTCCATCTGCGCGGCACCGGTGATCATGTTCTTGATGTAGTCGGCGTGGCCGGGACAGTCGACGTGCGCGTAGTGGCGCGTCTCGGATTCGTATTCGACGTGGGCCGAGTGAATCGTCACGGTCTTGGTCGCGTCACGTACCGTGCCGCCCTTGGTAATTTCCGCGTACGCCTTGGCCTTGGCCAGGCCGCGGGCCGCGCAGACGGCGACAAGCGCCGCAGTCAGCGTGGATTTTCCGTGGTCGATGTGTCCGATCGTGCCGACGTTGACGTGCGGCTTGGTGCGCTGGAAGGCTTCACGCGCCATGGCGATTTACCCTTTTGCTCTCGGCCGCCCAAGGCGGCTGGTCCGACTACAAAGTACTTCTTCTTCAATACAGTGACCCTGTGCCACTGTCTGTTCGTGCTGTCAGGTACTGCGTACTGCCAAAGACCGGTGGCGATTGACGCCGTTGTTTCTGGAGCTGCCCATGGGATTTGAACCCATGACCTCTTCCTTACCAAGGAAGTGCTCTACCCCTGAGCTAGGGCAGCGTACTTTCGCGTCGGGGGAAATTGCGTCGCGTTTGCACGCGCCACGAACCCTTTCGCGTCTGTCTGGAGCGGGCGATGGGGATCGAACCCACGACCGTCAGTTTGGAAAACTGATGCTCTACCACTGAGCTACACCCGCAAAAGCTGCACCCGTATTGGCCACTCCCTCACAGGACTGGTCGCCGCGCGTTCCACCGCGCCGCAAATAAGCTGGTGGGCAGAGAAGGATTCGAACCTTCGAAGGCATGAGCCACCTGATTTACAGTCAGGCCCCTTTGGCCACTTGGGTATCTGCCCGCTGTGCGTCAGTCGCGTGGTCTTGCCGCGAATGCTCGCCCTGCAAAACCAGCGCTTGTCTGCGCCTGCCGGTCTTCAGTTGTCAATTTGCCGCCTGCTGCCTTGCCACGTCTTGCACTGCGACTTGCTACTGCCGCACCCGGGGCCAAACCCGCCCCCCGGGCTCAATTCTGGAGCCGGCGGCGAGATTCGAACTCGCAACCGCTGGTTTACAAAACCAGTGCTCTGCCATTGAGCTACGCCGGCGCGCCTTCGCGCCAAAATTGGAGCGGAGAACATAGCAACCGCTTTTTGCGCCGCAATGCCCGAGCGCGCAAAATCTGATCCTCCCCAAACCCCTGCCACAAACGGGTTTCCGACATATCCCCCAAACTTCCCACGGGCTTCACCCCGCTTTCGATTGAGCCCCTTGGGCCCATGCGATAACATCCCCCACCTTCCTGACGGGTACCTAACGCAATGTGGTTGCTGTTCTTCAAGTTCACCCGCTGGCTCTACAAAACCCTCAACGCGGACCTGCGTCCCTGGCAGGTCGCGCTCGGCCTCACGTTGGGTGCTCTGGCCGGCCTGCTGCCCTTTGGCGCGGCCATGCTGTGCGTGTTTGTCGCCATCATCCTGGTCAACCTGCACTTCGGCAGCGCCATGTTCTCGTTTGGCGTGTTCGGCCTGATCTCGTGGCCGTCGCAGCTGTGGCTGATCCGCCCCGTGGGCCAGGCTGCCCTTGATGCCGCGCCGCGGGGGCCCGTCATTGCGGCCGCGCAGTCGCCGATCCTGAGCTGGCTGCGGCTGGATTACTTCGACGTCGCGGGCGCGATTGCGCTGTGGCTGATCATCGCGGGGCCTCTGTTTGTGGTCGGCGTGATGGGCTGGTCGCGCGCCAAGCCCTGGATGGACCGCAAGCTGAAAGAATCGCGTCTGCTGAAATGGCTTTCGAAACTCTGGCTCGCAAAGGCGGTGAAGTATGTCTTCATCGGCTGAAGGTGCGCCGGCAGAATCGGCGGCTGAAGCTGCGCCAGTTGCGCCGGAAACAGCGGCCGAGGCCACGCCGCGCAAGGTGCGCTTCCTGCGCCTGAAGGCCGCGATTGCGCTGCCAATCCTGTTCGGTGCGGCCGCACTGACCTACTGGTTTATGATCGACGGCATCATCCGCGACCAGTTGCTGGCGGGCGCGCGCACCTATGCGGGCGCAAACGGCGAGTCCGAAGTCGCCAACGTCAGCTTTTCGATCTTTGGCCCCAAGCTGCGCGTTGAAAATCTGTCGGCCTGGCAGACGCTTGAAAACGGCCAGCAGCACGAAGTCATCTTCGTGAAGGAAGCGGTGTTCGACATTGAGTTCTGGCAGCTGCTGACACGACGGCTGGTCGTGAACGAGGTTTCGGCCACTTCAATCCGCTGGCAGCAGCCGATCAGCCCGCCGGAGCCGGCCGGCGAAGCACCGCCGCAGGCGGAAGGCCCCCCCACCGATACCAGCGAACCCGCGCTGAATGATTACCTGAAGAAGGCGCGCGAGATTCTGGAAAGCGAAGAGCTGAAAGACATCCAGGACCTGCTGGAAAAGCTGAAAGAGTACACCGACAAAGAAGGCGAAGCCGAACCGGCCGAAGCGGAGCCGCCGCCGGCAACAGCATTCAACCCGGGCCCCAGTGGCCGCGCGTGGTACGTTGCGCAGGCGCTGCAATCGGCGGAGGCACAGCCGATGGTGGTGGTCAAGCGCGCGGCGCTGGCTGAACTTGACGTCAGCTTCGCGGGCGACCCCGCGGCCGACAAGAAACCCTTCGTCACGAAAATTACCCAGCTTGAACTCAGCGCCGAAAGCGTCACCAGCTCGCCGGTGGCCTACGGCAAGCCGATGCAGTTTAAGGCAGCAGGCAATCTGGACGGCGACGCCGAGCGGCGCGTTGAGCTTGGGCTCACGATCCGCTTTGACCCCACCGAGCTGCTATCCATTGAGCAAGTCGACGGCAAGGCCGGCATTCGTTCCCTTGACGTGTCAAGCATGGTGGACCCCAAGGTCTTCGGCACCACGCTGCGTGACGTCAGCCTTAGCCTGACGCGCTTCAGCGACGAACACGGGCAATACGCGGGGCGCACCCGCCTGATGATGGCGGGCGCCCTGCAACCGCCTGGTTTTGACCGCCCCGCCAGAGCCAGCTTCGCGCTGTGGTTTGGCGGGTTCGACGGTGATGGCGCTGTCGCGATGCTGGCCCCAAGCGGCATCAGTGTGCAAGTTGAGGACTTCCCATTGGATCCGATTCTTGGCCTGGCAGGCGGCTCGCCATTGCCGTTGGCCGGCGGCAGCCCGACGATCAGCTTTGGGACCTGCGACGAACAGGGCAACTTCGGCTCGCCAATGGCGGCCTTCACATGGCATGACGGGCTGGCGGTGAAGCTGCGGCTGAAGGTCAATGGCCTGAGGTTTGCCGAAGACAATGCGGACACGGGCGCTTTGCCCGCCAAGTATGTGCTGCGCGGACTGAACCGCGTGATTGAAGGTATGGGCGGGCTGGATCTGGTCGTAGGCTTCCAGGGCCGCAAGGATGCGATCATGCTTGATCTGGAGCGGCCGGGGCTGCGCGGCTTCGTCGACGCGATCGTGAACGCGCTTACGCTCGAGGCGGCCGACATCCGCAGCCTGGTGGACCTGCCCTTTGAGATCAGCGACGGCGCGAGCATCGGCCTGGCAAGCGTGAACGCCGACGGCACCCCGCGCGACCCCAAGTTGACGATCGACGGCGAAGCACGCCACGACTTCAACGACCTGCGCGTGTCGTTCAACCTGGGCGGCATGACGATTCGCCCCAAGGCCGGGCAAAAGGACATCATGGGCCTGCCCGCCGACGAGTTCTGCCGCGCGTTCAACGCTCTGCTCAGCAGCAGCGATGGCGGCCTGAAGCTGCGCACGCGAATCATGAACGAACAGGGCGCCTTCAGCCCGGCCCTCGAAAGCCCCGGCGTGCGCGGGATCGTGGACGCGATGGTCGGCGTGCTGGACTACACCGGCGAGCAATTGAACACGGCTTTTGACCTGCCCTTCGTCGTCGGTAAAGACGCGCGCGCGAAGCTCCGCAGCGTCGACGAGGCCGGAAACACCCGCGGCTTCACTTCACCGGGGGCTGAAAGCGCGGACCTTTCCGGCCTGCGCGTGGTGCTGGACTTGAGCAGCCTCACCATCGCGCCCAAGGCCGGGCAAACGCAGATCATGGGCCTGCCTGCGGGCGATGTGTGTCGCGGCATGAACACGTTTCTGGCGGGCGAAAGCGGCAAGCTGGTGGTGACAACGCGGCTGTTCGGCGCGGACGGCGCGTTCAGCCCGGCCTTCGAAAGCCCGGGCCCGCGCGGCCTGATTGACGCCGTGGTTGGCGCGCTGAGTTATCGCGGCGATGAACTGGGACGCAGCTTCAACCTGCCGTTCAACGTGGCACCGGCGGCCGTTGTGCGCCTCGAGAGCGTGGACAAGAACGGTACCCGGCGCGGCTTTTCGTCGCCTGGGGCCAACAGTGCCGACCTGAACGACCTGCGTGTGCGGCTGGCGTCGGCCAACTTCACCGTCACGCCCAAGCCCGGCACCAACACCATTCTGGGGCTGCCAGCACGCGAATTCTGTACCGGCTTCAATTCATACGTGGCCGCACAGGGCGATAAGGGCCTGTCGCTGGACATGCGCGTGTTTGACGGCAAGGGCGGCTTTGCACCGGCGCTGCAATCGCCGGGAACGCGCGGCCTGCTGGACGCCATCGCCGGCACCATGAAGTACAGCGGCGAACAACTGAACAAGAGCTTCAACCTGCCCTTTGAATTCGTGAAGGACGCCAGCGCCGATGCGATGAGTGTCGAGCCCACAGGCACTCCGCGCACCATGAGCAGCAAGGGCGCCGACAGTGACAGCCTGGGCGACTTCCACCTGCAGGTGCTGCTCAAGAACGGCTTCGTCGCCAAAAAGGCCGGCGTGAACACGATTCTGGGCCTGCCCGCCGACAGCTTCACGTTTGCCTGGAACCGCCTGATGACCGGCTACAAAAGCGGCTTCCCGCTGCGGCTGAAGCTGTTCAACGACAAGAACGAGTACGCGCCCGCCGTGGTGGCGCCCAACGAGAAAGATCTCGTGACTATGCTGGGCAAGGCCGTTGGCATCGACGACTTTGCCAAGAACTTCAACCAGCTGCCGGCCAAGTTCCCCAAGGATTTCGCCGACTTCCAAAAGCGCGGGCTTGGTGCGGCCGAAGACATCCGCGACGGCAAGATCACATTTCCTGAACTTCCCGAGATTCCCGGGCTGCCAAAGAAAGACGAAGGCGGCGACAAGAAAGACGACAAGAAGGACGACGACAAACCGGGACTTCCCAAGTTGCCAAAGCTGCCGTTTGGCAAGTAGCGCGGTGTTCAACAAAAAAGGGCGCGCGTTGGCGCGCCCTGCTGCTTTCTGGTCCGTGAGGCGGGATTCGAACCCGCACTGTCCTGCTTCTAAGGCAGGCGCCTCGTTCCGGTTGGGCTACCCACGGCTTGCGACGTCACGCGCCATGACTTTACACGTCAAGACTTGACGTGTCAATAGCAGGCTAGTCCGCCGCGACCTCCTCGCCCGGGCTGTCCTCGGTGGCTTCCGCTTCAGCCGGGTCCGAGCCGGCCTTGGCTTCCTGCATCGCCCGGTCCTGCTCTTCGCGTTCAAGCTTGATTGCCTCGTAGCGCGCCAAGGCGTCCTGCACCAGCTTGTCGTCCTGCTTCAGCTTGCCCGCATCCAGGGCCTCGCGGGCCTTGTTGGGGTTGTAGGTGTTCTTGCACTCCGGATAGCGCGTGCAGCCGATGAACGGCCGGCCCCGGAATGTCTTCATCTGCATCGGCGAGCCGCACAGGTCGCAGCTGATGCCGGCGTACTCGGCCTCAAGCTTCAGCTGCTTCAGCGGCTTGTCGTTGTCGAGGCTGCGCGTGCCGCGGCAGACCGGGAACGTGCTGCAACCCAGGAACGGGCCACGGCGGCTCATGCGCACCACCAGCTCTTTGGCGCACAGCGGACACTCAAGGTCTTCCTTCTTCACGCGCAGGATGCGGCCGTGTTTATCCAGCGGCACGGTGCCCTTGCATTCAGGGAACTTGGTGCAGCCGAAGAACTTGCCGAAGCGGCTCCAGCGCTCAATCATGTCGCTGTTGCAGACGGGGCAGGGCACCATCTGGCCATTTTCGTCCAGTGCCGGCTTGCCTTTGACCTTCTCGATCTTGATCTCGGCCTCGGCCAGCTCTTCTTCGAAGATGGCGTAGAAGTTGCGCAGGACTTCAATCCAGTCCAGTTCGCCTTCTTCGATCTTGTCGAGCTGCGCTTCCATCTTGCTGGTAAAGTCGGTCTGCAGGATGCGCTGGAAATTGTTCACCAGCATGTCGTTGACCATCATCCCAAGCTCAGTCGCGAACAGGCGCCGCTTTTCGCCGCGCACGTAGTTGCGGTCCTGGATGGTGCCGATGATGCTGGCGTAGGTACTTGGGCGGCCGATGCCTTCCTTTTCAAGCGTCTTGACCAGGCTGGCTTCCGAAAAGCGCGGCGGCGGCTGCGTGAAGTGCTGGTCAGGCTGAATCTTGTGGGCCAGCAGCTTGTCTTGTTCCGCGACCTGGGGCAGCAGTTGCTCGGACTTGTCCACGCGAACGCCGCTCACGCGCGCGTGGCCGTCAAACACAAGCCGCTTGCCACTGGTGCGAAACACGGCATCGCCGGCGGCAATGTCAATCGTGGTGACCGCCCACACCGCGGGCATCATCTGGCAACTGACGAAGCGCTCCCAGATCATCGTGTACAGGCGCAGCTGGTCGCGCTCGAGGTAGCGGGCAACACTGTCAGGCGTGCGCGCGACGCTGGTCGGGCGGATGGCTTCGTGCGCCGCCTGCGCCTTGCTGTTCGTCTTGAAAAAGGTCGGCTTCTCGGGCAGATACTTCGGCCCGAATTCTCGGTTGATCATTTCGCGCGCGTCGTTGACCGCGAAGTCCGACAGGTGGTGGCTGTCGGTACGCATGTAGGTGATCAAGCCTGTGGGGCCGTCTTCACCCATTTCCATACCTTCATACAGCCGCTGCGCGATCTGCATCGTCTTGCGCGCGCCAAAACCCAGCCGCGTACTGGCCGCCTGCTGCAGCGTGCTGGTGATGAAGGGTGGCTTGGGCCGGTCCTGGCGTTCTTTGGTTTCGACTTTGCTTACCACAAACGGCTTCGTTTCGATCTCGGCCAGCAGCGCGTTCACGGCGGCGCGATTGGCCAGCTCGGGCTTCTCGCCCTTATAGGTCTTAAACTCGGCGTAGAAGACGCCCTCTGGCATGCGCGGCTTTTCGACCGGCTCGGCCTTGTCGTCGGCCTCGACGCTCAGGTCTTCGTCGGTGCTGTCTTCGTCTTCCGGCTTTTCGGCCTCGCGCGTGGTGCCGTGGTAGGCGGCGATGAAGCGCGCCAGTTGCTCGTGACCGTCTTTGGCGAGCTGTTCTTTGCCCAAGAACGCGGTGATGGTCCAGTATTCATCGGGCACGAAGGACATGATCTGGCGTTCGCGCTCAACGATCAGCCGCAGCGCGACACTCTGCACGCGCCCGGCACTCAGGCCGCGGAACACCTTGCGCCAGAGCAGCGGGCTGATTTTGTAGCCCACCAGCCGGTCCAGCATGCGGCGGGCCTGCTGCGCGTTGACGAGATTGGTGTCAATCTCGCGCGGGTTTTCAAAGGCGTGCTGGATCGCCTTCTTGGTGATTTCGTTGAAGGTGACGCGCTTGGCGCGCTCCGGTGCCAGCGCCAGGGCTTCCTTCAAATGCCACGCGATGGCCTCGCCCTCGCGGTCAGGGTCAGGCGCCAGGTAGACCATCTTGGCCTTCAGCGCCGAACTCTTCAGGTCCTTCAGCACGTCTTTCTTGCCGCGGATCGTCAGGTACTGCGGCTCGAAGTCTTTCTCCACATCAATGCCCAGCTTGCTCTTGGGCAGGTCGCGCACGTGGCCGACGCTGGCCTTCACCACGTATCCATCGCCGAGATATCGGTTGATGGTCTTGGCCTTGGCGGGCGACTCGACGATGACCAGTGGCTTGCCGCGCGGCTTCAGCGACGTGCCCTTGGACTTGGACTTCTTGCGTTTTGACTTGGCTTTGCGGGCTTTCGGGGCCGCCGGGGCAGCGTCATCGCCCGGGGCATCGGCCTTCGAAGCCGCCTTCTTGCGCGGTTTGGCGGCACCCTTGGGTTTGGGTGCTGGCGCGTCTGGCTGGCTTTCGGGGCCGGAGTTTTCAACTTCTTCGGGCATGAGGGGCGAAATCATAAGCACGGTTTCATCAGGCTGTCAAACCCAACGTGAAACCATGACCCGCCCAAAGCTATTCCGGCTGTTTCTCTAAATCGCCCGAAACCCGCCCCAGATAAGCCTCCAGAAGCAACTGTGCGGCCACAGCATGGACACGCATCTTTCTTTCGCTGGGTTTCATGCCGCCGTCGATCAGACGGCCCTCGGCCTCAAAACTGCTCAGGCGTTCATCCACGAGCTCCACGGGCAGGCCGGTGTGCCCGGCAAGCTCGGCCGCGAACGCGCGCGCCTGCTTGGCTGCCGGGCCTTCGCTGCCGTCCATGTTCAGCGGGAGTCCTACCACGAAGCCGGTGGCGGCCTCACGAGCGGCAAGCTTCTTTAGTTCGTCCAGCAGCTTGGCGTGGGGCGTTGCGGCCAGCACGTTCACGGGCATGGCCATGGTGCCGGCGCTGATTGCGATGCCGACATACTTCGTGCCCGGGTCAACGCCGATCCAGCGGGTCTCAGGCATCGTCGGGCTTTCGGGTCTGCGCCCCACTGACCTTCTTGACCAGCTGGCCGGCACCCTTGCGCATGACCAAAATCCGCTCGCCATCGGCGACCACCAGCAGATCATTGGCGCCCACGACTGCCACTTCGCGTCCGGGTGCCAGCACGGTGTTGTCGGAAGCGTTTACCTGCACAAGTTTGCCCTGGGTGGCAGCGCCGTTGCGCAACAATGCGTCCCACGTGCCGACGTCGTCAAAGCTGGCCTCGACCACGGCCACGCGCAGGTTGCGGCCCTTCTCGATCAGCCCGTAATCAATACTGATGCTTTGCAGGCCTTCGTAGTCTTCGGGCGTCACCGCGCCCGGGTTGGCGGGTTTCAGGCGATTACTGTGCGCCGGCATGTGCGCCGCCAGTTCCCGATCAAAGGTCTCAAGCCGGAACAGGAAGCAACCCACGTTCCAAAGAAAGCCGCGGGCGATCAGCGCGCGGGCCTGTTCGCCGGGTTTTTCCACGAAGCTGCGCACGCTGAACACGCCGGCGCCGGCCTGCTCGCCGCGTTCGATGTATCCATAGGCGCCTTCAGCGTGGCTGGGGCGTACGCCGAATACATGAATCGCCGCTTCAAACCCGGCTGCTGCGCGCGCATTGGCGACCGCGCGCGACAGCGCATCAGCCGGCTCCAGCAGCGTGTCAGCAGGGAGCACCAGCACGTCGGCACCGGGCTGACGACCCGCAATCACCTTGCAGCCAAGGCTGATTGCGGCTGCGGTATCGCGCCGCGCGGGCTCAACGCACAGGTTGTCGGCGGGCAATCCCGGCAGCGCATCGCGTACGGCGGCGGCTTGGGCCTCGGCCGTTACCACCAGGATGTTGGCTGCCGTGGTGCAACTCTGCGCACGTTCATACGCAAGTTCCAGCAGCGTGCGTCGACCGTCCGGCCGCAGCAGGTACTTCGGGTGCTCATCGCCCGAAAGCGGCCAGAAGCGCGCTGAGGCGCCCCCGGCAAGGATCAATGCGTACAGCGTCATGGGACCTCGCTGACGCTATGGTACTCAGGAAAGCTCTTTCAGCACGGCCTCGCCCATTTCGCGGGTACCGACCAGCTTTTCGCCCGATGCGCCGGTAGCGATGTCGCGGGTGCGGTAGCCTTTGTCGAGGGCGCGGGCGACAGCGGCATCAATCGCGTTGCCTATGTCGGGGCGCCGGGCCGCGTGGGTGAACATCATCGACGCGGTCAGGATCATCGCCAGTGGGTTGGCCTTGTTCTGGCCCGCGATGTCGGGCGCGCTGCCGTGCACGGGCTCAAACAGCGGGGTGCCCGCGCCCAGGCTGGCGCTGGGCAGCATGCCAAGGCTGCCGGTGATCTCGGCGCCGATGTCGCTGAGGATGTCGCCGAACATGTTGCCCGAGACGATCACGTCAAACTGCAACGGTTCCGAGACAAGCTGCATGCAGCAGTTGTCGATGAAGATGTGCTTGAGGTCGACCTGCTTGTATTGCTCGGTGTGGACCTTGCTCACCGTCTCGCGCCACAGCTGCATCACTTCCAGCGCGTTGGCCTTGTCGGCGCTGTGTACGCGCTTGCGGCGCAGCAGCGCGGCTTCAAAGGCCACCTTGCCGATGCGCTCAACTTCCCAGGCGTGGTACTTCATGGTGTTCACGCCGTAACGGCCCTTGTCATCGCTGAAATAGCCGCGCGGTTCACCGAAATAAAGTCCGCCCGTCAGTTCGCGCACAATCAGGATGTCTACGCCTTCAATCAGCTGGCGGCGCAGCGGGCTAGCCTCAAGCAGTGCCGGCACGGGCTTGACGGGACGCAGGTTCGCAAACAGGTCGAAAATTTTGCGCAACTGCAGCTTGGCGCGTTCGGGGCGCTCGGCCGGCGGCGCGTTGTCCCAGCGCGGATCGCCAAAGGGACCGCACAGGATGGCATTGCTTTCGCGGCACAGCTTCAGCGTATGGTCAGGAAGCGGCGGAAGTCCCTGGTCCACGGCCTGTGCGGCCGCGGGCACGCTTGCGTCCACTAGCTTGATGTCGAACTTGCGCGCGGCCTCACGTGTGACTGCCACGGCCGATTCGATGATTTCAGGACCGATACCGTCGCCGGGAATCACGGCGACTTTGAACTCTTTCATGTTCTGCTCGCTGTTCTGACCGCTGCTTTGATCCGCACTTGCCGGTGGCTTCTTGCCGGCGGGATACACGCCAAAGTCGCCCGCGTCGGGGTCAAAGCCCGTGGCTGCCGTCTTTTCTACTGTCCGCCGCATGGCCATGCACACACCTTCACAGGAAGGGCGGACAATAGCGCCACTGGACCTGCCGGGCAACGGGAAGCGGGTAGCCCGAGCCGCCGTTACAATCAGGGGAACGGAGCCGCTTTGCTGAACCTGTTCGGGACACTGCTGGCGCTGATGATCGGCGAGGCCGCTGCCGGCCACGGCACGTTCGTCGGCCCGGAGTCTCCCATTGCCGCGCTGGCGGCCCCGCTGATGCTGACGGGCCTTCACGCGCTGCTTGCGTGGCAGGTCGCGAGCCGCTGGCAATTCAACAAGCTTCAAGCCGCCGCAGCCGAGTTGCACGCCGACCCGTCGCTTCGCGCCGAGATCGTCCGCGAGCGCGAGCACCTGTTGCGCCACGCCGCACAGCTGCGTCTTGGTGCCGAGGTAATGGGGCTGGTGCTGTTTGCCGTGCTGTGCGCGGTCTTTGGCTGGACGGACTACGTCCGCGAAACGCTGGGCGTGCCGGAATACCTCAGCCTGCTGCCGGTGATCGCACCATGGCTGTTGATGCAGGCGGGGGGCTGGCTGTGCCAATTCCTGGTCGAGCGGCAGGTCCGAGGCGGCGCGTGGAAGTTGATTGCGTATCTGCGGTTTCAGGTTGGCGCAGTACTGGCGCTGCTGATGCCGGTGGCACTCGTGTCGGCTGCCTTGTGGGCGATACGCCAGAACAGCACGGTGGCCGCCGACCTGATGGACTCATTCCAGATCCTGGGCATGGTGGCGCAATTGCTTGTAACGCTGCCGCTGATGCTGCTGGCGCCAATGCTTGTGCGCTTGGCGGTACGCGCGCAGCCGCTGCCCGATGGCCCGCTTCGCCGGCGCATGGTTTCGCTGGCCCGCGATGTCGGTGCGCGCGTGGACCAGATACTGGTCTGGCGCACCGGCGGCACGTCATTCGTGAATGCGTTTGCGATCGGCATTGTGCCGCCCTTCAAGTACGTGTTTGTCACTGATGCCCTGCTGAAGACGATGCACGAGGACGAAGTGGTGGCCGTGTTTGCCCATGAGCTCGGGCATGTGAAGCACCGCCACCTGCTTTGGTTGCTGGGCCTTGTGCTTTCCTTCCTGCTGCTGCTGCTGGCGGGCATGTACCTGATGCAGCACATTCCCGAGGAAGGCCCGTACCAGGTGCTGCTTACGGCCGCGCTGGTCGGCTATGGGATCTTCATCGGCGGCTACATCAGCCGCCGCTTCGAGCGCCAGGCAGACGACTTTGCCGCCCGGCACACCCATCCTGAATTGATCGGATCGGTCCTGCTGCGCCTTGGGGTAACCTCGCGCCGCGCGCTGAAGCGGGCAAGCTGGCGCTACTTCAGCCTTGAGCAGCGTGTTCGCGACATCATCCAGGCGGCCGCTTACCCAGAAGTCCGCCGCCGACACGCCAGCGAGCTTCGTCGTGCATTGACGGCCGTGGGGCTGGTCACGTTGCTTGCCGCAGCCGCGCTGGCCATGCCGGTTCGCGAAGACGCCGTTACGGGCATGGCGCTGTTTTCGGTGAATCAGTTTGACCGGGCCCGGACAACCGCGAGCACCGCCCATGCCACCGAGCTGCGAGACCGGGCACTCGCCCGCGCCGACGCGATGGCCGCACTGGGCGAGGATCACGCCCAATCCGCAGCGTGGCTGCGTGCGATCGTCGAAGGATTGGACAGCGGCGACTGCTCGCGCCTTGAGGACATGATTCGAGAAGCCCGCAAGCGCGCCGAAGGCTCCGCTGACGCAGAAGACCGCCAGGCCTGGGACACGGAGTTGCAGCAACTGCTTGCGACGGAAGAAAGCATCAAGCGTGCACGGACCGGCAACACACGATTCGCCGTTGAATACGAGGCCGCATTGCAGCGCCGTGGGCTGGTGCCCGCCGGGCGCTGACGCCTCAAACGCCAGGCCGCGGCTTGCCCGACTTCATCATCTGGAAGCTGCCGACGAACATGCTGGCCACAAAGTCAAGCCAGCCTTCGCGCGTTGCCGGCAAGTTGGGATCCTGCTGGAAGAGATGCAGCAGCGTTCCCCGATGGATCATGTAGTAGTGCGTCAGCGCCATTACGCCCTGTGCCACGTGCTCGAAGCTGAGCGCCTTGGGCAGCACGCCCTTCTGCTGCGCCGGCTCAAGGATCTGCCGCACGCGATCTAGAAACGAGCGATACATCGTCTGCATCGGCAGGCGCGCCAAGGTGCGGCCGCCCTCAAGGTTTTCCCAGGCCATCAGGCGGGGGTACTCGGGCACGGCCTCAAGCAGGCGCAGGTGTTCTTCCAGGTAGGCTCGTACAAAGCCGAACAGATCGCCCGACTCGGCCACACTGGCTGAGTTGCGCGAGGCTTGCTCGGACTGTTCGGTGATCGTGGCAAGCACGGAGCTGAGGGCTTCAGCGTACAACTCCTGTTTGCTGCCAAAGTACTGGTAAATCAGGCTCTTGTTGACACCGGCGCGAGCGGCGACTTCGTCGACGCGGGTCCCGGCCGGTCCGCGCAGGGCGAACTCGGTGATTGCCGCGTGCAGAATGGCGCCTTTGGTACGGTTGGCGTCACGCTTCTTGCCAGTATTGGCATGAACCATGTTGCCCCCATGTTCGGGCGCGGAACTGGTTTGATCAGACTGCATCAATTGTCCTGGGCCGAGACCTTCTTGCGCCGGTCTGCCTGTACCTTGGTCAACAGCCTGTCCAAATCCTCCCGGAGTTCCGTGGGAGTCTGCTGACGCTCTTCAGGTCGCTTTGCCAGCGCCCGCTGGATTACGGGCCAGACGTCCGCGTGCAGGTTGGGCACGCGCTCGTTCAGGTCCGGTGGCGGCTTTTCGTTGATGGCCTCAACGAACTTCCAGACGCCGACTTCATCAAATGGCGGCTGGCCGCACAGGCACTCGTACAGGGTCGCACCGAGTGAATAGATGTCCGCGCGCTGGTCCACGTCGCGGGTGTTTTCAACCTGCTCAGGGCTCATGTAGTGCAGCGTGCCGATGCCTTCACCAGTCTTGGTGATGTTGACGCTGACATAGCGCTTGAGCTCTTTGGCCAGCCCAAGGTCAGTGATTTTCACTTCGCCTTCGCGGCTGATCAGGATGTTTTCGGGCTTGATGTCGCGGTGGATGATGCGCTGGCTGAACGCGAACTCGAGCGCCTTGGCGACCTGGATGCCAATCTTGAGTGTACCCTCGGCGGACAGGCGGCCCTTCTCGTCAAGAATCTCCTGCAGTGACGAGCCGTTGATGTACTCCATGGCGATGAAATAGGTGCCGTCCACCTCGCCGATCTCGTACACCTGCATGATGTTCGGGTGGTTCAACTTGCTGCCGGTCTTGAACTCTTTCAGGAAGCGCTGCAGATTTTCCTGGTCCACGGTGTCGCCGCGCTTGAGGACCTTCAGCGCGACGATGTCGCCGTTGCGTTCATCGCGCGATTTGTAAACCAGCGCCATGCCGCCTTCGCCGATCACGCTCAGCACCTTGTAATGCTTCAGCACCTTGCCGATCAGGCTGTTTTCGGCGGTGTAGGTGCCGTCCACGTCGGGTCGCTTTTGCACCACGAACTCGCGGATCATCTCGCGGGTCTGGGCGCTGTCGGCCTCTTCGATGTACTCAAGGGTAACACGGTCCAGGGTAATCACGTCGCCGTGGACCAGCTTGGCCTTTTCGATGCGGAGGCCGTTCAGCAGTGTGCCGTTGCTGCTGCCGTTGTCGTGCAGCCAGTACGCGCCGTCGGTGCGGTCAATGCGGCAATGCTCACGCGATACGCTGTCAACGCGCAATACCAGATCGCAGCTGCTGCGACGGCCAATAACTACGCTGCCCTCATCGGGCAGCTCTTTCTCTACGCCCGCATCAATGCCATCAACGATGCGGACTTTGGCGCGCGACATAGATAACCGCTCCAGGGTGCCAGCCAATGCAGTAACAGTCGGTACTGTATTGAACAAATCAGCAGCGTTCTATCCAGACAGCAACTTCGCGCAACGGCAAGCATGTTGCCCTGATGCAACGAACGAGCCTCCACGCGAATTTCAATCCCCGCCTTGCTTGTGCCTGACAACGGCCTTGCTAGTATCCCCGCCCCTGCGCCAAGGAAGGCGCACCGCGGCCCGTGAAGCAGTTCCACAGGCGCGGCACCAGATGTCACAGGACTGTCCAGGACCCTGCCATGCAAATCTCGATTGAAGTCGCGGGCGGCTGCAAGCGCATTATCAAGGCCGAAGTCCCCGCCGATCACGTGACCGAAAAACTCGCCGAAGGATTCCGCGATATCAACCGCCAGGTCCAGTTTCCCGGCTTCCGCAAGGGCAAAGCCCCCAAGCACATGCTGGAAAAGCGCTTCGGCCGCGAAGTCAGCGACGACGTGCGCCAGACCCTGGCCGAAGAAGTCGTCACCAAGGCCCGCGAAGAACACGCGCTCAAGATCCTCGGCAACGTCGAAATGGTTGAGGCCGCGGACCTGAAGTCCAACGCGCCCGCCCGCTTCGTGCTGGAAGCCGAGGTCTACCCCGAGTTCGAACTGCCTGAATACAAGGGCCTTGAACTGCAGCGCCCGACACCAAAGGCCGAAGAACACGAAATCCACGCCGTGATGCGCAGCGACCAGGTGCAGCAGGGCGAATTGAAGCCCGTGGAAGGCGGAGCATCGAAGGGGCAATTCCTGCGCGCGGCCGTGAATGTCAAGGTCGGCGAAGAACTGATCCTGAACCGCCGCAGTGGCATGCTGGAAGTCGGCCAGGCCTGGGTTGCTGGCTTGCAGCCCGCCGGTGCCGCCGAGGCGCTGGTCGGCAAGAAGGCCGGCGACAAGCTTGAGCTGAAGGCCACCCTGCCGGCGGACTTCCCGCGCGTTGACTTCCAGGGCAAGGAGGCGGTGATCGAGATTGAAGTGCACGAAGTGCTGAAGTACGAAGGCCCCGACCTGGAAGAAGTCGCCAAAAAGCGCGGCATGGAATCGCTGGATGCCTGGAAAGAAGACATCCGCGCCAAGCTGCTTTCCGACAAGGAAGCTGAACTTGACCGCGTGATCGAGGAACGCGCCCTGCAGACCGTGGCCGAAAAAACCAGCATGGAACTGCCTGAGCGCTTCAGCCGCCGCAAGGCCGCTGAGCTGGTGCAACAGCAGGCCTATCGCATGTACCAGGCCGGCACGCCCGAAGAAGACGTGCGGGATTTCCTGAACGCCAACAAGGACAAGGGCGTTGACGAAGTGAAGGGCATGCTCAAGCGCGCCTTTGTGATGGACGCGATTGCCAAGAAGGAACGCCTGGTCGTGACTGAAGACGAAGTGAAGCGCGAAGTCGCCCGCCTCGCGGCCCAGGTCGGCCGCGACGTCGATGAAGTGTTCACCCAGCTCAACCAGGACGGCACCCTGAACGGCATGCGGGAAGAATTGAAGACCGGCAAGGTGTTGAAGCTGCTGAGGCAGAAGGCGAAGTACGTCTAGAGCTGTCAGTTATCGGTTGTCAGTTGTCAGCACCTAGCGACAGCCGATTGCCGTATACTGACAACTGAAAACTGACAACCGACAACCGAGGCATCCCATGGGTTACCCGCTTCCATTCGTGATTGAGAAGACCAGCCGTGGCGAACGCAGCTACGACATTTACTCGCGCCTGCTGGAAGACCGCATTGTCTTCATCCAGGGCACCGTCCACGAAATGATGGCCAACGCCGTCGTCGCGCAGCTCTTGTTCCTCCAAAAGGAGGCCAAGAACCAGGACATCCAGATGTTCATCAACACGCCCGGCGGCGACGTGAATGCCGGTTTGGCGATCTACGACACGATGAAGTACATTTCGTGCAACATCAGCACGGTGTGCATCGGCCAGGCAGCCAGCATGGGCGCGATCCTGCTGGCGGCGGGCACCAAGGGCAAGCGCCACGCCCTGCCCAGCGCGCGCATCATGATTCACCAGCCCTGGGGTGGCGCCGGCGGCACCGCGGCCGACATCGGCATCCAGACCAAAGAAATCCTGCGCCTCAAGAAGTACCTGAACGGCCTGCTCGCCACCGACACCGGCAAGAAGGTCACGCAGGTCGAGAAAGACACCGACAAGGACTACTTCCTAAGCGCCGTCGAAGCCAAAGAGTACGGCCTGATCGACGACGTGATCGAGCACGCGCCGGGCAAGTAGGCGAATTCCTTCACTCCGCCCGGCCAATGACCGATAATCCTTTGGCCGGGCGGCCGTGTTTACCGGCCACACCGGCGTGTTAGCATGGCACGGATGCAATCAGGGAAACGGTCAGCACCATGAGCGACAGCCAGAAAACACGCGAAGTGGAACGTTGCAGCTTCTGCGGCAAAAGCCGCCGCCAAGTAGACAGCCTGATCCAGGGGCCGCCGGGCGTGCACATCTGCAACGAGTGCATCACCCTGTGCAACAGTATCCTGCAGGCCGAAAAGACCACCCAAAAGGGCGCGCTGGAAGGCCTTTCCGCCGCCACCCTGCCGTCGCCCCTCGAAATCAAGAAGGCACTCGACGAGCACGTGATCGGCCAGGACCACGCCAAGAAGGTCCTGAGTGTCGCGGTGCATAACCATTACAAACGCTTGCTGCAACGCAGCGACGACGACGGCGTGGAGCTTGAGAAATCCAACATCATGCTGATCGGCCCCACCGGCAGCGGCAAGACACTGCTGGCGCGCACCCTGGCCGAAATCCTGCACGTGCCGTTCGCCATCGGCGACGCCACGACCCTGACCGAGGCTGGCTACGTCGGCGAAGACGTCGAAAACCTGCTGCTGAAGCTGCTGCAGGCCGCCGACTTTGACCTGGCCCGGGCCGAGATGGGCATCATCTTTGTCGATGAAATCGACAAGATCCATCGCACCGGCAGCAACGTCAGCATCACCCGCGACGTCAGCGGGGAAGGCGTGCAGCAAAGCCTGCTTAAGATGCTTGAGGGCACGGTCAGCAACGTGCCGCCGCAGGGCGGGCGCAAGCACCCCGAGCAGCCGTACATCCAATTCAACACGACCAACGTGCTGTTCATTGTGGGCGGCGCTTTCGTAGGCGTGGAGGACTTCATCCGCACGCGCCTTGGCCAGACCACCATGCGCATCAACGCCAAGCGTGACGCCTCAGAAGTGCGCGCACTTTCGCTGCCCGAAGGCCTGGGAGAAATCGAAGGCCGCAACTCCCTGCGCGCGCAGGTTGAGCCGGAAGACCTGATCAAGTTCGGCATGATCCCCGAATTCATCGGCCGCCTGCCGGTAATCAGCGTGCTGGATGAGCTGAATGAGACCGCGTTGATCAGCGTGCTGACCGACCCGCGCAATGCCATCACCAAGCAATTCACCAAGCTGTTCCGTATGCAGGGCCATGACCTGGAATGGTCCACCGACGGCCTGACCGAAATCGCCCGCAACGCGATCAAGCGCCAAAGCGGCGCGCGCGGCCTGCGCGGCATCGTCGAGAAGATCATGCTGGATTGCCAGTTTGAGCTGCCCTCGATCAAGGACCGCCGTTGCTACATCGTGACGGCCGAAGTGGTGAAGGGCGAAACACGCTTGCTGGACAGCCACCGCCGGCTCAGCCGCGAAGATCGCGCGGCCTAACGCAGCATCAACCGCCAGTCGTCAGATGTTCCAGTAGCCGCCGGCGGCGCGCGGGATTCCTATACGCCCCAGTACGAAGTGAATCAGCGGGTACAGGAACACCGCAAAGGGGCCGGTTGCGATAGCAATACAGCCACAGCGGGTGATCGCGTTACTCCAGCCGATGCCGTCACCGGCGACCACCAGCATGGCGTGATAACCGAAGTTGACCAGGAATGTGCCCGCCACGGCCATGATCAGGATGTTGGGCAGCCGGTCCGGGTCCAGCTTGCCGCGCGCCTTCTCAGACGCCTTGTGCAGCAGGCTGTACAGCACGCCGTAGGTGCCGATCAAACCCATGCTTAGAAAGTCGCGGATCAGCCCCAGCGCCAGGCTGGGCACATAGCGCCCGTGGCGCGACGCAAACAACGCAAAGTACAGCGCCATGATTGAGTACAGGTCCGGCGTGAAGTCTCCGAAGCGCTCCGGCGTGAACACCATCGCCTGCAACATCGCCAGCGATATGCCGCTGCCCACGATGATGCGCCAGCGGCACACCGGCCCCTGGCTGCGCGCCCACGCTGCTCGATGGGCGTAGGCCATTACTTCCTCTTCAGCAGGGCCAATGCCTGCTTCTCAAGTTCAGGCCGCTTGTGCATCAACACCTGCACGACTTCCAGGTTCACCAGGTCCAGCCCGGCCTCAAGCCGCACTTGCAGGAAACCCGCCTGCGGGATGGTCTCGCGCACCACGCCCACATACAGCCCAAGTGGGAACTGGCCCGAGTAGTCACTCGTGATCACGTGCATGCCTTCGCGCACTTCGGCGCCGACGGCCACATCCTCAAGCTCAAGTCGCGGGAAGTGAGGCCGCGCGCTGCCATCTCCGCGCAGCACGCCGCGCACCCGCCGGTCCGTTTCCAGCGCCGGGGTCTGCGGATCAACGATCAGGCAACTGGCGGCAAAGCCCGGGTCAGTCACCAGTTGCACGCAGGCGTGGTCGCTGCCGCACATGAACACGCGCCCCACCAGCGTGCGGCCGGCCACCACGGGCATGCCTTCCTCCACGCCGTGGTCGGTGCCGCGGTTGATCCAGCAGCAGTGGCGCCAGCCGCTGGCATCGCCGTGAAAGATCACCTGTGCTGGCACGGACGCGGGCAGCGTGACGGACTCAAAGCCCAACGCGCCACGAAGCTCGGCGTTCTGGCGCAGGGTGTCGATCAGGCGCGCGTTCTCGGCCTCAAGCCGCGCGCGCTCCTGGCGTTCGCGATCGAGATCAAAGCGCAGGCGTTCGTCTTCAGACAGTTCTTCGTAGGCGGTGGCGTTGACTTCGTCGGCGGCGTGGGCCAGTGGCAGGAAGGTCAGCAGCTTCAGGCGTTCACCCACGCGCAGGTACGGCAGCACGATGGTCAGCGCCAGCAGGATGCAGGTCGCGACCAGCGGGTGGCGCAGCAGCCAGCCCAGCGTGAGTTTGTCAGGGTTGCGGGCCATGGCAGCCTACGCTCCGGGTGCCAATGCGACGCTAGATATCTTCGGCCGACTCCAGCAGGTCTTCGAACTCGGGCAGGTCGCGCAGCACGGCTTCCGTACCGCGGACCACGCTGTAGATCGGCTCCTGTGCCACGCGCACGGGCAGGTTCACCTCGTGCTCGAGGTAGTAGCCAAGGCCGCGCAACTGAGCGCCGCCACCGGCCAGCATGATGCCCTGGTCAACCAGGTCGGCCGCGATTTCCGGGGGCGTGCGTTCCAGCGTGCGCTTGATGCTGCCCGCGATGGTCTGCACCACGGGCGTCAGCGCCTCGCGGATCTGGATACTGTTGATAACCGCCCGCGCCGGCAGGCTGGTTTCGATGTTGCGGCCGCGAATTTCCATCTGCATTTCTTCGCTGCCCAGCAACTCCATCGGCACGACGCTTCCAATGGCGATTTTGATCTTTTCAGCGGTCTGTTCGCCCACCAGCAGGCCGCACTTGTCTTTGATATAGCTGATGATGCTTTGCGTAAGTTCATCACCGGCGATGCGCAGCGTCTCGTAGGTGACGACGCCCTGCAGGCTCAGTACGGCAACGTCCGTGGTGCCGCCGCCGATGTCTACGATCATACTGCCAGCGGGGTCGCTGATCGGAAGGCCGGCGCCGAGTGCCGCGGCCTTGGGCTGCTCGATCAGGTACACGCTGCGGGCACCCGCGCGCTCGGCTGATTCGATCACGGCGCGCTTCTCGACGCCGGTGATGCCCATCGGCACGCTTATGATCAAACGCGGCTTCAGGCCCCATGCGCGCTTGTGGACCTTTTTGATGAAGTAGGACAGCATTGCCTCAGTGATCTCGAAGTCGCTGATGACACCGTTTTTCAGCGGGCGGATTGCTTCGATATTGCCGGGGCACTTATCGAGCATGTTCTTGGCCGAGTTGCCGACGGCCTCGCCGCCATTCAGCACTTCGGTGGTGCCCTTGCGTACGGCAACGACGCTGGGTTCACACAGGACAATGCCCTGGCCGCCGACGCAAACGGCCGTGTTGGCCGTGCCGAGGTCGATACCCATGTCGAGGCTGAAGACGCCCAAGATCCGTTCGAGGATTGTTGCCATGGCGATGTCCGTGCTGAGGGTGAAGGCGGGCGACAATCCCGCTCAACGGACTATCGGGTGATGCGCGGCGCGACCTTGAGTTAAAGGAAGAAGTTGCACAGGGCGCATCACGAATCGCGGCGGATCAGCCTGCGGCAAAGACTCCGGGCCGGACACAGTGGTCCGGCCCGGAGGGTTGCTTGGCCTTACGATGGGGCTATTCCGGCTGGCTGATACTCAGCTTCTCGACTTGCAGCTTCAGCCCGTTGGCGCTGCGGATGCCAACCTTGCCGGCGCTGGTGCCGGCCCCGTTGGACTCTGCCAGCGGCTTGCCGTTGTATGAACCCTTCACGCTGGCGCCCTTGAACTCGAGTACGACTTCGTCGTATTCGGACTGGTGATCCCAGCCCGGAAGCGCGGTGAAGTCGCCGCGGCTGTCACCAACCAGCGTGGTCTGCCTGCCGCCGTTCATGCGCAGGATGCGGTAATTGCCGTCGGCGCGGATCTGCAGCACGTGGTAGTTCGTGGGATCAACGAAGCGGAACTGGATCTCCCACATTTTGGCTTTGTCGCCGCGCACTTCGCGGTCGGCCGCCGTCATCTCGCGCCAGATCGTGGCGCGGATGACGCCGTCTTGCACCTGGCCATCCAGATGGAACTGCTTGCCGGCCGTCACTTCAATCGCACCGGGCTGGTCAGGGCCGCCGCTGATGTAGCGGGTGCCGCTGGGCAGCCAGTCCCACTTGAAGAACGGGTTGTCGAAGTTTTCGGCAAAGTAGCCGGTTGCGCGGCCGCCCTTGACGGCCGGGGGCGCTTTGCGGTCGAACTTCGTGGGGTCCGAAGTCAACGAAGTGTCGCCGGGGTTGGTCTTGGGGTCCTTGGCGTCGGGCAGCGGTTGCGGAACGTAGGGCTGAGGCTCCGGCGTCGGAGGCTCAGGACGCGGTTCCGGCTCTGGGGTCGGTGGTTCCGGTTCAGGAGTCGGCGGTTCCGGCTCAGGCATCGGAGGTTCGGGTTCCGGAGTCGGAGGTTCCGGCTCAGGAGTCGGCGGTTCCGGTTCAGGAGTCGGCGGTTCCGGCTCAGGAGTCGGCGGTTCCGGCTCAGGCATCGGAGGTTCGGGTTCCGGAGTCGGCGGTTCCGGCTCAGGAGTCGGTGGTTCCGGCTCAGGCATCGGAGGTTCGGGTTCCGGAGTCGGAGGTTCCGGCTCAGGAGTCGGCGGTTCCGGTTCAGGAGTGGGCGGTTCCGGTTCCGGAGTCGGCGGTTCCGGCTCCGGCATCGGAGGTTCCGGTTCAGGCGTCGGAGGTTCTGGTTCCGGTGTCGGCGGTTCCGGCTCGGGCTGCGGCTCGGGTTGCGGCTCGGGTTGCGGCTCGGGCTGCGGTTCCGGCTGCGGCTCCGGCTGCGGTTCCGGCTGCGGGTTCTGCGTTTCCGGCGTGGTGCCGCCATTGGCCGGAGGCTGCGGTGTGGCCGGGCCGTCCACATGCCCGCCTACATTCTTGGCCAGATTGTTGATGAACTCGTTGCCCGTCAGGCCCACCGCATCACGAACTTGCGGCACGTACAGCAGGGCAGCGACCACACCCAAGTCGAGCAGCAGGAAGAGCACCAGCAGCTTCACCAGCAGGCCGCCGCCCTTCTTCTTCTCTTTCTTGTCGGCAGGTGCCTTGCTGACCGTCGTGGCCTTGCGGCCCTTGTCAGACGGCACGCCCTTTGCCGGCAGCGCGCCCTTGCCCGGAGTCTTGTCGATCTTCGATGTGCCCTTGGGCAAGGCACCCTTGCCGGGAAGCTTGGCCTTGCCGGGGAACTTGCCGGGGCCCTTGCCCGGGAGCTTGCCCTTGCCCGCCGGCTCTTCGCCAGCTTCTTCGGCAGGAAGCTCGTCGGGGATGTCCTCGACCAGTTCGTCTACCACTTCCGGCGCGGCCATGTCGCGAGCAGTGTCGCCGATGGGCATGTCCAGCGCCGTGTCGCCGCTGGTAGGTGCGCCACCAAAGTCGGTGTCGTCGATGCCGTCCACGTGGGTGTCGCCGGAAAGGTCACCGTCAACATGCGTGTCGCCGCTGCTGGTATCGCCGAAGTACTTGTTCGCGTCAGCACCGTCCCAGGTTTCACCGCCGTCGATCTGCGAATCCGGCACGTCGCCGGCGTACGTCTGCGAGAAGTCCTGGTGCGTCGGCGGCACATTCGTCGCGAAATCGTCGCCTCCGCGTGTCGGGGGCAACTGCGTCGCGAAGTCATCGTGGCCGCGTGTAGGCGGCAGTGCCGTGGCGAAGTCGTCATGCCCGCGCGTGGGCGGCAGTTGGGTGGCAAAGTCGTCTTCCGCACCCGGCCTCAGCAAGGCCGGGCCGTTGTCGCCTTCCAAAGCGGGCTGATCAACCTGTGTCTGGCCCACCGCGTCGCTGGCGTCAAAGTCTTCGTGCGTCGGCGGCGCGGAAGCACCACCCACGCGAAACACACCGCCGCACGACTTGCACTTGATGCGCCGCCCAAACAACGCATCGGGCAGCACGAATTCTTTGTGACAGTGCGGGCAATCGGTAGCGAGGGGCATGCAATCTCCCGTGTTTCTGTGAAGGCCTGAGTTTAGCGAACTTGGCCCTTACCCCAAAGGGTTTGCCGGGTCAGTGGCGAAACCGTGACAAACGAAAACCGGTGCCACAAGGGCACCGGTTAGGATGCGAAAGCACGGCTACCGGTTCCCGCGCAACTCGCCGGGTACCTCCGAACGATAATCTTCCATGGCGCGGAATCGGTCCGCACCCGGGTCAAGCACGTCGATCTCATAGGTCGGGCCATAGGCCAATGACAACCGGTTGAAGCGCTTGGCCACTTCCGCCAGCTCATCGCGGGCGTCTTCCTTGCGGCGCTGTTCCAGCATGAACAGCAGGCGATCCGCCGAGCGGCGCAGGTCGTTCGTTTGCTCGCCGTACTCGGCGTAGACCTCATAGTTCGGGGCAATCCGAGGCGGCTCAAAGCGCCCCAGGTTCTGGGCAAAGCGCACCAGACGCTCGCCCTGAACTACGGCCTCACCGTAGTTGGCGCCGATCAGGTTCTTGTTGATCTCACGGACTTCGTTTGCGATGAAGTCCATGGCCTCCGCGTAGCTGCGGGGTTCGCGCTGCAGTTGCGTTTCCTGCGAGGCAGCGCAACCAAAGTGCAGCGCAGACAACATCACCAGCAGAAGTGGGATGAACTTCTTCATGGCAAGCCAGTCCAAGTGCTACGGGGGAGCCAGCATGGTACTGCCCGCGCGGTGGCAGGCAAGCGTCAGCATGTCACCGCTGGGTCACTTGATCAGCGCCAGCCCAGCCCGCAGTTGCGCTGCCGTCAACGGCCGGCGATAGCTGTCCGGCTGTTCCGTGTGTACCACTTTGCCCTCGCGGCTTATGAACAAGACGGCGGGCTTCACGGCATCGGCTACGTACTTCCCATTCGGATGCTTCATCTGGAACTTGTCGATCACCGCAAAGTCCGGGTCGCCAAGTACCGAGAACTTCAGGCCCGCGCGGTCGGCGGCAGTCTTTACTTCGCCGGGCTGGTCGCCGGTTATTGCAACCAGTTCAGCCCCGGCCTTCTGTATTGCTTCGTATTCGGACTGGGCAACTGCCAAGTCACGCATGCAGTACGGTCACCAAACCCCGCGCGCGAACACCAAAATCAGCGGCTTGCCGCGCAGTGCCGCCGTGCTGACCTTCACGCCGTTCTGGTCAGTCAGTTCAAAGTCGGGGATCGTGCTGTCGCTGAATTCGACCGTCGCCGGCACTTTGCTCATCGACACCACCCAATACATGCCGCCCGCGCCGCCGGCCGCCGTGACCATGAACAGCAGCATCATTGCGGCCTTGGCCAGCTTGCTGCGGCCGATGCGCAGCACTTGAAACGTCCCTAGCATCGACCAGGCAATGCCAAGCGCGGTCAGGATCAGCCCGGGCGGGTCACCGTCCGTCAGCACCGGCACTTTCGGCGCCGTGGGCCCGAACAGGAACATCGAAAACGCAACCAGCGCCATGCCCGCAAGCGCCACCAGGACAGAGACTCCCATGCTGACCGCCTTTCGATCAACGCGCAGCCGGTATCACTTCCGCACTGTCGCCGGTTTTGATTTCGCCGCTGCCGACTACCCGGCACATCACGCCCACATGCCCGACAAAGTGGCTGACTTTGCCACCCTCCACTGCACTGGTGAAGCTTTCGCAGGGTGTGCGCGGCGTGACGACTTCAAGCACTGCACTGCCGATCTTCAGCCGGTCGCCCAGGTTCAGCCACGCGGCGTCAATCTCGTCACTCAGCACGACTTGTTCGCCCATGCCGCCCGGCAGAGCGCGCTTGCGCCCAAAGTTGGCCTCAAACCATGCATAGCTGCGGGCACACAGCAGGTTCACATGCCGGTACGCACTGCGGCCGAACGTCTTGTCGTCCACGATACCCTTGCCTTCGACAAGCTGGATCGACTCGCGTGCTTCGCGATGAATCGGCGCCTTCACCGCACCGGTGCCAACTGCCAACCCCAGTACTTTGGCCTTAGTCATGTCACGTCCAGTTTCAGCAGCAGCGGGATCAGCCGCTCATTCGGCAGCCCCATGATATTCGCATAGCTTCCGCGCCAGCTTCGCACAAACGTGCGGCCGCTTTCAATGCACAGGGCGCCGCATTTTCCCATCGGCTCGCCGCTGGCGACATAGGCCGCGATCTCTTCTTCATCGGCGGGGCCCATGTCTACCAGGCTGGTCTCCGAAAACGAGCACACGCTGCCGTCGCGCGTGTCCACCACGCACACGCCGGTGATCACGCGCTGGAGCCCGGCCGCACAGGCCCGCGCGATCATGCGTCGTGCGTCGGCCTCATCGGCGGGCTTGCCGATGATTTCGTGGCCGATGGCGCAGACAGTGTCGGCACCGATCACGATGGGCTGATCGGCAGCGATCTCGGGCAACGCGGCCACGGCGTGCGCCTTCAGCGTGGCCAGCGAGGTCGCGTAGATGGCGGGTTCAGACAACGGGTGCGCTTCTTCATCGACATGGCTTACGCGCACCGTGAACACCACGCCCGCATCGCGCAGCAACTGCGCGCGGTAGGCTGAGCCGGAGGCAAGGATCACGGATCGCGTAAGCAGGCTCATGGCCAGTTGTCATATTCCGCGCGTGCGGCTTCGTCGAGGGTGCGCTGCAACTCGACCTCGGCACCCGGCACAACGGGCGCGGTGTCTTCGATGCCCGGGCACTCGCGCGCTTCTGCCTGCCAGCTTTCGGGCGATTTCAGGGGCTCAGGCCAAAAGGGGTACGTGCGGCATTGCGTGGGGCGCACTTCGTAGATGCTGCAGGCCCCGCCCTCAAGGAAGATGCAGTCATGGTTGCGCTTTTCGATCAGCGAGTAGGCATGATCGATCTGGCGCACAAAATGGCGGGTGAACAGTTCAAACGGCTGCCCCATGTGGGCCGCGATGGCGCGCATTTCGTCCACGTTCAGCCACACGTAGCCCGGGCCCTTGGCGCCGCTGCAGCAACGGTCGCAGGCCGGGTGCTTGCAGCGGAAAGCCAGGCCGCGCTCGTACCAGCGGCGCTTGTCTTTCAGGGTTTGCAGGGCCTTTTCGCGGGCGTCTGACATGCCAACCAAGCATAGGAAGCGAACGGGAACACGCACCTGTCCGTTTGACGGGTGGCTGCCGCGACGCAAATTGCTGTCAGGATCGCCACGAGGCCGGAACCCACATCAGGACATGCTGTGACCAAACCGCCTGAGAACGTGCCGCGCCAGGTGCCGGGCAATGCACCGGGCAACGCACCAAGCCCACCAGCGCACGGGTTGCCAGACGATGCGCTGCTGATCCGCCGGGTGCTTTCCGGTGACCGGGAGGCCTTTGGCCTGATTGTCGAGAAGTATCACCGGCAGGCCTATCACAGCGCCTACGCGGTGCTCGGCAACAGCAGCGACGCCGAAGAGATCGCGCAGGAGACTTTCGTGCAGGTGTACCAGAAACTTGACCGCTTGCGTGAACCCGGCGCGCTGCCGGGCTGGGTCTGGCGTATTTCGCGCGATACCGCGCTCAAGCACATCCGCAAGCACCGGCGCATAAGGCCCGTCGGCGAGCTGCCCGAAGTAGTGAATGACGCCGGCGCCCCCCACCTGAGGCTGGTCGCGGGCGAAGAGAAAGAGGCTCTGCTCGCGGCTCTGGAGCAACTGCCCGACGAAATGCGTGAAGCCCTGCTGATGCGTTACTGGGAAGACATCGACTACGACGAAATGGCCGCGCGCACCGGCATCAGCGCCGGCACGCTTTACCAGCGCGTGTGCCGCGGACTCAAGAAGCTGCGCGAGCTGCTGGATGCATCGGAACGCAACGAACACAAAGACCGTGCCTGACCGAAAGAAGCCAGCCATGAACAACCAGGACCCAGCGGCCGGATTTGACCTGGCCGGCTTTGACCAGACCGACCAAGGGCAGGCCGTCGTCGCGTTGCTGCGCCGCCACGCGCCCCCGCCCACGAACCCGCACAACGCGGCCGCGCTGGTCTTGGCACGGCTGCCCCGCGCCAACCGCGTGAACCTGCGCGCGTTGCTGCCCGTGGCCACGGCTGCGGCCGCTGCTGTGGTGGCTGCGGTGTTGATCTTCACCAGCCGTGCGACCCCGTTGGATCCGGGCACCATGCCGCAGATCAGCCCGGTGGCGGACGTTGTCTACGCGCCCGGCCCGGGGCTTGAGGTGGTGGTGCGCGATGCCGCCGGCGAAGGCTGGCGCGTCGACGGCGGTCTGAAAGACGGCCTGCGCGTCGGCGACGTGCTGCTTGCCACGGGCCTGCGCGCGCGTGTGGTGGCTGCCGGGATCTTCGATTCGCGCGTGCAGTTCGAAACCGGCACACCCCGCCGAGGCGACCGCCTGCGCACGGAAGCCTGGACCGCGCCCATGGAGCGCGCGGCCAAGTACGACAGTTTCGGGGGCGACCCGGGCGCGCTGCTGGATTTCGGGGCCGTGTTCACGCAACTGCCGGTTCATGAAGCCCGCAGCCATGGCCTGACCGACGGCAAGGCAATCCGCGTTGAGGAAGTGATCCGCACGGTGCTGCGCGACATGAACGGCCAGCCCGAAGTCACGCTGGCCACGCAGCTTGGCCTGCAACGCGGCGACATCCTGATCCGCGTAAACAACGCCCCGGCCGGCACACCAAACGACCTGGCCAGCGCGCTGGGCTATGCGCGAAGGGGGATGGTAACGGCCACAGTCCTGCGCGAGGGCCGCACGGTGGAACTGGCAGCCCGGTGAACAAGGCCGACGCCAGCAGTCCAAAGAGCGCAGCAAGTCCAGGGGCTGCAGGCAGGAAACAAAGCGGGAGAAAGGGCGAACCCTTTCTCCCGCGTTTGCATTTTTGCTGCCTGCGCGTCGTCTTACTCAGCCTGCCTGCGTCCGCGCATCCGCATGGCGCCCGTTGCCACTACCAACAGCAGACCCAGCAGCCACAGCCCGCTGCTGCGGCTTGAGGCGTCCACGGCGCAGCCGCTGTCATCGTCGCCGCCACCGCCACCGCTCTTTTTCTTAACACCGGTACCCTCAAGAACGATCTCAAAGTTCGGTGTGTCGGGGTCGTTTGTGGCGATGATGAATGTGACGCTGAAGGCACCACCGGCCGTCGGTGTCACGCTGACCACTACGTCAGTCTGACCGTACACCGCCACCGGCGAAGTACCGGCCGTAACCAGCGCGCCGGTGCAGTTTGTTGCCGCAGAAGGCGACACGGTATTGATGGTCAGGCCCGCGGTGCCCACGTTGCGGACGTGCAGCGTGAACTCGCCGGCCGAGCCGATCACCACGTTGCCCACCTGGATCACCGACTGGTGAGCCTGCGGCGTGTACAGCGGGTACTCAACCTGGATATCCGGCTGAGGCCCTGTCCCGGCAAGGTTAATCAGGTACTGGCCTTCGTCGGCGTCGTTGCTGTCAATGCGCAACACGGCGGTGAAGGCTGCATTGCTGACCGGGCGTACGCCGATCAGTACCGTGGTGTCATCCTGCGGCGCCACACTGCCATCCGGCATGGCCAGGATGCGAACCTCGCAGTTACTTTCGCTGATCACACGCACCGGCAGGTTCAGGTCCAGGTTGCTGGTGCCCTGATTGCGGATTCGATAGACGAACGTCGAGTACACACTCAGGGGCAGGTCGCCCAGGTCATCGGTGCCGCTGCTGGTGATGCCTGCACCATCGCGACTGATGTCGATCTCAGGCACAAGCGCGGCCGTAGCCATGCCGCTGACCGTGACCACCAGCGGCGACTCGTCGGCGTCGTTGGTGACCAGTTCGAAATCAAACTGGAAGGCGCCCGGCGTCAGCGGGGTGACGTCGATGGTGAACGGCGTCATCTGCCCAGGGCTGACACTTGCCCCCGGCGTGGTCGTGACCAGGACGATAGCGTTGGATACGTTGCTGATCGCCACAGGGTTCGTGACGCTCAGGTTGCTCGCACCCACATTGCGTACTTCGTAGACGAAAGTGGTGTTGCTGCCGCTCGGGATCAGGCCCAGGTCTTCGTTGTCGGCAGGTGACAGCACCCGGCGGCCGAACAGCTCAAGTTCGGGCTGGGCGCCGGACGTTGCCGTGCCTTCGCCGCGCAGCACGAAGGCGCCTTCATCCGGATCGTCACTGTCAATCTGGATCACGAACGAGAAGTTGCCCGGCACGCTTGGCAGCACATCCAGCTGCAGGGTATCGGTACCGCCGGCCAGAAGCACGCTGCCCGGGGCCAGCGCGACGACCACACAGTTCGTCTCATCGAGCACTGAGACAATCGGCGTGCCGAAGTTCAGGTCGCTGGATCCGATGTTCTCAAGCGTGTACGTCACGGTGGTGGTCACACCCGCACGGATCGAGCCCACCTGGTCAACCCCGTAACTCTCAATCACGCCGCTGAAGCCGCGGCTGACCTGAAGGTCCGGGGCCGCAACCGCCGTGCCTTCCACAAACACTTCGTACGGATCCTCGTCGGCGTCAGTGCTTGCGATGCTCAGGTCGGCACTGAAGTTGCCGGCACCCAGCGGCTTCAGCCACAGCACAAAGCTGGTGCTGCTGAAGGCCGCGACGTTGCCGGACGCCTGGTGCGTGATGTAAGCCTCACAGTTGATGGTGCCCGTGACAAGGACCGGGTCCGGGCTGGAACTCAGGGTAAGCGCGCCGTTGCCGAGGTTTTCGACGGTGTAGAAGAAGCTCTGCGGCGTCATTGCGGCGACAGTGCTGCCCACGGAATCAACGGTGCCGTCGGCGATAGGTGTACCGATGGTCCGGAACAGGTTGATCTCGCCGGCCGTGGTGATGGTGATGTTGAAGCTCTGGGCCGCGCTGGTATCGACGCCGCCGTTCAGCACACCGCCGTTGTCCTGCACCTCCAAGCTGATCGCCGCGGTGCCGGCCACGTTGAAGGCGGGTGTGAAGCTGAGCGTGCCCGCTGCGCTGACTGCCGGCTGCACACTGAACAGGGCAGGGTTGCTGTTGCTGATGATGTTGAAGGTCGGGATCTGGGCCGACTCGTTGGCGGGGCCGACACTGATACCCGTTGCCCAACCCGGGACGCTCTGCGCACCCTGGTCCCAGGCCACGGACACATCCGCCCCCTTGGTGAAGGACGGCACGTCGTTTACCGCCGTGACGGCAACTTGGGCCGTCAGTGCCGGGCTGGAAGCCAGCGCACCATCCCACGCCACCAGCGTGAAGGCATTCATGGTTCCGTTCTGATCCGCGGGCGCGGTCCAGACCAGCGATTCGCCCGAAGCCACCGTGGTGGTGCCAGGCACCACAGGCGATCCGCCCTTGGTAAGGGTGCCGGCGATCACGCTTTCGATGCGGAAGTTGACCGGCACACTGTCGATATCCGCATCATTGCCTGCGCTCTGCAGATCGGCGTAGGTGATTGTGAACCCGGTGTCTTCCAGCGCGCCGTTCAGCACGCTGAAGAAGGTCATGGTGGGCGCGTCATTGACCGGGGTGACCGTAATCGTGAACACCGCCGACGGGGCCGACGTGTCCACGTTGCCGCCGCCTGAGCCGCCGTTGTCCTGCACGGTGACCTGGAAGGTGGCTGAGCCGTTGCTGTTTGCAGCGGCCTCAAACGTCAGGGTGCCGGCCGCGCTGATGGCCGGGGCGGTGGTGAACGTCAGGCCGCCCGCGGGCGTCAGGTTGATGACCGAGTATGCCAGTGCAACCTGGCCGGACTCATTGGCGGGCCCGGCGTTCATGCCCACGAAGTTGGTGATGCTTTGCGGGCCGCTGTCTTCGTTCACCACCGGGCTGCTGCCGCCCGTGACGCTTGGCGCGTCATTGAGCGGGTTGACCGTGATGGTGAATACCTGCGCGGCGCTGGTGTTCACGCCGCCGTTGGCCGTGCCGCCGTTGTCGACCAGCATCACTTCGATAGTGGCCGCACCAAACGCGTCTGCGGCCGGGGTGTAGGTCAACACGCCGCCGACGCTTACGGCCGGGGCGGTGCTGAACAGGCCAGGATTGCTGAGGACGTTGACGATGTAGCTGCTGACGGCCTGGGCAGGCGCGTCTTCGTCTGTGGGGCCAAAGTCGACGCTGGTGACCCAGCCGGTGACTGTGGCAGTGCCGGAGTCCTCATTGACCGCCGCCGGGTTGCCGCTTGTGGTATAGGTGGGCGCGTCGTTGACGGTCGTGACCGTGATGACGAAGGGCCCGATCAGTACCGACGTATCCACGCCGCCCGAAGCGGTGCCACCTGTGTCGCGTACAGTGGCATAGAACTCGGCAGTGCCGTTGGTGTTCGGTGCCGCCGTGTAATGCAGGTTACCATTGTTGTCGATGCTGGGGCCGGCCAGGAAGCCAAGGGTTCCGCTCAGGTTGGCTACCCCGCTGACCGTGTAGTTCAGCACTGCCTGGATGGTCTGCTCGTTGGGGCCTGCGTTGAAGGTAGCCCAGCCGATCACAGTAACCGCGCCGGCGTCTTCCAACGACGCGGCAGGGTTGGTTGCGCTGAAGCCGGGCTGGTCGTTGACGTTTTCAATGAACAGCCGCACCTGCACCGGTGTGCTGCTGGCGAGCGCACCGTCCCAAGCCCTTACGGTAAAGGCATTCAGGGTACCGAACAGGTTGGCGCCCGGCGTCCAGACCAGGGTGTCGGCGGCCGTGAACACCGAAGTGCCCGGCACCACCGGCAAGCCGTTGAGAGTCAGGGTGCTGCCCGCAGTCACACCCTCGATGCGGAAGTTCACCGGCGAGCTGTCGATGTCCGCTTCGTCGGCCGCCGCCTGCAGCACTCCGAACGACACGTTGATGGGCGAGTCTTCCGGTCCGCCGAAGAGTGTGGTGACAAAGCTGAGCGTCGGCGCGTCGTTCACGCCGTTGACCGTGATGGTGAACGCGGCCGGGGCCGAGGTATTCACACCGCCGTTGGCGGTGCCGCCCGTGTCCTGCACCGTGAACTGGATGGTGCACACGCCAAACGCGTTGGGAGCCGGCGTGAAGCTGAGCTGGCCGGTGCCTGCATTCAGGGTGGGCCCAGCGCTGAACAGGCCCGGGTTGCTGATGCCGACAATGCTGAAGTTCGTGGCGGTCTGGGTGCTTTCGTCAGCGCCGCCGCCGGGCAGCATGCCTGCCCAAGCCACAGGGCCGAACGCGCCGCTGTCTTCACCGACCACGATGTTGCTGCCAGTCGCGGTGGGCTGGTCGTTGACCGATGTGACGTCAATGCTGACCAATACCGAAGCCGAAGTTGCGCTGCCCGGGGTGCCGTTGTCGATGGCCTCGACGTTGAATGCGCCGATGTTGCTGCCATTGGCGTTCAACGGTGCCTGCCAGCGCAGGATGTCGCTTCCGTCGATTACCTGGTTGACGTAGGCCACGAACACCAGGCCCGTGCCGGTCTGGTCGATGAACAAAGTGCCGGTGAGCAGGCTCGTGACGCGGAAGCCCACTACGGTGCCGTCGCTGTCCGTTGCGCCGGTTGTGGCCTGAAGATCGCCGAAGGTGATATCCAGCGGCGTATCCTCAAAAGCCGCCGTCGCCAGCAGTCCTGCGGCCAGCGTCGGAGCATCGTTCACGGGCGTGACTGTCACATTGAACGCGATGTCACCGGCAACAGGCAGACGGCCACTGGGCGCGCCCACGCTGTCCACTACGAAGAAATTGAACGACTCAGCTGCCGGGTTCACCCCGTTGTGGTTGATGCTGATGGCGCCGCCATTCAGGTCAGCCTGGGTGAAGGTACCGCCCACAACCAGCGGCGTTACGCCGTTCAGGACCGTGATGTTGGTGGAGATTGCAGTCAGCTCAAACACGAGTGCGGCCGCGCCGTCCTCAAGGTCGCTGACTTCAAGCTGCGAGGTGCCAAGCACGGTCGAGCCGCCTTCCGCCAGTGTTGCACCGGTGTTGCTGACCACCACCGGGGCGTCGTTTGCCGGGGCAACGATCACCTGCACGGTGACCGGCGAACTTGAGCTTAGCAAACCGTCCCACGCCAGGACCGTAAACGCATCAAGCGTGCCGTTCTGGTTGGCGGGCGGCGTCCACAGCAGGCTGCCGGTGCTGAACACCGTGGTGCCCGGGATTACCGGGTTGCCGTTCATGGTCAGGCTGCCGGCAATCAGCGAATCAATGCGGAAGTGAACGGGGTCGCCGTCCACGTCTGCTTCGTTTGCTGCTGCGGCCAGTGTGGCAAAAGAGATGCTGAACGGCGTGTCTTCCATTGCACCGGGCAGCGTGCCAACAGTGCTAAGGGTCGGCGCGTCATTCACCGGCGTAACGATGATGGTGAAGGTCTGGTTAGGCGAGGTGTCGCTGCCGCCGCCGCTGTCCGTCACGCTGACGTCAAACGTGCTGCTGCCGTTGGCATGGGCGTTCAGCGTGAAGCTGAGCGTGCCGGCGGCGCTTACGGCAGGGCCTGATGCAAACAGCGCGCTGTTGCTGACACTGCTGATGTTGTAGGCCGACACTGATTGCGCGGATTCATTGGCCGGGCCCGGGCTGAACGACGCCCAGTTCGTGAAGCTATGCGGTCCGCTGTCTTCGGCCACGGTGATGATGCTGCTTGAGGCACTGACCGTGAAGCTGGGTGCGTCGTTGACGGCATTCACTGTGATCGTGAACAGGCCCGACAGGCTTGAAACATCCACACCGCCATTGGCCGTGCCGCCGTTGTCCTGCACCGCCACCTGGAAAGTGGCCGTGCCGTTGCTGTTGGGCGCGGTCTCAAAGGTAAGTGTGCCGGCTGCGTTGATCGCCGGAGCGCTGGTAAACGTCAGGCCGCCCGCGAGCATCAGGTTCTGCACGCTGAAGGCCACCGCAACCTGGCCGGACTCGTTGGCCGGGCCCGGGTTGATGCCCACGAAGGCCGGCAGGCTTTGCGGCCCGGCGTCTTCGTTGACGGTCGGGTTGCTGCCGCCCGTGACAGCCGGCTGGTCGTTGACCGGGTTCACGGTGATCGTGACAGTTACAGTGTTGCCGGCCAGCGGCGCATTGTCGGCCACCTGGTACTGGAAGGTGATCGGGCCGAAGTAATCCGGGCTCGGCGTCAGGTTGAAGCTGCCGTTCGGGTTGAGGGTAAAGCTGCTGGTGTTTGCCGGGGTCCCGCCGATCAGCGTGGCCGTGAGCGGATTGTTTTCCGGGTCACTGTCATTGGCCAGAACGCCCGTCGCAGCGTTCACGACCAGCGTGCCGTCTTCGTTGACGTTGTAGCTGTCGGCCACAGCGGTCGGGGCCTCATTCACGTCAAGAATGGTGATGGTGAAGGACTTTTCAGTCCAGGCACCGCGGCTGTCGGTGCTGCGCACGCGGATGCTGTAGCTGGACTTCAGTTCGCGGTCAAATGTGGCGGCAGTCTGAATCGTCGATCCGCTGACCTGGAAGCTGGAGTTGTCGGTTGAGCCCAGGCCGAACACCAGTGAGTACACGTGGCTTTCAGGGGCCGGGCCGGCGTCGGTGGTGCCCAGGCTGCCAACCGGTGTGCCGGCAGGCTGGTTCTCCAGCACCGATGCGGGTGCCAGGCTGATGTCGGACGGAATACCGTTCACCGTGAACGGCAGGGTCACTGCCGCGGTGCCGCCGCCCGGGCTGGGGTTGAACACGCTGATGGTGTGGATCGCCGGTGTACCCGTGTCGGTCGGCGTAAGCGCCGCCAGGATGCGGGTCACGTTCACGAAGAAGGTGGGGCGGTCGGCGCCGTTCACACGGACGACGGTGGTACCGTTGAAGTTGGTGCCGTCCACCTGAAGCATGGTCGAACCCGCGCCCTCGTTCACGAAAGTCGGGCTGATGCTGCTGAGTGTCGGCAGCAGGTTGTCGATGTTGAAGGGCAGGCTGATCGGCGAGTTGGCCAGCGAGAACGGGCCGTGGTTGCCGATCACGAACACAGTGAAGCCCACACCGCCGGTGCTGACCGCCACGTTGGTGAAGTCAGCAAAGCCGTCCACGGCCTGGATCACCGGGTTACCCTGCAGGCTGGCGCCGGTGGGGTTGTTGCTGAACACCAGGAACGCGTCGCCGTTGGCGCCGTCCCAGTTGTAGCCAAGAATACCGTTGGCGTCGGTGGCGCGCACAATCGGTTCCTGCACCAGCGCGATACCGGCCGTGCCGTTCCCCGGCTGCTGCACCCAGCGCAACTCGGTGGGTATGGCGTGTCGGGCCTGGCCGGAGGGGCTCAATCCCGTGTCGCCGCCGGCAAATCCCGGGGGCGCGCTGCCAAGGGTGTTCACGCCGCTCGCCCACCAGGGGCTGAAGTCCACGGCGCCGAAGCCTGCATCAACAACAGCCTCACCCACGCCGCCCGGGTTCGAGGAGTGTGACGGACCGGTGGTGCTTCCCCACCAGTTCTCTTCGGCGTTGACGGTGAGGGCGGACTGGTTCACGAGGCCATTGCCGCTGGAAGTGAACGAGTTGTCCCACACGATGCTTATCGAGTTGGCTCCGGCAAGCAACCGCACGCAGGCTGAACCCGCATCGAAGTTGTTGTTGCGGCAGAGTGTGAGGTCGCCTCCCAACTCCAGGCGCACGCAGTCGGCGCCTGCCGTGACGTCGCTGGTCTGGATCGAGCCAATGCCGTCATTGATGCGCAGGCCGTTGCCGGCAGCAGACAGCGTGCAAGCCGTCAGCGTCAGCGTAGAGGTCGGGCCGATCGACTCGGCGGCGTCGCCGGCGCTTGAGTCGACGGTCGTGCCACCGCTCACGTGCAGCAGGGCAGCGGGTCCGGAAGCGTCTGTCTCCGCGCGCAGGGCGCGTGTTGCTCCGGCGTAGCTGCCGTTGCTGACGTTCGCGTGAACCAGGTTGGTCGGGGCACCACCGCCGATGTCGGCGCAGCGCACCAACAGGGCCGTCGTGCAACTGGTCGGGCCTGCGGAGCCTATAGAGACGTTTATCAGGTCGATGATGGAGTCATTGGAGGCAGGACCCTGAAGCAAGTCCGAGCTCTCTAACAGGATACCGACGTTCGCGCCGTCAACACTGCCGCCTGAAACATTCAGGTTTGAGGTCTCGATGTCCCAGAAGTACATGCCACGGTCGAAAGTGCCGCCATTTGCGGAGAGCACGTTGCCGGTGAGCTGAACGTCCATGTCGTTGTAGATGCCCTGCAGGGTGATGCCAACGCCACCGCTGCCGGTCGCGGCGATGGTGTTGTTGCTGACTACGATGGGCGAAATGCTTGTCAGGTCGAGCGCCACGATCTCGATAGCCACGGAGTTGGCATTCACGTCGATGCTGTTGTTCGAGATGTTTGTGGGGGCTAGACGGTCATTACTGAAGTTCGCGACCTGGATGCCGATGGCGCCGGGGAACGTGAGGATGCGGTTACCGGTGATGTCCAGGAAGGCGTCATCCTCACAACGCACCGCGCTCAGGTCGCAGTTGGCGAACAGGCTGTTGCTCAAGGTGCCGACTGTGGCACCAAAACTGTTGGCTACCGCTACGCCACACTCGGCGAAGTTCTCGAATACGCAGTTCGTGACCAGCAGGCCAACGACATCGATCGTGTCGTTGTTCACGCCGCTGCGCGCATCGCGACCGGTGCCGAACAGCGGCCTGTCACCTTCGAAGGCGAAACCATCAATGGAGACGTCGTCGGAAACAGTGAACAGGTCGTCGCTCGCGGGGGATGCCCCGGTGGCGACCACGATCGTCTCGTTGGCGGGAACCAGCGGCAGGCGGCCCGCGCCCACGTTGCCGAACTGAGCGCCCCGCATGGTCAGCGGGCGATACACGTCAACCAGCTCGATGAACGTGCCGACGTCAACTTCAAGCGTGTCATTGTTGTTAGCCTCGTCCACACCACGCTGGATGCTGCCGCTGTTCTGGGTCACGAACACGCGGCCCGATTCAATGCGTACGAAACCGCGCGTGGCGTCGTCAATCGCGTGGGTCATGCGGTTCTCGACCTCGAAACCCGCGAAGGGGCTGCCGCTGACGCGCGGCAGGGTCAGGTCGAACTGGAACGCGTTTTCGTACCAATCGTTACCCGTTGCATCGACATCGGCCGTGCCCGGGAACGCGGTGAAATAGCCGCCGCCGGTAGTGCGAATGATGAAGGTGTTAGCCGCGGTGCCGCTGAGGTCAAGACTGCCGGCCTGGAACACGAAGCACTCAAAATTGCCCGAGTCGCTCTCGCGAACAGTTGTACCGGACAAAGATGCAGAGCCGCCCAGGATGTCGATCGTCACGTCAGCGCCCACCTGGTTGATGTCGCTGTTGTCCAGGATCACCACCGCGCCGGTGTCGATGACGACGGCGCGCGCGGCGGCATTCTGCGTGACAGTCAGGCCATCAATACTGACGTTCGTGTCCAAGTACAGCGCTGTCTGCGGCGTCTGCTGGTCAAGGGTGCCGCCCTGCACGATAACCGTGCCGCTGTTGACCCGCAGGGCCGAGGCGCCGTTGCCGGTCAGCGTGGCGCCGGCTGTCAGGTCGAGGGTAACGTCGCGGGTGATGATCGCGCTGCCGTAGGTGCCGCCTGCAACGATCACCGTGCCGCCGTCCGCCACGTGGTCCAAACCGGCCTGCACGGTGTCGAAGGCGTCGATGCCGTAGCGATGCGGTGCCAGGGGCGACGGGGCATTCGGGTCGTCGCCGTAGTTGAGCGCCGAGAACGCCAAGTCAACGTAAACCGTCTGCTGCCTGACCGCGATGATCAGCAGCGCCGGCGGCGACGAAGTGTCCGCACCGCCGTTGGCAGTGCCGCCGTCGTCCGACAGCGTCACGTCGTACACGTAGATGCCATTCGAGCCAACGGGATCGATCGTGAATGTCAGGTCGCCGGTGGTTTCGTCAATGTCCGGCGCGGCCGTGAAGTTCACGGTACCCACCGACTGCGCAGGCAGCTGGGTCAGGTTGAACGTCAACACCTGGCCGCTCTCGTCCGCGGGGCCCTTGCTGATGGCCGTGGCCCATGCCAGGTGGGTCTGTGGTCCAGCCGTGGGCGCCAACGGAGTCAGGTTCACGCCCGGCGTGAAGCTGGGCGCGTCATTGACCGCAGTTACATCAACGCTGACCAGCACGGGGCTGGCCGAGGTCTCACTGGGTAGGGGGGTACCGTCGTCAAAGCATTCCACGCTGAAGGCCGCAAGTGCGCTTCCGTTGGCATCCGCTGCCGGGGTCCAGCGCAGGGTGTCGGCGCTGGTGACGGTCTGCGGCAGAACGACCGCTGCAAAGACGCTCGTTGTGCCTACGTCGATCAGCAGCGTGCCGCTGCTGACGGCCGTGACGCGGAAGCCATCCACGCTACCGTCAATGTCCGAAGCGCTGGTCGTGGTGACCAGGTCGCCAAACGTGATGTCGATGGCGGTATCTTCGTTGGTGGCGCTTGCCAGCGTACCGGCTGACAGAGTCGGCGCGTCATTGACGGCGTTGACGTCAACGCTGATCAGCACAGCGCCGGCAGAGGTCTGGCTGGGGGCCGGGGTGCCGTTGTCGAAGCACTCGACGCTGAAGGCTGCAAGCGCGCTGCCGTTGGCGTTGGACGCCGGGGTCCAGCGCAGGATGTCAGCGCTGGTGAATGTCTGCGGCAGAACGACCGCTGCAAAGACGGTCGTTGTGCCTACGTCGATCAGCAGCGTGCCGCTGCTGATGGCGGTAACCCGGAAGCCGACCACGCTGCCGTCCAGGTCCGAAGCACTGGTCGTGGCGACCAGGTCACCAAACGTGATATCAATGGCCGTGTCTTCGTCCGTCGCGGTTGCCAGCGTGCCGGCCGCAAGGGTCGGCGCGTCGTTGACGGCCGTAACCTGTACCGAGCAGATTGAAGCGGAATCGACTCCGCCGTCGCCGTCCGCGACCGTGAACTGGATGTTGTGGATCGCTGTCGGGTTATCGGAAATGTTTTCGTACTCAATGCGATTAAGCAGCGCCTGCACACGCGCCGGGGTCGCATTTGCGTTCAGGATAACCTGCAGGGCCTGGCCGTTGATACCGCTGCCGGCGCCGGCATCGGCAAAGAAGCCGAAGACTGTCGCGCCATCAAGCACGTCGATGAAGCCGGGCGCGCCCGGGGCCGTCGTGATCGATCCCGAGTTACGGATGGTGAGCTGGTCGTCGGCCGTACCGCCCGAGATGAAGCTGGCAATGAAGGTGCCGGTGTCGAAGTCTGCACTGTCAATGTCCGTCACCGTGGCTGCCGGCGCAACCAGCGTGGCGGGGTCATTTTCCGTGTACGGCAGAGTTGCCGGTACACCGGCAGCGACTGGTGGGTCATTGGTGGGCGTGACCTGTACGGTGACCTGCACGGGCGTCGAGGACGGCAGGGCGCCGTCGTAAGCCACGACGGTGAAGGCGTTGACAGCCGCGCCGTTGTCGTTGAGGGCGGGGGTCCATTCCAGCTGGTCGCCGGAAGCGACGACCGTGGTGCCGTAGGTGACCGCGCCGCCGTTGTAGGTCAGCGTGCCCGTGCTGAGGGCTTCAACGCGGAAGTTGATGGTTGCCGAGTCAACGTCCGCTTCGTCGGCCGCAGCGGCGAGCTGGGCGTAGGTGATGATGATCTGGGTGTCTTCGTTGACGGGCCCCAAAGTGCTGACCGAGGTCAGAGTCGGCGCGTCGTTGACGGGATTGACCGTGATGTTGAATGCCACGCTGGTCGGGCCAGAAGGGGCCGGGTCCGCTACGTCGAACACAAAGCTGTCGCTGGCCGTCTCGCTGCCGTCGTGGTCATAAGTGAGGTTGTTGGCATTGATATCGGCCTGCGTGAACGTGCCAGATACTGCCACGGGTGTACCGCTGAGGCGAAGCGTCCCATTGGAGGGGGCTGTAGTAAGCGTATAGGTAATCTGGCCGGCGGTGTTATCCGGATCGGTGGCCTCAAGCATCGCCTGGGTCACGACGCTTCCTGTATCACCTTCGTCAACGGTCAGTCCGGTGTTTGTGGTTACCGATGGCGCGTCGTTGACGGGATTGACCGTGATGTTGAATGCCACGCCGGTCGGGCCAGAAGGGGCCGGGTCCGCTACGTCGAACACAAAGCTGTCGCTGGTCGTCTCGCTGCCGTCGTGGTCATAAGTGAGGTTGTTGGCATTGATATCGGCCTGCGTGAACGTGCCAGATACTGCCACGGGTGTACCGCTGAGGCGAAGCGTCCCATTGGAGGGGGCTGTAGTAAGCGTATAGGTAATCTGGCCGGCGGTGTTATCCGGATCGGTGGCCTCAAGCATCGCCTGGGTCACGACGCTACCTGTATCACCTTCGTCAACGGTCAGGCCGGTGTTTGTGGTTACCGATGGCGCGTCGTTGAGCGGAGTTATGTCGATGTTGAGTGAATCCGTGTCGTTGTTGGAAAACGCGTCCGTGATGCTGTACAGCACCGTAACCTGAGCCACCGGATTGTTTGACAGGTTTCGATAGGTAATCGCCCGCAACAGGTCCTGCATCTGGGTGCTGGAAGCCGTGGTACCGAAGCTGATTACCAGTGCGTCGGTACCAATTCCGCTGCCTGGACCCGTCTTCGGATACGAACCTACGACGGCAGGTCCTGTAGAGTGCGTGACCAACCAGTTTGCGCCGGCGTCCACCAGCGTGATTGCACCAATGGCCCCAACAGCCAGTCTGTCAAACGACGTGTTGTTCGCCGAAATCGACACCGTCAGGTTGCCAGTGTCATAGGTGACGGGATCGGACGCGTCGGTAAATGAGTAGGCCGCATCAATCTGAGTGGCCGCCGAATCTTCCGTATATGCAGACGGGTTCGTCCCGACAGTCAACGTCGGCTGTGCGGCTGCTACGGTGGCGAACAGGGTAAGGATGGCCAGGAGTGCGAGTTTGCGCATAGTAGGCTCGAATAGTCTTTGTCTTGTGTCACAGGGCAATTGATGCAACAACCCATTTCCGGCCGCAGCGGGACCTACCCCGCCCACGGAACAGAACCGCGCCAGTTCAAGAGGCGAAAACGGTAGATATCGAGTGCGTTTAGGGCAACTGGAAAATGAACCATGGCGTGCAATCTTGGAAAGCAGTGGCGGATTCAGAAGAGGTGGCGATCTGATGCCACGACGCCTTCACCGTGTAGGGCACGGCCGGCACGGTGCCAATGGCTTTGACGCTTGAACCCAGCCAAGGCTTGTTGGCGTCCCGGAGAGGATTCGAACCTCTGACCTGCGGTTTAGGAAACCGCCGCTCTATCCTACTGAGCTACCGGGACGCGTGGCCGCAGTCTACCAACGGGCGTCGGGTGCAAAAGCGTTCGCGCAGGGCCGGGAATTGCGCAGGGCCGATGCCCCGGGAGGGAATCGGCCCTGATGTCGCGGCGCGTGGGGTCGCCGCTCAATGGCTGTCTACTTGAAGTAGCTTGAGGCCTTGATTGCTTCCGCCAATTCCTTGGCTTTTTCTGCCGCCCGGGTGCCCGTGTTTTTCTCGTAGAACTTGCCCAAGGCTGATGCCTTGGCGTCTTTGCCCTTCACCTTCTTGTTGGCGGCAAGGGTCTTGGCCAATGCCTCTTCAGCCTTCATCTCTTTCTTCACGTCGGCGTCCTTTTGCATTTCCTTTGAGTCCGCGTCGGCCTTGGTGCCTTCTTCACTGCCCTTGAAGCGCGCGGCGATGCGGGCGTAGAAGGCGGCTGCATCGGTAAAGCGCTTTTCGTCGCGGGCCTTGGCGGCCTCATCATTCCACTTCTTGGCCAGCGCGTTGCAGCGCTCGACGATGTACTTGGCGTCTTCGTCGGCCTCGTTGGCGGCAAGTGCCTCATTGGCGAGCTGGCGGGCCTTGGTGTAGTCGCCCTTGCCGAACGCTTCGGCGGCCTTCTTGGCGCTTTCGCCGACTTCGGCCTTGCCGAGCCCGGGGTAGGCGACCTTGGCCAGCGATTCTTCGATGAACTTTTCGTACTCGCCGTTGCCCTGGTACACGCAGCGGCCAAAGCTGTTGATCACGTACACGATCGGCATGCTCTTGGTGTCGTAGCCCGCCAGAGTGCTTTCCGAAGCGGCCACGAAGGGGACCTTCCAGCCCCACTCGCCGACAAAGGCTTCCATCTCAAGGGTGCTCATGCCTTCGCCTTCCACGGCGAAGAAGTGCACGCCCTTGTCGCGGTACTTTTCCCACAGTTCCTGAAAGTGCGGCAACTGCCGCAGGCAGGGGGCTCAGTTGGGGCCCCAGGTCTTCATTACAATGATCTCGCCCGCCAGATCGGCCTTTGCGGTCGGGCCGTACTGGTTGACGATGCCCTTCATGTCGAAGTCGGGCGCGTCCTGGCCCGCAATTTTCTGCGCGCTGAGTGCGCTGCCGGCCAAGGCCAGCGTCATTAGCAATGCGAAGCGGAACATCGGGCTCTCCTTGCTTGCCTGTTATGTGGAAAACACTGACTTGTACTTACGGGCTGAATCGCTTCGGTGCGGCGGTCGACAGCATGGCCCCAGCCCTTCGGCTGGGGCTGCGTTGCCATTACTCGTAGAACACTACAACTGACTCTACCACATGGCTGGCCCAGTCTTTGCTCTCGAAGTCTTCGCTTACGTACTCCAACTCGAGTTCGCTGCCGGGTTTGAGCTGCTTCGTGATGTCGATTTCCCAGACCCGGCCGAAGCTGCCGGGGCCCCAGCCCGCGCGGTCGTACTTCCACGTTCCGAACTGCGGGCGCCACGGGTTCAGGTAACAATCCGTCGTGTGCAGCTTGTTGATGTGCAGCACGTCGCCCACGCGCACGGTGCGATCCAGCGGCTTGAACTCAAGCACGCCATGCCCGGTTACACAGATGCGCAGCCTGGCGCTGCGGGCGTTGCCGGGCACTTTGATGCGCCGCACGCCGTAAACGGCCTTCACGCTTTCGGCGCTGTTGAAGTTGGCGGTGCCGCGCCAGACGTTGACCACGCCGGCTACCTTGGGCAACGCGGCCACATCGGCGGGCTTGCGGTAGTAGTGGAACTCGATGTCAAAGGTGAAGCCCTTGCCGACGTTGGAGCCCATGCTGGCGAAGATGGTGCGCTTGCCGGTCAGCAGGTGGCGCAGGTGGGTGACGTCGCATACGTACTCATAGCTGACACCCCAAAGCATGAAGGGCGTGAGAATGCGCGCGAGCTCAAAGCTCTCTTCACCGTCGCGCACGAGAACCTGCCCCAAGCGGTCCCACTCGTCGCGTTCGACCATCGGCTTCAGGCGCAGGGTCATCAGCACGCGCTCGAACTCGACGCCGGCGGGCAGCAACTCCACTTCGCGCTCGACGGCGGGGCCGCGGGTGGCGTGCCAGGCGCTGCGCATGGCTTCCACCGTGATCGGGCCCGGCGAATTGGCGGCCGCCGCGCCGAAATCCACGTGCAGGCTGTCGATGCTGCATGCGCCGCCGTCGGGCCCATAGGCGCCGACCGCCGCCCGCGATTCATAGGGCATCAAGTGCGGCAGAAAGTGCCGGTCGTACACACTTTGGCCGCCGACGCCGACGGTGACTTCCGCGCCGCCGGTGACGAAATCCAGCTTCACGCTCAGCACGCAAGCTTCACCGGTGGCGAACTCAGGCGTGCAGAACACATTTGCGAGCTCGCGCCCGTCCCAGTGCAGGCTGACTTCGCGCTGAGGCCGATCATGGATATTCCCCCACTGGTTGAAGGGGTCTTCCGTGGGCGGGTTGTGGGTGTCGAGCGCCACGGCGAAGCTGCCCCACAGGTTGGGCTCGTCCCACAGGGGCTCGGCCGGTGTGGGGTCGCCGGGGAAGCCGCGCTGCTTATAGAGGTAAAAGGCCGCACCTTCGGCCGCAAAGTGGCCGGTGTGCAGCAGCATGAACGAAAGGCCGCGCGCGCCGGGCGTCAGGCGGAAGACCATTTCGGCGCTGATGCTGCGGCGTTCGCCGGGGATCTGCACCGGCCAGGCTGCGGAGTTGTTTTCACCGCCGCCGCCGGACAGCAGATGCAGCTTGCCGTCGCGCACTGCCGGGGCCTTGCCTTCGGCGTGTTTGCGCAGGGTGTACCCGGGCTTTTCGGGTACCTTCGAGAAATCTTCGTGCAGGACTTGCGGCGGCGTTTCAGGCTTGGCCGGCGGGTCCTGGGCAGTGGAAAGGGCAGTTGTGGCAAACAGGCAACAAAGCGCAATCGCGTAACGCATGAGTATCCCGACGATGCTTGAAGTGGAGGTCCCGCCCCGTCATACGAACCACACGGGCGCGGGACCATGGAAAACGGCCTCAGTTACTGCTGGTAGTTGGCCGGGCGCTTATAGGGCTTGATGGCAAAGACCTCGAGTTCGCCATCGGGCTCATAGCCGATGACTTCCACGTCCCACAGGCCGTTGTCGCGCTTGGGGCCCTCATAGATCAGTGAGGGCATCTTCACGCCCTGCAAGGTTGCGGTTTCGTCGGCGAAGTGGAACTCGCCCAGGATGCGCATCCCGGCAAGGCCCATGCCGCCGTCCTTGACCGCGGCGTGAATCGCGACCGGGTCAATGGCGTCTTCACGCTTCCACTCGAACCAGAGCACCTGGTCGTCCATGCTTGTCTGCACTGTCTCGCCGAACCGGCGTTGGAGTACGGACCGTACTCCGTCCACTCACTCTCATCACACTCAGCCGGCGACCAGCAGGTAGATAATCGGCGCGGGCGGCTTGATTTCTGCGGTGCCCTCGGTGGTGGTCTTCGTGGTCGTTTTCGTAGTGTCGGTCGTGTCGGCGACCTCGGTCGCTGAGGCCGTCTCATCCTGCCATTGCAACGCACGGCGTTTCTCGGCGGTGTCGAAGCCGCTGCCGATGTGGCACGACGAAGCCGCCAGGCACACCAGCGCCAATGCAGTAACAAGCATGAGCTTCATGTCGTGAACCTCCATGCGAAGCTGAACCGGAATGATACCTCATCGCGCAGCTGTACGCCGTGAGTATCCGCATACACAGGAACGTCAAAGATCGCCTTTAGTTCAAACCACGGGCGCGGGTGCCACTGCACTTTGGGACTGGCGTAGATGCCCCAGCCGCCCGTGTGCTTTACCCGTACGCCGTCGTCGCGGTCGAAATCGCGCCAGTCAAACTTCGCGCCCAGGCTGACGAACATGGTGTTGCCGGGGAACTTTTCCTGGATCACGCGGTACTTCAGCTCGAACTCGTTGCTGAAGGCATCGCCAAAATCGTAGTCGCTGCCGCCCACGCCGACGCTGCGCCAATGGTATTGCGTCGCGATGATGACCTCCCAGCGATTGTCGCTGTAAATGCCCGCGTGCGACAGCGTCAGCCCGTAGCTACCGGTGCCAAGCTGCAAATCGGCCGGCACTTCTTTGCCCAGGCGCGATGCGCCGCTTTCGCCTGTGGGCAGGTCCACGATGATGCCCGCGCTCAGCGACGCGCCGCGCTGGCTGTCGTCGCCGGGCACCCACCACAGGTATCGCATGCGCGCACCCAGGCTGACATCACCAAGGCCTCGTACGCGATCGGTGACGACGCGGTCTTCCACGTGCATACGGAATTCGCGCCAGATCAGCGGGATCACGGCTGAAACCGTCCACTCACCGGGAATCACCCGCGGCAGGCTGTAATTCACGCCCAGCCCCAGCTGGTGATCGACCATGAACAGGCCGTCGCGGTTGGGCACCGGGCGGAAGTCTTCAAACGTGCGCGTGGCAAAGCGGTGCCGGTGCAGCGCGTACATCTGCAGGCCGCCCGCGTACAGCGGTTCTGCCTGCACAAAGTTGTGACCGGCCTCCGGCTCAGCCAGCAGCGGGGTTCACAACAGGATCAGCACCAGCAGAAAGCAGGTACGCATCAGTCCACCGTTCTTGTACCCGCACCGCCCGCCATTGTGGGGCCAGGGGCTACCGGGCGCAATCCCTTGCAGGCGGCCGGGAATTTGCCAAAAGCTAGGGGCAACGGGGGTTGCCCGTACGGGAATACACCATGAGCCAGACCCGCATCCAGCCATCAGACCTTGACGCCGGCGAAGATATCGCGACGCGCACGATGGCGATCAATTTCGGCCCGCAGCACCCGGCCACGCACGGCACGCTGCGGGTGAAGATGCAGCTGCTGGGCGAAAACGTGGTGCACGCTGACCCTGAAATCGGCTTCCTGCACACGGGCTTTGAGAAGCTGGGCGAATACCACACCTTCAACCAGTTCGTGTGCACCACGGACCGCATGAATTACATGAGCCCGCTGTGCAACAACTTCGGGTTCGTGCACGCCGTTGAGGAATTGCTGGACATTGAGCTTACGCCGCGCTGCAAGTACCTGCGCGTGATCTTGTGCGAACTGACCCGCATCGCCGACCACGTCATCTGCAGCGGCCTGCAGGCCATGGACTTGGGCGCTTTCACGATACTGCTGTGGAGCTTCGTTGAGCGCGAAAAGCTGTACGACCTGTTTGAGATGGTCACCGGCGCGCGCCTCACCACCAGCTACGCCCGTGTCGGCGGCATGATGAAAGACGTGCCCGGCGAATTCGTGCCGCGCTGCCGCAAGTTCCTGCGCGAGTTCCCTCTCGCGATCAAGGAAATCGAGAAGATGCTGAACCGCAACCGCATCTTCCTTGACCGCACCAACAACGTCGCCGTCGTCAATGGTGCCGACGCGATCAGCCATGGCCTGACTGGCCCGTGCCTGCGCGCCGCCGGCGTGCCCTACGACGTGCGCCGCGCCCGCCCCTACTGGGTCTACGACGAACTCGATTTCGACGTGGTCACCCGTGAGGCCGGCGACGTGTTTGCGCGCTACAAAGTGCGCATGGACGAAATGAAGGAAAGCGTCAAGATCATCAGCCAGGCCCTGGACCGCCTGCCGGGCGGGCCGGTGAACATCGACGACTGGAAGATCGTGCTGCCTGAGAAGGCTGCCGTGTACACGCAGATGGAAAGCCTGATCACGCACTTCAAGCTGATCATGAAGGGCCACGGCCTGAAGACACCGGCCAAGGGAAAGATCTACAGCTGCACCGAATCACCAAACGGCGAACTCGGCTGGTACATCGAAACGGACGGTTCCGCCGTGGGCTACCGCGTGCGTTGTCGCCCGCCAAGCTACATCAACTACGGCGCGATGCCGCAGATGGTGAAGGGCGGCTACATCGCCGACGTCGTGGCCTGTCTCAGCTCACTGAACGTCATCGCCGGCGAACTGGACCGCTAACACTGCGACACAGGTTTCCGATACAGACGCGGCGGCTGTTGCTGCCGCGTCGCATTCCTGCAGGCTATTGCACGCGCACCACCAGCAACTCACAGGGTTCAAGCGTCAGTGGCAGTGGTGCGGACGCGCTTCCCAGCACCGTGCCCGTGGCCGGATGCGTGACGTTGCCAGACGCCCCGACGAGGTCAATCGCCACCGACTTGCTGGTTACTCCAAGGTTCACGATTGCGAAGTATGTGCCGTGTGACGGCGTCTGGATGCGGCGCACCACGACTTCGGGATCCGCACTGGCGCCGGCCACAACCGTGCTGGGCAGCGCGGGCAGGCTCAGGTAGTTGGCAAAGAACTTCCGGGCGTAGACGGGAAAGCCGTGGTTCCAGGTGTTGCTGCTGCAATAGCCCAGGTAGTTGGGGTCGCCGAGGGCCACGGCGCGTGCCTCAAGCAGCATGGAAAACGGCCCGGCGCGTTCGACGTCGGCGGCAAGGTACCCCAGCGGGGTGTTTTCCCATTGCTCGTTGGCGGCAAAGGCATGGGCGTCTTCGTTCAAGCAATAGTGGCGGATACAGGCCAGGTCGTTCTGCGACCGGAAGCCGGACAGCGAAGTCTCAGTCAGCGAAAACGCGCGGTTCATCGTGTGCGTCAGGAACACGCCGTCCGTGGTGGCGTAATTCTGCGGGTCGGCCCACGGCACTGAGTGGCTCCATTCGTCGGCGCCGTAGTCCATGAGCGAGGTTCGCATCGCCTGGTAGTACTCGTTGCCGCTGACCGTCGGGGCGTAGTCCTTGTGGAAGAACCAGTGGTTGTACGTGGTCTGCAGCGTGGTGCAGATCGGGCTCCAGGTCGCGGGGTCGTCGTTCACGATGTACTTGCTTGATCCCGGGAACGGCCACCCGGGCTCCGAGTTATCCCACGTGAACATCACGTCGCAATCGCTGTGAATGTTCGAGCGCAGCCAGCTTTGCATGCCCAACAGGAACTCCCGCCGCTCTTCAAACCACCACTGGCAATAGTCCACGTACAACTGGCCCGGCGGTGTGGCCGAGCGCGCCGCACTTAGCGCTGCCAGCGATGCGCTGCCCGCGGTGCGCCCGGTGTCGGACTCAAATTCGGCGCGGCATGCGGCCCTGAAACTGATCGGCATGGCGCTTGGCCGTGCCCTGAACCAGATCGCCGGGAAGTCCACCTGCGTCTTGAACGGCGACAGTGTCTCATCCAACAGCCGCGTGGCATCGGCCAGGGTGTTGGTCGTGGCACCGGTGATGTCGGCGTTGTACAGCTCAACCCACCAGAAGCCCGTGTAGCTGTTCGAATTCTTCATGGCCAGGCAGGTTTTCTGGGGCCCGATGCCCCCCGGGCCGGTGCTGCCGTAGTACTCGTAATATGGGATCACGTCGAAACCATAGCTCTGGCACAGGGTCACGATCTCGCTCCAGCGCTGCACCAGGTTGGGGCCCGCCGGGTTCCACCAGTTGGCATCGCTGACCGGCCACCCCTGATTGTGGCCGAACTCGAGCAGGTCTTTGGCAAACGTGCGGATGCCCAGAAAGCGCATCAGCTTCAGCTTGTGTTCGTACCAGTCCTGGTCGTTCTGCATCCCCCACTCGGTGGCCGGGTCACCCATGTACGAAACGACGCCGTCAGACATTTCCTCGCGCCAGAACACGTGGCGCTTGGGCAGGCCCGCGGGCAGCGGGTTTGCGTTCAGGGTGATCGGGCTTGTGACCTCGTACAGCCGCAGCTTGCCCAGCGCGGCACCGGCATCGAGGGGGGCTTGCTTGGTGTCAAGCTGCATCACGATCACCTGAAAACCGTCGGCCGGGGTCTGGGTGCGCGCGTTGGTGCCGGCCGTGCCGCCGCCCGTGCCCTGGAAATCAACGTCGCGGGGCTGCCAGGTACCGGGGTAGCGCTCGTGCAGGTGAAAGTACTGAGTCCATTCTTTCCACTGTCCGCTCAGCGGCAGCGACAGAGATTCCGGCACTGAGTACACCCAGCCGCCGACCTGGTCGCCCACAGCCTGGCCGGTGCAGAAGCCGCGCGCCGTTTCCGCACCGCGGTTCAACACATACCATGAACGCGACGTGTCTTCCGGGTACTCCAGCTTGATCACGTAGGCCGCGCCGGCCTGCAACGACTTGCCCGCAGGCAGATTCTTGCCCACGGTGTATGAGACGTACTTGTACTGGTTGGGAATCGGTGACAGCACCCGGGCCGATTGGCCCAGGATCGTCTGCACGGTCGAGCCGCCGGCCGGGTACTCGGCGAATGCGGCCGTGGCGGGCGGGTTGGCGCAATCAATGGTTTCGAGCAAGGTCAGCGAGCTGTCAAAGCCGGCGTAGTCCGGGATAGTGCCGGGCGTGCCACCGCCTCCGCCTCCGCCACCACTGCTGCCGCTTTCGCCACCCCCTCCGGCACAAGCAACGGCTGCAAACCCCGCGAAAGCTGCCACCATGAGCAGAACCAAGCAACGAACGAAGCGCGTCATAGGACGCTCCCTTCTGTTGCCCAGTTTGTGTGAAGGTGGCAATGCTATGTGCGGCCGCAGGAAGTGCAAGCCGTCACCAAGGTTTGACGCATGACCCTTTTCAACAGTGGGCCTGATGCTAGAAACTCGCGAGGATGACAACGCAGACCACCACAACACTGAAGCCCGAAACCCTGGCCGCCATGGCGGCCCTGACCAAGCGCTTCCCCAAGCCCGACGGCGCGCTGCTGGCGTGCCTGCGCATGGCTGAACGCGAAGTCGGCTTCGTGAATGCCCATGTGTGTGAGCAAGTCGCCGGCGCGATCGGCATGGCGCCGGCCAAGGTGTGGGGCGTCGTCAGCTTCTACACGACCTTTCGCAAGGAAACTGACGGCAAGCACGTGATCTGGGTTTGCTCAACCCTGCCCTGCGCACTGCGCGGCAGCGAGAACGTGTTTGATTACCTGTCCGGCAAGCTCAGCCTCAAGAAGGGCGAAACCACGCCCGACGGCTTCTTCACCCTGCACAAGGCCGAATGCCTGGGCAGTTGCGACACCGCGCCCTGCATGCAGGTCAATGAAGACTACTACGAGAACCTGACCTTCCAAAAGATCGACCAGATCCTCGACGACCTGCTCACCGGCAAGGTCCCCGCCCGCCACGTCACCCGCTAGCTGCTGGCTTGCGGCTGCTTGTGGATGACCCGGCGCAACTGTTCCAATGGGCGCATGGCTTCCGGCCGCAAAGCATTCCAGAAGGCCCGTTCCGCAAAGCGTCGCTTTGACGCGTGGGTACGCACCACGGCGTGGTACGTCGGCTGGGTCGGCGTGGCGCTGCTGGTCGCGGTGGCCGTGCTGTACATGGCACCGGCCAGCGCCTGGGACGGCCGCTGGGGCCTGCGCGAGGCACACTTGCCGGCCTACCTGATGGCGGGCGTGCTGATGGCCAGCATGGTCGGCTGGAGCTTCATCAACGTCGGCGAAGACCGCATCAAGAAGCACCTCGGCAAGCACGTGAACCTGGTGCTGTTTGTCGCGCTGCCGCTGTGCTGCGCGGCCGCGGGACTGCTGTCGGGGCCCATTGCACGCGCTACGGGCTGGCAGAAGCCTGAGCATCCATTCTGGCTGGTCGTGTTCTGGTACCCTGCGCTGCTGGTGATGGTGTGCGCGGCCGCGTTCCTGACGTGGAAGGCGCGGCCGCGCAAGCGCGTGTACCTGGACCGCGGCGCCAACGCGGCGCTGCTGATGCTGCCCTATGCGGCGCTGTTCGCGTACATCGTGCTGGGCGTGCACGTGGACTGGCTCGACGACAACCTGCAGGAAACGATGAACGCTCTCGGCGCGTACGCGCTGGTGCTGCAACTTGTGCTGGCCTACTTCGTAGGCGGCGACTAGGCGGATTGCGGCAATGGCAAAGCAGCCTCGCGCAAAACAGTTGCCCCTGATTACCGGGTTCACCGCAACCAGACATTCTCGCGCGGGTTTCATGCGCGAGGGGAACCCATGAGAACTGCCGCTTTTGCTGCGCTGCTTCTGTTGCTCTGTGTGGATGCCGGTGCCCAGCGCCGTCAGGGCGGAAGCAGCCCGTTCACCGAGTTCCACAAGAAGTCTGCGCTGGCCAACGGGGCGGCCGCACCCGCGCTGCTGGCCCAGGACACCGATGGCAAACTGGTTGACCTGCGCGACTATCTGGGTCAATGGGTGTTCATCGAGTTCGGCAGCTACACGTGACCGCCCTGTGTGGCCCATTTCGGTGAAATGGAGAAGTTCGAAAAAGCCCACGGCGCGCAAGTCGCCTGCCTGTTCTTCTACACCAAAGAAGCCCACCCCGATGACGGCCCGGAAGACCGCAAAGACGCCGGCAGCACAGGCGGCTGGCGCATGAAGAACAACAAGATCCAGATTGACAAGCACACCAAGTACGCGGATCGCCTGGATGCCGCCAAAGACCTGCGCAAGGCCGGCAAAGAAAAGTGGCGCGTGCTGGTCGATGACATGAAAGACACCAACCACGCGGCCTGGGGCAACCTGCCCAACATGGCGTTCCTGGTGGACCCGCAAGGGCGCATCCACCACAAATGGAGCTGGGTCGCCAGCAGCACAGGCAAGTCCAAGCGCAGCGGCGACGACGGCACCAGCGACCTGTACACGCTGCTCAAGGCCGCCGGCGAGCTTGCGCCCTACACCGTGGCCGACGACCCGCAACTGCCGCTGCGCGACACGGTCGCCGGTGAATGGCTGCGCTACGGCGACACCACGGTCAAGTTCGCGCCGGCCGGCGAAGGCAAAGTGAAGCGCGACGACTCCGTGATTGAGCTGGCCCCGTTCAAAGCACCCGCAAAGCCAACCAAGGCCACACGCAAGGACTTCAAGTTGGGAAAGCACGAGCTGCCCTGCGTGGTGACTCAGACTGAAGAGGGCGAAATCTGGGTCTGCACCCGGTTGCCCGGCGACGGCGTCGTCAAGGTCGTCAAAGACGGCACGACGCTGCGCGAGCTGACCGACGCGGGCTTCACCGAAGGCAAGTCATGCCTGGCCGAGTACAAGCCCGAGTGACTTCACTGCGCCAGTTCGCGCCAGCCTTTGGGCAGCTTGATGTTGCAGTCGAGGGCCTTGGAAAGCTGCTCTACGCAGGCTTCCGCCACGGCCACGCGGGCGTGCCACTTGTGGTTGGCGGCGACGACCGTCCAGGGCGCGTGGTCGGTTGAGGTCTTTTCGAACATGTCGTCGATGGCTTCTTCGTACTCGCCCCACTTCTCCCGGTTGCGGTAGTCTTCGGGAGTGATCTTCCACTTCTTGAACGGGTCCTCTTCGCGTTCTTTGAACCGCTTGGCCTGTTCCTTCTTGCTGATATGCAGGAAAAACTTCAGCACCGGCACGCCGTCGCTCGTGAGCAGCTTTTCAAACATGTTGATCTCATCGTAGGCGCGCTTCCAGTCAGGCTTGGCGGCGAACTTTTCCACGCGCTCAACCAGCACGCGGCCGTACCAGCTTCGGTCAAACATCGCAATGCGGCCGGGACCCGGCAGCCGGTTCCAGAATCGTTGCAGGTAATGCACGGCCTTTTCGTCGGCCGTGGGCGCGCCGATCGGGTGCACGATGTAGCCGCGCGGGTCAAGCCGTTCACATACGCGGCGGATGCTTCCGCCTTTGCCGGCGGCGTCCCAGCCTTCGAACACCAACACGGCCTCACGCTTGTTCTCGTAGATGTAGCGTTGAAGCAAAAGCAGCTGCAGCTGCGCCTTGGTGATGCGCAGTTGGTACTCGTCTTTGTCCTTCAAACGAGCATCAAGGTCCACGTGCTTGAGTTTGAGCGGCATGAGACCTCCGGTGGGACGGTAAGCGTGCGGCGAGGCGGGAGTCTTGAGGCGGGAGGCAGGAGAAACTGCCTGCGCGGCAAGCAGTTGACTCCAGCCTCCAAGCTCCAAGTCCTAGAACTTCAACTTCTCGATGCGCTTGGCCGCTTCTTCGACTTCGGCCAATGGTGGCACGAACGCGAAGCGCACGTGGCCGGCGCCGGGGTTTTCGCCCCCCACTTCATCGCTGAGCCATTCGCCGGGTGTGGTCACCACGTGGCACTTTTCGATCAGCAGGGTCGCGAACTGTTCGCCGCTCATGCCGTCCGGGGCCTTCTGCCACAGGTACAGGCCGGCGGGGTTCGTGCACTTCTTCAGGCCCGCGGTCTTGAGTGCGGCCGTGATCAGGTTGCGCTTGCGCTTGACCAGCCGGCGCAGCTTGGCGACGTGCTTTTCGTCGGCCAATGCGGCAATCGCGGCATCCTGCACGAAGCTGGGTGTGCCGCTGTCGATGTTGGTCTTGACCTTCTTGAACACGTCGATGATGCGCTTGTCGCCGGCGGCCCAGCCCACGCGCCAGCCAGTCATGATGCTGCGCTTGCTGAGGCTGTGGAACTGGACAATGCCGTCAAAGTTGTTGTCGCGGGCCACTTCCAGCGCGCTGTGGGGCGCATCCTTGGTGAAGTAGAGTTCCGAGTAGGCCTCATCGCTGGCCAAGATGATGTTGTGCTTCTGGCAGAACTCGTAGGCTTCTTTCAGGAAATCGAGCTCAGCCACGTAACCCAGCGGGCTTGATGGCGTGGTCACCCACATGATCTTGCTGTTTGCCGCAACCTCAGTGGGGATCTTCTTGAAGTCATAGCGGCATTTGTTGCGGTGCGTGACCGGCACAAAGTAGGCCTTGCCTTCGGCGAACAGCGTGCCGCGCTTGTAGGGCGGATAGCCGGGGCTGGGGCAGATCACGTAGTCGCCGGGGTTCACGAAGCCTTCGGCAAAGTTGAAGATGCCTTCCTTGCTGCCGATCGTGCTGGTGATCTGCGTTTTGGGATCAAGCGAAACGCCGAAGCGGCCCTTGAGCCAGTTGGCGACGGCCGTACGGAAAGTTGGCGCGCCGATGTAGCTGGGATAACCCGAGGCCGCCTGCGCATCGACCGCCTTCTTGCAGGCGTTGCGGATCAGCCGCGGGGTTTCGTCCTGGTAGTCGCCCACACCAAAGTCGATAGGCGTGATGCCCTTGGCCTTAAGCTCGGCCACTTTCTCATCAACAGCAGCAAAGGCGTAGGCGCCGATGGAGGAGACTCGGGAAGAGGGTTGTACGTTCATGGTCAGTCCGTTTGCTTGGTCAGGTGATTGGAGTTAGGGGCTTGGGGTTAGGGGTCAGGGAAGAATTCAGACGCTTCCTGCCCGGGTTTTCTTTCCCTTTATCCTGCGCTCAAGCGCATTGATAAGGGCGTTCAGAAGTCGTCCGGTCTCATTCAGCACGCTCCAGATTGACTTGATGCGAGGCCGGGACAGGTACTTGCGACGCGCAGCAAGTTCAAGAAGCGTCAAACACTCAGCAATCGAGCCGCGCGCGATAAAGAGGTGCTTGATGTACACCTTGGTCGTACCCCCGGCATGTCCCTCTGCGATGTTCGACGGAATGGACACGGCGGCCGCTTCAAACTGACTTGCGAACCGGAGTTTGCGGCGCAGCGGATCCGTGTCGCACACCTCCAGCACTAGGTCTGCCGCCTCCATCCCTCTATGCCACACCTTCAGGTCCCGAAAGCTGTCGATCTTTCCGACTCCGGCCATGATTGACTCCCGGTGTCAGGCCACCCTACAGCCCTGAGTCCCCAAACCCCCAGCCCCAAGCCCCGCCGCTAGGCAATGCACATCGGGCAGTACAGCTGCGGGTTGGTTGTTGCGGACTTTTCGTCCACTCGGCTTACCGGTGTGGTGTGGGGCGCGTTCTTGACCAGCTCGGGGTTCTCTTTGCATTCCTGGGCGATCTTCTTCATCACCTCTACGAAGTAATCGAGCGTTTCTTTGCTCTCGGTTTCCGTGGGTTCGACCATCATCGCGCCGTCTCCGCCAGTTACTGCGGGCAGCGGGAAGTAGATGGTCATCGGGTGGATGTTGTAGTCGATCATGCGCTTGGCGATGTCGAGCGCCGTGATGTCGTTCTCCGTGTGCTGCTTCTTGTCGGTGAACACCACTTCGTGCGCGCAGGCCTTGTCGTTCTGGATGTGGTACACGCCGCGCAGCCTGGCGCGCAGGTAGTTCGCGTTCAGGACCGCGTTTTCGCCGTTGCGGCGCACGCCTTCGCGACCGAGCTGCGACATGTAAATGTACGCCATCACCAGCGCGCCGTAGTTGCCAAAGAAACTGCGTACCTTGCCGATGGTGTCCGGGCGCTTGGTATCGAGGCTGTAGCTGCCGTCGGCGTTACGCACCGGCCGCGGCGTGGGCAGGAAAGGCTCGAGGTGTGAGGCCACCGCAATCGGGCCGGCTCCGGGGCCGCCGCTGCCGTGCGGCACGCTGTAGGTCTTGTGCAGGTTGAAGTGCATGCAATCAACGCCGTAGTCACCGGGGCGCACCATGCCCTGGATTGCGTTCATGTTCGCGCCGTCCATGTACAGCTGCGCGCCGGCCGCGTGCAGGATCTTGGCAATCTCGGCCATGTTGGGCTCAAGGATGCCGAGCGTGCTGGGGTTGGTGATCATCATCGCGGCAGTGTCGGGCCCGACCAGCGAACGCAACAGGTTCAGGTCCACGTTGCCTTCGGCGTTACCCTTCAGCGTCACGGTCTCAAAGCCAGCCAGCGCCGCGGTGGCCGGGTTGGTGCCGTGGGCGTTGTCGGGGATGATGACCTTGCGGCGGGTCTTGGATTCGCCCTTCTTGTCGAAGTAGGCCTTGATCACCATCAGCCCGGTCATCTCGCCCTGCGCGCCGGCCGCCGGCTGCAGCGTGACGGCGGGCAGGCCGCTGATTTCAGACAGCCAGTTCTCAAGCGTCACCATCAGCTCGATGTGGCCCTGCAGGTCGGCCTCGGGCAGGTGCGGGTGGGCCTTGGTGAAGCCGGGCAACGACAGCAGCGTGACGTTGATCTTGGGGTTGTACTTCATCGTGCACGACCCCAGCGGATAGAAGTTGCGGTCGGTGCTGAAGTTCTTCTTGCCCAGATTGGTGAAGTGGCGCACGAGGTCAAGCTCGCCGACTTCGGGCAGCGGTGCGGGCTTGGCGCGCAGCTTCACGCCCTTGAGTGCCTGCTTCACGTCAACCTTCGGCACGTCCAGCGCGGGAAGACGCAGGCAGCGGCGGCCGTCAGCTGAGACTTCGAAGAGCAGTTTGTCGGTGGGGTTGGTGATAGCCATGGCAGGTGTTCCTGATGATGAGTGTCTACCCTTCGCTTGCGCTTCGGGCTCTTGATTTTCGGTCCGTTAGCTCACTGTGACGGGCTTGCCCTTGAGCGCTTCGGCCAGGGCTTCTGCGTACTGGTCGATCTCGGCCTTGGTGGTCACTTCGGTGATTGCCACGAGGTACTGGCCGCGGCGGCCTTTGCCGTACTTGTCCAGCGGCAGGCCACCGACGATTCTCTTCTTGAGCAGCTTCTTCTCGAGGCTGGGTGCTGCCTGGATCACGAACTCGTTGAACACCGGCGAATTGGGGTGCGCGAGGCTTACACCGGGCACCGATGCCAGCTTCTGCATCGCGTACTGGGTCTTGGACACCGTGTGTTCCGCCAGTTCGACAAAGCCCTTCTTGCCCCACGCGCTCAGGTGAATCAGGGCCCGCAACGCGCACAGGCTTTGGTTCGTGCAGATGTTGCTGGTGGCCTTCTCGCGGCGGATGTGCTGCTCGCGCGTGGCCAGCGCCAGGCTGAACGCGCGGCGCCCGTCGCGGTCCTTCGTTTCACTGACAATGCGGCCGGGCATTTTGCGCAGCCAGTCCTTCTTGGCGGCAAAGAACCCGAACGCCGGGCCGCCCAGGAACTGGTGGTTGCCGAGCGCCTGACCTTCACCGACGCAGATATCCACGCCGGCCTCAGCGGGGGTTTGCAGCAACGCCAGGCTGAGCGGCTCGCCGACGCACTGCACGACCAGCGCTTCGCACTCTTTGCTGGCGGCGACGACGGCTTCGACGTCTTCGATGATGCCGAGGTAGTTGGGCGACTGCACCGCCACCGCGAACACTTTACGCGTCAAGACCTTGGCAAGCGCTTCCTTGTCGATGCGGCCGTCCGCACCGGGCTGGACCTGGATGACCTTGAGGCCCGCGACGTCGGCGTAGGTCTTGCAAACCTGCACGTATTCGGGGTTGAAGGCCCCGGCGAGCACGAAGTTGTTGCGGGTTTCCTTGCGGAAGCGGTCTTCGGCGACGTGCTTGCCCATCATCATCGCTTCAGCCAGCGCGCTTGCGGCGTCGTACATGCTGGCGTTGGCGACTTCGAGCCCGGTCAGCGCGGTGATGCAGCTCTGGAATTCGTAGATGAAGGTCAGCGTGCCCTGGCTGCATTCAGGCTGGTAGGGCGTGTAAGCGGTGATGAAGCTGCCGTCAAACAGCGCGATGTGGTCAATCAGCGTGCTGACGAAGTGGTTGTAGATGCCGCCGCCGCGGAAGAACGCGTAGTCGCCGGCGTTCTTCGTCTTGGCCAGAAGGCCCTGGATGTGCCGCGTCACCTCAAGTTCGCCTTTGCCGGGCGGCAGCTTGAGCATGTTGCTGTCGGACATTTTCAGGCGCAGGTTCGCCGGGATGTCAACGAACAGTTCGTCGATAGACTTCACGCCAATGGCGGCCAGCATGGCCTTCTGGTCGGCGTCGGTGTTCTGGATGAATGGCATAGTGTCCCCTTCAAATTGAGTAGGGCTCGGGGCCTGGGGCATAGGGCCTTGGGAAAAGCAGTTCCCCAAACCCTGAGCCCCAAGCCCCAACCCCGCGGCGAATCCGCTTAGTGCGCTTCTTCGGCCAGCTGCTTTTCGTAGTCGGCCGCGGACTTTGCGCTGTCGAGTTCTTTGGGGTTGTCGGGCTTGACCTTGATCAGCCAGCCGGCGCCGAAGGCGTCCTTCTTGAGGGCGCTGAAGTCGTCGCTGTCTACGTCGTCATGCACGGCCACGATCTTGCCGCTTACAGGGCTGATCAGGTCGCTGACGGCCTTGACGCTTTCGATTTCACCGAAGGCCTCGCCCTTCTTTACCTTGTCGCCGACCTCAGGCAGGTCCACGAAGGTCAGGTCATTGAGCTGGTCCACGGCGAAGTCGGTGATACCGATCGTCACGGTGCCGTCTTTCTCGAGGCGGCCCCATTCGTGGGACTCGAGGTATCGAACGTTGTCTGGTCGTGCCATGGGAATGTCCTTGTTCGTGAACTTGTTGCGCCCTGTTGCATGCAGCTGGCTACTTCTTGCCCGGCCGTGTGTAGAACGGCAGCGGCACCACCAGCGCCTTTTGCTGCATTTCATCGGGCTTCATGTTGCGTGTTCCCTTGCCCGGGAACTCAATCGTGAAGCTGTTGCCCACGTTGGCCATCGCCGCCGGCACAAACGCCGTCGCGATAATGTCATCCAGCCAAGGCGACTTCGTGCCGCTGGCGATTTTGCCCACGGGTTTGCCGTCTTTCAGCACCGCCTGGCCCTGGCGCGGAATGCGCTTGCCGGCGATGTTCAGGCCCACCAGCTTCTGCGCCAGGCCCTTTTCGCGCGCGTCCACCATCGGGCCCTTGCCGATGAAGTCAGCCTTCTCAAGCTTAACGGCCCAATCCAGCCCGGCCTCGAGCGGGTTGATGTTTTCTTCCAGCTCATGGCCGTACAGCGGCATCCCGGCCTCAAGGCGCAGGGTGTCGCGGCAGCCCAGGCCTGCGGGCCCGGCCCCGAGCGTGCTGCCGACATTCAGCAGCTCGCGCCAGAAGTGCGTGGCCTTGGCCGCGGGCATGATCAGTTCGAAGCCGTCTTCGCCGGTGTAACCGGTGCGTGAGACGATGGTGTCCACTTCGCCGAAAACGGTGCCGCGCGTGAAACGGTAGTACTTGAGGGCCTTGGTATCGACCGAGCTGACCTTGTTCAGCAGGGCCACGCTTTCAGGGCCCTGCAGCGCGATCATGGCGTAGTCTTCGCTCATGTCCTTGATGTCGACGACGAAGCCTTTGCGTTCGCGCTCAAACCATGACCAGATCTTGGCGCGGTTGCCGGCGTTGACTACAAACATCGTGAACTCGTCGCCCGCGCTATAGACCAGCACGTCATCCAGCACGCCGCCCAGCCCGTTGCACACCAGGCTGTAGCGGATCTGGCCGGGCTTCATGGATGCTCGGTCGTTGGTGATGACCTTGTCGGTGAACTTGATGTGGTCGCGCCCGCCGATCCAGAACCGGCCCATGTGGCTGACGTCGAACAACCCCACCTTGGTGCGCACGCGACGGTGCTCTTCCATGATGTTGGTGTAGGTCACGGGCATGTACCAGCCCGCGAAATCAACCATGCGGGCACCAAGCTTTACGTGCTCGTCCTTCAGTGGTGTTTCCAGCGGTTTTGACACGCGGGCCTCCCTCCGTGCGGGGGTGATTGGTTTTGCCTAGCGCCTGCCCCTTCGTCAACGCCTTCGGCACGGCGGCTATTCGGGGTCTTTCACCTTGTTCAAAACCTCGCTGGGACGACGGAAGATCTTTGTGAACTGCCCCACCGGCAGGGCCTCAGGACCCGTGCCTGTGTCCAGGTAGACCAGCGAGTCGCGAATCTGCTCAAGCGACCCTACCAGATACAGCACGTCGGTGTCCTGAAGGGGTTCACTGGGCCGGGGGTTATCGACCACCTTGCCAGCCCGCCCCAGTGCAATGACGCTGGAACCGCAAACTGTGCGCAAACGCAGGTCCGCCAGTGACTTGCCGCGCGCGAAGCTGGCTTCGCTGATCTGGTAGCTTTCGATCTTCATGGCAGCCAACGCGCCGAATTCGGCCAGTTTGGCGCGCGGCAACGTGGCGCTGCGGGCGCTGTTCTGGGTCTGTTCGCGCACGAGGGCCACTTCACGGTCAATCACATTGCGGGGCACGTCCATCAGACGCAGCACGCGCGCCATGATCTCGACGGCGCTTTCCAGCTCGGCACTCACCACGTCCGTCGCGCCCTGTTTCATCAGGGCCGCCTGCTCAGCCACGAAGCGTGCCCGCACCAGCAGCGGCACCGTGGGCGCCACGCGCTTGAGTGTGTCTATCGCGCGCTGTGCGGCGCCGGGGTCATTGATCGTGAGCACAAAGGCCCGCGCGTGTTCGGCATGGGCATGGTGCAGCGCTTCTTCACTGGTGACGTCAGCATAAAACGCTGTCTCGCCTGCCTTGCGCGCTTCGGCCACGCTTTCGGCGTTCATGTCCAGGATCACGTACTGCACCCCCACCACCTTCAGCGCCGAGGCGATCATGCGGCCGCTGACACCGTAACCCGCAATCACAATGTGGCCCTGGATGTGTTCGGCCGCCTTGCCCTCATCCATGTCACGCACACCCAGCAGGCGTTCCAGCGGGCGCAACAGGCGCGCACCGGCCGCAAGCTGGGGACTGAAGCGCAGCACGAGCGGGGTCACGAACATGGTGATCAGGGCTGCGGCCCAAAGCCAGCGGCCTTCGCCCTGGGCGTCAAACAGCGGGGTCTCAAGGCTGGCGGCGGTGTTCAGCAACACGAAGCCGAACTCGCCGAACTGGGCCAGGCCAAAACCGGCGACAATGGCGGCGCGGGGCGGAAAGCGCATGAACATCGCGGCGATGGTGGCCAGCAGCGCCTTGCCAAAAAAGATCGCCAGGAACATCGCGCCCACGATCAGCGGACCGTCTACCAGTGCGCGCCAGTCAAACATCATGCCCAATGAAATGAAGAACAGCCCTGTCAGCACGTCGCGCAGGGGCGTCACTTCCGTAAGCGCGCGTGTGGCAAAGGGTGAATCCGCGATCACGATCCCCGCAAGGAATGCCCCCAGTGCCAGGCTGAGGCCGGCATAGCCGGTGGCCAGCGCAATCGCGATACAGATCGACAGGATCGCCAGCGTGAAGCTCTCGCGGCTGCGGGTTTTGTCCACGCGGCGCAGTAGAAACGGCAGCACCAGCCTCGAAACCAGGTACATGCCCACCATAGCCGCCGCAGCGAGCCCAAGGCTGACGCCAATTTTGCCCGCGATGTCGCCAAAGCTGTCGTTGCCGCTTCCGCCAAGCACGGGCAGCACCAGCATCATCGGGATCACGCACAGGTCCTGGAACAGCAGCGTGCCCACGATGAAGCGGCCGTGCGGGGCGTCGATTTCGCCACGATCCGAAAGGCCGCGCAGCACAATCGCCGTGCTGGAAAGGGCCACCGCAAAGCCCACCGGCACCGCGTACTTGAACTCAAGCCCGACCAGCATGCTGACGCCGATCACGGCCGCACTGGTGAGCCCGACCTGAAGCGTGCCGCCGATGGCCAGCGGTTTGCCGATCTTGAGGAAGCGCGAAAGCGGAAACTCAAGGCCGATCGTAAACAGCAGCAACACCACGCCTACTTCGGCCAATGTGTCGATGGTGGCCTTCTCGCCCACCAACTGAAAGCCGTACGGACCGCAGATCGCGCCGGCCAGCAGCAGCCCGGTGACGGCAGGCAGCCGCAGCGTCGCCATCAGGATTGAGGCCACAACGCCGGCACCCAGCACGACGCCAATGTCGATCAGGAACTGGAAGTGGGAAAGGTCGGAACTTGCAAGCACAGACATGGGCGGGGCTCAGCGGACGCCTATCTATAGACGCCTGCCCGTCGCTTGTCACTTGGTGGAAAAATCCGGGCCGCGAAAACATCAGCTCAGCAGCAGCATGCCCAGGTTGAAGTAAATCGCGAGTGTCGCCAGGTCGGCCATAGCAAGAGTCAGCGGGCCGGCGGCCACGCGCGGATCAAGCTTCAGCGCGTGCAGGGTCGAGGGCACAGCCAAGCCCACGAAGCCTGCTGACAGCAGCGCGCCCACAATGCTTCCGCCGATTGCGACGGCCGCAAACAGGTCGCGGTGCCACGCGTATACGATGCCGGCCACAATGGTGCCGCAAGCCAGCCCAAGGCCCCCCACCACGGCCAGCTCGCGCGTGACCGTGCGGCCGAACCAAGCCAGCGTCGGGCGCTCAGACCGCAGTTTCTGGATTGCCAGCGTCATCGACTGTGTGCCGACACTTTCACCAAGGCCCAGCACCAGTGTGATAAAGAAAGCGAGCACAATGCTTTGAGCCAGCGTCACCTCGTACATGCCCGCCAGCAGCGCGCATGCGGTGCCGCTTGCAATGGTGGCCAGCAGCCACGGGAAGCGCAGCCGGAATGCCTTTGCCGGCGAAGCTTCGCTGGTGTCCTTGATGCGAAGACCGATTGCTTCAAAGACCGTGTCGAAGTTGCGGCGCTCAGCCAGGTCCAGCACTTCGTCGTGGAAATTGTTGACGTCGATGACGCCCATCAAGTGATTCTCGCGGTCTACCACCGGAATCGCGAGAAAGCGGTGCATGACGAACAGTTCGTAGGCTGCCTCGAGCGGCATGTCGGGGCGCACGGTGACCATCTTGCGGACCATCAGCTCAGCAATGCGAGTGGTGGGTACGGCCAGCAGCAGGCGTCGTGTGGGCACCACGCCCGTCAGCTTGCCGTCAGCATCCACGACGTAGAAATACAGGATGCGTTCACCGACGCCCGTCGTCCGCACGTGTTCCAGCGCGTCGCTGACAGTCCACTCTTCCTTCAGGCGGACGACGTCGCGGTGCAGATAGTGTTCAACTGTCTGGTCCTTGGTGGCGGTTTCGATCATGTGCGGCTTTCCGTTGCTGGCGCGACAAGATAGCGACGCGACATCTCAACGTCGCCGGTTCAGCGCCACCCGGGACAGAAAAGTTAGTCAGTGCTAGATCAGCGCTTGGCAATTGGCGCGGCCGGCAGGCTGATGCGGAAAGTGCTGCCTTTGCCGACTTCACTTTCGGCCTCAACCTTGCCGCCGTGCTTGAGCGCGACGTGCTTAACGATGGCCAGCCCCAGGCCGGTGCCGCCCAAGGCCCGGCTGCGGGCCTTATCGACACGATAGAAGCGCTCGAACACCCGGGGCAGCGCGTCTTTGGGGATGCCCATGCCGGTGTCCTTCACCTCAAGCACCAGGCCAAGCTCATTCTGCTGCACGGTGATGTCGATGCGGCCCTCGGCGGGGGTGTAGCTGATCGCGTTGACGAGCAGGTTGTCCACGGCCTCAGTCATGTCTTCTTCGTTCACCAGCGCCATTGCTGGCTCTGCCGACGCGTGGAGGGTGACCTGCAGCTTCTTGGCGGCCGCGGCCTCAGCATGTTTGCGGATGCAGTTTTGCGCTACTTCGTTCAGGTCTATGTGCTGGCGGCTTTCGTCGCCGATACCGCTTTCAAGCCGCGAGATGTTCAGGATGTCGCTTACCAGCTTGGTCAGGCGCGTGGCGTTGGTCTGGATTTTCTCAAGGAAGGGCCGGCGCACGGCCTCGTCGCTGTCGGCACCATCGAGCAGCGTTTCGACATAAGCGCTGATGCTGGTGAGCGGGGTCTTGAGCTCATGGCTGACATTGGCCACGAAGTCCTGTCGCATTTCCAGAAGCTTCTGGTCTTCGGTGGCGTCGCTGATCAGCAGCACAGCGTGCCTTGCACCGCCCTGGCTTTCGAACAAGGGGGTGGCCACGAAAGCAAGCACCCGGCGCTGCGAGCCTGCGGTGCGGTCCTCAACCCAGATGCGGCGCGGCTCGGTCAGGTTGGGCAGGCTGGCCAGCAATTCGTCGATCTCAGGCAGGCGTACGCGCTCCCACAAGGCGTGCCCGGCCAGATCATTGTGCGCGGTGCCCAGCATCTGTTCGGCCGCGTGGTTGGCCAGCAGCACTTTGCCCTCGGAATCGACCAGCAGCAGGCCTTCGCCCATGTTGTTCATGATGGCCGAAAGCTCGCGTCGGTTGGCCTCAAGCTGGCTCAGCCTTGCTGACAATTCGCGCACCATGGTGTTGAAGGCACCAACGAGTTTGCCGAATTCGTCGCGGCGACTGATTTCTATGGGACGATCCAAGTTGCCCGCCGCCACGGCCTGCGCGGCCTGCCTGACTTGCTCAATTGGCTGCACGATCACCCGGGTCAACGCAAACGAAAGCCCGATCCCGGCGACAAACAACGCCAGCACCGTAACCAGCAATGTGGTGCGCAGCGCCGACAGGCTGTTGTTGATCAGTCGGTCGGGCAGTGCCACGCGCACGATGTCGCCGTCAGGCCGGGCGAGGTCGGTCACCGCCACGAACAGGTACTGCTCGTCACGGGTGCCGCCACTGCGGCCGTCGCTGCCGGTGCCCTCCTTGATGGCGGCTGCCACTTCGGGGCGTGCGCCGATGTTGCCCATGCGGGCTGCGTCCATTTCGGAATCAGCCTTCACGATGCCGTCGCGGCCAATAATGGTGATGCGCGCTCCGGAACTGCCCGAGGTGCGGGTAACGAATTCCTGCAGGTTTACGGTACCGCCATGGCGCGTGAGGTCATCCAGCACCAGGCGCGCGCGCACTTCCAGGTCACGCGTGGTGTCGCGCAGGACGCTGCGGCTGAGTTCAAGCTCAAGGTAAAGGCCGGCAAACAGCAGAAAGACGCCAGCGGCGATGGTGTTGATGAGGAACAGCCGCCGGAAAAGCCGGCTGGTCCAGATGCTAGTTCTCTTCGAATCTGTAGCCGACACCACGTACCGTCACGATGAAACTGCCGTACTTCCCCAACTTCTTGCGAAGCGCAGCCACATGGACGTCAATGTTGCGGGCGGTGACAAACACGTCAGGGCCCACCACGGCATCCAGCAACTGGTCGCGGGTAAACACCCGGCCCTTCTTCTTTATCAAGAAGCTGAGAAGTTTGAACTCACTCAGCGTCAGGTCCAGCGGCTTTCCTTCCAGCAGACCTTCGTGGCGGCGCTGGTCAATGGTGATCGGGCCGGCCTTGAGGGCGTCTTCGGGTTCGGATTCGTCGCGGCTGTCGCTGCGGCGCAGCACGGCCTTGATGCGTGCCATGAGCTCGGTGGTGCTGAAAGGCTTCACGATGTAATCGTCGGCACCCAGGGTCAGGCCTACCACCACGTCCGCCTCAGTGCCTTTGGCGGTCAGCATCACCACCAGCATGTCGCGGGTGCGGGGGTCTTCGCGCAACTTGCGGCATACTTCCAGGCCGTCGATACCCGGCAACATCAGGTCCAGCAGCACCAGGTCAGGCAGGGTTTCGCGCGCGGCCTTCAGGCCTTCTTCACCTGTGCTGGCACTGGATACCTGGTAATGGTTCTTTTCAAGGTTGTAGCGCAGGACATCGATGATGTCCGGTTCGTCTTCAATAATCAGGATGCGCTGGGTTTTGGTCATGGTTGAGCTGGTTGGTGCCGGCTTGGTTGCGGTCATGCCTACTCCGTGTGGCGCGCGATGTCCCCCGTCAGGATGTACAGCACCTGCTGTGCAATGTCGGTGGCACGGTCTGCGGCGCGTTCAAGGTGGCGGATCAGGTGCATGGTCTGCAGCGCGACTTCGACCTGGTCGCCGTGCTGCTCCATCACTTCAATCAGTTTGCTGGTGGTGCTGCGGTACGCGACGTCCACTTCGTTATCCATGTCGATGACTTCGTGCGCCGCCAGCTCATCCAGGTTCACGAAGGCCTGCAGCGCCTTGTCGAACATCTTCACCACGCGCTGCCCCGGCCCGGCAATGTCAATGTTGATCGGCAGCGGCGGCCGCACGGCGATGAACTCGGCGCGTTTGGCGATACTGACGGCGCTGTCGCCGGTGTTTTCGATCAGCTGGTTGATCTTCAGCGCGCTGGCCACGTAGCGCAGGTCCTGCGCCACGGGCTGGTACAGCGCGATGATGCGCAGGCATTCTTCTTCGACGCGGACTTCGCGGGCATCAAGCAGCTTGTCGGTGTCGGCGACTTCGCGAGCCAGCGTCAGATTGCGCGAGTTATAGGCTTCCAGCGCCTTCGTCAGTTCGTGAAGGGCAAGTTTGCCGATATTGAGCAGGTTGTGCTTGAGTTGCTCAAGCTCGCGCAGCAGGTGTCTGGCTTGGGCTGGCATCTTCATACCCCATTCTGATAGCGACGAGCGGTCAAGGAGATGTTAAGAACTGGTCAGTCGCGCAATAAGCTTGGAAGGGTACAAAACTCGCATCTACCGGCTATCATTCCGCCATTGTTACCGGAGCTGAACAGCGCATGAGCATCGAAGAACAGGCCAAGGCCTTTGCGGATACCGTCGCCAAACTCAAGGCCGAAGTCGGCAAGGTCATTGTCGGGCATACCGAGATTATCGACAAGACGCTGGTCGGCTTCATTGTCGGCGGCCACATCCTGCTGGAAGGCGTACCCGGCCTGGGCAAGACCATGCTGGTGCGCACGCTGGCCGACGCCGTTGAAGTCAGCTTCAGCCGCATCCAGTTCACGCCGGACTTGATGCCCGCCGATATCACCGGCACAAACATCGTCGTGGAAGAAGAAGGCCGTCGGCGCTTCGAGTTCCAGAAGGGGCCGATTTTCGGCAACATCATCCTGGCCGATGAAATCAACCGCGCCACGCCCAAGACGCAGAGTGCGTTGCTTGAGGCCATGCAGGAAGGCAGCGTCACGTTTGGCGGCCACACGTATCGATTTGACCCGCCATTTTTTGTGCTGGCCACGCAGAACCCGATTGAAATGGAAGGCACCTACCCGCTGCCCGAAGCACAGCTTGACCGCTTCATGTTCAAGCTGGACGTGAAGAGCCCCAGTGTGGCCGAACTGGCCAGCATCTTCGGCGGTACCACCGGTGCCCAAAGTGCGCACGCAAGCAAAGTCGTGGACGGCAAACGCATCATGGAGATGCGCGCGCTGGCAGCCCAAGTGCCCATCGCGCAGCATTTGATGGAGTACGTGGCGCGGCTGGTGCTGGCCACGCACCCGGAAAGCCCTGAGGCCGCCCCGATTGTGAAGCAGTTCGTGCGCGTAGGCTCAAGCCCGCGCGGCGGGCAGGCGATCATCAAGGGCGCCAAGATGCTGGCGCTGGCCAGAGGCCGGTTCAACGTAAGCGCCGACGACATCCGCGAGTGCGCGTTCCCTGCGCTCCGCCACCGCATGATCCTGAATTTCGAAGGCGAAGCGGAAGGCACAAAGCCCGACAACGTAATCGCCAAAGTCCTCGAACACGTACCCGACATCCCCGACCGCGTCCGCCGGATGTAGCGGCGGCATCCGGGTTTGGGAACGCTCGATTCAGCGCCATTGCCGCACCCACACGCTGATGCCGTGCTTCGTGCACTTCGTGCCCTTCGTGGAAAAACGCCGTTTGCCGCTTACCCGTTGGTTTCGACCGGCGGGTTTGGGTTGGCGGGTTTGGGTATGCGGCCGGTCAGGCGGCCGGTTTTCCGGCCGTGCAGGATGCGCAATATCTGGTCGCCGTAGCGCTCGGCGCGGCTGGTGCCGACTCGCGGCACTTCGGCCAGCTCTCGGGCGTCTTGCGGCGGTTGCAGAATCAGGTCCATCATCACGCTGGTGGGCAGTACGGCCTGCAGGCCTACGCCGCGCTTTGCGGCCTCGGTTTCGCGCCAGCGTTTCAGCTTGCCCAGGCGGTCGCGCTGGCGCGGGTCCAGGCGTTTGGCGGGCTCGATCTCTTCGCGGCGGGGGGCGCGGAATGGTGATGGCTCGGCCCCGGCAATCGTGTCCAGCAGCGATTGCGCGTGCTCGGCCAGGATCCATTCGCCAATACCGCGCATGGTGCGCAGGGCGTCGGCCTCACGGGGCATGCTGCGGGCCATCTCAAGCAGCGCATGGTCGGGCATGACACGGAACGACGCGCGGTCGAGTGTGCGGGCCAGTTCATCGCGCCAGGCGTAGAGTGCCTTCAGCACGCCGCGCTGCTGGTCGCTGAGTTCGCCGTGGCCCTTGATGCGGCGGAAGCGCTCCGGGTCGAATTCGCGCTCGCGGGGCTCGCTGTCGGCGACCATGCGGCATTCGATCAGGTACTCGTCCATCAGTTCGAACTTGCGCACCTCTTCCATGATCATGTCGTGCACCTTGAACAGGTGGCGCGTGTCGTTGATCAGGTAGGCCACGTGCGCGGGCTCAATCGGGCGGCGCGACCAGTCATGGCGCTGCAACTCTTTCTCGAGTGTCAGGCCCAGGTAGGTCTCAACCAGCGCGGCAAGACCCGTGTGCTGCATGCCCAGCAGTGAGGCCGCCACCGAGGTGTCCTGCACCTGCCCGAATTCGAGCTTGTAGTCGCGCTTGAGGGCCAGCACGTCATTCTGGCCTGAGTGCATCAGGGTGGGCACGTTGCTGCGTTCGACCAGTGGTTGCAGGTCGGTCATTGCGGGGCCGACGGCGATGGTATCGACGATGACGTCCACTTCTTCGCTGGAAAGCGTGACGATGCAGACGCGGTCGCGATAGTTGTAGAAGCCGTCGGCTTCAATATCGAGCGACACGCGCGGTGCCCGCATCAGCTCGGCCACCACTTCGCGCAGTCGTGCGGGATCGGTAATGATTTCGATGCTGTTCCGCAATCGAACAACTTCCTGCAGGCGGGGGCGTAAGCGAAACCCCTGTTTAATGTAGAAAGGCCGCCTTGAACAGGGTTCATTCCCGGCGAAGGGCCTTCTCAGGACAGTTTACGATGCGGCCGGACGCTACTTGGACTCCTCAAACGCCTTGATGGCCGCATCAAGCCCGTCAATCGTGACATACCACTTGATCTCGCTATTGCTGTTGACGTATCTGAAGGTCAGTAAGCCGTAGCCGAGTTCGCCTGCATTCTCGGTTGGCTCAGCCACAATCCCGCCGCGATCACCGCCCGAATTCTTGAGGACCTTGCTGCGAAGCTGGAAATACTTGCCCTCGAACCATTCCATGTCGGCGCCCGTATCGGTGAGCTCGGCCGGGGGCACGGCGGTTTTCGAGTACTGAACCCGGCACTGGTCTCTAGCGGACATCAGGATCTGCTCGCCCTCGGCGCGCTTGGCATCAAGGACCTCGGTCTCGAGATTGCCGCTCCTTAGCGCGCTCTCGGACATCAGGGCCATGAGGTCCAGCGGCTCAAACAATGCAATGCGGAAGTCCACTTCCGTGACGTGCCAGCTGCTGCCTTCGGCGACGGCCTTCACTGTGATGCGGTCGCGATAGTTGGCATTGCGGTATTCGACCTTACCCACAATACGGGACTTGTATGAGCCGACAGGCCCGTCACCGTCAGGGAGCACTTCTTCCGTGACCTCGCGGTCCACCTGGTACCACCGGGCCTTCAGGCGCGCATCCAGCTCGGCGTTTCCACGCAGGCGATAAAAGCCCCAGAACAGCGCATGTAGTTTCTCTGGCGTGAGCGCCTTGACGTCGGCGGCAGACTTCAAGCCCAGCTGCCCGTTGGGGTCGAATTCCTTGACGCCTTCGACCACCTCTTTGTTGATCGCATCTGCTTCTTCCTTGGACCCGGAGAGGGACTTGGCGATCATTGCTCCCGTCTCTTCGTGAACCATGCGGGCGCGCTCTTGCAGCCATGGCGCGTGAGCGTTGAACAGTTCTTCGGCCGTGCCCGTCAGGATGGCAGCCTTTATGTTGCCAGCCTGCCGTGCCAGCGTGTCGCCGCTGGCCTGGGCCTGCATGGGCGCAATCGGGGCCGCCAAACCCATCAGCAGCACTGCAGCCAGGGCCACGGTTCCTGTCACGAGGCTTCGCATCGGTCTCTCCGGTGAATTGTGTTCGCTGCCAGCTTGCCGCGCGCCCGCCGCGATCGCCACAAGAAACCTGCCACCCGCCGCACCCGGCACGGTGTTTGCACTGTACTGTTCCGTGCCGACGCGGGATTGATTTGCGCCTGCGTGGCGTTGAAGGCTGTTGAGTGGAAAGCTTGTGAAATCAAGCTTCGGCGCGGCTCCCCGCATTGACGGGCTTTCCGCACAGGGCTAGTTTGATCACTCTGCAAACCCCAACCCCCGCGCTTTGCGGGGTATCGAGGCAAACATGTTTGAGCAATTCACCGAACGTGCCCGCAAGGTCCTTGGACTCGCGCGCCAGGAAGCCCAGAAGTTCAACCACGAGTACATCGGCACTGAGCACATACTGCTTGGGCTGATCCTCGAGGGCTCGGGCGTGGCTGCCACCGTCCTGCGCAACATGGACGTGGACCTGCGCAAGATCCGCCTCGAGATCGAAAAGCTGGTGCAGCAGGGCCCGCAAGTCATGCACGCGCCCAGCAAGCTGCCCTTCACCCCACGCGCCAAGCGCGTCATCGACCTCGCCAAAGAAGAGGCCGCAAGCCTGAACCACGAACACGTCGGCACTGAGCACCTGCTGCTGGGCCTGTTGCGCGAAAACGAAGGCATCGCCGCCCAGGTCCTGATGAACCTCGGCGTGCGCCTGGACGAAGTGCGCGAAGAAGTGCTTGAGCTGCTGAGCCCCGAGGCTGGCGCCAAGTCCGAAGACACCGGCCGCCGCGGCAAGCCCCGCGACACCGGCGCCGTCAACCCAAGCGCAGGCCAGCCGCCCAGCGGAGGCGGTGCTGCGGGCAACGAAAAATCCAAGACTCCGGCGCTGGATGCCTTCGGCCGCGACCTCACTGAACTCGCCCGCGAAGGCAGCCTTGACCCCGTCATCGGCCGCAAGAACGAAATCGAACGCGTGATCCAGGTGCTGTGCCGCCGCACCAAGAACAACCCGGTGCTGATCGGTGAGGCCGGCGTAGGCAAAACTGCCATCGTCGAAGGCTTGGCCCAGGAAGTGATCAGCGGCAACGTGCCGGAACTGCTGCGCGACCGCCGCATCGTCGTGCTGGACCTGGCCATGATGGTCGCCGGCACCAAGTACCGCGGCCAGTTCGAGGAACGCATCAAGGCGGTGATGACCGAAGTGCGCCGCGCCAAGAACGTCATCCTGTTCATCGACGAGCTGCACACGCTGGTCGGCGCAGGCGGCGCGGAAGGCGCCATCGACGCCAGCAACGTGCTGAAGCCGGCACTCAGCCGCGGCGAAGTGCAGGTCATCGGCGCGACCACGCTGGATGAATACCGCCGCTACATCGAAAAGGACGGCGCACTCGAACGCCGCTTCCAGCAGGTGGTGGTTGAGCCGCCGAACATCGAAGACGCGCTGGCGATTCTGAAGGGTCTCAAAGACCGTTACGAATCGCACCACCGCGTGCGCTACACCGACGAAGCGCTTAAGGGTTGCGTGGACCTGTCGTCGCGCTACATCCCCAGCCGCTTCCTGCCGGACAAGGCCATCGACGTGATGGACGAGGCCGGGGCGCGCGTGCGTCTGCGCAGCATGAGCAAGCCGCCAGACTTGTCTGAACTGAACACCGAAATCGACCGCCTGGAAGCCGAGAAGGACGAGGCGATCAGCAACCAGGAGTACGAAAAGGCCGCCCAGCTGCGCGACAAGGCCATGCAGTTGCGCAAGGAAAAGGAACGCATGCAGCGCGAATGGCGCGAGCAGGCGAACCTGATCAACGGCGTCGTCGATGAAGAAGTGATCTGCGAAACCGTCAGCAAGATGACGGGCATTCCGCTGACGCGCATCGACCAGGGCGAGTCCGAACGCCTGTTGAAGATGGAAGAAGAGCTGCACAAGCGCGTGATCAGCCAGCACGAAGCGATCAGCCAGATCGCCCGCGCGCTGCGCCGTTCACGTGCCGGGCTCAAGAACCCCAAGCGCCCGATCGGCAGCTTCCTGTTTGTCGGCCCCACGGGCGTCGGCAAGACGCTGCTGTGCAAGGCGCTGGCCGAGTTCATGTTCGGCAGCGAAGAAGCGCTGGTGCAGATTGACATGTCCGAGTACATGGAAAAGTTCAACGTCAGCCGCCTCGTGGGCGCGCCCCCGGGCTACGTCGGCTACGAAGAAGGCGGCCAGCTGACCGAAAAGATCCGCCGTCGCCCGTACGCGGTGGTGCTGATGGACGAAATCGAAAAGGCGCACCCCGACGTCTACAACATGCTGCTGCAGGTCATGGAAGAAGGCCAGTTGACCGACAGCTTCGGCCGCATCGTGGACTTCAAGAACGTGGTGCTGATCCTGACCAGCAACATCGGCGCGAACATCATCAAGAACCAGACGGGCCTCGGCTTCGTGAAGAAGGACGACGACTCGCGGCATGAAAAGATGCGCGAGATGCTGATGCACGAGATCGAGCGTCACTTCAAGCCGGAGTTCCTGAACCGCCTGGATGACATCATCGTGTTCCAGCCGCTGAAGCAGGAAGACCTGTTCAAGATCTTTGACATTGAAATGAAGGGAGTGCGCAACCGACTCAAGGCGCACGAAATTGAGCTGGACGTGCCGCAGGAAGCCAAAGAATGGGTGCTGGCCACCAAGGAAGTCCAGAACCTCGACTTCGGCGCCCGCCCGCTGCGCCGCGCCATTGAGCGCTACATCGAAAACGTGCTCAGTGAAGAGCTGTTGCGGGGCGCGTTGGCAGGCAAGGGCAAGATCAGCGTGAAGGTGAAGAAGAGCAAGGGCGACGACGGCAAGGAAAAGTCCGAGCTCGAGTTCATCTTCAGCGACAAGCCCAAGGGCGACAAGGACGACAAAAAGAAGAAAGACAAGTCCGAAACCGCCACCGTCACCGCCGAAAGTTAGGCCACGCAGGCTGCATCAACGGGACAGGCCCAAGGCCTGTCCCGTTTATCTTTTGGTCGGGAAGTAGCGCCGCTCGGGGCGCAGGCGTCGCGTCGGTTTTTCTGGCGAAACGCCCGGCAATTCTCTAGCCTGCCGCCTCAATCTCACACCCTGAGCGGAGGCTGGCTACAGATGCGATTCACGATTGGCACCACCGTTGGCCTTTTGATTGCGACGCTGACCTTGGCCGCGGCTTGCGGTGCGCAGACCGTAATCTTCAGCGAAGATTTCTCTGACAACAGTGCGGGCTGGACCCTTGGCACCGAATGGCAGATCGGACCTGCCGTCGCGTCGCCGTCGCCCGGGGCGGGCGGCAATGGGGACCCTGGAACTGATCACACACCCACGGCCGACAACGGCGTGGCCGGCACGATCATCGGCGGCAATGTCACGACGACGCTGCACGGCTACTACTACATCACGAGCCCGTCCTTCAACACCAGCGGGCATGCCAACGTATCGCTCAGCTTCTGGCGCTGGCTGAATATTGACTACACCCCATTCATGAGCGCCATTGTGCAGGTGTATGACGGGGCAGTTTGGCAGACCCTGTTTCAGACCGGGGCCTCACCCGGGACTCAAGACGCGGCCTGGACGCAGTTCAGCTACGACCTCACACCATACACCAGCGCCAACACTCGAGTTCGATTCGGGCACCAGGTGGGAAGCAGCGGCGCGTACACAGTCAGTGGGTGGAACCTCGACGACATCGAAATCACCGCCGCGGCTACCACATTATCGCTGTCGCATACCGGACCTGCGACCCAGCAGGTCGATGAAAATGCCCAGGGCCCCGGAGGTGACGGTCTCGTTCTTGCGAGCTTCGAGGCCAGTAACCCCACGGCTTCCGCGGAAACGCTCACGGACATCACATTCTCGCAGGCAGGCACCGCCGACGGGCAGGCCGACATCAACTTCCTGGCCCTTTACGAAGACACCAACACAAACGGATCCTTTGACGGGCCTGCTACCGACCTGCTGGCGACGGCTGCGCCCGGCATCAGCTTCAGTGCTCCGACGGGCGACTATGTCGCGACCTTGGCCAACCCCACGGTTCCGGCAAGCTCGACGCGTCGCTTCTTTCTCGTAACGAAGCTGGCCGGCAGCGCAGACTTCGGTGAAACGCTGCAGGCAAACATTACCGCAGCCTCAGCCAGCAGCGGGCCTGCGGGCATTCCGGCGCTTGCCGCGCAACCAGGTTTGCAGATCTCGACACCGGAACTGGATGTGGACGTGACCGGCCCCTTTGTGGCGGTGACCGTTGAGTCCTCGTCACAGGGCCCGTCCGGGGACGGAGAGCTGCTATCCGAATTCACGTTGACGGCCGAGTATGACGCGTGGACCGTAAGCTCGATCACTTTCTCGGCGTCCGGAACAGCCGATGAACAGGCAACCATCGAGTTCCTCGCCCTGTACGAAGACACCAACACAAACGGCATCTTCGACGGCCCCACGACTGATCTTCTGGCGACAGCGGTCGAAGGTACAAGCTTTGATGCGGCCGACGGAGACTACGTGGCGACACTCGAGGCCGGCTTTGCCGACTTCACGCTGGGGCAATCCAAGCGGTTCTTCCTGGTCTGCAAACTGAACGGCCTCGCGCTGCCCAGCGATACTTTCGCGGTGGACATCACGGCGGTTTCCGAGACCTCTGCGCGAGGCGGCGCCGTGGATCTGCCCGGGACGCCGACCGATGCACTGGTCATTGATGCCAACAACTCACTGATCATGGGCCACGGCCCCAACAATCCCGGCAACCGGCTGGTCGGTGGCGGTGCGGCCGTTGGCGTAACGCTGGCCCAGTTCCGCATCACCGGCTTCACAGCTGCGGCCAACGTGGACTACATCGACCTCGATACAGGTGGCACCGGCGACTGGGCATCTGACCTTGACGCCACCAGCGGTGTCGAAATCTACCTGGACGACGGCGACGGTGTGTTTGGTGCTGGTGACACACTTCTGTTCGCGGGGCCCGGAGCGGCGACAATCTCGGGGACATTCACCACTCCGGTAGGTGTGCCGGCCGGCGGATGGCGCGACTTCTGGGTTCGTGTGAACCTGCTTGCCACAGCCGGCGCATCACCGCCTGAGACCTTCCGCTGCGATGTCGCGGCCTTTGGCGGCATGGCCTCCACCAAACTGTTTGCTTCAGTGCCGCTCAGCAGCAACGTGCTGTCCGTGGCAGACTTCGGAGTGACGGCCTTTGCACCTCTCACCGACGCGGCCGCAGGCGGGGCTGCCATCACGATCGACGGCATGGGCTTCAATGCGCCGGTGGTCGTCACCATCGGCGGCGTGACCTGCCCCGGTGTGGCTGTGATCAATCCTGCAGGGACGCAGATCACTGGTCTGACCGTGCCTGCGGGTTCAGGCCAGAACCTGCCGATTCACGTCAGTTCGGGCGGTCTCAGCATTCTGCTTGCACAGACGTTCAGCTATCCGACACCGTCCAGCGGGGGTGGCGACGGCGACGACGACAGCGCATGCAGCACGGGCCAAACCGGCGGCTTTTGGTGGTTGGCTCTGCTGCCGCTGGCTTTGCTGGCTGCACGACAGCGCAAACTGCGCCGCGCAAGTTAAGCGCAACGTGGACACGAAAACACCCGCCGATTGGCGGGTGTTTTCAGTGGTGGACCCGAGGGGATTCGAACCCCTGACCTATGCATTGCGAACGCATCGCTCTACCAACTGAGCTACGGGCCCACGGTTGTCAGGCCGGGAAAGGTACTTTCGCCGCACACACCTGCAACGGGTCAGCCACGATGCAGGTTTCACGATTCTTCCTATATTCAAGCCATGGGCCGACTTGCCCCTTACCTGCTTGCGATTGCCGCCTGCATCGGCGTTTCAGCATTGCTGCCCGTTCCCGCCCGCACCGCAAGCGTCAGCGATGCCGCCCGAAGCACCGGTGTTCGCGCGCTTGGCGCCACCCGCGGCTATGCCACTACGGCACTTTGGCTGCGCGCCGGTGAGGCCTACCGCCGCGGCGACCTGTACGAAACCACGGCCACATACCAGCTGATCCGCGAGCTGCAGCCGCGCAACCCGGCCGTGTACAGCTTCCTGGGCTGGATTGAAGCCTACAACATCAGCGCCCAGTTCACCGACCGCGCCCGATCCGAAGAATGGGTGCTGCGCGGCCTCGCCACCATCCATGACGGCCAGGACCGCATGCCCGAAGCCACCACGCTGAACATGGACGAGTGGCACTTCGTGCTGAACCGGACGATAGGCCACCCGATTGCGATCCTGCGTGCCCAGCGTGAACGCTACGCCGCCCGCGACCGCTCATGGGCGCTGATCGTTGAGGCCACACTGAAGGCCGAAGCCGACATTCCTGCCACTGAGCGTAAGGTGCTGGACGAATTCTTCCGTGAGGTCGGCTTTCACCTGGATGCTTTCGACGCCGCCGACCGCGCGTTTGAGCTGCCGTCGTCGCAGCTTCAGCGCCTGCTGGATCCGCGATTCGAAGACCTGCCGCCGCAACAACTGGGCGACTTGGCCCAGGCGTTCGATGAAGTAGACCGGCGCGTGGTGCGCGTGCTGTTCGCGCTTGAGCCAGACACGCTGCAAGTGCTTGCCACGGCGCACTGGTGCCGCCTGCATCTGCTTATGCTATGCCTGCGCGATGCGCAGCGCTGGCCCCGTTCACTCAGCCTTGATGTGGCCCTTCTGAACAGCTATCGCCTCGCGTATGAGCGCCTGCCCCGCGAGTTTGAGCAAGAATTCTCCGCCCCCTATCGACAGGGAGTTGCCAAGGCCTTCCGCAACGGTATAGAGAACGCCCGCCAATATGGCGGCAAAGACGCTGTGGCGGAATTCATTGAAGACCAACGCTTTAACTTCGATTCGCTGCCGGATTTGATGCCACCAGAGACCTTGGACAAAGCGCTTCAGGAGAATCAGGGATGATTGTTTCGCTTCGCGGACGCATGCACCGTGTCTCGCCGGTAAAGCTTTTCTCTGCTGCCTTCATGGTGTTGGCTGGCTTTGTGGTTTGCACGCTGGCCCTCACTCACGAGGGCGGCCCGGCCGCATTCTTTGACCTGCAACCGGTGGTGGAACGTGTCGCCGGCGCGCTAGGCTTTGAAAACGAAGCCCAGGGCCTGATCGCGGACCGCACCCCGCGCGATTGGGTGGTCGAAAAGGACAAGTGGAAGGAAGGGCACTTCTGGTCGCAGGGTTCCAACATCGGCTACGGCATCGCGGCCATTCTGCTGGGCCTGATTGCTTCGGCCGTGGCGCTGGTCACTGCGCGCAAGTTCTACAAAGACGTTCAGGCCGCAGCCCCGGGCAATGAACGCATGCAGGAAATCGCCGGTGCCGTGCGCGAAGGCGCCATGGCGTACCTGAACCGGCAGAAGAAAGTCGTGTTCGCGGCATTGGTCGGCACGGCGATTCTTGTAGCCGCAATCAACCTCGCGGGCGCGCATTGGTGGCTGTCGATCTTTGTGCTGTTTGGCGTTGCCACCGGCGGCGCTTGCAGCTTTGCCACCGGCTGGTTCGGCATGCGCACCGCCACCATGGCCAGCAACCGCACCGCATGGGCCTGCAAGGAAGGCGGCCTGAACGCCGGCCTGCAAGTCGCATTCAAGGCAGGCAGCGTGATGGGCCTGAGCGTGGTGGGCATCGGCCTGGCATTCGTGACGCTCAGTTTTGCGCTGATGGGCGGCCTGATCGACCCCATCGGCACAGACATCAACATGAACGATGTGGCCAACGCCATGATCACGTTCGGCCTGGGTGCTTCGCTGGTGGCGCTGTTTGCGCGCGTCGGCGGCGGTATTTTCACCAAGGCGGCAGACGTCGGCGCGGACCTTGTCGGCAAGGTCGAAGCTGGCATCCCCGAAGACGACCCGCGTAACCCCGCCACCATCGCCGACAACGTCGGTGACAACGTCGGCGACGTGGCCGGCATGGGTGCAGACCTTTACGAAAGCTACGTCGGCTCCATGCTGGCGTCGATCGCGCTGGCGTGGTCGGCCGCGGCCGCACTGGGCAAGAACCCGTTCGGCTTTGTGTTCGCCGCGATTGCGATTTCGGCGCTTGGCATCGGCCTGTCTGTTGTTTCCACCAAGTTCGTGAAGACGAAGGAAGGCGCGACATTGGCTGAGCTGCTGCACGCGCTGCACAAGGGCGTGAATGTGGCCAGCATCGGCGTGGGTGTGGTCGCGTTGCCGATCTGCCTGTTCGCGTTCCCCTGGGTGATGGGCGTGATGATGTGGCTGGCCGTCGTAACGGGCCTGGTCGCCGGCCTGGTGATCGCGTGGGGTTCGGAGCGCTACACCGCCTACGACTACAAGCCGACGCAGGACGTGGCCAAGCAGTCCGTGACCGGCCCCGCAACCGTCATCATCGGCGGCCTCGCGGTCGGCATGATGAGCACATGGATTCCGATCGTGACCGTCGCCGTCGCCACGCTGCTGGCCTTCGGTCTCGGCGGCGGCTTTGCGGCCGCACCGGCGGGCCTGTACGCGGTGGCATTGGCTGCCGTGGGCATGCTCAGCACACTGGGCATCACGCTGGCGACGGACGCCTACGGCCCCATCGCCGACAACGCCGGCGGCAACGCCGAAATGGCGGGCTTGCCACCCGAAGTGCGCGAAAAGACCGACGCCCTGGACAGCCTTGGAAATACCACGGCCGCGATCGGCAAGGGCTTCGCCATCGGCAGCGCGGCCCTGACGGCGCTGGCCCTGATTGCCAGCTATCAGGATTCAATCGTGTCGTACTTGATGGCCAAGAAAGAGTTCTCTGATATCGCGATGTCGATCGCGTCGCCGCAGGTCATCATCGGCCTGTTCATTGGCGCGATGCTGGTGTTCATCTTCGGCGCGCTGACCATGAAGGCTGTGGGCGACGCCGCCAAGGACATGGTCGAAGAAGTGCGCCGCCAGTTCCGCGAAATCCCGGGCATCATGGAAGGCACCAGCAAGCCCGATTACGCCCGCTGCGTGGACATCAGCACCACGGCCGCCATCCGCAAGATGATCATCCCCAGCATTCTCGCGGTGCTTGGCCCGATCGTGACTGGCGTGCTGTTCGGTGCAGGCGCGGTATTCGGTCTGCTCGCGGGCGGCCTTGCCACCGGCTTTGCCATGGCCGTAATGATGGCCAACGCCGGCGGTGCTTGGGACAACGCCAAGAAGTGGATCGAAAAGGGTGGCCTTGCTGAGGCCTTTATCGCCGAAGGTAAGTACAACCCCGACATCGAAGACAAAGCGCTTACCCCGGTGAAGACTGAACAGGGTGGCCCGGACGGCAAGGGCAAGAAGAAGAAGGGCAAGTCCGGCCGCAAGACCGAAATCAAGAAGAACGAGGGCGAAGCCGGTTCAGAAGGCGCGTCAGAAGACTCGGGCAGCGACGACGCATCCGACGCGGACGAAGGCGACTCAGCGGAAGCAGCATCCGAAGAAACCAAGGACGAGCCCGGCTTCAGCGCCTCGGCCGAAACCGTGTTTGAATCGGCCGACAAACCGGCAGAAACCCCGGTCGCCGAACACGCCAAGCCCGCGGCCGCTCCGGCGCCCGCACCGGCAGCCGAGCACGCGGCCCCGGCCAAGCGCAAGTACAAGAAGTACATGAAGGGCAGCCCGGAACACAAAGCGGCCGTCACCGGCGACACCGTGGGCGACCCGTTCAAAGACACCAGCGGCCCCTCGATGAACATCCTGGTCAAGCTGATGAGCATGGTGGCCGTGGCCACCGTGGCGCTGACGATGGTCGTCAACAAGGGCGAAGGCCTGCTGCCCCTGTTGTTCGAACTGGTCTTCACCAGCGGCAAGTAATCGCATATCAACCCGAACGGGCGCCTGCGGGCGCCCGTTTGTTTTCGCCCTCGTCAGTCCCCCACCGTAGAATCAGGCGCATGACACGACTGCTGCTCATCATTGCGCTGCTACCTGTGCTGCTGCTGGCCGCGCCGCTTGGTGCTGTTGCGCCCGTTGTCGAGAAAGATGCCACCTGCCTGGTCAGCGTAAGCCAGGCTTCCGTGAAGATCGTGCTGGCAGCGGGCGACGAAAGCTGGCGTGAAGGCGACCCGCTTTCGTGCGACATCACAGTAACGTTGCAACTGACTGCGGCGGACGACGCCGCACTTGTGGCCGAGTTGCCCTGCCCCACAGCCGCCGACATCAGCAGCAACCGGGGGTACCTGAACGATCAGCACCTGCCCGCAGAACGCCTGGACAAGGCCCTCCGCTGGGCCTTCACCGTCCCGACCGGCGGCGCGACGTTCGCCTGGACGCGCGTCACGAAACTCACGCGCGTGATGGGCGACGACATGTTCGGCCGCTACAGCCTGCGAGTCCCGCTGCAGCACATGAAGGGCTGGGCCGCGCTGCCGAAATCGTTCACCGTCAGCGTCGAGTACAGTGGCCTTAGCCCGGAACTCTTCGACCGCGAGGCCGCAGGCAGCTTCAGCCTTGAGCATTCTGTCGCCGAGGGCATGCGCGACTTCGCGCTGTCGTTCAAAGCCCGCACGCGCAAAGGCCTTCAGGACGATGCGCGCCACGCCATCGAGTCCGTGAAGGAAGCCGACCGCACCGCAGGCAACACCCGCTACACGGCGGCGCTGGTGGACCTGGCCGACGCCCTGCGCGCGGACACTGACAGCGAGGCGCTGCTCGACACGCTGACACGCCTGCAGGCCCTCGAAGTCAGCGGCGGCAAAGCCATCACCCACTGCGGCCCCTGGGCACCCTGGCGCAAGTACGTGCCATGGTCGCTGCAGCGCATGGAACTGCTTGAAGCCATCGGGCGCGCCAAAGACGCGGCCGCCGTGGCCGCCGAAGCCGCAACCGCGCTGCAATCAACCCTCGAGTTGCAGGCTGTGGCGGCGGGCAAGCCGCGGCCTCACGAGCACTTTGACGAAGCTAAGCTCGGGCGCTACTACGACTACGACTGGGACCGAACGCGCAAGCTGTTCGAACACGCGCAGACCCTGGCGAAAGGCGGCAAGTGATGCTTCGGGCAGGCACAATCGCCCTGTTGCTGCTGCTTTGCGCACCGCTGTTTGCCGGCGCCGATGAAGACTACAGCGCGCTGCTGAAAGCCTTCAACGACAAGCAGTTCACCCAGGCGCTGCCGCTGGCCGAGGCCTTTGTCGTTGCCCACGCGGATCACAAGTATGCCGGCGCCGCCTGCTACATGGGCGGGGCATCCGGGCGCATCAGCGGCGAGCACGCCCGTGCCGAAGCGATGTATCGCAAGCTGCTGAAGGACTATCCCGACAATCGCCACGCCGCCAAAGCCCGCAACGAGCTGGTCACGGTGCTGGATGCGGCGCGCAAGTTGAAGGCGTGCATCGAACAGTGCGAAGACAACCTGAAGGCGCTGCCGGCCGATGCCAACGCCGAGCGCTGGACATTCATGATCGCGCAGTCGCGCTTTCGCCTGTGGGAGTTCGCTCAGGCTGAGAAAGACCTGAAGGCCTTCGTGAAGGCACACCCGAAGTCGGCCAATCGCGCCAACGCCGACTACTACCTCGAACGCATCAACCCGCCGCTGAAGCTCGACAAGCATGGCGTCGTGCAAGGCTACACCGGCAAGTTCAAGGATGACGTGCGCTTCCAGAATGCACTCAAGCACTTGCCCGACTACGTTGCCGAAGCCTGGCGCGTCCTCAAACGCACGCTGGGCGTGGATCTCAAGGGCGCCCAGGTCGTGTTCGAGTTCAAGGATAAGGGGTTCACGCGCGACACCAACCGCGCGATCACCGAAACCATCTGCGTGGACTACAAGCCGTTCACGCGCATGGTGTTTTACACCGAGCACATCGTGGTCAGTGAGGCCGACTTCCGCAGCCGCGTGATCCACGAACTCAAGCACGCGGCATTCCGCGACGTGATGGGACAGGCCTATCTGGACCTGCCGAAGTGGGTGCGCGAAGGGCTGGCAGTACTCGGCGCCGAACAGTTCGACGACCGCCTGTGCGCAATCCTTGGTGGCTACGAATTTTCGGGCAAGGCCCCGCGCGATGTGCTCGACGGCATCGACGACGTGGACCATGACGAGAACGATTACCTCGAAGACGCGGCCGCGTTCCTGTGGCTGAACACGCGCCGCAAAACCGGCGTGCACGAGTACTGTGCGCGGCTGCTCAAGGGCGAGTCGCACGAAGCCCTGTTTGCGGAGCTGTCAGGCCTCGAGTTCCGCAAAGCACTCGATGAGGCCGCCGACTACGCCCGCAAGCTCGTCGATGAGCGGCTTGGCGAGGCCGCAAAACAGTTTGAAGCCATCCGCCGCGACGAATCCCGACAGGGCGGCAACTCAATCAAGTGGCTGAAAGACACCGGGATCGCCCGCTACGAGGCATGGCTCAAGGCCAACCCAGCTCATGCCTACACGCCCAACGCGCGCTATCGCATCGGGAAAAGCATGGTCTTGACCGGTCAACACGAAGCCGGCCGCGCGATGCTGCGCCAGGTGCTTGAGCTGGACCAGCTCACCAGCAGCATTTGCGATGACGCGCTGTACTGGATCGCCACCAGCTACGGCGATTCCGGCGATAAAGAGAATGCCGCCGCGACATGGGGCGAGCTGCTGCGCGATTACTCCTGGTCGCGCCCGGCCATCGAAAACCAGCGCAAGTACGCCATCGCCGGGCCCGTCACGGCAGCATCCAAGGAATAGCAGTGTACGGCCCCTCACTCGCGCCACACTGGATTGACTGGCTGGCTGTGGGCCTGCTGGTGGTCGTCGCGCCGCTGTTGTCGGCCTTCGTCAACATCCCCAAGCTCCGCGCACTAAGCCCCGAGCAGCAGCACAAGGTGCGACCCGGCCTTTATGTGCAGACCATGCTGACGCTGTGGCTGTTCGGGGCAGCTGCGCTGTGGCCCATTCTTGACGGCCGCACCGATGTGCACGCGATGGGCCTGGTACCCGCCGGCGACTGGCGCGGGGCCGCAGGCGCGGGCGGGGTGCTGGTGCTTGTGGTGGCAATGCTGTGGCAGCGTGCACAGATCATGAAGATGGACGACGGCCGCGCGGTGCTGCAGCAGGCACTGACCAAAATTGAGTTCATCATCCCGCGCGATCAGAAGCAGCGCCGCCTGTGGGTGCTGCTCTCGGTTCACGCGGGCGTCTTCGAAGAGCTGTTCTATCGCGCGTTTCTGGTGCTGCTGCTGACGGGTTTCGTTGGCCAGTGGGGCGCGATGGCGCTTTCCGTGCTGGCCTTTGCGCTGGCACACCTGTACCAGGGCGCGCGCGGCGTGGTGCTGACCGGCATGATCGGTGCTGCCATGACGGGCTTGTGCCTGCTTTCCGGCAGCATCTGGCCCGCCGTTGTCGCGCACGCGTTGTATGACATACACGCGGGCAACCTGGGCTACTGGGCCTTGACGCCGCGAACTGACACGGGCACCAAGCAGGGCGATGTCTGAAGCCGACACCATCCTGGAACGCCAGATCCACGCCGCGCCCGCGGCTCCGGGCTGCTACATTTTCCGCGATGAGGCCGGCAAGGTCCTGTACGTCGGCAAGGCCATCGACCTGCACAAGCGCGTGCCCGCCTATCTGCGGCCGGGCACTGACGGTCGCGCGCACATCCCGTTTCTGATGCGCAAGGCGGCCAGCGTCGAATTCATCGTCGTGAACAACGAGAAAGAGGCGCTGGTCCTTGAGAACAACCTGATCAAGAAGTTCCGGCCGCGCTACAACATCGTGCTCGCCACCGATGACCGCACTTTTGTAAGCGTGCGGCTGGACCTGAAGCACGACTACCCGCGCGCCACCATCGTGCACAAGTACAAGCGCGACGGCGCCAGCTACTTTGGCCCCTACAGCAGCGCCAGCGCGCTGTACAAGACACTTGAGGTGTTCAAGCGCTTTTACCCGCTGCGGCTGTGCAGCGACCACGTCATGGCCAACCGCACGCGGCCGTGCGTGTACCACGAAATCGGCCTGTGCTGCGCGCCCTGCGTCCCCGGCAAGGTGGACAAGAACGAGTACGCGGCCATTCTGCGCAACTTCATCCGCGCGCTTGAGGGCAAGGATGACACCGTGGCCCGCGCACTCACGCAGCGCATGCAGGATGCGGCAACCGAGTTGCAGTTCGAAAAGGCCGCACAGTGGCGCGACTCGCTGACTGCGGTGCAGGAGACCACGCTGAAACAACGGGCGCAGGTCGGCACCGGTACCGCCCACCGCGATGTGCACGGCGTGTTCCGCGAAGCTGACCGGCTGATGATCGCCACGCTGATGTACCGCGACGGCAAGCTGGAAGAGTCGGCCACACGCGAGTTCAAAACGCTGCTGCCCGATGAAGAAGCGCTGGAAGGCTTCCTGATGGCGTACTACGAGCGCGCAAGCTTCGTGCCCGGCGAAGTGCTGGTCAGCCTGCCACTGGAAGGTCTGGAGGCACTTTCAAGCTGGATCAGCGACCGTGCCGAGCGCAGAGTTACCGTGCTGCACCCGCAACGCGGCGACAAACTGGAAATGGTGAAGCTGGCCGACGTGAACGCACGCCACGCGCTGCGAGTGCGCGCCGAAACCGAAGACCGCAACAAGACCCTGCTGCGTGAATTGCAGGAAGCACTGGGGCTTGAACGCGCACCCGTGAGGATGGAATGCTTCGACATCAGCCACGGAGGCGGCAAAGACACCGTCGCCAGCAATGTCGTTTTCATTGACGGTGTCGCCACCAAGGCGCACTACCGCCACTACAAGATCAAAAGCCACGACCGCAACGACGACTTCGCCAGCATGGAAGAGGTGCTGCGTCGAAGGCTCACGCGGGGGCTGGAAGAAGGCAATCTGCCGGAGCTGATCGTGATCGATGGCGGCCAGGGCCAGCTTTCGCGGGTGCAGGCGGTGTTCGAAGCACTGAACATCGTCGGCATCGACCTGATTGCGCTGGCCAAATCCCGCGACAAGAAGCGCCCGGGCTGGGAAAGCGCCTGGCAGGCCGAGACGAAGCAAACACCCGAGCGCGTGTTCCTGCCCGGCCGCGACGAGCCGATCACGCTGGACCAGCGCAGCCCGGCGCTGTTTTTGCTGATGCGAATTCGTGACGAGGCCCACCGCTTCGCGATCACCTTCCATCGCAAGCAAAAGCGCAAGTCCGGCGTCAGCAGCAGCCTTGACGACGTGCCCGGCATCGGCCCCAAAAAGAAGCGCGCGCTGATTCGCCAGTTCGGCTCACCCAAGGGCGTCAAGCTGGCCACACTGGAGCAGTTGCGCGCCGTGGAAGGAATCTCGGAAAAGCTGGCGGCTGCTATCTTTGCCCATTTCGAGAAGGATCGCGAAGCCGGGGCACCCCAGCCACCTGTCGCGCCTGAGCATCCAAACTAACCTCGCGCCGTGACCGAGATTGTGTTGATTCTGCTGCTCGCGGCGGTGTCGTACTTCGCCAAAGGCGTGGTGGGTGCGGCCAGCGCGATTGTGTTCAACGCGGGCCTGCTGACCGCGCTGGCGCTGGGCCTTGGCGGCGACTTCACACTGCTGGACGGCCTGTACTGGGTTGCACTGGCGGATTGCTTCAGCAGCGTGCTGATGGCAGTCACCCTGCGCAAGCAGTTGAAGCTCGAGAAGTTTGTGGTGCTGATGCTGGCCGGGATGCTGCCGGTTCAGCTTGTGTTCACGCTGCTGCTGACGCGCCTTGAGCTGAACTGGCTGCAGATGCTGCTGGCGGTGTCAGTGATCGGTGCCGGGGTGTATCTGGCCGCGCAACGCAACCCGCGGGCAGCGCCGCCTCCCGTCATCGAACGTGCTGCCATGCCCGTGGGTGCGATAGCCGGTGTGCTCAGCGGGCTGTTCGGGATGGCCGGGCCGGTGATCTTTCTGCTTGTGGCCAAGGCCGACCCGGACCCTTCGGTGTTTCGCCGCCGGATGGTTGTGATCAGCACCATTGCCGCAGTGATCCGCGTGGCCACGATTGCGCTGCAGAGCCAGTTCACGTCGCAGCGGCTGGCCTGGTTCGGGATCGCCGTGCCCGTGATTCTGGTGTTCCTGGCGCTTGGCATGTGGGCGCACCGGCGCGTCAAGCCGCCAGTCTTCCGGGTGGTGCTGGGAGTTCTGGTCATTCTGGCCGGCCTGGGTGCGTTGCTGCGATCCGTGACCTGACCCAAGCCCGGTGTTAAGCTGGCACCATGACTGGCGAGCCGGGTGAATTGACCGTGACCGAGCTTCGGATCGAAGCCCCCGGTGCCCGCGCGTTCCGGCTGTCGGGGCACCTGACGGCCGCCCAAACGCCCGAGCTGATCGGCCGCCTGCGCGACGTGCTGAACCCGCGCCCGAAGCGGCTTTTCTTCGACATCAGCAAACTGACCCGCATCGACCGAGCCGGCATGGACACGCTGATCGGCCTGGCGGGCGTGTTCGACGACGCCGAGGGCTATCTGGCCGTGGTTGCCGCTCCCAAAGCGCTGCAAGACAAGCTGCGCGAGCAAGCGCCGTTTCAGTTCTTTGACACCTTCGCCCAGGGTGCCGTCCGCGTCATGGACGACATGCTGGTGCGACTGTCGGGCCAGTACCGCGCATTGCCCGCGAGGCCGGCCACCACGGAAACCGTGAAGGCAATCTGGTCCGGCATCCGCGACGGCAAGCCGGGCGTGCAGGTGCTGAAACTGAGCGGCAACTTCGACAAGGTTTCGGCGCCGCAATTCGCGAGGCACTGGCAGGACGAGTTCAAGGAAAGCACACGCCACCTGGTGATCGACCTGGCCGAAGTGCGCACCGTGGTGGACGAAGGCCTTGAGTGGCTGCGCCGCATGGCCGAAGCGCTGCGCGCCCGCGACGGCAATGTAGTGCTGTGCAACCCCAAACCCAAGATCCAGGTCATGCTCGATATGCTAGACATGACCAGCCTGTTCCGCTTCGCCCACAGCGTGGAAGAGGCCGAGGCGATGCTGGGTGCCTCAACGTAAATTGCACTCGTTCCCGAGGGCAGTCGAACAACAAAGACAACGGCCCACGCGAAGGCGCGAAGGCTGCGCGAAGCCGCGAAGAACTACGTGCTGATTCTTAAGTCGACTGCATTGGAACCACGGGTGAACACGGATTCACACGGATCATGGCAACTGCGCAGGGGTTCGGCGGCGACTGTGCACCCGTGTGAACCCGTGGTTCAAATTGCTGCGTGCCGTGCAGCTCGGCATCGCGCCGTTGCAGTTCTTCGCGCCTTCGCGGCGCGCAGCCTTCGCGGCTTCGCGTGAGCTGTTGCAGTGATCTGCCAGCCTAGCGCACGCGGCGCTTACGGTTCTTCATGTAGTCCACAAAGATGCTTCCGCCGAGCCGGTCGAGCGCTGAGTAATACGCGCGGCCGCGATTTACCTGGGTCAGCTTGTCTACGAACTCGACCAGGTGCGGGTCTTCGGCGATCATGAAGGTGCTGATGGTGATGTTGCGGCGGCGGCACAGCTCGGCCTCTTCGAGCGTGCGGTTCACGATCAGCGGGTCCAGCGTCCAGCTTACGTTGCGATAGATCTGCCCTTGCTCAAGGATCACCGTTGGTTTGCCGTCCGTGACCATGAAAATCTGTTTGTTGGTGTGCTTGCGCCGGCTGAGAATCCGCTGGGCAAGCTGCAGGCCGGCCTTGGTGTTGGTGTGGTACGGGCCCACTTGCAGGTACGGCAGGCGGTGCGCGGGCACCTCTTCGGCCTCGTTGCCGAAGGTGATCACGTCGATGCTGTCTTTGGGGTACTTGGTCTGGATCAGCTCGGTCAACGCGATTGCGACCTTCTTGGCGGGCGTGATGCGGTCTTCGCCGTAAAGGATCATGCTGTGGCTGATGTCGATCATCAGCACCGTGGCACAGCTTGCGTGGTGCTCGGTCTCGAAGACTTCGAGGTCGTCTTCCTGCAGGCTGAATTCGTCGATGCCGCGCTTCAGCGCGTTGCGGATGCTTAAGTTGAAATCAATGTCGCTGCTGAGGTCGCCGAAGTTGAACGGCCTCGTTTCGCTCAGCTTCTCCATGCTTGAACCCGCGTTGGGCGTGCGGTGGTCGCCCTCGCCCAGGCTGCGCAGGTTCTTGAAGATGTGATCGAGCGAATCCTTGCGGATGCCTTTCTCGCCCTTCTTGGTCAGCTCGAACTGGCCCGGCGCGTCGCCTTCGCCCTGTTCACCGGCACGGCGGATCAGGCCCTGCGACTCAAGTTCGCGGATGAAGTCGTCGAACTCCATCTGGCCGCCGGTGATGTTGTGGCGTTCCCACAGTTCACGCAGCCACTCCATCGCTTGCTCGACGTTGCCGCTGGCCATCAGCAACAGGTCATTCCATAGCTTCATCAGCTGCGTCATCCCCAGGCGGCGCCAGGCTTCGGCTTCATCGAACTCGGTATAGGCGATGCGCACGTGTTGGGGCCTGGGGTTTGGGGCTAAGGGTCTGGGACTGATTCTACAACGCCTCCTAGAGGCTGGTTACTCCAGTTTGGCTTGGGGTGCTTTGTCGGCCTCAACGCTGGCCCCGTTTCCGCGTTCGGTTGGTTCTTCTTCGTCGGCTATGGCTTCCTTCATGCCTTTGGGTTTGGGCATCGCCCAGCTGAATGGCAGTGCCACAAGCGCCCATGCCAGTTGCAACATGCGGCCCATCAGTGACAGCACCAGCGCCTGTGACTTGGCCACCCCCCGCAACTCAAAGAAGTGCACGGTCGCGGCCTCACCGACGCCCCAGCCGCCGAAGCTGATCGGCAGTGCCGCCACCATGCCGGCCACGGGTATCAGCACCGCGTACTCGTGCCAATCCAACTGGATGCCGATGCCGCGGCCAATCGCGATGTGCATCGCAATCCAGCCCGCCTGCGGCAGAATCGACATCAGCAGCGCCGCCAGCAGCCCCTTTTTGTGGCCGCGATAGGCCTGCATCGCGTCATCAAAGGCCCGTATCGCGCGGCTGAACGGCAGCTTGCGCGATGTGCCCACGGGAATCAGCTTGCGAATGCGGCGCGACGTCATCAGCGCAATCGCCACCGTGGCGCAGCCCGTGAACCCGATAATCACGTAAGCGGCCTGGCGCATGCTTGGCTCATGAATGCTCGGCAACAGCACGATCAGCGCCAGCGCCGCCAGCATGAACAGGCCGCACAGCCGGTCCACCAGTACGGCCGCAAAGGCTGTGGCCTTGCTGCCCGTGGACTGGCTCAGGTACAGGGCCTTGATCGCATCGCCGCCGACGCTGCCGCCGGGGATGGCCGAGTTGTAGAAGTGCCCCAGCAGCGTGTACAAAAACATGCGCCACAGGCTGACCTTGTGGCCGATCACCTGTACCAGCAGCTTCAGCCGCGCGGCCTGAAACGCGAACGAGCCGATGCCCAGCACGGCCGCCAGCGCCAGCATCGAGGGCTCAACGCCCTTGGCGGTTTCAAGGGTTTCGCGCGGGTCGGTGCGGTAGCCAAACAGGTACACAAGCACCGCAACGCTGAAAAGCAGCGGCAGGAAGCGACGCACCAGGGACAGGACCTTCTTCATGCGGCGCTTGGTTTAGCCGGTATGCGGGGCAGGGGAAAGACGGCAGCCACCGGCAGTTATCCGGTGGCTGCATTGGTTGTTTGGCTTGCTACTTCAGGACCTTGGCGTACTCGCCGATGGTCATGGGATCCTGCTTGAGCTTGATGAACAGTTCCTTCACGCCGCGCAAAAGCACTTTGTCTTCCTGGAAGTTCTGCGTGAACTCGGCCCCGCGGTCGTCCTGCACGCGGCGGCGCAGGGCGTAGCGGATTTCGCGGCGCACGTCGTCACGGGCCAGCGGTGTCTTAAGCGCGGTGTACCACGCTTCGAACTCCGGCCACGCGGCGCTGTCGAGGCCGTCGAACACGGCCAGCCGTGACATCATGACCTTCATTTCGCCGGTGTAGTGCCTGTCGAGGTAGTCGTCGATCACGCCCGATTTGCGCAGCTTGTCCACGGCGTAGACCTGCCAGGGCTCAAGATACTCGGCACCCATTTCGATGTGCGGGCTGACACCACCGACGCCTTCGAAGCGGTCAATGGTGATGCCGCTGGGCAGGAAGTAGTTGAACACCGTGCACTTCAGCACGCGGCGGCCGCCGGTGCCGTCCACGGTGAAGAAGCTTTGGCCGATACCCTTGCCGAAGGTTGCGCGGCCGATCACCGTCGCGCGATCGTTGTCCTTCAGCGCGCCTGACAGCATTTCACTGCCTGAGGCCGAGTCTTCGTCAATCAGCACCACCAGCGGGACTTCCGTGAATTCGCCGCCGTCGCTGAGGAACGGGCCCTTCTTGCCCTTCCATTCGCCGAACACGCCGCCGGCGCTGGCGATGGGCTTGTTCTTGGGCAGCAGCATGCTGGCGATGTCGATCACCGCCGTCAGCGAGCCGCCGGGGTTGCCGCGCAAGTCAAGGATCAGGCTTTTCATGCCCATGCGGCGCAGGTTGACCAGCGACTCTTTCATGTCCTTGCCGCTGTTGTTGCCAAAGCGCGTAAGGCGCACATAGCCGACGCTGCCGGGCAGCATCTCTTCAAGCGCGGTGTCCACGTGCACGGGCTTGCGGGTGATTTCAAAGACCAGTTCTTTTTCGGTGTTGCGGCGCTTGATGTAGACGGTGGCAATGCTGCCTTCCGGGCCGCGCACCAGCTCAACGCCTTCTTCCAGCGTCTTGGCGGTCAGGTCGATACGCTTGCCATCGGGGCCGTTGATGCCGACCAGGCGGTCGCCGCTTCGAACACCGGCCTTGTAGGCCGGGCCTTCGTAAATGGGCTGGTCCACCACAATCGCGCCGTCGGTGCCCTGGCTTACGTGGGCCCCGATGCCGACGTAGGTGCCGGACTGGTCCTGCTGCATTTCGTCAATCTCGGCGCGGGTCAAGAAGCTGCCGTAGCGGTCACTGGCGAGCGCCATCGCGCGGCAGGCTTGGTCCACGAGATTTTCGTTGTTCATCGCCTGCGGCTTGTTGTTGTAGATGAACTGGTCGTCCACGTAATGCTGCTTCAGCGCGCGCAGTTGCACTTCAATGAACTTCTCTTTGCGCTTGGTGCGGCCGGACTTGAAGTCCTGGGTCGCCTGGTCAATCTTCACCACTTCCTGGCCGATGCGCGCCAGCCGGCCCATGTCGCCGGGTTCGCGGGCCATGGTGGAAACGCGCTGTTCCACTTCGCGAGCGTGGCCGCGCTCGGACAGCACCAGGGCGGCGCGGCTCACCAGTTCGTGATCGCTGGACGACAGGAACTCGCGCAGTTGCTCCAGGGCGAGTGCGTCGCGCGCGTTCACGTACAGGGCCTCGCACAGTGCGACGCGGGCACCGGGTGCCAGGTCGTCGGAGTTCTCCCAGCGGTCGCGCAGGCTTTGCAGCATGTCTTCGTCGTCAATGCCTTCCTGCAGCAGCATCATGGCGCAGGCTTCAACCACCGCGCTGTCTTCGCTTTCCAGCAGCTCGATCACGGTTTCCAGCGCCGGGCCCGGTTCACCCAGGCTGGCCACGAGCCGCGCGCAGACCATGCGCACGTGTTCCGATTCATGCTCAAGGCTTTGTTCAAACAGGCCCAACAGTTTGCTCAGGTCATCGCCCGTGGCCATGCGGCGCAGCGCAAAGCCGTAGTCCCAGGCACGGTCGGGGCGCTTGGCTACACGGTCAAGCAGCGTTCTGGCCTGCTCAACGGCGCCTTCCTGGGCGGGCAGCGCGGCCGCAAAAAGTGAACCGACAAGGCAGCAGATCAGCAGGTGGCGCATCGTATTTCCTGTGCAGTTACTCGGCCGCAATGGCAATCCCAGCAGCATACAAAAGGGGCGCAGGACGCGCCCCTTTGCCCTGACAGTAGATTGTACGGCTAGCGGGCCTTGAGGCCCCGCCAAAAGTTAGTTGCCGCCGGCTGAGCCGTTGGGTTCCGCGGCATCTTTCTTCTTGAGCTGGATCACTTCGTCGCCCTTGGCCACGGGGCGGTTGCCGGTTTCGTTCAGGGTCTGGCAGCCCAGTGATTCGACGGGCAGCGAAGTGTCGTCCGAAACGTGATAGTGGCGGATCACCTTGACGCGGCAGACTTCATTGTTGCGGGCGTCCACGACGATCATTTCGTCGTTCAGCGCGGGCACGGTGCCGGACTTCACGTCCACCAGCAGGATGCTTTGGCCGTCGGCGCGGGTACGGGTTACCTGCACCACGGCGCCGGTGAACACGTAATTCTCGCGCACGCGGGGCAGTTCTTCAGGCTTGCCCGTGCCGCCGCCGGCGCGCTTGACCAGGTCGTCGTACATCGACTTCATGTTCTCGAAGTCGCTGCGTGACTTGGCCAGTTCGTCCTCAAGTGCCTTTTTTTCTTTACGCAGCTCAAGGTACATCGGGTGCTTGCTGACGTCGGTGCCTTCCAGCCCGGACATCTTCTGCATCAACGCGTCGAACTCCGTCTGGCGGGCCTGCAGGTCCTGCTTCAGGCGCGCGACTTCGGCCTCGGCGGTGGCGCGGGCTGCTTGCTCGACCTTGAGGTCGGCGTCGCGGGTGATCAGGTCCTTCTGCAGTGTCAGCACCTGGTTGGGGTCAACCTCTTTGACCTTCTTCTCGAGGGTCTCGATCATGGTGCCCAGCGTCTTGAGCGACGCTTCCATGTCGGCGACCTTCTTCAGGCGCGTCTCAAGATCGTCCATCCGGCTGTCGGTGTTCTTGTCGGAATCGCTGATCTTCTTCTTGATGTCGTCCAGGCCGGCACGGACGTCTTCACCCAGCGAGTTGACTTTCTTGTCCAGCGTGCCGCCATCGGTCTTCTGCTGGTTGGCGAGCATCACCGCCAGCAAGTCATTCTGGCCGCCTTTGGCCTGCTGGGCCTTCATGGCATCCAGTTCAGCCTGCAACTTGGCGTTGGTGTCGCGCGCCTGCTGGTCCTGACACGCCGTGGTTCCAAACAGAAGTACCGCCGAGGCGGCGGCTGCTAGGGCAAATCGCATTCCGTACTCCCTGAGGGGTAAGCCACCGCAGGCAAATGCCTGCGGCTCAACAACACAGGGGTCGCTGAGCCCGAAATTGTTGCAGACAATGGCGTTGCGGTCAACGACGGGGATGTGGGACAAAAGGTCCGGATAAACCCAAGCTGCCCTATGCGCTTGGTTTGCGCTGGAACCGGAACTTGTGGATTGTGCGCCCCATGGCCCGGAACTTCTGTTCCCAGTTCGTCACGCCCTCCGGGGCTTCGTCGCCTATTGCCCGAAAGGTCTGCAGGAAGTCCGGGTCGGCCCGGAACACTTCTTCCATCTGCACCGCGTAATCGGGGTGGTCTGTGGCCAGAAACACCGTGCCACCGGGCTTCACGATACGTGCTGCCTCACGGACAAATGGTGGCTGGATCAGGCGGCGCTTCAGGTGACGCGACTTGGGCCAGGGGTCCGGAAAGTACACGTGCAGCCCGTCGATGCTGGCGGCCGCAATCACGTCGCGCACCACGCGGCCGGCGTCGTCACGCAGGATGCGGAAGTTGGCAAGCCCGCGTTTGGCCGCGCGCTCAGCCACCAGGCGGTAGTAACGGCTGGCCCACTCGATGCCGACGAAGTTGGTGTCGGGGCGTGCTTCCGCCTGTTGGATCAGGAAGCGCCCCTTGCCCACGCCAAGCTCAAGCTCAACGGGGTGTTCATTGCCGAAAATCGCGGGAAAGTCATAGCGCCGCTCCTGGGTGGGCGGAATCTGTTCCAGCGTGACAGGCGCGATGTCTACGGCCATGGCGGAAGCGTATTGCCGGCCGCAACCATGAAAAGGGGCCGCGCGTCATTCGCCGTCATTGCGCACTGAGTTGGTCGGGCACTGGCTAGCGGCGTCTTCGGCTTCCTGCACCTCCTGCGCTGTGGCCGGCTGGCGATAGGCCAATGAGTGCGTGGCGTCGTCCGACTCGCGGAACACGCTGGGCGCGATGGCAGGGCACAGCGCGCAATTGATGCAGGTGGTGTCGATGTAGTACTTGCCTGGGACGTTGTCTGCGAAGGCCTCGGCGCGGGCGGTCTGCTTGGATTCCGACATGTGGGCTCCATTTCGGGCAAATTGGATTCACTAACTCCTGCTGCCCATCCATTGAACCACAGTTCAAAATACAAATCCAGATTCATTTGCAGTCTGACCTCGGCGGCCAACTTCCCCAGCCCTTCCGCTGGGGCTGAATTGAAAAACAACACCCGGCCGTGGGCCGGGTGTTTTGGGTTGCTTCGCTTGCGCAAAATCAGCCGTCGCTGCCAATGGCCTGCACCGGGCACTGTGCGGCCGCGTCTTCGCACTGCGTCTTTTCTTCTTCACTGTCAGGTTGCTTGTAGACGACGTCGTGCGTGCCGTCTTCGCTTTCGCGGAAGTTGTTGGGTGCAAGCTGGGGGCACAGGCCGCAGAAAATGCAGCTTTTGTCGACGTACCAGGCGCCTGCGACGTTGTCTTCCCAGCGTTCATTTACATCCGGCATGACACTCTCCATGATTGGCCAGCGCGCGGAGCATACATCAGGTTGCCGCAGGATAAAGCGGGAAGATATACGCTCGTTATACTCGTTCCCACCACAGGAGAACGCCATGGTCCGTGAGATCACCACTGAGGCCCTGAAACAGGCCCTTGATGCCGGCAAAGTCGCCGGTTTCTACGACAATCGCGGCCCCGGAAGTTTCGGCGCGCGGCACATCACCGGCGCCACGCTGCTGCCGGTGCCGGACGCCGCAGCAGGCAAAGGTCTGCCTGCCGACAAGGCCGCGATGCTGGTGTTTTACTGAGCCGGCCGTGGTTGAGATTCCTCCACCAAGGCGGCCCGTGCGGTCGCAGCCCTTGGATACACCAATGTGTGGGATTACCGCGGCGGCGTGCCCGAATGGGTTGAAGCCGGATTGCCGGTTGAGGGCACGATGGTCAGCGCCTGATGGCATGACCTGAGATTTCAGGCACCAAGCGCAATTCTATGGCGTATGCTTTTCGCCGTGAGGCGAGGAGTATCCGTATGCGCGCTTGGCTGCCTGTGTTGCTGATGGTCGGATTGCTCGGGTGTTCGCCGGAAGCCGGGCCGTCCAACGCCGAGACATTGAACAGCGGCCGTCCGAACCTGTTCGGCAACGGTGCCGCAAAGAAGCCGTCCCCCGCATCGGACGTTCAGCCTGAATCCGATGCAGGCGCGCAGCCCACCGGCGCGCCACACCCGACCCGCGTCATCGGCAGCCCTGCCGGCAGCGCAGGCGAAGTCCCACTGATTCCAACAGGCCGCTGGACCGACCTGAAGCCGTGCACGCCACTGCTTGAGCTCAAGCGCGACCAGCACGGCGCGTGGGCCTGGCACCACGGCGACAAAACGCTCGATGCGGCCAGCCGTGACGCCGAGAAGGCGCTGGATGGCTTCGCCAAGCACAAGCACCACGGCGCAGGCTGGCAGGGCATGGCGCCAAACGGCGTCAGCCGCAACCTTGCGGTGGTGCTGGTCGATGCCGAAGCGCCGGCGCGCCTGGTGTGCTGGTTTATGGAGCGCACGATGGCGGCGCAGATCGGGCAGGTCGCGGTCGGCCTGCGCGGCATCGCGGCCGCACCACGCGACACGCATAAGTGCGCGCAGGCGGACACACTGGGCGCGGATTACCTGGTGTACACGGCACCGGTGGATGAAGGCCTGCACTCGGCGCCTTCGATACCCAAGGAGACGTGCTGGCTGGCAATTGGCTGGTCTGACTCCGATCGGACGTTCGACTTCACGCCAAAAATCGACGCACGTGGCAACAAGCTGGTGCCGTCGGTTCCCGGCAGCGTCGCTCAGTACCACCCGGGCTCTCCCGCAAAGCCCGCCGACGCTGCGGCCGCTTGCCAGTTGCGGGACAAGTCTGTCTCAACACTCGCGGATGCGCTCCATGATGTCATCACAAGATTTGGCACAAGCATCGAGCGCCTGGAATACGCACCTGCCTTGCGACCGGCGAATAGTTCAGTTCCGTGGCTTGCGCTTGAGCTTGCGTGGCGGGCCTGCGAAGAAACCAGGCGTCGCATGTATGCCGCTGGTGCAACGACAACCGTCGTATCGCATCCGTGGGAGAACCAGATCCCCGAACCGCCGTCGCCGAAACAGCCACCCGAGATGGAGGTCGAGTTCCCGCGCGATGAACCAGCAAACGAAAACCCGACCGAAGACGAACGAATCGTTGAAGACTGAATTCGCATCAGACAAGGCTGACTTTGCCCTCGTGAACACTGGAGAAAGATTGATGAAGAAACTCGCCGTACTGACCTTGCTGCTGCTGGCCGCATGCTCGCAGAACGCGGGCAACAACACGAACTCGCCGTCCAACAGCCTGACGCAGGGCCGGCCGGACATCTTCGGCAAGAAGTCCGACCTGCAAAAACCCGCCGGTGAAGGCATCAAGCTGCACCCGAGCTGGTTCGTGGTAAGCACCGGCGAGCAGACCGCCGACCAGGTCCGCTACACGATGAAGGGCGTCCCCAGCAGCGTCAGCGATGTCCAAAAGGCGATGACCGAGTACGCGGGCTCAAAGGCCGACGGCCTGCCGGGCGCCAACGCCGAAGGCATCAGCGATAACCCGGTGGTGCTGCGCATGCGGCCGAGCGCCCCCGCCCAGCAGGCGATGGCGTTCATCGAGATGATGGTGCACGCCAAGATCGCGCCGTTTTACTTTGTGCTTGAGGGCGGCACCGAACGCATCTTCAAACTGCGCCTGCCCGTGGATGGCGGACTGGAAATCTACCCCGAACCGCCGCCGCCGGAGCAGCCAAGGGAAGAGGAAGTTGAGTTCCCGCGCGATGACCCGGGCACCGCTGACCCCACCACCGACGAAGACATCACCGAGGAGCCTGACACTGATGACGATCGCAGCCCGGATCGGCCCGACCTTCAATGGCTGCAGAGCGGCGCACCTCGCGTGCCGCGAGAGGTCTGCACCATCTCGGCGGGGCTCAGCGACAACGTGGTCAGCTTTGTGATTGCGCTGGACGCGCGCGGCCGCATGCCCGCGGGCAGCGTTACCCGCACCGAGCTTGTGAAAGACGACACCGTGCAGGACGCGGCCTACAACAATGCGCGTCGAGACCTGGCCGACAAACTGGTGGACCTGCACAAAAAGGTGCCGTTTGAAGTCGTCGAAGTGATGTGTGGCCACTCCGGGACCAAAGCGTTGCGGTGCGTCGAACTGGTGTTGATGATCGACGCGGCACGGGTCGCGGGCAACATCGTGCACCCGGACAAGACCGACCCGTGGGAGATCCGGTTCAAGTTCGGAGACGTGCTTAGACGTTACGACGACTGATCAGCTCCGGCGACGCCGCAGACGCAGCAGGGGCAGCAACAACGCGGCGCCAAGCCACGCGTACCAGCGCCGCGTGCCGTCCACGCTGCAACCACCGCCGCCGCCTCCACCACCGCCGCCACCCGCGCTGACACCACCGCCCGGGTTGGCGTCGGTGATGGTGGGGACGTCCGTCGGCAGAGACTCGGCCGTGCCGTTGAAGGCCGTGGCCAGGAAGTTGTTCGCCACACCCTGTGCCAGCGGCGCGCTGACGCTGAAGGCAGTGCCGCCGCCGGTAAGCTGCTGGCTGCCGACTTCGGTGTCGGCGCCGTTGACGAAGCCATCGTTGTTGTTGTCGCGATAGATCCTCACCAGTGCGTTGGCTTGCGCGGTCCCCTGGATATTGAACGTTGGCGCGTCCACAGTGACCGGCCCCGACGGCGTGGTCACCACCGGCGGCGCGATCGGCGGCACCGTGGTTTCCGTAATCGTGGGCACGTTGGTCGGCGGCGTGCTGATGTTTCCGGCCGCATCGGTGGCCGTGACCACAAAGTCGTTGGTGGTGCTTTGCGTGATCGGGGTGCTGATGCTGAAGTTCGTGCCGCCGCCCGTGAGCTGCTGGCTGCTGACCACGGCATCGGCACCGTCAATCAGCCCATTGTTGTTGAAGTCGCGCCAGACCTGCACCAGCGAGTTGGCTTCCGCGGTTCCCTGGATGTTGAAGGTCGTGCCCACGGTGTTCGTGGCGGCCGCGGGGTTGGTCACCACGGGCATCGCCGGTGGCGTGGAGTCTTCGGTAATCGTCGGCACGTCTACCGGGTTGCTTTCGGTGTTCGTGGGGTCGTCGGCTGTGGCCGTGAAATTATTGGGTGCGTCCTGGGTCAGCGGAATGCTGACGCTGAACGAAGTCGCGCCGCCAGTCAGTTGCTGCTGGCCCACGACGGCGTCGGCACCGTTGACTTGCCCGTTGTTGTCCAAGTCGCTGTAGATGCGCACCAGCGAGTTCGCGGGCGCGGTGCCCTGCACGCTGAAGTTGGCCGCGTTCACGAGCACCGGGGCCGCGGGGTTGGTCACGGTGGGCGGCGCGGTCTGGCCTGGCACCGTGGCGGCGCCATTTTCATAACTGCCGATGTCCACACCGCCGCCGTCGTCGCGGGCGCTGTTGCGCTGGTCGGTGGTCAGGCCGCGCGGATTGCTGCCGACATTGCGCGCGATGCTGTTGTTGGCAATCGCGTGGGTGTTGGTCGGGCCGCTATTATTGGCCAGCGGGCTGAGCCCGGGGTCACCGATGATGAAGCCCGTCGTCGGCGGAGTCGCGCCGCCGGGTGCAGTCTCAATCAAGCACGACGCCATGTTGCCGCTGCCGAAGAATTCGGTACCCGTGGCCGCTGCAGGCGTCATCGTGTTGTCGGCGTAAATGCTGCTGGCACTGCTGAGAGTTGCGCCCGCGTTCGCCGCACCTCCACCTGACGCCGTACCGGCCGCGCCATTGGCACCGACAGTGCCGCCTGTGCCTCCAACGCCGGGTAGTCCGCCCTGGCCGCCGACGCCGCGCGTGGCGACGTTCGAGGCAACCGTCGAGTTGTCGATTGTCAGCGTACCGCCCTGCCCGTACACGCCGCCGCCGCGCGCACCGCCACCGGCACCGCCCGCGCCGCCATTGCCCACAATGTTGCCCGTGGTGCTGCTGTTGACGCTGCCGCCTTGGCCACCGTTGCCGCCGTCACCGGCACTGGTCGTGTTGCCTGAGAGTGTCGCGTTGATCAGCGTCAGCGTGCCCGCGCCGATGTACGCGCCCCCGCCCATGGCAGCCCCGCCAATGCCGCCCGTTGAGCCATTGCCTCCGAACGACACGTGAGGTCCGCCACCACCGCCGAACCCGCCATTGCCGCCGTCGGCCACGTTGCCGTTGGCAGTGCTGCGCTCAAACAGCACCGAGCCGCCTTCTACGTAGAGTGCCGCCCCCGCACCTTCGCCGCCGTTGGCACCGGGGCGCGAGATCGCGGGAGAGATCGCGAACAAGCCAAGACCCGGCGTGCCGCCGTTGCCACCGGTGCCGCCATTGGCACCGTTGGAAAGCAAGGTGCTTTCCTTGACCTCAACCGTGCCGGTCTGCACGTACAGGCCCGCGCCACGCGCGTTGCCGGCCGCACCGGCGAACCCGCCGTTGCCGCCGGTAAACAGCGCCGTGCCGCCGCCAGCCCCGCCGTTGCCGCCGTCGCCGGCGAAGCAGCCGTTCTGGCTGAAGGTGCTGCCGGTGATGCCAAGGCTGGCGGTGGCGCTGTACAGGCCGCCGCCGAACGCATTTCCACCGGCACCGCCCGTACCACCGGCGCCGCCGGTGCTGAAGAACGTACTGGTGAACTGCCCGCCGTTGCCGCCGTTGCCGCCATCGCCGCCGATGGCGTTATTGAGGGACAGCGTGCAGTTGGTGATGGTCAGCGCACCTGCGCTGACATAGATCGCGCCGCCGCGCGCGCTGCCGCCGTTGCCGCCGGGGCCGCCGTTGCCTGAACCAAAGCCGTTCACGCCGTTGGCCCCGTTGCCGCCGCGGGCCTCATTGGCTGTCAGCGTCACGCCGGTCAGTGTCAGCGCGCCCGCGCCTTCCTTCATGATGCCGCCGCCGCGTGATTCGCCGGCTGCGCTGCCCTGGTCCAACGCGCGGCCGTTGCGGATCGTCAGGTTCTGGATCGTGACCGGGGCGTTGGCGCCGTTGTTGATGTGGAAGACGCGGTCAATGTCCTGGCCGTCAATGATCGTGCTGCCCGCACCAGCGCCGATGATTGTCAACGTGCCCGCGGCCTTGGTGATGTCGAGGTCGCCGGTGTTGTGATTCGCCGCGCCCGCGTCGGTGGTGCCCGTCAGGTTGATCGTCACCGCGCTGATCGTGATGGTGTCATTCGTGGCTGATGCGTTGACCTGCCCGATGGCAGTGCGCAACGAAGCAAGGTCCGTCGCGTTCAGGTTCAACTGGGCGTCCAGCCCCTGGCTTGCAACGGCCGCAAGCCAGAACGGCGACGACATCAGGCAGTAGTAACGGAAGTCGCGCGTCTTTCTTACAGGGCGGAATCGGGCCATATGCAAACCCTCGTGCCGGACTAAGCAAATTTCAGGAATTGCACGAAGTGTAGTTTGTCACTGGACGCCGCACAAGCCGCGAAACGACAACAGCCACCCGATGCCGGGTGGCTGTTGTGTGTGCTTGCATTGTTACGGGACCAGATCGAGCGGCACTACGGTCAGGCCGCCGCTGCCCTTGGCGGCTACCAGCAGATAGCGGCCGCTTCCGGCGGCTGCCAGGGCTGCCCCGTCGGGGCTGGTGTCGATGTTCAGGCCTGCCGTGCCGCCGAACACCGGGTTACTTACGGTGGTGGTGCCGGTGGCGGCGCTTTCGACCGGGTACAGGTTGGCGTCCGCGTCGGCCATCAGTGCGCCGACGTCGCCCGCCACGGCGTGCAGCGGGGCGTTGATTGCGACCAGTGTCAGGTCCGTGCCGATGGTGGTGGTGGCGCTGGGCGCGATCGTCACGAGTACCTGCGCCGTGAAGAAGCTCTGCACCAGTTCCTGCGTCAACACGATGTAGTGGTCGCCCACGTCGTCGTACACGCACAGCCCGCCGCCCTCCGTGGTGCTGATGTCGAACTGCGCGCCGGCAGCCACGCCGGTGCTTACGGTGACATAGCGGCCGATGACGCCGCTGCCGTCGGTGGCAGTGATCAGAGCTTCGTCGGTGGCGTTACGGGCACTCGCCAGGCCCGCCAGAGTGGCGTTGGTGAAGGCCGTAAACTCGGTGCCGACCTGCGTGCCGTCGTCTTCGTACACGCGCACTTTCACGTCCACGCCGGATTGCCAGGCCACCACAAACAGGCCCTCATCCGGGTGGAAGCTGACGCGCGGCGCGGTCCCGGTGCCGAGGTTCACTTCCGTGTTCAGCGACCCGAAGAAATAGTCATAGAACACCAGGATCGCGCTGTCCGCGCCCGGGTCACCGCCCGTGGCGCCGCCGATCACCAGCGCGCTCAGCTGGTCGCTGTCCACGTGCAAGCCGCCTGCAGGCACAAGTGCCGCCGTTGGCTCGTGGCTTTCGCTGCCTTGCGTAGCCAGCGTGTCCGGGTCCAGCGAAACGATCTCCAGCGTGCGGTTCGTGGTGCCCACATCCGACAGGTACACCACCAGATAGCCGTCTTCCAGCGCGTCGTAGACCGCCACGGCCTCATCGGCGACGTCGGTCGTGGTGACGTCAACGGCGGTGCCCGGCGTAAGGCTGCCGGAGCCGCCGCCCGCACCCGCGCTGGTGGTGAAAGTGTAGTTGAGTGTCTTGTTCGTGGGCGTGGCGCTGATCACGGTGCCGGTGATCGTGCCTGCCCCCACCAACGTCGTCGGATTGAAGCTGGTGAACGTGACTGTGACGCTGCCCAGTACCGGCACGTCGCTTGAGTACGTCTCGTTGTTCTCAGTCACCGTGACGATGCGGCCGGCCGGGTTCAGCGCGTCGCCGCTGTCGAAGCTGGCGTCGTCGAATGTCACCGGGTCCAGTGTGCCGTTGGGAAGCGTGTCAGGCATGACGATAACGACCTGCGTGACCTGCCCGGCGTCGGACAGCGTGATCGTGCGCCGCCCCAGGATGTCGTTGACGGTGCCGCCGAGTGCCGTTGCCGGCGCGCTGCCAGTCGTCCAGTTAAAGTTCACGGCCAGTGTCTGGCTGCCCGATTGCTGCACCAGCGTGCCGACCATGGTGCCGCTGCTTGCGCTGGCGGTGAAGGTCGTGATCTGCACACTGACGCTCGCGCCTGCGGCATCGGTGGTGTAGGTGATGCTGCCCGTGGTGACAGTCAGGATGCGGTTGTTCGGGTTAAGCGGGTTGGTGCTGTCAAAGGCCGCGTCGTTCAGCGTCAGCACCGTCGGCGGCGATGCGGTGTTCGTGGTCGGCACCACCAGGTTGGCCGTGTACACGTTGCCAGTGCTGGCAAGCTGGAAGGCGGTGCTGGTCAGGATGGTGCTGACCGTGCCCGTCAGTGCCACGGCGGGCGGCGGCGGCGTGACCGTCGTGCTGTTCGCGACCACAAGCCTTGATGGGTTGGTCAGGTTCGCGCGCACGCGGCCGGGATACACCAACCCGAATTCATCGTCGTCGGCCGGCGCGCTGGCAAACGTGAGCTGCTCCGTCGTGGTCTTGATGTGCAGCAGCGCAAGCTCGGTCAATTCGACGCCGTCGTCTTCCGCGCGCGTGACGTCATAGCTGAGTTCAAACTGCGCCGGCGGGTCCAGGTTCAAGTTCGTGATTGCTGCGCCACTTGAATCCTTGAAGCTGATCTTCACTTGCGGCGAGTACAGCGTGTGGCCGGCAACGGCGTCGTCGCTAAGCACCATTTTCGCGCGCGCGCCGACCGGCAACTGGCCGGTGCCCGCGCCGATGGCAAAGCGGCTGATGGTGAGTTTGGCGCTGCCGATATCGAGCACCAAGTCCTTGCCGTCCACCGCCTTGGCCGAGTCATCCTCGGGCTCGCTGCCGTCGTCAAAGGTGCAGGCTGCAAAGAATGCTGACAGCACCAACAGGGAACCGGCAACTACGGCGGGGTAACGCATTGGCAAACCTCCAGGCATGGTCCGGGTGATCGGCGAATCCTAACGAAGCGCTTCAAGCCGTGAAACGACCGAATGATACGCATGACGGATGAAATGAGGTGCGCTTGACTACGGGCGCAGATGGGGTAACTTTAGTGCATTGCTAGCAAATAACGTACCGATTTTTTGGAAATCTCTTGACGTCGTATCCTGACAGCCTTGCAAGACTTGTGGACAGCCTCAAAAAGCTGCCTGGGATCGGCAATAAGACCGCCGAAAGGCTCGCTTTTCACCTGATCAAGCTCTCTGACGACGAGGCGATGGACCTTGCCCGGGCCATCCGCGACGTCAAACAAAACCTCACACATTGCAGCATCTGTTTCAACTTCACGGAACACGACCCCTGTCCGATCTGTGCTGACGCCCAGCGCGACAAATCGGTCGTTTGTGTCGTTGAGCAGCCCAAAGACCTGATGGCCTTCGAAAAGGCCGGCGCGTTCAAGGGCGTGTACCACTGCCTGTTGGGCCACTTGGCACCGCTTGAGGGCATCCAGCCTGAAGACCTGACCATCGACGACCTGATCAAGCGCGCCAACGCCGGCGGAATCAAGGAGATCATCCTCGCCACCAGCCCCGACCTTGAGGGCGAAGGCACCGCCGTGTACCTGCGCGATGTGCTGGCTGAAGCCGCAACGAAGCACAAGATCCGCGTCAGCCGCATCGCCCGCGGCGTGCCCGCCGGCGCCGAAATCGAAAACGTCAGCAGCGCGATCCTGCACGACGCACTTTCCGGCCGGCAGACCTTTGACGGGGGCCGGTCATGAGTGGCCCCGGCATGCGCCTCGACATGAATATCGGCCTGCGCCAGGAGTTGCGGCCGGTACTGTCGCTGCAAACCATCCAGTCGCTGAACATCCTGCAGCTTGCCACCAACGACCTGCAGGAGTTGATCCGCGATGAGCTGATGGAAAACCCCACGCTCGAAATGGCCGAGCCCGAAGTCGAGGCCCCGGCCGCCGGCGAGGTCGAAGCCCAGTTGCGGGAAGAGGTCGCCAACGAAGCACCCGAGCTCAAGACCGAAGTCGGAGAGACGTACGAAGAAGTATACGAATTCCTGCAGCGCAACACCGACGTCGAAGAGTTCGTAAGCCGCAGCGGCCGCGCCGATGACGGTGATGCCGACGCAAAGTCCGAGGCATTCGCCAACATCGCGGCCCCGGGCACCCGCCTGGCCGATCACCTGTTCGAACAGCTTCGCATGCGCGAAGTCGACGCGCTGGACTGGCCGCTGGTTGAGGCCATCGTGCACTCGCTGGACCCGCGTGGCTACCTTGAGTATCCGCTCGAGGACGTGCTGCGCATGCTGGAAGGCCGCTACTCGCTGGAAGAAGCGCAATGGGCGCTGGCCCTGGTCCAGAGCCTTGAACCGCGCGGTGTCGGCGCCCGCGACCTGGCCGAATGCCTGTTGCTGCAGATCGGCCGCAGTGACCCGGACTACGACAAGTTCAAGCGCCTGCTGACGGGGCACTGGGACGACGTACTGAAGAACCGCATCCCGAAGCTGGCCAAAGACCTCGGCATGGATATGGACGAAGTCAAGTCGATGATCGAAATCCTGGGCAGCCTGAACCCGCACCCGGGCTCGCTGTATGGTGACACGGCCACGCAGATCGTGGTGCCCGACGTGATCGTCGAAGAAGATGAAAACGGGCAATTCCAGGTGCGCCTTACGCGTGAGAACGTGCCGCGCCTCGCGATCAGTCCCACATACCTGCGCATGCTTGAGGGCAAGAAGGCCGACCGCGAAACGCTCCAGTTCGTGAAGGCCAAGCTGAACCACGCGCGCCAGTTGATTGAAGCCATCGACCAGCGCCAGAGCACGCTTGAGCGCGTGGCCCGCAGCATCGTGCGCCGGCAGGAAGAGTTTTTCCGCGAAGGCGTCAGCGCCCTCAAGACCATGAAGATGCAGGACATCGCCGATGAACTGGGCATCCACCACAGCACCGTGTGGCGTGCCGTCTACGGCAAGCACATGCTGACGCCCCACGGCGTGAAGCAGATGAACAGCTTCTTCACCGCGGGCCTGCCCAAAGATGAAGGCGAAACCAGCCGCGAGGCCGTGAAGCTGCGCGTCAAGGAACTCGTCGACGCCGAAAACAAAGCCAAGCCCCTTTCCGACATGGCGATTGCCAAGAAGCTGGAAGAAGCGAACATTCCAGCCAGCCGCCGCGTCGTGACGAAGTACCGCGAAGAACTGGGTATCCCCGACAGCCGCGTGCGCAGGCAGCACTAACCGGGCAACCACATGCGCCAAGTCGTGTTTGCAGCCGTTGCCATCAGCGTCACCGCGCTGGCGATCGTGTGGATGGCCATGTCCCCCACCGCGCCTGCCGCAAGCGCGCAGGACATCCTCGCGCGCGTGGGTGCCACGCCCGGCGCCAGCAACCGTGTGGGCCAGTACACCTGGCTTGAAGACTACGGCATCGCGATCAAGCTTTCGCCCGCGCCGCTTTCGGCCAGCACGCCGCGCCTGCTTGCGGGTGATGCCACGCCGGAATCCGTCGTGCACATCGGCTTCTGGGATTGCGGCCCCGACGGCGTGCGTGCACTGCAGCAGCGCCTTTCCGACGGCGGCGCCAGTCTCGAATCGCCCAGCCCGATGAGTTTCCGGCCGCGCGGCGGCACCAGCGAAATCAGTGCGCGGAGTACCCGCCTTTCGCTGAAAGATGGCCGTCGCGGCATGCTGGTCGATTTCCAGCACAGCGGCGGCAACTTCGCGCTGATCCTCGACGCCGTGGGCGGGCAGGAAGCACTGGCTGAACAACGCCGCGATGAACTGCTGCGCGACATCGTGCTGCTGCCGGGTGTTGAGCGGCCGGGCGTTTCGCCGCTGGTGTTTGACGGCCGCTATGCCTGCGTGCTGCCGCAGTGGGCTCGCGACGGCGATCGCTTCTACCGTGAGTATCCGCAGGGCTGGCTGGGCCTGCGCCTGTTTGAAGTCGCCGACACCAGCTACGAAAGCGCCGCACGCCTGCAGCGCGACCTCGAGACACGGCTGGATGCGGCCGGGTTCCGGCGATCCGGCGGCTCGCGCCCGCAGGTTGCCGGCCGTGAGGCCTTTGTCGGCGAATACTTCGGCAACGACGGATTCGTGCAGCGGATCTGTTACGCGCAACTCAATGGCGGCTACCTGGTGGCGATGATGCAAGGGCCCGAGAACATGCGCGAACTGCTGGCCTCTGAGACCGACCGCTTCGTGAGTTCGATTGTGCCGTTGGACATCGGCGGCGGCTCGGACCGTTTTCCGCTGTTCTTCGGGCAAGTGCGCGAACTGCGTGTGCAGGCCTACCAGAGCGGCCGCACGATCTTGTGGGGTGCGGTGTTCAATGACGGCCGGCAGCAGCCGGTGCTGTGGCGCGAAGAAGGCGTGAAGTGGCGCGTGCAACTGATCCGGCAGGGTGACCTGGCCCATGAACGCGCCGGCGAGGCCAACAGCAGCCGCGCACTGAACCTGCTGGTAGAGGCCGAAACCCGCGCATTGCCACTGGGCGAAAACACCAAAGGCCCCGTGGAAATCATCCTCGAAGTAGGCAGCCAGCGCGCAACCACAACCCTGGTAGTGCGCTAGCAGCTTGGGCCGGGCGCGGCCACCTAGTAGGCGACCGCGAAGATCACCTCAGGTGCCCCTTCTTTGCCTGAATACACGCACTTGCCGGTCTTGCTTTGCGCGTCGAAAGGCAGGCAACGCACGGTTGCCTTGGTTTCATCCTTGATCTTGGCCTCGGCCTCGCGGTCGGGGTGGAAGAAGCAGCGCACGAAGCCGCCGTTGGCCACGTTCGCCTTCAACTCATCGTAGCTGGATGCGCCGCGTGTGTTCTCATCGCGGAACTTGCGCGCCTTCTCGAGCATCAGCGCCTGCACGGCCTCAAGTTCCGTGCGCAGGTGTTTGGGCGTCAGCTTGCTTGCCTCAACGGTTTCCTTGCTGCGGTCGAAGCGGCGCTTGACCACCACGTTGCCTGAGTCCACGTCGCGGGGGCCGACTTCCATGCGGAAGGGCACGCCGCGCTGCTCCCAGTGGAATTGCTTGTCGCCGGGGCGGTTGTCGCGCCAGTCCACGACGATGCTTTGCTGTGACGCACGATCAAAGAAGTAACGCGTGACGCCGCCAGCGCTCATGCGCTTGCGGCCGGCTGCGAGCTCATCTTCGCCGCACAGTGCAGCCACGGCCTTGTCGATGAATGCGGCCACCTTGGCGCGCTCATCGTCGGTCTTGAAGATGGGGATGATCGCCATGACGTTGGGTGCCACGCGGGGAGGCAGCACCAGCCCGTCGTCGTCGGAATGCGCCATGATCAGCGCGCCGATCAGTCGCGTGCTCACACCCCAGCTTGTGGTCCAGGCGTGTTCGATCACGTTCTGGCGGCCGAGGAACTTGATGTCGAAGGCCTTGGCGAAGTTCTGCCCCAGGTTGTGGCTGGTGCCCGCCTGCAACGCCTTGCCATCCTGCATCATCGCTTCGATGCAATAGGTGACGTCGGCGCCGGGGAACTTTTCGGACTCAGTCTTGCGGCCCTTGACCACAGGAATGGCCAGGAACTCTTCGGCGAAGTCGGCGTACACGTCCAGCATGCGCAGGGTTTCTTCCTGCGCTTCGGCCTGCGTTTCGTGCGCGGTGTGGCCTTCCTGCCACAGGAATTCAGCCGTGCGCAGGAACAGGCGCGTGCGCAGCTCCCAGCGCATCACGTTGCACCACTGGTTGATCAGCACGGGCAGGTCGCGATAGCTCTGCACCCATTGCGCGTACATGTGGCCGATCACCGTTTCGCTGGTGGGCCGGATGATGAAGGGTTCTTCCAGTTCGCCCGCAGGCTTCAGGCCGCCTTTGCCGTCTTTCTCAAGGCGGTGGTGTGTGACGATGGCGCATTCCATCGCAAAGCCTTCAACGTGCTGGGCTTCTTTGGCCAGAAACGACTGGGGTATCAGAAGGGGAAAGTACGCGTTGACGTGGCCGGTGTCTTTGAAGCGCTGGTCCAGGTCGCGCTGGATCGCTTCCCACAGCGCAAAGCCGTCGGGGCGGATCACCATGCAGCCGCGCACGGGCGCGTAATCAGCCAGTTGGGCGGCCTTGATCACGTCGAGGTACCACTGCGAATAGTCTTCCGCGCGCGTCTTGATGTTCTTTGCCATAGTTCACCGTAGGGACAGCCCCAAGTGGCCGCCCGGTCAAGCCGTAGGGACAGCCCCAAGTGGCCGCCCGATCAAGCCGTAGGGGCGGCCCCAAGTGGCCGCCCGGTTAAGTGAATCCGGCCGGGATTGTTGCTGAATAAGTCGCGCAAGCAAGGGCTTGCCGGGTCACGGTCGGAAGATGGGCGCGTTGCGCTTCATGCCAAGTCAACGCGGGCAGGTTTCAGCGGGCGGGAATCGGCGTTTCGCGGGCGATCCTGCTTGCACTTTCGCGGCCTCAAAACAAACTTCGCGGCCATGAAAGACAAAGTGGTGGTGATTACAGGGGCGGGCAGCGGCATCGGCCGCCATTGCGCGCGGAACCTCGCGCAGCAGGGCGCGACCTTGGTGCTGCATGCACGCTCGATCGAGCGTGTGCAACCCGTCGTCGACGAAATCAAACAGCTTGGCGGCAAGGCTGAGGCCGTGGGCTTTGACCTGACCAGCAAGGCCGCCGTGCTCAAGGGTGCGGGCGAAATCGCGGCGCGCTTCCCGGCGATTCACGCGCTGATCAACAATGCCGGGCTGTGGCTGGGCAAGGCCCGTCGCACCACGCCCGACGGGCTGGAAGAAACCTGGGCCGTGAACACCCTAGCCCCCCACCTGATGACTCGCACGCTGCTGCCGAACCTCAAGGCCGCCGGTGAGGCCCGCGTGGTCAACGTCGCCAGCAACGAGCATCGCTTCGGCAACATGAACTGGGATGACACCCAGTTCGAAAAGGGCTGGGCCGCACGGCACACCTACCGGCAAAGCAAGCTGGCGCTGGTAATGCTGACCAATGAACTGGCACGGCGTGAACCCGGCATTCGCGCTAACAGCCTGCACCCGGGCATCGGAGGCACGCCGTTGTTCCGCAACTATCCGCGGTTCATCCAGTTCTGGATCAACCTGCTGATGCGCACGCCGGAGGCCTGCGCGAAGCCCGTAGCCAAGCTGGCCGAAGCCACCGAAACCGGCAAGTTCTTCGACCGGTTCAAAGCCAAGCCGCCCCACAAGACAGCCCGCGACCCGGACGCCTGCAAGCGAGTCTGGGACATCGTCGAAAAGCAGGCGGGTTAGGCGCAGGCGAGCCCTGCAACATCAACGGGTCCAGCCTCCCGGGCACAACTGCACTCCGGGCCGACGCGGCTGGAAGTAGTCTTCGCGCACGGCCACCCCGTCCTGCCACGTCACTTTGACGTACAGCACCCCTGGCGGGTCATACACCATCAGCTCGCCGTCGGGCACGCCATCATGCAGCTTGCCTGACATCCGGGGCGCGCCATGCAGCAGGTTCAGATAAAGGCCCGTGGGCTTGCCACGGCAGTGTTCGATGTGTTCCACCTCGCCAGCACCATGGAACCTGCGGCACGTTCCGTGCTTGCGGCCGCGGTCGTACAGCGACTCTTCCGTCAACCGACCCTGCGGACACCATTCACGCCTTGGCCCGTGCGGCAGGCCGTCCACGTACTGGCACTCGCGCCGCAGCGTCCCTTGGCGGGTGTACCAGCGGTCAAAGCCATGCTGCACAAAGCGGCCGCTCTCATCCGTGTAGCCCTGAGTAGCGCGGTACACCAGCATGTTGTCCCAGCGTTCACGCGAAACACGGGTGCGGGGGTCCAGCAGGTCCCAGATCATGGCGGGCGCGCTGGCAAAGACGTACGCGCAAAGGGCAATGGCCAAACCGGCAAAGAGCAATGCGATCTGAACGATGCGCTTCTTCATGGGCGGTCTCCCGCCCCGGGACTTCTTGGAACGGCCGACGCGCGTCCCGGTTCATTTGGCCGTCCGAATTGCCCAAACATCACCACCGACTTTGCGCTTTCGCGGCTTGCCTTGCGGCCATAAAACAGGGGCACTATGGCGCACCCGAAAATCGATGAAGCCCTGGAACTTTTCTACAACGGCGACACCGCAGCCGCGGAAGTGATCCTGCAAGAAGTCGGCAGCGGCAAGCTTGAGCCACCGGCCGGCCTGCCGCCGCTCGATGAGGCCGCATTCCTTGAAGGAGTCGGCGGCATCCAACTGGTGCGCGAGCAAGGCGCTGAGGCCGCGGCCTCATTCCGCAAGATGATCGCCGCCGAAGAAAAGGGCGGGGCTGAGCCCAACGGTCACGCCACCAGCTGGGCCAAACTTGGCGAAGCGCTGGCACTGACCGACGCGCTGGACGAAGCGATCGAGGCCTTCAACAAGGCCGTGAAGCTGAAAGAAGAATGCAACGCGCCCGCAGGCAGCAAACTGAACGTGCTGTTCAAGTACGCCGAATGCCTGTTCCACCGCGGCAAGTACAAAGAAGCCGGCGAGCAATTCGCGAAGGCCGCCGAAGTGGCTGAAAAGGCGGGCGAAGACGCGGCCACCCTGGCCAACCTGGTTCTGTACCGCGCCGAATCTTTGAAGCACATGATGGCGCCAATGCAGGCCAGCGTGCGCGTGCAAAAGGGCATGCAGGGCGTCAGCGCGCCGCCGCAGGTGGCGATCCTGGAGCAGCAGCTCGAGGGCCAGTTCAAGGAAGCAATCGAGCTGTACAAGAAGGCCGAAGAATTCGCCAACAAGGCCGGCCTGCCCGACAGCTTCAAGCTGCAGATCCAGCGCAGTTTGGCCGAGACCTACCACGACGCCGGCCGCTTCGTGAAGGGCGTGATGCAGCGCAAGAAACTGGTGCAGCAGGCCGAAACGCAGAAGCTGCCGCCGCTGGAACTCGGGTTCATGTACCACGGCCTGGGCGAGTCGCAGAAAGAAATGGGCCAGCACGCTGAAGCCGCCGACAGCTTCCGCAAGGCGATTTCACTGAAGGAAAAGGGCGAGGCCGACAAGGTCAGCCTCGGCAAGTCCTGGTTCAGCCTGGGCGAAACGCTGGGTGCAGCCAAGAAGATGGACGCCGCGATTGAGGCCTTCACCAAGGCCCGCGACCTGGAGGAAGCCAGCCAGGCCACCGACGACAACCACCGCACGCGCCTGAAGAAGTACTGGAGCACCTACGGGCTGTGTCTGCAAGCCAACGGCAAAGAAGAAGAAGGCAAGGCCGCGCAGGCCAAGGCGGAAGCGATGTAGGTCGGTGCTCAGTGCTTGGTGCGCAGTGCTCAGTGCTTGTTGCTCAGTGCTCAGTGCTCTGTGCTCTGTGCTCACCAACTGTGTCGGCCCCAAACCCGAACCCCAACCCCCAACCCCCAACCTCCAGCCTCCAACCTCCAGCCTCCAAACTCGAACCTCCAATCTCGAACCTCGGAGCTTCCCGGCCGTTTCACTGTCAGACGTTGCCTCCCCGCTGCCCCGCCCTACACTGAGGGGATATGCCCGCAAAACTGGCGCAGAAACTGGCAGACCAGCTCAGCAAGGCCCTGATCGGCAAGCCTGAGCCTGTGCGCATGCTTCTCACCGGCCTGTTCGCGCGCGGCCACGTGCTGATTGAGGATTTGCCGGGCTTGGGCAAGACCACGCTGGCACGCGCACTTGCCACGGCCGTGAGCTGCGACTTCAAACGGGTGCAATTCACGCCCGACCTGCTGCCCACAGACATCCTTGGCACCAGTGTGTACCGGCAGCAGGACGGCACTTTTGAATGGCGCGAAGGTCCGATCTTCACCAACATCCTGCTTGCCGACGAAATCAACCGCGCCACGCCGCGCACGCAGTCGGCGCTGCTGGAAGCCATGAGCGAGCAGCAGATCAGCGCCGAGGGCCAGACACGCAAACTCGCGCGCCCCTTCTTCGTGATCGCGACCCAGAACCCGATTGAACACGCTGGCACGTACCCGCTGCCCGAATCGCAGCTTGACCGCTTCATGCTGAAGTTCGAAGTCGGATACCCCAGCGCCGAAGACGAGAAGCGCATCCTGTTCGAACACGCCACAGGCGACACCCTGCAACACGTTGAGCGCGTGCTGACCCGCGAAGACGTGCTGGTCGTGCAGGAGGCCGTCAAGAAAGTCCGCGTGGACCAAAGCATTGCCGACTACGTCCTTGAGATCGCCAACGAAACGCGCAATCATCCCAAGCTGGTCAGCGGCGTAAGCCCGCGCGGCACCGTGGCGCTTTTCCGGGCCGCACAGGCCCACGCGATGATCGAAGGCCGCGATTACGTGGTGCCCGACGACGTGAAGACGCTTGCCGTGGCCGCACTCAGCCACCGCATCATCGAGCGCGCGAGCTTTGACCGGCGAGGTGGCAAGACCGGCCAGGAGATCATCCGCAAGATCCTGGCCAAAGTTGCCGTAACTGCCTGAACTCAAAGTCGCCAACGCTTACCAGCCAACACGAAAACAGCCCGCCTTTCGGCGGGCTGCTTTGTGATTCGACAAGTCTACTTGCGACGACGGCGCAGCAGCGGCAGTGCCAGCAGCGCAATCATGGCAAACGGCATTACCGGAGTTGCGGCCACACAGCCGCCGCCGCCGCCCGCGCGGCCGCCCGTGGAAAGGGCGCCACCGCCGAGCTGCAGCATGAACACGCGGTCGTTGGTGCCACCGGTGTCGTCCGTGACGCGGATGCGCACGTTGAAGTTGCCGCCGCTGGTCGGGGTGCCGGTGATGTTGCCGGTGGGGCTGAGCGTCAGGCCCGCAGGCAGCGTCGAGTTGTGCAGCGACCAGGTGTACGGCGCCGTACCCTGCAGGGCGGTCATCGTCACCGGGCCGTAAGGCTGGCCGACCACACCGCTGGGCAGGCTGCTGGTGTCAATCACCACGCCTGTCGGCGAGGTGCCCGTGCCGACCACGTTGATGATGAAGGGCGACGTCTGGCTGGCGTCGTTGTGCACCAGCTCGATGAACGCGGCCTTCACACCCACGTTGATCGGGTCAAAGGTAAGCGTGAAGCTGATGTTGCTGCCGGCCGTCAGCACCGCCGGGAAGCCTGCGGTGGTTACCGCGTACTGGGCCGCATCCGGGCCCATCAGCACCGGCGCACTGACCGTCAGGTCCTGCGTGCCGGGGTTGGCGATGAACACGGTCTTGGTAAGCGTGCCCGCGGCGATGTCAATGCTGCCGAGGTCACGGTCGCCGCCGGTCAGGGCGGCCGCGTTGTGGGCAACCATCGGGCCGGCCAGGCTGTTCACGCGCACTTCCAGGTACGGGGCATTGTTGATGCCGTTACCCGACACATTCAGCTGGAACGGGCTGCTGGTGCCCGCGCCATTGTGCGTGAACGATATGACGGAAGCCTTGTTGCCCGTGGTGGTCGGGTTGAAGGTGATGCTGAAGGTGCGGTTGGCACCCGGTGCCAGCGCGCCGGCAAAACCGGCCGCGTTGATGGTGAACTCGGTGGTGCCGGTGGTGAAGTTCGGCGTGGTGAGGTTCAGGTTCGCGGTACCGGTGTTCTCGACGTAGATGACTGCCGCCGCCGAGATGGTGCCGATGGCCTGGTTGCCGAACGCCAGGATGCCGGCCGCCGGGGCCGGGTTGGCGAGCGTGGTGCCGGTGCTGCTGGTTTCACGTACCGAGATGGCGGGTGCGGTGGTGACGCCAAGTCCCGTGACCGGGATCAGGAACGGGCTGGGCGTTGTGGTGTCGTTGTGGGTGATGTTGATGACGGCGTCGTGCTGGCCGTTGGTGGTCGGGTCAAAGGCAACGGTGAAGCTGGTGCTGCTGCCCGCCGGTACGGTCGTCAGGTAGCCGGTGGTGTCGAGCACAAAGTGCGCGGCACCGGTGCCGGTCAGCGTCGGCACGCCCAGCGTCATGTCCGCGCCGCCGGTGTTTTCGATTACGATCGTAAGGGCCGCAGTCGGGCCGGCGGTGACGCCCTGGCTGCCGAAGTCGCGCGCCGTGCTTGCTGCGGGGTCATTGTGCGCGATCGGGTTGCCGCCAACGGTGGTTTCGTACACGTCAATCAGCGGCGCGCTGGGGATGCCTTCGCCTACGACAGGAACTTCAAAGACAGCCGGGCCGCCCTGTTGTGTGTTCGGGATGCGCACGAAGGCGTTCTTGATGCCTACGCTGTCCGGGTCAAAGGCTACGGTGAAGGTCGAAGTCCCGCCCTGCGGAATGCTGAGGCTGCTGGCGGTGCCCACCACATAGTTCGTCCACCAAGTGCCGCCCATGTCGGGCTGCGTGATGGTGAGGGTGCCGGGGCCCGGGTTGCTGATCACGAGCGTGATCGGGGTGCCGGGGCCGGTGTTGACGATCATCTGGCCGAAGTCGCGGGCGGTAAGCGCTGCGGCCTGCTGGTGCGTGACCTGCGTGCCGGCCGTGCTGCCGATGTAGACCTCAATGGTGCCGGTACCCGGCGCGACAGCGTTTGCCGCCACATTGATTTCGAAGCTTTGGCCCGACACGCCACCCGCGTTGTGCGGGATCGAGATGGTGGCTGACTTGGCACCGGATGTGCCAGTTGTGGCCACATAGTAGGTGATAGTGAATGTGGTGGATTGGCCCGCAGGCAGCGGGTTAGGCATGCTTGACGCGTCAACATAGAACTCGGTGGGGTTACTGCCGGACTTCGGGAAGGGCGAGCCAAAGGTGATGCTGCTGCTGCTGTTGTTGATAAGGCCAATCACCAGCGGCGTAGACTGCTGGCCCATGGTGACGTTGCCGAAGTTACGCAGGCCGCCAACGGCTAGGTTGTCGGTGATCGTCGTGCCCGTGGTGCCACCTTCCTTGACTTCAAGGTCCGGACCCGGGTCGTAAATCTGGAAGTCGTCGATGCACCAGCCGGTGTGAATGGAGGTCGAGCCAGTGCTGGTGCCGATGCCGAACCGCACCTGCACGGTGGCCATGCCGGCCGCGACTGTGGTCAGGTCGTAGCTGACCAGGTTCCAAGCGGTGTCCGTCAGTGCCTGCGATGACGTGCCGGTGTTCCAGGACCACACGGTCGTCCAGTTGGTGCCGTTGTTCGTTACCTGGATCCAGGCCTGGGCACCGATGTTGACGCCAAGCCAGCGCTGGAAGCGCAGGCGCACGTTGGTAAGGCTGGTGCAGTTCACCATCGGTGAAACCGCCCAAAGCGTGCTGGTGATTGAGCCGGAGTAGTCACCACCGATTGTGTCGCCCAAAATCATGTTGTCGGCGCTTGGGGCCGGAGTGGCATCAACGCTGGGCTCTGAGCGGGTTGGGCCGGAAGCGCTGTACGCTGTGGCTACGCCACGTGACCAAGTGCTGCCCATCTGCCAACCAAGGTCCGTCGAGAACGTGTCCAGGAAAGGCGCGGGGGCTGGCGGCGGAACCACCAGCATGTCGAACAACTTGTTCTTGACCACCGGCGGACTGTCACTGTCGGTCACCGTCACCGTGAACTGGTAGTTACCGGCAGCCGTGGGAGTGCCCGAAATCAGGAGGTCCTGCCCAACCTGGCTGCCCGTCAGGCCGGGAGGAAGACCCGTCACCGGCAACGTCCAGGTGTAGTTCTGAACGCCATGGCTTGCTGTGATGGTCTGGCTGTAGGGAGAGTTGACCGCGCCGTTCGGCAGCGGGTTCGAATTCACGATGTGCAAGCCGCCCGGCGTGTAATCCAGGCGGATCGCGGGTACCGAGGTGCGCGAGTTCACTGGCATCGAGCTGGTGGGACTGTCGTACGGCCAGGTGTAACCGCTGTCCGAGTAACCGTACGCAGTGCGGGCAGTTGAGGTCGTGCGAGCGTAGCACCCGCCACCTGACACCCAGGATGTCCCGTCCGTCGTGTAGTCGATGAGCAGATTGTCCACGCCGTTCCACATGAACGGAGTCGTGAACGTCAGAGTCCACCAGTTGCCAACGCTTAGGGCCGAAGGTTGGTGTGTGACCGGTCCGTAGCAGTTCGTCCAACCGCTCGCGACCCACGCCGTGGAAGTAGTGGCTGTGGTGTGCTGAATCCGGATGCGCACATTTTCAAGCGCTTTGCCCGGAACCTGCGCACATTGGAACGCGACCCCGTTGATGATCGAGGCCGGGATAATACCGGCCGCTGTCAAATCGCTCGCGAGATAGACCTGCTGGCTGCGAGTGTCGTGCCAATAACTATTGCAGACCGTGCCCGAGCCGGTAGTCGTCGTCGAAGCGGCAGTGGTCATCAGTTCGACCTGAGACTGCGCCGCGACAAGAGGCGAGAACGCCGCCAACGCGACAAGCACTGCTAGAAAGCGAAGCATTTGTTTCTCCCACGTGCCTCGCGTTGCGCGAGGCTCCCACGATTTCGCATCGGTGTGGAGTGCCTAGGTTACGCGACCGAGGCACTCCCCCACGAACTCACCGATGCTTACAGGTCAGACCGTCCCCCAAAGACTGCTGACCGCCATCCTTTTGCTGCATCGCCCCAATGGGCGTAGTATACCGTATTTTACTGACCCGTGCCGCCGGCTACTGGTTCCCGAAATCGCTCGGGCAGCGCGTCCAGTGTGTGTGCCGTGTTCCACAAAGTCTGGAACAGCAGGCGCATGTTTTCGGCCAAACCGCGGTTCGGAATCACCAGGCCCATCACCGAGCCGTCTTCTTCCTTCAGCTCAATCATCACCATCTTGCGGTCGATCACCATGAAGCGCAGCGGCAGATTGCGCGTGAAGCGCACGGCCGCCGTCTTGTCGGCGTTCATGACGCCGGCGTTGCGTTCAACTTCGGCCGCAACTTCCGGGTCGCGCAGGGTGTCGGTTTCCATGATCGTGCGCAGCTTCACGCCGCGCTTGATCAGCCGCAGGTCGCTGTCGGTGTCGGGCGGCAGAACCAGCGGGCTCTTGGCCGATATCAGCAGCTCTTCTTCAGCGCTGTCGAGTGCTTCCAGGACCACGGTGCTGACCTGGTTGCTGCGCACAAGGCGGATGCCCAGGCTGCCCGGGTCGTCGCCGGGCGATTCTGGCGCGAGTTCGCTCAGTGTGACCATGTCGGACTGCGCGTCCGTCAGGCTGTCTTCCACTTTGCGCTTGTAATTTTCGAAGGCCTGCTGCGGGGGGATGCCGCGATACAACTTCACGTCGCCCAGCACCTGTTCGGCAAAGCCGCGATCAACCAGGCTGCTCAGCGCGCCGTAAACTTTGCTTTGGGGTACGCCGCTTTTGCGCACGACGCGCGAGGCCGGGGCGCGTGTTTCGCCCAGCAGCGCCAGGTAGACCTGCGCCTCATAGCCCGACAAGCCCATTTTCTTGAGCTTCTGGATCCACTCGTCTCGGTTCACAAATTGTCTCCGGTCGTAACGATCTTGAATCCGCGCTGTGCTGCCAGTCGCGCGGGACAGGGTTCGCTAATGCCGAAAAGTCATTCGTTGAGAGCTTTGCGGGCGGCCTCTTGCGGTGCGAAGCACATGCCCGTGTCGCGCACGGTAGCAGGCTTCGTTTTGTTGAGGGTCTGCCGCATAGGATTCAGGTAGGTCTTGGGCCGGAATATACTGAGCGTTTACTAGCCGCAAAGGACAATTTCGAAAATCTCTGACTTCTACACAATTGACCCGGCGGTCACTCTGCTGGCTGATTCCCAGCCCACTCACAATTGCACTAACCACTCTGCGATGTTGCACTCTGTGTGCCATACGCCGCAACGAGTCGCGCCGATTGCACAGTTTTCACGCCTGGTGGTAATGACTTAACGAACTCGCGCCTGCGGTCATTCCCACTTTGCGCGCCCACCCTTCGCTTGCGCTCCTGTTCTGGCGATTGATTGCCTTAGCGCCAGGGGTGGGGTTCGTGGCGGGCTTCTTCGAGCCTTACGCCCAGCGCGCCGGCGGGCATTGTCAGCGTGAGGACCTCGGCGTCCCATTGCGGGCGGCCTTGCTCGTCCAGGATTAGCCCCTGGTTGTCGCGCAGCGCCAACGGATTTCCTTTGTCGTCCCGCTTCAAGCGCAAAACGCGCCAGGTGTTGCTTTCGCCACTGATCGTGTTTGCACGCAGTTCATCACGCGAGACCACGGCCTGGCCGTTCACTTCAACAATGATGTCCCCCACCCGCAGGCCGGCCCCTTCGGCCGCCTGCCCGGCGTAGACTTCATAGGCGCGCAGTGCCGGCACCGTTTGCAGCAGCACCGAGCCCCGGAAGCCTGCGTAATCCACCACGCCGCGCGCCGGGCCGTCCAGATTCCCCTGTGCGTTGCGTTTGCGCGCCGGGAAGTGACGCCGCCGCAAGCGGCCGTCGGTGCCCGGCACTTCCTCGCAACGCCAAGGCTCAAGCATATCCTCCCAGCGGCGCTGCCAGTCCGTTTGCGATTGCCGATATTGCCCGCGCACGGCCTCAATCTCCGCGTGTTTGCCCGGTGGCGGCCAGCTTGTGTCTGCGAAGCTGCCAAAACCTTCAATGCGCAGGCCGGTCAGCAGCAGCACCCGTTCGCGCACTTTGGCCGGGTCTTCGGTCAGCACGTGCACCGGCCACACGCGAGCACTCATGTCCAGGCTGGCGCTGACGACCATGCTTTCGTCGGGCGCGATCGCGATGCGCGAAATGGCCTTGTCGTGGCCCGGCAGTACCAGCAGCTCGCGGCCGGATTCGAGGTCCCACAGCCGCACTGTCTTGTCGCCTGAGCCTGTGTACAGGCGCTTGTCGTCGCGGGTGAAGCGCACGTTGTGCACCGCATCGGTGTGGCCGGTCAGCACCTTGATGCAGGTGCGCGTGGCCACGTCCCAGATGCGGATTTCGCGATCCACACCGCCCGTGGCGATGCGCGTGCCATCGTGCGAGAAGCGCACTGTGGGCATGGCACCCTGGTGGCCCTCAAGCGCGGCGAGTTTTTCGCCGGTGTTCGCGTCCCACAGGTGCACGAGTTTGTCGGTGCCGACGGCCGCGATCAGCTTGCCATCGGGGCTGTAGTGCAGTTCGGCCATCGGGCCCTCGGCGCCCGTAAGCACCAGCAGCGCATCGCCGCTGGCGCGGTCCCAGACGCGCACGGTTTTGTCGGCGCATGTGGCGGCGAGGCGCCGGCTGTCCGGGCTGAACTCGACGTGCATCAGCGGTTGCGCCATGGTGCCGATCAGCACCTTGCGCTCTCGGCCGCTGTGGGCGTCGTAAATGCGCACGGTGCCATCAAAGCCGCTGGTCGCGACTTCGGTGCCGTTGTCGTTGAAGCAGATGCTCATGACCCAGCCGAAGTGCCCGGTCAGCTTGCGGACCTGTTTGCGCGTCTGCGGGTCCCACAAGATCGCGCTGCCGTCCCACGACGCCGTGGCAACACGGCTGCCGTCGGGGCTGAAGCGCACGTCAAACACCTCGCGCTCGTGGCCGACAAACGTGCGCGCGTTGGGCGGTACCAGGCCCCAAAGGCGCAGCGTACCGTCAGCGGTGCGCGTCACCATGCCGCTGCTGTCGGGTGTGAATGCCACGCAATGCACCCAGGCACCCTGGCCCGGGATGATTGAGATGATCTTGCGCGTCGCCACGTCCCACAGTGCCACCGTGCCGTCGGCGCTGCCGCTGGCCAGCGTGCGGCCGTCAGGGCTGAACTGGACGCTGAGCACAATGCTGGAGTGCCCGCGCAGCGTGTCCAGCAGGTTGCCGTCGTTGTCCCAAAGGCGCACTGTGGTGTCCCAGCTTGCGCTGGCCAGGATGCTGCCGTCGGGGGCGTAATCGCAGCCGTAGGCGATGGCTTCATGGCCCGTGAGGCGGTGCAGGATCTGGCCTGTTGACGCGTCAAGCACTCGGACCACGTTGTCGCTGCTTGCGGCGGCGATGCGTGTGCCGTCGCGGTTCCAGGACACGACCTGCATCCAGGCGCCGGGATCAACCTGCCAGTGGTGCACTTTGGCCAGGTCGGCGGCCTTGCTGATGCGCACCTGCCCGAACATCGCGCCACTGGCCAGCAGCCGGCCATCAGGGCTGAAATCAAGGCTCAGCACGCGGCGGGCCCCGGCGGGGCCGGCGTCTTCGTGGGCCAGCACCTGTGCCGACATGGTGAAGCTGCGCAGGTTCCACAACCGGATCGTGCCGTCGCCGTAACCCACGGCCAGCGATTCGCCGTCAGGGTGAAAAGCCAGCGCCCCGGCGCTGCCCGCGCGTGCAGGTAGTGTCGCTACTTCTTCGCCCGTCACCGAGTTCCACACCCACACCGCGCCTTCGCTGATGCCGGTGGCCAGGTAGCGGCCGTCGGGGCTGACCGCGCAGGCGTAGATCTCTTCAAACTTCGGCTGCTGCTGGCTGCGCGGCGTAAGGCGTTGCAGCAGCGGGTGCGCCGCCGGCGTGGCGATCAGGATGCCTCGGGCCTCGGGCTGTTCGCCGTGTTGCAGCGATTCGGCGGCGAAACACAGCGCTTCGTTGTAGCGTCCATCGTCAAGCGCCTTGCGGGCGCGCATGGCGTATGCGTCGGCGAGGCTTTCTTCGGCTTTGGCCAGCGCGTCTTCGGCGCGGATGCGCTGGGCCTTGGCGTCGGCCATGGCGGTTTCGGCCGCTTCGCGCTGGCGTTCGGCATCCTGGCGCGCGACCCGTTCAGACTCGCTCAGGTCCATGGCGCGCGCGCGTTCTTCTTCGGCTTCCTTGCGCTTGTCTTCGGCCAGGGCGCGGGCGTTTTCGGCGCGTTCGGTCTGTTCGGTGATCTGCACGTAGTGCAGCGCCGCAGCGCCGGCCAGCAGTAGCAGCGCCAGCGCGGTGATCACGCTGACGGCCTTGTGCCGGTTCACGAAGCGCCGCAACAACTCAAGCGTCGTGTACCGGTACACGCTGAGGGTGCGCCCTTCGCGAAAAGCGCGCAGGTCGTTAGCGAGATCGTGGGCAGAGGCCAGTCGCTTCTCGCGGTTGCGCTCCATGGCGCGCTCAATCAGCGCCACCAGCTCAGGCGGGGCGTCGGGTTCGCGCACGCCCACCGGCGGCGGCGGTCCCGCGATCACTTTCTTGACCACCAGCTCAGGGTTGGGGTCCTCGTAGGGCGGCACACCGGTGACGATCTCGTACAGCATCGCACCCAGGCTGTACACGTCGCTGCGTTCATCCACCTGGCTGATCTGGCCGTGCGCTTGCTCGGGCGGCATGTAGGCCGGCGTGCCGATCACCGAGCCATCCAGCGTCGCCGTGCTGGTGCCGCTGCCGTCAATGGCCGGGGCGGTCTGCATACCGCTCATGGTCAGGTATCGCGTCTCGGGCAGCTTGGGCATGGGCCGCCCAGCCTTTTCGGCGGCCTGGGCGTCTTTCACGCGCGCTAGGCCCCAGTCCAGCACCACGGTTTCGCCGTAATCACCCAGCATCACGTTGTGCGGCTTCAAATCGCGGTGGATCACGCCGCGGCTGTGGGCGAATGCCACGGCCTCGCAAACCATCAGGAAAGGCTCAAGCAGTTTCAGTCGCGCCGCCAGCTTTTCGGTGGCGCTGCTTTGGCTTTTGCGAATGCTGGAAAGGCGTTCCGCCATCGTGCGTCCGCGCACGAATTTCATGGTATAGAACAAGCCGCCGTCGGGCCTGCGCCCGATTTCGTACACCGGCACAATCGCCGGGTGCTCAAGCTGGCCGGTAATGCGGGCTTCGCGCAGGAATCGCTCTTCCACGTTGCCGGCGCTGCTGCGGTCGCCGGATGCGCTGCCGCCGGCCTTTTTGAGTAACTCTTTCAGCGCGACTTCGCGGCCCACGGCTTCGTCTTTGGCCACGAGAATGCGGCCCATGCCGCCGCGCGCGTGCTCGCGCACCACGCGATAGCGTTCTTCGGATTCGGCGCTGATCTTGGCGGTCGGAGTCTTTGCCGGCGCCGAAGCTGGCGCGTCCGGGTTGATCGAAAGCAGCGTCTGCAAGGCCGCATCGCCGCCGGGCTTGGGCTTGGCGGCGTCAATACGCAGCAGCGTCTGCGCGTCTGAGGGCGCGGGCTTGGGGTCTTCCGGACCTACATCCAACAGGTCGTCATCCGGCATGGGCCGTGAGTATAGCGAAATCGACTTCGCGCTACTTGCCGATTTCGAACTCAGACTCTTTCACGCCCTTGTCCAGCGCGGTGTCCTTGAAGACGTAAAGCGTGTAGCCCTCAAGCTCGTCACCCGGCTGCAGAGGCTCAACCAGCTTGACGCTGTCGATTTCGGCGTCGTCCTTGGTGAATGTAACTTCGATGCGATTGATGAACTTTCGCAGCACTTCACTCTTGGGCTTCATCGTCAGTTTCAGCGGCTCGCGGCTGCTTACGCTGACTTCGTAATCGTCTTTCAACTTCGTGAACTCGCCTTTGAACCACGTGAACAACTGCTTCACCACCGCGTCCATGCCCCGGTCTTCCGATAGCTTGAACTTCTCCGTGCGGCCGGTTGCGGCACTCCATTTCTGGCCGCCATCGCCGGCGACCACGAGAATTGACTTGCTGGGTTTCTCGTACTCCCAGCGCACGTGGTCGGGCTTCTTGAACACGAAACGGCCGGACGACTTCACTTCGTCTTCAGTCAGCGGGATGAACTTGATCTGCTCAAACTTGCCCGCGAAGTCTTTGTGTTCTTTGTGCGCGGCCTCAATGCGGCGCAGTGTTTCATCCAGGGTTTCTGCTTTGGGTTCTGCTTTGGGTTCTGCTTCGGGTTCATCCTTGGGCGTATCGGCGGGCGGCTTTGCGGGCGGCTCCGAATCCTGCGCCAGCGCGGGCAGGCCCAGTGCAGCCACAAGCAAAAGGCATGAAAGCATTCGCATGATTGCCTCCTGGCATCGGTCACACGCAGACATTTAACGCCGCGTCGCAGCATCCGGGCCTGCAAAAACTTCGGCACTTCGCGCGGCCAATACTCGTCAGTGCCGCTACTCGCGGGCCCACGACACGACGAGTCTGCACCCGGGCTCGGGGTACAGTTCAAACCTGTCAAATCCGGCCGGGTACAACACGGTATCACCAGCTTTGAGCACTGCGGGCTGCAGGTTGTCGCGCTGGTGCGCCGTCACTTCGCAGCTTTCGGCAACGCATGTAAGCACCGTGAACCCCGGCCACTCTTTGGCCAGCACGCGCGCAGCGTTCGGCTGCAACAGGCGCACACCGAACGGCCCTTGTGCTGCCAGCAGCGTGTCTTCACCGGACGTTGCCTGAATCGGCGGCAAAGGCAAGTCAAAGCGCGCGGCCTCCAAACCCTGTTGCACGTGCATTTCGCGCGGGCCGCCTTCGCGCGGAAAGTCCCACAGCCGCCAGGTGATACCGCTGTTCTGCTGCACTTCCAGCAGCGCGATGCCGGCACCGATCGCGTGGATCATCCCGGCTTCGTTGTACAGAAAGTCGCCGGCGCGCACGGTGCGCGCGTTCAGGCAGTCGATGGGCGCGTTGCCCGCAAGCGCGGCCTCAAAGGCAGCAGACGTGACGCCGGGTTTCAACCCCTGGTAGATCACGGCATCAGGCGCGGCATCGAGCACGAGCCAGCATTCACTTTTGCCGCGCGAGACAAGTTTGCCGCCTTCACGCCGGTCGCCCGGGTGATCCTGGATGCTCAGGGGCTGCAACGTGTCCAGCAGCTTGATGCACAGCGGAAAGTCCCCGGGGCCCAGCGGCAGGTCGCCCATCAGGCTCGCGCGTTCGGTTTGCAGCAACTGGGCAATGCTGCGGCCGCGCCACGGCCCGTTGGCGACGACGCTGCTGTAGGATGGCAGGTCGCACAGTTCAATGACTTCGCCCGTGGATGGCGGAATTTCGGCCACAAGTTCCGGGAACAGCCGCGCCAGCCGGTCCCCGGCCCAGGGCTTGTTGATGTACGTGCGATGCAGGCGCAACGGGTACGTCATGCCGCCATGTTAGCCAAAGCGGGCAGGAATCGGCAAAGTACCTGAATCCCCGGATGGCAGGCTGCGCCACGTTGGTTAGATTGGTGCAAGAGCACCGAGGCGGCAGAACGCACTGATGCAGACACCGCAGCCCAAAGTCTCGCCTGTCGCACTGGAAGTGCCCGTCACCAAGGGGCACAACAACTGGCGTTGGCTGATCCTGATGGGCCTGCTGATGACGGTGGCCGGCATCTGCGCCTTCCTGTGGATGGACCCCTTTGCCCGCCGCAACAACCCGCACGAAACCCAGTGGCCCCGAGAACGCGACGAGCTAACGGCCGAAGGCCTGCGCGAGCAAGACCAGCGCGGCCTTGAGCAGATGCAGGCGTTGGCAGATGCCCTGTTGCGCTATCGCGAACACGAGGGCGGGGGCGTGCGCTGGCCCACCGAACTGGCCGAGCTCACGTACGCCGGCATCCTGCCCGCTGAGAACGACTTTCGCGGCGCAATCACCGGCCAGCCCATTACCTACCAGCCTGACCCCGCACCGGGCGTTGACCCCGCGCGCTGGGTGATGTGCGCCGACGTGCAGCAGGGCTGGACGCGCTCGCGCAACACCGGCCGGCGCGTGAAGTCGCTGCTGGTGGCGGCCGTGGTGCTGGGCGACGGCACCGCGCGCCTGATTTCAGCCGACGAAGCCCAGCAGTTCGTGGGCCTCCCGATCTTTGAGGAAACGCGATGATCGAGGTGTATGTCAACGGCAAGCCGCACACCCTGCCCGATGGCGCGACAATTGCGTTCGTCGTCGAACACCTGAAATTGCGTACCGACCGCATCGCCACCGAGCACAACCTGAAGGTCGTGCCCAAGGCCCAGTACGCCGAAACAAAACTGGCCTCAGGCGACAAGCTTGAGATCGTCACGTTCGTCGGCGGCGGATAACGACTGCCCCTACCCATCGCGCCGTCAATCGGAATACTTCGCTGACATGCCCACCGCCGCTGAACTTGATACGCCCCTGAAGGTCGGAAAATACACCTTCCAAAGCCGCCTGATTGTCGGCACCGGCAAGTACGCGTCGTTTCCGCTGATGCAGCAGTGCCTTGATGCAAGCGGCACCGACTGCGTCACCGTGGCCGTCCGCCGGGTGAAGCTGGACGGCACCCGTGAAGAAAACCTGCTCAGCTACATCGACGAACACCGCTACAAGATCCTGCCCAACACCGCCGGCTGCTTCACGGCCGAAGACGCGATTCGCACGGCACACCTTTCACGCGAGGCCCTGGGCACGGACCTGGTCAAAGTCGAAGTCTTAAGCGAACCCAAGACGCTGCTGCCTGACCCGGTCGGCACACTCAAGGCCTGCGAGCAACTGGTGAAAGATGGCTTCACGGTGCTGGTCTACACCAGCGACGACCCCGTGATGGCGCGCCACCTGGCGCAGCTGGGCGTAGCCAGCGTGATGCCCGCGGGCTCGCCCATCGGCAGTGGCCAGGGCGTGCTGAACCCGAATAACCTGCGCATTATCCTTGAGCTCGTGCGCGACGAAATGAAGGTCCCCGTGATCGTGGACGCCGGCGTCGGAACCGCCAGCGACGTCGCAATCGCCATGGAACTGGGCGCCGACGGCGTGCTGCTCAACACCGGCATCGCCCACGCCCGCGACCCGCTGCGCATGGCAGTCGCGATGAAAGCTGGCGTTGAGGCCGGCCGCATGGCATGGCTCGCGGGTCGTATCCCACGCAAGCTCTACGCCAACGCCTCAAGCCCGATGGAAGGCCGCATCGCAAGCGTCAAGGACGTGATCCCGGGCGAATAGCTAAACACCGCGCGCGAGCTGGCGCTTCACGCGCCTCTCGAGTACTTCCAGCACTGTGGCGAACAGCATGAACATCCCGGCGGTAAAGGCCGCGGCCTCGGCACTTTGGGTGATGGCACCGATGGCGGGGATAGTGACGATGCCGGCCGCGCACAGGGTGTTGATGCAGTGCTTGAACGCCCGCAGACGTTCAAGGTTTCGATGCCCGCACTGGCAGGCACGGGCCGTCAGGCGGCGCTGCGCGTCGCGGCCGCTGGCGGCGTAGGGTGCATGTGCTTTGGGTTCAGGCGTGCTCATGGCCCGTATGCTCCGCCCGGGTGCGTTGCGCCTGCGCACGCTGCAAAAGGCGTTTCCCGGTTTCCATATTCTGGCGGCAATGGCTGTAGCCCGCCAACAAAAAGTAAGCCACGCCGAAGCAGACCGTTGAGCCCACCATGTACCAGCCGTACATCTGCACCTGGGACTCGGTCGCCTTTTGCGGCATGCGGCTGACCGCGAACATCAGCCCCAGGCCGCTCAACGCCACAAGAATCGCGGAGGCCAGGTACCACACCCGCGCGCGGCCGTTGCGCGCGATCACGCGGTGGGCGTGCGCCTCGGTGGCTTCGGCGTCGCGCAGAATCGCAGCGGCGCGGGCCTCGCGGGCCATGGCTTCGGGAGTATCAATGCGGTAGGGAACGGGTGCGACCATGCGGCTATTGTACGCGCGGCCGCGCGATTGGGGCTACTCTATCGTGGCAAGCAGGCGACCGAGCTCATCGCGATAAATCACCTTGCCCTGCGCGTCCTTGCCGTAGCGCAGGCGTACTTCGGTGCCGTAGGTCCACTTGTTCATGCGTTCATCCAGGCTGCCGCCGGGCGCGTCTTCGGGCAGGACCAAGACTTCGCGGTTGCCGTCGGCTTCAATCACCACGCGGCGTACATCCATCCAGCGCAGCACGGTGCCGCGTTCCGGCCCGGCTTTTTGCTCGGCGGCCGCGCCGACACCGGACTCGGACGGGTCACGAGGCGCGCGAGCCTCACCGGCACCACCACCGGGATTCGCGGCCTCACGGGCTTCGCGCTTAGCGTCTTCATCGGCGCGGGGGTCTTCGCCACGGGCGATAGCCTCGGCCTCGGCCTCAGTAGGCTCATAGCCAATGATCCCGGCACACCCGGCCAGCAACAGACCCAAGGAAAGCATAAGCAGCAAGACAAAGCGCATCACCGAATGTTAGCGGTGGGTACGCGCCTAACAAGCACGGGTGCACTATTGGCCCCAGCTACCGCGCAGGTATCCTGCGAGTATGCAATCCAAGGCTGCTACCGTTTCCGAGTATCTGGCTTCGCTTCCTGCTGAGCGGCGGGCTGCTTTGGAGGCTGTTCGCAAAGTGTTTCGCGATAATCTGGACTCGGCTTATGCCGAGGGCATGAGCTACGGGATGATCGGCTATTGCGTCCCCCACAGCGTCTATCCGGCGGGGTATCACTGTGACCCGAAGCAGCCGCTGCCTTACGCCGGCATGGCATCGCAGAAGAACCACATGTCGCTGTACCTGATGTGCGTCTATGGCAATGACGGCGACAATGACCTTTACCGCTGGTTCACGGCCGCATGGAAGAAGACCGGCAAGAAGCTCGACATGGGCAAGGCCTGCGTGCGTTTCAAGAAGGTCGATGACTTGGCACTGGACGTGATCGCCGAGCTGCTGCGCAAGACGCCCGCCAAGGCCTACATCGCCCACTACGAGGCCGCGATCCAGAACAACGCCGCCAACGCGGCCAAACGCAAAGCCGCCCGCGCCAAGGCCAAAGCCCCGGTCAAGAAGAAGCTGGCCGCCAAGGCGCGCAAGAAGTAGCCCACGTGCGCTTCGCATCGACCGGCAACGGCAACTGCGTTTATCCACTAAGCGCCACGAAGGACCACGAAAAACGGCAACTGCTGTTACCGCCAAAGCGCAAGTGCGCCGGGTAGTGAGTCAGACTCGGGCGAGTTGTTGGGGTTTGGGGTCAACGGTTGACGGTTAACAGTAACGACAGGAGCACGTAGTTACCGTCAACTGTCAACTGTGAACCACAAACAGCAACCTGACGCTCGTACCCACCCCAAAGGAGTCCTGGTACTTCTCGACTTGCCGTTCTTGGTGGTCCTTCGTGGCGCCTCGTGGTCAACCCGCAGTTGCCGTGGAACTTAGCGTGGCGCGTATGGGTTGCCCCGGCCGCGCGTGTATGTAGCCTTTCGCGGCCATGGGTAAGCGATTCTTCTTCGGGTTCTCGATGTTCTTTGGCCTGGTCGGCGTGCTCGCGCTTGACCACCTGCTGGGCGTTACGTGGGGTTTCTACGCGCTGGCGATGGTGATGACGCTGGGCGGCATCCATGAGCTCGCGCGCATGTTCCGCTTTCGCGCGCTGCCGCTGGATGCGCCGCTGCTGGCCTTCACGGCCGTGCTGCTGCTCAGCTACGTGCAACTGATCGCGGACCCGCCCCGGCTTGGCGTACTCAGCGAGCTATGGCATGGCGACTTCCAGCACCTGTTCGCTGTACCCGACAGCTGGCGTAGCTTCATGCTGCTGATTCCGCTGCTGGTGGCCGTGCTGTACCCGTTGATCGGCCTTGGCAACAAAGACGTGTCCAACATCAGCGCGCGCATCACCAACAACCTGGGCGTGTTTCTGTACCTCATCTTTCCCATCGCCATCATCCTGTGGCTGCGGCGCGTGCCCGGTACCGGCGAATGGCTGGTGTACTTTCTGCTTGCCGCAAGCCGCCTAGGCGACGTCGGCGCCTACCTCATGGGCAGCGCGATCGGCCGCCACAAGCTGATCCCGTACCTCAGTGCCGGCAAGTCGGTCGAGGGCGCGGTGTTCGGGCTGATCTTCAGCGCCGCGGGCGGCGTGGGCATCACGCTGTGGGGCAACTGGGCCACCGGCGGCGCGCTGCAACCGCTTGTCGTTCACTGGTGGTACGGCGCGGTGATCGGCCTGTTTGTCGGCGTGGCTGCCCAAGCCGGCGACCTTGTAGAAAGCGGGTTCAAACGAGCAGCCGGAATCAAGGACTCAGGACATCTGGTCCCCAGCTTCGGCGGCGTCATGGACATCATCGACAATTTTATGTTAACCGGCCCACTGCTGCTGGTGCTGCTGGCGATGTGGCCGGCCCGGGTGTGACCCGGAAACGGCTTGAAATAAAGGGTTTTCAGGAACCACGAGGGCGATTGAGACGTTTCCACAATGGGCTAACACGCCGAATGTAGTGTGGCAGAAAGCAGGGCCACGGTGTTGAATATACCCATGGGAAAAACTCTCGAGCGCACCCGCGCGAAATCGCAAGGACCGATCCTCTACATGGAAAAGACCATCCGGCTGCGCGACAAAGATGAAGCCTACGCGCTGTTCGGGGAACGCGACCGCCACCTCAAGATGATCCGCAATCATTTTGACGTGAAGATCTTCGCCCGTGACAACAACCTTCGCATCGCCGGCGAAGAGCAAGAGGTGCTCGACGCCTACGTCGCGATGCTGACGCTGGTCGAGAAAGTCCGCAAGTACGGCCAGTTGCGCGGCGCCGACGTCGAAACCGCATTGCTCAAGCAGGACCCCACAGACGCCGAAAGCGACCCGCAGATTGCGCCGCTCGGCATCGACGGCGCCAAGCCCATGACGCCGGGCCAGGAAGTTTACATCGAAGCGATCAAGTCCAGCCAGGTCGTCTTTGGCGTGGGACCCGCAGGTACCGGCAAGACGTACCTCGCCACGGCCATGGCCGTTTCGGCACTGCTGCACGGCAACGTCAGCAAGCTCGTGCTGGTGCGCCCGGCCGTTGAGGCCGGCGAAAAGCTGGGCTTCCTGCCCGGCGACTACCAGGCCAAGATCAACCCCTACCTGCGCCCGATTTTCGACGCGCTGGGCGGCCTGCTGCCGATGCAGCAGATCCAGCGCTACATCGAGCGCGACGTAATTGAGGTGGCCCCGCTGGCCTACATGCGCGGCCGCACGCTGGACCGCGCCTTCATCCTGCTTGACGAAGCGCAGAACACGACGCCCAAGCAGATGCTGATGTTCTTGACGCGCCTCGGCCGCCGCAGCAAAGCGGTAGTGACGGGCGACCTGAGCCAAACCGACCTGCCCGAGAACCAGAAAAGCGGCCTCGCCGACGTGATCTGGAGACTGGACGGAGTGCCCGGCGTAAGCGTATGCCGCCTGCAGAACACCGACATCGTCCGCGACGAAATGGTGCAGCGAATCATCGACGCCTACGAAGCCAGCAACCGCCACACCGCCCAAGGCAACAAGTAGCCGAAGCAACCAAACCGCATCGGGCCACGCGAATCGCGTGGCCCTTGTTGTTTCGAAATCAGGCCACGACGGTTGGGTTATCTGACGCCCTGCACATACAATCCCGGCCATGGGCTCAACCTTCCACAGTGTCCACGTTCACGCGGTCTTTGCGTGCAAAGACCGCAGGCCTTTGATTGTGGCGGAAATCCAGAGCGAACTGTTCAGGTACATCTACGGTTTGTGCGAGAAACGCAACTGCCGGCTGGTCGAAGGCGGCGGCATGGAAGACCACGTTCACCTGCTGATCGGGTTGTCGATGACGAAGTCGATTGCCGATCTGCTGCGCGACATCAAGACCAACACATCCCGGTGGATTCACGAAAAGTGGCCAGCACAGGAGTTCGGCTGGCAGGACGGCTACGGCGTGTTTTCCGTCAGTGCGTCAATGATGCAGCGAACGCGCGAATACATCCGCAACCAGGAGAGGCATCACGCCGAGCAGACGTTCGACCAGGAACTCGACGAGATCCTTAGAATGCACGGGATGAGGCGAAACGCCGACGGCTCGGTATCTGCCCTGGATCAGGCAGGCTAGGCGGCCCTTCGGGCGCGCTGAAAAGCTGGTCCGGATATCCGGGGGCTTCCGCCCCCGGCTACGTTAGGGGACCCCTGCGGGGTCCAAGACCTGCGGCCTTCGCGGGCTGGTCCAAAGTCGCTCACGAGTCATCGGGCAGGGTCCGGGGACGTCGGCCCGATACTGCTGGATCGGGGTCTCACATGCCTCGGGACACGTCGGCCCAATGGGCCCGTATTGGGGCTTCGCGTGACTTGGGAGATTTCGGCCCGAAGGGCCCGCCTGGGGGGCCTCGCGTGACTTGGGAGATTTCGGCCCGAAGGGCCCGCCAGAGTAGCCGGGGGCGGCAGCCCCCGGTGGCACGATTGCGTTGTGCTGGCGCGCCCGAAGGGCCGCCTGCATCACATGCGCTTCAGCCAGCCGGCAAGGCGGCCCTCGGGGCGCGCCTTTCCCCACGCCAACCATTCCTTTAGCGGGCCCTTCGGGCAGAATGCCCGAACCCTCTCTTGCCCAACCTATCAGCTAGAGGCAGACCCAAAGAACCAATCGGGCCTTCCGCTGCACGGCCTTGCGGGCCACGTTTGCTAACCCGGCCACCAGTTCAATGGCCTCGTCGTCTGGGTAGTCAAACTTGTATGCCCACTCGCGCGCAACATTTCGGGTTCCGACTTCACCAAGCTCGGCAAGTGCCTTCACAAGCGGTTCGCGCAGTTCAGTAACCCAGGGGCCGTCAGCTTCGCTATCGAACCAGATCCAGTCTCTGAACACGTCTCCACGCTCAGACTCGATGACTTCAACGGATGTTCCACGGAGCACTGCTTCGAGTTCGGCAATGCAATAGCTATCCAAATTTCCCCATGAAAAGTCCGCACGCGCGGGGTCGAACTCGAACCCCGCCTTGATGAGGTTCGACAACTCTACATCGCTAACTACCAGGAATTCCGAAAGGACACTCAACGCTAGGTCGTTCCTTTCAGGCATGCGTCGCTTGAGGTGACTGCGCGCGTTCTTTCTCCAGCTTCCATAGCTCGATCATCATTTCGTCTACGAGCTTTTCGTTGGGTACGCGGCGCAGGATGGTTTCGCCTTTGAAGAGGTAGCCTGCGTCTTTGGCGCCGGCTATGCCTAAATCCGCTTCGGCGGCTTCGCCTGGGCCGTTTACTATGCACCCGAGCACGCTTACTACTATGTTGCCCTTGTAGTCTTTCAGGCGTTCCTGCACTTGCCGGGCCAGCGTTTCCACGCCGCCGTCTACTTCGTCGCGGCCGCAGCTTGGACAGGCGACAATCTCAACGTTCTTTTTGCGCAGGCGCAGGCCGCTGAGGATTTCGTAACCTACGTCCACTTCATCCAGCGGGTCGCCGGTGATGCTTACGCGGATCGTGTCGCCGATGCCTTCAGCCAAAAGCGTACCGAGCCCCATGCTGGATTTCACGGTGCTGGCCTGCAGCATGCCGGCCTCAGTTACGCCCAGGTGCAGCGGCACGTCGGTTTCCTTGGCGAAGCGGCGGTTGGTGTAGATGGTGGTGAGCACGTCGCTGGATTTCAGGCTGACTTTGAAGTTGTGGAAACCCCACTTGTCGAATTGCTCGCACCAGTTGATGGCCGTGTCGACCATCAGGTCGGCCATCTCGAGTTCCATGTCCTGCTTCACCTCAAGGCCCTTGCGCGGCATGATTGAGCCGCTGTTCACGCCGATGCGGATCGCCGCGCCCTTATCCTTGGCCAGCGCCACGATCTTCTTCACCAGCTCCAGCTTGATGTTACCCGGGTTGATGCGCACGCAGTGCACGCCCGCTTCCAGCGCCTTCAGCGCGAGGCCGGGCGCGAAGTGAATGTCGGCAATGATCGGCACTCGCGAACCGGCGATGATGCCGGGCAGCCCGGCCGCCGACTTTTCGTCGGGGCATGCGACGCGAACGATATCGACACCGCGTTCCTGTGCGCCGCGAAGCTGCTTGAGCGTGGCCTCGACGTCCCAGGTCTTGGTCTTGGTCATGGTCTGTACGGCGACGAGGTGATCGCCACCGACGGGCCTGTTGCCAACCATGCAGGTGCGGGTCTTGCGACGCTGGATCTTGAACGACACGGGGCGCTCCTTGGACAGTGCCCCCAGACGATACAACACGCGCGGCCCGCTGCCATTGACCGGAAACGCGAACCGGCGGGTTCCCCCGCCGGTTCGGTGATCTTGCGGCTTACTGTTTCTTGTCGCTTTGGAACACGCTTACTTCTTCGCCGTTCACGAAGACCTTGCTGCCTTCCTGGCGCAACTGGTGCACACTTTCTTCGCCCGTGCTGCTTTTCAGGATCAGCACGATGCCGCTGATGTTGAACTCCATGCGCCAGGTGCCCGTGTCTTCTCGATCGTTGTCGCTCCAGGCGCCGCCGGTGTGCGTGGTGTCGCCGCCGCTGTCGCGGCCTTCAACCGAATGGCTGCTGACGTACTTGTAGCGGTAGTAGTAGGTGTTATCGCTGCCAAGGTGGAACCAGATGTTGGTTTCCCAGCTTGAGCTGTTGCCGCTGCCCGCGTTCACGGCCTTGTACCGGAACACGTGCAGGCACTTGCCGCCCAGCAGCTTCTTCACTTCCGCGCGCTTGTCTTCAGCCTGCGGCTTCTTGAACTGCGCGCTGTCGGCCATGCCCTTGACCGTGCTGCGGATCCACTCTGCATCATTGGCACCGCCCAGCAGCACGAAGTTCACGGCGTTGCCCGAAGGCCCGATCACCGTGACGCCGCGCGCCGTGTACTCCGTGTGCGTGTAGTCCACCGTCACGCGCCCGCCTTCGACCGTCGGCTTGCCGTTGGCCTTGAGCACCACCTTGCCGTCGCCGTTCACGTCGATGTCGTCTGACATCAGCGCGGCCGCATCGGCGGCGTGGTTCACGCCGGTCTGCATGTACACCAGCGCCAGACCTCGCCCGGCGGGCTCGACCACGATGAAGACCGGAGTCTTGCCGTCGGTGGCGCCGCGGAAGCCCGCGGGCACCATGAACGAAATGCCCAGCCACTCGACCTTCACGCGCTTGCCGCCTTCATGCGCAACCCCGACGCGCATGTCGTCGCCTTCCAGCGTGGCGACTTCCTTGACGTCGGACTTCCAGTTGCCGTCACGTTCCAGCTTGCGGCGTTTGCCTTTGTCGTCGGCCTCAGCGGGGCGCTCTTCTTTGGCGGGGGTTTCCGCACCGTCGGGCGACTTGGCGCCGCCCATGCTTTCGCGCGTAAACGGCGAGCCATCAACCAGCAGGTTCTTGCCGTCCCAGGCCAGCGTGGCCGCGCCACTCTGTCCGCCGGAACGCATCACCAGCAGCGCGCCAAAGGGCGAAAATTCGATCGTGTACTTGCCTTCCTGGTTGCCGCCCTGCGACTTCAGCGTAAAGCCGCCGTCGGCGCGGCAATCCACGGTGATGCCGGCCTCTTTGTTGCTGAGGCGCTGGCCGACGATCACGCTGTTCCAGGTTTTGCGCAGCTCGGCCAGGTCGGGCGTGCCGAACACGAAGTTATCTTCGAAGGATTTCACGAGTTCTTTCGCCTTGGTGTCGGACGCGTCAAACACCGCAACCATGAAGCTGGCGGTGCTCTTGCACACGGCCTTCGCGCGGCCGTAGGCGTCGCCTTCGAAGCCCCAGCTTACGCCATCGCCGCTGACGGTGGGCCCACTGGTGCGCTGGCCCCAGGCGGCCTCATGCAGGAAGGTGAGGTCGAGTTCTTCGCCGAGGGTGGCCTTGGCGTCGTCGGTGCTGAAGCCGGTGCGCAGGATGATCACGCCCACGCGCTCGGCCCCGCCGGGCTTGAGCACAAGCAGGCCGCTGCTGCTGTCGAAGCTGAGCTTCATACCCTCAGGAACTTTGAAGCTGATGCCCAGCGCCGTGGACTTGACCCGCGTGCCGGCGGTGTAGGTCTTGTCAGCCTTGAGTTCTTCACCCTCAAGCGCCTGCAGCACATGGCTCGCGGGCTGGCCCGGCGCTTCGGCCAATGCAGGTACCACAAACGGCGCGGCACACAGTGCGGCCGCAGCAAGACGCGCAAACAGTTTCATGGTGTATCCCGGTAAGAAGTGAGCGCCAAAAGGCTATCAACCGGCGATGCCAGCGCCAATGTTTTGGGTGACAGAACAGAGCCCCGGCCAAAAGCCGGTGACGCACGCCGAAGGCGGGCGCATCGGCACGCAACTGCATGCGGCCAGGATGGCCGCGGTCCCATCTTGGTACTGCTGCGGGGCGATAGTCGTCCGACATCTAACGAACAACAACCCGTAAGATCAGGGCAATGAGTAGTGTGGCGGGAAGCAGGATTCCTATCGCCAAACTCACCAGCGTCGTAGTCGCGCTCCGCCCGTACACCGCATTGAGTTCGCGAACGTTTCGCCAGACGCGATACGGAGCCACCAACACGCCTGGGAACCCCCAATAACCGAGGAGTCCGGTGAGCAGATTGTTGACGAGGCAGGCTCGTACCGCATGCTTGCGGCAGCGAAGTTGCTGCACCGGCGTCCATCGGTACACGCCAGCGATTGGAAGGACTCCGAAACAGAAGAACCAACCGAATTCCGCGTCTGCCGTGGGCTTTGCGCCGCACACCTCACAGCCCAATTGCAAGTCGCCGGACTCATCGCGCACGTGCTTGAGCAGTTCTTCGATTGGCGAAGCGGTCCGGCGGGCCGCCTCAATATGGTGCTGGAGTGCCAGATTGCGACCGATGTGCCGCAATCCCAACCAGTTCCGCGCGGCTAGCCAAACTGACTGTAGTTGATCTTGAACTTCGTGGCGGAAGTGAATGCCTATTGCTTTGCCGTTCAGGTTGTCGACGCGCAGAATGGCTGCGAGCGGAACAGTCAAGTTGCGGCTGATCCAAAGATAGTCTTGCGTCAGCCGCAGTCGCACTCCCTCGGCTGAGTCATCGATCCGCCCCTTTTCATCAGCCACGCAGAAGTGACCGGTGAAAATTACGCCTTCTCGTGGCTTTGGCATCCGGTACGGATTCATGTCGCAAGAATACTACCGGCAACGAAAACTCCAGCGCTTTTCGCTGTTGCCGGACGCCCGCCCAACTGCGTGCGGCCAGGATGGCCGCGGTCCTTGCTGCCTACGACCTTACGGCGTCGCGTTGGATGATTCTGGTCTGGCGGAAGGCCTTCATGCTGGTTGGGTAGATCTCGGTCAGGCTTACGCGGCGGCCGGGCTCGACGATCATGCTCATGTGGTCGCGGCGGATTTCGTTGGGGTGCTTCAACCCCAGCGCGCGCACGATCGACATCACGTCCTTGTGCACGTGCTTGAGGTAGTTGGCCACGCGCACACTTTTCAGCGTCGGGTCAAGGCCACGCGTCAGCCACCAGTTCTGTGTGGCCACGCCAGTCGGGCAATGGTTGGTGTTGCATTGCAGCGCCTGGATGCAACCGAGCGCAAACATGAACCCGCGCGCGATTTGCACCAGGTCAGCCCCCAGCCCCAGCGCGATCGCCGCGTTGGCACCGGTGATGATGCGGCCGCTGCCGATGATCTTCACTTTGCCGCGCGCGCCCTCTTCGCGCAGGATGTTGTCGGCGATCACCAGCGCTTCCTGCAGGCTGATGCCCATGTGGTCGGCCAGGCTCAGCGGCGCGGCACCGGTGCCGCCTTCGGCGCCGTCGATGATGATGAAGTCGGGCCCGTCGTCGTGCGCGGCAATGTAGCGCGCGACGTCGCGGATGAACTCTTCGCCGCCCAGCACGCACTTGAAGCCGGTGGGTTTGCCGCCGCTGAGGTCGCGCAGCTTGTTGATGAACAGCATCATCCCCGGAACGTCATTGAACTCGGCGTGGCAGTTCGGGCTGTGGCAGTCTTCGCCCATAGGTATGCCGCGAATGCGCGAGATTTCGGCGCTGATCTTCTCTTTCGGCAGCACGCCGCCTTTGCCCGGCTTGGCGCCTTGGGCCAGCTTCACGTACACCGCACGCACCTGCTCACGCGCGGCCACCTCGCGGAACTTGTCTTCATTGAATGTGCCGTCGGCGTTTCGGCAACCAAACTTGCCCGGCCCGACCTGGTAAAACAGGTCGCCGCCGCCGCCAAGGTGATAGTCGCTGACGCTGCCTTCGCCGCTGCTCATGTAGCCGCCGGCCAGCTTCACGCCTTTGCTGAGTGCAAGCACCGCGTTGCGCGAAAGCGCGCCGAAGCTCATGCCGCTCACGTTAGCGATGTACTTCACCGCATAGGGCTTGGCGCGGTTGGCGCCCAGCACCACGGGCTCCATGTCGTCACTGGCGTGCAGGTCCGGCGTCGGAAACGCGGCCGGGTTGAACTTGATCAGCCCCGGCGCGTCCTGGTCAATCTGCGTGCCGAAGGGGACCGTGTTGCTGAGGTTCTTGGCCGCGCGGTAGGCCCACGAGCGTTGCAGGCGGGTGAACGGGCGCTCGGCCACATCGCTGGTGACGATGTACTGGCGCAGCGGCGGTCCCAGCATTTCAAACAGGTACCGGAAACGGCCAAAGAACGGGATGTTCCGCCGGATCGCGTGCTGCCGCTGCACAATGTCGATGACCGTGCTGATGACGGTGTACGCACCCAGCACAATCAGAACCCAACCCCACCAGGGCATAAGCACTCCAATCCGCGAGGCCGGGATTGTACGCAATCAGGAAGTCGGGGCCACAACGGAAGTGGCGCGGGTTAGTGCCCGCGACGGCGGACGCGCTCGGCGCTGTCACTGATGGCGGCGCCTACGAGTTTCTGGAACTCTTCAGAGCGGAAGGGCCGCGCGATGAAGGCGTAGATGCCCATCATGACGGCGCGCTCGAGTTCGCTGGGGTGGATGTCGCCGGTAAGCAGGATGATCGGTGTGGCGCGGTGCAGCGGATTCTGACGCAACTTCGAGATGTACTCAATGCCACTGCCGTCGCTGAGCTCGTAGTCAATCACCACCACGTCCGGGACAAAGTGCTGCAGCAATGTGTCGGCACCCGTAAGAGTGTGCGTGGCCGCGCACACGGCACCGAGCTCTTCGATGTGGGGCTTGCTCCCGTACTGCTTGGCGTGCTTTCCTTCAACCAGCAGAACTATGGATTGGCGTGAATCGTGGTCCATCGATCAGTCCCGAAGGGCGCCCCAAAGTGAATTCTAGCACGATTGCACGTGTACAGCCACAGAAACCAATATAATGCATTACGCACACGATGCACATCGACAATACAGTATTATGTAACGCACGCCCCCAGTCTGCCTTCACTAAGATACTCAGAATTTTTCAGAAATCAATCACGACGTAATACCACCGGCGGGGGTTAGATTGCGCTCCAACCCCCGCCAACTCCAGTGCTAGCGTTCGCGCAACTGCAATCCCTCGCATATCTTCCGTAACTCCACCGGGGTCAACGCCTGGCGCTTGTCGCACAGGGCTTCCTCTTTGCACGGATGCATTTCGACAATCACACCCGCGGCGCCTGCCCCGTGCGCCGCTCTACACAGCGCTGGGATCAGCTCATTGCGGCCGGCTGCATGGCTGGGATCGACAATCACCGGCAAATGCGTGAGTTCGGCCAGCGCGGGCACTGCCGCCAGGTCCAGTGTGTTGCGGGTTTCGCGCTCGAAGCTGCGCAAGCCGCGTTCACACAGCACAACATTCGGGTTGCCCTCAAGCAGGATGTACTCGGCCGCACAAAGCAGCTCGCGCAAGGTGCTGCTGGGCCCTCGCTTGAGCATGATCGGGCGGCCGGTGCGCGCGGCCGCCCGCAGCAGCGGCACATTCTGCATGTTGCGCGCCCCGATCTGGAGCATGTCCGCCTGCTGCGCGATCTCCGGGGCCAGCGCCGGGTCAAGCACTTCGGTCACGATCGCCATGCCGCGCGCGTGGGCGGCCTCAGCCAGCCAGGTCAATGCGCGCATGCCGTGCCCCTGGAACTCGTAGGGGCTGGTGCGCGGCTTGAAGGCCCCGCCGCGCATGATGCGCACACCTGCGGCACGGCAGTGGTCGGCGGCGTCTGTGATCTGTGCGATGCTTTCGACGGCGCATGGTCCGGCGATGACTTCGAACGTGTGGCTGCCGATTTCGGCGTCGCCGACGCGCACGATGGTCAGCGGGCGGCCGGGCTCGTGGCGCGCAAGCCGGAATGCGTCCGAATCCGGCGGCGTCGGCCGTGTCGCGGGGGCCTCAGGGGCAGGCGTCTGTTCGGCGATGCTGTGCCGTGCCAGCGCCTGGAACAGGTCGCGCACGACCCGGGCCGGCAGGCCCAACTCGTGCGCGATGCGGGAAAGCTCGGACTGGTGCTCGCGTTCGCGGCCGGCGTCGTGAATCGGCCTGCCGGCAATACGCTTGGCCAGGCCGATGTCGCGTGCGACCGACGCGCGGCGCGCCACCAGTTCAAGGATCTCGCGGTCAATACGTGTAATGCCCGCGCGCAGGGCGTGAAGCACGAGCGCTTCTTCGCCTGAGGCGCGAGGCTGGATGGTTGTGGTCATGGCAATCTCCGTTTCAGGGTCGGCGGGTTCAGCCCGCCGACCCGGTTTGTTTTTCAGGCCGATGACGCGCCCAGCAATTCGCGGCGCGCCAGCGGTGTCAGTTCGTGCCGTGCCAGCAGCCGGAAAGTTGTGCTGTTTTCCGGCTGGTCCTGCAGTGGGCCTTCCAGTGGATACAGCCCCGTGGCCGTACCGATGCCCAGCGGGCCAAGAACACCGACTTCGAGGCGCCGCCCAGCCAGGAAAGCGGGTGCGCGACGCGCGCCGTCGTCGACCAGTTTCAGAGGCAGGCCGCAAGCTTGCAGCCAGCGCGAGCACTGCAACGCGACCTGCGGGTGCGCCCACAACTCACGGATGTGCTTCGTGCGGGCACCGGGCACGGCCATCAGGTAGTGGTCGATGCGCAGGGTGATTTCTTCCAACGCGTGGAATTCACGCGTTGCCTCAAGCGCGTCGGTGATCGGACCCGTGGTGCTGTTGAAGACCGGAATCAGCAGCAGGTCAGCCTGGCCGTTGGCAAGGGCCGCGGCCGCATCCGCGAAGCTTGCCATCGGCCAGCCTGAAAATCGTTCGGCCAGCAGTTTCAAACCAGCGCGCTCTGAGTTGCAGCCCGGGCCGCCCTGGTAGGCGACTCGGCATGTTCGTGAATCCCAGCTCATGTGTTTCTCCTGTGTGGTGGTGCTTGTTGGCTGCTTCGTGCGAGGGAAAAGAAAAAGGGCCCGCGACTTTCGCGGGCCCTGTGTGGATCGGTGAACTACCGGTTATCCGCACAAACGCCCGCGCCCGCCTGCAAAGTAGGCGTAGCTGAAGGCGAAAATGACGGTGCGCGGATTCATGCGATTCCTTGAACGGGCGAAAGGTAGCGATCCGCCTTGACAAGTCAAGGGAATGAGCAGTTTTTCGCGCCGGAACGTTTCAGGCTTCAAGCAGGTGATAGGGCTTGGGGCTTCGGAGCTGGCTGGCTACTGTCCCCAAACTCCGCCTCTCCCTAGGCCCCAAGCCCTAAGTCCCAGGCCCTACGTCCCAGTCCCTCCCCAATACAGCGTGCGGGCTCCCAGCTTCTCCGGCCGCAGGCCTGCCGACTTGCCCATCGTGCGCACCCGCTCAGCCAGTTTCGTTTCTAAGTGCCATTCATCCGCGCGGCCGCCGGCATCGGTCACGCGCCTGGCCCATTCCTGCCACCAGGGTGTGATGCCCGTGGCCAGCGGCTCAAGGATCAGCACATGGCTGCCGCCTTCAGCTTGACGCGTCAAGTGCGCCCACAGGCGCTCGCGGTCCGGGTCGTCCAGTTCATTCAGCGTGAACGCCGCCAGCACCGCCACCGGCGGCGGCGGCCAGCGGTATTGATCGAGATGGCATTTCAGGGTGCCGCCGCGCAGGCCCAGTTCACGCCAGGTGCGCACGGCCTCAACCAGCAGCTCAGGCTGCAAGTCCACGCCGATGACACTGGCGCGCACGCCGGCGGCCTGCGCTTCCATGGCCCAGGCCGCGCCACCTACGCCGGTGCCGCAGCCGAGGTCCACGATCGTCGGCAGTTTGGCCTTGCCGAAGTCCAGCGCCGAAGGCCCCAGCGCGCGCAGTACCTCGCGCACGACCACAAAGTGGCGCGGGCCGTAATACAGCGCAAAGGCCGCCTGCTTACCCCGGCCATCAAGCGCCTTGCCGTGCAGCCGATGTCGCCGCTGCACGTAATCCTGCGTCAGGGCCTTCAGCGCGCGCGAAACCTCCGCGTGCGTCAAACCCTTCAAGTGACGCGTGTACAACGCCTCGACCCATGCCTCGAAGGGATCATCCAAATTGGGCTTGGCGGGTTCACGCTTCAAAGCCGGTCCAGTTGCTCAGGCTTGCGCGTCCACGCGTTTGGCGTCGCGTCGCCGGTGTTGATGGTGCCGGCAGGTTCAAACAGCATGATTTCGCAAACCGGTTGCGCCACCGGCCGGTGCTCTAAACCGCGTGGCACCACGAAGAACTCGCCCGGCGCAAGCTCAATCGTGCGGCCGCGCAGCTCAATCGAAAGCTTGCCGCTGACCACGAAAAACAGCTCATCCTCGTGTTCGTGCTGGTGCCATACGTAGGCGCCTTCAAAGCGCACTAGCTTTACGTATTGCCCATTCAGCTCAGCCACGATCGCGGGCGACCATGGCTGCTGGATCAGCGCGAGTTTCTGGGCCAGGTTGATCTTTTCCACGTCGCCGGCTCCTAGCGCATTGCTCGACGTTTCAGCGTCCAGAACAACCAGTTCGCCGTGGCTACGCAACTCACCACGTCCCAGCCGTCGCGCCCCAGTGTGCCCAGCATGGCCACCACGGCTGGGTATTCGCCTTTGGCGGTTTCGGTCTTGCCGCCGGGCAGGTCCGCGCGCAGGGCGCCGACATCCCACAGCCACTCCATTGTCGCGTATTCGTAGCGGTCCATGTGTTCCTCGTTGCAGAACCAGCACTCTCAAGGACATCAGGCAAGATGCTTCAGCTTTTCCTTCAGCTTCTCGCGGCCGCGGTGCAGGCGCGAACGCACGGTCCCTGGCGGCACTTTCAGGATGTCCGCGATTTCTTCGTAGCTTAGCTCTTGCAGGTCGCGCATCACGATGACGTCGCGGTATTCGTCGTCAAGCTCATCGATGGCCGCGCGCACGATCTGGCCGATGTCGGCTGCCGCGGCCAGGTCGTCGGGGGTGCGCTGCTCGGCCCCGGGCTCAGGCATGCCTTCAACGTTCAGGCTGGTCTTGGACTTGTCGCCGCCGCGCTTTTGCGCGTTTTCGTGGCGGTAGTGGCTGGTGATCAGGTTCATCGCGATGCGATACAACCAGGTGCTGAAGCGCGCGCGGTCTTCGTAGCTGTCCAGCGCGCGATAGGCCTGCACAAAGGCTTCCTGGGTGATGTCAAAGGCGCGGTGTTCATCGCGGACATGGCGCAGCACGGACGCGTAGATGCGATCCTGGTTGGCCATCACCAGTTGCCCGTAGGCAGCACTGTCGCCACCCCGGGCCTTGGCAATCAAGGCCAGTTCCGCATCCTTGTCCCAGTCCATGGATGACGAAACTGCCTTGTTTGTGTGCCCCCTGTCAACTGCGTGTGTGGACGCCGGTGACACAAGAATCCTCCGCAGGTAATACCGCCTGAGGGCGCAAAGGGTTCGAAGATTTGTTAGTTTTGGCCGCCAGCCAACGGAGATGACCATGCTGACCCGCGAACAAGCCCAATCGCTGATCCAGAAAGTCCTCAAAATCGCCGATGCCGAACAGCTTGAGGCCATCGTCGTTTCCAGCAACACAAACAGCACCCGCTTTTCGGGCAACGTGATTACCCAAAACGTCGGCCTCGCCAACGATTCGCTGCGCCTGCGCGTGATCAACGGCCAGCGCCAGGGCGTGGCCAGCGTCAACCAGTTCGACGACGACAGCATCCGCCGCTGTGTCCATAGCGCGCTGGCCGTCGCCCGCGTGGCCGCACCGGACCCGCAGTTGCAGCCGATGCTTGAGGGCGAGCAGCGCTACCAGCCCGTGAACGCCTGGCACGAAAGCACCGCCAAGTTTACGCCCGCCCAACGCGCCGAGGCCATCGGCAAAATCCTGCGCGATTACGACAAGCGCGGCCTTGAGGGCGCCGGCATTTTCGACACCGACGAAGGCGCGCTGGCCTACGGCAACAATCGCGGCGTGTTCGCCTACAAAGCGGGCAGCAAGGCTGAATGCAGCATCAGCGCGTTTCTTGAGGACGGCAACGTCGAAGGCTGGGCCGAAAGCTTTGCATTGGACGTAAACAAGCTGGACACCTACGCGGCCGGGCAAGTAGCCGCGCGTAAGGTGGAATCCGGGCGCGCGACACAGGCCATTGAACCGGGCGAGTACACGGTGGTCTTTGAACCGGCAGCGGTGGCGGAACTGCTGCTGTTCTTCAGCTGGCTCACGGCCAACGGGCTGGCGTTTGCGGAAAAGCGCAGTTTCCACAAGGGTGAACTGGGCCAGAAGCTGCTGGACGAAAAGCTCACCATCACGGAAGACCCCTACCACCCGGAGCTCGGCGGGACGCCCTTCGACATGGAAGGCTTCCCCACGCAGAAACTGACGCTGGTTGAAAAGGGCACCTTCAAGGCCGTCGCCCACGACCGCCGCAGCGCCAAGCTGTGCGGCCAGAAAAACACCGGCCACGCCAACAGCCAGCCCGACAGCCACGGACCAAGCCCCAGTAACCTGGTGGTCAGCACCGGCGACCAGTCACTTGAGCAGATGATTGCTTCAACCAAGCGCGGGCTGCTGGTGACGAAGCTGCACTACACGAACGTGGTGAACCCGCAGGACGTGAGCATCACGGGCATGACCCGCGCGGGCACGTTCCTGATTGAAGACGGCAAGCTCGGGCACGCGGTCAAGAACATGCGCTTCACGCAAAGCCTGCTGAGCGCGTTTGCGGAAATCGACGCCATCGGCAACCAGGCCCACGCCACCGGAGGCGCGCTGTTCGGCGGCAATTTCGTGGTACCGGCCATGAAGCTGCGCAGCTTCCGCTTCAGCAGCCCCACCGGCTTCTAGTCCGGGAGCGCTGGCGTCTCGCCGGCATTCCCCGCGGGCCTCTGGCCCGCGGGTTTCTTGGAATCGGCGGGGACTCTGGTCTCGCCGTGGCCGGGACGGCCGCGGCAAATGCCGGCCAGAGGCCAGCGCTCCCGGCTCGTCCCCAGCCTTTGGGCTTGGGCTGAACTGATCAACACGAAACCGGGGCGACTTTCGTCGCCCCGGTCGTTTGCTTCTGCCTTTGACTCTCGACTATCGGCCGTTGGCTGCTTTCCTGCGGCGTGTGGCCACGGCCAGCAGGGCCAGCAGGATCA
>CALLQI010000012.1 GCA_938014885.1 uncultured bacterium
GTGAGGCGTTTGCAGTGAAACAGCAGCGCGAAGACGCGAAGGAAGCGAAGACGCGGAGAACAGCGAACTGCGGTTGTCCACGAAGTGCACGAAGGGTCACGAAGAACGGCCACGGCGTTTTGGTTGAACTACAACTGCTTTAGCCGCCAAGTCGCCAAGACGCCAAAGTCTTTTTTGGCGCTTTGGCGGTGTATTCAGTTCGTACGGCTGGTCGCCTTTGGCGACCGCTCGCTCACGCTTCGCGCTCCAAACCGGCGCGCCAATTCTTGGCGTCTTGGCGGCCCATGCGGTTGTTTTGCTTCGTGGCGGTGTATGCAGTTCGTACGGCTGGTCGCCTTGGGCGACCGCTCGCTCACGCTTCGCGCTCCAAACCAGCACGCCTGTCTTTGGCGCTTTGGCGGTACCCGTTGTTGCTGTTCACCTCAAAAGCAGTTGCAGTTCTTCGTGGTTCTTCGTGGCGCTTCGTGGGCAAACGCAGTTCGCATTGGTCCCGCCGCTTACGCAGCGGGCTCTGGTTGCGCTTTGGGCTTTGGTTCCGGGAACTGGTTTTTGGCGGAACCGGTGGCTTGGTTGGGGGGTCTTATGTAGTGAATCCACTACTGTCCCCACTTATGGGGGCTGCTTTACTTTTGTGACACGGGAGATGCTTATGGGCTTCATGCGTTGGACGCGTTTTGGCGCGGTGGCTATGGCCGCCTTGATTACGGGCTCGATGGCGATTTCGGCCCAGGATGACCCGAGTGCCCCCAAGGCAGATGACGCCCCGTCCGAAAAGCCGGCGGTGCGTGAACTGGACCCCAACAAGGCCCCTGAGGGCAAGTTCAAGCTGGTTACCGTCAGCGACCTCAAGCTCAACGACGCCGCCCGCAAGAAGGACCTCGGGTTGGTCGCGATCTTCCCCGAAGAAGCAGGCAAGTACCCCGTTGTGATCTACAGCCACGGCGCCGGCGGCAGCAATGCCAACGCCCCGCTGGCCCAGTACATCGCATCGCATGGCTATGTCGTGCTCGTGCCCAGCCACGCCGACAGCCGCGAAGCCGCCAGCGCAGCCCAGCTTGAAACACTGTTTCAGCAGTACGACGCCAACAAAGACGGCAAGATCGCCAAGGAAGAGCTGCCCGAAATGATCCAGGGCATGTTCGACACCCTCGACGGTGACGGCGACGGCTTCCTTAGTAAGGAAGAACTCAGCGCGCTCGCCGGCCGCATGGGTGGTGGTCGCGGCCGCGGCCAGGGTGGCGGACAGACCCCGCGCCCGCCGCAGGACGACAAAGTCCCCGGCGAAGACGACTTTGACAGCCTGGGTGACCCGCGCGAATCGCTGTTGGAAGACCCGGCTGAGCCGCAGCCGCCCGCGCAGCCCCGCCAGCGCCAGCCCCGCACCGGTCGCCAGCGCGGCCCCGCCCCGCTGGATGCCAAGGCAGGCATGGACCGTGCGGCCGACATCAAGCTGCTGCTCGACAACAGCGCCAAGCTGGTTGAGCTCGCGCCGGGCCTGAAGGACAAGATGGACCTCGAGAAGATCGCCGTCGCCGGCCACAACCACGGCGCGTACACGGCCGAACTGCTGGCAGGCGCCACGTTTGACCTGGCCGCCGAAGAAGGTGCCGAGGCCAAGAAGGCGCAGAGTGTGGCCGACAAGCGCGTGAAGGCAATCATCGCGCTGTCGCCGGCCGGTGCCGACCAGGGCGGGCTGACGAAGGAAAGCTTCAAGGGGATTGCGACGCCGATGCTGAGCATCACCGGCAGCAATGACACCACGGGCGAAGGCCAGGACGCGGCGTGGAAGCGCGGTGCGTTCGAAAACGCGCCGGAAGGCGGCAAGTACCACGTGGTGCTTGAAGGTGCGGCCAACCAGCAGCTCGCGGGCGGTCAGGCACGCGGTGGCCGTGGCGGCCAGCAGCCGGCAGCCAGCCCGGTTTTCGAATGGGTGAAGAGCACGACGGTGGTGTTCCTCGACGCCACGCTGAAGGGCGACGAGCTGAGCAAGAAGTGGCTCTCCAGTGACGCGCTGACCAAGGGCACCGGCGATAAGGCCAAGCTCGAACGCAAGTAGACCAAGCAAAACAAACCGGGGCCCACGGGCCCCGGTTTTCTATTTGCGGGAGAACGGTAAGGAACTGCAAACCGCTTTGGAACCACGGGTGGACACGGTTGAACACGGAACGCGGCATTCAGTGAACTGCAAGAGCGCCGGCCGCTATCCGTGTGAATCCTTGTGAACCCGTGGTTCCAAAGCCGTTGCTGTTACTCGTCGTACATCGCGCCGAGCATGTCGCAGTACAGAATGCCGCGGTCGATGTCTTCTTTGGCCAGCAGGCTGCTTTGGTGCAGGCCGTCGAGTACGAACTCCATGGCCACGGCCAGCTCAGTGCCTTTCAGGCCCTTCAGGTGTTGACCGGTCAAGTCCTCGAGGCCGGGCACTTCGTGCAGCTTGGCCGCATACTCTTTGTCGGGCATTTCGTCTGTCAGCTCAAGGCGCTTGCCGCCGGCGAACCAGTCGATCACCGGCTTGTACGGGCCCTCTTCGCGCGAGGGCACGCTTTCCTTGCCCTTGCGGCCGGGGCGCTGGCGGATCGAGTACACGCCGGGGAACAGTTGCTCAAAGGTGCTGCGCACGGCACTGCCGATGATGCGCGTGGCCACCTTGTGCGCGCCCTCCTGCTCGCCTTCGTAGACCAGTTCCAGCTTGCCGGACATGGCGGCGATGGCGGCGCCAAGATCCACGACGCGCACGAAGGTGCTGTCTTGACCCGTCAACAGGCAGCGGCGCTCGGCATTGCTCAGCACGCTTTCGAGTACCGCAATCGTCATGCGGGCACTGACGCCGCTGGCCTGGTCCACGAACTCGGACTTGCGGGCCTCAAAGGCGACCTGCTCAATCGCGTCGCGCAGGAATGGCGTGATCTGGACCTTCGGCGCGCCGGGGCGGCTGGTCCAAGCTTCCTGGTCGGTGATGCTGCGGCTTTCTTCCAGCTTGTGGGGGTAGTGCGTCATCACCTGGCTTTCGATGCGGTCTTTAAGAGGGGTGATGATGCTGCCGCGGTTGGTGTAGTCTTCCGGGTTGGCGCTGAAGCACAGCATCAGGTCCAGCGGGATGCGCACGGGGAAGCCGCGGATCTGGATGTCTTTCTCTTCCAGAATATTCAGCAGGCCCACCTGGATGCGCGGCTGCAGGTCGGGCAGTTCATTGATAGCAAAGATGCCGCGGTTGGTGCGCGGGATGATGCCGAAGTGAATCACCTCTTCGTCGGCGAAGGTGAGCTTCTGCGTGGCCGCCTTGATCGGGTCAACGTCGCCGATCAAATCGGCGATGCTGACGTCGGGCGTGGCCAGCTTTTCGGCGTAGCGGGCCTCACGGGGCAGCCATTCGATGGGGGTGTCGTCGCCGTGCAGGGCAATCAGCGTGCGGGCGCGCTTGGACAGGGGCGCCAACGGGTCATCGTGCAGATCGCTGCCTTTGACGGCGGGGATGTATTCATCCAGCAGGTCAACCAGGCTGCGCAGGATGCGGGTCTTGGCCTGGCCGCGCAGGCCCAGCAGGATCAGGTTGTGGCGCGACAGCACGGCGTTTACGACCTGCGGGATCACCGTCTGGTCGTAGCCGACAATGCCGGGGAACAGCGGCTTGCGGGCCTTGATGCGGGCAATCAGATTCTCGCGCAGTTCATCTTTGACGCTGCGCGACTTCCAGCCGCTCGCCTTCAGCGCGCCAAGGGTGTCGGGTCGTTTCATGGCGCGGATGATAGCAAGCCGCCCGGCCGATGCCGCCGGGCGGTTGCTTCGTCACGGGTGGGTCAGGCCGTTACTTGGAGCCCTTGCATCCTTCGGCGCCCCAGCAGATCTTGCAGCCCTTGCAACCTTCGCAGCTTTCACAGTAATCGCAGCCCTTACAGCCTTCGCAGTCTTCACAGTACTCGCAGCCTTCGCAGCCGACGCAGTCTTCGCAGTAGTCGCACCCTTTGCAGCCGATGCAGACCTTGGTGACGTTGCCGTCGGCATCGGTGCGCTCTTCCATGCGGTCGCAGCCTTTGCAGCCGACGCAGTTAGTGCAGCTCTTGCAACCCTTACAGCCGACGCAGACCTTGCACTTGTCGCAGCCCTCACAACCCACGCACTTGGCGCACTTGTTACAGCCCTTGCAGTCAACACATCGTTCGCACTTGTCGCAGCCTTCACAATTCTCGCACTTCTCCACCTTCTTGGGCACGTCGTCCTGCACCGGTTGTTCGGCCGGGGCGGTGTCCAAGGTTGTCACGGCCGCCGGCTGGACCGTGGGATCAGCATCGACGACTGACGCCGTGGCCAGGCCAAGCCCCGCGACGCAAAGCGAAAAGATGGCAAACAGAATCCAGGATTTCATGGCGTTCTCCTCAAACAGGAATGGGATCGAACCGCACCGCACCTCAGGAAGAAACTACAAGCCCGTACCCATGTACTGTCCACAGAAAAACAGATAATCAGAGCGATCTATCCAGTGAATGCCGGCCGAGACGTGAAAAAAGAAAAGCGCCCGGCACAGGGCCGGGCGCTTTTGCGAGTGCATCCACTAGTTCTTGACGGCCTTGGCTTCCTTCTTGTCAGCCTTGGCTTCGCCCTTGGCGCTGTCGCAGCCGCCGCAGTCACCACCGCAACCGCCACAGTCGCCGCCGCAACCACCGCAGCCGCCGCCGCAACCGTTGCAGCTGTCAGCCTTCACGGGCTGGCCCATCGAGGCGCGCTTGAACACTGCCACCGCGGACTTGGTCGTGTCGGCCTTGACGGTTTCGCCGCCGGCGCACTTCTTGCAGTTGCCGCAATCGGCCTTGGCTTCAGTCTTGGCTTCCTTGGCGTTGGCCACGGCGTCCGCGTTGGCGTCGCTCTTGGCTTCGGCCTTGTCAGCCTTCTTCTCGGCCTTGACGGTCGTCTTGCCTTCACAGTTCGGGCAGGCGTCGAGGCTCTGCACGCCGAAGCAAAGCATCAGCGCGGCGAAAGCGATCAGCAGCATGTTCTTCATAAGGTGTTCCCTCAGGTCTAGTGTTTGAATGGGTAACTCGCACCACATACTACGGATAGGTAGGCCCAAGGCCACAATCATTACACGAAAACTGTAGGGCACGGCCACAACTTGCGGCCGGGTCCCCTTGTTCTAAACTTCGGCCACCGCAAGGGATGGAGGGTTTACCATGGCTAAGAAGATGCTTCATATCACCGTCAACGGCCGGCCGTTTGAGGTCGCCGTGGAACCGTTCCACACCCTGGCAAGCGTCCTGCGCAACGAGCTCAACCTTACGGGCACCAAAGTCGGGTGCGACATGGGCACCTGCGGCTGTTGCACCGTGCACATCGACGGCAAGGCCAAGCTGAGTTGCCTTACGCTGGCCCTGGAATGTGAAGGCGCACAAATCCGCACGATTGAAGGCCTGAACGAGGGCCAGATGCACCCGCTGCAGCGCGCGTTCGCCGAATGCGGCGGCAGCCAGTGTGGCTACTGCACGCCGGGCTTCATCATGAAAAGCTGTGAGCTGCTTCAGAAGAACCCCGAGCCCACCCGCGACGAGATCAAGGCCGCACTCTCAGGCAACCTGTGTCGCTGCACCGGCTATATGAAGATCTATGAAGCGGTGGAAACAGCCGCCAACGAACTGCGGACCAAAAGCGTGCCAGCACCGGTGAAGGTTTAGAGGATTGCGTTCGGCCGCCAAGACGCCAAGAGTCGCCAAGGAACGGCATGCGAGAGCCTGACGCAGAATTGGATAGGCTTGCGAACCAAGTCATTGGTGCAGCCATCGCCGTGCACAGGGAGTTGGGACCCGGCTTCCTCGAAAAGGTGTACGAAGAAGCCTTGTGCCTGCAGCTCAGCCAGATTGGGGTGGAGTTTGAGCGTCAAAAGCGGGTAGAGATTAGATTTCGGGGCCACGTCGTGGGAGAAGCTGTGCTTGACCTGCTCGTTGGTGGGCGGTTGCTGGTTGAGTTGAAGGCTGCCGACACGATTCACCCGGTGCACTTGGCCCAGACAATCAGCTACTTGCGGACGATTGGCGAGCCATTGGGACTGCTGATCAACTTTCAGGTAGCTCTGTTGAAGGACGGTATCAAGAGGGTCATTTCTTCGGCCTGACACTTGGCGAAGCTTGGCGCCTTGGCGGCTGATTGAAGTTGCGGTTCGGAGAGGATGCATATGCCAATCGTTTCAGGATCCGGTGAGACGCGTAACGAGCACCAGCTCAACAAGGGCATCTGGTCTGAGGCCGGTGCGCCTGTGGCCAACCCTTTCAACGTGATTGGCAAGCGCGTTCCGCTGAAGGATGCCTACCGCAAGGTCACCGGCGAGGGTGTCTATGCCGACGACATGAAGTTCCCGGGCATGCTGTACAGCCGCATTCTGCGCGCCACCAAGCCTCACGCCCGGATCAAACGCGTTGACACTTCGAAGGCTGAGAAGCTGCCCGGCGTGCGCGCTGTGGTCACCGGTGCCGATGCATCAAACCGCTTCGGCGTGCTGCCCGTCAGCCAGGATGAGCTGGCACTGGCCCGCGACAAGGTCATCTACAACGGTGAGCCCGTGGCTGCCGTCGCCGCCGACACCGAGGAAATCGCGGCCGAAGCAATCTGGCTGATCGACGTCGAGTACGAGCCGCTGCAGGAGTTCCTGAAGCCCGCCGACTCGCTGAAAGAGGTCGCGCCGGAGCTGCAAATCCACGACAAGGTCGAAAAGAAGCACCCCAACACCAACGTCCACAAGGCCGTGGACCAGGAGTTCGGCGACGTCGAAGGCGCATTCAAGTCAGCGGCCAGCATCGTCAGCGGCGAATTCAAGTTTGATGGCATCAGCCACGGCTTCACGGAGCCGCACGCCATTGTCGCGCATTGGGACGCCGATGACCGGCTGCAGCTCTACACGCCGCAACAGGTGCCGCACTACACCCATCGCGCGCTGGCGAAGGTACTCGAGCTGCCGATGCATCGCATTCAGGTGATCCGCACCATGGTGGGCGGCGGCTTCGGCGGCAAGTCCGACCCCTTCCAGCACGAAATGATCGCCAGCCTGCTTAGCATGCGCACGCGCAAGCCCGTGAAGCTGACCATGGACCGCGAGGAAACGTTTCTCACCGGCCGCGGCCGCCACCCCACGGAAGGCAAGCTTGCGATGGCGTTCGACAAGTCCGGCAAGCTGCTGGCGCTGGACAGCAACATCATCATCGATGGCGGTGCCTACGGCAGTTTCGGCGTGGTCAGCAGCTATTACAACGGCGTGCTGAGCAACGGCCCGTACTGGATGCCGTCGTTCCGCTACCACGGCAAACGCGTGTACAGCAATCGCATCCCCAGCGGCGCGATGCGCGGCCACGGCAGCGTGAACCCGCGCTATTGCACGGAGACGCTGATCGACATGGCGGCTGTTGAGCTCGGGCTTGATCCGTGCGAAATCCGCCTGCGCAACTTCCTGCCCAGCAACACGCTGACGCCTTTCCACCGCTTCCGCATCACCAGCAACGGCATTCGCGAAGGCCTCGCTGAGGCCATGAAACGCAGCGACTGGAAGAACAAGTGGGGTAAGCTCCCGTACGGCCACGGCATCGGCGTGGGGTGCGCGTGGTACATCAGCGGCAGCGCGTTGCCGATTCACTGGAACAAGTTGCCGCAAAGCACCGTGCACCTGAAGATCGACATGGACGGCGGCGTCACGATCCACAGCCTCGCAGCCGACATCGGCCAGGGCAGCGACACGATGCTCGCCCAGTGTGTGGCCGAAGTAATCGGTTGCAGCCTCGATCGAATCCACGTCAAGAGCACCACCACCGACACCGCGCCCATCGACCTGGGCAGCTACAGCAGCCGCGTGACGTTCATGGCCGGCAACGCGGCGCGCAAAGCCGCCGAGGAAATCCGCACGCGCCTCGCGGCGGCCGCAAGCAAGCTGACGGGCCAGCCCGCGCAGTACTTTGATTTCGCCGATGAGCAGATCATCTGCCGCAGCAAACCCAGCATCCGCGTAAGCTTCATGGAAGCGCTGCACGAGGCCCAGGCCGACATCGGTGCACTGGTGGCAAGCGGCAGCTACCAGAGCCCGCCGCTGGGCAGCGAGTTCAAGGGCAGCAACGCGGGCCTGAGCCCAAGCTACAGCTTCAGCGCGTTCATAGCGGAAGTGAAGGTAGACCCGGAAACCGGCTTCGTGCAGCCGCTGAAGGTATGGGCCGCCCACGATTGCGGCCGCGCGCTGAACCCGATGAGCGTGGAAGGCCAGGTGGAAGGCAGCGTGCACATGGGCCTGGGCCAAGCTTTGACGGAACAAATGCGCTACCGCAACGGGCAGATGCTGAACGCCAATTTCCTCGACTACAAGATTCCAACCCCGTTCGACACGCCAGAGATTGAAGTGATCATAGTGGAATCAGCCGACCCGGAAGGCCCCTTCGGAGCCAAAGAATGCGGCGAAGGAGCCCTGGCCCCGGTAATCCCAGCCATAGGCAACGCGATCTACGACGCCGTAGGAGTGAGGATGTTCGAAGTACCAATGACGCCCGACCGCGTGCTGAAAGCCATCGAAGCCAAGGCAAGGGCAGCAGCAAAGTAAACCAGAGCCCGCTGCGTAAGCGGCGGGACGAACGGGCCAAGGCAACGGCTTAGCGCGAATGCAGCGCGCAGCTCGAAGAACGGCAACTTGAGGTATCCGAGCTGGGGACACGTAGTTCTTCTTGCCGTCGCGCGATGCAGTGCAAGCAATTCCGACTGACACAGGACAAGCCAACCATGACGATGCTGCTTCCGACGTTTGAGCTTCACCAACCGACCACTTTGGCCGACGCTGTTGCGCTGGCAAAGAAGCTGGGCGATGACGCGGACTTTCTTGCCGGTGGCACGGACCTTTTGCCCAACTACAAGTGCGGGCTGAATGCGCGCGGCCACGTGATTTCGCTGCAGCACATCGCCGAGCTGAAGTTCGTAGGGGCCGCCCCGCGTGGCGGCCCGGGCGGCCAGGGCGGCCAGGGCGACCACGTGGGGTCGCCCCTACAGATTGGCGCGGGCGTCACGCTTGCGGAGCTTGAGCACAACACGGAGGTGCCCGCCGGCGTGCGCGCTGCGGCATCACAGGTGGCTTCGCCTTTGTTGCGCGAATCGGGCACGCTGGGCGGCAACCTGATGCTGGACAACCGCTGCCACTTCTTCAACCAGAGCTACTTCTGGCGCAACTCGCTGGGGTATTGCCTCAAGGCCACCGGCGACCGTTGCCACGTCGTTCCGCAGATCACCGAAGGCGGCAAGTCGGTGCTCAACAACAAAGTCTGCGTCGCCACCCACAGCAGCGACATGGCGCCGATGCTGATTGCGCTGGGTGCAACGGCCACGTTTGCGGGGCCTGAAGGCATACGCGAAATCAAACTGAACGACTTCTACTGGGGCGACGGCATCGCGCGGCACGAGCGCAAACCCGGCGAGATCCTGGTCAAGGTGAACCTGCCGCGCTGGGCACAGAGTGTCCGCAGCGGCTGGAAGAAACTGGCCCCGCGCCAGAGCATCGACTTCAGCGTCGCCGGCGTAGCAGCCGCCCTTGAACTGGACGGCGGCAAGATCAAAACGCTGCGCGTGGCATTGGGCGCGATTGACACCACGCCGGTGCTGTTCGACTTCAGCCGCCAGGATCTGCGCAAGGCACCGGGCCACTACCTGCACATGGACCCCACCAAAGGCATGCCCGAAGTGATGGGCAAAACGCTGGATGACGAACTGATCGCCGTGATCGCCAAGCACGTGCAGACCATCGCACAACCCAAGCTGAACGTGCCAATGGCACCGGACTATCGCAAGAAGATGTGCGGCGTCCTAACCCGTCGCCTTCTAACGGAACTGCGCGACGCCAAGCGTTAGTACTTCGCGAGTACCCATTCGCGCCAGGCTGTTTCGAGGTCTAGCAGTTTCATGCCGAAGCATTCCTCGATGCGGCTGATTCGCTTGTCGGGCTCTACTTCGCCTTCCTTCAGCCATTTCAGGCAGGCGTCTTTGTGCTCGGCCATGAAGTATTCGAACAGGCTGAAGGACTTGGCTGCGTGGCCTTGCGACATGTCATTCACGCCGGTGTGGATCAGCACACTCAGCGGAATCTCGCGCTTGAAGGTGATGTCGTACAGCGCCACTTCACGCAGGAACTCAGGCGAGCCTGACTTGTTCTTGAACTCCGGGATCACGTCGTGTTCGCTGGCCGTGGTGCCCGCCTTCTTCATTGTGTAGCGAACCGTGGACGTAGTGCCCAAGACTTGCGACGTCACCAGGTAGCTGAATCCGACGGTGACCCACGGCGGGCTTTGTGTGCTGCCCTTGCGCGCGCGGCCGAGCACGTTGATCGCCAGCGTGTTGCACAGCATGTCGTCGGCGGCTGCCGTGCTGAATGACCACACTGCGTAGCCCCAAGGGTCGCGCGTCCAGGTACCGGACAACCCAAGCGTGAACTTCTGCTCGTCGCCTTCAATCTTGTTGATCTTCACCACGAGTGTTTCGAACTCGGCCTTGCTCTGCAAATGCGTGACGTGATAGCTGCGGTCGCCAAACGGTGCGGCCGCGATCTCCAGCAGGTCCATCGAACGCTGCACGGTGCCTTCGGCCGCGCGGTGCAACAGTGACGCGCGGTCGGCGCTGACGGTCGTGCGCGACGTGACCCACTTGCCGCTGCGGCGGTACAGCTTCGTGCCGTAGTCTTTCTCTTGCGGGTCGGCTTCCTTCATCTCTTCGCCCATGGAGGCGTCGGCGTGGATCTTGCGGCCGGCCTCACGCCACGGCTTGGCGAACGAGGGCACCCAGGCTTCGTCATCTCTCTCGTGGCCGCGCAGTGTGCGGGCGGCTGCCGCGTCGGGTTCGTAGTACAGCCAGTCGATGGCGAGGATGCGTGCGGCGCGCTCGTTGCCGGCCTTCTGCGCGGCTTCGACGATCTTGCGGCAACGCTCGGCGCACTTCTTCAGAGTTTCATCGCGCGAGGCGTCGGGCTTCTTTCTGGCCTCAAGATATTCGGCGCCTTCGACACCGTTCTTTTCGGGCAGCAGGGTGTCAGGCACCCAAGCCCCGCGAGATTCTTTGTAGCCAAGGCCCTTCCAGGCCTTCTTGTTTTCGCCGTTGAGTTCAAGGGCGCGGTCAAAGTGCCGGCGCGCGTCGAGGTTGAGCTGAGCCTTCTTGTAATCCGAGCCGATGTCGGCGTGCTTGTCCGACAGCCACTCGCGCAGCTTGGTCTGCTCTTTCTCAAGTTCGAAGACGGCCTGGGCTACGGCGCGCTCTGGAAGCGCAATCCCGGTTACGGCCATTCCTGACAAGGCAACACACAGCAGCATCAAAGCCGTTCGCATGGCATCTCCCGATGGCAGTATTGTGCCAGCAACGGGCGTTGGCTTACACGGAAATGCCGCAGGGGTCAGCCCTGCAGCACCTCAACGATCGCCGTGGCCGCCGCGTGGCCGGTGGCTGCGCCGCCTTCCATGTAACCCTGCCAGTCCGTGCTGCAATGCTCGCCGGCGAAGTGCAGGTTCTCGACGCTGGTGCCCTCGTGGCCGTGGATTGTGGTCCACTGGCCGGGTCGATAGCAGGCGTAGCTGGCCTTGGTGAAGGCGTGGCTGGGCCAATGCATGCGGAACAGCTTCTTGTTCCAGCTTGCTTCCGTGCCCGGAAATGCCTTGTCGATGCCGGGCAGCATGCGTTCAACCTGTTCGCGGGGCGTGCCGTTGCCGACTTCAACGCCGGGCTTTCCGCCGCTGTACAGGGTGATGCCGCCGCCTTCGCCCTTTTGGGTGCGGGCGTTGTCCCATGCAAGCTGGAAGGGCAGGTCGCTGAATATGCCGCCAGCATTGCCCTGCGCGCGCCACGGGCGGCTGCTGGTGCCGAGCATGACCTTGGCGTTGGTGCCGTAGCCGAGGTTGCGGATCGCGTTGGTTTTCTCGGCGGGCAGGTCGACTTCCAGCTCAACCTCGCGCAGCAAGGTGAAAGGCAGCGCGAGCACCACATGGTCGAAAATTGCTTCCTTGGTGCCGCCGCCGCTGTCAAAGGCCAGCTCGTACTCGGCCAGTTTGCGCCTTACGCGCATCAGCCTGTGCCCCGTGAACACGCGGTCCTTGACGCGCCCGGCCAGTTCATCCACGACGCGCTGGTTGCCGCCGATGACTTTGTAGCGTTCATCGCTTTCGCCGAAGGTCTCCCAGCGGTCGGTTGACGTGTCAAGGCCGATCAGGCACAGCATGTTGAAGCAGCTTTGCGCGTCGGCATCGCCGCCGTACTCAGTCACGAATGCGACCTCAAGCAGCGCCTTCAGCCAGCCCGTGATGCCGATGCTGCCGAGGTAGGCCGACAGGCTGGTGTTGTCGAGATCGCGCACGACCTTGTCGCTGGCCAGCGCTTCCCAGTCGGCCTCCAGCCACGCGGCGTCTTTCTCCATGCGGGCCACGAAGGGTTGCAGCGCGTCCAGCACTTCGCGGTCGGTGTAGTGTTTGCCGCCGAAGAAGTAGGCGCACTCGTGCTTCATGGGGTCGCTGGCCATGTCGGCCATTTCCAGGCCGAACTCCTTGCACAGCGCGAACATCTCTTCGTGCGGGGTGTCGATGAACTCCGCCCCGACTTCCACCACCTGGCCGGGGTTCAGCAGGCCTTCTTTGCTGAAGATGCGGCCGCCGGTGCGATCAGACGCTTCAAACACTTCCGCGTAAACGCCCTTCTTCTTGAGCTGGTAGGCGCAGTTGAGGCCGGCGATACCGCCGCCGATCACGGCCACCCGGCGGCCAACTTTGCCGCGGCCAATCTCCGGCGTGCTGGCGCAACCCGCGGCGCCGAACGCCGTGGCAGCAAGCACCCCGCCCGCGGCCTGCATGAAGCGTCGGCGTGGCATGGCGATGATCTCAGTGGCTGCAATGCCGGTGCGGCGTTCCGCCTGTGCGGCACGAATCAGCGAACGAATCCGTCCAAACAAGGGCGTGCGTGCCATGGCCGTCTCCGGAAGTGTGGCACGAGGATAGTTTCGGCAGATGATGTCGCCCAGTTGCTTCGCTGGCGTCCCAAAGAGCCCCAGCCGAAAGGCTGGTGACGCCCGCCAAAGGCGGGCTAAGCGTGGCGATTCGGGATCACGCGGCAGCTTCGCCGCGTGTCCCCGGCCTTTCTGCCGGGGCTCTATTCTCTGGTTCTGGCGAAGCCCAGCAGTGCCAGCAGCGCGAGGCTGATTGCGCCTGCACCCCCGGCGGCTGCGCAGCCTCCGCCGCCGCCTGAGCTGCCTCCGCCGCCGCTGCCGCCACCGCCACCGCCCCCGCCGCCCGCGCCTGAGTTGTCAGCGGTGATAGTGCTTGTGTTGCTTGCGGTGCTGTCGCCGGCGGGGTTGTACGCGAATACGCGGTAGGTGTATTGCTGGCCGTCGGTCAGGCCGCTGTCGTTGAAGTTGGTTACGCCGGCACCCACGGTGCCCGCCGTGGCGAAGGCCCCGGCTCCTTGCTGGCGTTCGACCCGGAAGCCGGTTTCGTTGTTGCTGGTGTCGGTCCAGGTGACCGTCGCGCCCAGCGTGGTGGTGGCCACGGCACTCAGGCCCGTTGGCGTGGCGGGAGGTGTGGCCGGAACGCCGGTGTCAAACTCGTATGCGCCAATGTCGAAGGTTGCATCGGCGAAGCGCGCGACATTCTGCTGATGCTTCACATAGATGCGGTTGGCGTTGTGAGTCGGCAGTACGCTGGCGTGTAGAGCCGCACCGGCATCGCGGCAGGTGCTGCCGGTGGCCAGCGTAAAGTCCTGTCCGGCCTCATTCAGGAAGCCCGCGCTGGTGCCGGTCACGTTGCCGCCCAGATTGTTGACCGTGCCGGTGGCCGAGCCGCCGCTGTGGCTGTTCGTGGGTGTGCCTTTGAAGAAGCAGTTGCGGTAGTTCAGCGTGCCGGTGTTGTCGATCAGGCCCAGGTTGCTCGCGTTGGCCGTGACGAACACGATGTTGTTGCGGCAGTCGCAGGTTTCGTCGTTCGTGGACATGCGGATCAGCGTCGTGTTGCCTGCCCGAGTCGAGTAGATCGTGTTGTTGTAGAGGTATAGCGTGCCCTTGCGGTAGTTGCTGGTGGTGCCGTTGTCGCCGCCGTAGTGGATGATCTGGCTGTTGCCCGCGCCATCGGGCTCGATCAGGATGTTGCCATAGACGTAGGTGCTGCTGTACGCGGGCAGGTTCTGTATGCCGCTGGTGTAGGCCTCGACCAGGTCGATCTGACGGTTCCCACTCTCAATCCAGTTGTAGCGGATGACGGTGCCCGCGCCGCGGTCCTTGAGCGCGTTGCCGTTTGCGCCGCTGCGCAGCGGGCCGTAACGGTTGTACTCGTACGTGATCCCGTGGGCCTCACAGTAACTGTTGTGCTCGAACGCGCTGCCGCTGATGCCGTTGCCGTGAATGTAGCAGCCTGTGACCGTGATATTTTCGGTCAGTGTGCCACTGCCGACGCCACCACCCGGGGCGATGAACAGGCCATTGCCGCAGTCGTGCAGCGTGCAGTTGCGAATCGTCAGGTGGTTGGCCTTCTCAACAAAAATGGCGGCCGCATTGCCCGCATAGGTGACAGTGGCTGCACTGTCGTCCGTGAACGAATAGTTCGGGTGGGCGCTGCGGATGATCAGGTTTTCGATCACGATGTACTGCGGCATGGTGTCGGCGGGAGTGTTCGCGCCGCCAACCTTGATGATGCCGCGCGGCTCGTTCCAGTAGTTCAGGCCCGGCGCGGTGATTGCGTTCTCGCCGGTGATCACGGGCAGGTTGCCGGTGCCGGCCTCAGGCACGCCCTGGATTGTGATCGGGTTGCCGGCCGCACCCTGGCGGCAGATGACCCATTTTTCGGCATAGGGCGTCGCCCGGTAGTGGATGCGCACCACATCGCCCGGTGCCAGCGTCGCCCAGGGTGCGGCGCCGATGCTGGTGTAGGTCTGGCCGGGCCCGACGTCGTAAGTGGCCGCAGCAAGTGGGGCGGCAAGCAAGAACAGGATCAGCCAGCGCATAGCGGCCTCCGTAAGCGAACCATGACAGTGTATCCCGTACCCTAGGAATGGTCGGCAGAAGCCTAAGGGGTCAGGAATCGGGACTGTTGCCATCGTGTGCAATCGGAGCAAACATAGGCACTTATGCGTCGAACCTTCATTGCCTGTGTGGCCGCTGCGGTGGCCATTGTCGTGATTGCCTATGCGTTCGGGAACGTACGGGCCGAGCCCACGCCGCCCAGCGAGTTTCACGACGTGATCCGCGGCCAAGTGATGGACAAGCCGCTGCCCGCGCCCGTTGACGACGGCGGCCCGCGCAAGGTGTACGTGGGGGCGTACGCGTTTCAGGCACCTGAGATGGACCTGGCCGGCAGCACGTTCATGCTGGACTTCTGGCTGTGGTTCCGCTGGCACGGCGAGGACATGGACCCGTCGAAGTCGTTCGAGTTCTCGGGGCTGTACGAAGGTTGGGACGTACTGAAGCAGGGTGTCTACACCGACGACGACGGCAACCCCGCGCCAGACGACCTGGGCAACGGCTGGCGCTATCAAGTGGTGCGCTACCAGGCGCGCTTCAGCGCGTCGTTTGACGTACGCGACTATCCCTTCGACAAGCAGCACCTTGTGGTGTCGATTGAAGACAACGAACGGGTTGTCGAAGACATGGTCTACGTCGTGGATGAAGGCAGCAGGCTGGTAGACCCAAACTTCGGCATTGTGGGCTGGCAGGTTGAAAAGGTGACGGCCGAAGTCGATGTACGCGAGTACGGCACCAACTGGGGCGACCCGCGCCGCGGCCCGGGCGAAGACAAGTACTCGCGCTTTACGTACACGGTGCACCTGAAGCGGCCGGTGCTGGGATACCTGGCAATCACCGTGATCCCGATTGCGCTGGTGATGCTGATTACGCTGGTCGTGTTTCTTGTGCACCCGAAGTACTTCGAAGGCCGGCTGGGGCTTGCCGTAACGACACTGATTTCGGCCGTGGCGCTGCAACTTACGGCTGCCGGCAACTTGCCCGCCACCGGCTATGTGTTGATGCTCGACCACATATACAACCTGGCCTACTTCACGATTCTGCTGGCGCTGGTTGAGTCCGTGATCTCGGTGCGCCTGTACGACCAGGAGAAAGTCGCCGCCAGCCGCAAGTTGGACCGGGTGGCACTTTTGGGTGCGGGCGTGATGTTCTTTGGCATCACCGGCATCATGCTGCTGGCCAAGGTGCTTTAGCCTGTGGGCAGGGCACGCTGTCGCTCCATGGTGTAGACTGATCGCATGCAGCGTCCTCGCGAACTGATTGCCCGCTTCAAGTCACGCGTGAACGTGGTCGATGGTGCCCTGGCCACGGAGCTTCATGCGCGCGGCCACGACATTTCGGGCCCGTTGTGGTCCGGCCATGTACTGTTGCAGAACGCGAGCGCGATTGAACAAGTGCACATGGATTACCTGCGCGCGGGCGCGGACGTGATCCTGACTGCGACCTACCAGATCACCTTCCAGGGCTTACAGCAGGCCGGGTTCCAGAAGACGGAAGTAGAGGACATTCTGGATCTCAGCGTCGCGCTGGCGATCGGCGCTCGGCGCCGCTACTTGAAAGAGATCGGTGCGCAATCCGGCCGGCAACGCAAAGTGGGGGCCACGGCGGCCTCAACGCGCACGATGGCGCGGCTGCCGCTGGTGGGGGCCAGCATCGGCAGCTACGGCGCGTACCTGCACGACGGCAGCGAATATCGCGGCGACTTCAAGCTTAGCGTGGGCGAACTGGCCGACTTTCATCGCGAGCGCTTCCAGGTGCTGGCGCGGCGCGCGGACCTGATCGCCTTTGAAACCTGCCCCACGCTGGAAGAGGCCAAGGCCTATCGCGCGCTGCTGGTCGAGGCGCCCGAGGTGTCGGCGTGGATCACTTTCAGTTGCAAAGACGGCAAGCACACCTGCCACGGCGAGCGCATTGCCGATTGCGCGAGGGAACTGAACGACACGCCCAACCTCGTGGCCATCGGCGTGAATTGCACCGCACCGCGCCATGTGGAGTCGCTGGTCACGGAACTGCGCGGTGCGACGGAGAAGCCCATCGTCGTGTACCCCAACAGCGGCGAAACCTGGGACAGCCACCGGCGCTGCTTCATAGGCGAAAGTGAGGCCGAACACTTCGGCGAACTCGCCAGGCGCTGGATTGACGCCGGTGCCAACCTCGTCGGCGGTTGCTGCCGCACCAGCCCCAAGCACATCGCGCAGGTCAAGGCCATCGCATCATCCGCTGCGCGGGGCGAATTGGCCTGAAGGTCCAGCTGAACCCGGCCCGCTGCCTCCGGGTGAAATCCCGGTTGCCCTGTAACGTTGCCCCGCTAAAGTCGCGCGTCCTTGACCCGGAGAACGCCATGCCGACGCCTTTTGCCAACGAGCCCATCACTACCGTCTGGACCCCCGAACGCGCCGAAAGCATGCGTAAGGGCTTTGTGAAAGTTCGCGAACGCGCGCAGGAAATTCGCCCGTTGCGCTTCCTGAACGGCAAAGACACCGACGGTGCCACCATTGAGTCCATCAACCCGGCCAACCACACGGAGATGCTCGGCCGCGTCGTCAAGGCCAACAAAGAGGCCGCGTCTCGCGCGGTGGAACACGCGCACAACGTGTTCACCAACTACTGGCGCAAGACCGACGCCAACATGCGCGCCCGCATCTTCATGCGCGCCGCAGGCCTGATGCGCCGCAAGTACCGCGATGAACTCAATGCCTACCTCGTGCTTGAGGCCGGCAAAAGCTGGACGGAAGCAGACGGCGACACCGCTGAAGCGATCGACTTCTGCGAGTTCTACGCGCGCGAGGCCATCCGCCTGCAGGCCGAGAAACAGCCCCTGACCGACCTCCCCGGCGAAGACAACAACCTGTACTACGTGCCGCTGGGCGTGTGCGCGGTGATTCCGCCGTGGAACTTCCCGCTGGCCATCATGGCAGGCATGACCAGCGCCGCGCTGGTTTCCGGCAACACAGTCGTGATGAAGCCCGCCAGCGTGACTCCGCTTGTGGCGGCGCGCTTTGTTGAAATTCTTGAAGAGGCCGGCCTGCCCGCAGGCGTACTGCAGTTCATCCCGGGCGGCGGCGCTGAAATCGGCAACACGATCGTTGAGCATCCGCTGACGCGCTTTGTGGCCTTCACCGGCAGCAAGGAAGTCGGCCTTGGCATCCAGGAGCGCTGCGGCAAGGTCGTCAGCGGCCAGGTGTGGCTGAAGCGCGCGATTCTTGAGATGGGCGGCAAGGACGCCATGCTGATCGACGAAGGCGTCGATTACGAAGACGCGGCCACGGCCATCGTGTCGGCCGCTTTCGGCTATCAGGGCCAGAAGTGCAGCGCCTGCAGCCGCGCGATCTTTGTGGGTGAGGCCTACGACAAAGTCGTGCCGCTGGTGGTGGAGAAAACGAAGAAGCTGAAGGTCGGCAACACGGAAGACGTGGCCAACTTCATGGGCCCCGTGATCGACAAGGGCGCTTACGCCAGCATCATGAAGTACATCGCGATCGGCACCAAGGAAGGCAAGCTGCTGGCTGGCGCCAAGGGCGACGACAAGACCGGCTACTTCATTGAGCCAACGATTTTCGGCGAAGTGAACGCCGACGCGCGCATCCATTGCGAAGAGATTTTCGGCCCCGTGCTGGCCTGCCTGCGCGCCAAGAACTTCCAGCAGGGCTTGGATATCGTGAACAGCACTGAATACGGCCTCACGGGCGGGGTGTACTCGCGCAACAGTGATCATCTTGAGCTCGCGCGGCGCGACTTCCACGTCGGCAACCTGTACCTGAACCGCAAGTGCACGGGTGCTTTGGTGGGGGCACAACCCTTCGGCGGCTTCAACATGAGCGGCACCGACAGCAAAGCCGGCGGCCGCGACTACCTGCTGCTGTTCACCCAGGCCAAGGTCGTCAGCGAAAAGACCAGCTGGTAGGCAGGCTGTGGCTCAGCCACGGAGAACACGGATCAACACGGAAAACGGCAACCGCGAAATGCGGTTGCCGTTCTGCTTCACACGCCGGTTGGCCGCCCGGATCAGTTGTTGTCGATCTGGGCCTTCTGGACTTTGCCGCTGTAGTCGATCACGACGGTTTTCAGCTCGCTGAACGCGTCGATCACTGTCGGCCCGCCTTCGCGGTGGCCGTTGCCGGTGTTCTTCCAGCCGCCGAACGGGGTGCTTACTTCTGCGCCTGTTGAGCCCGCGTTGATGTAGCACAGCCCGCAATCGAGATCGACGCTGGCACGGTGGCACAGGTTCACGTCTTTGCTGATGAAGCCGGCGCTGAGGCCGTACTCGACCCCGTTGGCCACGCTGATCGCCTCTTCGTAGCTCTTCACCTTGATCACGCTGATCACCGGGCCGAAGATCTCTTCCTGCTCAATCCGCATGCCGGGCTTCACGCCGCTGAACACCGTGGCGGCGTAGTAGTTGCCCTTGGCGTACTCGCCGTCTTTCAGGATCTTGCCGCCGCACTCGAGCTTCGCGCCTTCCTTGACGCCGATCTGAACGTACTCGTCGATCTTCTTGAGCTGCCCGGCGTTGATAATCGCGCCAAAGAAGCTGTCGGGCTTGCTGCCGTGGCCGACTTTCAGCTTGGGCGCGCGTTCCACCAGCATCTTCACGAACTGGTCGTGTACGGCCTCATGCACGATCACGCGCGAGCATGCGGTGCAGCGCTGGCCGCTGGTGCCGTAGCCGGCCCACATCACGGCGTTGACCGCGAGTTCCAGGTCTGCGTCGGCCCACACGATGACCGGGTTCTTGCCGCCCATTTCAAGCGAGACGCGCTTGTTGAGCGGTGCCGCCTTGGCGGCGATGCCCAAACCGGTCTTCGTGCTGCCGGTGAAGCTGATCAGCCGCACGTCCTTGTGCGTCACGAGGGTATCGCCAATCGGGGCCCCGTGGCCGATCACCATGTTGAAGACGCCCGCGGGCACGCCCGCTTCAATCAGCACTTCGGCCCAGCGTTTGCCAAGCAAAGTCGTGTCTTCAGCGGGTTTGAAGACGATGGTGTTGCCCATGACCAGCGCGGGGTAGGACTTCCATGACGGGATCGCAATCGGGAAGTTCCAGGGCGTGATCAGGCTGCACACACCCAGCGGCTGCCGGATGGTGTACATGCGCTTGTTGGGCATCTCGGCGGGGATCGTGTGGCCCCAAGCGCGGCGGCCTTCGGCGGCGATGTAGAAGGCCATGTCGATGGCCTCCTGCACGTCGCCGCGGGCTTCGGGCAACGGCTTGCCCATTTCGCGCGTCATGAGCTGGCTGATTTCTTCTTTGCGGCGCAGCAGGATTTCCGCGCTGCGGATGATGATCTCCGCACGCTTGGGCGCCGGAGTAGCCTTCCAGGCCGGGAAAGCGGCCTTTGCGGCCGCAATCGCGCGCTCGACGTCAGCCACAGTAGCCTGGTTGTACTCGGCAAGAAGCTCACCATTGCCTGGGTCACGAGAATCCAGCTTCTCGCCGCCGGCCTCAACCCACTGTCCATTGATCAGGTTCTGAACGCGTTCCGCCATGTGCGCCTCGTGTTTCGCGATTGGTCAATCCGTATTAGCTCGGAACCCCGAACGCACAACCACAGGGCCGGGAGGCGCTGCAATGGAGTGAATACGCATCGGCGCGCCGCCGATTCCGCGGGCACTGACTTACAAGCCCTGGCTGGCGCGGGCCATGTCTTCGCTGAACTGGATGGCGATCAGCAGAATGAACACGGCTACCACCAGGCTGCTAAGCAGCGTTGCGGCCTTCTTGCGGTTGCGTGGGGTTACAGGCACGAACACGCCCAAGCCCACCAGCGCCACGATCACCGGCAGCCACGGCTGGTTGACCAGCACGTCGCCGAAGCCCCGCAGCATCGACATGAAGTGGAACTCGACCTGGTCTATGATCGGATCTTCGATTGAAGGGCCCTTCAGCACTTCGCGCGGGTCGCGCTTCATGAAGCCCCACACGCCCATCACGATCACGCCCTCCAGCAGCATGAACATGTAGTAGTACAGCGCCTCAGGCAGGCGCGGGCCGGGCTTTGTGTCGTCGCGCTTCTTCTTGCGGCCGGGTGTGGCCTGTTCGAGCATCGCTGCGATCTCTTCGTCGCTGGGCCCCGCCGGCTTGGTTTCCTGTTCAGCCATGGTCATCCTGAACCTCGGTGGGGGAGGGGCGTTTGCAACGGGTGTTTCCTCTACACCCCGCGAACCTATACGATAACCCAATGGCCGAAGCGGACACAGGCCCAAACAACCCCGGCACCAGCACCCGCGTTGATCCGCTGGTCGGCCGGCGCCTTGCCAGCTACGAAGTGCTGGCCCGCGTGGCACGCGGCGGAATGGGCGTGGTGTACCGCGCGCGGCATGTGTACATCGACAAGATCGTGGCGCTGAAGGTGCTTGATCCGGCGCTGGCCAGCCGCACCGACCTGATTGAACGCTTCCGCACCGAGGCCCAGAGCCTGGCCCGCGTCGAGCACGAAAACGTCGTGAAGGTAATCGACATTCTCGAGGACAAAGGCGTCCACTTCATCGTGATGGACTTCGCCGAAGGCACCAACCTTCGCAACCACGTCAAGCAAAAGGGCCCGATGCCGGCCGATGAGCTGTTGTCGGTGGCGCGCCAGACCGCAGAAGCGCTGTATGCGGCCCATCGCGAAGGCATTTTGCACCGCGACATCAAGCCCGAAAACCTGATCATGAACAGCCGCGGTCGCTGCAAACTGGCCGATTTCGGACTCGCGGGCGACCTGCGGCTGATCAGCGAAGGGCACGAAGGCCCGCTGAACTTCGGCACGCCGGCGTATTCCGCGCCCGAGGTGCTGCGGCGCATGGTGCCCGACAAACGCAGCGACATATTCGCCTTCGGGGCCACACTGTACTTCCTGGCCACGGGCGAGCCGCCGTTTGGGCAAACCGGCAGCCAGCAGATCATGCTGCGCCAAACCCAGGGTGCCGAGCTGCTTGAGTCGCGCCGCAACGACCTGCCGCCCAAGTTTTCGCAACTGGTCATGGACTGCATTCAGCTGCATCCCAAGGACCGCCCCGAGAGTTTCATTGAGGTGCTTGAGCGCATGCCGCGCCGCCAGGCCACACGTACCCGCCCGGCCTCAGGCGTCATTACGGGGCCGATAACCGGCCCTACCACGACGACCATGGGCACGACCACAGGCACAACCACATCAGTCGGCGTGGCCGCGACCCAGACGGCAGACACCACCGGTCCGCTTGAATCGCAGGCCCCGCGGCCTCCACTGCTGCTATGGGTCGGAATTGCGGTGCTGGCGCTCGTGGCCGTGGTTGCGGTGCTGGCTGTGATGCTGCGCGACGACCCCGTCGCCCCGCCGAACCAGCAGACGGCCTCACAGGACACGACGGACAATCGCCCACCGGCGCGCAACGTGGCCGTCAATGCGCCGCCCGCGAACCAGCCCGAGGTGCCGGCGTTCAACACCGAGGACGACGCATTCAACGCCGCTGAGCTTGATAGCCGCGCCGCGCTTTCGCGCGCCGAATACGTAGCCGCCTACGACGCATGGGCGCGCTTTTTGCGCGATTACCCGACCAGCCGCCGCGCGGCCGAAGCGCGCCAGAACCGCGACGCCGTCAAATCCCGAGTGAATGATCTGCGCACGCAGGAGTACGAGAAAGCACGGCTGGCATGCGAGGCCGCCTTGAAAGAAAAGCGTACGGCGGATGCCATGGCCGCGCTGGACTTGTTTCCCGCCGAACTGCTGTTGCCGATCGGGGATGAGTCACAGGTCGCCGTGGCGGAGCTGGTGAACACCCAGCGACAGGTCGTCATTGCCTCAGAAGCCGGCGACCTGGCCCGGGTGCTTGAGCAGGCCGACAAGCTGCGCACGGAATGGAAGGCGGATTACGACAACCGCGCCCGCCTCAGTGACACGGTGCGCGCACGCACCGCCGGGAACCTGCTGGCTGAGCGCGACCTGGTGGAGTCATTCGTGGCCGGCCGCACGCAGGACACGCGCGACAAACTGGATAAGCGGCTGGCGGGCCTTCGCAAGGTACTCGAGATAGTCCACCAGGACGCCCAGCGCGGCGCCGACGAGTGGCGGGCTTTCCACGACGTGACGCTGGGCCAGTGGGCCGACCAGGGGCTGACAGTGCTTGATGCGATGCAGCCCAAGTTGAGCAACCGCGACTTCAAGGTGGCGCGCAAGTTGCTGGACACCCTGCTGGACAACCTGCGGGCGGCGCGCGAGAAACTGGCGTCCGAAGTGACGAACCCGGCTGTTGCGGCGCGGATTCGCGACTCGCGCTATGTGGTGGACCGGCTTGAACTGGCGCGATCCGACCTGGCGTTGGCCGAAAAGCTGGATGGCATCGTGCTGGATGCCCTGCGAGACGCGCGCAATGCCGGTACCAACCGCGAAGTACATGTGCACGCGGCGCTGAATGCCGACGGTACCCGCAACGAACGCACAACCCGCTACTTCGGCAAGATCGTATCGGTGTCGGCGGACAACTTCGTGATCATCGATGGCGATGAACGCGTGACGGTCAAGCTTGAACTGGTGACCAACGCCAGCATGCTGAAACTGGCCCGTACCCGCCCCGGCATCGACGAGCAGCTTTCGCTGGTCGCCTGGCTTGCCGCCATCGGCGACAGCACCGAACTGGCGACTGAACTGGAGAGATTCCAGAAGATCGAGAAAGTCCCGGCGGCATTGCTGGACCGCGCGACCGAGTTGGCCAACGGAGGGCGCATCGGTTCGCGCGGCTGGCTTTCGCTGTGGTATCTGGCCGCGCGCACCGGGGTGCGTGATCCGGCCGCTTTCTTTGCGATCTGCGACGCGTCGTCGGTTGAGGCCAGGCTGATGAAGGCGCAACTTGGGATCGAAAAGGGCGACGCCGAACAGGCCGAAGTGTACCGGGCCGAAGTGCATCACATCGCCGACCGCGAGCTGGTGCACCTGTCGGCCTTTGAGCGCGCGCTGCAACTGGTGTTCACGACCACCGGAGACTTTGCCAATCGCACAGTGCTGGAACCGCTGAGTGCGGCCGCCTTTGCCGACCTGGCGCTGAGCCTTCTGGCGGCCGGCCAACGGCCCGAGGCGGTCGTCGCTGCCGACAAGGCGCTGCTGCTGGATGGCAGTCACGACAAGGCCTGGCGGGCGATGCGCCGATAGACTTCGAAAATCTGGCGCTGCTGCTATCGTGTGCGCGTGAACGGATTCTCCTGGGTAATCGAAAACGAAATCGCCGGCATGGCGCGGCCCGACTCGCGTTCCGAAGGCGTATGGGCCTGGCTGGCCGAGCGCGGCGTAGGGCTTGTCGTCAGCCTGACGACCGGCTCACCGGACCCTGACGTGCTGGCAAAGCATGGGCTTGAACTCGTGCATTTGCCGGTGGAAGACTTCAGGCCGCCGACCGCAGGCGACTTCGACCAGTTCTTGTCGCATGCCCGGTTCGCGCGGCATGAGGGCAAGGGCATTGTGGTGCATTGCGGCGCCGGCATGGGGCGTACGGGCACCATGCTGGCCGCGTACCTGATCGATAAAGGCATGACCGCCGGGCAGGCCATCACCACCGTGCGCGACGCGCGGCCGGGCAGCATCGAGACCTCCGAACAGGAACAGGCGTTGCACGACCTGCAGCGCAGGCTGCGGGGGTAGGCACGTCCATGCACATCGCAATCGTGCGTACCGAATTCATCAAGTCACGCGGCGGCGCGGAACGCTATGCTGTCAACTTGGCGCGCCACTGGCTTGCGCAGGGGCATCGCATCAGCGTGGTCTGCGCGAAGCACGATGCGCAGGACGCGCAAGGCATGGAAGTCCACACCGTATCGCGGCCAAAGGTACTGGGCCCTTTCAAACACCGCTGGTTTGCCGCAAGGGCCGGGCAATGCGCCCGCGAAACCGGGGCCGAGGCCGTGCTGTGCCTCGCCCGCGGGTATCCCGGCGACGTGCTGAGGCTGGGCGACGGCCTGCACCGCTCGTGGCTTGGCGCGCGTTACCCCGACCTGGGCCAGCGCAAACGCGCGCTGCTGAACCCGCGCCACCGCGAACTGATGAAGCTGGAACAGCAGGTTTTCCTGCCCGGGCGATTCCAGCTGTATGTGGCCAACAGCGAGATGATCCGGCGCGCCGTGGTGCACATGTACGGTGTGGACCCGGCCCGCGTGATCGTGGTCCCCAACGGTGTCGATGGCGACCGCTACGGCCTGGCGCAGCGCGCCGGACGCACCGCGTTTCGCGCGGCGCAGGGCGTTGCGCCAGAGGTGCCGCTGGTGCTGTTTTCCGGAATGGACTTTCGCCGCAAAGGGCTTGAGCAGGCGGTGCGCGGCTTTGTCGCGCTGGCAAGGCTGCGCCCGGACGCGCGCTTTGTGTGCGTGGGCCCTGGCGACACGCGCGATGCGCAGGCGTTGATCGCCGGCGCGGGCTTGACGCGTCAAGCCGCGTGGGTTGAGCAGGCTGACGCCATGGGTGCCTGGTACGGTGCGGCCGACGTTTTTCTGCTTCCAAGCATGCACGACCCCAGCGCCAACGCGGTCACGGAGTGCCTGGCGTGTGGAACTCCGGTCATCACCAGCAGCGAAAACGGTGCGCGCCAGCACGTTCGCAATGGAGTCAACGGCTACGTTCTGCACGACCGAAATGACGCCGACGAGATGGCGGCACGTGCGCTCGCACTGGTTGAAGGCCCAGTTCAGGCCGATGCCGTCGCCCATGCCGCCGGGCTGATCAGCGCTGCAGAGAACGCGCAGCGCGTGCTTGCCGTGCTGCAAGCCGCCGTTCGCATGCGCGCTGAGCAGGCCCGGGTCACGACCGGCACAAACCCCGCGCGCGACTGGGACTTCAGCCAGCCCGATCAGCTTCACGCGGCTGCGAGCTGGCTTGGCGACATGCATCGCCGGGGCTATCGGGGGCTTCAGGCAACCGTCACCGGCGCGCGCTTCACGGCCGCACCCGGCGAAGCGGCGACAGACGCCTTCAAGGAGATGCGGCCACTGGCAACGCTGTGCGTGAAGCAAGTCGGACGCATTGCTTCTGTGCGCGCGCTGAAGGCTTACTTGTGGGCACTGGCGCGCCCGATTACTGTTCGCGATGCCTTGGGCAGGCTGGGCTGACCGCACCCCGGATTCGTCGGTGGCGCATTCGGCGTGCCCCGGTAAACTGCAGCGATACCACATGAACGCTGCCGACCACATCCCGGCATTGCTGCGTCCGCTGTCCGGCCAAGTCTCGCTGGTTGAAGGCCACGGCGGCGCGGAAAGCGCGCTGCACGCCCTGCGCGACGCCTTGGCGCGCACGGACAGCGTCAAAACGCTACGCGTGAGGCCGGGCCGCGCGGTGTTTGAAGTGAAAACGACTTCGGGCGAATTCATCGTGAAGGCCTACGAGCCCGGGTTCATGGGCAAAATGTCACCGGCGCGGTTCTGTGAGTCAGGGGCCGAGTGGCGCGCGCTGGAGCTGGCCGCCCGACGATCCATTCCTACGGCGACAGGGCTGGCGCTGCTGAGCGCGAAAGCGCGGCCTGCGGTGAATTACGTGGTAACGCAGCGCATCGCCGGTGCGGCCGAACTGGAAGCGTACCTTGAACGCGAAAGTGACCGGCTGCGCGACGACGCGCGGTTGCAGCGCAAAGTAGTGGAAGGCTTTGCCGGGCTGGTCGCCGGGCTGCACAAGGCAGGACTGCTGCATCGCGACCTGCACCTGCGCAATATTCTGATCTCACCACCGCGCCGGGGTGAAGACGCGCAATTCTACGTCGTCGACCTGGATGAAGCGGACTTCACCGGCCCGATGCCGCCACTTGCCGACCGGGTAGCCAACCTGGCGATGCTGTCGCTGTGCTTCCCGATGGTGTCGCAGGCAACACGCCGGCGCTTCTACGTGGCCTATTGCCGCGCGTTAGGCGAGTCCGAGCTGCGCCGCGAAACGATCCGCGAGATCGAAGAGCGTGCCATCGCCCGCGAGTTTGAGCTGAATACCGTGCGCGTGGCCACATGCACCGAGCCCAGCAGCGCGATCGCCCGGGTGGCGCGCGGCGACACCCTGCTGCTGATCTTCCGCCGCGCCAGCAACGCCGACCTGGAACAGCTTGAGTCGCCGCTCGCCAAGGCAGCACCCGAAACCTGGCCCCAGCTGCTGCAAGACCACTTCGAGCTGCGCCTTGGCGAAGGCCACCTGTGGAAGCTCAAGACCCCGATTGAGGCCGTGAACGGCCCGCCCGCCCGCCGCAAGCTGGAAGCCATGTGGGGCCGCCTGCTTGAGCTGAATGCGATCCGGGCCGGCGCCCCGGCACCGCTGGCTTGCTTGGTGCAAGTGCCGGAACTTGCGGTATACGCGCGGTTGCCGGGTACGCTTTCGCCGCTGATGAAGCTGAAGGATCACGGCAGCCTGCCTTTCTTTGAAGAGCTCGGCCGCATGCTGGTGCGTCTGCACCGTCACGGCTGCTACTACCTGCCGCTGGAGCCTGAGGTGCTGGCCGAGGGCCTGAATGTCTGCGTTGACCGGCGTGGCCGCCGGACACTGGTGCTGACCGCGCCGGACCATATCTTCCGTGGCACGCCGACCGCGCTTGGCCAGCAGGCGGTGGCGAGCCTTGGGCGCGTGGCCCGGGCCGTAAGCGCGCAAGCCGGCGAGCGTGCGATGAAGGAAATGATCTGGAGTTATTCGCGGGTACTGCGGCTGAATCACTTCGATACCGGTGCTCTGCTGGACGAAGCGAAGCGAATCCCCACCGGCAACACACTGGTGATGACCCGGGGGATTGAACGCAGCCGCATCGCGCGTTGACGCGGCACGCTGGACGGCCGGGCATTGCCCGGCGGAGAGTTGATGGCGCAAAGCCAGCCACAGGACCTCACAGGCAAGCGCCTGCTGCTGATCAAGCCTTCATCGCTTGGCGATGTCTGCCACGCCGCCGCCACGGCCTGGGCGCTGAAAGAACGCTGGCCGGGCCTGCACCTGACATGGCTGGTGAACACGACGTTTGAGCCGCTGGTGAAGCCCCTTTCGTGCGTCGATGCGACGTTGCCTTTTGAGCGCAGCCGGTTCAAAGGCCTGTTCGGGCCGGTTACGCGGCGCGGCGAATTCAAGAGTTTCGTTGGCTCGCTGCGTGCAGGGCGCTTTGACGTGGTGCTGGACCTGCAGGGACTGTTTCGAAGCGGCTTGTTCGGTTGGCTCAGCCGCGCGGCGCTTCGTGTGGGACAGCGCGGCGCGCGCGAGTGCGCGGGCGTGTTTTACAATTGCAGCGTTGAAGTACCGCCAAACCCCGTGCACGCGCGCGAACGCTACGCGGCACTGGCGGCAGCGCTCGGTTGTGCGACACCGCAGCGCGAAGACCTCGATGTAACCGAAGTCGAGCGCTCCGACGCCCGCGAGCTGCTGGCCAACGCGGGCTTCACCGGCGGTCCGCTGGTGGCAGTGTGCCCGGCTGCACGCTGGGAGTCCAAAGTGTACCCGGCGGCGCACTTCGCTTCTGTGCTGGACCAGCTTTGCGCCGAAGCCGGTGTTGCCCATCCCGTTCTCGTGGGCAGCGCGGACATGCACACGACATGCGACGGGGTCGCCAACGCGTGCAAGGTCGCGAAACCTGTGAACCTGTGCGGCCGCACGAACCTGCGCCAGCTGGCGGCCGTTCTCGACATCGCGTCGCTGCTGGTCACCTGCGACAGCGGCCCGATGCACATTGCGGCGGCGCAGAAAACGCCGGTGCTGGCCCTGCTGGGGCCCACCGACCCGCAGCGCACAGGCCCGTACGGGCAACTCGGCAACGTGATGTCGGGCGAATGCGAGTTGAAGCCCTGCCTGAAGCGGCATTGCCCCGGGATGGAACAAAAGTGCCTGCGTGACCTCACACCGCTTTCTGTCGCAGCGAGGGCGAAGAAGCTGCTGGACGAAGCTATGGTGGGCACACGGCCGCAGCCATAGTGATGCTGATGAAGGCTGCAACCTGATCGCGTTGGGAACAAGAAGCGGCATGCCCAAAGAGGAAGAACAAGCCAAGCTGAAGTGGAACCTGCTGAACCTGCGCAGGGGGGCCGCCTACTTCAAACGCGTGTGGCCATATGTGAAGCCGACCTGGCCGCAGCTTGTGCTGGTGGGCATCGGGATGGCGCTGTTTTCGGCGGGGTACGGCATCCGCCTTACGGTGATCATTCCGCTTGTGAAACTGGCGCAGAACTCGGAAAGCGTCACGGCATCTGACGCATCGGCAACCATCGAAAGCCTGATCCCAAGCGCTGCAATACTGTTTGCCGGCGCGTTTGCGATGGCAATCGGGACTTACCTGAAGCACTACTTCACGGGCTATGTGGTGGCCAGCACGCGTATCGGGCTGCAACGTGACATCGTGGCCCGGGTGCTGGCGCTGCCGATGGCGTTCTTCAACAAGGAGCGCAAGGGCGCACTGATCACGCGCATGACAAGCAATGCCACGAACGCCGGCAAGTTGGTGAAGATCGCGCTCGAGAGTGTGCTGTCCAACCCGCTGACGATGCTGTCTGTTCTCGGAGTCATGATCTACACAAGCCCGGTGCTGACGCTGTTCACGCTGGTGGTATTCCCGGTGGTGCTGATCCCGGTGATGCTGTTTGCGGGAAAGATCCGCAAGGCGACCAAGAAGAAGTACCAGCGCAGTGAAGTCGCGGGGAACTTCTTTCTGCAGATGCTGGATGGCATTCGCGTAGTCAAGTCGTATCGCCTGGAAGAAGCGCAGCGCCAGGACTTCTGGCGCGTCTCCAACGAAGTCTTCCGGAAGGAACGCAAGGTCGCACGCTACAAGGGGCTATCCCGCTTCGGCGTCGAGATCACCTACAACTCCATGATGGCCGCGGCACTGCTGGGCGTGGGACTGATTTTCACCACAGCCTGGTTTCATGAAACCGGCGGCATCGGTGTGTTCATGCAGTTCTTTGCTGCACTGGTGCTGCTGTATGACCCGGCCCGCAAGTTCGGGCATTCGCTGAACGAGTTGCAGGAGTCGACGGCCGGCCTTGAGGCCGCGTTGCAACTGTTGGACCGCCAGAGCGACCTGAAAGACCGCGACGGCGCAGTAGAGGCCTCACCCGACTTCAAGACGATCGAGTTCCGCGATGTGGCCTTCCAGTATGAGGCCGAGCGCCCCGTCTTGCGTGGCCTCAGTTTCACAGTGCAGCGCGGACAGTTTGTGGCGTTCGTCGGTCAAAGCGGCCATGGCAAGTCCACGCTGATGGACCTGATCCCGCGCTTTTACGATCCAACGCAGGGCGCGATCGTGATTGACGGCGTTGACTTGAAGGACATGAAACTGGACTCGTGGCTCAAGAACATCGCGATCGTCAGCCAGGAGACTTTCCTGTTCAACACCACCATCCGCGACAACATCCAGTCCGGCGGTCGCGATGCCACGGAAGAAGAAGTGATTGCGGCCGCGCGCCACGCGCACATCTGGGACGACATCAAGGCGATGCCAAAGGGGCTTGATACGCCGCTTGGCGACCGTGGTGTCACGGTCAGCGGCGGGCAGCGCCAGCGCATCGCGATTGCGCGCGCCTTCCTGCGCAGGGCGCCGATTTTGCTGCTGGACGAAGCCACCAGCAGCCTGGACACGAAAAGCGAACGCGTCGTGCAGCAGGCCCTCGATGAACTGGTAGAGGGTTGCACCGTATTCGCGGTCGCGCACCGGCTAAGCACGATACGGCGCGCCGACCTGATACTGGTACTGCACGAAGGCCGCATCATTGAACGCGGCACCCACGAAGAGCTGCTGGCGCAAGAGGGAACCTATGCGGCCTCGTGGCGCCTGCAGCAAGGCGACCCTGAAAATGTGGAGGCTGCGTAGTGGCCAAGGACCACCCGTCCAACCGCAGTGAAGTCACGCCACGCCGCGATACCACGCGCATCCGCAAGCCCGGCGGGCGCGACACGGACCGGGTGCGCCCTTCGCGGCCGCTGCGGATTGCCCTGTTCGCGCCGCAGACGCAGCTTGATGGCATTACCCTGTACACAAGGGCGTTGGCCCGGTGCCTTCTTGAATCGGGCAACCAGGTGCTGCTGGTGGCGCCGGAGGGCAAACAGGCCGAGACGATCGAGGTCGAAGTTCCGAACTGGCACAGGCTACCCGCCGGCCGCACACTCGGGTTCTTCGGTTGGCGGCGCCTGCGCGATGCGTTGCGCGAATTCGGGCCGGACCTGGTGCATGCCGTTGAGCCATCGCCGTCGCTGCACGCTGTCAGGGCCGCCGACATGCTGGCCTGCCAGGTTGTGGTCAGCGTGCACGGTATCAGGCCTGAGGAAACACCTTCACCCGGGGATACCGACTACGATGCGTACATCGCTTCTGACCAGGCTGTGCGCGCCACTCTGCTTAATGATTGCCGGCTTGAACGCGCGCGCACGACGCTGATACCGGATTGCGCATTTGCGGAAAACCCACCCGCTGAGCGCGATCTGGCTGACACACGTAAGCGCGCGGTGATCGGCTGGGTCGGGCCCCTGAACACCGGCAGCGACTACCGCACGTTTGTGGAGGCCGCGCTGAAGGTCTCCGCACAGGGCCACGACGCGATGTTTTCCATACTGGGCGACGGCCCCGAATCGCCGAACGTGCGCGAATTCATTGAGTCCCGCGGCCTGACGCAGCGCATCGTGGTGATTGATAACCTGTACGACTACTCACGCGTCTGGCAGCCGTTTGACGTCGTCGTCGTGGACAGCCGCCAGCGCGCCGCGGCGTTGATGGTGCTGAACGCCATGGCCAACGGGCGCCCCGTTATCACCAGCGAAGGCGGCGCGGTGTTTGACCTTATCAAGGACGGCGTCGATGGTCTGATCGTGCCGCGGCAAGACTCCGCGGCGCTGGCCGAACGCATACTGATGCTGGTCCAGAACCCGGCCGAAAGGCTGCGCATGGCCGTAGCCGGTTACCGCAAGGTTGAAGAAATGTATTCTCCGTCGGACATGGCTGATTCGTTGCTTTCCGTGTACGCCAGTATGCTGGCCGGGGAGCCGCTTCCCAAGAGCCTGGAGAACCGGCCGCGAAAGGCCGCGCGTCAGGGCGCGTGAACGCGCTGAAGTTGCCGTCCGGCTTGTACAGGTGCCCATGCGAATCAATCAGTACGACAGGTTGTTTGCCCACATCGGTACCATCACCGGCCTGCTGACCGCACGCCAGGTTGAAGAACTGTTTCGCATCGTCGAATCGGGCGAAGCTCGCGACATGGCCACCGCCGCCAGCCGCCGCGGCATGCTGGCGGGTGATGTGGCGGCGGCCATCGCCATTCTGGCGTCGGAACTCGCGTCGCGGCGCATCGCTGACGCAGTGGACCCTGACACAATTGCCTCTCGCGGCAAGGCCGGCGAAGCCCAGCGGCGCGACAGCGTCATGTACCCCAAGGCACTGGGCCAGTACCACAAGCTGCAGCAGATCGCGCGCGGTGCCATGGGCATCATTTTCAAGGGCGAGCGCCGCAGCGACGGCGTGGTGGTCGCGCTGAAAGTGCTTCCCGTGCAGCTTGCGACAGACCCTCAGGATATCGAACGCTTCAAGCGCGAGATCGAAACCATCACCAGCCTGGTGCACCCGAACATCGTGCGCGTGTTCGATTTCGGCCAGCAGGAAGACTTCTACTTCTACGCGATGGAATACCTCGAGGGCCGCAGCCTTCGCGAACTGATCCAGGATCGTGGCCACCTGGGCGCATTCCACGCCGCCGAAATCGTACGCGATGCCGCCCGCGGCGTGGCCTACGCCCACCAGCACAACGTGATCCACCGCGACATCAAGCCGAGCAACCTGATGATCGTGCGCGACGGCATCGTCAAGCTGGTTGACTTCGGCCTCGCGTTCCACAAGACCAGCGAGATCCTGACCGCCACGGGCATCAGTCTCGGCACGCCCGCGTACATGAGCCCAGAGCAAATCGAGGGCGGTCGCCGCGAGATTACCGAACGGACAGACATCTACAGCTTGGGCGTCACGCTGTTTGAGGCCGTCACGGGTCGTCGCCCATTCGAGGGCGACAACCAGTACGATGTAATGAAGCGCGTGTTGTTCGATTCCGCGCCGGCCGCAAACGCCGTGAATCCGGCCGTTCCCGAGGCATTGACGCGCATCATCAGCCGCGCCATGGCCAAGAATCCTGAAGCGCGCTACGAGCGCGCGGCCGGGTTGATAGCGGATCTGGACGGCTTTCTGGATGAGTCAACAGGCACATAGGTGTCGCATTAGGGTTGCAAAAGCTGTGCAAGCAATGCAAAGTCCGGCCTCGCAGCAGGTACAACCTCGGAATCGAACAATTTTCTGGAAAGAAACTAGACACGCACTGTTGGCCGTGATAGTCTGGTGACATAACAGAGCGAAATACGTGAAGTGAATTGAAGATGCTGGTGAAGTTTGCACCTTTTGTGCTTTACAAGCAGTGCGCAGGTAACTTGAATTCTAACCCTCACCCGTTTGGTTCCGCCTGGGAAGGCATGTCTAGGAGAAAACTCGTATGGTTAACAAGATGAAGAAGGGCTTTACCCTGATCGAACTGCTGATTGTGGTGGTTATCGTCGGCATCCTGGCCCTAGCCGCGATTCCGCTGATCACCAGCAACACCCGCGACGCACGCCGCGCAGAAGGCGAACAGCTGCTGGGTTCAGCCCGTGACGCTACCCGCGTCCAGTACTCGAAGAACGGCACGGCTCCGGCGACGATCTCGTCGTTCCAGACGCTGTCGGGTTTTGAAGGCAAGTACTTCAAGATTGTTGACACCATCACCTCGACCGCCACAACCGGCGCGATCAGCACCAACGCTGGCGCAGGCAGCGACGGCACTGGTACCATCACGTTCCAGTGGGCCAGCGGCCAAAGCACCATCGCTTGGGCCTAAGCCAGCAAGTCTGAATCGTTTGGACAGAAGGGCTGCCACCAGGCAGCCCTTCTTGTCATTTGGCGAATCTTTCAAAATGTGTTTGATTCTTCCCGAAGCGCCGTGTAATCTTCGTGTAAGATTCCTGAACAGAGGTCACCATGCCCATCTCGAAGGCCCACCGCAGCGGACGGCGCGGATTCACGCTGGTTGAGGTCGGAGTTTCGATCCTCCTCGTGGTTATCATCGCGCTGGCCGGCTTCGCGTACTATTCCACGGCCCGCATGACTGAGATCAATGAGTGGCACGAACAGAACGCACTGTTCTTGGCCGAGCGCGAGATTGAGGCTTGGCGAGCCCCCGGTTACACGGGCTGTGTGGGATACACTTCGGCCGACGTAGGGGCGGGCAATTTCGTGCCGTACGGCTATCGCTATGCGGCGCCGGATTCTGCCTGGATTGCCGCCCAGCGCTACAAACCAGTAACCTTGGACGGTTTCAGCTACCGAATTCGTGCCCGCATTCTCTACAACGCTAACACAACGAATAACTACTACATCGAGAACACGGTGGGCGGCCTGACCTATCGCTACCGATCGGTTCAGACCGTGATCCAGTGGGGCATTTTCTCTGGCACGTCGTCCGACTTCTCACTGAGCCAGGAAACCCGAATCGCGAACTGATTGGCTTGAGGTAGCGGTCAAACCCTCGAAGTTTCTTTCGCAGCAATACACGCGGAGAGCAAACATGCAGCGCACTCGCCGGTTAGTTCGCAGAGGCGTAACACTGATGGAGTTGATCATCGCGATGGCGGTGTCAACGATCCTGATCTTGGGCATGGGAATGGTGTTGGTGGTCCTGTTCAGGGGCATGGGTGAATCACGCGACTTTGCTGCCCTTACCGGCCGCGTCGACCTGATCCGCCAGCTCAGCTTCGATGCCCGTACTGGAGAAGCTCTGTTGTATCCTGACACCGACTGGACGGCATCGTACAGCGCGACCGCCACAGGCAATGGCTCGGGCTGGTACACAGGCGGCGGATTTGAGGGCCATCGGGTGCAGTTCACAGCCGTGGATTTCAACCCCGTGACCCTGGTGGAAACGCGCAACAACATCACTTGGGAATCTCGGCGCACGATCAGTTCTTCGGATCCGTATGACGTCTATCGGTGGGTGAACGTCGAGACTAACCCGCGGTTCGGTCAAGATGGCGTAACGCAGTTTGAAGTGATTCGCCAATCGTCGCGGGCGTTCACAGTGATCATGCAATCCACGGAAGGCACTGAGTCTGTCACGGTGCAGCTGGCAGTTACGCTTCGCAACGTGATTCAATAGCTCAAGTTGGCGTGCTCCCTGAACCACTCCAGCCAGTGCTGGAGTGGTTTTCTTTCTCGGTGCTTGCTTTGCCGGCATGTCAGCTCTTGCACGCTGGAAGGTTCAGTTTGCGTGGTTCGAACCGGCCGACATACCATCGCACAGGTTGCACTTTCGGCCGTCAGCAACTGCGTATCCCTTTATTCCGGTGGGGGTTGACGAGCCTGTGACCGCCCCTTATCCTTCCGCCACTGTAGACCCTCAGATACTTAACTCTTTCCGCGGAAGGGCCCATGGCAACCTTAGCCGTTGGCATTGATGTGGGGACTTCCTCCATCAAGGCCGTTGCGCTCAAGCGCACAGGCAGTGGTTACTCGCTCAAGAGTGTCGGCCAGGCCGACATCCGGCGCTCGGAGTTCCACCCCGAAGAGAGTCCGCAGTCCATCGCCGAGGCGCCACTGCGCGCCCTTGAGCGCGTGTCGCAGGACTCATCCTTCGCCCGCAAGCCGTGCGCATTCGCGGTCTCCGGACCGCGCGTAGCGCCGCGCCTGTTCAAGTTCCCCAGCATTCCGCGCAGCGAAGTCGAACAGGCCATCCGCTTTGAAGCGGAGCAGATTATCCCGTTTGACCTTGCCCAGGCGGCGCTCGACTTCGTGCTGTTCGACGAAGTGATGGAAGAGGGCAAGCCCGTCATGGAAGGCCTGGTGGTGGCCGTCCACCGCGAAGAAGTCGACAAGCGCTACGTGCTGCTCAAGAGCGCCGGCTTTGACCCCGTGGTGCTCGACATTGACGCGCTCGCGCTCAGCAATGCCTTCTGCGAAACCGAAGGCGTCAACGAACGTGAGACCGTGGCGCTGATCAACATCGGCGCGCGCTTCACGAACCTCAGCATCATGCACGGCCCGCGCCGCAGCTTTGTTCGAGACGTGGCCACCGGCGGCGACATGATCAGCCGCGCGATCAGCGAAATCTACGGACTTGACCTGCCCCAGGCCGAAAAGCGCAAGCGTGAGGCCAGCTATACTCCGCTGGATGATCTGGAAGGCGGCGGCAGCTTCGATGACGGCGGCGGCACCACGCCCGGCGGCACCGAAGGCTTTGGCGACACGGAAGGCTTCCAGCCCGTGGACGAAGGCAACGAAGAGTATGTGTTGCTTGACAGCGACGAAACCGGCTTCACCAGCGGCGACACGATGACCGACGGTGATAACTTCGAAGCCTCGGGCCAGACACAGAACGGCATGAATGCCGCGCAGCGCATTTCAGCGAATCGTGCTGTGCTGGCTGACGCTCTGGGCGACCTGATCAGCGAAATCCAGGACACCTTCAAGTACTACATCAACCGTCGCATCATCCCGCGCGTCGACAAAGTGCGGCTGTGCGGCGGCACGGCGAAGTTCCCGGACATCGAGGAGTTTTTCGCGAGTCAGCTTGGTGTGCCGACGGAACTGTGGAACCCGTTTGCGCGCCTGGATGTCGGTGGTGTGGCCAACAAGTACCCGCCGAACTTCCTGGATGAAATGGGGCCGATGATGGCCGTGGCGACAGGCCTGGCGATGCGCCAGCTCTAGGACAGACAGAAGTGCGGGTTGCAGGCTTGAAGGCGTAAGCGGCAGTGGGCGGCAGTAGACGGCGGCAAAGGGGAGACACGCACCCATGTTTGAACTGAACCTGATCAAGGACAAAGCCAAGGCGCGCCAGAGGCGCCGGGTGATCTTCCTTGCGGTCGTGACCGTCCTGTTTCTGGGCGGGTTGCTGGCCATCTTTGTCGGCAGCCTGTTCTGGAAAGAGTCGACTGACTTGAACAGCCTGAACGAGACGATTGCCCGGCAGCAAAAGCAGGTTGACGATCTGACCACGCGCCTGAACACCGAAGAGCCGGCGGCAATCAAACGCAAGTTGGGGATGATTGCGGCGTATACAGAAGACTTTAACACGCTCAAGCGGAGGCCCTATTTTACACCCATCCTGCAGGACCTTTACCAGCAGCGGCCTAATGCGGAGTTCTGGTACAACCGCCTGACGATTGACGTAAACACGGCTGGCTTGCAGCGCGGTGCCAGCGGTACACCCGAAGACCCAAGCCAGCGCGCCAATGCACTGATGGGGCCGCGCAGCCTGCAGGCCAACGGATACATCCAGATCGTGGCCAGTGACATCGTGACCGAGAACGACCTGAAGCAGGTGGCACAGGCCATGGACGGCATGTTGACTCTGCTGGGTGAACCGCAGTTCAGCTTGGATCTGCAGCGCGAAACTTCACCTACGGCGGACCGCGAGGTCTCGCGGTATGTACCCTTCCAGATGCGCGCGGCACTGCGCGATTCCTCGGCGGTGAACAACTAGCGTCGCCGTCTGCGGACAGCGCACAGGAGCCTGAGCCATGGCAGAAAAAAAATCACAAGGCATCTCAAGCGACTGGACGGCCGGCATCATGGCCATTGTCGCGGCCGTACTGTTTGGCGGAGGCCTTCCTATCGGCCTGTACATGGGACTTTACATACCCAAGAAGCAAGAGCGTGAAGCCGCGCAAGCGAAGTTGAAGGAAGTTGAGAATCAGATGAACGCGCAGGTGGATCGTCAGAAGCGGGTGAATGACCTGACACAGGATGCCGCAAAGATTGAAGAGTGGGTGCGTGAACTGGAAACACCGTTTACCGACCCGGCCCAGTTGCGCCTGGTGCAGGAAAACCTGCGCACCTTGTGCAACACCCATAATCTGCGGGTCCCGCAGGACCGCCTGCAATCAGAGACCAACCCTGAGGTCGTGAAAGCCACAGGAGAGCGAATCCCGTTCAAGGACGGCCTGCAAGCCACTCAGTTGGTGATTCACGTAACGGGGACCTATCACGATTTTGCGCGGTTCTTTGTGAAGTTGGAGTCGATGTCGGACGCCGTGGTTATTCCGGAAGCTCTGATCATGCTGGGCGACCAGAGCCAAGGTCGCAAGCACGTATTCCTGCTGTCGGTCTTTGTGGTTGAGAAGCGTGACTACGCGACGATCGGTCGCTAACTGGCCCGTTCGCGAAGTGTTGATTTCAGTCGCGTTGTCTTGGGCCGTTGCTGGAGTTTTCTGATGAACAAACAACAGAAACAACTGATCGTGCTGGTGGTCCTAATCGTGGTCGGTGGTGGTGTGGCTGCGTGGCAGCTGAAACTGTTTGGTGGCGACACCCCGCCCAATACAACAGCTTCGAACGTAGGTGTAATCAACATCGCGGCCAATCCCAATCCAGGCGCGGGCCCCTCTCCGGGACCCGGCGCGAACCCGAACTTGACCGTCGGTGCCACGGGTCAGGCAGGGAACCAAGGCGCTGCAGCGGCTGTCGTGAGCAAGTATCAGACGCCGGGCGAACTGCCTGCCAAGGAAACCATTGTCGTTCCTACTTACACTTGGACCGTCAATGCGCCTGACAGCGGCGAGAACTGGGAGAAGGAACGCGGCCGTGCTTTCTGGCAGTACGACCCGCTGTTTGTACAGAACTTGGACGTGGTCGAACCAGATCGCAAAAAGTACATCGACGAGTTGCGCGCTCAGTGGGTGCTGGATGGTATCACCGAGATGGAACACATCGTGAAGGTGGAAGAAAAAGACGAGCAAGGCAATCCCATACTTGATGCCGAGGGCCGGCCGCGTCTGCGCGAAGAGCGGCAACGCGTGCTTGAAGCCTGGTTCCAGGGCCGCACACGCCCGTTCAAGGAAAAGGATCGCCTGCCCGGAACACGCTTCGTGATCGAGAAGATTTACAGCACTTCGGCCGGCAAGGGCATTCTGCTTCGCGGCGACACCGGTGCTTTGATTGACATGCCACTGATCAAGAGTGGCCGTTACGAAAACGACTAGCGCGCCGTGGAAAGCGGCGTGTGGTTCCAAATGCAGCACTTTCGGATGGGGAGAGCACACATGAGCGTACTGACTGGCCGCAACCTTGCCGCGATCCTGTTCGCGGTGCTGATGGGCATGCTGGCGGCCCCGTGTCACGCACAAGAGGGCGGCGAGGGCGAGGGCACGCCGGCAGCGGAGGTCAAGCCGGACCCGGAAGCAGAAATGAACGTGGACTTTGTCCAGAAGGACATCCACACGGTGATGCACTACATCGCCTATCGCTCAGGCCTGAAAATCATCGTGGAGGGTACTGTTACCGTGAAGCTGACGGTCATGTTCCCGCGCGTAAAGCCCAAGGACGCGATCCGCGCGATCTGCAAGGCCAACAAGCTCGACTTCATTGAAGACGGCGAGTATATCATCATCAAGGCGCGCCAGAGCGACCAGCAACTTGCGAACGTGGTTGCAGGTGCCAAGGCCTCTGACGGTGACCGTTTTACTGCCAATTTTGAAGAGCACCCGCTGGTCCGCGCCATCATGGAAGTCGGCAACGTCACCAGCACAGATGTGTACGTGCCGGCCGTGCCTGTAATGCAGGATGGTCGTCAGCCTGAACCGGAAGGTCAGCAGCCCGGTGGCGGCGGTGAAAACCTGGTTGAGGACGTGCAGGCCCGCAAGATCAGCATGTTCATGCGCGACGCAACTCCTGGCGATCTGCTGCGTCGCTTGGCCGACTTGGGCGACATGGACGTCAAAGAGACCAGCTGGAAGGTAAGAGTCAAGGTCATCACTCCGGAAGGCGAAGAGCAGGAAGTGGAACAAACCCGCTTCGGCTTCATGTTCACCTACCGCATTCGAGTCCCTTCTGGTCCCATTGCGGGCGGCACGAGCGGTTCGATCAAGGACGAGGACATCAAGAGCCAGGCTTGGAACCTTCCAGGCACCGATGTGAGCCAGTTGAAGACGGAGGTTGGCAACCTGCTGAGTCCATACGGCAAGGTCGTAGTGGATAAGACTACCTCGTACCTGGCCGTGTTTGACCTGGACTCCAACGTAAAGCGCGTCAGTTCTTTCATCGCGCTGATCGAGGCCCAGTTACCTCAGATCAAGGCCGACGCGGATGCCGCCAAGGCCTCCGAAGCGATCGTGGTCCGTGAGTACCGGATTACTCGTAACGCCGCAGATGCCAGCATCCTGGCCGCGCTTCAGGGTGTGATGAGCAGCGTAGGGCGCGTCATTGCCAATCAGGACCGCAACAGCTTGGTCGTCTGGGAGTCTGCCTCAAACATCGACAACGTTGACCAGCTCATGAAGTCGATGGACACGGCGCCTGAGCAGGTGCTGATTACGGCCAAGCTGATCGAGGTTACGCTGGACTCGTACATGGGTTACGGCCTTGAACTGTTCACCAGCCAGCCCGCGGACAACCTCAACGATGGAGTGTTCACCGGCAGCAGCGAGGACACCACCAACACCGTCGGTGGCTTGTTCGGCCAGCCCACCGGCTTTGACCCCTTCTTCGGCACTTTCAGCAACCCGCGCCTTGACGTGCGCCTTGAACTGCTCGCCAACGACGGCCGCGTGCGCACGCTGAGCCAGCCGACTCAGATGGTCAGCAACCGTCGCCCGGCGCGCATCGAAGTCGGTCAAGAAATACCTTACCTTGAGGCTTCATCGCAGGGTGGTGGCACCACAACCGCCAGCGTCTCGTTCAAGGAAGTTTCAATCGTCATGGACGTGATCCCGACCGTGCTCGAAGGCGGCTTGGTTCGCCTCGAAGTTACAGTGACCGTACGCGAAGTGGTCGGCAACGTGGCCATCGAAGGCAACAACACCCCGGTGCTCAGCAAGCGCGAAAGCCGCACCGACGTGTTCATCAACGACGGCGAAACCCTCGTGATGGGCGGCCTGATGCGCGAACGTGAACGTACCGACGAAAACGGCCTGCCCTTCCTCAAGGACATCCCGATCATCGGTTATCTGTTCAAGAGCGCAAACAAGACCACCAGCAAGACCGACCTGCTGTTCTTTGTGCGCCCGACCATCGTCAGCGCCAACGGCCCGCGCGTCGGTGGCGAGCTTGACCTCGAACGCGACATCCGCCCGATCATCTACGCCGATGGCGACGAAAAGAAGGCGGACATCCGCCAGGGTCGCTTCCGCAAGATGGGCGTCGCCCCCAAGCCGGCCTGGTACAACGACAAGAACCGCCCGAAGTCGCCCAAAGACGTGAACCCAGGTGCCTAAGAATCCGCAACAAAACTTTGAGCGCTTGCTCGACCGCATGTCACCCATGGTCGAGCAGGCGCTCAAACGCTTTGCGTGGCCTCACGCAAAGGCGCCTTCACGCCTGGTGCAGGCCATGAACTACTCCCTCAATGCCGGCGGCAAGCGTCTGCGTCCGATGCTGGTGCTGGCCGCCTGCGAGGCCTTGGGTGCCGACACCGAGCCGGCAATGCCCGTGGCCGCGGCATTCGAGATGATTCACACCTACAGCCTGATCCACGACGACTTGCCGGCCATGGACAACGACGACCTGCGGCGCGGCCAGCCGACCTGCCACAAGGCCTTCGATGAAGCCACCGCGATTCTGGCTGGCGACGCCATGTCTACCTACGCTTTTGAGGCCGTGCTGGCCAACGTGGCCGACCCCGCCAAGGCCATAGGTTGCGCCCGCGAACTAGCCCGGGGTGCGGGTCTGGAAGGAATGGTCGGCGGCCAGATGGCGGATCTTGAGGGCGAGAAAAAGCAGCCCACCCTGGACGAGCTGCGCTATATCCACGAACACAAGACCGGCGCGCTGATCACGGCCGCTGTCGTTGCAGGCGGCATCATGGGCGGTGCGAACCGGGCCCAGCAGCAGGCATTGCGTGGCTATGGGCACGACATCGGCCTGGCGTTTCAGGTCGTGGACGACATCCTGGACCAGACCTCGACGGCGGAGCAGCTGGGCAAGTCACCCGGCAAGGATCTGGCAGCCAACAAGATCACCTATCCCCGTCTGATGGGGCTGGAGGGGGCCACAAAGCACGCCCAGCAGTTGATCGACAGCGCATTGGGCAAGTTGGATGCGCTGCCCGCTCCGCAGGCGTTAGTGACGATAGCCGAGTACTTTGTGGCGCGCACTCACTAGCCTAGGTGGGGGGCCGCCGCTAGACTGCGCGGTTTGCGGGGCACCGTGGCGGTGCACGGTAAAGGAAGCGGATGTACGAGTTGCTGCAACAGGCTGATACCCCCGAAGGGTTGAAGCAGATTCATCGAATCGACCTGCCCAAGCTGGCCGAGCAACTTCGCGCCTTCATCATCGAATCTGTGGCCGGCAAGACCGGTGGGCACCTTGGCTCAGGCCTCGGCACCGTCGAGCTGACCATTGCCCTGCACTACTACTACCAAATGCGCGACCACGACTCGCTCGTGTTCGACGTGGGCCACCAGTGCTACCCGCACAAACTGCTCACGGGTCGCCGCAAGGACTTCGGCAGCCTGCGCCAGTACCACGGCATTTCAGGATTCCCTGACCCCAAGGAAAGCTGCTTTGACCTGGTGAAAACCGGCCACGGCGGTACCAGCCTCAGCACCGCGCTGGGCATCGCAATCGCGAACAAGGCTCAGGGCTTTACGGACCGTACCAGTGTCGCGGTAATCGGCGACGGCGCGCTGCAGGAGGGCCAGGCGCTGGAGGCGCTGAACCACGGCGGCGACATGCGCGACCTGAAGTACCTGATCGTGCTGAACGACAACGAGCACGGCATCGGCCCCGCCACCGGCGCGCTTTCGAATTACTTCGCCAAGTTCCGCACCAGCCACGCCTACACCAGCGCCAAGAAAGACATCAAGAAGATGCTCAAGGTGCTGGATGAGCAAGCTGGCAGCGTAGGCAAGGCCATTCACGACGTGCTGGATCACGTGAAGGCCGGCCTGCATGGCCTGATGCCAAGCACGCACCCCAGCGTGCTGTTTGAAGAATTGGGCTACTTCTATTACGGCCCCATCGACGGCCACAATTTTGACATGCTGCTTGAGGCATTTGACAACATCCGGCGCATCCCCAAGCCCGTGGTCCTGCACGTCATGACCAAGAAGGGCAAGGGCTTCAACAACGACGCCCCGGACCATTACGCGTACCACGCAGCCAAGACCAGCAGCAAACTGACCTCGCACCTGCCGCCGGAACACAGCCGCGCGGGCGGCCCCGCATACACCGACGTGTTCGTGGAGAAGACCGCCCAGATGATGGCCGCCGACCCCAAGGTGGTGGCAATTACGGCCGCCATGTTGCAGGGCACGGGCCTTGAGAAAGTGCAAAAGCAGTTCCCTGACCGCGTGATCGACGTCGGCATGGCCGAACAGCACGCCGTGGGCTTTGCCCAGGGCCTGAAGCTGGGCGGCATGAAACCGATCTGCGCGATTTACTCGACGTTCATGCAGCGCTCGCTGGACCAACTGTTCCAGGAACTGGCGCTGATCAAGCTGCCGGTGCTGCTGGCACTGGATCGCGCCGGGCTCGTAGGTCCCGATGGCGCGACACATAACGGCGTCTTTGACATCGCCTATATCAGCATGCTGCCGAACTTTGTGGTCATGGCACCGCGCGACGCAAGCGAGTTGCGGGCCATGATGGATTTTGGCCTGGGTCTTGATCGTCCCAGCGCCGTGCGCTTCCCGCGGGCCAACACGCCGGCTAAGCATCAGGAATTGCCGGCAGGGCCTGCTCTGGAAGTCGGAAAAGCCGAATTGCTGCGGGATGGCCCTGACGGCGTTGTGATCGCCTATGGTGCCATGGTCTATCACGCACTTGAGGCGATTGATCTTGTGGCCGAACGCCACGGCAAAAAGCTGGCGCTGGTCAACGCGCGCTTCGCCAAGCCGCTGGATGAAACCATGTTCGCCCGGCTGATCGAGAACCAGCCCTTTGTGTTCACGATCGAAGAGCACGTGCGTCGCGGCGGCTTTGGATCTGCGGTGCTCGAGTTCGCCAACCGCGCCAAGCTGCCGTCCGGCCACATTGAAGTGATCGCGATTGAAGACCGCTTCGTGGACCACGGCGCGCGCGTGGAAGTGCTGGCCGAAGTCGGCCTCGACCCGCAGGGCCTTGCCGCCACCATTGAGCGGCGCATGGGCCTGCGACGCGTCGACAGCGGCAGCGGCACCTTTCGCAACGTAACTACGGGAAGTCTTCGCGGATGATCCTGCTGGTTGGTGACGGTCGCCGGGCCGACGTGGTGCATGCCATCGCGCAGGTTGAACCGTTGCTTCGCGAGCTGACCGACGCGGTCGTCGTCGACCTGGACCAGACCTTCGACCCCGCCGTCAAGAAGCCCCAGCTGGTAATCAATTTCGGCGGCGACGGCAGCATACTGCGTATTGCGGGCCGGCTTGGATTGAACCAGGTTCCGCTGCTGGGCGTGAACTTCGGCCGCTTTGGCTTTCTTGCCGAATACGAACTTCCTGAATTGCTGCTGCGCGTGAAAGATGCCGTCGCGGGCCGGCTTCCCACCCGGCAGTCGCTGCTGTTGCGCGTGACTGTGGAGTCACCGGCCGGCCGAGCCGAGCGCTTCGTGGTAAATGACGTGGTGATGCAGCGCGCGCCGAACAACCGCATGGCGCATGTGTACGCACTCCACGACGGCGAAGAACTGGCCGACTATTATGGCGACGGGCTGATCGTAAGCACGCCCATCGGCAGCACCGCTTACAACCTGGCCGCCGGCGGCGCGCTGCTGCACCCGATGCTGGACGCGCTGATCCTGACGCCGATGTGCCCGCACTCGCTGACCTTGCGCCCGATGGTCATCCCCGCTTCCGGCAAGCTGGAGCTCTTACTCAAGGGCGACGACGTCATCAGCATCACCATGGATGGTGAAGGCACCACGGAGCTCAGGGGTGGCGATCGCGTGGTGATTGAACGCTCGCCGGTGCCGATGACACTGGTGGCGCACCCTGAACGCAGCTACTACGGTACGCTGCGGCTGCGTTTTCACTGGGCCAAGCGCAGCACGGTTTCACGTCCGTAACCCGGGTTGCGCGGTTATACTGCCCCCTATGCGTTCACCGACTTCCAAGTTGCGCCGACGCCTGCCGATTACCTCACAACGCCAGCCGTTGCGCTTTATCGTCTACTCAACGAACAACGAACGCCGCGCGGCGCTGCTGGCAGCACTGTCCAATTGCCCACTGGTGTCGAAAGACCGCGACACCGTCATTGACGTGTCAAGCCCTGACCAGTCCGGGCAGTTTTCCGTAAGCCTCGGAACCTGTCTGCTGATCGACGTGGATAGCCCGTCCCTGCCCCATACCGAATTGGAAGAGCGTTCGCCCTCAAGCGTCGTTGCGACTTTCGGCGCCGCGGCGGTGGCAGACAGTGGGGAAGTGCCGGAATTCGACGACCACATCATGCTGCCGGCTGTCCCGCGCGAGGTGGAGCGCTTCGTGCGCCGCGTGCGCGAGCTGGCCTGGCTGCGCTCGCGAGCCCTCAGTGAAGGCGCAACCACGGCCTCGCGCGACAAACTGGCGCGCCTGAACCGGATTGGCACCGCGCTGTCCGACGTTCGTGTGCTGAACGACCTGCTGCAGGTCGTGCTGACCGAAGCGCGCAACATCCTCGATGCCGATGCCGGCAGCATCTACATCATCGAAAGTGGTCGCGGCTCCAGTATGTCCGGCCGCAAGGTCCTCGGCCGCGCCGAGCGCCGCACCAAGGCCGTGGCCGTCAAGCGCACCGCGATCATGACGCAGCAGCTTACGCTGCGCTTTGCGGCCGCGCAGAATGACAGCCGCGAGATCCCGTTCCAGGAGATTGTGTTTCCCGCCAACATGGAAAGCATCGCGGGTTACGCGGCCCTGACCGGCGAGATTGTGGCACTGGAGGACGTGTATCACCTCCCGCCCAACGCGCCCTTCAAGTTCAACAAGTACATCGATGAAACGTACGGCTATCGCACGCGCAGTATGCTGACGGTACCGCTGAAGAACACGCAGGATGAAGTCGTAGGCATTGTGCAGCTGATCAACAAGAAGAAGGACCCCCTGCGCAAGCTGGAGCAAGGCATCGACCCGATCGATGAAGTCATTCCCTTCAACGACGAAGACCTCGAGCTCGCAAACAGCCTCGGAAGCCAGGCCGGCGTCGCGATCGAGAACGTGCGGCTGATGGACAGCATCGCGCATCTCTTTGAACGCTTTGTGATCGCTTGTGTGCAGGCCGTGGAACAGCGCGACCCGGCTACCGCCGGCCACAGCGGTCGTGTGGACCGCTTAACCATGGCCATCGCCGACGAAGTCAACCGCGCCAAGGAAGGCGTGTACGCCAACGTCACGTTCAGCGATGAAGAGATGACCGAGCTTCACTACGCCTCGCTGCTGCACGACTTCGGCAAGATCGGCGTGCGCGAACATGTGTTGACCAAGGCCGAAAAGCTGTACCCGGCCCAGCAGCAGGCGATCGAGTTTCGCGCCGCCATCATCGACCGTGAGCTGCAACTGGATGCCCTGGAGCATGAGGCCGCACTTTACGCCGAAGGCAAGGCCGGCAAGGACGCGTTGCAGGCGCTGCGACAGCAACGCGACGAGAAGCTGGCCAGGCTTGCTGAACAGACGGCCCTGCTGCGCAAACACTTCAAGCCGATCTTCGTTACCGATGAGGCCGAAGCAGCGATTCGGGCTATCCACGCCAACCCGTGGCGCATCCGCGGCCAGGAGTATCTGTTGGTCAATGATGATGAGCTGGTCAGCCTGTGCACCAAGCGCGGCACGCTGAACCCCGAGGAACGCAAGGAAATCGAGAACCACGTCGCCGACAGCTGGTCGTTCCTGAAGCGCATTCCGTGGACGGAGGACCTCGCCCGCGTGCCCGAAATCGCAGGCCAGCACCATGAGAAGATGAAGGGTGGCGGCTACCCCAACGGAGTCAAAGCCGCGCAGACGCCGCTGGGCAGCCGGATCATGGCCGTCGCCGACGTGTTTGACAGCCTCACGGCCAGCGACCGGCCTTATAAACCCGCGATCCCGCTTGAGCGCGCGTTGCAGATCCTGCAAAGCATGGCTGATGAAGGCGACCTGGACCCGGACGTCGTCAAGCTGATGATCGACACCAAGATCTGGGAAAAGCTGAAACTCAAGGTTGTGCGCCTGGCCGACGCAACGGAGTCACAACGTCAGGCGCGATAGTCAGCCTGCCGGTTGCGAATTCACGATTGCGGTTTAGGGTTGCCGCGCCGGTGCAGCGGGCACCCGGCCTCGCGACAGCCCGCAGCCACACGCCGTGAACGCCGATGCCCGAACGCAAGACTATCACCGTGGCGCACAGCCCCGACGCTGACGACGCCTTTATGTTTCATGCGCTGGCCAACAACAAGATCGACACGGGCTGGCTGACCATCAAGCATGAGCTGTGCGACATCGAAACGCTGAACCAGCGCGCCAAGACGGCCGAACTTGAGGTCACGGCCTGCAGCTTCCATGCCTACCCATACATCGCCGACAAGTACGTGATCACCCGCGCCGGTGCCTCCATGGGCGACCGCTACGGGCCGATCATCGTGACGCGCGAACCGATGAACCCGGGCGACCTGAAAGGCTGCACCGTGGCCACGCCCGGGCCGCTGACCAGCGCGACTCTGGCCACGCGCCTCTACAACGACGACGTGAAGCTCGTGCACATGAACTTCAATGAGGTCCAGAAAGCCGTGCTGGATGGGCGCGTGGACGCGGGCGTGATTATCCACGAGGGCCAGGTGACCTACAACGACCTCAAGCTGTTCAAGCTCGTGGACCTGGGCGAATGGTGGTACACGAAGCATGAGCTTCCGCTGCCTCTGGGCTGCAATGTGGCGCGGCGTGACCTGGGCCATGACGTGATTGCCCAGTTCAGCCGCTGTTTCAGCGCCAGCATCGACTACGCCCTGAAGCACCGGCAGGAGGCACTGGATTACGCCCTCAGCTACGGCAGAGGCCTTGACCGGTCAAGGGCCGACAAGTTCGTCGGCATGTACGTCAACCACTGGACCGTCGATATCGGCGACAAAGGCATGCAGGCAGCCCGCCTGTTTCTGAAACTGGGTCGCGAGCGTGGCTTCGTCACCAGCGAAGTCGAGCCTGAATGGGTCTAGGGCGCTTGCTTCACCCAGCAGCGCCGCGTCGTATGCTGCCTGCATGAGCGGCGACAAGCCAGCCAACCCAGACAAGCGCGAAGCCTTGCGCCGCTTTGCAGGTGAGGCCGTGAAGACGGCTACCCGCCTGGTGCCGGGCTCAAAGATCGTCGAAAACTGGGACTCGGAACTGTTCCGCAAACTGTACGAGCAGGGCAGCGGAAAGGCCCTGCCGCGCGACTTCATCGACATGCACGGCCGCAAATTCTTCCGGCCGCCGGGCGCGATTCACGAAGACAAATTCAACGACACCTGCACCCGCTGCAACAAGTGCGTGGCCGCGTGCCCGGTACAGGTGATTCACCCCGCCAGCGCAAATGAGGGGCCGCCCAAGGGCACACCCGTGCTGAGGCCGAACCACAAGCCGTGCACGCTGTGCGGCGACTGCATGTCGGTCTGCCCGACCGGGGCGCTGAAGCCGACGCCGGTGGGGGAGATCCGGATCGGGATCGCTGTGGTTGAGCCCGAGACCTGCCTTGGATACATGGACAAGGAATGTCGCGCCTGCCACGAAGCCTGCCCGCTCGAGCCCAACGCCATTGACTTCCAGGGCCGCGCACCCAAGGTGGACAGCCGCGTGTGCACAGGCTGCGGGTTGTGCGTGAAGGCCTGCCCGACGAAGCCGCCCAGTATCGTAGTGTTGCCAAGGCCCGCCCGTTCGAAAGCGACATGACGCCGATCAACTTCATTTACTGTGACCACGCGGCAGGCTCGCCCTGCCGGCCGGAGGCCCTTGCGGCCTGGACAGAGTACGCTCAGAAGCAGTACTCGAACCCCGGCGCGCATCATCCGCTGGCCTACGTGGCCAAGAAGCACCTGTACGACCTGCACACCCGCGCGGCGAACGTGCTGGGCGTGGACCCGCGCGAAATCATCTTCACCAGCGGCGGCACGGAGAGCGACGTGCTGGCTTTGCGTGGCCAGATGGCCGAGGCCACCGGAACACGCCGCGAGCTGGTGGTCAGCGCCATTGAGCATCACGCGGTGCTGCTTGAGGCCGAACGCCTGAAGCGCGAAGGTGCAACCGTGCACATCGCGCCGGTTACGAGAGACGGCGTCATCGAACTGGGCGCGCTGAGAAAGCTGGTGGGGGACAAGACCGCGCTGGTCAGTGTGATGTACGCCAACAATGAAACCGGCGTGATCCAGCCCGTGCGCGAAGTGGCCGCCATTGCCCGCGCGGCCGGGGCGAAGTTCCACTGCGATGCCGTGCAGGCCTTTGGCAAACTTGAAGTGAAACCGCGCGAGATTGGTGCCGATCTGCTGAGCCTTGCTGGCGCGAAATTCGGTGGGCCCAAGGGCACGGGGCTGCTTTACAACCAGATGACGAATCGTATCGCGCCGGTGATCGTCGGCGGGCCGCAAGAGTGGGGGCTGCGCGCGGGCACCGAAGACCTCAGCGGCATGGCGGGCATGGTGGCTGCCATGGAGCTGGCCGAGTCGGAGCGTGCAACCGCGTGGGCGCGGGTCGCCGCGATCCGTGATGGGCTCGAAGCCGCGCTGATACAGGGGTTGCAGTCCGATGTGCGCATCAACGGGCGCGGTGCGCCACGGTTGCCGCACGTCAGCAACATCAGCTTCCTTCACATCGAAGGCCAGGCGATGGCGATTGAGCTGGGCGAGCAAGGCTATTGCGTCGGCCTTGGCAGCGCCTGCGCGCCTGGCGAAACCGACCCCAGCCATGTGCTGGCGGCCATGGGCGTCAGTTGGGAAGACGCCATTGGCTGCATTCGCCTCAGCTTCGGCGCGGAGATCACGGAAGCGCAGGCACAGCGGCTGGCGCAACTGGCGATTGCCAACTACCGCAAGCTCCGCGGACTGGGGTAGCCATGGCCGCCCGCAAGCTGGTCCCCATCGACAAGCCCGTGGATGTGAGGCTGGAACTTCCCGGCAGCAAAAGTTTCGCCAACCGCGCCATCGTGTGCGCTGCACTGACGCAGCAGCCGTGCGTGATTGAGAACCTTTCGCCCGCCGACGACACCGCGCTGATGCTGAACGTACTGGTGGACCTGGGCTGGCGTGTAACACGGGCCAGCCCGCTTTCGACACAGATCAAACTGGACCCGCCGCGCGTGCCCATCGCCGGCCCGCAGGAAACGCGCATTTACACCGGTGCGGCCGGAACGGTGTCTCGCTTCGCGGCCGCAATGCTGACGGTGCTGCCGGGCCGGTTCCTTCTCGATGGCAACGAGCGCATGCGCGAGCGGCCGATGGGCGAGCTTGTGAATGCACTGCGCGCGCTTGGTGCGGTGATCGAAGAGCGCGGCAAGCCGGGCTGCCTTCCGCTGGGGATTGAAGGCGCATCACTGCGCGGCGGCAAGGTCACGATGCGCGGCGATGTCAGCAGCCAGTTCCTGTCGGCGGTGCTGATGGTGGGTCCGGCACGGGCCGGCGGCGTGAGCATCTCGATAGAGGGTGAACTCGTCAGCAAGCCTTATGCGGACATCACGATTGCGGTGATGCGAGCGTTTGGGTTTGCCGTCTCGCGTGATGGTTACCGGAGCTTTCGCGCGCTGGAGGCCACTTCCCAAGGCGGCCTGGAAGGCCGCGGTCCGTATGTGTGCCCCCCGGATGGTACTGCGGCAAGTTACTTCTGGGCGGCGGCGGCGGTGACCGGCGGCCGCTGCGTGATCAACAACTTGACGCGTCAAGACGTGCAAGGCGATGTGGCGTTTGTGGACGCGCTGGAGCGCATGGGCTGCTCTGTGCTGGAGTTCCCCGACGGGCTGGGCGTGGATGCCTCGGGAGTCGCGTTGCGCGCCGTCGACTCTGACTTGAGCGGACTGCCCGATTGCGCGCAAACCCTGGCCGTGGTGTGCGCCTTTGCGAGCGGCACGTCGCGCCTGACTGGGCTGCGCACCTTGCGCGTCAAGGAAACAGACCGCATTGCGGCGCTGCAGGCTGAACTAGCGAAGCTTGGCGTAGTAACGCGCGCAGGGCCCGACTGGCTGGAAGTCGATGGCGTGGGGGATAAGACTACCAAACAAAAGCGATCCCCAACGATCCACACTTACGACGACCACCGCATGGCGATGAGCTTCGCCGTCGCCGGGCTGCGCGTGCCACTTTCGATCGAAGACCCGGAGTGCGTGGCCAAGAGCTTCCCGACATTCTGGGACTACTGGGCACGCATTGAGGCCTGAAGCCGCGCCAGCTCTTCTTTCAGTGCCGCCTTCTCTTCATCGGAGATCCATGTCCAGTGAATGTCGTGCAGGGCGGAATACAGTCCCCACAACAGGTTCAGGTTCGGGCTCGCGCCGGCCTGGATCGTTTTCAGGTACGCCTTGACCGGCCCCAAAGCGCGCAAACGGGCCGGTGTCGTGATCCCGGCCTCGCGCAGCCATTGGCTGCTCTTGGGCCCCAGGCCGAAGAGAGATTCCAGATCATGCCGTTTGCGCTGCTTGGCCATATGTGTTCGTTGAGTTACTTGAACGGCACCGGGTCGCTTTGGTCACGTGTCAAAGTCCGAGAACCTCGACTACCCGCGGCGTTCTTCCAGCTGAGTGGGCGCGAAGCGTCGCACCGCTGCGTCAAAGTCTGCGGCCGATGGTTCATACACGTCTTCATGGCTGACCAGCAGACGACCCTTTTGCGTGCGAAACTCGCAATGGCCGCCGACCGCCCCGGCTACTCCGGTCTGGAATCCGTGCCATTGGGTCAGGTCGCTCCACTTGAACAGGAGTTTCATGTGGCTGCCGCGGCCGCGCCAAAGACCGTCCTCGTCCACGGCGTAGCTGACTGGCCCGCGCGTGCTGCGCAGGACCGCTTGCGCGATGTTGTAGACGAGAACCCAGACGAACAGCAGTGCGCACACCGCGACAACGGCGATGATCTCAACGAACACCACAGCCAGCGTTGCGAGAATCACGAGCACCAGCACAACACCAAACACCGCGTTGCGCCTGGTTCCGTGGAATCGTGTTTCGGTTGCGGGCTGCATCAGGTGGCGAGCCACAGGATCAGGAAGGTGATTGCCGCGACGGCCGCACCGGCGGCTACGCCCCAGGCGATACGCGATGACGCCATTGCGTCTTCGGCCTTTTTTTCCGCGCCCTTGATGCGTTCGTTGAGCTCGGCGTGGCGGCTCTTCTCGATGTTGAGGGCTCGCATGATGCTGGACTTGCCCAGTTCATACTTGTTCGGGACCTTGGGCTTGTGCGCGTCGCGAAGGGCCTCGAGATCGATGAACAGATTGTTGATGTTGGCGTAGCGCTGGTTCGGGTCCTTGGCCAGCATGCGCTGCAGCACCGAGACCACGTCGTCGGTCAGGCTGGGCCGGAAGGTGCGCGGGTCAGGCATGGCCTCACGGGTGTGGGCCAGCATCACGCGGCTGGGCGTGCCGTTGTACATCGGGCGGCCGGTGAGCATGTGATAGAAGCTGGCGCCCAGGCTGTAGATGTCGGCGCGGTAGTCGACATCTTCCTTGCCCATGGCCTGTTCGGGCGCGATGTAGTCGGGCGTGCCGAGCACCATGCCTTCGTAGCCGAGCTCTTTGTCGAGTTTGCTTTTTACGAAGCCAAAGTCGCCCAGCTTCACCAGCCCTCCGCGCGTCAGCATGATGTTGCTGGGTTTGATGTCGCGGTGGACGATGTCGAAGTCTTTGTAGTAGTTGATCGCGCGCAGCGTCTGGATACAGATGTCCACCGCACGCGCAATTTCCATCTGCTTGCGCGGGGCCTCACGCACCAGGTCTTCACAGGTGCGGCCGTCCACGAACTCCATGCTGAAGTAGTAGTAGTCGCCTTCTTTGCCGACGTCGAAGACCTGGATCAGGTTCTGGTGGCTGAGCTTGCCGACGATGCGGGCTTCAAGCACAAAGCGCTTGCGGAACTCATCGTCGTCGATCCACTGGTTGTGCAGCACCTTCAGAGCGACCAGCCGGTTCAGGCTGACTTGGCGGGCCTTGAACACGCTGCCCAAGCCGCCTTCTCCGAGCGTGCTGATGATTTCGTAGCCCTTGAACTTGAGGTCCTGCTTGCGTTCGCGGTCTTGCGTCAGCTGTGCCTGCGCGCGTTCGACGCGGGTGACCTGTTCTTCGGTCATCAGCCGGTCGGCAAGGATGATGTCTTTGAGAGTGCGGTTCTCGCCCAGATTCGCGCTGGCGGCCTGCTTGCTGCGCACGAACTCGAGCTGTTCCTGCGTGATCAGGCCGTTACGGACCGCGAGCACGCCGAAATCGAGCGTGCCGCGGCCTTCACGGTATTCCAACGGATCAGAGACGGTCTCGACCGAGTCCGACATCACGGCTCCCGCGGCCGTCCTGCGCAGTCCCGCCCTGCCCGGAACCGCCCCGGGAAGGCGTCAAGCGATCAGGCCTTGAGCGAAAGGCCCAGCTCGGCCAGTTTCTGGCGCACTTCGTTCAGCGAAGTCTGGCCGAAGTTCGGTGCTGCCAGCAGTTCGGATTCCGGACGCTCCATGAGCTCGCCGATGGTCTTGATGCCAAGGCGGTCCATGCAGCGGCGCGAACGAACGGAAAGCGCCAGCGCGTCGATCGATTGTGCCAGCTTGTCGTCGCCTTGCGGGGCAGCCTTCTTGTCGTCGACCGGCACGAAGGACAGGGCCTCGTCCTGGCGCATGCCAAGGCGAAGGCCTTTGCTGCCAAGAATACCCTTTATTTCCTGCAGGCTGGTCTCGCCGAAGTTCTTGTAACTGAGCAACTCGGATTCCGTCTTCAAGATCAGGTCGCCCAGCGTGTCGATCTTCATCTTCTGCAGGCAGTTGCGCGAGCGCACCGACAGCTCGAAGTCCGTGACCGGCGTACGCAGGATCTGCATACGCTTGTCTTCCTTGCGTTCACGGTCTTCGTCGTAGTACATGTTCATGCTGGATTCAGTGTCGCGCTTGTACAGCTTTGCGCGCCTGTGGCCGGGGAAGGCCGCCAGCACCGTGTCGTAGCACTTCAGGGCAAGTTCGTAGTTGCCTTCGTCTTCGTACATCACGCCCAGGTTGATCAGCACATCCACCGATACCGGCGGGCGCTGAACCACGACTTCATAGGCGCGACGGGCGCTGTCGTCGTCGCCGGCGGCCTGCGCCACAAGCGCGACCGTGAAGGCCACATGGCGGTCCGTGCCGTGCGCCTCAGACAGCGGGGTGATCTGCTCGACGGCTTCCTGCAGCCGGCCGTCGCGCATCAACAGCTCAATCTTGCCGGCCTTGATGGCGGGCGCGTCTTCTTTGCACTGGTTCAGCACTTTTTCGGCTTCGCTGAACTTGCCGAGCATGACCAGCGCGCGGAATAGCGGCAGGGCCGTGAAGGCCACTTTGCTGCTCTTGAATTCGGCCGACAGAATCTCTTCGGCGCGGGCGAAGTAGCCGCTGTCCACGAGGGCACAGGCGAGGAAGTGCTTGCCCCAGTCGGCCTTGGCCTCGGTTTCCAGGACTGCCAGCGCGCGTTCAACGCGGCCCAGCAGATACAAAAGCACGCCCTGACGTTCGCGAGACGCCGACCAGTGCTCAAGCGCGTGCTCGGCCTGGCGCTTCAGGCCGGGCTCAGCGAGCAGCCTTTCGCGCAGGTCCAGCAGGGTCTTGATGTCGGGGCTCTTGGAGTCGGTGATTTCGGTAAGGAAGTCGGCGGCAATCGCAGTGGACATTCAACGCTCCGGACACACCATTGCAAAGATCAGCCCTGTCCAACAGGCGCACCCTGCCATGGCAATGGCAGGGCTTTGGATCAAAGGCCCGCAGAATGTAGGAACGGGCCAACGGGTGTCAACCACCGGTCAGGCCACGAGTTGGGTCCCCGGGCCGGCAGGGGCAGCTTGCACCGGCGGCACGAATGCGCACAATCCCGGTATGAAAAACCACTTCGCCGACAGGCTGCAGACTGCCATCGACGCCAAGAATGCTCCGGTTTGCGCCGGCCTGGACCCGCGGCCGGACTGGATACCCCGCGAGTTCTTCGCCCGCGCCAATCAGCTGCACGGCAGTGTCCCGGCCGCGATCGTGGCCGCCGTGCGCGAGTTTTGCCTGGAAGTAACGTCGCTGGTGGCCCCGCATGTCGCTGCCGTAAAGCCCAACGCCGCATTCTTTGAAGCGCTGGGCCACGGGGGCTATGACATCCTGTTCGCGATCAGCCAGCGCGCCCATGAGTTAGGCCTGCTGGTGATTGCCGACGTCAAGCGCGGCGACATTGGCAGCACTTCAGACGCCTATGCAAGCTCGCTGTTTGGCAGCACCCAGCTTGAGGGAATCACGTTGCCTTCCATGCAGGCCGACGCGGCCACAGTAAGCCCGTATCTTGGCAGTGACGGTGTGCTGCCCTTTGTGAAGCGCGCCCGTGAACACGGCTGCGGCATATACGTGCTTGCGCGCACCAGCAATCCGGGCAGCGCGGAGTTGCAGCAACTGGTGCTGAAGTCGGGCAGCGCCGTAGTGGACGAAATGGCCCGCCTGATCGAAGGCTGGGGCGCCTCGGCGATCGGAACGTGCGGCTATAGCGACGTCGGTGCCGTGGTGGGTGCCACGCACCCTGACGCGGCCGTGCACCTGCGCAAACTGATGCCGCATACCCACTTTCTGGTGCCGGGGTGGGGGGCGCAGGGGGGCGACGCCAAGGCCGTGCGCGCCTGCTTTGATGCTGCCGGCAAGGGCGCGATAGTGAACTCAAGCCGCGGGGTGATGCATGCCTACGCAAACGGGCCGTTGAAGGCCTATGGCGAGGCCCGTTGGCGCGAGGCGGTGTCGGATGCCGCCGCGCAACTGAGGCGGGAAGTTCATGCCCTGTCGCGCGAACCATTGGCCGGGTAATCCGTTGTAAGGGTTGTCTCGGGGTCGATTTAAGGGCAGACTTGGCGCCACGCTAACGAAGGGAAATGGGAATGAAAACTGCTTACGCGGCCTTGGCCGTCATGCTGTGCGGCACCCTGCTGGCAGGGGCGCTGCACGCTGATCGCATTACGTACATCAACCGTGCGGCCGGCAAAGTCAGCATCGACAACCTTGGCGATGTGACCGTAACCGGCTGGAACGCCAAGGAAGTCAGCTACACGACAGCCGACAAAAAGACGGGCACAGTGGCCCGCCGCCTGATCGTTTCGCTGACCCGCGAGACCAGCTCAAGCGCCGCGCTGACGGAAGCTGCTTCGCTGATCGGTGCCAACCCCGAAGAGGCCGCCAAGCAGCTTGCCTCACTGACGGGCACGGGCAGCGCTTTGGACAAGGAAGAAGCCCAGTACCTGTTGGCCATGCTGTGGGTGAAGGAAATGGCCGGTGACGCAGCGTTGGGCACCAACGCGTCGCGTGAACTCGCCAAGTATTTGCAGACTTACAAGGCCGGCTACTTCGCCGCCCAGGTATACCAGGAACAAGCGTACATGCAGCGCGCATCGAAGAAGAACGATGACGCGCGCCGCACCTACCAGGCCATGATCGCCGCCGACACAAGCCTGGCACGCCAGGGCAACCAGTGGCTTGGCGAACTGGAAGCCGAGCTTGGCCGCTGGAAGGAAGCCATTGCCGCGTTTGCTGGTGCCAAGACGGCGGCAACGCGCGACGGCGACAAGAACGGCGAGTACCTGGCCATGGCTTGGGACGGCTGGTGCCAGTTGATGAACAACAACGCTGCGGGCGCGCGCACGACGCTTGAGGCCGTGACCGGCGACGACAAGTTCGACGACCCAGCCAGCGGCGACGACGAAGTGGCGCTTTCGGTGGCGTACCCGGCGCTTGGCGACGCGTACTTTGAGGGCGGCAACTTCCAAAAGGCCTACGACGCCTACATCAAGGGCGCGTATTACGCCTGGTGGACATCGGGCAGCCGCGAAGGGCACTGCCTTGGACAGGCCTTTCTGTGCGCCAAGAAGCTCGAGAGCACCGATGAGAAGTGGAAGAAGCGCCGCGAAAGCCTGCGCACAGTGCTCGCCATGGGCTACCCGCGCGAGTTGCAGCGCGTTGAAGCGAAGTAGTCGTTTGAACTATCCATCGCGAACCGGGTGCCTGCGGGCACCCGGTTTTCGTTTGTGGCTTTGCGCGCCGATGTACTTCGCAAATGAAAACCGGCCCGGTTGTCCGGGCCGGTTGGTAGTGCAGGTTGCTGCTACTTGATCTCGAGGATCACGGCCAGCAGCTCCGTCTCTTTGTCGCCATCCTTGACCACGGTCTTCACGATGGCGCCCTGGTGGACCCACTCGGTTGTGGTGCGGCTGCCGCTGACGGTTTCGAACACGTCGCACTCGACTTCAATCTCGCCGACCTTGACCTTCTTTCCCTTTTCCTTGGGCGTGGCGTACTTGGTGTCCCAGTCGGCCTTGGTCTGTTCCATTTCCTTCAACGGGCCTTTGACGGTGCCTTCGGCGTCGCACATGGCCACTGTCCACTTGCTGGTTTCTTCGGCAACGGAGGTGACTTCGCGGCGCTGGTAGGTCTCCGGCTTGCCGGGCAGGCTGACCTTCAGGACCATGTAGTTGCCTTCGCTGGCCCAGAACTTGGGCAGCTTGGATTCAACCTTCTTGGGGCCGTCGCCCTTGGCCTCGCCCAGCTTTTTGCTGTTGAACGCTGACAGCCACACGACGTCCTTGGCGTTGGTCTGCGTCTTCACGATGCCGCCGCAGGGGATGGACTTGCTGTAGTACACCGATGTGCTTGTTCCGCCCATCGACCACGAGGCGACATCGCATTCAAACTTCAGTGTGCCCATCGTGACTTCGGACTTTGACCAGGTGACGACCGTGTTGCCGCGCGGCAGGCTGGATTGCAGGCGAATGCTCTTCCAGTCCTTATCGCTGATCTGCTTGTTACTGACCTCAACGCCCTTGGCGTCGTAGATGATGTGCTTGTAGCTGACCTTGCCGTCGCCGGTGCCGGTGACTTCAAAGCGCACCTTGTTGCCGAGTTCCATGCTGTACTCGACCCAGTCGCCTTTCTCTGAGTCTTTCCAGGTGTTCCAGCCGCCGGCCCAGTCGCCTTCTTTGGCCTGCGCGCTGCTGCCCGTGTGGGCCAGCAGGGCTACGACCATTGCTGCAAGTGCCATCCTCATGGCGAAGTGCATGGTTGTTCCTCCTCAATAGGACCCTGCAGCAAAGTGTAGCGGCCTGCAAGCGGCATGGCCATTGCCAGAAAACTGGCAAGGCTACTCCATGTCCAGTTCGACAACTTCGCTGGTGAAACCGGTACCTTCGCTAAGCAGCAGAAGCCCATGATGGTGATAGCTGGTGACCCCCTGCTCCACGGTCCGAATGCAGGCAAGCGTACCGCATTCCAGCTCCATGGTCAGTTCATCCTGCTGGGCGTAGGGCATCAGCGGTGTGGCCGCCTCAGGCACATCCACAACGGTTTCGATGCGCCCGGTCTCGGTGCCCTTGGCGTCGCGGATAATGGTCAGCACGGTAGCCTTGAAGTCCTGTATGGCCGTCACACTGACCTCTTCCGTGCTGATGTTGCCGTCCCGGGTGATTCGACGCAGCAGTTTGTTTCCGGCCGCGCGATAGAAGCGCAGGACATCGTGTCCCAGGTCAAACGACACCAACTCGTGTTTGCCGAATTTTGCGTCAGTGGCCACCAGCAGCCCGCTCCAGCGTACCGAATGGTAGTACTTGGTCTCGCCGTGGGTGGCGACGCTGCAATCGAATTCTCCGGCCTTGCAGACAAAGTTTTCGCGCACCTTCGCCGGGGCGTCGGCGGACTCGAACTCAATGCCCACATTGCTGAACTTGATGGTGTAGTTGCTGGGCTGCGCGCCGGCAAAGGGGTTCATGTCTTTGTCGAGGATCTCGGTGACGACGGTGGATTGTTCGCTGGTGGCTTCCTTGATGCTTGTGCGCATGAACATTGGCATGGCTTCGGTTCCCATGCGTACCGTCCAGGTGCGGCCAGCCACGCGATAAAGCAGCCATGGGTCGGCGGGGGCGTCTTCTAGTGAGGTCAAAGTCAGGCTTTGAAGGCTGTCTTTGCCGGTGATGGTTTGGCGCACGACCAGCGGATGAAACTCAGTGCTGACCCAGGTGGTGATGTCCACATCGCCGATGCGTTGCCGGTGCTTCTTGCACGAAAACGTGCGGAACGAAAGCTTTACCTCGACCGTGGGCAGCGCGGCCGCCGCCCATTCGGGGTGGCTGCGGTCAGCGTCGTCGAAGCGAAAACGCTCGGTGCTGGATCGCACTTCAAAGTCGGCCACAGTACTGCGCGAGACTTCGCAATCAGTGTCAGAGGCCTTGAGCACGCGGTATTGGATGGACTGTTCCTTGGCCACGCCCGCGCGGGTCCAGTTCAGTTCGCGGTATGACCAGGTGCGGCCCTTGAGGCGATACAGCTGCATCATCGCAATCGTGGGGTCTTTGGCCGGCGCGTCCTGTGCCACGTGCGGCGAGGGCAAAAGGCAGCCAAGTGCCAGCAAGGCAAGCAAAGCAATCAACGCACGCATGAAGCCTCCGTAGCACCAAGTTAGCGCGCCGGTCACAAAGGACAAAAGAAAAGCGGGCACCCGAAGGCGCCCGCTTTGCTTGTCTGTGAAGCTGATTGAACTACTCGTTGAACTCAACCAGTTCCATGGCGTCGCTCTTGACGATGACGCCCGGGTACTTTTCCATCATCCAGGTCTTGCCGTCGTCGTGGCTGATGCAGTCAAACTCGCCAGCCTTGACCTTGACCTTTTCCTTCTTGGGTTCCTTCGGGGCCGGAGCAGCGGCGGTGGTCGCTTCGACCTTCGGGGTTTCGAACTTGATCGTCGTGACGTTCGGGTCACCCATCGCCTTGCCGTCGGCGCCGTACATCTGCGTTTCCATGTCGGCCTGGTTGTCCTTCACGTTCTTGATGGTGGTCTTCATCTTCATGTCGCCAGCCATCGAGTGCGTCCAGTTGCGGCCGTCCTTCTTGTAGAGCGCCCAAACGTCAGCAGCTGCGCCGCCGGTGTCGCCACCAGTTGTCGCGCCGTTGGTGGGCGCGTTGTTGCCACCGCAGGCGACCGCGAAGAACGCGACCGCAACCATCATGATGAACAGAATGCTCTTGCGCATGTATTCTCTCCTGTAACAAAGGGTAAGTGTTCGTTCCCACGAACCTACGGGTTGCGCTAAAGCAGAACCCATGCCATATCAGCCGCGACGCCTAAACCCTTTGATTTCCGTGGTTATGCAGTAGAATCCACAATGCAGCACCGGCCTTTTGTCAACTTTCGTCAAAGTGTGTAAAGATAATTGACACGCCATGCCCATCTACGAATACCGACACACCGGCACCATCGGCGAGACCTGCGAGGAGCACTTCGAGGTCTTCCAGAAGATGTCTGACGACACACTCACCGTATGCCCCGTTTGCGGAAACCCCATCGAAAAGCTCATCTCGCGCGTTTCAGGCACTGTCGATAAGATGGGCCCCGCGCGCTTGAAGGAACTGGGCTTCAGCCGCTGGGTCAAGCGCGACAAAGGCACCTACGAACGCGACAAGTAGTAAACCCCGCACCTTCCCCGAATGACGGCCGCATGAACCGATACCTGAAGCTGTTCCCGTTGGCACTGTTGCTGCTGCTCGCCGGTTGCCCCGCCGAAGACGACGAAGAAGACGCAGTCAAACCCGTCAAAATCACCGTCGGCGTGGCCGTGGCTGAACCTGCAGCGCCCGCATTCCCGGCCATTGAGCCCGCCATCGCCTACGACGGCACGCGCACGCACATCGTGTACTGCCAGGACAACGGCGCGGGGCAGCGCGACATCATGTATGTACAGCGCGTGGGCGGCGGCGCGTTCACGGCACCGGCGGCGATCTTCCCGGCCTCAGCGGGCGACAGCCGCACGCCGGGCGTGTTTCTCGACACCGCGGGCACGCTGCACATGGTGTGGGCGGAAGGTACTTCGCCCAACCGCGAGATTTACTACGCGACCCGTACGTCCGTGGGTGTGGTCTCAACGCCCGCGAACCTGAGCGTCAGCACCGACGACGAAGCAAACCCGCGTGTGGCCGTAGACAGCACCGGCCGCGTGCACGTGGTCTGGGAAGGCTCCACGCCGCCGCCTTCGCCAACGACGGCGATCTTCTATCGGCGCACCCAGGGTGGGATTTTCGTGGCGTCGACTGTGCTGCCCAAGGCCAATGGCGCGCAGCCGGCGGAGATGCCGGACATCGCAGTCGATGAGGCCAACCGCGTGTACGTGGTGTGGTCCGAGCAAACGGGCACCGCGCGCAACATCCGGCTGCTGCGCAGCGACGACAATGGCGCCAACTTCGGCAGCACGGGCAACGGCTTTGCGTTCCACGGCGGCGTCGACATGACGCAGCCGCGCGTGGTGGGTGGCGAAGACGGCACGGTGTTCTTCACGTTCGTTGGCCAGGCCGTCAATGGCGATCGCGGGTTGTACGCGGGCGTGACGCGCACGGGATACACGCCCAACGGCTCGATCCTGCTGCTGGACAGCCAGACAGGCGGCTTGCGCGACCCTGAGCTTGCGATCTTCCAGCGCGACAACGGCGCGTACACCGTTGCCATCGTCTGCAACGACGGCACCGGCACGGGCGGCGAGGTTGTCGTGTTCGCAAGCCACGATAGCGGCGAGAACTACTTCGAGAACCCGGTCAGCCTGAGCCAGGGCAACACGCAGCCCACCACCAGCCGCGGCCCGGCGATTGCCATGGACGACAATGAGCTCGTGGCCTGCTGGGAAGCGCAGCCACCGGGCGGCGGCGTGGTGCGCACCTGGACCAGCGCCAGCACATACACCATCCCCAAGAAGTAGGTCAGGGAAAGTCACCCACCAGCGGCCCTCGCAACGCGAGGGCCGCGTTGTTTTGTCTCAGAACACCGCGAGATCGGCCATTTGCGGGCACTACAGGGCATCCGCGGCCCTGTGCCGCGCGATTTGGATGCAGAAAAACGAGGCCGGTGGGTCGAAGTGGAGGACGGGTGCGTTTCTAAAATCGCCGAAACTTAGGTCCTGATAATCCACAGTGCGTACACATTGGCTGTCGGAATCTGGGATAAAGCGCAACCTGTATGGTCAAAGGCAGTTTGTTTGTATGTATATGGTATGGCGACAAATTCAGGCAGTTTCGGAAAGGTCAAGTAAAATTTTCGCTTTGGAATTGGACAAGTGGGTGAGAGTGGGTTATATTCCCTACGGCGGGAGGGGAAATGGCGAGTTCACCCAGATACTTTGGTTTCGCCACGTCCTCGGTCGACGCGAAGAATCGCATCACCATCCCCGCCAAGTTTCGGTCCAAGCTTCCGGTCGGCCATGAAGGGCGCACCTTCGTCTACGTGATGATGGGACCCGACTTCCGGCACCTGGCGGTTTACGACCTGGTCAGCGGGCAACGTCGAATTGATGAGCTAACCGGCGATCAAGGCATACCGGGCGAGCTTCAGCGCAAACGGCAGCAGTACCTGGCATTGGTGGAAGAGGTCGAGGTGGACAAGCAGGGGCGTGTTCTGCTTCCCAAGGAACACGTCGAGTACGCAAAGCTGAAGGGCGAAGTCGTAGTTTCCGGCGCGGGCGATCACATCCAGTTGTACGACCCCGAAGAAGGACGCCACGTCTCAGCCCCGGTCAGCATCGAGAAGCTCGACCCGCAGCATGTTTCGGCAATCTTTGACGGCAGCGCGCACGAAAGTGCGTAACGCCTGGCGCGAAAGCGCCCCGGGGCCTCGGCCCTGGCGCCAACCGGTCGCGTAACCACCGGTCGCCCGACATCCGGCGCTTGGATGTCACTTACTGCATACGGCCGCAAAGCGGCGAAACCGAACTTCGGCATGGTGGTGGTTTGCCTTCGCGCAATCACAACCGTGCCCCAACCGGAAATTGGGGGAGCACATGTCGTTCAACATCAACACACGCCAGGAAGATGACCCGCACGGCCTGCAGGCAGTCGCCACGCTGCTCAAGAAAGGCCTGGAAGATGACTTCGAGCAGCGCGTGGCCGAAAACCTGCCTGAGTTGCAGCGCGCCAAGGACCTGCTGGCCCGTGTGCGCGCATTTGCGCCCGGCATCGAGTTCAGCCCGTACGTGATGCGCATTCTCACCACCGCCGACAAGCAGGCCAGCGCCCGCCTCGCGGAGGTTGCGTGAACGCGTGGCCGAACACCTACCCGTCCTTGAGCAGGCCGTGGTCAAGGCCTTTGGGAACCTCCGAACCGGCGCGCCTGTCGTGGACGGGACCTGCGGGCTTGGCGGCCACGGTGCGGCCTTGCTTGGCGCATACCCAGGGCTTCGAGTCATTGGGATCGACCGTGATCCCTGGGCGGTGGAGCATGCTGCTGAACGTTTGCGACCCTTTGGCGGACGTGCGCTTGTCCGGCACGGACGTGCCGCTGAGTGGCCCAGCCATCTCAGCGCCATGGGTGTGGAACGTGCCGGCGGCCTGCTGCTAGACCTCGGTGTAAGCAGCCCGCAACTGGACAAGCCAGAGCGCGGCTTCAGCTTTCGCGGTGACGGGCCGCTCGACATGCGCATGGACCCGAGCACGGGTGACACGGCGCTTGAGCTGCTTCAGAATACGCCGCAGGCTGAAATCGCGCGCTGGCTGGGTACCTATGGCGAAGAACGCCACGCCGGCCGCATTGCCCGCCGCATCGTCAAGGCTATTGAGGAAGGTCGCCTGCAAAACACCGGCGACCTTGCGGCCATTTGCCGCGACGCCTATGGAAAGGGCCACCATCGTATTGACCCGGCCACGCGGACGTTCCAGGCGCTGCGCATCGTCGTGAATGACGAATTGGCCGAGCTTGAGGGTGCGCTGAAGCAGGTTCCTTCCTTTATGGAGGCCGGCGGTGTTGTTGCGATCATCAGCTTCCACTCGCTGGAAGACCGGATCGTGAAGCACCAGTTCCGCGAGTGGGACTCCGCGGGGCTGGCAACAATCCTAAAGCCTGCGCCCGTAACCGCCGATGAATCCGAGTGCGTTTCGAACCCACGCGCGCGCAGCGCCAAGATGCGCGTGTGCGTATGGGGACCGCGAATCGCCGCCGATATCGGCAAAGACAAGTACCGCAGCAAGAAGCACCGGCAGGCACCGCCAGACTAAGTCCACGAAACCATGAACCTCAAGACCGGCATACTCTTCCTTGTGTTCTGCGTCGCCCTCGGCGGCGTGGTTGTCGGCCAACGATTGAAGATTCGCAGCGTAGGCTTTGAGGCCGCGAACCTGCAGCGTGAACTGAACCTGCTGGCCGAAGAGCAGCGCGTGCTGGACGCCGAACTTGCGCGCAAGCGCAACCCGGCCGAGATGATGAGAAAAGTACGGGATGCCGGCATTCCGCTGCTTCCCCCTGAAGTGCAACCAGTACCCGGCAGCAAACCCAACGCGGGTTGATCTGCGGCGTGATGCGGCGCGATACCGGTCGCCAGCCGCGCGGCAAGTCAGCACGGAAAGACACCTGTGACACGGATTCTTCTTTGGGCGTTTTCAGACCAGGGCTCGTCGCGCTCGCCGCGCAGGGCGGCCGCGCTGGCGCTGGGCCTGCTGATCGTGGTGATGGCGGGGCTGATCGGCCGCCTCTACGACCTGCAAGTGATGCAGCACGACCGCTACCTGGCGGAACGTGACGCCAACTCAACCCGCAGCATCATGCTGCCCGGCACGCGCGGCAGCATTTACACCGAAGACGGACTCAGCCTGGCGCAGACCACGTTTTCCGGCGCGTCGCTGGTGGTGAACCCTCGCGCCGTGCCCGCCGAGCGCCGCGTGGAACTGGCGAACCGGATCACGGCGCTGCTTGGCCGCGATGCGGAGTACGCACGCAAACTGAACGATGAACTGTATGCCCGGCGCGACAAGTACTACTACAACATCCTGCGCGAAGTCCCGCGCGAACTGATCCCGGAAGTCAACCGGTTGATTGGCATCGGCGAGCTGCCGGGCGTGGAAATGCGCAGCATCGAAACTCGTGAGTATCCGCTGGGGAACTTCGCGTCGCACATCGTGGGTTTCGTGGGCTCCGACTTCCAGGGCCTCGAAGGCGTTGAGCGCGCATACAACAGCTACCTCAGCGGGCAGGCCGGTGTCCGGCAGATCACCGTGGACGCTCTAGGCCGCCCCATTGAGCATGTGGACGAGCGCATAACCAAGCCGCGCGACGGCGCTAACGTGTACCTGACCCTGAACTCGGGCATCCAGGCAATTGTTGAAGACGAGCTGCGCGCCTGCGTCGAGAAGTGGGACCCGGTCAGCGTCAGCATCATCGTTATGGAAACGCAGACCGGCGCGATCTTGGGCATCTCGAACTACCCCAACTTTGATCCCAATTCCCCCGGCGCGGATGCCGCCGCCCGCAAGAACATCAGCATCACCGACCCCTTCGAACCCGGCAGCATGTTCAAGCCGCTGATCGTATGCGAGGCCTACCGCACCGGCATGCTGCGCCCGGAAAGCCAGCTTGAGTACACCGTCGATCTGAAGGTGCCCGGTCGTAAGAAGGTCGTTACGGACCATGGGCACGAAATCCCCGACGAGAAGCTGCTTTACCGCGACGGCCGCAAATGGGTGACGGTCAGCAACGCGCTGGTCAGCAGCAGCAACACGGTGATGACGCGGATCGGCCTTGGGTTGGGCTGTGAAAACCTGCACAACGCGGTGCGCAACTTCGGATTCGGGCGGCGCACCGGCTTTGATTTGGGCGGGCCAGCATTCGGCGAAAGCGGCGGCACCGTGCGGCCGCTCGACAAGTGGAGTATCCCCAACTCAATCCCAAGCGTCAGCATCGGCTACGAGGTGCAGGTCACGCCGATGCAGATGCTGAACTGCTTCAACGCCATCGCCAACGGCGGCCACGTGTACCAGCCGTGGGTGGTGCAACGCGTTGAAGACCGCGGCGGCAAGGTGCTGTACCAAGGCGCGCCGAAGATTCTGCTGGAAAGCGGCCTCGATGAAGTAGTCACGCGCCAGATGATGAATGAGACGCTGAAAGGCGTGGTGGAAGACGGCACCGCGCAGGGCGCAATGATCTCGCAGTACAAGATCGCGGGCAAGACCGGCACCGCCCACAAGGTGAAGGACGGCCAGTACAGCAGCGACAAGATTTGCAGCTTCGTGGGCTACGCGCCCGCCGATAACCCGGTGCTCAGCGTGATTGTCGTGGTCAACGAAGCCCGCGCGAAGAACCTGAACAAGTGGGGCTGGCGAATCCGCCACTACGGCGGCACGGTTGCCGCGCCCACGATGTCCAAGATCGTCCTGCGCAGCCTGAAGCACTTGGGCGTGCCCGAGGACGCACCCGAAGTTGTCTCCAACGAATAAGGCCATCCATGCGCTTCTCATCCCTTGTGCAGAAACTCGCGGTCCTGGACCCCAAGGTCTGGACGCTCAACTGGCAGCACGTCCGGATCACCGGCCTCACCGATGACAGCCGCGAGGTCATGCCCGGCAACGTGTTCGCGGCCATCCCGGGCAACAAGGCCGACGGTACGCAGTTCATCCGCGATGCGCTGAACCGTGGCGCATCAGCGCTGCTGGTAGGCAAGCCAATGCCTGAGTTGAAGCTGGTGCCGCAGATCGTCACGGACAACCCGCGCCGAACGCTGGGCCATTTGGCGTCACTGCTCAATGGAGAGCCCAGCCGCCACATGAAGATCATCGGCATCACCGGAACCAACGGGAAAACCACCAGCGCCTTTGCGATGCGCGAAGTTCTCGAGGCCTGCGGTATCCCCTGCGGCCTGATGGGCACCGTCGTGAACATCGTCGGCCGCGAACACCGCACCAGCAAGCTGACCACTCCCGGCCCGCTGCAGCTGCACAAAATGCTGGCCGAGATGCGCGCGCACGGCCAGCAGGCCTGCGTGATGGAAGTAAGCAGTCACGCCTTGGACCAGGACCGCGTGGCCGGCATCAACTTCGCCGGCGCGATCTTCACCAACCTGACCCGCGATCACCTCGACTACCACGGCGACTTCAACAGCTACTTTGAGGCCAAGGCCCGCCTGTTTCGCGGCCTCGACCCGGCCCATGGCGTGGGCGTCGTGAACTTGATGGACGACTACGGCGCGCGCATGCGCGACGTTTGCCCGGCCGCGTGTCTGGGCTTTGGCGACACCGAAGACGCCGATCTGCGCATTGAGGCCGAAACGCTGGCAGTCGGGGGCATGAGCTTTGGCCTGCGCTGGCAGGACCGCGCCTCGCTGTTCCGCAGCCCCATGACCGGGCGCTACAACGTGCAGAACTTGACCGGCGTGATCGCCATGGCGCTGGCGCTAGACCTTCCGCTGCCGCAGGTTCGCGCGGCCGTGATGAACTTCCGGGGCGCGCCGGGCCGGTTGGAACAGGTGGCATTCAGCCATCCCGCGCCGGCGGTATTCGTGGACTATGCGCACACGCCCGACGCGATGCAGAACGTGCTGGAGACGCTGCGCAAAGTCTGTAAGGGTCGGCGGCTTACGGTCGTCTTCGGCTGCGGCGGCGACCGCGACCGCACCAAACGGCCGCGCATGGGTGCGATTGCGGCCGAACTGGCGGACCGGCCGATCATCACCAGCGACAACCCGCGCAGCGAAGACCCCGCCTCGATCATTGAAGAGGTGCTGGCTGGTGTGCCGCCCCAGCGCCGCCCGATCGAGTGCCTGGTGGACCGGCGCGAGGCGATTCGAACAGCCATTGCCGGCGCGCGCCCGGATGAAGTGATCGCGATCCTTGGCAAAGGGCATGAGGACTACCAGATTTTCTCAGACCGCACCGTGCATTTTGACGACAAAGAAGAGGCGCGCGAGGCATTGCAGCGATTCTGGGGAATCGCCGGCAGCGAACGCCGCGCCCTGGTTTGAACGTCAACGCGATACGCGGCTGAGAGGATCACCATGCAAGGCTTCACGCTTCGCGACCTGAAGCTTGCCGTCGGCGGCAGCTGGGTTCGCCATCCTGTAGACAACGAAGGTCGCGAGACGGACGACAGCGGCCGGGCCGCCCCCGTAATGCTGGGCGCGATCTGCACCGACACCCGCACCATCCTGCCCGGCGACGCCTTCGTGGCACTTCGCGGCGACACCTTTGACGGCGCCGAGTTTCTTGAGACCGCGCAACAGCGCGGTGCCAGTGTGCTGGTCACGTCGCGTATTCCTGAAGGCTTCGTGCCGAGGGTTCCTACGCTGATGGTTCCCGATTCGCTGGCAGCCTACGGCCGCATCGCGCGGGCCTGGCGCGACCAGCAGCGGGCGTGCGTGGTAGGCATCACTGGCAGCAACGGCAAAACCACGACCCGCGAACTGTGCACGCAGGTGCTGTCGCGCCAGTTCCAGGTGTTGCAGAACGAGGCGAACGAGAACAATCAGGTCGGCGTGCCGCGTACGCTGCTGCGCCTGAACGAGCGCCACGATTTCGCGGTGATCGAGATGGGCACCAGCGAACCCGGCGAGATCGCGGCACTGGCTGCGATTGGCGGGCCACAGTGCGGCATCCTGACCAGCATTGGGGAAAGTCATCTGGAGGGGCTCGGCAGCGTTGAAGGTGTGCTGCACGAAAAGTCCGCGCTGCTGAAGGCACTGCCGCGCGACGGCATCGCGATCGTGAACTACGACGATCCCAATTGCATCCGCGCCGCCATGGTGGCGGATTGCCGCATTGTCAGCTACGGCACCGACGCGCGCTGCGAGCTGCGCGCCACCAACATACGGGGCAACCGGTGGGGGACGCAATTTGTACTGAACGGCAAGCACGAATTCCGGATGCCGCTGCACGGCCTGCACAACGTCAGCAACGCCTTGGCCGCGCTGGCCGTGGGCTGGGTCAGCGGCGTTGACCCCTATGAAATGCAGATTGCGCTGCGCCGCATCCTGCCCGTTGGCCGGCGCTTGCAGTACGCGAACCTGGGCGGCGTGCACGTACTCGACGACAGCTACAACGCCAATCCCGCCAGCACCAAGGCGGCACTGCGCACGCTGGCAGGCTTTGAAGGCGAAGGCCAGCGCATCGCGGTGCTGGGCGACATGCTTGAGCTTGGCGATCACACCACCCGCCTGCATGGCGAAGTCGCGGAGCTGGCGGCAACCTTGGCAATTGACCTGGTGGTCACGGTCGGGCCGAACATGGGCGCAGCGGCTGCCTTGATCGAACAGAAGTTCATGGAAGCAGGACGCGGCTCCGTGTGGCGCTTTGAGTCTTCATCCGCCGCGGCCGAGCAGTTGGCCGCTGAAGTGCAGCCCGGCGATGTTGTGCTGGTCAAGGGCAGCAATGGCATGCGCATGAACACGGTCGTGAATGAGCTGCGCCGCACCCGCGCCGAGGCCGTTGAATCAACCCGCTGGATGCCAACCAGCCGCGAGCGCCCGGTCGGCGACCCGCTTCCGGCGCGCATTCCGGGTACCGGTAAACACGTGGCCTAGTTGGACGGGATGACTCCGATGCTGGCAACTACCTTCGGCTTGGACTTTGCAGCAACGCTGGCTGGCGTATTGGTGGTGGTGTTCGCGACGGGCGCGCTGCTGGCGGCTGCCTTTGGCCGACTGGTAATCCCATTGCTGGTCAAGCGCAAGCTGAACGATGGCGAGCCGCGCAAAGCCAGCGATTACCTTAACATGCTGCACGCCGACAAGAAGAACACCCCCACGATGGGCGGCGTATTCCTGATTCCGGCGGTGCTGCTGGCGGCTGCCGGTGGTTGCGGCGCTTTGATGCTGCTTGGTGCCCCGGTTGGCAGACTTGCGGCCGCGCTGGGTGCTGCCGCCTTCGTGATGCTGGGCAGCGCGGGGCTGGGCCTTTACGACGACTACTGCAAGCTCACGCGGCGCGGCAAGGACGGCATCAGCGGGAAGAAGAAGCTCGCGGGCCAGACGGTGATCGCGCTTGTCGCATGCAGCGTCGCGTGGTGGCTGATCGGCGACGAAGCTGCACTGATCTTGCCCTTCACCCAGATCTCGATGGGCTGGTTGATGGTCCCGTTTGGCGCCTTCGTCATGGTCGGTGCGGGCAATGCCTACAACCTGACTGACGGCCTCGACGGTCTCGCGGGCGGCACCGGCGCGATTGCCTTTTACGCCCTGGGCGGCGCGGCTGCGTTGCTTGCGGTGTTTGGGGCGATTGACCCGGCGCTAGGCATGACCAGCGCCGTGCTGGCCATGGCCGCCAGCGGCGGATTGCTTGGCTTCCTGTACTGGAACCGCCACCCTGCCAAGGTGTTCATGGGCGATACCGGCAGCCTGAGTCTCGGTGCACTGCTCGGCTTTGTCGCTGTGCTTGGCCGCGTTGAGTTGCTGCTGGCTGTTGCCGGCGGCGTGTTCGTGGCTGAGGCCGGCTCCGTCATGCTGCAGGTCGCGTACTTCAAGGCGACCAAAGGGAAACGAATCTTCCGCTGCTCGCCGCTGCACCATCACTTCCAGTTCGGCGGCTGGCACGAAACCAAAGTGACGCGCAAGTTCTGGGGCGCCTCCATGGTGTGTGCGCTGATTGCGCTGGTGCTGCTGCTGGTGATGATGCCGCAGAAGTCCGTGGCGCTGCACGCGCCTGCGGCCCCGGCTGTCACGGTGGTCTCGCGCTGAATCGCTTGTTACTTCTTGGGCTTGGGGATGTACGGAAAGGTTGAGCTGGAGCGGTCCAGGTCGATCTTCCAGCGCCCGTCCACCTTCACAAAGTACATCGTGCCATCGACAGCGTCGGCCTGCACGCTGCGCCCCATGACGCTCATGTGCGCCACGGCGTGTACGTTCACTTCGTATTCGGTACTGCCCGCGGGCACCGAAATCAGGCCCTTGGGCACCAGCGAGTCGATGATCACGAAGTTCGCCTGGCGCGGGATGCCGTCGCGCCATGCCTGGCGGTCCGCGTCATTGAGGTGACATAGCCGCAGGAAGTCGTCCCAGTCGTGATCGTTGATTTCATCTTTGGATTGGTCGATGAGGGCGCGAATCTGCGCCTCGTCCGAGTCCGTTCCTTCGAACACACCGCACCACGCCAACACGAGCGCCAGGATCACCAGCAGCCCGACACCGCCGATCACGTTGCGAAGCAACAGTTGCTGTTTGCGGTCCATACACGCCCATTCTAGCTCATGAAACGAGGCAAGGGCGGCCGAAGCCGCCCTTGGTGCAGCATTTTGGCGAAGTGTGCGGCCTACTTGCCGATGGGCACATACTGCCCGCCGCAGGCACGGGCCAGCGCGCCCAGCGTCGTGTTGTCCTGCGGGTTGCCCACGCCGATTGTGTTCAGCGTGATGCGGGCGATGCGGTTGCGGTCTTTGATTTCGGCAACCATGTCGACCATGATCTTGGCATACAGCTTGGCACGTTCTTCCGGGGCGATGCCCTGCCAGGCCTTGTCGTCGCCGCCGTACTTGCCCCAAGTAGCGTAGCCGTCGGTGTAGATGAATATGGTATCCGGCAGCGCTTCATCCTTGTGCGGGCCGGTGACGACGGGGCCGTCTTTCTTGGATGGCTTCTTGCCCTTGCGCTTGTCAACTTCCGCGCCTGCCAGGCGTTCACTCAGGTCATAGGCCGCGTCCAGCGCGCCGAACACGTTGGTGCGCTTTTCGCCCTTGATCGCGCGCAGGTAATCGGCCAGCTCGGCGATGGTCTTGGCGTCCGTGGGCACCAGTTCATCCTTCCAAACGGTCGCCTTTTCCGAGAACGTGATCACGGTGAAGCGCGTGCGTTCCGGGTCCATCACTTCAAGGCTGCGGATGATCTCTTCGCGCGCCAGATCGAGCTTGCAGTTGATCTTGCTCCAGTCCAGCGGCTTGCGCGGGTCCTTTTCGTCGCCGGGGCCTTCGGTGATGCTGCGCTTGAGCTTCTCTTTTTCTTCGTCAGTAATGCGCTGCGTCATGGAGATCGACGTGTCCAGCAGGAATACATAGCGGTCGCTGAAGGTCTCGGTCTTGAACACCTTGACCCGCGTGCCCTTGTCGCCGCCCTTCTTTTCGGGAAGGCCCTGGTCCTGGCGCTTCTTGGCTTTGAACCAGTCTGACCACGCATCAGGGTCGGTGCCATTATCGGCCCCGGTGATGCGGCCGAGGGCGTCGCCGATGTTCTTGCGCAGCTTGCCCGACTCGCCAGCCAACTGGTTGATCAGCGCCAGCACTACCATGTCCTGCAGGCTGCCTTCGACCTGTGCCAGCGCGTCAATCGTTACTTCGCGCACGCGCCAGCTGCGGTCTTTCAGATGCTTCAGCAGCAGGGTCACGACGTTTTCATCGCGCATGTAGTCGGACAAATGCGTGATGGCCAGAATCCGCATGTCGGTGTCTTTGGCAGCGTCGTCCACCAGTTCGCGCAGGATGCGCATGCATTCGGTGTCGGTGCCAGCATGCCGCGCAATCGCGTCCAGCATCGCCATGCGCGGGCGCAGGCCGTACTTGTCGCGGTCGCCGATGTTTTTTTCAAACTTCGCGGCTTCTTCCGCAAAAGCCATGCTGCGCACGGTGTTCAGGATCGCGGTCGCGATCTTGTAGGACTCTTTGGGGCGGCCCTTGGCCTGTTTGGGGGCACCGGGCGAATTTTCCTGCACGTCCCAGGCCATGTCGGTTTCTTCGAAGTACGACAGCAGGGTCAGCGAGGTGTCGTAGTCAATGATGCCGTCCAGCGCCTTCACCGCGTCCACCGCCGGGTCCACTTGCGTCTTGTCGTCGATGGCGGACTTGGCCGCGTTGTAGGCGTCGCGAATCGCCTTCTTGTCGGGTTTGTCGCCCGCTGAGGCCGGCACCACCGCCAGCAGCAGCAGCAGGGCACCCGCGGAAATGGCCTGAAGTTTCATCTGAATCTCCTCAAGGGGTCCTCACCCCGTCTAGCTCAGGATAGCGCCCCGAAGCCCCTTATTCACCTGCTGATTGGTGGTCCCAGCGGGGCTTTCGTTTCTGCAAAAATGCCTGCGGCCCCTCATTTGCGTCAGCAATCGCGAGCAACCGCTCCACATAGTCGCGCTCAATGGCGCCCACGGCGGCTTCGAAGCGCTCGGCCGCGCCGCAGCGCAGCAGGCGGGTGGCCTCAACCAGCGGGCCCCGGGGCAGGTTTGCGTAGTGTTTTCCAAGGCGGCTGACCTCGCTTTCGAGGTCCAGCGTGACACGCCAGCCCCCGCCGCGCGCCGCAAAATCTTTGGCAGGCAGGGCTTGCCCGCCCTGCATCAGCTCGGCTGCGAGTGCCGCCGGCAGCTTCATCGGGGCCAGCACCATGGCAGCGGGCGGATAGCAGCCCAGCGTAATCTCGGGCACTCCAAGGGGCGAGTCAGGCGTCACCACCACCTGGTCCAAGGCCAGCGCCAGTTCGAATGCACCGCCAAAACAGGGGCCATCAACCGCGCACAGCGTAGGCACCGGGCAGCGCAGAACGGCCGCAATCAGCCCATGGGCGGCCTTGAGCATGGCTTGCACCTTGTCGCGGCCCACATGTTCGCGCACGTCGGCCCCGGCCGAGAACTTACCCGCAAGGCCGCTGCGCAATACCAACAGGTTAAAATCGCTGCGCGCATTCAGTTCGCGCACGGCGTTGGCCAACGCGCCCTGCAACTCTGTCGTAAGGATGTTCAACGGCGGCGCGTCCAAGGTCAGCCGGCACACGCGGTCCGTCACGTCAACGCGAAAGCTCATGTGGGCATTGTGCCCGCTTGCGCCCGCGCGTGAAAGGCGCGGAAGACTTACGCGGGGTTGGTGTAGGTTGCGCGCACAAGCTGCCCGGCCTCATTCAGTTCCAGCGCCCAGGCGCTTGCGTGGCCGCAGGCGTTGCAGCTTGCGCCCAGAGCCTCGACGGCGTCCGGGATGTTATTGCTGTGCGCGACCCAGACGGCGTTGTGGGCCGGTGGATCAACTTGAAAGCTGCGGGCGATGTGCAGTGCAGGATCGACGCGGGGCTCAAGCCCCAGCACTTCGCCAATCAGCCCGGCGGTTTCACGGCAGCGCAGGTGGGGGGCGGTCCGTAGCTCACGGATGTCCTTGTCGCGCAGAAACCTGCCCATCCACTGCGCCTGCTTGCGGCCGCGTGGGGTGAGGGGGCGTTCGGCGTCCGAAGCGCCGTGATTGGCGGGTTCAGCATGGCGGATCAGGTAAATCGTTGGCATATGCTGGCAGTTCCGCAATACCGCGTGTCGTGATTCGGTTTAAGTAAGTTGATACCGTCCAAAGCCACAGTGTAATTGGGCGTAGCACAAAAGCCTTGGGGTACTCGGGAGAACGCTGATGCGCCACGTTCGGGCCGCTTTTGTTTTGTTGTCGGCGGCGTTGTTGCTGCCATGCACGATTCACGCCCCGCTGGCGCAATCCGCACCGCCGCAAGCTGTCGCCAAGCACGCCGACCTTGCCGCCCTGCAAAAGCGCATCCAGGAGGTTGTCCGCAAGGTGCGGCCGTCGGTGGTTGCGATCCGCATGAGCAACAGCAGCGGCAGCGGCTGCTTCATCAGCGATGACGGTTGGGTGGCTACTGCAGGGCACGTTTCCGGCACCAAACCGGGCACGAAATGCCGCGTGATCCTGCACGGCGGCGAGAGCCTTGATGCCGAAGTCTACGGCTGGCACGAAGCCATGGACTACGGCCTGGTGAAGGCCGACACCAAGGGCAAGAAGGTCCCCTTCAGTGAACTGGGCGAAAGCGGCAAAGTCAAAGCCGGCGAATGGCTTATCCCGATGGGTCACCCGCTGGGACCTGAACCCGGCCGCGATGCCGTGGTGCGGGCCGGCCGCTGCCTGATGCCCGAGAACGCTCGCAGCATGATCGTGATTGATGCACCGGTGATCAGCGGCGACAGCGGCGGCCCGGTGTTCAATCTCGACGGCAAGATCATCGCGATCAACCAAAGCATCCAGACCAACAACGTCAGCATCAACAACGTCACGCCTGTTGACCTGTACAAGACGCTGCTCAAAGACTTCAAAGACAAGAAGGGCTTCGGCAACGCCAACGGCCCGCAGTGGGGCACCGGCGTGAAGGCTAAGGCTGAAGGCGCGCTGACGCAGGCTGAAATGCGCGACTACGAAGCCGCCGTCAAGGCCTACACCGACAAGAACTACAAGCGCTCGGCCGAGCTGTTTGACAACCTGCTCAAGGCCGAAAAGCGCCCACCCGACGTGCTGTACAATGCAGCCTGCACCTACGCGCTTCACGCGGCCGAACTCAAGGGCAAAGAAGCCGAGGCCATGGCAGCCAAGGCCGTGCAGACACTGACCCGCAGCGTGGATATGGGCTGGCGCGACATGGAACACGCCGCCAATGACAAGGACCTTGATGGGCTGCGGCAACGTAAGGATTACATCACCTGGTTCGAATACGGCCGCAAGGCCAGCAAAAGGCCGCTGCTGGGGCTGGCGGTGCGCAGCAACCGCGGCATTCGTGTGTCCGAGGTGGCATCCAAGTCCCCTGCTGAAGCTGCTGGCTTCCAGGTCGATGACATCATTGAGCGCGTGGGGGAAGTGAAGATTGAAGAGCTGAAAGAATGGACCTCGTGCGTCACGGAAACCGGGCTCAGCGAAGAGCGCGAGATTCGCGTCAATCGCAAGGGCAAACGACACAACCTGAAAGTGACCATGCCCGCATTCGGCGCGCGCATTTTCGGCCAGGGCGGCGCCAAGATGGTTGAGTTGCAGGAAGGCGGGCTAGCGTTCGCGTCAGGCCTTCGGCCAAGCGACATCGTGATTCGCGTTGGCGATGAGAAAGTCACCGGTGCTCTGGACTTCTGCAACGCGCTGACGATGGCCGATGCCAACGAAGAAATGGAGTTGCAGATCAGGCGAGGCTATTCGCGCGAGATTGTGAAGTTCAGCTTCTCGACGGGCGACGTTGGGTCTGGCGACGGCACACTGGGTCGCGACGACTGGAAGCAGGGCAACAACCTGCTGAAACTGTGGGAAGCGCAGCTGGCGGCCAAGACCAAGGGCGCCATTTTCCCCGTCAGGCAAAAAGGCAAGCAGGTCAGCTTCGCCACGGCCGTATCGGCGGAAGGTCTGCTGCTGGCCAAGGGCAGCGAGATCGACCCGAACGAACCGATTGAACTGATGGAAGGCACCACTCCGTTTTCGGCAACCATCGCCGCCCGCAGCCCGCGCTATGACCTGGTGCTTCTGCAGTGCCCGCGCAAGTTCAGCGTAGTGGTGAACTTTGCCCAGAGTACGGCCAGCGCGGAGTTTCCGGAAATCGGCACCGTGGTTGCCAGCGTGGATGCCAAGGGCCAGGCCTTTGCGCACGGGTTTGTGGCGCTGCCGCCCTACGACACCGACAAACTGGTTGGTGAGCCCGACCCCAACGCCCCGTTCATGGGCATCAACGCCCGCGACGCGCAAGGCGGCGGCGTGGAAGTAACATCCGTGACGCCAGACATGCCGGCGGCCGTGGCCGGCGTAAGGGTCGGTGATTTCATACTGAAACTGGATGGGCAGGACGTGCCCGACTGGACTTCGATGATCGCCATGATTCGCGGCTGCCGCCCGGATCAAACCGTGGTGCTGACCGCAAAGCGCGGCGAAGAAACCGTGATCCTGACCATGACCCTCAAGCCCCGCGCTGAGGCACTGGGCGAAAAACCCCGCGCCAAGGGTACCGGCAAGCCGGAATTGGGCATTTCCGGCGGGCGGGCCAAGGACAACGGGCTCGAGATCGGCAGTGTAAAGGCGGGCTCGCCGGCCGAGCTTGCGGGAATCCAGAGTGGCGAGTTGCTGCTGCGCATTGACGGCGTTGAAGTGAAGGAGCAGCGCGCGCTGGATGCGGCCGTGGCCGCCCGCAAGATCGGCGATGTCGTGACGCTGGTGCTGTCGCGCGACAAAGCGGAAGTAACCATTGAGGTGCAGCTGGCCGAAGAAGACGCGCCGCCGCCGCCGCCGGGCAACGGCCGCCCCAACGTGAAGGGGCCGATCAGCGACCGCTACACCCATCTGGGCAAGGTGATCCAGCACGACGGCGTGGTGATGCCGAACCAGCAGGGCAGCCCGGTGTTTGACCTGCAGGGCAATGTGATCGGGCTGAACGTTGCCCGGGCAGATCGCACCAGGACGTTTGCACTTAGCGCGACGAAAGTCGCTGAGGTTTTGGCGGAACTGATGCGACAGGTCAAGTGAGGCCGAAACTACTGGTGCTGTTGCTAAGTGTCGATAAAGTTCTAACCCCAATGGCAGGCGGCATGTATGCTTTCCTGAACACAGAGTACAGTTGGGCCTGTAGGCAATATGGCGAATATCCAGGCCGATAAAGAAGAGGCGTTCCTCGAATATCTCGAGCGGCGTAACTACGTCTCGGCCCTGGACAGCGAAACCCTGCGCACCGAGTTCCGCCGCAAGCGCAACACGATCAAAGACTTGACCATGCTTTCGCTGCTCGTGCGAAAGGGCATGTTCACCAACGACCACGCCGAGCAATTGCACAAGCTGTGGATACAGACAAACAGCGCCCTTGACCGCATGGGCAGCCAGCCGCCAACGCCCACACCGGCGGCCCCGCAGGCTGCATCACAGCCCGCATCACAGCCCGCCCCGCAGCCGAAGCCCCAGCCCGCACCCCCGCCGGCGCCAATGAATCAGAATCCCGCCATGACGGTGATGGACGAGATTCCGGATCTCGACCCGGGAGATATTGAGGACGAATCGGAAGTCGGTACCGACTCGCCGACCCAGAAGGCGCCCCGCAAGTCTACGGACAAACAGACCACGGCCCGCACGTTGAACGATTCGGGCACCAAGCGCCCCACAGATCGCAAGACGTCAGGCGTCGAAGACAGCCGCACCGGGACAGACCGCAGCACCACCAACCGCGACACCAAGCAGCGCACGGCATGGTCGATTCATGCCGACAGCGACGCGATCGGGGCAACGGACAAGATCGTGCCGGCCGGTACGATCATCTCCGGCGGCCCGATGACGATTGCGCAGGTACGGCAGCACATCGGCATCGGTGGCGGTGTGAAGCTGGTCAGCAACAAGATGGAAAGCTCGCTGGCGCACATGCAGCACGACGCCACCGAGGACAAGAAACGCTACGTCGTGATTCGCGAAATCGCGCGCGGCGGAATGGGCAAGGTGCTTGAAGTCGAGGATACCGAACTGCGCCGCAGCGTGGCGTTGAAGGTGCTGCGCAAAGAGCTGGTGAACCGTCGCGACGTGGTCGAACGCTTCCTTGAAGAAGCCCAGATCACAGGCCAGCTCGAACACCCGAACATCGTGCCGGTGCACGAAATGGGCGTGGACGGTGCCGGCAACCTGTACTTCACGATGAAGTTCGTGGAAGGCCACGCGCTGTCTGAGATTCTGCAGAAGCTGCGCGAGGGCAACCGCGACACCTTGCGCGAGTACCCCCTGCTGAAGCTGCTCGATATCTTCATCAAAATCTGCGAAGGCATGGCCTTTGCGCACAACCGCGGCGTAATCCACCGCGACCTGAAGCCCGCCAACGTGATGGTCGGTAAGTTCGGCGAAGTGCAGGTGATGGACTGGGGCGTCGCCAAGATCGTGGGCAAAGAGTTCCGCTCAGAAAACGACAGCGGCGTTGTGGTGACGGACCGCTTCGACGGTGATGCCGTCCACACCATGATGGGCAGCATCATCGGTACACCCAGCTACATGTCGCCGGAACAGGCCCGCGGCGACGTTGAGCAAATCGGCCCCGCGACCGACATCTTCAGCATGGGTGTGATGCTGTACGAAATGCTTGCACTGCGTTCGCCCTGGACCGGCAAGACCAGCGACGAAGTGCTTGAGCAAGTGCGCACGTACACTCCCGTCCGCCCCACCGAGCGCAACCCGGAAGTGATGGTCCCGGCCGAAATCGAGCGACTGTGCCTCAAGTGCCTTGAGAAAGAACCTGAGAATCGCATCGGCACCGTTAAAGAACTGGCCGAAAACGTGCGCAGCTTCATCGAAGGCCGCACAATGGACTCGGTCGAGTACTCGGTGTTCCGCCTGGCCGCCAAGTGGATCAACCGCCATCGCAAAGAAGTGGCGTTTATCTTCATGGCGGTTGTACTGCTGGCGGGCGGGATCCTGGGCACACTGTGGTACATCCGCAACCTTGAGACCGAGCGCATTTTGGGCAAGAACGACAGCGCCAAGGCTCTGATGACCGAGTGGGAGGCACTGGCCAACGCCGGCGAATACACAAAGGCCCAAGCCAAGGTTGAGGAAGCGTTGCGCGAGTTCCAGGCTGTGCTTGCCGTGAACGAAGGCGACGAGATTGCCCTGCAGGGTGTAAGCAGCGTCGAAGAAGCGATCGCGAAGATCCGCCAGATGCAGTTGCGGCATGAGGCCGAACTTCTTGAGCAATCGCGAGTCCAGGCCCTCGTAGACGAAGCCCGCAAGCAATTGGAGATAGGCAACAAAGACATCGTGTTCGGTGAGTCCAAGCTGAAACTGGCGATCCAGAACGCGGATGCCGCCCTCGCGATCTCCAAAGACCTGCCGGCTGCCAATGACATCAAGGCCGCCGCCGCCGAGGCGCTGACCAAGCGCGCCATGTCAGCCGCGCGCTGGTATGTGGCCGACTTGTGGATTGAGATTTGGCGCTCGACTGGCGTCAGGGAAGAGGCACGCATGCGGGTCGAAAACGAACTCTCGCGCCGCCGCACGGAATAGTTGCCCACAAGATTTGCACAATCTTCACAGGGCTTGTTTGTCACATAGTTAATGCTTCCCAATCGTCGCAGTGCGGCGTAAACCAATGCCATGAAGGCTGTCGTCCTGCTTTCGGGTGGCTTGGACAGTGCGACTGTGCTCGCGCTAGCGGTCGCGCGCGGCTTCACCCCGATCCCGCTTTCATTTGATTATGGGCAGCGCCACCTGGTTGAGCTTCGCGCTGCACAGCGGGTCTGCGAGTCGCTGTCGGTGCCGCAACCCACCGTGATCAAGCTGGACTTGCGCCCGATCGGCGGCAGCGCCCTCACGTCCGACATCGCCGTGCCCAAGGACCGGCAGGACGGCGGCATCCCCGTCACCTACGTGCCGGCGCGCAATACACTGTTCCTGAGCTATGCGCTGGGATTGGCCGAGGTGGCCGGTGCTAATGACATCTTCATCGGGGTCAATGCGGTCGATTACTCGGGCTATCCCGACTGCCGCCCCGAGTTCATTGCCGCGTTCGAGAAGCTGGCCAACCTGGCCACCAAGGCCGGCGTTGAGGGCACGCGAATCAAGATTCATGCCCCGCTGATTCGCATGTCCAAAGCCCAGATCGTCAAAGAGGCCGTGAAGCTGGGCCTGAATTTGCGCCTGACCCATTCGTGCTATGACCCGGTTGGGGATAAAGCCTGCGGCCACTGCGATTCGTGCCGCATCCGCAAACAGGGCTTTGCCGATGCCGGGGTACCCGACCCGACGGAATACGCGCGATAATCTGCGGGAATGCTTGATTCCGGCCGATCCGTTTCTACCTTGCCTGCGCGCAAACTAGGCAAGGAGAAACATGCCCACCACCCAACTGAGCATCAACCTTGACCGCCTGGTCGAGGCCATGCTGGACACCCGCACCGCGCACTACTGGGACCCCAAGCGCGGCAAGCTGATCCGCGGCAACAGCGAACTTGAAGAAGAACGGGGCCGGCGCGTCCTCGTGGACACAATCGGCAACCGCAAGTTCAAGCGCCTCACCGACAGCTTCGCCCGCAAGCTTGACCCCAAAGATGCCAAGCTGGTCCTTGAGGCCGTCAAAGGAAGCTTCGACAAGTTCAACCGCTTGCTGCAAAAGCGTGCCGACCTGAAGAAAGAATGGATCGCCCACGCCGGCCACGAATTGATGGAAACCGCCGTGGACTGGCTTGCGATGCAGGGCGTGGAAGAGTTCATCGCCACCGGCGACATTGCCAAGTTCGCGCTGGAGGAAATCGCCGCCGAACTGGACGAAGACGAAGATGAGGACGAAGACGAAGAAGTAGAAGAAGAGGCCGAAGAAGAAGTCGAGGAAGAGGCCGAAGAAAGCGAAGAAGAGGAAGAAGAAGAGGAAGAGGCCGAAGAAGGCGCCGAAGAAGAAAGCACCGAAGAAGACTCGGACGATGAAGAAGAGTAATGCCTTCGTGCGGCAGCCGGCTTCTTTAGCTGTAGAATGCATGTAATCCGGGCGCGATCATCGCGCCCGGTTTCATGCAAGGCGGGCTCTAAATGGGGCCTATGTTGAAGGTGGCAGGACAACTGGCAGCACTTCTTCAAGCCGCGGGTAAGGCCGCCGGCGCGGGCCAGGTATTGGGCGGCATCAGCGGGTGCGCGTATTCGGTTGCTGTGGCGGGGATGGCCAATGCTGCAACCCGGCCGCTGCTGGTGCTCACGCCTGGCCTCGAACTGTCCGAGCTGATCCAGCAAGACCTCGAGACTCTGCAGCCCCAAGCCACCGTTGTGGTCTGCCCGGTCCTCGATGCCAACAGCCCCGACAAAGCAGCAGCCTGGAACGCAGCGCTGGCGCGTATGCAGTCCAGCGCCAGCCCTATCGTGCTGGCACCTGTGGCCACGTTGCTGGATGGCCTGCCGGCGCCCAGCGCCATTGCGGCCAGCAGTGTCTCGTTGCGCCCCGGCGACAACCTGAAGCTCGAGCCGCTGTTCAAGCGGCTGGTAGCTTGCGGCCTTGAGCGCGTCGAGCAAGTGACCGCACCGGGCCAGTTCGCGCGTCGTGGCGGCATCGTGGACATCTATGCCGGCACGCAACTGCATCCCGTGCGGCTGGAACTGTTCGGCGACCAGATCGACAGCGTGCGATCCTTCGAGCCCGACACCCAGCGCAGCTATGAATCCATGCCGCAGGGCATGTCATTCCCGCTGCTGGCACCCGGCAGCGACCAGGACGCCACGCTGGCCGATTACACGCGCGGTGCCGCGGTCGTGGTGTGCGAGCCGGCCAACGCCCTTGAGCGCATCAATACGCAGGCCAGCTTCAGCGAAGATGAGGGCATCCGGCAACGCGCCGCAGCGGCCCGTGGGCTCCTCGCCGCAGCCAAGTTGCGCCTGACCGCGGTGCCGGCCGATGCGTCGTGGGACTGCAGGGCCCCAGTGGTTCTCGGCGATGGCTACGAAGGCGTGGGCACACTGCTGAAGGCGCTGCTTGAGTCAGGCCAGAAGGTGCTACTGCTGTGCGGCACCGAAGCTGAGCTGCGTCCGGCACGCCAGGGCCTGATCGGCCAGGGGCTCAGCGAATCGCCAGAGCTGGCCTTGCTGCCCGGCGATGTGGAAGGCGGGCGGGTCTTCCCCACGCTGGGCTATGCGTTGCTGAGCCTGCATGAACTTCTGGGTCGGCATCGCCGGAAGCTTCGCTTCACCGAACAGTCCGAGCAACGCCAGTTGCAGGACGTGATGGACGACTTTGTCGAGCTTGAGGCCGGCGATTACGTCGTTCACCTGCAGCACGGCATTGCCCGCTTTCGTGGCATGGAAAACCTGCAGCGCGACGGCCGCAGCGGCGAGTTCTTGTCGCTCGAGTTTGATGAAGGGGTGATCCTGCACGTCCCGGCCAGCAGCGCCGACGTGGTGCAGAAGTACATCGGCATGCGCGGCGTGGCCCCGAAGCTCAGCCGCTACAACACCGCGGCGTGGTCCGAACGCAAGCTGCGCGCGCAGCAGGCCGTGCTGAAGCTCGCCACAGACATGCTGGAAGTGCAGGCATTGCGTGCCCAGGAGGCCGGCCACGCGTGCGAAAAGGACGGCCCCGAGATGGCCGAATTTGAGGCCGCGTTCGGCTTCACCGACACGCCCGACCAGGTCACCAGCAGCGCCGCCATCAAACGCGACATGGAATCGCGCAAGCCGATGGACCGGCTGCTGTGCGGCGACGTGGGCTACGGCAAGACCGAATTGGCCATGCGCGCGGCATTCAAGATGGTCAATGAAGGCCGCCAGGCCGCGGTGCTGGTGCCGACGACCGTGTTGGCACAGCAGCACTTCCTGAGTTTCAGCGACCGCATGAAGCAGTTCGCGATCAACGTGGACCTGCTGTCGCGCTTTCGCAGCCCGATGCAGCAGCGCAAGACGATTGAGGCGCTGGCCGAAGGGCGCGTCGATATCGTGATAGGCACGCACCGCCTGCTCAGTGCTGACGTGCAGTTCAAGGACCTGGGCCTGCTTGTGATCGACGAGGAACAGCGCTTCGGAGTCGAACACAAAGAGCGCCTGAAAATCCTGCGCCGCACCGTCGATCTGCTGACTCTGTCGGCAACGCCAATCCCGCGCACGCTGCACCAGGCGCTGCTGGGGCTGCGCGACATCAGTAACCTGACCACGCCGCCGGCGTTGCGCCATGCAGTCATCACGCGACTTATGCACTGGAACGATCGTGAACTGCAGGACGCCATTCGTCGTGAACTCGCGCGCGACGGGCAGGTATTCTTCGTGCATAACCGCGTATTGGACATCGAACAGGTGCGCGACCGCGTGCAGTCGCTGGTGCCTGAGGCCCGCGTGGCCATCGGCCACGGCCAGATGAACGAGCACGAGCTTGAAGACGTCATGGTCCGCTTCATGGACCGCGAGATTGACGTGCTGGTCAGCACCACCATTATCGAAAGCGGCATCGACGTCCGCAGCGCCAACACCATCATCATCCACGACGCGCACAAACACGGCCTGGCCGACCTCCACCAGCTGCGAGGCCGCGTCGGCCGGCACATCCACCAGGCCTGGTGCTACCTGCTGATTCCCGACGACGTAAGCCTGTCGGACGTCGCGGCCAAACGTTTGAAGGCCATCCTGCAGTACCAGTCTTTGGGCAGCGGCTTCAAGATCGCGATGCGTGACCTTGAACTGCGCGGCGCCGGCAACCTGCTGGGGGCCGAGCAATCGGGCCACATCGCCAGTATCGGCTATGACCTGTACTGCCGCATGCTCGACAGCGCGGTCCGCAAGCTGAAGCAACAAGATGTCGCGCCGGACGTGGACACGCAGCTTGACCTCGGCCTCGATTTGCAGTTCCCGCGCAAGTACGTCGAAAGCGGCAAGCACCGCCTTGAGCTGTATCGCCGCATGGCCCGCATCCGTGACGACGCGCAGGCGGCAGCACTGGAACGCGAACTGGCAGATCGCTTCGGCAAGCCGCCCCGCGAAGTCAGCCTGATGCTGACGGCGGCACTGACCCGCAACCGGCTTGCGCGGTTGGGCATACTCAGCGTAACGCGGGGCGAAGGTCACCTGAAGTTGCGCGCGCTAAGCGCATCCAAGGCGCACCGCAGCCTGTCGCTTGTCAGCCAGAGTTTCCGGGTACTCGATGAATCCAACCTGGCACTGCCGTTGCGCAAGGGCATCGAGCAGCCGGCCGATCAGTTGCGTTTCCTTTCTAACCTGATGAGCGCGCTCGCCGCCAAAAAGGGGTTCGGCGACGACAAGGCCGCGGGTTCATAGTGCGACGGTTTCCACACCCTTTACGTTTCGGGTGATTCAAACCATGCTGCCCCCATGCGCCGTGCAATTGCTGCCTTGTTCCTGCTGGCTGTCTCAACGACCACACTGGTGGCCGATGGCGGCGGTTCAGACGGGTACAACGAAATCCTGGCCGTCGTGAACGGCAAGGCGATTACTTACCAGCAGGTTGTGGGCGCTACGAACATGCAGGCGCAGATCAACTCCTGGCGCGTGATCCAGAAGATCCCGCCTTCCGTCAGCGACGCCGAGATTGAAGCCGCGCTGGTGCACCAGCAGCTGGAAGACTTCGTGCTGCAACGGCTGCTGGATGACGAGGCCGAGAAAGTGCAACTGCGCGTCACCGACACGCAGCTTCGTTCCGTGATCTCGTTCGAAAAGGCGCGCTCAGGCATTGCCGATGAAGACACCAAGGCCTGGGCGAACTTCTGCAAGACGCGCTTTGGCATGACACCCAACGAGTACCGAGATCGCCGCCGCGACGAAATCCGGCGCAATGAAGTACTGCGCTTCATGTCCGGCCAGTATGGCGCATTGCCGCCGCAGTATCCGCTTGAGGTGTACTTCAGCCTCTCAGTCTCGCCCCTCGACCTGCGCCGCGAGTTTGACGCCACGCGCGACCAGTGGCGCATCGCCCGCGACATTGACTATCGCGTGCTGAAGCTGCTTTACCCGCAGGACATCTCAATCGAGGCCAAGAAGAAGCTTTACGAGGCCACAGGCGAGGGCGACACCAGCGTACACGCCCGCGTACTCAAGGGTGAAAGCCTGGAGGCCGCCTCCGAGGGCCTGCGGAAGCTCATCAGCGATCTGGGGCTCCCGGGTGTTAGCTTGCAGCTCAGCGACCGCGCGACCGCCAAAGATGATACGACGCTGGATGCCAACACCTACCAGATGGCGATTTCTGTGCCCGCCCGCGGCGGCGTGTCCGACATCAGCGCCGCGCGCGAATCGGATGAACAAGGCGCGACATATGAAGGCTTCACCTTCGTGCAATTGTTCAGCCGTGTAGACGGTGACCGACGCAATTTCAACGATCCCAAGGTGCAAGAAGCGCTGGCCGACAAGATCTACAGCCGCCTGGCACAGGCCAACGCGGTCAAGGTGCAGGCGGAGTTGCTGCGCCGCGCGGCCATCGTGCCCGAACACTTGTTTGACCGCTAAATCTGCCGGAGCCCTTGCGCACGCAGTGGTGCGCCCGAGAAACCGCCATGGCTGCCCCTCCGAAACGCTACAAAGTCGGCGAGATCATGCGCCACACGGGCCTCTCAAGGCAGACGATCCACAATTACACGATGCTGGGTCTGTTGAAGCCCGTGGAACGCACCGAAAGCGGGCACAGGCTGTACGACGAAAGCGTCTTCGACCGCATCAAGAAGATCGAACTGATGAAGTTGCACCGCACGCTGCAGGAAGTGAAAGAAGCGCTCGACGCCGGCTCATAGGGCGTGTTTGCGGCACGCGGCAATGACGCGATCCACGCTGATCGCCTTCATGCAGCGGTGGTCAATCGGGCACTCTTTCAACTGGCATGGCCACGTGTAGGGCGTGCAGTCCACGGCCTCTCGGATCACTTCGCCGCGCTCAAAGCCTCCAAGCTCGGAGTATCGGGGGTCGTTCGGCCCCATGATGCAGACCACGGGCCGCTGCAACGCCACGGCCAGGTGCCGTGGCCCGGTGTCGTTGGTCAGCACCAGCGATGCGCGCTGGATCACCGCCTTCAACGTGCCCAGGCTAAGCCCGGCACTGGTGACGAACTCGCGCCCCGCGGCCTTTTGCAGAGCATTCACGTGCGACTCTTCACCCGGGCCGTAACTCAGCAGGATGCCGAACTCGTCGGCGAGCGCATTGGCGACGGCCGCAAAGCGGTCCGGAGGCCACAGCTTGCTTGGGCCAAAGGCTGCCCCCGGCGCGATCACCAGCAGCCGTTTGCCTCCCAGATTGCGGCTTTGCAGGGCGGCATCGGCATCGGCCCGGTTCTGGTCGGTAACCGGCAGCGCAGGCTGCAGCGGCGCGGGCGGCAGGCCGATCACGTCCAGCAGGTCCATGAAGTACTGCCCCGTGTACTTGGGTACGAACTTCCCTTGAGCGTCATGCTCGCGCTCGCGGCCGGCGTGCAGCAGCAGGCGGCGGCCCTCTTTGAAGTACCCGACGCGCTTCTTCACGCCGCCGCGAAAGAACAGCCAGGCACTGCTGAAGCTGTTGGGCAGGATTACGCCCAGATCAAAGCGTCGCTGACGCAGCGCGGAGGCAAAGCGCGCCATGCCCAGCAGGCCGCGATGGCGGCCTTTGCGGTCGTATGGAATCAGCTCGCGGAACCAGGTGTTACCCTCAAGCAGCGCAGCTTGAGCCGGGGCGCAGACCAAGCTCAGGGCCTCGCGGCCGTAATGCGCCGCCAGGCGGGCAAAGGCCGGGGTTGCCATGACCAGGTCGCCCAAGGCGTTGGGCGCGCGGACCACAACGTTGCGGGCTTCCAGAAGCTCGCGTAGCATCGGGGTTTCGCGACGGTCGGGCATGACCGGTGACTATATCCCAGTTCACAAGGGCGGTAAGTGCGGATTATCCAGGCCAACTTTGATTCGGTGGTGGAGCAGTTCGGTGCCTCGCGCCGGCTGGCCACCCGCCTTGGCGCGCTGGCCCGGGCCGGCCTGCTGGTGACCGAAACGGTGCTGGAAGTGGCCGCCAGTGATGACGGCAAGCCGCTGCAGTCCCTGCTGCTTTCGAAGTCGTTGCTCGACGCCGCGGGCACACTGGACAGCACCGCGTTGGCCGCCTTGGCCACGGACTCCTGGTTTGCGGAGACACCACTGGCGATTGCGGTCGTGGGCACCTCGCGCGTGCTGTGCCTGGCCGAAGAAAGCGACGCTGAGCCCGCGACCTCCAACAGTGGCGCGCTGATTGCACAGCAGCCTGCCGGGGCGGTGATCCCGCGTGATGAAGCCCGACGGTTGTTGGCCGGTGACGAAGTGCCGCGTCTGAAGCTGGATCTGGTAACCAGCAGCGACCCGGGCAAGCGGCTTGAGGCTTTGCGCAAGCTGTACCTGAGCGAGCTGCCGCAGGACGAGAAGCTGCGGCTGTTCCTGCTGGGCCTGCGCGACCGAGAAGGCGACGTGCGCGCCGAAAGCGCCAAGGCGCTTGGCGGCCTGGGTCTCGATGCCGGGTTGACCGAGAATCTCGCCCGCGCCGCGCGCGGCACCACGCCCGAGCGCGTGGTCGCGGTCAGCAACCTGACGCGCATGTTCGCGCGGCTGGACGACGCCCAGCGTCAGCTTGCGGTGGCGATGCTTACCGAGTTCATCGAACCAGCCGAACCCGTCGAGCTTGTGCAGGCCGCCCTGGGCGCGCTTTCGCAGCACGCAGGCACGCTGTCCGATTCGCCGCTGCTGCACCTGCATCGCCAGTTGGTCAGCCTGCTGCAGGTGAAGCTGAGTCACTTTGAGGAACCCGCGCGCAAGGTGTACGGCGTGTTGTTCGAGCGCGACCGCGCCATGTTCTCGCGACTGTTGTCTGAGACCGTGGAGCAAGTAGGGCAGATTGAGCTGCGCTTTTTTGCGCTCAGCCTGATTACGCAGCACGACCTGCCGGCAGCCGGCGCGCCCGCGGTGATTGAGCAGTTGATCGAAGGCCTTGTCGCGGGTTCTGAGCTTGATCGCAATTACCAGGCCTGCGCCGGCGCGTTGACCCGTCTGGGCGAGCTTGCCGTAGGTGGTCTGCTGGCCGCGCTGGACAACGCAACGGACAGCGGCAAGCGCAAGATTGTGGATCTGCTGGGTCACATGCTGCGCGGCACGCACGGCCAGAGTGAACACCCGCTGTCGGATGAAACCGCCCGTCGCGTCGCACAGGCATGCCTAGCGCTGTACCCCAACGCCAAGCCCGAAGTCTGTACGGCGCTGCTGGAAAGCGGCTTCTACAGCCACGCGGCCGTCGATGACGCATTGCGCGCCCAGGCAGCACAGGCATTTTTGGACAGCCTGCACGACTTCCGCTTTGAGCGGCAGATTGAGCTGGTGCAGGAAGCGCTGTTCCGTTGCGGCCACGCGGCGTTGCCCCCGCTGCGGTCGGCGATTCGTGAGTCGGCCTACGACGTGACGCGGATTAGTGCTTCGCGCATCCTGCCCGAAGTGATTGAGCGCGCCGGCGAAACCCCGGCAGAGGTGCTGCACGAAATCAGCGCTGAGTTGCGCGCGATTCTGGATGACGAAGACAGCAGCTTTCCACAGCGCGGGCCGTTGTACGTGGCGCTGGGCCGCATCGGCGCGCACCAGAACGCGGACGCGGCGCTGGCGCTGGAACTGTCACAGTACCTGCGCGAGAAGCTGGGCAAGACCAGCGACGTCTACGACGTGCTTGAGTCGATCGGCTACATCGCCGCAGGGGCGAACCTCGAGGCCAATGAGAGGCTTGAGTGCGGCTATCTGCTGCTGCAGGTGCTGACGCGCGGGCTGCCGGGGCTTTCCGGCCGCATGCGCAAGAACGAAGAGGGCGAGCTGGTTCTGCACTTCGGGCGCGAAACCACGGCTTACACCGACATGATCCCGCGCATCCTGGACGGCCTTGGCCGCATGATCGAGTCGCCGCGTACACCTGAGCCGCTGTTCGACCGCATCGCCGCCGAAATGCTGCGGCTGTGGACCGAGATCGTGGATTTCAAACGCGTCTGGGCACCGGCCGCCACGATGACGCTGGCGCGCTGGCTGGGGCGCATCGCCATGGGCGGGCGTCGCAGCGACCGCATGGCCGATGACATCGCGGAAGTGCTGGCGCGCAAGCTTATTCTGCTGCCGGTGATGCAGGTGCTGTCGGCGCTGGTGATCGCACGGCAGGACAGCGAACGCATGGACCTGCTGTCGGCACGCGTGTTTGCCGAGCTGACCAAACGCCTGAATGAACAGCCCGGCCCCGAGCCCACCGAACGCAAGCAGATCCTTGAGACCATGGCCGCCATCGCGCGCCGCCCACGGTTAGGCGACCGCGAAAAAGACATCGAACACGCCCGCAACGTCGTTGTCGAAGCGCTGTTTGAGGCCGTGCGCGACAAAATGATGTTCGCGCGCCCACTGCTGGATGAGTTCGCGGGCACGCCCGGCCTGGCCGAGAACCTGCGCAATGACATCCGCCGCCGCCTCAAACCCGCGCGCTGATCCGGGTTGCCCACATTGTCAGCAACTGCTGTCAGCGAATCTTTGAAATCTGCGCACTGTCCTGAGTCGCGCGTGCCGCTAACGTGCCTGCCAGGAGAACTTCATGCGCGTGTCCCACTACAAACTTCTGATGTGCGGCCAACCCAGCTTTCGCGCCATTCGCGAAACCCTGCCCGAGATTGAATTCCAGGCCGGTGCCGAGCGCGGCTTCATTCTGGATAAGGAAACCAACCTGAACCGGGTGAAGGGTCGCTACGTCTACACGCAGGTTGGCAAGGCCACGACGCTTGATCCCGAAACGCTGGAGAAGAAGGAAGAAGAGACGCGCTCGCTAACTGAGTGTCGCTTCGAAATCGACCAGCAGAAGGGTCTGGTAAGCGTCGAGCAGCGCCGCGGCGAACTGAACGCCCTGTTTGAAGCGCTGGACGCGATCCCCAACGTCAACATCGCGTTTGAAGACATGAACCTGAACCTGCCGCCCCTGCTGTTCGAGATCCAGCGCGCCTACAAGAAGAACGAGCTGAAAAGCGTGCGCATCCGCGACTACCTGGCGCGCGAGAACATGCTGACCAACGCCAACTTCAAGATTCTTGAGGCACAGGAAGCCGAGAAGATCGTCGAGAAGTTCGACGAGCAGATTGATTCATTCACACTGTCGCTGAAGCTGCCCGACGGTGCGATCGCCCTGACCGTGACGAAGAAGGGCACCGTGCGCGCCAGCGACGACGCCCCGGACGAAGTACTGTTGTTCGTCAAGGAACTGCTGCCCCGCTTCCACGAGGCCGAAGTCGAGACCACACAGGCCCTCGACCCCGTGGCCGCGCGCAAAAAGCGCCGCTAACTCTGCGGCGGCTGGAAGCCGTAAGGCGCGCCTTGGGGCTGCATGCCAACCGGCTTCGGGCGCTCGATGGCATTCTTGATGTCAGTCAGCGTCTCGTTCATGCGGAAGAACAAGGTCAACAGTTCGCACCAGATGCGGACTGCCAGCGTGCCGCCGATCATGGTGGCAATGCCCAGGACGAAGCCGACTACACCACCACCTTCACCGCTGCCCCCGCTGCCGCCGCTGATCGTGCTTACGCCGGCGACCATGATTACCAGGCCAGTAATCACGCTGCCGATCGTGCCCAGCCAGAAGATGATCTGGATCAGAATCGGCGTGACCATACGCCGGAACGCGAGGAAGTCGCCCATGGCCCCAACCCCTGAAAGTGAATCAGGTCATTCTAGGCTATGGGCCTGGGCGCGTCATTTCGAAACTGGCGCGTCGTGAATCCGCAGGCAGTGCGGGCAGCGGATGATCTCGGCCCGGGCCTTCACGCGCACCACATGCTGCTGGTTGATCTCAGCGCGGCAGCCTTCGCAGTAGCTATCCACCACGCGGCACAGGGCCTTGCCGGGCCAGCGCCCGTTTGCGCTTTGGTATGTCGTCAGGACCTCCGGCGCAATCGTGGCACCAACTTCCTGCATCGTGCGCGCCAGGGGTTCCATGGCTTTGGCCACGAAATCCGCTTCTTTGGCAGCGATCTCTGCCTGATGCGCGGCCTTCAGTTGCTCGGCCTCAGCGTTCTGCTTGGACTGGACCAGCGCTACCTCTAGCGCCTGGACCAGCTCAATCTGTTCAAGGCCCAGCGTTTCCAGCTCGTCGATCTGGGCGCGGTGCTTTGCGACTGCATCGACCGATGAAGCTGCTGCGTCGCCCTCGAGTTGGCGCACGCGCTTCTCAAGGCGCTTGATTTCGGCCTCTATTTCGGACTGCTTTGCTTTGGCCGCCGCCAGATTCTGCAGCGCCGCACCCGAAGCGGCGACGGCCTTGGCGTGGCGGTCGTTGGCGTGGCGGGCCTCTTTGGCGGCTTTGTCGGCGCGTTCCTTCAGCGCCAAGATCTGCTGGTCAAGGTCCTGCACCACCCAAAGCGAATCAAGCATCTGCGCGAAGTTGGACATGCCGCCATTTAGCACGCCGGCCGCGCCCGCTGCCACACAAACTTTGGAACGCGGCCATGAAATGAACAGCGCCGGGGGCGGGCCCCGGCGCTGTGTGGCATCGTTGCAGACTAGTCTTCTGCGTTTAGTCTTCGATGTCGATGTCTTCGCCGCCTTCACCGGCTTCACCGAGCGCACCGAGCAATGCCGTGGCGCTGACGCCGTCGAGGAAACCTTCCAGCTTCCGTGAACGCACCGGGTGCTGCAGTTTGCGGATCGCCTTGGCCTCGATCTGTCGAACGCGCTCGCGGGTGACCTTGAAGATCTTGCCCACTTCTTCAAGCGTGTAGGTGTGGCCGTCGCCGATGCCGTAACGCAGGCGGATGATCTCGCGCTCGCGGTACGTCAGTGTGTTCAGCACGCGGTCGATCTTGTCTTTCAGCATCTCCTGTGATGCGACGCCGACCGGGTTCTCGGCGTTTTCATCCTTGATGAAGTCGCCGAAGAAGCTGTCGTCGGAATCGCCGATTGGCCGGTCCAGGCTGATCGGGTGCTTGCTGATCTTCAGCACGCGCTTGGCTTCTTCGTACGAAATCTCGGCCGCCGTGGCGAGCTCGCGCACGCTGGGCTCGCGGCCGGTTTCCTGCATCAGGCGCTTGGCGACGTTGCGCAGCTTGCTCATCGTCTCAATCATGTGCACCGGGATGCGGATGGTGCGGGCCTGGTCGGCGATGCTGCGGGTGATGGCCTGGCGAATCCACCACGTCGCGTAAGTGCTGAACTTGTAGCCGCGGCGGTACTCGTACTTTTCGACAGCCTTCATCAGGCCCGTGTTGCCTTCCTGGATCACGTCCAGGAAGCTGAGACCGCGGTTGCGGTATTTTTTCGCGATGCTGACGACGAGTCGAAGGTTGCCCGAGAAGAGACGACGTTTCGCTTCTTCGTACGCCTGGTAGCGCCGCTTCATTTCTTCGCAGCGTTCGTGCAGTTCAAGCCGCGGCTCCATGGCGCGCCGCAGCAGGGTTTCCATCTCTTCTTTCAACTGGTCAACGCGCTTGCGCGCTTCCGGAACGTTCTCGAGGCGCTCGACTTCGCGGTGCAGCCAGTTGGCCTTGCGGCTGACGCGTTCAATCTCGTCCATCATTGGCTTGATCTTCTTGGTCTGGATGTTCAGTTCCTCAAGAAGAATCACGGCCTTCTTCTGGCGGCTGCGCACGCGCTGGAAGCACTTTTCGCGGTCCTTCTTGGCGCCGCGGCCGCTCCAGGCAAGCCAGTCTTCCTGGTTGCCGTTCACGAGGTGTTTCAGCGTCGTCAGGTTGTCGTTCAGGCGCGCCGACATCTCGGACTTCGCCATTTCGAACTCACTGTTGAACTTCATGGTGCGGTCAAACGCCAGCTCGCCGCGCTCGACTTCGCCGAGGATGCGGATTGCTTCCACCTGCGCGATGTGGCTTTCCAGCACGCGCTTCTGGAAGCGCTTGCGGGTTACTTCGATCTTCTTGGCCAGCGCGATTTCTTCGTCGCGCGTAAGCAGCGGGATCTCGCCCATCTGCTGCAGGTACGTCCGCACCGGGTCATCGATGCGGCCGTCTTCATCGACGGGCGGCTTGGGTTCACTGTGGCGACGGTCTTTCTTGTCTCGGACGCGGTACTCGGGGCTGTCTTCGACGACCTCAATCTTGAGCTCGTCCAGGCGCATCAGAATCTGGTCAAGGCGCTCTGGGCTGACGACGTCGCCCGGCAGGGCTTCGTTCATTTCGTCGTAGGTGATGTAGCCGCGCTCGCGGCCCATCTTCATCAGCTTGCGGATCTGGTTGTCGACTTCCTCCTGGTTCATCACGTGGGTCGTGGGAAGCAGGTTGGCGGTTTCGGTTGGGACCATCGTGGTGGTGCCCGCCGCCGTGCGCTGGAAGCCTGAGACAGGCTTGATGAACTTCTTTTCCGGCTCTTCTTTGCCGGGCAGGTTCGGCAGTACGCGCGTAAGCGACGCCGTCTGCCGGTTCTTCATCTGGTTGGACTGCGTCTTGTTGCCCTTGGCCGCCGACTGCGACGGCAGTTTGATCGCTGATTCGCCGGACTTGCCGCTGTCCTCAGCAGGCTTGGCGGGCTTGTCCGGTGTCTGGCTTTTGGGTTGCTGCTTCTTGGCTGCGGTTGGCATTTACGTTCCTGTGTTCCTGCACTCTGTTTCGCGCCACATCGGCGCGAAGGCCTACCCCATGTCCTGTTAACGAAAACCCGGTTGTATACGGTCCAACTTCCCTGTTTTGCAGGCCCCGAAGGCCCGCGATCTATGCTCTTTTTGGGCCTTTGGGCCCCTTTCTTGCGAGTTTCTGGTCGCGCAAAGCCGCCAGATCCTGCGCCTTGCCGGTCGCGGGCTTGTGTTCGGCCAGCTTGCGAAGCTCATCGATCAGCAGGGCTGCGGCCTCATCGGCGTCAGGCTGCGGGGCCGTCGCTTCGTCGTGGGTCATGTGCTTCACGACTTCCTGCAACTCGGCCCGTGCCTCTGCGCCCAGATGGGTTACCAGGGCGCCCGGCACGACTTCGCCGTGTTCATCCCAGGCATTCAGCATCTCGCGGTAAAGCTCGCGCAGTGCCGGCACACTGAATACTTCAGGGAACACAATGCTGGCGGCACCGGCAATCGCGCGCGGATGCTCCAGCATGCGGCGCAGCAATTCGCGCTCATAGGCAATGCGCGGGTCGGCGACTGCGGCCTTGACTGCCGGCTGGGACTCAGGCTGTTCGCCAGGGCGGGTTGCCGCGCGGGCGTGGCGTGTATGGGCTTCGCTGAGGGCAGCCAGCACCACGGCCTCGCGCAGGCTAAGCAGCCCGGCAACGCGGCGCGCGTACAGTTCGCGCAGGCTTTGGCTGTCGGCGCGGCCGAAGGTTTCGGCCAGTTCGTGCAGGGCCGACTCCGCTTCAACTGGGCGCGACAGATCAAAGCGTTTGCGCACGGCCTCAAGTTTGAAGTCAAAGGCGTCCACGGCCTGCGCCAGCGTTTGCTCGAATGCCGCCGCACCCTTGGCGCGCAGCAGGTCAAAGGGGTCTTTGGCGTCGCGGATCACGGCCACGTCGGCATCGACGCCAGCCTCAAGGGCCACGTTGACGGCGCGTTCGGCGGCGGCCTGGCCGGCGGCGTCGCCGTCCAGCACCAGCGTCACGCCCTTGCCGTAGCGGCGCAGCAGGCCAAGTTGCTCGCGCGTCAGGGCCGTGCCGAGTGGCGCGACGGCGTTGTCGAAACCGGCCTCGTGGGCGGCGATCACGTCGGTGTAGCCTTCCATCACGAGCACGCGCCCGGTTTTCTTCAGGCGCTCGGAGTGCGCCAGCTTGTCAATCGCGTACAGCAGCTTGCTTTTGCTGAACAGCAGTCCTTCGGCGCTGTTCAGGTACTTTTGTGCCTTGGCTTCAGGGTCCAGCAACCGCGCCCCAAAGCCGACGATGCGGCCCTGCGCGTCGCGAATCGGGAAGGTCACGCGGCCGCGAAAGAAGTCGTACCAGCCGCGGTCGCCACGTTTGGCAAGCCCCGTGGCCTCGATGACGTCCTCGGTGAAGGTGCGGCGCGCGGCCTCATACAGGCGCGTGTATTCGTCGGGGGCGTAGCCCAAACCCCACCTGCGGGCGACTTCGCCGCCAAGGCCGCGGCTGTCAAGGTAAGCCAGCGCAGCCGGAGTCTTGGCCAGATTGGCGCTGAAGCCGCGCTGCGCCCACTCCATCATTTCAAGGGCGCGGGTGCGGACGCTGCGGTCGGCGGGGGTGGGGCCGCCGCCCTCGTACTGGAGGCGAACGCCGGCGCGGTCGGCGAGCTTCTCAACGGCTTCGACGAAGTCGAGCTTCTCCTGCGCGATGACGAAGTCGATCACGTTGCCAAACACGCCGCAGCCGAAGCACTTGTAGGTCTGGCGCACCTGGTGCACCTGGAAGCTGGGCGACTTTTCGTCGTGGAAGGGGCAATTGGCCCAGTAGCCCGTCCCTTTGCGTTTCAGGGCGAGATAGCCGGAGACAACTTCGACGATATCGTTGGCGCGGCGCACTTCTTCAATGCTCTCGCGCGTGATGCGTCCCAAGGCAGATCCTCGTGAACCCGTGCAGCAAAGGCCCCAAAACGCGGCCTGCCCGATTGGCAGGCCCGGAAAACGAATCAGGAACCCTATCACATGAAATGCACATCGTCAAATGGGGGAGCGCCAGGGACTTGACAAAGTCTCCGAATCGCAGAAGTCCGGAAAGGCCCGAAATATAGGCGTTTGCGGGCGATGCCAAGGCCCACGCGCGGCGATTGCTTGACATGATCCGGGCGATGCCTACCCTGCCCTACCCTGTGCAGCAGTGCGCACACGCCCCTATCGTCTAGAGGCCCAGGACGAGGCCCTCTCAAGGCCTAGACACGGGTTCGAATCCCGTTAGGGGTACCAAACTTCGCTACCGGCGGCTTCAGTCCTTTGTGGATAAGTGAGCCGCCGGTGCGTTTTCGGGGCGCTTGCACTGGTTTGCAGGCACCTGGCAACCCCGCGACGTTTACTTTTATGCTGACTCGCGCCTCCATCGTTGATGCCGTTCATGCCGCGCTGGCGGCCTTGCCGCATGTTCGGGCCTGCTTTCTGGCGGGTAGTGAGGCCTTTGGGCGTGCTGACCGGTGGTCCGACATTGATATCAACTGCGTCACGGACCTGGCCTATGCTCCCGCGAACTTTGCCGCAGTTGAGGCCGCGCTTGCGGCGCTTTCGCCTATTGCCATCACGCTGGAGATGCCGCCCAGCGGGCTTTGGCCTGAGCTGGCGCAGCGCTTTTACCGCCTGCGTGACACCGACGAATTCCTGATGGTGGACTTTTGCCAGCTTACGCCGGCGCAGGTGCAGACGTTCCTTGAGCCCACGCGCCATGGCACGCCCGTGGTTCTGTTTGATCGAGACGGCTTGCTCAAGCCTGTGGTGCTGGACCGCGCGGCCCACGACGCGCAGATTCGCGCGCGGCTGGCCTACCTGCGCAACGCTTTCCCGATGTTCCAGAACCTCGTGCGCAAGGCCCTGCTGCGCGGCGATCTCACCGAGGCCATGGCGGTGTATCTCGGCCACACGATGAGGCCGCTGGTTGAGGCGCTTCGCATCCGCCATTGCCCCGAGCGTTTCGATTTTGGCTTCCGCTACACTTCGCACGACCTGCCGCCCGATATTGCCCGCGAGTTGCAGGTCCTGATGTGGCCGCGCGACCCCGATGATATGCGCGCCAAGCTGAACCGTGCCGAGGCGTTGTTCACCGACGTGCTTCGCGTCTGACTGGGCACGGCGGCGGCGGATGCTAGTTTGCGGCCGTGGCGACGATCTACGAAACAATCGGCGAGGAAGGCTTCACGCGCGTGACGCGAGCGTTTTACTCGCGCGTGCGTCACGACGACATCCTGGGGCCGATGTACCCGCCTGAAGACATGGCCGGGGCCGAACTTCGGCTGCGGATGTTCCTGATCTTTCGCTTCGGCGGGCCTGACACCTACATCCAGCAGCGCGGGCACCCCGCCCTTCGCATGCGCCACAACCCGTTCCCGATTGATGCGGCCGCAGCCGACCGCTGGCTTGCGCTGATGGACGCTTCCATGGCTGAGGCCGAACTGCCGGATGCCGTCGTGCACGAACTGCGCGAGTTTTTCGAGGGCACAGCGCGTTTCCTGATCAACAAGGGAGAACGCCCGCCCGAGCCCATGGTGGCACTGTTCTTTGAGCGCGAAGACGGCACACCGGTGGGGGCCACAACCATCATCAAGCGGCAACTGCCCGTGCTGGAGCCCGGCCTGCCCTTTCGCCTTGATGGCGCGGACTACACGCTGCTGCGCGCGGAGCGCCTGGAAGCTGAAACCGAGTCGATTCGCCTGATTGTGGAGCCCGGCCATGACCACGCTGGATGACGTGCGCGCGGCGGCCGCGCGGATTGCCGGTGTAGCGCACCGCACACCGGTGCACACCTCGCGCACTCTGGACGAGCTGACGGGTGCGCGCGTCTTCTTGAAATGCGAGAACTTCCAGCGCGTGGGGGCGTTCAAGTTTCGCGGTGCTTACAACGCGTTGTCGCAGCTTGGACCGGCACAGCGGCGCGCAGGCGTGCTGACCTTCAGCAGTGGCAATCACGCGCAGGCGATCGCGCTTTCGGGCCGGCTGCTTGGCATACCCACGGTGATCGTGATGCCTGACGACGCGCCGGCCGTGAAGCTGGCTGCCACCAAGGGGTACGGGTCCGAGGTGGTGCTCTACGACAAGCACAAGGATTCGCGCGAAGAAATGGGGGCCAAGCTGGCGGTCGCGCGCGGCCTGACGGTGATTCCGCCCTACGATCATGCAGATATCATCGCCGGGCAAGGCACGGCCGCGCTGGAGTTGCACGAAGAAGTGCCGGGTCTGGAAATCGTGCTGGCGCCGGTCGGCGGTGGGGGACTGCTATCCGGCACGGCTGTCGCGACAAAAGGCTTGCGGCCGGCGTGCACAGTCATTGGCGTTGAGCCCGCGCTGGCCGATGACGCAGCGCGCAGCTTCGTCAGCGGGCGAATCGAGACCGTGAAGAACCCTGAAACCATCGCCGATGGCGCGCGCACGCCCAGCCTGGGCAAGCTAACGTTTCCCTTGATTCGCCGGCACGTCAGCCAGATTGTGACGGCAACAGAAGCGCAGATTGCCGCGGCCATGTTCTGGACCTGGGAGCGCACCAAGCTGGTGATAGAGCCCACGGCGGCACTGCCCATGGCGGCGCTGCTGAGCGGGCTGGTGAACGTTCGCGGCAAGCGCGTGGGCGTAATCATCAGCGGTGGCAACGTGGAGTTGGCACGCATGGAGCAGTACAGTGCGCTGGGAACGCCAATCTCCTGAATGGCGCAGCGAGGAAACGCCGAACTCCATGTTGGCCGCTATTGCAGCCCCGGCGGCGGGACGCCGCCGGAACTCACGCGCGGGACGCGCGTGCCACTTTGTGCAGCTGGGACGGCCGCAACCCGTGCAAACACAAACCCCAGCCTTTCGGCTGGGGTTGTTTTTCGGTTTGTGTCTGTTTACTCGGGGAAACCCCAGTCGATGTACTGGCCGCCGGTTTCTTTGGCGAGCTTCTTGAGCAAGTCTTTGTCGTGGTTGCCGATGCCGACCGTGTTGATCACCACTTTGCGGAAGATGTTGTGGCGCAGGACATCCGGCCAGATGTCTTCGCCGTAGATGAACGGCCCGTCGCCGATGCTGTTGGCGACGTTATTGCGCTTGTCGGTGGTCTTGCCCTGGCTTTGGTCGTCCCAGCTTGCCCAGCCGTCCGTGAGGAACACGATGCAGTCGGCGCCCGTCAGCACGCAGTCGGGGTCAACGCTGGGCTCGGGGGCGCTGTCGCCCTTTGCGCTCAGGCGCAGGGCCTTCATCAGGCCGCCGTGGATGTTGGTGAGCGCCGTAGGCTCAAGTTCTTTAGCCTTCTTGGCCCAAGTGTCGCAGTTGGCCTGTGTCGCGTGCACCCAGCCGCCGGTGACGCACTCAACCTCGGTCGAGTAGGTCACGATGGCGAAGTAGCGGTCGCCGGCGAAATTCTTGATCGCGCGCGAAAGCTCTTCACGGGCCAGCGCGATCTTGGTGCCGATGTCTTTCCAGGGCAGCTTGCGCAGCGGGTTGTCGGCGTCCGGGTCTTTCTCTTCTTCCCCCTCGGCCCCTGCGTCTTCGCCCTTCTTGCGGCCGGAAACCGGTCCGCGGTCTTTGCGGCGTTTCTCAATCTCTTCCAGCGTGATCTTCAGCGGCAGCTCCATGCTGAGACTGATGTCGATCACAAACACAAAGCGCTTGCCCACCGGCGCAGTGTCAAACACAGGCGGCGTGGCAACTGTCTTGCTGCGCTTTTCAGTGGGGCGGGACGACTTGTCCACGGCACCGACGGCCTTCATCTGGCCTGCCCACCAGCGCCAGTATGCGGGGCTGTAAAGGTCCGCGGCCTCACCGGTGATTGCGCCAAGCATTTTCGCACCAAAGAATCCGACGCGTTCGTCCTTTGCACCCATAGCCTCAGACTTTTCGGCCCAGTTGGCAGTGGCTTCGACGGCGGCGATGGCGTTTTCTTTGTCGCCGGGTTCCACGATCACTTCCAGGCAGGCGAACACGTTGATCGGTACGATCAGCCACTTCTTCATCCAGTCTTCGTTCTCTTCCTTCAGGATAGCGATCACATCCAACGCGAAGCGCTTGGCGCCAGCCTGGCGAATCGCTTCCAACGCGGCGCACTTCACGAAGGCGTTGTCTTTGTGGGCCAGCGCGTTGCGCAGGGTCTGGTCGGCCGATGCTACGTCTTTCATCAGTGCCAGCGACTTGAAGAAGTCAAACTGGTCAAGCGCCAGCACAGGCTCTTTCTTGCTGTCGAGGTCGAGCGCGGCCTTGCCGATCAGCCCGACACTTTCTTCGTCGGTGAACTTGGACAGCGCCTCAACGATCTTCTTGCGTACGTTGCCGCCGAGGCCCTTCTTCTTGGACTTGCGGGCCTTTTGATCGTCGGACAGTTCCTTCAGCAGGAACTTGGCCGCGTCCTTGTCGTTGCAAAGCGCCATCTTGTCGACGGCGCGTTCCATGGCGGTGTAGGCCTCATCCTTCTTGGCCGTCTCATAGTCCTTCTTGATCGACTTGAAGTCGTCCTGCGCCTGCACCACGCCGGGCTGCACTGGCGAGAACGGCACGAAGGAAAGTGCCAGCGCGACCGCGGCAAACACGATCGCAAACTGGGCCAAACGGCGTGACAGGCGGGTCTGCATGGCGTACTCCTGAGGATGCGCCTTCGGGGATAACTGCTGGCCTCACGATCTTGGGTGTGGCCTTGCTGGCTTAGTTTACACCAAAACCTGAGGGCCCGGACTGCCAGTTTACTGGCTGCGAAAGGGGTCGCAACCGAATCACGCACGCGAAAAGAAACCACGGCGCTACCTGTGGGTAACGGCTGCCGAGGCCGCAGGCCCGATCTGTGGCGTTCGGGGCAGTTTTCGAGCCCGAAATCCGGCCCTGCCGTGTTACATCAAGTGTCGTGCCCTTTTCGTTCCGCTTGCAGGGCACCTGTGCGTTTCCATAATAGCCCACTGCGAAAGGGCATCATGCGCGACCAGCCTGCGCTTTCGGGCGACGACTACCGGGTGATCAAAGAGATCGGCCAGGCCAATGAGGCCATCCGGCGCGAGCTTGCCAAGCGTGTCGTAGGCCAGGAAGAAGTCGTCACCCAGGTGCTGACGGCGTTCTTTGCGGGCGGCCACGTGTTGCTGTTGGGCGTGCCCGGGCTGGCCAAGACGCTGCTTATCCGCACCCTGGCCCAGATCATGGGCATGGACTTCAGCCGCGTGCAATTCACGCCGGACTTGATGCCGAGCGATATCACGGGCAGCGACGTGCTGGTGGGCGAAGGCGAAGAGCGCGCCTTCCAGTTCATGAAGGGGCCGATTTTCGCCAACTTCGTGCTGGCCGATGAAATCAACCGCACCCCGCCCAAGACGCAGGCCGCGTTGCTTGAGGCCATGGAAGAGTTCACCGTCACGGTTTCAGGCCAACAGTACCAGACGCCGAAGCCGTACTTCGTGATGGCAACGCAGAACCCGATTGAGCAAGAGGGAACGTACATCCTGCCGGCGGCGGCGCTTGACCGATTCATGTTCACCGTGGTCGTGGATTACCCGGTGCAGGAAGATGAACTTGAGATGCTGTTCCAGACCACCAGCCGTCCTGAGCAGCCGGTGAACACGCTGCTGGATGCTGACACGGTGGTGCGCATGCTTGACGTGGTGCGGCGCATCAACATGCGCGATGAAACCCTGCGCTATGCGATCAGCCTGGTGCGCGCGACCCGCCCCGAAAACAAGCACAGTGAATTCATCAGCGACATGGTCAATTGCGGCGGCAGCCCGCGTGCCACGCAGGCACTGATCCTTGGTGCAAAGGCCCGCGCCGCATTGGACGGCCGCGATGAGGCTATGCCCGAAGACATCCGCGCGATCGCGCTGCCCGCCATGCACCATCGCGTGCTGACCAACTTCCACGCCGAGGCCGACAACATCAGCAGCCGCGATGTGGTGCGTCGGTTGATTCGCGACGTGCCGCGCCCGGCCTGGGACACCCCCGCCATTGAGAAGAAGCCGCGCGCCGGCCTGAGGGATTGGATCGAGCGCATCCTGCTGGGCAAGCGCAAGCAGCGCAAAGGCCGCGTCGCGGCCTGGGAAGCGCTGGTCAAGTAATCAAGGCAAGTTGCGCGTTAGCGCGCGTTTTAGCGCCCGTACTTCAGGCGCTCGGCCAGGATTTCCGGCAGGCCTGCATCAAGGATCTTGCGGCCGGCGGTTTCCAGGTCGTACTCAAGGCGCGTGATCTTCACTTGTTCTTTGTCGCTGTCGAATATGGCGAAGCATGACTTCGGGTTTTCGTCGCGCGGCTGGCCGACACTGCCGACGTTCACGAGCGCCTTCTCGAAACCCTTCAGGTTGATCTCGTAGGACATCGAGTAGCTGACCATCGGCCCGCTGAAGAAGGTCACGGGCACGTGGCTGTGGCCGAGGAAACACACGCGGGTGCGCAGCTTTTCAAGGCTGAGGCGCGCGTCCTGGCTGGTTTGGATGTAGTCGAAAAGGTCCGGGAAGTTCAGGCTGCCGTGGACCAGCGTGATGTCTTCGTTGACTTCGTGCACGAGCGGCAACTCGCGCAGGAACTGCATGTTTTCTTCTTTGAGGTTGTCGCGCGTCCAGTAAACGGCCTGTTTGGCGTAGGTGTTGAAGAACTCGATGCTGAGCTTGCCGCACACGGCCCAGTCGTGGTTGCCCGCGACGACAGGGCAGCCAAGCTGGCGTACAATGTCGCAGCACTCGTCGGGGTTCGCGCCGTAGCCCACGATGTCGCCGAGGCAGAGGTAGCGTTCCACGCCGGCCTTCTTGCAATGGCTCAGCACTGTTTCCAGTGCCTCGATATTGCCGTGGATGTCCCCAAAAATGGCGTAGCGCAAACCAACCCCCAAACCGCGAAGGCACCGGACATGGAAAATGACGACCTGTAAGGTCCGCTTTGAATCTTAGCCTAGTGAGCACAACCCGGCAAGCGACATACAAACTCTTGTAAATCGGCAGGTTACGCGGCCGACCGCAGCCGCAGCGTGGCCGTATCGGCGATCAAACCCACCGCACACCATGCACAAAAGTGCACAGTGAGGGTCGCCAGTGACGATGTCGTAGTCTCACCCCAAAGCCGCGGCGTGAGGTCATGGCGCGAAAAGTCAGGCAGCAGGTGCGCCCACACCCCGCCAAGTGGAGCAGCGCCGTAGCCCAGCAGGTAAATCAGCACGCCGCCCACGGCGATCAGCACCGGGCGACGCACCCGCGCCAGTGGCTGCAACAGCGCCAGCAGCATGCACGCGGCAAACCACTGCGCGATCATCGGCACCGGCAAGTTCGCGGCTTCGGCTGATGCAGACGACGCCCCGCGGTATGAGAACAGCCGCGGCTCAGCCAGTTCGTACCAGTACAGCGTGGCGCTGATGGCAACAAACCAGACCATGCACAGGCCCGCGATCAGCAGCGCGCGGCCGATGAAGGGCCCGGCCGCAAACACCCACGGGGCGACGGGGCGTGTCAGCAGGCCCGATTCAGCGTCCTCGGCGCCTTCGTCTTCGCGCGGCATGCTGAACAGGACGGCGGCTACCACGGACATCAGGCCCGCGGTGTAAACGCCCAACTCCTGCAACTGCACGACTTCGTAGCCGAGACCGAACGCGCTGAACCAGCGCAGGCTTAGGATCATGCCGATGCCGACGGCCGCAACCAGCAGCGTCACGGGGCGCCGCGCGCAATCCAGTGCGTGGGAAAAACTGAGGGCGAACAGGGCGTGCAGCATGGTGAAAGTGGACCTCGCGGGCGGCAGCAATGCAAGGGTATGCTTCGTTCAGGGTGGTCGCCCAAGCAGCCGTTCGCACGATCGTTCGTGTGTTCGAAACCGCTGGAACTGCCAGTTCCACACAAAGGCACGAAGTCACCAAGGGAAGCAGCCTCGTGCTGCTTGTGGGCACAGGAGTAGACGCCGACTTCGTTGCCGCGCTTTGTGGCTTGGTGTCTTTGTGTGGGAATGCAGTTGTTGTAGTGCACCCGCTTTCAGCCGTCGCCAGGCGGCGTGCCGTCGGATGCGCTACTCGTCGTCGCTGGCCGGTGTTTCTGCGGCTGCTTCTTCATCTGGCGGATAGGCACCCAGCACCAGGCGCTTCACCAGCATGGTTGCGAACGAACCCCGCCCCAGTTGGAAAGCAATCATCAGCTTGCTGCGGCCGGGATTCAGCTCGTCCGGTTCAGGCGCTTCGTGCTCGACCTGCTGCGGGAACAGCAGCGCGTCGCGGCTGGCAGCCTTGAAGCGCGTTCGTGGCAGGGCGGGCATGCGCAGGTCCTGCAGTGTAATGCCTTCCTGCTTGAGTTCCGCTTCGATCAGGCCGGCAAACTCGCCGAAGTCCGCCAGGCGGGTTTGCGGCGCAACCAGCGGAAGCTGCAGGGCCTTCAGCTTCGACAGGCGAGCTTCGTCCAGTGTGCGGTAGAACACCAGCTCGCCGCCGCGATTGCCCAGCCTAAGCAGCGGATTGTCCGGGTCATTGCCGGCGACGTGTTCGATGGCGCGGCACAGGAAACGATTGAACAGCATGCTCTGGTATGCCGACAGGAACATGCTGCGCAGTGGGGGTGTCACGCGCTCAAAGCAGCCCGCGAAGTCGCCGGGGTTGTCACGCAGGTGCTGCACGAGCGCGCGTTCGCTGGAACTTTTCATGCGCTGGTGCAGTTCAGACCAGTTGCCCCACAGCTCGCGGGCGAGGCGGCGGTTGCTTTTGTCGCGCATGTTCTGCTTGCGGTGCGGCGTGGCCAGGTGCAGCTTCAGGGCATTCTCAAAGTCGCCGGCAATCAGCGAGCGCGCGATGAATCCCTGACCGTGGGCGACGCCGCCAAAGCGCTGGTCGTCGTAGTAATTGGGCAACCCGCAGGCTTGCACCTGTGCCAGGTTGGTTGGGATCACCGCGAGTTCCGGGCCTGTCAGGGCGCGCAGGGTGATCAGGAAGCGGTTGCCCACGATGTGCCGCGCGGTCAGGCGCTCGCGTGATTTGCCGACGAAGCGCACGACCAGCTTGTCGTCTTCGACGCGCTTCAGGTGGCGGGTTGCGCTGAACAGTTGACGCGTCAAGCCATGCTTGTCTTTAAGCCCGCTGGGCGACAGGTCAGCCGGGCGCATGCCCGTCTTGCGCGCGATGATGTTGATGGCCTCCATCGTGCTGAGCGAACGCTTCTCGAGCTCATAAACAAAGAACGCCCCGCGCGCGTCGGGGGTGAAGGTGCTGACTTCTTCCACCTGGAAGTCTTCGGGCAGTGACTTCAACTTCATGGGCGAGACTTCACAGCATGCCGGGCGGCAGGTCAACCGTTGGCGCGTTTGCGCGCGTACTCGTGCAGCTTGACCAGCGCTTTGCGCGGCGCCGGCAGGGTCGGGTCTTTCTCGTGCCACTTCTTCAGCGCGTCGTGGGCCTCATTGAAGTTGCCGCGCCCGAGTTCAATCGCACCCAGCAGGGCATGGGGGCCTGCGCGCTGCAGCTCACCGCCCGTGTTGCCGCCCTCATTGCAATACTTCCGCAAGGCCGCCACGTGGGCTTCCAAGGCAGCCGCATCGCCATAGGTGCTGCCGATGAACAGCTCAAACTGGCGCGCTTCGGCGTTGTCGATGTCCTGCTCGGTCAATAGCACAAGCAGATACCGGTACGCTGTGTCGTAGTGGCTTGCGTCCGTGGCCCCCAGCGCGAAGTGCACGCGCAACAAGGCCGCTGTCAGGTGCTTCAGCTTGGGGTCGCCCTCTTCGGCGCGACGGTATGACTCGCGCGCGGCTTCGTACTCGCCTTTGCGGAACAGCTCGTCGCCTTTGGCCTGATGTGCCAGTGGCGTGGGTTCATCGGCCACTCCCTGCGCGTTACGGTCAGACTGCATGTCCTCGCGCGACAGCAGCTTGTCCATGGCCACGACCATCGCGTCTTTCGCATCCGCCAGCTTGGCAACCGCAAGATCGGCGCGCGCGTTGGCGTAGCGGCCGCGACTCAGCTCAATGTACCCGTGCAGCAGTCGAATGTTCGCGGCGTTGGGGTCGGCCTCTCGGGCGTCGATGACCTTCTTGCGCCAGGCCTCAAACCCCTCATTGCGCGCAAAACGCTCACGCACCGCATTGGGGTGCGTGCGAGTCGAATCGTCCACGCGCAGGAACCAGGCCTTCAGGGCTGCCGCCGCATCATCGAACTGATCCGCGCCCGCCGCCGCCACAAACAGCAGGAAGAACACCTCGGCTTCGGCGGTTTCGTTCACCAGCGCGTCCAGGGCATTCACGGCTTGTGCGTACTCGCCGCGGCGCACCAGTACACGGGCTTGCTCCAGCGTGGTGGAGGGCGGGGCGACATCGGGTTCCGGCTCAGGCTCGGGTGCGCCGGCCGGGTCGTCGCGCAAGCGGCGGGCATCCAGCCACGCGTTTACGTCATGGGTGAATGAGTCCAGCTTGTCGGCGAGCATCACCTGCACGCCGCACTCGCGCGCGCTGCGGTACCAGCCGCCCACCGCGTACAGCAACTGGCCCAGCTTCCAGTGCTCTTTGGGCGCGCCGGGTTTGCACAGGCGCCTGGCCGCTTCCACCATGCGCGCGGGTTCGCACTGTAATGTTTCAAGCCACGGGAATAGTCGGTTGTAGCGATAGCGGGCGTAAAGCACCCCGGCCATGCGAAGCGCGACCGCGTCGTCGCCCGTTGCTGCGGCGGCAAGGGCCAGTCCGGCGTAATTTTCTGCGATCGTGGGCTGGTCCAGCGCCGCCGTGGCGAACGAGCGAGCGGCATCGGCAAAGTCCCCAGCGCGCAGCGATGCCAGCGCACGCTGCTGCATCCGGCCGGTGCTTGCGGGGTCCACCAGTTGCGAGGCCTGGCCGTCCGTGCCGGCAAGTTCTTCGGCGCGCACCAGCACCAGCACGGCCCGCGCACGGTCGCCGTGCATGAGCAAAATGGCCCCGGCCAGGAAGCACAGGTCGGCGTCGTCACCGACGGCATCGGCCAGTTCGTTCAGCCGCGGCATGATTGCGGCCTCAGGCATGCGCTTGGGCAGGTCGTTGATGCCGCGTATCGACTGCAAGTCTGAGGCTGCGGCGCGGCGTAGATACCTTGCCGAATCGCTGAAGTGCCCGTCATGGAACAACGCCAGCGCGACTTGCAGATTTTCGGCCGTGCCGCTGGGGTTCAGTTTCAGGGCGCGGCTTGCGAGCAGGGTCGCATCTTTGTCGCCTTTGGCCAGTGCATCGCGGGCCGATTGCAGTGCCGACGGCGCGGCCACGTCGGGACCTTCAGCCGCCAGCGGGCATGCCAGCGCCATTCCCAACAGAAACAACAGGGGGCCACCCAGGGCTAAGGGGGCCCCCCGCAAGACTCGGATACGGCTTCGCATGTGTTACGCCTGCTGAAGACTACTTGCCGCCGGCGTTGCTCTTGGTGGCCGGAGCCCGCAGACGCGCGTAAATCGCGTTGGCGAGTTCAGCCTCAAGTTCAACATCACGGCCGGCTTCGCTCCACTTGCCTGAATACATGGCGGTGGGTCCGCCGCGGCCGGTGGCGCTTGCGCCGGTGTAGACTTCCTGCTTGGCGACGACGACGGGTTCATAGTTGCCGTCGGCGTCAATCTGCGGATAGGCGCTGACGCGCAGGCGGTACTTGTCGTGGCCGAAGGCCTTCTGGTTCGACAGTGCGGTCCAGTGGTCGTACTTCCATTCCACGTCGGCGCGGTACACGCTGCCTTCGCCGAATCGCGCCACGAACTCGTCGTGGATTGCGTCTTCAACGGAGGCATAGCCGTCACTGAAGTAGTAACCGGCCTGTGCCTTGTAGATGTCATCCTGGAAGAATGTGCAGCCCGACAGCATGACAGCCGTGGCGACCGCAATCAGCAGCGCAAAGCGCTTTGCAACAAGGATCATGGCGACTCCGAACGCGGCCAGGGGTGGCCACCTAAACGGACTCGGGGACTGCACAAATGGTAGTCGGGTTCCGGACGCAGCGCAAGCAGCATACGGGAAGAACTGCCACTGCGTTAGCGGCTCAGAAGTAGAAGCGCACGCCGCCGCGCAGCACGATCCATTGGAAACGGAAGTCGTCGCGGAGGTTGTCGCGGAAGCCCCGGACTTCCTTGTCGCCGCTTTGCAGCAGCACGAATTCGGTGCGCAGGCCCGTTTCCACGAAGCCGCGCCAGTCTCGCGGGCCGAACTCCAGGCCGATTGTGTGCGCCGTGCCCAGCCCAAGGCTGAAGATCGTGCCTTGGTCCGTGCCGTCGGCGCGTTCGTCCAGCGCGTACGAAGCAAGCTGTGCCGTGATGCTGGGTCCGTGGTTGCTGAAGAAGGCGACGTTTTCGTCAAAGTCGAGGTGAAACCGCACCCCGGGCTCAAGCAACAGGGTGCGCAGCTGCGGCCGATAGGTGCGCACACTGCCGAGATCGTGGTTGTATTCAAGGCGGATCGCGACGCTGAGTTCCTTCCAGACGTCAAAGGCGAAGCCGAAGCCGCCCTCCCACATCGGGTACTTGGCCGCGACGATGCCGCCCCAGCCCTCAATCATCATCCCGCGCCACTGCGATTGCTCAAGCAGGCGTTCGAAGGTGCTGCCGGCAGAGGCTTCGCTTTCGGCCTCACCGCCCTCCGCGGCGGCAAAGATGTTGCGCGGCGTCACCCGTTCAAAGCTGTCAAAGCTTTGCGCGGCAAGGCTTCCCGATGCCAGCACGATGCAAAACAAGAGAATGCGCATGCGTCCGCCCCCGACGTGATTGGCGCAGGCTACATAGGCTTGTTGCCGGGCGCGAGTCTGCGGGACAGCCCCAGCAGTGCAAGCGAGGCAATCAGCAGGGCAAACCAGCGCAGGCCAACGGGTGCCGCGTCCTGGCCGACGGCGCAACCGCCACCGCCGCCATCCGAATCGCCGCCGCCGCCACCACCACCGCCGCCTCCACCACCACCACCACCACCGCCGCCGATGCTGCTGAAGTTCACTTCGCCGCTGGTGACGCCAGAGCGGAAGTCAACTTCAACGTTAGCTGACGCCACGTTGACGGTTGCCGTGGAGGTGCCGCTGAAGGCGCCGCCCGTGCAGGTCACAGTCCAAGACCCTGCGGTTACGTCCAGTACGTACATGCCGCCGACGGTCGTGGTGGTGTTGACGGTGGATGGGCCGGTGGCGCTGATGCCCACGCCCGCGATGCCTTCGCCAAGGTCATAGCGGTTGTTGCCGTTTGTGTCGCTGTAGACGACGCCGACGATACGAACCGGGTCCGTGCCCGTGCGTTCAGCCGTGTGGATCGTCCAGTACGCGCCGGAGTTCCAGCTTCCGCCGCCGCTTGGGGGCGGCACGCTGTTTGTTGGCGCGTTGCCGGTTGCGTAGCCGGTGCCAATCTCGCGGTGCGTTTGCCAGAACGGTTCCATCGCCAGCAGATGTATCCGGTGGCCCGGCGGGTTTACGCCCGCGTCAATGATCAGCGAACGCAGCGCATCCGGCCCCGCATAACTGGTGCTGCCGCCCGTGCTGTAAGTGCAGGCCAGCGACTCGATGTTGTTACCGTTGCTGGGGTAGGGAAGCGGGTAGCCCGCGTTGATCGCCATGCTGTTCGGCTGGCCGAGGCCCGGGCTGGTGTGCGCGAAGTAGCTGTTGGCGGCCATGTCGTCGCTGTGCACGCGGGCGGACTCGCACAGGTCCAGGTTCAGGGCCAAGGGCGGCTGTGCGGCCACACCGTTCAGGATGCCGCCGAGGCTGTTGGCGCTGTCGTAGGCCTGCGGGTTGGCGCGGGCACGGTTCAGCTCATAGATGAACGCGACTTCGGCGGCGGTGGGTTGCGCATACAGCGGCACAGCACAAGTCGCAACTACACCGGCAAGCAACAGCGGCTTCAGCAGCTTCATGGAAGACTCCTGTGGCACCGGCCGGGATTGTACCCGGAATCACGGCCGCGCTAAAGCGCATTCGGCGCGGTCACTTGCCCGCAGCGCGCCGCAGCTCATCCAGTACATGGCCCGGCACCCTGAAACCGCCGCCCTCGCCGTGCCCGAGCGTGGTGTCCGGCTTCGTGCGGCCGCCGTGGTAATCACTGCCGCCGGTGATGATCAGTCCCAGCCGGTTGGCGATGTCGGTCAGGCCGCGCGTCCAGGTATCGTCGTGGTCGGGGTAGATGACTTCGATACCCAGCAGGCCGTGGACCTTCATTTCGCGCAGGTAGGCTTCCGTGGCTTCAAGGCTGCCGCGATTCAGCCAGTAGGGGTGCGCGAGCACCGGTACCGCATGGTGCTTGCGCACGAAGGCCAGTGCTTCTTCCGGCCCGAAGGTATCTTTCTCGAAGTATGCCGGGCCGTCGTTGTCGATGTACTTGTCGAAGGCTTCCTGCCGCGTCTGCACATACCCCTTGCGCACCATCAGCGCGGCGATGTGAGGCCGGCCGATCACGGCCTCACCGGCTTCGGCGGCAAGTTCGTCGTAGGTCAAGGGCATGCCAAGGTCCGTCAGCGCCTGCAGGATTTTGCGGTTGCGTGCTTCGCGGTTTGCGGCGATTTCACGCAGTCGGGCGTCGAAAGCCTCATCGTCGGGGTCAAAGAAGTAGGCCAGCAGGTGGAAGGTGCCATTGCTGAGCTTGACGCTGATTTCGCATCCCGGCACCACTTCCACGCCAAGCTTCCGGCCCAGTTCCATGGCCGGTTTTACGCCGCGTGTTGTGTCGTGGTCGGTCAGCGCAATCGCGCGCAGGCCAAGGCTTGCGGCCCAGCGCACTAGAAACTCGGGCGGTCGTTCGCCGTCGCTGAACGTCGAGTGCATGTGCAGGTCAATGCAGCCACGCAGGTCAGCGGCGGGCGGGCCTTTCAGGCTGGACGGCGCGGGAAACATAGGCGCAGCATAGCTTGCGGCGTTACTCAATGTCGATGTGGACACTGGCGTGGGCGACGTCAATTTCAGTTTCCAGAGCCTCGCGCACTTCTTCGCCGATGTCGTGGGCCTGCTTCACGGAAAGTGTCGGCGGCACCAGGATGTGCACGTGCACGTGCAACTGTGTGCCCATGTACTGCGCGCGCAGGTCGTGGGCACCCAGCACGCCGGGTACGGCGGCGGCTATGTCGCGCAGCGCGGTTTGCCTCGCTTCGGGCGGGGCCTCACCCATCAGCAGCCGGATGTTGGCCCGTGCCAGCGAGATACCCGACCACATGATCCAGGCCGAAAGCGGCAGGGCCAGCCACGCATCCAGCTCGGGCCAGCCGTAAACGGCGGCAAAGTAGCCACCTACGGCCACACCGCACACCAGCACGTCATTGCGGGCATCGACGGCCAGGGCCTTCAGCGCGGGCTGGATGCCGTTGCTTGTTAGCTTTCTGGCAAGCATGAAGACGAAACCCTTGAACACGATTTTCGCGCCAAAGGCAGCCACCAGGATCAGGTCCGGCTTCACGAACTCGCTGGTCGCGAGCGCGGCAATGGCATTGCGGCCGACTTCCACAGCCAGCACGCCGGCCATGACCGCAGTGATCAGCCCGCCGATCGGCTCAGCCCGGGTGTGGCCGAACGGGTGGTCTTCGTCGCGGGGCCGGGCCCCGATCACGACGGTGAGCGCCAGTACCGTGGCCGTGAACACGTCCATGAAACTGTCGGCGGCCTGGGCCAGCGCAAGCTGGCTGTCAAACCACCACCAGCCGAGAAACAGCGCGACGATCAGCGTCGCGCTGCCCAAAACGGTGAACACGGTAAGCAACCGCGCGGCATTCATGGAAGTCGAAGCCATTGCTGTTTGTTGTGCCAGTGATGGGCTGCAGCGCAGCCCCAAGCCCAATCATGCGGCCCAGTTGCAAAGTTGCAATGTCGCGGCCGGGTGACGCGAAGCCGGGTGACGCAAAGCTGCTGCCAGTGTTTTTGCGGTGCGCCGTATTGTCTCGGATCGTACTTCATAATAGGTAAGATGCTTCACCTGACAGCAGATTGGCCCCTGGGCGACCGGACCCCCTTCCGGCACGGGAGTTTGACATGAAGGTGTGGACAAAGTTACTGACGGGCGCGGCACTGGCTGCCACTGTGGCGGTATTCGCCGTGCCGGGCGAAGCCGATGTGAAGAAAGAACTCAGCGCCTTCAAGGCCGTCTGGGGCGACAAGAAAAAGTCAACCCGCGAGAAGTTTGAGGCCGTACAGGCCCTGCCCACGGGCGACGAGGGGCTCGCGGCCACGTACATCGAGATTCTTGAGACCGATGTGTGGCAGTACCGCGCCGATGTCGCACTGAACCGCATCGTGCAGGAAAACAATGAGGCGCTGCTGGCCGAGCTGTCGAAGTTCCTGTTCGATGAAAAGAAGGCACCCAAGCAGCCCTCAGCGGCCGAGCACCTGGTGCTGGCGCTGTATAACAACCAGAACTTCGCCAACGCCGCCAACTGGGCGAAGCTGGGCGACATCGTGAACAACGAAAAGATGCCCAGCAAGGTCAAGCGCCGCGCGATCCGTGAGCTTGGCCGTTGGCGCGGTGCCGAAGAAGTGCCGGCGGTGCAGACCCAGATGAAGGCCAACGCCGGCCTGCTGATTTCGCTGCTTAAGGCCAACCTTGCCAACAAGAAGGCCGACCGCATTGAGCGCTTCCTGCTGATTGACTCGCTTGAAAGCCTGACCAGCGAAGAGCACGAAGAGAGCATCGAGAACTGGGAGTACTGGTACAACAGCGTCAAGGACGCCGCCGACAAGCCCCTGACACCGCGCAAGGCGCAGGCGTTCAAAGACAACCTGGGCGACATTGAGCTGGAAGGTCACAGCTTCGTGCGCAAGGGCGCGCGCAAGGCGGAGGGCATGGAGATCCTGATCCTGCCCGAGTTCGCCTGGTCTGAAGAATACTGGTACCCGTACATCTTTGAGCTGAACAAGTTTGCCACGTGCACCTTCGTGGAACTGCCGGACGCCAGCCGCGTGAAGGGCCTGAAGCGCCCGACTGACCGCAGCGGCAACGCCGACCCCAACGCGTACTACTATCCGCTGGAGCAGCTGGTGGAGGCGTTTGAAGAACGCCGCAAGCTCAGCAAGCAGGAAAAAGTGGGCATCATCGCGCACGGTGTGTCGGGCTGGATCGCACTTGAGTACTGCCGCCTGCACCCGGAAAGCGTCGCCTTTGCGATCATCATGAACACCTGGTCGGGGAACCAGAGCTTCGGCAAGGCGCGTAACCAGATGGAAGGCAACAAGGCCAAGGACGACGATTTCAAGTTCTATGGCGCCGGCCTGGTGTATGACCCGACGAACCGCCAGGGCTACAGCAGCTTCAATGACGACCAGAAGTTCCACTACCACACCGGCGAATTCAAGCGCATGCAGGCCGACCCGAAGTCCGTCGACAGCCTGATGTACGGCGCAATTCGATCGTACCGCAAGCCCATTGCGGGCGGCCAGGCGCTGGTTCCTGAGTATGAATTCGAGAACCAGATGAAGAACAAGACCTTGAACGTGCCGGTGCTGTTCATCCACGGCGAAATGGACGGCATGTTCGTGCAGGACGACGTGAAGCTGTACCAGAAGGTCTTCAAGAACGGCATGTTCGAGACCTTCAAGGGAACCTCACGCACGCCGTGGGCCGAAGAACCGACGCTGTTCTATGAGAAGTTCAACACGCTCATGGAAAAGGCCGGCATCGTCGCCAAAGAGAAGGACAAGAAGTAGCCGTCAAAGCAATCAAGCAACCGGGGCGCCACATGGCGCCCCGGTTCATTATTGGGTTGGAACACTTGATGCTGCCTAAACATGCACGTGCAAGGGATGAACGGCAACTGCAATCAGCCACCAGGTTCACGAAGCAGCACGAAGCATGACTACAGCGTGAAACCACGGGTTCACACGGGTGGACACATTGCGGCGGAGGTTGCTGTTCTTGGTGCGCCTTAGCGTACTTCGTGGACCACAGCAGTTGCTGTTGGCTTTGCAAACTAGGCCGCTTCGCTGATCTGGCGGCGCAGGGTCTTGTTGGCGTCCAGCATGGCCTGCAGGAAGCCGATACGGGCGTTGTCGCTTGTGCCGCCAGCTTTGACCACGCTGGCGATCCCGGCCTCTTGCGCCGGTGAGGCTGCCAGCCGGCCAGACAGGCTTTCCAGCTCGCGGGCCAGGCGCTTGATCCGCGCCTCGAGTTCGATGATGCGGCCGCTTTGGTCGTTCTCGGGGGCTGCCGTGTTGCGCAGGCGCTGGCTGTCGGTGATAGACAGTTTCAGCAGCGAGGCCTTCACTTCCTCGGCCTCCTGGGCGGCCTTGCGGCCGATCTCAACCTGTTGCTGGACCAGCTCCGCCTGTGCGGCCTCAAGCGTGGCAATGCGGGCCTGCGCTTCGCGGGCCAGGTTGCGCTGCTCGGCCAGCAGGGTCAGTGCTTCGCTGAGGCTGACTTCGCTGTCGCGACGAGCAGTCAGCTTGCCCGTGAGGGCATACACGCTCTGGCGCAACTGCCGGCCCTCATCGCGGGCTGCGATCAGTTCATCGCGCAGCAGCAGTACCTTCTGGGTTGAGGCCGCCACACGGGCCTGCACGGCGGTTTCGCGACGATGGCGCGCGCGTTCGGCGGCAAGCATTTGCGCATCGACGCTAGCCTGTTGGCGTGCGGCCTGGGCCGCGCGTTCGGCGAACATGGCGCGCGCGTTAGCGAGCACAAACACGCCAAACGTAGTCACCAGTGCCCCGGCCATCATTTCGGCCAGCAGGACGTAGCCGATCGCGCCGCCGTGGGCGCGGTTGGCGAGAAAGCCGGCCGTGAGCCCAAGCAGCGGTGCCAACGCAAAGCGGTGGGGGTCAGCGCGGCGCAGTTTCAGGAAAAGGTCGTCCATGTTCAGGCTCCGGCTTACGCGGCGTCGCGGTTGGTATTGCGCTTCAGTTCAGTGATCAGCACCACAGTCTCTTCCGTGGTGCTGTCGTGCTTGTTCAGGACGACGCGAAAGATGCTGCTGTCATCGATGCCCAAGGCATCGCACACGCAGTCTTCGAGGAACTTGACGCGATTGGTCAGGTCCACGCGGCGCACACCCTGCTTGGCCGTGAAGGCGCTCAGGTAAAGGTCTATGTGCAGCTCATACACGCGCGAAGGGTCAAGGCTGCCGCGGATCATGGCTGCAATCAGGCGCCGGATGCGGCGTGCCTGCGTGGTCAGGACCCGCTTGATGATGCCGGTTTCAGGGTCGCGTACCGTGGTGAACAGCTTGTTCACGCTGGGGGGCAGGAAGGGCAGGCGCAGCTTGAACTCGGGTATAGGCTTGGCCTGTGGTTTCGCCTGCCAAGTGCGTCGGCGCGTCTGTGTCTTGGGCTGCTGCTTGCGCGCGCCGGCCAATGCGCGGAACTCGGCCGCGGAGATACGTGTAGGGCGCGAACGCACAGGATCAGCCGAAGACATGGTAGCCTCCGGGAAATCATCGGGTGTAGGCGCGCACTGCCTTTAGAGATTCGGGTATTACTTGCGTTCGGCGGCCTTGAGGGCCTCTTCGGGCGTGAACACGATGCGGAAGCCAAGCGCGTGGTTGCCACGCGTGTAGGGGTCGGAGTAGCGGCGGAAGTAACCGCGGCACACCTGCGGGTCGTCGTCGTTGGTGCTGCCGCCGCGGATGGTGCGACGTGACTTGTCGCTGCCCCGGCTGAATGGGTTGGCTTCGGCCCATTCCGGGCGTTCCAGGTACACGTCGCGCACCCATTCGGCTGCGTTGCCGCACAGGTCGCGGTGACCAAACGGCCCGATGTCCTGGGTCATGGCCCCGACTTCCATCACGTCCCAGCGGTTGATGTTGGACATGGCTGAGCCCACACGCTCAATGCCGTCGCGTCCCATGAACTTGGCACCCCAGGGGATGTCCATGCCCCACGGGTAGTAGCGCGCGTCGGTGCCGCGTGCGGTTTTTTCCCATTGGGCTTCCGTGGGAAGCTTGCCGCCCAGGTAGTTGCAGAAGGCCTCAGCCTCAAACCACGACACGCCCACTACCGGCATGGCCGGCGCGCGCATGTGGCTGGATGTGCTAAGGCTGATGCGGGCCGCAATCGGGCGCTCTTTGGCGCCATAGGCCCAGGCGATGACCTGATAGCTGTCGGTCGCGGGGGCGCTGGAAAGGTCCACCTGGCCCGCGTGATTGGTGGTGAAGTACAGGCCGGCATCTTTGACGCGCTGGTCGCGCGCCAGGTCTTCGGGCAGGACGTTTCTCCAACTGCCCGAGAACTCAAGCATCACGTTGCCGGTGTCAGAATCGTAGCGAAGGTAGTCTTTCCACGCGGCGCGGTTGGGCAGCACCAGGACGGGCACGTCCGACTGGCCAAGTACCAGCCCGGATTCACGTACTTCAAGGGTTACTTTGTTCTCGGGCGAGGCCAGTGCGCGCAGCCGGCCCGATTGTTCGATACGCTGCCAGCCGATGTAATACGAGCCGCCAAGCCCCAGGCTGTCGAGCGCATATTCGGCACCTTCCTGCGACCAGTACTGCGGCTTGCTGTAGCCGCCATCCAGGATGAAGGTGTAGTACTGCGAGTTGGTGACCTCGGTGGTGGAAACGTAACAGTCGTCCACCCAGATCTCGCGCTGGGGCATGTTGGCCTGCACCTGGTCATTCTCGCCCATTTTGAAAATGCCTTGGGGCACCAGGCGCAGCTCAAGCTCAATCGGGCTGCCGGCGACGGTGCGCGTGATGCGGATTCGTTCGGGCAGCGGGGTGTCCCACTTGCGGCGGTACTTTGCTTCGTCGGGGCGTGTCAGGCCGCCCGGGCCGGGTGTTTCGTCGGTTTTGGGGTCAGGGGCCGTGTTGTTGAAGGGGCGCGGGTCGCCGCCCGGGGTGTCAAAGGACTGCGAAATCATGCTGCGCAGGCCACCCAGGTCAAAGCGGAACACGGCCAACGCGATGATCGCGATGATGATGACAACAGCTACGGCAATCAGTGAACCTGTTCCGCGGTTGCTATCAGCCATGTGCCCGGCATCCTCAGTTGCAATCATACGAATCTCCGCACCGGAAGCACCCGGCGATCACCGAAACGGGTGGTGTCCCCAACCAGTCTGTGCAAAGCCTGTGCCCAACCGACGCAGGCCGTCGCAGCGGCTGACACGAAGAGCGGCAACTGCGGTAATCCACGAAGTTCATGAAGAACAGACTCGGGTGTGACCGCCAAGCGCGCCAAGATGCGCCAATAACTGCCTTGGCGGTCTGCTGCAACGGCAGTTCTCTGTGCCATCCGTGAAATCTGTGGACTGGCCGTAGTTGCCGTTCAAACAGAGTTACCCGTGTGCACCTGTGGTTCCAACGCGGTTGCTCTTGCGGTGCGCCTTCTGCGGCCGCGCAAACGAAAAGGCGGGGCGAATTTCGCCCCGCCTTTGTTCTTGGAAGTCCTAGTTTAGCCGATCGCGTCGATCAGGCCCACCAGCGGCAGGAACAGCGCGATCACGATGAAGCCGATGGCGCCGCCCATGAATACGATCAGCACCGGCTCAAGGATGCTCACCAGCGATTCGACCGCGATGTCCACGTAAGTGTCGAACGTGTCGGCCACCTTCAGCAGCATCTTGTCGAGTTCACCGGTTTCTTCACCCACGTCGATCATGTTCACGACCAGGTCGTCGAACAGGCCGGTTTCACCCAGCGGGCCGGCGATGGTTTCGCCTTCCTTGATGCTGCTGGCCACCTTGTCGATGGCGTCGCCCAGCACCACGTTACCGATCGCGTTCTTGCAGATGTTCAGGGATTCCAGGATCGGCACACCGGCCATCACCAGCGTGCCCAGCGTACGCGTGAAGCGCGCCGTCACGGCCTTCTTGATGATGTTGCCAAAGATCGGCAATTTCAGCTTCAGCGTGTCGATGACGCGCTCGCCCTTGGGTGTGCGGCCCCAGGCCATGATGCCGAAACCCGCGCCGACGCACGCCAGCGCGAACAGGATGCCGTAGATGCTGGCGATGCTTTCGCTGATCCAGATCAGCGAGGCCGTCATAATGTGCAGTTCAAGGCCCTGGTCTTCGAACATCTTTTTGAAGGCCGGAATCACGAACACCATGATGCCGGTCAAGATCATCACGGCCACGGACATCACGATGATGGGGTAGATCATCGCGCCGATCACCTTCTTCTTCAGGCGCTGCGCTTTTTCCATGAAGTCGGCAAGGCGCTGCAGAATCGTGTCCAGCACACCGCCCGCTTCGCCGGCCTTGATCATGTTAACGAACAGGCGGTCAAACACGCGCGGGTGGTTGCCGAATGCTTCAGACAGGCTTGAGCCTTGTTCGACACTGGTTGAGACGTCTTCAATGACACTCTTGAAGGTGCCCGGCTTCTGCTGCTTGGCCAGCACCTTCAAACTGCGCACCACGGGCAGGCCGGCGTCGATCAGCACGGCCATCTGCGCCGTGAAGTCGGTCAGCTGCTGCGCGTTGACGCGGCCGCGGATTTTGCCGCCCTTGGCGGGCCCGGGCTGCGACGGCTCTTTCTTGGCGGCCGCTTTTTTTGCGTTGTCGGCAAGCTGCGCGACTTTGGTGGGCTTCAGGCCGGCGTTGCGGATCTCGAGGATCGCCTGGTTGCGGTTGGCCGCCTCCAGCTCGCCGGTTTCTTTGGCGCCCTGCGCGTTGATGGCTTCGTAGGCAAAGATTGGCATTTCGCCTGGCCTCCCAGCGAGTCGGTCCGGCGGCAACGGCCGCGCGAATCCACTACTAAACGAGCGCAAACGCGCCCTGGCGGAAGGGGGGATTCCAGCCGACTGAAGAACTGTCCCAATCTTACGGGCCGAACGGGGCAATGCAAGCCACACCTCAGGTTGCCTTTCAGCGGATGGCGGCTAAATTCCGGCAACTCTTTGCCGGGAACCCGATATGAACATCCATGCCATGCTTGCCCCCGAACGGGTGATTACCGAACTGAAAAGCACCAGCAAGCGTGAGGCACTGGTTGAGATTGTGGAGAACCTGGGCAAGTCTGCGGCCGTAACCGACGTTGAGGCCCTCAAGAACGCGATCCTGGACCGCGAAGAGATCATGTCCACGGGTGTCGGCCTCACGATTGCCGTGCCGCACGCCAAGCTTTCGAGCGTCAAGGCGTTCACGCTGGGCCTGGCCCGCAGCACCAAGGGCATCGATTACGACAGCCTGGACGGGCAGCCGGTGCGCATCATCGTCACGATCGCGGCACCTGACAACGACCAGAATACCTACCTGCGGGTGCTCGCCAGTGTGATGCATGTGCTGCGCAATGAAGATTACCGCAAGCAGATCCTGATGGCCGCCAACGCCGAAGAAATGATCGCGGTGTTCAAGAACGCCAGCTAGGGGCTTGTGCGATAGCCGCAACGGCTGACGCGAACAGCAACTGCGTTTGCCCACGAAGCCACACGAAGTGTCACGAAGAGCGGCAACTGTTTTCAGGCCGAACTGCGGCAGCGCACCGCCAAAGCACCCAGACGCCAAAGTCTGATTGGGTGTTTTGGCGCTTTTGCGCTTTGGCGGTATGAGTAGTTGTCTTGATGCGGCGGGTCTAACTGCAGCGTGCGGTCGCCGTTCTTTGTGCCGCTTCGTGTACTTCGTGGATGAACGCCATGGCTGTTCGTCGTGGCCGGATCAAGTGCCGCTGGTGAGCGGGCCGAACCATACGAAGGTGATGGTCGCGTCCCACATGGCGTCGTCGCGGTACTTGCCGTCGCTGCCCTTGGGCGCGACCTTCATGCGCTGGAAGGTGCGGTCGGCGCGCTGCAAGTCGATGTTCTGGACCACCGCGTACTCGCGGGTGGCGTACTGGGCCTGGCTCAGGAACACGGCCCACTTGGCTTGGCTGACCTGCTTCAGCTTCACGGTGCACGAGTACTCGATATACATCTTGTTGACCACGCGGCGGTCTTCGTTGATGTCGAGGTGGTCATCCTTGCCCACGCCACTCTGGATGCCCAGCTTTTCGGCAATCCGGCGCATTTCGACGTCGGTGTTGTCTTTCACTTCGTCGTCGATCGGGTTGATTTGCTTCTCGGCCACCTTGCGGTAGTAGTCGCGGATGTTCAGTGCCAGCGCCGAGTGCATGTCGGCGAACTTGGTGGTGAGGTCACGCACTTCGCCAGCCAGCGAGTCGCGCTTGTCTTCCTGGAACTTGAACAGCACCAGCGCCACCAGCGCCAGCACAAAGCAGGCGACGATGTACACCGTCATGGCCTTGGATCCGTCCTGGTCGCCCATTGCTGTGTTCCTGTGCCTCAACCTGCCCGTGCTGTCCTGCCATGAACCCTGCCGGTCTGGCTAGCTTGTTTTTCTTGGTGGCGCGGTGGGTTTCTTCGGCGGCTCAATCTTCTTCAGGCGGATCGTCACCTTGGCCACGTCCACCACGCGGTTTTCCGGCCCTGCCTGCGCTTTGGCCGTCACTTCACCGCTGTATGCATCCGGTGCCGGGTCAAACCACTGGGTGTTTGCCGCTGCCAGGTCACGGAACGCCTTGAACATGCGCTCGCTTTCCGTCAGGTCGCCCACGCCAAGCAACTTGCGCTCTTCAGCCGTTTCCGTCACGGAGCAGAAGAATTCAATCGTGACCATGTTGTTCTGGATGCGGAAGGTGGTCATCGCGAAGTCGTAGCTGGGTTTGCCGGCCTGGAACGTCTCCAGCACCTTCAGCAGGATCTGGTCTGCCGGGTGAGGCCGCGCGTAGTTGTCCGACGCTTCGCCCAGCAGGCGCTTCTGGTGGTCTTTCAGCTTCTTGTGCGCGTTGCGGATTTCCTGGCCCGGGTCGTCCTCGATGGGCACGTAAGTGCGCTCAGCGGCGACTTCTTTGCTGACGGTCTTGGTCTTGTCCACGCGTTCAAAGGCGGCTTCGAAGTAGTACTTCGGGCCGTTGGGCGCGTCGCGCAGGTCGGAAATCTGGGCTTCGTACTGGGTCGCGTGGCTGTAGCTGATCAGGTACAGGATGCCCGCAAACAGCAGCGCCAGCGTGGCCGTAAAGGCCAGCGGCGTCTTGGCGTAATCAAACAAGGTGCCCGGCGCCAGCGCGCCGTAGCGGAAGTCGATCTTGTCTTGGTCGTGACCGAGGCCCTTCAATGCAACGCCCGCGAGGTACGTCAGTTCGCCGATGTCGGGCATGTCCACGACGTGCTTGCCGGGTTTGCCTTCCGCTTCGCTGCTGCGTGGGTTGATGGCATCCAGCAGGTCGATCGAGTGGGACTCGGTGATCTGCAGCTCATTGCCCAGCAGGTCGGCGATCTGGCCGCCGCTGTCGCCGAGGCCGCTTACTACAAGGCGTTGCGGCTCATTGCCCACGCCGGCCATCAGGATCGTGCGGCGGGCTTCAATCGCGACGCGCTGCAGGAACTTGAGCATGTCGTCTCGCGACATGTGCTTGATGCGGTCGGCCACCTGCTCGCTGCCGATGTTCACGCTTTCGGTCTTGGGCAGGGTGACGGAGTCCGTGGCCAGGCCTTGTTCCTTGGCGAACTCCCGGGCGCGGGCTTCGGCCTCGGCCTCGGCGGCTTTGGCTTCTGCCTTGGCGCGTTCGGCCGCGGCTTCGGCACCGGCGAGGTAGGGGCTGAAAAAGACGCGCGCGCTGCGCACGTTCTTGCCGTCCATCAGGCAGACCATGGCGGTTGAGCCCGCAAAGTCGAGCCAAAGGGTCGGCGGCAAGGTCGCCGAAAGCTGCGGGTGCAGGCGCCCGAGGTTCAGCGTGCCCGAAAGGTGGTCGTCCACGGCGGCGATGTTGGCCCCGCCGGATTCCAGCGCTGTCAGGCGCATCTTGATGTAGTCGCGGTCGGCAGCGTGCACCAGCAGCTTGCAGCCTTCGCCTTCCGTCTGGCCTTCCTTGGACCCGAACTCTTCCAGCACGATGAAGCCCAGCGACAGGTCTTCAATCGGGATGTTCGGGATCAGGCCTTCGACCTGGAACGGCAGCACTTTCTCGATGCGCTTGCGGTCCGAAAATGCCAGCCGCAAGTCGCGGTAGCGCACGGCATCAGGCCCGACCAGCAGGTATTGCTTGCCGCTGGTGAGCTTGTTGGCCTTAAGGAATTCGCCGACGACGTTGTTCAGGAAAGCTTGTTTGTCGGCAACCGGCGAGCCGTCTTCGTTGCGGGGCTCAGGCAATTCGCCGACGACAACGCGCTTCAGGCGCGGCTTCTTGGCCGAGCCCGCAAGCTCAATGGCCACAATACGCGGGAAATCAATTGAAAACGCGATCGCCATGGTTGGTCCTGCCGGATAATACGACCATACCCCATAAGGGGTTGGGAAAACCCGCCGGTTTTGCATCAGCCCCGGCAACCCCTGTTTTCGCTGCAACCATGGCTCGTTATGCTGGCAACACTGGAGCCCTATGACAGACCGCACCATCCTTGACCAGTTGACCTACCGCGAGCTTCCGGCCGTGCTGGTCAGCGCGGAACTATCAAGTGCTGAACCTTTTGGCGACGACCCCCTGGACGAGTTGACGGCACTGGCCGAAACCGCCGGCGTCATTGTGGCCGCACGGGCCTACCAGCGCATCGAATCGCCCAACCCGCGCACGTACATCGGCAAAGGCAAAGTCGCTGAGGTGGCGGCGCTGGTGCGTGAACACGGCGCAAAGCTGGCCGTGTTCGACAACGAACTGAAGCCCAACCAGCAGCGCGAGCTTGAGGAAGAGTTGAAGGTCTCGGTGCTTGACCGCACCGAGTTGATCCTGTCGATCTTCGGCCAGCACGCCCGCACACGCCAGGCCAAGGTGCAGGTGCAGCTGGCGCAGGCTGAGTACGAGTTGCCACGCCTGAAGAACCTCTGGACGCACTTGGAGCGCCAGCGCGGATCACTGGGTGCCGTCGGTGGCGCCGGTGAACGCCAGATCGAAGTGGACCGCCGCCTGCTGCGCGACCGCATCAGCAAGCTCAAGCGCGAGCTGGATGAAATCAACAAGCGCCGCCAGATTGAAGTCGGCCGCCGGCATGAGCTGTTCCAGGTAAGCATCGTCGGCTACACCAACGCGGGCAAAAGCACACTGATGAATGCGCTGACCGCCGAAGGCGTGCTGGCCGAGGACAAGCTGTTCGCCACGCTGGACACGCGCACCTGCGTGTGGAAGCTGCCCGATCACAAGGTGCTGCTAAGCGACACCGTAGGTTTCATTCGCGACCTGCCGCACAGGCTGGTGGCCAGCTTTCACGCGACGCTGGAAGAAGTGTTGCAGGCTGACTTGCTGCTGCACGTCGTGGATGCAAGCCACCCTTCAGCGGCCGAGATGATCCAGGCCGTGAACGGCGTGCTGCACGAAATCGGCGCCGACAGCCGCCGCGTGTTGATGGTTTTCAACAAGATCGACGCCGTGCGCGACAAGCCCATGCTGAACCAACTGCTGCTGCAACACGCCGAGCGCGTAAGCGTGTCGGCCCGCACCGGCGAAGGCCTGGCCGAGCTGACGCAACGCGTGCAGGAGATTGTCGAAGAGCGCGAAACCAAGGTCGAATGGACCTTCAGCGCCGGCAACGGCAAGCTGCTGGCCTACCTGAAGCAGCACGGCAAAATCCTCGATATCGCCTACGAAGAAAGCCAAGTCCACGTAAAGGCCCTGATCGAGCCCAGGTACTACGGCCAAGCCCTCGCGATGAAGGATGAGTAGGCGGCGCCCGCACGTCAGCCCGGTGTGCTAACACCGGGCCTTTGGAGGCGCGCCACATGCAAAGGCCCGGCCATGGCTGGCCGGGCTGACGGGTTACGATTCCGGCAGCGGCTCGCCCTGTTTGTGCAACACGTAATAGATGGCGTCGGCGCGCTCTTCTTCATCCAGCAGCCAGGTCTTGCTTCCTCCGCTTGTCCATACGGGACGGTCGGGCTCAATCAGCCCGGCCGCGCGCTCTGCGGGTGCAGCGTGACTTCAGCGCGTGCAGCATCTTTTCTGGCGCAGCCGCGTGGCCGATTACGACATGAACGTGATTGCTCCGAATATTCAATGCGAACAGCCTGCGCTGTCGAAACTCGCAGTCCTGCTCGATGGCTTCCCTGATGACTCGTCGCAACTCAGGTGTAATTAGCAAGGGCGTGAAGTTCAGTTGCCCCCGCCGCAGTGCTTCAAACCGTGGGTTAGGCGGGACGAATTTGCTGAACGGCCGCTTTGCCTTGCGATCAACTGACCCCCGCTCGTCGCCGTGCAGCCACGTACCATAAGTGGTCCACGTCAGAAGGTAAGCAATCGGCATGAACATGAGCCAAGCATAGTCCGTCAGCCCGGCGTGCCAACGCCGGGCCTTTGGCGTATTGACCGACACGCCCGTCAGCCCGGTGTGCAAACGCCGGGCCTTGGCGGTGATTGCGGCGGGCCCATTGCAAAGGCCCGGCCATAACTGGCCGGGCTGACACCGGGCTACTGGGCCCCAGCAATCCGCCTTCGTAGTTCGGTCCAGATTGTGGTTAGTGCGGTCAGTGCTGCCAGGATTCCCAGCAGCTTCAGCCAGGTTGTGATGCTGGTGCCGGGGCCTCGTTTGGCCCAGTCGGCGTAGAACCATAGGGCCGCGCTGCAGATCGTACCCATCGGGTAGTCCATCGGCATGCCCGCGATCCACTGCTTGTGCCACCAGATGTTGGCCTGCTTGAAGCGCCTTATGCCGAAGTGCGGGTTCAGCACGAACCACAAGAAGTCCCACCACACGGCCACCAGCAGGTATTGCGACAGCACCCTCAGCTCGCCTACGAACGTCCATTGCGACAGGATCAGTGGGTAATGCAGAAACCCGAGAATCACGAAGTTGATGTACACGTGATAGCCCGTGATCGGCTTGCCATTCGTCAGCTTGCGCAGCCAGGGCCGGTCGAAGCGCCAGGTGGGCAGCTTTTCGGCCCAGCCGTGGGGGCCTTCGATGTGTACCTCAAGCAGCGCCAGCGCCAGGCAGATGGCGAACAGGTTCACGCCTACGATCAGCTCATCCATGCCGCTGTTTTACGCCGCGCGGCCGGCCACAAAAGCGCCGGAGCGTTTGGGGATTGTAAAGCCTTGGTGAAGCGTGACGCTGCGGCCTTGGCAAGCTAGCGTGCGGCTATGGGTCCACAGGTGGTCATCGTTGGCGGCGGCGCAGCCGGGTTCTTTGCCGCGGTGACGTGTGCGGAGGGCGGGGGGCGCGTGACGGTGCTCGAGAAAAGCCCGCGCTTTCTGTCGAAGGTCAAAATCTCCGGCGGCGGGCGCTGCAACGTGACCCACGCCTGCTTTGACCCGCGCGAGCTGGCGGCGCACTACCCGCGCGGCGAACGCCCGCTGATCGGCCCCTTTGGCGCGTTCCAGCCCGCCGACACGATTGAGTGGTTCCGGCGGCGCGGCGTTGAGATGTACACGCAGGACGACGGCTGCCTGTTTCCCGTTTCGGACGATTCGCAAACCATCATCGATTGCCTGTTCTACGCGGCGCAGAACGCCGGCGCGACCTTGCGCGTCAACGCGGGCGTCGAAGCCATCCGCCGCGACGAAAGCGGCTTCACGCTGACCATCTCCGGCGGCGAAACCATGCACGCCGACCGCGTCATGCTGGCCACCGGCGGCTGCCGTGTGGCCGCGATGGGGGACTTGGCCGTTTCGCTGGGGCACACGCTGGAGCCGCCGGTGCCGTCGCTGTTCACGTTTCACGTCGATGCGCCGTGGGTGCATGCACTGGCGGGCATCGTGATTGAACCCGTCGAGGCCGCGGCCGCGGGCATGCGCGAAACGGGCATTCTGCTGTTCACGCACTGGGGCGTAAGCGGGCCGGTGATCCTGCGGCTGTCGGCCTGGGGCGCGCGGAAGCTCGCCGCGCTGGATTACAGATTTCCTCTTACATTGAACTGGCTGCCCGGCCGCGACGTGGAGGGCGAGCTGCGAGCACGGCGCGAAGGCAACGCGGCCAAACTGGTCGTGAACACGCCCATCGCGCCGCTGACTGCGAGGCTGTGGGAAGCGCTGGTGCTGGCAGCGGGAATCCCGCGCGAAACGCGCTGGTCGGCACTGTCAAATGCGCAGCAGCACGCCCTGCTGCAACAGCTGACGCGCACCGAACTGCCGGTGACAGGCAAGACCCTGAACAAAGACGAGTTCGTAACCTGCGGCGGAGTAAGGCTGTCGGAAGTGAACTTCAAGACAATGGAAAGCAAGCTGGTACCCGGCCTCTACTTCGGCGGCGAACTGCTGGACATCGACGGAGTCACCGGAGGCTTCAATTTCCAAAGCTGCTGGACCACAGGCTGGCTGGCCGGAAACGCCATGGCCACAGCGTGAGTACTACAAAACCCGATACAGGTTGCAGCGGGAACCGGCGCTGTGGAGTCGCTATCTTGCAGACATGGGAGGTGGTGCATGCCTTATGAATGGATTGCACTGGGCGCTCTGGCCGCCAAAAACAAGGCGACGGCGGAAGCTGCATCGCAGGCAAGTCGAACGGCTGCGAATGCGGAAGCGGCGATCTTTGAGCTTCGCGATCAGGTCGAGCGACAGGCGCTGCTGATTCGCAGCTTGCTGCTGGTCCTGGACCGGCGCGGGCTGACTAACGAGGACGACTTCCGCGAGATCATGGAAGAAGTTGATCTAAGCGACGGCTGTCGCGACGGCAGGTATCGACCCTTGGGCCCACTCAAGAACTGTCCGCGGTGCAGCAAGGTCAACAAGAAGCGTGCGGTGGTGTGCCTCTATTGCGGAACGAAGCTGCCCCAGGATGTGCCGTAGCGGCACGCCAGTCTTTCATGACGATCTATGCACTGGCCGACTGGATCGCTGCGGTGGGACCACTAAGTCGCTATTGTGCAGCCCAGTCCCGCAATGACTCGGCCTCAAGAACAACCCCTAGGTTCCTGGCGTTCGCGCAACGTGATTGCGCTGGGCGTGATCAGTCTGCTGACCGATGTTGCCAGCGACGCGGCCATCCCTTTGCTGCCCGCGTTCATCCTGACACTGGGTGGCGGTGCCATGGTCATAGGCTGGATAGAGGGCGTGGCCGAGGCGGTGTCTTCAGTACTCAAGCTCTTGTTCGGCCGCTGGTCAGACCGTATCGGCAAAAGCCGCCCGTTCGTGATATCGGGTTATGCGCTGTCTTCTGTGGCCAAGCCGCTGCTCGCGCTGGCGCTGGCGCCCTGGCATGTGCTGGCCGTGCGCATCACCGACCGCGTGGGCAAGGGTCTGCGCACAAGCCCCCGCGACGCGCTGATTGCCGCCAGCGTGCGGCCGGAAGAACGCGGTGCCGCCTTTGGCCTGCACAAGTCCATGGACCATGCTGGGGCAGTGATCGGGCCGCTATGTGCCGCGGCGCTGTTGCTTTGGGTGACAGACGACCTGCGCATCGTGTTCTGGCTAACGGCCATTCCCGGCCTGCTCGTGATTGTGGCCGCTCTGGTTGGAGTGCGGGAAGTACCGCGCCCGGCTGTCCAAGACAAGGCCTCCGGCCCGGCTGACCACGGCCTCGCACGCTTTCTGGTGCCGCTGGGGCTGTTCACACTGGCCAAGGCCAGCGAGGTGTTCCTGATTCTCAAGCTGATGGGTGAATCGGTGGGCGAGTCGCTGCAATTGGCGGCGTTCCCACTGGTTTGGGTCGGCCTGCATGTGGTGAAGATGGCTTGCTCGGTGCCGGGCGGCAAAATCGCCGACCGCTGGGGCAAGCGCCGGGTGATCGCTTTTGGATGGCTGCTCTTCGCGTGCACGTTTGCGTGCCTTGCTTTCGCGCAGGAGCGTTGGGTCATTGCCGTACTTTTGGGGCTATACGCAGTCTACGGCGGCCTGACTGAGGCCGCCGAAAAGGCATTGGTGGCCGACATCGTGCCCCGCAACAAGCAGGGCGCGGCTTTTGGCTGGTATCACCTGACACTCGGGCTGCTGGCGCTGGCGGCTAGCGCCTTGTTTGGCACGCTGTGGCAGCTGGTCAGCGCCCAGGTCGCTTTCCTGACCAGTGCAGGATTTGCGGTGGCTGCACTGGCCATGCTGTTCATCCTTGGAATGCCACAGAAACCAGGCGAAGTAATGAAGACTCAAGAGGGCGGGCTTCTGTAGCTGCGGCCTGCGTCCGCCATTGCTACAGAACGGAGCGATGGTTGCAGCAGGCGGCCACCCCCAAGTTCGTTAGTATCCCCACAAAGGAGACGGCGCATGTACTACGACTGGATTGGTGGCTACGGGTATGCGGGGTATCAAGAAGCCGCTTCGGCCCACGCGGCAGCCGCCGGGGCGGAGCGCGCGGCCAGCCGGGCTGAGAACGCGATGTTGCAGCTGCAGGACCAGATTGACCGGCAGGCGCTGCTGATTCGCAGCCTGCTGGTCTTGATGGACAAGAAAGGCATGACCAACGAGGCCGAGTTCCGCGCGCTGCTTGAGGAAGTTGACCTGAGTGACGGCCGCCGTGACGGCAAATACCGGCCGCAACAGACGCCGCGCAATTGCCCCAAGTGCCAGAAGACGAACAGCAAACGCGCGGTGGTGTGCATGTACTGCGGCTCGCCGCTGTCACACGAGATGTAGCGCTACTTCATCTTCTCAAGGCGCTCCATGTACAGGCCGACCCAGGGGTCGCCTTCGCCCACTTCGAAGTCGGTCCAGTCGGCGTGGGCCTTTGTCAGCTTGTCCTGGTCGGCCTTTCCCAGTATGCGGCCGATCTGCTCGCGGTTGCGGACCTTGTGGGCCTCGATCACCTGCAGGTAGGTGCGGCCTTCGAGGTCGCCGGGCACTTTGGTTGTGCTCAGCTCGAGGAAAATCTTGTTCATGTCGGTCTGTTCGGCTTTGCCGTTCTGGACCTTCAGGATCGTGTCGATCAACTCTTCGGCCAGGTTGCGGCCGTCCGCGGTGGGCACTTCCAGCGTTTCCAGGATCGCGGCCTTGGCTTCAAGGATGTGCTGCTTGACTTGATCCTTCTCGGCCTCGCTGACATCAAGGCGGTTCAGGGCCTCTTGCAGGTTCTTGGTGGGGGCGCTGGCGGCTTGTTCTTCCGCCAGCTTCTTTGCCGTCAGTTCGGCCAGCTTTTCTTCATCGACGCTGCCCATGCTGGCCTTGGCGGCCTCGTCGCGGGCGATTTCGCCGGCCTCAACTTTGACTTTGTCGAGTTTGGCCTCCAGGGCTGCCAGCTTTGCCGTGACATCGGGTGAGGCTTCGGACTTCTCGGCCTCGGCGATGCGGCCCTCGAGCTCGCGGATGGCTTCGGCCACGGGCTTGGCGTTGTCGCCGTCGAGGGTACCCAGCATGGCCTTCAGGTCATCCAGGTCGCGACGCAGCTTTTCGCGCTCGGTCTTCCATGCGTCGGATTCGGTATGGAATTGCTTCTGCTGCGCGGCCATGTCGGCCTTGAGCTGCGCGACCTCGCTGGATTGATCGGCGCAGGCACCGGTCATGACGGCCGCACCAAGCAGGGAAGCAAACAGACCGGCATGCAGGATTCGCTGGTGCATCGGCATCTCCGTCAGGCGATTCGGGTATGGCTATGCTTGCGAACTGGCGTGCTGCGATTTCAGTCTCCGGGGCGGTCGGGCAATGTCTCGGGCTTGTAGTCGTGATCGCGCAGGTTTTCGGCCTTCATGGATTTGATCTTGTCGCCCACGCGCAGCATGTCGGCGATGTCCATGCCCTCAACCACGCGGCCGATGGTGGCGTACTGGCCGCTGAGTGACAGCACCGAGCGCGAGTTGGCCACACAGATGTAGAACTGGCTGCCGGCGCTGTCCGGAAGCTGCGAGCGCGCCATGGCCACGGTGCCGCGGAAGTGGTTGCGCTTGCTGATCTCGCGCTTCAGCAGATAGCCCGGGCTGCCGGTGCCGTCGCCCTTGGGGCAGCCGCCCTGTGCCACGAAGCTGGGCTCAACGCGGTGGAAGTTCAGGCCGTCGTAGAAGCCCTTTTGCGCCAGGCTGACCATCGACTTCACGGTGTTAGGCGCGTCATCTTCGAACAGTTCAATGACGATGCGGCCCTTGTCGGTTTCGAGCACGAGGCGCGGGTTCTTCTTGGACTTGTCGGCCTCGATCAGCTTCAGTTCTTCCTTCCATTGCTCGACGGCGCCGCGCTGCCATTGGGCCTGGTCCTGGATGTCCTGCAACTGCTGCGCCGAGATGCTGGTGCGCTCCTTGGCAATCAGGTCGGTGTAGATTTTGACCGCGGTTTCCGAATCGCCCTTGCGTTCAGCCAGTCGCGCATCGGCCAGCCGCAGGTTCACGCGCAGGTTGGCGCTTTCGGCCACGATCTTCTCGTCGCGGACCTTGGCCAGTGCCGCGTCGGCATCGTTGATGAAGCCCCAGTTGATCAGGCTTTCGGCCCACTTCACGCGCATGAAGCCCAGGGTTTCTGCGCGCTCGGTGCACAGCGGCGACTCTTCGATCTTGGCGAAGTGCTTGCGCGCTTCCTCCATTTTGTTTTCGCCGACCAGCGCGTCGAAGTACTGGATCTGCAGGTTGGACTGCCCGGGGCAGGCGTCCAGGCAGCTCTTGAGGAACATGTTGTAGTCGCGGTCAATGTCCGGCAGGTTGCGTTGCGCGGCCGTCATCGAAAAGGCGTACAGCAGGTACGACGGCCACAGGAAGCGCGGGTATGTGCCCAGCGCCTTCTTGGTCAGCGAGAATGCGGCCGCCCAGTCGCCGGCCATGAGCCTTGAGCGAATGTCGCCCATGGCCTTGTACATCTCGGTTTCGGTTTCGATCTGCGCGTCGCGCGGGTTTTCGTCTTCTTCTTCAAGCTCGGGCAGTTCGCTCAGCTTGATCCGCGCCATGGATGAGGCCGTCTTGCCCGGGTTGTGCATGTCCATCTTGGACGGGAACACCGTGGTGGCGGAATGGTTGCCGGCGATCATACCCCAGACCCACTCATCGGCCGGTGAATCCGGCGTGTTGCCCGGCACCAGAATGCGGCGCATGTCGATGAACAGGGTTACGGACCATTCGGCCCAGTGTGCCGTATCGAAACTTCCGGCAAAGCTGGGTTGCTCGGCGCGGCGGGTGAAGCCTTTGTCGCGGTCGTAGGTGGCCTCAAGGCGGAACGGGGTCAGTTCCTGCTGGTTTGGGATCCAGACCGCGTTGGGGTAATAAATCAGGTGCATGCCCGACAGCCCGTTCACCGAAAGCGACAGGTTAAAGGTACTGCCGTGGTCGCGGCCGCCGTCGCCGGCGTAGTAGGGCAGGCGCACCCGCGCATCGACACGCAGCAGCTTGTTCTGGCGCGCAAAGCGGATGTGGCCCTCGCCGCGTTCATAGGGCACGGTGAACTCAAGGCCTTGCTCAGTCTTTTTGCCCTGCGGGATGTCGGCGTCGCTGATCAGCGGGGCGTTGTAGTCGCCGGTTCCGTTGCCTTGGGGCTGCGGGGCGTTGATTGCGCCGCTGTTGGCGCCGTTGGCAGCGTCGGCATTGCCGCCGGAGCACGCGGCCCAGATCACGGTGGAGGCAAGTGCCAGCAAACACGCGCTCAGGGGCGCGGACACGAATACGGTGCGCTTCACGATCTGTCCTTCCTCAATGGTTCCTCGGTCTCAGTGTAATACGAATCGCACGGCGATGCGCGATGGTGAATGCATAAAGGCGGCAGCCTCTTGTCGCATTCGTTAGGGGACGCTAGTTTCCGCGCCTTGGCATTTCGGTCAGCGCGTGGGGCGGCGAGAGTGTATCCCCTCGCTTCGCGTGCCGGATCGGGGACAACCATGGACGTGGACGAAATCCATCGGCTTATTGAGCTGATGAACAAGAACGACCTGCTGGAACTTGAGCTGGTCGAAGACTCCAAAAAAATCCGCCTGAAGAAGAAGTACGACGGCGGGCCTCGCGTGATTGCGGCGCCCATGGCGGCTGCCCCCATGGCAGCAGCCGCGCCCGCGCAGGCTTCGGGCCCGGCCCCGGCGGCCGCGCCTGCGGCGCATGCCGGCACGGTGGCGATCAAAAGCCCGATGGTCGGCACGTTCTATCGCGCCGCCAACCCGGAAAGCCCGCCGTATGCCGACGAAGGCGATGAAGTCGGCAAGGACACCACGGTCTGTATCGTGGAGGCCATGAAGGTCTTCAACGAGATCAAGGCTGAGGTTGAGGGCACGATCGTCGCGGTCCTGATCGAGAACGGGCAAACCGTCGAATACGGCCAGCCCATGTTCCTTGTCAAACCACACTAGAGCAGTGCATCCGGCGGCGGCCTTTGGGCCTGCATGCCGGCGGCGTTACTCGGCACACGGGACACCCGACTCATGTTCTCAAAGATCCTGATCGCCAACCGGGGCGAAATCGCCCTGCGCATCATCCGCGCCTGTCGTGAAATGGGCGTGAAGAGTGTCTGCGTCTACTCTGAGGCCGACCGCGGCGCGCCGTGGCTTGAAATCGCCGATGAGTCCTACTGCATCGGCCCTCCGCCCAGCGCCAAGAGCTATCTCGATATCAGCCGCATCATGGCGGCCGCTGAGGTGTCCGACGTGGACGCGATTCACCCGGGCTACGGCTTCCTGTCTGAGAACGCGCACTTTGCCGAAGTCTGCCTCAGCAGCGGCATTGCCTTCATCGGCCCAAGCCCCGACGCCATCAAGCTGCTGGGCAACAAGGCGCGCGCCCGCGCGCTGGCCGTCGAAGTAGGCGTACCGCTGTTGCCGGGCACCAAGGAACTGGTCGAAAACGAACAGGCTGCGATTGAGATCGCCAATGACATCGGTTACCCGGTGATCGTGAAGGCGGCAGCAGGCGGCGGCGGCCGCGGCATGCGTGTCGCGCACAACGAAATCGCGCTGGTGAACGGCTTCCTGCAGGCCAAGTCCGAGGCCGCGGTCGCGTTCAAAGACGACGGCGTGTACGTCGAGAAGTACCTTGAGCGCCCGCGCCACGTTGAAATCCAGATGATCGCCGACTCGCACGGCAACTATGTCTACTGCGGCGAGCGCGACTGCAGCCTGCAACGCCGCCACCAGAAGCTGGTCGAAGAAGCCCCAAGCCCGATCCTTACGCCTGAGCTGCGCCGCAAGATGGGCGAGACCGCGCTGAAGCTTGCCAAAGCCGCCAACTACGTCACGGCGGGCACGGCCGAGTTCCTGGTTGATACCAAGGGCAACTTCTACTTCATGGAAGTGAACACCCGCATCCAGGTTGAGCACCCGGTGAGTGAACTGGTCACGCGCACGGATTTGATCCGCGCGCAGATCATGGCCGCCGCCGGCGAAAAGCTGCCGTTCACACAGGCCGATGTCGAAGTGCGCGGCCACGCGATTGAAGTGCGCATCAACGCCGAAGACCCGGACAACGGTTTCCGCCCCAGCCCAGGCAAGATCACCGACCTGTTTATTCCCGGCGGCCCGGGCGTGCGCTGGGACAGCCACATCAAGGTCGGCTACACCATTCCGCCCAACTACGACAGCATGGTGGCCAAGCTGCTGGTGTTTGCCGACACGCGGCCGCAGGCGATTGCACGCATGCTGCGCGCGCTGGGCGAGCTGAAGATTGAGGGCATCAAGACCACGATTCCGCTGCACCAGCGGATCATGCACGACGCGAATTTCATCAAGGGCGACGTGGACACCAGCTACATTGAGAAAGTGCTGCTGGCGAAGTAGTTGCCGGTGCAATCCATGCAAACGCGCCCTCCAGAAGGGCGCGTTTGTCGTTCGTGAAATCGAGGGCCTGTCACACGGAATAACCGGCGTGCGTCAACCCGTTAGATTGACGAAAGACAGGTGCGATATGACGTTCTTTGAACTGAGCTTTGTGGTGCTGATCGCCATGGCCGTGGGCCTGGCAGGCGTGATCGGGGTTTCGTTGGTTGGAGGCTGGTTCTCGCGCAATCCGTTGCGCGAGCCCGAGGGCGACTGCCGCGAAAAGACACTGGTGTTGCACGGTGAAACCCGCCGCGTCGATTGCTGAATAACCCAACGAACATTCACGGTGCTGCGCGATGCGCCGTGAGGGAGGCGCCCTGTGTGGGGCGCCTCTTTTTTGTTTAGGAACTGCAACGGCGTGTGAACCACGAAGCGCCACGAAGCACCACGAAGAACGGCAAAAGCGTTAACCGCCAAAGCGCCAACACGCCAAAGTCTGCCAAAGGCCAGTTGCCGTTTTGGCGCTTTGGCGCTTTGGCGGTAGAAGCAGTTGCAGTTGTATTGAACGCAGTTGCCGTCCTTCGTGACCTTCGTGTACTTCGTGGACAATTGCAGTTGCCGCGAGTCTACCCTTCGCTTGCGCTTCGGGCTCTTGTTCTCGTCTTCGTGGGATAAACGCCGTTGCCGTTTTCAGCCGCTGAAGTGCTCGGTGGCGGCTTGTGCTAGTTCGGCTTTCTGGGCCAGGCGGGGTTTGAACTCGGGCGCGTAGCGTACGCTCTTGCGGCGCTGCATTTCCGGCGTCATTTCGTCTTCGGGCTGCTCGAGGCCCGTGCGGCAGGTCAGCGGGTCCACGCCGCAGGCGAGGCAGCCGGGAGTGTGGCCGCTGCAATCTTTCGTTTGCTGCTCAAGCCGTGAACGCACGCGTTCGTCCCACAGGAATTGCTTGTTGGTACCTACGCTGAGCATGTCCCACGGCAGCACTTCATCCTGGCGGCGCTCGCGATGGATGTAGAAGTCGGCGTCGATGCCGCAGGCCGCGCAGGCATCATGCCAGCGTTGCAGGTCGCAGCATTCATCCCAGGCGTCAAAGCGCGCGCCGGCGCGCCAGGCGTGCTCGATCACTTTGCCAAGGCGGCGGTCGCCGCGGCTGAACAGGGCCTCAAGCCAGCTGGTGCCGTATTCGTGCAGCTTCAGGCGGATGTTGCGGTGCTTCACAAGCGAGCGCAGCAGCGCCGTGTGTTTCTCCAGCGTCTCGCGACTGGCCATGGGCTCCCACTGGAACGGCGTGAAGGCCTTGGGCACGAACAGGCTCACGGTCACGTTCAGCGTGAAGTTGTGGCGCTTCATCTGTTGCGCCATCACCGCAATCGAGTTCAGCAGCGCGGCCGACTCACGGATGTCATCTTCGTTCTCGGTGGGCAGGCCGATCATCATGTAGAACTTGATCGTCTTGTAGCCCTCCTGCAAGGCGCTTCGCGCGCCTTCAATCAGGTCGTGCTGGGTGATGGTCTTGTTGATCACCATGCGCAGGCGCTGGCTGCCGGTTTCCGGCGCCATGGTCAGGCCGCTCTTGCGCACGTTCTTGGTCAGGCCGGGCAGGTACGTGAGCTGCTGGTCCACGCGCAGGCTGGGCAGCGCGACACTGATGTAGCGGCCGGCGAACTCTTCCTGCAGCAGCTTGATCATCGGCACCAGCTGCGGGTGATCGCTGCTGGAAAGGCTCAGCAGGCTGATTTCGTCGTAGCCGGTGTTCTTTACCAGCTCTCGCGCCAGCTTCACCACAGTTTCCGGCGTGCGATAGCGCTGCGGCCGGTCAATCATCCCGGCCTGGCAATAGCGGCATCCTTCGGTGCAGCCGCGCATGATTTCGATGGTCACGCGGTCCTGCACCACTTCAACGAACGGGATGATCTGCTTCACGGGATAGTAAGCCGTGTTCAGGTTATCCAGCGTGTTCTTCTTGACGCGTGTCGGCACACCGGGCGCGTTGGGCGTAACGGCGGCAATCGTACCGTCGGGCCCGTAGTTGATGTCGTACAGCGCGGGCACATAACAGCCGGGCAGCACACGCGCGCACACGGCCAAAAACTCGCGGCGCGAAAGGCCGCGCAGGTCGGCGGGCAATGCCGCGCTACGGATCACGAAGGGGCGCTCGGCATGCACGTCTTTGGGGTTGAAGCTGGCGGGCAGGCGATAGCGCTCAAGGATTGACGCGTCAAGACGACCCTGCCACACGCCAACCAGGTGCAGCAGCGCCGGCAGCACTTCTTCGCCTTCGCCGGGCAGGAACATGTCCACGAAATCAGCCAGCGGCTCGGGCGTGACGCTGCCGGTGCCGCCCGCGATCACGATAGGGCCGCTGTGCCGGTCCGTTGTCCGCAGCGCGATGCCCCCGAGGTCCAGCATGTTCAGCAGGTTGCTGTAGCTGGTTTCGTTCTGCAGGCTGAAGCCGACCACATCAAAGTCCGACAGTGCGCGGTAACTCTCAAGCGAAAATAGCGGGATGTCATTGCCGCGCAGCACCGCTTCCATGTCGAACCACGGTGCGAAGGCGCGTTCGCACACGATGTCGGCGTGCTTCTCATTCAGCAGGTGGTACAGGATGCGAAAGCCCTGGTTGCTCATCCCGATCGTGTAGGCGTCGGGAAAACACAGCGCAAAGCGAACCTGCGCGTCGGTCCACGGCTTGGCACAGGCGTTGACTTCGCCGCCCATGTACTGGGCCGGAGTCTTTACGCCCAGCAGGTGCGGCCTCACGCGATCGAGCAGGCTGATGTTTGTGCGTTCCATTGCAGGCTTATTCAACCGCAACGCCGGCCAAGCGCAATGACGCGTCGGGAGGCAGCGAGGGCGCGTCGTCGCCCAGCAGGTCGCGCAGCAAAGCACTGTGGCGATACGCGAACATCGCCCGCAGCTTGCGGCGCACCATCCACCCGGCAAACCAGTGGCTGACCGGTGCCAGCGGCAGTTGCCAGTGGACGATGTCCGTCACCAGCGTGCCGTGGGTGTGGTGCCGCACCGAGACGTCGAACAGGTGGTGATGCACCCAGCGCCGGAAGGGCCCGCGCAACATGCTGTCCGTGAACGAATGCGGGGGTTTGGCGTCGGTATGCTCGGCCAGGATGGTGAGGGGCAACAAGCCGTCGCGCACGCGCATTTTCAGGCGCGTACCGGCGCCAAGCGCCGTGCCGTCGTGTGCGTCCGTGCGCTCAAGCAGCGTCAGGTGCTGCGAGGGAGGGGTCAGTAGCGTCAACGCGTGAGGCTGCTCGTGCCAGCGCCACACCACATCGCGCGGGAACGGCAACCATGACGCGTATCGAAAGGTCTCCACCGCAACTCCATCGCCCAAACGATTAACGCCGCGGCGGCCCGTGACCTTCCGCATCACCCGCGAATCCGGCCGATTACCGCGCAATCCGGGCCGATTCGCATTGCCACAATTGGCGGCTGTGGTTTACTTCGGGCCATGCGCGTGACGCTTCTTTACTTTGCCCATCTGCGTGAACGCACCGGCACCCGCGAAGAATCGCGAGATGTGCCGGACAGCTGCACGGCGGGCCAGTTGCGCGCGGCCGTCGAAACCGCGCACCCGGCGCTGAGGGGCATGCTTGCAAGCTGCCGCATCGCCGTGGATGAAGAGTTCGCCGCAGATACACAGCCCATACGCGAGGGGCAAACCATCGCGTTCATACCGCCGGTAAGTGGGGGATGATGATGACGCAGGGCCTGCTTCAAAGCCTGCAACAGCAGTTCAACCACCTTGCCTGGGCCAACGCGCGACTTGTCGATAGCCTGCGCAGGCTCAGCGATGCCGAGTTCACCCGCGTGATCGGCCCCGGCCTGGACAGTGTCTGCATCAAGCTGACCCATGCCGTAGACGCTGAGTGGATCTGGCTGCATCGCATCGCCACGGGCCAGAACGACGGCGAGCGCCCGGATGACAAGCGCTTCAAGTCGCTGGCCGCATTCCTTCGCTGGATGGCCGAAGTAGACGCGATTCGATCCACCTATGCGGCCGGGCTGACGGAATCTGAACTGGTGCGCATTGTCGAGTACTCGAATCACGCAGGCGTGCGCTTTGCCCAGCCGGTGCGCGAAATCCTGCAACACATGCTGACTCACGCCGCGTATCATCGCGGGCAGGCGGTCGCGGGCATTCGTGCATTGGGCAAGCAGCCGCCGGAGACTGATTTGATCATCTTCCAGCGCCAATGAGCGACCAAGCCAACATCGACGCCCTGATGCCCGCCGAAATGGCCGAAAAGGCCGAAGCCGTCGGCGTGCGCAAGGCCTCCATGGGTACGCTGCAGACGCTGTCGCTGGGCGTGCTCGCGGGCGCGTTCATTGCCATGGGCGCGGTTTTCAGCCTGACCGTGATGGCCGACGCGCAACTCAGCTTCGGCTGGCAGCGGCTGCTTGGCGGGCTGGTGTTCAGCGTCGGGCTGATCATGGTGGTGATCGGCGGGGCGGAACTTTTCACAGGCAACACGCTGATCGTCATGGCCGTCGCCAACCGCAAGCTCGGCGTCGGCAAGCTGCTGCGCAACTGGGGGCTTGTCTACGTCGGCAACTTCGCCGGTGCGGCCGCCACGGCGGTGCTGGTGTATCTGGCCGGGCACTGGTCCATGGGCGGCAACGCCGTGGGAGAGTTCGCGGTGCGCGTGGCCAACGCCAAGTGTGAGGCCGGAATCATCGAGCTGTTCACGCGCGGTGTGCTGGGCAACGCGATGGTCTGCATCGCGGTGTGGCTGGCGTTTTCGGCACGCAGCACCACCGACCGCATGCTGGTAGTGGTGCCGCCGATTGCCATGTTCGTGGCCGCCGGGTTTGAGCATTGCGTGGCGAACATGTTCTACCTGCCCTACGCCATGCTGGTTCGCGACGCAGCAGGCATAGGCAGCGCAAGCGCACTGGACATCGCAGGCATCACCAAGAACCTGGCAGCCGTAACCGCAGGAAACATCATAGGCGGCGGAGTAATGGTAGGCCTCGTGTACTGGTTCATCTACCTGCGCGGCAGAAAGCAAACATGACCGACCCTCGAACACACAGCTACGCCGAGCCGCTGATGCATCTGATGCCGGGGGGCTGGTACAAGGCGAGCAACGCCATTGTGGTGGATCGCGTTTCCGTGGGTGAGGGCAGCAGCATCTGGTTTGGCTGCGTGCTGCGGGGCGACATTGCGCCGATTCGCATTGGCAAGTTCACGAACATCCAGGACCTTGCCTGCGTCCACATTGACCCTGAAGAAGAAAACGAAATCGGCGATTACGTCAGCGTTGCGCACCACGCCCTGGTTCACGGCCGCAAGGTTGGTGATTGCACGCTGATCGGGATGCACGCGATCGTGATGGGCGGCAGCGTGATCGGCGAAGGCTGCATCATCGCGGCTGGCGCCATGGTCACCGAAAACAAGGTGATCCCGCCGCGCAGCGTAGTGATGGGAATGCCCGGCAAAGTAGTGCGCGCCGTGACCGACGAAGAGTACGAACACAACAAGTGGCGCGCGATGACCTACTACAACAACGCGCAACGCTGGTACGAACGCAACTCCGGCGTACCCGAAGGCCCACTAGGCAAAGGCCCCGGCAAGTAGAACCAACGGCCAAGCCCACAAAAGTCGTCATCGCAAAAACAAGAGCCCAGAGCAGCTTGCGCAGCAAGCGTACCGCAGGCAACGCGCAGCGGTGCCGAGGAGGCGACGGGTAGACACTCGCTATTCAAACGGCACGGCAACTGCGTGTAATCCACGAAGGGCCACGAAGAAGCACGAAGGCCGGACCCTGTGATCGCGCGCAGCAAAGTGATGGCGCGCCGGTTTATGCCTTTTTCTTTCGAGGTGGGCCGAGCGGTTTGTTCTTGCTTGCCGTGTACATGCGAAGGGCTTTGATAAGCGCTGCGGCAATGGCCAACAGCAGCAATACCACAGCAACAGCAAGTGCGCCGCCTCGACTGAAGAAGCGGATAAACCAGTCAATCGATAGCCGCAACCACGATGGCTCCATGCCTTCGGGCATTTCTGGGTCGCCGTCGAAGTCGGACCAGAATTCCGGATGCGTGTCAGGGTGACGGCCTTGAGACAGGTTATCGAGCATGTAGGCCGTGCGACGCTCGTGCCACTCTGTTGCTACCTCACGAAGGCGCTCGTACTCAGCCGTGGTACCGGATTCAGTCGTTACTCCCTGAACTGACTGATATTCCAGGGCGGCTTCAATGTCGATCTTTCCCTGCCAGGTGATGGACCGCTTCCCATCAAACGCCAGCTCACGAACGCGCAACTCCGCGAAATACGCGAAAGAACGGTCATTGCGGTGTGCGAGTAGCGCGCGAATGGTGTTCAGGACGTCAACGCTTTCCCAGGCGTTCCCTTGGAGAATCAACCCGGAGAACCCTGCCAGCGCCTCATCCACATCGTCGCGCTCAAAGTCCTCGATGAAGAAGCCATCAAAGTTGCCCAGCGGTGTGCGCTCGAAATCCGATGTGGCCCCCAGCTTCTCCGGATCAAGCCCAATCACCCAATCCATCATCCTCAGCTGGTACTTTTCGCGGCCGAAGTGGGCGTTTGGGTTCTCTTTGATCGCCTGGGCTATCAACTCGCGGCCTTGCTTCAGGTCGTCCATGGCCTCGCGATTGGCGCCGTTCTTGAACCAGCGGTGCGCGTAGAACGTGCCTAAGTTGGCCAGATACCGGTACCGGTGGTTCGGCTGCTCGTGCTTGCTGGCGTCGTAGCCCAGGCGCTCCATGGCGGCCTGCTTGCGGGCCATCCACTCGATTGCTTCGTCCGCGCGGCCGAGCCTGTCACAGGCCACGCCTGCGGCGTCGTAGGCGTCGAGGTCGTCGGGCGAGGTTTCCAGCAGCTTCGTGACCCGCTCAAGCCGCATTTCGTAGTACAGCGGCGGGTTGCGCGGGAAGCCGCCCACGATCACGGCTTTCAGGTCGGCCTTGCCCCGTGATTCCTGGGCCAGCGTGTCGTAGTCCCACAGACAGGCGGGCAACGCGGCCGCAAACAGGCTCAGCAGGCAAGGCAGCAGCAGGCGCATAGGGGTCTCCGCCCGTATTGTACGACAGTGCAGGCCCACGCGGCGACGGTTTCATCAATCGCATTGCTGATCCGCGACGGCCTGCAAGGCAATGCACGGACCGCGGGCCCCCGGCCCGCATACCAGGAGGGCTTGGGATATGGGGCTTGGGGCTCCGGGAACACCACCCGATGCCTTGTTTAGCCAAGTCCGAAGCCCCGACTCCTAGTCCCGTCGGGCAACGCAACTTGAGGCAGGGAGCCGAGCCCTACTTGCCCTTCAGCAGCAGCTCGCCGATCTGGATCGCGTTCAGCGCAGCACCCTTCATGATCTGGTCGCCGACCGCCCACAGGCACAGGCCACGGTTGCCGTCGATGCTTACATCCTGCCGGATGCGGCCGACGCCGATTTCATCCTTCAGGCTGCGCTCAAGCGGTATCGGGTACAGCTCGGCCTTCGGGTCGTCCTGGACCACTACGCCCGGTGCGCTGCGCAGGATTTCGCGGGCTTGTTCGGGCGTAACCGGCCTCTCGAACTCGAGGTTCAGGCTGACCGAGTGCGAACGCAGCACCGGCACGCGCACGCAGGTGGCCGTGGCGCGCAGGGCTTCGTGGTGCATGATCTTGCGGCCTTCCCACAGGAACTTCATTTCTTCCTTGGTGTAGCCGTTGTCCTGGACCGAATCGATGCGCGGGATCACGTTGAAGGCAATCTGCTTGGGCGAAATCTTGACCTGTAAAGGGCGGCCGGCGGCCCAGTCGCGCATCTGCTGCTCAAGCTCTTCCATGGCCTGCGCCCCGGCACCGCTGATTGCCTGGTAGCTGGACATCACCGCGCGCTTCAGGCCGAACTGCTTGTGCAGCGGGAAGGTGGGCAGCAGGGCCACAATTGTGGTGCAGTTGGGATTGGCGACGATGCGGCGCGCGCCGTATTCGAAGGCGTCTTTCGGGTTGATCTCCGGCACCACCAGCGGGATTTCAGGCTCGTATCGAAACGCGCTGGTGTTGTCGATGATGATCGCGCCGGCCTTGGCGGCGTGGGGCGCGAACTCTTTGCTGATGCTGCCGCCGGCGCTGAAGAACGCGTGCTCGACGCCCTTGAAACTGTCGGCCTTGAGTTCTTCGACGGTGTGGTCTTTGCCCGCGAACCTGAGCTTCTTGCCGGCGCTGCGCGCACTGGCCAGCAGCTTGAGTGATTTGATCGGGTACTTGCGAAGCTCGAACAAACGCAGGAACTCTTCGCCCACGGCGCCGGTTGCGCCGACCACTGCCACGTTTACGCCGGACATAGTCTTCTTCCTTGCTGCGGACCGGAGGTCCACATCACTATTGCGGACCGGAGGTCCACATCACCTATAACAAAGCCGCCGCGGGTATCCGCGGCGGCTGAATTGCTTAGCCATTCCGCGGATCAGCGGTGACGCTTCTTCATGCCCTTCTTCGACATACCGATCACGCGGGTTGACATAACTTCTCCTGAGGCGCGGAAAGATAGCACTGGCAAGCGGCTTCGCAAGCCCGCTATGCCTTCACGCACTCGATCACGCATACCGGGCTTGGGGTCTGGATGATCCGGCTGATCCGCAGGCCTGAAGACTGCACCAGCTCATTGAACTGGTGGGCCGTGCGCTCGCAGCCACCCGGTGTCATTGCCAGCATGTTCAGGTCCATCACGAATCCCGGGTCCGCATTGCATTCATCGGGCAACACGGCATCCAGGATCAGCACCTTGCCGTCCGAGTTCATTGAGTTCGCGATGTTCTGCAAAATCGTGCGGCACTGGTCATCGGGCCAGTCGTGGATGATGTGCTTGAGCGTGTAGATGTCGCCGCCAATGGGCACGAACTGGAAAAAGTCGCCGCCGATGAATTCAATCCGCTCCGCCACCGCGGGGTCCGGCGCAGGCGCCGTCTGCGTCACCTGCGGCAGGTCGTACACCGCCCCCGTGGCCTGCGGAGCAGCCGCCAGCAGTGTTGACAGCAAGAAGCCGTGGCCGCCGCCGACATCAATGATGCGGCGTGCTTTACTGAAGTCGTAGGCTTCAAGCACGGCGCCGGCCGTCATGCCCGAGAAGCTGGTCATGGCGCCGTTGAACCAGGCACCTTCCTCGGCGTTTTCGCGGTAGTAGGCCCACAGGTCGGTGCCCAGCACGCTGTCGGCCACACTGATGCCGGCGCGCAGCGTGTCTTCCAGCTTGCCCCATGGCAGCCAGTGCGAGGGCGTCGTGACCATCACCGCCATATCGCGCAGACTGCCGCGCACGCCTGAGCGCAGCAGCTCAGACAGCGGCGTGAGGCCGTAGGTGCCCGGCGCGGTTTCCTTGAACACGCCGACGGACGCCAACGCGCGCATCAGCCGGTGCAGGGCCTTTTGGTCAAGCCCGGCCACCGCGGCCAGGTCGGTGTAATACAGCGGCCCACCGGCGAGGTGATCCGCGAGGCCGAGTTTTGCGGCCGCAGAAATGGACTTGCTGACCATGAAGCCCATCACCATCTGCATAAGTTGCATCGGCGGCGGCGGCTGGTGGCCGTGTGCCGGCGCAGCGGCGCGTGCGGGCTTGACGGCTTTTGTAGCAGCCTTCTTGCCTGCCCCCTTTCTGGCCTTCTTCGCAGGCTTTTTGACAGCCTTCTTCACGGCCTTCTTGGCCGGCTTACTTGCAGGCTTCTTCGCAGCCTTCTTGGCTGGCTTCTTCGCAGGCTTCTTCGCCGAATTCTTTGCGGCCTTTGCTGGGCGCTTTGTCTTCTTGGGCACGGGTGCTCCTTGTTGGTTGGCTACTTGATGACGCGGCGCAGGGCAATGGTGCCTTCGCCGCCGTCGCGGTGCACTTCGGTCAGGAACAGGGTGTCGTTGTCGCCCTTGGGGTCGCGGGCCATCGAAACCCAGATCATGTCGCCAAGGCGGCCCCGATCAGCGATGTAAAGCGCCGTGTGGCCGCGCCAGTGTGACAGGAAGAAGTTCCCCGGCTCAACGCGGAAGCCGTCATCGATGGTTACCGCACCGCACAGCAGCACGTTCTGGCATGCGCGGCGGATCTCGGCGGTGCGTGAAGCGTTGCCCTGACCCGCTTTCTCGACGCGTTCGAAGAAACTGTTCGCGGCCTTGATGATTGCGTCGGCACCCATGCCGGTGTCGCTGAAGGTGATGGTGATTTGCCAATCATCGTTGCCGGGTGTGGTGTTTGAAACGGCCTTGGTCAGGTCTTTGTCAACTTTCCAGGCGCCCCACAGTTCCTTGACCAGCAGGTTGTCGGGTTCGTTCACGAATGTGACCTTCACGGGATCGACGGCCTCGTAGGGCGCTTCGTAGCGCGGACCGTTGCTCCATCCGCCGTTGCCGGAAGGGCGATTGCCCTGCCAGTCGTCAGCGTTCGACCACGCCTCATTGCCGCCGCGCTGCATGGCGCCGACGTACGTCAGCGTGCCGCCGAGAGTGATAAGCACAACCGCGCCGGCTACTGAAGCCACGTTCTTCCACATGGTTTGTTCCTTAGGATTGGTGGGGGGCAGTCTAGCGAGCTGTGACTGCGGCCGCAAACGAACAGGCCCGCGCGAGGCGGGCCTGTGCCGGGGTTGGCTGCGAATCAGTTGCCTTGTCCGCCGCGACGGCCGCCCGCTGCCGGGCCGCGCTGGTTGCGGCCGCCGCCGTTGATCGCGCGCAGCAGGTTTTCAGCCGTTGCCTGGTCCACATAGGTGCTGAGTGAGGCCAGGGTGGTGGCGTCGAGGTCTTCGAGCTTCTTGTCAAACGCGGCGTCATCCACCTCGATGCCATCGATGCGTTCGCCATCGCGGGTGCTGCGGGTTTCGGCGCGGCCTTGCGCATGCGTCACCAGCACGTTGCTGACGGCGGTGATCTGGTCGGCCGGGATGTTCAGGCGTTCGGCCTGGTTCTTGACCAGGTTGGGCACGTACTCGGCAATTTGTGTCTTCTGGCGTTCGAGATCGGCCAGGCGTTCGGTCTGGCGTTCAAGGCGGCGGGTTTCGCGGCGTTCGGCCTCAACGCTTTCGAGCACCGCGCGCACGTTGCTGTCGAACTCGGGCGTGACGGCCGGTGCCGGGGCTGGCGACGTGCCATCGGCAGCGACCACAACCGGGCGGGCCTTCTTGAGCTCAGCGATTTCTTTCTTCAGGGCGTCTACTTCGGCCTGCGTCGGGCCGGCCACAGCGGGCGCGGGCTGGTTGGCGCGCAGCGTGGCCAGGTCGTTGCGAAGTTGCGCGATCTCGGCCTGCAGCGCGGTGTTGTCGGCGCCTGTGTCGGTGTCGTCTTTGATCTCGGGCGCGGGGATGGTCTTGGCGGATTCGGTGGGGGCCTTGGTCGGCACCAGGCCAAGCGACACGGCGCCTACGGCAGCGCCGGCACCCAGGAAACCAGCGGCAAGAATCGCGAGCACAATCTTCATGGCAATCTCCGGAGAACAGTCACCGCAGTGAACCCCGGATCGCGGGCAAGGTTCCGAAAAACAACTAGCCCTCGCCCGTACCCAGCCAGGGCTTGAAGACCATCATGTAACTGAGCGCGGCGATGGTCTTGCCGTCCTTGATGTTATTGGCCTTCAGCTGGATACGCAGGTCGCGGAAGGTGAACTGCTTCATCACGATTTCTTCGTCGTCATCCAGGTTCTGCTGGCCGGGTTTGAGGTCCGTGGCGAGAAAGATGTGCATCTTTTCGTCCAGGATGCCGGGGCTGGGATACAGCGTGAACAGGTGTTCGAGCTTGCCGGCCTTCAGGCCGGTTTCTTCTTCCAGTTCGCGGGCTGCACAGGCCAGCGGGTCTTCACCCGGGTCAAGCGTGCCGGCGGGGATTTCCCACAGCGCCTTCTTGGCCCCGACGCGCCATTGCTCAACCAGCAGCACGGTTTCTTTGTCGATCATCGGCACGATGCAGGCTGCGCCCGGGTGCTCAATGACGTCGCGCGTGACGGCCATGCCGTCGGCGTTTTCCAGCGTGACGGTGCAGACCTTGAAGGCTTTGCCTTCGTAGCGTGACTGGCGGTTTTTCTGGATCATTTGGTCTGGGCTTTCACTTTTTCGGGCAGCAGCTCAATCGTGCTTCCGTCGCGGAAGCGCAGGCTGCCGCCGATCAATTCGGTGGCGGCGGGCGGGTTGCCGGCGTCGGTGGCGGGCACGAACACTGCCAGCTGCCGCGTCTCGCCCTTGCCCAGGGTGAACTTGCTTTCGGATTGCTTCAGCCGGAACTGGCCGGTGGGGTTGGCGTTGCCGGGGCGCGTCACGGCCTCAAGCCATTGGATGCTGAAGCTTGCACCGCCGGACGTGCGCAATTCGCACGATGCCAGTTCCATGGTGGCCGATTCGCCGTGGTTGGTGATGAACAGCCGGTACAGCATGCCGTCGGCCGCGATGCCGAGGTCACGACGCCATTGCTCGGACAGTTGCTTGCGGTACTCGGCGGCTTCGTCCAGGTCTCGCAGCTCGGCCCAGACGCCGGTGGCCTCACCGCCCGCGATGACCTGCCAGCTTGCGGGGGCGTTGCTGGTTTCGACGTTGACGGGTTCTTTGTCTGACGATGCCCAGGGCCGGATCGTGTACAGCACGTAGAAGAAGAACACCGAGCCCGCGACAGCGCTCAGCGTCACCAGGAAGTTCAGCGCCCATTGCGCGCGGTTGGCGCTGCGGCGCGCGGCCTCGTACTCGGAGGCCGCTGTTTCGGTCGGCGCTTCGGCCTCTATGTGCGGCTCATTGTGCGGCTCATTGTGCGGCTCGTGCTGGTCAGTCATGGCGCGGATTGTAGCGCCGGGCGGGGGACAACGAAACGGGGCCGCCCGAAGGCAGCCCCGTAGGACCGTTGCATTGGCGATTACTTGGCGCCGCGAAGCATGTCGAGCAGTTCCGCAACTTCCTTGTGCACGCTGCGTGGTGCGCGGACGATCAGGTTGCCCTTGGCGATAGTGACGGTGCAGGTACCGCCCCAATCGGCGTCCACGGATTCCTCAATCATCTCGACGATGTCTTCCGTGGTGGGTTCTTCCTTTTCGGGCTCGACGTACACCGGGCCGCTGGCGTTATCTTCACTGCGCAGGCGGATTTCCGGCGCCGGGAAGTCCACGACCTTGGCGGTGATGTCGCGCACGTCGTAGGTCTTGGTGAGCGTCTTGCTTTCGGCGCGTTCTTTGGTGGTGATGTACAGGATGCCGTTCTTGTACGACTTGTAGAGCCCGGTCTGGTCCAGCACGATGTTCAGCGCGTTGCCGGCCTTGATGTCGGCCAGTTCCAGCGTGATCTTGCGCGCGTCTTCATCCAGGCTTTCGAGCGCGGCCTTTTCGATCACGACCGTAATGCGCGCGCGCTTGCCGATGTCCTTCACCACGTCCACTATGTCGGCCTCATTGAACGAGAACACGTCCAGCTTCACCGATTCAAGCTGCGCCTCGATCTTCTTGTAAGCGGCCTCGTCCTTCTTGTCGTTGGCAAGCACACCGCCGGTGCCGAGCACCAGGCAAAGCGCCATCGCGCCGAATTGCAGAAGCTTCTTCATACGCTGACTCCAAGGGGTTTGGAGTGGGGAAGACCGGCCCCTACACGTGGGCCATGGCACAAGTCTAGGCGTGAGGCCGCAGCATTGCAAACACGCAATAGTGTATGAGTTGCCGCGATGCGAGCCCGCGCAGAATTGTGCGGATGTGCGAAGAGCTACTCGCCCAGGTAAGCGGCCTTGACGCGGGGGTCGCTGCGCAACTCGGCGCTGGTGCCGGCGAATTCGATGCTGCCGCTTTCGATCACGTAGGCCCGGTGGCTGTGTTTGAGTGCGATGTTGGCGTTCTGCTCGACCAGCAGGATCGTGACGCCTTCCTTACTGATCGTGTCGATGGTTTCGAAGATGGTCTGCACGATCAGCGGCGCCAGGCCAAGGCTGGGCTCATCGAGCAGCAACAGTTTCGGCCGCGCCATCAGCGCGCGGGCAATCGCCAGCATTTGCTGTTCGCCGCCGCTGAGTGTGCCGCCCTTCTGGCGCTTGCGTTCCGCGAGGCGCGGGAAGATGTCGAAGCCCCGTTGCAGGTCCTTCTCGATGGCGGGTTTGTCGCGGCGCGAATACGCACCCAGGCGCAAGTTTTCTTCGACGGTGAGCGCGGGGAAAATCCCGCGGCCTTCAGGCGCCATCACAAGCCCGCGGGCCACCAATTGGTGTGTGGGCACGCCAGCAATGCTGGCGCCGGCATAGCGCACGTCACCGGTGCGGGACTTCAGCAGGCCGCAAGCTGCGGCAAGGGTAGTGGTCTTACCGGCACCATTGGCGCCGATCAGCGTGACCACTTCGCCGGGGTTGACACGTAAAGAGACCCCACGAAGCGCATGAATCGCGCCGTAGTAAACGTTCAAGTCAACCAACTCAAGCATCGCTTCAGTCATGAACTGCTTTTGCCCACGAAGTTACACGAAGAAACACCAAGAACTACAGTTCATGCGACAACGTGCTGCACAGGTCCTCCAATGCTTGCCGAAGTCCTGTTTGCACTTGAGGCGGTGTACTGCGGATGTACTCGATGCACTTGGCCCTGCAGGTGCCGCTTGTCTCGCGTATGTAAGTCTGTACCTGCTCCATCGTTGGTAGCCAGTCGGGCACATCCTCGGGTGCCTTCGCTTTGAGGTCAGTCCAGAGCACCGCATCAAGTTGCAGGCGTTCCATGCTCAAGGCCCACCGCTCGACCTGCGCGGTTATGTCGTCTTCCTTGCCACTCAGCGTGTTGCTTCGCTGCCAGATGCCAATGCACTCGTTTGCGCAACTCTCACGGCACCGAAGGTTCTTCTTCGAGTCGTCCAGCGATTCTGAACTGGAAAGCGCCCACAATGCCGGTACTGGTCTTGAACCTCGGTGCACCACCAAGGTCAGTCGACCGTCCCTTGAAACCCTTGCGAACTCGATGGGCAATTCGGGTCCGTCGGTGTACCAGCCCCTGTATTGGTTCGGCCCGTCCGCCTCGTAGGCGAATCTCAATGCGCCCGGGCACCAAATAAGTGAGCCCCAACCAAGGAATGCAACTTTCATGAGCCGCTCTTCTTCGTACCACTTTATGGGCAGCGATCTCAAACAACAAACCGCTTCCACTCGAGCTTTCCGGTGCTGCCGAAGTTGATCAGTAACCCGACCCGCTTTCCCGTAGCGTTGAGATAGTTGATGAGCTGAGCCTCATCCCTCGAAGTCAGTTTGTCCTGAGCTTTAATCTCCACGATAATCTCGCCATACACCAGAAAGTCTGCCACGTACTCTTTTTTCAGCTTGGTGCCTTTGTAGCTCACAGCCAGCGGCTTCTCTGATTCAAACGGTAGCTCGCGCCACGTCATCTCCAGCTCGAGGGCTTCGTGGTACACGGCCTCAAGGAAGCCCGAGCCAAGCTCGGTATGAACTTCCATTGCCGCGCCCATGACCGCGAAGACTTCGTCCTTGAACAGTAGCGCTTGGTCTTTGGCCATCTTTGTGTTCCTTCGTGTGTCTTAGTGGGAGACCATGCAGTTCAGCCTGCGCCCAGGTAGGCTTCGATTACCTTGGGGTTGTTCTGGATTTCGGCTGGGGTTCCGCAGGCTATGGTTTTCCCGTAGTCGAGGACCTGGATGCGTTCGCAGATGCCCATCACAAGTTTCATGTCGTGTTCGATCAGCAGCACCGTCACTTTCAGCTCGTCGCGAATTCTTCGGATCAGCCCTGACAGCTCGGCTTTTTCGCCGGTGTTCATGCCGGCCGCTGGTTCATCCAGGCAGATCAGCTTGGGCTTCGTGGCCAGTGCCCGCGCGATTTCGAGCTTGCGGCGGTGGCCGTAGGGCAGCGATTTCGCGGGCAGGCCCGCGCGCTCTTCCAGTCCGACAAATCGCAGCAATTCATAGGCCTGATCGCGCTGCGCGGCTTCCTCTCGATGGTGGCGCTTGGTGCGCAGCAGGCTGTCGAACAGGTTGATGCGCGCGTGGCGGTGCGCGCCGGTCATGGCGTTTTCGAGCACACTCAACTCGTCGAACAGCCGGATGTTCTGGAACGTGCGGCTGATGCCAAGTGCAGCCACCTGCGGCGGCGACATGCCATTCACCGTCGCGCCGTTGAAGGTGACTGTTCCTTCCGATGGCTCGTACACGCCCGTCAGCATGTTGAACACTGTCGTCTTGCCCGCACCGTTGGGGCCGATCAGCCCAAACAGTTCGCCCTCGCGAATTTCAAGGTCGCAGCAATCCACGGCGCACAGGCCGCCGAAGCGGATCGTGAGCTGTGCCGTCTTCAGCAGGCAGGTCACGGCTTGCCCCCCTTGCCGCGCACCGCCGACGGCACCCATGAGCGCAGCAGCTTCAGCGAAAGCTCGCGCTGGCCGAATATGCCCTGCGGCCGGAAGATCATGAACGCAATCAGCAGCAGCGCGTACACGATCATGCTGAGGCCGGTGATCGGCGTGCCGGAACTCGCCAGTGATTCCTCGACGGGGCGCAGCATGATCGGCAGCAGCGTCACAAACACCGCGCCAGTGATCGCGCCGGTCACGCTGCCAAGCCCGCCCAGCACCAGCATCACAACCACGCCGATACTGCGCACGGCGGTGAAATCGTCCGGCCTCACGGAATGCTGGTAGTGCGCGAACAAGGCGCCCGCGATGCCGGCGAAGAACGCGCCGTACACGAAGGCCATGACCTTCATGCGCGACGAGCGTATCCCCATTGTCTCGGCAGCCAGTTCGTTTTCGCGAATGGCGATCAGCGCGCGGCCGAAGGTGCTGCGTTGCAGCCTCACGGTCAGGATCACAAGCACCGCGACCACCAGGAAAATCCAGAATGTGCTGGTGCCGCCATCCCAACCCGCGGTGCCCGGCAGCTGCGGCATCTTGGGGATGCGCTTCAGGCCGGTCGGGCCGCCCAGAATGTCCTGCGATTGCAGCATGATGCGCGTGATTTCGCCGAATCCCAGCGTGGCAATCGCAAGATAATCGCCCTTGAGGCGCAACGCCGGCGCGCCGACAACGACACCCACCAGAGCGGCACCCACGCCGCAAGCCAGCAGCGCCAGCCCGAAATGCAGCAGCGATGCGTGCGCCAGCGGGCCCGACTCGAACTCGCCGTAGGTCAGCCAGATCGATATTGGCGAAGCCACAAACGCGCCCACTGCCATGAATCCCGCGTGGCCGAGGCTGAACTGGCCGGTGAGGCCGTTCACCACATTCAGACTTACCGCAAGAATGATCGCGATGCCGATCAGGTTCAGGTAATCGACGTACACGACCTCAATGAACTCGGCCAGGAACCAGTTCAGGCCATAACAGCCGGCCAGCGCGGCCAGAAAGATGGCAATCGTGCGCGCCATTAGACTTTCTCTCGCGTTGCCTTGCCGAGCAGCCCTGAAGGCTTGAACAGTAGCACCACAATCAAGAACACGAAGGCCACGGCCTCGGCATAGCTGGTTTCCCAAAGACCGCCGACGACGGATTCGCTGACACCCAAAATCAGCCCGCCCAGCGCCGCGCCGGGGATGCTGCCGATGCCGCCGACGACGGCCGCGACGAAGGCCTTCAGGCCGATCTGTACGCCCATCAGCGGGGTAATTGCAGGCTGGTCCATGGCGACCAGCACACCCGCGACGGCGGCCATGGCGCTGCCGATGCCGAAGGTCAGGCTGATGGTGGCGTTGACGTTGATGCCCATCAGGCGCGCGGTTTTCATGTCGTGGCTGCACGCGCGCATGGCGGCCCCGGGGCGTGTCTTGGTGACGAACAGCGTCAGCGCGGTCATCAGCACGACGGTCGTGAGTACGATCAGCACGTTGGTGTTGGGGAATTTGATCGGGCCAAGCTCATAGACTTCTGTTTCCATGAACGTCGGGAACAGTTTCGGCTCTGTGCCAAACACGGCCTGTCCGCCGTATTGCAGCAACAGCGAAACGCCGATGGCCGTGATCAGCGGTGCAAGTCGCCCGGCGTTGCGCAGCGGCCGGTAGGCGATGCGTTCAATCAGCATGCCCACCAGCGAGCATGCGATCATCGCCACGGCCACAAAGCCGAGTGCCAGGCCAATCGGGACGCTTTCGGGTTTGCCGGCCGAGTCTTCGGGCAGATAGCCCGCCCACCTGGCCTGGTAGTAGGCGAAGTGCGAGCCGAGCATATAGACCTCAGCGTGGGCGAAGTTGATCAGTTGCAGCACGCCGTATACCAATGTGTAGCCCACCGCCATCAGCGCGTACGTGCTGCCCTTGGCCAGGCCATTGGCGCTGTACTGAAGAAGCTGGCTGGTGATGTCGGCTTCGGCCACGCGCGGCTTTCGAGTCGGGTCCGGTTACAGAAACAGGGCGGGGCAAAGGCCCCGCCCCGCTGAGCGTAGGGTGCTTACTTGATGTCAGACGGTTGAATCACCTTGACCTTCTTCAGGTCCGTGCCGCCGATCTTGAGCATCGTGATCGCCTTTTGCGCGTTGCGGCCGCTGTCGATGCTGTAAGTCCCGGTCACGCCATGGAAATCTTTGATCTTGGTGAGGCCGTCCTTGATCTGGGCCGAAGTGTCGCCGCCGCCAAGCTCAATCGCCTTCACGACGGTGTAGACCGCGTCGTAGCCAAGCGCGGAAAGGCTGTTCGGTTCGGTGTTGAACTTGGCCTTGTACGCTTTGAGGTAGCCCTGCACCTTGGGGTCGCTGTCTTCGGGATCGTAGTGGTAACCGAAATAGCAGCCCTCAAGGGTTTCTCCGGCAAGCTGGATCAGCTGCGGGCTTTCCCAGCCGTCGCCACCGAGCAGCGGGGCCTTTACGCCCTGCTTGCGGAAGTCGCGCGCGATCAGGCCGATCGAGCCGTAGTACACCGGCGCGAAGATCACGTCCGGGTTCGCGGCCGCAATCTTGGTTACCTGATCTTTGAACTCGGAGGCTTTGCCCTGGAATGCGGCTTCTTCCACGATGGTGCCGCCGAGCGCCGTGAATGACTTGCGGAAGAAGTCGGCGAGGCCTTTGCTGTAGTCGTCGTCCTGGGCGAAGATGATGGCGGCCTTACGGAACTCGAGGTCCTTGTAGGCAAAGGCCGCGCAGGAAGCACCCTGGAAGTCGTCGAGGTAGCACACGCGGAAAATGCAGTCGCCCTGCTTGGTCACTTCCGGGTTGGTGCTGCTGGGGCTGACCATCGGGATGCCGGCTTCCTGGAATACCGGTGCGGCCTTGATGCTCTGGCCCGATTCCACCGAGCCGATGGCGACGGCAACTTTGTCCTGCGTCGCAAGTTCTTTGGCCACGGTCTGCGCCTGCTCAGGGCTGCTGCGCGTGTCCTTGGTGACCAGCACCAGCTTCTTGCCGTTCACACCGCCCTTTTCATTGATTTCGTCTACGGCGAGCTGAATACCGTTGAGCGTGGTCTTGCCGAAGTCGGCGTTGGCGTCGCTGAGGCTCAGGAACACGCCGATTTTGATCTCGTTGGCGGCCTGCGGGTCGGGGTCTTTGTCTTTGCATCCTGGTGTGAATGACAGCACCAGGGCCATAAATGCCATTACCAGGGCCAATGCCGTGCGCATGCCTTGCTCCTTGCAGTGTCTCGGTTTCAGCCGGTTGCCCGGCGCGTTGATTGCGCGCGAGAATAGACAGAACCGGCGGCCTCACAAGAGTTTTGCGGGCCTTTCGCTGGTGGCAGGCCGGTGTACTCTTGCCGCATTCACTGCCGGGAGTTGCCGTGGACCTTGCTGCCTTGCTGGCCCAACCGATTGATGGCGATTACGTGACGTGCGGCCTGAAGAAGCCATTCTTCGTGATCGCGCGCGATGGCGACATTCACTGCTTCGTGGGCTTCCGCAACAAGACCCGCGACGTGGAAAACGAAGCCAACGTGGTGATCTGGGAGAAAGACCGCGTCATCACCGAAGCGCTGGCGTTCATTGACCGGCTAGGTGAAGTGCGCCTGGGCCCCTGCCGCGAAGAAACGTTCCCTGAGCCCGACACGCTGGAAGAGTTCCTGCGCAGCTTCAGCATTCATGGCAACCTGGCCAGCTACTTCCCGCCCATTCTGGAGAAGCTGGGGCTGGTTGAGGTGTATAAGAAGGGCCGCGCGCTTTACATCCGGCGCAAGACCGCAAGCTGAGCCAGCCATGGACGAAGCACTGCCCGATCTTTCGCAGGGACTGCCGGTGTTTCCCCTGCCGGGCACTACGCTGTTTCCGCACACGCACCTGCCGCTTCACATCTTTGAGGAACGCTACCGCAACCTGATGCAGGACACGCTGGCGCAGCCGATCACGCAGCATTGTTTCGCGATGGGCACGCTGGCCGACATTCCAGCCGAAGGCACGCTCGGCGACCCACCCGTGATGCCCGTGGCCGGCGTGGGCCGCTTAATCGAGTATTCGCGCACACCCGACGGACGCTTCATGCTGGTGCTGCGCGGCGTGGGCCGCGTGAAGCTGATTGGCGAGCAGCCGCTGCGCAACGGCTATCGCGTGTTCGGGTGCGAGTGGCTGCCTGACCTCAGGCCGCCGCACGGTGCAACCATGGAACGCACGCTGGGGATCGAGCTGCGCGCGCTGGCGCTGGGCCTGCTGCGCGACCAGGCTGAGCGCTTCAGGGCGATACTGGACGACAGCATCGAATTGGGCGCGCTGACCGACATGGTAAGCGGCTATCTGCCCTTCGACCCCGAGTTCAAGCTGCAGCAGATGGCCGAAGCCAACGTAATCAGCCGCGCAGCCCACGCGATCAGCGAGCTTGAAAAAATGCTGGGCCTCGGCGGCAAGCCCCTGCACCTCGACGAACCAGCGCCCGAAAATTGATTCCGGTGCCCGGTGTTTTGTGCCTGGTGCTCGGGGCGATTCACGGCGTGGCCGTTGGGCACCGAGCACCAAGCACGGTGCACCGACTTCAGCTTCCAATGGCGGCCTTCACTACCTTCAGCGTGGCGTCCAGCAGCTCTTGCGCCTTCTTGTCGTAGGCGTCGGCCTTGGCGCTGTATTCCTTGCGGAAGGCTTCGTCCTTGATGCCGGGCAGGTTGATCCACATGTTCTGGACGGCTGCCTTGATGCTCGCGTACAGGCTGAGTGCGCCTACGCCGCAGTCGCTGATCGCGTGCTTGTTGCCTACCTTGGCGATCTCGTACACGTGCTTGAATGCTTCCACGCCCAGCGCCGCCGTTTTGTCGGGGCTTTGCGTGGCCACCTTCAAAGCCTTCTGCATCGCCTCGGCGCGTGCGGCCTTCTGCTGATCGGTGTCTTTGGGCAGCTTGCCGGCCTCACCGAAGGCTTCAAACGCCTGCGCGTCTTCGGCGAACAGGGCCAGCATGCGCGGCCGCATGGGCGTCAGCGCGTTCATGGCCGCCTGCACGATGCCCTGCACTTCGGCGTACTTCTTCTTGCCCAGTGTCAGGTTGCCGACCATTTCGCCCAGCGCGATGCCCGTTGCGCCCAGCACGGCCGCGGCCGCGCCGCCGCCCGGTGTGGGGTTGTCGCTTGCGAGATCGGCCAGGAAGGCCTCGACGCCGGTCATGTAGGCGAACTTGCCGCCTGCGAGCTTGTTTTCGATCACTTGTTCTCCCGGGTTGAAGTTCTTGATCTTCAGCTTCACGCCTGCGTTGTCGGGCAGGGCAGCCGCGGGCACCAGGCCCACCAGTTCACTTTCACGGATTTTGACGCCGGCCTCAGCGGCCATCTTTTCGATGGCGGCGTACACATCGGCCGGGGCGGTTTTGCGGTAATCAAGCAGGTTCATGCTGACCTGCACGCATTTCTCGGCGGCGAGCTCGAAGCCCATGCCCTGCACGCCGGGCAGGCCGCCATCTTTTTCGCGCACGGCCTTGGCGATCCTCTTGGCCAGCTTCAGGTCGGTGCTTTCGAGGTTGACGTTGTAGGCAATCAGGAAGAAGCGCGCGCCCACGGCGGTTACGCCTGCGCGTTCGTGTACGCGCTCGGGGCCGAAGTCCGGCTTGCGTTCGGGCAGCTTGCCGATTTCGTCGCGGATGCCTTCGAACTCACCTTTGCGGATGTCTGCCAGCTTGCGGCGCGCTTCGGTGCGCGCGGCTTCTGCGTACAGGTATGTGGGTATGCCCAGTTCGCGCGCGATGCGTTCGGCGGTTTTCTCGGCCAGCTTGGCGCAACCGGCAAGGTCGATGTCCTTGATCGGCACGAAGGGGATCACGTCGGTCGCGCCCATGCGCGGGTGTTCGCCCTTGTGTTCGCGCAGGTCAATCAGCGTGCTGGCCTTGGCGCAGGCGGCGAACGCGGCCTGCATCACGGGTTCGGGCTCGCCGGCAAAGGTGATGACGCTGCGGTTGTGATCGGCGTCCATTTCGCGGCCGAGCAGCGTCACGCCGGGTGTGTCCGTGATGGCGCCTACAATCTGGTCGATCACCTCGCGGCGGCGGCCTTCGCTGAAATTGGGTACGCATTCGACGATGGGCATGGTTCTCTCGCTGATTTGTGCTCGCGCGCGAAGTATGGGTTTTGCGGCCGTCAGTGCCAGCCCGTTGCGGTGTGACCTGGGGCTATGTCAGGAAACTGGCGTAACCGGAGCATTGAGTTAGAATTGCGTTACGAAAGGGCCCGTGTGATCCCCGAGGTTTGGAAAAAGCACTTCCTGGAGGCCAGACAGCGCCGGGAAGATCAAAAGCTTGCGCGCAAGCTGCGTTCGCTGCGGCACATGGGCGGAGCACGCGTGCAGGTGGGCTCGCACGACCTGATCAATTTTGCCAGCAACGATTACCTCGGCCTCGCCAGCGACCTGCGTATCGCTGAGGCCGCAGCCAGCGCTGCCGGGCGTTTCGGGTGGGGGACCGGCTCTTCGCGCCTCGTCACCGGCACCACCAACCTGCACCTCAAGCTTGAGGCCGAAACAGCCGCCTTCCGCGGCCGCGAGACCGCATTGGTGTTCGGCAGCGGCTACCAGGCCAACATCGGGGTGCTGTCGGCCTTGGCGGGTGAAGGTGACACGATTTTCAGCGATGAACTGAACCACGCCAGCATCGTGGCCGGGGCCCGGCTTTCCGGTGCGGCCGTGAAGGTGTTCAAGCATCGCGACTATGGCGACCTTGAGCGCAAGTTGAACTCGGCCACCGGGCGCAAACTTGTTGTGACGGACACGCTGTTCAGCATCGAAGGCGACACTGCGGAACTGCCGCGACTGGCGAAGTTGTGCGAGCGCTTCGGAGCGTTGCTGGTGGTCGATGATGCCCATGCCAACGGCTGCGTGGGCAAGCGCGGGCGCGGTATCCCCGAAGAAATGAACTGTGTCGGCCAGGCCGCCGTTCTGGTGGGCACATACAGCAAGGCCCTGGGCAGTTACGGCGGCTTCGTGTGCTGCGATGAATCGATTCGTGAGCACCTGGTGAACACGTCGCGGCCTTTCATCTACACCACGTCGTTGCCGATTGCGCTGGTGGCCGCCAACATTGAAGCACTGAAGATCCTGCGTACCGAAGGCGACTCGCTGCGCCTGAAGCTGGCCCACAACGTGAAGCTGCTGCGCAGCCGCCTTGAACAGGCCGAGTTCGTTACGTCGGGGCGGCACCACATCATTGGTGTGCGCTTCGGCAATGCTGAGCGCGCGACCTTCGCACAAGAACAGCTTGAGGCCGCCGGCCTGCTGGTGTACGCGATGCGCTGGCCGACTGTACCCAAGGGGCAGGAATGCCTGCGCATCAGCATCACGGCCGCCATGGATGAAGAAATGCTGGCGCGGCTGGTGACCGGCCTGAAGCTCGCCCGCGATCGCATGGTCGGCAAAGACACCGCCACCGCCGTGCGGCGCGAGGCCAAGCGCCCCTCACACCAGAACCTGGAAGCAAGTGAACCTGTGCCGGAAGGCCGGGGTTTTGACGACGATGACACGGACTTCTTCGCAGGTGGCCCGATGTCTGCCGCCGACAGCTCTCGCAACGCGCCGACGCCCCCAGCCACGCCCGAGCCATTGCCGGAGGCTGAGGCAGTCCAAGGCGACTTCGAGCAAGCCGGTCCGTCGCCTTCTACCACGCTGATCCCGGGCATGCCCGCGCCGTCTGCAGAGCCGGCCGCAACGGTTGAGGCCGCGAGTAGCGACGCTCCCGAAACGCAGGCCAGCCCGGCGGGCGGTTCAGTGACGATCAGCCAGCAGATGCCCGCGGTGGCCGGCCCGACGGTAGCAGCGCCGCAGTCAGATGCGCCGACGGTTGAAGTGCCTGCGGCGACTGCACCTGCCGAATCGGCAAGCCCTGAGCCCGCGACCATCGACGACGAAAGCGACGACGACACCGACGAAAGCGACCTGGAGTCGCTGACCGCGCCAAACGCCGCCGGTGAAACCCTCGCGCCGGAGCCGACCGAGCTGGCAGACCCGGAAATCGTGGACATCGAAGGCCGCACCCGTTCACGCAAGAAGCGCAAAACCAGAACCCGCATGTTCAAACCCGGCGACCGCCGGTAGGCCCAACGTGGCACGCGCGTCCCGCGCGTGAGTGCCGGCGGCGTCCCGCCGCCGGGGCGGAACCGCAGTTACGTGCAGGCGGGGCGCCCACACCAGTGTCTTTTCGCGATTTGCCGGGAAATCCGAAAAATGTTGTCGCCCGGGAACCCGCCTTTGGGGCTGCTTTCGCCCGAAGCACGAAACACGAAACACGATTCCCGAACAAATTCCTGTGCGCCATTGTCGCTAAGGGTAGGAGATTGGCGTGACCGCCCTTGCCGACATGCACTCTGCGCTGGCTCGCGAAACTTGCGAGCT
>CALLQI010000013.1 GCA_938014885.1 uncultured bacterium
GAGTCATCATCATCGAAACGCCTCGCCGGCGGAATTGGCCTTTGGTCCAACACCGGCAGGCGCGGGTGCTCCGCTGCGACAAGAAGCGCCGGGCCCGGGCCTGGCGCTGCACACAGCCGGGCCTGCCGATGCAGGCCGGTCGCCCCCGTACTTTCACCGACGCACGACTTCCGGCTCTTGCCGTCCTGCGGCAGCCATTCGCACATTCCGATCTCGACCGCATCAGCTGCGAGCGCGATTCGCGCGATCGTCGGGTGCCGGTCTTCGCTGAATCGCTGCGGGCCACTGTGTCGTGCTGCGGCGATCAGGGCGTCGCCGGGGGAGATGACGTAAGGCCCGGCTCCGAAGCGAGCTGGCACCCGCCCACGGTCCGGGCTGGCCGCCGGGCATGTCCTTGGCACCGACCCAAAGCCGGGCTCGCTCCAGCCTCGGCCGCGCGCTAGATCCAGTCGGTCATCAGCACGCCGATGCCGATGCGGTGATTGTTGTGGTTGTAGTCGATCAAGTTCTCGCCGTAACCGTTGTACCAATGCACCAGACCGCGCAGACGCCGCTGGATCGGGAACGACCACTGCAGTTCGGAGTTGAAGCGACGCTCCTTGTCGAAGACGTTGCGCAGCATCAGCGAAAAGATGTGCCCGCGCCGGTGATACAGCGTGCGGAACTCGTAATGGCCGAGGTAGTCGGTGATGTCCGGGTTGTCGTCGTCTTCCGCCTTTTCCTTGATCCGCGCCCAGGGCTTGAACATGATCGCGAGGTCGCCGCGCTCAAGGAAGACCTCCGCGAAGACGCGATTCCAGCTGCGCGAGAGCAACTCGCCGCGCCCGTTGGACTGGTGCACGATGCCCCAGGTGATCGCCCGCCCCGTCATGCCGAACAGGCTGAAGTCGGTCGGCGTGGCCACGTAGACCTCGGGCGCGTAGTTGGTCTCGCGGAATGGCGCCGACACATCGCTGTTGTACAGCTGCCAGTACGAAACCTGGGTGTGGCCGATCCAGAGGTCCGAGTTCGTACCGAACACTTTGGCTGCCACCTTGCTCTGGAGGCTCAACTGGAACTTGATCTCGGAGCGCTGGAGTCGGTCGGCCTGCCCCGTGAACTCGTAAGGCGCCTGGTTCGGCGAACTGAGGTAGGTGTGCAGGATGTAGTTCGGCTGCCGCGCGGTCAGGGTGAAGGTCTCGCGCCGAAAGTCCTGCGCGATGCGCTCGGCCCACAGTCCCGCGGGGGCCGGGGGGGTCTCGGGTTCCGCCTGGGTGGACGACGCGCGCTCGGGTGCCGCCTGGTTGGACGACGCGCGCGCGGCCTCGTCGTAACAGCGCAGCCGCGCAGTGTCGTCCTGGATTCTGGCGCACCGCTCCAACGGTCCGCGATCCTGGGCAAATGCGGAAGACGTGGCGACCAGAACCCACAGTGCTGTGGCGAACGAACGGGACATGTTCCCTCCGCTGTCGTGGTGTGATTTGTCTGTGGTTGGAATGGGAAGACGCTCGTTGGTACTGCTCGACCGCCCGTTACGCGCTGATGCCTGCACTGCTGCATCTGCAACGCCCAGTTCATTATCGGTATGTGCCCTTGCCCGGCGCATTTGCGAAAAGTCAATGCACTGACAGCTTCGCGGAAAAATCTGCCGGCTTGGCGTTCGCCCCTCGATGCCGGCATGGCAGCTTTTCGACGCCGCGCGTCCCGGTGTTGGACCAAAGGCCAATTCCGCCCGGAAACACCGGCCGGTAGATTCCTCGTCGCCAGGACTTCCCGATGTCAAGATGAAGCTGCCTTTTCGCGCCGTGCTTGCGCCGCTCCTCGGCCTCACGTTCCTGGCCCGGGCAGCGTTTGCGCAGCAGGCAAGCGGTGAGGAGAGCGCCGCCGAGTTGGCCAAAGAACTGGCCAATCCCCTGGCGAGCCTGATCAGCGTTCCGCTGAAGGTGAATTGGGACACCGGCTACGGCCCTGCGGACGCCGACCGCACGACATGGCTGGTCCAGCCCGTGGTTCCGTTCGAACTGAACAAGGATTGGAACCTGATCACGCGCACGATCGTTCCGCTCCATATCCGCGCGCAATCGCCGGTTGCGGGCGGCCGCACCGAGACTGGGTTCGGCGACGTCACGCAGAGCTTCTTCTTCTCGCCGAAGGCCGCGGCGGCGGGCGGGTGGATCTGGGGCGCAGGTCCGGTGCTCCTTTACCCGACTGCCAGCAATGACCGATTGGGGGGCGAGAAATGGGGTGCAGGGCCGTCCTTGGTCGGCCTCAAGCAGGCCGACGGTTGGACCTATGGTGCGCTCGCCAACCACATCTGGTCCTTCGCCGGCACCGACAGCCGCAGCGACCTGAGCGTCACTTTCATCCAGCCGTTTCTCGCGTACAGCACGCCGAAGGCCCGCACCTACAGCGTCAATACGGAAGCCAGTTACGACTGGAAGGGCGAGCAGTGGACCGTGCCCATCAATTTCGGCGTGAGCCAGGTCATGCGATTCGGTCGTCTGCCGGTCAGCCTGGGTTTCACGGCTCGCGTGTACGCCGAGCGCCCTTCCGGGGGACCGGACTGGGGCCTCAGTGTGCAGGCGACTTTCTTGTTTCCGAAGTGACGAGCAGGCGACGCATTCGATGCGTTGCTGGCGGTGAAGCGTTTTCTCAATGATGCGTA
>CALLQI010000014.1 GCA_938014885.1 uncultured bacterium
GCCTGATGGATAGCGGCGCCCGGTGCTCAGTGCCCGGTGCTCAGTGCTCGGTGCTCAGTGCTCGGTGCTCAGTGCTCAGTGAGCTAACACGCATGCTGTCACAACCATCAACCGCCACCCCGGGAAACCGGGGCGGCGGCAATTTGGCAACGTGGCACGCGCGTCTCGCGCGTGAGTGCCGGCGGCGTCCCGCCGCCGGAGCGGAACTGCAAAGGCAGCCGATCAGGAGTTCGGCGTTCCCAGGCAGTGTGAAGCAAACAGACAGCCACCCCGGAAAACCGGAGCGGCCGCAATTTGGGAACGCAGATCTCCTGATCGGCCGTTGCCGTGATGCGCAGTGGCCGGGACGGCCACTGCAGATGCCGGCCAGAGGCCAGCGCTCCCAGCAACGCCGGGGCGGCGGCAATTTGGCAACGTGGCACGCGCGTCTCGCGCGTGAGTGCCGGCGGCGTCCCGCCGCCGGGGACGGAACTTCAACAGCGTGCGGGCGGGGCGCCCATACCACTTACTGCACCTGCGTGTAGGCACGATGCCTGTAACACGAGCGGCCCCCAGCCATTCGGTTGGGGTACGCGGGTCACCCGGCTCTCGCATGGGTTGGAATGGAAAGGGGGCCCTTTCGGGCCCCCTTTTTCTGCCTGTTGCTGGTGTTTAGCTGATGGTGATGTTGGCCGGGACTGCGGTTCCCGCGCCGTCGTTGGTCTGGAGCTGCGTGGCCGTGAACGTGACGTTCGCGCCACCGGCACCCAGTGCGTCGATGCCGATGGATCCGGCCGCACCGTTGGCCGGTCCGCTGCCGCCATTGGCGCGCACGTTGATGCTGCCACTGAGGACGACAGTGCCGTTGGGAACGGCAATCCCGATGCTGCCGCCCATCCCGCCCGTGGCTGTACCCGCACCGCCGTTGGCGGTGAGGTTGCCGTTGATGCGGATTTCGCCGACGTCTTCGTTATCAAAGTCGAGGAGGCCGCCCATGCCGCCGATGACACCGGTGCCGCCGTTGGCAGTCATGTTCACCAAGCTGAGCAGCTGAACCTTGCCGCCGTAGGCACCAAGGAACCCGCCGCCACCGCCGTTGCCGGTACCGGCACCGTTGCCGCCGTTGGCGACCCAGTTGCCGCGGTACTCAGCCTCACCCACACTCACCAGACTCGGCCAGTTTCTCGAGTATCCGTATGCCACGCCACCTGCGCCGCCGTTGCCGTTACCAACGCCGTTGCCGCCGTTGGTCGTGATGTCGATGTCGGCCCAGATGTTGGAGCCTCGCCCGTCATTGTTGTGGTCGGTCGTGAAGATCAGAATGCCGCCAAAACCACCGTCACCGCGGCCGGTGCCGCCGTTGGCCACGAATGTGCTGTTGACGAAGTAGACGTCTGCCTCATCCGTGTACCAGTAAGCCTGGCCGCCGTCGCCGCCGTCGGAAGTGCCGCTGACGACTGAGCCATTACCGCCGGAGAGGTTGAAGCTGCTGTCGGCGACGCGCAGCCGACCCTCAAGGCCGTTGCTGAAGTCCATCTCGCCGCCCGAACCGCCCTGGCCGCTGTCGCTGTTGCCGCCGAGCATGGTCAGGTTGAAGCCGAGCATTTCGAGGCCGCCGCGATAGCCACCGAGGACGTCGTCGAAAGTGCCGCCGGCGCCACCGGTGCCGCTGGTGCTGTTGCCGCCGTTCATGGTCAGCGTGCCGCGCAGGATCAAGTGTTCGTCATCATCGTCGAAGTTGATATCGCCGCCTTGGCCGCCGTCGCCCGTGGTACCGTTCCCGCCGTTCATGGCGAGGTTGTAGGTGACTTCCAGGGTTGCTTCGAAGGCATGTTGGTCCACATAGCCGCCGTCGCCGCCCTGCACACCGTTGCCGCCGTGGGCGTAGCCATTCACGCGCACCCGGCCGTGGCCGTACTCGTACTGTTCCAGCGTCAGGCCTTCGGCGTCGCCGCCATCGCTGGAGGTCGAGTTGCCGCCCATCAGGGCCAAGTTGGCTGTAACGTTGGTGAAGATGCCGCCGTAGCCGTCATAACCGGCGTAGATGTAGCCGTAGCCGGAACTGCCGCCCGTGCTGGTTCCACCGTTGCCGCCATTACTGGTGAAGTTGAATTCGCTATTGGTGACGTCCTGGTAGCCGTAGCAATAGAAGTACTGGCCACTGCCGCCGCTGGTAGTGCCGTTGCCGCCGTGGAATGTGAAGTCGGCATACACGCCGCGGGCATCGCCCTCAAGGTACAGGTAGCCATACCCGCTGCTGCCGCCGTTACCGGCGCTGGCCGCCCCGCCGTTCATGGTGACGTCAACGTCCGCGTTCACGCTGTCGGCATAATAGTCGACTTGCCAGTAACTCCCGCTGCCGCCACTGCTGATGCCGCTGCCTCCATTGGCCGCGTAGCGAATGTCTGTGTTGGTCGCTGGTCCTTCGAAGTACACGTAGAAGTCGTCTCCGCCGCTGCCGCCAGTGCCGCTGGTGGTGGCGTTGCCTCCGTGGGCAGTGCAGTCGATCGTGACGCGGTCAGCGACACCGTAGTACGCCAAGTCGTAGTACAGATCGCCGCCATCGCCGCCACCGGTGGTTCCGTTGCCGCCGAGGCCCTCTTCGTCAATCAGCACCTGGATGATGTTGTTGTAGGCATAGGCATCGCGCTCACCGCCGTAGCCGCCGCTGCCGGCGCTGCCCACGCCGCCCGTGCCCTGCGAAACAATCGCCAGGCTGTACATGTTGTTGGCTTCGATATACGTGTCCACCGCGCTGCCGCCGGTGGTGCCGTTGCCGCCGTTGCCGACGGTCATCACGACGCCGCGAAGGTCGTCGGTGGTAATCTCCATGTATCCACCATCGCCGCCGGTGCTGGAGGTGCTGTCGCCGCCGTGCAGTTCGATGTAGCTGAACATGTCCAGTTCACAGTAGGCGTAGAAGTAGACGTCGCCACCCGTGCCGCCGGTGCCAGTGCCGCCATCGCCGCCGTTGGCGCGGATGCCCCAGTTGAAATCGCGCCAGGTGTTGTTGTCCTGCAGATACACGCTGAACTCACCGCCGCTTCCGCCGTTGGTTGAGCCATTGCCGCCGTTGGACTGGAAAATGCCGCGCGGCATGTACACGTTGCCCTGGCGCGCATTGATGTACACGTTGGCGGCACTGCCGGCCGTTGTGCCACTGCCGCCGTTGAGGCTGATCAGGCCGGTGATCGCGATGTGGCCGAGGTGCGAGATCACGTCAAGGTCGCCTGCGCTGAAGCCCGAGGGGCTGGTCGAGTTGATGTCGCCGTCGATCGAGATCGCGAGGCCTTCCGCGCCGACGCTTTCGATCACCAGCTGCACCGAGTTGGCACCCGCGCGCGAAAGCACCACGTCGCCGTCAATGCGGATGTAGTTGCCGCGGCCGTGGGTGCGGATCGTGACGCGGTCCGTTGCGCCCGCGGTAAGCGAGCTCAGGTCAAGCGTTGCACTCGCGGGAACGTAGAAGTCGTGGTCCACCAGTTCGATGAACACGTCTGTGCCTGTTGCGACGCCGAAGATGCCGACATCGGTCTGCAGCTCGGTCGGGTCGATCACGTTGTCAGCCAGCGAGGCCGCGCTGATGATATTGGCGTCAATGCCCTGACGGCCGGGGCCGTTGCCTTGCAGGAAGGCGCCCAGCTGAGCGTCGACTTCCAAGTCGCCGCCATTTGAACCTGCGCCCGCTGTGGCGTTGCCACCGCTGAGGTCAACCAACACGTTCAGCCCGGTCAGGCTGGGGCGCGCTGTCGGGGGCGGGCCCCACTTGGTACCGCCGCCGCCACCACCGCCGCTGTCATCGTCACCACTGCAACCGCCGAGCATGGCAACTGATGCCCCAAGCATCAGCATGCCGGCCAAACGCAATCCACGAAGATTCATTGCAAACCTTTCCGAATGGGATCTCATCAAACCAAACCGTGAGCGCGCGCAATTTACTACCCGGAGTAGCCGGTACCAGTTTTTCTTGTCCATTGCTTGGCGGGGCCCTGACACCCTGCACAAACCGCGCGCAATCCGGTATGCTGCGGCCGCATGTACAAGATCCGTGTCGATAAGCAGTACTTCAACTTCTCGTGCGCGCACTTCCTGCTGTTCAATGACGGCAGCCGCGAGCCGTTGCACGGCCACAATTATTGGGCGTGGGTTGAGGTGGAAGGTGAGCTTGGGCCGGCGGGCTACGTGCTGGATTACATCACGTTCAAGCCGGTGTTCCGGCAGCTGTGCAATGACCTTGACCACAAGACGATTTACCCGACGCGCAGTGAAGTGCTGACGATCACGGAAGACGGCGCGAACACCCGGGTGCAGCACAAGGATGGCAGCGTGTTCAGTACCCCCAGTTCGGATACCCTGTTGCTGGACTTGCCCAATACCTCCACGGAACTTCTCGCAACCTATTTAGCGCGAAGGTTATATGATGCGCTGGTCGAACGCGGCGAGCATCGACACTTGCAAGCCATCACAGTTGGGGTAGAAGAAGCACCTGGCCAACAAGGGATCTTTCGGTACGACCTGCCGCACAGGCATGGGGGGTAGACCGTGGCAGCCAAAGAAACCACCTCAATCACCTATTACGTCGGGATCGTAAACATCCTGCTGGCGGCGATTTGGGGCGCGTTGTATCTGTTCGGCATCCTCAGTACCAACGCGATCACGTCGCCCACGGCCACGCCGTTTTATGTGGGAACGCTGTTCCTGGCGGGCTTTGGCATCGTGTTCCCATTCTTTGAAAAGACCATGTCCGGCAAGATGAAAATCAACACGGGCCTGACCTTTTCAATCATTGCCATGGCGGCATACGGCGGCTACATCGCGCTGTACACGCTCAATAACAAGCTGGTCGTGTACGACGTGCCGCAGGCACTGGGCTTCTAGTGCCGGATTCCATCCACGATGTGCTCGTCATCGGCGCCGGGCCGGCCGGTTTGATATGCGCCGCTGAGGCCGCGGCGCGCGGCCTTTCCGTGCTCGTCGTCGAGGGCCAGGACCTGCCGGGTGCGAAGTTCTGCATGGCCGGCATGGGTGCCGGTGCGGTCAGCAACGTCAAACTGTCCATCGAGGCCTTCCAGGGCAAACACGCGCGCTTTGCCAGTGACGCGCTGGCGGCCTTTGACGCGGACACCCTGCGCCAGTGGTTTGCCGACCACGGCGTGAAGCTGGCCGACGCGCCCTACTACGGGCTCATCACCAGCCCTGAAGGCGGCCCCGCGATCATGCAGGCACTGGTAGATGCGGCCGAGGGTTCCGGCACGGAGTTGCTTACGGGCGTGCGCGTCACGCACCTGAAGCGCACCGGGCAGGGGTTCAGGGCCAGCGCGCACGGCCGCACGTTTGACGCGCGGCATGCGGTGCTGGCCACGGGTGCACAGAACTATCCGCAACTGGGCGGTGGCGAAGAAGGCGGCCGGATGGCGGCCAACTTCGGGCATGCAGTTGCGCCGGCCTTGCCGGGGCAGGTGGGCCTGCGCGTGGAGGAAGGCTGGGTTCGCGAGTTGCCCGGCCTGTGGATGGATGTGCGGGCGGCTTTGCACCAGGGGCGGCGCGTGCTGGCCGAAAGCACGGGCAGCATGCTGTTCACGCAATCGGGCCTGGTGGGCGAGGCGATCTACAACGTGTCGCACGCCGCGGAACCCGCGCTGCAACAGGGCGAAGTCGAACTGGCAATCAACTTCTTTCCTGAGCAGCCGACCGAGGAAGTCGCGCAATGGCTGTTCCGCGTGCTTGGTGAACGAACCCGTGAACGCGCGGCCGACGCGCTGGACCTGATTGTCCCGCGGGCATTGGGGCGGGTATTCCTGGACCACCAGAAGACCAAAGGCAACGAGCGCGTGATGCAGCTTGATGAACGCCAGCGCGACGGCCTGCTGCGTGAAATGATCGACACGCGCCTAAAAGTCACTGGCACGCTGGGCCTGATTGCGGCCGAAAGCGCCACGGGCGGGGTCAGTGTTCGCGACGTGGACCCCCGCAGCATGCAAAGCCGCAAATGCCCGGGCCTGTTCGTGATCGGCGAATTGCTGGACCTGCATGCGCCGTGGGGCGGCTTTCGGCAGCATTTTGCCCTTGCCACGGGTTACTTGTGCGGGCGCTCAATCGCGCAATAGCGCTTTACGCGGCATGGGCCGCAGGGTACCCTGCCCCTTCCCCCGTGAACGTTCAGGACTGCGCCATGCGCATCACCTTTGCGTCTACATTCGCGACGATGCTGGCCGCACTTGGCCTGCTTGCCGGTTGTACGGGCAGCCAGTCGCGCGATGCGTACCGTACATCTGCGCTGGATCAATCCGACGTTGAGCGCGAAACGCAACTGCACGGCGCCGCCGGTTACACGGTGGCTGAGCTGTTTTACACCGGCCGCATCGCCGAGGCCCGGGGTGACTTTGACGGCGAAGACTACGGCCTGCAGTTGCACGAGTTTTACTTGGTCGAAATTGCGCCGGATGCGCTTCAGCCTGATCAAGTGGTGCAGGCGGGCTTTGTGCGCAAGCTGCTTGAGGATCGAGGCAGCCTTTTTTACTTCGAGTTCTTTGACCGCGACTGGACCAAGCTGGGCTACCTGAACGCGGAAGGCACGCTGTTCGTGCAGCACACCGGCCGCGAGGTGAACGCAGGCAAGTTCCAGCTCAGTGAAGCTGTGCGCTACCTGTTCCCGGCCGAATCGGGCTATGGCTATGACACGGTGCTGCAGGACTCAAGCCGCGTTCGCGCCCATGACCCGGCCGTCGGCACGCTGGACCCGCGTGGCCGCGGCGTGGAACACCGCACCCACAAGTCACACCCGGCCATCGTGTCGCTGAAACTGTACCGCGCAGGTGAGGCCGGTGCGCTCGCCGATCAGCGCTACAGCGCCGAGAGGTTCCGCGAATCCGAAGAGGCCAAGCTGGCCCGGCTGCGCGAAGCCCGCCACGGCGGCATCGCCCAGGATGAAGAGTACGGCGGCCTGCAGTACAAGAACGGCCAGCCCGTAGACGAAAACGGCGACCCCATCACCAAGCGCAAGTAAGCAGGCTCTACGCCCGCACGGCCCAGAACAACCGGGCCGAGCGGGCTCGTGGGTTGTTGTAGACCTCGGCACTTGTGGGCGCCTTGCCCGTCAGTTCCGCCTGTGCGTACACGCCGGCTTTCAGGCCGCTGGTCAATGACTCGCGCACTTTGCGCTCTTCGCCCGAGTGAAAGGTGATGATCGCCGCGCGCCCGCCCGGTTTCAGAACTTGCGGCAGCAAGCGCAGCAAGTGTTCAAGGTTCGCGGGTTCGCGATTGACCGCCATGCGCAGGGCCTGGAACACGGCCGCCGCCGGGTGGCGGTCGCGGGCGTTGCGCTTGCGGTATCTTGACGCGTCAATGCCCTCGTGGTGCAGCACCACGGACGCGAGTTCGCCGGTGGTCTGCGGCGCGGCCGTCTTCAGCGCCTCGGCCAGCGTGTCCGCGTCGCGCGCGTCGCCGTAGTCGCGCAGGATCTCAGCCAGTTCAAGCGCGCTGGTCTGCGCGATCAGCTCAGCGGCCGTGCGGCCGCGGGTGCGGTCCATGCGCATGTCGAGTGGCCCGTCGTGCTTGAAGCCGAAGCCGCGCTGCGGGTGATCCAGCTGCATGCTCGACAGCCCGAGGTCAGCCAGCAGGCAATGGACGCCGTCCAGACCGGCGGCCGCCATCACTTTGGCGATGCCGGCGAAATTGGTGTGGTGCGCTTCGATGGCGAGTCCAAGCCCCGCCAGCCGCGATTGGGTTCGGGACATTTCTTCGGCATCGAGGTCAATGCCGATTACACGGGCACCCGCGCGCGCCATGGCCTCGGCGTGGCCGCCGTGGCCGAGCGTGCAATCCAGCGCGACTTCGCCGGGGGCCGGGTGCAGCGCTGCCAGCACTTCACGCAGCATCACAGGCACGTGCGTGCCGGCGGGCGTGCGGCCCTGGGCGCGGACTTTCTCGGCCTCCGTGGGGAAGCGCGACGGGTCAAGCTCTTTGTACTTCTCATCAAAGCGGCGCGGGTGCGTGCCCGGGTATCGCTTGCGGCGCTGGGGTTTTTCCGGTGGCGTGGCGTCGGGCATGGTGCACAGACTCGTGCCGCGCGGCCACAAGTGCAAGGGTCTAAGAGCCAGTTTGACAACCCACTCGTGGCCTGTATCGGGTGGCGGGCTTCGCGCTGCTTCGTTGCCCTCCCTGCGGTGTATCGCCGTGGATACGCCTCAGTCGGGCGTCTCGCATCGCTCGCCCGGCGCTCCGAAACAGTCTCACTCTGGGTTCCCAAACAGGCTCTAAACGCAAAGCAGGGGCGACCCGAAGTCGCCCCTGTCAAAGATTGCGCGGACTACTTCGCGAAGATCTCGCGGAAGAAGTCGTGGCAGGCTTCCCAGCTGCGGGCGTCGGCCTTGGCGTTGTAGGCGCTGCCTTTGCTGTTGTCGCTGCCGGCGTTGGGGTTGGTGAAGCTGTGCACCGAGTTGCCGTATGCCGTGAAGTACCAGTCCACTTTGCCGGTGCGCATTTCGTCCATCAGCGCGCTGACGTCGGCGGGCGGCACCATCGGGTCGTCGGCACCGTGCAGCACCAGCACCTTGGCCTTGATGCCCTTGTTTTCGCCCAGTGCCTTCAGGCCGCCGTGGAAGCTGACGACACCTGCGACTTCAGCACCGCTGCGCGCGAGCTCAAGCACCGTCGTACCACCGAAGCAGAAGCCGATTGCCGCGATACGCGACGTGTCCACGCCGTCGACCTGCTGCATGTAAGTCAGCGCCGCGGTGATGCGTTCGCGCAGCACGTCAGGCTTTCCGTACAGGCCGCCGGCCTGGGCGCGGGCTTCGGTTGCATTGGCGGGGCGCACGCCTTTGCCGTACATGTCCACGGCCAGTGCGATGTAGCCCATGCTCGCAAAACGGTCGCACTGGTCTTTGTCCCACTGCTTCAGGCCCATCCAGTCCGGCACCAACAGGACGGCGGGCCAGGTCTGGCCCTTCATACGGTTGGCCGGCCGCGCGAGCCAGCCTTCCATGCCCGCATCGCCGGCCTTGTACTCGACGGCCGTTGACGCGACTTCTTCCTTGGCGGGCTCGGTGGCGGGCGCGCTCTGGGCCTCCGGGGCCTTCGGCGCGAACGCGACAAACAGCGCGGCCGCAACGGCCATCAGTGCAAACGTAGCAAGCAGTTTCTGCATGGTAGTCTCCGTGGTCAGGATCGGTTGTCAGGTCAGAATGCAGGTCAAACACCCCGTCGGGTAGCGTGATTCCTTGATTGCCCCATTTCAGCGTCGACACCTGATGCCGAACAGTATTGCATGACGCGCGGATCGCGAAGCACGAAATACAAAGGCAACAGCTTTGGTCCACGAAGGACACCAAGCAACACGAGGAACCGCGTTGGCAGCGACGGCGTAAGTCGCAAACTCTGGTGTCATTCTTCGTGGCACTTGGTGTCCTTCGTGGACAACAGCCGTTGTAGTTCTGAGCGCGCATGCAACGGGCATCAGACTGGTGCAGGCAGGTGGGCGGCGCCGATTACGCCGGCGTGTTCGCCGAGTTGACTTGTCAAGAGCGGTAGCTCGGCCAGCGGCGGCGCGAACACTCGCAGCTTCAAAGCCGCGCGGACGTGCGGTTCGATCAGCGCGAAACTGTTGCTGATCCCGCCTGTGAACACGATCGCGTCCAGGTCCAGCGTGTTATTGATGCTGCCCAGCGCGCTGCCCAGCATGCTGCCCATCATGCGCCACACGGCCTCGCCTTTCTCGCCCCCGTGCTCGGCGATTTCGCGGGCGGTGCTGGCGTGGCCGCCGACTTCGCGGTATTTGCGCAGCAGCCCGGCCTTGCCCGCGTAGGCCTCAATGCAGCCAAGGCGGCCGCAACCGCACGGCCACGCGGTGGGGGATGCATCGACCAGCACATGCCCGATTTCGCCGGCGAAGCCGTTGCTGCCGCGGCGCAGGTTGCCGTCGAGAACCACGCCGCCGCCCACGCCGGTTCCCAGCGTGACCAGCAGGAAACTCTTGTACTTGTTGCCCCAGCCGTACAGGCGCTCGGCCAGTGCGGCCGCGGTGGCATCGTTCTCGACGCCGACGGGACAGCCCAGCCGCCGCGAAAGCTCGGCGCCAATGTTCACGTCTTCAAAGCCGGGCACGTTGGGAAGGCGCCAGCAGCGGCCGTCGGGGCGAACTTCACCGGGGATGGCCGTACCGGCGAACTCGGGCGAAGGTGCCAAGCCGCGCACCAGGGCCGCAATCGCGTCCAGCACGGCAGGTGCACCGTGCGACGCGTTCGTTTCGATGCTCGCATGGGCACGCACATTGGCGCCGTCCACGACGGCAGCCTTGATCAACGTACCACCCCAATCAATGCCAACGCGCATGGCGGCAGCGTACCCACGCCAACCGGAAATGCTGCAACTTTGCAGGCCGAACGGGCGTTATTACAATGTAACACAGCCTGTCGGAGATCGAACATGGTCAAGACAATCAATCGCGTCGGCAACAGCGCGGGCATCACGCTTGACAAGGCGTTGCTGGACCTCGTGCACCTGAAGCTGGGCGACAAAGTGCTCATCACCGTACGCGACGGCAGCATCGTGATTACGCCCGAGAACGTGGGCTTCACGGACGCTGAGCTGGATTCGGCCGCAAGCAAGGTGTTCCGCAAGCACGCCAAGACCTTCAAGAAACTGGCGGAGTAAGCCGTGCGCTTTCTGAGCACCGAAAACGTACTGCGGCTGCATGCGCAGTCGATTGAAGAGTTCGGCGGTGCAAGCGGTCTGCGCGACCGCGGCATGCTGGAGTCTGCCGTGTCGATGCCACAGGCAACTTTCGGCGGCGAGTTCCTTCACCCCGACCTTCCCGCGATGGCCGGCGCGTATCTGTATCACCTGTCGCAAGCGCATCCGTTCATCGACGGCAACAAGCGAACGGCCATGGCCGCCGCGCTGGTGTTCGTATCGTTGAACGGGGCCGAAGTGGTCGCGACTGACGATGAGTTAATCGCGCTGGGCCTCGGTGTCGCGAGCAGCGAAATCTCGAAAGATGAAGTAATCACGCGCCTGCGCGCGATGATCCGCACCTTGGACACCTAGCAAGAACTGGTTGGGTATGAGCTTCAGGCTGGGGTCGACAGTTTGCGGTAGCTGCAGCTGTTTGCAGTAACCGTTGACTGTGAACGGTTGACTGTGAACCCGATCCCTGACTCTGGTGGTCATGCAATCAGCGGCAAGGCTGCACCGCGAGCTCTCAAACCCGCCGGTAGTCGAACTCGACGCCGAGGCCTTCTTCGCCTTTGGGTGTGATGTTGTAGTGCCGCAGGATCAGCCGGTCGCGGCCTTTCAGCGTCAGTGTGGTGCGCCAGCCCCAGGTTTCGGGCCCTGCTGGATAGCTGCCCAGCACGTCGGGTGACTTGGCGTTGGCGCCGGGCTTGCCCAGGCTCAGCATGATCCGCGTGCCGTTGTGCAGGTTGTTGACCCACGCGCATTGCCACTGCTTCTCGCCCAGCGAATAGCCCAGCAACGCCAGCCCCTTCATGCGGTGGCCCACGAGCTTGCCCGAGTATTCGTGCTGCGCAAACGTGCCGCCGAGCACCAGCTTGATGCGGCCTTTTACCGGCGACGTATCCGCCAGCTTGCCGGGCTCAAACCAGGTGCGCGCGCTGCCTTCCCACTTACCCACCAGCTTGGCCAGCACCGCGTGCGGGCCGGACTTGAATGACTTGGCCAATGCGTCAGACATCGCGCTCTCCGAAAGGATGCGCACACGTTAGCTGTTGCCGATGCAACTGGAAACCGGGGACGTTTACTTGCCGGACTGGCGCGCTTCCTTGCGCTCCGAGTCGCGGATGCGTTGCACTTCGCGGCTCAGGTCCTGCTGGTAGCGCTGCCACTCATCGCGCGGGATCACCGGTGTTGGCTTGGGCGCCTGGTAGCCTTCCAGCGGCCGCGCGGCCGGGGCGGTCTGCGCATGGGGGCGATACTCCGGGCCCACCACATAGCTTGGTGTTTCGCCGCGGGGTGCCACTTGCACGCGGGCTGGACGATCAGGGTGCAGCTTATCCAGCAGCCGCGCGCCGAACTGTGCCAGAGCGCCGGAAAGCATGCCCACCGCCAGCAGCGACACCAGAACCGTGGCAAACCGTGTCCAGGGGCCGGCACGGCCCGTTGCGGCCGGGTCCGCGCCGCTGTGGCGGCTTCGACCGGTCCAGGCAACTGCCATCACCGACAACACCGTGGCCATGAACCACAGGCCCAGCGCCAGGCAGATCGCCGCGCCAACCACGCAGACCATCGCAGCACCCAGCATGCCACCGGCCGCAGGCGCGGGTTCGTGCACAATCCGGCGCTGCGCCGGGTAGCGCGTCTGTTGCGGATGCCAGGTCGGGTAGGGGCGATAGCCGTAGGGGACCGGCTGGTGCTGGTGCAACGCGGCCCGGCATCGCGGGCAACGCTGCACAGCGTCGCCGATCGCGAAGCTTTCCCACCCGCATTGGCACGAAGTGTGGGGCATGACTGGATTCTACCACATGAAAATGCGCCGTGCGGGAATCCCTGAAATCACCGGGGCCGGCGTTTCCGCCAGCCCCGATGGTGTGCGCTGCCCAGCGCGTAAGCCTAGTCGTTTTCCCAGGGGCGGCGGTGTGAACGCAGCTCATCCATGGCGGCAGCAATGGCCTTGCGCTGCACCTCCGTAAGGGTGCGCTTGACCAGCGACAGCCGTGCCGGAGTCAGGTCACTTTCATATTCGCCGAAGTGCCGTTCATACAGCGCGGCCCCATCCAGCGAGCGCCCCAGCTTCAACAGCGCGTGAATCGCGGCCAGGTGAGCCTGGTCCACCAGTCGGCCGCGGCTGTACGCGGCGATGTAGGCCTCGGCGGCGGCAATCACGCCTTCGGGGTCGTTGTCGTATTCGGCCTTGCGGACCACGGCAAACAATGCCAGTTCCGAGCTCGCGTCGTCAGCGGCAGAAAGCAGGCGCGGCGCGCGCTCGGTGTCGAGCAGGCGCGACTCAAAGTAATACTGACGCGCCAGGCGCTCAGGCGCCTTCACGCTGTCCAGCTTCTGGCGTACCAGCGCCAGGTCCGGCGCGCGGTCGTCGGTGCGGCTGCGCGCGGCCTCGGCGGTCACGTCGGCCAGCGCCCGCGACAGGCTTTCCACGAAGGCAAAGTATTCATTGCGGCGGTCAGCCGGCATGCGCGCGACCTCAGCCGAAAGCCAGGGCGCGCGACGGCCGAGTTCAGACATCTCAAGCTCAAGCTGCAGCAGGCTGCGTTGTGTGTCCGCATCGGCACCGTTGCCGGCGTTGAACACTTCAATCGCGGAGACATTGCGGCGCAGCACCTGCAACCGGGCGAAGTGATCGCCCATCACCGGCAGCAAGTCGCTTTCCGTGGGCTGCGAGGTCACCGGCTGCAAATCCAGCGCGACCTGCCCGCCTTCCGGCGAGGCCGGCTTATCGTCAAACACACCCGGCACGCCTACGATCGCGAGTACCACGGCTGCGGCCACGGCCCCGGCCGCAACTTGCGCGATGTGCTGCCACAGCGGTGCCGGCGCGGTGCGGATGCGGCGGCGGGCGCGCTCAGCCAATTCTTCGGTCTTGATGCGGCCGAGCACCCGCTGCTCAAAGCCGGCGGCGGGCTCACGCGTGGGCAGGGCGTGCAGCAGCGCAATCGCGCCCTGCAAGGTATGCACCTGCTGCTTCAACTTGGGGTTGCCTGCCATGCGCTTTTGGAAGTCGCGCTCGTCGGCCGGGCTTAGGCGCCCATCGACGAAGTCGTGAACTTCAGAAGGCAGCGGCTGGTATTCGCCTGGATCCATTGCTCGGGGCCCCGCTACGGTTTGCTGTGCTGCTTGATGCACTGTCCGCGACGATCAAGGGTAATCGCCGCGTGGTGATACGTCCTGCATCGGCCTGAATGGAAGTAAATCGCCCGCAAAGCACACACAAAAGCACACACCCGTTCAGGCCCCGGATGCCCGGCCGTCTTCGCCGTTCAGGTTTACGTGGCGCGAAATGCGGTGCGTGAAAAACTCGCGCGCGCGGGCCAGCCGTGCCGAAACGGTCTTCACACTGCACCCCAGAATCTCGGACACTTCGTCGTGCGTGAGCTGCTGCACGTCCACCAACTCAAGCACGTCGCGGAACTTCTCGCTCATGGCCTCAAGCGTTTCTTCGATCAGCTTGCGCAGCTCTTCATTCGTTGCCGTGTCCATGGGCCCGCGGCCGGGGTGCTTGAATTGCAGCGCCGGGGTTTCTTCGTCGTCTTCGCTGGCGCGGCCGCGCAGCACGGTAAAGGTCACGGGCTTCTTTTTGCGGATGTAATCGGTGACCAGGTTGCGCGCGACGCGGTACAGCCACGCGCTGGCGGTCTGGTCGCGGATGCGGTCAAGTTCGCGGAAAAGGCGGATGAACGTTTCTTGGCAGATGTCTTCGGCCGCGCTGTCGTCTTTGACCAGGCGCACGACGTACGTGAAGATCGGGCCGCGGTACTTGCTGAGGTATTTTTCGAAGCGGTCCATGCGCGGCGATTCCGACCGTGACCCCGATGGGGCCTGAACCACTGATTGTGACTGCCGCAGGGCGGAAGTTCCAAGGTTCATTGTAATTCCCTTCGCACGGATGCTGCCCCAAGCGTTAAACGCGGCCGGGCCCGGCCACCGGCAACAATTCCGGCGGCTAAATCCTTCAGGTTTCAGGAATTGCGCCGGCGGCCGCATTTGGACAGCCGGCTACCCGCAGGGTGTGATTTATCCGTATACTGTGGGCCGGAGGCTGCCTTGGCGCTTTCTGTACGTCGCTGGTCCAACCGGAGATTGCTGTACCCGATCGCAATCTTCGCGATCATCGCGCCGACGGTGATCATGGGCCTGTTCGGCGCCTATGCCCTGCGCGAAATCGAACTTCGACCTTCGCTGTATCGGCAGGACCTTCGCACCGTCCAGACCGGCCTTGAACAGTCCCTTGAGTCCCGCATTGCCCCACTGGCCATCAAGCCCCCGGCCGACGAGGCTGACCTGGCGCGGGTGTCAGCCGGTGTGGACGACTACTTCCGCGACTACAGCCGCAGCCTGGCCTCGCGCTGTTTTGTCGGCCTGGGCAGCGACGTAAAGCTTGTACGCAACCTCGATGGCAGCAATGTCAGCAACCTGCCCCCGGCATTGCAGCAACTGCTGCTGACCGGCCCCGCGGGCTCAGGCAACCGTATTGTGCGCGAGGTGCTGAACACCGACGTGACCGGCGGCCAGCGCCAGCCTTCCACGACGCTGGTTTACATTGATACCCAGACCCGCGGCTTTATTGCCTGGGAGTTGCTGCCCGGCCAGCTCGAGCGCGCGATCAGTGACTTCATTGATTCGGTGGAACTTGAGAACGATTCGTTGTCGCTGAGTGTCGTGCCGCGCAACGAACTGTCGTGGCAGATCAACCCCGGCCAAAGTGTCGAAACCGTGGGCTTTGTGCCCGTGCACCAGTCGCTGCTGCCGTCGCGATACGTCGTGCTGCGCATCGATGCGGACCGCCAGTTCTACAAAGACAGCACCCTGCTTAGTTCCATCTTCATCATCATCGCGGTGCTGTGCGTGCCGATCGTGGCCAGCGCCACACTGATGGTCGTGCACATGATCCTGCGCGAGGCCAGCGAGGCGCGCAAGAAAGTTGACTTCGTCAGCAACGTGACGCACGAACTGAAGACGCCGCTCACCAGCATCCGCATGTTCGTGGAAACGCTGAAGCTCGGGCGCGTGAAGGACCAGAAGCAGGTCAACGCTTGCCTGGACGTGATCATGAGTGAAACCGAGCGCTTAGGCGCGCTGATCGACCACGTACTCAGCTTCAGCAAGGTCGAAAACCAGGTCAAGAAGTACAACATGCAGCCGAACAACCTGTCGCAGGTCGCCAAAGACACCGTCGCGCTGTTCAAGGCGCAGATTCCTGCCCAGCACCGCGACGGCGTTCGTATCAAGATTCTGCCGGGCGTGCCCAGCCTTGCCATGTTTGACAAGGACGCCGTCCGTGAAGTGCTGCTGAACCTGCTGAGCAACGCCGTGAAATACAGTGGCGAAGAAAAGTCGGTCGTCGTGCAGGTCGGCGCCGATCAGCGCGACCTTTGGTTCTCTGTGCAGGACAAGGGCATCGGCATTGACCCCGAAGACCAGCCCCGGGTGTTCGAAAAGTTCTTCCGCGTTGACGAAGCGCTGACCCGCAAGGTGGACGGCACGGGCCTCGGCCTCGCGATCTGCAAGGAAATCGTGCAGGCCCACCGCGGCAAGATCAGCCTGATTTCGGCTCGCGGCCACGGCAGCCAGTTCACCGTCGCGATCCCGTACGTTCCGCCCACCGCAACGTCCACACGCCGGCGCACCACGGGCCTGCAGAAGTCCGCGGATTCCAACCGTGTGCCGGCTGTTGAGCGCAACCCCGATTCCACGCAAACTGAGCAACTGGCCACAGAGCCCACGCCCGTGCCAGCATCCGGGGACAAAGCATGATCACGAAGCTGAAATTCAGCTGCACCATGCTGGCGCTGCTTGCGGCCGGAATGCTGCTTTCCGGGGTGGCGCGCGAAGTCGTGACTGCCCAGGACATGATTGACGAAGAACCTGCGCCCGACGCCAAGCCACCCGAGCCCAAGGGCAGTCTGAAGCCGCGCCCGAAATCAGACCCCGAGACCGAGCAGTGGCTGCGCAACCTGGGCGGCGCGCGGGCACAGGCGCTGACCGTCAGCCCCGGCGTCCTGCGCAACGTGACACTGCACCCCGACGGCGACCGCTTCTATTACTATCGCCAGGACCAGGCACCCAAGCGCGAAGACGGCAGCACGCCTGATCCCACGTATTCGCTGTACACGGTCGGGCCCGAAAAGTCTGAGTCTCGCGTGGCCGAGTGCGGCGCTGATTTGACGCCCCCGTTGTTTGTGGGCGACGGGCGCATCCTGTTTACGGTACGGCGCCACGACACAAACCATGACGGCAAGCTGAACCTGCTGGATGACGCGGTACTGATGGCCAGCAACCGCGACGGCGGCAATTTGCGCGGGGTGGCACCCTCATTCGGAAGGCCGGGCGACCTGCCCGTGGCGGTGTGGCGCGACGACCGCGAAGTGCTTGTGGTGACGCCCGGCGAAGACGACGAAAACGGCTGGATCGAAAGCCTGAACCTGGTCACCGACCAGCGCGAGCGGCTGGTGCAAGGATTCAACGTCGAGATGGTCCTGCCCGACGGCCGCCTGCTGATTGAGCGCTTGCAGCCCGGCAAGTCACCTGAAGCGGACATGCCCCGCTTCAACCGCTGGGGCGAACCGGTGGAAGACTTTGAGCCGCCGCCGCCCACGCCACCCAGCCTGCTGGAGCATTCGGACCACGCGATTTTCAACCCGGCCGACGGCACGGTGACAGTGCTTTACAGCCCCAGCCGCCACTCGCGGCTTGTGGCCACAGGCGACGGCTCGTTCTTCGGCCACCAGGCGCCTGAGCCACCCAGCACATCGCGAAACTGGTACGGCACGCCACCGACAACCGGCAATGTGCGAACCCGCCCGGCCTCCGAGTTGCTGATTGTGGACGACGAAACGCACCGCGACACCCGCCGCCTGAGTGCCAAGTACGACTACGTGTCCATTGGCTGGATCAGCTCGCGTGGGTTGCTGGCCGTGGAACAGGGCAACCTGGGGGCGAGACTGCTGCTGTTCGACCGCTCATTGAAGTCGCACCGGCTTGCTGACTTCGGCCTGTACGCGCGCAACTGGCAAGCCAGCCGCGACGGCCTGACCGTGGGATGGCTAGAAGTAGAGGACACCGACAAGAACGGAAAACTCGAACCTTGGAAAGATCACAGCCGCCCGCACTTCCTGCGCATTGAGTAACGCCGTGCCCCCTTCATGCGCTGCGCTGACTTGCTAGAAACCGTGCCCGGAGAATCCCATGCCGGCACGCAAACCCAAATCGCTCACCGTCGCCCAACTTGCTGAGAAGGCCCTTGCGGGCAAAGGTCCACGCCACATCTATGCGCCGCGCGGCACTAAGCTTCATGCGAAGTCGTGGCTGACGGAGGCCCCGCTTCGCATGCTGATGAACAACCTTGACCCCGCCAACGCAGAGAACCCGCGCGAGCTGGTGGTCTACGGCGGCATCGGCCAGGCCGCGCGCAACTGGCCTTGCTTTGACGCGATCCTGAAGTCGCTGCGCGAGTTGCGCGACGATGAAACCCTGCTGATCCAGAGCGGCAAACCGGTGGCTGTGTTCAAAACCCACGCCGACGCGCCCCGCGTGCTGCTGGCCAACAGCAACCTCGTGCCCAAGTGGGCAACCTGGGAACACTTCAACAGCCTGCGCGAGCGCGGCCTGATGATGTTCGGCCAGATGACCGCAGGTTCATGGATCTATATCGGCACCCAAGGCATCTTGCAGGGCACGTACGAAACGTTCGCGCAGGCCGCGCGCACGCACTGGGGTGCAAAGGCAACGCTCAGGGGCAGGTTGGTGGTGACGGCCGGGCTTGGCGGCATGGGCGGCGCGCAGCCGCTGGCGGCCAAGATGTGCGGCGCGACATTTCTTGCCGCCGATGTTGACGTGTCAAGAATCGAGAAGCGCCTGCACGACCGTTATCTCGATGAAATCGTCCCGGGCATCGACGAAGCCATCGACCGCGCGTTGCAAGCCAAAGCCGCCGGCGAGGCCGTAAGCATCGGCGTATGCTGCAACGCCGTGGACCTGCTGGACAGGCTGATCAAACGCAAAGTCATCCCCGACTTGCTTACCGACCAGACCAGTGCCCACGACCCGCTGAACGGCTATGTGCCCGACCGCATGACGCTGGCTGAGGCGCTGAAGCTGCGCAATGCCGACCCGCGCGAATACGAAAAACAGGCCTTCCGCACCATGGCCAAGCACTGCCGCCAGATGCTGCAACTGATGCGCAAAGGCGCGCACACGTTTGATTACGGCAACAACCTGAGAGGCCACGCGCTCGAGGCCGGGGTGAAAGACGCCTTTGACTTCCCCGGTTTCGTGCCCGCGTACATCCGGCCGCTGTTCTGTGAGGGCAAGGGCCCATTCCGCTGGGTGGCGCTGAGTGGCGACCCGCAGGACATCTACACGACTGACGACGCGCTGATGAAGTTGTTCCCCAGGCACAAGCATCTGCACAACTGGCTGAAGAACGCGCGCAATGCGTTTGAGTTCCAGGGCCTGCCGGCGCGCATCTGCTGGCTGGGCTACGGCGAGCGCCACCAGGCCGGGCTGCTGTTCAACAAGCTCGTGCGCGAAGGCAAGGTGAAGGCACCGATCGTGATCGGCCGCGACCACCTGGATTGCGGCAGCGTAGCCAGCCCCAACCGCGAAACCGAAGCCATGAAAGACGGCACGGATGCAGTGGCCGACTGGCCCATCCTGAACGCGCTGCTGAACACGGCATCCGGGGCAACCTGGGTAAGCTTCCACCACGGAGGCGGCGTAGGCATGGGCTACTCACTGCACGCCGGGCAGGTGATTGTCTGCGACGGCAGCAAGGAAGCCGATACAAGGCTGCAGCGAGTGCTGACCAACGATCCCGGCATGGGCATCGCAAGGCACATTGACGCGGGCTACAGCGAGGCCATCAAGTTCAACCGCAAGGCCGAGAACCCGGTCAAGATCCCGATGGCAAGGTAGTCATGCAGAATGTTCAGAGGCGGCACGAAGCGAGATTGAGCTGTGGCCAACACCAATCCGATTAAGACTTTCCTTGCGGCGCACCGTGACGAGAACTTCTACTTGGTCGCCAAGCTCGGCAAGGCAGTGTGTGCGAAGCTCAAGACCGAGGGATGGGCTTGGGAAGTCTATGGTCAAGCGTTGTCGCGACTGCACCGCAATAGAGAAGCGTCGGCAGCTCTCTTGAAAGCCGTGAAGTTGTTCAAGCCCGGGAAACGCCGCTTGCCCTTGGGCTCACTGGGGCTTCACTACGAACGAGTCATGCGACCGGCCCAAGCAAGACGCGCATACCTCAAGTCGATCGCAGACGCGCCAAACCATTCTCATGCGTACACATTCTTAGGCAGCCTCGAGTGGCGGCTCGGCAACGTAACAGTGGCGGAACAGCTGTTTCGTAGTGCAACCAAGTGCACCGACGGAGTCCTCGATGAGCCTTGGTACAACCTTGCGGCGCTAATGGCTGCATGCGGTCGCATCTCAGAGGCCAAGCGCGCTGTCGCGTGTGCCCTCAAGATTGACCCAAAGTACAAGATCGCCAAAGAACTGCGCCGATTCCTGGAAACCCTGTGACGAGGCGAGTTCTCGGGTATCATATGGCACGAGAAAACCCATGCCGCAGACCATAGACATCGAAGCCATCCGCAAGCTCAGCGTGGAGCAACGCTTGGCTCTGGTAGCCAAGATGAGGGCTACGTTGGCCGAGGACGGCACCGACCCATCGTTCACTCCAGAAGTAGACGCAGAGCTTTAGCGCCGCGCAGCCCGCGCCCGCGCCAACCCCGAAGCAGGCATGTCGCTGGCTGAGTTCAATCGACTCCTCGACGCCCGCCGCCAAGAACGCGCGTGATGCCTCAGCACCAGACTGCCGCAACACTTGACCTGAAAACTTGCCCTACAACCTGCCTTTAACGAGACACACCCGGGACATCCCGGGTGCGCTCGGCGTAGAAAACGGCTTGGGGGCCGGTCTTCCGATGGCCTATAATGCAATCCGTGTGCCAATCCGTGATCGACGTAAGCTATTATTAATTAGCCACTTACAGGTTCACCACAGGAAGCTTACTAACCAGTGCCCGTGTAAAATATATACGGAATCGGGCAACCGGACATTTTGGGTTACCACAACTTAGTGGTTCATGACAATTGAATCTGGAGTTGGCGCGGAAAGGCCGCGCAAAGAAAAGCCACAGCCTTAACCACGGAGAACACGGAGTTACACAGAGAACTTCGTCTGGACCTTGCTCCGTGTGGCTCCGTGTTCTCCGTGGTTGCTGTTGCCGTTGCGGTTCGACGCGATCTTCACGTCGTCCAACCTCCATTGAACACTACCGCAACAGGCTGCTGCCGCCACGCGGGGCGCGGAATGCTGCGGCCACACTGAAGTAGAACCCGACTTCGCCGTCTACCGGGTCGCGCACGAAGGTGAAGCCAAGGTCCACGGCTTCCAGCACCCGGCGGCTGATCTGCAGGCGGGTGTCGCGGAATTCGCGCTTCTCGAGGTCGTATTCCTGCTTGATGCCGACGCGGTACAGCTCCGACAGCGCCAGATCAAGCTGGATGCCCACCACTTCATGCTGGCCGCGCAGCAGGCGGTAGTAGATGTTGCCCTGGCCGAAGTGCAGCAGATCAAACCGGAAGCTGCCCCAGGCGCGGTTGATGTTGAAGCTGCGCATGTCCAGGAACAGCCCGCCCGAAATCGTGTAGCCCGGGGCGGCGCGCCACACGCTTTGCACTTCCAGGTCGCCGAACAACTCGCCGCCGTTGTCGCGCTGGCGATTGGGGTAGATCGGCAGTTCCACCATCAGTTCGTGGTAGTCCACAGTGCGCCGGTCTTCTCCGCTGCCCTGGCGGGTTTGCAGGCGATTGCGGAAGCCCACGCGAATCTCGTGAAACTCGTCCAGCACGTCCACCATGTCCAGCGGGATAAAGGCGCGTTCCGGCACGTCATCGAGGCTGTTGTAGATCGTGTTGTGGTAGCGCACGAAAGGCGCGAACACGTGGCGCAGCCCATCAATGCCCAGCAGCGGGATCTTGAAGTCCGGGAACGTGCCCGTGATGAACGTTTGCAAGTTCACGCCAAAGAACGGCAGGAATCGGTACAGGTACCCCTGCTTCTCATGCTCATTCGACGCGAGGCCGGGGAACGTGCCGTCAGCAGCAAGGCCCGGTCGTGCGTTGCCTTCGGGAATCTCAAGAAAGTTGGTCGCCAGCGTCACGCGCGTGCCGACGTAGGGGTCCAGCGCGAAGGGTCCCAGCTCAAGCGGCAGGCCCAGCCACGTCAGGCTGTCGGCGCGGATCGTGCTGATGCTTTCGCGCGGGTCGCGGTCAGCCGGCGCGAAACGCAGCACGGCGGCCTCAGTGTGCGACGACAGGTACAGGCCGAAGTCGCCGACGGGCAGGTGCCGCGTCTCAAAGCCCAGTGCCGGCAGATACTCGGTCTTGTTCTGCCACCAGTGCAGCTTGGGCTCAAAGCGCACGAAGTAGTTCAGGTGCCCGCTGCGCTTGGTCAGCATCCAGAAGCTGTCGATGGGGGCGTTGTTGTCGTACTGCTGCTTGTAGAACTCGCGACGGAAGTTGCGGTCGCTTTCGTAACTCAGGAAGTGGTCGATGTACCAGCCGCCGGCGAAGCCCTGACTATAGGCGCCCTCAATGCGGCCGCGGCTGTGCTTCTCGACGGGGTACCAGCCAAGGTCGCGGGCGCGGTCGCGCTTGTCGCCCGAGTCATTGATGTAATAGCTGCGAAAGGTCGCGCGGCCGTAGGGCTCAAAGTTACGCATGCGGCCCCAGTCAAGGTTCACGCCAAGGCCCAGCCCGCGCAGCGAGAAGTAGTCGATCTGCGGGCCCAGTTGCAGCGGGTAAAACGGCGGCTCAGGGTCGGCAAAGAAGTCGTAGGTGGCGACGGCGTCAATGTAGGTGCGAAAGCCGAAGCCGTACTGGTTGCTGGTGATGATATCGAGTTGGCGGATCGGCGGCTGGCTGTCCAGGTCATAGCTGTAGTCTTCGACATCCAGCTCAATCAGCGGGTAATCAAGCACGCGCACCGCCGGCCGCGTCAGGAACACGGTGTTGCGCACCGGTGTCAGGCGCACGGTCAGCAGTTCTGCGGCCAGCGAATAGCTGGCCACGGACAGCGAGCTTGAGCTGATGCTGCCGCGCTCAAGTTCAATTTCCTGCTCTTGCTCGGTCAGGCTGATGATGCGCAGCTGCTTGGCGCGCATGAACAAGCGCAGGCCTTGTTCCTGCGGCAGCGACTTCAGGCGCCCGGCGGCTTCGGGCACGGCATCTTCGGAAGGTGCGGCTCCGACGGCTTCGCTGCGGTCACGATCGCGGGCTTCATCGGCGGCGTTGCCGACGCCGACACCGGTTTCGAGCGGCATGCCGCCGGCACTGTCCACGGGCTGGCGGTCAGCACCGCTGTGGGCGCGGACGTTGTCGAGGCGGCCCTTGAGGTTCAACTGTTCGGCGAATGTCTCGTTGCCATCGGCGTCGAAGCGGATGACCTTGCTGCGCGCGAAGTCCAGAAAGGTGCGGTCCGCGCGCAGGGTGACGTAATCCTTGCCCACGCTGTAGCGCATCCAGACATTGCCTTCGCCGTAGAACTGCAGGTTCTTGGCGCCGCGCGCCATGGCAAGGAACGGGTCGTCTTCGACATTGCCGCTAGCGGAATCGGGCTCAAACCAGATCAGCGCGCGGTCAGCCAGGAGCCGCAGTTTCTTGGTGACGCGCTGGCCGAATGCGTCGGGTTCGCTGGTTTCTTCGTAGGTGACCTCGACAGCAAAAGGCAGCGCGAGCACGAAGGGTCCATCGTCGCCTTCACGCCACATTTCCCAGAAGGTTTCTTCGTCGTCGGGCACTACAAAGCGGATATCGAGCCCCGCCGGCCGCGGCAGCGCCTTGGACTTGCCTTCGGCGGATTCGTCTGGTTTCTCGCTGGGGGTCTCGGCGGGTGTCCCGGAACTCTGGGCGTGCAGCAACGATGCCGTCAGCAGCGGCAATAGCGCAAGCAGCATCCAACGACACAGTGCCATAAGTGCCCGGCCCGACAGGGGAAGCACACCCTAGTTTATGGGCAGCAAAACCGGTACTCGGGGCCAGTTCGAAACAACAGCTACGGCCACGCGATGGCAATCGCGTCGCATACCAGCTTCAGGTTTGCGTTGCCGTCCACCCGGGCGCGCAGGTCGTCAATGCGTTGCAGCGCGCGCACCAGCGCGTCGGGGGTGCGCGCTTCATTGGGGGCCTCGCGGGTCAGCGCCGGCAGATCGGCACAGCCCAGCGCACCCAGCATGCGGTCACGCAGCGCGGCACTCAGCAGCGCCAGCACTTCCCGCAGCCGCTCACGTTTGGCCTCGCCCTCTTCGGCTTCCTGCAGCGTTGCGGCCAGGATCTCGGAGGCCTTGAACGGGTCCGCGCTGACGGCCTTCCAGAACTCGCGCGCCGTTTCCAGCACGCCGGCATCCAGCATCGCGCGCAGGCGGCCCGGGCTGCCCTGTGATACCCGCGCCAGCAACTGACGCGAATCCGGGCTTACGGGCATGCCTTCCCAATCGCGGGCGATGTGCAGCACGGCTTCAGCGTCCAGTGCCGAAAAGCGCACGGCCTGGCAGCGCGAAATGATTGTCGGCAGCACCTGCGCCAGGTTGCCGGCAACCAGCACAAAGTGCAGCCCCGGCGGCGGCTCTTCCAGCGTCTTCAGAAACGCGTTGGCACTGGATTCATTGAAGCGGTCGGCATCTTCAATGATGAACACGCGGCGGCCGGGCTCAAGCTGCTTAAGCGACGCCTGGTCCACGATGTCGCGCACCAGCTCAACGGGGAAATCGGACTTGTCGGGCGGCCGCACGAAGCGCCGCACGCTGGGGTGCACACCTTTGGCCACGCGCACGCACTCGTTGCACTGGCCGCAGGCCCAGCCCGTGGCGGCTTCACAGCGCAGCGAGGCCGCAAACTCAAGCGCCACGCCGGCCTTGCCGATGCCCTCGGGGCCCACGAACAGGTACGAGCCGGCCACGCGGCCGGACCCAAGCGCGGCACGCAGCCAGGCACGGGGCAGGTCATGACCAACAGGCCGGGGCAAGTCCATGCCCCGATTGTGGGTTGGAACGCTTCACAAGTCGAGTTCCGGCGTGGCAAGCGCAGGCCCCGGAAGACCCCCCTTGACCGGAACGGGGCTGCTTCACAGACTTGCGCGCCGAACAAGGACGCGCCATGGCTGAGCAACCGAAAGAAATCCGCAAGCGCATCAAGAGCGTTACCTCGACGCGCAAGATCACCAAGACCATGGAACTGGTGGCAACCAGCAAAATGAAGCGCGCCCAAGACCGCGTGCAGGCCACCGGCCCCTACACCGAAAAGCTGCAAGAAATCATCAAGGCCATTGCCATGGGCGGCACCACCCTGGACCTGCCCCTGCTGCAACAGCGCGCTGAAGTCAAGCGCGTGGCCGTTGTGCTGCTGACCGCAAACCGCGGCCTTTGCGGCGGCTTCAACGCCAACCTGATCAAGCTGGCCAAGGCCGAGATCGGCCGCCAGAAGGCCCAGGGCCGCGAAGTGCAGATCACGGCCGTCGGGCGCAAAGGCCTGGCGACGCTGCGTTTTCAGGGCTACCCGATCCATCGCTCAATCATCGACATGACCGACAAGCCGACGTTCGACGACGGCCGGCGTGTGGTTGACCCGCTGGTGGAAGACTTCCTGAAGGGCGAAGTGGACGAAGTCGTGGTCGTGTACCCGCACTGGAAGGGCATTGGTTCGCAGCCGCCCACAGTGATGAAGCTGCTGCCGATCGAGCCGCCGAAAGTGGACGAGGCCGAAAAGGGCCCCAAGCTCGACTTCATCTTCAGCCCCAGCCCCAAGGAAATTCTCGAAGAGCTGCTGCCGCGCTACGTCACGCAAAGCATGTACACCATGATTGCGATGTGCGTCGCCGGTGAGCAGGTGGCCCGCCGCACCGCCATGAAGAGCGCCACAGACAACGCGCACGAAATGATCACCAACCTGACCCGTACGCTCAACCGCGCCCGTCAGGCCCTGATCACACAGGAAATCGCCGAAATCGTCGGCGGCAGTGCAGCCCTCAAGAAGTAGTTCAAGCCTGAGAAAACAAAGCGCCGGCGCACACAAAGTGCACCGGCGCTGTTGTTTCGGCGAATTTGCCGGGCCCTTACAGCATTTCCACGCTGACGGCCACGGCGTTGCCGCCGCCAAGGCACAGGCCCGCGAGGCCGCGCTTGAGCTTGCGCGACTTCAGCGCGTGCAGCAGCGTCACCAGCAGGCGGCTGCCGCTGCTGCCGATCGGGTGGCCGAGTGCAACCGCGCCGCCGTTCACGTTCAGCTTTTCGGGGTCAAGCTTGAGCGTGCGTTGCAGCGCCACGGCGGCCACACTGAAGGCTTCGTTGAGTTCAATCAGGTCGTATGCGCTGGCGTTGACGCCGGTCTTCTTTTCAAGGTTCTTGACCGCTTCCACAGGTGCCATCATCACCCACTTGGGCTCCACGCCTCCGGTGGCGTAGCCCGTGATGCGGGCGATGGGTTTCAACCCAAGCTCTTTCACCTTGTCTTCGGCGCAGACCAGCAGGGCGCTTGCCCCGTCATTGATGCTGCTGGCATTGCCTGCGGTAACGCTGCCGTCTTTCTTGAAGGCGGGCTTGAGCTTGCCGAGGGATTCGAGCGTGGTGTCTTCGCGCGGGCCTTCGTCGGTGTCGAACACCGTGACTTCGCCCTTGCGGCCCTTGATCTCGAGCGGAGCAATCTCGGCCTTGAACGCGCCTTCCTTGATGGCGCGGGCGGCGCGCTGGTGGCTTTGCACCGCGAACTTGTCCTGATCTTCGCGGGTGACTTTGTATTCGTCGGCCACAAGTTCGCCGGTGATGCCCATGTGGAAGTCGTTGTACTTGTCCCACAGGCCGTCGTGGACCATCAGGTCAAGCAGTTGCGTGTGCCCCAGGCGCGCGCCACCGCGGGCACTGGGCAGGGCGTAGGGCGCATTGGTCATGCTTTCCATGCCGCCGGCGATGATGCAGTCGGCGTCGCCGGCGCGGATGGCCTGCGCGGCCAGCGCGACGCTTTTCAGGCCGCTTCCGCAGACCTTATTGACGGTGAAGGCCGCGACACTGTTGGGCAGGCCGCCGAAGAGGGCCGCCTGGCGCGCCGGGTTCTGGCCCAGGCCGGCCTGCAGCACGTTGCCCAAGATGACTTCGTTGATGTGCTCGGGCTTGATGCCGCTGCGTTCCATGATGGCGGTGACGACGTGTGCGCCCAGTTGCGGCGCGGTAAGGGGCGCGAGCGTGCCCTGGAACTTTCCCGTGGCAGTGCGGACGGCTTCACAGATGACGGCGTTACGCATGAGTCGGCTCTTTCTTCAGTGGGGTCGTAGATCGTCGGCAATGTACCACCGGAGTAACGCAGGCGAAGGCGTAAAACGTCCCCGCTGGACCGTGGGCGTTACGGATGAGACCGATCACAATTGATTGGTCTTGATTGATCTTGATCGCTTTTTGTCACCCTGTGCATGACCAACCAGTCAGACGGGAAGTACGTGTAAGAGGCACAAAATGAGCATCTTGTGAAGCATCCTCTGTCACAGGCCTGGATTGGCACGTTGCATGCTTCATGTCTAACACATCTAGCTGATGCAGCCATTGACAAGGGTTTTCAACACAATGCGGGGGCCAGGCAGGATCGGCTCCTGTTCTTTCGCCCGGATGCTTGAATGACTGGCCGGTCGAAAAAAGTGAGCAAAGTGGACCGAATTTGTTTGTGCCTCAGCTCGCAGTACCGTAAACATATTTCTGACTAGTTGGTCATGATTCGCGCGACGGCGGGACGCAGAAAGGGACCAGATATGTCTTTCCTAGGGTTCGCAAACGACGCAAGCAAACGGGCCGAGTTCGACGCGGCCATCGTGCCCATGATGGGCTTCCTTTATCACAGGGCGCTCAAGCTCACCGGCAACGCCAACGACGCAGAAGACCTGTTGCAGGACACCTGCATTCTGGGCCTGCGCAAGTGGGACATGTACCAGAAGGGCACGAACCTCAAGGCCTGGATGGCGCGCCTGCAGTTCAACCTCTACATCTCACAGTACCGTCGCCGCAAAGCGCGCCCAGACAAGGGCAGCATCGCCGAATTCGAAGAATTGATCACCGACCGCGACCACTTCGACGTGAGGCCGGAACTGCTCGACCTCGACCCGGCACAGCTGATCCAGGAAGAGACATTCCTGTCTGAACTGCCCAAGCCGCTGCGCGAAGGCATCACGGAAATGGACCATCGTTATCGCGACGTCTTCCTTATGAGCGTCGTGGGTGAGAAGAGCTACAAAGACATCGCCGACGCGCTGCGCGTGCCCGTGGGCACCGTGATGTCGCGCCTCAGCCGCGCCAAGGCCTTCATGCGCGACTTCATCGGCCATGAGCTTGTGGCGGCCTGATCGCGGCTTTGCACCTGATGGGCAACCGGGAAGGGCCGGGCCGAATGGCCCGGCCCGTTTGTTTCGTGTCCCGGTGACCGGCACTGGTTGGCGTGTCTGCTGGCACGTGCTAAACCGGCCTCATGACCGACCAGCCTGAGCCGACCCGCCAGGAAGCCCTGCGCCAGCTGCTGCTTCTGAGCGGCCGGCCACTGCCTCGCGTGATTTTCGTCGGCCCTGATCTTGCGCACGACTGCAGGCTTCTCGACGCCTGCGGCGGCGCGGCAACCGGTGTTGCCGCCGATGAAGATTCGCTGGAGCATGCCCGCCTGGAATACCCCGAAGGCACCTTCGTGTGCGGGCCGATACACGACCCGCCGCTGGAAGATTTCAGCCACGACGTTGCATGGGCCGGCATCGCCTTCGCCGATGTCCCAACCCAGCAACTAGCCGACGCATTGCGCGGGTTGCACCGGGCACTGCGCCCGGGTGGTTTGCTCGCGATCACGCGGCCACAGCAATCTGTCTGGACCAGGCCTGAGCTTGGTGCTGCGCTCGACAAGCTCGATTTCACGTTCACCCGTGAGTTGCCCGACGCAGCCGGGCCGATACTGGTGTTCCGCCGCGAGTACTAGACCAGGCGACCGGCCTGCGCGCCTGCGCTACTTCAGGCCCAGCACCTGGGCCATCTGGTACACGCCCGGAGCCTTACCTTTCAGCCATTCGGCGGCGCGGATTGCACCTTGCGCAAAGGTGTCTCGGCTTGAGGCCTTGTGCGTCAGTTCAATCCGCTCGCCATCTGTGGCGAACATCACGGTGTGATCGCCGACCACATCGCCGCCGCGCAACGCGTGCATGCCGATCTCGCGCGACGTGCGCTCGCCGGTGTGGCCGCTGCGCCCGTTGCGTATCACTTCGGCCGCTTCGCGCCCGTTGCCCGCGCAAACGGCGTTCAATAGCGCCAGCGCGGTGCCGCTGGGGGCGTCCACCTTGCGGCGGTGATGCATTTCGGTGATTTCGATGTCGTAGGATTCGGGCAATGCGGCCGCTGCCTGCCGCACCAGGCCAAGCAGCAGATTCACGCCTAGGCTCATGTTGGCGGCCCACAGCACGGGGATGCTTTTTCCCGCAGCCTGCAATTCGCTGAACTGTGCTTCGCCAAGGCCCGTGGTGCCGCTGACGAAGGCGGTCTTGTGCTTCACACATTCCGCCAATCGCGTGCTGAAGGCGGCCGGCAGGCTGAAGTCAATCATCACGTCCGCGCCGCCGCCATAAGCCGTAGCAATGGAAGCCAGTTGCCGCTTGTCGCCGATGATGTCGCCCAGGGTGCTGCCGGCCTCGTGGCGGTCGATGGGCACGGTCACGCGATGCCCGGCGTCGGCAGCCAGTGAAGCTATGCGGCGGCCCATGCGGCCCAGCGCGCCGGACAGGGCAATTTCGATCGACATGTTTCCTCGCGGGTTAAACCTGTGTCGATCATCGAATCGTGGGGCGCAGGGTCAACCGTCGCGAAACGGTTTCAGTTCAGCGGAATCAGCCGGCGGGGGCTCAGCGGGCTTGGAGGGGGCTTGCGGCTGCGGCGGTTCAGCCGGGGTGTGCTCGCGACCGCCCAGGTACCAGGGGTCAGCCCGGTAATCGCCGCGAAACGGCGACCAGCAGTAATCGCCGCCTTTGCGGCTGCCGGTGGCCTTGCGGAAGATCCAACGGATCGAACTTTCGAGGACTCAGAGCATGAGGGTTTCCGTTCGCCCACAGCATAACACTGCCGGCCGCGTGATTCGTCCCGCAAGTTGCGCCGGCCTCGCGGCTTTACGGAGTTCGCGCAGTGCCAGTACAATATGGACGTGCGCTGGATCTACACAGACGACCGTGACACCGAAGAAACCGCCGCGCGCCGCGCCGTGGTGTCGCGGATTGAGTTGTTCTGGCAGGCCTTTGCCGCAAACGCCCCGCGCTTCGAAGACGACGACTTCGACGTGGCCGAGTTCATGCGCGATCACGTTGATGCCGTGGACCCGCGCCTTGACTGGGAAATCGGCCCCGGCCGCAACGGCGGCAAGCACCGGCTGGTGATCACGCCCGCCGACAACCTGGCGCTGCGGCCGTTTTGCGACGCGTTCCTGGCGCGCGCCCCGCAGCTTGACGGATGGGAGTTCTACCACTGCCGCATGCCCGAGAGTGCCGACGCGGCGCGCCACGCCGTGGAAGCGCTGACCGACCACAACCTTGGCCGCCTGAAGGTGGCGGCGCGGGTACGGGCGATGAACCGCGTTGACCTCGCGTTCTGGTTGCCGGATGCGCCGGGCGATGACGTGGCCATGGCGCAGGCCGAGCTTGCGGCCGCGCACCTTTTGGGCGAAGAGGCGATGGGCCGCTGGATCGGCACGATCGAGACCCACACCGACGAACCGCGCGATGGCGTGGCGCTGGAAGAGCTTACCGGGCGGGTTTACAACGAGGTCGCGGGCATTGATGCGGCACTGCCCGACCGGCCGCTTGTGCAGATGGTGGACAAACTGCAATGGAGCCTTTGGCGCCTGAGCCCGCCAGTGAAAGACGATTACGCCGGGCATGAAGACCTGATCATGGGCAGCTCAGCGCTGGATGAAATGAGCGCCTGCGCGCAACTCAATGCCGGGTTTGATTCGCGCCGCTACAGCAAAGTGGGCGAGACTTTTTGTTACCTGAAGTTTGACGGCGACGGCCGCAAGGTCGCCCAGCGCATGGATGAACGCAAACTGCTTGAGCCTGCGGTAAACCGCGCGCTGGTAGACGCCGGGCTGGGCTGCGTGGTGGGGGCGGGCACGGGCAAGCGTTACAGCTATCTGGACATTGCGCTGACCGATGTGCCGCGCGCGAGTGAGCTGCTGGTGCCGCTGGCCGCGCGTGTGGGCCTGTCGCGGCGATCATGGCTTCTGTTTCACGACACCAGCCTTGGGCATGAGTGGATCGGCCTGTATGACGACACGCCGCCACCCCCCTAAGTGTTTGCCGCGTTGCGGCCCGCGGGTATAATCCCCGCGCTCACTTCGGGGCCATAAACCAAAGGAATCCAAATGAAGCGCACCATTCTGTCGATGGCCGTCATGGGCCTGTGTTCGTTGCTTGGCAGCTTTCTTGCGGTAAGCCTGATGAAGGGCGAGCCGGTGCAGGCGCAGGAAGGCGGCGCGGGGGCGGTCAAGGCCACCGAGTTTTCGCTGGTGGACAAAGAAGGACGCGTGCTGATTTACATGGACGCCGACGACAACGGCGGCGGCCGCTTCAGCATGCTCGACAAGAAGGGCAAGGTCCGCATGCAGGCTTCGTGCAGCGCGGGCGGGGTAATCAGCCTGCTGGATGACAAGGGCAACCCGCGTTACACGGTGACGCAGCAGGACGATGGCTCGATCATGGAGTTCTTCTCAGACGACAAGGGCAATCAGCGATTCATGACCACGGCCAAGGCCAACGGTGACGTGCTGCTGCTGATGGCGGGCCCCAAGGGTGAACAGTACGTCACGATGATGGGCGGGCCCGAGCAGGCATCAACGCTGATCTTGACTTCGCCCGATGGCAAGAGCACCGGCACTTTCTTCGCCCGCAACGACCAGGCCACGATGCAGCTGGCGTGCGGCAAGGGCCAGATGCTTAACGCGGTCATGGAAGACGGCCGCCCGGTGTTTGCACTCAGCAAGGACGACAAGCTGCGCATGCGCTCGATGCTCGGCACCGATGGCAAGCCTGAGCTGATCTTCCTCAACGAGAAGCGCGAATCCGTGTGGAGTGCCGGCAAGTAGGGATTGGCGACACTCAGCCGCAAAAGGGCAGCGACCTTGTCGCTGCCCTTCTCCTTGTCGCGGGTGGCACCTACTTGCGCGGGCGGTGCCACGGGCTTAACCTCGCGAGCCATGACCAACCGCGCCGCCATGTGTTGTTGTCGCTAGCAAGCCACGCTTGCAGCGCTTCGATTTTCCAAACACATAGCCCCGCGAATCCCATGTTGACGATCACTCCGGCCATCAAGGCCCACATTGAGCAGCACGCTGAATCCACGTACCCGCATGAATGCTGCGGCGTGCTGGTGGGCCGCGCAAACGACGGGCGCGTTGCCGTTGAAGCCCACCGCACCGGCAACCTGAACACCGAGCGCGCCCACGACCGCTTTGAACTGGACCCGCGCGATTACATGCGCATCGACCGCGAAGCCCGCGCCCGCGGCCTCGACATCATCGGCATCTATCACAGCCACCCCGATCACCCGGCACAGCCCAGCGCCACGGACCTGGCGGCTGCATGGGAAGGCTACAGCTACGTGATCGTCTCGGTGCGCAAGGGTGAGGCCGGGGACTTCCACAGCTTTGAACTGCTCGGCGGGGCCTTCGCGCAAGAAGAGGTGCGATGTTCGTAGTGGCGACAGGCCGGGCCACGCCCGGGTGATTGCGGCCGCGCGCCGCGCCATTGCACACAGGACATCGCCATGACGACCGTACTCGCTGACATCAGGACTGAGCTTCGCCGCCGCGTACCGGCGCTGCAACTGATCGGGAACACCCCGTTGCTTGAGGTGAACGCGCTGGCGCAGCGCTTTCCCCGGCTGAGCGTGCGCGCCAAGGCCGAATGGGTGAACCCGGGGGGCAGCATCAAAGACCGCCCCGTGTTCAACATGCTCGCGCAACTGATTGAAGACGGCACGTTGGGGCAGCGCCGCGTGCTGGATTCGACCAGCGGCAACAGCGGCATCGCCTACGCGATGATTGGCGCGGCGCTGGGCATTCCCGTCACATTGGTGATCCCGGGCAACGCAAGCCGCGAACGCCTTCGCCGCATCAAGGCCCACGGTGCCGAGGTGATCCTGACCGACCCGTTGCTTGGCTACGACGAGGCCATGCGCCACGCGCACAAGCTGGCGCACGAGCAGCAGCAACGCTACCTGCTGCTGGATCAGTACAGCAACCGCGCGAACTGGCAGGCGCATTACGAGGGCACCGCCACCGAGATCCTCGCCCAGGGCGGGCGCGACGCTACGCACTTCATCAGTGGCGTCGGAACCGGCGGCACGCTGACGGGCATCGCGACGCGGCTGAAGGAAGAGATCCCGGGCCTGAAGGTCGTGCACGTGCTGCCCGAAGAATTCCCCGGCATCGAAGGGCTGAAGCCGCTGAAGGCACCGGGCAGCATTCGGCCGCGCAACTTTCATGAGCAGCTGGTGGATGAGCGAATCGACATCACCATCGAAGAGGCATTCGAGCACTGCCAGTTGCTGGCGCGGCACGGGCTGTTCGTCGGGCAAAGCAGCGGCGCGAATCTGGCTGCGGCCGCGAAGCTGGCGCAGCGCGAACCCAACGCGCGCGTAATCACAGTGTTCGCCGACACCGGCGAACGCTATTACTCGACGGGCCTTTGGGACTAGTGATCTACGGGGCGGGCGGCAGGAAGCTGGTGGGCATCTTCAGGCCCTTGGCTTCGAGCCACTCGGCGGCCTTCTTCAGCACTTCGGGCGGGTGGCTTTGCATCTCGGGCCAGTCGCGGGCGAAGCCGTCGCGGGCATCTTTTCGCGTGGCGTCGATCACCAGCCGCTTCGGTTGACGTGTCAACACCCAGCGCCCGTGCAGCTGCTCAGGCGCCTCGTCAAAGATCAGGTCGCGTTCCGGGTCGATGTTCGCCAGCGTGGCCCACACCGTCATCTCGGCGTCATCGCGGCTTACCAGACCGCGCGGCAGCACAATCACCAGCGGCAACGGGCCCGCATGGCGTGCAAACAGTGCGGCCGCCAGTTCGCGGGGCTGGTGCCCGCGGGTCTTCGTCTGTTCCAGCACAAGCACGCGGCCGTCGGCCAGCGTCCAGTGAGCGTCAACCTCCAATCCGGCAAGGTCGGGCACTTGCGGCAGATCAGGTGTCTTGACCGGGGCGCGCAGGTCGCTGCCGCCGCCGCTGAGGCCGGTGATGCCCGTGCCTTGCGTGCCGGTGCCGGGGTCGCCGGGCAGCGGCCGGGTGGCGTCGATGCTGAGTTTGCTGCCCAGATGCAGCGCGCGCGTGGCGTGGTCGAGCGTTTCCGTGGGGCCCAGCACGAACTCAAGGCTGTGGCGCAGATCGACGTGATCGAGAACATAGCGTGCGACGGCGGCCTCATCGTGGATGTCGGGGCCGTGCTGGTCGATGACGACGATGACCTTGGTGAATGCCGCCTGGCCCAGCCCCCAGACCGCGTGGCAAACCTTGCGCGCCTGGCCTGGGTAGCTTTTGTGAATCTTCACGAGCATGAGGTTGTGCGCCACGCCCGAAAACGGCAGGCAGTAGTCGATGACTTCGGGGATGGTCTGCTGCAGCAGGGGCAGGAACAGGCGCTCAATGGCGCGCGCGATCCAGGCGTCTTCCTGCGGCGGCGGCCCGACCACAGTCGCGAAGTAGGTCGGCTGCGCGCGCTGGGTGATCGCGCTGACGTGAAACACCGGGTAATCGTCGGCGAGACTGTAGAAGCCGGTGTGGTCGCCAAATGGGCCTTCGCGGGCGCGTTCGTTGAAGTGGACGTGGCCTTCGATCACGAAGTCAGAGTTCGCGGGCACGCTCAGTGGCACGGTCTTGCACTTCACCATCTTAACCGGCTCGCCCTGCAGGAAGCCCGCGAGGATCATTTCATCCAGCCCCGGCGGCAGCGGCAGCACGGCGCTGAACGTGACCGCCGGCGCCCCGCCAATCGCGATTGCGGCCGGCAGGCGCGTTTCGCCTTTGGCGCGGGCCTCACGCATGTGCTCGGCGGCGGTGTGGTGGGTGTGGACGTGGAAGCCGGTGGTGCGCTTGTCGAACTGCTGGATGCGATACATGCCGCAATTGCGCTTGCCGTCCTTGGGCGATTCCGTGAACACGAGCGGGAAGGTCACGAAGCGGCCGCCATCGAGCGGCCAGGTTTTGAGGATCGGCAGTTCATCCAGGTCAATCTGTTCGCCTGTCTTGACGACTTCGTGGCAGGGCGCGTTCTTCACGTACACAGGAAAGAAGCCCGCGAGCTCTTTCAGCGTCGGCAGCACCTTCAGCTTGTCGAGCAGCGAACGTCGTGGCGTTTGCAGGTCTTCCAGCAGCGTCGACAAGCGCTTGCGCAGGCCGTCAAAGTCGCGCACGCCGCATACCATCGAAAGCCGCTTCTCGCTGCCGAGCGCGTTGATCAGCACGGGCGCGTTGTATTCGCGGCCGCCAGGGCCGATGGGCCGGTGGAACAAGAGTGCCTTGCCGCCGCCGGGCAGCTTGCTCACGCGATCGGCCAGGCAGGCGATCTCCTGGTCAATGTTGATCTGGGTGTGGAATTCGAGCAGCTCGCCTTCGCGGCGAAGTGCTTCAATAAAAGAGGAAAGGTCGCGAAAGGCCATGCCGCGACAATACACGACACCGGTGCCCGAGAAAGTATCCGCGCCCGGGATGGGGACGGATGTAGTTTGGAGTCTGGAGCAGAGTCACGGCGTGCTCTCAAGCCCCTAACCCCTAACCCGCTACTTCGCCGTCAGTGTTGCCTTGAAGTTGCTCAGGATTACGTCGTTGCGGTCTTTCGTCAGCTCGTGGATGTGGATTTCGTACTCGCTGCTCTGGATCGCGCGCTTGGGGCCGCCCAGCGACACGCGCGCTTCCAGCCAGCGGCTGAAGTTGTGCTGCGTTTCTTCCGGGTCGGCGCGGCGGCCGGCGGCGGCCCTGCGGACCACCTTGAACGCATCGCCCATCACTTCCGCCAGGAATGAGCCTTCCGGGTTGTCACGCGCGAAATGCGCCGGGCCCTTCGTCAAGTCATTGCGCCACACAAACGGAGACGCCACGGGCGCGTCACCCAGCCCCAGCGTGAAGGCCTCACACAATGCCTGAACCGCGGGGTTAAGCACGTCGCCCAGCGCCCCCAGTTCATTGTTGCCGAGCAGACCGAACCACGGGCTGATCTGGATCACGGGCTCAAGCAGCGTCATGGATTCAAACTCTTTGGGCGCATCGACAAAGCGCAGTTTCAGGCGCCATAGCCCGCCGACTGACGGTGTCTCTTCCACAGTGACAATCATGCCGTACTGCAGGCTCAGGTTGCGCACGTCCACGCCGCCGCCTTCGCCGGTGATCTTGAGGTTGACCGTGAATTCCAGTTTGTCGCCCGCGCTGTACGCGGGATGTAGCGAACGCACGCCTCCCGTGGCCGCCGGCACCAGGTTCAGCCGATGCACCATTTCAAAGGTCGGCCTCAGCAGCGGCGACAGCGGGTTTTCCGTGAACAGCTTGCGCATGGTGGCGCCGGCGGCGCGTTCTTCGCCGATTTCGTGCAGGCAGATTGAGGCCAGCAGCAAGGCCATGCCGTCGCGCCGATCCAGCGCGTACGAGGTTTCAAATTCGGCGGTTGCCTTGGCGAACAGTTGCCCCTGGAAGTACAGCCGCCCCAACGCGATGTGGGCTTCCGCGCGGCCGTAATCGCAGCGGCAGGCAAGGCGCGCGCGCTTGAGCATGGATTCAGCCCGGGTCGGGTCCGTGTTCATCAGAGCCTGACCCAGCGCCAGCAGCGGCTCGGCCAGTTCGGGGTCGCCGGCGATGGCGTCTTCCAGCATGCGCTTGCGGCCGGCGGGGTCCTGGTCAGGCAGTTGCGATTCCACCCACAGCTTGAAGGCGGCGCGGCGGGCGTCACTTCCGGCAGCGACCTCTTTCAGCAGCAGGGCCCAGTACTGGCTTTCGGGGTTGTTGCGTCGCGTGTGCAGCTCAGCGTAGAAGCGGGCAGCTGATTCATACTCGTCGCAGTGCATGGCAGCGCGGGCCGCGCCTTCGATCACTTCCTCATCGGTGACTTCACCGCGTTCTGCCTTCAGCGCCAACGCGGCCTGGTAGGCCTTGTGGGAAAGGCTGAATGCACCGATCCGGAAGCAGACAATGCCCTGCAGGCGCTGTGCCTCATAGAACTTGGGCGAGCGCGCGATGATCGCGGCGAGCTCTTTCTGTTTCTCGCGGAAGTCGCTGCTGCGGTGAAAGACATCTTCGTACTGCAGCCAGTCCCAGGCCGTGTACAACTTGGCGTGTATGTCGCGCGCGGCCTTGGCATAGCCGGCTGCACTGTTGTCGCGCGGGTCAAGCCGCGTCACCTGGTCATAGGCCTTTGCCGCGTTCTCGTACTGGCCAAGGTGCCAGTAGATGGCGGCTGCTATGCCGCTGTAGTCGGCAAATACGGGTTCAAGTTCTTTGCAGCGCTCGAGGGCTTTCAGCGCGGCCTCAAGCTTCATGCGCGAGCCCTCGATGTCTGAGTCCGCAAGCGCCAGTTCAAGCTTCACCCGGGCGTCGAGGTAATGCAGCTCAATGAACTCGGGCAATTGCTTCTGCATCGCCTGTAAGGCGGAAATGTAGTCCAGCCCGGACTGGCTGTTCAGTTCGCGCCAGGCCTGCCAGTGCGAAAACGGCCAGCCCTTGGCTGCCACGCGCTGCGCCGCCAGCAGCGCGATGTGGCTTGAGGTATCGGCCTGCACGGCGTGCATTTTCTCGAGTGCTTCGATCACGGCGGCGCCGTCTTCGCGCGCCTCGGCAATCTCGAGCAGCATGCCGGCAAGCGTCTGGTTGCCCGGCGACAGCAACTCCGCGGCGATAATCTCTTTCTCGGCGTCGGCGTGGCGGCCAAGGCGCATCAGCAGGCCGCAGATCTCTACGCGGGCGGAAGCTCCGTGTTCGGGCGATGTGGTCAGCTTGCGCAGGATCGGCAGCGTAAGTTCATACAGTTCGCGGGCGGCTTCGGCGAAGGGCTGCAAGGCCTCATCGGTGCGGCCCCAGCGGTCGAACTCGAAACCTCGCAGGCTCAGTTCATAGGCCGCGAGTTCAAAGACCTTCATGGTGCCCGGGCTGGCCTTGGCGGCGCGGGCGAGATACACGAGTGAAAGCCCGCCCTTGCCGACGGCCGCAGCCGGAAGTTCGCCTTTGGGGTCGGCGATGAACGTGGCCAGCTGCCGGAACACGATCATTTCGGCGGCCAGGCGGTCCAGCGCCGCGGCGAGCTGCTCGGCGTTGCGGACGTTGGGCGGAATGCCGGGCACGGCGGTCTGGAAAAGCCAGTTGCCGATTTCGAGGCAGGTGTCGTAGTCCTGCGGGTTGCCGTCTACGAGCGGCTTGACGATGGCCCAGCTTTCGCGCTTCTGCAGGTCCATGTCGTCCAGCGCGATGCCGCCCGGCTGGGTGTACAGGCGCAGGTATTCAAGCAGCAGGGCATTGTCGGTGGGGGCGAGCTTGCGGGCCTGATCCAGTTGCTCTTTGGCCAGCAGCGGCATGCCGAATTCACGCAGGCGGCGCGCGCGGCCGACGGCGTCTTTTACCTTGGCGGAGACTTCGGAATCAGCCTGGGCTCGCAACGGCCTGGAGGCCGGGGCCGGCACGGCAAGCAGCACGCCCAGCGCGCAGGCCAGCAACAGCAGATATCGCACCATGTACTCCCGGGCCCCTTAAACGCACGCGACCTGGCACATGAACTGCCGGTGCGGCTTGTGCTTTGCATTGCCTACTGCCGGACTACTGGTCCTTCATTGTCGCGCCCACGCGGTCGGTGAACTGCTTGTAGCTGCTGGGCTTGCCGATGGTCTGGATATCAATCAGCGCGTCGTACACCGCGCCCTTGTAGTTCACGCCACCGTAACTGGCGAACCACATGGTGGGGTCCGTGCGCATCATGTAGTTACGGGTGTCATTGCCGAACCAGCGCCTCAGATCCGTTTCGGCGCTGCCCACCTCCGGCGCGGTCTTGTAGTAAAGCAGCATGATGAAGCCCACCAGCGGCAGCTTCGACTGCGGGTCCACGGTTTTGACCACGAAGCCGTAGGACTTGAAAGGCTGGCCGGGCACGGGCGCGCTGGAGCCCCAGCCCGGGTTCACGCCGCCGCCATCGGTGATGGCCTGCAGCGCTTCGTCGAAGTTGGTGGTCTCCTGGATTTCGGCACCGGGGATCAGCGCCAAGCGCTTGCGCACGCGGGTGATGCTGTCGTTCACCGCGCGCTCAAAGTCCTTGGGGTCCAGCACGACTTCTTTTTCCTGCTTCATGCGCTCAGAGCGGTCTTCCTTCAGCGCGCTCACGAGAACCCACAGCACGGCCACCGTTGCAAGGCCGATCACCACAAGGATGATCCCGCTGACCATCGACTTGGTGTTCTTGCGCTTGCCGTACACGACGTCGGCCGATACTTCCACCACGTCATCATCAGCTTGCGCGCCGCCCCCGCGCGACTGCTGGAACCCGGCCACCGGGCTGCCGTAAGCCGCGGGCTTGGGCCCGGCCGCACCGGGGTGATTGATTTTCACCACCTGCTTGCGCACGGGCGCGCCGCCAGCGGCCACAATCTGGCCGAAGGTGCGGCACTTGGGGCAGACGGGCTGGTTGGCGATCTGTGAAGGATTCGCCGCGAACTGGTGTCCGCAGGAGTTGCACTGGAAGTTGTTTGCAGGTGCGCTGGGCATAGGGCTTTGGGGGCTGCGGCTGGCTGTCCTTTGCTTGTCTGTGAGGCCGGATATTGTACGCTGGCCTTTGTAGTAAGCGTAACCTTTTGCGGTAGGGCGTGTTTAACGTTCCTGTCACGAGTGCGTTCTACCGGCTGAAATCTCACGCGTCGCTTTCGCAACGGTTACGGCCTGACCTGCTGGAGAAGTCATGAACCTTGCCTTCGTACTTGGGACCTGGGAAATCGTCGCGATCGTCGTGGTCGGTGTGCTGCTATTCGGCAGCCGGCTGCCGAGCATCGCGCGCAGCATGGGCAAGAGCGTCGTCGAGTTCAAGAAGGGCGTAAAGGACGTGAAAGACGACCTGGACACGTCGGTGAACGCCGACGACAAGGCCGACGACAAGCACGAACCCAAGAAGTTGGAAAAGTCAGAAGCTCGTGAGATCCCGGCCCAGAAGGTTGAGCACGACGAAAAGGTCGTGTCGTAGACTAAAGGTCAGGGTCAGGAGTTCAGGTCAGGAAACGGCGTGAGTTGCCCGCCCCAAGCCCCAAACCCTAGAACAGGCCAACCCGTGCCAGGTAGTCGCTGCCGAAGCGCAGCTTCGTGCCCTTGTCGTCGTCCACGACCATTACGCGCACGGTGTTCTGTGCCAGCTCGCCGGCCAGTTCATCGAACTTGATTTCGCCAAGGCCCGGCACTTGTTCGCCCTGGCCACCCAGCAGGTCGCCCAGATACACGCCCCTGAGCCTCGTGCCGAAACGCTCGATCCATTCAGGTGCCTTGGGCCCGCCCAGCTTGTGCAGCAGCGCCACGTGGCTGGTGCTGTGCCAGTAGCCAAGCCGGTCGGTGCCCAGGTCGCTGAACACGTGCGCCATGCGCTCGGGCGTAAGCAGGCCGAATGGGCTCTCGGGCGGCAGCAGGCAAACCTGAATCGGTTCAAGCTCAGCCAGAATGCGGTGCAGCATGCGGCAGAACGTGTCGAGTTGTTTTTCGGCCGCGGATTCGCTGATCTTGACGACTTCGGCCAGCGTCTTCAGGCGGGTTTCATCGCACTCGTCGCAGTCGAGCACTTCGTCCAGCCGCGCCTGTTTCTCCGCCAGCGCGGGCACGTTCACGAAGCCGCCATCGAGCACCAGAAACTTCGGCTTCAGTACGGCCAGCAGCCCCGCCGTGTCCAGCACCAGCCGCAGGCTTTGCTCGGCGATTGCGATTTCCGGCGCGGCCAGCTTGGCGTATCCCGCGCGACGAAAGATCATCGCGCTGTGGCGCGGCTCTTTCAGGCGCAAGGCAGCCAGGCTGACTTTGTGGCCGCTGAGTTCATGAGCGATGCGTTCCAGCGGGACCTGCGGGTTGCAGACGCACAGGTCAAAGCGGTCAAAGCCAAGCTCTTGCCCGGTGCGGACCCGTCGCAACAGCGGCTCAAGGCCGCCCTCATCCAGCTTCACCGCAATGGCTTTCATGGCAGACCCCCGCGAAACGGCTATTCTGCGCGGGTTTGAAGCTAACACAACGGCAGGGGCCGTCAAGCACGGCATCGCTTCAGCGGCTCCAGTCCAGCCACAGCCGCCCATCGCGGAACGTGAGGCCGGACTGCCCCAGTTCCGTGTCGCCGTTTTGGATGCTCGTGTGCACGTTCTGCGGCGGCGCCAGCAGTGTGTCGCGCCCGAGTTCGTAGGTCTGGCTGCGTACGAGGGCCATGTACGCCTTGTTCAGGGCCAGCGCGCGCTGGCGCGTCGGCAGGATCAGCCAGGTGATGTCCTTGTCGCCGCCCTTGGATGCCCGGCGCACGGCGGCCTCATCAAGTATGCCGCCGGGGAAGAAGCGTTGCAGGATTTCGTCGTTGGCGCGGAAATCGTCGCCGCCGCGCACGCGCTGGAAGTAGGTCAAGATCTCGGGCTCGGCGTGGCCGGCCTGGGGCGCGTCGTGCATGCCGCGGATGTCCTGGTAGGCCCAGCCGGCTTTGCCGGGCACTTTGCGCGACAGGGTGAATGTGCTGTCCACGGTGACGCCGGTGGCACTGTGGCAGCCCATGCAGAAGTAATGTTCCTGCTGGGTCTGCAAACGCAGGCGTCCCTTCTCGTCCTCGATGAAGCCCTGGTACTGCCAACCAAACGCGTTGCGCAGGCCGACTTCCGGTCCGCCCGGAAAGAACGGCAGCAGCCCGTCGGTCTTCTCGTTCCATTCTTTCTCGTAGGCGCGCTGCGTAGCCCAGCCGTCCAGGTACATCACTTTGCGCGAGTAGCGCAGCTCTTTCATCCGGCGCGCGATCATGCCCGGTGCATCCGGGTCCACGTAGCGCACACTGTGCAGGAACTCGGTGCCTTCGGGGTATTTGTAGCGCTCGATGGTCACGCTGGCGGCCGCACCGGCGTAGCGCGCGGGCAGTCCTTTGATCTGGGTGATCAAGCCGCCAATAGTGCCGTCGCCGTTGAGGTCGAAGCCAGCCAGCGATTCCTCGACCGGCTCAACGACAGTGACTAGGTTCGCGACCTGGTGGTTGGGGACGGTCGGGTCGTTGGAGACCACGGCCTCAAGGATTGCGTAGTTGAGCTTCGCGACGGCCCGCGACGGCTGCCCGTCAGTGCCTTGGCTGAACCTCGCAGGCAGGCGGATGAACACGTCGTCGGTGGCACCGTTAGTGGGCCAAAAGGTGCCCAGGAAGGGCTTGTAACGCAGGGCGCGCCAGTTGCTGCCATCGTTGGCGAAGCCGTCGGCGTCGAAGCCTGCATCAAAGTCCAGGTCGGGCCGATAGCCTTCGTAGTCGTCGAAGTGCTTCAGTGCCTTCACGAGCGGCGTGTAGTTGTCCTGGCGAATCCATGCCAGCGCTTCGTCTTCGCTGATCGCGGCAGCCTCAGCGGTGCGGTCAGTGAACAGGTTGCTCCAGCGGTTGGTCAGCGCGAAATCAGAGAACGCGTATTCTTCCTGTAGCTCCCAGTCAGCTTGCTCGTTGGGTGAGACACTGTCTGTGTGGCACGTCCAGCAAGGGTTGCTGATGCCGGCGGTTTTGGTGTAGCACATCGATGGCACGGTGGCTTCGGGGTTGCTGACACTCAGGTCCGACATCGCGTGTTTCAGCGGGTCGTACTCGGGCCGAGACTTCTCTTCTTCCACGCGGGCGACGCAGGCGCCCAAGATGCCGCAGATGCCGCAGGCAAGCGCCGCTATGGCAGGAATCAGGCAAAGTATCAGGCGCTTGGGCATGGCGGGCTCCGGCGGGGGCTGTGCATTGCGGCTGCGTGAAACAAAGGCGGGGCGCGGTAGCGCCCCGCCTCTTCGCTACTGCTAGCGGGGTTGCGGCCAGGTGCTGGCCGGGCCCGGCTGCTCGCCAGGGTGCTGCGCGTTGTAGAACATGGTGCGCATGTCAGGCGTGAAGCAGGGGCCCGTGGCTTCAGCGTTGCTGGGGGCCGCAATCACGCGGAAGGCGCGGCCGAAGCTGTTGGTGTTGGCCGGGTTGGTGTCGAGGTAGTAAATCGAATCGCTGCGGCCGGGGCTGATGCTGGCGGTGCTGCCCCAGTAGCCGTCGGTGCCGAACCACACGCCGCCGTCCTTGTCGATGGCGATGTTGTCCGGGTCAGCAAAGTCCCACAGGCTGTTGGGCTGCAGCGGCTCGTTGCTGCCGATCACCTGCCAGAAGGTGAAGCTGTTTGTGGTGGCAGGGTTTGCGCCACCGTAGCTGAGCACAAAGATGCGTCCGTCGTTGTCGTTGCGGCTGGAGGTCGCGCCGTGGTCGTCGGCCGGGTCCAGCAGCACCCCGTTCTGATCGCAGCAGGTGCGGCTGTTGTGGTTGGTGAAGGCGATATACATGCGCGGCTCCGTGCCTGTGCCGCCGGCCCAGCCGTAGGGGTTCCATTCCAGGTCTTCGGGGCGGTTGAGTTCGCGGATGCCCAGCTTGGCCGTAGCGGTGAAGGCGCAGGCACGCACCAGGTCATCGTTGGCAAAGCCGCCGATTCCGTTGTAGGTGTTGCTTTGCAGTGCTGCACCGACGCTGAGGTTGGGCAACGTGCCACCGGCGATCAGCGAGTGCGACCCGGGAACCGTGGCGCCTGCGTTTGGGGCGTTTTGCGTGGTGTTGTTCACCGACAGCTCAATGAACACACCGTTGCCCGGGTTGGCCTCAGTCGGGATGCCGGCGTTGCCGCCCGGCAGCGTGATCGTGATGCCGCCGCGAGTCGTGGTGGCACCCACGGTGCGGCCCTGGTCGTTGTGCAGGTCGGTGAAGTGCGCCACGAACAGCTTGCCGTCATCGAGCAGGGCTCGCACTTCGGCGCGGGTCATGGTGCTGACGTAGTTGGCGTTGCTGACGTACTTGTAGATGCGGCCGCTGCGGCGGTCGTCCGCGCCATACATCACGACGGGTTGGTTATTGATCAGCTTGCCGTCGGTGCCGGTCACGAAGGTGACGTTTTCCCAGCGGAAGCGCCCGAAGGTGCCCATCTTGCGGTGGCCGAGGCCGTCGCCGCCGGTCGCATCGCTTTCGTAATAGTTGCCGGGGATCTGCTCAGGGTCGATTTCAACCGCCCAGCCATAGCCGTCGCGGCGGTGGCGCTGGTTGGCGTCGCTGTGGCGGCCGAACTCGCTGCTGGTGCTGGCGGCGTAGGGCGGGTTGACGGTTGCACCGGAATCAAAGCCCTGGCCCGTGGTGAAGCGCTGGCTGCTGTTCCAGCAGGACTCGAGGTCGCCGTAGTAATCCTGCACGTTCTCTTCGGCGGTCATGATCGTACCCCAGGGGCTTTGGCCGCCGCTGCAGTCGCCCATGATGCCGGGTACCACGTTCGCGGGCAGGTTGGTGCCGTTGTCGGTTGTCTCGACGCCACTGAGGGTGTAGCCGGTCATGCGCGCCAGGGTGTTGCTGGTGGCGTCAAAGCGGCGGTTGTGCTGGCCCGTGCGGTCCACAGTCCACTTGCCGGTGCCATCCTTGACGATGCGGACGTAGGCGCCGCCGAGTTCTTTCTTGTACCAGCGGATGTAGGTGTCCACGTCGGCCTGCGTCCAGGTGTTGCTGGTGACGTTGTTGCTCAGGATTCCGCTGTTCTGCAGCATCTTGGCGAAGGTCAGGTGCTGGTCGGTCGGCGCGCTGGTGGTGGTCGGGGGAGAGCCGCTGATGTATTCGAAGTTGGTCCAGATGTAGCCGGCATCGCCGCTGCCGCTCCACATCGGGGCGGCACCCAGCACGCCGTTGGGGCCGTCGGTCCAGCCGTTGGCGGCACTGTTCCAGCCGTCGCCGAAGAAGGCGTTGTAGTCGGCATTGGCACCCCAGCGCGGCCCGTTGTTGCTGGTGGTGATCGGGTCCATCCACTTCAGCACGATGTCGTGGGTCAACCCGGCGATCTGCCGCGACGAGTCATTGTTGGTGTTGGCCAGCGGGAAAGTGAACCCGGCCGGTACGGTTCCCGCACCCCAGGTGTTGGTGCCGAAGTCGTAGTTGGCATCGGCGTGCGCCACCAGCGCCTTCACGTAGTCGGCGATGTTGGTGTTGGCGGGAAGCAGTGCCGGTGCGCTGCCGCCGGGGAAGCCGGCCGGCACGCCCGTGAAGCGCACAGCCACCATTGAGGAAAGCGGGTCGGTCACGTCCGGTGCTGCCAGCGAAGTGCCGCTGTCGCCATCATCTTCACCGTCGTCATCCTCCGCACTGCATGAGGCAAGGTAGCCAAACACTGCAATCGTCGCGCAACCAAGCGCGACCCAGCCAAGCTTTCGCAGATTTTCCATGTGTTCTCCGGGCAGGCGCCAACCGGCGCGTGTGCCCGAAAACTAGGCGGCTGTCGTTTGGCTTGCGCCAAGCCCGTGTGATGAACACGCAAATTCCGATGGCCTTGGCCTGTGTCAGTTTCATGCCGGGCAATCGGGTTGGATTGCAAGTCACTCAGGCGGTACATTCTTCATATGCGAAAACTGTCACTTGTGGTTGGCGCACTGCTTTGTGCGGTGCTTGCGGCCTGCGGCGGCGAGAACTCCGGCGGCTCCGCGTCATCGTCCGATTCTTCGTCCAGTTCATCTTCGGATTCGTCCTCCAGCACTTCGTCCAGTTCCGCGTCGGGCAACGCTGCCGGCAACGCAACCAACGCGCCCGCAAACGCAGACGCCGGCGATCCCGACCCGGCGCCCCCGCCGCCTGACCCGGCACCCGTCGATCCCAAGCCGCCGGCCCCGACGCCGCTGCCGGACATGCCGGAACTGTTCATTGAGGGCTGGTATCGCGCGCCGGGCGGTGTCGCGACCATGGAGTTCCCCGAATTGCCCGAAGGCTGGACGCTGCGCTATGCCGATACCAAAGCCGGCCGCACGGTGCAGTTGACACGTCAAGGGGCGCTGCTCACGTTCACGTTTGTGCCTTCCACTGCCAAAGAGCTTGAGGCCACTGATCTGAAGCTGGCACAGGCCGTGGCGCTGATTGCCGCGCAGGACATTGTTAAAGAGCTTCCTTACCTCAAGGCCACGCGCAACGCCGATGACCTGCCGCTCAAGGGCGGCTTTGCGGCCGCGCGCTTTCTTGAGGGCAAATCCGAGGCCGGCCACGATGAAGTCGTGATTGTCGCCGCTGTCGCCGACGGCAACGCCGTGGTGGTGTGTCTGTGCCGCGCATTGAAGTCGCTGCTCGATGAAGCCTGGGGCAAACTGGGCGGCGTGGCGCTGGAAAGCGCCAAAGTCGGCAAGCACGTGCCGCGACTGCCTGACATGAAGCCTGATGTGAAGCTCAGCGGCATCTGGCAGGGGCCCACGGACTGGGATTTCAGCAACACGGTAGGCAACCGGTACCGCTGGTTGGTCGCCGACCCGCGCGGCTGGTTCCACGAACGCACCCTGTACACCGAGCGCGAGCTTGACCTAGAGGCCATGTACCAATGGCGCCCCAACCTGGTGAAGCGCTATCGCATCCGCGACGGCAACTTCGAGCAGCTCGATGCCGAGGGCAAGATGGAGAAGTTCTGGCACTTCAAACAGCAGGGTGAAGTGATTTTCTTTGGGACCATGCGCTACGACCCGATCCAGCGGCAAGGCGAGCTGACACTGGACGGCTGCTGGGAGGCGAGCACCTATTACGTCAACCAGGGCTACGGAGACACGTTCACGTTCAGCAGCAGCTCGCGCTACTTCTTCACCAAAGACGGCAAGTTCAGCATGGACAGTTTTTCCGCCATGAGCAGCGTCGATGACCCGAATTTTCCGTCGGTTGACGGATTCCGAAGCTGGGCCCACGCCCACAGCGAAACGCCACTGCGCCACGGCCGCTACAAGATCGTCGGCAACCTGCTGCTGCTCGCGTTTGCAGACGGCCGTCGCGCAACCAAGGTCATCACCTTCAGCGAAGGAAAAGACCTGGGCCTGGCATTCATCTCAGGCTCGCCGTACCTGATCCAGGAGTGAAAGCTGCCGTTTTGGCGCAAGTTTTGGGTGGTGAAAGCGGCCTCAGGAACGTAACAGGGGCCGTGGTGCGGGCCTTCGCCCGCCTTTTCTTTCCAGGAGATCGATATGCGCGGGACATGGGCGCTCGGTCTGGTTGCCCTTGCGTTGCTTGCTGCCCCGGCCCTGAAGGCTGAAGGCGAAGCAACCACAGGCATCCAGTGGACCGACGATTTGCCGAAGGCCTACGAAACGGCCAAGGCAGAAAAGAAGTACGTTTTCATCGAATTCACCGCCACGTGGTGAGGCCCCTGCAAACGGCTGGCACGGGATGTCTGGCCGGATGAAGAACTGGGCAAGATTGTGGCAAAGCAGTTCGTCCCGGTAATGATTTACCAGGACAAGAACGAAGAAGTGAACAAGCCGATCCTCGAGAAGTTCGCGGTTCGCGCGTTCCCCACCTTTGTGATCACCGATGGCGCGGGCACCGAGCTCAGCCGCAGCGTGGGCGCCCCCTTCAGCACCGTCGAAGACGCGCGCAAGTGGTTCCCCAAGACCGCCGACGCGCTGGCAAACCTCAGCACCTATGAGGCCGCGCACAAGGAAAAACCGGAAGACCTGGACGCCGGCCTGAAGCTGGCCGAAGTCTATGGCGCGCTCGGCCGTAACACCGACGCGATCGCGCTGTACGAAAAGTTCGGCGCCAAGCTCGAGAAGACCGACAAGCGTTTCGTGGACATGAAGCTCGGCCACGCCGACGCGCTCATGGGCACCATGGACCGCAAGAACCAGATGGAAGTGCTGGGCAAGATGCGCAAGATTTACGACGAAGTGCTGCCCGACCTGGTGAAGGCCAAGGACGAGCGCGCGGTTGAGCCGGGCATCCTGAACGGCCGCATCAAGGACGCACTGAAGGAACACGCCGAAGGCCGCAAGGACCTGAAGGCGCTGATTGAAGCGTTCCCGAAGTCGGACCGCCTGAAGGAAATGAAGTTCTGGTCGGCCCTGGTCGCCACCAACGGTGACGAAAAGGAAGCCGGCATCGCGGAGCTTGAGGCACTGGTGAAGGAAGGCCCCGAAGACGACCAGTGGGTCAAATCCGCCAGCAGCACCCTGACCCGCCTGAAGAAGTAGTTTGCCTGTGTAACGTCAACCGGCGCGCCTTGGGGCGCGCCGGTTTGCGTTTGCGCCGGTTCGCCTGTGAAAGACTCTCACCGGCTGCGCACGATCCGGTTGTCGGGGATGCCGATCGCGTCGCGCAGATTGCGCGTGTCCTGCAGCCAGCGCTTGCCGTCGGTGTAGTAGCCGGCCGTAGGCTTCAGCGCGCCATCGTGCTGCGCCCACCACTGGTTGAACTGCTGCATCATCACTTCGCGCACGTACTTGGCGCCCATGCTGGCAAGCGCCACGGGCAGTGTGCGCGACTCACCCTTCTCGGCAAACGCGATGAACAGCCGCGGCTGGCCTTCCACCGACGGGATGCTGAGCTCATAGGTGCTGAGCTTCGGCGACTCGAACAGAGCGGTGATGTCGCATTCAGGGAACTCGGCGTGCAGCGCGTGTCCGTAACGTTCGCGACCGCCCTGCCGGTCGCAGAACACCGCCATGTGGCGCTGGCGGCCCCACAGGTCGGCGATCACGCGGCAGATCACCTCGAACTCGGCCTTGCTTTTGCTTTCCAGGCGGCCGATCGCGCGGTTGAACTCGCCTTCCAGCAACGGAGTTACGCCAAACGCGCGCAGCTTCACCTGCGCGGCATCGAGCAGGCGTGCGATGGACTGCGCCCGCAGCCGCGAGCGATCCAGCCCGGCCTCAAGCGGAAAGGGCCGCGGCGGGGCACTGTACCAGTCATAGTTTGAAGACTTCTCGCGTTGCAGCGGGCACAGCCCGGCGTGCAGCGCGTCCCAGCTTGACGTGTCAAGGCCTGCCGCTGCGGCCCAGGCCAGCACTTCTTCTTCCAGCGCGCTGACACCCTTGGCGGGCGTGTACAGCTTCTTGCTGTCGCAGACCACCGGGCGCTTCTTGCGCTCGGCCGGTTCGCGGCCGATACCGGCGACTTGCCACAAGTCGTGATTCACCAGCGCGTCGGGCTTCAACGCTGCAGGAAGCTGGAAGGCCGCATAGCCCACCGTGAGCGGGCCAAGGATGGGACCGAGGCCGGCCTCATCAATGCCGAGGATGAAATCGTAGGCGTGCACGGGCGCATTGTGCGTGTGGCCGTGTGCGCGGGCATTGTTGTGCGATGATTGTGGGAAGCTGTCAGCAACGGAAGGGTCAGTGCGGAACTATTCAGCGTACTTGGCCCAACTGGTGATGTCGTCGCCGCGGCCGTACTCGTTGATGCCGTTTTCGCCGAAGCTCCAGAGCACGTAGTCGGTCGGATAGCTGCCGGTAGTGGGGTGGCGCAGCTTGTCCTGGGCTTCGGTGGGCTGGATCAGTTCGGTGCTGCCGTCGGCCTTGGTGACGCTGTAGCGGAAGCCGCCCATGCGCACGTCGGCGATGTTGAGGTACACAAGCGGGTTGCCCCAGGCATCCACGATTTCGAACAGGTCGCGTGCGGTGGCGTCTTCGATGTCCAGCGCGGTCGGGGCGAACGCGCCGTCGATCAACGTGTCGATATCGAGGTTCACGCGCCGGGTGTCGTCGGCGAACAGCGGGCCGTCAAGGTACGGGCCCTGCTCGCGCCGTGAGCGCAACGCGATCACGAGGGTTTCGATGCCGACGTTGGTTTCATTGGGGTCGCCAATGCTGGGCGCGCCCATCAACTGGCCCAGGTCGCGCAATGTGGTCGGCGGCGCCTGGCCCCAGCGCGTCTTGTAGCTTTCGATGTTGGCCTTGAGGGTTTCGATTGTGGCCTTGGTCTGGGCCTCTTCGCTTTTGCTGAAGACACCGCTGAGCGCCACGGCCATCACGGCCACCAGCAGCACGATGATGCCGATGACGATCATCAGCTCAACCAGTGTGAAGCCTGCTGTGCGCGTGCGCGCCATTTACTTTGCCCTGCTGAGGCCGCCGTCAAAGATGAACTTCACGCGCTCGACCTGCATTGTGCCCTTAGCGCCGCGGAAGCCGTGGGTAAAGAAGCCGCAGGCCATGGACAGCGCCTGGTTGTTGAAGTCCTTCTTGGTCAGGTCATCCAGCGTGACGTTGAGCTTGATCTCGTAGCCGTTGATCACAGCGAAGTATTCCACGTCACTCAGGTTAGGCGTCAGCTTGCGGCGCAGTGACAGGTTCAGCCGGTCTTCGGCGGTCAGCGGCAAGCCGCCGTACTGGTTGACGTCAATCGTGCCGCTGTCTTTGGTTTCTTCCAGTTGCTGGGCACCGTCGGTCTTGAAGCGGCGGGTTTCGTAGCGCACGGCACCCTGGTCGTCGATGAACAGCATGACTGTTGCCAGCGGCCGCGGGGTGCCGCTGCTTTTGCTGTACTTCGTCAAATGGATGCCGCGGGTGTAGCCGTTTTCGCCGACCTGCACGATCTGGGCCTCAAATCCGGTCAGCGTCGCATTGGGCTGTTCCTGCTCGATGCGGCTGACCACGCCAGTATCGGTCTGGTTGATGCCGAAGTTCAGTTTGCCTTCCTTGATGAAGACGGTCTTGGCAAAGCCCACGTCGGGCTTGGGCACGCGCGCCAGCAGCCACTTGCCGTGATGGTCGTCGCGGCTGTCGACGTTGAATTCGTCTTCGTCAAAGTACTGGCGCTGGTTTTCATCAATGCGGCGCAGCCAGTCTTTGGCGTAGGCCAATGCGCTGCTTTTGGAGTACTCGTCCATGCGGTTGCGATCGACGAAGTTGTCAACGCCGGCGGCGCGGGTGATGTGCGTTTCAAAAGCCTTGCGCGCAGCCTCGTGTTCGCCAAGTGAGTACAGTGCGAAGGCGTACACGTTGTAGGCCGCGAGACTGGGGATGGCCGCGTGCAGTTGCTCAGTGCTCAGCAGCAGTTCCGAGCGCTTGGCCAGCACACGGTCCAGTTCATCAATCAGCTGGCGGGCCAGGTCGCGACCCTTTTGCAGATAGGCGCGGCGCACGGACTCAGCGTCTGTCCGGTTATTGATGGTCAGCGGCGCGGTCTCGGCCAGGCGCAGTTGCAGGGTTGCCAGCGCCAGCGTCGTGGCCGGCTGCGAATCGTTGATCTGCAGTGAAGCCGTGAAGAATGCCGCGGCCTCTTTCATCGGCGGCACCATTTCGCCGGCGTAGTCAACTTCTTCACCGGCCTGGATGCGGATCGCCAGCGACGTGCGCACGCCCTCAATGTCCAGCAGCGCGATTTCGCCCAGCGACGAAAGCGCCGGGTAGAATGTGGGCTCAAATTTCACGCAGCGTTCGAGGTGTTCCTTGGCTTGCAGCGTACTGCCGGCCTTCAACAGCAGTTGCGCAGCCGCAAAGTTCAGCAGCACATGGCGCGGGTTGATCTCAAGCCCGGCGTTGTAGGCCTGCATGGCTTCACGGAACATCGCGATGCGTTGGTACAGGCGGCCCTCGGCCAGGTAGGGCTCGGCCGAAAGCGGGTCAAGCGCCTTGGCGGCCTCAAGGAAGCGCAGGGCTTCTGCGCTGGGTTTGCCCGGCTGCTCGGGGCGCTGGCTGGTGAACTGGCCTTCGGTTTGCGCGTGCAGCATCAATGCGCGGGCCATCAGCGGGTTCAGCGGGAATGCGGTGCCGGGTTGCGGCATGGTGTAGCCCAAGGCTTCTTTCCAGAAGGTCAACCCGCGCAGGATGTCGCGGGCCTTGATAGCGTCGGACTTTTCGCCGCCCTGGCGCGCGGGCAGCCCGCGCTGCAGCAGCATGGTGGCCAGCAGCACCTGGCCGGCGTCCCAGCTTGGGTTTCCGGCGGGGATGGAGGCAATGGCGCCTTCGGCCTCTTTCATGCGCATCAGCTTGAACTCGAGTTCGGCCAGCGTGTATTGGGCCCGGCCCAGTTCCGTGGCGGCGTCAGTCTGGTACACGACGCTGCCGTCCTGCGGGGCTGCGGTCAGCGTTGCGATCAGCGCGTTCAGTTCAGTGCGGGCCGATTCGTAGTCGCCGCTGGTGATAAGACAACTGGCCAGCAGATGCAGCGCTTCGGTGTGGTTGCGCGCCTGGCCCAGATAGGCGACGGCGTCTTCGTACAGGCGCAGGCGTTCAACGAAAATGCGGCCGACGGCCAGCGCGAAGCGCTCGCGATCTGGCGATTCCACCCCGGCCTGCAATGCGGCCAGGTACGTGCTTAGTTCGGCGTCCAGGTTGTGGCGGTCGCGGTGGAACTTCGCGAGCTCGTCATAAATCTCGGGCAGCTTGGGGTTGGCATTGCGAACGTAGACAAACTGGTTCTGGTAGAAAGTCGCGAACTCGTTGCGCTCTTCGGGCGTGAAGCCTTCGTCGAGGTTGTCAAGGTTTTCGATAATGGTCTTGTGCTTGGCTTCCCAGTCTTTCACGGCCTGACGCCGCGCGTCGCCTTCCTGGCGCGTCACGTAGGCCTCAAACACGTCCACCCAGGTCTGCGGGTAGCCCTTGAACTCAACTGCGGCCGCGGGCATCCAGTAAATGCGGCGCTTCTCATCCACCACGTTCAGATTGTCGGCGCGCGGCTGCTTGGGGTTGATCGCATAGAAGTAAAAGCGCGTACCCTCAGGCGCGCTGCCGCGGCCGTACTTGGCGTAGGCGTCGCGCCAGGGCTGCACCAGGTAGCGCTTGGCCAGGCCGGTGCGCTGCCAGCGTTCAAGGTTCAGGCGGAAGTCGCCTTCGCTGGCGCCCTGCAGCGTGCCACCGTTTCGGTCGCTGTACTTGATCGGGCGCACTTCCCATTCACGGTTGGCGCCGTCGGCCTGCACGACGAGATAGCGTCGCGGCTTCTCATCAATCGAGACCTGGGCAAATGCCGGCAAGGCGAACAACACCAGCAAAGCGGCAAGGCTGATGATTCTGGTGTTCATGTGCGTCTTCCTGTGCTGCTGGCTGTGCTTGCCGGCGTGAGGCCCGGCGCACCATTCCCTAGTCTGTGAACTCGCTGCGGCTGATGTCGGCAAGGCTTACTGTGCGTGTATCGCGCGGTACGTAGCCGCGCAGTGCCCGCAGCGCCGGTGTGGGGCCTGCCGGCAAGTCAAAGTCGGGCATGGTGGTGAAGCCAGGCGACGACATCTCAAGCGGCGGCAAAGTCTTGTACTCCTGCTGCGCTAACTGCCACGCGGAGCCCTTGGGCGGGCTGTAGCGGTCGGCCTCGTCAAAGAACGGGCGGTTCACTTGTGCCATGTCGATTTCGGTGGGGGGCACTTCGGGCGGCTTCTCGAGGCGCGTCAGGGTATACGTCGCCATCTGCGCCTCGATGCCGGAACGTTTGATGGCGGCCTCACGTTCTGTGGCGTCAATGTCGGAGATACCGCCGCCCAGCGGGCGGGCGTTCATGGCCACGAAACCGCAAGCGATGACGACGATGCCGAAGAGAATTTTCTCTTTCCAGTCGGCCAGCTTTTTCAGGATCTCGTCCACAGCGGTCTCTCTTGTGTACTGCCTGCAAGGCTAACGGTTAAAGCTGCGCGGCCCCGTGGTGGTCTGCATCTGGCCTTCTGCGGGCTTCTCTTCGGGCCAGGTGCTGGTTTCGTTCACGCTCCAGGCCACGACCTTGATTCTCGCGTTGATCAGCGCGTCTTTGGGTTGCAGCAGGTCAGGCTTTTCAATCGTGAACGACTCTATGCCGAGGTAGCGGCCGCGCTGGTCGCCCTTTTCGGGGCGCTGCAGGTCCAGCAGCAGGCTGTACAGGGCCTGCTCGGTGCCCTGCACGTCGAACTCGAGGCCTTCGCCGGTCATGAAGGGCGGCTCGGTGCCGATGGGCTGCGCGGGCACTTTACGCGCAATCAGCTCCTGGCTGACGTTCACAAACTGCAACTTAAGCAGGCGCTGCACGCCGGTGCGTTCCACGCTGTAGGCCACGGTGCGCACAATGTCGAGCTTGCGCAGGAAGTCGGTCACCAGCTTCTGGTCAATGCTGGAGGCGTTGGTGGGCTCTTTGAAGCCGAACGCACCCTCTTCGCGTACGTCGGGCACGAAGTAGCGCTTGGGTCCCAGTTCCTGCTGTACTTCCAGCACGCGGCTGCGGTACAGCTGCTGGTATTCGCCGGTGGTGGCGCTGGCGCTGAGCGTGCCGGTGGTGAACTCCGGCGCGGTCACGAAACTCAGGCGCTCGTTGCGGCCTTCGCTGACTGCGGCCGTGGCGCGGGCTTTGTCCTGCAACTTGCGGCCTTCGACGGTGGCGGGTTCGCCGTTGTATTTCTTGGCATCTGCGAACAGCGCGTTGTAGTTGCGCGTCAACAGTGCCTTGGCGCTGCCTTGCGAAGTCTCAAGTGAACGCGCAAGGCCGCTCATCTGGCCGTTGGCGAAGATCAGCACGCCCAGCAGCACTGCCAGCACAATCAGGAAACGCGCGTGCTTCTTGAGAAGGCGGGTAAGCTGGCTCATGGCGTGCCCCCTTCTGTGCCGAAGTCGAGCACCAGCGTGTGCACCACATCGAGACCCTGGGTTTCGCGGTTTTCTTCAGCCTTGCCGGTCTCGACGTTGGCGACGCCGGGCAGCTTGGTCAGCACGTCGCGTAACTGGTTGTTGACCGCAATGGGGTCATTGCCGGCGCCGCGCTCAATGAAGAAGGTCATCTTCATGATGGTGCGCGGCTTGAAGTCTTTGTCGCCCTTGGGGTTCTTGGTCTCGGTCAGTAATTCCACCTTGCGGATGCGGACTTCGTCGGGCCGCACGCGCGAGAATTCAAGCAGCACGTTCGTGGAAACGCGGCCGGGGCCGGTGGCCACGAGGGCGGCGTCGGCCCTCTTTTCGGCGCGGTCGTGCGACTTCTCGTACATCGCCATCTCGCCGCTGGCCCCTAGGTAGCGGCCGATCGGGCCCTGCTGGCGCTGCTTCAGCAATGTGCCGGCGTCATCGACGCTGCGGCTTGTCAGGATGTAGAGCGGCAGCAGCACCGCGACCACCACGGCGGCGGCCAAGTAAAGGAACAGGCTGTGGTTCAAGAATTCGCGGCGCTTGCGGACGCTGCCGGGCAGGAACTCGGCGCGTTCGGCCTTGGCGTCACTGGCCAGTGCGGCAAGCCCCAGCGCCATGGCCAGAGCCGGGCGATAGCTGTTGGCGGTTTCGCGGGTGGTGTCGTCCGCGCCCTCAAGGTCGATGCGCGCCAGCGGGTCCAGCACTTCGACCGTCTTGCGCGTGCGGTTCATCATCAGTTCGCGCAGGCCGGGGATGGCGGCGCCGGGCCCGCAGATCACGAACTTGCGGGCTTCCAGCTTGGGGGCCTTTTGCGCGCCTTTGGCCAGCATTACCGACGCGCCGATCTGCTGGATCAACCGCGACGCGACTTCCTGGCCGGCCTGCACACCGCGGTCGCCGCTGATGTTGTCGGCGGCGACACTGGGGCGCAGGTCTACCTTCTGGAACAGCACCTGGCGCACGGCATCGCGGTCGGGGCCGAAGATAGGCATCAGCTGGCCGATGAAGTCATTCACGCCCATAGCCATGGTGCGGCAGTAGAGAAGCTTGTTTTCGCGCACCAGCACGATGTCGCTGTGGTCGTCGCCGATGTTGCAGACCAGGATGACGTTTTCGTCTTCCGCGACGCCCGACATCAGCACCGCTTGGAAAAGGGCCGCGCAACCGGGCACCAGTGGCCCGGTTTCAATGCCGGAAGCGCTGAGGCAGTTCGAGTAAAAGTCGATCACTTCTTCGCGGGCCAGCGCGATGTGCAGCACCGGCGCATAGTCGAAGTCAACGCCGCTGACGTAGTCGGCCAGGATGCTGGCATCGCCACCGCCGACTTCTTCCGCTTCCATCTGCACCTGCTGCTCGATCAGGCGCTGGTTGCCAGTGGCCGGCGCGAAGCGGTAGTACACGTCTTTACCCGGCACCAGCGTGGCGGGGTTTGCCGCCTTGATGCCAAGCGCCGAGAGGTTCTGGAACGTGCGGCCGAGTGGCGCACCGTCGTAGAACTCGGGCTTCTGTTCGTTGTCCACGGCGAGGCCGGGCAGCGCGAGCGCCGTCTTCAGACGCCACGACCCACCCTTGCGGGATAGCCCCACAAGCATGGAGAGGTTGCTGCCTACGTCGAGTCCGTATCCCATGTTCGGTGCTCAGTGTTTGGTGCTCGGTGCTCGGTGTTCAGTGCTTCGTGCTTCGTGCTTCGTGTTTCGTGCTTGATGATCAGGTTTGGAGTGAGACACAAGCTCGTGACACCAGACTCCAACCCTATCCCTAACCCTGCCCCTGACTCCCGCCTCGCTACTGCCCCTTCGGCGGCAGGTCGGATGGCAACTTCAACCGTAACGTGGCGATCTTGCTGCCGATGGCGCTGTCGCGTTGCAGCCACAGCGTCGGCAGAGTGTCGCCGGAAACATCCACATCGCGCAGCCAGCCCTTTTGTTCCGCGTTCAGGATCTTTGCCAGCAGCTTGCTGTCGATCAGGTCCAGCAGGTCACGGGCCATCACCGCGCGGTCGCGGGCGATGTTCTGCAGGCCCTGCTTCTTGAAGGCGTCCACTTCATCAAGCATCAGTGCCGCGACTTCCACGGCGCGTTCCTTGGCTTCGATACCGCGCAGGCAGCGCGGGTAGGCGGAGATCACCCGCTGCAGTTTCAGCATGCCCTGGATGACCTGGCCGCTGTCGAGGAAATCGCGCGCGCTGACCAAGTAGTTTTCGCTGTCCCGCTGCTCGATCTCGACCTCCAGCAGAAACAACTGTTTGCGCGCCACGGCGTCCAGCGCCACGAAGTCGTTTACCACCTCCACCAGCTGGCGCATGGCGTCGCGCGCCACGGCCGAGGCCTGCTTGCAGCGCTCGCTCATGCCGTCCGAGCCGGCCTTGCGCAGCACGGGCAGAGAGGTTTCGTCCCAGGGCTGCTTCTGGTTTCGCAGCAGCTCTGCGGTTTCGATGGCCTCGCGCATCGCGCTGCGGTACAGCTGCTCGTTGCGTGAAAGCTGCGGCACATTCACACCGTCGCGCAGTTCAATCAGGCGCAGGCGGTAGTACTTGGCGGCGCTGTCGATGGCGTCGGCGGCGAGCACCAGCTGCGGCTGGTTGAACGGAAAGTCGGCAAAGATGCTGACCGCGCGGTTGATGCGCTCGATCTGCGTTTCGCCGGGCTGCACCTGAGCGATCAGCGACACGCGCTGCTCAAGCTCGGACATGCCGGTGCCAATGCCGATGCCCAGCTGAAGGCGGTTGGCGTGTTGCACGAACAGCTCACGGCCCGTGGCCACGCGCTGCACGCGCACCAGCGGGGTGGTGTCGCCCAGCGCCAGAATCATGTTGCCGGTGCCGGTGTTGGCGGCCAGCAGCGTGTGGAATGTGGCGTTGCCGCCGGCGCCGATGTCGTGCCTGAACTCTTCCGGTTGTTCGCTGCCCTTGCGCAGGCGCACCAGTTCAGCCGGTGCAAACGTCCCGGTCAGCAGCACACTGATGCCGATGTAGCGCGAGGCCTTGGAAGCGTCACCACCGGCGGCCGGTCCGACCGAGGCCAGGATCTGCGGCTTGCCGTCCTGGATGCCCAGTTGCAGTGAAAGCAGCATCTCAAGCTCGGCCATCGGGTCGAAATACTTGTACTTCAGCGCCAGCGCCGATGCGGTTTCATTCACTTCAAGCGGCGCGGTCATCGTGAACAGCGGGTCCAGCGGGTCCAGCCGGTTTTCGGACTGGTGCAGCAGCACCCGGGCGTCACGCAGCAGTTCGCCGTCGGGGCCGTTCAGCGTAAAGCCGCCGGCGGGCGAAACGACCCAGCCGGTGCCCCCGCCGAATTGCATCGAAGCCGCTTTCAGCCGCCCTTCCGGGGCGCTGCTGGCACTGATGCTGACGTCGTCATAGCTGACGATGCCAGGCAGGCCCATGATCCCGAAGCCTACGGCGAACGCCTTGGCACCCGGAGGGGCCACGGCACTGCCCTTCAGTTCCGTCCATTCGGTCATGCGGGTGCGGGCCGTGACCGGGCTTACCAGCATTGGCTCACGGTCGCGCGGGTGGGCGAACCAGAACACGCTGACCAGTGCGCTGCCGAAGCGGTTGTTGCCTGCGTCGGCATTCAGCGCAAACACGCTGACATCCACGCCCGCGCCGGGCACTTCCATGGTTTCGGTCATCACGAAGCTGGCTTCGTTGGCTGAATTGAAGCGCGAAATCTGCATCGCGTAACGGCCGCCACGCGCGCCCTCAACCAGGTTAAAGCTGTCCGTGCCGCTGATCAGGTAGCGCCAGCCGACCGCAAACCCGCCGTCGTCGCGTTCGTCAAAGCTGGGGTTCTTCTTCAGCAGGCCGCCGTCGCGGGCCATGGGAAAGCCGTCTTCGCCGGTGCTGCCGCTGCTTGGGTCGTCCTTCAGCATCGTCCAGGCGGCAAACAGCACCGCCGCCGCGACCGCCAGCACCACCACCACCTCAATGATCGTGAACACTGTGCTGCCGCTGCCCTTGAACTTGATCTGCTGCGACAGTGCGGCGCGGTCTTCGTCGTCGGCGGCCTCAAGCTCGGCTTCGCTGGCTTCGCCGACGCCCTGGCCGGCGGGCGCGATCACGGTGGGCGAGTGGCCCGGGTCTTCCAGGTCTGCGGCGTCGCCGGCGGCGTCAGGCGAAGAAAGGCGGCGCTGTACTTCGTCGCGGGCCATTTCCGGGGCGGTAGCCCCGCTGCTGAGTGCCGGCTTGCCCTGCATTTCGAACTTGAACAGCTGCGTACCAACAATGACCTTCATGCCGGTCTTGAGCACCACCTTGCCGGTGATGCGCGTGCCGTTGACGGTCACGCCGTTGGTGCTGCCCAGGTCTTCGATCAGGAACTGCAGGCCGTCGCGGGTGATGCGCGCGTGGTGGCCTGAAGACTTGCCGTCGCCGTCCAGCACCAGGTGATTGTCTGACTTGCGCCCGATGTTGAAAGGGTCATGGGTAATCGGGTGAATCTTGTCGGCCAGGCTGCCCTTGATCAGGATCAGCGCCGCCGGTGCCACCACCGTGCGCGTGCTGTCGGCCCGCTCAGGCGTGGCCTTGGCCAGGCTTTGGTCAGAAAGGTCCAGGCTGCTTGTGGCCGCGGTGCCGCGCGTACTCTGCACGCCCTGCATGACGGTCTTGGCACCGGCACCTGTACCCTCGAACATCATGTCGCAGGCGCCGATAGTGACGACATCGCCGGCCTTGACCATGGATTCGCGGATGCGGCGGCCATTGACGAAGGTGCCGTTCTGGCTTTCAAGGTCCATGACGACCCAGGTGCCATCATCGCGGGGTTCATACTTGCAATGGGCGCGGGAAAGCCGGTTGTCTTTGACGACCACGTTGGCGTGCTGCGCCGACCGACCGACGGTCACAGGACCGGTCAGGTCCACGGCGGGGTGCTCGTTGTTTTTGAAAACGATCCGGGGCATAGCGCGGCGCGCAACCTGCAACAAGTAAGGGGAAGACGAGTCTACGCCCAACCCAAGGCTGTGACAAGGATTGCTGCAATCAAGCCTTCGCGAAACTGGGGGATGATGGGGTATCTAACCCAATCCGCGAGGCCGGGTTGCGCTACTGCCTCGAGTCGCGGCATCTGGCCGGGTTGTAGCACCGGGCCGGGGCCCTTGCGCCATCGGTAAGCCAGGAAAGCAAGCGAGGCCGGCAGTGCCGGCCTCGCGAAAGCAATCAATATCAACGATCATCCCATGTGCTTGATGATTGCGTCACCGAAGGCTGCCGTGCCGACCTTCGTCGCGCCCGGGATCTGGCGTTCGAAGTCGTACGTTACGGTCTTGGCGTTGATCGCGGCCTGCAGGCCCTTGTAGATCAGGTCGCGAGCCTCGGTCCAGTTCATCCACTCAAACATCATGGCACCGCTCAGGATCACGGCGCCCGGGTTGATTACGTCCTTGTCGGCGTACTTCGGGGCGGTGCCGTGGGTGGCCTCAAACACACCGCCGTGGTCGCCGATGTTGGCGCCCGGCGCGATGCCAAGCCCGCCAACCTGCGCGGCGGCCGCATCACTGAGGTAATCGCCGTTCAAGTTCATGGTTACCAGCATGCGGTATTCGGCGGGGCGCAGCAGCAACTGCTGGAAGGCGCTGTCGGCGATGCGGTCCTTTACCAGGATTTTGCCCGCGGGCAGCTTGCCGTTGTGGTTGGCCCACAGTTCGTCCTCGGTGACTACGTGGTCGCGGAACTCGGTGGTCGCCAGCTCGTAGCACCAGTCACGGAATGCACCTTCCGTGAACTTCATGATGTTGCCCTTGTGGATGATCGCGACGTCGTTGATCTTGTGCTTGATCGCGTACTTCATCGCGCGGCGCATGTGGCGCTGGCTCTTGAACTTCGTAACCGGCTTGATGCCGATACCCGCGGCCTCTGCGATTTTCTTGTTCTTGGTGGCGGGGTCGCCGGCGAGCACGGCGTTCAGGGCCTCAATCACCTTCTTTACTTCCGGTGAGTCGGCCTTCCACTCGATGCCGCTGTACACGTCTTCGGTGTTTTCGCGGAAGATGATCAGGTTGACGTCTTTCGGGTCCTTCATCGGGCTGGGCACGCCGTCAAAGTAACGCACCGGGCGCTGGCAGCTGTACAGGTCCAGCAACTGGCGCAGGGCCACATTGATGCTGCGGATGCCGCCGCCCACGGGGGTGGTCAGCGGGCCCTTGATGCCCACGCCGTAGTACTTGATGGCTTCCAGAGTGTCGTCAGGCAGGTAGGTGCCGTACTTGTCGTTGGCCTTGTCGCCGGCGTACACCTCAAACCAGTGAATCTTGCGCTTGCCGCCGTAGGCCTTCTGCACGGCCGCGTCCATTACGCGCACGCTGGCCTTCCAGATATCGCGGCCGGTGCCGTCGCCTTCGATGTACGGAATCACCGGGTTGTCGGGGACAACCGGGTCGCCATCTTTGAAAGTGATGCGGCCGCCCTCTTTGGGTGCCTTTAGGTCTTTGAACGCAGGAGTGTCAGCCATGTGAGCCCTCGCTAGTGGGGAAGCGGCGGCATACTAGGTAGCCTGACCGCAGGGTCAACCAACCGCGCGCCGTGACAGAACAGACATTGGCGACCTCTCGACCGCTGTTAATGAAGAAGAGGCCGGCGTGGGGTTCCGGCCTCTTCGGGTCGACACGGGGTGCGGTTCCGTGTCTAGGCTTTGCGGCGGCGCAGCAGCGGCGCGAGCAGCAGCAGCGCCAGCATCCAGGCGTGGCTGCCAGTGCCTACGTTGCAGCCGGCCGGGTTGCCAGCCGGGTCCTTGGCGATGTGGCCGAACGGCGGAGCCACGGGCAGCTCAACCTGCATTTCGTCGGTGCCGAACAGTGCGTCCGTGACCCTGACACGGAAGCGGTACAGGCCGTGCGGGCCGGTGGGCGTGCCGCTGATGGTGCCGTCGGCGGCCAGCGACAACCCGGCGGGCAGGATGCCGTTGACGTGGCTGAAGCTGTAGGGCGCGGTCCCACCTGAGGCCGTCAACTGGTCTGAGTATGCGACGGCCACTTTGGCCGGGGCCAGCGGCAGCGGGTTCAAGACCACTCCATTGGGGTCGAGGCCGTTGCCGCGCAGGTGGAACTCGAAGACGGTGCTGGCGGACGCATCGTTGTGTTCGATGCGGGCCACTGCCTGCTTGGGTCCCTTTGCAAGGGGATCGAACCACAGCATGAAGCTGGTGTGCTGGTTCGCGCCGATGGTGATGCTGGTCTGGCCGATGTCCATGAGGAAGTCGCCGACGTTGACACCCGCAATCGTGGGCCAGTTGGTGAGGATCAGGTCCTGCCAGCCATCGTTGTGGATGAAGACTTCCAGGCCGGCTGTGGCACCGGCGTGCACGTCCTGGTCGCCGAAATCAGTGGGGCCGACGGCGGGCGCGCCGTTGACCAGCGCGCTGCCATGCACGCTGCCCAGCGTGACACGAATCTGCGGTGCGTTGAGTACGCCCATGCCCGCCACTGAGAAGGTGAACGGGTTGCTGGTTCCGGTGTCATTGTGGGTGAAGGCAAACTGGGCCGCGTAGCTGCCGGCGCTGTTGGGGTCAAAGTGAATGAAGAAGCTCGTGCTTTGCCCGGCCGGGATGCTGGTGGCGGTGCCGCTGGTGTCGATGGTGAATTCCGGCGTGGCCGGAGTCGTGGTCATCGTCGGCAGGCCGATCACGAGTGTCGCGCCGCCCTGGTTTTCGATGTCGAAGCGGCGGGTCAGCGGCCCGGCGCTGAAGTCGTGGGCGCCGAAATCAAGCCCGCCAACGGCCGGACTACCATTGCTGATGTCGTTGCCGGTCACGTTGTCCAGCAGCCTAAGCGCCGGTGTGCTGGTGACGCCCACGCCCTGAATTTCGAACGTGAACGGTGTGCCGGTGTTGGGCGCAGAGTGGGTGAAGGTCACAGTAGCTGTCTTCAGGCCCGGGCTCGTGGGCGCGAAACGGATCGTGAACCACACGTCGTTCTGGCCCTGTGCCGGTGTGTCATCCCAGGGAACCTGCGTGTACAGGCTGAACTGTGAGGCATCGGGCCCCGTGATCTGGGGCGGCTGCACATTGAACGTGTTGCTGGTGGTGCTCTTGCAGATGATATAGGTGTGCGGGCTCGTGGTGCCGACCAGGCGACTGCCGAAGTCGCGCAGGCCTGCCGGAGCGTCACCGTTGTCTACGAGGTTGGCGCCACTGCTGCCTGCCGGCGCATCCCACACTTCCATCCCGGGCTGCGCGCCGGGGTAGAAGCCGACCAGCAAGTCAGCGGTCAGCACAACGCCCTTGCCGCTGGTTGCGAGGTGGCCGCGTACATGCACCCGCATCCGGGTTGGCTGCAGCCACTGGTAGGGGATGCCGACGCTGTGAAACACGCCCGTGACGCTGTAGCCGGTGCTCAGGTCCGGGACCAACGTCAGCGGGTTATCCAGAGTAAACGTCCCTGCTGGCAGCCAGCCATTCCAGCCCAGGTTCGGCTCCCAGTTTGAGGCCGGGCCGGGGTTGCCGGGCTGCCAATCCAGCCACACGCCGCCTTCGAACTCATCGACGATGATGTCTTCGCCGCTCTGGTTATCGATCTGGAAGGCAAACGCGTGCTGCGCGTTTTCGTACATGACCGGCAGCGCGGGGCCGCCTGTGGAAGGAACGAAGGTCGCGCCGGAGCTGATGTCAAAGTTGTTCAAGGCTGCGCCGGTCGCCGAATGCCCGGCGCCGACGTACACGTCGTCAATGCACATGCCGCAGTAGCCAGCGCCGCCCCAGGCGTCGCGATAGCCGACGTTCACAAAGCCAAGGCCGATGCGCACCTGCACCCGTGACTTGCCGGCGGCTACGGCCGAGATGTCGAACTCGACGGTGGTCCACTCCGTGTCGCCTGCGGGCCAGTAGGACACCGGCAGGTAGGGGCCCTTGATCGGCTTCCACACCAGCGTCCAGTTCACGCCGTCGTCGCTGACCATGACGCGGGCGTGGTCCCAGTCACCCAGCGAGTGCCAGCGCCGGTAACGCAGGGTCACCGTGCTGAGCGCCGAGCAATCAATGAAGGGTGAAGTCGCCCAGCGAACCTTCCATACGTCGCCGACTTCGGCCCCGGGGGTGTCATTCAGCAGCATGTTGTCGGTGCTGCCCGGCGTGGCGTCGGTTGCGGGCTCGGTCGTTTGCGTGCCCCAGTAGTTGATGGCGCTGCCGGCAAAGGCCTGTGCCTGGGTGCGGGCCCAGTCGCCGCCCAGCTTCCAGCCCAGGTTGGTGCTGAAGGTGTCTTTGAACGGGGCAGCAAAGGCAGGCGGCCACACGGACAGTGTGAGGTCGCGGGTGGCAATTTCGCTGCCCGCGGTGCAGGTGACGGTGAAGCTGTAGGTGGGCCGGCCGGCGCCGCTGCCGACGGCCGGAGTGCCCGCTAGCGTGAAGACGTTGCCGTACTGCACCAGCGTCATGCCCGGCGGCAGCGCGCCTGCCGTCAGCGCCCAGGTGAAGGGGCCACTCTGGTTCACAGCTGCCAAGTCAACCGAATAGGCGTCGCCTTCGACGGCGTCGTCCAGTTTGGTCTGTTCGACGGCAAACTTGGGGCGCTGCACGTCGATCAGCCAGTCTTCGATTTCGCCAAACCAGAAATAGCCGTCGGTGTTGTAGGTCGGGTTGCCGCCCATGGGGTCCTGGATTGTGATGCGCACGCCGACCTTGTCGGTGCCATTGAGCGTGAAGCGCTGCGTGGCCTTGATGCGGATGCTGTCAAAGGTGTACAGGCCGGTGCCTACCCAGCCGGGGCTGTACTCATAGCGTTCGTCGTCTTCGAAGGTGCCGTTGTCGTTGGCATCGACCCACATGATGAGGTGACCGCCGTTGCTGACCTGCACGGTCAGCGTGTTGTTGTCGGACCATGAGTCCCATGTGGGCGGGTTGACCACGCCGTCGTCGCTATCGGCGGCCCAGTCAAAGCCGCGCGGGCCCGCCGGATCCTGGTCAGCGGTCAGGCCCAGCGTGCATCCGCCCTGATACCAGCCCCATGAAGTCAGTTCGCCATAGCTGGCAGGGGCGTCGCCGTATTCCTGCGCGCCCACGCTGCCGCTTGTCGCCAGCAGCACCGCCAGTCCCGCACCAATGATTGCCTTTCGCATTGCATCCTCCGCCTGGGTTTCTTTGTCCTCAACTGCTCCCACTCACGGGTGCACTGTACCGGTTTCGGAATAGCGACAGGAATCGCTAGCCAAGGTAGACTTCCGTTTCCCGAATGATGCGAGGTGTCCCTTGGAAAAACGGAAAGGTGAGGCCCTTACCCCCGAGCACTACCAGCACAGCGTGCGCACGCGCCTGGCGGAGCTGCGCGAGCGCTGGGGCCTGTCCGAGATCGCGCGCCGCACGCACACGCCGCTGACCAACGTGCACCGCTACATGAATGAAGGAAAGATCCCGACCGAGTTCTGCGCGGCACTCGTGGACGCCTTTGAAGTCAACCCGGCCTGGCTGCTGGCCGGGGCCGGCGGGGCGTTGCTCAGTGACGTTGAGCCCGGCACCGCGCGCCTGGGCGGCGGCCTGCTTGAGCTTGTGAACGCCATGAATTCGGTTTCGCGTCTGCGGCTGGGTGCCCTTGCGGGCAAAGAGCAGGAGAAGAGCCTGCGTCAGCTTCACGAGGCCATGGACACCTATGAACGCCTGCGCGAGGAAATGAACGCCCGCACCCGCCCTGTGCTGGCCGAGCTGCTGCAGCGCTTCGCCCAGCACAACCGCGAAATGCAGCTTGATCGCGCGCAGGGCGTACGCAAGGCGGCACTCTCGGCCGCGCGCTTTTGCGACGATGACCACCTGCTTATGCAGCTTGACCAGTTGCAGGCCAATCTCGAGCACCTGTGCGGCCGCGTGGAGGCCGGGCTTGGCTTTCACTCGCGCGTGTTCGCGCGAAAACTGCGCGAAGGCGGCCTGCGCGACACGGTAGCACTGGACGAGGCCGGCAACTTCGTGCTGGCCCTGCGCGACAGCGCGCGTTTTGAAGAAGGCCTGCGGGTCTGTGAGGCCGCAATCCGGCTGGTAACGCCCGAAATGCGCGGGCACCGCCTGTACGCCGAACTTGAAGTCATCGCCGCCGGCTTTGAAGTTGAGATGGACCGGCTTTATGAAGGCATCACGCGCATCCAGCGTTGGATGAACGTGATCGCACCGGAGCACCGCTCATTCCCGCGCATCCTGCTGGCACGGGCAGAAGTGCTTTCGGGCCAGCGCACGATTCGCGAGTTGCGGGCCACCGAGGACCCCTCACGCGGGCTGACGCGGCTGATGATGCGCACGGCCGGGCTGATGGAAGACATGGAAGAAGTGAAGTTCCACGCGCGGCATTCTGTGGGCGACACGATGCTGAAGGTGCCGCCCACCGAGTTCGAGACACGGCGCTGCCAACTGCTGGCCAGCATGGCAGGCAAGCGTCCGAAAGACCCGCTGAAAGACTACGACGAAATCATTGCCGCCGCCCCGCCGCCCGTGAACGCGCCTGCTGTGCGCGAAGTGCTGATCGCGTTGCACCGCGCGCAACTGGCCAGGCTGGGCGGCCTGAAGGCCAAGGCCCGTGAGTTGACACTGGAAACGCAGCAGAAGATCGAGCAGGTGCCGGCAGACCGGTCGCTGACCGCCGACCTGCGCGGAGCCCACGCCCGCAACATCCGCGAATGCCTGGACGACAAGCACCGTGGGTTGAAAGAATCCACCAACCAGTGGCTGTTCGCGCAGATAGCGAAAGGCTACGGCCTGCTGCGAGCGATACTGAGGCCCGAAGAAGTCGCCCAAACCGTGGCCAAGTAGGAGTGGCATGGCCGCCCCGGCCATGACCCCGGTGCCCTCGGTTGGCGCGACAGCAACGGCGGCCAGTCAGCAGAGCGGCGTTGCTGGTTAGTCCTTGGGCAGGCGGGCGGCCGGGCGGAAGCCGCGGTCGTCGGTCCCGGTGTTGGGCAAGCGGCGCGCGCGGCCGTAGCTGCGCAATTCCGACGGGTCGTCGTCTTCGAGGCGCTTGGGATCGCGCAGCACCCGAGACTGGAAGCTGCCGCCCCGGACCGCACGCCGTTCCGCGCCACTGGGCTTGGTGGTAAGGGCCGGGTCTTTGCCGCGCTGGTCGGCGCGGGCATAGCCGCCTTCGTCGTACCAGTCCAGGCACCATTCTTCCACGTTGCCCGCCATCATCCGCAGGCCGAACGCGGAGTCGCCGTCGGGCAGCTTGGTGACTTCGGCTGATTCATCGCGACCGGTCAGCTTGGTGTTGGCCAGGCGCGTTTCCACGTCGCCCGCACCCCAGGGGTACTGGCGGCCGTCGGTGCCGCGCGCTGCGTACTCCCATTGAGCTTCGCTAGGAAGTTCGCCGCTGTCAGCGTCGGCCCACTTGCAGTACTCGCGAGCACCATTCCAAGTCACGCCAACGACCGGCCGGTTTTCCAGCCCGTCGCTGGCCGACCACACCTTGCCCGCGACCTCAAGCCCCCAAAAAGCACCGTCTTCATTGCGCACCAGCCAGCGGCGCGACACGGCCTCATCGGCGTTGATGCCCGCGGCACTCAGGAACTTGGCGTATTGGGCGTTGCTGACTTCATACTTTCCGATCAGGAACGTGGTCAGCTCAACTTCCACAGGCAGCGCGTCGGGCAGGGCCTTGTTGCCTCGGGTGAACTTGCCGCCCTTCACTTCCACCATCTGCATACCGTCGGTCAGCCGCAGGTACTCACGTGCGCCTTGCGCGTTGGTGCCCAGCAGCTTGTAGATCAGCCGCAGCACTGACACGTTCAGCGTCAGTTCCGACTTGCGGCCGGCGGGGTCCGTGGCGGTCACCACGACCGCGGCCTCACCAAAGGCATCGACCTGGACCCTTGCCTCGAAGCCGCCATCGGTGCCTACGCTTACTTTGGCACCATTGACGGTCACGGTCGCGCGCGAGTCATCCAGTTTGCCGCTGACGCTCAGTGTGGCCGGCAGCGACTCAACCCGCACCGCTGATAGCGGCGTCAAAGTCAGCATCGGCGGCGCAAGATCGACCACGAACTGGTACACGCGCCTGGCCTTCTCGCCGTACCAATCTTCGGCCTCGGCAAGCAGGTCGTGGTCGCCGGCGGCGCGCTCAATGGGCAGCGAAAAGCGACCGTCGGCTTCAAGGGTCACGGGCTCGCCGCCGACGCGCAGTTTTACGCCGCGCGACTTGCTGAGGCGGCCGGTGAACAAGATGTTGCGCTGCGTGTACCACACCGTCTGCTCTTCACCCAGGAACTGCAGGGCCTGGCGGTCAGGGACGATCAAGAAGCTGAGGGCCTTGCTGCGGTTGCCCGCGCGGTCGATGGCCTGCAGCTCAAGGGTGATGTCGGCATCGGCCAGCGGAAAATCCTGCTCGAAGCGTCCCTGGGCATCCAGCGTCAGTTCACGAATCTCGCCGTCGATCCGTGCTTCCAGGCGCATGCCGGACAAGCCGCTGGCGTCTGTTACCTGGCCAGCAAGTTTGTATGAGCCCTCGCGGGTCGGGATGATGCCATCGGCGCGGGTTAGCGCCGGAACTGACAACTCGGGCAGGTCGGCATCCAGGAACACGAACAGCGTTCGCGCGCCGCCTTCGCCCTCAAGCTGCAAACGGTTCAACCCCGGCTTCAATGTGATTGCGTCACCCCAGTTGTAGGGCTGGCCGTCCAGAGTGACCGCGCCGCTGCTGCGGCCCGGGATGCTGAACTCCGCCATCCGCACCGGCAGCGGTGTGGCTTCCGTGGCCTGGTCAGCCGCGATCTTGACTTCAAACGTGGCAACCGGGGGCAATGTGTTGCCGCCTGAGTTGTCGCGGCCGAACAGCAGCCAGCCGCCGACGGACAGGCCGATCACCAGGATCAGCGCCACAGCAGCAATCAGCCCGGCCTTGCTGCCTTTGGCGGCACCCATTTCGGTGGGGGTGCTGTCCTGCATCGTCTGGCCCGTGGAATGCGACAAAGAAGCGCGGGTGGCGCTGCTTGAGCGCACGGTGGCGCGGCCGCCCAAGCTGCCGCGTGAAGTGGCGCCGCCGGCCTCATCGAGTGAGGGTGCCTTGAACAGGGACGTGCCCTGGTACGGGTGGCGGTCCCACCAGCTCTCGAGCGCTAACGCGAACTCTTCGGCGCTCTGGAAGCGGTCTTCTTTTTCGGCGGCCATGGCCTTGTGGACGATTTCGCCCAGCTCGGCGTCGACCTGCGGGTTGGTGGTGCAGACGTTGGCGGGCTTGCCGGTCAGCACGGCGCGGAAAATGTCGCGCGCGGTTTTGCCCGGGAACGGCATCTTTCCCGTCAGCAGCACGAACAGCGTCACGCCCAGCGCGTAGATATCGCTGCGGTGATCGACGCCTTCTCCCTGCCATTGCTCAATCGGCATGTAGCTTGGCGTGCCCATCACGAAGCCGGCCATGGTCAGCTGGCTGCCGTCTTCGGCCCCTTCGGGTGTGCCGGTGTCGCGCACGAGGCCGAAGTCCATCAGCTTGGCGACGTCTTCTTCGTTCACCATCACGTTTGCGGGCTTGATGTCGCGATGGATGATGTTGTTTCGGTGCGCCAGGTTCAGCGCGTTGGCGACCATGTGCACGTAGCGCACGGCATCGTGCTGGTTCACGCCTTCGCGGGCCACGTCTTCGAGCGTGCGGCCCTGCACGAACTCCATGGCCAGGTAGTAAGTGCCGTCCACCTGGTCAGCGCCCATCACTTGCACGATGTTAGGGTGCTTCAGCTTCGCGGTGTTGCGGGCTTCGCGCAGGAAGCGCTCGATCAGCACGGGGTCGTTGACGAGGCGCGGCTGGATGACTTTGACGGCGTGATACACGTCCAGCACGCGGTGGCGCGCAAGGTAAACGCCGCCCATCGCGCCCTGGCCCAGCTTGCGCTCGATCTTGTACGGCCCCAGCTCGCCGCGGTTCAGCAGCGTGTCGTCGCTCAAGCTACTTGCCTTCCGGTTTCATCGTGCACTCCTGCTTCAGGTACTCAAGCAGGTCGTCACGATACTTGCGTTCATAGCGGCCGTAAGTCAGCACGGTGCCGTCCTTGCCCACGACCACGACGGTGGGTACACCGCGCACGCCGTACTTGCGTTCAACACTGTTCCCATCGTCAAACGCGCTGGCCCAAGGTGCGCTGTGGGTGTCAAGGAATGCCTTTTGCGACCCGGCGTTGTCGTCGGTGCCGCTGCCGATGCCGACGATCGCCACCTGTGAATCCGGCGTTTCTTCCATCACCTTCCAGAAGTTGTTCAGGCTGCCACCGCTGCGGCAGGCCATTTTGCACGTGGGGCACCACGAGGCCCAGAAGAACAGCATCACCGTCTTACCCTTGTAGTCGGCGAGCTTCACGGTGTTGCCGCTGCGCGCGTCAGTGAGGGCAAAGTCGGGCGCCGGCTTGCCGACGGTGAGCTTGCCGCTGAGGTCGTCTTCAACAGGTTCAGGGGGCAGCAGGCAGATTTCGCCGGTTTCGGGGTCTACGACGCTGGCTTTGCCAGTGCTGCCGGTTCCGGGATCGGTCTTGCCTGTGCCGGACTCAGTCTTGCCTGAGCTGCTTTCCGTCTTGCCTGTGCCGGAGTTATCCACGGTGCCGGAAGTCTTGCCGGTTTCGGCGCTGGCTTCTTTGCCGTCAGAAATGATGGTGCCATCGGCGGTTCGGATCACGCCGCGGTTCTGGCAACCCATTGCAAAGGTGGCCGCCAGGGCCAGCAGGCACAGCAGACGAAGCATTGGCATCGCAATCTCCCGTGTAGCAACAGGTACGTTCCGCAGGCGCAAAACAATACCAAAACCGTCCGCAACCCCAAAGGGGCGCACACTTATGTGCAGTCAGTTAGCTTACGGCCGCAAAGCCGCCGCGGATTTGCCCGAATGGTTCACGCGAAGCAAAGCGCAAATCACCCCGAACTGCGGCGCTGGAAGTGCGAGCGAGGCCCAGCCGAACTCTTGGGCCCAACCTTGGAGCCCCGATCCGTGGAAGGCGCAGCAGCCGCAGGCTTGTCGCCCTTTTCCTTGACTTTCTTCGGCTTGGCACCAAATCGTTTGCTGGACATGAGGCCTCCTGGTTGGCGAAACAAGCTGAGCGAAGCGCCAGCCTACCGCCCAAACGCGCAACCGCCATCCCGATTCACCCCTGCCGCTTCAGCGTTCAAGCGGGCGAAATTGAACAGGATCCGAGTGATCAACCATCACCAGAAGCAGGTGATGTGGAAGGGTCCAGTAACGAATGGTCCTTCGACGGCTTTCGTGAGCAAAGTCCGTCGACGGAGTATCGACCGGGGCCAGCCAAGATGATCGCCACGTAGCAGGTCAAGTATACCGCAGCGTGCCGCATCCCAACGGTGTCACTGAGTCCGTGAATTGAAGCGGCGGCCACGGCCATTGCAGCCGCGGGCAAGACAGCGGCCAACCTGGTCCAGCAGCCCAAAGCAATCAGGATCGCACATGGAAGCTGTGCGATTACGACTAGAGCGAGACTCATTGGCGCTCCGACACCGAGTGGATCGGGGAAAGAGCTAGCCCAGGTTTCATACTGCATGAGCTTCTCCACTCCCCACCATAGCGTAAGGCAACCAATGCCTATTCGAAGGCAAGCAAGTCCAATGTCGGTAGTCATGATTCTCAATCGCACAAATGTGATGGACAAGTGAGTCCTTGCAAGTGGCGGCCGCAATATCTAAGCTCCATTGTGTCAATTCAGGGATTCCACCCCCCCCCCCCCAAGGATTGTACAGCGGACTTGGCAACGAATAGTTGTCGCGTGGCTGCCATTCGACGGAAGCCAAATGCAGTCGCCGGAGTGGAATTGTACAGTCTCGTCGGTCGACCTTAATGGACAGATCAACTCAATGAGCGTAGTTGTCGAATATGACGTGGAAGAAGAGCGTGCAAGGACATTGTTTGAGTGTTCGGCGAACGGAAATGCTCACAATGCTGAGGTAAACGATGGTGAGACTAATGTGTCAATCTTAGGGCAGTGGGAAGGCGAGGTGTGGAACCCAGATTCCGCGCGGACAACAACGGCAGAATCTTACTGGGATACGGATCGAACTTTCCACTTTGAGTGCAGTCAGACCACAACCCATCCGAAGGACAGCGTAGAGGTCGGAATAGCTTGGAGACTCTCGGTTGAGGATCGATACAGTCCGCAGCAGAACTTTGACCCATATGCGATGAATGCGTTGGGTGCGGAACTCGAGTATGGAACAGTGATACTGCTTTGGCGCATTGAGGTCGTTTGGAACTGCGCCGACACGCATCGCGACCAATTGTGCCCGTGTGAAAAGTACCAAAACACGTCGAATGCGCAACCAGACACACCGTAGCGCTGTGCTTTTCCGTCGAAGATCTGCAGCAGGCGAGGGTCACCATGAATGACGTGCACCTATCGAGGACCAAGTCGGTTCGCATTTTGGTGGGAGTTGGCGCGCTGTCTCTCGTTATTGGCACCGCAGCATGGCTCGTCGTGGCTGCAAAGCGAGCAACTCAGACCCAATCGGGGGCTCACATCTCTGAAGTGGCAATTGCGCCGCCAAGCGGCAAGAAGTCCGGGCCTGCCGCAAGCGACCAGTCTTTAGCGGAGGCGGTGTCGAGGGGGAGCGAAGTTCCTTCCAACGGAGGGCTCCTGACATTGGAGGTGCGCTGGCTCTCAACACCAATGCAATTCGCTGAGGCCGGTTATCGGGCACCGATTGCTGGTGCATCTGGCGTAGTGGAAGGTGCACATATAGTGCTCTACGAAAAGCACGCGGTTGTAGTTGGTGAACTGCCCGACGGCAGATACACCTACCACTCCACAAGTGAGTTGTCCTTTCCTTACATGGCGCAGGTTTGGTTCGATGTTCGCTCGGGTGCCGCGGAGATCACGGAGTCGTCCAGGAAGCGCGCTCAGCACGTGTCCGTGTACTACTTAGTCCCCGTCAGGATTCTGGTGCATGTGCCCGACGAGACGGAGTTAGAGGTTTCTGTCAATGCATTGCCGTCGTCCTCGGTGGAGGTCAGCCAGACGTATTGGTCCAAGTTCGTTGCTAGTCATCTGGTTGAGTTGCATGAGAACGTGCCTCGGTTGCCGCTGGAGTTCACCCGTAAGTTTGACATGCGGGTGTCGGCTGAATTTGCCCGTGCAGAATCTTCGCTAGGCACCAGAATCCCGGCCCCGAACGAATTGATTGAGTTGCGATTCTTGGGAGAGGCAGAGGTTTCCATCACGCTGGTCGAAGCTTCACCCGGCGACTTTGTACGAGCGGTGGTGCAGGCAATTGGCGTCACCGAAGAGGCCATGGTGACCGCTCCGCAGGAGTACACAAGGCTCAGTGTTCGGTTCAGCGACTGGGACCCGGTGGGCCAAATGGATCTACAGGAAGTCGGTTGGCCGCAGGATGGAGTGCTCCGATTCAGGACTCCGGTGCCACGCGCGGACTGTCGCCCGACCTACACCATACATGCCCATCCGAGAAAGACTTCCAGGCCGAACCCGCGTGCGGAAGTTGCGGTTGGAACGGCCAATGTCGTGGGCGGCAGCAGGTTCTGCGACTTGAAAGCCGACGTGATCAGCCGCGATGGCATCCTTACCGTTACCGTGCAAGACGAGAATGGCGTTGCGCAGCGCGACTTACTGGTCCGGGTCCGGCCCATGTGGTCCGCGGTCGGTGAGAGGCACTTCGTAGGGCCGATGGAAGAGCATTACACCGATGAGGACGGAGAGGTTGTAGTTCACGGTCTGCCTCGTGGGGCGGGAGGCGGAACGCACGTGACCACTGACGTTCACCTGCCCCGCGACTTGAACCCCAATCGCAGCGGCGAGTACTGGTTCAAGGCCGGTGACCGGAAATTGAGGCTCACTTTGGTTGTGAAGGCTGCTGCTAGCAGCCCATTTGTGATCCGAATGGTGGATCGCTCAAATGACACTGACACGGGCTTGAGTGCGAGGAGTCTTCCTACACGCTACTTCGTGGTTCCGCGCGTGCCGGGGGCGACACTCGAAGTGGACGAGGGAAGCAGGGTCGTTGATGCGACGGGACGCATCGTTACCAGCATTAAATCTCCCGGGGAGTACGCGGCCTTGGTGATAACACCCCAGGGCGAGGTGTTCCTCACCGCACGCCACGATGCCGGGACTTCGACGGACCATGAGCTACAAGTCGAGTCCTCTTGCTCAGTCACGGTGCGGTGCCTGAGGTCGGATGGTACCGCCCTGCCGGGGTGCATTGTCTTTACCTCGGCGGTCGATCCGTTGATTGCTTGGGCCATTGGCAAGTGTGAAAGCCGTGGGTTCACTCGACATCTCGTGCGCCAGACAACCAACGCTTCCGGTCGCGCGGCATTTCCTTGTCAGGTAGCCAATGCGGATCCCCGGAAGTGGATCGTCTTTGATAGGGACGCAGGCCTGCTGCGAGCCTCAAAGGTCGGCGGGTCCGTAGAAGCGGGATTCGAAATCATTGTGGATGACCCTTTGCCCGGCGGGCGTGTAACTCTCGCCGTTGGCTCCGAGCACCGACAGTCGAACAGCAAGTACCACGCATGCATCACGCCGATCTACTCGCAATCCGAAGAGCGTACCAGCCAGGCTTTGCTGGGCTTTGGAGACGTGGTGGTGCTGGACCGCGATTCCGTACAGATGGCGCACCTGCCACCGGGGAGTTACCTCATCACAGTGGTCGTCGAGCACGACGGGATGTTTGCGCCAATGGGGGCTGCCTGGAGTAAAGTGATCCAGGTGTCAGCGGACGAGGCGACAGAAGTGCAGCTGCCCAACTGACGATCCCAACTTCGCAAATTGCTGGCGGTGTTTCCGCGTCCAAGCCCTAACCCTGCCGCTTCAGTGTCTCGAGTGTGTTCTTGAACAGGATCTGCGTCGTTACGCTGCCTACTCCGCCGGGGACTGGGCTGGCCCAGGCTGCTTTGGTGCTCACACTTTCCCAGTCGCAGTCGCCTTTGTACTTGCCGCCCTCTACGGCGATCGTGGCTACATCCACCACAATCGCCCCGGGCTTCACGAAGTCGCCGTTGATCATCCCCGGCTTGGCGCCCATTGCCGTCACGAGGATGTCGGCCTGGCGGCACACTTCGGGCAGGTTCGGCGTGCGCGAGTGGCAGATCGTCACTGTGCAATGCTTGTCCAGCAATAGCAGCGCGACCGGCTTGCCCACAATGATGCTGCGGCCGCACACCACGGCGTGCTTGCCCTTGAAATCTACGCCTGACTCGGCGGCCAGCTCAATGGCCGCGCGGGCGGTGCAGGGCAGGTTGCGGTACTGGTTCATGACCAGCAGGCCTAGGTTGTCCGGGTCCACGCCTTCCACGTTTTTGGCCGGGGTGATGACCTTGGCTAGTTCATTGGCGTCGAGATGCTTTGGCACCGGCAGTTGCAGAATCAGCCCGGTGACATCGGCCTTGGCGCAGATCTCGCGTATCTTGGCGGCCGCTTGTTCGAACGTGCTGGTGGCGTCGATGCGTTCGGCGGTGTACAGCACGCCCAGCTTCTCGGCGGCCTTCTTCTGGTTGTTCACGTACCAGTCGCTGCTTTCGTCGCTGCCGATGCTCAGGCTTACCAGGTGCGCCGGGCGCCCGGCGGCTTTGAGGGCCGCGAACTCGGCCGTCAGCTCAGTCTGCATGCGCTTGGCAAGTGCTTTGCCGTCAAGGATCTGGGCGGGCATGACGTCTCCGGTTGGTTGAAGGCGCGAATCCTAGCGGCCGGTGGGGGCAGCGACAACCTTCGCGCATTCGCAAGTGACGTTTGCCATGGCGCAATCGGCGAAGCGGCCTGCACCCGCGATTCGCCCCGCGCCATTCCATGGGCTACGTTGACCTTGCGTAGAGCTTGCGCTGGGCAGCCTGAGCTGCGCAAGAACCCCAGGTCTTCCCCTTACGAAGGCATCCCAATGAAGATGTCCGTGAAGTTCAGCGCTCGCAGGCTGGCGTGGGCCGCCGTGTTGCCCTGTGCCGTGGGCCTGCTGGCGGTGGCGCCCGCCCGCGCCGATAACTCCGACGCGCCCGCTGAGGGCCAGGTGCTGCCGACGAAACTGTCGCTGCCCACAAACTCGGTTCCCATGCCGCTTGGCGACATGGGCCAGACCGCGCAGGGGCAAATCCCGCTGACGGTGCCGACGGCACATTCCGGCCGCAAGGCTTGGGCGGCCAAGGTGGCCTCCGGCGGGGCGCGCAGCCCCGGTGCTGCTGAAGGCATGGTGGTGGTCGGCAGCGGAAGCGGCAGCAAGATCTACGGCCTTGATGGCGAGACCGGCCAGCACGCGTGGACGGCGCAAAGCAAAGATTCAGGCATCAGTGACATTCTGATCGGCTTGGGCGGTGCGAGCTACACGACCTACTCGTGCACGCTCGAACAAGTCGATATCCAGACCGGTAAGATCAAGTTCGCCAAGTGGATTTCGCCGACCGTCGACTGCGCGCCGGCTGCCGACGACACCCGCTTCTACGCGGCATACCGCAACGGCAACGGGCACGCGGTTTCGGCCCACAGCAAGGCCGGAGGCGGCTCGGTATGGAAGACGCAACTCAGCAGCAACGTGCTGACCGCGCCGGTACCCACAGAAAAGGGCATCATGGTCGCGGCCGGCGACGGCCGGCTGGTGAACCTGTCGCAAAAGGGCGGCAGCATTGCATGGCAGAGCAACCTGGGGCTGGTGTCCGCACCGGTGGCCTCAAAGTGGGGGCTGCTGCTGACCACGACTTTCAACGGCACCTGGAACGGCACCAAGACCACTGAGCCGGGCGTCAAGAACGGCGAAAGCAAAGGCAACGACCGCGAAACCGCCACCAGCTTCTCGGCGGCGCGTACGGTCGCGGCCACTGGCAACCGCCAGATCATGGCCCTCAAGAACAGCACCGACAAACCCGAAGCCACCCAGACCACACCAATCCAGGGGCCCAGAAGCAGCCTTGATTTCCAGGGCCTGAGGCCGGGCGTCAGCGACACGATGGTGGTCTTTGCCTACGACAACCAGATCACCGCCGTGGACCCCGGCCAGAACAAAGTGCTGTGGCGCGTTGAACTGGACGCCAAGCGCGAGTTCACCCGCCCCGTGCTGTACGAGGGCCTGGTGATGCTGGGCACCAAAGACGGCTACCTGATGGCGCTGGACGAACGAAACGGCGACCTGGTCTGGAGCTATCATGTTCGCAACGAAAGCTTCGTGTACCAGCCCGCTACGGATGTCGGCCGCGTCTACTTCACCACGGCGTCCGGGGCGATTGTCGCGATGCCCACCGGGCATTCGGACCACGAACGCAACGCCGCCGGTGAAATGATCCGCGCCACCGATTACAACTGGGTCAAGGCCCGCTTTGCCAAGGTCCGCAAGGCCGTGCAGGATGAAATGAAGAAGGCCGGTCAGAACAACGGCATCGAGCCCAACCCGCAACCGCAGAACAACAACCAGAACGGCCGCACCGAAACCGGCCGCGTCGAAGAAGACAGCGACAACACCGTCGAGGTCACGCCGCCCGAAGCACCCACCCGCGGGCAGTTCGACCGTGCCGAAGACCGCCGCATGGGGCGACCAAACATGGCGGGACGGACCGTTGAGCGAAAAGAGTTCAAACGACAGTGATTTCACCCGCCACACCCAAACCGCGGCCGCGCAATCGGCCGCGGTTCCCGTTAACGAGTGCGCATCGCTTGTTACACTCGCGCCATGGCGGAGCTGATTGAAATCCTGCGGCAGCGATTCAAGCACCCGGCCTTTCGGCCTCACCAGCTTGATGCCTGCGCGGCCGCGGCCTCGGGCGAAGACGTGCTGCTGGTGATGCCGACGGGCGCCGGCAAGTCGCTGTGCTATCAGCTTCCGGCGGCGGCGCGGGGCGGCAACGCGCTGGTGATCAGCCCGCTGATTTCGCTGATGGAAGATCAGGTCGCCAAGCTGGCCGAACTCGGCTTTCGGGTCGCGCGTATCCACAGCGGGCGCGCGCGGGCCGATTCGCGCCAGGCCTGCATCGACTGGGTCGAGGGCAAGCTCGACTTCCTGTTCATCGCACCCGAGCGCCTGCGCGTGCCCGGCTTCGTCGAATGGCTCGCCAAGCGCCGCCCGAACCTGATCGCTATCGATGAGGCCCACTGCATCAGCCAGTGGGGCCACGACTTCCGGCCGGATTACCGCCTGCTCGGCCAGCGCCTGCCTGCGCTGAGGCCGGCCCCGGTGATCGCGCTGACCGCCACGGCCACGCCGCAGGTGCAGGCGGATATCGCAAGCCAGCTTGCCATGCAGGGCGGCCGCAAGCTGATTCACGGCTTCCGGCGCGAGAACATTGCGGTTGAGGTATGTGAGCTGAAGCCGTCGCTGCGTGCGGCCAAGGTGCTTGAGCTGCTGTCGGATCCCGCGCGCCTGCCGGCGATCGTGTACGTGCCGTCGCGCAAGGAATGCGAAGCGCTGGCCAAGTCACTGGCGGCACACATGCCCTGCGAGGCCTACCACGCGGGTTTGAAGCCCGAATCGCGCGACCGCACCCAGACTGCGTTTCAGGCCAGCGAGCTTTCGGTGGTCGTTGCGACTATCGCGTTCGGCATGGGCATCGACAAACACGACATCCGCAGCGTGATCCACACTGCTCTGCCCGCCAGCGTCGAGGGCTACTACCAGGAAATCGGCCGCGCGGGCCGCGACGGCAAGCCCAGCCGCGCGGTGCTGATGTACGGCTGGTCAGACCGGCGGCTGCACGAGTTTTTCATGGAGCGCGACTATCCGCCGCTGCCGCAGATGCAGCAGACGTTTCGCGCGCTGGGTGATTCCGGCTTGACGGTCGAGGGCTTGGCAGCCGAGCTTGAACTTGACGTGTCAACGACGGCCACGCGGCTGGACCGGCTGCTGGCCCACGGCGGCGCTGACGTGGATGCCGAGGGCTTCTTCACCCGCGGCAAAGACGGCTGGCAGGACGGCTACAACGCCTGGATCGAGCACAAGAAGGCGCAGCTTGAGGCCGTGTTTGCATTCGCCGAGTCGCGCACCTGCCGCATGGCGGCGCTCGTGCGCCACTTCGGCGACACGGAAGATTCCGCGCGCTCCTGCGGGCATTGCGACATCTGCGCGCCACAAGAGTGCGTGGCCGCGAGCTTTCGTGCGCCCAGTGAGGCTGAGCGCGCAGGCATGGAGCGGATCATCGCGTCGTTGCAAGAGCGCGATGGCGGCTCTACGGGCAAGCTGTACCGCGAAAAATTCGAGGGCAAGGTTGACCGCCGCGAGTTCGAAAGGCTCGTGGCCGCCATGGCGCGCGGCAAGCTGGTGTTCGTGAACGAAGACGAATTCGAAAAGGGCGGCGAGCGCATCAAGTACCAAAGAATCTGGCTGACGCGTGAGGGCCGCGTGGAAGGCATCGACGCGCTGAAACACCTGCTGATGGCAGGCGAAGAGCCCGCGGGCAAAGCCGCGCTCCGCAAGACAAAGACAGCCAAGGCAGCAGCAAAACCCAAACCAGAAAGCGCACCGAAGGCCGATGCGGATTTGCTGAACGCGCTGAAAGTCTGGCGCAAACAACAAGCCGACAAAGAAGGCGTGGCCGCATTCAGGGTGTTCGGCAACCGGGTGCTCGAAGCCATAGCCGAAGCGACACCCAGAACCCGCGAAGAGCTGCTGCAGGTTCCTGGCATAGGCCCCGCCAAACTGAGCGCCTACGCCGACGGCGTGCTGGGAACCATCCGCCAGGCGCGCGAACAGGAGACGCCAAACGCATGATCCAGCTGAAGATCCGCCCAGGCACAGAGGCCGACAAGCCCGCCCTGCGCGAGCTGTTTCTGCGGGTCCGGCAGCAAACGTTTTTGTGGGTCGACCCGGCGACGCTGCGGCTCGAAGACTTCGACAAGGCCACAGAGGGCGAAGCCATTCTGGTAGCCGAAGTGGAAGGCGCGATTGCTGGTTTCGTGTCGTGGTGGCCGCCCGAAAACTTCCTGCACAACCTGTACATTGACACGTCAAGACAAAGGGCCGGGGTAGGGGCCGCGCTGTTGCAAGCATGCCTCGAGAGGACCGGGCGACCCGTCAGGCTGAAAACCAGCATCCAGAACGCAAGCGCCATAGCCTTCTACCGCAAACACGGCTTCAAGGTCGCAAGCAACGGATTCGCCGAAGAGGGCGAATACTACCTGATGGAACAGCCGTAGTAGAGGCCGCAGGCCGTCCACCGGGACCGCGGCCGTCCCGGCCGCCAGCGCGGACGAGACGTCTGCGGATATCACCTTCCCATTGTTCGAGAGCGTGCCGTTTGTCCACCCTTCGCTTGCGCTTCGGGCTCTTGTTTTTCTTTGGTGGGCGCTTTTCTTGTTGATGCTCCCAAATGAAACCCGGGCCGCTTGGCGGCCCGGGTTCTTTTGCTTGTTGGGTTACTTGTAGATCTTCTCTACTTCTTTGGCTCCCTTGTCGATCAGCCATACTGGGCGGTTGCCGGCTTCGAATTCTTTGGTCAGGTCCCAGTCCATCATTACGCCCAGCGTCTTGTACAGGTCGGCGGGGCTTACTGGGTCCTTGATCAGGCTTTGGCCCTTGCTGTCGCGGCCGAGACCGTCCGGGTCCGTTTCGCCGATTACCTGCCCAGCCTTCACGCCGCCGCCGCCCAGCACCGCACAGAAATTGTTCGGCCAGTGGCCGCGGCCGCTGGTGCCGGTCAAATCCGGCGTGCGGCCGAATTCGCCCATCCACACAATCAGCGTGCTTTCGTACAGGCCGCGCTTCTTCAGGTCTTCAATCAGCGCCGCCCAAGGCTGGTCGATGGCGGTGTTCAGTTCTTGGCAGCGCTTGAAGCCGTCGTCGTGGGTGTCCCAGCCGCCGTGCACGATCTCGATCGCGGGTACCCCGGCCTCAACGAGGCGGCGGGCGATGATGCATGAATCAGCGAACTGACCCTGGCCGTAGGCCTTGCGGACTTCTTGGGGTTCGTCGTCGATGTAGAACTTCTTGCGCAGCGGGCTGTCCATCAGCTTGCGCGCCTTTTCATACATGGCCTTGTGGGCTTCGGTGGCTTCGTTGCCGTGTTCCTTGGCGAAGTCCTTTTCCATTTCCTTGACCAGCTTCATGCGCCGGTCCATGCGGTCTTTGTCCACGCCCGCAGCGTAATCGAGGTTTTCGATCTTGGCGCCGGGGCGGCTGATCACGAACGGGTTCTGGTTCACGCCCAGGTAGCCCGCGGGGTGCGGCGCGCCGCGCAGCTTCACGAAGTTGGGCAGTTCAAAGTCGGGGTCGCCAAGCTGGTGGGCCACAATGCTGCCCAGGCTCGGGTGTTTCAGTGTCGGGTTGGGGATGTAGCCCGTGCGCAGCAGGTAGGCCGCGCGGCTGTGGTTGCCTTCGCGGCTGCTCATGGTCTTGATCAGCAGCAGGTCCTTGGCGCGCTTGGCGATGTTGGGCAGGTGCTCACAGGGTGCAAAGCCCGGTACTTCGGTCTCGATCACCTTATAGGGCGCGGCGGTTTTCTTGCCCGGCTTGCAGTCAAACGTCTCAAGCTGGCTGGGGCCGCCTTCCATGAACAGCATGATCACGGACTTGATCTTGGTGTTGCGCACGGGCTTTTCGGCGCGCAGCACGTTGCCGAACATCGCGCTGCTGACCATCAGGCCGCCGGCCGCGCCTGAGGCCCGAAGGAAGTCACGGCGTGAGACGGTGAAGTCGAAACCCATGGGTAATCTCCGGAAGTGTGCCCGTTATTGCCTGTCTTGTGCCAAGGTTTGCATCCAACCCGGCCAAATCGCGCCGGTAGCGAAAATTTGCCCCGGTTCATGCCATAAACTCTTGCCCTACTTGTTCGTCGCAAACTCCGTGGTGTTCATCAGCGCCATGAACAGGTCTTCGTAGCGCTGCTCATCCTGGCCGGTCCATGCCGGCATGAAGCCGTTGATCAGCGCTATGTCATCTTTGGTCGGCTTGCGCCCAAGCACGGTCATGAAAATCTGGTACACGCGATCTTTGTGGCTGCCGTAATCGCGCAGGATTTTCTTCAAGTTGTTGTCCAGCGAGGCCGGCCCCAGCAACGGCGCGTTCATCAGTAGCAGGGCCTGGATCAGCGTGCCGTCGTAATCGGAAAGCTCGCGGATTTCGGGGTCGCCGTTGTAGGCGTCGCGCATCAGGCGGTGCAGGTTGTTCTTCCAGCCGTTGACGGCGTTGGCGATGCCCTTGTTGCGCTTTTCGTCGTCGGTGAGTTTGCTGTCGGGCACGTCGCGCACCGGCTGGAAGGGGTTCAAGGCTTCGATGCCCACGACCGCGCGAATGCTGTTTTCGACTTGTTCAGGCGTAAGTTTGCGGACATAGCCGCGGCTGTAATAGATCCAGTCGTTGCGGTTGCTGCGGTTCAGGCTGGTTTCGCGCTGGTACAGCTTGCTGGTGGTAATCGCGCGGATCAGGTAGCGCAGGTCAAAGCCGCTGGCGGCGAAGTCTTTGCCCATCACTTCGAGCACCACCGGGAAAGTGGGCTCATTGATGCTGTTGAAGTCATCGACCGGCGTCACGAAGCCAAGGCCCAGGAAGTAGGCCATGTATCGGTTGACGGTCATCTCGCGGAACCACTTGTTGTCGGCGCTGGTCATCCAGGTGGCCAGGCTGTCGCGCAGCGTCTCGCCGCTTCGGAACTCGTACTCGTCGCCGCCGAGGTATTTGGGCAGCTTGTACTTGCCGCGCAAGCGCACCTTGGCGCTTACGTCGTGGCGGTTGTGGATTTCGGTGTCCTGGCTGAACCAGTAGCGCTGGGCACCTTCGCCGCGGGCGCCGACGCTGAACAGGCGAAAGAAGCCCTGCATGGCCTCAAAGTCGTCTGTGGACCAATCTTCGTAGGGATGCTCATGGCATTCCGCGCACTGGATTTGCTTGCCCAGAAACACCTTGGCGGTAATGCCGGTCATGGCCGCCTTGTCGTTTTCGAAGCTGCCGAGATACCCGATGGCCGGGTTTTCCGGCGTGCGGCCTTTTGCGGCCACAAGCTCAGTGGTGATCTGGCTCCAGGAGCGGTTTTCGTGCAGCGCCGTGCCGAGGAAATTTTCGAGCGAGCGGTCGTACCAGTTGTCGCCGCGGCCGACCATCACCACGCGCCAGAAGGCCGCAAAGTGTTCGGCGTATTCTTTGGTGGCCATCAGTTCGTCGATCAGGGCCTCGCGCTTGGCTTGGCCGCGCAGGCCGTCGGCGCGCTTGCGCTCAGGGGCAAAGGCGTCGATTTCGGAAGGCGACGGCGGGCGCCCCAGCAGGTCAAGGTAGACACGGCGGATGAAAACCGCGTCGTTGGCGATGTTGGCCGCCTTGATGCCCTTCTCTTTGTGAAGCTGGTCGAACAGGCCATCCAGCGAGTCGCGCAGCTTGCGCCAGTCGCCGCCCAGTTTGGGTTGGCTTGAGGTGTCTTTTTCAGGCGTGGGGTCCTGGGCGCTTGCGCTGAAATGCGCAATGCCGAGGCATACGATGCTGGCCAAACCCAGCGTGACGATAAGAGGAGTCCGTCGCACCTTCGTCCTCCAGTCTGCTGCTAAGGGGTTGCAGGCACAGTGTACCTCTCGCAGCGGTAAATGCTTCAAGCTTGAAGAAAGTATTTACCGGAATTGACTACCGTCGCATTCAGCTTCCCGGATTCGCGATAGGGTGCGGGGTCTGGAGTGCGGGGTCTGGGGTGCGCTTGGGAGGCGAGGTTGTAGGGGTGTTAGGTAGTAGGGGTGAGGTTGTAGGTGGTGAGGGTACAGCCCCGCCCAAGCCCGAGGCCCCCAGCCCGAAGCCCGAAGCCCCAAGCCCGAAGCCCCAAGCCCCAAGCCCCAAGCCCCAAGCCCCTGTAGTCCCTACTCCCTGCCGCTCCTTCCTTGTAACCTTGCGGCGGGCCGCGCCACTACAGTGCAGGAGAATCGGATGGGTCGTCTTGTCCTGTGCGTTGTGGCGTTGCTTCTGCTTCTTGCGGCCGGGCCGGTCCACGTCGCCGAAAAACTCAAAGGCGACGACGCCAAACCCGCCAAAGAGCGTGTCAAAGACGCCAAGCGCGACTGGAAGAAGGCCAGCAAGGCCCAGAAGTTCGAAATCCTGCTGGGGCTGCAACGCTACCCTGAGGCCGGCGTCACGTCCTTCCTTGAGGACGCGATCAAAGACGAAGCCGACGACGAAGTCGCCCTGGTCGCCGCCTGGGTCATGGTCAAACACGCTGAACCCGACGACATCAAGCTGCTGCTGAAGCTCTACGGCCGCGCCAAGACGCCGGAGCGCCGTGCGGCCACGCTGCGCTGGCTTGGTCGTTACGGGGCCGATGCGCCACTGAAGGAATTGAAGCGCGCCGCCGAAGACAAAGACGGCTGCGCGCCCGCCGCCGTCGAAGCCATCGCCGAAATCGCGACGCCCGAGGCCATGACCGCGCTCGAGGCCGTCGCCACCGGCGGCGCAAACGCTGACGCCCGCCGCACGGCACTTTCGCGCCTGCTGGCCAAGGGCGACAGCCGCGGCGTCGATGCGCTGGGCAACGCCGGCAACCTGGAAGACGCGGCCCAGGCCGCGCACTTTGCAATCGGCACCGATCTGGAAACCACGGCACTGAAGAAGGTGCTCGAGTTCGCGCGCAAGGGCATGAAGCTGGCACCCGGCGTGCGGCCGCAGTTCTTTGGCAGCCTGCTGGTGCGCCTGACACGGGCCGAGTCGCACAAGGCGGTGCTGGATGAATACAACGCGCTGGTGCGGCAGTATGAGCCCGAACTTGCGTGGTGGCTGGTGTCGTGCAACCGCGGCCCGGTGAAGGTCGATACGGCCACGAGGTTCATGGGTGCGGGCACGGAAGACGCCGACGCGCGCGAGCGGCTGCTGAGCGGCCTGCGCCTGCTGCAACGGATGCCCGCCAAACTGGAAGGTGCCGACCTGGCCGCCGTAGAGGCCGTGCTGGCGCCACTGCTGGATCACGCCGACGACGAAGTCGTTTCGCACGCGATGCTGACCGCCTGCGCCACCGGCGCGGCCAGGGCCAAGCTGGAAGCCCGCGTCGCCGCCTGGCTGAACGATGAAAAGCCGCTGCGCGTGGCGGCCGCCCTGCTGGCCTGCGGCCGGGCCAACATGAGCACCCGCGCGATCGACGCCGTGGACCGCCTGAAAAACGCGACATGGTACGTGCAATCGGCGGCGCTGGACGCGCTGCTGCACCTGCGCGCGCATGAGAGCGCACCTGCGGTGCTGGAGCTCGCCAAAGCTGAGGGCGAAGGCCGCCTGTTCAGTGAAGCAATCGCGCTGCTGTGCGACTTGACCGGTCAAGACCACGGCGACGACCTTGGCAAGTGGGACGACTGGTTCAAGGCCAACGCGGGTTTCAAGGCCGCCCCCCGCAAGCTCGAAAGCCTGCGCGGCGTCGATTACACCCGCACGAAGCAGAAGACCGGCGCGACATTTTATGGCATCGAGATCAACAGCCTGCGCGTCCAGTTCGCGATTGACCGCAGCGTCAGCATGGTCAACCCGGTGGCGCGCGAGCCCGACCGCGCCGACTTCGCCGACCGCAAGGCCGATATTCTGAAGCGCCGCCCGGAAGTCGGCCGCATGATGCGCGACGGCTTTCTACCGCGCTTTCACGTCACGGCATCCGAGACTGCGGCCGCGCTGGACGGCCTGTCGCAGAAGGCGACTTTCGGGCTGACGCTGTTCAACCACGAGTTCATTGAGTACCAGCGCGTGAACAATGACATCGCCACACGGCGCGACGCGGTGAACTGGATGCTGTCCACGGACATCCAGGGCGGCACCGACATCAAGAACGCGCTACTTGCGATCATCGACAAGGCTGAGGCCGACACCATCGTGCTGCTGTCCGACGGCGACCCGCTGAGCGCCGGAATCCTGGAGCAGATCCACCGCGCCAACGCAATCAAGCGCCTGAACGTGCTGGTGGTAAGCGTACACAAGCTTGAGCAGCACCGGCACTACATGAACGCGCTTGCCAGCCGGGAAGGCGGCCGCATCGTGGACGCCGAACCCAGAGACCCGTAGCGGCCACACGGCGCGATTTACTTGGCCCGAATCGCCAAGTCTTCCCAATCAAACAACAGGTAGTCGTCGATCACGACCAGCCGGATCGTGTGCTGGCCGGTTGATGTTGCCCTGACCGTGCTTGGATTGGCGCGGTCGTCGAACTGGAGGTCGCCGTTTGAATCCGCATCGAGGACAAACTCGCCGGCGCGAGATTGCCGAACCTGCCAACGGACAGTAGCCCTGTTTTCGCGTTCAGGGACCAAGCTGAGTTCGGTCGCCGACAGGTCGAAGCGTGCAATGCGAGGCCGCAGCAAGGCCAGTTCATCGCTGCTGACACGCGCACTGGCGTCAATGGCTCGGTCCAGCTCGGCGGCAAGGGCAAGCAGGTCCAGCCCGGCGACCGGCGCGTTGGTGTTCGCGTCGGCCGCGATCTGCACGTAGATGTTCGCGCGCGAGAACGCAACGCGCTTCAGTTCGCCCGACTTGAAGCTGCTGTGATCATTCACTTCGCCAACGGACAACTGGTTGATGCGCTGAGCATTGGCTTGCAGCACGTCTTGCTGTGTCACGCGCAGAATCGGTACCAGTTGCTCACGCGCGGCGTTGGTCGACAGTCCAACGAGGAACCGCAGCGAGACCGCAGCGTTGTCATCGGCGCGGCGCAGCTCAATCTCGCGGACGACGCCGTGGCCATGGATGGGACCCTGGAAGCAGGCCCGGGCTTGATCCTTCAGGACACTGAAGGTCCGAAGCGCGTCGCATTCGCTGGGCACAAAGCGGAAGCCGGCGATGAGGCCGTTGCTAGCCGGCCAGCTATCGAACTGGTAGGCATCCTTCACCGTTCCACGCGCCAGAAACAATTCCGCGTCCAGCGCTGCTTCATCTGGCTCCAGGCTCAACTGAGCAAGCCTGTGAGCGAAGCCCTCTTGGGCCGCTCCCACCAACCAGTGCGCTTTTGGCAACGGCGGCGACTCTTCATCTGGAGTTGCAGGAGGCGTGGGCTCGGGGCTAGCGGGCACGCTTTCTGGCGAAGCTGAGTCAGTGGGGGCGCTCGCTTGGTCGTACTCGCCAACTTGCTTCAACTGCGATGAGTGACTCTGATCCGGTGCATAACCAATGACTCGGTCTGCTCCTACGACCCTTGGCGCTAGTCTGATGTCTTTGAACCAGACCAATAGGGAGATAGCGACGAGTGGGGCAACACCGAACACCATCCAGAACAGGTTTCTTGATCGCCTCAACGAGTCAGAGGACATCGGCCGCCCTTCAATCCTTGCCGTACAGCGTACGGCCGATGTCGTAGCCGAGGGCTTCGAGTTCTTCGTTTGAGCGGCCCTTGCGGGGTTCCAGTTCTGGCTCGGTTTCTTCGGCGGTGTTGGCCTTGGTCGTGGGCTCGGTCTCGGCTTCCATGACTGTGGTGCCGTCTTCGACCCTTGTCGTACGCGTCGATTCGCAGGCGCTGGCGAACAGGCACATCGCCGCAAGCGCGGCCAGCATAAGCATCTTCATGGTGCTTCTCGTCCGTTTGTCGTGAGCTGCGCAAGCATACCACATGAAACTCAGGTGCGGGTGCGTTCCCACAGGATCACTTCGCCGATTACCGGGTGCTGCTGCCAGCCCACCGACACGAACCCGGCTTTCTCGAGCATCTTTTGGCTGATCGCATTGCCGGGCTCGGTGCGGGCGATTACGGCCTTCACTGCCGGCCGCTGGTCGCACCAGTGCAGCAGCATCCTCAGCACTTCGGTGCCGATGCCCCGCGTGCGGAAGTCCGGCAGCACTTCGTAACCCACTTCCACGCGGCCGGCTTTGTCGGGCGGGCCTTTCAGGTTGGCCACACCGGCCAGCGATTCCGGGCCGAAGCCGCCGTGCACGATCAGGCGGCCGTGCCATTCCAGCGACGCCGGGTCGGCCTCGAGGGCGCGGATCTGGTCCGGTATCTGGTGCTTGCGCACGCCTTCGCTGGGCCAGCTTTCGGGCACGCGCAGCTTCATGTGCGCGGCCAGGGCTTCGCGGTCGTGGGCGATCTTGAGCAGCGGCAGCTCAAAGGGCACCAGGCGAACTTTCAGCAGGCGACTCGTTTCCATAGGCAAAGTCTACCACATGGGACCGTGGCGGAGCGGGCTAAGCGTGTTATTCTTACACACATGAGCACAGACGCCCTTTCGATGGTGGTTGGCAACTCGCCCCGCATGCGCGAATTGAAGAAGCAGATCGCGCAGGTGGCGGCCGCGGACTTTCCGGTGCTGATCCTGGGCGAGTCTGGCGCCGGCAAAGAGGTGGTGGCCCGGGCGATACACGCGCTGTCGGCGCGGCGGGCGCACCCGTTTGTGGGACAAAGCTGCCTGGCGATTCCTGAGACACTGATTGAAAGCGAGCTGTTCGGCTATGAGCCCGGCGCGTTCACCGACGCGCGCGAACGCCGCATCGGCCTGTTTGAGCAAGCGCAGCAGGGCACGCTGTTCCTGGACGAAATCGGCGATATTCCGCTGGGCTTCCAGAAGCGGCTGCTGCGTGTGCTGCAAGAGCGAGAGGTGCGCCGTTTGGGCGGCACGGAATCCATCGCGATTGATGTCCGCATCATCACGGCCACCAACGCGCCGATAGATCGCATGGTCAGCGAAGGGACGTTCCGCGCCGACCTGATGTACCGCCTGAACACGTTTGAGTTGCGGGTGCCGCCGCTGCGCCAGCGGCTGGAAGACGTGCCGGCACTAGCCGAGCACTTTGTGCGCAAACACTGCGCGCGCTTCGGCCTGGAACCTACCCCGCCCGGCGAAGAAGTGATGCAGCAACTACGCGCGTATCCCTGGCCGGGCAACGTGCGTGAGCTCGAGAATTTCGTGGTGCGATGGATCAGCCTGGGCGACGAAGCGCTGAGCGCGCTGGACAAGAAGGTCACGCTCAGTTTCGGGCCCGCTGAAAACAACCGGCGCTGGCTGTCGATGACGATGGACGAAATTGAGGCCGAAGTGATCCGCATGGTGCTGGACGACTGCGGCGGCAACAAAACGCAGGCGGCCAAGCGCCTCGGCCTGGCCCGCAAAAGCCTGTACAACAAGATGGAACGCTATGGGATGGCGAGCAAGGCCTGAACAGCAGGTTGTGGAGGATAGGTAGTAGGTTGTAGGGCTTCGCCACTGGTCCGGATTGCCGGCTACACTTTCTGCAATTGTGCCCGCCCACGGCCTTCGATCCGTCGCCTGACGGCCAATTCGGGAGACCTACAACCTGGCCCCTACAACCTATTACCTGCTTCTTCTACCCTGCCTGTTGCGAGCCACCGCCGACGCTGCTATCCCTTTGCCCCGGAGATCGGCTTGATGATTCGCGCCTTTGGCTTGCTTCTGCTTGTGTTCGCGCTGGCCGCTTGTGGCAGCCGTGTGCGCCGTGATTTTGGCGGCGGCGGCAGCACCGGCGAGGTGATGATCCTGCAGGACGCCAAGGCCGTCGAGATCTCGCTGTGGGAAGGCGCAATCGTCTTTGACCTGCGTGACTACGAGTCATGGGTGCAGGGCCACATCCAGGGCGCGCGCCTGACCAGCGTCGAAGACATCCGCGACGGCCGCGACCTGCCGCAAGACCGCAATGCGCCCATCTTGTTCATGGCTGAAGGCCCGCAGGACATCCGGCCCGAACTTGCGGCCGAAGCAGCCCTTGAGCAGGGCTACACCAACGTACAGCTGTTCCCCGGCGGCTGGCGCGCGTGGCTGGGCCTGAACCCGATCACGCGCTAAGAACTCACCTGATAAGAATTCACTCGCGGCCGAGCATGGCCTCAATCTCGGCGATTCTGGCCGTGAACATGGTCTGGTCCGCCGTGGGCTCGTCCTTGACCCAGCGCGATGCCAGTTGCAGCCACTGCCGCGCGTCGCGGGCGTTGCGCGCCTCGGCCAATGCTGCCGCGCCGCGCAGCGCGGCCTCAAGCACCTGCTTCAGCAATGCAGGGCGGAATTGCGGCACGGCCTCATCCTCGGCCGAGGTGCGGGCGCGGCTCAGCCATTCGCGGGCGTCGGCGGGCTTGGCCAGGTCCTGCAGCAGCAGATCCGAGTACAGCAGGCACAACTCCACACGCTGGCTTGTCAGCAGGTTGTTCAGCGCCAGCGCGGAACTGAAGCTGACGGCCGCGTCTTCGGCGTAGGCTTTGCGCGCGGGGCCGTCACTCTGGCGTGCAAGGTCGCGGTGCAGGACGCCCTGGATGCGGTAGGCCTCAGGGTAGTCACCCAGCAGCACCGTGGCTGTGCGTGCGCTTTCGAGCGCGTCCAGCAGTTTGCCTTCGCGCTGTTGGGCCTTGGCAGCGGCGAGATAGCCGGCACCCAGCCGGTCCATTTCCTTCAGGCGTTGCAGTACTCGAGCGTGCAGCTCGGTGTATTCCGCGCGTTGCGGAGTGTCGACGGCGATGCCGGGCAGCGCGGTTTCAATTACGTCGGCGGCCTGCATGAAGGCAATGCGCGCGCGCTGGACGCGGTCGGGCTCAAGGGCCAGCGCTTCATCCTGCCAGTACAGTTCGCCGCCTTCGAGCACGGCCTTGGGCTCGCTGCCGCGCACGAGGTCTTGCGCGGCCTTCACCAGCAGCGCGCGTTTCTCTTCGCCGGTGGCTTTGGCTGCCAGCGCCTGGTGCACACGGCCGCGCACCACGTACAGCTCGCTGGTGGGGGCGCGCAGTGCGGGTTGCAGGCGCTTCATGGCTTCTTCGGGGTTGCCCTGGGCCAGCAATGCTTCGGCCTCAATGCGGGCGATGCGGCGTTCAAGGTTGAGGATGTCTTCTTCGACATCGCTCATGTCCTTGCCCTCGGGTGCTTCCTTGATCGTCAGGCGCAACTCGGCCAGGCGGCGGTAGGGGTCACTGACGAACCAGGCGCGCTTGCGGCGTACCTCAGAAATCTCGTCCTTGAAGTCTAGTGGGGCGCGCTCATAGGCCTCCAGCGCGATCGTGTAGTACTTCTCGGCCTCTGATGTCACCAGATAGGCCAGGCGCTGGCAGGCCACGCCGCGGATGCGGATTGGCAGGCTGACTTTGTCCGGGTCGTGCGGTGAATCCAGCAGCTTGCCGGTGGTGTCCAGCGCGTCCAGATAGGCCCGGACGGCCTTGTCACGCAGCTCTTTGGCTTCGACTTCCTTGTGCAGCCGCAGCTTGGACTTGAAGGCATCGAGCAGCTGCTGGCCAAAATCCATCTGCAACTGGCAAAGTGAAAGATGCACACCGTGCATCAGGTCGGGGCGGTCACTCAAAGCTTCCACGAGTTGCGCGAATACCTTCAGCGCTTCGTCGAGGTCTCCGTCTTCTTCGTAATACTTCTTCAGCCAGTCCAGCGCCTCGACGTTGTCGGGGCTCAGCACAGTGGCGGCGCGCATGAATTCAGAGGCCGCGTAACGCCGGGCCTCACGCGAAAGCTCCATCGGGTTGCCGTCGGCATCATTGAGCCGGGTTTCTCCGCTTTCGATGGCGCGGCCGACGCGCAGCAGCTTGCGCGACAGGATCTGCCGCGCGCGCTCCGACAGCGTCAGCATGTTCTTGAGCAGCGCGTCCAGGTCTTCGCGGAACTCGCGGTCTGCGCGTTCTTTGGCCGGGCGCTGCAGCAGGTCTTCGGCCAGCTTCAGGTAAAAGCTGGTCAGACGGTCGCCGACGGGGCCGTCTTCGGGCCGCGCGTTGAAGGCTGTACGCAGCAGGTCTTCGGCGTTCATGCGCAGTTCGGCGTCGCCTGTGAACCACATGCCGGTGCTGATCGGCAGGCCCGTGCCCTCGACCATGCCGTGGCCGAGCTCGTTCTCGGGGTCCGCTTCGATTGCCTGGCGCAGCAGCGCCACGATCACCAGCAGCGACTTGCGGAATTCCGTGCGCGTGTGGAAGCGATAGATCAAGCCTTCCCATGTCGGGTCAAGCTTGTTGCCCATGGCGCGGTGGTATTCTTCGGTCCAGGTCTGCATCAGCGACACGGCCTGGTTGGCGGCCGTCTGGCGCAGGCCGGCAGCCTTGAGTTGCAGTGCCGGCTTGTAGTCGGGCCAGCGTTCAAGTTCATCGCCCATCAGCTTGTTGGCCTCAATGCGCGCGCGGCCGTCGTTGCGCTCGAAAAGCAGTTGCGCCAGCAGTGTGCGCAGGCCCTTGTAATCATCCTTCAACTGCAGCGCGCGGCGCAGGTATTTCTCCGCTGTGGCGTCGCCAGCGCGGCCACGGGCATGGGCGTCGGCGGCTTCAATCAGTGTGGCCGCCATGGCGGCGCGGGTGGTGACGCCGGCCTCACGGTATGCGATCAGCTCGGCATAGCATTGACGGGCTTCGGCGAGCAGCGGCAGCAGCTCAGCGGGGACGTCGGTGGCGCTGCCTTTGCCGGAGGCTCGCAGGCGGGCGTCATACTCCAGCAGCGCGATGCGGGCGCGGGCTTCGATGCTGAGTTCATCGCGGCTGCGGTTTTGCTCGTACTCGTTCAGTTCACGCTTGGCGCGCAGCAGGGCCGCTTCGTCGATGCTGTCGCCGGAAAGCGCCTTGCGGCTGAGTTCTGTGGCAATATTGATGCGCGCCGCCTGGTAGCGGCCCGATGCCGCCAGCGCCTCTTCAAAAGCGGCCAGCGCTTCTTCGTGGCGGCCAAGCGCCGACAGCGCCAGCCCGCGCGGGTTGGCCAGCAGCGCGATGATGTCGGCGGTGGCACGCTCATCGCGCCAGGGCTGCGCAATGTGCTTGCGGCCTTCTTCCAGCAGCCGCAGAGCCTCTTGCGGGTTCTGCAGGTGAATTTCGCTCAGCGCCATCGCGCCGTAAACGCGGGCGGGGTCGTTGCGGTAAGTGCGTGCGGGATTGGCCAGCGCGCTGCGATAGCTGACCAGCGAGTTCTGCAGCATCACGCGGCGCGAGTCGTCGTCGGGGTCCACCAGCGCGCGTTCGGTGTATTCGCGGGCCAGGTTGAAGTGTGCCACGTGGTTGCCCGGGTCGTGGTGCAGCGCGTGCGTCCACAGGCTGATGCTGTTGCGCCAGGGCTTCACGGCGTACACGGTGCCCCAGGTGCAGGCTACGGTCACGGCCGCCAGCAGCAGCAGCGCGACCGGTGCTATCAGCGCACGGGCAGCCGATGTGCGACGCAGATGTTCAGCGCCGAGTACGCCGAGGGCGGCGACGGCAAGGCAGAAGCCGATGCTGGGGATGTACAGGTATCGTTCGGCGAACACAGTACCGATCTGCACGATGAAATTGCTGACCGGCGCCAGCGAAGCCAGGAACCACAGTGCGCCAAAGCCCACCGCACCCCAGGCCATCACCTGAGGCCGGGTCCAACTGTCGTCGCCTGCCGCACCTTCGGCCTTGGGATTGCTTTCGCGCCAGCCGATCAGCCCCGCTGCCAGCATTGCCACCAGCAGTACCACGCCAACCAGCACCGCGATGCTGAAGCCGGTCTGCACAGGCAGGTCCACGGCGGCGTGCATCGGCCAGCCCGCAAGCAGCACTTGCGCGTCGCGGGTCAGCGCTGAAATCGCCGTCAGCAGGCTTTGCAGTCGCGAATCACCGTAGGGCTCGCGCATCAGGCCGCTGCCGATGCGGCCGGCGAGCAGTGTGAACAGGCCCGCGATTACCCAGAACGGTGCCAACAGTGCGGCACGGCGCGCGACGGGCGCGCTGTGCAATGCGCGGCCGCGGAACAGCTCAAGCAGCAGCAGCAGCGCAGGCAGCACCACGGCGGTCATCTTCGACAGCAGCGCGCAGACGTACGCGAACAGCGCCAGCAGATAATGCAACCGCGTACTTTCGCGCACCCGCTGCACGAAGCTTTCACTGGGCATCAGGCCCGTACGCGCGCGACGCGCGGCCAAGTACAGGTTGCAGGACAGCAGCAGAAAGAACGTCGCCAGCAGGTCTTTGCGCGAGGAAAGCCAGGCCACGGCCTCAACGTGCACGGGGTGCACGGCGAAAAGTATGCCGGCTACGCCGCCGATCCAGCGGCGGCCGGTGACACGCCAGCAAAGCAGCATCACAAGCAATGAGTTGAACAAGTGCAACAGAATGTTGGCCGCGTGGTAGCCGCGCGGGTTGTAGCCATCTAGCGCGTAGTTGACCGAATAGCTGAGGTCGCGCAGGGGCAGGTACTCATTGCCCAGTTCCTCGCGCGGGGCCATCGGGTTGAAGATGTGCTGTATCGTCTGCCAGTCGGTGTTGCGGATGTGGCGGTTTTCGGTGATCAGCCAGTTGTCGTCCCAATTGGTGAAGCCGTTGTCCAGGCCGCCGTGGTACGCGACGAACGTAAGGCCGGCGATCAGCGCGATGAACAGCCACGGCAGCCAGCGCGGTGCTGGCAGGCGTGATTCGCGGGCGAGCTCGGGCGCGGGTTCAGGCGCAGGCGCGTCGGTGCCGGTGGGCTGGGTCTGCTGGGTCTGCCCGCGCTTGTGCTTGCGTTTCTTGCTCACGTGCAGAGTCCGGGGTCGGACCGGGGAAGCCGTCATGATAGCCAACGATCGCGCGGGTTGAATGCCGGGGGCGGTGGAAGCGAAAGGTGTCAGGTTGTAGGGGTTGGGTTGCAGGTTGTAGGGGCAAGGCAAGGGTACTTGATCATTGCGCGGCAATCCCGGTGCCCCACGCCTGATCGCCCTGCAACGCAAACGCCCCCGGCTTGCCGGGGGCGTTGGTTGCTTGGTTTGCGCTTACTTGGCGCCGGCGCGGGCCTGGTCCACTACCTTCGTGAACGCCTGCGGGTCGCGGATCGCGAGCTCGCTCAGGCTCTTGCGGTTCAGCGTAATGCCGGACTTGTCAAGGAAGTGAATCAGCTGGCTGTAGGTCACGCCGTTGGCGCGCGCTGCGGCGCTGAGGCGGGTGATCCACAGACGGCGGAAATCGCGCTTGCGACGGATACGGTGGAACCACGCGTACTGCCACGCGCGTTCGACGGCCACGCGGGCCTGGCGGTAGCTGCGGCGGCGGCCCCAGAAGCCCGACGCGAGCTTGCGGAACTTCTTCTTGCGATGGTGGCGTGCCACCCTTGAAACGGAATGCGGCATGTCTGTTCTCCTTTGGCTTCGCCCCGGGGGAGGATCACTCCGCTTGGGTCCGGGACGCGTGCCGGTAAACGGGGCCAAGCCCCGCATGCAGGTCAGTTACTTGGCTTCGGGCTTGGTTTCTGCCTTGGTTTCACCGCGCAGCTCAGCCTGTGAGGGCGTCGGGGCCGGCGGCTTGGGGCGCACGCCCATCAGCTTGGCCACGTTGCGAGCATGCGTCGGTGACAGCACGTGGCTGTGGCGCTTGTTGCGGCGGCGCTTGGGGCTCTTGGTGCTGGCCAAGTGCGAGCGACCGGCGTTGTAGTGCTTGATCTTGCCCTTCTTGGTGACCTTGAAGCGCTTGGCAGCGCCTTTGTGGGTCTTCATCTTCGGCATGGCGTGCTCCTTCGGTCTTCTGGTCCGGCGCGGGCGGGTTTGCCCCCGTCTTGAGTCCACCCCGGAACGTCAGTTCCCCGCTCGGTGCTATCAAAGCGGGGCGATGCTTTAACTTCCGCCGGCCGACTTGGCTACCCGGGGCCGGCGGAATTCTAGCTGCGCGACTTCTCGCCCGGTTTGTCCGTTGCGGCAGCTTCCTTGGCGGCATCGGCGGCTGCCTTGGCTTCGGCCTTCTTGGCCGCCAGTTCCTTGGCCTTTGCTATGCGGGCCTCTTCTTCACGGGCGCGGATTTCGGCAATGTTCTTCTTGCGGGCGTTGCGCTCTTCCGGTGTCAGCGGTGCCAGCAGCAGATGCATGCGCTTGCCTTCGCGGCGCGGCGGGCTTTCGACCTTGCTGATGTCGGCGAGGTCGCGCACGAAGCGCTGCAATTGCTCATCACCCATTTCCGTATGCGCTAGCTCGCGGCCTTTGAACAGCACTTGGATCAGGACCTTGTCGCCCTTTTCCAGGAACTGTGTGGCTTTGCGCATCGCCACCTGCACGTCGTGCTCGGCGGTGCTGGGGTGCAGCCGGATGCCTTTGATCTTGGCCTGGTGAGCCTTTTGCCCCTTGGCCTTCTTCTTGAGCGAGTATTTGTACTGCCCGTAGTTCATGATTTTGCATACGGGCGGGCGCGCCGTCGGGCTGACTTCGACGAGGTCCAGACCGGCGTCTTCGGCCATCTTCAGCGCGACTTCAGTATCGACTTCGCCGTGATTCACGCCTTCGGCGTCGATCACTTGCACCCGCGGGATGCGGATGCGGCGGTTGATGCGGTGTTCCTGCTGCGGCCCGCCACGCCCGAATTGGGGCGGCGGAGGTGGACGACGTTTCGTGCGCATACTCCCCTTCGATGCAACCGCCGGAATCCCGGCAAAAAACGGGGCACCGGCCCCGGGACAGGCGGGAAGTATAGGAGTGACCGACGCTACTACAACCCGATATCCACGGGTTTGGTAAACCCGGCAATGAATTGCAGCGCCAGCGAAACGCAAAAAACGGCAACTGCTTTGGAACCACGGATGAGCGCGGATTGACAGAGATTACGGCCACGACACTCGCCAGCAGGCAACTGCAAGAGTGTTTCAGCGCCCCTGCTCACGAATGCAGTGACTAGCCGAACCTTTTCGTGTTTACCCGTGTCTATCCGTGGTTCCAAAGCCGTTGCCGTGCTTCGTAGCTAGACACGCGACAACTGTGTTCACGGTCAGGGTGCCATGAAACCCGCCTTGCGGCCGCAGCTACAAAAAAACAACCCGCCTTTCGGCGGGTTGTAAGGGAAGAAGGTGCACAGGCGAACAGAGATAACTTCGGTCCCCCTTAAAAACCAAAGTCACGATCCTGCCCGCCTGCGCTTACCGGCCGAAAACCCGCATCCCCCCCTTAAAGGACTTGGGCCATGCTCGGCGCGGCAATTACCTAAGTTTTCAACTGGTGTTACGCCGGGAAGCATAGCACCCCATTGTCACCTTGGCGTCAATTTCAGGCACTTTTGGTGTCTTCTTCATCAATCTTCGCAATCATCACTCGCGCCATTCGCGGATACGCAATTCCCAACTTCGCTTCAGTCCGGCACCCGTTGCGCCGATACCTGACCGGGAGATTCCATGCGCGCGCTGAAACGCTTCACTGACCGCATCCGCAAGGCCTGGGCCGAGACCGCCCCGGCCACCACCGAGCCCACGCCCGCGCCGCGCCGGAACCCCTCCATCGAAGTCGAAGGCCGGCTTTGCCTGGCCGGTGCATCCGACCTGCGCCGCCGGCTATTTCGCCTGCTGCACGGCGGCCACCGCTGCGTGACGATGCACGCCGCCCGCGTGCGCTTCATTGACGGCTGCGCGCTGGCCGTTCTGGTTGAGTTCGCGCAAGCCTGCCGCGACCGCAACGTCACCTTCAAGTTGGTTGAGCCCAGCCCGCCGATGTGGAACGCATTCGCCATGTACGGCCTGCGCGACGTGCTCGACGACCTCGCTGACTGCGCGCACATGGAACTTGAGGGCGTGCTGATCATCCTTGAAGAGGATTTCCCCGACAGCATCCGCCTGCCCGCCGTGGCCGCACCGCAACTCGTAATCGAAGAAGACGACGGCGAAGAGATACACCTGCACCTGGCCGCCTGAGCTCTAGAACGCGATAAACGCCGGGCCGGGCTTTGGTTCCTTTACCGTGATGCGGCCGTCTTCCTCAATCGCCACTTTCAGCATGTCGTAGCCCAGCCGCGCCCAGGGCGGCAGTTCGGCGTTGATCGTGTCGTGCTCAAGGTCGTGGTTGATGTGGGTGAAGAAGACCTTTTCCGGCCCGATCTTTTCGGCCGTTTCCAGTGCTTTGGGCAGACTGAAGTGCGTCGGGTGCGGGGCGCGACGCAGCGCGTCCAGGATCAGCAGCCGCACTCCCTTGAGCTGCGCGATGCTGTCGGGCGGCACCTCGTTGGTGTCGGTGATGTAGGCGCAGTCGCCGATGCGGAACCCGGCCACACGCATCTTGCCGTGGATGACGGAAACAGGCAGCACGCTGACGCCGGCAGCGATGAAGGGCTTCTTTTCGAAGACCTGGGGGCTCAGGCGCGCGATGCCGTGGTATTCGTAGGTCTCATCGAAGATGTAGTTGAAGGTGTGCTTCAGCGACTTGATTGATTCGCTGTAGCCCCAGATCGGAATCGGCTCGCGGCCGCCGCCCCAGTAAAGCGTACGCAGGTCATCGAGGCCGTGGCAGTGGTCGGCGTGGGTGTGCGTGATCAGCACCGCGTGCACGCTGGTGAAGCCGCTGCGCAGGGTCTGCATGCGCACGTCGGGCGTGACATCAACCAGCAGTCGGCGTTCGTCGTCGCCGCGGCCGACGCGGAACAGCACGCTGGCGCGCAGGCGTTTGTTGCGCGGGTTGGTGCTTCTGCAGACGGCGCAGGTGCAGCCGACGGTGGGGATGCCGGTGCTGGTACCGCTGCCCAGGATTTCCATCTCAACGCGCATGGAATCAAGCAAAGGGAAGTGCCCGGGTTTGGCAAGGGAAAAGCCGGATCAGCCGTTCACTCCCTGTTACGCGGCCGCCGGGGTTGCTAGAGAAGCAGCACTTGAGTCGTGTATTCACGGAGGACGTCATGGCGGACAGCAGCTTCGACATCATGGCCAAGCCGGACCTGGTGGAAATCGACAACGCCTACCAGCAGGCGCAGAAAGAAATCGGCCAGCGCTGGGACTTCAAGGGCAAGACCGCGCAGCTTGAGTGGAACAAGACCGAAAAGAAGGTCACGATCACGGCCAGCGACAAGACGGTCATGGACGCGATTCTCGACATCTTCCACACGAAGCTGTCCAAGCGCGGTGTCAGCATGAAGGCGCTGGAACTCAAGGCCGAAGAACCCGCCAGCGGCCAGGGCATCCGCCATATCTACAACGTGGTCGAAGGCATCCCCTCGGACAAAGCCAAGCTGATCACCAAGATGGTGAAGGAACGCAAGTTCAAGGTGCAGGCCAGCATCCAGGGCGACGTCGTACGCGTGACCGGGAAAAGCCGCGACGAGTTGCAGACGGTGCAGCAGGCCGTGCGCGAAATGGACCTGCCGCTGCCGCTGACCTTCGGCAACTATCGCTAGCGCCAACAGTCACTCTTGACGCGTCAATAAACGTAAGCAATCAAGGGAAGCGCGGCGCTGCAACAAGCGTTCGTTGTAGCGGCGATCTGACGGCAGGCTTCCCATGAATCAGCCACTTTCCATAGCCCGGTTGCCCGCGGTGCTGTACGCGCCCGATGGCACGCGCCGCGTTGACTACCGCGCGGTGCTGTCGCTGGCCTGGCCACTGTTCCTGAACACGAGCATCCAGGCCGCACTGAACCTGACCGACACCTGGTTTCTGGGGCAGGTTTCGTCTACGGCGCTGGCGGCCGTGGGCGCGATCTTCTTTCTGGTACTGGTGTTTGTGGTGCTGCTGGGAGGTGTGGGGCAGGCGGTGCAAACCACGGCCGCGCAGGCCTACGGGGCCGGCAGCAAGCCGCGCGCCGCGAGTTTCGCCTGGAACGGTCTATGGGCCAGTATTGTGACCGCACCGCTTTTCGTGCTGCTGGGGCTGGTTGGCAACCCGATCATGTCGCCCTTTGGGCTGGCACCGGAAGTTCAAGCATCCGCCGCCGAGTACTGGTTCCCGCGGCTGGCCATGGGCTGGCTGGGCACGGCGTTGTGGGCGCTTGCGGGCTTCTTCAACGGAGTCGGCCGCACGCGTTTGACGTTGATAGTGGCCGTCCTGGTCGGTGTCTCTAACGCGGCGCTGAACCAGTTGATGATCTTTGAGCTGAATCTCGGTGTGGCCGGCGCAGCTTGGGCGACGGGCATTGCGCAGTTGATCGGCGTGCTTGCTTACATTGCGATCATGCTGACGCGCACCTTCCACGGCGAGTACCGCACTCGTCACACGCTGAGGCCGCGCCTGTCGCGCATCACCGCGCTGTTCTTGCTGGGCGTGCCGATGGGCATGGCAGCCACGGCGGACCTGACCGCGTTTGCATTCTTTCAGTTGATGCTGGCGCGACTTGGCACCGTGGAAGCGGCGGCCAGCCAGGTCGTGATGATGCTGACCAGCGTGGCCTACATGCCGGCAATCGGGATCGCGCTGGCGGGTACGACGCTGGTGGGCCAGAGCATCGGGGCTGGCGACAAGGACTGGGCCAAGCGTACCGGCAGCGCCACGATCAAGCTGGCCGTGCTGCACATGGCCGGGTTGGGCGTGATGCTGGCCCTGCTGGGGCCCTGGCTGCTGCCGCTGTTCACCGCAGACGGCGACCCTCGTGCGGCCGAAATGCTGGCACTGGGCACGACGCTGCTGTGGATTGCGGCGGGCTACCAGTTGTTTGACGCGCTGAATCTTGGGGCGGCCTTTTGCCTGCGCGGGGCCGGCGAAGTGAAATTCCCGGCGGTGCTGCTGCTGTTGCTGGCTTGGGGCGTGTTCGTGCCAGCCGTGCACATGCTGACGTTTGCTGAGGGTGAAGGGCTGGTGCACTTCCTGCCGCAGTTCGGCCTTGGGGCAAAGGGCGCGTGGTACGCGGCTCTGGGCTACATGACCGTGCTGGGCACAGCACTAAGCCTGCGCTGGGCCAGCGGCGCATGGAAGAAGATCAACCTGTAGGGACAGCCGTGGCAGTCTGTGGCGCGGCGTCGGCCCTGCAAGGGTGGCAGGTTGGCTGGGTGATTCTGCAAGATTGGCAAATTGGATCGCCTTGGGTGCGATTCAAGCGACGGCCGCAACCTTTTGATACTGGCTGACTTGCGGCGATGCTCGGGATTGGCACGGCAGGTGCTTTCTCTTTCGATGACAGGATCACGAAGACCCTGAACAAGGAGAATCCCCATGAGTGCCATTCGAGTACGCGACCCGTTCCGCTTTGAGTTCCCGGACTTCCCGAGCCTGTTCCGGGCTTTCATGTCAGAAGGTGACGACAAGCTGGCCCCGTTTGTTGAAGAGGGCAGCCTCGCCGTCGACATCAGCGAGGGCAAGGAAGGTGAGTTGTACGTGCGCGCCAGCGTGCCGGGCTTCCGCAAGGAAGACGTGCAGGTCAATGTGCACCAGGGCGTGCTGGATATCCGCGCCGAACGCAAAGAAGAGACCGAGACGAAGGACCAAAAGTTCTACCGGCGGGAACGCCGCTGGGGCTCGTTCTCGCGCCGCATCGCACTGCCGGGCAACCCCAGCGAAGAGGGCGTGACCGCTGAGCTCAAGGACGGCGTGCTGACCGTGAAGATCCCGCCCGCCAAGGGCAGCACCCCGCGCCGCGTCGAGATTCGCTAACAGGCCGGAGGTCGCGCCGGGCGAGGAGAGTCGCCCGGCGCGCCGGCCCGTACAAAACGCGCATGGGTGGACATGCATGGGTATGCATGTCCACCCATGTTTCTGGACGCTTCCTAGCGGCGTTTGCCTTTGCCCGCCTTTTCCATAATCTCCTTCAACGAGTTGGGGCTGTAGTCCTTCTCGTCACTTTCCTTGAACTTCATCAGCGGCAGGCCCTGGTCGTAGTCAAGCACACGGCTGCCTACGTACAGCAGCTTGGCTTCGCCTTCGCCGCCCTGTTTGCGCAGCTCGTATACCGTCATGGTGTGGCGCTTGACGGTCGGCTCCAGCGGGTCTTCAGCGTAGCGCGTGACGATGATCAGCCCGCCCTGCGCATTCAGGAAAGACGAGACTTCCCAGCCGTCGCGCCCGTCCACGCCCGCGGCCAGCGCGGTGTCGGCGCGCTGCACGAAGCGGTCGTAGGCATAGGTGCCGGCGGCCACGATGGCGGCAAGCGCAAACACCGCCTTGATCAGCGTGTCAAACTTCATCGGATTCTCCGAACGAGGTATTGGGGACACCGGAATTGTAGCCAAGGGGCTTGCGCAAGTGCACGCAGAATCGGGGGCGGACGGAAAGTTCCCGCCCGCCCCCGCGCGTGCTAGCGGCGTTTGCGCAGCTCTTCCGGACGTTCAATGCGCTTGAGGTCGAAGTTCATCGACTCGAAACCACGATCCCACTCGATCACGCGGGTACCGACCAGAAGGAGGTCGGCCTTGCCGTCCTCCTTGCGCTTGATCTCGTAGAACGTGAGTGTGTGAACCTTCAGGTCGCGGTCGGATTCGCGGCTGCTTACGTACGGCGCGGCCGTCGAGATCACCAGATACTCGAAATCGCCCGACTTCAGCGTGGTCATGGCGTAGCCCTCGCGGCTGTCTACGCCCGCGCCCGTGGCCTGCACAGGCACCGGCCCGCCCACGAACACATGATGCGCAAAGCTGACCGACGCCAGAACCGACGCAAACACAAACGGCACACCCAGCACAAGCAACATTACTTTGGACATGGCATGACTCCCGATTCAGGGGGACAGGGGGCCCAGGGCAGTCCGCGACCGTTGACGCGAAAAGCGTCCGTTGGGGCGTGTGTGATGCACAACTACGTGCAGCACGCAACGCGGAGGTGGTCGTCAGAGCACTGGTCGATGGCGGCCGTCTACGCAGGCGGCCTTGTGGGAAGACCTGCACGGGGGAGGTTTCGGGGCCTCTGCCAATGTGTGGAGGTAGCGAGGACCGCCCTTACGCTGATTCGCGAACTACAGGTCAGGGGGATGGGTCAAGGTCAGGGGTGGGGTGCAGGGCTATCGGTCAGGGTCTCGCGGGCAGGCCGCGCGGCCGGGAGCACAATCCCTGACCGCCATCCTGACCCAGACCATTTACCCTGACCTGAAGTCTACAGCTCGCGCGAGAGCACGAAGTCCGCGATCTCTTCCAGCAGCGCGCGCATCTCGCCTTGCGGCAGCACCTGCAGACCCTGCTTGGCTGCCGATATGAACGCGTGGGCACGCCCGGCCGCGTACTTGAAGCTTTCCGTGCCGTGCAGCAGCTCAATCAAGCGGGCGCGGTTGCCTGATTCGGCGGCGTGCAGCGCGGCCTCACGGGCGCTGCCGGTGACTTTGGACAGGTGATGAATCAGCGGCAGCGTGGGCTTGCCTTTGTCGATGTCGCTGCCGAGAGTCTTGCCCACCAGCGTTTCTTCGCCCAGCAGGTCCAGCAGGTCGTCCATGATCTGGAATGCGCGGCCGAGGTTCATGCCGTAGTCGTAAAACGCGCGCGCCGTGCGCTCGTCCGCACCGGCATAATGCGCGCCCAGGCTGGCACTGGTTGCGTACAGCTCGGCGGTTTTGCCTTCGATGATGCGGAAGTAGTCGGGCTCAGTCAGTTCGAAGTTGTTGCGGTTGTGCACCTGCATGATTTCGCCAAAGCAGGTGCGCGCCATGGCGCGGCTGAACTCGCGGGCACCCACGGGCGTGCTGGCCGACAGGCTGACTTCAAATGCATGGCTGAAAATGTGATCGCCCAGCAGCACGCTGACTTCGTTGCCCGCCAACTTGTTGATGCTGGTGCGTTTGCGGCGCAGCAGCGCGTCGTCCAGGATGTCATCGTGAACCAGCGTGGCCGTGTGCAGCATTTCCGCCACCACGCCCAGAACCAGGTGGTCGTGGTTCAGGTTGCCACAAGCCTTGCCCGCCAGCAGCAGCAGCGCAGGCCGCAGCTTCTTGCCGCTGTAGTCTTCGATGTACTCCAGCAGGTTGGCGATGTAGGGGTCGTCGCTTGAAAGCTCGGCCCGGTACATGGATTCGACCTGGTCAAGCTCGGCGCGGATGGGCGCGTACAGCCGCCCCAGGATCACCTTGGCCGCGAGGGCGGCGGTGTCGTGATCCGGTTGTAGTGCGCTTTGTTGGTCCGCTTCCATGCTTGGTTTCAAGTGAGTCACCCGGCCCAAGGGCCTTACAAGGGGCCTGATGCGGGACTGTCAAAGATACCAGCCCGCCATACAGGCAACAACGGGCCGCAGGCACGGCGCATTCCCGCAGGTCTGCGGCCGTCAGCGCGGTTGAACGGTGGGGGACGCGTTTGCGCGCCAGGAAACAGGCTTAGGCTTCGTTCAGGTCCTGCAGCGTATTCAGGTTGCGGAACATGCGCGCCACGTCGCCCAGTTTGGCCAGCTCAGGCGCGTGTAACACCGCGTGCCGCAGCGATTGCCACACCGGCACCACTTTGTACGTCCCGGTGTTTGCGGCGGACGTGACGGCGCGCAAGGCCGGCCTCACGCGCAGGGCGCACACCAGCGGTTCAGGCGCTTCCAGTTCGCAGTAGGCAACGGCGGCGCGGGCCAACGACTTCAACAACACTGCCAGCAGCGTGGTCGGGATGCCGGGCAGGTCGCAGGGCAGCAGCAGCGCACGCGGCGAACGCAACGCCAGCAATCCGGCGTGGATGCCGCCAAGTGGCCCCGCGTCCTTGAACTGGTCGGGTGCTGCGCGCACGCCCGGCGGCAACGGCAACTCGCGCGTGCCCGTCGCGACCACGATCTCGGTGGCCAGCGGGGCCACGGTGTCCAGCGCGTGCTGCAGCAGCGTGCTGCCGCGAAGCTGACGCAGCGGCTTTTCGCCGCCCATGCGTACTGCGCGGCCACCGGCAAGGATGATGGCACCGACCTGGCTGTTCGTGCGGATTGACATTCAGCACCGTGGAACTGTCCAAAGCAAAACCCCGGCTTTGCGGGCCGGGGTCTTGGGGTTCAGCTTTTGGCTTCTTCGGAGTCCCCGGAATCCTCAGACTTGTCTTCCTTGGGCTCCTCGGGCTTGTACTGGATGATTTCGTGGCCTTCCAGGACGCGCGCGGGCTCAACGAGGCTGCGGACCACGTCGCTGTTGGCGAGATGGCGGTTGCGCCAGATTTCCGCGGGTGTGCGCCAGCCCTTTTCCTTCATAGCGTCCTTTTGCAGGCGCAGCGGCGTGCTGCGTCGGTCCGTGACGCGGGCCAGCAGGTACGACCACTGGTCGCGATCGGGGCGGCGTAGCGGGTCGGTGTTGCGCTTCTCAGGCACGATCTCAGTGATGCCTTCGGAAGGCTTGATGTTCTTGATGCGGCCGATGAAGGGCTGGTCTGGGGCAGCGGAACTAGGTGAGGCAGAGTAGTTCAGAACGTCGCTATCGCCTTCGCTGAAGATGTTGGCGATGTCGATGCGGTCATTGAACCAGCCGGTTTCGACGATTTCGAAAGATGCGCCGTACTTGGCCTTGGCAGCTTCGACCGTCTTGTCCCAGCCGTCCTTCAGCATCTGGCGGCGCAGGTCGCGCATGGCGTCCACGGCAAGTTCGCGGGCACGGCGCAGGGTGGCAACGTCCAGCACGCGTTCGGCCGATCCCAGGCGTCCCTGCGGGTACTTGGCGGTCTTGGCACGCAGGCGCAGCACCAGATAGCCGCGGCCGGGGGCGGCCATGATGCCGCTGGTGGCGCCGGCTTCGTTGCCCGGTTCTTCAAGGAAGCGCTGTGCGCCTTCGACCTGTTCGAGGTAGCGGTAGGTTTCGTCGCCGACAATCTTCTCCCAGGTCCATTCGCCGCCGGGAGTCTGCATCGACAGGTTGAAGTCGCGCGCCAATGCGGCAAGGTTCATGTCACGGGTGTCAGCTGCGTCTTTACGCAGGCTGTTCTGGCGCGCGTTGTAGTCGGCCTGGATCAGCTCAGAACGGCCGGTGTAATCTTCCACTTCGCGTTCGGGCACGATTGCGTCGCGGGCATCGCGGGCAACCCGGCCAAGTTCAACGGGCAGCTCAGACAGCAGTTCACGCATCGCAAACTGGCGCAGGGCGACGTCGCCGGTCTTGAGTGAGCGCACCTTGGCCTCGTAGCCCATAAGCTGGGCGCGGAACGATTCTGCGAACTCGGACACCAGTGGCTTCTTGGTGTCGCGCAGCTTGATGCGTTCCTCAATGGCCTTGATCTCGAGGCGGTACTGGTCAACGCGCGCGGTCACTTCTTCTGCGGTCATTTCTTTGCCGTCAGGCGTGAGCTTCTTTTCGCGGGCCTCGAACTCTTCCATTTCAGCACGCTTGTCGTTCAGTGTGCGCTCGAGGTCCTGGGTGGTGATGCCGGCCGTGGTTTCGAGGGTGTCAACCTGATCGCGCTCGATGTTTGCAAGCTCGGCCACGAAGGCATCCACGAGGTTGGCGAGGTTGCGCTCAGCGGTGGCGGCATCCGATTGTTCGATAACTTCGATCTTGAGCCGGTCATGGAGCGAGCGGGTGCGGGCATGAAGCTGAGTGTCCAGGCTGTCGAAGCGGCGGCGCAGGTCTTCCACATAGTTGCGCATGCCGTCCCACACCTGCTGTTCGCGGCGGATCACTTCGACCTGGGCGTTGAGTTTGCGTTCGCGTTCAAGCCGTGAGTCTTCGAGTTTGCGGAGGAAGCCGCTGATCGCGCCCTGCGATTCCTTGAGTGATTCGCGGGCCTTGAGCGCGTCTTCAAGCGCGGTCTTGGATTCATCGAAGCTGCGGTGGCGCATGTAGTCGGCCCGACGCGCTTCGCGCCATTCCTTCCACTTGGCGTCGTCCCAATCCTTCACTTCGTCAGGGTTGCGCAGCTCATACAGGTTTTCGGCGGCCTTGAGGCGTTCTTCGATCTTCTGTTTGTCTTCATCGCTGGCTGTGAACATTTCGTCGCGCACGGCCTGGTACATGATCTGGAGCATGTCGTCGTCGAACTTGACCAGATTGGCGCGCAGCATTTCTTCGGGGAATGCGCGGATCACGTCGAATTCGAATTTCGCCTCAGATTGCAGGAATGTTGCGCGGTGAGCGTCGTAGGCCTGCTCAAGCCGATCGTAGCCGATGCCCCTGCCCGCGATGCCAAAGTTGCCGGCCGCGCCGGCCGCGCGCCATGCGAAGTTCTCGCGCAGCACATCCTTGCGGGCCTGCTCAAGGAAATGGTCCACCTTCAGGCGCGCAACTTCGGCCTTCAGTTCATCCTGGTTGCCGCCGGAGATCAGTGAAATCTCGGCCAGCGTCGCGCGTTCCGCCGACACCAGTGAGGCCACATAGTCGCGCACCATCACGGCTTCCTGCACCGTGGGCACGATTTCGCCCAGCTTGGCGCCGTAGCTGTCTTCAAAGTTGCGCTGCAGGTCTTTCTGCTGGAACTTGTCGATTTCCTGCCGGTTCTGGTTCATCAGGTCGGTGATCAGCTTGCCGACGTAGGCGTTGCTTGGTTCCTGCACACCGGCGTCTTTGGCGCGCTTCACCAGCACCAGGTGGCACCACACGTTCTGGTCCTGGTACACCGGCCACACGTCCAGCAGGCTGGTGTCGGTGGGTTCCATGGCGTTGAAGGGCCAGTCGTGGCCGTCTTGAGGCCGCGCACTGAGGGTCGGGACTCGGGCGTAAATGTATTCCGGCGCGTCGTCAGCCCAGGGGCTCGAGTTGCGGTCGAGGGCGGCAATAATGCCAAGCCCGCGGCGCTTGCGCTGGAATTCAACCAGGCGGTATTCCTGGCCGTCCAGCTTGCCCTGGTCCGCGGGCGCGCCCCCCGTTTCCGAGAAGACGCTGATCATGGCGCCCGTGATTGTGAACATGCTGGCCAGCAGTACCACCAGGCCAATCATGAAGATTTTCTGTCCGCGCGTGAAGTTTTCGAGTGCCACGTCCGGTCCTCAACCTTCCTGCCAAAGGAACGCGGAAGGGTAGCAGTGCCGCCACCCCCCGGCAATGAGGCGAAAGCCCAGAGCGAACCTAGAGTTTCTTGGCCACCGGCATGCGCCTGCCGGCACCGAACGCGTGCTGGCTGACGCGCAGCACAATCGGGGCCTGCCGGCGCTTGAACTCGGCGATTTCGACCATGCGCAGGATCCGCGCCACCAGTTCAGGATCGGTTCCTTCCTTTATAATGGCGGCCGCGTCTTTGTTTTCGTCCAGGTAGGCCGCCAGAATGCGATCCAGCACGTCATAGGGCGGCAGGCTGTCTTGGTCGGTCTGGTTCGGGCGCAACTCGGCGCTTGGTGCCTTGGTGAGGATCGCCTCGGGCATTTCGGCAAAGCGGCGCGACAGTTCATAGACGCGGGTCTTGGGCAAGTCGCCGATTACCTCAAGCGCGCCGCACATGTCGCCGTACAGCGTGCTGTAGCCCACCGCAAGCTCGCTGCGGTTGCCCGTGGCCAGCACAAGGCTGCCTTCCGCGTTGCTGCGAGTCATCAGCACCAGGCCGCGCACACGGGCCTGGGCGTTTTCTTCGGCCACGCCGCTCGGGAAGCCCGCCAGCTTGCGCTGGATTTCGAATGCTTCATCAATATTGATGACTTCAAACTTCACGCCCAGTTTGGCCGCCAGTTCGCGGCTGTCTTCAACGCTGCCGACACTGGAAAAGCGCGTGGGCATGCTGATGGCCGTCACGTTGTCGGTGCCCAGCGCCTTTGCCGCCAGGCAGGTTACGAGCGCACTGTCGATTCCGCCCGACAGGCCGATCAGCGCCTTGCTGTGGCCGGTGCGGCGGAAGTAATCGCGGATGCCCAGTGTCAGGGCCTCAATTTCGTCGGCGACGTCGTCGTCGTCCCAGGGCTCGGGCCCGCCGCTAAGGGGGTCGCACAGGAACGTACTTTCCAGGAACAGCGGCATCCGTGCGGTGACTTTGCCTTTGCCGTCGCAGGCGACGCTGCCGCCGTCGAAAATCAGGTCGTCATGCGCGCCCACTTGATTCACCAGCACCGTTGGCAAGCCCGTGCGCTTTGCCGTGGCGCACACCAGCTTTTCGCGCAGGCGGTGCTTGCCGGTGCCCCAGGGCGAGGCACTGATGTTCAGCAGCAGTTGCGCGCCGGCCTTGGCGCACTCCACCGCCGGCTCAAGTTCGTAGTCGATGCGGCCGAGCAGGCTGGTGTCGGTCCAGATGTCTTCGCAGATCAGCACGCCGATGCAGGTGCCGCGGAAGTCGGCCACGCAGGGCGTGGGGTCGGGCTCAAAGTAGCGGCGTTCATCAAATACGTCGTACGTCGGCAGCAGGGCCTTGTTCTTCACTGCCAGCACGCGGCCGCCGTCGCACAGAATGGCCGAGTTGCGCAGCGGCTTGCCCCATGCGTTTTCGTTGGGCGTAACCAGCCCGAACAGCAGGCCGATCCTGAGGTCTTTGGACAGGCGCAGCAGGCGCTCGCGCGCTTCGAGGTTGCGGCGCGCGAACTCGCCGTACAGCATCATGTCGTGCGGCGGATAGCCCGAAACGGCAAGTTCCGGGGCGATGCAGAGTTCGGCCTCATGGTCGGCGGCATCGCGAACGGCCTTTTCGATACGCGCGACATTGCCATCAAAGTCGCCGATGGTTGGGTTGAGTTGCAGCAGCGCAAGTTTCATAGCGGCAGCTTGCCGCGAAACGCGCGATTACGCAACGCAACGGCGAACCCCACAGTTGCAAACCCCTACATCAACCCCGGCTTGCCCAGGGCGCGGCGCAGCATGCCGATTTGCCCGATGTGATAGCCCTCGTGGAAGGCCAGTGTCGTGAACAGGCTTGCGATGGTTTCGTTCGGGTTGCCCAAGGGGCTGAATGGTGCCTTGGCGGCCGCCTGAGCAGGCGTCATCGATGCCAGCTTCTCGGTGATCGGGCCCTGTGCGGCCGCGAAGCGCCCTTTGAGTTCGGCCAGCGGCAGCGCGCCTTCTTCGTCGCCGGCCGCGGGCTTGCCACGGGCGTAGCGTTCCAGGTCTTCGATCGGCCAGGGGCGCTCGCCGGTCAGGGCGAACAGCGCGTGGTTTCGCGCGAGCGCCAGGTGCCCGACCAGCCAGTTGATCGAATTGCCTGTGGGGCCTGGGTGCATGGCCTCGTCGTCGGTGAGGCCATCGAGATACTTGTCCATGAGGAAGGCGCACATGCCGTACTGGCCGATCACTGCTTCATTCTGCGGTTGCATTGGAGTCTCCCGTTTCAAGTTGTTTGATCGTGTCGATCACGCGTAGAAAGGCCTCGTAGTCGCGGTCTGCAATCCTGGTCCGCAGCGAGGCTTCTGCTTCAACCACACGCCGCGCCAGTTTGCGCACAACGCCGCGGCCCTTGGGCGTAGTACGCACAAGCCATGATCGCCGGTCCTTCGGGTTTGGCGCGCGCGTCAGCAGGCCGCGCTTTTCGAGCCGGTCCAGCAGGCCGGTCAGCGTAGCGGCCTTGTGGCCGAACACGCGCGAGAGCAGCCCGACGGTGCAAGGCCCGTAGCGTTGCACATACGAAAGCATGTGCACTTCGCCGCTGTCGGCCCCGTCGCCTTCGCGTTCCACGGCGCGGGCCAGCACGCGGTATGCGGCGTGCACCTGGGCGAGAAACAACGAGCGATAGTCCACCAGCTTGTTCATATGGCGAAATATACGGATGCCGAAATAAAATACAAGCCCGGCCGCAGGCAAACACACGGGGCCGGCATTTCCGGCCCCGTGTGTTGCTGAGTTGTCGATTGTCTACTTGGCCCAGACCTTCACTTCGGCCTTGCCTTCGCGTTTCTTGCCACTCTTGTACTTGAACACGATCCGCTCAATCGTGCGCGCTTCGCCCGGCAGGTCGATCTGGCGGCTGCGGCTGTTTTCCTTGAACTCGTGGCGGATTTCCGGCGAGTGCTGCTTGCCGTTGCCGAAGGTGATCACGATGTCGTGCATCTCAAGTTCACCGTCTTCGACTTCGATGATGATGCTGCTGAACTTGCCCTTGCTGTCGCCCACGATCAGCACGTCGGTGTCCTTGGCGAAGTCCACTTCGCGGGTGCCGATCTTGGTGTAGTTGGGGAACTTCTCCTTCATGTTCGGGTTAGCATCGCCGCCGGCGCGCTTGCCGAAAACCTGCACCGTGGCCTTGCCTTCGCTGACGCGGCTCTTGTACGCGAACTCAATCTTCTTGATCACGCGGGCGTCGCCAGGCAGGTCGATCTGACGGCTGCGGCTGCCTTCCGCGAACTCGTGGCGCGTGTCGGGCGAGTAGGTCTCATCGTTGGCGAAGGTGACCTTGATGTTCCACATCACCAGTTCACCGTCATCGACGTCGATCTTTATTGCCGTGAAGCGGCCGTCCTTGGCGCCGACCTCAATCGTGTCCTTGTCGGCACCGAAATCGACTTTGCGAGTGCCGAGATGTTCGAAGTCCTTGTGGCGCTTGTGCAGGTCCGGCAGGTCCGGCACGTCCGCGTTGCCGTCGCCCTTCTTGCCGAACAGCATCACGGTCGCCTTGCCCTTGGCGCGCTTGGATTTGTACTTGAAGGTCACGGTCTTGATGATGCGGGCCTCTCCGGGCAGGTCGATCTGGCGGCTGCGGGTGTCTTCCGTGAACTCGGCGCGCACGTCGGGCGAGTAGGTCTCGTCGTTGCCGAACGTGAACTTGATGTCCCACATTTCCAGGTTGCCGTCGTCTACGCCGATGATCACGCTGACAAAGCGGCCGTCCACGGCGCCCACGGTGATCGTGTCTTTGTCGGCTCCGAAATCGACTTCGCGCTCACCCAGCTTTTCATAGTTGGGGAACTTTTCCTTCCAGTTCGGTTTGTCGGGGTTGCGGCGCTGTGCATCCGCTGAAGTCACTGAGGCCAACAGAAGGGCCACCACGGCAAACACGGCACAACTTGTCCAGGTACGCATGCAGGTCTCCACGTAATCGAATGTGAGCGAACGCCCAAGTGGAGACAGAGTATCTACGCCCCCGCCCCCACGCGAGCAGACATTTCACCCCGATGCCCAAGGCAGGTTGCGCCGCAGCGCCAATTTTGTTGTGCTGACGCCTTCTGGAATGCAACCGAAACCATTGACCGGGGTTACGTGCCGGTCGCTTACCCATTCACGGAGCTTGCACATGAGAACTGGCGTGGCCGTACTTCTGACACTGGTGGCCGTACTGTTCGTTTCAAGCTGTGGCGGAAAGCGCGCGGTGGCGCGTGCCGCCGACGCGGACAATGATCGGGTTGAGTTCCTGGGTGAACGCAAGGTGAACTTCGGGGGCGACGTAGACACGATCCTGGTCGGCGCGCACGACGGACTGTTCCGCGCGATCCGCATCGAAGTAGACGGCAGTGCGCTGGAAATGTGGGACATCGACGTGCACTTTGGCAACGGTGGCCATGAAGACTTCAACACCCGCCTGCACTTTGAAGAGGGCAGCTGGAGCCGCCGCATCGACCTGCGCGGTGGTGAACGCATCATCAAGAAGGTGGTGTTCAAGTACAAGTCGAAGAACCGTAAGACCGGCCGCGCGACCGTGAAGCTGTACGGCATCGGATAACTTAATGCCGCAATCAAACCGGCACGCCTGGCGTGCCGGTTTGCTTTTTCCGTGCGCGCGCTAGATTGCGGGCAGGAGCAGCCATGAAGATCGTCAGCATTGGTGGTGGCCCGGCCGGGCTGTACTTCGCGATTTTGATGAAGCAGCAGGACCCTGCCCACGACATCACGATCATTGAGCGCAACGGGCCCGATGACACTTTCGGCTGGGGCGTCGTGTTTAGCGACGAAACCCTGGGCGCCTTTGAAGAGGCCGACAAGCCCAGCCACGACCGCATCCGCGCGGAGTTCGCGTACTGGCCCGACATCGACACCTTCATCCACGGTGAGTGCATCCGCAGCACCGGCCACGGGTTTGCGGGCATGAGCCGCAAGCGCATGCTGAATATTCTGCAAGAACGCTGCCGCGAACTGGGCGTGAAGCTGGAGTTCCATCGCGAGGTGAATTCATTGGCACCCTTCGCCGACGCCGACCTGATTCTTGGTGCCGATGGCGTAAATTCGTGGGTGCGCGAACACCTGAAGGCGCACTTCCAGCCCAGCATCGACTGGCGCAAGTGCAAGTTCTGCTGGCTGGGCGCGGACTTCAGGCTGCCCGCCTTCACGTTCATCTACGAGCAGAACGAGCACGGCCTGTTCACCGTGCATGCCTATCCCTTCGACGACAACACAAGCACATTCATCGTTGAGTGCCGCGAGGAAACCTGGCGCAACGCGGGCCTTGATGTCGCCGACGAAGCCCAGACCATCGCGTACTGCCAAAAGCTGTTCGGCAAGTACCTCAAAGGCCGGAAGCTGCTGGCGAACCGCAGCCTGTGGCGGACCTTCCCGACGATCCGCAACGCAACGTGGATCCACAACAACATCCTGCTGATGGGCGACGCGGCCCACACCGCGCACTTCAGCATCGGCAGCGGCACCAAGCTCGCCATGGAAGACGCGATTGAGCTGGCGCGGGCATTCAAAGACTCGCCCGGCGCCGCCGTTCCCGACGTGCTGCAGCTTTATCAGTCACGCCGCTGGGACGAAGTGGCGCGTCTGCAGAAAACCGCGCAGACCAGCCTGGAGTGGTACGAAAACGTCGCGCGCTACTTCAAGGCGCAATCGCCGGTCCAGTTCACTTTCAACCAGCTCACGCGCAGCAAGCGCATCACGTTCGACAACCTGCGACTGCGCGACCCCGCCTTTGTCGACCGCGCCACAAGCTGGTTCGAAAGCACCAACCCGCATCGCGACCTGAAGCTTGCGCCGCCCGAGTATGCCCGCGTACCCGAAGAACGCGCGCTGGCCAAACACGTCGAAGGCATCGGCAAACATGGCGCAAGCGCGCTGCCGCCGGTGTTTCAGCCCTTTAAGTTGCGTGACATGAAACTCGCCAACCGCATGGTCGTCAGCCCGATGTGCATGTACTCGTGTGAAGACGGCCTCGTGCATGACTGGCATCTGGTGCACCTCGGCAGCCGTGCCATCGGCGGCGCCGGTCTAGTCATCACCGAGGCCACGCACGTCAGCCCGATCGGGCGCATTACCCCGGGCTGTGCCGGCATGTACAAGCCCGAACACGTGGCCGCGTGGAAGCGCGTGGTTGATTTCGTGCACGCGCACTCCAAGGCCCGCATCGCGGTGCAGTTGGCCCATGCAGGGCGCAAGGCCAGCACGAATCTTCCGTGGCTAGGGGGCAAGCCGCTTACGCGCGACGAAGGCGCCTGGCAGACCATCGCGCCCAGCGCGCTCGCATACGGCCAGTATCCGGCGCCCAGCGCCATGAGCCTCGACACCATGGAAGCCGTGCGAAACCAGTTCGTCGATGCCGCGCGCATGGCCTTGGCGGCGGGCTTTGACATGCTCGAGCTGCACTACGCGCACGGGTACCTTATGAGCACGTTCATCAGTGCCATCACCAACCAGCGCACCGACGGCTACGGCGGCAGCCTTGAAGCCCGCATGCGCTACCCGCTTGAAACACTCCGCGCCGTGCGCGCCGTGTGGCCGGAAGAACGCCCGATCAGCGTGCGCCTCAGCTGCACCGAATGGCACCCGCAGGGCCTGAGCGACGCCGACCGCGTACAGATCGGCGAGATGCTAAAGGACGCGGGCTGCGACATCATCGATTGCAGCGCCGGCGGCGTAGTGCACGACCAGCAACCGGTGTATGGCCGCATGTTCCAGGCCCCGTTCAGCGACCTGATCCGCAACGAGGCCGGCATCCCAACGATGACAGTAGGCAACATCCAAACCGCCGACCAGGGCAACACACTGCTGCTCAGCGGCCGCGCGGATTTGATCGTGATGGCCCGGCCGCACTTGGCCGACCCGTACATCACCTTGCACGCAGCCGCCGAGTACGGCCACGACCTGCAATACTGGCCGCCGCAGTACCTGGCAGCCAAGCCCACGCAGAGGAAGGGCTGAAGCGCTCCTTGTTGGCTGATCTCGGTTCCTTCCCTATCCTTGGCACTTTGGGGGTTTCTATGCCTGTTGCGGTTTCGATGCTTCGCTTGCCCCATGCCGGCGGGTTGCCTTTGCCGGCTTACCAGACCGCCCATGCGGCCGGGGCTGATGTTCATGCCGCTCTGGAATCGCCCTTGATGCTGCGGCCGGGCGCGGTTGCTCTGGTTCCTACGGGGTTTGCGTATGAGATTCCGCCGGGGTTTGAAGTGCAGGTGCGGCCTCGCAGCGGCTTGGCGTTCAAGCATGGCGTCACGGTGCTGAACGCGCCGGGCACGATTGACGCCGACTACCGGGGCGAGCTGAAGGTGCTGCTGATCAACCACGGGCCCGAGCCCTTCGAAATCAAGCCCGGCGAACGCATAGCGCAGATCGTGGTGGCGCCGGTAAGCGCCGCCAACTTCACCGAAGTCCACGAACTAAGTGACACCCAACGCGGCGAAGGCGGCTTCGGCAGCACCGGCAAGTAGCTACAGCACCAACGCGCGGCCTTGCATGTCGTTTGGGATCTCGGTGCCGAAATACTTGAGCACTGTGGGTGCGAAATCGAGCAGCGGGAATGGGTCGATTTCGCCTTTGGCCGGCACGCCGCCGCCGGCCATGGCGAACACTCCGTGCCAATTGTGGTTGGCGTCGTCGGGGCCGGTGTCGTTTTCGAACACGTGCAGCGGTGCGTCGGCGTTGGGGCCTACGCTTCCGATGCTGCGCCAGCCCAAATCGCCGAAGATCACGATCAAGTCCGGCGGGATGTTGTTGACCTTGTGATACGTGCCCTCAGCGCGGTAGGCGTGTGTCGTGAGCGGCCGCCCTTGGTCGTCGGGGATTGCTTTTAGTTTCGTTTCGAGCTCGGCCAGCAGCGCGGGCACGGCGTCCGCGGGCACGATGCCCTCGGGTTCGCGGCCTTTCACGTTGACCATGATGCGCGAGTAGTAGCCGCCCTCAGCCCAGATGCGCGTGCGCGACCAATCAACCAGCCCGGCCTTGATCAGCTTGCCCATGCCGGATTGCTCTGTGGGGCGCGCTTTCAGCACAAGGTAGCCTTCACGGATCAGCCAGTCGTTGATGCAGATGCCGCCGTCCATACCTCGCGCGCCGTGGTCACTGACGACGGCGATGGCGGTGTCCGGGTCGTTTTCGTAGGGCGCGATCAGCTCGCCCATCAGGCGGTCGCACAGCGCGTAGTAGTCGCGCATGGCGTTGTTGAGCGGGTGGTTGGGCACATAGTGGCGGTGCTTTTCATCCGTGTAGCGCCACAGCACGTGCACGATGCGGTCCGTGCCCATCTCAACCATCATGAAGAAGTCCCACGGCTTGGCGGCCAGCAGATGGCCCGCGAGCTTGAAGCGGCGCTCGGCCATGGTGATCAGCGTGTCCAGGATTTCCTGTTTGTTCTCACTGCGGAAGTCTTCGGCGTCGGGGATGTAATCGACCACGCTCATCACTTCCTGCTTCAGCGCGGCCGGATAAGTCCATGTACCTTCCATATCAGGCAGCGGGAAACCGCTGACCATGACGCCGTTGAGTGGCTTGGGCGGCCACGTCTGCGGCACGCCCAGGATGATGTTGCGTTTGCCGGCGCGCGAGAGCACGTCCCAGACGCGGGGCTCGCGGACCATCTTGCCGTCGGCGAAGGTGAACGCGTCGTAGCTGTAGTCTTTGCGATTGCGAAAGCCGTACATGCCAAGCGTGCCGGGGTCCTTGCCCGTGACCATGCATTGCCAGGCAGGTATGGTGATGGGCGGGATCGTGCTGCGCATCCGAGCCCAGACACCGCGCTGCCGCAGCCGCGTAAGGTTGGGCATGTGATCAGCCCAACGCTCAAAAGCCAGCGAAGGCTCCAGGCAATCCAGACCAACAACCAGCAAGCGTTTGGGCATAACAGGCGTGCTCCGGCACTTGCCCATGATTTGGCTGAGGTTGGAGATGCCGTCAACGGCAAACCCCGATCAGCACAATCTTCACAGAGAATGACTGGTAGCCATAGGGCGGTAAGGCGCGGAGATGCGAGCCAGCCGTACGGCGCGGAGCGCCGACACAAGAGTAGCCCCCGCCGGTTGTCGCCAAGCGAAGCGCAGCGGCAACAAGGCGGGGGTACCGTAGTGAAAAGAGTTCAAGGCGCGGAGCGCCGACACAGCGTGGGCGATGAAAGTGTCGGCGCTCCGCGCCCGACTGCCAAGGCCAGTGTCGCCAGCGCACTACGGCAGGCTCGTTTCGGTGTAGACGATGTCCAGGTCATAGCTGATTGCGCCGCCGGGCTTGCCGTCTTTGCCCAAGCAGACCAGCCGAAAGCCGCGGCCGTCAGACTCGTAGGCGAATGGCTGCTTTGTCCACGGGTCGAGTGGCAGTCTGCGGCCGGGAAACATCGGCGCGATCAAACGTAGTTCCGTGGGGTATCTCCCGCCATTCTCGCGAGCATGCAGCTCAAGCGCCTTCTGAATCTCGCCCATTTCGGTGCGCGCCTTCTCCCATTTTGCCGGGTCGGGCAGATCGAACCACCAGACGTAGAACAAGGGCGCAGTCAGGAACAGAGCGAGGGCCACAAACGCGGCAACGAAGACACACACCGACACCTTGGCAACAACATTGGCTGTGCGCGGCTTCATGGGTCACCTGCCTTTGAAACGACCCACCCCTCGCCGCGATGAATGTCCTTGGGCTTCAATCTTCGACGTAGCCCAGTTCTTTCAAATGGGCTTCGATCTTTGCTTCTTCGGATTGCGCATCGCCGGCTTTGCTTTCGCCGGTGGCTTTGGCTTTGGCGGCCTGGTCCAGCGCCCTTAGAAATGCTTGCAGCTTGGTTGCTGTTTCGGCTTCGGTACCCTTTACGTCTCGTAGCTCGCCGGGGTCGCGCTTCAGGTAGAACAACCTGCGCGTTGGCACTCCGGCCAGGAACAGCCAGGGCTCTACGTACGCCGCCTTCAGCAGGCCTATCAAACCTTTGCGGAAATGGTGGCCGTAGAGGATTGGGAACACGCCCGGCCTCACGATTACGCTGAGTCCGCGTCCGACTTCTTTGAAATACTTCTTCATGCGCACGCTGAACGGTGGCGGGGTGTACTCGATGTACTTCCAGTCGCGGGTGCGCACGACGCGCGCATGTTCTTCGCGATGAAACGGGTAGGGCACTTCGACCACGATGGCCTCGTGCAGCTCTTTCACTTGCTCTTCCCACACCGGCCGCAGGCTTTTGCCGCGAAAGCCCTTTTCGGGCTCGAGGCCGCAGAGGTCCAGCACCGTGGGCGCGATGTCGATCAACTGCACCAGCGCCTCGAACTGCTTGCCCTGGGGCAGCACCTGCGGGCAGCGCATGATCAGCGGCACGCGCATTTCTTCTTCCCACGGGAACTTGCCGTGTCCTGCGAGGCCGTGTTCGAAAAACATCTCGCCGTGATCGCCGCAGACAATCAGCAACGTGTCATCCAGCAGGTTGCGCTTCTCGAGCTCGGCAATGAATTCGCCCAGCTTCTCGTCCTGGTAGCGCAGGCTGCCGTCGTACAGGTCGATCAACTGCTGCAGATCGCGCTTGTTGCGCACGCGCGAAAACGGGCGGCCGCGGCCGTCCACGGGGCCGGAGTAGGTGGGGTCGGCGTCGCGATTGTAGCTGTCGGCCTGGCGGAAGGGTTCGTGGGTGTCGATGCTCCAGACCAGCATGGCGAAAGGGTCGTAGCTGTCGCCGCGTGCATCAAGCCAGCGCAGCGCCTTCACGTGCAGGTCTTCGCTCAGCGGCAGGCAGTAGTCATCGCCACGCGAATCCTGGCCACGGTCGCGGCAGCGCTGGATGGTCTCGGGGTCTTTGAAGGTGTCTTCGAAGAAGTCAAAGCCACGGTCAAAGCCGCGCAGCTTACTGACCTGGTAGACGGCCGAAAACGCGACGGTCTGGAAGCCTTGTGCCTTCAGGGTTTCTGGTAGCCAAGGCATGTCCGGGTTCAAGCTGTCGCGCATCTTGTGAATACCGGTGCGCGACGGGTGCTGGCCCGAGAAAATGCTGGCGGCCGAGGGCGCTGTCCAACCCGCCTGCGTGTAGGCGTTGGTGAACGCGATGCCCTCGCGGCACAGACGGTCAAGGTTGGGTGCGCAGTCACGCGCGTAACCTAGGGCATGAATGCGGTCCGCGCGCAGGCAATCCATGACGTACAGGATCACGTTCATGGCGGGAGTATGCCGCCAGTTGGGCTTGGGGCATAGGGCTTTGGGCCTGGTTGGGCACTTGCCCCGATATGCGCCCCAAGTACCGTGACGCCGAAACGTCTTAATACTTGAACTGCATCACCGGAAGCGCAGGAGGCATCCATGACGACTCGCATCGGTTACACACTGTGGTTCACCGGGCTTTCGGGCGCTGGCAAGAGCACGCTGGCGGAGGCGCTTTCGCGCCGCTATGCCGAGCGCGGCATTGCCCACGAAATCCTGGACGGCGATGTCGTTCGCACCAACCTCAGCAAGGGGCTGGGCTTCAGCAAGGAAGACCGCGACACCAACATCCGCCGTATCGGCTTCGTCGCCAACCTGCTGACCCGCCATGGTGTGCCGGTGTTTACGGCCGCGATCAGCCCGTACCGCGAAATCCGCGAAGAGTGCCGCCGCATGATCGGGCCGGACAAGTTCGTCGAAATCCACGTACACGCCCCGCTGGACACGCTGGTCGAGCGCGACGTGAAGGGCCTGTACAAGAAGGCCATCGCGGGCGAGATCAAGAACTTCACCGGCGTCAGCGATCCGTACGAAGCACCCGAGAAGCCCGACGTCCACGTCGACAGCAGCGTCGAAACCGTCGAGCAATCGCTCGAGAAGCTCTGGAAGCACCTGGTCTCACGCGGCTTCATCCGCGACTAGACGGGCGTGATACTGCAATGGCTTTGGTCCACCAAGGACACGAAGTAGCAAGAAGAACTACCACTGCCTGAACTGCTTTAAACGCCAAGGCGCCAAAGCGCCGAAATTACTGCATCGGCGATTGGCGCTTTGGCGGTGTCTTTTGTTGCCGTTCTTCGTGGTGCTTCGTGTACTTCGTGGATGAACGCCGTTGCAGTGCCCCGTGTATCAAGCGCGGGGCCCGACCTTACGGTCGGGGCTCCCTGTCACTCGTATTCCTCGTGCGCATCGCTATAAACGCGGCCTCACGGGCCCGAACCACAGGAGACAACCATGCCAGCCAATACCCCTGTCGGGGGCAACCTCGTCAATCGCGTTTACGCTGACTCCGCCAAACTGCGCGCTGAAGCCGAGAAGCTGCCCGCCATCACCCTGCCCGCCAGCGAAGTATGGGACCTGAAGCTGCTCGCCGTCGGCGGATACTCGCCGCTGAACGGATTCGTGAACGAGCACGACTACGCCAGCATCATCGCGCGCGGCCGCCTCAGCGGCGGGACACCCTGGACCGTGCCGATCACACTGGGCGTCGATGAAGCCACCAAGGCGCGCATCAAGGCGGGCTCGCGCGCCGCGCTGAAAGACGAACAAGGCAACCTCCTGGGTGCGATCACGGTGCAGCAGCTGTATGCGCGCCGCTTCGAAGACGAAGCCAAGGGCGTGTTCCAGACTGTGGACGAAGCCCACCCCGGCGTCGCGCGCATCAAGAACGCAGGTTCCACACTGGTGGCCGGCGAAGTCGACGTGCTTGCCGAAACCATGCCCGCCGCCGAGCAAGGCCTGCCGTACCGCCCGGCTGATGTCCGCGCCGAGATCAACAAGCGCGGCTGGAAGAGCACCGTCGCTTTCCAGACCCGCAACCCGATTCACCGCGCGCACGAGTACCTGCTGCGCACAGCGCTCGAAACTGCGGACGGCCTGCTGATTCACCCACTGGTTGGCGAGACCAAGTCGGACGACATCCCCGCCGACGTTCGCACCAAGTGCTATATCGCGCTGATCGAAAAGTACTTCCCCAAGGACCGCGTGATCCTGGCCGCCTTGCCTGCCCCGATGCGTTACGCCGGGCCGAAGGAAGCCATCCACCACGCGCTGATCCGCCGCAATTATGGCGCAAGCCACTTCATCGTCGGGCGCGATCACGCCGGCGTGGGCAACTACTACGGCACCTACGACGCGCAGCGCATTTTCGAGACCTACCAGCCGGGAGAACTAGGCATCGGCACGTTGAACTTTGAGCATTCATTCTGGTGCAAGGGTGTCGGCGGCTACGCGACCAGCAAGACCAGCCCGTTTGGCAAGGAACAACAGCTCACGATCAGCGGCACCAAGCTGCGCGAAATGCTCGGCAAGGGCGAATACCCACCCGCTGAAATCGTGAGGCCGGAACTGGCCGAAATCCTGATGGCGTATTATCGCAGTCTGTAGACGGTGCCCGGTGCTCGGGGAGCTGCGTCCCGTGTGTCGTAGTCGTTTGACGCGGCCCCCGGGACTCGGGACGGGCGACGCTGTTCAGGCCTTATAATCGCCGGTCTTGCCGCCACTTTTCTCAAGCAGGCGTACGCTTTCGATCACCATGCCCTTTTCGAGGGCTTTGACCATGTCGTAGATCGTCAGCGCTGCAATGCTGGCTGCGTGCAGGGCCTCCATCTCGACGCCGGTCTTGCCGGTGCAGCGTACGGTGGCGCGCACTGCAATGCCGTGGCGTCCGCCGACTGGCTTCACAGCGGTGTCGAACTCGATTTCGACGCCGGTGATGCCCAGCGGGTGGCACATCGGGATTGCTTCCGGTGTGCGTTTGGCGGCCATGATTCCTGCCACGCGCGCGGTGCCGAGCACTTCGCCCTTGGGCCCGCTGCCCTGCAATACGGCGTCATGCGTTGCGCGTTCCATGCGGATCACGGCCTCAGCCGTGGCACTGCGTGTGGTGACTTCCTTTGCGCCGACGTCAACCATGCGGGCTTCGCCGCGTTCGTTCAGGTGCGTGAGTTTGCGTGGTTTGGCCATGCCCGCAGGTTACGCCGGTGACCGGCCGCGCGCCACGGTGCGCCGGGGCTGTCGTTTTTCGGTGGGGGTGCTTTCATTGCCGCAGACGCGGAGGCCGCCATGAAACTGGGCACACACACGCTGAACACTCGCAAGCTGTTCGTGATCTCGGGCCCCTGCGTGCTCGAAAGCCCTGACATCCAGCGCACCGTGGCCGCCGCAATGAAGAAGACCTGCGACGCGCTCGGCCTCACGTACATCTTCAAGGCCAGCTTCGACAAGGCTAACCGCACCAGCGTCAAGGGCCACCGCGGTCCCGGCATCGATGAAGGCTTGAAAGAATTGAATGCCGTCGGCCGCGAGTTCGGCGTGCCCGTGCTGACCGACGTGCACTTGCCGGAACACTGCGAACCAGCAGCCCAGGCCGTGGACGTGTTGCAGATCCCGGCGTTTCTGTGCCGCCAGACCGACCTTCTGGAAGCCGCTGCGCATGCGGCCGCAAAGCACGGCAAGGTCGTGAACGTAAAGAAGGGCCAGTTCCTGGCACCCTGGGACATGTCCAAGGTGGTCGAGAAAGTGGTCGCGTTCGGCGCCGAAGGCCGCGTGATGGTGACCGAGCGCGGGGCCAGCTTCGGGTACAACAACCTGGTCAGCGACATGCGCGCAATCCCCATCATGCGCAAGTTCGGCTGCCCGGTGGTGTTTGACGCCACCCACAGTGTGCAGCTTCCCGGCGGCCAGGGCGACAGCTCGGGCGGCCAATCCGAGTTCGCGCCTGTGCTCGCGCGCGCAGCCGTGGCAGCCGGCGCCGACGGCCTGTTCGCCGAAACGCACCCCGACCCGCGCAAGGCCCTCAGCGACGGGCCCAACATGATCCCGCTGGCCGACATGCCGGCCGTGCTGAAGCAGCTCGATGCAATCCACACACTGGTTCGCGGTTAGGGCTTGCGCAGGTTGTACTCGGTGATTTTGCGGTCCAGGGTGGGCCGCGAAATGCCTAGCAGATTGCTGGTTTCCTTCTTGTTCCAGCCGGTCTGCTTCAGCACTTTCTCGATGTGGCGGGCTTCCATGCTGGCGAGGCTGTTGTCGCTGCCCGGCGCGGTGACTTCGTCCGTTGGTGTCGGGCCCACGCTGAGGCGCAGGCCGTCAGCGTGCAGGGTGTCGCCGTCGGCGGCCACGCAGGCGCGCTTGATCACGGCGCGCAGCTCGCGCACGTTGCCGGGCCAACCGTGCATTTTCAGGCGGTTCATGGCCTCGGTGTCGATGCCGCGGATGCGCGTGCCGAATTTTTCGTTGCACTCGCGGATGAAGTGGTTCACCAGCATCGGGATTTCGTCGCGGCGCTGGCGCAGTGCCGGCACCTCAATCGTGAACTCGTTCAGCCGGTAGAACAGGTCCTCACGGAAGCGGCCGGTGCCCAGCAGGCTTTCCAGCGGGCGGTTCGTCGCCGCAATAATGCGCACGTCGGCGTGCAGGGTCTGTTCGCCGCCGACGCGCTCGAACTGCTTGTACTCGAATGCGCGCAGGACTTTGGCTTGGGCGACCTGGCTCATGTCGCCGATTTCGTCCAGGAACAGCGTGCCGCCATCGGCTTGCTCGAACTTGCCTTTGCGCTGGCGGTCGGCGCTGGTGTATGCGCCTTTTTCGCTGCCGAACAGTTCGGCCTCAAGCAGCGTGTCGGGGATCGCGCTGCAATTCACGCTCACGAAGGGCTTGTCGCGGCGGCGGCTGGCGTTGTGAATCGCCTGGGCGATCAGATTCTTGCCGGTGCCAGTCTCACCCAGCAGCAGCACGGCCACATCCTTGCCCGCCGCGCCGGCAGCGAGCCGCAGAGTTTCACGGAAGACGTCGCTGACGCAGATCAATGCTTCAAACGTCACGCCGACGGAGCGATAAGCGCTCGTGATTGTCGGTTGCTCTGGTGCTGACATAGGCGGCTTCTGCTGTAGACTTCGAGAGCGACCCCGATTTGCGCCCCTACTATTAGTGATTCCGGGCTGATGCGCAACGTTTGCATCCTTTTGATTGCGATTTCCTCCCTTTCCTGCGCACTGACCGCACAGGAGCCTGAGGGCTATCGGCCCCAGAAAACGGTCGTGTTGGGCATCGACGCGCTCGACAAGAAGCTCATGGACCGCTGGATGGCCGAGGGCCGCCTGCCGCACTTCAAGCAGCTTGCTGAGCAAGGGCATTACTCGGCGCTGGAATCTACGCACCCGCCAATGTCGCCCACGGCGTGGTCGAGCATGATCACGGGCTTGAACCCGGGCAAGACCGGTATTTTCGACTTCATCAAGCGTCAGGACGACAGTTATCAGCCTGAACTCGCACTCGGCCGCGCGAACGAGCAACCGCTGATCGGCGGCCCCGTAACGCGCGCTGCCGTGGGCGTCGGTGCCGGTCTGGCCCTGCTGCTGCTGGGGCTGGGGTTGGGCCGCGGGCTGTTCATGCTGTTGCGCGGCGACAAGACCAGCGACATCTTCCCGGCCTTGACCGTCGTGCTGATGTGTCTTCTGATCCCGGTTTCGCCGTTGACACGCGACGCGGGCGGGGCCGCCGGGGCGCTGTTTGCACAGGGCATCTGCGCCGTGGTGTTTGGCTACTTCGTACGGCGCAATCGCCTGCGGATGACGGCCTTCATTGCCCCGTTGTTGATTCTGTGCGCCAGTGGCGCGCTGGCCGTGGCCAAGTTGCCCTCGGAGTTGCCGCAGCCGCAGTCGGCGCGCACTGGCGACAGCTTCTGGAAGCTGGCCGACGCGCACGGCCTTCGCACCCGCGTGATCGGCGCGCCCCTGAGCTGGCCCGCCAAAGAAGACCTCGAACGCGCCAAGCTGACCACCGGCCTCGCCACGCCCGACGCCATGGGCAGTTTTCATACGTACACGCTGTTCACCGAGCCGCACCATGAGCTGGCCGGTGGCATCACGGAGATGTCCGGCCGCATTGAGCGCCTGGTGTTCGAGGGCAACGTGGCGCAAGGCCTGCTGCTGGGGCCGCCGGACAAGTTCGATCTGGCGCGCTGGCGCGAATGGGAGGACGGCAAGCTCACACGCATCCCGCGTGAAGAGATTGCCTTCACCATCACGCGCGCCGGCGAAGGCGTGCGACTCGAATTCGCGCCCGGCGATTGCGCCGAGGGCACTGGCTTCACCCTGCAACCCGGTGAATGGGTGCGGCACTTTCGTGTGAAGTTTGACATCGGCGGGCTGACCGACTTGCACGCCACGGTCAGTTTCAAACTGCTCGCGGGTGGCAACGCGGTGCGGCTGTATGCCACGCCAGTGCAGTGGGACCCGATGGAGCCCAACGCGCGCTTTGCGATCAGCGAGCCGCTCGATTTCGCGCCCTGGGTCGCCACCAACTACGGTATGTACCAGACCATCGGCTGGGCTGAGGCCACCAGCGCTCTCAATGACGGTGCGATCGACGAGGACACCTTCATGGAAACCTGCCGTCACAGCTTCGATGAAAAGCGCGCGCAGATTCTGGGCCTTCTGCAACGCCCCGACGAATGGGACATGCTGGCCTGCTTCACTTACGAGGTGGACCGTGTAAGCCACATGATGTGGCGGCACCTGCCCGAAGAGGCTGGCAAACACCCGAACTATGACCCGGCCGCGCCGGCGCGCTGGCGCACGGCGATTCGCGACTACTACGAACTCTACGACGCGCTGCTGGGCGAAGTGATGAAGCTGCTGCCGCCCGAAACTCTGCTGCTGGTGTGCAGTGACCACGGCTTTCTGCCGTTCTATCGCGCGGTGAACGTGAATCGCTGGCTGCGCGACAACGGCTATCTTGTGCTAAAGGGCGAGGCTGGCGAAGTCGGCATGGACGGCCTGTTCAACACCCGCGGCGGATACTTTGACAGTGTGGACTGGTCGCGCACCAAGGCCTACGCGCTGAGCCTTTCCAAGGTGTACTTGAATCTTAGGGGCCGCGAGCCCGAGGGCATTGTCGAGCCGGGTGCTGAGGCCGAGGCGCTGAAGAACGAGCTCATCGCGGGCCTGCTGGCATTGCGCGACGATGAGCGCCACGGCAACGCCCGCGTTTTCCGCAATGTATGGCGCGCGGAAGACATCTGGGAAGGCGACCGCCTGCCTGAAGTGGGGGATCTGCAACTCGGTTACGACTACGGCTATCGCGTAAGCTGGAGCACCAGCCTCGGCGGTGCCAATGAGCCAGTGATCTTCGACAACCTGAAACCCTGGTCCGGCGACCATTGCAGCTACGACCCGGCGCTTGTACCCGGTGTGGTGTTCAGCAACCGCAGGCTTGAGGGCACGCGCTTTCACTTGAGCGACACCGGACTGACCGCGCTGCAGGCCATGGGCGTGCCGCTGCCGGCCGCCCGCGGAAGCCGGGATGGAGTGCCCTGGCGCGTGCGTTAGTCAGATGTCGCGCGAGTGTGTATACTGCGCTGCAACGCGCGTTCGTTGGGAAGTACAGGCTGCCCGGATATGGGCTTTCGAAACCACTGACCGGAGGGCAATGCCATGTCAGACAGCATGAAGACACTGACCTTCCGCACCACCGCAGACTTCGCCACGCGCTTCCAGCAGATGGACGGTCGCATCGACGAAAACGCTGCTCGCCGCGATGCCTTCGTACGCGCAGGCAACGCCGAGGCTGCGGGCCAATGCGCCGCCGAACACACCAAGCTGTGCGCCGAGTTCCAGGGCATGCTGCTGGATGAGGTTGAGCGCCACTGGGGCCCGCACATCCTGGACAACGACGGCACCATGCCCGAATTCCCGGACGACTGGCGCTTCCAGTTTTACGGCCGCATCCTGCGGATCAGTTACGAAGAGCGCCAAGCCTTCAAGGACTAGGCCGGCAGGTGTTGCAGGCATCTTGCCTGCATTCCCACGCAGCCTTTGGCCTGCGGGTCTGTTGCACCACGAACGGCAACTGCTGCATGCTGGGAGCCCGCAACACGGTTGGCGGGCCGGTGGCCAGCGGTCCCTAGTCTGTTCCGTCGGATTTCTTGTAGGTGCTGGTTTTGCTGGGTAGGGTTGGGTGTACGTCCCAGGTGTAGTTTCGCTTCGGGATCACCTGCTTGGCGATTACTTCGGTGGCGTTGGCGCCTTCGCCTTCTTTGGCTTGCCAGTACAGCACGCATACTTCGTGCACGTTGTTTTCGAAGAACTGCATGCGGAATGTGTACACGCCTGGCGTCAGGCGCGTGACGGCACTGCTTTTCTCGCGCTGGTAGTGCAGGTTGTCGTCTTCGAGCAGCATTGTGTCATCAAGCCAGATCCGCACGCCGTCGTCACTGCGGCAAGTGAAGGTGTAGTCGGCCTCACGCTCAACGATCAGCGCGCCGTACCATTCCACGGCGAAAGTCTCAGCGGGAAACGGCAGCTTGAAGTCGTTGGCGTTTTCGAAGTTGACGTGGGCGTCTTTGCGCACGATGAAGCAAGTCATCGGCTCGGGGTCCGGCATCTGCGTGTAACCGCCCGGGCTGGGCAGGTCGTAGTAGTAGGCGATCAGCCCTTTGTTCGTCACATCAATCAGGAAGGGGTCGCTGGTGACTACGGCCATGCGTGCGATCATGCTGCCTTCGCCAAGGCCCGTTGGCAGCGTCGCCTGGCAGGTGCGCCGTTGCGTGGTCGCATCCACTTCGGCGGTCGCGGTTACGGTGTAGGGACACGGCACTCCATCGACGCTTAGCGTGATCGGCTGGGCCAGTACTTCCGCGTTGCCGTATACTTCCATCACGAACTCGAACTGCTGGCCCTCGCGTACGCTGGGACGTGTGGTGGTTACCGTGTAGGGCAGCGGGGCTGGGGTTTCGCCTTCGGGCACCAATGCCTTCACGCTGACAATCTTGGGTGGGTTGGGCGGCACCACCGGCGGAAAGAAAAGCTGGGTCGGCAGTAAGCGCACTTCGGTCCATGGCGCGCCGACGCCTTCACCTACGGCGGCGTCGGTCGCCCACTCCGAGACGCGCAGGCTGGCCGCGCCGGATTCGTTGGTCCACTCAATGCTAAGCGGCAGGAAGCGTTCGGTGCCGGCCGCGATCACGAAATCAAGCGTGGTTTGGTGCGGGCCAGCCCCGGGCTCGGCACCTGTGACTCGGATTTCTGTACCGAGCGTGACGCGCATGCGGCCGCCGGCCACAAAGCGCACCAGGTGCTGCTTGCCGTCGCTGGCCCAGTCGGCGGGGATGCCGAGCTTGCCGTCCCAGCGGCAGGCGAGCGGATTGTTGCGGAAGGGGATGGTCAGCTTCTCGCGCGATTCGAACATGAACTCGCGCTCAAGGCGGACCAGGTCGGCTTCATGGGCGGTGGGTTCAAGGAAGTCATAGTTCGACCAGCCGGCGAGGTTATGCCATCCCGCGTAAAGGCCGAATTGCGTGGTGACGGTGAAATCGACCGAGTTGGAGGGCACTTCCGGCATGACGACCGGCGGAGCACCAGCATCGACAGCGCCTTCGCCGGCAGCCGGGTTCAACACGCTACGGAAGACCATCAGTTTGCCGGTCATCGCCCCGATGGGCACGGTCACGCGCGCGGTGGATTCGCTGGCTTCGACGATGGTGGCCTCTTGCCCCGCGAACATGACACGCAGCTTGGCCTCCAGCCCGGCCTGCTTTTCGAGTGCCGAGGTGCCGAAGCTCTGGCCATGGATCGTGATTTCGTCGCCGATTTCGCCCTTGGCCGTGCTCAGCTTGGTGATGATCGGGGCGTCGTTGGTCCAAAGGTGCTCAGGCAGCAGCAGCATTTCGGGCGGCACGGGCACGGGCTCAGACATCCCGGCCGGCACGTACATGAACTTGCAAGCGCCCAAGTCCTGGACCACGCTGCCGTTACGGGCCTCGAGGTACTCAAGCCGGATCGGGTGCAGTCCTTTGGTCAGCGTCAGCACGGTACTGACTTCGGTGTAGTCCTGCATGTCGTTGATCAGCACCATTTCGCCGCTGATGCGCACGTTGCTGAACAAGTCTGCGCCCGTGTACAGCCAGTAGTCGCCGTCTTCGGGCACGACCAGAAAGCCTTCCCACACTGCCATGAAATTGCCGAGGTCAAACGGCAGGTCGGCCCAGGCGTCTTTGCTGGGGTAATTCACCTGAAGGTCAATGCGAGTCAGTGCCGGGGTGCGCTTGTCGATGTGGTCGGGCTGGGCCGGGTCGAGCAGCGCCTCCAAAGGGTTCTGGTTGAAGGCGTAGTACTTGGCGTACAGCCCGCGCCGGTCCTGCAGCAACTTCGGGCTTACTTCCGACAGTTCCTTCTTGCCGGCGGACGTCTTCAAGGTACGCGCACGGGGACGCGCGTTCCCTAAGGTCTGGTTGGGTGGCCGGGTGATCTTGCGCCATTCATTGATGCGGCGTTCGCGTTCAGCCTGGGCCGGGTCCGCGGTGGCGGGCTGAGTGCCCGGTTGCCCGGCAGGGTTTGCGCCGGGCTGGTCGGCGGCGGCTCCGGCGCGTTCTGATTCCTTACGCTCTGCTTCCTTACGTTCAGCCTCCAGCCGGTCGGCCTCACGGCGGGCGCGCTCGGACTCTTGGGCCGCTTGCTCGGCGGTCATATCGAGCGGGCGCGGGCCGGTTTCGGATGCAGGCTCGGCGGGGGTGTCGCCTTCCGGGTCCAGGTCAAGGGGCGTGGTGTCGGGCAGCTTGGTAGAGGCCGCGTCGGTGATGCCGGGGCCCTTGCCGCCGCCGATGCCTGGGCCAAACAGCATCCAGGCCGCCCCCAGCAGCGTGCAAGCAAACACAGGCAAAATCGCAAGCAGAAGTTTGCGGTTCATGGCGCCCAGGGATTGCAAACTTGACAGCCTTCTGACGAAGCAGGATACCAGAAAAGGAAAGCGATTTTAGGTAAAAGGTACCTGCCAGGTGACCTGACGATTGCACAGAACGCAGGATTGCGCACGCAGCACAGACCCAAAGGCCCCTCATGACTGACGCCCAGCCCAACACCCTTACCCGCCGGCTGGAAGAACGCATCGCCGAAGGCATCAGTGAAGAGCGCGAGCTGATGAAGAAGCTGCGCGACCTGCTGATCCGGCAGGAGTTCGATGACCAGACCGTGGACCAGGTAACCGGGCTGGTAGGCCACCTGGAAGAGCTGTTCCTGCTGGTGATCGTCGGCGAAGTGAAGGCAGGCAAGAGCAGCTTCATCAACAGCCTGCTGAACGCCGAGGTCTGCAAGGTCGGCGCGATCCCGACCACCGACAAGATCCACATTCTCAAGCACGGCGACATTGAACGCGAGCGCATCCTCGAAGAGTTCCTGATCGAGAAGCAGCTTCCGTTCGACGCGCTGCGCAACATCAACATCGTGGATACGCCGGGCACCAACAGCATCGTCAAGCGCCACGCCGAAATCACCGAAAGCTTTATCCCGCGCTGCGACCTGATCCTGTTCACCACCAGCGTGGACCGCCCCTTCAGCGAAACCGAGCGCGAATTCCTGAGCTACATCGTACAGGGCTGGGCCAAGAAGATCCTCTTCATCCTGACCAAGAAGGACATCAAAGAGCCGCACGAGCTTGAAGAGATCCGCAAGTTCGTGGCCGACAACCTGAAGAAGTACTTCGACCTTGAGTCGCACATCTTCATGGTCAGCGCCAAGCAGGCCCGCAAGGCCAAAGAGACCGGTGACGACGCGCTGTACGCCGAAAGCGGCTTTAAGGAACTTGAGGAGTACCTGTTCGAGAAACTCAGCGCCGGCGAAAAGCTGAAGCTGAAGCTGGAAAGTCCCATCAACAGCAGCATCACCATCTGTGACCGCGTCACCGAAATGCTGCTGGCGCGCATGTCTAATCTGAAAGACGACAAGCGCGTCCTCGAGAACATCCGCGGTCAGCTTGACCAGTCCGAAAAGGACATGTCCGAAAACTTCGGACGATTCATCCTGGAAATCGACAACATTGTGCTTGAGATGGAAAAGCGCGGCCGCAATTGGGTCGATGACAACGTCAAGATCACGAACATGGGCATGCTGCGCAGCGCCGAGCGCTTCCGCGCGCGCTTCAAGGACGACGTAGTCAAGGATTACGAAGTCAAGATCGACGAAGTGCTGAACCGCGCCGTCGACTGGTTCATGAAGAAGTATCTGAAAGTGTGGCAGGACACCACCGAGTACTTCGCAGACCAGGCCGCCAAGCGGCCTCACGACGGCATGGTGGGCAAGGTTGGCAGCAAGTTCGAATACAACCGCGAGAAGATCTACGACCTTGTGCGCGCCGACGCCAAGGACCGGATGAAGAACTTCGACTACGACGCGCAGATCCGCAAGTTCATGTCACGCAGCGCCACGGGCATCAACGCGGCACTGGGCATGGGCGCTGTCGGTGTGGGTGCGGGCATTGCGGTCGTATTGCTCACGACGGGCCTGGCGCTGGACATCACGGGCATTGTGTCGGGACTGGTGCTGGCCACGACAGGCCTGCTGGTGCTGCCGATGCAGCGCCGCAAGATCAAGGCCGAGTTCAGCGACAAGACCACCCAGCTTCGAAAGGCGCTGACGGAAGTGCTCGACAACCAGATCAAGGCCGAAGCCCGCGAGGCCGTGGACAAGATCAAAGAAAGCTTCGGCCCGTTCTTCGACTATGTCGGCCGCACGACCGGCAGCGTGCAGGAAAGCATCGACGCGGTGAAGGGAATCCGCGATGGCTTCATGCAGCTCAAGCGCAAGTTCGGCATGACGTTGGAAGAAGAGAAGGACGCAATCAAAGCCAGCGACACGCGAACAGTGCAAGCCCTGCCGCCAAAGGCCGATGTCGCCGAGCCATCACCGGAGACGCCGGCAGGCAACCCTGCAGAACCAAACGCAGACAGTACGCAAACCTGATCCGAATTGGCGGGGCCACCACGGCTGCTACTTATCGACGGGCAGGCCTGAGGGCACTGCTTTGGGTACGTCCTGGCGGCGGTTCACCGCTTGCGGGTCGGTCAGGGTTTCGAGGAAGGCGACGATGTCGTCTACCTCTTCATCCATCAGGTCATCCGGCACCAGCAGCATCTGAAAGTCCTGACGACGGAAGAAGTCGCCGCTCAGGGTCACGGGTTTGGACAGGTCCGGTGCTTGCGCCAGTTGCTTGATGTTGAAGGCCAGCGTGCTGCCGGCCTTGTCGCGGTAATGCAGCACAGTCTCGCGCAGGGTGTTGAACGCGCCGTTGTGCATGTAGGGCGCGGTCAGCGTCACGTTGCGCAGCGTTGGCGTGCGGAAGGTGTAGCGCGCGTTTTCGTTGTTCAGGTCGTCTTCGGCGCCAAAGTCTTCGCCGCGTTCTTCGCCCAAGCCGCGCCCCGGGCCGAACTGCGGCACTAGGATGTTGCGGATGCCGAAGTCCGTCAGCAACGGGCCCGAATGGCAGTTGTCGCAACCGGCACGCCCGAAAAACAGGTTTGCACCGCGCTTTTGCTGGTCGGTCAGGGCATTGTCGTCGCCAGCCAGGTAGCGGTCCCAAGGCGCGTTCACATACGTGTGGCTGCGCTCAAAGGCTGCTATCGCGCGGCCGAGGTTCTCGACCGTCATGCCGCCTTCGCCGAATGCCGACTTGAAGCCCTCGACGTACTCGGGGAATTTCTTCAGGCGCTCGAGCAGCGCATTGCGATACTCCTTTTCGTCGAGGCCATCCAGATCGTGGCCCTGGCCGCGCATCTCCCAGGTGTCCACCAGCGGGAACAGCGCCTGCGCTTCGTCGGGCGCGAGGTCCATTACTCCTTCCGGTGTGACACTGCGACGCGTGGCCCCCTGGCGTACGCGGCGTACGCGCCGGTCCCAGAACATCGTCGGCATCAGGCCGGAGTAATAGATCGGTGGCGAGTTGCGCGCGATCAGCACGCCGTCAGGATGCTTGCGGCCCGGGCCCAATTTGTCGCCGCCAACGCCGACGCTGAGACTGAGTCCGTCGGTGTAACCAAAGGCCGGGTGGTGGCAGGTGGCGCAGGCGACGTCGCGTGTACCGCTGAGTTCCTTGTCGAAGAAAAGCAACCGGCCCAGTTCAACCTGTGCGGGATTCAACTTGGGTACGTTGGCTGAAGTCAGCCCGCGAATGCGCTTGGTGGCCACCACGCCGCGCAGTTCTTTCTCGAGCACGGGGTCGCCGCTGGCGGCCGTCACGGTCAGGGTCAGCGCGGCCGCGACGAAGTCTTTCCCATCGGTGGCCAGCACCATCACGGGATAGTCGCCGGTAACGCGCGCCACGCCCTTGATCTGGCCGGTAGTATCCAGCGTAAGCCCGGGGGGCAGACCGCCCGAGGCAATCTCGCAGGTCGCGCCGCGGCTTAGCCCAATCGAAGCCGTGTAGGCCTCACCGGTGATCCCGGCAGGTAGAGATTCAGCTCTTATCGCCAGTGGTTCAGGCTGCGGAGCCGGCGCCGGCTGGTTGGCGTCCGGAGCCGCTTGCGGCCCATTGGCGGCATTGCTTTGCGGCGCGGTGCTTTCATTCGGCGGGGTGCATGCAACAGCCAACAAGCCACAGCCAATGGCGGCGAATAGCAACACAAGGGGAATCAGACGACGCATACCCATGCCAAGATGTGTCCTAGTCGGCGTGAAGATTACGCGCAAAGCGGCTCCCGGCAATCGGGAGGGCGCTACTTGTAGGTCCTGGGCGTGCCAAGTGGCACGGGTACCGGGCCACGCCTCTGGACTGCCTGCTGCCTTGCAGCCTCGAAACCTGGAAGTTCGCGCAGCGGCACGAATGACGTTTCATTGAAGGTGTCGTCAAAGGCGTCGGTGAAGGCGAGTATCGCTGAAGCTTCTGACAGTGCGGCGGCCTCAAGTGGGCGCGTAGGGGCGGCTTTCAACATGGCACACAGCGCGCGCAGGTAGTCCATGCGCCAGTACTCGTCGGCGCTGGCGTGGCAGGCCTCAAGCAGCGCATCAGCGGCTTCGGTATCGCGCCCGAGTGCCAGCAGGGCTTGCCCGCGCAAGCGCAATGCTTCGACGCGGCGGGAATAGTCGGCGCGTTCGCACCACTCTTTCAGTACACGATCACACTGGCCCGCACGGCCTTCATCCAGCAGCAGGCGACCCAATAGCAGCGGCAACTCCGGGTCAGCAAGAGGCCGCCTGGCGGCCTGGGTCAGCGCAGCAGTCATGAAACCGCGGCTTCCCTTCGAACCAATGCAGCGCGAAAGCATGGTCTCAGTGTCCAGCAACGTGTCGGTAAGCCGCGAGCGCTGGATGTTCAAGAACGCCTGCCAAACATCGCCGCGCGCCAACGCCCGGTCGGCCAGCCGGAAGTAATGCAGGTTGGCAAGCTCGCGCGCGGCCGCAGCACCAAGTTCGTCCTGCCACAACGCACGCGCCGTCTCTACGTCACCGGCCATGGCGTGCCACGTCGCCGGGGAATCAACCGAGGCCCGCACCGCAAGAGAGTACAGCCCATGCGCCGCAAGGTCTGCGCCGCTTGACTTCTCAGCCAGCGGGGGGCGCAGCCGCCACACGGTCACATCCGAGTTGTCGCGGCCACACACAAGCCATGTGCCATCCTCGGCAACACGCAGCCCGGTGGGAGAACCAGTGGGCAAGGTGAAGCGTCGCAGCAGGGCTCCGCGTTCTGAATCCCAAAGGTCAATGGCATTGCCTTCGGTGACGGGTGCCATCAACAGGCGCCCTCCAGCGAGCCAACGGAGTTGACTTCGGTACTCGATCGACGAAGTCGAACGCGCGCGCCGGTAGATCGAGCGCGATTCGCGCAAGTCCCACATTTCAAACGTGTCTTCGGCCGCAAGCAGTGCCACCCGCTTGGCGTCCGGCGAAATCGCGAAGGCCTGGTAGGCATCCCGATGCCTCGGCCGACGGAAGATCACGCTGTCTGTGCTGAGGTCCACACCGAGAACCGGCCCGAAGTAGTCATGAACCAGCGCGATACCGGCGCCATGATCAAGCGAGGCTGCCGTGGCGTTGCGCTGGGTCCCTGAGCGCCACTGTTTCTCAACACGCAGGCTTGGCCACGAATGCTGCCTGATCACGCCCAGATTGCAGACTGTGAACAGTTCCCCAGTCGGCGAGAAGTCGCACAGGATGATCCACCGGTAGTCCTGCGTGGCATGCTCGCCCACGACCGCATCATTCCCGACCTCCCATGCCTGCAGCAGTCCGGAGTCGTCCGCGCTGACCACGCGCCTTCCATCGGGCGAAACGGCGCAACAGTACCCGTAACGAAGCTTGCGCTGCCAGAGTTGAAGCAGAGCCCCGTTGGACGTGTCCCACAGCGCGAGTTCGCCGGCGGCTTCACCGCCTGCGGTCGTGCTGATTTGGTAGTAGGCGACCGCATGGGTACCCGACCGGTTGGCCTGTACGTCGGTGGTGCGGGCAGAGAGCGCGTCGCGCCGGCAGTCAAGCGGTCCCCCCAGATCAGCCACATACAGGAAGCCGTGTACCGAACTGATCACGCAAACACGGCCATCGCGTGAAAAGGAGGGTGTGCCGCTGACCGCCATCGCCTCCAGGCGCGTCGAGACATCGAGGGCCGAGGTCTGCTCAAGCGTGCGGGCATCCAGCAGTGCCAGCTTCAGCGACATGTCAATCGCGAGGATGCTGTTGTCATCGCGGTACCGCACGCCGTCGGTTTCCAGCAAGCGGATGGCCCGGGATGTCAGCACCGCGCCGGTTGTGGCGCTTACCCGCAGCAATTGGTGCCGCACAGCCCCATGCACAACCAGAACCGTCTCAAGGTCGGGCGAGATGTCCAGGCACTCGTGAAGCGCCTCTGCCGGCAGGGCGACCTTGCACTCCGAGATAAGCGCGCCATCCGACATCAGGTATCGGCGGATCCAGTTGCTGCCCACGACCACACAGTGCTGGCCGCGCGGCGACACACGGATGCGAATGCTGTCGCCGGATTCGCGCCAATTAAGCACCTTGAACTCAGAGCCGTCGTGTGCATGTAGCAGTCGTGGCCGGCCCTCCGCCCCGGGCGCGACAACCAGGTCGCCCAGCGGGCTTATTGCGGCGGTGCTGCCAAACAGCATGCGGGTCGGGCGCGACCAGCGCTTCTGGAACGTGCGCATGTCCACGCACAACAGCTCGGTCATCGTGAACATGTCGTCGCCAGCGGCCAGCAGCGCGTACGACTCAAGCGAGTCCACAGCCAGAAGCCGCAGGCCGCCCCGCGGGTTGACCACGGTTTTGCGCAGCGCCTGCTGCGTACGCACATCCCACAAGATCAGCTGGCCATCCAGGCCCGCCGACAGAACCAGTGCGCCATTGCTCAGCGGAATGCCATTGCATTGCGCCGCGTGGTCCGCGCGCGTGGGTTGCCGGGCCCCGTCTTTCAGGTCGTACACCAGCCAGGGCCGCAGTGGCGTGGAAAGCACCAGCTTGTCCTGCCCCTTGCGCAGTGCCAACGCCTGGCCCGCGGCTTCAGCTTCCAGCCACAAAAGGCCTCCGGTATCAAATACCTGTGACAGCCCGCCCCAGTACGCGATGCCTGTGTTGTCCACGCACGCCATGCGCTCGCCATCCGTGGCCAGCAGCACCAGCGGGTTTGAACTCACTCGCACAGCACGGACCGCACGGTTCTCGGCGAAGTCCCAATCGAGGACACGCCCGTCGGCAAGTGCCAGCAGCGCGCGACTATCTGACGTGAAGCAGGCCGCGTTCACCGACTGGCCCTCGGGCCTTAACTGGGTGTGCGGCAGCGCAGGGTCATCGAGCGTGAAGATGAGCGCAGCACCATTGAATCGCGGGTTCGGCATGGCCAGGCCCAGTCGCCCGTCGGGGCTGATGGCAACCTGGTCCAAGTCGTACCGCACCGACGGTGGGCCTCCCCCGGGGGGGGCCAGGTCGCAATAAGCCAACTGCGAGTACTTGCCCGTTTCGTACACCGCAAAACGCAGCCCTTCGCGCACCAGGATCAGCCTTCCGTCAGGTGAAACCGCGCAACGGTGCGGCCGCAACCGCGCCGCGTCGTCCTGGTACAGTCGTGCACCGTCGGCGATGCCTATTGTCCGAACGGACTCGCCGGTGATGGCGGCGACTACCCCGGCCGGCTCAATGATCGCGACCGCGGATGGTGTAAACACGCCGACACGCTTGGTCATCGATACTTCGCCCTGATCCACGTCAAACACGGACACCTGCCGATAGGCGGCGCGAACGATGTAGCGACCGTCGCCGGAGATGGTCGATGTTGCATATGGGCCCCACGCGGCGTCGTCATCGCCAAGGGTCGCCAACGTGCGAGGTCCGTACGTGTCCGCGTAGGCCATCCACAGGTTGGGCAGCACCGGGGTTTCGCCCAGCTCGGTGAAGATTGCCGCGCTTCCTTTATAGACTTCGCGCGCGCCGTCCCAGTCGCCCAGCGCTTCCAGGCGCTCGCCCTCACGCAACAGGCTTTCCGCGTAGGCCAGACGTGATTTGCGCTCGGAGGTTTTGGCACGGTCGGCCTCTTCTTCGGCCTTGGTTCGCGACTGCTGGGCTTCCGCAGACAAGCGGCGCGCTTCGGCTTCGTTTAGCTCGGCCTGCGCCTTCTGCTGGGTCGCAATCGCTTCGGCTTCCATGGCGCGGTCGCGGGCGCGCCCGATGCGCACAAAGGCCGCCGTCGCCACGCCGATCAGCACCAGCAACGCCACGCAGATCGTGGCCACGGCCGCACGATGGCGCGCCACAAAACGCCGCAGCATCTCCGTGGCCGAGTAGTGGTACACCCCTAACGTGCGGCCGTCGCGGAAGGCGCGAATCTCATCGGCGAACTGACCGGCACTTTGAAGGCGCGATGTGCGGTCGCGGGCCATGGCCTTTTCGCATAGTGCCGCCAGCTCGGGCGGCGCGAATTCACAGGCCTCAAGCACTGGCTTCGGGGGCTCGTGCAGCAGCATCTCAAGGATCTCGTTGCCCGACGGCGCCTCGTAGGGGCTGCGGCCCGTCAGCAATTCGTACAAGATCGCGCCCAGCGCGTACACGTCACTGCGTTCGTCGATCTCGCTCAGCTTGCCCTGCGCCTGCTCAGGCGGCATGTAGGCCGGTGTGCCCATCACGCTGCCGTCCATGGTGAGGGTGCCCGAATCGGCGTCTTTCAGGCTGGGCAGCGTAGTGTCGCCCTTGCGCCCAACCTCCGGCGTGTCGCCTTTAACACGCGCAAGCCCCCAATCCAGCACCAGCGTTTCGCCGAAGTCACCCAGCATGATGTTGGCGGGCTTGAGATCACGGTGAATCACGCCGCGGCTGTGAGCGTAGGCCATCGCATCGCAGACACCCTGGAAGGCTTCCAGCAGCTTCAGCCGCGCCTGCAGCTTCTCGCGCTCGGAGGTGTTGCGGTCTCCCGCAATCTTGCGCAACGCCACAGCCAGGCTGTGGCCGCGCACAAACTTCATCGTGTAGAACAGCCGGCCGTCTTCACTTTGGCCAATCTCGTACACCGGCACAATGTTCGGGTGTTCCAGTTTGCCGGTGACCTTTGCTTCGCGCAGAAAGCGCTCGGTCGCGTCGCGGCTGTTGCTGGCGGGCGTAAAGGCCTGGCCGGTCGTGCCCTTGCCCAACGGCAGCAGCTCTTTCAGCGCTACTTCGCGGCCGATGGTGTTGTCAATCGCGATCAGGATGCGCCCCATGCCGCCGCGCGCGTGCTCGTTGCGAATCTCATAGCGCTTGCCGGGCGGCAGCGTCGCCGGCGGTGGGGGAGCAGGCGGTGCCACCGCGGCCACTGACAGCAGCGTCTGGTGCAGCAGCTCGGGCGGCGGCTCGTGCATCAGGCCTTCGCGCACCGTGGACGGCACCCCCATTTGCTCCAGCGCCAGCGCGGGGTTTTCCATGGCGCTGGCAAGCTCGGCCTCAAAGGCGCGGTCAGGCGAGGCCGCGAGTATGGTCTGCATCGCCTGCGACGGAGCGGCCGCTTGGGCTGTGGCTGACTGGCCCGCGGCCTCTTTCTCGGTGCTGGCCTGGGCTTCGGCCAGAAGTTCCATGGCCTGCGCCGGTGTAACAAAGCCGCGTTTTACCGCGAGCAGCGCAGCCAGCATAGTTTTGCGATCCTGGGCCATGGGCGGCATTGTTGCCGCAAACCTGGCTGTAGGGAAGCGGCAAGCGGCATCGCTTGCCAGCACGGCCGCCACGGCCTATTCTCGGCGATCTACGCGACGCTATTGACACGTCAACACGGAGCCGCCATGGACTCAATCAAGCGCCTGATCCGCGACATCCCGGACTTCCCCAAGCCCGGCATTATCTTCAAGGACATCACGCCGATTCTGGGCGACCCGGCCGCAATGGCGCGCATCACCGGTGCCTTCGAAAGCGCGCTCAAACCGCTGAAGCCCACGCGGATCGTGGGCATTGAATCGCGCGGGTTTATTTTTGGCGCAACGTTGGCGGCAGCCATGGAGCTGCCCTTCACGCCCGTGCGCAAGCCCGGCAAGCTGCCCTACGACACGATCAGCGTCAGCTACACGCTGGAGTACGGCGAAGGCATGCTCGAGATGCACACCGACGGTGTGGGCCGCGGCGAACGCGTCGTGATCGTGGACGACCTGCTGGCAACCGGCGGCACGGCGGCCGCAGCGTGCGAGTTGGTGGAGAAGGTGGGGGCTGACGTGGTGGCGATCGCGTTCGTGATTGAACTCGGCTTTCTGGAAGGCCGCAGCAAGCTGGGCAAGCAAAACGTGATCAGCCTGGTCGAGTTCTAGGGCGGGTGGCGGGGGCAATTTGTGCTCAAGTTTGCCCGGGCCGCATGCCGAAAGTTGGCTTCCCATGCGCCCCCGAGGCCGCGGGAAGGTTGCGCGCCAAGTTTTCGTTAATGGGCCTTGACGTGGGTGCGCGGCTCGCTACTTTCTGCGGCCCGCACGGGGGTACGGCGCTGGTCGAAACCCCTGTGGTGGATGCAGCGCAGCAGCACTTTGAAAAATTCTTGCAGCAGGACGCGGAAGGGGCTTGACGGGGTTTGAAACGTCGCTACCCTTCGCGACCCCTGACCGAACGGGGCCGTGTGTGCCGGTAAGTGTGAAGGCGCACAAAGCCTTGTGGGGCGGGGGTTTCGGGGCAACCTGAACGAAGTTTTGACCGGGGCTTGACCGCTGATGTAACCCGGTCTACACTGATGGGCCCGCTACAGGGAAGTGAGCTTGTGGCGGTGGTACCCAAAGGTTCTCAGCCAGCGGGAAGGAAGGCGCTGAACGCCTGGGGCTCAAAGCCCCAAGCGCCCGGCGCCCAGCCCGCAGCAAGGGAAATGGGTGTCGGTTTCTTTTCGCCCGCGCACAAACGCAGGTGGCAAGAGACCTGGACGGGAAACTGACAGACCGCTCTTTGAAAACTGAATAGCCATGATCGTGAGGATGTGATCGTGGATCACCGCCAGTACCGTACCGCCGAGCGTAAACGCGAGGCACTGGAGGTTGAACGCAGGGCGTTCAACACCAGGCATCATAGCGATGGGTAGGTGCCGGGCATGGTCTGCGCCTGGCCTGGTTGAAAGACCGGGTTGGGTACCAAAAAGATCCGCCTGCTTCAGCAGGCATCTGAAGTAAACAATGGTGTCACATTCTTGCATTGAAAGTAATGAAGCTCCGAAAATTCGGAGAGCATTACCCAATGCCAGTAAATGTGACCAGATCAAATAATGTTGATGGAGAATTTGATCCTGGTTCAGAATGAACGTTGGCGGCGTGGATGAGGCATGCAAGTCGAATGAGTGTAGCAATACATTCATGGCGGAAGGGTGAGTAATAATTGGTTAACCTGCCCTGAAGCGGGGGATAACCCTTGGAAACGAGGGATAATACCGCATAAGACCACAGTGGGGCATCCCACAGGGGTCAAAGCCTTCGGGCACTTCAGGAGGGGATCAATACGTATCAGGTAGTTGGTGAGGTAACGGCTCACCAAGCCTGCGACGCGTAGCCGGTCTGAGAGGATGGTCGGCCACACTGGGACTGAGACACTGCCCAGACTCCTACGGGAGGCTGCAGTCGAGAATCTTTGTCAATGGGCGCAAGCCTGAACGAGCGACGCCGCGTGTGGGATGAAGGCCTTCGGGTTGTAAACCACTGTCAGGGGCTAACAATTAGCGTGTAACCCACGTGATGAGTTAAACCCCAGAGGAAGTGACAGCTAACTACGTGCCAGCAGCTGCGGTAATACGTAGGTCGCGAACGTTATTCGGATTTACTGGGCTTAAAGGGCGCGTAGGTGGCGGCGCAAGTCAAGGTTGAAATCCGGCGGCTCACCCGTCGAATTGGCCTTGATACTGCATTGCTAGAGTCATGGAGGGGTGCGCGGAACTTGTGGTGGAGCGGTGAAATGCTCAGATATCACAGGGAACACCGGAGGCGAAGGCGGCGCACTGGCCATGTACTGACACTGAGGCGCGAAAGCCAGGGGAGCGAACGGGATTAGATACCCCGGTAGTCCTGGCCGTAAACGATGTGCACTAGGGAGAGGGAGGCACCTAGCCTTTCTCTCCCCAAGGGAAACCGTTAAGTGCACCGCCTGGGGAGTATGCTCGCAAGGGTAAAACTCAAAGGAATTGACGGGGGCTCA
>CALLQI010000015.1 GCA_938014885.1 uncultured bacterium
ACAGGTGTTGCATGGCTGTCGTCAGCTCGTGTCGTGAGATGTCGGGTTAAGTCCCATAACGAGCGAAACCCTTGCCGTTAGTTGCTACCAGGTAAAGCTGGGCACTCTAGCGGGACTGCCTCGTAAGACGGAGGAAGGTGGGGACGACGTCAAGTCATCATGGCCTTTATGGCCTGGGCTACACACGTGCTACAATGCGCAGTACAAAGGGATCCGAAGCCGCGAGGCAGGGGAAACCTCAGAAAGCTGCGCCCAGTTCGGATTGGAGTCTGCAACCCGACTCCATGAAGCCGGAATCGCTAGTAATCGCGGGTCAGCCATACCGCGGTGAATATGTTCCTGAGCCTTGTACACACCGCCCGTCAAGCCATGGGAGCCGGTTCTATCTAAAGTCGTTAGCCTAACCGCAAGGGGGGCGGCGCCTAGGGTAGTGTCGGTGACTGGGGCTAAGTCGTAACAAGGTAGCAGTAGGGGAACCTGCGGCTGGATCACCTCCTTTCTAAGGATTACATAGACTTCACTGTCGGGCGACCGGCAGCGTCGTAAGGCATATCCTCATAGCATGGCTATTCATCATACGCGTCGCGGGGCCCCTTCGTGGACATTTCCACGACTGGGGCCCCGTGCATCCTCACTCCGTGAGGCAGGCAGCCGTGTTCTGGCAACGCCAGGACTCGCGACCGCATCGGCAAGCGCCGGTAGCTCAGCTGGTTAGAGCACACGCCTGATAAGCGTGAGGTCGGCGGTTCGAGTCCGCCCCGGCGCACCAGCCTGCTGGCACTTGTTGACGCCTGTTCGGTATTGACCGACATGGCGGCGGCCGGGGGCCAGTAGCTCAGTGGTAGAGCATCGGCTTTGCAAGCCGAGGGTCAGGGGTTCGAATCCCCTCTGGTCCACCACGCCGGTGTTGTGTGCGGAGGGTTGTTTGCGGAGGCAGAGATGCAGCGCGTATGAAGTTTCGGGGCTTGCGCCCGCGGGTTTGGCCGGCATTTCGGCATAACCCTCGGGCGCGAGCTCCGGAAGTCCCCGGTTCACCGCTTATGCGGCCCTGGGGTTGTCCGGAAACGGGCTCTTTGACAACAGCATACTGGATGAGAATTGAGAAATCTCAAGACATCAGTAATCAACCGTGTCAACCACGCCGTGAGGCGTAGTGACATGCGTGTCTGAAGTATTTGACTCATGGTCGCGGCGGCAAAACCGCAGTGACCTGACGTGAAACTGAAGTAATGAGGTATTGCCGTCAGTAGGGAAGCATGGTGATTCCAGGTTGTGGTGCGTCGTGAGACACGCTGCAACTGCACCGTGGCAACGAAAGCGGCAAGGCAAGACGCCAAAGTATCAATCGCTACGCATGTCTTGATCTTGCGGGGACGGGCGACTGTAAATGTTCGGCCTGGCTTCGCGGGGGCAGCTTCCGAAGGGATTCGGGGGTTGTTGTGGTCAAGATACTAAGGGCGTACGGGGGATGACTAGGCACTGAGAAGCGAAGAAGGACGTGGTAGCCTGCGATAAGCCTCGGGCAGCTGGCAACAAGCGTTATGACCCGGGGATTTCCGAATGGGGAAACCCAACCAGCACAGCTGGTTACTTGTGGATGAATTCATAGTTCACAAAGAGCGAACGGCGAGAACTGAACCATCTCAGTATCGTCAGGAGAAGAAATCGAAGAGACTTCCTGAGTAGCGGCGAGCGAAAGGGAATTAGCCCAAACCATGTGCGTGTAAGCTTGCGGGCGTTGCGCATGTGGGGTCGCGGGAGCACCAGGCGGGGACCGCAAATCCCGTACGGAGTTACAAATCCGGACCTAACTGAACCGACTGGAAAGTCGGGCCGCAGAAGGTGAAAGCCCTGTAGGTGAAAGGTTAACGGACTCCGAGGTGCCACCCAAGTACAGTCGGGTAGGTGAAATCCGGCTGGAATTCAGGGAACCCACTCTCTAAGGCTAAGTATTACTCAGTGACCGATAGTGTACCAGTACCGTAAGGGAAAGTTGGAAAGATCCGCGGAAGCGGAGGAATTGATCCTGAAACCGTATGTCTACAAGCGGTCGAAGCTCTATACCCGTATGGGCATGAGCGACGGCGTGCCTTTTGCATAATGATCCAGGGAGTTACGCTGCGTTGCAAGGTTAAGTGTCTCTGACACGAAGCCGAAGCGAAAGCGAGTGCGAAACGTGCGATAACAGTAACGTGGCGTAGACCCGAAACCGGAGGATCTATCCATGGCCAGGGTGAAGTGGGCTTAACCGCCCATGAAGGCCCGAACCGTTTAGAGTTGAAAATCTATCGGATGAGCTGTGGATAGGAGTGAAAAGCTAACCGACTTCGGAGATAGCTGGTTCTCTGCGAAAAAACTTTAGGGTTTGCCTCAGGTAATAGCTTGTGGGGGTAGAGATACTGAGAGGATTGGCGGGCGGTTCGCCGTACCCCATCCTTTCAAACTCCGAATACCATAAGCCGTATCCTGGGAGTAAGACTGTAGGGGATAAGCTCTATAGTCGAGAGGGAGATAACCCAGAACAGCAGCTAAGGTCCCTAAACTAACGCTAAGTGGACAAAGGAAGTGACAGTGCTAAGACAGCCGGGATGTTGGCTTAGAAGCAGCCACCATTTAAAAAGTGCGTAATAGCTTACCGGTCGAGCACTATCGCGCCGACAATGATCGGGACTAAGCGTTATACCGAAGCTCTGTCTGCACTAAGGACTGTTGTCCTGGTGCGGGGTAGCGGAGCGTTCCAATCTGCGACTGAAGCCGTACCGTAAGGAGCGGTGGAGCGATTGGAAGTGATCATCCTGGATTGAGTAGCGATAAAACGGGTTGGAATCCCGTTCGTCGTAAGCCTAAGGGTTCCGGGGCAAGGTAATTCCGCCTCGGGTTAGTCGGTCCCTAAGCTGAGGCCGAAAGGCGTAGGTGATGGGAATGACGCTAATATTCGTCAACCTGATGCAAGTGCGATGGGGAGACCCAGGGTCGAAGGACTAGGGCCTGTTGGATGGTCCGTTGTCTTCGGGGGTGGCAGATAGGTAAATCCGTCTGCGTAATCTCCTGGGGATGAGACACTGCGGCGCAAGCCAAGGTGTACTGTCTGGAAGTCCTGGCAAGAAAATCCTCTAAGCTCCAACTTGTATGAGTCCGTACCCGAAACCGACACAGGCAGGCGAGGAGAATATCCTCAGACGCGCGTGAGAACTCTCGAGAAGGAACTCGGCAAATTGGCCCCGTACGTTCGCAATAAGGGGCGCCTACCCGCAAGGGAGGCCACAGAGAAGAGCCACCTCCGACTGTTTATCAAAAACACAGCTCTCTGCTAACTCCGAAGAGGATGTATAGGGAGCGACGCTTGCCCAATGCTGGAAGGTCAAGGGAATCGGTTAGCCGCAAGGCGAAGCTGTGAACCTAAGCCCCAGTGAATGGCGGCCCTAACTATGAGGGTCCTAAGGTAGCGAAATTCCTTGGCTGGTAAGTTCAGTCCCGCACGAAGAGCGGCACGAGGGGTGGACTGTCTCCTCGAGGGACACGGCGAAATAGGAGTCGTTGTGAAGATACAACGTACCCGCAGCTAGGCGGAAAGACCCTATGCAGCTTTACTGAAGTCTGGCACTGGGCTTTCGTATGTCATGCGCAGGATAGGTGGGAGGCGTTGAGACCAGGGTTCCGGCCCTGGTGGAGCCATCGGTGAGATACCACCCTTGGTGTATGAAGGTTCTAACCCTGTACCGTGAATCCGGGCAGGGGACACTGCTTGACGGTCAGTTTGACTGGGGCGGTTTCCTCCCAAAGAGTAACGGAGGAGTTCAAAGGTACCCTCAGGGCGGTCGGTCATCGCCCGAAGAGCGCAAAGGTAGAAGGGTGCTTGACTGCGAGACCAATGAGTCGAGCAGATGCGAAAGCAGGACTTAGTGATCCTGTGGATCTGTGTGGAAAGGACATAGCCTATCAGATAAAAGCTACGCTAGGGATAACAGGCTGATCCTGCCTAAGAGTCCATATCGACGGCAGGGTTTGGCACCTCGATGTCGGCTCATCGCATCCTGGGGCTGAAGGCGGTCCCAAGGGTTCGGCTGTTCGCCGATTAAAGCGGTACGTGAGCTGGGTTCAGACCGGCGCGAGCCAGGTTGGTCCCTACCTACTGTGGGCGAAGGAGTCTTGAGCGAGTCTAACCTTAGTACGAGAGGATTGGGTTGGACGTACCTCTGGTGTTCCTGTTGGGCCGCCAGGCCCAGTGCAGGGTAGCTACGTACGGAAAGGATAAGCGCTGAAAGCATATAAGCGCGAAGCCCTTCGCAAGATAAGGACTCCCTATCAGGGCCGTGGAAGACTACCACGTCGATAGGCCAGGTGTGGAAGTGCCGAGAGGCACTAAGCTAACTGGTACTAATCACCCGATTGGCTTGACCGCAACAATCTTCGAATCCCCCGGCCTAAAAGACCGGCTTTCGAAGGTGATTGCAAAATCTCCGACATGCCGTAGCGATCACGCGGCGTCTTGGTCTCATTCTGTCCAGTATGTTGTTGTCAGTGAGCCTGGACTCACTGCAAGCTTTGACAATTTTTCTCGGTGCCCACACCTGCGGGGACACACCCGATCCCATCCCGAACTCGGTAGTTAAGCCCGTAGGGCCGATGATAGTCGAAAGGCGAAAGTAGGTTGGTGCCGGGGTATAACACGGGCCGGAGCGCAAGCTCCGGCCCGTGTCCGTTTTTCACACTTCCCGGCCGCCCTCGGCCGCCAGGCTCTCCAGCTCAGGCATACTCCACAGCGCATCAAAGCAGGGATCGCTGCGCGCGTAGCGAAGGGACACGTCTGACCGTGCACACGCGCGGATCAGCGCCGCGCATGCGGCCGCGCGTTCGGCCTGTATATCGATGAGGTGAATCCCGTACTGACGCGCTAGCACGCCACGGGATGCGTGACACCATGCGATGTTGTAGTCCTTGGCGCTGGCCGTGTTTTCCTGCTCCGACTTGAAGGATCTCAGTGCGCGGTCCAGGGCATCAAGTCCCGCCGCCTGGCATCCCGATGCGATCTGCGCCCGGCCCCAGAGTGCAAGCCACGCGCCCTTTTGCTCGGACTCGCGTGCGCGTTCCAGGCACTCGAAGGCGGCCTGAACCTGCCCGAGCTCCAAGCGGATCTCGGCAAGGTCCAGCCAGTCATGGTCATCCAGCAAGGTTGCGTCCTGGGTTGCACATTCGTCCATGACGTTGCCGGCGACTTCGTATTGCCGCAGTCGGCATAGGGCTTGGGCCGCACGCAGCCCGTAGTAGGGGCCGGCCTCTGCTTCATGTGAAACAGGCATCAGCCAAGCCAGTGCAGCCTCGAAGTAACCCAGTAGCAACAGGGCTTCGCCCATATAGGCGTACGTCAAGACTCCGTCAGGCTCGATCTCCTCCATGGCCTTTGCGTATCCCAGCGCTTCGTCATACCGGCCCAGCCGGATCAATGTGTCTGCGGCCTTAGACAAGGTGTCGTAGTTGTCAGGTTCGAGTCGATACAGGACTTCAAGGTCTGCCATGGCACCTTCAAGGTCATCACTGGTGGCACGGAAATGCGCCCGTAACCGGAGTGCGTTGTAGTTCTTTGGTTCACGCTCCAGGACCCAGTCCAAGTCTTCCATTGCCTTGGGATCATCTTGCAGTGCGTAGGCACGAAGCATGCGCGCTTCGACCCAGTCGGGTCGGTGTGACAGCGCTTCGTCCGTGAGTTCGCGCGCCCGGGAGAAGTCTCCAGCATTTAGCGCTGCTTCGGCTTCAGTACACAAGTGCGATTCGGGCTCGTCTTGCATGCTGGAAAGGTAACAGCAATCGGCCTGATTTCCCAAGCCAATGCCACGAATGAAAGGGCCCCGAGCTTACGCTCGGGGCTCTCTGCTGGTTCTGATGCTGATGCTGGGTGCCTTTACTTACGCCAGGATTCGAGGCTTTCGAGGAACTTGTCCAGTTGCATTTCGCCCAGTTCGCCTTTGTCGCGGCTTCTTACGTTGATGCTTCCGGCTTCTACTTCCTTCTCGCCTACCACCAGTGCGTAGGGGATCTTTTGCAGGCTGGCCTCGCGGATCTTGTAGCCCACTCGGTCATCCTTCAGGTTGACCTCGCTTCGCAGGCCGAACTCGAGCAGCCTGGCGTTCACCTGCTTGGCGTAGTCGATGAACTTCTCGCTTACCGGGATGATCTGCACCTGCACCGGGGCCAGCCACAGCGGGAATGCGCCGGCGAAATGCTCGATCAGGATTCCCATGAAGCGCTCGACACTGCCGTAGCACGCGCGGTGGATCATCACCGGGGTGTGGCGGCCGCCGTCAGGGCCCACGTACTGCAAGCCGAACCTTGCCGGCATGCTGAAGTCGAGCTGGATGGTGCCGCACTGCCAGCTTCGCTTGAGGCTGTCTCGGATGTGGAAGTCGATCTTCGGGCCATAGAACGCGCCGTCGCCCGGGTTCAGCTTGTAGACCACGCCCATTTCATCGAGGGTGGTCTTGAGTGCTGACTCCGCCTTCTCCCACATCTCTTCGCTGCCGATGCTCTTGGCCGGGCGGGTGCTGAGTTCGATGTGCACGTCATCCAGCCCGAACGCTCCGTAGATCTCTTTGAAGAAGCCGATCAGCAGGCTGATCTCGCCCTTGATCTGGTCCGGGGTGCAGAAGTGGTGCGCGTCGTCCTGGGTAAACGCCTGCACCCGGAACAGCCCGTGCCGCACGCCACTCAGCTCACGACGGTGCACAAGCCCCATCTCGGCTATGCGCAGCGGGAACTCGTTGTAACTGTGCAGCCTGGTGCGATAGAGCATCAGGTGCCCCGGGCAGTTCATCGGCTTCACCGCCATCGGGCGTTCTTCATCGACGTTGTCGCGGATGTTCTCGGGGTTCTTTTCATCGCGCAGCTTCATCTTGGTGAAGAACATGTTCTGCATGTAGTTGGCGTAGTGGCCGCTGGTGTGCCACATCTGCTCGCTCAGCACGATCGGGGTTTTCACCTCGACGTAGCCGCGGCGGCGCAGGTTCTCGCGCATGAAGTTCACCAGCTGGTTCCAGATCATCGCCCCCTTGGGGTAGAAGAACGGGAAGCCCGGTGCGTCTTCATCCATGAAGAACAACTCGAGCTGTTCGCCCAGCACGCGGTGGTCGCGCTTGCGTGCTTCCTCGAGGAACTTGAAGTGGTCTTCCAATTCCTGCTTGGTGAAAAAGGCGATGCCGTACACGCGCTGCAGTTGCTCGCGGTTCGCATCGGCGCGCCAGTAGCTGCCGCTGACCTTGGTGAGCTTTACGAACTTCAGCCAGCCGGTATCAGGCACGTGCGGCCCACGGCACAGGTCGATGAACTCGCCGTGCTTGTAGAAGCTAAGTTCTTCGCCGCGGTCCTTGATGCCCTGCACCAGTTCCTGCTTGAACTTGTTCTGGCCGCCATCGATGGCCTTGTAGCGCGCATAGAACTCGTTGGCGTCGTCGTAGTCGCTGACGCAGCGCACGAAGGGGTGGCCTTCCTTGGCGATCTTGGCCATCTCGGCCTCAATACGCGGGAAGTCCGATTCGCTGATCTTTCCCTCGGGCAAGTAGATGTCGTAGTAGAAGCCTTCATCCACGACAGGCCCAATGGTCAGCTCGGCCTTGGGGAAAATGCGCAGGATCGCGTCGGCCATCAAGTGCGCGGCCGAGTGGCGCAGGACATCCAGCGCTTCTTTGTCCTTCTTGGTGATGATCTGCACGTTGGCGCCGTCGCGGAGCGGAAGCTGCAGGTCAACGACTTTGCCGTCAACCTTGGCGGCCACGGCAACACGGGCAAGCCCGTCACTGATGGATTTTGCGAGGTCCGCGGCGGATGCGCCGTCAGAAAGCTGCTTTGCGCTGCCGTCAGGCAGCTTAACGCTGATCATGGTTGTTCTCCCGTTTTGCATGACGGACACGAACCGTCATGCGACAAGCCGCGGTGGATACGAACCACCGTGGCCAATACATGAACGCAAAGGTAGCGGCAAAAGTTTCAAGCGTCTATGGGCGGAAAGCGCGGGATGCGCGCGTCCCACAGCCGGCTGAATACCGCGATGTCGTGCTCCCAGGCTTCCACGCTGGCGCGCAGCACGTAGTCGGTGCCCTGCGTGTGCAAGCTGTGTTCGGTGCGGACCTTCACGTCCCAGCCCGTGCGGCGTACCGCAAACTCCTGCGTGATCTCAATCCGCGCACTGCCCGGCTGATGGTTGGTGACTCGCATTTCTTCGACGATGCTGTGGCCGAGTTCCAACCCGATCGGCTCAAGCCGGCTCATGGCCGGGCCGCCATGTTCGGTGGCGTCGATCACGTTGCGGTAGACGATGCAAGCCCCTTCCTGGTTGACTTCGCGCGAGATCACCGGCGTTTCGATATCCATGAACTGGGTGCCGGCGGCGGACTCGGGCTCAGCGTATGCGCGCAGCTCAGCGTCTTCGGGGCGCTCCGGCCGCACTGGCAGTTCCAGCGTCGCGTTGTGCAGCGTCAGCTTGAAGGGCTCGCTTTCCGGCCACAGAAGTGGCCAGTAGCTGGCGCTGAAGGCCACCCGCAGCGTGTGGCCGGGCATGAACGCGTGGCCGCAGTCGTTGAGCGGCAGCGTGATCTGGTACTTCTCGGTGGGCACCAGCGGCCGCGGGTTACTGTGGCTGTGCCGGTGGCGCAGGTTCAGCACGCCGTAGCTGACGCGCAGGCTGCTGCCGTCGGCGGCGACATCGCACAGGCGCGCGACAAGCTGACCGAAGGGCCTGTCGCATGAGACTGTCAGGCGCAGCACCGGCGCGCCCAGCACTTCAAAGCGCGCTGGGATTGACAGGTCAAGACAGAGGCTGCGGGCGTCGTCGTCGCGCTGGTCGCCGGGTTGGTCGCCTTCAACGCCAAAGCCGCACCACGCGCCCGATGCCTGCCCGACCCGCAGCGCCAGCGGGATCTCGCGGGGTGTGAACCCGCCGCGCGGCAGCGGGGCCAGCATCGCGGAATCGTCGGGCGCGCCCATTCGCGGCCGCAGCGTACCGATACCCAGATTGACGACTTCGGGGCGGATGCGCTTGCTGGGCCAGGCATCTTCGGCAACCCAGCGGCCCACGCGGGCGATGACGGCCTGTTGCGGCGGCACGTACTCCTGCATCCACGCGCGCAGCGGGGGCTCGCGCATGATGCCGGTGTCGCGGCCGCGCAGCCAATGATCGAACCAGCGCAGCGCCTCTTGCAGAAAGCCGATGGCCGGGCCCGGGATGCCTTCGTGCGGGTAAAGGTGCGCCCAGGGGCCGATCAGGCCTTTGCGCGGGCATTGCAGGTTGGCGAGCATGCGCGGCACGGCGTTGCTGTAACCATCGGCCCACCCGCTGACGGCGAATACGGGGCAGTTGATGCGCTCCCAGTCAGTGGCGACGCTGCCGTGCTGCCAGTATTCATCAAGAATCGGGTGGCGCAGCCAGCGCTCGGCGTAAAGCGGCAAGTGATCAAGTCGCTTGCGCCATTGTGCGCGCCAATCAGGCACCAGCTCAGGGTCAGGGGGCTGCGCGCCCAGCGTGAACAGCACGGAGCCCCAGATCAGGTTTTCGGTCAACAGGCAGCCACCCATGTAGTGCGCGTCGTCGGCGTAGCGGTCGTCACTGGCGCACACGGCAATCACGGCACCCAGTTGCGGCGGCCTCAAAGCCGCGATCTGCAGCGCATTGAAGCCGCCCCAGCTTTTGCCCAGCATGCCGATGCGGCCGTTGCACCAGGGTTGCGCGGCAATGAAGGCCAGCGCGTCAAGACCGTCCTGCTGCTCTTGTGCCGTGTACTCGTCGGTCAGCAGGCCTTCGCTTTCACCGCTGCCGCGCAGGTCGATGCGAATCACCGCGTAGCCGTGGCCCGCGAAGTAGCGGTGCATGGGCTCGTCGCGGGTGCGCGTGCCCCAGCGTTTGCGATACGGGATGTACTCGACGATCGCCGGTGCCGGACCCGTGCCCTGCGGCAGCCAGATGCGCGCGGCAAGGCGCGTGCCGTCGCGCGTGGGAATCCACGAGTGTTCGACCTCGGTGAAGGCGTGCGGGAAGTCTTGCCGAACGTGCATGGGGGCATGCTACGCTGCGTCGCCATGGCAAGGAACAGGTCAAAGATTCTCGTGGTGCTGCCCACGATGTGGGACCGCAAGCAGCTTGAAGCCTGCCGCGCGGACTGGGCCGCCCGATTCGAATTCGAGTTCGCGCAGCCCAGCGACGCCGATTGCAGCGCCTGGTTTGATGCGCTCACGTTCATCCAAGACACGGCCGCGCGCGGCGACATTGCCGGCGTGATCTCATCCAGCGATTACCCCGGCGCCACGATCGCGGCGGGCATTGCTGCCCGGTCTGGGCTTCCTGGCCCGGACCCAGCGGCGCTGATGCGGGCCGCACAGAAGTTGACGTCGCGCGAGTTGCAGCGCGCCGTGGTGCCGGAAGCGACGCCGAAGTTCTGCCTCGTGGACCCCGACGACTTGCATGTGCCCGAGATCGGCTTTCCGTGCTTCGTGAAGCCCGTGAAGGGGGCCTTCAGCATGTTCGCGCGGCGCGTGGACAGTATGGCTGAGTTGCGCGCGCACCTGGACCGGCCCGAGGTGCGCGAGTTCTGCACCGAGTTCCTGGCGATCTTTAACGCGCTGTGGCAGCACTTTGTGGCCGAGCCGGTCAACGGCCGCTTTTTCATCGCCGAAGAAGTGCTTACGGGCGCACAGGTCACCGTCGAAGGCTTCGTGGCTGATGCTGAGCCCGTGATCTGCGGCGTCGTGGACAGCGAGTTTCACCCGGGCGGCCGCAGCTTTTCGCGCTTTGTGTACCCGTCGCGGTTGCCCGCTGACGTGCAGGGCCGCATGGCCGACATCGCGCGGCGCTGCGTTGCAGGCATGGGGCTGCGGCATTGCAGCTTCAACATCGAGATGACGTGGGATGCAGCCAGCGGGCGCGTCGGCATTATCGAAGTCAACCCGCGCATCTGCGGCCAGTTTGGCGACCTGTATCAGAAGGTGGACGGCGCAAACGCCTACGTCGCGCTGGCCGAGGTGTCGACGGGAAACACGCCCCAGTGGCCGCGCGGCAAGGGTCGCTTCCGCTATGCCGCCAGCGTACCGTTGCGTGTGATGCGAACTTCCCGACTTGTGGCCGCGCCCGATGATGCCCGCGTGCGGGAGGTTGAGGGCGCGTTCCCCGGGACGCTGGCCTGGAACGAGTACGCCGCGGGCGCGCAGCTGAACGAATTCACGTTTGAGGACGGCGCGAGCCAGCGTTACGCGGTGATCAACCTGGGCGCGGAATCACCAGAGGCGCTGGAGAAGAAGGCTCGCGAGGTAGTAGGCGCGCTGGGTTATCGGGTGGAACCGATCAGCCCTTGAGCCGTGCCGCAAGCTCCGCAACCCGCGCGCCGAGCCCCTTCACGGTCCCATCAATCTTGGGATCCTTCAGGTTGCCGGCCTCGTCGAAGGCTTCGGCTGCTTTGCCCAGCCCGTACGTCTGCGGGATCACGAGCATCTGCAGGTGCAGCAGGTGCGCTCGCAGCGATGCCAGCATCCGTACGCCGCCAATGGCGCCGGGGCTCGCGGCCATGGCGGCCACGGGCTTGTTGGCGAAGATCTCGAACGGCTTTTCGCCATCGCGCGGCCGCGACAGCCAGTCGGTCAAGTTCTTCAGCATGCCTGGAAATCCCGCGTTGTATTCGGGGCTGCTGACGAGGAAGCCGTCGTGGGCCTTGAACAGGTCCTTGAGCTTGTGGACGTTGCCCGGCAGGCCTTCGGCGGCCTCGAGGTCGCCGTCATAGACGGGCACGGGATATTGCTTCAAATCGAGGATCGTGACTTCCGCGCCGACGGCTTCCGCGCCGGCGGCGGCCACGCGGACCAGTTTGCGGTTCCATGAGGCGGCGCGAAGGCTCGCTGCGAACGCGAGGATCTTGACGGGCATCGGTGTTCTCCGGGGGCTCGGCCGCATGTTAAAGGTCGAAGGGACCGAAGCGAAGCTCCGATCCCTCGAATCCTGCCCCGACCGGGGGCAACGACCGGGGCTGTCATTCGAACATCGAGAAGAGCTGCAACATTCCGGAAATTCGGTCTGTCGCTCCCCGTGCTATCCTGAGGGCATGGATGCGCCGACCCATCTGCACGGACGCGGCACCGCGCTGAACCCGGCCAACCGGTTTGAACTGGCGCACGTGGCGGCAGATGGCGACTACTTCGATCCCGATGAGCCGCCTCCGCGCACCGAACTGTTCTGGGACGACAGCAAGTCAATCATCTCATGGAACAACTCGCCCGACTTGCCCTTTGATGCTGCCGTCAATCCGTACCGCGGCTGTGAGCACGGCTGCATCTACTGTTACGCGAGGCCGTACCATGAGCACCTGGGGCTGAGCGCCGGCATCGACTTCGAAACCAAAATCATCGTCAAGAAGAACGCGGCTGCCTTGTTGCGTGCCGAGTTCATGAAGAAGTCCTGGGAGCCTCGCATGGTTTCAATGAGCGGCGTCACGGATTGCTACCAACCGCTCGAGGCGCAGCTTGGCGTCACGCGCGGCCTGCTGGAAGTGTTTGCAGAATTCCGCAACCCGGTCGGGATCATCACCAAGAATGCGCTGATTACGCGCGACATCGAATTGCTGAAAGCGCTGGAGGAGCATGATGCCGTGGGCGTCACGGTCAGCATCACGACCCTGGACGAAGACTTGCGTCGGGTGCTGGAGCCGCGCACCAGCACAATCGAGAAGCGCTTTCAGGCGATTCAACGCATGGCCGACGCAGGCATTCCGGTGGGCGTGAACGTGGCACCAATTATTCCCGGCCTCACCGATGAGGACATGGTCGGGATCATGCAGCGCGCGCGTGAGTGCGGCGCGCGCTGGGCCAACCCTTCGCTGCTGCGGCTGCCGTACGCGGTGGCCGACATGTTCACGGCGTGGCTGGGGCAGCACGCGCCCGGCCGCAAGGAGAAGGTGCTGCGCCGTGTGCGCAGCATGCGGGGCGGCAAGCTAAATGAGTCGCGACCGGGCGTACGCATGACCGGCGAAGGCGAGTGGTCAGAAAGCCTGCTGCAACTGTTCCGGCTGACCCGCAAGCGGCTGGGCTTCGAAACCGAACGCAAGTCTTTGAATACGGCGGCATTCCAACGGCCGGGCCAGACGCGAGCGATGTTTTAGGGCTAGAACAACGGCTCGCCGGGCAGCTTGGCGGACTGCTGGATCCAGCTTCGGTATTGGACTCCGTCCCACTCGTTCTCGCGGATGTTGAGGTAGCGGACTTTGGGGTGCTTGGACTCGCCGGGTGGTGTGGGCTGCAAACCAGCTCCGTTCAGGAACGAAACCTGCACGTACTTCGTGTAGCAATGCACTCCCAGAAACCAGCCCTGCCCCTCAAGCCCGTAGAATGGCGTGTTCCAGCGCACGGCCTTGCGCACGCCGGGAACGCTGGCGACGACCAGCTCGTCAATTTTGCGGCCGATATCGCGCTTCCAACCGGGCATGGCGGCAATGTAAGCCTGCACCGGCGCATCGCCGTCGGCCTTGGCGATTTGCGGGTTGCCACCCGAAAGCAACTTCGGCTTTGCCTTAGCAGTGAGCTTTCCGGGGGACTTGGGTGGTTTGGCTGGTTTGCGAGGCATGGCAACTCCTTGGCCAGTAACTATGGACGGGTCTGTTTCAGCCCGCCCGCTCAAATGCTGCCATCAGAGATTCCTGGTCACTATCGGCCCTTGCCGCCACGAGCAGCGGGCCGTGTTCTCCCAGTTTCTGAGCGTACAACAGCAAGTCCGCGCCAGGCCAGCCGTGGGCGGCCAAGCCAATTGAGTCATGGACTTGCACTCTGGGAGATGCCTCCATCCGGCGCAGGCTGGCTTTCAGCCACTTTACCAGCTCGGGCCGGGCTGCGGCCTCAGGCGGGAAGACGTGCAGGGCATCCCCGTGGAACATTGCCAGCAGTGTTGCCCCGCGGGCGGCGAACCAGCGAAATGTGGCGTCAGGCCGGCTTCCGGGGGGCAAATCATCGCCCTGTCGCGGTGCGGGAAACACGCGGGCCAGCGCGGCGCGCAGACTCTGGCCCCGGGATACGCGCCGGGTGACGGCACGAAGTGCCTGCGCGTCGAGCAGTTGTGCGGCGGCGACGAATTCGTCTTCATCAAGCGCGGCCGCGGCGGCATGTGGCAGTTTATGGTCAGGCAAGTTCCACGTCGCGAGCTGACGTCGCAGTTGCAGCACCTGCATGCGTTCAGCGGGTGACACCGCCAACATCTTCGCCTGTTCGGCCGCGCTGGCACCGCCGTCCCAGTTGCCTGACGAGCCGGCAACGTACCCCATCGCAAGGTGCCATTGCAGGCGGGCGTCGCGCGTGGCTGCCATTACTGCGTCGCGAGACACGCGCCGCAGCAGTGTGGTCGCACGGGCGGCATGGCCACGGGTGACCAGAAGCCGGGCGCGAACTGCTCGCAGCATCAGTGCTGCGCTATTGTCAGTGTCACGCACCGCGCGCTCGGCCCGCCTCAGGCGCGATTCGGCGACTTCGGGTGCCACGCGACCGAGGCGGTGAAGTCCGGCCGCCAGGCGGCCCATTGTAAGCTCGTCGCGAGGACTCAGGCGCAGCCGCAACATGTGTTCGAAAACGGCCAGGGGTGCGTCGGCATGACCTGATTCGCACAGCGCCAAAGCATACGCCAACTCGGTGCTGATTCCGCCGGCTGTCGCGTGAGGGCGCAGCAGGCGCGCGGCAGCGGCGTACTCGCCCTGGTGCAGCAACTGAATACCCGCCCCGAGTGTGTCCGGCACAAGTCCGGCCGGTCTGCGCATGGCGCGCTTGACCTCTGCCAGTTCGTGGTCATGGAAATCAATGCGCGAAAACGTCGTGCCATGGCCTATCCGCTGACCGATCAGCACAAGGCCCATAGCCTCAAGGCGCTGCAGCAGCCCCGTGGTGTCCTGAGAGTCACCCTGTAGTGCTTCCCGCGGCAGGGGCGCGTCAGCGACAGCGAGCCGGGCCAGCAGGTCAAGACTCACCCGGTCCATCACCGGTAAGCCCTGTGGGGTTGTCGCGAGCACCTGATCCACGCCGCCGGCCGCCATGTGAAGCAGCGAGCGCATTGCGCCCGCGGGCTCACTGGTGCACACGCCAGCCACGATGCGCAGCCCGCCAGCTTCCCCTGCGGCGCGCAGGGCATCGGACAGGGCGGCCATGCCGGCGAACAACTCGATGGATTCGGTATCGACCCGGTCCAGTAAAGCGAACCCCAACACGCGCTCATGGGTCAAGGTTCGAATCAGTTCTGCTCGTAGGATTGTCGGGTCGGCGATGCCGGCTGTCACGGGGGACCCGCACTGTTGCAAGTACTCCAGCACAGCTGCGTGGGGGCGTTGCCATGGGCCTGCTGGCAAAAGGTGTTCGGTGCGCTGGCCACGGGCCAGCAGCCACATGGTGTCACGTACCGCCTGCCCCAGGGCCGACCCTGCTTCGCCGCGCAATACATGCACAACGGCCGTCTTGTGACCTGGTGTTTGGAGGCGAGTTGCCATGGCTCAGTTGGAAGTGGTCTTGTTTGTGCCGGCTACGATCTGGCCCAGCATGGCCAGCGGCGATTCGATCAACGAGATGTGCCCCAGCGCATCCTGCAGGAGTCCGTCAACGTAGCCGGCCTCCTCGAGCTCATTGATGCCAAGCTGGTGGCACAAGTTCATCAGCATGCCCTGGCTCATGATGAACCAAGCGGTCTGTTCGGCGTCGACAGCTTTGTGGACTTCGCCCTGAGCCTGTGCACTCTCAATCAGCCCGCTAAAGTATCGATGGTAAGCCAGATAGTTTTCCTTCAGCGCCTGGCGCACGCGCGGCAGGTCTGAGTTGGCAAGCGCGCGCAGGTGCAGACGGAAATAGGGTTCGTTTTCGCGCATGATCTGGCCGTGGGCGCGCACGACCGCGATCGCCTTCAGCAATGGCGTCGGCAGCTTGGCGGCAAGCTGGTCGTAGTGCTCGATGGTGACTTCGCGGGCGCGCTTGAGCACCGCCACGTAAAGATCAAGCTTGGTCTTGAAGTGCTGGTAGATCACAGGCTCAGTGACGCCTGCGGCCTTGGCCAGTTCTGCCGTGGTGACCTGACCGTAGCTGGACTTGCCAAACAACTTAGCTGCCGCGTCCATCAACTGGAGTCGGCGGTCTTCTTTGCTCAGTCGCTTACGGGCCATGTCGGCATGATGCCACGAGAGGCCGGAAGCGGGAATGGACTTCGCGGATTGCCGCATGCCCGCCGATGAAATGCACACCGGGCGCCCGAAGGCGCCCGGTGATGTGATGATTTCGTTGACTAGCGGCCACCGCCGCCGAATCCGCCGCCGCCGCCCATGCCGGGGATACCGCCCGGGAACATACGGCCGAGGTCTTCCATGCTGGGCATCATGCCGCCCGTGGCTGCGCCGGTCTTTTCATACTGTTCGTACTGCTCAGGCGTCATGACCTTCTGCAGGTCCTGCTTCTGCTGGTCCTGGATGGCCTTCATGTCGCGCTGGATGTCTTCCTGCGATGCGCCGTTGGCGCGTGCGTTCTGCATCGTTTCGCGCATCTTGTTGCGGCCTTCTTCTTCGATGCGCAGGACGTCGCTCGTCTGGCGTTCATCAAGGCCCAGCGGCTCAAGGCGGCGCTTGGTCATTTCGCTGCGCATGACCTGCATCGCCTTGTCGCGCTGCACGGGGTCAGCCCAGATTTTCATCATGCTGCCGCGCGGGTCGTTGGGGTCGAACTCAATGCCGTTGTCCTTGGCGATCTTGGCGACTTCAGCCATCTGTTCGGCCTGGCGGGCGTCGCGTGCGGCGCGGCGTTCGTCGTTGTAGCGGTCCTGCATCGCCTTGAAGTCGGCGTAGGCCTTTTCATCAACGGTGGTTTCCGCCGGGGCTGCTTCGCCTTCGGCGGGTTTGGCGACGACCGTGGTCTTGTTCTTTTCGAGGTCGGCGATGCGCTTGAGGGCAGCCTCGAGGTCGCGTTCCGTGTCCTGCAGACGCACGGCCAGTGACTGGGCGGTAGTGTCGCGGGGGGCTTCGCCGGGGGCGCTGGTGCCTTCGCGCAGGTTCTTGTTCTCGGCGGCCAGTGCTGCTACCTGGGCTTCCAGGCGGTTCATGTCGGCCTTGAGGCCGGAGTTATCCTGGCAACCAATCAGCCCCAGTGCGGGGGTGGCGAGGATCAGGGCCATGAGTATGCGCTTCATTTCGGCTCTCCGTGTGCGGGACTGGTGATAGTGCGGGTCAGTCAGAATCCCTCACGAAGAAATCCGGTAAATCTGACTACGCGCCCCCCTTGGCCTCAAAAAACGTAAAATCGGAATACCAGCGGGGGCATGTATGTTCCGCACGTGGGGCAATACGTGAAGCGAAACGTAACCAACCGGCGTGACGCGTTCGAACGGGAGGCGCTTCCGTTGATGGACGTCCTGTATTCAGGTGCCCTCAAGCTGACCCGCAACGCGCGCGAGGCCGAGGACCTGCTGCAAGACACCTACGTGCGTGCCCTTGAGCGCTATCACCTGTACCGGCCGGGCACCAACTTGAAGGCTTGGATGTTCAGGGTCATGACAAACCGCTTCATCAACCTGTATCGCCGCCGGCGCGCAAGCCCCGTCGGCGCCAGCTACGATGAACTGCAGCCCTACCTGCCCGACAGCGAAATGCAGCGCGGCGGCCCCGACGCGCGACTTGCCCGCGACTTCGAAAACTCGCGCAACGTGGCCTCACTGATGCGCAACCGCGCTTTTCTGGACAGCCTGGATGACCGCCTGAAAACCGCGCTCGAAGGGCTGGCCGATGATTACCGCGATGTGCTGATCCTGAACGTGATCGGCGACTTGTCTTATCGCGACATTGCCGACGAACTTGGCATTCCGCTTGGTACCGTGATGTCGCGCCTGTCGCGCGCCAAATCGCTCCTACGCGAACGCGTGGCCGGGCTCGCCCATGACTTGATACCCGGTACCCAAGCCACGTGAACATTCGATCCACTATCCCTGTCCGCCAGAATGACCCCTGATATGAGCACGCCGCATCCGATGTCGAACGACCCCGAAAACCGCCGGTTTGTCTGGCGCAACTTGGACGCGTACCTTGCGGGTAAGCTCGAGTCCGCTGAGCACGAGCGCTTTGAGGCGATCCTGCGCGAATGCCCGGCCTCGCGAGAATACGTGGCCCATGAACGCGAGTTTGCCGAGCTGCTGCAAAGGGCGGCGCACCAGTCAGTCGAGTGCCCCGAAGGCCTGAAGGCCCGCATTGCCACGGCGCTGCAGCGCTGTGAAGTGGAACCTGTGGCGGCCGGGCCGGCGCCCGAGGCGACGCTGGCCCGGGTGCACCGTTACCCGATTGCCGCGACCATTTCGCTGCTGGCGGCCAGCCTGCTGTTTGCGGCCGCGTTGCTGTTCTACATGGGTCGCACCTCGCCCACGCCGCAGCCGATGGTTGCCGTGCAGCTGACACCCGTCGTGGCGCAACTTTCGCTTGAGACCCGGGCCGACCGCTGCCGCTATCGCGCCGCCGAAAGCGAGTACAAGAGTAAGTTCGCCGACGGGCCGGTGCTCCCTCGCGAGTTCTGTGGTTCACGCTGCAAGATTGCCGACTACAAGTGCGACGAATCCGGCGGCCGCAGCGTGATGTGCGCGATTTACCAGACTCCCGATGGCGAAACGTTCGCCCTGCTGACCTTCAAGCGCAACCCGGAAGACGACATGGCCGATATGCAGGCCATGGAGTACATGGTCGGTGATAAGCGCGTTCTGCTGTGGCGCGAGGGCGCGTACTACCGCGCATTGATTGGCAAGCCGGCCGACCACTCGCTGCACCGCCGCATGGAAGCCATCCGCAAGCTTTGAAGCGCTGTGGTTGACTCCGCTGGCGACTACTGCCCCTTCAGCTCGCCCAGCTTCACATCGACTTCGTACGTCTCGCCGTCGCGCCAGAACTTGAACTTGACGATGTCGCCGGCCTTCTTTTGCGTGTTCAGCCAGATGCGCAAGTCCGTGGTCATGGTGCCAGCCTTGGTGATGTTTCCGTCTTTGTCTTTCACTTCGGCCTCACCGGCGACGATCCCGTCGTACTCAAGCAGCACGTCTTCTTTCTTAACGCCCTTGTGGTAGGCGTCGAACCAGGGGCTGACGTTGCTCACGTGGAGGCCTTTGCTGATGCGGGTATCCAGCAGCTTGTCGCTGGTCCAGAAGCCTGAGAACACGCTGTTTACACCGATCTTGAGCGTGCCGATGTGCTTGGGTGGGCCTTCCGGGAAGTTGATCGCATAGATCTTCACTTCGTGCGGCTCGCCGTCTTTGGTCCAGTCCGGCGGCGCGATGGAAAAGCCGTGCTCCGCGTTGGGGGCAAAGCCTGTGCCGATCAGCCAGTCTTCGCGGCGGTCGGCCTTGGTCTTTTGCCACAGTTTGCCGTCGATGTAGATTTCGATGTCGCAGGGCTCGGTACCCAAGTCCGGGTCGGCAGCCCAGCCGCGCAGCAGGTCGTTGGGGCCGGCCCACAAGCCGCCCATGGGCTCGGTGTTTTCCTCTAGCCGGTACTGACGCGGGCTGTTGTCGAGTTCAACTTTCACGCCGCTGGGGTAGTTGAGCGCGAACACACGTACGGTGTGAGTCTTGCCATCGAGCAGCGCGGTAGGTGTCGTGGTCACAAAGCCGTGGTAGGGGTCGGGTGTGACCTTGCTGTTGCGCAGCGTGTCGCGCTTGCTGTTGGCGGGGACCTGCGCGAACAGCTCGCCATCGATGTAGATTTCCACGTCAATTGAGCCCGTGCCCGCGTCCGGGTCATAGGCCCAGCCCGCCAGCACCACGCGGTTACAGATGTCGAAGTTGCCAAAAGGTGCTGCGTTGGACAGGCCGGTAAGGCTGTTCACCACGCGCGGGCTGCCGTCAAGTTCGTGCTCGTTGCCCGTTTCATTGTCGATGGCGAACAGTTGCACGGTGTGGTCGAGGCCGTCGTCGAGGCTGGTGGGCCAGTCGATGCGGAATGCGCAGTTATCGACGGGGGCAATCTTGCGTGCCAGCAGCTCTTCGTTCTTCACGTCGGCCTTGATCTCGGCCACCTTTTCGCCGTCGATGCGCACGATCACCGTCACGGCTTTCTTGTTGCTGTCGGGGTCCCAGGCGTAGCCGCTGATCCCCTTGTCCGGCGTGGCCTCTTCCAGCTTGCCGCGCGGGATGCTGCCCACGTTCACGTTGCGCGGGCTGCCCGCCAGTTCGGTGCGGCCGTGCTGGTCGGCGCGGAACACGAAGGCGCGCACGACGTGCTTTTCGGCGTCTTGCAGCTCGTCGGGGTCGGTCTTCTCGAAGTACCAGATCACGCCCAGTGTCTTGTGTTCGACGCGCTGGTCCGCGGCCAGCGTGTACACTTCGCGGTCGTCGATGGCGATGGCGACGCGCATGCGCGACTCGGGCTCAGCCTTGTCCTGCACCCAGCCCTTGATGCGCTGCGAGTTTGCCGTGTCCAGGCGCCCGGCGAGATTGGGGTTGATCTGCTGGCCTTCCACCGTCTCAATCGCGATCGGGGCCTCCGGCTCCGTCGTGGCTGGTGTCGCGGCAGGCGTGCTGGCAGGCGTACCGGCGGGCTGTGCTGCGGTATCACCGGCTGCGCCGCCGCCCTTGCCCGTTTCAGACCCCGTGCCCGTCTGCCCGCCCGCGGTGCCCGTGGGGTCGCTGCCCGCGGCGCGCGCGGCCGGGTCGTCCGCACTGCTGCCCTGCAGCGGCGAGCTGCCGTCGGCGGCTGAACCGCCTTCGGGCTGCACGGAGCCATTGATCGCGGCGGGGTCGTCCAGCAGCGTGGCCTTCAGCGTGCTGCCCTGCCCAGAGTTGCCGGCGGTATCCGGCCCGAATAGCGCGGGCATCCAATGCGAACGGGTTGCCGTAAGGGCCACAATGGCGGCCACGGCCAGCAGCAACAGCGGACCCGCAAGGCGTCGGTTCAAGCTTGTGCTCCCGGAATACAACCATGCTAGGGGCCGGCGTGCGGCTGGCAACATGGAATGACGGCTGTTGGAGACAGTTGCTACCCGCCGATCGCGAGCTGGTACAGCATGCCCTGCTCAGAGCCCAGCAGGCAGCGGCCGGCGACGCTGGCGGCCTCGATGACGGTGATCGCACCGTGTTTGGGCAGCGGCACCAGGCCGGTGCGCTGCATATCGGCGGGGTTCAACAGGGCAATGCCATCGGCGAGCACGACGACCAGGTGGGCCCCGCGCGCCGTGGTGCCGACGACCGGCTGCGCCAGCTCAAGCGGCTGGCCAGAAGCGCCGGTCTTGCCGAGTCGGTACAGCTTGCCGCCGATCACCCCGAACACGCCGCCGCTGCTGAGCGCCATGGACTGAATTGGCGCGTCCAACGGTACCTTCCAGCGCGGCACCAGCGCGCCGCCTTGCAGCGCATAACTTGCCAGCGTTTTGCCGGCGCCGACCCAGTATTCGCCTTCGTGCGCGATGATCGCGACCACGGAGCCGCCGTCTTCGCTGACTACGACAGGCTCGCTGCCGTTGTTCAGGCGCAGGCGCCCCTTGCTGTCGCCGACCAGCATGGTGCTGAGCGTCGGGTGCAGCAGCGCGGTTATGGCCACGCCGGAAAGCTTCACCAGCCCGTAGCGCGTGATGCGCAGCGATTCAGCGTCCATTTCGACCACTTCGCCGCTGGATGTGCCCGCAACCACGTACCTGCCGTCGGGTACCATGGCCAGCGCGGTCACCGTGCCCTGCTTGACGCTTTCATTGGCCTGAGGTTTGGGATTGCCGCCGATCCACATGCGAACCGTGCCATCTTCGCCACCGCTGTAATACACGTTTTCGCTGAAGCCGCGAATCAGCGCCGTCACGGGCCGGTTGGGCTCATGCCCCTGCCAGTTGGCCAGCGTCGGGACGATCACGCCGCCCTGAGTCTGGTTTGGCTCAGGCGTCTTGTCGCGAAGGAAGAAGTACCAGCCGCCCGCGGCTGCCCCGATGATCACGGCCACAATCACCAGCGGGCCCAACGGCGAAGCCTTCTTGCGCGTGTGTACACGGGTGCCCGGCATGGTCATCGGCTTGGAGTAGTCGGCGACCGGGTTCGCCGCCGACGAGCCGATCTCAAGCATTCCGGAACTCGCGGCGTTCAGGCGGCTGCTGGCACTGCCGTCCATGATCGAGTCGCGTTCAAAGGTCGGGAATGATTTGGCTGCGTATGTCTCCCAGCCCGGGGCCTCCATGTCGTTGCTTGCAGGCGCTGAGGCTGGCGGCTTCTGGCGCCGCGAAGTAGAGGGTCGCGGGTCGCGGTGCGGCGACATATCCGGGCTGCTCTTGCGTGGCTCGTCTCGCACCGGCGGCAGCGCGCCGGAGCTTCGCCGGGGCGAACCATCGTCGCGGATCGCGGGCAACTGGCCTGAACTGCGGCGGGGTGTTTCCAGGTCGCGTGGCAGTGCTTTCAATTCGGCGGAGCTGCGGCGCGCCTTGGCCTTGGCCTCACGCACCATGTCGCCCGACAGCTCGGCCATCTCGGCCGGCAGCGCTCGCGGCGCGGGCGCATCGGGCAGCACGGCGCCGGCGTTTCCGCGGGCCTTTTCAGCGGCCTGGCGCAGCTTGTCGAGGTGCGGGCTTTGGATGCGCCCTTTGTCGGCTGCTGCTGCTGCGGCTTCTTCTTTGGCCTTGTTGATGGCCTCGGCGTCGATCTTCAGACCTGCCGTGGCAAACAACGTCGCACCCTCGGACAGCAGCTTGTTGGTGTGCTTGTTGCTGCGCGCGATGTCGGCCAGACGTTTGCCGATTTCTTCCAGGCTGGCGGGGCGGCGCTTGGGATCTTTCTGCGTCAGCTCGTGGATCATGCGCGTGAGCTGGCGGCTGGGTTCGTCCTTCACCAACTCTTCGGGCACCACAATGCGATTCGTGACGTGCTGCAACGCCACGGCCATCGGCGTCGCGCCCTGAAACGGCGGGCGACCTACAAACAGGTGATACAGCGTACCACCCAGGCTGTAGATGTCAGCCAGCGGGCCCACGGACTCGCCTTGCGCTTGCTCCGGCGCCATATAGTCGGGCGTGCCCATGACCGCGCCCGTCATCGTCAGGCCGGATTCGCTGGCCAGCGCACGCGCCAGGCCGAAGTCCGCCACCTTCACGCCGCCGCCGTTGGGCAGCATCAGGTTGGCGGGCTTGATATCGCGGTGGATGACGTTGTTGGCGTGCGCGTGCTCAAGGGCGCGGGCGGCACCGGCACCGATGTCGGCCACGACGCCGGCCTTCTGCGGCCCGTGACGGCGCACCAGCTCAAGCGCGTCGGTGCCGTCGATGAACTCCATCACCAGATAGTTGTAGCCCGACTCTTCGCCCACGTCGTAGACGCGCACGGTGTTGGCGTGGTTCAGTCGCGCGGCCAGCTTGGCCTCTCGCAAGAAGCGCTCAACCAGGTTCGAGTTGTTGGCCAGGTGCGGCGGCAGAATCTTGACTGCTACTTCAATATCGAGGCCGCTGTGCAGGCCCTTGTACACGGTGCCCATGGCGCCACGGCCGCAAATGCGCAGCAGTTTGCACTTGCCGATGGTGTAGCCGACCAGCGACTTCTGATCAGGGACCGGCGGGCGACTCATCAAGGCTCCGAATGCACTGAATGCATTGCAATCGGGCCATTTTGCGCTATCCGCGGCCGTTCGTCGAGGGGCCTTACTGTCGCACTGTGCCCAGCAGCAACGGGCCCGCCCGGAAGAACTGCGCGAAGGTGCTGTGACGAATACCATCATCGCCCAGCGTGCCCGCGTCGATGTTTCCGGTCTGGACATCCAGCAGGTTCTCGGCCGCTGTGCGCCACGTGACGTTGCTGCTTGCGCGATAGGCACCGACATAGCCGGCACCGATCATCAGGTTCGCGCCGCCGAAGTCGGTGGTGCCGCCGGGCATTTCGGCGAACGCGCCGAACTGCGGCACAGCCAGATTGCCCAGGTACACGTTGGCGTTGGTGCCCAGCAGCCAGTTCATGCAATTGAGGATGTTGGTGTCGATGGCCGTGTCTTCGCGAATCCAGCGCGTGTACTCAAGCGCCTCCACCATGTGGCCGACCTGCCACGCGCGGAAACTGCCGGTGTTGTCGCCAAAGCCGCGCCCGTTGGGGTCGTTCGGTTTCACGGCACTCTGCCGCGTGTTCACCACCTGCAGCACATAGGCGCACATCGTGGCGGCGGCCGTGTCGTTGATGCCGTTGGCGTGCTGGTATGCGGCCGCGATGTGCAGCGCGTTGCTGATCCAGGTGCTGGGCGCGGTGAGTGTGCTGTCCACTCCGCCGTTGCCTGCGTCAAAGAAGCGCTTCCAGGTCCCGCGCAGATACGTGAAGCATTCGCGCAGGATGTCGAGGCTGAGGGTATCGCCGGTCAGCAGGTAGTGCTCAGCCAGGAAGGCGCCGTTGAACACGTCCAGGTGATTGGCGCCGCCGTTGTAATGCCCCAGGTCGTGCTGCTTGTTGTTGGGGGCGTAGCGTGTCTTGCCCTGCTGGCTGGCCTTGCCGCCGCTGACGGCCGGGTTGCCGCTTTCGGTGTAGTCAAAGCGCAGGCCGATATTGGCGTGCACTACGTCAACGTCGCGGAAGTGCCGCGCGCTGTCTTCCGCAAACCGGAACAAGTTCAGGTTGCCGCTGGCCGCAAACCATTGCAGCGCCGCCTTGGTGATTCCCCACTGGTTGTTTTCAAACCCCAGGTCGGGCGCCGCGGTCTTGCCATCGCCGAAATTCCAGAAGCCATACTCATGGCCCAATGCTGCGCCATTGCCATCGTTGCGGTCCACCAGGATGTCGCCGAAGTGCGTGATCAACTCGCTCATGTACGCCATGGCAAATGGCGCTGCTGAGGCCGTGATGCCGGTGGTGTCGGTCAACGTTTCGTTCGTTGTGCCGATTTCGCCGAACACGCAGCTGGCCTGGTAATGCCGCGGCGCGCAGATGCCCACCGGCGGGTCGTTGATGATGTTGAATCGCGCTTCAGCCACGGAAGTGGTCAGCGCAGCACTGCGATCAAAGCTGAGCAGCATGTCATGCGTCTTCATCGCACCCGCAAAGAACTGCGCCTGCCAGGTGCCCGACGGCCAGATGCCCACGCGGCACAAGCCCGAGGCCTCCGCGCGCAGCGATTTCGGGTACTGCTGCCAGAAGTCGCGCATGGCCACAATCGTGCGCAGGTTGCCCACGGCCACCATCATCCAGCCCGGCGCGTGGCCGCCGCTGCCGGTGGACTTGCCGGTGACGTTGTAGCTGACCAGCGCGTCGCCCTGCGTAGGCCAGTTGTTCGTGAGGGTATCGCTGCTGCCGTCGGCGCTGCCTGCGGGCTGAGGATTCTGCGTGTCGGTGGCGTCGTGCGAGCCCGTGTAGTTCTGCAACAGGTTCAGGAACTCGCCACCAGTGAGACCAGAGGCGACGTGCGTCGTGGAGGTGCCGGAAATCGCGGCCGACGGATTCAAGCCAGCGAAGTCCATCGGCAGGTCAAGGTGGATGCTGTCCATGACCTGGTAGCTGTTCATCTGCGCCATGGCAGCTGCTGCGGAACCTGTGGCGACGTTGTGGCCGTCCATGTTCTTGAGGCTGTACTGCACTTTCACGTGCGACTGGCCGTTCCACGCGGTCAGGCGGCAGATGTAGCTGAGCTTGCGATTGCTGAGGTTGTCGCGGTGTTCGCCTTCCACCACGATGGTCGCGCGGATCGGGCCCGCCTGCTCAACGGCGACGCGCGTGGGTGCGCTGTTGCCTGACAGGTATTCGGTGACGCCGTCGGTGATCACGACGCCTTTCATCGCGGCGGTGTTCAGGCATTCGTCATCGACCTGGGTGTCGTTGTCGCGGTCGATCATCACGCTGTTCAGCAGTTTGAAGCTGGTCTTGTTGACGCTGAAGCGCAGGGTGCCGGTGTTCACGACCACGTCGCTTGCGCCGTTGACGACCGTCAGCGAAGTGCCGGTCGCGTTGCCGGTGCCGCCGATGTTGAGGCGATACTTGCCCACCCCGCCGACGCCCGACAGGTCGCCGATGAAGTCGCACAGCACCCAGCGAATCGAGCCGCCGGGCCAGCGTGAGGTAACTTGGAACTGCGCCGGTACGTCAGCGCCGGCTTGGGTCTGGATGCGTAAGGTGTTTTCGTCCAGCAGCAGGCCGCTGGGCAGCGGGATGCCGACTGTGACCGGCGCCTGAATAGCCTGCCAGCCATCGCGGGTCTTCACGTCGAACAGCACAGGAAAGGCACCCCACACCTGCCCCGCCGTCAGCGACACGTTGGCGTCAGCGAACTTGCTGGGGTCAGCCGTGCTGGTGGCGCGGATCACGAAGGTGTTGGGCGTTGGCATCGTCGGCGGCGCGGTGTACAGGCCTGCGGAATCAATGCTGCCGTAATTGCCGATGCCCGAAACCACGCTCCAGCTCACGCTGCCGGGGTTGCTGCCGCCGCCCTGGATTGTGCCCGTGAACTGGCGCTGCGTGCCAATCTGCACCTGCACGGCCTGCGGGCTGATGTTGACCACGATCGGGGCCGCAGTGCTGCCGCCGCCCGGGGGCGCGCCGCCAGCGCCACATGCGCTCAAAAGCGCCACCGCTGCCAGCACCGTGTACGTGAGAATCGCGCGCTTACCCATGGGTACCCTCATTAAATGCTGCCGACGCGGTAAGACCGCGCCGGTTGTCCCAAGCTGTCGAAGCTGCTACGCCCGCGCATTCTCGCAATCGGCGGCCTCGCAATCCAGTGCCTGCAACAAGGTCGGCTGCAAGGTACATTCGCGGAATGTCCGTGCCCCATGACCTGCGCGCGCTTTTGCGAAACCCGAATGCCACAGCGGCGGTAGTCGCGCGCGGCCTGGAATCACCGATGGGCGAAACCGTGCTGGTACGCGATGGCGGGGCATTGCGCGTGTTTCACCGCGACTCGTTCGTGAACCCCTGGGCTGAACTGGCAATCGACGCAAGCCACCCGCCGACGATGGAATGGCAGGACTTCAGCGGCGAGCTGCACATCGCCGCCGCCGATGGCAACGACTTCACCCTGCAAGTCGGCAGCTTCGAGCGCGAGGCCGTCGCCGCCGTGCTTGCCCAGTCCGGCGACGCGCCGGCCGAGCCCCCGGCCACGCAAGCCGAATCGGCGTATGAGCCAGAACCGCCCCCGGTTCAGGAAGTCGCGGACGTGCTGGCCCGCGAGCGCCCCCCGAGCGCTGAGCCCTCGGCCGCCCGGCCTGCGGATTCTGTGCGCCGCGCTGCCCACGACGGCGGCCAGCCGAGCTTTCGGCCCCGCGAGTTCCATCAGATGCAGCGCGCCGACGGCACCACCGTGCCCGTTCACTTCCACGGCGTGAACCCGATTGGTTTCACATGCCCCTTCGTGCTGCTGTGGGGTGCGGCCTGCTTTGTGGGTTTGTGGCACCTTGAGGGCATGGCCCGCGTCGCGCTGATTGACCTGTTTGAGTGGTGGTGGCTGCTGCGCGATTTCGTGCACGTGATTGCCAAGGGCCTGGCCATCGTCGGCGGCCTGTACCTCTGGATCAAGGGCATCATCGTCTTCGACAAGGCGCTCGACCGCATGGGCTATAGCCCGCTGGCCGAGTTCAAGCCCGACGGCCTTGAGATTCGTGGGCCGCGCAACCAGTGGAGACAGTTTTTTCCATATGGAAGTACACAGACGGTCTGGCAGACGCGGAGAGTCGTCAGTGGCGGCAAAAACAAGTCCGTCAGCCACCAGTGCCTCGTCCTATTAAAATCGCGCGACGCGGACGTTGCCCTGTTTGGCGATGTGATGGCGGCCGACTTCCGCGAAAAACTCCCGGGGCCAACCTGGCACGAACCCGAGAAGTTTGAACCTCACCCGCGCCAGTGCGCCTTTCCGGCCGCATCGCTGGTTACCATGCTGCAACGTTGGGCGTACCTGACAGGCGTGATTGACAAAGACCTGAGCCTTGAGGCCGGCGGGCAAAAGGGCGATGCAAGGGGCAGGGCAAGAAAGTCAGGCCGATGAGCGGTAATTCTCCGTTTGAGCGTGTATGCGCCGCCCCGGTGCTTGGTTTCGGGCTCGGGATCGACATTTTCGACCGGCGGCCGGACTTCCGCAAACTGGTGCGCAAGCATCGCGCCGCCTTTGACTTTCTTGAGGTTTACTCGCGCGGCGATTGGGAACACACCGACGGCCCGTTTGCCGAGCTGCCCGATTCTGTGCCCCGCACCTATCACCACGAAGGCCTGGACCCCGTGGGTCCCGACCTGTGCCCCGAAGGGCCGATTGCGGGTTGCATCAAGAATCAGCGGCTGCTGGCCCCGCCTTGGACCGTCGAAGAATTGGCGGTGCGGCACATCGACGGGCGTTACACCGACTTCTTCTTCCCCGCGATTCTGAGCCGCGAATCGCTGCAGGCCACGGTGCGCAACCTCAACGCGCTGCACGCGCGCATCCCCGGGCCACTTCTGCCCGAAAACGCGCCCTATGAATTCGTGGCCGGCGACATGCACCTGTGCGAGTGGCTGACCGAAGTTGCCCACGGTGCAGAGTGCGGGCTGGTGCTGGACTTGGGGCACCTGTGGTCGTACCAGTTGTGCGTGGGCAAGGGCGACACGCCGGACCACGGCATCGCAAAGCTTGACCTGTCAAGAGTGATCGAAGTGCACTTGGCCGGCGCGCGCGTGGAAGCGTACCCCGGCGGCCAGGTCTACCGCGACCTGCACGGCGCAGGGCCGATCCCTGAGCCCAGCCTGTATCTGCTGCGCGAGTTGATGCCGCGCCTGCCCAACTTGAAGGCCATCACCGTCGAAGTCGAAGACGCCACCGAAACCGCCGCCGTGGCCCAGTTGCAGCAGGTGCGCGATGTGGCCGCCGTCGTATGCCCCGGCTGGGGCGTCAGCGGGGGGCAGCATGCCGCTTCGTGAACAGTTCTCGGCGCTGTATGCGCTCTACTACAAGCGCGGTGCCCGGGATGCGTACTTCCAACCGGGCCACAAGCCTGTGGCGGGGCTCAGCGCCGCCGACATGAAGGTGCTCGGTAGCATCGACCCGCTGCGATTCGAGACCATCGTCAGGCTGCACCAGCGCGACATTGCCGGGCAGTGGTATCGCGCGAAGGTGCCGGCCTCGTGGCTGGCGCTCGGCGCGACGCTGGGGATGGAAGACGCCGAGCTGGTCGAAGCGCTGACGGGTTCGCCAAGCTTTGAACTGCATGTGGACGATGATCGCGACTGCGCGGCGCTGCTGGGCTGGATCAGCGAGTTGGCCAAAGCCCGCAAGCTGCCCGACGCCCGCTGGCTACCCGAGCTGGTGCGCTACGAGCTGGTGCTGGCAGGCCGCTGGCAGGGAGAGGCAAACCCACGCGTAGAGAGCTTCGCATGGGACGTGGAGTCAATCGCCACATCCCTGTTGCGCGACCACACGCTGCCGGTAGGGGAACGCCCAAGGCGTTACGCGGCCGTATTCCACCGCGACGCCAAGGGCGTAACCGAAGCCAGACTAAGCACAGCCGAAGCCAGCGCCATGCAAGCCATACTGCAAGGCAAGCAAGAAGGGATAGACGCCCGAGTGCTAAAACGCTGCCAGAATCTATTGGAGGAAATCCAGGGCTAACAAGGCCGCAAGTATTGCCGTGGTCCGCGCGGCGCTGCGGTCGATCGGGCTATGGTGGGCATTGCGCTGTCACAGCCCATCGCGTTAGCGATGGAGGAGGCTGGATCCGCGTTCGAACGCCTATTGCGGCCTCTCCACCGCTGACGCGGCGGGCTCCGATCCCACGATGTCCGTCGTTTGTGTCTCGACTGCTGCACATCACTGTGGCCGATCTGGAGATCGGAGTTCCGAGTAGCATGTCCTGCGGCGGCCAGGATGGCCGCGGTCCGTGCTACTCCTTCACCACTCGCCACAGGCTGTCGGTGAACCATTGCTTGCTGTCGAAGTACTGGTCGATCACTTTGAATCCGGTGGCTGAGGCCAGCTCGTCGATGTCTTTCTGCAGATACTTGTACGAGTACTCAGTGTGGATCGGCTCCCACTCGTCAAACGTGAAGCTGGTGCGCAGCTCGCGCACGTACACCACCTGCCGCGCCATGCTGACGCAATAACTCTCGATCGCGCCGCTGAACACGTCGTAGGTTGCGTAGTGCCGGAACTTGGACAGGTTGAAGTCGCCGCCCAGTTCACGGTTGATGCGCGCCAGCACGTTCGTGTTGAACGCTGCCGTCACGCCCGCCGTGTCATTGTACGCGTCAATCAGCAGGTCGATGTCCTTCTTCAAGTCAAAGCCAACCAGCACCAGATCGCCAGGGTTCAGCGCTTCCCACAGTTGCCGCAGGAACACGGCCGCCTGAGCCTTGCCGAAGTTGCCGATGTTGCTGCCCAGGAACAGCACCAGTGTCGTGCGGTCGTTCTGGTTGCGCAGCCAGTGCAGCGCGTCGAAGTACTCGCCCACGACGCCGCCCAGCTTCACGGCCGGCAGAATCTCGCGCATCGAGGTCACGGCCACTTTCATGGCCGCTTCGCTGATGTCGATGGGCACGTAGCGCACGTCCTTTGACACGTCAAGGGCAGCCTTCAGCACCAGCGCGGTTTTGTGGCCGTCGCCAGCGCCCAGGTCCACCACGTCCAGCGCCTTGCCGCGCAGGTAGCCGACGATCTCGGCCGCGCGCCTGGTCAGGATCTCGGCCTCGCAGCGGGTCGGGTAGTACTCGGGCAGGTCGCAGATTTTCTGGAAGAGCCGACTGCCTTCGTCGTCGTAGAACCAGCGCGAGGTCAGGCGCTTGGGCGTTTGGCTAAGCCCATGCAGCACGTCCAGCGCAAAGGCGCGCAGCCCGCGCCCATCTGCGATGTCCGAAGCCTTCAATACGTGATAGCCCGCGTCGCTCACAGTATTCCCCTAGTCCCGCGCCAGCCGAATGCCCGTGAACTGCCAGCGCTTGTCAGCATGCCAGAAATTGCGATAGCTGCCGCGCCAGTGCCCGGGCGGTGTGGCCGCGCTGCCGCCACGCAGCACCATCTGGTTCACCATGAACTTGCCGTTGTATTCGCCCAGCGCGCCGGCCTGCACGCGATAGCCCGGGTACGCGCCATAGGCACTGCGGGTCCATTGCCACAGCGGCCCCGGCTGCAGCGAATCGCCGGCCTGCGCCGCCACCTCTAGCTCGAACTCAGTGGGCAGCCGCCGTCCGGCCCAGCGCGCGAAGGCGTCGGCCTCGTAGTAGCTGACATGGCTGACGGGTGCGTCAGCGACACGGGCCACGCGGCCGCGCAGGGTGAACTCGGTTTCGTCTTCAAGCCAGTACAGCGGCCGCTTCAACCCCTGCGCCTGAACGATGTCGAAGCCATCGGAAAGCCACAGCGCGGGTTTGCGATAGCCGCCATCTGCAATGAAGGCCGCGTATTCGGCGTTGGTGACGAAGCGACTTGAAAGCGCAAACGGTTGAAGCAGGAGGTCGTGGGCCTGCAATTCGTTGTCGAAGCAGAAGCCCTCGCCCGTGTGGCCGACGCGTCGCACACTGCCCTCAAATGTGCGCCATGTTTCGGCCGGTTGCGCGGCATTCGCCGGGAAGTCAGCGCGGTAGGCCGGATACAGCGGTGCTTGAAACAGAATCGCCTGGATGTCCGTGAGCAGTAACTCCTGATGCTGTTGCTCATGCTGCAACCCCAGCTCAAGGATCGGCTGCATCTCGGCCAACTTCGAATCGGCACAGTCACCGCACAGTTGCTGTACACGCGCGTCTACTTCGCGGCGGTACTCGTGAATCTGGGCCACGGTCGGGCGCGTGTACTGGCCACGCCGGTTGCGAAGCGCGCGGTCGCCGACACTTTCGTAGTAGCTGTTGAAGAGGAACGAATAGTGCGCGTTCACGGGCCGGTACTGCGGCACAAAGCGCGTCAGCAGGAAGGTTTCAAAGAACCAGCTGGTGTGGGCCAGGTGCCAGCGAGGTGGGCTGACGTCTGCCGACGGTTGCGCGACGTGGTCTTCGATGCCTAGCGGCTCGCAGATGGCCATGGTCCGGGCCCGGACCTCGCGATATCGCTGCAAGATGGTCTCGCGTGCATTCACCGTCGCGAGTCTACGCATTCAGGTTGCGCGCACAACCGGCCCGGGTTTCGTTTGACCTTAGTTTCACATCGTTTAGGGTACGCGCACATGGCCGAATCCCAGCCGCTGACTGAGCAACTGAAGCTGCGCCGCCGCGCCAACGCGCTGGTGATCTTCACTGGCTCGGCAGTGCTGATCGGCGGCCTGCTTGGATATTTCCTGCCCGGCTGGCTGCCTGATGACCCGGCTGCTCGCAGTTCAGCTCTGACAGTGATCGGCTTCGCAGGAACCCTGCTGTTGCAGATGCTGAAGATGCTGGTGGTGCCGCTGATCGTGGCCACGATGGTTGTCGGCGTCAGCAGCCTCGGTGATATCCGCAAGGCCGGCAAGATCGGCGGTCGCACGATTGTCTATTACGGCCTAACCACGGGCATGGCGGTGCTGACCGGCATCATCCTGGTCAACGTGATCGAGCCGGGCGTGGGATCTGAGCCGATCCGCCCAGCTGCAGGTGCCCTGCCGAAGTCGCTTAACGAACCCAAGGGCGCGCTGGAAGCGATGCTTGAGGTCGTACGCGGCATGTTCCCCGACAACCTGCTGCGCGCGGGCGTTGAGATGAACGTGCTGGGGCTGATCGTGTTCAGCGTCGTGCTCGGCGGCGTGCTCAGCACCATGGGCCAGCGCGGGCGGCCGGTGCTGGCGTTCTTCGAAAGCTTCAACGAAGCGATCATGAAGATCGTGCATCTGGTGGTCTGGTTCGCGCCAATCGGCATCGCCAGTTTGCTGATGGAACGCATGGGCCGCGCGGGCGACAGCTTCTTTACAGAAGAAGTGCCGCGCCTGGGCAAGTACATCGGCACGGTGATCGGTGGTCTTGCGCTGCACGCCGTGATCACGCTGCCGCTGCTGTACTGGATCGTGCGGAGGCAGAATCCCTTCCGCTACCTCGTGCACATGGCGCAGGCACTTTTGACAGCGTTCAGCACCGCCAGTTCATCGGCGACGCTGCCGATCACCCTGCAGTGCGCGCGCAGCGCCGGCATCAGCGACCGCACCGGCGGCTTTGTGCTCCCTTTGGGCGCGACCATCAATATGGATGGCACGGCACTGTATGAAGCCGTCGCGGTCATATTCATCGCGCAAAGCCTCGGTGTTGACCTGTCAATAGGCCAGATGGTTGTGGTCTTCTTCACGGCCACGCTGGCCGCCATTGGGGCGGCGGGCATCCCAGAGGCCGGACTGGTGATGATGGCGATTGTGCTGACGGCCGTGGGTCTTGACCCCGCCGACGCCGGCCTGATTCTGGCCGTGGACTGGTTTCTTGATCGCTTCCGCACGGCCGTGAACGTAGCAGGTGACACGATCGGCGCGGGCATTGTCGATTACCTCGAAACCAAAGGCGCCGCACCGGCCCCAGCCTGAATGCGCGCCTCGTGGCCGCGTGTTATGCTGCGGCCATGATCGGGAAAGGCAAGCGCATGCGGATTCTGGTGTTGCTGGGGGTGCTGGCCCTCAGCCTGGGCGGCGTAGGTTCACACCTGTACCTGTACTACACGGGCAAAGGCGGGTTGGTGGACTGGCTTCGCGGCCCCGATGCCGCCGACCCCGGCCCCATGCCCGAAGTGCGGTTAGTGAACGCCTACCCGAACCTCAAGTTCGACCTGCCGCTGTTTTACTGCACTGACCACACCAACCACGCCTATGTGGTTGAGCAGGACGGCCGCATCTGGCGCTTCAAGAACGATCCTGACGTCACCGAAAAGAAGCTGTTCCTGGACATCGTTTCGCGCATGGACACGCGCCGCCGCCGCAACAATGAAGAAGGCCTTCTGGCGCTGGCGCTGCACCCGAAGTTCGCCGACAACGGCTACTTTTTCATCCACTACTCAATGCCGGCCGCGGGCAGCAAGAACCGGCGCGGCGTGACTTCGCGCTTCACCTACGACTTCAAGGTCGATTCAGTGAACCTGGCCACCGAAAAGATCATCATGGAAATCGACCAGCCTTACGGAAACCACAACGGCTGCATGCTGCTGTTTGGCGCCGATGGCTACCTGTACTCGAGTTTCGGCGACGGCGGCGCTGCCAATGACCCGCACGGCCACGGCCAGAACCTCAAGACGCTGCTGAGCACGATCCTGCGCTTTGACATCAATAAGGAAGAGAACGGCAGGGCCTATGCGATACCGGCCGACAACCCCTTCGTTGGGCGCGATGACGCCTGCCCCGAAATCTGGGCCTATGGCCTGCGCAACGCATGGCGATTCACGATTGACCCGGTGACCGGCGCGATGTGGACCGGCGACGTGGGCCAGAATTCTCTGGAAGAAATCGACATCGTCGTCAAGGGCGGCAACTACGGCTGGAACACGCGCGAAGGCACCGCAAAATTCCGAGGCGACAAAACGCCCGACATGATCGACCCCGTGGCCGAGTACGGCCGCAAATTGGGCGTCAGCGTAACCGGCGGCTATGTGTACCGGGGCAAGAAGCAGCCGGACCTTGAGGGCATCTACGTCTACGCCGACTACGCCAGCGGCCGCATCTGGGGTTTGAAGTACGACGTGGCGAACAAGAAGTCGCTGGGCAATGAGTTGCTAGCGCATGCGGCCGGCATCTACATCAGCAGCTTTGGCGAAGACAACGACCGAGAACTTTACGCCTGCGGCCACCGCGACGGCAAGATCTATCGCGTCGAAGTCGTCCCCGGCACGGCCGGCAAGAAAGCCGACCCTGACAAAGAAGAGGAGTTCTAGCGTGGACCTGCAACTCGCCGGAAAGGCTGTCCTGATCACCGGTGCCTCTGGAGGCATCGGGCGCGAACTGGCGCGCGTGTTTGCGGCCGAGGGCTGCAAGCTTGTGCTGACTGGCCACAGCCACATGGACGGGCTAACGAGGTGGCTGAAAGACCAGGCTTTTCGCGCGCAGTGCGTCGCCATAAAGGCGGACGTTGCGAAGCTGGAAGACGTGCGTGCGGCCTTCGCCGCCGGGTCCAAGGTCTTCGGGCGCGTGGACGTCTGCGTGGCCAACGCGGGCAAGTGGCCGCCGCCGCATGAGCGCCTGGACCTGATGGCGCCCGAGCGCATGCACGACACACTGCAAGCCAACCTGCTGGGCGCGATCTGGACCGCCAAGGCCTTCATGGAGGCGCTGGCAGCTCACGGCCCGCGCGATGACGGCCACGGCGCTTCACTGGTGTTCATCGGCAGCACTGCCGGCCGCTTCGGCGAGCCCGGCCACGCGGATTACAGTGTGGCGAAGGCAGGTCTTTACGGGCTGGTGCGCACGCTCAAGAACGACATCACCCAGATTGATCCGTACGGCCGCGTGAACATGGTTGAACCGGGCTGGACCATCACCGAAATGGCCCGCGAGGCGCTGGATCAGCCCGGAGCCGTCGGCCGCGTGGTGCGCACGATGCCGATCCGACAGCTGGGGCGCGCGGTGGACGTTGCCCGCACTGTGGCCACATTGAGTTCGCCGGCGGTTTCGCGGCACACGTCAGGGCAAGTCATCACCGTGGCCGGGGGTATGGAGGGCCGCGTGCTGTGGGACGGGCCGGACATCGACGAGACCACGATCCGCAACCGTACCCGCGAAGAAGACTAACGAAGAAAGCTGAACGTGGCTCGGAAGCCCGACAAGCCTGCGCAGGAAGAGAATGTGTACGTCCTGGCCGACGACACGCCGAAGGCTGTGTTTACGGCGCGCGGCCTGACCAAAGTGTATCGCATGGGCGAAGTCGAAGTCCACGCGCTGCGTGGCGTGGACCTGGACTTGTACCAGGGCGAATTCGTGGTGCTGCTGGGGCCTTCCGGCAGCGGCAAGTCCACGCTGCTGAACATTCTTGGCGGTCTTGACGTGCCAAGTACGGGCACCGTGCACTACCGTGACCATGATCTCAGCGCCGCCGACGAATCCGCGCTGACTGCCTACCGGCGCGACCACGTGGGCTTCGTGTTCCAGTTTTACAACCTGATCCCGAGCCTGACCGCGCGCGAGAACGTCGCCCTGGTTACCGAGATCGCGCGCGAGCCCATGACGCCCGAGGCCGCGCTGGAACTCGTGGGTCTCACCGACCGGCAGGATCACTTCCCCGCGCAACTCTCGGGCGGGCAGCAGCAGCGTGTCGCGATTGCCCGTGCCATTGCCAAACGCCCCGAAGTGCTGCTGTGCGACGAACCCACCGGCGCACTCGACATCACGACCGGCGTGCTGGTGCTTGAAGCCATTGAGCGCGTGAACCGCGAGCTCGGCACGACCACGGCGGTTATCACGCACAATGCCGCAATCGCGCAGATGGCCGACCGCGTCATCCACATCGCCGACGGCCGTATCGCGCGGATCGACGTGAACACGAAAAAGCTGTCGCCCGGCGAGCTGGAGTGGTGATGCGTGCCATCGACCGCAAAATGCTGCGCGACCTGTGGCACCTGCGGGGCCAGGCCATCGCGATCATCCTGGTCATGGCCAGCGGCGTGGCGTTGTTCGTGTCGCAACTGTCGATGCTCGATTCGCTGAAGGGCACCCGCGCTGATTACTACCGCAGCCAGCGCTTCGCCGACGTTTTCGTCGATTGCAAACGCGCGCCGTTGAGTGTGGCCGAGCGCCTGCGCGAAGTCCCGGGTGTCGCCCGCGTCGAAACGCGCATCAGCCTTGATGTCACGCTGGATATCCCCGGCATGCCCGAGCCTGCGGCCGCGCGATTGCTGAGCGTGCCCGACGGTCGCCAGCCCGCGCTGAACGCACTGTTTTTCCGCAGCGGGGCGCTTCCGGCCGCACCGGACGAATGCGTGATCACCGAGAACTTTGCCAAGGCGCACGGCTTCGGGCCCGGCAGCCGCATCATCGCGCTGATCAACGGTCGGCGGCGTGAGCTGGCGGTGGTGGGCGTGGTGCTTTCGCCCGAGTACGTGTACGCGCTGGGTGCCGGTGCGCTGATCCCCGACAACAAACGCTTCGGCGTGTTCTGGCTGCGCGAAAGCGACCTGGCGGCGGCCTATGACATGGAAGGCGCGTTCAATTCCGCCACGCTGCAACTTGCGCCGGGCGCCAACGAGCGGGCCGTGCGCGCGGGCGTTGACCGCGTGTTGGCGCAGTACGGCGGGTTGGGCGCAGTCCCGCGCGCCGAGCAAACCTCGCACTGGTACCTGCAGAATGAGCTGAACCAGCTCGAGAGTTTCGGTACCACCCTGCCGCTGATCTTCCTTGGCGTGGCCGCGTTTCTGCTGAACGTGGTGCTGTCGCGGCTGATCTCAACGCAGCGCGACCAGGTAGCCGCGCTGAAAGCGTTTGGGTACACGAACCTGCAGGTTGCCACACATTATCTGAAAATGGTGCTGTTGCTTTCGCTGATCGGCGCTGCCATTGGCACCGGGCTGGGCGCGTGGCTGGGCTCGCAGCTGACGCTGGTCTACACCGAATTCTACAACTTCCCGGAACTTCGGTTCACGCTGCCGTTGCAGGTGCCGGTTATGGCTGTGGCCGTCACCGCCGGCGCGGCTGTGCTTGGCACCGTGTGGTCACTGCGTCGCGCCGCCAAGCTGCCACCCGCTGAGGCCATGAGGCCGGAAGCCCCGCCGCGTTATCGCCCGACGATCATTGAGCGTATCGGGCTGCAGCGCCTGTTGTCGCAGCCCGCGCGGATGATTCTGCGCCAGCTTGAACGGCGCCCGCTGAAGGCCGCGGCTTCGGTGCTGGGGATAGCGATGGGGGTGGCGATTCTCGTGGTGGGCATGAGCTTTCTGGACATGATCAACCACGTGATCAACCTGCAGGCGAATCACCTCCAGCGCGAAGACGTGTCGGTTACGTTCGTGCTGCCAAGGGGGCGCGGCGCGCTGCATGAACTCAAGTCGCTAGATGGCGTGTTGCACGCGCAACCTTGGCGCAGTGTCCCCGCCCGCCTGCGCCACGGTCACCGCAGTCGGCTGGCTGGAGTCACTGGCGTTGACACCTCGGGCACGCTGAATCGCGTACTAGATCAGGACTTGAAACCGGTGAACCTGCCGCGCGACGGCGTGGCGATGTCGCGGGTGCTCGCTGACGTGCTGGGCCTGCGCAGTGGCGACATGCTGACGCTTGAGGTGCTTGAGGGTTCGCGGCCGACCCGGCAGGTGCGCGTCGTGGCGCTGATCGACGACTTCCTGGGCATGGCGGCCTACATGGACCTCGCATCGCTGAACGCACTGATGCACGAAGATGGCGTCATCAGCGGTGCATATCTACGCGTTGACCCTGACCGTGAAGCCGACGTGTTCCGCCGCCTGAAGGCCACACCCGCTGTCGGCAGTGTCGCGGTCAAAGACGCAGTGATCGGCAATTTGCGCACCATGGTCGCGGAGAACATGATGATCAGCCTGATGTTCTCGGTCGGCTTTGCCTGCGTGATCGCGTTCGGTGTCGTCTACAACGCGGCGCGGATCAGCCTTTCAGAGCGCGCGCGAGAGCTGGCAAGCCTGCGCGTACTCGGGCTTACGCGCGGCGAAATCAGCTTCATTCTGCTGGGCGAGCTTGCGGTGCTGGTGCTGGCGGCGCTTCCGTTTGGCTGCGCGCTGGGCTGGCTGATGGCGCGCGGCACGCTGGCGACCCTGAACTCAGAGATTCTGCGGCTGCCGTTTGTGGTCACGCCGTTCACGTATGCGTTCTCGTCAGGGGTGGTGCTGCTGGCGGCGGCGTTGTCGGCGCTGGCGGTGCGCAACCGGCTTGATCACCTTGACCTTGTGGAAGTGTTGAAGACGCGAGAGTAAACAGGCCCCTATGAAGTGGGTGAAACGAATCGTGCTGGTGGTCGTGGCGCTGGCTGTGCTGGCGGCGCTTGTATACGGGTTCATGCCCAAGCCCGTTGCGGCTGAGCAGGCCAACGCAACACGCGGCGATTTGCTGATCACCATCGACGCCGAGGCCCGCACCCGCGTGCGCGACCGCTTCGTGGTCTACGCGCCGGTCAGCGGCACGATGGCCCGCGTTGCGCTCAAGGTCGGCGACAACGTGGAACCCGGCGCGACAATCACGCTGCTGCGCGCCGCCGAGTCTCCGTTGCTGGACGCGCGCGCGCTGGCAGCCGCGGAATCACGCGTGCAGGCGGCGCAATCGGCGCTGGAACTCGCGCAGTCGGAAGAAATCGCGGCTGCGGCGCGCCTGGCACTGGCCGTAAAAGAGCTTGAGAACCTCACCAAGCTTGAGTTCGACGCCAAAACCGGGAAGCATCGCGAACTGGTACCGCAGGAGCGGCTTGATGCGGCCGCCCTGAACCGCGACGCCGCCAAGGCGGCCGTGAACTCGGCTGGCTTTGCGGCGCAGGCAGCGGCATATGACCTCGCGGCTGCGCAGGCGGCGCTGCAACCACGAGCGGGCAACGGGGCAGAAGCGCTGACCGTGGCGTCGCCGGTGAAGGGCCGCGTGCTGCGTGTGCTGCGCGAAAGCGCGGGCCCGGTCATGGCCGGTGAGCCGCTGCTTGAGGTGGGGGACCCGGCCGCGCTGGAGATCGTGGCCGACATGCTTTCGCGCGACTCGGTGCGCGTGGCGCCGGGCATGGAAGTGCTGCTGGAGCGCTGGGGCGGCGCAACTTTGAGCGGGAAGGTGCGCCATGCCGAGCCCTTTGGCTTCACGAAGTTTTCGGCGCTTGGCGTGGAAGAGCAGCGCGTGAACGTGCTGATTGACATCACGTCGCCGCCCGCTGAGTTCGCAGCCTTGGGTGACGGCTATCGTGTCGAGGTGCGCGTCGTGCTGCTGCGTGCCGCCAACGTGCTGAAGGTGCCCGACGGCGCCGTGATCCGCACCACGGACGGCTATGCGGTGTTCGTGATTGAGCGCGGCCGCGCCGTGCGCCGCAACATCGCAATTGGTGAACGGAACGGGATTGAGGCCGAAGTGCTGGAAGGCCTGAAACCCGGCGAAACCGTGATCGTGCACCCCGGCGACGACATCAGCGACGGCGTCCAGGTAACGGAACCCTGAATGTCGCTGCGCCACGACAAGCTTGCGGCTTGGTACGCACGCCACGCGCGCGACCTGCCTTGGCGGCGCAACCCCGAACCCTACGAAACATGGGTCAGCGAGATCATGCTGCAGCAGACCCGCGTTGAGGCTGTGCGCGAGAAGTACGAGCACTTCATGCGGCGTTTCCCGAACGTGAAGTTGCTGGCGGCGACGCGGCTTGAGGATGTGCTGCAGGCGTGGTCCGGGCTGGGCTATTACCGTCGCGCGCGCATGCTGCATGCGGCGGCAAAGCAGATCGCCAAGGGCGGCTTTCCTGACACGGTTGCCGGGCTGCGGGTTCTGCCGGGCATCGGTCGCTACACGGCGGGTGCGATTGCAAGCATTGCGTTGGGCCAGCGCGTGCCGATTGTGGACGGCAACATTGAACGCGTGTTCTCGCGCTGGCATGGCATCACCCGCGACATCAAGTCTGCCGCGGCGCAGCGCCAGTTGTGGAAGCTGGCCGACGAGTGGGTCGCGCACGAAGCCTATCCGCCGGCGACACTGAACCAGGCGCTGATGGAACTCGGCGCGTTGGTCTGCACGCCCAAGGCGCCCGGGTGCGGCCGCTGCCCGGTAGCGAAGCACTGTTTCGCGGCCCAGCATGGCGATCCCGAGTCGCTGCCAAGACTCGCCGCGCGCAAGCCAGCAAGAGATGTGCAATACCTTGCGGTCGCGGCCACGGACCCCGGCGGCTACATTCTGATGGTGCGTCGCCCTGAGGACGACAACAGCAGCCTGTTGCCGGGCGGCCTGTGGGAACTGCCGCACGCGGCGCGCACGACCGATGATGTTGCGCTGGCGGGGAAGATCGCACGACAGCATGGCGTGAGATTGGCGCAGGCAACGGCCAACGCAGGCAAGGTCAGGCACAGCATCATGGATGCACGCGTGACGATCACGCTCACGGCCGCCGGCGTGAAGCGCACAAAAGTGAACACGTCGCAACGCTGGTTCACGCCCGCGGAGGCTGAGGCGGCGGCCGCGAGTTCGGCCACGCGGAAACTGCTGGCACTTTGGCGCGGGGTCGCGAGGGACTTGCCCGTAGCTAAGATGCGGGCCGGGACCATTCCAAAGGAGAGTATATGAAGACGACGGGTTTGATCTGGGCGTTCATGCTGTCATTGCTTGCGGCACCGCTGTTTGCGGGCGAAGCCGAAGATGCCAACAGCAAGGCATTTCTTGAAGGCCTGAAGGGCATCAACGAAAAGGCGCTGGGTGAAGAGAAGCTGCACTTCGTGATGTTCCGCAGTGTGCTGGGCGAAGGCGTGCTCAACGTCAGCAAGGGCGCGTTTGAGGGCACCGAGTGCTACGTGGTGAAGATTACCTTCAGCTTTGCTTTCGGCGCCGAGAAGAACGAAATCACCAACGTCGCGCACATCGCGCCGGACCTGACCCTGCTGCACGAAGAAGGCACCGAAAAGTCAAACGGCGAAGTCGATAAGTCGCGCACCGTCACCTACAAGGACGGCGTCTACACCGTGGTGATGCTTGAGCCCAAGGCCAAGTCTGAAGCCGACCGCAAGGTCACCGTCGAAGTCAAGAAGACCTGGAACCTGCTGATGGGCGCTGCTGACCTGCTCAGCAACCGCCTGCTGCCCACGGACGCCAAGACGTACGCGTTCGTGACCTTCGACGGCGACAGCGGCGAGACCTACCCGGCCACGGTTGAGGCCATCAAGGACCTGGACAGCACGCGCTTCGTCCACACCCAGACCGAAGCCGAGAAGAAGGACGGCGAGATCACGACCAAGGTCGTCACCAACACGGTGTGGTTGAAGGACAGCAAGTTCGTGCGTGTGGTGTTTGACAACGGCGTCAGCCTCGAGACCACGCCGCCGGCCAAGCTGACCCCGCTGACCGAAGAAGCCGCAGCCAAGCTGGATTCCGAGATGGCGGCTGTCGCGCTGTTCTTCTACGCGCAGCAAAGCCGCAACGAAGACACCATGAAGAAGGCGGTGAATATCAGCCGCTTTACCGACATGGTGTTTGAAAAGGACGAGCGCCTCAAGAACGCCACGCCCGAAGAGAAAGAGATGTACAAGCCGATGGTTGAGGCCACCATCGCGCAGAACTTGATGGGCCCTGAACAGGAAGACGCCAAGGAAAAGGCCCGCAATGCGGCCGTCGTCAAGCTGATCCTGCAGAAGGAGAACTTCATCGTCAGCAAGGATGGCGAAACCGTGTGGGTTACCTTCCACGACGAACTGCGCGGCCCCTTCGGCGACCTGAAATTCCAGGTTGAGAAGACCGAAAAGGGCGAGTGGCAGGTGGTCTGGATTGAAAGCGGCGACGACAAAGCCGACGAAGAAGAAGACGGCGAAGACGGCTTCTAAGCCGCCCGGCCGCAAGACTCCAACAGGGGGCCGGTTTCCGGCCCCCTGTTTCATTCACGCGCCGCCGCTTGCTTTCGCGCCGCTGCCGCGGAACTACACTCGGCCTCAAAGGAGACAGGCATGCTGAAGACAACCTTGGCCGCGCTGGTGCTCGCGGCATTCTGCGCGACGCTGACGGCCCAGAACACCGAAACCGAGGCCCAGGCCAACGCCCGCAAGTTTATCGCGAGCCTCGACGCAATCCGCCCCGAAGTCGTGGGCAAGCACAAGCTGTTCTTCACCGTCGCGGGCATCCCGATGGGCGACGTCACGATCGACATCGAAGCCACCACCTTCGACGGCACACCGTGCTATCGCGTGGCCGGGGGCATCAGCACGGTGGTCGACGGGGTTGAGATGGTGACCAGCGGCGCGGTGCACGCCGATGCCAAAGCCTCGCTGCTTTTCGGCGTGGCCGTCACCCGCATGGCGGGCGTGGTCGAGAAAGAAGAAACAGTGTTCGCGACCGGCGACGGGTTCGAGAAGCTGAGCGCGGAAGCCGGCGAGGCCGCCAAGCGCCAGAAGCACGGCCGCCACGACCGCCTGGCCGATGCATCGACTGACCTGCTGGTGTTGCTGCTTTCGTCAGCGGCCGCCGGCGAATACGAGTTCGTGTCGTGGTCGGAAGACGGCGAAGACTTCCTGCCGGTAACGATCAGCGTGAACCGCAACGCGGAACTCAACGGCCGCAAGACCACCTGCCTGACTGTTTCCGAACAGAAGGCTGAGTTAAAGGACGGCAAGTTGAAGCGCAGCACCGACGTGGACGTGTACTGGGTGCGCGAAAACCGCATCCTTGCCGTCGAAAACGCGCGCCACGGCATGTACGCAACGCCGGAACGCGCGAATCAGCCTGAAGGGCTGATTTCGAAGGAGATGTTCAGCAAACTGGACTCGCCCGAATACGCCGCGCTGGCGTTCCTGCACGTGATGTACACGCGCGACAAGGAGCTGGCTGACCGTTGCGTGAACTGGAGCACCATCGCGCGCGCATTGCTGGACGAGATGGTGAAGGAAGGCGACCTCGACCCGGGCATGCTTGAAATGGTGCTGCCGACGGTGATTGAGAACCTGAAAGAGAACTTCCTGAAGGAAGATACACCGAACGTCCCGCTCGGGATGATCGGCAAGATCCTGGCGCAGAAGGGCATGATGCAGGTCGTGAAGACCGAATCCGGCGACACCATCGTCGGCCCTTCCGAGCTTGTGCCCGAAGGCTTCCGCGAAGAAGGCCTGTGGCTGAAGGTCACGCAGGGCGCCGACGGCAAGTGGCAGGTCGTAAGCCTGCCCGCCGAACGCGAAGCGCTCGAAGGCAAGAAGGAACCCGAGAAGCCCAGGAAGGACCCGAAGGAAGAGGAAGAAGAAGAGTTCTAGGCAAGACGCAAGGGTCCGAGCCATGGGGCAAGCGACTTGAGCGAAGGCGCGAAGAACAGCAACTGCGTTGGAAGCACGGGTTCACACGGATAAACACGGTTGCAGTTCGTCAGCAGCGTCCAGGTTAGTGCCGTGCTTCGTGTTCCTTCGTGCACTTCGTGGACAACACGCCGTTGCCGTTCTTCCCGTCCGCAGTTGCCCTGCAAAACAAAAGTGCCCGCCTCGAATGGCGGGCACCTTTTGTTTCAGAATAGCCGCTACTTGCCGCCGGCGGCTGCTCCTTCGGCTTGCTTGCTCAGGTCGCGGGCTTTGATTACCAGGTTCGTCAGGTCGAACACTTCGGTGTCGTCGGTTTCGCCGATCACCTTCTTCAGGTCCTCGATCACCGCGTCGTAGCTGCCGCCCTTGGCCCAGTAGCTCTTGCGCAGCAGCTCGGCGAATTCGGCCACGCTGGCTGCTAGGCGCATGTTGGTCGGTAGTTGCTCCCATGCCTTGATGTCTGCGCAGGTGATTTCGCGCTTCACTTCGAAGAACTCGGCCTTTTCATCGTGCTTGTAGCGGATGGTCGCGGTGCAGATCGGGCCGGTTGCGTTGTCGGCGAGCTTCACTTCGTACAGCGCCGTGACGCTGTGGCCGGCACCGACTTCGCCGCCGTCTACGGCATCATTGCGGAAGTCTTCGTCGCGGACATCGCGGTTTTCGTAGCCCAGCAGCCGCCACGACTTCACGACCTCCGGGTTGAACTCAACCTGCACTTTGGTGTCGCGGGCAATCACCTGCAGCGTGCCGGTCAGGTTATCGACGAAGATCTTTTTGGCTTCGTCCAGCGTATCGACGTAGGCGTAGTGGCCGTCGCCCTTGTCGCCAAGCTGCTCCATGCTGATGTCGTTGTAGTTGTTCATTCCAAAGCCGATGCACGACAGCGTGATGCCCTTGCGGCGCTGTTCTTCGACCATCTTGAGCAGCGCGTCGGGGCCCGTGCTGCCGACGTTGAACACGCCGTCGCTGCACAGGATCACGCGGTTGATGCTGCCTTCGCGGAACACCTTGGCCGCCATCTCGTAGCCGATGCGAATGCCTTGTTCTGCGTTGGTGCTGCCGTCCGGGTTCAGCCGGTCCAATGCGTCTACGATTGCTTCGGGGTCGTTGGTGTGGCTGAGCACTTTGCGGCCGCGGCTGCCGTAGACGGCGATGCCGACGTAGTCATCGCGACGCAGCTGCTTGACCAGCATCGTGAGCGCCTTCTTGACGTAGCCCAGGCGTTCTTCGATTTCCATGCTGCCGCTGACGTCGATCACGAAGGTCAGCACGGCGGGCTTGCGGTCGGCGGGGTCCACGACTTTGCCCTGCATGCCGATGCGAATCAGGTGGCAGTTCTTCAGGTCAGCGCCGTAGCGAGATGGCGCGGCGTCCATGCTGATCTCGAACGCGCCTTCGCGCGGCGGGGTGTAGTTGTACTTGAAGTAGTTCACGAACTCTTCGACACGCGGGAAGTTGTCTGGCGGAAGCTGCCCGCGTTCGAGGTAATTGCGCGACTTGGTGTACGCGCCGGTGTCCACGTCGGTGGCGAAGGTGGACAGCCGGTCGTCTTCGGTGTCGATGAACGGGTTCGTACCGTAGGACTTGTAGAATTCGTCATAGCTGCCTTCGGGGCGCGGCTCGCCCGGGTCTTCCACCGGCGGTGCTTCGCGATACGCGAGGCCGGAAGACGGAACGTCGGCAAGCAGTACGTTGCGCGACTTTGTGGAGCCATCGTCTCCGCCGGTTGCAGCTTCCGACTGGGCGCCACCAGAGGCCGCGTATCCGCATGCGCCTAGCAGCAGCAAGAGTCCCATAGAGGCGGCGAGATTCGATTTGCGTTTCATTTTGTTCTCCGTGCGGCTTTTGCCGCTGTGATTGTTTTCGGTACGGCTCCAGCCATTCGGCTGGGGGTGGTTGCTTGGCTACTTCTTCAGTTCGCGGGCCTTCATGGCCAGTTGCAGCAGCTCGTTTGCTTTGTCGTTGCGCAGGCTGGGGTAGATGGTTTCGAGGTCTTCGACAATCGGGTCCAGCTTCGCGTGTTTGGCGTAGAACACTTCGCCCAGGATTTCGGCCAGTTCGGCCGCGTTGGCCGCGAGGCGCAGTCCCGGCTCGGCCTGTTCCCAGGCCGTGGCGATCTGGGCCGTGAAGTAGTCCTGGTGGATTTCGTTGAATTCGCCTTCTTCGTCGGTGCGGTAGCGCACCGTGGCGCGGGCGACTTCGCCCTGGGCGTTGTCGTGCAGCTTGATTTCGAACAGCGCTGTGGCCGCGTGGCCGCTGCCGATTTCGCCGCCGTCCACGGCGTCGTTGCGGAAGTCGGCGTCTTTCACGTCGCGGTTGGCGTACCCGATCAGGCGGTAGGACTTCACCACGGCAGGATTGAACGCGACCTGGATCTTCACGTCGCGGCCTACCACTTCCAGCGCACCGGTCAGGTTGTCGGCGAACACGCGCTGGGCCTCATACAGACTGTCCACGTAGGCGTAGTGGCCGTCGCCCTTGTCGCCGAGTTGTTCCAGCAGGTGATCGTTGTAGTTGCCCATGCCGAAGCCGATGGCGCTTAGCGTGATGCCATTGCGGCGGTTTTCGACGATGGTTTTGAGAATCGCATCCGGGCCCGTGGCGCCGACGTTGGCCACGCCGTCGCTGCACAGGATCACACGATTGGTGGCCCCGGTGGTGAAGCGCTGCGATGCCAACCGGTAGCCAAGACGCAGGCCGTCTTCGGCGTTGGTGCTGCCGCCCGCATTGAGGCCGTTGATGGCGGCGTTGATCGCGGCCTTGTCGGCGCCGCTGACGGGCTCAAGTGCGACGTAGGCCTCACTGCCGTAGCCGACGATGGCGACGCTGTCCTCGGCGTTCAGTTGCTCAACCAGCAGTTTCAAGCCTTGCTTGAGCAGGCCCAGACGGTTCTCGCCGGCCATGCTGCCGCTGGTGTCCACGACGAATGTGAGCATCGCGGCCTTGCGCTGCACCGGGTGCACTTCGCGGGCCTGCACGCCGATACGCAGCAGCACACAGTTGCGAATGTCGGCCCCGTACCGCGAGGGTGCCGCGTCGATGCTGATTGCAAAGGCGTCGCGGCTGGGCTTGAGGTAACCGTAATCGAAGTAGTTGATGAACTCTTCGGGGCGCATGGCCTCGGCAGGCGGCAGATTGCCGCCGTTGAGCATGCCGCGCGCCAAGGTGTAACTGCCGGTGTCATGCTCCAAGGCAAACGTCGAAAGCGGGTCGTCTTCGGTGTCAACGAACGGGTTTGCGCCCGCGGACTTCGCGATTACGGTCGGCGGTCGGCGCTGTTCGGTGGGAGAATTGGACTGGGTAGTCGCGGTGAGGGCGATCGGCGGCACCCCGGACCAGTCGCCAGTACCGGAGTGAAGCTTAAGGCCTTTGAGGTCCATCTCGGCCGATTGCCCTCCAGAGTTGTCTTCTTCGCCGACGACAACGTCGCCCAGCTCGTTCTGCACCGCAGTCGCCTGCGTGTCGGGTGCCGGCGCGCGGCCGGACATCCACTCAATCGTCACGGCGGCGCTGATCACCACGATGGCAGCCGCGGCCAGGCCTGTGCCCCAGGCACGCCATGGGGGGCGCGGCCCGGCCACGGACTGTCCGGCAGCCGGCTGGGCGGCGTTGACCCGGGCGAGAGTGCTCGCGATCAGGTCAGGGGGGGCTTTGCCGCCCAGCGCTTCTTCCAGCGCCGACTCAAGAATGGGGTCATGGTCTTTCATGTTGCTTCCTTCGGAGACTCGCGGGCAAAGCTAGCGCTTCAGCCGCAGCTCCATGCACTTCTTCAGGCGTGCCTTGGTTCGGGCCAGAAGGGTTTTGACGCCGTCGTCGGTCATGCCGAGTTGCGCTGCAATCTCGAGGCGCTGCAATCCCTTCTGGTACTGCATGTCGATGGCCTGGCGTGGCCGGTCTTCCAGTTCTTTGAGGCATTCCTTCAGCTTGGCCGCCAGTGCTGCGCCGTCTTCGTCGCCCGCAAGCTCGGTGTACTGGCGGTCCAGGGCTTCCAGCTCTTCCACCGTGAACAGCCGGCCTGCGTTGCGGCGCGATTTCAGAAACAGGTTGCGCGCCGTGGTGCGCAGGTAGGCCACGGTTTCCGGCCGGCTGCGTTGCTCAAAGGGCTTGCGGTACACTGCCAGAAACACCTCTTGCGTCAGGTCGTCCGAGGCGGCCGCATCGGCCCCCAGCGCGCGCAGATAGCGCCACACGCCGGCCTGGTGCTCGCGCATCAGGGACACAAGGTCAAGCTTTGGATCAGCGGCCGTCATCGGCATCGATTCTAGAGTCCGGCCGGGTGCACCAAGGGTGCAGAAATCTTCGGAATTGTTCCGGCAGGTGGGTTCAGGCGGTGGGGGGCGTTGCGCCCGCGTCGCCTTCGAGGTCGAGGTACTTGAGTTGCGGCACCAGCGCGCGCAGTTCGGCTTCGATGCGGTTGGTTTCGTTGGCGATGGCTTCAGCGATCCGTTCACCGAATGCGGCCGCGAATTCCTTGCTGCCTTCGTCGGTGGCGATGCCGGCCTTGTGCTCGGTGACCCAGGCCAGTTGCTGCTCGCCGAACCAGCGGCCGTTCCAGTCGATGTCAGCCTTCAGCTTGAAGGTATCTGCGCCGACGATGCGTGTTTTCACAGTGCGGACGCCCTGCACGCTGGGCTGCGCCTTCAGGTAATCGATGGCCTTGTCCTGCACATCTTGCGGGATGCTGCGGCCGAGGATCAGGCTGCGGTTCTGGTATCCCAGCCACACCGCAACAAAGCCCAGCATGCCGCCGATGATGATGCTGCCAATGGCGTCAAAGGCCGAGTTGCGCGTGACGGCGCTGAGGCCAATGCCGATCACGGCAATGATCACACCCAGGCAGGCGATGCCGTCTTCGAGCAGGACGGCCGAAATCGTCGGGTCGGTGGTGGTCTTCAGGAATTTCATGAACGGCGTGCTGCCGCGCTGCTTGTTCACGGCCTGGATTGCCTTCCACAGGACCCAGCCGTTGAGCACAAAGCTGAGGCCGAGAATCAGGAACAGCCACCACTTGATCTGCAAGGGGTGCGGCTTCAGCAGGCTGCTGATGCCGTGGTAGACGGTGACGCCGCAGCCCAGTACGAAGATGCCGACTGCCGACAGTAGCGCGAACAGGAAGCGCTCGCCGCCGTAGCCGTAGCTGAACATGGCATCGGGGGCCTTTTCGCTGCGCTTGATGCCGAGATACAGCAGGCCCTGGTTTGCGGCGTCGGCTAGCGTGTGCATGCCTTCGCTGAACATCGAGCCCGAGCCGGAGAAAGCAAACGCCACAAACTTCACGACGGCAAGGAACGTGTTGCACACTAGTGCCGCAAAGACCGCACCTTTGGAGTCGCCACCGCCCGCCATGGGGGGGCTTTATAGCGCTGCCGCCAGCGCCGTGGAAGTGCGCTAACTGTTCAGGAACTCCCACGCGGCCGCCGGGTCGAAGGGTTCAAACCCGCGCAGCGCAAACAGGGCGCACCGGATGTTGGCGGCGTAGCAGGCGGCCTCGTTGGCGCAGGTGAAGCCGCGAAACGCGGGCTCGCCACGAGGCTCAGTTTCGCCGGTGAAGTCGATAAGGACTTCTTCTTCGGTCTGCGCGCAATGGATGTCGAGCGTGGGCATGGGTTGGTGTCTCGGAGGCGCGTTAGTTTGCAGTCAGGCGGGCGATCAGCTTTTCGAATGCTTCCTTCAGTTGGTCGTAATCGGCTTCCTGGGCTTCGGGGCCCTTTGCGGGCAGGAACACCACGTCGCGGGCTCCGAGCGCTGCTTTGCGGCGGCGGAACAGGTCGCGGATGCGGCGCTTCCAGCGGTTGCGCTGCACCGCGTTGCCGAAGCGCTTGCCTACCACGAGACCGAGCCGCGGGTGGCCCAGCGCGTTTTCCATGGTGCGCATCACCAGCCGCTTGTTGCCCACGCTGAAACCGGCCGCGAACACGGCGTCGAACTGCGCCCTGGTCAGCAGGCGTTCATCCTTGCGCAATTTCTGGTCGGCCAAAAAGGCGTGCATGTGGACTCAACATTCCGCTGACAGCTCTGACGTCGTCGACTGCATCACTATAGTTCGAATCATGAGTGCCGGCCGCAAGCTCTTCGAAGACGAGTCGCGACTGGTCGTGCAGGGCCGGTTTGTGGAAGTCGCGCTGCCCACGCCCGTGGACCGCCTGTTCGATTACAGCGTGCCTGAGCCGCTGGCTGATCGCGCCCGCGTCGGCCACCGCGTCACGGTCCCGTTTGGCAAGCGCAGCCTGCAAGGGTTTGTGGTCAAGGAGAAGGCGGAATCCGCGCTCGCACGCAACGCGGTGAAGGAAATCCTTGAGGCCCCGGACGACGACCCGCTCGTCAGCCAGGGCATGCTGCAACTGACCCAGTGGATGGCCGAGTACTACGCGTGCTCGTGGGGCGAGGCGTTGCAGGCCGTGCTGCCGGCGGCTGTGCGCACCGGCCGCAAACGCCGCAAGCTGACCACCGTGCGCGCCGGGCGCGAACCCGCCAAGCTGCTGGCCTTTGCCGCTGAGTTGGAAGAGAAAGTCCGTGAGGCCCGCAGCGCTGCTGGCGCAACGCTGGGCACCGGTGAGCGCAATGTGACCTACGCGCGGGTGCTGCGCGCGCTGGGCACGTTTGTGGACGACACCTTCACGCCGATGTCGCTGGCGGAAAAGCTGGGCATCTCGCAGGCACCCATCCGCACGCTGGCCAAGCAGGGCTGGGTGCGCTTCGAGAAGATCGAGCCCGAAAACGCCCCGGCGGCGGTGCTGGGCGGCGCGCCCGAGAGCATCCCCGAGACCCTGACTTACGACCAGCAGAAATCGCTGACGGCGATCCACGGCAGCATTGAGCGCGACGAGTTCAAGACCTTCCTGCTGTATGGTGTCACGGGCAGCGGCAAGACCGAAGTCTACATCCGCGCGATGGAGCACACGCTGAAGCTGGGCAAGTCGGCAATCGTGCTGGTGCCTGAAATCGCGCTGACGCCACAGACAGTCCGGCGCTTCGCCGCGCGCTTCGACAACGTGAGCGTGCTGCACAGCAGCATGACCGACGCCGAGCGCCGCGATACCTGGAAGCTGATTCGCGACGGCAAGTCGCGCGTGGTGATCGGGCCACGCAGCGCGCTGTTCGCGCCGGTGCGCGACCTTGGGCTGGTTGTGGTCGATGAAGAGCACGAAAGCACCTACAAGCAGGACAACACCCCGCGCTACCACGCCCGCGACGTGGCCATCATGCGCTGCCGCCTTGAGCATGCGGTGGCGCTGCTGGGTTCGGCCACACCAAGCCTTGAAACCTGGCACAACGCGCAGGCCAACAAGTTTACGCTGCTTGAGCTCAAGTCGCGCGTGCGCACGGGCGCCATTGAGCCGGCCGTGCAAGCCTCTGCCGGCACGCGAGGCCTGGCCAACGTCGAGATCATCGACATGGCCCAGGAGTGCCGCGAGCAGCACGCCTTCACCTTCTTCTCGCGAAGGCTTCGCGGGGCCTGCGCGGCAGCCCTGGAGAACGACGAGCAGGTGATCATTTTCCTGAACCGTCGCGGCTACCACACGCTGCTGTCGTGCGGCAATTGCGGCCAGGCGCTGATGTGCAACAACTGCGCGATTCCGATGAGCTTCCATCGCAAGCTCATGCGCATGACTTGCCACTATTGCCTCGACACGCAAGACATGCCGCGCCAGTGCCCAAGCTGCATGGGCGGGCCGATGAAGCTGCAAGGCATGGGCACCGAGCGGCTGGAAGAGGAACTGAACCTGATCTTCGCCGGCCGCAAGGTCGCGCGTATGGACAGCGACAGCATGAAGTCGCGCGAGGATTACGCCGAGACACTGGACGCGTTCAGAGAAGGGGAAACCGAAATCCTCGTCGGCACGCAGATGATCGCCAAGGGCCTCGATTTCCCGAACGTTACGGTGGTGGGGGTGGTCAGCGCCGACGTGGGGCTTGGGCTGGGCGACTTCCGCAGCTACGAGCGCGCGTTCCAGCTCATCACACAGGTCGCCGGCCGCGCGGGCCGCGGCAGCAAGGAAGGCCACGTGATTGTGCAGACCTTCCAGCCGACGCACCCCGCGATCATCGCGGGCACGCGCCAGGACTACACCGGCTTCGTGCAGTATGAGTTGCCCCATCGCGAAGAAAGCCACTACCCGCCGTTTGCGCGGCTCGTGCTGGTCACCGTGGAAGCACGCGAAGAAGCCAAGGCCCGCGAAGAGGCCGGCAAAGCGGCGTCCGCATTGCAGGACTTCGCGAGCCGCTTCAAGGGCGCGATCTACAGCGTGGCCGGGCCGTTCACGGCGGCGATAGCCAAGCTGCGCGGCAAACATCGTGAACAGGTGCTGGTGAAGGCGCGTGGCTTCCGCGAAGTGAAGGCCATCGTGGACACGCTGAAGCCGCTCGTGAAAGTCAGCGAACGCCTGAAACTCAGCATCGACGTTGACCCGATGGATATGCTGTAGAGCGCCTTGAAGCAGCCCTAGCGATTCAGTTCATACGTGTTGCGGCCGGATTTGCGCAGCTTGCCTTTGGCCACAAGTTCATCCCACACTTCCGGCGGATGCCCTTCCGGCGGCGTGATACCGCAGATCTGCGCGCGCTCGCGGCTGAGGGCTGAGGCCGGGGCCACGCTGCCGGCGGCGTCGGCCTGGTAGATCTTCAGGCGCTTCTTGAATGCCTTGAAGGCGCGTTCGTGTTCTTCTTTGGTGGCCATGTCGGTCCCCATGTGGGATAATGAAGTGCGTGTTCGAGCATAGCACATAGTCTCGAATCGCAACGGTGCGTTGTCCCCGAATTGCCCCTGTTGAAAGCCCATCCCATGAAGAAGCACGCCGCGCTGCTGTTCGTGTTTGCAGCTGTATTGACGGTGCACGCGCAGGACAAGAACCCGGCCCCGGTGGCCGGGCTGGTGCCGGGCAAACACGACGCGCCGCCGCACCTGGTGATCGCGCGCAAGTCGCCTGGCGAAGCCCACGTGATGCGCCTGCCCGAGATTCCCGAGGCCACCGACAGGCAGTGGTCGATGCGCCTGGCCGAGCTTGCGGTCGCCAAGGTTGACCCCGTGTGGAAGGGCCGCGATGCAGATGGCGTCAGCGCCAACAGCATCGTCGTGCACACCAGCTCTGACGCCCCGCTTTCGATGGTGGACCGCGCGCTTGAGCTGGCGGCCGCGGCCAAAGTCCCGCATGTCGCGGTGGGCGTGATGCCGCGCGTTGCCACACCGATGGACGAGGTTGGCAAACAGGACCCCACACAGGCCGATGCGGGCTACCTGTGGCTGAATCTGGCTGACGCCGGGAAAGCACGTGCCGGCGAAGCGCTGCATCTGGCACTGAATCAGGCCGGGAAATCATTCGAGCTTCACGTCGTGCTACGCGACAAAGTCCGCGTGATGTACGACTTGACGTCACTCTCCAAGCTGGTGCCCGCGCCCGGTGCCGATGAGGCCTCACGCAAAGCCTGCGAATCGGCGGCTGCGGCGTTCCGGGCCGCGGTAGCCGCAGAACTGAAGGAAGTGACGGAAGGTCAGGCAAACGTGACGCTCGCCGATCTGCGGCCGGTGCCGGGTACGGAAGCGCCCTGGGCCCTGCTGGAGCAACTGGTGCGCGCGGTGCGCGAGTTCCGCGAGGGCACGGTGACGCCGCTGATGCCGTTTCAAGCCAGCGCAATCTTGATTGACGAGCTTCCGTATGCCCCGATGGGCGAGCCCAAGGGCTTCAAACACCGCATTCCCAAGGGCGGCGGGGGGGTGCCGTATGCCGACCGCGTGAACTCAGCCTTGCTGTGGTTGCACGATCACCAGAACCATGCCGGCTATTGGTCCGCCGCAGGATTCTCCGACGACACCACACGCAACGCCGCGAAGCGCACCCACAACATCGACTTCGAAGCCATCGGCGACCGCAAGGGCGACAAGGGCTGGGACGACATGGACTTGGGCGTGACGGGCCTTGCGCTGATGGCCTACGCCGGGGCCGGCCACACGCATCTGTCGGGCACCTACCGCATGACGATCACCCGTGCCCTGAAGTACGTGCTGCAATCGCAGGACGAGAAAGGATGCTTCGGCCCGCGCGATGAAGACCACTTCGTTTACAACCACGCGGTCTGCACCACGGCGCTGTGCGAGCTGTACGGGCTGACCGGCCACTCGCTGCTGGCGCAGCCGTGCAAGCGCGCTGTGGACTTCATCCTGGAGGCGCAGAACCCGGGCCTGGGCTGGCGCTACGGCATCAAGCCAGGCACGAACGATTCGTCCATCACCTGCTGGATGGTCGGCGCGCTGTACGCGGCGCGCGTCGCCGGCATTGAGTATGACGGCGCAAAGGCCTTCGAGGGCGCGCGCGAATGGTTCAGGAGTGTGACAGCCAACGTGCAGGGTTTCCCGAAGTGCGGATACGACGCACCCGGAAGCAATAACGCGCGCTTGCGCACGCGAATGGATCACGAGCACAACCCGACGATGGATGCCGCCTATGCGATCAGCATGATCCGCCTGGGGACCGACACCAAGGACAACACCGTAAGTGCCCTGACCGGCATGTTGTCCGAGAAGCACTTCCTGCCCACGTGGGATCACTTGAAGATCGACTACGTGTACTGGTACCTCGGCGCGCAGGCGACGCATTCGTACGGAGGCACCCCGTGGGACAAATTCGAAAAGGCCTTCAGCAGGACGCTGCCGGACCACCAGCGCGGCTACCACCCCGCCGACGTAGAAAAGAATCTGACAAGTAAGAACGTGCTGGATGAGCACGGCAGTTGGGACCCGGTAGACGCCTGGGGCCCGGCGTACGGCCGCGTGGGCGCGACGGCGCTGAATTGCCTGACGATGCAGACGTACTATCGGTACCTGCGGGGCGGCGTGGTGCTTGATAAATAATTCACAATTTTTGCACGCTTCCCCTTGGCGCAAGGGGCAGTTGGCGGTGTATGATGCTCGCGTTGATAACATCGCACTACTCCCTCTACATGTGCTGGATGGGAAGGCGATAGACCAAAGAGCCGGCTTAGTCCGCGCTCTAGCAGGAGTCAGTTGTATGGCTACAGGCGCTGTGAAGTGGTTTAACGACGAAAAGGGCTACGGATTCATCACCCCGGATGGCGGCGGAGCCGACCTGTTCGTCCACTACTCGTCCATCAAGGCGGACGGGTTCAAGTCGCTCAAGGAGGGCCAGAAGGTCCAGTTCGATATCGGCCAGGGCAAGAAGGGCCCAGCCGCTGAGAACGTCAAGCCTCTCTAGTTCTTGACGCGCGATACTAACCACATCGAACAAACACGCCCGCGAAAGCGGGCGTGTTCCGTTGTACGCATTTACTTGTCTGAACCCATTTACTCGTCGGCTTCAATCGTCACCGTCAGCGGGAACTTCTGCGCCCGCGCGTGGCTGACGGTCTGGTCGCGCTTGAGCTCCGCCACTTCCTGCGGGTAAACACCCGCTACGCCCTGCCCCGTTTCGTGCACCTCAAGCATGACCTGCTTGGCCTTGTCGATGTCGTGGCCGAAAAACCGCATCAGCACGAATACCACAAACTCCATCGTGGTCTTGGTGTCATTGTGGAAGATCACCTTCCACATGGGCGCACGCTTGGACTTGATGTCCTCGACAACTTTGGGTTTTGGCAAGGTCTGCGTGTCAGGCATGGCAGCATTCTAACCAACCCAAAAAGCAAACAAGACCCGGAAGCAATAGAGGTGTGCCCGCACGCGGCCCGCGCGAGTGGCATCGGCTTCCAGCCGCCGGGGCACCCGCTCCGCTGGCTGGGGTTTACTTTGCTTCTTCGATCAGTTGGCAGGTTTGTTGCAGCCACTTCTGGGGCTCGAAGCGGGCTGCTGTCTGCTTGCAGTTGGCGGCGATTCTGCTGTCGCTGGTGATTCGCTCTACCGTCCTGGCGATCCACTTGGCCTTGAACCTTGCCGGCGGCGCGCCCGTGCCTATCCCCAGGTCGTGCACGCGGCTCAGGTTATCCAACTGGTCGTGCGCCATGTGCTGGATCAGGTGCGGAATGCCCGCGCGCATGGCCTGCGCGCAGGTGCCCACGCCGCCGTGGTACACCAGCGCGGCCGCACGGGGCAGCAGATCGGAGAACGGCGCCCAGATGAAGTGTCTCACGTTGGGGGGCAGCACGGCCGGGATGGTCTCGGGATACTGGCTCAGCAGCAGCGCGGGCTTGCCCAGTTGCTGCATGGCGCGCGCGGACTCGGCAAAAAACTCGCTGCCGTGTGCCATGGCAGACCCGGGCGTGAACACGACGGGCGGCTGGGCCTTCTCGTGGCATTCATCAAGGAAGCGTGTGAGCTCAGGCGGCATCGGCCGCGCGTCGCGGTCGTCGAACATGGGAAAGCCGGTCAGTCTGACCTGTGCGGGCCAATCGCGCTGTGGCGGTCCAAACCAGTCCGGGAACAGGCCCAGCGTAAGGTCCGGCGAGTGCCACCAGCTCCGGATCACGTCGCGCGCCGGCGCCAGCCCGTGCTTGCGGCGCACGGCGTTCAGGCCCGGCAGCACAATGCCGTCGGTGATGCGGCTGGCGATGCTCCACTGCAAGGCCTTGAACCACCCGGGCGCCCACTGCGGCGCGGGCGCGCCGTGGATGCGTGGCATGCGATGGCGCGAAAAGAAGATCGCCGGGGCCAGGTGCGCCGTCACCAGCGGCACGCCCAGCAGGTCGCGCGCGTTGCGAAACGCGAACGCCAGCGTGCCGGCCACGATCACAGTGTTGCCGGCATGGTTCAGCTCGCGCACGGCTTCGATCGCGGGTTCGTAGGTCTGGCTGATGGCCTCGCGGATCAGGGTTTCGAAGGCGCGCTTGGGGTGCCACAGGTCGGGGTTGGTGGTGACGCGCTCGAACTCGGCGGCTTTGCCGAACTCGCGGTAGCCAAGGCCGGCGGCTTGCACGCTGCGCTGGTAGTACTCGTTGATGACGCAGATGACTTCGTGGCCGCGGGCCTGCAATGCGCGACCCAGCCCAATGAAGGGGTGCACGTCGCCCGCACTTCCCATCGGTGCCAGCAGCACTCGCATGGCCCGCAGGATGCCCGCAAACGTGACCAGCGCAACCGTCGGTGCCTTGCTTGCCCCCGGGGTCTTCGGCGCTAGACTGCCCCGCTTGCCGAAAGGGCATGATGGCACGGGTGCTGACAATCTTGCTGCTGTGTTGCGCGCCGCTGCTGGCGCAGGAGCAGCCGTCGCCGCCGATCGACGACATGAAGTTCGAGGTGCGGCGCCCCTTCCGCGAGACGCGCCACCCCAGTGAAACCCCACGCTATCGCGGCACCGGCGTGGGCGAGGTGGGGCTGGCGTACAACATTTTCTACACCGCGCGCAGCTACAACATCAGCGACATCCGCGGCTTGGACAACTCGCTGGCCTCAAGCTGGCTGTACTCGTTTGATCCCTGGGGCGTTGGCGGCCGCATACACATTGAGTGGCGCGTAAGCCCGGAGTGGCGGCTGTCGTTTCTGCCGCGCATTGATGTCGCGCACGGACTTTTGAATTCGAGCTACCACAACACCAACGAAATTGAAGGCCTGCCTTTCAGCCGCAACTACCGCAGTTCCAACGATATGCAGAAGCTGAGCGTGTACGCTGAGCTCGAGTTCGCGGCGCGTTGGCGATACATGTGGTTCATCACCAAGGTCGGCATGTGGTCCGTGTTCCGGCAGCGCGAAGTGCGCACCAATGATGTCCGGTATCGCGACAGCCAGCTTGGCAAACTGGGCAACATCAAAGACCGCACGCGCACCGAGTGGGAGCAAGCCTATGTCTTCGGCGCGGCCACGGGCGTGGGCTTTGAGTTCTTCTTCCTGCCCGAAAGCTATCGCTTCATCGTGATGGGGCTGTGGCGTCCCTTCAACAATGTGGTCTGGCGCGAAAAGAGCGGGCTTAGCAACGGCTTTGAGTTCATGATCCGCTCGGCCGACTTTGAGCTTACCAACCAAGTCGGCATCTTCTTTGAGATGGCGCTGCACCTGTACTGGCCGACGGACGAGTTCAACGACATCTACTACACACAGTTCAGCATCGGCGTGAAGTTCCGTTAGTGAGGCCGCGATGGGCGAACTTTTCTGGTCGCTGACGCACCGCCCCTATGTGACGGCGTTTTTGCTGGGCTTCATTGCGCTCAGCTGGCTTGAGCAAGGCAAGCTGCGCACGGGCATCTGGCTTGTCACGGGCTATCTGGTGGCGCTGGTGTGCGAATGGGCGAGTGTGCACCCGGGCATCCGGCTGCCGTTCGGGTTTTACGTGTACAATGAAGAGGCGCTGCAGAACGACCTGCTGATCTTTGGCGTGCCGTTCTTTGACAGCCTGTCGTTTGCGTTTCTCAGCTACGTGAGCTTTTCGTTCGCGCAGTTCTTCATGTCGCCCCTGTGGCGGCGCGGCTTTGACGTGCAGCGCCTGACCGCGAGGCCGGTGCGCAACGGCGCGGGCGTGCTGTTCCTGGGCGCGTTTCTGATGACGGTCATCGACATCATCACCGACCCGGTGACGCACTTGGGCGAACACTGGTTTCTCGGGCGCATCTACCACTATCCCACGCCGGGCTATCACTTCGATGTAACGCTGGCCAATTACGCCGGCTGGTTCTTCGTGGGCTGGGTCATCATCTTCATCAACCAGCGCATCGACGCCTGGCTGGCAAGGCGCGAACTGCTACGCGACAAACCGGCGCAGATCCCGTTCGTGCCCGCCAAAGGGCTGGGTGCGCCGCTGTTCTGGGCGGGGATCGTGCTGTTCATGCTGGGCGTGAATGCCTACCTGGGCTGGTTCTACGACGCCGCCAGCATCGCCGAATCCGAGCGCGAAGCCTGGTTCGCCGAGGTGCGCAAGATGTTTCTAGCCAACTGCTTCGTGGCCGCACCAGTGCTGGTACTGGCCGCCATCCAACCCCTGAAGTCCAACGCCGCCCCAAGGCCCGAACAAATCGACGCCTGGCTCGCCGACTACCCCAACCCAAAGCTGAAAACCCTGCTCAAGGGCTGAGGCGCCGTGCAGACCAGCAGGCCAAGTTCTGTTTGGTCTCGTGTGGCTGTGGGGTTATGATCACGCCTTCGAAATATTGTTGAGACTTGTGCGCACGCGGGAGGATCACATGCGCTTTGGAACGCTTGTGCTGGCGTTGTTGCTGCTGGCTGGTTGCGAGCAGGAGTCCGCGCCGAATGTGCAGCAGGCTCCGGCCGTTGCGGAAACCAAGACGGAACGGGACGAAGCCGTCCGTGAGGCCTTCAAGGAAGGTTCCGCTGACCGCCGCGCTGACAGCGCCACCACGGCCGCCATCGCCGACGTGCTGCAGCGGCTTGGCAAGGCCGGCACCGACTGCGACGCCACTGCCGGACTGAAGCTGTTCGACCTTGAGTCCATGTGCGACCTCGTGCTGGCCAACGCCGGCATGGCCAACGCGAACGTCAAGCAGCGCGAAGCGTTCGTGAGCGGCATGCGCACGTCGGCGCAATCGGGCTGGTTCTCACGGGCGTCCGCAACGTTCATGTGGGCGCGGGTGAAGTTGCCGCGCGTTGACGTGTCCGGTGACGGCAGATTCGCCGTGGCCTATGCGCGGCTCGAGCAGGCCGAAGAAGGTGTGCTGACCAAGTTCCGGTTCTGGCTGGTGAATGGCGAGCAAGGTTGGCGTGTCTACGACTGGGAGAACCTCAACATGTCCATCCGCATGTCGCGGATGGCGGGCAGCCTGATGGCCTCACAGACCGGGTTCATCGCGCCCGAGTGGACGCGCCATACCGACAAACTCAACTACACGCGATATCTGATCGAACTTGGGGACTATGCCGGTGCACGCGCGAACCTGCGCCAGCTTGACCGCGTGATCTTCCCGTCTGAGATCAACTCGGTGCTGCAGTACTACAACGGCATGCTGGAGGTCTACGAGCAACAGTATGCTAAGGGGCTTGAGTACCTCGACGCAGCCCTGCGCAACAAGCCCGAGTTTGCCGACGCACGCTACGGCCGCGGGCTTAGCCTGGCGGGGCTTGCCCGACATGAGGAAGCAATTGTCGAGTTCAAGTGGTACCTCGATACCCTCGGCAGCGACCCGCTGGCCCTTGGCGACTACGCAACCAGCCTGACACACCTTGACCGGCACGAAGAAGCCAAAGACCTTTACCGCGCGTCGCACCGCGATACGCCGTCGGCCTTTGCGGTGGTGGGCGTGGCCATCTGCGAACCGGGGGAGGACTTCTCGGAACTCAAGCCGATGTTCGAGGCGCTGCCCAACCCGGCCACGGATTACCCGGAAATCGCCAAGGCATTGTGGGACGTCCACTTCCTGCCCGCCGCCCTCAAGGTCGTAAACGAGGCCTTCCGCGCCACGCACCCCGATGACCGCAACCTGCATTTGTGGTCGGGCAAGGTCGCCTACCACGAAGGCGACTTTGCCGAGGCAGCACGGCAGCTTCGGCCGATCCTGCCCAAGTCGCTGTCCGAAGACGATGAGATCATGCCGCTGTACCGCAGCGCCATGCTGTATTCGGGACAGGCCGTACAGGCCCTGCGCGATGAGGCCGGCAGCAAGGCCGCATTCACCGAACTGGCCGATGAGCTGTACTTCAACTTGAACGACATGCGCGCGCTGTGGGAACTGTGCCTGGCGTGGTACCCGGGACGTGAGAAAGAACCGCTGCTGCACATGTACATGGCCTACGTGGATGAGGCGCTGGGACGGTACGGGCCCGCCGAAATCCGCATCGCGCGAGCCTACAAGCTTGCGCAGAAAGATGAGAAGCTGGCCAGTTCCATCCGCGAAGACTGGTTCGGGCTGCTGTACGCGCAGGGCCGCACGATTGAGGCCTACCTGAAGCTGCCGGGGCGCCCCAAGTCGTTCAAGGCGGCCACGGACCGCAGCACGCGCGACGGCAACGCCTTTATGCTGGAGTGCCTGCTGACGTTCCACGCCAAGCGCTATCCCGGCGACGCGGGCGTGCCGCTGGCCAAAGGAAACCTCGCCTTCCTGCGCGGTGAATGGGCGACTGCCGCGACGGAGCTGAACAACTACCTTGGCACCGCCATGCGCGACAAAGCCAAAGACTGGCTGACGCTGGAGCGCTGCGTGCGCGCGGCGGTCCGCAGCAACAAGCAGGCGCTGGTTGAGCCGCGCTGCCGCCGCAAGGGTGAGCATCCGGACCACTGGCTGCTGGTGCTGCTGTACGTTTCGTCGAACCAGCCCAAGAAGGCGCTGGACCAGCTTGATGCCTACCGCGCGTGGCTGGCTGACGACGAAGCCTACGCGGCGGCAATCCAGGACCTGTACACGGACGCGGACGTGGGCGAGACGATCCGGCGCATGGACTACAACAGCCTGCACCGGGCACATCCGCCGGCGAAGGGTGAGTAGTGCCGTCGTGTTGCGGGCATCTTGCCTGCATGCTGTTGTCGTGGCGCGGGACGCGCCACGACTGCGGACTGGAAGTCCACAACACGAACTGCTGCGGACTGGAAGTCCACACCACTTGCTGCCCCGTATCGGTTGTGGCTTGGGTTGCTATAGTGCTCGCGTCAGTGAGGGTCTCCCTTTCGGGTGGCCTGATATTTCCCTCCGATGATTTCGTGTTCTGTCCTTCGTGACATTGCCGACGACGTCTTCGGGCAATGGGGTTGCCGCGCTTGCTGATTGCGCGAACCCCGGAACGAAAGTTTGCATGAGTGAAGTTCTGTTTTCCGGCCTCGCGCTTGACGAGGCCCTGTTGCGTGCGTTGACCGAAGAGGGTTACGCCGCGCCTACCCCAATCCAGCGCGATACGATCCCGCATGCCCTTGAAGGCGGCGACGTGCTGGCGATTGCGCCCACAGGCACGGGCAAGACGGCGGCGTTCACGCTGCCGCTGCTGCAGCGCCTGTCGCGGGCCAAGCAACCCGGCAACCGCCACGTGCGCGCGCTGATCCTTACACCCACCCGCGAGCTTGCCTTGCAGGTGCACGCCTCAATTGAGGCCTACGGCCGCCACCTGAACCTCAGCAGCACCGTGGTCATGGGCGGCGTGAACATGGGCCCGCAGATCAAGGCCCTGCGCCGCGGCGTGGACATCCTGATCGCGACCCCCGGCCGCCTGCTCGATCTTATGGAGCAAGGCGTCGCGCGCATTGAACGCGTGAACACGTTCGTGCTGGATGAAGCCGACCGCATGCTCGACATGGGTTTCATCCACGACGTGAAGCGCATCTGCGCCAAGGTGCCAAGCCAGCGCCAGACTCTGTTCTTCTCAGCGACGATGCCGGCTGCCGTCACCGAGCTTGCCAACTCGCTGCTGCGTGACCCGCTGCGCGTGGAAGTCGCCATCGCGCCGATCACCCGCCCCAAGATTGAACAGCGCGTGATTTTCGTGGACCAGGGTGCCAAGCAAGCCCTGCTTACGGGCCTGCTGCGGCACTTCGACAAGGGCCGCGTGCTGGTGTTCGCCCGTACCAAGCACCGTGCCGACCGCATTGTGCGCAAGCTGGGCCAGGACCGCGTGAAGGCAGGCGCGATCCACAGCAACAAAACGCAAGCTCAGCGCCAGCGAATCTTGGCCGACTTCACCGAAGGCCGCGTGAAGGTGCTGGTGGCCACGGACATCGTGGCGCGTGGCATTGACGTGGAAGGCATCAGCCACGTCATCAACTTTGACCTCAGTGACGAGCCCGAAAATCACATCCACCGTATCGGCCGCACGGCGCGCGCCGGGGCGGAAGGCATCGCGATTTCGTTCTGCGACGCCGACGAGGTGGAAAAGCTGTGGCAGGTCGAACGCCTGCACGGCGAGGCCCTGCCCAAGGACACCGGCCACCCGGCGTACAACCCGAACATCGAAAAGGCCTACCTCGAGTTCTGCAACCGTCGCGGCGGCAAAGGCTCAAGCGGTCCTTCCAAATCAGGCAAGTCCGGCGGCAACCGCCGTCGAGGCCAAGGGCAAGGCGGACAGGGCGGGCAGAACGCCAACCGCCGTCGCCGTGGTCGTCGCGGCCGCCGGCCCGTGGGTGCTTCGGCGTAGCCCGGCTGCTTGCTTCGGACCTGAATCGCGCTAATTCTGCGTCATTGCCAACTGCGCCACTGCCCCGGCGGGATGCCGGTGCCCTGACTGGAAACACACATGACCGCATCACACGAAGACAACGGCAACAAGGAACGCCTGCAGAAGATCCTTGCCCGCGCCGGGCTTGGCTCACGCCGCGCCTGTGAAGAACTGATCGTGGAAGGCCGAGTGACGGTGAACGGGCAGACCGTAAGCCTGCTCGGCACCCGCGCTGACCCCTTCCGCGACGCCATCACCGTCGATGGCGAAAAGCTTCGCCTCTCGAGGCCGGACTACTGGATCTACAACAAGCCCGAAGGCGTATTCCTGCACGACGAAGGCGGCGCGCACCGGCTGGAAGAGCTGATCCGCGGCGAAACCGGCCGCCTGTTCACGGCGGGCCGTCTGGACCGTGCCGCGCGTGGCCTGCTGCTGATTACGAATGACGGCCGCATCGCGAACATCCTGACGCACCCGCGCTATCGCGTGGCGCGCGTGTACCACATCACGTGTAAGGGCAGCATTTCAAACAGCGGCGCGCGGTTGATTGAACGCGCGCTGTACTACGCCATGGACGGCGGGCACTTTGAGCCGCTGTCGGTGATCCGCCGCGTTGATGGCAAGTCGGTGGTCAAGCTGACCTGCTATGCCGGGCTGGCCCCGTCGATCCGCGACATCTTCCTGAAGTACGGCCACGCGGTGCGCAGCATCCAGCGTGAACGCATCGGCCCGATTGAAGTGGGCAACCTGGAACCGGGCGCCGTGCGCAAGCTGCGCGGCGACGAGGTCTCCGTGCTGCTGGGCTATGCTGAGGCCGCCGAGGGTGGCCGTCTGGGCTACGAAGAACGCGTGGTCACGCCCGCGGATTACAAGCGCACCGATGAGGGCGACGACGACCTGCGTGGGTACTTTCCGCGAAAGAAGTCAGGCGCGCGGCGCACTAGTGCTGGCGGCCAGAAGAAGACCTCCGCGCGCGTCCACGGCAAGAGCCGCGGGCCGCGCGACTTTCACAAGGCCGGGCGTCCACGCCCGCAGCGCCGCGACGGGGAACGTGCCGATGCAGGTTCTGAGTCACGAGGCAACTACCGCAACGAGCGCAAGCCGCGCCCCGACGGTGACCGTCCGAAGCGATTCAGCGACCGTGGGCCACGCCCCGACGGCGACCGTCCCAAGCGATTCAGCGACCGTGGACCGCGCCCTGACGGCGACCGTCCGAAGCGATTCAGCGACCGTGGGCCGCGCCCCGATGGCGACCGCCCCAAGCGCTTCGGCGACCGCAAGCCGCGCCCAGACGGCGACAGGCCCAAGCGTTTCGGCGACCGCAAGCCGCGTCCCGACGGCGACCGCCCCAAGCGTTTCGGCGACCGCAAGCCGCGCCCGGATGGCGACCGCCCCAAGCGTTTCGGCGACCGCAAGCCGCGCCCGGATGGCGACCGCCCCAAGCGTTTCGGCGACCGCAAGCCACGCCCTGACGGCGACCGTCCCAAGCGCAACTTTGGCGGGCCGCGCAAGCCGCGTCGCCCCGAGTAACCAGCTTCGCAGCACCACGCACCAAGCACGGAGAAAACCATGACCCGCACGATCTTCGGACTTCTCACGCTTTGCCTGTGCGCAGCAGCATTGCAAGCGCAGGACCCCAAGGCAGCCAAGCTGCGCGAACTCAACGAGCGATACCAGGACCAGCTCACGGTCCTGACCTGGGTCACCAAGACCAGCGCCATGGGCCAGAACACAGAAACCGAAGGCTCAGCCGCGGGCATCCTGCTCGGCGACAGCGGCCTGTTCATGGTCAGCAACCAGGTGTTTGGCGGCAGCCTCAGCGGCATGGCCGGCATGTTCGGCGGCCGCGGCAGCGCGCCCACCAACGAAAACTTCAAGCTGCACAGCCGCGACGGCAAAGAATTCGCGGCCGTGCAGGCCAGCGAAGACACCGGCGTCAACCTGCGCTTTTTCGGTGCCAAGGGTGCTGGCAAGGGCGTCGCATTCCCCGAGAAGGCCGAAGTCCCGGCGCTGGGTGAAGAAGTCATCATCCTGGGCGTACACGACGCGACCCTGAACTTCGCGCGCTTCTTCCGCGTGGCGCGCATCAACGCCGTGGTCGAGGACGGCAAGTACTACGGGCTCGATGGCAGCGTCGCCGATTGCTTGGGCGCGCTGGTTGTGACCTGGGAAGGCAAGCTGATCGGCATCGTCGGGCAAAAACCCGGCAAGGCGGAAGCCGGGGGCGGCGGCATCGGCCGCATTCTCGGCGGCCTCAGTGACCCGGCCAAGGCGCTTGGCAACCGCGTGCTGATGACGCCGGCCGTGTTTGCCGAAGCGATCAAGGCAGCCGAGGCAAAGGTCAAGACCGCCGGTTTCTTTGACGGCGCGGTCCTGCCCGATCAGCCCGTGACGCCCGTTCCGGCCACCTCAAGCTTCGACGGCGCCGTGGCCTCAGCCCGCTGGCGCGAGAAAACGAAAGACCAGTGGGTGCTGGTGGACGTGCGCGGCGGCGAAATCCCGGCCAAGGGCAGCAAGCTCGCGGTCGTGGACGCGGCCGGCAAAACGATCACCGAACTCAGCGTCGTTGAGCACTACAACCAGGACCCGCTGAACGCCAGCTCGCCCGTTGAGCAGCTTGGCTGCTCGGTGCCTGACGCCGACAACAAGCTCAAGATTGAAAAGGGCGCCAAGGTCATTGTCGTGCCGCCCAGCAACCAGGGCCAACCCGCACGCAGCAGCACGTTCCGCGGCATTGACCGTTTCCTGAAAATGGACCCGGCCGTGCTGAAAGAAAACTTCGGCGGTGTGGCCGCGGGCTACCAAGTCGCACAGATTCCGGATCGCGATTCGGCCACGCGCACCGCAGGCATCAAGAACGGCGACGTGATCATCAAGGTCGGCGAAACGGAAGTAACGCCGGAGATGGACCTGGAAGCCTTCACCAAGCTGCTCAAAGACGCCAAGGGCGAAGTCACGCTCACGGTCGTGCGCCGCGGCGGCGAGAAAATCGAAATCAAGGTAGCTGAGTAGGTCAGCCCCGGCAGATCAGCCCGACAACGCGGCCGCGTACTCGTCGGGCGTGTCGATGTCGACCAATACGCCGGAGTTGTCGGTGGGCACTTCGCGCACCTGCGTGTAGTTGTCGTCTATGACTTTGCGGGCCGTGGCACCCTGCGGCAGTTCCATGAACGGCTGGCGGAAGCCGATGTCAACCAGCATCGGGTGGCCGCGCTTTCCTTTATGCACGGGCATCAGGATGCGCATCAGTGAAGCGCGGGTGCGGGCGTAGGTGTCGATCAGCGCGCGCACGTCGGCGGCCTGTACCAGCGGGCAGTCCACCGGCCAGGCGATGCAGCAGTCGGTGCTGAAGTCGAGGTTCTGCATGCCAAGTTGCAGGCTGCTGGCCTGGCCCAGTTCCGGCGCGGGATTGACAAGCACGGTGGCATCGCGAAGTGCAGCCCCGGCGCGAATCGCGTCGGCATCGCGCCCAAGCACAACAAAGAATTTGGTGCAGCCGCCCGCGCGGGCTGTGTCGAGCACATGGTCGATCAGCGGCTTGCCGTGCCAATCCAGCAGCGCCTTGGGACGGCCCATCCGGGTGCTGTCGCCGGCGGCCAGCACGATCACGGCGGCGGTGATTTCAGGCAGCTCATCCATGGCAGCAGGATAGCGCGGCGACACGAAAAACAAACGCGGGACCCGAAGGCCCCGCGTTGTCAGTTGCTGCTCAGGTTACTCCGCCTTGAAGGCGTCCTTCATCGCGTCACCGAGGCCGCCGAACACGGTGGCCATCATGGAGACCTTCCACTCGCCTTCCTCTTTCATGCAGACGTAGTTGAGGGTGTTCTTCTTGCCGTCTTTGTCAGTGTAGGTGACGGGCACCTTGGCCTTGTCGCCGTCGACCGTGGCCGCGCCGACTTCCCAACTGCCACCATCATCTTTGGTTTCGGACTTGTCTTTGTCTTCGCTCTTCTTGGCGCTCTCGCGCTCAGCCTTGATCAGGCAAAGCTTGAGTGCTTCTTCGTCCTGGGCTTCCATGGCCTTGTGGTAGGCCTTCACAGCGCCTTCCGGCGTGCTGAAGTCGGGGCCGCAAGCGGTGAGTGTGAACGCAATGGCGCAAAGCAGGGCAAAGCTGAGGGTCTTGTTCATCGTAGGTTCCTTTATCCGTGAATGTGACTTGAGCGACAGGCCGCAGAGTGTGCAAAGCGAGGCCCGGCCGAGCAATCGGATTTTGGGTTAAGTTTGATTGTGCGGTTTAGCCCGGCAGGAAGATACTGAGGCCGCCGTCCACGATAAACGTGTGGCCGTGGACCATGCTGGTGTATTCGCTGCACAGGATGGCGACTGCGTTGGCCACGTCATCCGGCGTTACCAGCTTCTTGGCGGGCATCCACTTCAGGCTGTCGTTGAGCATCACGTCGCGGTTCGGGAAGTGCTTCAGCGCGTCGGTGTCTACGACGCTGGCGCTTACCGTGTTCACGTTGATGCCCTGGGCGGCGTATTCAATCGCAAGGTGACGCACGAGGCTTTCGAGCGCGCCCTTGCTGCTGCCGACGGCGGCATAGTTGTTGAAAGCGCGGATCGCGCCAAGGCTGCTGACGGCCACAATGCGGCCGGTGCCGTTACCTTCGGGTCCCTTCATCAGGGCAATCGCGTGGCGTGACAGGGGCAGCAACGCGTAGGCGTTGATGTCCATGGTCCACTGCCAGTGATGGTGGGTGAGTTCTTTGCTGGGCTTGAGCACGCCGCTGGCGGCATTGCTGACGAGGAAGTCGAGGCGACCCCACTTCTCTTTGATGGTCGAGAACATTTCTTCAATGTCCTCGTCCTTGGCGACGTTGCCCTTAAGCAGCAGCGGCTCACGCCCGCCTGATGCGTCCATGATCGCGGCGCGGGCCTCATCGGCGGCGGCGCGATTGCGCAGGTAGTTGACGGCGATATCGGCGCCGGCCTTGGCCAGCTTGACGGCGATGGCCAGCCCGATTCCACGGGTGCCGCCGGTGACGAATGCCTTTTTGCCTGCAAAGTTGAACATGGCTGCGCTTACCCTACTCTCAACGGCTGTCACCGCTACAGGCAACAGCTTTCACCGCTACAGGATGCTCTGTAACATCAGACCCCTGCGCCGCAAGTGCGCAGACAAAACGAGCGTGCGGATTGTAGGAAGGTTCACTCCCATGGGCAAACGTGTGCTGGCATGTTTTCTGGCAATTGCCGGGGTGTTTCATGCCTCGGTCACAGTCCCGGCCCAGGAAAAGCCACCCGAAGCGCCCAAGGCAAGCCTGCCCAAACCCGGCAAGTTCCTCACCCAGAGCGACCTTGAGCACGTCGAGGCCGCCCTCGAATACCTGAACCTCACCCCCGAAGACCTGGCCTACGAAAAGAAGCACATCGACCACCGCCACCGCCTCAAAGTCTGCAATGAGGCGCTGGATGACCCCCTCAACCTGCCCAACGTCACAGAGGCGGCCTCAAACAGCTTCGCTTTGCGCAGCGAACCCGCCCTGCGCGGCATGGCCGTGTGCGAGATGCTCGATCAAGGGACCAGTCGCTGGACCGTCGAAGAGTTGGTCAAGGACGGCGCGGAAGTGGCCAAGATTCACGAAGTGATCCAGGACCTGAATACCAAGCAGGTAGGCGTTCGCCGCAATACGCCGGAGTACGCCGAACTGGAGGCCAAGCGCAAAGTTCAGCTGGCGGCACTTGATACCTTGCTTCGCGAAACCACGACCGGCCCAGATCCCAAGTGGCTTGGCGGAGTTCAGGCAGAAGGCGAAGCACGCCCAGGCCAACAGTGGGGCGAACCCTTGATCCCCAACTTCACGGGCGCCGCGCACGCCATCACCCGCGCCGGTACCAGCATTGATGCTAAGCATGCTGAGTACCTGGCCTCGCAGATCGCGGCCCATGTGGCCGAAGCCGAAGGACTGATCCCGGGCGCGGTCAAGCACGACCTGCCCGGCGTTGACGTCTTCGAACTGGGCGGCCGCACGCACATCACCGGCCTGATGGTGGCAGGCGCGCGTGTTTCAGCGGCCCTGCGCCTGTCGGCCGGGGAGCTTCGCGGGGCCAACTCGCCGGCAGCCCCGAAGCATTACGCTGGCGTGGTGCACAGGATTCCCGGCGTCACCGGCAACGTGGTGGCCGCGTGGCAGACCGATTGGGGCAAGTTTGTCATCGGCGGCACCGGGCCCAACACATACGAAGGTGATGACTTTGTCGGCATTATCGACCTTGGCGGCGATGACGTGTATCGCGGCCGCGTGGCTTGTGGTGTGGGCCTTCCCGGCCGCGCGGCGATCAGCTTTGTGCTCGATCTGGGCGGCAATGACCGCTACGAAGGCGGCGACTTCACGCAGGGCTTCGGCTTTCTGGGCGTGGGCATCCTGCACGACCTGGGCTCGGGCTACGATTTTTACAGCGCCGGATTCTGTGCCCAAGGCTGCGGCCTTTGCGGCTACGGCGAGCTTTATGACGACGGCGGCAACGACATCTACCTTGCCGACAGCGGCGCGCAGGGTGCGGCCGCGTTTGGTTACGGCCACCTGATCGACGCCGCGGGCAATGACATGTACCGGGGCGCTAGGTATGTGCAGGCCTTTGCACAGGTGATGGGCGTGGGCGTGCTGACTGACGGCGCGGGCAATGACCTGTACTACGCGGGCGGCAAGTACCTGCACCAGCCACTCTGGAACGACCGCTACCAGAGCCTCAGCCAGGGCTTCGCCATCGGCAACCGCTACGGCGGCACCGGCGGCGGCGTGGCCCTGTTGCTCGATGAAGGCGACGGCAATGACGTGTACCAGTGCGATATCTACGGCCAGGGCAGCAGCTACTGGTATTCACTGGGAATGCTGGTGGATCGCGGCGGCAATGACACGTACACGCTGGGCCAGTACGGCCAGGGCGCGGGCATACACCTCAGTGCGGCGATCCTGGTTGATCTGGCGGGCAATGACACCTACAGCATGGGCGTGGGCCTTGGGCAAGGTGCGGCGCACGACTGGGCGATGGGCTGGCAGATCGACCGCGCCGGCGATGACTGGTACCAGGGCAACGGGCAGGGCATGGGGCTGAACTTTTCGTTCGCGATCCTGCTGGATTGCGCGGGCAATGACAGCCACAGCACCAACGGCGAAGGCAGCATCGGCAAGGGAAGCAACAACGACATCAGCCTGCTGCTCGATCTCGGCGGCACGGACGTTTACGGCCCCAAGGAAATCAAGGACGGGCAGATCACAAAGCGCGACCGCCACGCCCTGGTGTACGACGTGCCCGAAGGCTGGTTCCCCGGTATTGACCCGTCAACCCTGCCGACAAAGCAGGACCCCGCACCGACCAAGGTGAAGGTGCAGCACATCCTGATTTCATGGAAAGGTGCCAACCCGCGCGTCACGCCCAAAGACGCCGAGCGCACCAAAGAACAGGCCACCGCCCTGCGCGACAAAGTACTGCGGCAGGCCCGCACCAAAGGAGGCGACTGGAAGCAGCTGCAGGCTGACCACAACGAAGACAACCAGCCACACACCACCTACGAGGCCGACGCCAAGACGGCGTTGGTGAAACCGTTCCTCGACCTCTCGATGAAACTTGGCGTAGGCCAGATCGACTGGTGCGAGTCCGAGTTCGGCTACCACATCATCAAGCGCATTGAGTAACAGCTATCCCCGGAGTTGCCCATGTCCCGACTTGCATGGTTGTGCCTGCCCGTGTTGCTGTTTGTCGTCACCCGCACCGTTGCGCAGGACGCGCCTGAGGCCGACGTTGAAGTGCTGCTCAGCAACTCGCTGCAGGATTTAAAGGCCGACGAGAAGCTTCCGGTCGCGCTGGTTTCCGGCAAGGTGGACCTGCAGGGCTATCGCATCCATGTGCCCGAAGCCGCCAAGCAGATGTTCGTGCATGTGCTGAACGCCACCGTGGACATTGACCTGTTTCTGGCCTCCAAGCAGGCCCCGGACTTCGACTCGCTGTCTGACCTCACCCTCGCTGAGTCCATGACGCCCCGCCGCAACGAGATTCTGAAGTTCAGCCGCGAGGCCGGCCTCAAGCCCGGCAAAGTCGTGCTGTACGCGGGATCGCTGGCGGCACTGCCGGAAGAAGAGTTCGAGTTCAAGCTGCTGCTGAGCTTTGACACCCCGCCGAAGCTGGACGGCTCGGACCTGCCGGTGGGCGCGGGCAAGTACAAGGACCTCGACCGCGCGGTCTGCGCCACGGTTGAACTGAGCACCGATTCAGGCGGCGGCAGCGGCACCGTGGTATCGCCGCGCGGCCTGATTGTGACCAACCTGCACGTGCTGGAGAACGACGACGAGCCGGGAAATCATTACCGGCAGGCCTGGGTCGCCTTCAGCACCAGCGCGCGCAAGATTCCGCAGCAGGGTGCCATTGCCAGGGTGCTGGAAACCGACGCGGCGCTGGACCTGGCGCTGCTGCAAATCGAAACCGACCTCGACGGCAACAAGTTTGAGGCGCCTGACTTCGTGTGGCTGCCGCTTGCGGCCGCCGACATGGCACTGGGCGCGAACATCCGCTGTTTGGGCTACCCGGCGATTGGCGGCTCTCGCAGTGTCACCAGCATCACGCTGACGCGCGGGATAGTGTCGGGCTTTGAAGAGAAAGACGGCGCGCTGCGCTGGTACAAATCCGACTGCCTGCTCAGCGGTGGCAACAGTGGCGGCTGCGCGATCAACGACGCCTTCGAGTTCGCGGGCATCCCCACCGAGGCGCTGCACGACCCCGACACGCTCGAGTTCCTCAGCTACATCCGCCCTGTAAGCGCCCTGCCCAAGGCCTGGCGCGACACGATTGCCAAGCAGGCAAAGTAGAGACTTTCCGCGCGTGACCTGTGGCCGTCTGCGGCGTAAACTCAGCGCCAAATTCAGGGCCGATACGAGTACGGAGACCGTGATGAAGACCGCGACCGTGGTGGCATGTTTCGCTTTGATTGCGATTGCCTGGGTACCGGCACAGACGCCCGCGCTGGCGCAGGATGCGGCCACACTGGCCCCGGCATCCGAGGCTAAGCAGGGTGCCGTGCAGCGCGTCGAGCGCTCCACCAAAGTAGACGCGAAGTGGGAAGTCGGCGACGCGTACAAGGTCTCGGACCGCGCCACGGTGACTCGCGACCGGTTGACTGAAGAGTTCGTGAATGCCGTCGAAGGCGGCCGCGCGACTGAGGTCTGGCGCACCTACGGCGTGATCAAGACGGTGCGCACCACGTACGTCGACTTGGGACAGGGCCCACAGGCCTACCCGGTACCCGAAACCGACTGGAAGGCCGACCAGACCTTCCGCCTGAAACAGGCCGCCGACGGCACCCGCACGCTCACCCACAAGGTGTTTGACACAATCGGTGCGGCCGACCAGGCGCTGATCGTGCGCGAGCGCGAGCCCAACCTGCTGCCGCCCAAGGCCGCCAAGATCGGCGACAGTTGGGACATCACGGCCGCGCATGTGGGCCTGCCGTTCCTGGCCACGACCCGCGAGAAGATCAATAGTGTCGAGGGCAAGGCGACGCTGAAAAGCATGGCGGCCCGGCCGGGCCTGCGCACCGCCAGCATTGCCGTCAGCGTGACGATGAAACTCAGCGTCGAGGAAAAGAACCAGTTTGATGGCTCAATCCTCACCCGCATCAACGAGACACTTACTTTCGAAGGCGAGTGCGTTGCCGACGCCATAGGCGGCCGCATGCTTTCGCTCAGCTGGAAGGGCAGCTCGAAGTTCAGCGGCGAGCAGTCGGGCTCACCGATCAACGGCAGCGCAAGCATTGAGGAAAGCTACAGCTTCCGGTACGGGCAGTTGAACTTGTCTGCGCCGGCATTGCAGGACATCGGCCCCGCCAAAGTTGAAGGCATCTACACCGACAAACACGGGCCGCTCAAGCCCACCGAAATCGTGATCGCGCGCGCAAGCGGCAAGCAGATGCGCATGCAGGTGTACGACACGGCCTCGCGCAAGCTGGTACGCACAGTCCTGGCCTGGGACGGCAACAGCAGCGTCTCGCAACTCGCGATTTCGCCCGACCGGCGCAAGGTGGCCTTTGCGAGCAGCCTGAACACGCACATCAGCGTCTTCACGCAGCAGGTGTTTGTGCTGGACCTCGACACGGGCAAGCTGGACCAGGTCACTTCCGCGTCGGCAACCGGCGACGGCCTTGAACAGCCGATCCAGACTGCCAAGACCGCAACACTCAAAGGCCGCGTGGTCTGGTACGACGATGAACGCGGCATGCGTCGCGACCGCCACAGCGGCGTGCTGGGCAAGGTTGAGATCGACCGCACGCCCTGCAAGGTGGCAATCAACGTAGACGGCACCTTCGAGTTGACCAACGTGCCCGTGGGCGAGCCGCTGTTCATCCAGATCAGCGGTACGCTGCCGAATTACTCTGACGGCAGCATGCGCGGCGGACAGGACCTGATGGCAAAATACGTCGGAGCAACGATCCTGAACATGCAGATCAAGGAAGGCACCCACGACCTGGGCGACGTGCGGATCAACCCATACTTCCTCAGCAGCGGTTACGGCCGCCCGGCCTGGAAGGGCGATGCACTGTGGGTGCAGCAGGAAGGTTGGCGCTCAGCCTACGTGTCGCGCTACAAGGGCAATGAGTGGAAGCAGCTTTCCTTCGGCGAGCTTGAGTACCTGACGGGCGCCTTCAGCGTCAGCCCCGACGGCAAGCATGTTGCGTTTGCCCGCGACACCAGCGGCGGCGCGGGCGGCCCGCTGTTCTTCACCAGCGAGGGCAAGGCCGTGTGGTCCACCGGCACGATCCTGACTGTCGGCTACGCCAGCGAGGGCGCCTGGACGCCCACAAGCAACGAATGGGTGTTCACCGCCGGCCTCACGCACACTTGTGGCGACAAGCTGTTCGGCGCGCCGGCCGTGGGCTACATCCGGCTGAAAGAGCAGCAGCACATCATGCCACAGGCCTGGCGCCAGCTTACGGGGCATACGATGGTCTCGCTGGCCATCGACGAAAGCGCGCATCACGCCTACTTCGTGACCCACTTCTGGGACCCCGAAAAGAACCTCACCTATGGCGAAGCCTGGCACTGGGATGCCGGCACAGACACGCTGACGCGCCTGACCGGCTTCGGTGACGTGATCGCCGTCGGGGGACACGGCCGCTAGGCAACCCATGGCAAGCGACGCCACGCAGCAGGGGCAAGCCGCGGCACGGACAGTGCTGCGGCTTGCCGTTTCCCTGACCTGTGTGGCCGTGGCGTGGCAGGCCCTGACCATCGGCGGGCCGGTATTCTCGTGGCTGTTCATGAATGCGGACTGGTCTGAACTCGCGGCCGTCCGGGCTGAGCGCGCAGGCAGCTTCGCGTTGCTGGCGGCGATTCCGTTCCTGTTCACGCGTTTTGCCAAGCCCGCCGCCCTTGTCGTGTTCGCATGGCTGCTGGCCAACGCGACTGCGCAGGCGCTGGTTGAGCCATGGCTTCCGGCGCTGGTGATCCCGGCCCAAGCCGCGCGGTGGGGGGCAGCATTGGCGTTGGTGTTCACCCGGCCGCAGTGGCTGCTGCGCGGTGCGATTGCGCTGACGTTTGCGGCGCACGGTGTTGAGGCTCTGTACGCGCACCCGCTGTTCGTGGATTACCTGATACGCGGCTTCGGGCGCGTTTCGCTGGAGTTGGGCCAGCCTGCCGCCGAAAGCATGCTGCTGGCGATTGGCGTAATTGACCTGCTGGTTGCGGTGCTGATCCTGCTGCCGAAGCGGTTGCTGCCCGTGGCGCTGTACATGGCGGCATGGGGCTTTCTGACGGCGCTGGCGCGGATGCTGTTTGCCGGGCTGGAAGCGTGGCCGGATGCACTAATCCGCGTGACCAATAGCGCGGTGCCTCTTACACTCGCGTTGCTCTGGGTGCGAGCGAATCGGGAATCGGGACATGCCTGAACAAACCAAGCGGGCCTTCTTCGGCAATTGGATTGTTGTGCTGGTGCTGCTGGGCGCGGCCGGTATTGGCGCCCTGACGGTGCTGGATCGGGCCGAGGCACGCGATACCAGCACCCGCGAGCAGGCCGGTTTGACCGCCCTCAAGGGCACGGTGCCCGCGCAGTGGCGCATCGTCTGGACTGAGAACCCGGCCACAGAAGCAGTGATCAGCTGGACCACCGCCGACAAACCTGCCAGCGCAAAGCTCCACTACGACACCGAGGCCCGTAACGGCGAGTTGCCGAAATACGCCAGCACGGCCGCGCCCGAAACCGCAGGCGTCTACACCGACAAGAAGATCAAGCTGCACTACCACCACGCGCGCCTCACGGGCCTGAAGCCCGACACCGTCTACTGGTTCACGATTGCCTGCGATGCCCAAGCCACCCGCGAGCTGCACTTCCGCACCGCGCCGGAAGGCGACGTGGACTTCAAGTTTCTGTATGGCGGCGATTCGCGTACTAACCGCGGCGGTCGCCAGGCCATGAACAAGCGCATGCGCGCGCTGCTTGAGTCCGACCCGGCGATTCTGTGCCTTGTCCACGGCGGCGACTACGTCACCGACGGCGATGAGATGGAGGAATGGGTCGAATGGCTCAGTGATCACGAACTGACGACCACGGCGGGCGGCCGCGTACTGCCGGTCGTGCCCGCGCGCGGCAACCATGAGGCCAAGGGCCCGCAGTACGACGAAATCTTCTGCACCCCCGGCGACGAGGGCAAGAACTACTACGCCACGCGCTTCGGCAGCCAGTTCCTGATGATCAACCTGAACACCGAGATCAGCGCCGGCGGCGACCAGGCCGTGTTCCTAAAAGACACGCTGGAAGCCAACAAAGCGCTGCGCTGGCAATGCGCGAACTATCACCGCCCGGCATACCCGGCCGTAAAGAAGCCCGGTGCCGCGTTGCAGCACTGGGTGCCGCTATTCGAACAATTCAACCTGGACGTGGCCTTCGAAAGCGACGGCCACGCACTTAAGCGCACCTGCGCGATCCGTGGCGGCAAGCCCGACGAAACCGGCGTCGTCTACATCGGCGAAGGCGGCCTGGGCGTGAAGCAGCGCACCCCGGACGCGGAACGCTGGTACTTCCAAGGCGGGATTACGGCCAGCGCCAATCACGTGCAGAAGGTCAGCGTGACGAAGACCGAGATGAAGGTCGAGTCCATCGGCGAAGACGGCAGCCTGCTGGACACCTGGACCGGCAAGCCCCGCAAGCGCGAGTAGCCGCTACCTCCAGCCCTGGCTTTCGCGGCCGGGAAGGCTCGCCACGATCTCAGCGATGATGGCCACGGCGATTTCGGCCGGAGTCTGCGCGCCGATGCTAAGGCCCACCGGGCACTTCACCCGTTGCCATTGCTCAGGCGCGATGCCGCGCCTTGCCGCCTGCTCGGTCATCTGGCCGAACTTCGCGCGGCTGCCGATGGCCCCGAACTGCGCGTTCGGAAGGCGTTGCAGGGCCGGGCCGAAGGCGTCCAGGTCAAAGTCCGCGTTGTATCCCAGCCCGATCACATGGGTGAAGCCGGGCAGGTCTTGACGGGTCAAGTATTCCGGGCCGCGCGCGACAACCACGTCCAGCGCGCCGGTAAAGTCGGAAGGCTGTGCGAACTCGGGGCGGTCGTCGATCACGACGTAGGGGTACTCCAGCAGCGCGCATTGTTGCGCGACGGCACGGGCAACGTGGCCGCCGCCGAGCAGCAGCAGGCATGGTTTGGGCATGAACACCTCAATAAAGACCTCGTTGGTGCCGCCGCACAGCGACTTCACCAGGTTGCCGGGACGGTTCGTTAGTTCATAGTGCACGGTGCGTGAGCGCCCTTGCTGCAGGGCTTCGCGCGCCTGCGCGATCATCTTCAGCTCCGCGTCGCCGCCGCCAATGGTGCCCAGCGTTTCGGTGGAGGTCACCAGCATCAGGAAGCCGGCCTTGCCCGGTGAGCTGCCTCGCACCTTGACTAGATGCACCAGCGCGAACGCGTGGTTCCCGCGCGTGAGTGCCGCCGCCCGTTCAAAAATGGAAGCCAGTGAAGCCATGGCCTGATTGTGAATTGCCCGGCAGCACTTGGCCACCTCGAGTCACTTGCCTGACTTGCGGCCGCTGCGCAGTTTGTTTCCTACTTCGCGCCTCACCAGTGCGGGCAGAGATTCACCATGGCGCTTGAGGAAACCTTCGACTGCGTTGCGATCGAAGCCCGCCAGTTGCCGCAGTGCCCAGCTCAGTGCCTTGTGGACCATGATGTGATCGTCGCCGACGGCCATCTCGCAGATCAGCAAGGATCGACGCGTGTCGCCTTTGCCGCCCTTGCTGGCTGTGTTCAGGGGCACGGTGCTGACCACGGCGGCGCGGCGCCACCAGGGGTCTTTGCTGCGCGCCCAGCGCTGGACGTCGGTGTCGGTGATGCGGCCTTCGCGCCAGGCCGGGCCGCTGAGGCCGCACGCGAACACATCCACGCTGGCCCAGTTGTCGATGCCCCTGCCCAGCTTCTCAAGCTCTTTACAGGTCAAGGCCTCGCGCGCGGGCTTGTGGTGCATGATGGTTTCATAGGCGACCTGCCGCCCCTCCATGGTATTGCGCGCGATGATGGCGTGTGCCAGGGTGATCACGTCGCGGGCGGATTCGTTCTTCAGGAGGCGCTTGAAGTCGCGCACCACGGCCCGGATGTCGGCCGCGTAGACGCCGAGATTCTCCTGCGCGCTGGGGTAGTAGTTGGCGGTGGCGGCGTGGCGGTCGCGGTCCTTGCAGGCGCGCAGCCGGGCAATCACTTCGTCGGCGGCCTGCTTGATCCAGGCGGCGTTCATCGGGTCAGCTCGCCCAGCACGGCCAGCAGCTTGTCCCACGAAGCCAGCATCGACGCCAGCCGGTCCGGTTCATCGACGGCCGGGGGAAGGGTGCGCGACACGAACTCGCCGGCCATGGCCAGCGCAAGCGGAAACAGGCGTGGCGGCACAGCATCGCCGTGGCTGACTTCGTGCGCGTAGGTGCAGTAGTCTTCGTCGAAGTTGCAGCCGATGGTGCGCATCACGAAGCTGGCGAACAGGCTTTGCAGGTGCTCGCGCCGGGCCGGATCCAGGTCGCCCAGCACGCGGGCGGTGGCCTTGCGTTGCAGCGCCCCGTGCAGGGTGCGGATCAGGTCGCTCATCTGTGGCAGCAGGTGGCGGATGCTGTGGCGGACGTGGTCAATACTTGACTCGTCAAGACCGACCACCTCGGACAACAGTTCAAAGCGGGCTTGCGGCGACAGACCTTCCATGACGGCTTTCTAGAACAGGGGCACTTTCACCAGCCTGGCGCGCAGGATTGCATCCAGGCCCAGGTAGCGCCCGGCACTCGCCACTGCCAGCGTCAGCGCGATCAGCGCCATGGGCAACGCCCAGGTGCCGTGGTCGTAGCCCGTGCAGATAAAGGCAATCACCGCCATAACCGCAATGCCGATGCCTGCCACGCGCACCACGCCGCCCGCGAGCATCAGCGCGCCGAACAGCAGCTCAAAGATCACGATCAGCCACTGGAACAGGTAGACGTTCTCGTTGGCGGCCTCAAGGAACGCGTATTCAAACCAGCGCGGCGCGGTCAGGGACTCGATCACGTCCGGCAGGTGCTGCTGATCCGTGGCCAGCCAGCCTGCGTTCAGTTTGGTGAGCCCGAGTTTCAGCCAGAAGTAGCCGACGTAAAGGCGAAGCGGCAACAGCACCGCCGTCGCCGTGGTGGGACCTGAAAGAAACGCCGGAACGCGCCTTGTTTCTTCGGCCATGCAAACAGTCTACGCGCGCGGGGGTCGCGCCGAAAGGTCACGCTTCTACCCGGGCACGACGCAGCAGCGGCCGAATGCATTGCGCCACAAAGAAAGCGGCCACCAGCACAGCCACAATCATCGGCCCGGTAGGCAAGCCAAGCCAGTCGGCAAGAAACAGCCCGGTCACGCCGCCCGCCACGCTGATGCTGACGGAACCCCAGAACATCCCGGCCACACTGCGCGCCAGGCAGCGGCTTGTGGCCGCGGGCACGATAAGCAGCGCGTTCACCAGCAGTAGGCCCACGGCGCGCACGCCTACACTGACGGCCAGCCCCAGCACCACAATCAGCAGGTATTCGTAGCGCGCAACGTGCAGCCCCCGCGCCTGTGCCAGCGGCCGCGAAACGGCCATCAGCAGGAAGCGGTTGCCAAACAAGGCCACCATCAGCAGCGACAGCACGGCATTGGCCGCAAGCAGGATCAGGTCCGTGCCGCCCAGCAGCGCGATCTGGCCAAAGAGGTAGCTGTGCAAGTCGGCATAGCCCTTCTGGTGAAAGTACAGCAGATAGCCAATCGCAAGGCTGCCCGCCATCGCCACGCCCAGCACGGTGTCGAGTGCCAGCGTCGTGAACTGGCGCAGGCTCGCTATCAGCAATGCCACAATGATCGCAAACCCGATCATCGTGGGTACCGGGCTGCCAAGGCCAAGCAACATGCCCAAGGCCACACCCGCCAGAGTGCTGTGCGCCACGGCATCACTGAAGAAGGCCATGCGGCTGCTGACCACAATCGGGCTAAGCACGCCGGAAGCCAGCGTAACGCAAACCACGCCCGCCAGGATCATCGCCTGCCAGCCGCTGGTGAAGTAGTTGGAGACTATCTCGAACATGGTGTCCCGTCGTCAGTGCGCGGTGCTTGGTGCTCAGTGCTCGGGGTTAGGGGTTAGGGGCTACTTCAACTCCGGGAGCTTGGCCGGAGCAGTTCCCCAACCCCCAACCCCCAACCCCCAACCCCAAATCCCTAGCCCCTGACCCCACTACCCAAACCCCCAGCCCCCACTCAGTGATGATGATGCCCGTACACCGCTTTGTGGCCGCCGAACACGTGCGCTATCGTCTCCGCTGTCAGCAGGTCCTTGGCGCTGCCTACGCAGTGCACCGTGCGATTCAGGCAGATCACTTTGCTTGTCAGGTCGCTGACCACGCTCAAATCGTGGCTGACCAGCACTACGGCCGCGTTGCGTTCTTTCACTTGACGCTGGATCAGGTCGTGGAACGTTGCTTCGCCCTGGATGTCCACGCCGGCCGCCGGCTCATCCAGCAGCAGCAACTCCGGGTCGTTGTGCAGCGCACCGGCCAGCAGCACACGCTGCAGCTCGCCGCCTGAAAGCCCGCCCAGGTCGGCGCGGGCAAGCCGTGCAGCACCCACTTGCTCCAGCAGGTCCAGCACGCGGCGCTTGATGGCGCGCGAAACGCCGAATACCACAGGCAAGCGTTGCAGATTCAGCGCCAGGAATTCGAGCACGTTCATCGGCATCGTGCGGTCGTACTGCAGCCGCTGCGGAACATAGCCCACGCGGCCGTTGATGCGCACGGTGCCTTCGTAGCGGATGGTGTTCAGGATCGCGCGCAGCAGCGTGGTTTTGCCGGCGCCGTTGGGGCCGATCAGCGCCGCCAGCTCGCCGCGCTGGATGTCGAAGCTGACGTTCTCGATCAGCGCCTTGTTGCCGGCGCGCACGGTTACGTTCTCGAGCTGCAGCAGGGGCTTAGCGTCCAAGGGTCTTCAGCACCGTCTCAAGGTTGGAGCGCAGCACCTTCTCAAGCCCGTCGGCGGTGGGCGTGCCGACGTCAAACGGGTCCAGAGTCGCAATCGGCAGCCCGGCGCTTTCGGCCACGGCGCGAGAGGCCGCGTCGTCGTAGCCGGGTTCAAGGAAGATCGCATGGGCGCCACGGCGGTGCAGCACAGTCTCAAGCTGGCGGCGTTCTTCAATGGTCGGGTCAACGCCCGGCGTGCGCTGGATGACGCCCACCTGCTTCAGCGCATACTCGCGCGCGAAATAGGGGAAAGCGTCGTGGTTGCTCACAAAGTTGCGCCGGGTCAGCGCCTTCACCTTGGGCTGATACTCGTCGCGCAGCGCGGTCAGACGCTTCTTCAGCTCATTCAGCGCGCCGCGGTACAGCTCCGCCTTGGCCGGGTCGGCCTTGGCCATGGCGTCGCAGATGGCCTGGGCCTGGTAGATCGCGCCTTCGGTCGAAAGCCAGACGTGCGGGTTGTACGTACCGTGATCGTGATTGTGGCCGTGACCAGCGCCCTCTTCTTCTTCGCCTTCGATCAACCATTCCTTGGGGATGGCGGCCGAACAATCCACGGTGGCAATGCGCGCGGCTGCGGCAGTTTTGGCGACTTCGAAATGCTCAAGCTCAAGCCCGTTGTGCAGCAGCAGGTGCGCGGCCTCAAGGCGGCGGCGGTCGGCGATGGTGAGTTCGTAGTCGTGGGCGCTGCTGTTGGGCGGCACCAGCGACTCAACCTGCGCGTTGGCCCCGCCAATCGCCATGGCAATCGAGGCCAGGTGCGGCGTGGTCGCGATCACGTACAGCGTCTCGCCCTTCTTCAAGCCACGGGGCGCGGTACCGCCGCAGGCGGCCAGCAGCAGAAGTACTGGAACAAGGAAGGAGGCGTATCTCATGAGGCCGGGCAGGATATTCGAGCGTTGCTTTGCTGCAAGTGGGTTGCAATAAGGCATGCCGCGAATCACGCAGCGGGCTGTTGCCGAGTATGAAGGCCGGGTTATATTGAGACTGAGTTTCAAGACAGGCGGCACGCAGGTGCCGCAACGGACGAGCAGCAACTTTGAACTTGTGGACCGCCATGAAGACCATGCCCGCAGCCCCGCTTGCCACTTTCCTGCCCGCCGACGGCGAGCTTGAGGTCGTCGAAGTGCTGGCCGAAACACCGGCCGGCGACGGCAACTCGCGCCGCCTGTGCGAGCTTGGGGTATGCCCCGGCAAGCGCATCAAGCTGGCCCGCCAGGGCGACCCCGCCATTGTCTGCATCGGCGAGTCGCGCTTTGCGCTGGGTGCCGAGTTGCAGGCCCGCGTTTTCGTGCGCCCGACGGCTTGAACATGACCGCCACCACCCTTGCCAAACTGCCGGTAGGTGCCAGCGCCCGCGTCACGGACGTGAAGGCTGACCCCGTTCTGGAACAACGCCTGCTGGAAATGGGTCTGATCCCCGGCGCTTCCGTCACACTGATTCGCATCGCCCCGCTCGGTGACCCCATGGAGTTCCGCGTCATGGGATACAGCCTGAGCCTGCGCCGCAACGAAGCCGCTGCCGTGGCCATTGAGGTGCTGCCATGAACCGCACTGACCGGCACACCGTGGCCCTGATCGGCAACCCCAACACCGGCAAAAGCAGCCTGTTCAACGCGCTGACGGGCGCTCGCCAGAAAATCGCCAACTTCCCCGGCGTCACCGTTGAGGCCAAGCTGGGCGTGCTGAAGCTTGAGCACACTGAGATCGACCTGATCGACCTGCCCGGCACCTACAGCCTGGCCGCGCGCAGCCCCGACGAGCGCGTTGCCATCGATGGCCTGCTCGGCCGCGCCAAGGGCATGGCCAAGCCCGACGGCGTGCTGATCGTCGTTGACGCGTCAAGCCTTGATCGCAACCTGTACTTGGCCACGCAGGTCCTTGAGTTCGGCCTGCCCACCGTGCTGGTGCTGACGATGGTCGATGTCGCCACCGAACGCGGCATCAGCATCGACATGGATAAGCTTTCAGCGGCCCTGGGCGCAAAAGTTGTGGCCGTCAATTCGCCCAAGGGCGAGAACCTGGACATCCTGAAGCAGACGCTGCACCAGACCTTGCACCACCCCGCCAAGCCGCTGGAGCTGCCGTACCCCGAAGACTTCCGGCGCGGTGTGGACACGCTGTACCAGCAGCTTTGCGACATCGGCATCAAGCTGGGCTACACGCCGGCCAGACCGGAGTCACTGCGCCTGCTGGTCGATGCATCGGGCCCGTTTCTGGAAGAATGCGAAGAAGTCGCGGGGCCTGAATTCACGCGGCAACTGCACGAAATTCGCGACAAAGCCTCCGGCGGCCGCAGCCTTGCATTGATCGAAAGCACCGCGCGCTACGGCCAGATCGGCCAGTGGATGTTGCAGGCCAAGCGCACCCAGAACCGCGAAGGCCGCACGCTGACCGACAAGATCGATGCCGTGCTGACTCACAAGCTGTGGGGCACGCTGGTGTTCGTGCTGGTGATGGGTTTGATTTTCCAAAGCATCTACGCCTGGGCGGGCCCGCTGATGGACATCATCGACAGCGGCTTCGGCGCGCTGGGTGACCTGGTCGGCAGCACGCTGGCGGACGGCATGCTGAAGAGCCTGATCGTGGACGGCATCATCGCGGGCGTCGGCGGCGTGCTGATCTTTTTGCCGCAGATCCTGATTCTGTTCCTGTTCATCGCGCTGCTGGAAGACATCGGCTACATGAGCCGCGCCGCCTTCCTGATGGACCGGCTGATGGCGCGCTTTGGCTTGTCCGGCCGCAGCTTCATCCCGTTGCTCAGCAGCTTTGCCTGCAACATCCCCGGCGTGATGGGCGCGCGCGTGATTGAAGACCGCAACACGCGCCTGACCACGATATTCCTGGCACCGTTCATGTCGTGCAGCGCGCGCCTGCCCGTGTACACACTGTTCATCGCGGTGTTTGTGCCGGCGCAGAAGGTGCTGGGTTTTATCCCGCTGCAGGGGCTGGTGCTGTTTGCGATGTACTGGGTGGGTGTGCTGTTTGCCATCCCGACCGCTCTGGTGCTCAAGCGTGGGATCCTGAAGTCCAAAGTCACACCCTTCCTGATGGAGATGCCCAGTTACAAAATGCCCCGGGCGCGCAATGTGCTGCGCGTGCTGTGGGACCGCGGCGGCAGCTTCGTGAAGCGCGCGGGCACGATCATTCTGGCGCTGTCGATCGTGGTGTGGGCTGCGGCGTACTTCCCGCACAGTGACGAGATCGAACAGAAGTACGACGCGCAATTGGAAGCCTTGCAGGCCAAGTACGAGCCCGCCGTCGTCGAATTCGAGCCGGACTTTGAGGCCGAACCCCAAAACTCTCTCGAAAAGATCGCCAAGGCCCACGCCGACCACGAGGCCGCCATCGCCGAGCTTGAAGAAGAACACGCCGAAGACGAAGAGGCATTGAAGGCCGCGGTGCTGGAAGCTGAGTCGGCGCTCGTGAAGGCGCTCGACGACCTGCGCAGTGCCGACTTCGAAACCGCAAGCGGCCAGTACGAGGCTTGGTTGGAGTACACCGAGGCCGCCAGCGCCATCGAAAACGATCGCGCCGGTGATCACCTCGAAAACAGCTACCTGGGCGTGATGGGCAAGGCGATTGAGCCCGCAGTGAGGCCGCTGGGTTGGGACTGGCGCATCGGCATGGCGGCGATCGCAAGCTTCCCGGCGCGCGAAGTCATCGTCGGCACACTCGGCATCATCTTTCACCTCGGCGCCGAAGAAGACGAAGAGTCCGGCACGCTGCGCGAAACCATCAGCAACGACAAGTCGTTCTCGCTCGCTACCGGCCTCAGCATCATGGTGTTCTTCGCGCTGTGCGCGCAGTGCGCGGCCACACTGGCCGTAATGCGCCGCGAAACCAACAGCTGGAAGTGGCCGATCACCAGCTTTGTATACATGACTTCGCTTGCATACGTGGCAGCACTGGTAACCTATCAGGTAGCCCACGCCTTGGGCGGCTAGGCGATTCACTGTTCATCGCGCAAGCGAAGCAGGGACCGGAAAGTCAGGCATGTTGATCGAAGTGGCTATCACCGCAGCCGTCATCACCGCCGCCGTCGGCTTCATAAGCTGGCGTGTGTGGCAAACCCTGCGCGTTTCCAAGGGCAAACAGGCCTGCGGAGGCTGCGGCGCCTGCCCGGCCAAAACAGCCAAGCCGTAACGTTTTTCCAACATCTCCCTTGCGCGCGCGCGTACATGCGATATTTGTATTCGCGCAGGACAACTTACGGGAAGTGCCGCGCGCCCGGTGATGTCGCCGGGCGACCGAGCCCCAAGAGAAACCATGAGCGTTGCTCGCAACAGCCGTCTTTCACCGCGACCGCAGTAACGGTCGCTGTACGCTGTAGCCGCATTGCTCATTGAAAACTCACGGGTCTCCACTGCGCTGGCGTTATGGGCGAAAGCCCATTGCCGAGCGACGCTATGACAGCGTCGTTCTTGCGTTAGGCGTCCCGTGGGCTGTTGCAGCACCGGAGCCACGCCATGCAGTTCACACAGGATCAGCTTGCTGACTCGCTTGCCCAGATCGCGCGCATCCCGCGCGTGTCGGGCAATGAGCACGCCGTGATCGAATGGTTCAAGCAGCAGTTCACGAAGCACGGCGTGCAGTTCAAGCATTCCGGCCGCAACCTGCTGGCCTGGCGCGGCCAGGGCAAGCGCCGCCTGCTATTCAACACGCACACCGACACCGTGCCGCCCAACAAAGGCTACACCCGCGACCCCTGGGACGGCGCGCGCGAGCAAGGCCGCGTCCACGGACTCGGCAGCAGCGACGCCGGCGGTTGCTTGATCGGCATGCTGCACGCGCTGCTGGCGGCCGACTTTGACGAGCAAGCCTGCACACTCATGTTCGCGCCCACCTGCGACGAAGAGATCCAGGGCGAAGGCTTTGAAATCTTCCGCGCCGAGATTCCCGAGTTCGAGGCCTGCATCACCGGCGAGCCCACCGACTGCAACGTCTGCATCGCTGAGCGCGGGATGTTCAAGCTCGACATGAAAACCACCGGCAAGTCAGCCCACGCCGCGAGGCCGTGGCAGGGCGAGAACGCGCTGTACCGCGCGGCCCGCGACATCCTGAAAGTGGAAGAGCTTTACGAAAGCTTCACCGAACGCGACGACCTGCTTGGTAGAACCACACTGGCAGTCACGATGCTGAACGGTGGCGTAGCCCGCAACGTCGTCCCAAGCGAAGCAAAGTGGGTGATCGACGGCCGCACGATCCCGCAGCTCGACAACGCCGAGACGATCAAGCGCGTGAAGGCGGCCATGAGCGAGCACACCTGCATCGAGAAAGAAAAGGCGCGGTTCGGAGTATGGGTGCGTAGCGCAAGCGACCCGCTGGTGCAGTGCGCCTGCAAGGCCGGCAAGACAGACAAGACACAAGCATTCGGCGGCGTAAGCGACGCCTGGTGGAACGACAAAGCCCAGGGGTTGATCGTAGGCCCCGGCAAGCCAGAGCTGAGCCACGCAGCCAACGAGTACCTGGAAGAGAAAGAACTGGCACGAGGCTACGAGATCTATCGAAAGACGGCCGAGCTGTACTTGAAGGCATAGTTGTCAGTTGCCAGTCGTCGGTTGTCAGTGCTGACGACTGAAAACCGACAACTGACGACGGACGGAGTCCCCATGTGGCAAGGAAGATTCAGCGGCAAACCCGACAAGCTGATGCAGGAATTCAGCCAGTCGGTGTCATTTGACCAGCGCCTCTGGCGCGAGGATATCCAAGGCAGCCTCGCCTACGCGGCCGAGTTGCAGCGCATCGGCATCCTGTCTGATAGCGAACTGGCCGACATCCAACGCGGCTTCCACCACGTCGAGCATGAAATCAAGACTGGCAAGTTTCAGTGGAAGGTCGAACTCGAAGACGTCCACATGAACATCGAGTCCCGCCTCACCGAACTCATCGGCGAAGCTGCAAAGAAACTCCATACTGGGCGCAGCCGGAACGACCAAGTCGCTACGGACTTCTTGTACTGGTGCTGCAATCAGGCCGACTCTCTTGCCACCCAGTGCGGGTTGCTGATTGGAGAGCTGGCTCGCGCGGCCGAAGAAACAATTGATGTCATCGTGCCGGCATACACGCATATGCAGCGGGCAATGCCAGTAAGAATGGCGCATCAGCTGATTGGGTATGCTGCTTCGCTTCAGCGCGACCATGACGCAATCCTGCGGGCGTCCGAGACTTGGGCCATGCACCTGCCCCTTGGCAGCAGCGCCTGCACTGGCAACAGCTTCAAGGTGGACATGCAGTTCCTCGCAGAGACGGTAGGCCAAGACATGAGGGAGGGCGGGCTCGCCGCTAGCAACTCCATGGACGCGGTTAGCAACCGCGATTTTGCGCTAGATATGGTCTACGCTTGCGCAAAGTTGATGACGCACCTGTCTCGCATGGCCGAAGACATGATCCTTTGGTCCACGGCTGAGTTTGGGTTCATCACTCTTGGCGATGCGGTCACCACCGGCTCGAGCATCATGCCGCAGAAGCGGAACCCGGATGCTTGTGAGCTTGTGCGGGGCAAGACCGGCCGCGTGGTTGGGCATCTGATGGCCCTGTTCACGCTGCTCAAAGGCCTGCCGATGACTTACAACCGCGACCTGCAGGAAGATAAGGAAGCGGTGTTTGATGCCACCGACCAGACACTGGCCTGCCTGCGTGTGATGGCTTTGGTCTTCAGCAAAGAGAACTTCAAAGTCAACCGCGAGCGCATCCAGGCGCATCTCGATTCCGGCGCCGGCTACATGGAAGCCATGAACGTGGCCGACTGGCTCGTCCTGCAAGGCGTGCCGTTCCGCGATGGCCACGACATCACCGGCCGCCTGGTGAAATTCGTCGAGCAGAAGGGCATGCGCTTCGCCGACCTGACGGCGGAAGACTTGGCCGCAGTGGACAAGCGCCTCAAGCCGGAACTGTTGAAGGAGCTGTCGCTCGAAGCACTGGTCGAGCGCAAGCAAGTATACGCAGGCACCGCCAAAGCCCGCGTACTGGAACGGCTGGCAGAGTTGAAGTCATGGTTGAAGGAATGAACTACTGGTTTCAAACGGAGGAACAGAGTTACAGAGAAAGGCAAAGTAACCACAGGTGAACACGCATTCACACTGATCTCTTGCAGCTATCCGTGTCCATCAGTGTGAATCCGTGGTTCCAAAACGCAGTTCTCTGTGATTCGGTAACTCTGTTTGAAAACGTAGTTGGAGCGATACATGAGCAACGGTACCTGCATTCTGGCCTATAGCGGCGGGCTCGACACTTCCTTCTGCATTCCCTTCATCCGGGAGCAGTACGGCTTTGCAGTCGAGACTGTCATGATCGACACCGGCGGCTTTTCGGCCGACGATTTCAAACGCGCCGCCGACCGCGCCAAGCAACTGGGCGTGAAGAACCCCGTGGTGCTCGACGGCCGCGCCGAGGTCTTCAATCGCTACGTCAAGTACATGCTGTTCGGCAACGTCATGCGCGGCGGTGTCTACCCGCTGTGTGTGGCCGCCGAACGCGTAGTGCAGGCCGCCATGGTCGCCGAGTACGCCGTGAAGCACAAAGCGGCCGCCGTGGCCCACGGCAGCACCGGCGCCGGCAATGACCAGATCCGCTTTGACGTCGCCATGAATGTGCTTGCGCCGGGCATGAAGATGCTGGCGCCGATCCGCGAGCACAGCTTGACGCGTCAACAGGAAACCGAGTACCTGGCCAAGCACGGCCTCGAGATCCCGGCCAAGACTACGCAGTACAGCATCAACGCGGGCATGTGGGGCATCACAATCGGCGGCAAGGAAACCCACGACAGCGGCACCACGGTGCCCGACGCGGTGTTCGAGCTTGCCGGTGCCAGCGAGCCGGCTGCCAAGCCACGCAGCCTGAAGATCGCGTTCGAGCAAGGCGTGCCCGTGGCCCTCGACGGCGCAATGCTTTCGCCCGAGGTGCTGATCGAGAAGCTGAACAGCCTCGGCATCCAGTACGCGCTCGGCCGCGGCGTGCACCTCGGCGACACCATCGTCGGCATCAAGGGCCGCGTGGCGTTCGTTGCCCCGGCGGCGTTGATGCTGATCAACGCGCATCGCGAACTGGAAAAGCTGGTGCTGACCAAGTGGCAGCGCTTCTGGAAGGACCACGTCAGCGACTTCTACGGGACGATGCTCCACGAAGGCCAGCCGTTCGACCCGGCGCTGCGCGACATCGAAGCCATGCTCACGCACAGCCAGCAACGCGTAACCGGCGAAGTCAGCATTGAGGTAAGATACGGCAGCTTCCGAGTCGGCGGGGTGACCAGCCCGCACTCCCTGATGCACGCGGCCGCAGGAAAGTACGGAGAAGAGTTCAGCCTATGGAGCGGCCAGGACGCCGCAGGCTTCGGCAAGATCCTAAGCATCCCAAGCAGACTCGCCGCGCAAGCCGGAGGCAGTCATTCAGGTTGAACACGAAGGAACAAAGCAGCGAAGGCGACCACCGGCGGCGCAGAACATGTGGACCGCGGTTTCTGGAGGAGTCCGATTGATTCGGTTTGATGATGAAATCGAGAGTCTGCTACATGCGGTGATTGGTGCCGCCATTGAGGTGCACAAGGCGTTGGGTCCTGGATTCCTCGAGTCCGTGTATGAACGCGCGCTCTGTAAGGAACTTGCCCTTCGCGGGCTTTCATTCGAGAGACAGGTGCCAATGGACGTTCGCTACAAGGGCGAGGTCGTAGGTGAACTTCGCCTGGACATCCTGGTCGAGGGTAGGCTTGTGGTTGAGCTGAAAGCCGTGGATGGGCTCGCGCCAGTTCACATGCAGCAGACGGTGGCGTACCTGAAGCAGGTCAAGGAGAAAGTTGGACTGCTGTTGAACTTCAACGTTGTGAAGCTGAATGAAGGCGGAATTCACCGGGTCATCTTCACGGGGTGATGGCCCTTCGTTGCTTCGCTACTTCGTGTTCAGCATCGAAGATTGCTTTGAGAGGCTTGCCATGAATGAAGAAAACATGATTGCTGGCAATGGCCATGCGACAGACACAGCCAAGTTGCAGAAAGTGAAAACCATGGAAATTCGCGTTCACAAAATCGCCAGTGTTGTGCACCGCATGACGCTGCACAAAGACGAGCGCATCATCACCGAAAACCTTGAGGCCAAACCCGGCAACGTCGTTGTCGTGCGCGCCCTGGGCGAAAAGACGACATACGGCGAACTCGAACTCGAAGAGGGCCGCATGGCCAAGATCTTCGAAGGCGACATCATCATCGGCGCACTGGGCGCGCGTAACGCGCTCAAGGGCTATGTCGGCCGCGTGCCCGACACCATCAAGTCCGGTGACGTGCTGCACATGCTGAACCTCGGCGGCGTGATCGGCACCTGCACCAGCGCCAACAAGGACCTTGGCCCGCCGCTGAAGGTCGAAGTCGTGGGCATGATCCTGCGCAAGGGGCGCATCCTCAATCTCGTTGACAGCAGCCTGCCCGATCACGAACGCATTGAACCGGGCATGAACATCCCGATCGTGGCCGTCAGCGGCACCTGCATGAACGCGGGCAAAACCAAGGTCGTGGCCGAGCTGTGCCAGCTTCTCAGCCAGCGCGGCCTGCGTGTCAACGCCGGCAAGCTGTCGGGCGTGGCCGCGCGGCGCGACCTGTTCAGCTTCGAAGACCATGGTGCGCGCAAGACGCTGAGCTTCGTGGACACAGGCCTGCCCAGCACGGCGGGGCTTGAGACGATTGCGGATATCAGCAAGACCATCATCAATGGCCTGGCGGAAGACAAGCCCGACGTGATGATCCTTGAGCTCGGCGACGGCATCATCGGCGGCTACAGCGTAATCACCTACTTCGACGACCCGGATATCTACGCGCACACTAAGGTGCACATCTGCTGCGCCAACGACCCGGTAGGGGCGTTCGGCGCCAAGCGCATCTTCGACGACCGCGGCCAGCGCATTGACCTGATCAGCGGCCCCGCCACGGACAATGAGGTCGGCCGCGCGTACATTGAAAACGACTTGAAGATCAAGGCCGTGAACGCGCGTACGCACCCCGAAGAGCTGGCCGACGAAGTGTGCAAGTTCCTCGGCATGCTCGATCTGGTGGGTCTGCGCGACGACGGCCCGCTGGCGGGCTAGGCTCAGCGCCGTACAATCGCGGCATGAACCAGCGCCCGATCCAGTGGAAGCGCCTGTGGCCGGTACCGGCCCTGCTGGCCGTAATCGGCTGGGAGTTTTACACGGCCAACGCCAACAACACCGCCGTGAACTGGTGGTTCGTAGGCATCGGCGCGGCCGCCCTGGCGCTGGTCCTGTTCGTACGCCTAATCTGGCGCATCTGAGCCGGCCGGCGGGCGTGTGTCGCGCGATGGGCCGTTGAACCAGCACAGGCGCGCATTTAGAGTCGCCCTCAACATCGCAACTGTGCCACTGAGGGCATGAATCATGAACTTCCCGCATCCTAACCCCGAGTTTCCTCCACCGCCCCGTCGTGGCTCACTTCCGTGGGGGATTGTGGCCGCAGTGTTGGGCGCACTCGCCGGGGTTTCGCTGCTGGTTGCGGCGATCATGAACCGCGACGGAACCATGCTGGGCGCGGGGCTTGCGGGCGCGCTGGGCTTCGGCATCGGTGGCGGAATCGCGTTCACCAGGCACGCGCGAACCGGCGGCTGGCGTTCCGGCCGCATCATCCCGGCCATCATCAGCACCGACTCCAACAACGCAATGCAGAACGCGCTGGTAACAAGCTGGTGGGACGGTCAGGTCCGCACGATTGAGCTGGCGCCGGGCAGGCTGTACCAGTCGCTCACGGAAGGCACGGTGGTGTGGCTCATCCAGCCAACGAACTTCGTGCCCGCACAGTTCATCGAGATCGCAGCACCCGAAGAATTCAGAATGACCCCCGTAAGCGCCGAAGCAGAAGCATGGCTCGCGGACCGGCTGGGTTAACAAGTTGCGCGCCGGTGGGCAGTCTGTTGAAAGCGCCGCCAGCCCCCGGCCTGTTCGTTAGACTGCCTTGGCGCATCTGAGCGGCCACGGCTACATGTCACTGCTTAGTTGAGGACCGTCCATGCGAGTATTCATGCTACTTGCGGTGCTTGTTCTGCTGGCGGCGGCAAATGCTCCGGTCAAAGCTGTCCCCGATGAACTCGACACGTCAGATCAAGACGACGCGCTTCTATTGGCCTACAAAGAGGGCCGGGAAGTAGTGCCTCCGGAGTTCCACGCCATTCATGAGAATCCAATGGCTGGTCAAGGGGCGCGCTATCGAGCTCTGGACGGAAAGGTCCGGACATACCGCGTTGCCACAGTTCGCGGCGATGTCTGCGTAGTAGAACGCCAGTTACCCGCCAGTGCTGTGGTGATCGCCGTCGAGTTCGAGGTGACGGGGAAGATCCAGAACTTGGTCCGCCGCGCGTGGGTTGGGCGCAAAGGCACCAAGCCGATTCTTGCCAAAGTTGGGCCTGTGACGCGAGGTGGAGGTGGTGGGGTGGGGCTGAACGGAACCTGGGATGTGACCCACGAGCCATTCGTTGACTTGGAACAGGGCGGCAGAAAGTGGAGTGGAAGTCTGCAGACAACGAAGTGGTGGAAGCGCAAGGCCAATGGGGACCCCGATGAGGTGACCAAGTATTGGACCTCGACTGAAAACTGGTTCAGTCAGCTGATACGGGCGGAGGTCGAGTCCAAGGGCGGGGCAAAGCAAGTTGCAGAGTTGTTCGAGTGCTCGGATGCCATGGAGCCGCTTCTTGACTGGTCTGGCATTCCCGCGCCAACAGCAGAAGAAGACCTGCAGATTCGGGCCCAGCTTGTGAGGGGAGCAGCACAGGCGGACCTTGAGCTCATGGTCAAGGCAAGGCTCAGCTTCGGAAACCGGTGGGGCCTGCACCCTGACGCCAAAGTCGGGGACTGGGCGCGCTACTCAAATCTGACGCTGACACTCGTACGACTTGAGCAGGGCCGGGCAGTCGTGGAGGCCAGCTATGTGGGTGATGAACTTGGACTGGTGGAAGCGATGGAGTTCGAGGTCAAGAGCGGCAAAGCGATTGAGGTGGTGGCAAGGTTTGCCGGGATCCGCGGCGGACAGCCGCGACCGGCGATCTTCCGGTCGTGGATGGATGCGCGGCCATTGGAAACGGTTACTGCCGATTGGGCCGAAGTGGAGCTTGCGGGCCGCAAGTGGAAGGCGAGGGAGGTTCGCCATGTTCGCAAGAGTCTCGAAGCGAAGCCAAACGCAACGGACGAGATTTTCGAACTGCTGGAAAGTGAGGCCGCGCCATTCGGGCAACCGCTGCGCAAGAAGTCGTATTGGGCGGACAGGCCGGAGTCGGCATCCCCAAGTGAACTATCGGAGGTTGGGACAGGTGCAACAGAGGCCTTGGACTGGTCAGCATGGCGGCCGACTCCGGCATGGGAACTTCCGTTCACGGCCGATGACGTCAAGAAGTTCATCAAGGTAGGCATGAAGTGGCGCTGCAAACAAGAGTTGGACAAGGGCGAAGATGGCATTGCAGGCTGCTATCAGGACTGGGAAGTCAAGGAAGTGACGGACTCCGGGTACCGGGTAGAAGTGGTGCTCACCCAGCCAGATGGCTCAACGCGCCCTTTGGAAGCGACCTACACATGGGACGACTATGTCGTGAGGTTCCGCGACTGGCCCAAGGGCACCATTGAAAAGAAGCTCTGGAAGCTGGGAGAGCGCGAGCTGGAAGTTGTGTTCTACAGGTTTCACACGTTCGGCAAGGACGTCCTCTTCGGCCTATGCGCAGAGCTGCCCGGAGTACGTATCTGCACCGAAGAACTGCTGAACTGGCCCTCGAAAACCTGGCTCGTCGACTTCAGGGCGCCCGAGGCCGCAAAGGACTGAGCCCAGGCCGAAAGGCCGGGGCTATTGCGCTGTTCTTGGGTTACGCGTGTACGAAGGTTGCTTTGGACTTGGCGCCGTTCTTGAGGAAGTTCTCCATCCCGATGTGCATGTCTTTGGTGTCTACGCAGGCGCCGAAGGCTTTGCTTTCGAGCTTCAGGCCTTCGCGGAGGGGCTTGCTGCAGCCCTGGATCACTGCGTCGCACAGGATCTGGTCGATCTTCTTGCTGAGGTGGCCGATCTCCAGAGCGGGCGCGGCTGCCGGCAAACCCTTCATCGCGTCGCGGTTGATGCGCTTCAGTTCGCGCTTACCGCTGGCATATTCGTTCACCAGCGCCACGGCGCGCGGCACCGGGTCGCCTTCCACTTCTTCGCTGATCAGGCCGTACTCTAGGCCGGTCTTGCCGTCGATCGGCTTGGCCGTGCGCATCATCGTCAATGCGCGGTCGAAGCCGATCCAGCGCGGCAGGCGCTGCGTGCCGCCCGCACCGGGGATTATGCCGAGGTTCACTTCGGGCTGCCCGGCCAGCAGCTTCAGGCCTTTGCGGGCGATGCGGGCGTGGCAGGCCATGGCCAGTTCGTTGCCGCCGCCGAACGCGAGGCCGTTGTACGCGCACAGCACTGGCTTCTTCATGTCTTCGATGTAATCGAGCGTGGCGTGGAACTGGCGGCTGTTGGCCTCGCCCTCGGCCGCGTTCTTCAGCGCCGCCAGCATGTCGATGTCGGCACCGCTGACGAAGGCCTTGGTCCCGAAGCCTGTAATGACGGCGCCTTTGATGCCCGCAGCGGCCTCGACGGCTTCGCAGTGCGCGCGGAGCTGGCGGAACACTTCCAAGTTCAGCGCATTCAGCACCGCAGGGCGGCGGAGCTTGATGACGGCCACACCGTCGTGGTCTTCGCGGAAGACCATCGGGATTTCGAAGGGCTTGCCGCTGGCGGCCTGGTTCTTGATGCACGCGGGCACGGGGAAGCCGGGGTTGCGGGCGGCGTAGGCTTCCACGAGTTTGAGCGCGTTGCCGACGCCGATTTCGTTCATCCACGCAAAGGGCTCGCGTACAACCAGCGCGGTTGAGACGGCCATGTTCATGTCGCCGACGTTGCTGATGCCGCTGTCCACAATCTCGCCCACCAGGCCGAAGTACGCGCCGGTCATCAGGTCGCCGATTTCCTTGGCCTGGGCTTCGGTGTACTCGACCTTTTCGCCGCGGCCGCCGGTTTCCCACGGGGCCTTGAGTTCAAGCTGCCGCTTGAGCGAGTCGGGCGTGCGGAACCACTTGTGAATCTTGGTCGTGTACTGGTCCAACCCCACGGCAGTGATCGGGTTGCCGCCCGTCAAATTCATGGCCGTGAACGGCCCGATGCCCAGCCCCAGCGCCTTTTGCGCGATCACATCGACTTGCTTGACGCTGCCAATCCCGGCTTCGGCCAGCAGGGCCGCTGCCTGGAACACGCCTTCGAACACCGGGTCCACGGCGTAGCCATAGCGGCTGCCGACTTTGATCGGGGCTTTGCCGATCTGTTCGTAGAAGTCCATCACCCAGTTGGTGACAACGTGATGCGTGTGCTTGCCGGGGACGACTTCGACGATGATGTTGCGCTCAGCGGGGAAGAAGTAGTGCACCACCAGCCCGTGTTCCGGCCGCGCGGCCTGCTCGAAGATCACTTCGGGTTCCATGTGCGAGCTGTTGCTGGCGATGATGCAGTCGGGCTCAACGACGGCTTCGAGCGCGGCGACGATTTTGCGCTTGATGTCTTTGTTTTCGGTGGCGGCTTCGATCACCAGGCGTGTGCCGCGCAGTGCTGCGTAGTCGCTGGTCCAGGTGATGTTGGCCTTCATCTTCTCAGCTTCGTCGGGTTTGAAGGCACCGCTTTCGACGCCCTTGGCGATTTTCTTTTCGGTCTTGGCGCGGCCGTTTTTGAGCGCGTCTTCGCTGACGTCCACGACGACGACGGGCACGCCAAACGGGGTGAGAACTTTCGCGAAGTAGAGGGCAATGTCGGGGCCGATCTGCCCGCTACCGACGACGCCAACTTTGTCCAAGGTCCAGTTCTTGAGCGTGAATGCCATGGTCGATCCCCTGTTTTCCAGGATGGGGTTTAGCGTCTGCGGCGGGCCATGCAAGCGCCGCGCCGGGCAATCTGGAGTTGACCTGCGCCGAGGCGTGCGAATACTGCCGGAATGGACATCACTATCCCGAACGCCGTTGCCTGCGACGCCATCGCGGGCTCTGAGCCTCTGGACCTGATCGGAGTAGGCAGCTACTGGCGAACTCCGCCGGGGCAGTTCGCTGTGTGGATCGAGATCGTCAACCCCGCCGAGCGGGCCTTTACGGTGGGTCTCGAGATGTACCGAGGTTCTGACTTCCTTGGTGAAACTGAAGAAGAGTTGGTATTGGCTGGCAAATCACATTGGCAGGGCTGGTTCGCGTTCCATGGCGTAACAGGCTTTCAGCCCAAGACGTATCACGTCGTCGTGTTGCTGGATGGCACGCCAAGCCGTACCATTAAGCTCGACTTTGGTCACCCGGAAGGCAAATGAGCCGCAAAGACAAAATCGCCCACCCCATTACCGAGGCCTTCCGCCTCAGCTTCGGTGCCGTTGGCCATTCCAAAGATGGCAAGAAGACCGTTGTCAAAGAGCGTGACGTGAAGTGGGTTCCCGCGACCAAGTCCGCAGTCAAGCCCGCGAAAAGGCGCCGCTAGGCCGGCTAGCACTCGCGCTCGCCGCCGTGTTGACCGGTGCGAGCCTCGCGCCATACTTGCGCCATCTACGGAGACTGCCATGGCGCTCAAGAACGTGTTCATTCCTTACGGTGGCTACTGGTCGAGCCCTTTCATCAAGTGGCAGGGCAGCATCAGTCACCTGCACAGCGGCGTGCTGGCGGCCGACACTGCCAAGCGCTGGCTGGCTTCGCGGCAGATCAGCGCCGAGGGCTTTGACAGCATCAGCCTGGGTTGGACCGTTCCGCAAAAGCAGATCTTTTACGGCGCGCCCTGGATCGCCGGTTTGATCGGCGCACCCGGCATCAGCGGCCCCATGTACGCGCAGGCTTGCGCCACCGGTGCCCGCGTGCTGGCCGGCAGCGCCCACGAAATCGAGACCGGTTTCAAGTCGTGCATCCTCGGCCTCACGTTTGATCGTTGCAGCAATGGCGCCCACGTTGTGTACCCGAACCCGATGGGCCCCGGCGCCACCGTCGATGCCGAAAACTGGGTGTGGGACAACTTCGGCCACGATCCGTACGCCAAGAACAGCATGCTGCAAACGGCTGAGAACGTGGCCAAGGAAGCGGGCATCAGCCGCGAAGAACAGGATGAATGCGCGCTGATCCGCAACGGCCAGTACCAGCAGACACTTGCCAATGACCGCGCCTTCCAGAAGCGCTACATGTTCCCGCTTGAGATTGCGGCCGGCAAGCAGTCCAAGGTGATCGAGACTGACGAAGGCGTCTTCCCGACCACCAAGGAAGGCCTCGCGAAGCTGAAGCCCGTGCTGCCCGACGGCACCGTGACGTTCGGCGCGCAGACCTACCCGGCCGATGGCAACGCCGGCGTCATCGTCACCACCAAGGACCGTGCGGCCGAGCTTGCGCGCGACAAGAGCATCACCGTGCAGGTGCTGAGCTTCGGCCAGTGCCGCGTGAAGAAGGGATTCATGCCGATGGCACCGGTGCCCGCGGCCAAGCAGGCGCTCGAGGCCGCAGGATTGGCTCTGAAGGACGTGAAGGTCATCAAGACCCACAACCCGTTTGCGGTGAACGACGTCTACTTCGCCAAGCAGAACGGGCTGAAGCTGGATGCATTCAACAACTACGGAAGCCCGCTGGTGTTCGGCCACCCGCAAGGCCCCACGGGCCTGCGCGTGATCATCGAGATGATCGAAGAGCTGGCACAGGCAGGCGGTGGCCACGGCCTGTTCACCGGCTGCGCCGCCGGCGATTCAGCCATGAGTTGCGTGGTCAAGGTCAGCTAGACAGGTAACAAGACCAATGGAACTTGCGGACCGCGGGCCTCAGGCCCGCGGTCGTGTGTTTGGCAGGCATCCTGACTGCACTGGCGCGACTGAAAAAGGAGGGAGGGGAGGCCTTTTGGGCCTCCCCTTCTGGGACTTCCTAAATCAATTGGTGGGATCGTTGTGGAGGGTTAGTTGCGCGCCGCACGACGACGACGTGCAAGGTACAGCAGGGCCGGCACGCCCAGTAGCAGGCCCCAAAGCGTAGTGTTGTTGCTGCCTTCCGCGACACAGCCGCCACCACCACCGCCGCCGCCGCCGCCACCGCCCGTGGGCGTGCTGACGATCGTGATCGAGAAGGTGTCGGTGTCCGTGGCAAAGGCCGCGTCAGTCACGGTTACGTTGAACACGGAAGTGCCCTGTACGCTCGGCGTACCCGTGATCACACCGCCCGCGCTCATCGTCAGGCCGGCGGGCAGGGTGCCCGTGGTGACGCTGAACGTGTAGCCGGGGGTGCCGCCTGCGGCCGTGATGGTGACCGGGCCGTAGGCGTTGCCCACGATGCCGCCCGTCAGGGGCGAGGTCGTGGTGATGGCCGGTGCGCCTGCAGCCGGCGGGTCAATGGTGATCGCGAAGGCCGCAGTGTCCGCCACCGCGTTGGTGTCTGTAGCCGTTACGTCGAAGTTATAGATGCCGGCCAGCGTCGGGATGCCGCTGAACAGGCCCGCAGCCGACAGCGTCATGCCCGAAGGCAGCGCGCCGCCGGTGACGGTCCAGGTCAAGGCACCGGTGCCGCCGGTGGCCACGAACTGCAGCGCCGTGTACGAGACGCCCTGTTCGCCGTCCGTGAGCGGCGACACCGTGGTGATGTTAGGCGCCGCGCTGACGGTCAGTGACAGGTGCACGTTCACGGTGTTGGTGCCGTCGGTGACTTCAACGTTGAAGGCGTAGACGCCCACGTCGGTCGCAACCAGCGCCGCAGTGGGTGAGGCGCTGAGCATGCCTGCCGACAGCGTGATGGTGAAGCCGCTGCCGCCGACCGGGTTTGCGCCGCCCGGGACGATGGTACCGAGCGACAGGACCTGGCTGGTGTTGGCGTCCGTCACGGTGGCCATGTCGATGACCGCACCGGCGTTCTGGGTTTCCGTCCAGAAGGCCGTGTACGGGTTGCCTGCGCCGCCGTTGCCGCCGGTGGCGTTCAGGATCACGTGCGCCGGTGGGATGTCGTTGATCGTGATGGTCACGAACACGGTGACCGGCGTGCCGTTGCCCGCGTCCTGGAACGTCACTTCCCAGGTGTAGTCGCCCGGGGCGTTGCTGGCGTCGGCGGTGCCGGTCCAGGTCAGCGTGATCGGCTGGCCCACAGCCGGGATCGCCGGGGTGGTGATGCCCGTGGGCACGGTGGCCGGGGCCACAATCGCGGTCACGGTGATGTTGTCGGCTTCCGGGTCGGTCAGCTCAATGCTGGCGTTGGCCAGCACCGCGCCCGGGTTGACGGCCATATCGAAGGGACCGTTGGTGCCGCCGGTGAAGCTTGAGCCGGTGGCCGGGTCGGCCTCAGCGTTGCCGTTGGGCGTGAAGCCGGTGCCCTCGATGGTGAAGATGAAGGGTGCGCGGTCAGAGTCATTGTTGGCGATGCTGATGCTGAGCTGGAAGATGAGGTCGATGGTCGGGTCGAGGAAGACGTCAAAGGTAACGCTCCCCGCGGCCGCGACGGTGGTGGAAGAAGGCTGCACGGTGACACCGCTGCCGGCGTCAAGGTTGTTGAGGATGCTTGATGCAACAATCGGCGTGCCCGAAAGGGTCAAGTCGGTGACACCGTTGTTTTCAATGGTGAATGTGAACGTGCTGCCAGTGGTGGTAGGCACGTTGCCCACGTTGAAGGTGGTGTTGTAGGTGACGGTGGTGGTGGCCTGCAGCACTTCGATTTCCGGCACCTGCGCCTCGAAAGCGCCGGCGTCAGCAGCACGGCCCGCAGGGCGCGTGTTGCCGTCAAAGTCCGAAATCAGGGCTGAACCAACCGCCAGGTCAATTGCGGGCGAAGAGGCCTGCAGGTGCAGGTCTTCGGTACCGCTGCCGATGTTGACGAACAGCGGGTCAGTGTTCAGGCCGTTGGCGTCACGGCCGGAACCCTGCCACAGGGCCCAAGTGTTCAGGGTTGTGTCGTTCGACATCGTGGCACCACCGGCGAGGTGGATCACGTTGCGGTCGGAAACCTGCGGGCCGACGGCCGCGTCGATGTCGAAGAAGCGAGCGGTCGCACCGGCATTGATGTACACGGCGTTGCCGAACAGCGTCATGCCGGGCGTGGTGCTGCCGTTGTGGTAGAAGGCGCTTGCTGTAGCGCCTGTGCTCGTCAGCAGGATCGAGTTGTGGCGGAACACCACATTCGAACCCACGCGACGGGCACCCATCACACCACGCGGACCGCTGGTTGTGCCTCCACCGATACCAGAACCATCGGCGTGGACATTCCAGCACAGGTTGTTTTCGACCAGCACGTTCGAAGCCGCAGTAGTAGAGCTGGAGCCATAGAGGTACAGAGCAGAGCCGGTCGTGATGCCATGGATGCGGTTGTTGCGAATGACCAGATCATTGCAGCTGCCGGTCGTGGACGAGTACCACATCACGCCGAACATGTTGCCGCCAGTAATCGTCAATCCTTGCAGAGTGATGTTGCCGACATTTCGGAACGCGATGGTGCCAGAGACGGCAGCAGTGTACGTGTCGAGTGCACCAGCGCCGGAGATGACCGGAGTCTCACCCGTGGCCGCCCGGATGATCAGCGGGTTCGCGGTGCTGAGGCCTGTGACAGGTGCCAGAGTGGTGGTCGTCCCGCTCACACCCAAGCGATACGACGCGCTTGAAGTGAAGTTGCCGCCGTTGTCGTACAGTTCCAGAGTAGTCGGGCCGGTCATGCCGACGCTTTCAAGCAGGTCAAACACTTCGCCAAGGTCGCCGAAGTCAAAGGCGCCGCCCGGGTTGCCGTTGGCAACGGTGTAGGTGCCGCTCAGCGCCGGGTGGGCGATGTTGAAGGTGACCGTGAAGTTCTGCGGCGTGTTCACACCGTCTGACACCGTCACCGTGTAGGTGAACGTGCCGTGCGAAGTCGGCGTGCCCGTCCAAGTCAGGTCAAAGGGGACCGTTGCGGCCGCGTTGTTCGCGGGCTGCGTAACGCCCGGTGCGGCTGCCACGGCGGTGATCGTGATGGCAACGGTAGGCTCGTTCACGTCGTTGGCCGTGAGGACCGCATTGGCCAGCGCCGTGTTCTTCAGCCCGGCGTAGGTGCGCGCCGCGTTGAAGGCTGAACCGGTGGCCGGAACCAGAGTCGGGGCCGGGTTGGTGACGTTGATACTGACCGTGAAGTTGACGTTATTGGTGCCGTCGTTGAGGTTCACGGTGTAGCTGTAGTTGCCGACCGTGGTGGGGGTGCCCGTCCATGTCAGGTTGAACGGTACCGAAGCGCTGGCGTTGTCTGCGGGCTGCGTAACGCCCGGTGCGGCCGACACTGCCGTAATGGTGATGGCGACCGTGGCGTCATTCAGATCGTTGGCCGTCAGCACCGCGTTGGCCAAGGCCACGTTCTGGAATGCGGCGTACTGCCGTGAAGCGTTGAAAGCCGAGCCCGTGGCCGGAATCAGCGTCGGCGGCGGGTTTGAGACGTTGATGCTGACCGTGAAGTTCACGCTGTTGACGCCGTCATTGATGTTGACGGTGTAACTGTAGTTGCCGGTCGCAGTCGGGGTGCCCGTCCAGGTCAGGTTGAACGGGACCGAGGCACTGGCGTTGTCTGCGGGCTGCGTTACGCCCGGGGCAGCCGAGACTGCTGTGATGGTGATCGCGACCGTCGGGTCGTTCACATCGTTGGCGGTCAGAATGGCGTCAGCAAGGGCCACACCCTGGAATCCCAGATACTGGCGCGAGGCATTGAACGCCGAACCGGTGGAAGGGGCGAGGGTCGGCGGCGGGTTCACCACGTTGATTGTGACCGTGAAAGTTGGCGAGTTGATCCCGTCGCTGAGGGTCACGTCATAGGTGTAGTTGCCGAGCACGGTCGGCGTACCGGTCCACGAGATGTCGGTCGGAACCGTTACCGAGGCCGAGTTCGAGGGCTGCGTCACACCAGGTGCCGCGCTGATCGCGGCCACCGTAATCGAAATCGTCGGATTGTTCGCATCGCCGGCAGTCAGGGTGGCGTTGCTCATCGCCTGGCCAATCGTCACGGTGATCAAGCGGCTCGGGTTGAATCCTGAACCCGTGGCCGGAACCAGCGTCGGGGCCGGGTTCACGATGTTGACGGCTGCACCGACAATCGGGAACGAACCGGTAACTGGGCCGGGGCTGGCCGAAACGTCAGTTGAGGCCGTGACCTGGAACTGCGCAGTGCCCAGCGTGGCGCTGGCGGCGATCTGCGCGGTCAGGAACAGGGTTGCGGACTGGTTCTGGGCCGTGAAGGCTGCCAGCGGCGTGCCGCTGAAGGTCACGGTTGAGCCGGTAAGCGAGGCTATGGTGCTGCCGAGCTGCACGTCGGCGCCGTCAAACACACCGTTGGTGTTGGCGTCAATCCAGAGCTTCAGGTTGGCGTAGCTGCCGTTACCGGTAGTGCCGACGTGGGTGAAGGTAACGCTGTTCACCTGCTGGATTGAAAGCACCGACAGCGCGTTGTAGCTGCCCACCCACTGGTCGGTGGTAAGCGCGCTGGTGACGCTGGCAGGGGCTGCGTTGTTGCCGGAAGCATACAAGCTGGTGACCCAATTGGCTTCGTGGGCACCGATATCAACGGCTGTGCCCTGGGGGCGTGTGGTGCCGAAGATGTCGATGCTGGCCGTCGAGGTCTGGCCCGTCGGGTCAATGCAAGGTGAGGCCGGGTTGAGCCGCAGGTCATACGGCGCCGAAGTGCTCAGCAACTGCGGGTTGGCGTTGCTGCCGTTAGCGTCGTAACCCAGCCCCTGCCAAGTGGCAAACGGGGTGTGTGTTGTCAGGTTGCAGTGAGTCGTGGCATTCCAGTAGTTGAAGTCTGCGGTGGCCGGGGCGTGCGTGGCCGTTGACAGATACAGTGCAGCAACGGTCGTGGAATTTGTGACGACCACAATGTTGTTCGATATGTCGGCCATGGGGCGAGCGCCACTGGAGTTGCTGATGTAGATGCCACCAGTGTTGGCGACCGTGCTGGTGTGTACCACAGTGTTGTGACGAACAATGGCACCAGTTGCAGCGAGATCCGGGTTGCGTACGACAATGCAGCCATTGGCGTTTGCTTGAAGGGTGGGGGTACTGGTGGTACCAGCCGTGATGCAGTTGTACACGAAGTTGTGTTCGACCAGATAATTGGTTGCCCAGCCGCTGTTCATGCCCATGAAGGCGATGCCAGGACCATTGGGGATGTCGCGAACAATGCAACGGCGAATGGTGATATTGGTGTTGGTCAGGTTTACGCCCGACACATTGTTACCCTGGGTCATGATGCCGAAGTGGGGACCGCCAAACACTTCAAGGCCTTCCACGGTCACGTAGGACTGATTGATCACAAGTCCGCCGCGGCCTGTCTGCGCCGTGGTAGTGGCGTACCTGAACAACACGGCACCGTTAGCGTTGCCCTCAATGCGCGGGGTCTGTCCGGGGGCAGCGCGCAACGTGATGGTGTTGGTGGCGGAAGCGCCTGGTACTGGCGTGAGCGCCTGGAGCGTCGCCGTGGTTTCACTGTTGATACCGAGACTGTAGGAGGCATCGGCGACGTAGGTCGCGCTGTCGGTGATCTGGAGGATGACCGGCCCGCTCACGCCATAGGTTTCAAGCGCGTCAAACGCGTCGCCGATGTCGGTGTAGTCACCACTGGTCTGGTTGATGGTGACCAAGCCGCTGAGCGCAACGAAATTGGTCGTGCCGTTCAAAGGGTAACTGGTTTGGTCTACGCCGGCGCTGAATACTACATCCGTCGATGCGGCGAGGTTGAATTGCAACGTGCTGCCTGCTGACAGTGTCGACGCCGTGTTCATGGTCAGCAACAGTGAAACGGTGGTGCCGACGGTAAGCGGCCTCAGGGGACTGCCGCTGAAGGTGATCTTTCCGGCCACCAGCGGGCCCGTGCCGAGCAGAACGTCACCGGCATCCACAAGCCCGTCTGCATTCACGTCGTGATACAGGGTCACCGCGGAAATCTGCGCATCCGAAACGGTGCCGGAGCGCGTGAAGGCGATTGAGTTGAGGTCCTTGTTGTTGACGAAGGCATTCACATTCACCCGGGCCACGGGGATGTTTGTGCCCGAGGAGGCCATCTGGCCGGCGGTCGCGACCGAGGTGATCACGGCCGAGTTCACCAGGGGCAGTTCAATGCCGCTGGTTGCCTGGATGTCGGCCTGCGGACGGGCGAAGTCCCACAGGCGGAAGTCGTCCAGGCGGCCGTTGAAGCCGGTGCTGGTGGTGCCCACGCCACCAATGTGGAGCGTGCCGGTGTTGAGCGCGGCTGAGGTTTGCCCGGTGGTCTGCGCGACCTGGGTGCCATCGACATACACGGTCATGGTCTTCGCGCCGCCGTTGAACACGTAAGCAACGTGGTGCCAGGTGCTGTCCAGCACACCGCCAGTCAGCGCAATCGTAGTAAATCCTGTGCCGGCCATGGTGAGGCCGCCCGTGGATGCGGTGTAAATGCGGAACGCGGTGGTTGAGCCGGTGCCAATGATGTAGTTGGTGGCCGCCGGGGCGCCGTTGATCCAGAACTCCATGGTCCAGCTGTCGTTGTTAGTGAAGGCCGGGTTCCAGGTGGTTGAGAAACCGCCGCTGGCACCGCCTGAGAACGCGATGGCGGAAGCCCCAAGTTGCGAAGGTGTGTACCACGAGTAGTTTCCCGAAAGGTTTACCGGGTTGGGGCCTGCGCCCGGATTGGCGCTGTTGGCGGTAGTCGCGCCAGTCCCCTCATTGAACTTGTAATAAAGGAGACCGGGTATCGTGGGGTCTACCACGTCCCAGACAAAACTGGAAATCGGATAGTTCGTAACGTCTGTGCCGCCGCTCCAGGTCACGGCCGCAGCGGATGCGATCGAGAATTGCACCGTGTTGCCCACGGTCAGTGAGCCCGGATAATTCACCGCGAGCAGGACCCTGACGGGGGTGGCGGTACCGACTGAGATGAGGGGGGCATTCGTGAAGGTGATCGACCCGGACGACAGGGTGCCAGAGCCGAGCACCGTATCCGTCAGGTCAACGGCCCCGTTGTCATTGTCGTCTTGAATCAGTCGGATGTTTGTGAACGCGCTGTCGGCAACCGTGCCCAACTGGGTGAACGTCATTGAGTTGACGGTCCGGGCCGTCGTGATGGCATTCAGTTCAAAGTCCATCAGAACCACGTCCGAGGCGGCGACGTTGTAGTACAGCGCCGTAGGCGTAGGCGACTGGTTGTAGGCCACCACCGAGTTCGGGGGCAGCGTGTAATCGAAGCGAATGCCAAAGTTGCCACCGGTCGCGGCGGCGGTGGCCGCTGCAGTTCCGTTCTGGTAAACGCGCGAGCGCGTGTTTTCGCCGGCAGGAGGAGCGGCGGTCGAGATGGTCCAACCTGTTGTCGACCTAGCTGTATAAGTCCAGTCCAGCACGATGGTGCCCGTGCCGTTGTATACGAACGGCGTCGTCAGCTGGAACTCGTACCAAGAGAAGGTGCCCGACCCGGCGATCTGGTTAGGCTGAATGTTCGTAGGACCGTACACCGAGGTCAGCGTGCCCATGGTGTAGTTCGTGTCGAACGCACTGGTCAGGGCGTTCACGGCCAACGTGGTGTAACCGATCCGTATTTCCAGGTTCGTGTAGGTCGGTATCGTCGCTATGGTCGAACCGGACACCCAGATCTTGTTGATGGAAGACCCATTGGGCAATCCCAGGTCCGTTGAGTTGTATGCCGTCTGGAAGCGACCGAATCCCGCGCTGTAGTTGAACGGGAACGCGTTGCCGCTGCCTTCCACCCCGAGTTGCACCGTTCCTTGGGCACTCAGCGTACCGGCGGCAATGCCAAGAGTAAGGAGCGCGGCTAGCCACAGAGACTTGGTTTGCATGTGTCGCAATGTCCTTTTGCCCGGTTGGTTTGGGCGCTTGCGGTGGGCTGGGCCGCGGCGCCTTTGAGCTTCTGTGCGATTGCTACCTGATGCAACGAACGCGGGTGATGCCTTCATTCCACGCCGGCCCTTATCTGGGGCTGAACGCGCGGCTTCGCCTGGTTACGTGATGGTACCTATGCAATCGCGGTGCCAATGGGCTTTGAACGCACATGGCTGCGGATGCTTGAAACGTAAGGGTTTGCGTTGAGTCTCTTGTGCGATTACCACGTGGCGTGGCGCTGATTGCTCGCAGGATCAATCACGATCAATCACAACCAATCAGCCTGCACAGCGAATCGCCGTGTGCGATTGACTACAAGTTTTTCAGGAATTCCATCGCGACGCGTATCACACGCGCCGGGTCCGTGTCGCTGTACTTCAGGTATTCCGCCGTTTGCAGCGCCTTCTGCTTCAGCTCAGCAATCGTTTCCGCGGCCGCACCTTGCGCCTTCAGTGCTTGCGCTTCGGCGACACAGGCGCGGAAGTAATCGCGGAAGCGGGTCTTCTTTTCGGCCTCAAAGTGCGCGCGGGCTTGTGCGGCCTCACGGGCGCCTTCGGCGTGCTTGCCTTCCTGCAGCAGCAACTCGGCCAGGCTTACGCGGATGCCTTCGATGAATGTGGTCTCGTCGGGTGGCGAGATGCGCATGGCTTCGGCGATCTTTGCGTGCGCGGTGGCTGTGTCGCCGCGGCGGGCCGCGATGTTGCCGATGTTCTCGACGCACACTGCCCACATTGAGGCGCGACCCTGGCGCTGCAGCAGCTCGGCACCTTGCTTGAACATCTGCTCGGCTTCATCCAGCCGGTCAAGGTCAAGCAGCAGCAGCCCCATGTTCATGAGGTTCGTGGCCAGCGTGCCCTGGTCGCCCATTTCAGCTGCAAGGCGGCCGGTTTCCTGCATCGCAACGAGTGCTTCATCCAGGCGGCGCAACTGGCGCGTCATCAGCGCGCGGTTGCCGCCCATCAGGGCCTGCATGCGGCGGTCGTTGAGGCGATTGAAGATCTCGAACGCGGCCTCGTACTGCTCAAGCGCCTGGGCGTAATCCTGGTGGTGGTAAAAGATGTTGCCGCGCGTGTTCAGCGCCATGCCTACGCCGCTGAAGTCTTCCAGCTCGCGCAGGATCGACTCGGACTCGTTGATGCGGCCCAGCGCCTCGGCGAATTTGCCGTGATGCACCAGCAGGTTCGACATGCGCGAAAGCGTGCGCGCTTCGTTGTGGCGGTCGCCGACTTCGCGGAACATCCGCAGTGCTGCGTCGAACTGCGCAAACTCGCCCTCGAACTTGCGTTCGCCGAAGTTGCCGCCGGCCATCTGCAGCGTGGCCATGGCTTCTTCGCGCCGCATGCCGAGTTCGCGCGCGAGCTTGCCGGCTTCTTCAAACAGCGGGTCGGCCAACGCGGGGTCTCCGGCTTCGCGCTCGGCCGATCCCAGAATCAGCAGCAGCTTCAGGCGCTGGTCGCGGTCGGCCTCATGGCACAGCTCAAGCGCGCGGCGCAGCAAGGGCACGCGACGGCGCGCCGGCCCGCGCACGCGCAGCAGGTTGGCGGTCAGGCCCACGAGCTCGACGAAACGGCGGCGGTTTCCGGGGCGCTCAAGTGCGGCCTCGGCGCGATCCATGGCGGCCTGGGCGTTGGGGCGCGAGAGTTCAAGCCGGTCCAGCGCCTCGACGGCGTCGCGCGTGTAGATGCGCTTGTCCCACTTTTCGATGTACGCGCGGAAGAAGTTCGCGTGCCGGTCCTCAAGCGCCTGTTGTTGCTCGGGCGTGGCCGACGCTTCCCAGCGCGCTTGGGCGTACTCGCGAATCGCGTCGTACATGTAAAAGCGCGCCTCGTAGGGCGTGTCCTGCGCGCGCAGCAGGCTTTTGTCGCGCAGGGCCTGCACCAGGTCCAGCACATCGGGCGCGCCGGGTACACTTGACATGTCAAGAATGCGCTCGGCCGCTTCCAGGAAGAAGCCGCCGCGCATGACCGAAAGCTGCAGGAAGGCAAGCTTTTCGGCCTCGTCCAGCAGGTTGAAGCTCCACTCAATCGTTGCGCTGAGGCTTTGCTGGCGGGCGTGCAGGTCGCGCCGGCTGCTCTTCAGCAGCGCGAACATCTTATCCAGGCGCTCGGCAATCTGCTGCGGGTGCATGATGGATGTTCGCGCGGCCGCCAGCTCAATGGCCAGCGGCATGCCTTCCAGCCGTTCGCAGATGGCGGCGACGGCGGCAGCGGAATCCGGGTCCAGCTTGAAGGAAAGGTTCTGCAGGCGCGCGCGCTCAACGAACAGGCGCACCGAATCACTTTGCGCCAGCGCGGCCAGCGGCGCGCGGGAATCGGGCAGGGTCAGCGGGCCCAGCTCAAACTCGCGCTCGCCTTCAATGCCCAGGATCGCGCGGCTGGTGACCAGGAACTTCACTTGCGGCGCGCGGCGGACCCAATCGCCCAGGGTGCCTGCGGCCGAGTTCACGAGCTGCTCCATGTTGTCCAGCACAAGCAGCGTCGGCTCGCGCGCTTCCAATACTTGCCCGACGGCGTTTTCCGGTGCTTGCATGCCCGTCAGCGGCACCGACAGTGCGTGCGCCACGGCGTACGCGAGTCCTTCGATGTTTCGCGACTCAGTCAAGTCCACGAACCACGCGCCGCCCGGGAACTCACTGACCAGCTTGCGCGCGGCTTCCTGCGCGATGCGCGTTTTGCCCGTGCCGCCCGGGCCGGTGACCGTGACCAGGTTGCCGACCTGCGATTGCACCAGGCCAATAAGCGTCTTCACTTCCGCGTCGCGCCCGATGAAGCTGGTGCGCGGCCCCGGGATGTTGCTGTGCGCGGCCGGGCGCGGCGCGACAACTTCGGACACGGGGGTGTCGCCGATCAGGTCATCCAGGCCGACTTCGCGCGGGGCGCGGCGGCTCTTGAGCGCGGCGCGGCAGGCATCCAGCTCAATCACGACTTTCTTGCCGTCCTCGCGGATCAGCCCCAGCTTGATCGCCATGGGCTTGATGTGGCGTTGCCACTCGTTCACCAGCGCGTTGTCGGTCGGCTCAGGCCCGCGCAGGCTGCGCAACAGCGGCAGAATGTCGCCTCGGGCAAAGCGCGTGCTCGAAAGCTCGGCGTTGAAGGCAAGCAGGAACTGCGCCCAGCCGCGCGCGTCGTCAATGCCGCTGCGGTACAGGTCGCGAAACAGCGACGCCGCGTCTTCGACTTCGGTTTCTTCAGGCTCGTCCCAGCGGATCGTGTCGGGCAGGTCGGCCGCGCTGATTTCGCTGCGTTTGCCGGCCTGCGCGTGCGCGTAGGCCATGGCGCTGCGCAGTTCGCGCACGTTGCCGGGCCAGCGGTAGGCGCGCAGCACGTCGGCAGCCTCGGCGGACAGGGTATGGACCTTGCCGTCGCGGGCACCCAACTCATCCAGGAAGTGGGCCGCAAGCTCCGGGATGTCGTCGGGGCGCTCGCGCAGCGGCGGGATCGTGACCACAAACGAGTTGATGCGGTAGTACAGGTCCTCACGGAAGCGGCCGGCCTTGATCAGCTCTTTCAGGTTGCGGTTCGTGGCGCAGATCAGCCGCACGTCCACGCTGATTTCGCTGCGGCCGCCGACGCGGCGGATCACGCCTTCCTCCAGCGCGCGCAGCAGCTTGGGCTGGATCTCAAGCGGCGTGTCGCCGATTTCATCCAGGAACAGCGTGCCGCCCGAAGCCGTCTCAAATAGGCCCGCCGAATCCTTCACCGCGCCGGTGAACGAGCCGCGCATGTACCCGAACAGCTCGCTTTCAAACAGGCTGGGCTGGAAGGTCGCACAGTTCAGGCTGACGAAGCGCCCGCTGCGGCCGCTGGCCTTGTGCGCGTACTCGGCAAAGCGGCCCTTCCCCGCGCCGGTTTCGCCATAGATGAGGATGGGCGCGTCCAAGCCGGCCGCGGTTTCCGCGGCCTCAATGGCGGCCACGAAACGCGGATCCTTGCCGATCAGTTCGGATGCCCGGGACATCAAGTTTCTCTGATCCCCACGATCAGGTGTGTGAGCTGTGATACAGGATAGCCGCTAATCTGCCAACTCCATAGCCTCAGTCACGTTTGGGGGTGCGCTGCCGCAGCAGCCATTCGGTGCCCATGTTGTCGTCGGTGACGATGGGTACGCCTTCGGTGCGCCGCAGGATGCTGCTGCGCACTTCCATGCCCCACCACACGAACTTGGGCGACGTGATGGTGTCCACCATGCCCAGTATCTGTTCCAGATGTTCGCGGTGATCTTGACGGGTCAAGTCAACGACCGGCTTGTCATTGATGCGGTACTCGACCAGCACGCGACGCCAGCGTTCTTTGTCGGGCATCAGCGGCGTGTCGCTGACCACGACGTTGTTGATCACGCGCACCACATGCGGAAACGCCACGCAGGCCGTGCGCTGCACTTCGTCGGAGTCGGTGGTGTTGTACAGCGCCATGCCGCCTGGATTCAGGTGCTTGCGTACGATGTTCAGGAAATCGACCGAAAGCAGCCCGCTTGCGTGGGCGCGCCAGTGCCAGGTGGTGTTCATGACGATGGCGTCAAAGCGCGCGTCAGGGTTGCTGTTCAGCCAGCGGCGGCCGTCGTCGATGATGATTTCGACCTTCGGGTTAGTCAGGATGCTTGATACTTCCGGGTACTGGGCCACCAGTTCGTTGTAGCCCGGGTTGATCTCAACGATCGTCATGTGCTCAAGCTGCGGGTGGTGCGCCAGCACCTGCGCCCAGCTGCCTGATGCCAGGCCGATCATCAGCACGCGCTTGGGGTTGGGGTGAAACGCGCTGAGGCTGAAGGCGCGCACGATCATGTTGCGGTCGTGCATCAGGTCTACATTGAACACGCCGTCGTACATGCCGCCGCCGTACACCGCGCCTTCAGGGCTGACGGTGATGACGCCGTGGCGGTTTTCCACCACGTGCGCGAACAGGTCGTTCTTGCCGAACTCATCCTTGTATTGCAGGCGCTCGTAGAAGCCGTGAAACAGCGGGCCGCTAAGCAGAATCACACCCAGCGCGCTGACCCCTGTGGCGATCAGCGGCACCGCCTTCTGCCGCGCCGCCAGCGCCAGCCCGCCCGAAAGTGCAAGCCCCGTCAGCGCCAGCACCGCGTTGATCTGGCCCGTGGTAAGCACGTCCATCAGCACGAAGCCCGTGAACAGGCTGCCCGCCGTCGCCCCGATGATGTTGGCCAGGTACAGGAAACTCAGGCCTGAGCCCGCCCGCGCATCCGGCGCCACCCCGTAATGGCAGATCAGCGGAAAGGTCGCACCCAGCGCACCGGCCGCAATCGCCACCAGCGGAAAGCTGAGCCCATATCCCACACTGGAAGCCATGAACGCGGTCAACGGCGCAACCAGGAAGCCCACTATGTTCGCGACCAGGATGAACAGCGATAGCACCTTCAGCGATTCGGCGTCGGGCTCGCCCTTACAGAAGCGGCGCGCCACCAGTGAGCCAATCGCGATCCCGAACAGGAAGCAGCCCAGCATGCCCGCAAACGCCATCGCGTGGCTGCCGCTCGCGAACGAATGCACGCGAAACCACAGTATCTCGTACGACAGCGCGATGAAGCCCGTAAGGCCCACCAGCATCAGCGCGGGCACGAAACCCTTGCGTCGCGTGGTGACCGCATGCTCCGTGACGACTGCCTCGCCCTTGAACCTCATCGCGGCCAGCAGTGCACCCGCAGCGACCACAAAGTTCAGCATCGACGCCGTCGAGACCGCACCCTGCATGCCGGCCACACGCATCAGGAACAGCGCCACCAGGGCGCAAGCCAGCGCCGAGCCCATGGTGTTGACGAAGTACAGCAGGCCGATCGAGCGGCCGACGTTGCCGGTATGTTTCACAAGGTGCGCCGTCAGGATTGGCAGCGTGGCGCCCATCAGCAGCGTGGGGATCAGCACCATCGCAAAAGTCAGCAGGCCGATCTGCCAAGTGCCCGCACCCAGCGTGACTTCACCGACCACGCGAAACAGCCCCAGCGAGAAGTAGCCGAACAGGCCAATGCCGATTTCGATGGCCGCGAATGTCATCAGCAACGGCAGCTTTCGGAAGCGCGACACGATGCCGCCTGCGATGCTGCCAAGCCCCAGCCCCAGCATGAACGCGGCCACGACCACCGTCACGCTTTCAACGTTTACGCCGTAGATCGAAAACAGCGAACGCTGCCACACCAGCTGGTACACCAGCGCGGGCACGCCCGACACGAGAAAGATGCCGCAGATGGCGATGAAGTTGGCGCGCGAAATCTCGCGAGTCTGGCTCATGGGCTGCTCTCCGGCGGGGCAGGATGCAAGCGCTTTGTCCACCGGGCAACGGCAAAGCGACACTGATTGTCAGGTACCGGCCGCGGCACACACGTAGTAGTATGAAGTGGCAGGTACAGGCGGGCTGTAGAGAGCATTTCGCATGATGTTTCTAGGGCACGGCGACGTCGAGCCAGTCCAGACCATAGCCATGGCTCTGGGTGCCGGCGTGCTTGCCGGCGTGCTGCACACGTTTCTTGGCGCGGACCACTTGGCAGCGCTGCTGCCGCTGAGCGTCAATCGCAAGCTCAAGGCCGCCTGGCAGGGTGTGCGGTGGGGGGCTGGTCACAGCCTCGGTGTGGTGATTGTCGCGATGATCCTGCTGGCCGGGCGCGAAACACTCGATCTGACGCCCGTAGAAGAATGGGGCGAGCGCATCGTCGGCCTGATGCTGGTAGCGTTGGGCATCTGGGGCATCCGCAGCGCCTTCAAGCAGAACCTGCACGTGCACGCCCACGCCCACGACGGCACCCAGCACAGCCACCTGCACATACACACCAAAGACGCGCACGACCCCAAAGACGACTCCTTCTGGAAACGCCACGCCCACAGCCACGCGGCCGTAGGCGCAGGCACCCTCCACGGAGTGGCCGGAATGGCGCACCTGCTGGGAGTACTCCCAGCCCTGGCCGCGCCAACACTGCTGATCAGCATGACGTATCTGGCAGCCTTCGCCGCAGGCTCAATCTTCAGCATGGCCGTATTCGCAGGCCTGTTCGGGGCAGTAACGGCAGCACTGGGCCAGAAGTCAGCCAAGCTGCTGAAAGGCAGCCTGTACGCAGCCGCCATAGCCTGCGTGGCCATAGGAGTGTTCTGGTTCGCCAAAACCTTCATGCCAGAACACGAAAGCGACCACCACGCAACACTGGAGCTCGACCGGGAGCGCGAAGCGTAAGCGAGCGGTCGCCGAAGGCGACACCCGCAACGCCGATTTCCTGATCGGCCATCGCACTGTCTTCGCGTCCCGGCGGTGGGCCCGAAGAGGCTGGTCAAAGTGAGCGCGGGAGCGCCATGAGCTCCGATAGCACCAATCCACCTTGGCCCGATCCGCCACACTTCTGGCTTGAGAGCGCTATCGATCTGTTCAGCCCCAACTTGTGCCTGAACTTGGAGCCCGCACCGGTTGATGGAGAACCCGTCAGGCTGAGCGGAGTGAACTGCGTTGTCGAGACCCTTATCAAGCGACGACAGTTTGCGTGGCAACGGGCAGTGGAGGCCATAACTCTTGCTCTACCAGGTTGCAAACCTTCGCTGAAACCTTGGGTCTGTACGTCAGAGGTCAAACCTGACTCGCCCGCAGGAAGGTGGCATGGCAAGAAGGCATTCAAGGACTTCCCCGGTGCAGCTGGCGCTGCAGCCTCCTGTTCGCAGCAAGTCCGGACCCCAGATGGGTTTCTGCAGTACTGCGCAGCCTTTCAAATGGAACACGAGGCAGTGGTGGCGGCCGAGGCTTTCCCCGAGCTTCTCAAATCGACGTTCCTGTGTTGGCTGCCGCAAGGGCGCCCTCCTGATCTGGGTGAGTTGATCAAGGTGGGCTGGCGTGGTGATCTCTACGATCATGAAGCGTTTCGCCAGATAGCCATCATCGTGGTGCGTTGGGGTGGAGTTCTCGTTCGCCTGTTCGGGTGTTTTGACGACATTGAGGCCGGGGCGAGCGTGGTTCTCGATGCTGAATCGTGGCCATGCTTTCTTGAAGCGATCCAGCCTTGGCTAGACCCAGCGCGATTCAGATAGGCACAGTCGGTAGATGCGCGGGTGCCTGGTAGTGACCATTAGGACAAGTAGGCCCACGCGCGGGACGCGAATGCCACTTGCTGGGAACGCCGATCTCCTGATCGGCCGCTTTTGCCGCAATCGCGCCGTGGCCGAGACGGCCACGGTAGATGCCGGCCAGAGGCCAGCGCTCCCGGCCCGCGCTCCCGTCAGCTCCAGAAGCGTAGCCATAGGAAGTAGGCGCCGAAGACCACGTTGAAGGCTATGCTGAACATGCTGAAGCTTTGCAGGAAGCGGCCCGGCCTCATTTCGGTGGGTATGTCTTTGCTGAACATGGCTCGGTGGATCAGGAAGCCGAGAAATGGCGCGCTCAGGAATGACAGCGTTGTCGCCAGGTCGATCAGCTGGCCGAGCTTGATCCCGCCGCCCAGTGGTGGCTGTCCCAAACCGTGCGCCAGAATCGCCAGAGCCAGCGTGCAGATCGCGGCCATCGCAAACCAGTACAACCGCTTGGGCATCACCGGCGTGAGTTGCGGCTGCTCGGGCTCGCGGAAGCGCTGCACCAGGTTGCTCAACACACGCGGGAAGCTGTCGGTCACCACCAGCACCGTGCTGAACATGGCCGAAAACGCGCACAGGCCCAGCAGCGGCCTCGCCCATTCGCCGAAGTTGAGCACGTACAGGTTCACCAGGGCGCTGGCAAAGGCGACCGGGTTTTCGGGGAAGACAAACCCGTTGGCGTACATCAGGCATGCGCCCAACGTAAGGAAGCAAACGCTGGTGAAGCTGCTGAACCAGTAGCCGATGTTGAAGTCCAGCCGCGCCTCTTTCAGCGTCGGGTTCTGGCCGCTTTGCGCGCGGTGCGCCAGGAACCACACCGAATGCCACACGGCGACGTCGTAGGCCGCGGGCGTCCAGCCGATCAGCCCGGTCACGCGCACAATCGGGCCGCGATCCGACAGCGTGCCCTCAGGCAAAGTCCAGACCATGGTGCCGGTGCTGAGTTTCGTGAGCGCCAGGATCGTGGCCACAATCGTCGAGGCCGTCAGCACAAAGATCAGCGTCTTGTTCACACGATCAAGCCACTTGTACTCGCCCGCGCGCAGGATCAGCGCGCAGGCGATCAGCAACCCGGCCGAGACCGTGACCGCCGGGCCCAGGTTCAGGCCCAGCACACTGAACTGGTAATCGAGCCCCAGCAGCGAAGCCAGCACCGAGGCCGAAATCAGCGTCACGATCGCCTGTACAGTGAACACAGTGCCCAGCGTGACCAGCAGGAAAAGGATCAGCGCCCAGCGCCCTTGGCGGCGGAAGCCTTCCAGAAGGCTGACGCCCGTGGCATGGGCATACCAAGGCCCGAACGCGAACGCGGGATATTTTAGGGCACATGCGAGCACGATCACGATCAGCAGGGCAAAGCTGAAGTCGGCACCGGCGCGGGTGCTCTGCACCATTTCGCTGACGCCAACGCTGGTGCCGGCAAAGAGCAGCCCGGGTCCAAGCACCTTCAGAAACGACTTCCGTGAGGCTGGCTCATTCATGGCGCGGAATATGGTCACAACCCGTCCCGGATGCAACGGTTACGTGGGGGAAGGGGTACCCCCGCCGGGGGTTATCGAATCCGCGATGTACGATTTGGCTTTGCGAGATCGATCAGGTCTAGTCAATTGATACTTGAATCAAAATTGGGCGATTGGTAGATATGCGCCACTTGAAATCCGTGTTTGACGCCTAGGCGTATGCGTTCTCAGCCAACTTGGGGGTTAGCTGAAATGCTGAGCCGTTGACTCTTACCTCGCGACGTGCGACTGCCACCGTTGGCGGTACTGGACGTGGTGTAGTGCGCAGTGGGTGTGAGGTCACAGCCGGATATAGCAGGGCAAACGGTGCAATAACGCGGGTTTTGAGATTGCTCGGTGAAAGTCCCGCATGGTGCGTGCGGGGTGCCGGGCCAAAGGAGAGCAGGTGGGGGACACAAAGTATGGTGCGGATTTGGTTGATGTCAGCGCTCACGGCGCTGGCAGTGTTCGGCATGGCCGAACTGAAAGGGCAGACAACCTGGACCGGTAGCGTCAGCACAGATTGGGGCACGGCAGGCAACTGGAGCGCGGGACTTCCCAGCAGCATTGTGGACGCCGTCATTCCGTCTGGGACAACCAACAGCCCCGTCGTGAGCACGGCCTCAACCTGGTACACGCGCAATCTCACGATCAACGCGGGTGCGACGCTTACGATCGGGAACTCATCCACGACGACCTACAACTACTTCCGTGTGGCTGGCACTCTGTCGAACGCCGGGACGCTCACGGTTTCAGGCGGCTCGTACTACACGTACGCCTACGCGCAGCAGAATGTAGTCAACACTGGCACGATCAACGTCGCGGCGGCCAGTACCTACACGACAGGCATGTACTTTGGAGGCAGCAGTATTCCGAGTACATACACGGTTACCAACTCGGGTACGATCAGCTGCCCAAACACCTACTCGCGAATCTACTTCTACGGCGCCTGCACTAACCAAACGGGCGCGACGATCACAAGTTACAGCTACCTGTACTTCTATCGCGACTTGACCAACGCGGGCACGCTGTCGATGACCTATACGTCGTCCAGCTACGCCTACTTTTACGGATCACTGACGAACAGCGGCTCGATCAGTTTTGCGGGCATCGGGTCGAACTACTTCTACGGCAACATCACCAACAATGGCACGACCTTTAACGTCGGCAACCGGACGTGTTACTTCAATGCGGTAGCCACCACTTCTTATCCGGATGCGGTGCTGAATGCCTCAATCAGCGGTACTTCGGCGACTTCGCTGTACTACCTCTACATACAGAAGTACATCGGCACTACGTCGTTCGGCAAACTGACCATCAATTGTGACGTGACCACCACCTACAGTTCGACGCAGTCGACCTACCTATATGGCGGTACCCTGGAGATTGGCGCGGCAACTCTGACGACCTACGCCTTCTACACCGGCACGAGCGCCACCTACCAACCCACGCTTGAGATGACGAACGCGAACGCGCGTCTATACTGCACGTATCGCTTCTACCCGTACACCGCCTGCCTTGAGAACATCACTGCCGGCACGATCGATGTGGGTACCTACGCTTACATCTACAGCAATTCGTTCACGCCCACCGGCGGCACGCTGCGCTTTGTGGGTACCACCGGCTACCTCTACATGACCAGCAGCTACACTTCAGCTCGACTGTTCAATGTCCAGATCGGCAACGGCAGCAGTTGCACCTGCTACATTGGGACCGGCCCGCACAACTACTCCGGCTCGCTCACGATCTCGACCAATGCGACGGCGGTGGCGAATACCGCCTCGATGCTGATCAACGTCGCCGGCAATTGGGTCAACAACGGCACCTTCACCGCCAACACCAGCACCGTCACCTTCAACGGCACCAGCACCATCAGCGGCACCTCGACCACCACCTTCAATCACCTCGCGGTGGCGACGGCCTCGACCCTGACGGCCTCGACGGGAACGGTGAACGTCAATGGCAACTTCACCCGCACCGGAACCTTCAACCACAACAACGGTACGGTTGCCTTCACCGGGACCACGGCCTCAACGATTTCCGGCGGGCCGACGTTCTACAACCTGAGCTGCACGGCGGCGGGCAAGACACTTACCTTCACCTCCAGCACGACAACGACGGTAGCCGGGGTCCTGACACTGAACGGCATCAGCGGAAGCCCTGTATATGTGCGCGCCAGCAGCACCGGCGTGCAGGCGACAATCAATGATGCGGGCACCGAGTCGATTGGCTATGTGGACGTGCAGGACTCAGCGGCCAGCAGCCAGATCAATGCCAGCGCCAACGGCTGGGACAACGGCAACAACACCAACTGGCTGTTCCCGATGCGCGTCACGGCGGCCGCCACGGCGGGCTCTGCGATCCAGCGCTACGCCCACGAAACCGGCAACGGTGACGGCATCCAGGCCGGCGTGTTCACGCTTTCGGCTAACAGCGCAGGCAGCCCGACGGTCACCAGCATTACCCTGCAGGCATCCGGCACCGCCGATGATTCGACCGCATACTCTGAAGTCGCGCTCTACCGAGACACCGGCGGCACCACCGCCCAGTACGACGCCGGCGTGGACACGATTTACGGCACGGCCGTGACCGCATACTCGGCCGACAATGGCACCGCCACATTCACCGCAAACCTGACCATCCCGACCAGCACCAGCGTGACGTTCTTCGTGGTGGTGAAACTGAATGGCTCGACGCTGGCGACACCCGGGCAAAGCCTGCTGCACCGGGTAAGTGCACTGACGGTGCAATCCGGCCTCACGGCTGGTACTCCGACGGTGTACATGGCGGGCATCACGATCCAGACGCCTTCGTTCACGTTTGCCGACCAGGGTGGTACGGCGCAGACGGCTTACCCGAGCTCGGGTGGGCACCTGTTGCAGGAGTTCACGGTCAGCTATGCGGCCGGGCCTGCCAACTCGCTTTCGAGTCTGACCTTGGGCTCAGATGGCACCGGCGACGACAGCACGGATTACGACACGGTTGCCATCTACCACGACTCGAACACCAACGGCAGCTTCGACTCAGGCACCGACACGCTGGTCGGCTCGCAGACTGCCTTTGCCACCGACAATGGCAGCGTGACTATCACCCTCAGTGGCAGCGCGGTCAACTTCAGTGCCGGGCAGACCAAGACCTTCTTTGTCGTCGGCACATACAACTCGAACCCCGCACAGGGCGAGACCTTCACCACGGCGGTCACGGCCGCAGCTTACGGCTACACCGGCACCACCAGCAGCACGCTGCCGGCGCCGGCCGCGGGCTATTCGCCGGGCGTCACGATTGACATCCCCGGCTTCACGGTGGCGGACACCAGCCCCGGCGCGCAGACCAACGCGTACATGAACGGCAGCGGCTTCATGCTGCAACGCTTCACGATTGCTTACCCCAGCGGCCCGACCAACGCGGTCACGGGCATCACCGTCAACGCCAGTGGCACCGGCGATGACTTGAACGATTACGCCAGCGTGGCCCTGTTTCGCGATGCCAACAGCAACAGCACTTATGATTCCGGCACCGACGTGCAGGTGGACACCACCACCGCCTTCAGCGCCGACAACGGCACAGTCACCTTCGCGCTGTCGGGTTCTGAATCCGTGTTTGCGGCCGGCACCACGCGCGAATACTTCGTGATCGTCGGCTTCAACACCAACGGCAGCAACGGCGACACGTTCCAGAGCCAGGTAACGGGCGTCAGCGGCACGCAGTTCGGCGCCTCGGTGGCCGGCACGCCTGCCCCCGCCACGGCGGCGCCGGGTTTGCTGCTGCAGGACAACCAGCTGGTCGTCACGCTGAACGGCCCGGGCTCGGTCACATCAGTGAACAGCAACTCGACCGGCTCATTCGGCAACGGTGAGCTGCTCTGCGACGTGACCCTCACTGCAGGCGTAGCAGCGGCCTGGGGCGTCAACACCCTCACGTTTGAGGCTGACGGCACCGGCGGCCACGCGACGGACTTCAGCCAGCTCGCACTGTATGAAGACAACGGCAACGCCGTGTTCGACGCGGCCGACACGCTGGCGGCATCGACTGCCGCGGCCTTTGCGGCCGGTACGCTGGACGTAACCTTCACGCTGACAAGCCCGTCGCTGCCGGGTGGCACGGCACGGCGGTTCTTCCTTGCCGGCATCCTGAATGGGCTGGCAGTCAGCGGCGAGACCTTCAACGCGTCGCTCTCGGCGACTGGTACCACACCTCCGACCGGCGGCACGGTCAGCGGTGTTCCCACGGCGGCCAGTACGGCGCTGATCATTGACACCACGGTGCTGAGTGTCGGCCCCGGCCCGGCGAACCCGGCCGCGTTCATGCACAAGGCCGGCACAGCGCTGGATCATGTGCTGGGCCAGCTGCGCCTCAGCGCCACGAACAACGACATTGACGTCACGGCGATCACCTTTGCCACTGCGGGCAGCGGCAACTGGATCGCCGAGACGGATTCCGCCAACGGCTTCCAGGTGTGGCTGGACGACGGCGACGGAGCCTTCAGCGCCCTGTCCGACACGCAACTGTTTGCCAGCGGCGGCGCGGGCAGCATCAACGCGGTGTTTGCCTCGACAGTGACGGTGCCCAACGCGGGCTTCCGCGATCTGTGGATCCGCACCAGCCTGCTGTCGTCAGCGGCAATTGGCTCGACTTCACCATTGAGCTGGAACGCCAGCGTCGCCTCGACGACTGATGTCAGCACGGTGGGCGGAGTGCTGGTGTCGTTCGGTATCACCTCGCCGCAAACCGCCACCCTTAGCGCGGTTGACTTCTTCGTCACCACGTTTACGCCGATCGCTGACCTGCCGGCGGGCGGCAAGCCGATTACGATCAGCGGCTCGGGTTTCATGAGCCCGCTGGTGGTGCGCATCAACGGCGTGATTTGCCCCGGAACGCCGACAGTGACGCCCACGCAGATTTCGGGCCTGTTGGTGCCCGCGGGTACCGGTAGCAATCGAAGCATCGAGATCACCAGCGGCGCGCTGGCCCCGCAGGTGATTTCCCAGACGTTCACTTACGAAAACGTCACCATCATCGGCCCCGGCACGGGTGGTGGCGGAGGCGGCGGAGGGGGCGGAGGTTGCGCCGCAACAACGGGCAGTCCGGCCGCGTTGCTGCTGGCACTGCTGGCCGCCCTGTCTGTCGCAGCAGTACGCAGCAACAGAAGGAACCGCACCACTGCCTGACCCCACGCAGGCAGTGCAAGAGACCGGCACGGGAAACCGCGCCGGTTTTCTTTTCACAGGATGAACATGGTCTGGTTTGTCTTTTGGGGCGGGCTATGGCGGCGGAATAGCGGCTGATCTAGCTTGCGTTCTGGGGGTTGGAGCTTCCATGAGTTTTGCCTTGGAACATGAGCGTGAGGCCCGGGAATTCCTGGCGGAGCTGCGCCGCGAAATCAGCACCCATGCCGGTGTGGGCCACTCGATTCTCGGCCGCATGAAGACGGACCCGCGTTCGCGCTTTGATTTCATGGTGCTTGCGGGGCAGCACTTTCCACTGGTGGGCAATTTCACGCGCTACATGGAGTTACTGCTGCTGCGCGCGCCCTCCAGCGAGGCCAAGTGCTGGCTGGCCAAAGTGCTCGTAGACGAATACGGCGAACGCAGCGAGGGCCAGGACCACGCCGAGCACTACCAGAAGTTCATGCACGCCGCCGGCCACACGCCCGGTCAGGAAGACAACGTGCCTCTGCACCCCGAAGTCGTGAACTTCATTCGCGAGCACTATCGCATCTGCATTGAAGAACCATTCTTGGTCGGCCTGGGTGCTTTAGGCCCCGGCCACGAATGGAGTATTCCCGCGATGTTCGAGCTGGCCGTGGCCGGATTGCGCAAGGCCGGCTTCGCCGAAAAAGAAATCGAGTACTGGACCATGCACATGGACCAGGACCAGGACCACGGCGCATGGTTGGAAGAAGCGCTGGTGGGCTACTGCGCCACGCCCGAGCAGCGCTCGCAGATTCGCCGGGGTGCGCTGCTCAGCCTCGACGCGCGCGAGCGCTTCTGGTGGGGCGTCACCGACAAGATCGTCAGTGAGGCCACGCGCAAGAATCTGCCGCCGGGCCACAGTGCGGCCTCAAGCGAGGGGCAGATCACGCTGCGGCAACTGCGCGCGAAGTGGCGGATTGAGCCCAAGTTGATCGAAGACACCACACAGGAATCTACCTCATGAGCGCCGATCACCTGCTGGTAGTCGCCTTTGGCGGACCCACCCCGGGCTGCTGCAAGCGTCACGACCCCTGTCCCGGCGAGGCCCACTGCTTCGTCAGCGGCATCTTTGGTGACAACCCGGCCCGCGCCGCCCGTGTGGCCGAAGTGGTCGAGCACTACAAAGCGCTGGGAGGTTTCTCGCGCTTTAACGAGATCACGGAAGCCCAGGCCCACGCCGTGCAGGCTGAGCTTGCACGCCGCGGGATCAAGCTGGGCGTGACCGTCGGCTATGACCATTGGCAGCCGCACATTGCCGACAAAGTGGTGGCGATGGCCGAAGGCGGCACGCGCGAGTTCGTGACGCTGGTGATGACGCCGCACCAATCATCGGTGAGCTGGGACGCCTATCTGCGCCGGGTCAGTGAAGGTCTCGACAAGCTGCCGGAATCCGGCCGCCCGCGCTGGGCCGGTGTCTGCGAGCCTTTCTGGAACAAACCCGGTTTCATTGACGCGCTGGCTGATCGCATTGCCTCCGCCGCGGGCAAGCTTGGCGCGAACCTGAAGTCGCCTGAAACCGGCCTGCTGCTTTCGGCCCACGCGGTGCCGCTGCCGATTGTGCGCACAAGCCAGTACACCCAGCAGATCGCGGAAACCGCGAAGCTGGTGGCTGCGCGCCTTGAGGCCGCGAACTGGGCCGTCGGCTACCAGAGTGCGCCCAGCGACAGCAAAATCGAATGGACCACGCCGTTCATTGAGCACGCGATGGACAGGCTGAAAGAAGCCGGCGCGAAGCAGATCGTGGCGGCGCCCATCGGCTTCCTGTGCGACAACGTCGAAGTTCTCTACGACCTGGGTGTCGAGGGCCGCGAGCACGCCGAGAAACTTGGCGTTGAGTTTGCAGCTGCGGAATCGGTCAACACGCACCCTGCATTCATCAGCATGCTCGCCGACCAGGTACAGGCCGCGCTGGCCCGCTGAGCTACGTTCGTTCGGCGTAGCGGGCGCGGGTGTCGTCGGTGGGTGCCTTCAGCAGGCTCTTCATGGCCAGCAGCTTGCCGTAGCACAGCAACCTGTCGCCCGCGAAGATCTGGCGTGACACCCGCGGGTTCGGAATCGTCGTGCTTTCGCGCATGATGCTGAGCACCAGGATGTCGCGGTCGCGCAGGCCGCTTTCCTTGATGGTCTTGCCCACGAGTTCGCTGTCCGGGCTGATCGGGATCTCGACCACGCCGTAACCCTGGTTCAGCGTCAGGCGCTGGCGCACGTCGATTTCCGGGAACAGCACTTCTTCTTCGATGTGCTGGATGATCGCGCCGGCCACATCGACGCGGGTGGCACCCTCGATCCCTTCGAGGCCGGGGCTGCTGTTCACTTCCATCACCATCGGCCCGTCGTTGCTTTCGAGCATGTCGACGCCGGCGACCCGCAAACCCAGGATCTGCGCGGCATGCACGGCGGTGCGTTCGTACTCCGGCGAAATCTGGATCGGCATGGCAATCGCGCCGCGGTGCACGTTGCTGCGGAATTCGCCGGGCTGCGCGCTGCGACGCATGGCTGCCACGACCTTTCCGCCGACGACAAAGGCGCGCACGTCGCGGCCGCGGCTTTCTTCAACGAAGTTCTGGATCAGTACGTTCTGGCGCGCGGTCTGCAGTGTCTCAATGATTGCTTCGGCGATCTTGTTGTTGTCGGCCAAGATCACGCCGATGCCCTGGGTGCCCTCCAGCAGCTTGATGATGACGGGGGCACCGCCCACACGCTCAATGGCGGGGATCACGCTGCCGCGCTGGCGCACGAAGCTGGTCTTGGGGATGCCGACGTGATGGCGACTGAGAATCTGGAACGCGCGCAGCTTGTCGCGGCTGGTGGCAATCGCGCTGCTTGTGTTCAGGCAAAACGCACCCATCTGCTCAAACTGGCGTACGAGTGCCGTGCCGAAGAATGTGATGCTGGCGCCGATACGCGGGATGATCGCGTCGAAGCGGCCGAGCTTCTTTTCCTTGTAGTAGAGCTGTGGGTTGCGTCTCTCGACGTCGATGCTGAATTTCAGCGGGTCGAGGATGCGGACGTCGTGGCCGCGCTCGCGGGCGGCGTCACGCAGGCGCCGCGTGCTGTAAAGCCGCGGGCCCTGTGAAATGATGGCAATGCGCAAGGAAGTACCCTCAGGAGTGCCCGCGCAGTCTAACGATTTGGTGGCGCGGTACGCAAATGGGCGCATGCTAGGGTGTGGCGAGAGACACAAATCAGGCGCGGCAGACAGTCCAGATCTGCTCTGCCCCGTGGCGGTAGGGCTCGCCGGCAAATCCGCCTTCGAGCTTCAGCACGTTCAGGCCGCACAGCTCAAACAGGTGTTCCATTTCGTAGCGGAAGCAGTAGCGCAGGCTGATGCGGTGGTTCTTGCGCCATACGCTGTCGCCGCGCGCGCTGAATTTCTCGAACACCCAATGCTCTTCGAAGCGCTGCTCTTCGGGGCAGGTCACGCGGCTGCTGACGACGCTCAGCGTGCCGCCGTCTTCGGTGGCGACGTCGTGTACCTTGCGCAGCAGTGTGCCGTCGCGGTCCACGTTGCCGCCCAGAATGCGCAGGTTGGGGTCGAACAGGTTGATCACCAGCTTGCCTTGACGCGTCAAGTGCTCGCGGCATGAATGCAGGCAGGCCTTCTGGTCGTCGGTCGTCAACAGGTGCAAAAACGCGCGGTAAGGGATCACGATCAGCGGAAAAGTCTGCCCCAGCGCAAAGCCGCGCATGTCGCCCTGCAGCAGCTTCACGCGCTTGCGCACGGGTGCAGGCTCCGTGGCCAGCTTGAAGTGCGCGGCTTCCAGCATGCTCTGCGACAGCTCAAGGCCCGTGACCCGCGCGCCCGTGCGTGCCATCGGTATCGTCACGCGGCCGGTGCCGCAGGCCAGCTCCAGCACCTTGCCCGCGCGCTTGGCGGCGGCCGCAAACCAGGCTTCGTCGCCGGGTACGCCGGTGCCGAACTGGTCGTACAGTGCCGGCGCGTCGTACAGGTCGTTGGGGTCGCGGCTCATGGCGCGGTGCTTTCCGGCGTAACTCGAGCAGGCGTGACTTCACGGACGTTCGAGACAGTCTCAGCGGCAAACGTGCGGGTTGCACCATCGGCCAGCTTCAGCGTGATGCCTTCGGCCGGGTGGACTTCCAGCACCGTGCCCGTGAATTCCGCGCCGCCTTGCTGCAGGCTGACCTGCTTGCCGCCCATGTGCACGAACTCGGACCACGCGCGCGCGATTTTGTCCCACTTCTTCTTGCGCACGAGGTCATATACGCGCTCGAGGTAAAACAGCAGCGGCCGCAGTACGCGAACGCGGTTCAAGGGTTTCGCGCCAGGCCGCTCAAGGCGCAGGCTGGTGGCGGTTTCGCGCAGGGCCTCGGGGAAATCCGGCCGCGCCTGGTTCACGTTCAGGCCGATGCCCAGCACGTAGGTTTCGGCGTGGTTGCTGCGCGCATCCACAAGAATGCCGCAGACCTTGCGGCCGCGGATGTAGATGTCATTGGGCCACTTGATCTCGGCGGGCAGGTGAATGAACTGCTGCAGCATGTTGGCCACAGCCAGGCTTGCCATGGCTGTGATGTAGGCCAGCTTGTCGGCGGGGATGTGCACGCGCATCACCACAGACATCCAAAGACCCTGGCCCGGTGCGCTGTGCCACTCGCGACCCATGCGGCCCTTGCCGCGGGTCTGGCTGTCGGCGAGTACCACGGTGCCGTCGCGGGTTTCGGCGTCGGTATCGATCAGTTCCCATGCGCTGTCGTTGGTGCTGGCGACCTGATCGTGGATCTTCATCTTGCGGCCGATGACCTTGGTGTTGAGGTCATCGCGGATTTCGTGCTTGAGCAGGCGGTCCGGGATGTCGATGAGCTTCAGCCCGAGATACGGGTGGAACTCGATGCTGTAGCCTTCTTCGATCAGCGCCTCGACATCGCTGAAGATGGCATCGCGCGAAATCTTCAGCGCCTTCTCGACGTCGCCGACGGGCACGAATTCGGATTGCTTCTTGAGGAAGGAAATCAAATCAATGTTCATGGGCCGGGAGTGTACGCGGTTTTGCGCCGGTTTCGAGTCTCAACTGGCGGCGTCACGCACCCATTGCACGGCCCAGGCAGGGTATGCGAATTACGAGGGTACCGACGCTGTGCCTTTGACTCTTACCAGTTCCAGCGCCCTTGCCTTGGTGGTGGCGTACAGCTCTTGCAGGGCCAGTTTCTGCTCGGCGGCGAGTTCGCCGGTTGCGTGCAGGGCCTTGACCGCCCTGGCGAGATACTTGTCGAAGGTGCCGATGTCCGGCGCGCCCTTTTGGATCAGGTGTTTCTCAAGCAGACGCTTCGGCGGCCTGTGCAGGTTGCTGACAAGCCCCAGCTTCGAAAGAAGCCACAGGCCGTAGTATGTCGTGTCGATCTCCCACCACCGGAAGCCCTGCCGTGCGGAACCCTGGTAGTAGTGGTGGTTGTTGTGCCAGCCTTCTCCACCCGTGATCAGTGCCAGCACCCAGTTGTTGCGGCTGGTGTCGCTGGTCGCGAAGCGTCTGCGGCCGATGACGTGACTGAGTGAGTTGATGGTGTACGTGGTGTGGGACAACAACAGGGTCGACAGCACAAACCCGATCAACACCGTGCCAAGCGCCGGCAGTAACCCGCCGGTGAGCGCAAATCCCAGCCCAAAGACCGCGATCGCCAGCGCAAGCTGCGGGACAATCCAGTACTTGTTCAGCCAGCGCAGCTCAGGGAATTTGGCCAGGTCGGGCACCAGTTCCATGCGCGTGGCGTCGTATTTGCGGCACAGGATCCAGCCCATGTGGCTCCACCAGAAGCCGCGCTTGGGCGAATGGATATCCTGGTCCTGGTCACTGAACTTGTGATGGTGGCGATGGTGGGCAGCCCACCAAAGGGGGCCCTTCTGCACCGCCGTGGTTCCGCCAAGGGCCATCAGAAACTGCATGGTGCGGCCCATCTTGTAGCTGCGGTGCGCGAAATAACGGTGAAAGCCGGCGGTAACAAGCCACATGCGGCCAAAGTAGAGCACCGCCATGATGATCCAGGCGAACCATGGCACGCCAGTCAACAGCGCGGCCAGTGGAAGCAGGTGCATGATCAGGAAGGGGGCAGACCCCGACCAGTTAACCCGTTCATCGGGTGCGCGTTCGATTGTTTTTGACATGTGGTTTGGTACTCGCGTACCCGGCTTTGCCAGGAACCAGGATCGGCCCCGGACAAAGGTACAACGCCGGGCAGAACACGAACGGTGTCAGGGAATTCCCTTGTTTCCAGGAATTCCACTCGGGCACCGGTGCCTGCTTGGCGCCGGCGATGCTGCTATCCTGCGGCAATGCGCGTGGACGTGATTGTGGTGGGTGGGGGACATGCCGGCATTGAGGCCGCTTTGGTGGCGGCTCGGCTTGGTGCCTCAGTTTGCCTCGTCACTTTTGAGCGTGACGGTATCGGCCGCATGTCCTGCAACCCCGCCATTGGCGGCGTGGCCAAGGGCCAGATTGTGCGTGAGATAGACGCGCTTGGTGGCGCGATGGGCCTGCTGATCGACGCCACCGGCATCCAGTTCCGGATGCTCAACACCAGCAAAGGCGCGGCCGTCATCAGCCCGCGCGCCCAGGCCGACAAAGACGCCTACCAGCGCGCAGCGCAGACCATGGTCGAGGCCACGGCGGGCGTCAGGGTCGTCGAGGGCGAAGCCGTGGGCCTGATCGTCAACGGTGCAGCCCACGGCGCACCCCGCACCCCGGAGTCCGCACCCGCAGTCGCCGGCGTTCGCCTCGCCGACGGGCGCGAGATTGGCGCGCAGCGCGTGGTGCTGACGACCGGCACTTTCCTGGGCGGGCTGCTGCATTACGGCGAAGAGAAGATTGTCGGCGGCCGCGCGGGTGAAAAGGCGGCGCTGGGCATGTCGCAGCAGTTGCGTGATCTTGGGCTGCGGATGGGTCGGCTCAAGACCGGCACGCCGCCGCGGTTGGCGCGCGAGAGCATTGATTTTGCGGGGCTGGACCAGCAGCCGGGCGATGACCCGCCGCGCCCTTTTTCATACTTGACGCGTCAACTGAGTCAACCGCAGGTGCCGTGCTGGATCACGCGCACGACGGCGCAAACGCACCAGGTGATTCTCGACAACCTCGCGCGCAGCCCGCTGTATTCGGGCCAGATTCAGGGCATCGGGCCGCGCTATTGCCCCAGCATCGAAGACAAGATCAAACGCTTCGCCGACAAGGACAGCCACCACATATTCCTTGAGCCCGAAACTGCCGGCGGCGACACGATCTACCCCAACGGCATCAGCACCAGCATGCCGCGCGACGTGCAGGACGCGATGTTGCGCACCATTCCCGGCCTTGAGCGCGCGCGTATCGTGCGCTACGGCTACGCGGTCGAGTACGACTTCGTGCCGCCCACGCAGGTTGACGCCACGCTGCAAACCAAGTGCCTGCCCGGGCTGTACCTCGCCGGCCAGATCAACGGGACCACGGGCTATGAAGAGGCGGCCGCGCAGGGGCTGATGGCGGGCATGAACGCCGCGCTGACGCTGGCAGGGCGCGAGCCGGTGATCCTGCGCCGCGACCAGGCCTACATGGGCGTGCTGATCGATGACCTCACCACGCGCGGCACCGATGAACCCTACCGCATGTTCACCAGTCTGGCCGAATACCGGTTGCGGCTGCGCAGCGACAACGCCGACCGCCGCCTGACCCCGCTGGGCATTGAGCGGGGCGTTGTGCAGCCGCAACGCGCACAACGCCTGCACGACAAACTTGCCGAGTACGCCCGTGGTGAGGCCCTGCTGCGCGGCACGCGCCTTGATGGCAAGCCCCTCTTTGACTGGCTGCGCACGCCATCATTCGAATGGCAGCAGGCCGTGTCGCACGCGCCCGAACTATCGGCACTCGACGCCGAAGCCGCCGAAACCCTGCTTCACGACGCGCGCTACGCCGGCTACCTCGAGCGTGAAAACGCCGAGGCCGACCGCTTGCTTGAGCTTGAATCCGTTCGCCTGCCCGCCGCCCTCAACTTTGCCGCCATGACCAACCTGCGCAAAGAAGCACGCCAAAAGCTTGAGAGCATCCGGCCGCTGACGTTGGGTCAAGCCTCGCGCATTCCGGGCATCGGTGCCGGCGACCTGACAGTGCTGCGCGTGTACTTGAAGCTGGGCGTGCGCGCGACGTGATTCCGATTGCTTCGGAAGTGAGAACCGGGCAGCATGGTTCTCGAATTCGTGCAGGCCTTGAACGTTCGATGTTCGAAACCGGTAAAAACGGCCTAACAGAGTACTTTTCTCACTAGGTCCGTTGACTAGACTGCCCTGACCTTTACGCAACCTGTAGGCAATCAAGGCAATGGCGACGACGATGACGAGCGCCCGGGAAATCCCTACCGATTGGTTGCTCAAGAACGTGCCTTACGTCTCGCTGTTCTGCGCGAACGACCCACTGTACACGATGCGCTTCCTGTGCCACGGCCGTGGTGAGGCCTTTGGTTACAACCTCGACAGCTTCGTAGACAACAAGCAGTACTTCGCGGCCTCCACGATTCTTCCAGCCGACCAGGACATCGTGGATGCGCACGTCGAGCAGGCCTTGTCCGGTGCCAGCCCGGTTGTTTCGCGCTATCGCATCGTGGCCTCAGACAGCGAGATCATCCCGGTGCTGCTGGTTGGCAAGGCGGTGTACGACGCTTCAGGGACCATACTTGGCCTCGCCGGCAACGTGCTTGATCTGCGCGGGATTGAAGCATTGCAAGGCCCGCCGGGTGTACTTTCGAAGGGTGCCGCGCCCAGCCTGCGGCGGCCGCCCGCCGTGCTGGCTGAGCCCGTTGACGCGGAATGGGTAGGCTCGCAGCTGCCGGTGGGGATGTTCTTTGCCGAAAACGACGCCGACTACACCGTGCGCGCGAGTCTGGGCTCAACCGAAGAACTGATGGGCTATAGCTCGGCCGACTTCGTGAACACACGCCACTACCGCCCCTCTTCCACGGTCCCGCCTGAAGATCAGGACATTGCCGATGCGTACGTTGAGCACGCGGCTTCACGCGATGGTGCGATGTCAGTCGTGCGGCTGCGTCTGATTCAGGCCGACGGCTCGCTGGCACCGATGCTGATTGTGGTGCGGGGCGCGAGCCCGCGCCCCGGAGAGCCGCTGGGTGTTGCAGGCGGGCTGTTCAACATATCTGATGTGCCGGCGTTACAGGGACCGTCGCAACTGCTGTTGACCAGGTAAAGCCATGTCGCCCGAAGAACTGATGCACCGCCTGCCCGTGGCCGTCGTGTGCGTGGCCAACGACCAGCATTACACCCTGAAGTTCGCCAACGCCGAGGGCGCGGCCATGCTGGGCTATGACCCGGCCGATTTCATCGACAACAAGCGCTACGCGGCCTTCAGCCTGATCCACCCGGACGACCTGGCCGTTTCCGACCGCCAGACCGACCTGATCGCGCACAGCGGCGCCAAGGTCATGTCGCGCTATCGCCTTGTTGCGGCCGATGGTTCGCTGGTGCCGATTCTCGACATCTCGCGCCCTGCGCTGGCTGCTGACGGCACCGTCTACGGCCTGCTTTCGGTGATTGTGGACTTGCGCGGCGCGCAGGACTTGCAGGGCCCGTCGAAAGTTTTTGAGCCCGCGGCGTGAGCAATCCTTCCGTTATCGTGGTCTACGCGAGTGCAGGCGGCCGCACGGCGGAAACATCGGCCTTGGCCGCTGAGGCCATGGACAGCGCAGGTGCTCGCGTGACGGGGCCGTTGAACGCGCGCGGTCTGGATGCCTCCATCCTGCGCGGGCATGACGGCATCATGATCGGTGAGCCCACGTGGGGCGAAGGCACGCACTTGCCGGAGTTTGAGCCCTTCGCGCGCGCAATGCGCGAACTGTTTGAGCCGGCCGGCTTGCAGGGCGCGCGGGCCTGCGCGTTTTCAGGCTGCGATCGCGCGTACCGCAACTTCGGTCGCGCGCTTGAACTCATCGAAGGCCTGCTGCAGGACTGCGGGGCTGTGCTGTTGCAGCGCGGTTTGCTGATCGAGCTCTCGCACAACGAACACAGCCGCGCGGCAACACGGGCATGGGCGCAGCAGTTCGTGGCACGTCTGCGCGGTGAACTCGCGCCGCAGCCGCACCTGCCGCGGATGACCCGCGCCGAAGTGGACGCCGTGATGGGCGTGGTAGATCGCGACGCGCGTGAGACTCGCGGCCTCGGCGGTTGAGGCTGCGGGCAATGCCCCTATGCTCGGTGCCCAGTGATCGAGACCGTCGTCAACTACTTCTCGCAAGTGCCGCTGGCCGGCCTGATGCTGGTCGTGACGCTGGGCTATCTGCTGGGGCGAATGGAGTGGCGCGGGCTCGGGCTTGGGCCCGGCGGCGGCACGCTGTTCGTGGCGCTGGGGGCCGGCTGGCTGGGCCTTTCGCTCGAGACGCTCTACGGCGGGGTGCGGCCGACGCTGACCGTCGGGCAACTCGGGTTTGCGCTGTTCATTTACTCGGTAGGTTTTGAGGCCGGGCCGCAGTTCGTGTCAGGCTTGCGCAGCGGCCGCGGCTTGCGTTACGTGGCGGTGGGTGCGGCCGTGGTGGTTGCCGCCTCGGCGAGCATGGTGCTGATCGCACTGGCGACCGGGGCCGACGGCTCGGTGGCTGCGGGTACGCTGGCCGGGGCCCTCAGCAGCGCGGCGGCCTACGCGGCGGCAAGCGGCGAAGCGACTGATGCCGCGCGGCTTTCGATCGCGTTTGCTCTAACGTACCCGCTGGGGCTGGTGGTGGCGGTGCTGTCAGTGCAGCTGCTGCCGCGCGTTACCGGAACGGATTTGGCGCGAGAGACCGTTGAGCTGCCGGGCGGCAACACGGTGGTCCGGGTGCGCACGCCAGAACTTACGCGCGCGTTCGAAGTCACGCAGCCTGACGTGTGCGGCAAAACGCTGCGCGAACTGAACCTGACGCGCCGCAGCGGCTGCATGATCTCGCGCATTCACCGCAAGGGCGAAGTGCTGGTCGTTGGCGCCGACTCGACGCTCGAACTCGGCGATCACGTGCTGGTGCTGGGCCGGCTGGATGAGCTGCAGGTGTTCGAAGGGCTGGTGGGACCGGAAGTCTACGACAGCGAATTGCGCGAACGCCTGCCCGAGCCGCGCCGCGTGCACGTCACGTCGTCGGCCGTGGCCGGCAAATCGCTGAAAGAACTGAACCTGATCGGCCGCCACCGTTGCATGATCGCGCGCGTCGAACGCGGCCACGAAGTGCTGGAACCAAGTGCCGACCTGGTACTGATGCGCCACGACGTCGTGGACCTGATCGGGCAGCGGGCAGCCGTGAAGGCCGCATCGCTTGAGCTGGGGCGCTTCGAACCCAGCACCCAGGCCACCGATATCGCCATTTACGCCGGCGGCATCCTGATCGGGCTGTTGATCGGCAGCGTGCACCTGCGGCCGTTTGGCTTGGATCTGAGCTTCGGCCCGGCTGGCGGGCTGCTGATCGCGGGCATCACGCTGGCGTGCATGCGCAAGGTGGGGCCGTTTTCGGCCAACGTGCCCAAGTCCGCACGGCAACTGGTGCGCGATCTGGGCATACTGCTGTTCGTGGGCGAGACCGGCGTGCTGGCCGGCAGCGCGCTGACACAAGGCATCAACCTGAACCCGTGGCCGGTGCTGGGCTCAGCGCTGGTGGTCGCATTCGTGCCGATGCTGGTGGCGCTGGCACTGGGCCGCCTGTTGAAGCTGCGGCCGGTGGAATTGTGGGGCAGCATTTGCGGCGGCCTCACAAGCAGCGCCGCGCTGGCAGCCGTGAAGCGCAGCGCAGACAGCGACGAACCCGCGCACAGCTACGCCACGGCGTTTGCGGTGTCGATTGTGATGGTGACGATCGCGGGCCAGGTGGTGGGCCGAGTGCTGTGATTCAGCACCCGCTGACGCAACGGGCGCTGATTAGTAACTTCGCGCCATGGCTTACGTCCCCACAGTGTCGCCCGAAGACGCCGATGGCCTGGTGAAATCGCAGTATGAGGCCGGGCTGGCGCGCGCGGGCCGGGTGTTCCAGATTCTGCGCATCCAAAGCCTCAGCCCCGACGGGCTGGACTGCACGATGCAGTTCTATGAAAGGGTAATGCTGGGCAAGGGGCCGCTGCGGCGCTGGGTGCGCGAACTGCTGGCCACGCTGGTCAGCAAGGCCAATCACTGCGTTTACTGAACACTGGCCCACGCGCACGACCTGGCGCAAATGTCGCGTGACGACGAACTGGCAGCACAGGTCCAGAAGGATTGGCGGGCCAGCAAGCTGGACGCAAGGCATAAGGCATTGTGCGCATGGGCCGAAAAGCTGACGCTGAGTCCGGCCCAATGCAACCGCGCCGACGTGGACGCGCTGCGGCAGGCCGGCTGGAGCAACGAAGAGATCGTAAGCGCAGCCCAGATCATCGGCTTCTTCAATCACTTGAACCGCCTCGCCGACGGGCTGGGCATCGACCTTGAGCCGGAAATGGAATAGCGTCGCGCCATGGACCCGAAACTGCACAACTCAATTTTCCTCAAGGCATGCCGCGGCGAAGCAACCGACCGGGCGCCGATCTGGCTGATGCGCCAGGCCGGGCGCTACATGGCCGAGTATCGCGAGGTTCGCGCCAAGACTGACTTTCTGGGCCTGTGCAAAACGCCTGAGCTTGCGGCGCAAGTCACGCTGGACGCCCAGCGCATTCTTGGCGTTGATGCCGCGATTCTGTTTGCGGACCTGTTGCCGATCCTTGAGCCGCTGGGCCTGAAGCTCACCTACGAAGAAGGTGAAGGCCCGCGCATCCACAACCCCGTGCGCGATGCCGCTGCGATTGACTCGCTCCGCGACGAAAACCCGCGTCAAAGCATGCCGTTTGTGGGCGATGCAATCCGGCTGATCCGCCGAGATTTGCCCAGCGACATCCCGCTGATCGGTTTTGCGGGCGCGCCGTTTACGCTGGCGGCATACGCGATTGAGGGTGGATCTTCGCGCAACTACATCCACACCAAGAAGCTGATGCTCGGCGACCCAGGCGCCTGGCGCGCGCTGATGCAGCGCTTGACGCGTCAAGTCAGCGAATACCTGAACGCGCAGATCGAATGGGGCGTGCAATGCGTGCAGCTCTTCGACAGCTGGGTCGGCTGCCTCAGCCCCGAAGACTATCGCGACCACGTGCTGCCCTACGTGAAGCAGGCCATCGACAGCGTGCGAAGCAAGGTACCCGTGATCTACTTCGGCACCGGCACGGCCACACTGCTTGAGCTGATGATGCAGGCCCGCCCCGACGTGCTGGGCATCGACTGGCACACCCCGCTGCAGCGCGGCTGGGAAGTGGGGGCCAAGGCCGTGCAAGGCAACCTCGACCCGGTATGCCTGTTCGCCCCGCGCGAAGTAGTGCTGCAAAAAGCGCGCACCGTGCTTGAGGCCGCACAAGGCCGCACCGGCCACATCTTCAACCTTGGACACGGGATTCTCCCGCAAACGCCAGTAGGCAACGTGAAAGCGCTGGTCGAGCTGGTGCAGAACGGATAAGCAAGTCAGCCAAGGACAACGCCCGGACCATGCAGTTCGGGCTCTGAGTTGACGCATCACGCCCCGGGGCCAGTTCTTCACCCAATTGTCATGCAAGTCGGCCTCGAGCGGGCGCGGCTGCTTTTCGCGTGAAGGTTTGTGTGGCTGTGCGTGATGCCTGTATGGACGCTGCCTGGGACATCGGGCTTACTGACACGACCGTTGTGCTGGCGCCTTGCGCTGGTGAAGTACGTGCAGTTCCACTGGCTCATGGGGTCAAACGCCTGATGCCTTCGGCGACGCCTGCCGGTCCTGACTGGGACCACGCCCGCCTGGTGCGCGAATACTTCGCGCGCGCGGTTCGCTTTTGCGCCCGCATGCTGGGTGATGCCAACGAAGGCGAAGAAGTCGCGCAAGCCGCCTTTGTGCGCATGATTGAGCAAGACGCGAAGCCATGGCAGGGCGGCGCAATCGAACCATTCCTCTTCCGCAGCCTGCGCAACGCCTGCATTGACCACATCCGCCGCCGCAACGTGCGCAAGGCGCAGGGCAGCCTCGAGGCCGTGGCGAGCACGCCCGACCCCGACCGTGCATCCGACGCCGAACTGCGCGAAGCCGTGCTGGCGGCCGTTGCGACCCTCGAGGAAGCGCAGCGCGAAGTGATCCTGCTGCGCTTCTTCGAAGGTCTAAGCCTGTCTGACACAGCGCGCGCCGTCGGCCGCAGTGTCGGTGCCGTGGCCATGCTGCTGACCCGCGCCAAGGAACGCCTTCGCGACACCCTGGCGCGCAACCCCGACTTCAAGGACATGCCATGACTCCGGAACAGGCCAAAGCCCGCTTCACCGAAGCCTTGCAGGGCAGTCTCAGCGCCCGCGAGCAGGCATCGTTCGATGCGGCCCTGGACGCCGACCCCGCACTGGCCCGCGAGTTCGAGGCCTTCGCTGACGGCCACGCGGCCGGCCTTGCCGACGTGAATCGCTGGCTGGCGCGTGCCGCAGGCTCACAGCCTGAGCCCGACAGTGCGGTGTACGCGCATCGCATGGTGCGCATTCTTGAGGGTGTCGGCGAGGGCGCGGGCAGCCGCAAGCGCGGTCGGCTGATTCGGGTGGCAGCGGCCATCGGTGCCGTGGCCGCGGCGGCAGCCATTGTCGCCGTGCTGATGCTGCCGCGCGACGCCGGCAACGGCACCGTGCCGACGCAGCAGGAGTGGCACACCGGCAGCAGCGTGGAACTCATGGCCGATGGCCAGCGCCTTTATCGCGAGACAGTCAACGAATTCACGCCCGCTGAGGGAATCACCTTGAACCTGTCGCAAGGCGCGCTGGTGCAGCCGCTTGCGGGCGGACTGCGCCTTGCCGGCGGCCGCGTGAAGGTGCGCGTGGCGGAAGGCAGCGAGTATCAGGTTTTCATCGGTGCCAGTCGGATCGAGGCCAAGGGCCCGGCCGAGTTCGACGTCAGCACCACACCCCTGTTGTTTGACACCATTTCTCACCTTAACCCGGAGCAGAACCCCATGTTCAACACCCGTATGGCCGCGCGTTTTGGCGCGACCGGATTCCTGTTCACCGTAAGCATGCTCAGTGGCAATGCCGCCCTGCATGCGGAAGGGGCAAAGCAGCAGCTTGCGGCACCGCAGGTGCTGCAAGCAGAAGCCAAGCCCGACAAGCCACACAAGGCACCGAAGCCCGAAGAGGCCTTTGAGCACCTGGACAAGAACAGCGACGGCAAGCTCGACGCCACGGAAGTCGAACAGAAGCTGATCGACGACTTCGACGACGACAAGAGCGGCGACGTGGACCTGGCCGAGTTCCAGGCCCACTTCAAGCCGATGCCGCCCAAGGCCCCGACGGCCGAGGACGAATTCAAACGCCTCGACAAGAATGGCGACGGCAAACTCGACGCCGAGGAAACCGATGACCGCATGCTGGAAGACTTCGACGACGACAGCAGCGGCGACGTGAACCTGGACGAGTTCAAGGCACACTTCCGCCCGCGCCGCCAGCCACCTTCGCCGGAAGACGAGTTCAAGCGCCTGGACAAGAACGCTGACGGCAAGCTTGACGCCGAAGAAGCCGAAAAGCGCATGATCGACGACTTCGATGACGACAGCAGCGGCGACGTCAGTCTGGAAGAATTCAAGAAGAATTTCCGCCCAGGCCCCAAGCCGCCCACGCCCGAAGAAGAGTTCAAGCGCCTTGACCGCAACAGCGACGGCAAGCTTGACGACGTCGAAGTCGAAAAGCGCATGCTCGATGACTTCGACGATGACGACAACGGCACCATCGACGAGGCCGAGTTCAAGAAGCACTTCAAGCCCCGTCCGCCCCGCGGCCCAGGCCCCGGCGGCGAAGGCCCAGGCCGCGAAGGTCCCGGCCGCGAAGGTCCCGGCCGCGAAGCCCCCGGTCGTGAGGGCGAAAGGCCGCCGCGCGGACCTGAAGGCGAACGCCCCGAGGGTCCCGGTCGCGGCAATCGCCCCGGCCCCCGATAGGCAGTCCCCACGATGCAGCCCCAGCCACACCCCGAGGCCGCCGAGCGAACACGCCGGCGGCCTCATCACCTTGGTGACGCCTGCTTTCCGGGGCATTCAATGATTGCCGCCGCTGTGCTCTTTCCTTTAATGGGCTGACTGTCAGTATGCGCCGTGACAAGAGCACTAGAATTACTGGCCCAGCCTCATGAAGGCAGGAATTCAAGCTGTTGCGTATCGCACTATGTGCAATTTTGCATGCTAAGCGCACGTGTTGTAAGATTTAACTGCGTACGGCAAAGCACAGACGTGAGGCTTGGGGACAGCTCGGTCGTTTCTTGTCGCAGCGACGTGGAGAGCGCGATGCCTAGCCTGCGTACGTCCCGGTCATCTTTTCACTCACGCGTGTGGCGTTTGACGGCGGCAGCGGTGCTGCTGGTCCCGCTTGCGCTTGCCAGCAGTTGCGGCCCGGGCCTGGTGGCCGCTGGCGGTGGCTCAGTCGGCGCCATCTTTGGCCTGCAGGGCGGCGGCGACGACGACAAAAAGGGCGGCGGGGGCTCCAGCACGCCCACGACGAACGTGGCACCGGCGGTTGTGGTGACTTCGCTGATCCGTGAGGAATCGCCAGCGCGGATTCAGTACACCATCCTCGATGCAAACTCCGACGTGTGCTCAATCGAAATCCAGTACGCCATTGGCGCTGGCAGCTTCCAGACGTGCCTGGAGGGCACTGGCCCCGGCGACGGAACGGCGGGCCTGGCCACAAGCCCGGCTGGTACCGCGCACACATTCAGCTGGGACTTTGCGGCCGATGAGGGATTGGGTTACCTGTCAGACGTAACCATTCGCATTCGTGCCAACGACGGACAGGTCACAAGCCCGTGGGCTGAACTGTCGGGGCAGGACATAGGCAACGACGGCCCGGAAGTCCTTAGCATGGTGCCGCCGCCCAACGGCCTGCGCATCATCCCGATCGAAATCAGTCTGGCTGACAGCAGCAGCGACATCGCCGACATCTTCGTGGCCTACAGCATCGACCAAGGCCAGAACTTCACGATCATCGACTCCAGTGCCTACCTTGGTGGGGGGCCGGTGAATTTGTTGACCAGCCCCGCCGGCAACTCAATCCAGTTCTTCTGGATTGCAGAAAACTCTGAGCCGGACTTTGTCGGCGAAGTAATTCTCGTGATGCAGGCATTTGACCAGCCGTCGGGCTACAGCGATGTAGTAGTGGGCACGCCGTTCGTGGCACAGCCTTTCAACATTGACACCTCAATCAACGGTCCGCCGACGCTGCAGCTTCTGTCCAGCTTTGATGGCCAGTCATTCGTGGGGCGGGTGCCGATCAGTGTGGCGCTTTCAGATGCTGAGTCCGACGCCTCAGCCGTGGCCGTCCAGTTTACCCTGAACGATGGTGTGGACTGGCAGTTTTGCACGCTGCTTTCGCAGTTTTCGCAGGGCGTCGCCGGTCCGTTTTCGACGCAGCCGTCGCCCACGTCCTATGAAGTGGTATGGGACGCGCTGCCTGACCTGGCTGCACAGACAGGCGGCTTTGTCAATTCGCACCCGCAGGTGCGACTGCGCCTTCTGGCTGCCGATGCCCAGGCCGGGCCGTTCATTGAGTCCGACAACTTCAGCCTGTTCGGCAACAGCGCGCCAGCGGTTACGGCATTTCAGGTGTTCCAGGATTCCGGCAACGTCCCTCTGAACGTGACGGTGACCGACGCCAATTCGGACCCCGTAAGCGTCACGGTCGAGTACTCAACCGACGGCAGCACGTATTTCCCGCTCAGTCAGGCCGACTTCGTGTTCGGCAACCTATCCAACCTGGAATCCGGGCCGTTCGGGGCCGACAACGTATTGATCTGGAACACAAACATCGCGTTGCTGAATCAGAACCACGCCGGTGTGACCGTGCGGCTGGTCCCCACCGACCACCCGCCCAGCGCGACGCCGGTGGCTGACCTCAGCGGGCCGAACTTCGTCAGTGCGTCCTTCCCGATCATCAATAACGCCGCCGCGAGCACGCCCACCAGCATCACGGTAATCACCTGGGACGGCGTGACGCCCAACGTGGATACCGACCAGGTCACCGTCCTGCCAAGCGGCACGATTGAGCTGGACCGCTTCATCAACCCGGCCGGCGCCGAGATTACCTTCAACACGCTTTGGAAGATCTTTGAGCAAGACGGCGACTACGGCGCGCTGGTGAATGGAAGCCATGGCACACAGAGCATGGCCACCGGCGTGGTTGAAGTGCTGCTGACCGTTGCCGACGGGGACCTGTTCCTAATTGACGATGGCTTTAACGGCACCCGCACCTTTGAGTTTGACACCAATGGCGCGATCGTCATCGGCCACACTCCGGTCAGCGTCGGTACTGCGGCATCATCTGCCGACGTGGCGGCCGCGCTGGTGGCTGCGATCAACCAGAACGACGAAGTACGCATCGATGCCTCGGTGGGCGGCCCCGGCGTGGTCGGCACCGAAGTGCTGCTGACGCACCAGATCGGTTGCCGTCTGGGTAACCAAGGTACGCCCGGTGCCAATGCGGCCGCCATGTCATTCAGCTCGCCGACAGCAGGCTCGGTGGTCAGCCAGATGGGCGGGGGCATCGGCACCAAGCGGGTGCTGTACCAGGCCCCGGCCGCATTCCCCGGCGGTAGCCAGTTCGTGACGCTTGTGTGCGAGATCGACGACCCGTTGTATTTCACGACGGTGCAGCGCATCTATCGCATCTACTGGGGCGATGCTCCGACGACGGTGCTGGTTTCGCCGTCGACCGCGAATGTTGCCTATGGCTCGACGGCGTCGTTCGCGTCGCTCGTGCAGCCGGCCGGCGCCAACCAGGGTGTGACATGGGAGGTGCAGGGCACAGGCAATGGCTCGATCACGCCTACTGGCTCGTATATTGCCCCGGCGGGCGCACCCAACGTCAATCCGGTAACTGTGATTGCGCGCTCGATTGTGAACCCTGCCGTGTTCGGCACGGCACAGGTCACGCTGTATCCGCTGCCCACCAGCGTTGTCGTTACTCCCGTCTCGACCTCTGGACCGGGCTGGAATGCCCCTGACCTGAACTTGAACGCTTCTACGACGTTTGGGGCTGAGGTCTTCCCGGCCGGCGCTCCCCAGGGCGTCACTTGGCACATCTTCTGGAACTCGACCGAATTCGGGCTTGGCGGCAGCACCGTGGGCACGCTGACTGTGCTTTCCACCAGCCCGCCTCGTGTGCAGTACACGGCACCGCACATGCCGCTGGCGCCAGACGTACTGCAGATCCGTGCTGTCAGCAACGAGAAAACGGACGTGATCGGCAGCTATCAGGTCAAGCTGATTGCACCCGCACCCAGCAGCTTTACGCTGTCGCCTTCCACGGCGACAGTTTCGGCCGGCGGGGCCGGGGTGCAGTTCACACCGACCAACTTCGTGCCCAACAATGCCAACCAGTCGGTGACCTGGTCGATCTCCGGCGTGGGGCAGATTTCTGCCAGCGGCTTCTACACGCCGCCCGCCAGCGTCGGCTCACAAACGAACGTGCTGGTCACGGCAAGCAGCATTCCTACCGGCGGCACCGTGTTCGCCACCGCCAACGTGACCGTCAATCCCAGCACGGCCGTAGCACCCAGCAGCATCACCATCACGCCGTCAGAGGGGGTCTGCGCATCGGGCGGTGCAAAACTGTTCCTGCAGGCGACGGTACTGCCTGCGGGCGCGCCGCAGGGCGTAACCTGGAGTTTCGTCGGGACCGGCGTTGGCAGCCTCAACACAAGCACCGGTGAATACGAGCCTCCCACCACCGCGATTGACCGCGAAGTCACCATCCGCGCCACCAGCAACGTTGATTCGGGCGTGACGCGCGATGTCAATGTCTGCATATCCGGCAACGGCCAGCAGTGGCAGGAAGTGACCTTCAACCACCTCGGCCGCGGCGACGCGACTACGTTGTGGGACTCGACCAACGACGTGATGTGGGTGGTGGGCGGACGAAGCGAAGGTGTGGCGGCCGCTGACCACGACCCGACGCCGCTTTGGGTGGACTTCTCAGGTACGCCGGTTGCCGGCGGCGGTCCCACGATCGGCGGCGGGGTACCATTCTCGAACCCGGTCAACACGATCGGTGCCGCGATCGACACCCAGAGCAAATTCATCTACGCGATCATCGGTCAAGGCAGCCTGGTTGACGTTGAGGTTTGGCGTCTCGACCTTCAAGGCTTCCCCACCTCGATCTGGCAACGTGTGATGTTTGCACCGGGGCCCAACGTGCCGCGTTTGGCCAACAACTACCGCCATCACACCTGGTACGATCCCGATTCGCGCAAGCTGATGATCATGCTGTCCAATACCCAGGCGTATCGGTTTGATCTGGATTCGCTCAGCGGTTCGTTCCACTCGTGGCTTTCGCCGCAGACACTGTCGGGCAGCGCCAACAGCCCGACTTCGCCGCAGCTCTGCGGCATGGCCTACAACCCGGCCGACAAGGAGTACTACTTCATCGGGCCGGACAGCAACTCTGGTAGTGCCAATCTGCACGCCTACAAGCTCAATCCTTCGGGCTGGGGCTGGAGCCGCTACACCAGCCTGGGCAAGCCCTCCGGCAGCATCGCCAACCCCTGCCTGGGCTATGACGAAGTCAATGACCGCGTATGGGTGTATTCGGGCAGCGGCAACCTTGGCCTGAGCTACACCACCGAATTGCATTACGTGGAACTCGCGACGGTGGCCCAATGGACGTCAATCCCCACGTTCATCGGTGAATTGCGACCCACCGGCCGCGGCGAGGCCATGATCATCGACACCCAGTCCGAGTTGCTCATGTTCGGCGGGCAAAACGCGCGCGGCACCTTCGGCGACCTGTGGGAACTCAATCGCTCCAGCGGCGCTTTCAGCGTCGTCAACGCCGAAAACCTGCGGCCGCAGGGCCGTGTGGACGCAACCGGTGCCATGAACAACGGCGTGGCCTACGTATACGGCGGCATCTGCGACCACGGTGTCAGCGACGAGTTGTGGAGCATGACCTACAACACGCTGCTGACCCGGCCTGAGTGGGTGCGGGTTACACCAACCGGAATGGACCAGCCACCCCGCCTGTGGGGCGCGCGCATGGTCCACGACACCAGCAACGACGTGTACATCATGTTCGGCGGCGACGGCGCCGTGAAGGGTGCCTCGGCGGTACTCAGCAATTCCGTGTACGTCTACGACCCCAGCGGCAACAGTTGGACCCTGCTTACGCCCGGAGGCACACCCCCAAGCGCGCGCCGCAATGCGGCCGTGACGTACGATGAAGACCGCGAATGCCTGTGGGTATTCGGCGGCGAGGAATCCACGACCTCGCGATTTGATGACCTGTGGCGTTTGAATCTGTCGGGCGGCCTGGGTTCGGCACAATGGGTTGCCGTCACACAAGGTGGCAACAAGCCCAGCCCGCGCGAAGGCTCGCTGCTTGGTTACGACGACAAGCACGGCAACCGGCTGTGGCTGCTGGGCGGCAACGCGACCACGGTCGGCAACAAGCAGCTGTATGAGTTCAGCATCAACACCGGGCAGTGGTCGCAGCGCATCATCGACAACACCGGCAACGATGAAAATGTGTATCGCTCGCAAGGTCACTGGATTGGCGGCAATTGTCCGCGTTTCATCCACCTGCCGGCGGCCGTGAAGAAGGCCCAGGGGGTGGTAATGACATCCAACGGGCCGTGGTGGCACTACATGAGTTCGCCCCCGACCTCGAACAATGCCACGGGCGGTGTTGGCTTGTATGATCGCAGCTCGGGTACGTATTTTGGTGTTTTGGGTGAACGTACCGCGGCAGGGCGCACGGTCGGCGTAAACGGCTTCCGAAAGTTTGAGCTGGAATAGGGAATGCAACAGCACCAGCGTCTGGATGAGTTGTTCATGGCACGGGCCCGGCAGCGCGGCCTGCTGGGCGAACCCCAGCTGGCCACCCTGCGCTCAGAGCTCGCGCGCCGCCGCCGCAAAGAGCCCGACCTTTGCGCCCACGAGCTCGCCGTCGAAAAGGGCATGCTGGAAATCGAGGCCGCACTGGCGCTGCTCGATGCCAGCCCCGAAGACACGCTGCTGGATGTGCAGGCCCGCATCGACGACCCCGACCTGCCCCGCGACACCGAACGCCTGACCCTGGCCAGTCTGCACGATGATGAGCCCAGCCTGGCCCCTGATGATGAAGTGTTCGGCGAGGTGCCCAAGTTCGTTGAGCCGCTGCCGCCAAGCTATGCGGTGCCAGACACAAGCTCTGACAGCGTGCTGGAAATGGAACTGCCGCCGCCCCCTGCCGACAGCGGCGACAGTCTTTTCGAAGACAATGAACGTAGCAGCAATCCGTCGCTGGCCCCGTTTGACACCGACCAGCCAGCGCTGCAGCCGGCCGACTCAACCTTGAACGAGGGTTTCGTCAGCGAGACGTCGCTGGGCCTGGACCGCGACCAACTCAGCGTTGACGACGTGCCCGAGATCTCAGCCCAGCCCGAGTTCGCGGCCGCGCGCGAGACCCTTGAGGTCCACGAAGAAGACGAGCCCGGCCTTCTGGATTCGCCTATCGATGAGTCGCTGCTCGGGCCTGAATATGGACAGCAGATCGTCGAAGACGATTCACTCAGTGATGCCGAACTTGCCAGCTTCGACCCGGCAGCCCATGCCGTGCAGACCCTCGGGGGCGCGGCGCGGCCTGATGCAACAGCCCCGGGCTTTGACGGCGACGAAACTTCGCCCGGCGGCATCGAGATTACCTCAAGCGGCGACAGCAGCGTGCGCCCCACCCGCGACACCGACGTGCCCGTGCGGCCGCAATCGGCGGTGCCCGCATTCCAGAATCGCTCAAGCAAGGGTGCCACACAGGACTTTGCGGCGTTTGAGTCGCCGCACATCCCGCTGGCCGATGACGACACCGGCAGCTCGGTGATCGACGATGAGTCCGAAGTCATCAGCGGCAACATGGTGGACAGCGCGGTCAACGAGGTCATGGACCAGGCTGACGACACGTACTTCGGCCCGCCCGCCGACCTGACCATCACTCCGCCGGAGGTTCTGGAAGACAGCATCGCGCCGCCGCGCCCGATGAAAGAAGCCACGCTGTTTGACTCCGAACAGATTGCCGGCGCTGACAGTGCGTCGCGTGCGCAGCGCGAAATCGACGGCGACGAAAGCGACTTTGTCGCCACCACGCCGCCTGCGGCTCCAGGCCAGACGCGCAGGACCACGGGCAAGCCCACCAGCCGCACTGGCGAGCCATCAGCCACGCGTCCGCCCAGCTTCCCCACCGAAGAGCAAAGCACGGTCTATGACGACAGCGATGTCAGCCTCGCCGACATCAGTGAAGCGCGTCAGCCCACGGGCCCGTCCAGCGAAGTCACGACCGGCAGCCGCACCCAGTTCGCGACCGGCGAAGGCGGCCGCCCGGGCCTGCGCTCACGCACCGACAGCAAGCTGGGCGTCGAAAGCAAGATCACCGGCGAAGAGCCGGCAAAGCCCGGCGAAGAAATCGAAGCCAACGAAATGACCGTGGCCGACCTGCGCAAGCAGATGGGCATCGGCGGCGGCGTGAAGGTCAGCGGCGAAACCGGGGCAATGAAGCGTCTCGTCGGCGGCACCAAGCGCCGCTATGCCGTGATCCGCGAAATCGCGCGCGGCGGCATGGGCAAGGTCATCGAAGTCGAAGACAACGACCTGCGCCGCAGTGTGGCCCTGAAAGTCCTGCGCAAGGAAATGCTTGAGCGCCGCGACCTGGTTGAGCGTTTCCTGGAAGAGGCCCAGATCACCGGCCAGCTTGAGCACCCGAACATCGTGCCCGTGCACGAAATCGGCGTGGACGGCCGCGGCAACCTGTACTTCACCATGAAGCTGGTTGAGGGCGAAGACCTGTCCAGCATCCTCAAGCGCATGCGCAAGAAAGACCCGGGCGCTGAGCAGGCCTACCCGCTGAACCGCATGATCGACATCTTCATCAAGGTCTGCGAAGGCATGGCGTTTGCCCACAGCAAGGGCGTCATCCACCGCGACTTGAAGCCCGCCAACATCATGGTCGGGCGCTTCGGCGAAGTGCAGATCATGGACTGGGGCGTGGCCAAGATTGTCGGCCGTAAGGAAGACAGCGCTGAGCGCGTGGTGGGCAGCGACCGCCAGGACGACGACGCGTCGCGCACCATGGTCGGCAGCATTCTCGGCACACCCAGCTACATGAGCCCCGAGCAGGCGCGCGGTGAAGTGAACTCGATGGGCCAGGAAAGCGACGTCTTCAGCCTGGGCGTGATCCTGTATGAATTGCTCGCGCTGCAAACACCGTGGAATGCGCAGACCAGCGCCCAAGTACTGGACCAGGTCAAGAACTATGACCCTGAGCCACCCAGCAAGAAGGCGCCGGACCGCAAGATCCCGCCTGAGCTTGAGCAGCTGGCAATGAAGTGCATCGAGAAGGCGGCCAACAAGCGCCTGCGCAGCGCCGAAGAACTGATCGACAACCTGCGCAGCTGGCAGGAAGGCCGCACTCTGGCCGCCGTGAATTACTCGTTCGGGCAGTTGCTGGCCAAGTGGGTCTCGCGCAACAAGGTGGCCGTCATCACGACGTTCCTTGTGTTGCTGGCGCTCGGCGGTGGCAGCGTGGTGGCATATCGCGCAGCCCAGGTCGCCGCGCTGGACCGTGCAAACCAGTCCGTGGCCGACGGCACCAGCCTGCTGGCCGACGCCCGCGCGCAAATCGGCAATCGCAACTGGGACAAAGCCGAGACTTCGGCCGGTGATGCCGCGATCAAGTTCCAGAGCGCACTGGACACGCTCGGCGATGATGAGGTGGCCAGCAAGGGGCTCGTCGATGCCACAAACCTGCGCGCCGAAGCCTTGATCCGCAAGCAAACCGAACGCGATGAAGCCGAACGCGCCAAGCGCGACGCCGAAAAGCGCAAGCAGCTGTCCGAGGCCCTTGATTCCGCGCGCGGGTTGCTTGCCACGGCACGGCAGCAGGATGCAGACGCCGCCTTTGAGGCCAGCCGCGTGCGCGAGAGTTTTGCCGACGCCGGCAAGGCCTTTGACCGCGTGCTCGCGATTGACGAAGCCAACGCTGAGGCGCAACTTGCACGCAACGAGATCGCGGCCTGGGAACGCAACTACACCACCCGCGAACAGGCTGAGGCCGACCTTGCCAAGCTGCGCAAGCTCGTGACGCAGGGTGAATCGGAACTCAAGGCCGCGCGCGCGTACTCGGCCGAGAACTACACCGATTCCAGCAAGGCACTGATGGCCACCATCAGCACACTGGACCAGGCCGTGGCCACGCCGGCATCGGGTGAAGCTGCCGACAAGCTGCGCGCCCGTGCGCTGGAAATGAAGGCTGATGCCGCGCTCGAGTTCGCGACGCGCGCCATGGCCTCGGGGCACTACGACGTATCGTCGCTGATGCTGGATACCGGCGCAGCCACTGGCCGCAAAGCCGCCGAGTTTGCATCGGTGCGCCAAGCACTGGACAAGAAAGTGCTTGAGCAAAGCAGCCTGCGCCGTCTGATCACGGCAGCCGAACAGGCGGTCACGAACAAAGAGTGGGTGCTGGCACAGGCGCACCTCGGCGACGCGATTGCTGAGGCCGCCAACAGCAGTTTCGCGACGGATGAAGATCGCGCCCGCCTGGCCCGCATGCTGCAACTGGCACGGGTTGAAGACATCCACCAGAAGGCGCAGCTGGCCCGCGGCTCGGAGCAGATGGGCACGTACATGGATGGCTTTGACAAGCTGATCCCGGACCTGACCGACGCCGACTACACCACGCGGGCCCAGGGCTATCGTGAAGAGTTGCGCATTCGCTATTCGCAGGCACTGGTGAAAGAAGCTAATGAGGTCACCGACCCCAAGGCCCGCGGCGAGCTGCTCGAGAAAGCACTGCTTGTCGTGGTAGATGACGGCCAGAAGGCCGAGATTCGCGCCAAGCTCACTGACATCAAGCTGCAACTGGCTCTCACGGAAGTGTCGGACCGCTACGTGCTGCTGCCGCGCGGAACATTCGTCGTGGGGAGCAACCGCGACGGTGACGCCAACCCGCAACGCCAGTTTGAACAGCAGGAGTTCCTTTTCATCGACAAGTACCTCGTCACCAACGAGGAGTACGCGGCTTTTGTCGCCGACAACGGCTACACCCGCACTGAGCTGTGGCACGAAGACGCGCAACCGCTGCTGAGCCAGTTTGTGGACACCACGGGCAAACCCGGCCCTGCAGGCTGGGTCGAAGGCGGCTTTGACCCAAGCCTGGCCAAGTACCCGGTCACCGGCATCAGCTGGTTTGAGGCCGCGGCCTTTGCCAGATGGGCCGGCAAGCGACTGCCCACGCCCGAAGAATGGGAAGTTGCCGCCGGCGCGCAGAAACTGGGTGAAAGCGAGATCGTGGGCGATTACCCGTTCGGCCCGCGCGAAAAGGCGCCGGTGCTGGGCGTGTCCGAGTCGCGAGAAGTCGGCACCACCGAATGGGACATGAGCCTTCTTGGCGTGCGCGACCTGGGCTGCAACGTGGCGGAATGGACCGCCGCCAACGGCAATCATCGTGCCACCATCAAGGGCGCTGAGCCTGGCCTCGGCAGCGAACTATTCTTCCGTTACGCGCGCCGCGCCAAGAACAGCGTCGCGCGAATGACCGACCGCTCGGGCGGCCGCGGCTTCCGTTGCGTGCGTGAATTCGCGCTGGAGTCCGGGAACGACTGATGCTCACCACACCGCACCCCCGCCAGCCTTCGCGTGCCGACCGTACGGAGCCCGCAGTGACCCAGACCCAGTCTTCGCCTTCCCGCGCGCTGCGCCTTACCACTTCCGCGGCCGTGCTGGCCCTGTGCCTGCTGGCGGGTGCCTGCAGCAACGTCGAAGTGCCGGACCTGGCTGCCGACGTGGAGAACGAGCAGATCATTCCCAAGAACTGGCAGCCGATTGCGCTGCGGGTCGGGCTTGCGCCGTTTCGCTCAGCGCTGGAGTTGGATGAACGCCGCTACAACGTAGAAGACACCGAGCGCTGGGTGCTTACGCCCGACAATGAACGCCTCAACGGCCCCGACGGCCTGCACCGCCAGTTGCTTGAAACCATGCGCCAGTACCGGATGTTCGAGCGCATCGACGCAATCGAAGGCGCAACGCCCGAAACCCCGCGCGCTGAGTTGGAAAGCGCCGCCCTGCGACAGGGGCTGGACCTCGTGATTATCCCCACGCTCAAGCGCCACGATGTCGGCTATGTCGACAGCAACGCGGCCTACGGCTGGAACATGTTTGTGTGGTGGATGGTAAGCCCGATTTTCTCGTGGTGGATCGCCGACGAGGACTTCGACGCGTACCTGCACGTGGACCTGCGCCTGTACCCGACCACCAGCGACAACGAACTGGGCGGCGCGCGGCTTCAACCGCCGGAACCGATCATCCGCAGCCTCGATGACTGGGACGAAGGCTGGAATGCATTCAGCATCTTCAGCACGCCCGGCCACTTTGATGAAGAAAACTGGGTTCGCATCGGCGGCCTGCTGATGCCGATTGCCGAGAACGAAGCCAAGAAGGCCGCCCTGCGCTTTGCCACCGGCGAACTGAAACAGCTGTCGCAGGACGAGGCGTTCTTGGCAGGCATTCGAAGGCGCGTGGCGCTGGTGGTCGGAGTCGACGGCACCGGCACGCCGCCGCAGCCGCTGTCGCGCTATGCGGTGCGCGACGCACAGGCCATGGCGGCACAGTTCAGCGACGCGCTGAACGATGGTGTGCCCGCCGGTGCCCTGCGTGGCGTTTACGGCCCACAGGCATCACGCCGCGCGATTGAAGGTGCCGCCGATGAACTGGCCAAACTCGCGCGCTACAACGACGATGTGTACCTCGTGTTCAGCGGCGTGGGCACCGTAGACGACAAGAACCGCCTGGCACTCGTGCCGGCGCAGCCCGCCGGCGCCACCAGCCTGGAGACCGTGGCATTGGTGGACGTGATCGACCGGTTGATTGCCAACAAGCCGCGCACGCTGACTCTGGTGCTGGACAGCAGCTTCGTTGCCCCCGGCGACAAGCGCTGTGCACTGTCGCCCGAGCGCGCCAAAGCCCTGCCCCAGGGCCAAAGTCTGTTCGCGCCGATCCTCAAGCGCTGCGCCGACGCCGGCGTGAAGTGCGTGATCTTCAGCGCAACCGACGCCACGCCCGGAGAATCGCCAATGCCGGCCATGGAGATCGAAGACCTCAGCCACGGCCTGTTCAGCAGTTTCATGCTGCAAGGCATGGCAGGTGCCGCTGATACCAACCGCGACCGCATCGTGACGACCATCGAGATGCAGAAGTTCGTGGCCGAAAAAGTCGAGCGCATCGCACGCCTTGAAGGCAGCGACCAGCGCGTGCACACCCACATCGACGCCGAGCGCGCCGCACTGGGCCTGCCCGCCTGGCGCCGGTAACGCATAGGTCGCACATACAACAATCTTGGCGCTGTCGGTTACGGCGTTATGATGCCGCGATGCCCACGGTTGAACTCGCCCGCCACCTGTACGCATTCTTCCCGCAACTTGAGGGCCGCAAGATCACCGTGGACGCTGCCACGGCCGCCGAAGTTGTGGCCGCGATCGAGAAGATTGCTCCGGGCTTTTCTTTCTACATCTGCGATGAACGCGGCAGCCTGCGGCCGCACGTGAACATCTTCGTTGGCGACGACCTGATCGCCGACCGCAAGCGACTGTCCGACAAACTGACCGCCGATTCGCGGGTGTACATCCTGCAGGCATTGAGTGGGGGCTGAAATGGCTGACAGACTTCTGCTGGGCACCCGCAAGGGCACCATCATCTTCGACCGCAATCGCGGCAACTGGGAGATCAGCACCATCGGGCATCCCGGCACGAACGTCAGTTTCGTGGCCCGCGATCCGCGCGACGGCACGCTGTGGGCCGGCCTGGACCACGGCCACTGGGGCACCAAACTTTCACGCAGCCGCGACAACGGCAAGACCTGGGCCGACGCGCCGCAGATCAAGTACCCTGAAGACGCGCTGCTGATCGAAGGCTACGAGGGCCAGGATTTCGCCGGTCAGGACAGCGGCACGCGCAAGCCGATCATTGTGCCCGCCAAGTTGGGCAAAATCTGGTGCATCGCATTTGGCAACGCGGACCAGCCCGGCCGCATCTGGGTGGGCACGATTCCCGGCGGCCTGTTCCGCAGTGATGACGGCGGCGAAACCTGGGAACTGAACCGCCCGCTGTGGAACCATGAGTCGCGCGGCGGCGACCTGAACGCGGGCGCGCCAACCGGCAAGCAGCAATGGTTCGGCGGCGGCGCGGTAATCGACGGCAAGTCGTACGCGGGCATTCACTCGATTGCCGTGGACCCGCGCGACGGGCGCCGCGTAGTGATCGGCATTTCCTGTGCCGGCGTGCTCGAGACCACCGACGACGGCCGCACCTGGACCGGCCGCAACAAAGGCTTGAAGGCAACCTTCCTGCCCAACCCTGACGCGGAATGGGGCCACGACCCGCACTTCCTGGAATGGTGCGAAAGCAACCCGCAGCACGTGTGGCAGCAGAATCACTGCGGCGTGTTCTACAGTGCCGACGGCGCGCGCACCTGGCAGGAAGTCAGCAAGCCTGAGCAAGGGGTGCATTTCGGCTTCCCGGTGGCGGTAGACGCCAAAGACGGCCGCACCGCGTGGCTGGTGCCGGGCATCGCTGACGACAAGCGCATGGCCATTGGCGGCGGACTGTTCGTGGCGCGCACGCAGGACGGCGGCCGCACCTGGAAGCAACTTCGCAAGGGGCTGCCGCAGGACGGCGCGCACGACGTAGTGTACCGGCATTCACTGGACAACAGCGGCGATTGCGTCGCGTTCGGAAGCACAACGGGCAACCTGTACCTGAGCGAAGACCGCGGCGAGAGCTGGCAGGTGATCGGCAACAACCTGCCCCCGATCTACTCAGTAAGGTTCACCCAGCCCGCGCCAGCCAAGAAGTCCAAGCCCGCGAAGCTGAAAGCAAGAGCCCGAAGCGCAAGCGAAGGGAAGACACGCAAGTCAGGCAAGGCCGCCAAGAAGACGAAGCCGGCCAAAAAAACCACACCAGCGAAGCTGAAGACACGCAAGCCGGCCAAGGCCGCCAAGAAGTCGAAGCCGGCCAGCCAATCCAAGCCCGCGAAGCTGAAAACAAGAGCCCGAAGCGCAAGCGAAGGGAAGACGCGCAAACCAGGCAAGCCAGCCAAGAAGTCCAAGCCAGCAAATAAGCCAGCCAAGAAGCCTGCAAAGAAAAAACGCTAACCGCACACAGGGGCAATCATGTCCGACAAACTCATCCTCGGCACGCGCAAGGGCACCTTTCTGCTTGAGTGGCGCGGCAAGCGCTGGCAGCAGGCGGCGCATGGTCACGCGGGCACCAACGTGGCGTACGCGGCCCATGACCGGCGCACGGGCACGTACTGGTCGGCGCTAGATCACGGCCACTGGGGCAGCAAACTTTCGCGCAGCACCGACGGCGGCCAGACCTGGGCCGATGCCGACCAGATCAAGTACCCCGAAGGCGCGCGCTACCTTGAGTTCCACTGGGCAGAGCCCGCACCGGATGAAAACGGCGCCCCGCCGAAGCCCAAGTTCAAGGATGCCCGAGTACTGAAGTTGTGGTCGATGGCGTTTGGCACCGGCAGCCAGCCCGGCCGCATTTACGTGGGCACGATTCCCGGCGGCCTGTTCTACAGCGACGATAACGGCGATAGCTGGCAACTGAATCTGCCACTCTGGAACGACCAGTCGCGCGGCGGCGACCTGTTTACGGGCAACGCCGAAGGCCTCAAGCAACTCTGGTTCGGCACGCCGGCCAGTGCTGACACCGGCGAGTTTGCGGCCGGCATCCACTCCATCGCCGTCAACCCGGGTGATCCAAACCACGTGATCATCGCGGTGTCCTGCGCGGGGGTAGTGGAAACCCGCGACGGCGGGCAGACCTGGCGGCCGCGCAACAAGGGGTTGATCGTCGACTACCTGCCGAACAAAGAACCCGAGTGGGGCCACGACGTGCACTTCCTGGCATGGTGCCAGGGCGACCCGCGCCACGTGTGGCACCAGAACCACATAGGCGTGTACTACAGCGACAACGGCGCTGAGCGCTGGCAGAACGTGGACGACAAGAAGAATGGCATCCACTTCGGGTGGCCCATCGCCGTCGATCACAATGACGGCCGCACGGCGTGGGTCGTGCCGCAGGGTGCGGATTCATCGCGCATGGCGATTGACCAGGGGCTGTTCGTCGGCCGCAGCCAGGACGGCGGCAAGAGCTGGCAGCAGCTGCGCAAGGGCCTGCCGCAGAAGGCGTGCTTTGACACGGTGTACCGCCACGCGCTGGACAACAGCGAAGACCGGCTCGCGTTCGGCACCACCAACGGCAACCTGTACGTAAGCCACGACCGAGGCGAAAGCTGGAGCACCGTGGGCAATAACTTCCCGCCGATTCACAGCGTGCGCTTTGCGTAATCAGGGCGCGTACAGCCGGTGGGCGCGGATGTAGGTCTCTATCGCGGGCGGCACGAGGGCAGCGATGCTTTCGCCGCCCGCGACCGCATTCCGGATTCGTGTGCTGCTGATGTCCTGCTGCTGCATCGGCACCAGCGCGGCTTCCAGCTTCGCGACGGCCTCAGCGCCCAGTGATTCGCGCAACCTGGCGAAGACTTCCGGGCCGAAGCCCGGCCTCAGCACCGGGATGAAATCGGCCAGTTGCAGCACTTCGTGAACCTCGCGCCAGTGGGGCAGGTTGGCCAGCATGTCGCCGCCGATGATGAAGCGGAACTCGTCTTCCGGGTGCAGTTGCTTCAGCTCGCGCAATGTCAGCACCGTGTAGCTGGGCCCGTCGCGGTGCACCTCCAGGTCTTCGACGGCCAGCCAGGGCTCGGCCGCTGCCAGCAGCCATGCCATCGCCAGGCGGTCGGCTGGCTTGGTGGCGTTTTGCTTGCCGTGGGCGTGGGGCGACTGCCCGCTTACCAGCAGGTCGATGCGGTCAAGGCCGCGCGCGGCATGCACGGCGCGCGCGACGGCCAGGTGCCCGTTGTGGGGTGGGTCGAACGCGCCGCCAAGCAGGCCGATTTTCATGGTTCACCGGAAAAATCACCCGCGCCTGAAACCGGCGGCGCGTCACTGCTAACCATGCTGCATCACCGCCATCGCGCATCCAAGGAGCTTTCCCATGAAGAAGTTCGTCAAGACCGTTTTCATTGTCGGCCTGTGCACGCTGGGTGTGGTCGCCGCCGCCCACATCGTGCTGGGCAAGAAGCGCACCCGCGACGCGGTGCAGGCGCTGCAGCAGATGGCCCAATCCGAAGTCGATGAACTGATCCAAAAGCAGGCTGACATGAAGGCCGAACTGGCCAAGCTGCGCGAGCAGTACCCGCGCCAGATTGCGGCCGTGCGCAGCCAGCTTGCCGACATCGAGCGCCAGCTTGCCACACTGGACAAAGAACAGGCCCGCGCTGCCGACGTAATCCGCCTGTGCGAAGAAGACATCAGCTACCTCGAGGACCAGCGCGAAATCCTGGGCACCGTCTACGCCGGCGAACGCGCCATTGAGCACCGCGGCGGCCGCTACAACAGCGAAGAAGCCGGGCAGCTTGTGGTACGCATCTCGGACACGCGCCAGGCCTATGCCGACCGCAGCATCGAAATCGGCCGCGAGCGGGAAATGCTGCTGGCTGAGAAAGAGCAGCTGGCGCTTGAGCTGGAGGCCATCCGCGCCGAGCAAGCCGAGTTCGAGGCCGAGTACCAGACCCTGGTGCGCGAGATCGAACGCCTGAAGCGCAACGAGGAAATGCTGAAGCTGTCCGAATCGCGCCGCGGCCGGGGTTGCGACCGCCACGACGAGACGATGCAGACGCTGGGCAGCGTGAAGTCAGCCCTTGAGCGCGCACGGATTGAGCAGGAAGAGCGCATGAAGGCCTCGAAGCTGGCACCGCGCAGCCTTGATTACGAAACCCGCGCCAAGCTGCTGGAAGCACAGCGCGCCCGTGAAACCAAGCGCGTCACGGAAGGCACGCCGGAAGCCCCGGCAGGCAGCGAGCCGGCGGACGAACTGGACGCGGAAGAAGAGCTGGCGGTGTCGGCCCCCAGCACCATGAAGTAGGCCCCAGCCGGACAGACCTGGATGTCGGTTGCGACGGCCCCCCGGGGCCGTCGCTTCACGTTGCCCCGACGCAATCCGTAGCATCAGTGCGACAAGAGTTCCGGTCCGTGATTTTTCCCGTAGCGCATTCACGCGGCGTGAAATACAGTTAGCGTCTCACTCCTGCGGACAGCATCGGGCGCGCGCAAGTATGCCACAGACGGAATCTTCGCACACAGAGCTACGCTGCGTTGCAGAGCTGATCGCCGCCGTATTCCAGGCTCCTGACCTGCGCACCATGACCGCCACAATGGGGTCCTGGGTGCGCACGTACATACCCACGGACAGGCGCGACCCGGCCTTGCTGGCGGAATGCGAGCAGCAGTTGATGCTTGCCCTGCAGGTTCACGCGGACACCAACGGCAACGGGCGGTCCAGGGGGCGTAGTGCGCGGGCCGCGCGCATGCAGGCCGCCCAAGAGTTTGACCACGCGTTGGCCCGGATGGCCGCCATGCAGCCCGAGCGGCACGAACCCAGGCTGGCTGCCATGCTGAGTGCCGCCCGCGACCAACTGCTGCACTGCGCGCAGGAACTGGCAAGTCGTCGCGGCCTGGAAACGCTGCTGGCCGTGGCGCGCGACATTGAGCAGTTGGGCGCGCCGCCCACCATGGTCTACAGGCTGCCCGGAGAACTGGCGTGGGAAAACGGCGGAGTCCAGGGCCTGTATGAACGGCGCGGCATCGATAAGCGCGCCCTGCGCAATCACGCCGAACAACTGGCCAGGCCGCTGTGCGAGAGGCTGTTGACCGACAGCACTGTACGCACAAAGGCCAGCGCCTCGGTCCTTGAGGCAGGTGTGCGGCTGATGGCGCAGCCGGTGCGCGCAACCGGCCGGGCCGACCCGGTAGTGTGCGTTGAAGTGGCGGAAGTGCGGCGCGAGGCCGCACTGTCTGAGCGCGAGCTGGAGATAGCCAAGCTTCTGGCAACCAGCGGCTCGTACCAGGCAGTCGCCGACCAGGCGGGCCTTTCGCTGGACAGCGTGCGTACGTATGTGCGACGCGTGTACCGCAAGCTCGGCGTGAATGACCGCATCGCGATGCGGGCGCGGTTGATCCGCGACGGGGAACTGCCCAAGTCGCGTGACTGATCCGGGAAAACTACAGGTTCAGCAGCCGCACCAGATAGCCTTCGCGGTGCGCGAATAACAGCGCACCAATGATCGCCAGCAGGATCACCAGAGTGCTGAGCATCACCAGCAGCACCAGCAGGCCCGGGCTGACGGTCTTTTGCTCGGCCTTGGCCAGCCGACCGCTGATTTCTTGCAAGAGCGCGGAGATCTGCTGGGGGCTGTCGGCCGCTGGTGACTCGGCCAGCGCGACCTGGTCTGAAGTGGACTCATGCGCCGGCTGCGAATGGCTTTGCACCGAAGTTCCGCCGTGGATTTCCATCTGTGCCGACGGGATGCGCTCGGATTCATCCAGGTACACCTGCTCAAGTTCAGCGGGGGCGGGGCCCAGGCTTAGCTCCAGGTCGCCGTAGCGCTTGACACGGCCTCGCGGCATGCGACGCAGGAAGCTGTCCGGGCCGATTTCGGCCAGGCTGATATCGGCAAGCACTTCGGCCATCTGCTGGTAGCGGTCATCAGGCTTGATCTCCATCATTTTGCCGACGATGTAGCTGAGCCAAGCGGGCACGTCGCGCTGTGTATGACTGGGCGGCTTGATGTCGCGGCTGCGCTGTTGCTCCAGAATTTCCATCACGTTGCTGCCTTCAACGTGACGCTGACCGGTAAGCAGGTAGTAGATGGTAGCACCGAAGCTGTACACGTCGCTGCGCTGGTCCAGCGGCTTGCCGCTGACCTGCTCAGGGCTCATGTAGTGTGGCGTGCCGACGACCATGCCGGTGCGGGTCATGTGCACTTCGGTTTCGTCGCCGAAGATCCGTGCCAGGCCGAAATCGACCAGCTTCATGACGTTGTGGCGCTCAGACCACAGGATGTTGTCGGGCTTGATGTCGCGGTGGATCACACCCATCTCATGGGCGTACAGCAGCGCCGCACCGATTTCTCGCAGGATGCGCACACCGAATTCCCAGCTGATGCGACGGCCCGCCCCGATTTCGTGATCCAGTGGCAGGCCGTCGATGTACTCCATCACGATCGCGCTGCCGCGCGGGAACTTCATCAGGTCGAAAACCTTGACGATGCCGGGGTGATCAAGTTCTTTCAGCAGGTTGGCTTCGTGCTCAACCCGCTGCTCGACCTTCATGCCCGGCTTCATCTCCGCGCGGATGTCTTTTACGGCAACAATCTTGCCGCCCTGTCGCGGGTCGCGGCACAGGTACACGATGGCCATGCCGCCCTTGCCAAGCTGCAGGATTACGTCAAAGCGCTTGGCGACTTCGGGGCTTGGCGGGATCTCGCCGTCTTCAAGCTGGTAGTGGCGCAGCGCCTTCTTCTCTTCTTTCTCGATTTCGGCCGCCAGCGCTGCGCGGGCAAGTTCTTTGGCGGCAAAGTCTACTGCGGTCATGTCGCGACGCCTGCGCTGTGGCGGCGTGGCGTCGTGTTCAGTCTCATCGATGGGCGTCAGCGCGGGGCCCTCGTCAGTGGGGGGCCGAAGGTCAGCAGGCAGGGCATGCAGGTTGGGCACACTGGCCGGCTGCAACTCGGGCGCGCTGGCCGGCCGGTGTCGCTTGGCCGTGCCGCGGGTTTCCTGCGTTACGCCGCCGTCCCATCCCGGCGCGCGCACGGCCTTCATCTGGCCGGGGTACAGGCTGCCGCCGTTGGTTGCGGTTTCTGTTTCCGGGGCAACTTCGGTGACCGGGTCGGTGCTGATCTCTGCCACCTCGGTGGGCTCTTCGGCAGTCAGCGACTGCAGTTCCTGCAAAGCGTGCGGCTGCGGCGTGTCGTCACCCCGCTCGGTGGAATCAAGCCGGTCCGAGTCGCGCTCAAGTCGCTCACTGTCAGACTCAAGTGCCGAGCGCGCATCGTCAGCTTCCGGTGGCAGAATCGGCGTGCCGGTGCTGCTGGGTGCGGCAAGCTCTTCGGTGTCGTCGCCCGCGCGCTCTTTCCGGGCTGCGCCGGTCGCGGGCAGCAAATCACTTTCACCGGCAGTGGGCTTGCCGGCGGCAACAGGCTGCTGATCCGAGGATGCGGTCTCGGCGGACACAATGACTCCAAGAGTTAGCTGACTTTATCGCATCCGGCCCGGAAACGAAAGCGCTGCCCATTGCGGCCACGGCGCTACAGCGTGCGCAGGAGGTGCCGGGCCGCGCAGTCGAGCGCCTGTTCCAACTCCGGCGCGGGGGCCTTGAACGGGTGCGCCGCCCCAAAGGTATGCCCGGCGTTCTCAATCACCAGCAGCTTCACGTTCTCGCCCTCGAGCGCGTTGCCATTGGCTGCATCCAGCAGCTCATGCGCTTCGTCCAGCGGCACGGCCTCATCGGCCGCCCCGTGCACAATCAGCCACGGCGTGGTGCTCGCGCGGGCTGCGGCCAGAATGTCAAAGGCTGCACCGTGGGCTTCGAGTTCGTCAAAGAATTCGCGGCCGATGCGCATGATCTGGCGGGTGCGTGCGTTTTCGACCTGGACATGCCCGTAGGCCTGCAGGTGCGCCCGGACCTCAGACAGCGGGATGCGGTTGGGCCGCGAAACCCCGGCCAGCGTGACAATGCTGCGAACGCGGGGGTCGCGCGCCGCCATCAATACCGCCAGCCCGCCGCCCATGCTGTGCCCGAGCAGGCCGATCCGCGCCGGGTGCGGCTGGTCGCCGCTGCCAAGCAGCCCGTGGCTTGCGGCGTGCAGCACTTGCTCCAGGTCAAAGACACGCTTGCTCCAGGTGTCGGCCTCAAACAGGTCAAGCCGCTCAAACGTGTCAAAGTTGGCGCCGATGCCGTTGTGCGAAAGGTTGATCACCGCGGCGGCAAGGCCCGCGGCCGCCAGCTGTTGCCCGATCCACGGAAAGCAGCCCCAGTCTTTGAATCCCTTGAAGCCGTGGATCACGATCACCAGCGGCACGTCGGGCGCCGGGATGTACAGGTCGCCAGTGATGGCGGCTCCGGCCGCGCCCTTGAGTTGGAAGGGGCGTGGGCGCATGGCTACTCGTCGCTGTCGGGGGCTTCGGCTTCGACGGTGCTGACGTTTTCGTCGTCGGCGGTGGGGGCGGCGAGGTCGCCTTCGCTGGGCAGCTCAGAAAGTGAGCGCAGGCCAAAGGCGCGCAGGAACTCGGCGGTGGTGCCGTACAGCGCGGGGCTGCCCGGCTTGCTGGTGTCGCGCTCGGTCACTTTCACGAGGCCGCGATCCATCAGCGCGCGCACCAGGTGATCGCTGCCTGCGCCGCGAATGTTCTCAAGCTCGTTGCGGCCGATCGGCTGTTTGTAGGCGATGATCGCCAGGGCCTCAAGCGTCGCGGGCGAAAGCTTCTGGGCCTCGCGCTCACGCACCAGTTGGTTCAGCAGCGCGTCGTGCTCAGGCCGGGTGGTCAGCTGGTAGCCCGCGGCGAGGTTCTGCAGCGTGAAAGCCGAGCCGTGTTCGGAGTAGCGTCGCGTCAGCAGATCCAGCGCCTGCTTGACCGGGATGACGCTGGTGATGCCCACCAGCTCAGACAGACGGCGGGCTGAAACGGGGCGACTGTGCACGAACAGCAGGGCCTCAAGCTTGGCTGCCAGCGCATCCTGCGGGATCGCGCCGGCCGCAATGATGTCGCCCGCGCTGGTGGCGTCGTCGGCACCGAAGTCCTCATCGGCAGGATTCGGCGCAGGATTCGGCGCGGGGTCTGGCTGGCTGGGTCGCGGCTCGGTCATCGTGTCGGGACGCTACTTCTGGTCAGCAATGCAGTCCAGCCCGGGCATGCGGCGCTCCCAGGCATAGCGCTCGGAACTGGCCATGGCAAAGCGCCAGCGGTCAATGCGGCGCTGGTCGACGTTGGGCTTGGCCAGCAATTCCTCGCGCACGTCAAAGAAGGCGGCCTTGTTGGGGACGTAGGTCGCGCGGCGCTGCAGCAACCACCAGCCATCGCCGACGGCGATCAGTTCACTGAACTGGTTTTCTTCCAGTTTCCAGAAAGCCTCATCTACCACACGCTCAAGTGAACCGTCGTTGGGATAGACCGTGCCGATGAAACCCTTCTTGTCCGCCGAATGCTTGTCTTCGCTGTGCTTGGGCGCAAGGCTTGTGATGTCAGCCCCGGCCACCAGTTGCTTGCGGACTTCCTCCAGCGTGGTCTTGCTTTGCATGTAGATGCCGAAGCAGTCCGAGCGCACGGTGGCCATTTCCCAGTAACCGATCACCATGCGCTGCAGCAAGCGATTGCGCGCCAGGTCTTCGGCCATTTTCAGGAACTCGGGTTCCGTCATGTCAAAGGCCAGGCGCAGGAACTCTGTCCAGGTGTAGCCCTTCTCAGGCAGGCCGCGGCTTTTTTGGTGGTCGGCCAGTTCCTTGTTGGTGCGTTTGAAGCGAGCGTCCACGTCGGCGATGATGGCTTCGCGTTCCAACGTGATTTCGCGCAGCTTCGGGCGGGCCTCAAGGCGCTCGGCCTCAAGTTCCAGCAGGCGTTCCGCCACGATGCTGTCGAGCGCCGTGTTGCTGTTGCGGCGCTGAGGTGGCAGGGTCTTTTCATACTTCATCAGGCGTTCAATGAACTGCTCAGCCGTGACGATGCTTTGGCCGACGCGGGCGACCTGATTTACCTCAAGTGTGCGTTCGGTCTTCGTGTCGGTCCCCTGGGCACCGACAGCGTATCCGGCCGCACCCGCGGTGATGGCGCACAGTCCGATGGCAAGGATCGTGTTTCGCATGATGTTTTCCGTTGGCTACTTGATGGGCTGGTCCGGCTTGCAGTCGTAGCCGGGCAGGCGGCGCTGCACCGGGTACTTTTGCGTGTTGAATACCCAGCGCACCCAGCGGTTGAAGTTTTCTTCGGCGACGTCGGGCGACTTCATCAACTCGCCGCGCATTTCATCCAGCGACTTCTTGGCCGGGGTGTAGGTGCGGTTGCGCTTGAAAATGTGATAGCCGTAGCTGGTCTTCACAGGCTCAGAATACTCGCCGTCCTTCAGCGACCAGATAGCGTCTTCAGCTTCCTTGACCAGCGTGCCGTCATTCCGGAACAGCCGCGGCAACAGGCCCTTGGTGACTCCGGCCGACGGGTCTTCGCTGCGCGAGACCGCCAGGTCTTCGAACTTTTCGTGCAGCTTGTTGGCAGGGGTCTCTTTCAGGCGGCGGTGCAGGTCTTTGGCGTCGGCAAGTTGCGTCACCAGTATGTGCGAGGCCTCAACACTGTCTTCGGTCTTTTCGAAATGCGTGACCAGCAGTCGCTTCAGCAGGATCACCCGCGCGCGGTCGCGCACGTAGGACTCGAATTCGTCTTTCTTCAGGTTCTGCTGCTTCAGCCATTCCTCATAAGGAAGCATGCCGCCGGTGTCTTCGTGGATGCGCTGCTTGATCAGGTCAAGCTGCTGCGTGGTCACGAGGTTCTGTTCTTCGGCGGCGATCGTCAGTTTCTGGCGCCCGGCCTCGAGGTCGAGCAGCGATGTGTCGCGCAGATAGGTCAGCGAACTGACCAGCACGCGCTGCCTTTCGGGCATCACGCTTTCCTGGTCCCAGATGCGGGCGATCAGCTGCTCGGCAGTGATGACTTTGTCACCAATGCGCATGACCTGGTTGGGCTGCAGGGTGTTCTTTGCCCCCTGGTTGGGTGTGTCCTGGGCACCGGCGCCGTAACCGAACGCGAGGCCGACACCAAGCAATGCCACAGCGGCCGCAATCTGCAAGGCGGCTTTGGAAGCCATGAAAAGTCCTCCGAGGGGAAAAGCGGGGCCCGAGGCCATGCTAACGGTTGAGTCCGGGGGTGCCAGTGCTGGTGACCCGTGTTTCGGGTGTCGTGCTTCGCGCGCTTAGGAAGCACGAAGCAAAAGGCACCGACGCAAGACACGGCACCCGGGACTCAGGACAGGGGACGCACGCCCCGTGCAATTAATGCAAACTATGCACTTGAGTGTGCCCAGTGCCACAATACCCTCTGGCCTTTCTGTGGGGACGCATGATCCGCTTCCAGTACCGCATGCCGGACGATGCCGACGGGCCGTTGCGCCAGTTCTCAATTGAGGGCGACAACACCCGCGGCTATGTGCTGCTGGCCTGGGGCGATAAACCGCCGATCGAAGAAGAAGACCCCACCTTCGTGCAACTGTGGTTTGAGACGCTGGGCGAGGCCCTTTCGCATTGCGTCAACGACTACGGCATCATGAAAGACAGCTGGCACGCGCCCACGGCCGCCCTGCCGCAGACCAACTTCAGCAGGCCCGATCGCGGCCGCCGCAACCGCGAAAGCAACCTGCTGAACCCGAGCGCCCGCACCGAGCCCGCGCCGCCCCCGGACACCAAGGCGGAAGACGAGTAACCGGCGCCCGGTACTCGCAACCGTCAATGTCGCCGTTATCTTCCGGGCCATGGTTCACACCTTTGCCAACCCGTGGATTCTGACCCTCCACCTGATCGCGCTCTTGATCTGGCTGGGGCACATGCTGGTACTTTCGCGCCTTGCCGGGCACCAGGCCGTGGAAGGAAACCCGTCGGTGCTGGCGTTCCTGCGGCGTTCATGGCTGCGCGGCAGCATGCCGGCCTTGTTTGCGGTATTGGTGACGGGCCTGCTGATGTTGCACGGCGTGGGCAGTGCCAGCCTGGCGACGCCCGGCGACGCGCTGTACCACTACTTCAAGCCCAAGCTGCCTGATGGCTCAGTCAAGTTCTGGTACGTGACATTCCACGTGAAGCTGGTTTCGTTCACGCTGCTGCTGCTTGGCGACGTGTGGCTGGGCATGCGCATCCGCGGCATGGTCAAGGGCAACGCGCCGGGCAAAGGCATCGCCTTCGCCGTCTGGATGGCTGTGTGCTGGGCCGTGCTGGGGATGGTGGTGCCGACCCTGCTGCTGAGCTGGCTGCACGTGCCTTCATTCCGGCTGATTGGCTACGGCTTCATGGCCGTGGCCGCAGCGGCTGCCTTCTTTGGCGCGCGCAAGGCCGTGGCCAGTGGCGGCCGCGCGCCCTTTGTGGCCATGGACGCGACAACCGGCGCGCTGGTGGCGCTGGTCATCAGCCTGGTCGTCGCCAAGCCTCTGGCCATGGGCTGGCCAACCTGATCGCGGCCTTTCCATGCCCATCATGCGCGGTACGATAGCCGCATGACGATACTGTACATGTTGCAGGTGTTGCTCGGTTTCGGCTTCGTGATCGCAATTCACGAGGCCGGCCACTTCTTTGCGGCCAAGCGCGTGGGCATCAAGTGCCCGGCATTCAGCATCGGCTTCCCGATGCCGATCTGGACGCCCAAAGGCTGGAAGGCCTACAACATCTTCCGCTACAAGTGGCGCGGCACCGAGTACCGCCTGGGCTGGATTCCGTTTGGCGGCTACGTGCAGATGCAGGGCCAGGCCGATAACCCGGCTGCTCTGGATGAAGCCAGCAAAGACGACAAAGGCGATTACCGCAACAAAAGTTACTGGCAAAAGACGCAGGTGCTGCTGGGCGGCGTGACTATGAATGCGATCACGGCCGTGATCGGCTTCATCATCGCGTTCCAGGTCGGCGTCACGTTCATTGAGCCCACCGTGGGCTTGGTGGACCCGCGCAGCCAGACCTGGGTGGACAATGAAATCCAGGTCGGCGACAAGATCCTAACGGTGAACGGCCGCGACGTCGTCGACTTTGAAGACGTGGTCTACGCCGGCATTTTCGATGGCGGCGACACTATCCTGCTCGAAGTCGCGAGCCCGATGCTCGATGGCGCAGGCAACCCGGTCCTCGACGGCGAAGGCGAGCCGCGCTACCAGCCCTCACGGAAAGTCACGGTCAAACTGGACGAAGACAAGGTGTTCGGCCTGAAGTTACCCGCGATCAAGGCCAAGCACCGCGTGATCCTGACCGGCGAAGAAGCGGAACGCTTCCCCGAAAGCCTCGGCGACGACCGCCCTGAAGACGGCGACGAGATCGTCAGCGTCAACGGCCGCCCGGTCCGCAACGCCGAAGACGCGCAAGGCTTCATTGAAACCAGCAACGGCCCCGTCGTGCTGGGCCTGCGCCGTGGCTTTGATGAGGACGCGCGCAAATGGACTGTCACCTATGAACCGCGCCGCAAATTCTGGAGTGCGAACTCAGCCTACGTTGCGGGCATCGCGCTTGCACCCACACCGTACGTGGATCGCGTGCGTAAGGGCGGCCCCGGCGAGAAAGCCGGCCTGAAGCCCGGCGACAAACTGGTTGCCGTCAAAGGTCCCAACGGCGAAACACCGGTGCTCAGCGTCGGTGACCTGAACCGCCTGGTTGATGCGGCCGGGAGCGGCAGCATGACCCTCGTGATCGAACGCGCCGGTTCGCGTCAGGAAATCGTTGCGAATCCGGAAGAGCGCGAGTCGCGCCCCGGGCGCTACCAGCTGGGCCTTTCCATTCTGCCCTTTGCCCCGGACGGCCTGACCGACGCGCAGATCACCGAGAAACACGCTGAGCTGGCCCGCAGCGTGGTCGCGTACAGCGTGCGGCCGGGCAGCGAGGCCGAGAAAAAGGGTCTGCGCGCGGGCGACAAGATCGTCGGCGTGAAGGTGGGGGGCGAGGCCAAGACTAACCCTGATACCGGCGCCTTTGACCGCCTGGCCTTCGACCTGGGCATGAAAGAAGCCTCCGACATGGAAGGCGGCACCGGCGAAATCACGCTGGAAGTGCAGCGCGACTCGGGACTCGAAACCATCGTGCTGAAGCCTGACGCCACCGGGCCGGATTCCGGCGCGTACCTGCTGCTCGCCACGGCTGAGCAGCGCAGCAAGCCCGTCACCTACGGGCTGGTGGAATCCGTGAAGCAGGGCTTCTACCACAGCAAGAAGGTCGGCTACAAAATCATCATGACCCTGGGTGCACTGTTCACCGGCCGCGTGAAGATCTGGCACCTCGGTGGCCCCGTGGTGATCGCCAAGCGCAGTTACAGCCTGGCGCAGTGGGGGGCGGGTACGCTGCTGTTCTTCCTCGCGTTCATAAGCGTGAACCTGGCGATTGTGAACCTGCTGCCGATTCCGTCGCTCGACGGCGGGCAATGGTTGATCGTTTCGATTGAGGCCATCCGCGGGAAACCGATACCGGAAAAAGCCATGCGCTGGGTCAGCTATCCCAGTGTGTTTTTCATGATCGGCCTGATGCTGTTCGTGCTCGCGAACGACCTGTTAACCGTGTTCTGGCGAAAATGGGTGTGACGTCGTTGGGCCCACGCCCGCGACGCTGGCCGGGGTTTTACTGCCGGCCCGTGGCTGCTGAATCGCTGACCCGACCCGGACTGCCGACCGATGCCTGAGCCCGCGCCCACGCCACCTACACCTCCGCCCAAGCCCGCATTCAAACCGCCCATGGCGCAGCGCCGGGGTGGCATCTGGTCGGTACTGGGTGTGCTGCTGGTGGGCGCGATTGCCATCGTGGCCTACCAGAAGTACTTCACCAAACCGGCCGAGCCTGAACCCGCGCCGAAAGGCAACGCGCCCAAGCATCTGATACTCATCAGCATCGACACCCTTCGCGCCGACCACCTTGGCGCCTACGGTTACAAGCGGCCGATTTCGCCCACCATCGACGCCATTGCCGCTGAAGGCGCGGTAGTCGAGCGCCACTACACCTGCTACCCGCTTACTCTGCCCGCGCATCTGACCCAGTTCACTGGCGTCAGCACCCTCGGCCACCGCGTGCGCGACAACCTGCACCATCGCCTGCCTGACGAATTGCGCACGCTGGCGGAATCACTCAAGGCCGGCGGGCTCAGCACCGGGGCCTTTGTCAGCGCGCATACCATGAAGGCCGGCAGCGGCCTTGAGCGCGGCTTTGACGTGTACGACGATTCCACCGTGCGCGAGTTGCAGGCGGGCAAGCTCACCATCAGCGAACGCAAGGCCGCCGAAACGTTGAATCTGGCCGGCGACTGGGTGGCCGGGCGCGGCAGCGACAGCTTCTTCTGCTTCGTACACCTGTTTGACCCGCACGCGCCCTATCTCACGCACAATGACCTTGGCCTGGACCTGCCCGCTGACAACACCGGCCGCTACGACGGCGAAATCGCGTACACCGACCGTGAACTGGGCAAGTTCTTCAAGCGCCTGAAGGACATCGGCGTATACGAAGACGCGCTGATCGTGATCACCGCCGATCACGGCGAAGGCCTGGGCGAACATGGCGAACTCACCCACGGCTTCTACGTGTACGACACCACCACGCACATCCCGCTGATCCTGCGCGGCCGCGGCATCAAGCCCGGTACCCGCGTACCCGGCATCACCCGCAACTATGACCTTGCACCGACGCTGCTTGAGCTGATGGGTGCCAAGGACGAAGCACTCACCAAGCAGTTTCACGGCGTCAGCCTGCTGCCGATGCTGACGGACCCGGCGTCTGATCTCGGCCTCACGGCGTTCATGGAAAGCCAGTACGCCTGGCTGAACGCGAACTGGGCCAAGCTGCGTGCGCTTCGCACGAAAGACGGGCTGGCACAGTTCAGCGGCGACCGCGCAGAGTTGGTCGACGGCACCGGCCAGACACAAGACGCAACTGCCAAACGCGGCGAAGACCTCGTCAGCGCGCGCACTGAAATCACTCGCCTGATGAACGCGTGGGTGCCGCCGCGCAAGGGTACGCTGCAAGTGCGTGAGCCCGTGGTCGGCACGCCCTACTACGGCGAGGCTGCCGTGGCCCAAAGCTTCGAGCCCGAAAGCATCAACGACACGCACGACCTGCCATCCACGCTGGCGATGAAAGAAGTGCTGCGCGCCTACCAGGAAGCTGAGCTTGCCTATGACGAACAGCGTTTCGAGACCTGTCAGGACCGCCTGCGTACGCTGATTGCGGGCCAGCCCGATTTCGTGATGGCGCACCGCCTGCTCGCCGCCGTGAACCAGGCGCTGGTGCGCAACGAATGGCGCAGTCGCACCCGTGCCGACGTCATGGCCCTGACCCGCGAGGCCGCAGCCAGCCTGCAAGTGGTAGCACAGATCGCCACCGGGCAGAACCAGCCCGAGGCCGCCCTGGGCGCCCGGCGCAACCTGCTGCTGCTGGCGGTGTGGCTGGGCGACGCGGAACTGATGAAGGCTGGCGCGTCCGCCGACGACCCGCGCAGCGCCTGGCTGTCGCTTCTGGGCGAGTATCGCGAAGCTTCGAATGAGGCCCGTGCTGAAGTGGCACTGCGCGCCGACGCCATCGACCTCGCCAAAGCCTTCGACGCCGAAAGCGCAAAGTACTGGGCGCAGGTTCGCGAGGCCATGAAGCGCGGCGAAGACCTGAAGCTCGCGCCCTGGGAGCAATAACGCCCCATGGAACTCGGCTACAACACCAACGGTTTTGCGCATCACAGGCTGGAAGACGCGATCGAGATCATCGCCAAACTCGGCTACGGCTGCGTCGCGATCACGCTGGATACGCACCACCTGAACCCGTTCACCGCCGACGCCGCCGAGATCACCCGCATCGCGCGGTTGCTCGACCGCCACGGCTTGAGCTGCGTGATCGAGACCGGCTCGCGCTATCTGCTGGACCCATGGCGCAAGCACCGCCCCACACTGCTCGACGACGATTGCGACAGCCGCGTGCATTTCCTGTACCGCGCGGCCGAGATCGCCGAAGACCTGCGCGCCTGGGCCGTCAGCTACTGGTCCGGTGCGAGGCCGGAAAACTGGGCCGGCAACGATGCCGAGTTGTACGATCGTCTGGCCATGCACGTTGAGCGCATTGAGGCCAAATGCCGCGACCACGGTACCCGCGCCGCCTTCGAGCCCGAGCCCGGCATGTTGATCGAAAGCATGGCCGACTATGACCGGCTCGCCGCGATTCTTGGATTCCAGCCCGGCCTGACGCTCGACATCGGTCACTTGGAGTGCGTCGAGCCTGAGCCAGAAGAGGTCTATCTCGCGCGCTACAAGGACGTCCTGTACAATCTGCAGCTTGACGACATGCTTCCGGGGCGGCATCGGCACCTCTCGTTTGGCGAGGGCAGCGTGGACTTTGCGCGCGTGTTTGCCACCCTGCACGAGATTGACTATCGTGGCCCCGCGTGTGTCGAACTGGGGGAATCCAGCCGCACGGCGGTCGAAACTGCCGCGCGGTCGAAACAGTTTCTGGATTCCATGACAGGTGCGAAGTAGACACACATCGCGAGCCCGCAGCCGTGTCCGACAACCCGAACGACGAAGACAAGAGCATCACCGAAGTCGGCCGCGAGCTGCTGAAGTACCTGCACCGCCGCGTCGAAGAATTGGGAACCAACCAGGCCAGTTACCGCCAGGCGCGCATGGAATTGCTGCGCCACCTTGAGGCCAACCGCGAGAAACCGCGCTTCAACTGGGGCTTTGAGGCTGTGTTCACCCAGGAAATCCATGTGCTGGAAGAGCTGGGGCTGATCACCGTGAAGTACGGGTCAGGCGCGATCATGGCCGGCCGCACGGGCCAACGCCAGATCTACAACGTAAGCCTGACCGAAGACGGTGTGGACACCGCACGCGTGATCGTGGACCGCGAGCAGCGCCTGAAAACTGAAACCGCCAAGCTGGACAAGTCCGAGAAACCGGACGACGACGAAGACCAAGAAGAGCCCGACGAAACCGACCGCGAGCCCGAATCCACCAAGCTGCCGGGCGACGCGGCCAAGCTGCCCGACACCGGCACCAAGCCTTCGGACGAATAGGCCCGGACAACGGCAACTGCGGCGATCCACGAAGCGCCACTAAGAACCACGAAGAACTGCAACTGCGGTCTCGCGCGGAGACGCTGAGACGCGCCGGCAGCCCTTGGCGACTCTTGGCGCACTTGGCGGTTAAACGCTTTTCGCAAGTGGCCACTGCGGCCTCCCGCAAAGTTCGCAAGGTGCGCAGTTAACTGCCACGGCAACAGACTCCGCGCAAAACTGCACTTGCCGTTCTCCGCGTTTCTGCGTCTCTGCGTGAGACCGCAGTTAAGCCGGTTCTGCAGTTGCTGTTCTTCTTGGTCCTCAGTGGCCCTTCGTGGTTCCAACGCAGTAGCCACGCAATCCCATTTCGCCCGTTCGCTTTTGGCCCGTTTGGGGTTAACTTCCGTACATGGCGGAAAGCACGCCGGAAACTGTCCCATTCTCCAGCCATCTGGATGAACTGCGCCGCAGGCTGATCTGGGTGCTGCTGGGCCTGTTTTTGGTATTCACGCTGGTGTTCAGCCTTTGGGCCGACGACATCGTCCGCTACATCATCGAAATCGCCGTCGTCACCAAAGAGGTTGACGGCAAAGAAACCGTCGTACCGATCCCGCTTACGGTCATCAGCCCGCTCGAAACCTTCAGCACCACCATGCGCGTCAGCCTGTACGCGGCGCTGGTGTTCGGCTACCCGTGGGTGATGCTGCAGGCGTACCTGTTCGTCGCGCCCGGCCTGTACCGCCACGAGCGGCGCTTCTTTCAACTGGCGATTCCCAGCATCTTCCTGCTGTTTGCGGCCGGCGCGGCATTTGGGCGCTACATCCTGCTGCCGATCAGCATCCCGTTTCTGCTGGACTTCAACGTAGACAACTTTGGCGTGCACCAGAGCTATGCGCTAAGCCAGTTCCTGGGGCTGGTGTTTACGCTGACTTTCGGGCTGGGGTTCGTGTTCCAGATCCCGCTGATTGTGGCCCCGCTGATCCGCTTTGGCTTACTGTCCCCGCAATTCTTCAAAAGCAAGCGGCGCTACACGCTGCTTGTGTCGATCATCTTGGGCGCGATCATTTCGCCGACCGGCAGCCCCGTGGACATGATGATCACGGCGGCACCAATCTTCCTGCTGGTGGAAGGCGGCGTGTGGATCGGCGCGATCTGGAAGCGCGCCGTGCTGCGCGATGCCGAAAAGCGCGCCAAGGAAGCCGCCGAACGCGGCGAAGTAGTGGACCCGGAAGCACTGGCCGGCGGCCTCGCGATTGACCTGGAAAAGAAGCTGAAAGACTTCAGTGCCGGCGGCGCGCGCAAGCTGGCGCGTGAGCTTATGTCCGGCTTCAAGGAAGGCGCAACGGCCGCCAAGTCCGTCTTCGACGACAACTACGCCGACGGCGAAAAGCCGCCCCAGGAAGTGAAACTCAAGAAACGCGCCGAGCCACCGGCCGCAACGCCGCCCACAGAGCCAAAACCCGACCAGGCGGCCACGGCGGCAACGCCTGTCACGGCCGAAGCGACAGCCGAATCGAAAGCGGCAACCCCGGCCGCAGCGGCACCCGACAGTGAATCTGAAACCGTGCCGCGCTCCGTGCCTGCCTACACGCTGGACGCGCAGGCATCCGGCAACGGCGAGCACAAGCCCGCCGCCGCCACCGAAGAAGAGTACCCCGACCGGCCATGGGATGAAAACGTCAGCGACGGCCTCGCACGCTACATTGAAGACCGCATCAGCCAGCGGCTGGAACAGTTCTTTGATCGCGAGTTCCGGCCGTGGATGGCGCGCATTGAGCACGAGCTTCGCGACCGCAACGGAGACCAGAAATGAGCATCCCCGAAACCGATTGGGCCCACGTGAAGCTGCTGGCCTGCGACGTGGACGGCGTGCTTACCGACGGCAGCGTGATCTACGGCCCCGAAGGCGAGTTGGCCAAGGCCTTCTTCATCCGCGACGGCATGGGCCTGCGCCTGCTTGAGGCCGCAGGGGTGCGCGTCGCCGTCATCACCAGCGAAGACAGCCCGGTCGTGCACGGCCGCGTGAAGCGGCTGATGCTCAGCGCCTACAAACCCGGCATGAAGCGCAAGGGCGACGCGCTGCGCGAACTCATGGAACAATTCGGCGCAACCAAGGCCGAGACCGTGTACATCGGCGACGACGTGAATGATTCCGAAGCCTTTGAGGCCGCGGGCATTTCCTGCGCGCCGGCCGATGCCAACCACTTCGCCAAGCGCAGCTCGCGTTTCGTAACCAAGGCCAACGGCGGCCGCGGCGCAGTGCGCGAAATAGCCGACCTGATCCTTGAAGCCAAGGGCCTGAACCCCGACACGCTATGGCGCGGGATTCACAGCTAGGGCGGGCGGGGCAAGGGCTTCGACCGCTTCATGGGTACTCAGGAAGATGCGGCCGGGGGCGAGGTGCTTTTCAAAGTCGGCCTGCTTCAGGCGATCCATCACCGGGCCTTTGATCTCGGCGCAGTGCAGCGTGATGCCGTTGTCGCGCAGGCGGCGGATCAGGTTTTCCAGCCCTTCCAGCCCGCTGGAGTCGATTCCGTTGATTGCGCTGCAGATCAGCACCAGGTGTTTCAAGTCGGGCTGCGCAAACGCCAGCTCCATAAAGCGGTCTTCCAGGTTGCGGATGTTGGCAAAGAACAGGCTTTCGTCCGGCCGCGCCAGCAGCATGCCCGGGTAAGTCTGCACTTTGTGACGCAGCACGTTGCGGAAGTGTTCGGTTTCGCCCACGCGGCCCACCACCGCGATGTGAGGCCGCCCGGCGCGCGCCATGTACGCCAGCAGCGACGCGCCAACGCCGAACGCGATTCCAAGCTCAACGCCAAGGCCAAGCACGGCGGCAATCGTCAGCGCCATGACGATTGAATCGCCGGGCGCGTAGCGCCACAGTTGCCGCAACTCGCGGAAGTTCACCAGTCCCGCGACCGCGACGATTACTGTGGCCGCAAGCAGCACTGTCGGCAGCTTCGCGAACAGGCCGGTGGCCACCAGCGTCACAACGCCGATCAGCACCGCCGTCAGCATGCTCGCAAGGCCGGTCTGCGCGCCCGCGTCAAAGTTTACCGCGCTGCGGCTGAAGCCGCCGGTCACGGGCAGGCCGGAAGTCAGGCCCGCGGCGACGTTGGCAGCCCCCAACGCCACCAACTCCTGGTTTGGGTCAATCGTCTGGCGCCGGCGCGCGCCCAGGCTGCGCCCGACCGAAACACTTTCGACATAGCCCGCCAGCACAATCGTCAGTGCGGCCGGGGCCAGCGCGCGCAGGGTTTCAAACTCAAGTTCTGGCAGGCTCAGTGGGGGAAGGCCGCCGGGGAACTCGCCGACGACGCGCACGCCAAACCGCGTGTCCAGCCCCAGCCCGACCGTCAACCCGATGCCGGCAATCACGAGAATCGCCGGGCCCAACCGCGCCAGTGTCTGCGCGGCCGTCTTGCCCAGCCCGACTTTCAGCAGCAGTTGTTGAAGCGGCTTGCGCGACAGCAGCAGCAATATGATCGCGGCTACACCCATGATCAGCGTCGCCCAGTTCAGGCCCGGCGCAGCCTGCACCAGCGAGTACACACCTTGCCATGGGTAGTGGCCCTCGGTGGCGCTTACGCCCAGCACGTGCTTGAGCTGGCTGAGTACGATGAGAATGCTTGAGCCGGTGATGAACCCGGCCACCACGGGATGCGACAGGAAGTTGGCAATGAAGCCCGCACGCAGCAGCCCCATCACCAGTTGCAGCACGCCGGTCATCAGCGCCAGCAGCAGCACCAGCTCGATGTAGCGTGCGCTTCCGGGTTCAGCCAGCGGCGTCACGGCGGCCGCGGTCAGCAGGCTGATCACGGCCACGGGCCCGACGCTGAGTGTGCGACTGGTGCCCAGCAGCCCGTAGATGAACAGGGGCAGAATGCTCGCGAACAGGCCGTAGTGCACGGGCATGCCGGCCAGCATCGCGTACGCGAGGCTTTGCGGGATCAGCATGATCGTTACGACGATGCCTGCCGTCAGGTCACCGGGCAGGTTGGCCTTGTTGTAGCGCAGCAGCCAGCCCGTGAAGGGCAGCAGCCTTGCGATGGGGGATGGTCGCGTGGGCTGCATCTCAGGCGATTTCTTTCAGGTCGCGGCCAAGCTTGCGGGCGATGCTCTCGCACATCAGGTCGCAAAGCTGGAACACGCTGACGTCCGCAATCGAATAGCGCACGAACAGTCCTTCCTTACGTCGCGAGATAAAGCCGGCGTCGCACAGCATGGAAAGGTGCTTGCTGACGTTGGCCTGCGCCATGCCGGTGCGTTCTACCAGCTCATTGACGCTGAGCTCGCCGGGCATCAGGGCGTTCAAAAGGGCCAGCCGCGCGGGCTCAGCCAGTACTTTGAAGCGGGCCGATACCATCTGCAGGGCTTCGGGCGACAGGGCTTTGGTTGATTGCGGTTTGGTTGAAGCAGCTTTGCGTGCCATGGCGGACTCCTTGGGACGTGGCGCGGGTCACACAGTAGCGGAAGAGGAACTTTCCCGCACTCCCCCATAACGCGCTTGACTATATGCCTATTTCGGAATATAGTCAACCAGTAGGACGTTACAGAGGCAACGGCACACAGCCGCACAAACGAAAACACTAACCAGGAGATTCAAATGACCACCGCAACTTCCGCCGCAACCATCCGACAGGTCAAGAAAGAAGGCGAAGGCTGCCTTGGCTACCTGATCGCCGACAACGACACCCGCCAGGCTTGCATCATCGACCCGCGCCACGACCTCGTGGACGAGTTCATGGACATCCTCAAGAAGGAACGCCTTAACCTCAAGCTCGTCATCGACACTCACACCCACGCCGACCACCTGTCCGGCGCGTCCGAACTGCGCCGCCGCACCGGCGCCGACTACGGCATGATCGAGGGCACCCTGGTCGAGACAGCCAACCGCCCGCTCAAAGACGGCGAAACCGTCATGCTGGGTGAAACCGCGCTCGAGATCATCGCCAGCCCCGGCCATACGCCTGACAGCCTTACCGTGCGCGTCGAGGGAAACCTGTTCACCGGCGACACCATGCTGATCGGCGGTTCCGGCCGCACGGACTTCATGGGCGGCGACGCGGGCGAACTGTTCGACAGCTTCCAGAAGTTCGCCGACATTCCCGACGAAACCATCGTGTGGCCGGGCCACGACTACGCCGGCCGCAGCCACAGCACCCTGGGCAAGGAACGCGCGCACAACCTGATTTACACGGCTGGCGGTCGTGAGGCCGTGATCGAGAAGCTGTCGGTGCGCGGTCCGCTGCCGCAGGGCATGGCGGAAATCCTGACCTTCAACCGCAAGGGCAGCGACCCGGGCGTACACGTGGGCTGTCGCGAAATCCACGACCAGTTGCAAGCCAACCCGCACGCGCTGCAGATTGTGGACGTGCGCACAGCCCTTGAGTTCAGCGGCGAAAGCATCGAAGGCGCATGGAACATCCCACTGGATGAACTGGAAAAACGTGTCAGTGAACTGAACACAGCCCGCGGCCCCGTGGTGCTGACTTGCGCCAGCGGCAACCGGGCGCTGATGGCCAGCCAGATCCTGCAACGCCGCAAGTTCACCAACTACCGCGTCATGGAAGGCGGCATGAAGGGCTGGATCAAGGCCGGCCTGCCGCACAACAAGGGCCGGCGCGTGCTGAGCGTGATGCGCCAGGTGCAGATGGGTGCCGGGCTGCTGGTACTGCTGGGCATGGCGCTGGGCACCTTCGTGAATCCGTGGTTCTACCTGCTGAGCGCCTTTGTCGGCGCGGGCCTGACTGTGGCCGGCACCACCGGCTTCTGCGGCATGGGCGTGATCCTGATGCGGATGCCCTGGAACAAGGTCGCACCCACCCCGGGCGGCGGCACCAGCGGCGGTTGCTCAGTCGGCGGCGCAGCAAGCGGCTCTTGCAGTAGCAGCGGCGGCGGCTGCGCAGTGGGTGGCTAAGGGACACAACTTTCTCGGGGTTGCCCATTGCCCGCCCGACAACGGCAACCTCGACCGGGGACAGCGCGTGCTGTCCCCGGCTTCGTTATCGTGGTCGACGGTCAACGGTTGACAGTTGACGGTAAAAGCCACGCCCTGTTGGCAGTCACCGTTGACCGTGAACTGTAAACCGTTGACCGCTGCACCATGCCTTGCAAGGGCGCGCGGTTGCCCGCAACATGCTGGCAAGGAGTTGCCGCATGCCTGTTGCCACGCTGGTAATGAAGGTCACGCACCCGACGCGCGACTGCAAAAGCTACTTGATCTGGGATGCCGCTTCGGGCGAGGCTGCGCTGCTTGACCCGCGATTTGACCTGGTGCGTGAATACGTGGACCAGTTGAAGGAACTCGGCCTTACGCTGCGCTACGCCGTGGACAGCCACACCCACGCCGACCACCTTTCCGGCAGCGATCGCATGCGCAACCTCACCGGCTGCAAAGTCGTGATGAGCGACCGCACCCGATCGCGCGTGCCCGACCTGAAAGTCGCCGACGGCCACCAATTGCCGCTGGGCGACCAGCACGTCACCTGCCTGCACACCCCCGGCCACACGCCCGACAGCATGTGCCTGTTTGACGGCGCGCGCATCTACACCGGCGACACACTGTTTATCGGGGGTGCGGCCCGCACCGACTTTATGGGCGGCGACAGCGGCCAGCTGTTCGACAGTTTCCGGCGGATTGAGGCCCTGGGCCCCGCGGTCGAAGTCTGGCCGGGCCACGACTACAACCACAAGCAGCACAGCACAGTGGAAGCTGAGCTGCGCAACAACCCGCACTTCGGCGATACCAATCGCGACAGCTTTGTGCGGCGCATGGATATCAAGGGGCAGCTGCCGGCCAACATGGCCGAAATCCTGAGCTTTAACACGGAAGCGGGCCTGCCCGAAGACCGCATCATCCGGCCCGAACAGGTTGCACGGCTGGGCCGCCCCGGCCGCGACTTCACCCTGCTGGATGTGCGCTACGACGACGAATGGGCGGCCGGGCGCGCGGAGGGTGCTGTACACATCCCGATGCCTGAGCTGCGCGCACGGTGGGCCGAAGTGGCCAAGCTGCCGCGCCCCGTGGTCAGCATCTGCCGCAGCGGCATCCGGGCCACCCTGATGATGATGACGGCACGCCACGCCGGAGACCAGAACTGGCTGCTGCTGGAAGGCGGCATGAACGCATGGCAGCAGGCGGGCCTGCCACTTGTGGCCGATGCCGGCCGCAAACCGGACATCGTGGCCAGCGCCACGCAGGGTGGCGGCAGTTGCGCCCTGCCGACCTGTGCCTCGGGCTGATCTGCAATTGGACGACAACGCTTTTCAAACCCGCGCGCGGGCACTAACCTTCGCGCCACAATTTCATACAGGGCAAGGCATGGCCGGCGGCAAGACAAGGATCATGGTGGGCACGGGCAACGCGCACAAACTGCGCGAGATCGAGTCCATTCTGCAACCTGTGGCCGGCATTGAACTGGTGGCCATGTCGTCGATGCAGGGTGTACCGGCGATCACGGAAGACGCGCCAACCTTCGGCGGCAATGCGCGCAAGAAGGCGCTTGAGTTGGCGAAGTTCCTGGCGCTGGTCGGCCACGTCAGTTTCGCCAACCGCAGCACTTCGCTGGACAGCGACGACGAAACGGACTTTGAGCAACTGTCGGCCGAGCGCTACCGCAGCATCAGCGGACGCCAGAAGAAGGTCAGCCTGACCGGCGGAAGCCCCGACAGCAAGCCGGCCCCGGGCCAGCTGGAAAGCCTGGTGATGGCCGATGACAGCGGCCTTGAGGTAGAGGCACTTGACGGTGCGCCCGGTGTGCTGAGCGCACGCTATGCCGGCCGCCACGGTGATGACGCGGCCAACAACCGTCTGTTGCTTGAAAAGCTGCGGGGCGTGCCGGCCGAGAAGCGCAAAGCCCGCTTTGTGTGCGAGATTGCGCTGGCGTCACCGGCTGGTGTACTGTTTACAGTGCGCGGCACGGTGGAAGGCGTGGTGCTGACCGAGCCGCGGGGCAAGGGCGGTTTCGGCTACGACCCGCTGTTCCTTTACCCTCCGCTGGGCAAGACCTTTGGCGAGTTGCCCGAGGCCGAGAAAAACAAATTCAGCCATCGCGCAAAGGCGCTTGCCAATTTCCGCGCCGAACTGGAAAAGCTTCTGGCCAAGCCATAACACGGAGATATTCGATGTCACCGACACCCAAGGCACTGTGCGAAAAAGTCTGGCGTAACGGCGAGTTCATCGCCTGGGCCGATGCGACGGTGCACGTCAGCGCGCACGTAGTGCACTACGCAAGTTCGGTGTTTGAGGGCATCCGCGCCTATGATGTAGGTGGCCAGCCGGGCATTTTCCGCCTGCGCGAGCACATTCGCCGCCTGCTGGACAGTGCCAAGATCTACCGCATGGAAACGCGCTACAGCATCGACGACATCATGAAGGCGTGTGTTGAGTCCGTGCGCGTCAACAAGTTCAAGTCGTGCTACCTGCGCCCGATTATCTATCGCGATGCGGGCCCGATGGGCGTGAACCCGCTCAAGAACCCGGTCACGCTGGACATCCTGACCTGGGACTGGGGGACTTACCTGGGTGCCGAAGCGCTCGAGAAGGGCGTCGAGATGCAGATCAGCACCTGGACACGCAATGCACCCAACACCACGCCGGCGCAGGCCAAGTGCGCGGCCAATTACGGCAGCGGCGCCTTGATCAAGATGGAAGCGATCCTGAACGGCTACCCGGAAGGGCTGGCGCTGGACGTGAACGGCTATCTCAGTGAAGGCAGCGGCGAAAACGTGTTCGTGATCCGCGATGGCGTGATCACCACGCCGCCCGTGGCCAACAGCATTCTTTCGGGCATCACCCGCGACACCATCATGAAGCTTGCGGCCGACTTCGGCATTCGCGTGATTGAGGCACCGATTGCCCGCGAATCGCTGTACATTGCCGATGAGGTGTTCGCGGTGGGCACAGCCGCAGAAGTGACGCCGATTCGTGCGTTGGACAAGATTGTGATCGGCAGCGGTGCGCGTGGGCCGATCACTGAGAAACTGCAGAAAGCCTACCTTGATCTCGTGCATGGTCGCCGCGAGGACAAGTGGGGCTTCATCACCCGGGTATAGCAACCGCTTACTGTGCAATGAGTTACGAACCTGCGCCGGATTGGCGCAGGTTTGGGCATTTTGCCACTTGCGTCTGGGTGACCGAAGACACTGCCTTACTAAATGATTTGCGGAAATGGTTACACGGTGTAGACTTTCCGTGTGAACGCACAGAAGTGACCAACTAACTAGTTGGTCTAGTTGGCTCTAGGAAGGTTTGTGCAACTCCGTTCGTCATATCCTTTGTAACCCATGAAGATTACCTCGCCAAAACGCGAAGCGCGCTATCGCCAGCTGCTTGATGCGGCCCTCAAAGTCTTTGCCCGCGACGGCATCGACGCCGCTTCCGTGGCCGATATCGCCGAGGCTGCGGGCGTCGCCAAGGGCAGCGTGTACCTTTACTTTGACAGCAAAGAGGCCCTGGCCGGCGACTTGGTCAGGCACCTCTTTCACTATGAAGACGATGGGCCACGACTTTCCGATGATCCGCAGCCTTTGGCGCGGATTCTGTCGTTCTGCGACCGGCAGGAGCAACGCGCCATTTCGTTCGGTGAGGCCGCACCGGTGGTGCTGCACATGTTCGGCCACATCGGCAAGACCGAAGACGACCACATGGCGCGCGGCGTGCGCCAGCTGATGCACGAAACGCGCTTCATGATCGAAGTGCTGGTGGCCAGCGCGCAGTCGCGGGGCCTGTTGCCCGCGTCGCTGGACGTGAAGCGGGCTGCAGCAGCGATTGAGGCGGCGACGTTTGGCGCAATACATCAGCGCCTGGCGGCTCCTTCCATAGCCGACCACGCGAACTTGAAGGCGGCCGAGGTCGTGAAGGCCCTGCTGAAGGGGCTTGGCGCAAAGTTGTGAGTGACAGGCTGGCGGCGCGGGCCGCTGCAGGCGGGAAAGCGGGGGGCGGGTGTTCAGGGTATTCCAGGCGAGTTCACCACAGGTCGAGGTAGACGGGAGTACCGTGCTGGCCGTAAGCAACGGCATGCTGGTGCAGGCCGTTGCGCGTGAACTGCTGGAGTCCGAGGGCCTGGACATGATCAAGCCCGCGGGCTGGTATTCGCAGCAGGCGTGGCTGAATGTGTACCGCCGCATCCAGGAGCGTCTGGGCGCGGACACGCTGCATTCGATCGGCCGTCGCATTCCGTATTCGGCCGAATTCCCGGTCGAACGCATGTTTGACGTGCCCTCGGCGTTGGCCTCCATCGACGTCGCATACAAGAACGCGCACCGGGGTGGCGAGATCGGGCACTATCTGTACCTGGAGAAGGGGCCCGGCCTGTACGAGATCCATTGCGACAACCCGTACAGCAATGACTTCGACATGGGCATCGTGACATCACTGGTGGAGCGCTTCCGCGGCCGCGACAAGTTCAGCGTACGCATGCGCAACCGTCCCGCGGACCCGCGCAAAGACAACGCCTGCATCATCGAGATAGCAAGGGTCTAGCCTGCGCGCGGGTGAAAGCGCAGCACAACGCTGCGCAGTCGCTTCTGGTCAACGTGCGTGTAGACCTGCGTGGTGCTGATGCTGACGTGGCCCAGCATTTCCTGCACGCTGCGGATGTCGGCCCCATTTTCAATCATGTGCGTGGCAAAACAGTGCCGCAATGTGTGCGGGTGCACATCGGTGCGCGGCAATCCTGCCTGCGCCGCGTACTCGCGCACGACGTCCCACACGCGGGCGCGCGCCAGCCTTCTGCCCGTGCGCGACAGGTAAACGAAGTCAATCGGTGCCCGCAGCAGCTGGTTGCGGCCGCGCTCAAGCCAGTGCTTCACGTGCTCCGAGGCCGCGGCGCTGATCGGCACGACGCGTTCCTTGTTGCCCTTGCCGCGCACACTGAGGTATCCGGCGTCCAGGTGCATGCGACTGAGCGTGAGGTTGCAGACTTCGCTGACGCGCGCCCCGGTGGCGTACAGTGTGTGCAGGATGGCGCGGTCGCGCAGCTTCAGCGGCTCGATGCCGCTGGGTGCGTCCAGCAGGCGCTGCACATGCTCGCTGGTCAGGTAATCGGGCAGCGTTGAGGCCAGCTTGGGCGGAAGCAGGTGCTCGGCTGGGTCGTCCTGTTTGCGCTCAACACTGATGAAGCGAAAGAACATGCGCACGGCGCTGACGCGCCGGGCCTGGGTGCGGTCGGACATGCCGGCAAGGCGCTGCGCTGCAAAGAACGCGGCCAGGTGCTCGGCGCGGACGGCGGCCGCATCGTGGATGGCGCTGCCGAACAGGTGTTCCAGCAAGAGCTCAAGGTCGTGTCGGTACGCGATGACGGTGTTCTCGGACAACCCGCACTCAAGGCGCAGGTAGTCAAGATACGCGTCCAGCAGCAGTCGAAGTTCGCACGAACCCATGGCGTCCCCGGCATCAATGCCAAAGGCAGCCATCGGCGCGCGGGCCACGAAAGTTGAGTTAAACAGATTTGGGCAGACACAGAACGCGGCGATATTGCCGCGATGAACGGCAACTGCGTTGGATCCACGAAGCGCCACGAAGGACCACGAAGAACTGCCCTTGCGGGTTCCACACGAAAGCACGAAGTCACCAAGAATGGCGTCACGCGCCAAATGGCAGCAGTCGCCTATGACTTCGCCTTGCTTGGTGTCTTAGTGCCTTAGTGTGGAAACGCATTTGCCCGGCACAACAAGCCCGTTGGCGATTCACAGGCGGCACGTAGCGAGACTTGGCCGTCTGGCGATACGCCGTTGCAGTTCACCCAAGAAGCAGTTGCCGTTCTCCGCGTCTCCGCGTCTTTGCGTGAAACCGCAGTTGCCGTGCTATTCCATCTCGCGGATGAAGCGGTCGATGTCGCGGTCCTTGCCCACGAGCATCAGTACGTCGCCTTCGGCGGGCTTGGTGTCGGGGCCGGGGATCGAGATGCTGTCGCCAGCCGCACCGGGCCCGGCGCTTGCGCCTGACTTGCGGATTGCCACCAGGTTCACGCCAAACGTCTTGCGCAGCTGCAGCTCAAGCAGCGTCTTGCCGATCACCCCGCGCGGGGCCTTCACCTGCACGAAGCTGTGTTCGCTGCCGATGTCCACGGCCTCAAGCAGCGTGGGCTTGGCCAGTTTCTGGGCCAGCTTCAGCGCGGCTTGCTCTTCGGGCAGGATCACTTCGTCTGCACCGAGGCGTCGCAGGATGGTTTCCTTGACGCGGTCGTTGGCGCGGGCAATCACGCGCGGGTAATCCAGGTCGCGCGCGGCCAGCATGGCCAACTGGCAGGCTTCAAAGTTTTCGCCGATGGCCACCACGACCGTGTCCACCTTGCCAAGCCCCAGCGATTGCAGCGTCTCAAGGTCGGTGGCGTCAGCGCTTACGGCGAGCGCGACTTTGTCTTTGATGCCGTCTACTTCGTCACGGTCGCTGTCGATGGCGATGACTTCAATGCCTTCCTTGGCCAGCGATTCCGCCAGCGCGTAGCCAAACCTGCCCAACCCGATAACCGCCACTCGTTGCATGTTCAGCCGATCATGATCGATTCTTCAGGATACTCAAAGCGCCGTGCCGAGCGCGCGCCGATTGCCAGCACCAGCGTCAGCGGGCCGATACGCCCGACAAACATGCACACGATAATGATCAGCTTGCCCGGCAGGGTCAACTCGCCACTTGCCCCGGAAGAAAGTCCCACGGTGCAAAAAGCGCTCGTGGCCTCAAACAGGATCTGCTCAAAGCCGTATTTTGACGACGCATCGGACTCTGTAATTGCCAGGGCCAGCGTCGAAAAGCAGATCAGCGTCAGCAGCAGCACCAGCATCACCAGCGACTTGTGAATCAGCGTGGCCGGGATGCGCCGCTTGAAGATTTCGGCCGGGCGGCCGCGGAACGTGGCAACCACGGCCAGGATCATCACTACGAACGTGGTTGTCTTGATGCCGCCGGCCACGCTACCCGGGCTTCCGCCCACAATCATCAGCAGGATCGTCCAGAACTGCGTGGCGGCGCTGGTTTGCGTGGTGTCGATGCTGTTGAAACCCGCCGTGCGCGCCGCCATGGACTGGAAGATCGCCGCCGCCACTTTGTCGTCGAAGTCCAGCCCGCGCAGGGTGTAGTTCCACTCCAGGGCAATGAAGCCGATGGCGCCCAGCAGCAGCAAGCTTGCCGTTGCCACCAGGATGATCTTTGTTTGCAGGCTGACTCGCGGAAGCTGCTGGTTCTTGACGCGCCGACGGAAAAGCGGCAGGCGGCGGATGCTGGGCGTGGCCCACCAGCGGAAGGTGCAGACTTCCATGATCACAAGGAAGCCCAACCCGCCCATTACGACCAGCCACGAAATGCTCAGCACCACCGGCCAGTGGCCCACGTAGCGCACCATGCTGTCGCTGTACAGCGCAAAGCCCGCGTTGCAGAACGCGCTGATGCTGTGAAAGGCCGAGTAATACAGCTGCTCGGCAGGCGGCAGGCTGTTGCCCGCGGCGTCGGTCCATTGCCCGTACAGCAATGCAGTCCCGATCAACTCAATCGCAATCGTGCTGCCCAGGATCCAGGCCGTCATCTTGCCCACGCGGCCGACCATGTTCATGTTCAGCACTTCGCCTACGGCGGCCGCATCCTTGATGCCGAGCCCGCGTCCGAACATCAGGCCGAAGAACGCCGCAAAGGTCATGATCCCCAGCCCGCCCGCCTGCACCAGCGCGATGATGACGGTCTGTCCAAAGCGCGACCACGCGCTGGGCGTGTCCACTACCACGAGCCCGGTAACGCAGGTCGCCGAGGTTGAGGTGAACAGCGCGTCCAGGTACGTGATATCGACCTGCCCGGTATGCGCGCCGGGCAGCATCAGCAGTCCTGAGCCCAACAGGATCAGCGCGATGAAGCTGCCGATGAACACGCGCAGCGGGCTTTGCGCGAGGCGCGAGATGAAACTGAACACGCGCAACAGCCGCACGAACACAAACGCCAGCACGCCCGCCTGGGTAAGGTACGCGAAGGCCGCCAGCGTGGTTTCCGCGTCCAGCAGCCCGCTGACCCAATCCGAGCACAAGAACAAGGCCAGCCCAAGCACGACACCGGCCAGCAGCGCGATGGTATCGGCCTGCGAATACTTCCAGCCCTCACGCAGGTTGCGCGCCACGACGTAGACGCCCACGGTTTCCGCGATCATCGCGATCAGGCACAGGGCCTGAAACAGCGCAAGCGGCGCCTCCCAGTGGGCAGGGAACACTTCGCCGTGGAACAGCACAAACGAAGTCAGCGCAAGCACCGCCGCCGGCAGATTGACCCAGAACGTGCGCCGACGCAGCGTCTCAAGACGCTCATCGATCACGATCCGGTGTACCAGTTGCGTGTCGGCCAACAGGTCCTCACTTCGCCCAGGCCAGGTCTGCCTGCGGCCCCATGGGTTCTACCGTTTCCCGCAGGGTGCCGAAAGCGTATGCGGCCGGGCGCGCGCAAGGACGCCTCCCGGTACAAGCAATGAGGATGAGCCGTGATGGCTGCAGCCTCTCCAACGCCTGCGAGGTTAGCTGACGGGCTCGGGCCGAAGAAGTTAGCCCTACGCTTGCCTGCCCTTGTGATGCAGGCTCACGATTAGCCCCGGAAGACCTGGGTCCCCCGCTCAGGCCCCACGCGGGGCCCGACTCGGCGATGGAAAAAGGCTATCGCCCCACGGGTACGCTGTCAAATCGGCGCAAGTGGCTGGTGGGCGGCAGGTTGGGTGCGCGGATCAGCCGCCGAGCATCTTGCGGCTGATCTTCTTGCCCAGCTCGACCGACGGCTGGTCGTAGGGGTTCACGTCAAGGGAAAGTGCAGCACAGGTGGTGGCAAGCTCCAGACCCATCAGCAGTTCGCCCAGTGTTGACGCGTCAAGTTGAGGCAGCTCGAGCGTCGCGTTGGGCCGGCCGCGTTCGGTGCAGGCGCGTGCGGTGCCCGCGTGCTGTGCGTTCAGCACTTCGCCCAGTGTGCGGCCCTGCACGTAGGAGGCGTCAAAGTGCTGCCACTCAAAGTCGCCCAGCTTCAGGTCGGGTTCGTGGCGGTTCAGGCGCAGGAACAGCAGTAGCTTGTCGTTGGGGCCTTCCAGGAACAGCTGCAACTGCGCGTGCTGGTCGGTGGCACCGGCGGCCGGAATTGCGGTCTGGCCTGCATGGACGGTCTTGCCCTCAAGATCAGTGGCCTTGCCCAGGCTCTCGTCCCAAAGCTGCACGAACCAGTCCGACACGCTGCGCAGGCGCGAGCTGTACGGCATGAACACAATCTGGCTCTTGCGCAGGCGCAGCAGCTCAGTCGCGATCATTGCCAGCATTGCGGGCCAGCAATCCGGGCGGCGGCACATTGCCTCGCCCCGGGCGGCACCCTGCATCAGCGCGGCGACATCAAGGTTCATCAGGGCCGCGGGCAAAAGCCCGGCCGCCGTCAGCACCGAAAAACGCCCGCCCACGCCGGGCGGGATCTCCGCGGTGGGCAGCCCGTGCTCGTCGGCAAAGCGGCGCAGCGGGCCGCTTTCGGGGTCTGTCACGGCGATGAAGTGATCGGCCAGCTTCAGCCCGGCCTTGCGGAAGTGCTGCGCGAACACGCCAAGCGCCAGCACAGTTTCAATCGTGCCGCCGGACTTGCTGATCACGATCACCAGCGTTTTCGCCGGCTCAATCGCCGAAAGGCAGGCGTGAAACAACGCCGGGTCCGTGTTGTCGATGATGTGCAACTGCGGCGTACCCGGGGCCCCCAGCGCGTTCACCAGCGCGCGCAGGCCAAGACTGCTGCCGCCAATGCCCAGCACCACAAGGTGGGCAAAGCGGCCCAGGCGCGGCCCCGCCAGCTTCAGCACTTCTTCCATCAGTTCCGGCTGACTCGGCAGGTTCAGGTAGGCATGTCGGCCCTGTGCGCGCTCATCGTGGATAATCCGCTGCATGTGCGGCACCAGCGTGAACAGGCCCGCCAGCACTTCCTCGGTCAGGCCGTGCTCGCCCACGTTGCGCGCGGCCGCGTTTGCGAGGTCCAGCTTGATGCCCGTTGGCTCAGCCACGAATCACTCCTGCCACGTTTCACGCCAGCAACGAACGTCCTGTCATCTCCGACGGTTGGGGCAGGCCCAGCAACGCCAGCACTGTCGGCGCGACATCGGCCAGCCGGCCGCCATCGGCAAGCTTTGCGGGGGCATGCTTGCCCGCCAGAATCAGCGGCACGGGGTTGTGGCTGTGCTGCGTACTGTTCACCAGTCCGTCCGCGCGCGCGGCAACTGGCGATGCGTACTTGGCCCCTTGCTCGACGTTATTCGGGTCGTTCGCGGCCTCGGCACTCAGCAGCATTTCTTCGGCGTTGCCGTGGTCGGCCGTCACCAGCACCGCGTAACCCTTGCCTTCCGCGGCCGCGAGCACCCGCGCCAATGCCGCGTCGGTGGCCTGTACGCCCTTGATGGCGGCCTCAAGAATGCCTGTGTGGCCGGTCATGTCCGGGTTGGCGAAGTTGACGAGGATGAACTCAAAGCGCCCGGCTTGGATGGCTTCGACGACCTTGTCGGCAACCTCGACGCTGCTCATTTCCGGTTGCAGGTCATAGGTGGCGACTTTAGGTGAGGGCACCAGCGCGCGTTCTTCACCGGGGTTGGGAGTTTCGGCGCCGCCATTGAAGAAGTAGGTCACGTGCGCGTACTTCTCGGTCTCGGCGGTGCGAAACTGGTGCAGGCCGTTGGCGGCCAGCACTTCGCCCAGCGTGTTGCGCAGGCTTTGCGGCGCGTACAGCGAAGTGGCGTGGATGTCGCCCGCATAGGGCGTCATCGTCACCAGCGTGGCCTGCGGTACTTTGCGTCGCGTGAAACCCGTGAAGGCCGGCTGGGTCAGCGCGCGGCAGAACTGGCGCGCGCGATCAGCCCGGAAGTTGAACCAAAGCACCACGTCGCCGTCGCGGATCAGCCCCAGCGGCTCGCCATGCGCAACAACGCTCTTGGGCGTGATGAACTCGTCGGTGACGCCGCGGGCGTAGCTTTCGCGAATCGCGTCAAGGGCGTCGGGCACGATCTCGCCTTCGCCCAACGTGTAGATGTTCCACGCCTTCTCGACGCGGTCCCAGCGCTGGTCGCGGTCCATGGTGTAGTAGCGCCCGCTGACGCTGGCGATACGCCCCATGCCCGTTTCGTGCAGCTTGTCGGCCAGCCGCTGCACGTGGCCAAGCCCGCTGGTGGGGGGCGTGTCGCGGCCGTCGGTGATCGCGTGGAAAAACACGCGCCGGCCTTCGATGCCTGAGGCCTGCAGCCAGTCGATCAGCGCAAAGTAATGACGGTCCATGCTGTGCACGCCGCCGTCGCTGACCAGCCCCATCAAGTGAATGCAGCCTGAGTCGCCGGCTGAAAACAGCGCGTGTTCCAGCGCCGGGTTGGCTGCAAAGCGCCCCTCGCGGATGTCTTTGTCGATGCGCGTGATGTCCTGCCACACGATGCGGCCGGCCCCGAGATTCAGGTGCCCGACCTCCGAATTGCCGAATTGCGGTGGCGGCAGTCCCACTTCCTCACCGCCGGCGTGCAGCGTGGTGTGGGGCTGCGTGGTCCACAGCCGGTTGAAGGTGGCCGGGTTGGCCAGGTGCACGGCGTTGCCGGGCCCGGGCGGGGCAATGCCCCAGCCGTCCAGGATTACCAGCACCACGGGCTGCTTGACCTTCATGGCCGCACGATAGCAGCAACCGGCGCGCGTTTCAGTGCTGGAAAACGGGTGGGCATTCCGGGGGTTGCTTCCGGGGTGGGCTGCCATTACGATTCCGCGCCTCAACGGGCTGGTAGCTCAGTTGGTAGAGCATCTGAATGGCATTCAGAAGGTCAGGGGTTCGACTCCCCTCCAGTCCACCAAAGAAAGCGCCCGCTGAAGCGGGCGTTTTCTTTTGGGTTGTCGCGCGGCGGCAGGGCCTTCCACTGGCCTCAAGCCCGGCCAAAACTAGGCTGGCGCGCTGGCAGGCGTATGAGAGCCCGAAGGCGGGCATACTTGAGGAAGCATCATGAAGCTTAGTGTTGTCGGTTCCGGTCACGTGGGCCTGATCACGGGCGTGTGCTTTGCGGAAAAGGGCCACGAGATCCTGTGCGTGGACCATGACAAGGAAAAGCTGGCCAAGCTGCTCAAGGGCGAAGTCCCGTTCTATGAGCCCGGCCTGCCGGAACTGCTGCAAAAGCACGTCGCCAGCAAGCGCATCAAGTTCAGCGACCGCACCGAAGACGCCGTCGAGTTCGGCCAGGCCATCTTCATCTGCGTGGGCACACCCAGCACCGAGCGCGGCAAGGCCGACATGTCGTATGTCGAAAAAGTCGCGCGCACGGTGGCCGAGAACCTGAAAGAGTACCGGCTGGTCATCGAGAAAAGCACCGTCCCGATCAAGACCGGCGAACGCATCCGCCGCACGATTGAGCGCTACGTGAAAGGCAACGTCCAGTTTGACGTGGCCAGCAACCCCGAGTTCCTGCGCGAAGGCAGCGCGATTGAAGACACGCTCAAGCCTGACCGCGTGGTCGTCGGCGTGGACAGCGCCAAGGGCGAAAGCCTGCTGCGCGAGATTTACGGCGGCTTCAACTGCCCGATCGTCGTTACCAGCGTGGGCAGTGCCGAGCTTATTAAACACGCCAGCAACAGTTTCCTCGCGCTCAAGATCACCTACGCCAACTGGCTCGCGCGGCTGTGTGAAGTCAGCGGTGCCGACGTCGACGAAGTGGTGCACGGCATGGGCCTGGACCACCGCATCGGGCCGCACTTCCTGAAGGCCGGCATCGGTTATGGCGGAAGCTGCTTCCCCAAGGACGTAGACGCGCTGGCGCACATCAGTGAGGAACTGGGGCTGGATGCACCGATGATCCGCCTGATCAGCGACACCAACAAAGGCCAGTTGCAGCGCTTCTACGACAAGATCGAAAAGGAACTCTGGGTCGTGAACGACAAGACCCTCGCGATCTGGGGCCTGGCGTTCAAACCCAACACCGACGACCTGCGTGAGGCCCCGGCGCTGCGCCTGATCGACATGCTGAAAAAGGCCGGCGCGAAGCTGCGCGTGCACGACCCCGTCGCCATGCCCAACACCCGCAAAGTCCACCCGGACCTGTATTACGCCAAGGACCCGCTGGATGCCTGCCAGGGCGCCGACGCGCTGATCGTATGCACCGAGTGGCCGCACTACCGCGACACCGACCTCACCAAGGTGAAAGCAAGCCTGCGCGTGCCGATGATTTTCGACGGCCGCAACTGCATCGACCGCAAGAAAGCAGCAGACTTGGGGATGACACTGTTCGGGATAGGAAAGGCGGAAGTGAAGCACGCGGAGTAGAACGGCTGCGTCCCGAGTCCCGTGTTCCGAGTGCCGTGTCAAAGGCAGCCTAAAAGCAACAAAGCACGAAGCACCGAGCACTGAGCACCGAGCACTGAGCACCAAAACCATGCTGATCCTGGGAATCGAAACCAGCTGTGATGACACCGGAGTCGCCCTCGTTGAGGACGGCCACCGCATCGTTGCAGCCCAGCGCAGCAGCCAGGCCAATCTGCATGCACTTTACGGCGGCATCGTGCCCGAAGTCGCCTGCCGCGCGCATTACGAAGTGCTGCTGCCGATGATCGAAGGCGTGGCCAAGCAGGCCAACGTGAAGCTCAAAGACATCGACGCCATTGCCGTCACCAACCAGCCCGGGCTTGTCGGAAGCCTTTATGTGGGCCTGTCCGCGGCAAAGGGCCTGGCATGGGCGCTGGGCAAGCCGCTGGTCACCGTCGATCACATTGAAGCGCACATCTACGCCGCGCACATGGGCGACAAGGACCTTGAGTACCCGCACGTTTCGGTTGTGGTCAGCGGCGGCCACACGGACATTTTCCGCAGCACCGGCCCGACCGAGCACCAGCTGATCACCCGCACACTCGATGACGCGGCCGGCGAGTGCTTTGACAAGGTCGCGGCCTTGCTCGGCCTTGGCTACCCCGGCGGCCCGCAGATCCAGATGACGAGCCTCGGCGGCGACCGCGACGCGGTGCGCTTCCCGCGCGGCGATGCAGGCCCTGACGGCCTGCAGCTCAGCTTCAGCGGGCTGAAAACGGCCGTGCTGAATGACCTGCGCAAGCGCGGTTTCGTGATGCAGGCCGCGCGAAACGCCGGGCGCAACCTGGCGCAGATGAGCACGCCGGAAACTCCGGTACCGCGCAGCGAAACGCGCACGCTTTCGGTGAAGCTGCCGCTGGCGGACATTGCGGCCAGCTTCCAGGAAGCGGCCGTGGACATCATCGTGCGCGCAACACTGGCGGCCACGCGCAAATCACGCTGCAAAAGCGTGGTGCTGGCGGGCGGTGTGGCCGCGAACAAACGCCTGCGCGAAAAGATGGCCGAGGCCTGCAAGTCGCAAAAGGGCACACCGTTCACGGCGGCGCCGATTCCGCTGTGCATGGACAACGCGGAAATGGTGGCCGGGCTCGGCTTTCATCGGTTGCTTTCGGGCCAGGTTGCGAAGCTGGACGCGGACGTGATGCCCAACAAAGACGAAAAGCGCGCCCGCAACGAGGCCCCGCCTGAGCCCGAGATTGACCTGGACGCCGAACTGGGCGTCATTGAAGAGTAGGCTTCGTGAGGCCTGTTGATGGCCGTCCAACGCTACAACACCGAGTTCACGCCGCCGGCGACCATGATCCTGGCGGGCGTGCTGGTAGCGATCTCGGTTGCCGACGCGTTTACCGGCGGCCTGCTGGAGCGCCTGGGCTGGGCGCGCGGCATTGATATCCAGTACGGGCAATACTGGCGGCTGCTGACGTCGGCCTTTGTGCACGCCAACGTGATGCACATTCTTTTCAACGCCTACGGGCTTTGGGTGCTGGGCGTGATCTTTGAGCGCCTGCACGGCTGGCGGCCGCTGGTGCTGGTGTTTGCGGCCTCGGCGGTCGGCGGCTCGGCGCTGGCGATGACGTTTTATGACCCGAACATCCCGCTGGTCGGCGCCAGCGGCGGTGTTTACGGCCTGTTCGGCGCGGTGCTGGGTGTGATGTACGTGCGCACCGGCAGCGTGCGCGGGATCATGCAGGTGCCTATGGGCCGGCAACTGCTGTTGTGGCTGGGCTTTGGCGTGGTGATGAGCATGATGCCCGGGATCAGCATGCTGGGCCACTTGGGCGGGTTTGTGCCCGGTGCCATGCTGGGTGTGTTTTACGAGCATCGCTACAAGCGCGAACTGGATATCTACCACAAGCTCAGCGTCGTCGTGCTGGCGTTGGGCATCGCCGGTGCGGCCGCATTTGCCTGCGTGCCGTTCACGCGCGCGAGCTGGCACGCCTGCAACGCGATCCGCGCCTATGAATCCGGCGACAATCAGGCCGGCGACGCGCACTTTGCCAAGGCCCGCACGAAACGCGCGCGGGATGAAGGCAGCCGGGATCTGCTTGAGCATCTTGAGCTTTGGAACCTTTCGCCCAAGCGCGACCTGAACGAACTGCGCGCGCCGCTGACTCACCCGGAAGGCTTGGTGATCGACGGCCGCCGCGTGCCGGAAATGCCGTTCTCGTTCCTGACCCGCAAGGGCGACGTGCTGGAGTCCGCGGACTAAGCATGGCGATCACGCGCGATGGCAATCAGCTGGTCTGGAAGCCGGGCGTGGGCCCTGCCATCGTGCTGGCGTTCATCGGCTTCTGGGTGGCGGTGTGGGTCGCGTTGCAGTCGATTGTGAAGCTGGGTCTGGGCTTAAGCCCCACGGATTTCAGCAGCCGTGTCGAGATGCCCTGGGGCATGAACCCGATGGATGCGGGCCTGGTTTCAGCGATTTTGTGCAGCGCGACGATCTTGATGATGATCGCGTGCATTCGTCCGTACTCGGCGCTGGTTGAGCGCCTGGGGCTGCGCACGCGGATCACGCTGGCAGATGGCACGCTGATTTTTCGCAACCGGGGCGACTACCCGTTTTTCATCGGGCGCGAGATGCGGGTGGTCGCGGACATCAGGCACCGCACGATCCCGCTGAAGTCAGGCATCATGGGCATCCCCAAGAACGATGAAGTGATGTCGTCTGAGGTGCGCGTACTGTTCGAGCAAGAGGGCCGGCGCTTCAGGCTTGTCACGGCGGCACCGGGCCCGTTTGAATCCTTCAACGTACCGCTGGTGAACGAGCGCAAGGTGGAATCATTCATGGACGACGAAGTGCCCACGATCGTGCTGACCGTGAGCGAGCTGCAAGAAGTGTTGCAGGCCGTGTTCCCGAAGGGGACTTAGCACAGGCGCCCTCTGGGAACGCCGATCGGCAGCTGTTGCTGTCCCGTGCCGGCGGCGAGACGCCGCCGGAACTCACGCGCGGGACGCGCGTGCCACTTGGGGCTGCGGCACTTTTTCAGGCGGCTACTTCCATGTACTTGCCCATGCCGCGCAGCTTCTGGTAGCGCTGTTCCATCAGGTCTTCGAGGGACAGGGCTTTCAGTTCGCCGAGGTGCTTGAGCAGGTAGGACTTCACAAGCTCCATGGCCTTGCGTGGGTCGCGGTGGGCGCCGCCGAAGGGTTCCGGGACGATTTCGTCCATGATGCCGAGTTCAATCAAATCGTTGGGCGTCAGGCGCAGCACCCGGGCCGCGTCGCTGGCTTTCTTGGCGTCGTGCCACAGGATGGCCGCGCAGCCTTCCGGGCTGATTACGCTGTAGTACGAGTTTTCCATGATCAAGTAGCGGTCGCCGATGCCGATGCCCAGCGCGCCGCCGCTGCCGCCTTCGCCGATGGTCAGCGTGATGATCGGGACGCGCAGGCCGCTCATGTCGCGGATGTTTTCCGCGATGGCCTGGCTTTGGCCGCGCTCTTCAGCCTGGATGCCGGGGTATGCGCCGGGCGTGTTGATGAAGCTGATGATCGGCAGGCCGAACTTTTCGGCCATTTTCATTTTGCGCAGTGCCTTGCGATAGCCTTCGGGGTGGGCGCAGCCGAAGTTGCACTCGAGCCGCTCTTTCAGCGTTTTGCCCTTCCGGTGACCCAGCACCATGATCTTGTTGCCTTCAAACGTGGCGAAGCCGCACACGATGGCCGGGTCATCCTTGAAGTTGCGGTCGCCCTTGAGTTCCTGGAAGTCATCAAACAGGTTGGCGATGTAGTCGGTGACCAGCGGCCGGTTGGGGTGGCGCGAAAGCTGCACGCGGTCCCACGGGTCGAGGTTGCCGAACACGCTGTCCATCAGCTTCTTGAGGTCTTTCTCAAGCTCGGTGATCTCGGCGCCGATGGACTTGCGGCGGTCTTCGGTGTCGGCATTGGCGAGGTCCATGCGCAGGCCTTCGATGCGCATTTCCATTTCCACGATCGGGCGTTCAAACTCGGGCACATTCAGGCGGTCTACACCGGACATGGGATTCTCCTGTTACGGCCACGTTATAGCGTGAATCAGCCCGCGCGCGAAGCGTCTGGGAGCGGCGTTGCTGTTTCCGCTTGGGCTGCTGCCGCGCGAGATGCCAACCACACGGCGAGGGGAGTGAGATCACGAACTGACATCCAGTCTATTCCAATGAGTGCTTCATGGGTCACGCTTTGCTGGACGTAACGCACGCGGACAACAGTGCGCTCCTTCTGCTTCACATCCGTGATAGACGCAAAGGGCACCAGTGCATCTCGGATCGAAAGCCCGGTCTCGTGGATCCGGATGTGCGGAAAGCGATGCAAGGTCCAAAGGCCAAATCCGCAAACTGAGGCTGCAAGAATCACCGCCGTTCCAGAGGCTACTGTCTTAATGGCTGCATAACTGGACTCGCTCGAAACTGACAACAAAGTCAGCAAGAGGCTGGCCAGACAAGCTATGGCGCCCGGCACAGCGTACCAACGGACGCCACCTCGGACCGCAGAATTGAGTGACTCTCCCACAACGAGGGTGGGCTGCCCTGGGGTCATTCTCTCTGACGACGGTGATTGCATGGCGACGGATTCTAGAACTAGCGAAGGGTCGTGATCAAACAGTACCCACATGAATCGCCATCGTGCCCAGGTTCAGCTTGCGGTAGCGCACTTCCCTGAAGCCGGCGGCTTCCATGCGCGACTTCAGCGCTTCCGCGTCGGGGAACACCTGGATGCTGTCGGCCAGATAGCTGTACGCGCGGTGGCTGCTGCGCGTCAGCCGGTTGCCGACCCACGGCACCACCCTGTTGATGTAAAAGTTGGCGCAGCGGCCGATCAGCCCGCGCGCCGGCGTGCACTCGAGAATCGCCAGCCGTCCGCCCGGCCTCAGCACCCGGGCCAGCTCACGCAACCCGGCATCGAGGTCCTGAAAATTGCGCACACCGTAGCCGACGCTGACCACGTCAAAGCTTGCATCAGGGAAGGGCAGCCTAAGAGCGTCGGCCGCACACAGCGGGATCTGCACGTTCAGGCGCGCGGTCTTGGCGGCCGTCAAGTGCAGCATTTCGGGCGTGAAGTCGCTGGCGGTGACACTTGACGGTGAGGGCTCAGCGGCCGCGAAAAGCAGTGCCAGGTCGCCGGTGCCGCAGCAGACGTCCAGCACATGTTCGCCGCCTTTGAGGCCCGCCATCTTTACCGTCTTGCGCCGCCAGGCCTGGTCTCGGCCGCCGCTGATGATGCGGTTCAGCAGGTCATAGCGCCCGGCAATGCCCGCGAACATGGCGCGTACCTGCCGGCCTCGCTGGTTGTCGCGGGGGTCAATGGCGGAATCGCCGCGCAGCTTCGGTTCGGGTTCCGTGGCCGTGCCCATGGTGCCATGGTGTCGGCAGCAGGCAGCAGCGTCAACGACGGGTCAATCTACGGCGCCAAATCAGAGCCCGCTGCGTAAGCGGCGGGACGATTCCTGGTGGTCTTGCCCCTCACTTCCGCGTTGCGACTGTCGTACGCAGAATTGCATGGGCGACAGCAACCACGGAGAAACACGGACACGCACGGAGAACGGCGCGACGGCCTCGCGACACAGCCGCTCCGTGTAAGTTCGTGTCCCTCCCTGGCTCAAGAGAAGTCCGAGGCAAAGCAACCATCGGTGCACATGCGTGAACATGCCGGGATGCCGCAGACAACCCAGCGCGCTGCAATCCGTGTCAATCTGTGTGAATCTGTGGCCGAGAACACCAGCCTTCAGCCACAGATGGCCGCAGATTTGCACAGAGGCGGGCGAACTTGGCGCGAGCCGCGGCCATGCAATCCTGCGCTGCCGAAGCCGGCCACACGCTAGTCGCATCGCATTGGGTGGTACTTCGGGAATGTCTGCAGGTCATGACTTAGTCCCGCCGCTTACGCGGGCGGGCTCTGATTTGCGCGAGCGTGTGCTGAATGAAAAAGCCCCCGCGCGGGGCGGGGGCTTTGGGTTGGGCTGATTTAGCGCTTGCTGAACTGGGTGCCACGGCGTGCGCCGCGCAGGCCGTACTTCTTGCGTTCCTTCATGCGGCTGTCGCGGGTGAGCAGGCTGACTTCCTTCAGCTTGGGCTCAAGTTCCTTGTTGACCTTGGTCAGGCAGCGCGAAATGCCGAGGCGAACAGCCTCAGACTGTGCCTCAGGACCGCCGCCCTTGACGTTGGCGAACACGTCAAACTTGCCCAGCAGGTCGGTGATGGCAAACGGACGGCGCAGGTTCTGGCGCGCGCCGTGGCTGGTGAAGTATTCGTCGCCGGGGCGCTTGTTGATGGTGAACTGGCCGCTGCCGGCGCGCACGCGAACGCGCGCTACCGCTGTCTTGCGACGACCGAGGCCCCAGATGACTCCTGAAGTGTCTGCCATGTGCTGTCTTCTCCGTAACTGATTCGCTGCCTGCGCCTGTTTCGCGGCCTGTACTTACTTTGCGGCCAGCGCGGCCTTGCGTCCGTAGGTGATGGTCAGGGGCTTGGGCTGCTGCGCCACGTGCGGGTGCTCGCTGCCCAGGTAAATCTTCAGCTTCTTCAGCATGCCGCGGCCGAGCTTGGTCTTGGGCAGCATGCGGCGCACCGCAAGCATCACCACGCGCTCGGGGTCGGCAACCATCTGCTCTTCCATAGTAAGGGTACGCAGGCCGCCCGGGTAATCCGAGAATGACTGGTATTCCTTTTGCTTGCGCTTGCGGCCGGTCACCACGAACTTGTCGGCATTGAGGACAATGACGAAGTCGCCGGTGTCGGTGTGCGCGGTGTAGCCGGGCTTGTGTTTGCCCATCAGCAGCACCGCGATCTTGTTGGCCATGCGGCCGAGAGTCTGGCCCTGGGCGTCAACGACGTGCCATTCCTGCTTGATCTCGCCCGGTTTGGCCTGGAAAGTCTTTTGGGATTGCGCGATGCTCATGCCTGTGCCTCTGCCTGTGTCCGTCTGAATCCGTCCAAGTCGGCCCCGGTGGCTGCCCCGCGAGCCGCTTCAAATGCAAGCTTCCGCCTCATTGGCGGAGGGGCAGGAACGGTAGCATCGAGTGAAGTGGTGTCAATACCGGGCGTTGCTATTGTGAGGTCGGTGCGAATAGGCTAGTTTGTTGCTCCCCGACAGGAATACAGGCCAATCATGAAGTTCGACGCCCGCGTCGTTGGGTTGCCCAATCACTTGGCAATGGCGAAATCGCACCTGCCCAAGCAGGACTACGCGATGGAGCTTGCCAAAATGCAGGCTGCCGAAAAGCGCCTTTCCGAAAAACTGCCCAAGCAAAAACGCGAAGTCGCCGACTTCTTCAAGCGTAAACTCGATTGCATCAGCCACTTCCAATGCGACCGGTTTGATTTCCTGGCCCCGCTGTTCCAGTTCGCCACCTTTGTGGACGGCACCACCCCTGAAGAAGTCATCCGCGAAAACGCGTGGACCGGCAGCCTCAACATTGTGCTGCTTGGCACCGCGGATTCGATGATAGTCCCTTTTGACTTCCCTGTGCCGCTTGAGGTCAAGATCGACGGCCGCGCGCACCCATACATGCTGTGCAGCGGTGTACGCATGAAGTCGGAACTGAACACGCTGGACGAATACGTTGCCGTCGAACACACCCTGGGTGTGCGCCAGCTTGACGCCTTCGTCAGCCTCAGCCGTGAGGCCATGGCCAAGTTCGAAAAGGCCGAAGGCGTGGGCCGCCGTTTCTGGGCCAAGTGGGGCGTCATGGCCCTGCGCGGGCTGGTTGAGCGCGCACTGAAGAATCGTGTGCCCGTGATTCTGGACCCCAGCTTCGGCGACGTGCCCGCATCTGTTTAGCTTCACAGTGCAGCGTGCTTGCGCATGCCGACCACGGCCGCCGCAGCCGCAGCAATGCCTGCCACCAGCATCAGCCAATGTGAAATCTCGCGCGGTTGCGGTGTGGCCTTGGCCGTCTTCCAGCTTCCGCTTGGTTCAAAAGGCGCCGCAAAAGCTGCGCGGCGTGACGGCATGGGCGCTGCTTCGAGCGGCTCATAGCGCGGGGCGCTGCTGGGTCGCGCGCCGGTCAGTACGCCGATTGCATTGTCGAGCAACAGCGCCGCGGCCTCTACGGGTGCCTCCGAAAACGGGTCGCCTGCGAACTCGAGTACTTTGCCGTCGGGCGAAAGGCGCACAATGTCGCCCAGCGGCTCGCCACCGACGCTGGCCGTCAGCAGGCTGCGATACCCGGCCTCGGGCGCCAGTACGCGGCCGGATGCGCGCCAGTCAAAGTTCGCCATCGGCAGTTCGCTAAACAGCGCGTTATCGGGCACCCAGGCAAACTCGGCCCGGTCCAGGTTTGCGGGTTCACCGCGCAGGATGCGGATTGCCGGGCGCTGATCCCATGCCCCCAGCCACAGCGCCGGTTCACCGGGGTCAGGCTGCAGTGCAGCCAGCAGCGCCTTGTGCTGGCGGCCGGTCCAGTCCTCACCGACGCCGATGTGCAGGCCCTTGCGCGCGAGTTTGCGTGTTGTGCCCTCGCGGTCTTTGAGTGCGACGGTGGGGGATGTGCCGCGATACTCGTGCAGGCCGTCGCTTGAGCGCAGCCACTGCGCGCCTTCCAATTCAGGCGCTTCGCCCGACGCGCGCGCGAACACGAGCTCGCCCTCCGACCACAGCTCGTACACGACGCTCGGGCGCCTGGCGTCCAGGCGCGGCAGCACGCGGCCGATGCGGTCAGCCCCCGGCTGCGGCGCGCACAGAAACAGCAGGCGGCCGTCGGCGTCAGCGCTGCGAGCCTGGAACTGTGCCAGCTCCGACTCAAGCGTGCCCGCGGCGAGGGTTTCGGTTGCAAGCCCGGCGGAAGGCGGGCCCGGCATCCAGAACGTGAGTTCCGCATCCGGGCATTCGGCTTCCGCGCGCGCCCGCAGCTCGGCCAGTCCCGGGTTCGCGCCGCCCAGCGCCTCGATGAAGACGGCCACGCGCTCGCGCGGCTGGTATTGCGCCAACGCCGGCCGCGCGGCCCCGAATGCGCCTGCCATGGCAGCGGCCAGCAGCAGCCACAGCAGCGGCTCAAGCTTGCGGCGGCGTGACAGGGGCGGCGGCACCACGCCGCGTACCCGTTGCCACAGCAGCAGGCTGCCGACCACGACTTCGCGAGGGCGCGGGCTGCGCAGTGCCAGCAGCACCAGGATCGGTACTGCAATCAGCAGCAGCAGGGCGGGCCACGCAAGCAGGCTCATGGCGCGGCCCCCGCCGGGATCAGCTTTTCGACCATCAGCCCGCGCAGGTCGGCGTCGCTGGCGCTTACGGCAAACACCCAGCCGTGGCGCAGCGCAAGCTGGCCGATCGCATCCAGGTGATCGGCCAGCGCCTTGCGATAGGCACCGACTGTTGACGCGTCAAGATCAAGCGGCAGCTGGGCCCCGGTTTCCGCATCGCGCAGGATCGCCGTGCCGCCTTTCTCGGGGGCAAGCTCATCGGGGTCAAGCTCGTGGGGGGCCAGCACCAGCAGCAGCGTGATCTCACAGCGTTTGGCCGACAGCGCGGTCAGCGGTTGCAGCCACTCCAGCGGCTCAAGCCCGTCGGTGATCACCAGCAGGTTGCGCGGTGTGCGCGGGCTTGCAGCAATGGCCTGCAGATCCGCGCCAATGCTGCCTTCGCGAAACCTCGCCTCGGCCCGCAGCGTCTCAAGCAGTTTGGGAAAGCGTGAGGGCCCCTCAACGGCCGCATTGCCCGCGACCGTGGCCGTGCCGCCGCCATCCAGTGCGAGATAGCCGAAGGCAGCGGCCACACGGCGCGCCAGCAAATACTTGGCGGGGTTACCGACGGACATGCTGCGCGACCGGTCCACCAGCATGGTCAGGTGCTCAGACTTTTCGGCCTCAAACTCGCGCAGGTAAAAGCGCCCCAGGCGGCCATAGGCGTTCCAGTCCACGCGCCGCAGGTCGTCGCCGACGGCGTACGGTCGATGCCCGCGAAAGTCATGCCGCCCAGCGGTGCGGCCGCCGCGCAACCCCTCACCGGCTGATCCGCGAAGGCGCAACAAAGCGGCGCGCAGCGCCTCAAGCTGGCGTAAGAAGGAAGGCGGGAACAGGTCGTCGTCCGGCATGTCATCGTAAGGTACCGCGAGGGCAGGGTTTCTGAACGCTGTTCACGGTTTATGGGTAACCGTTTTTCTGACCCGGCTGATGCTTCGTGTGCATTCTGAGTTGATAGCCGGACGCAAGCCCCCCCTGCGTCCGCGATGGGGGATTTCGATGCGCGGGATGCCTGTCTTTGCACTTGGTTGTGCGCTGGCGCTGCTGCTGGCGGTTTCTGCGTTTTCTGACGAACCCGCGCGGGCGGCCGGGTTTGCCTGGGAAACCGATTACGCGGTGGCGCTCCAGCGTGCCAAGGATGAAGGCAAGCCGATCTTCCTTGAGTTCCGCTGAGACCCGTGACGCGACTGCAAAGAGTTCGACGCCCAGTTGGCGCGTCCATCCGGCAAATCCCTGAAACTCCTGAGCCAGTATGTCTGCGTGCGAATCACCGACCTGACTGTGGTTGATATTGGCCTGTTCGACTTCGACGCGGACGTGACGCTGTATTGCTTTGTGCTTAACGCCGACGAACAGGTCTACCTGCGCTACGGCGGCCGCGACGACACATCGCCCGATGCCTACCTGAACGAGAAGTCGCTGCACGCGGCTCTCGAGAAGGGCCTTGATCTGCACGGCAAGTGGAAGGCCGGCGAATTGAAGTTGCCCGCGCGCCCCGCCGCCAAAAAGCCCGCCGACTACCCGTCGGTGAAGAGCGAAGTGATCGACCGCAAACAGTGCGTGCACTGCCACCACACCGGCAGCGGCAAGACCAAGCTGGCCGCAAGCAAGGGCACACTCGACAAGTTGAAGGACCTGTGGGTTTACCCTGACGCCGCCAATCTGGGCCTTGAGCTTGATGCCGACACCGGCATTACCGTGGCAAAGGTCAAAGGCGTGGCCAAGGAAGCTGGTTTCAAGGCCAAAGACGAAATCGTCAAAGTTACCGGCAACGCCGTCTACACCTGGGGCGACCTGCAGCAGCGCCTGCATGAAGTGCCGCATGACGCCACCAGCCTGAAGTTCACGGTCCGGCGCAAGGGCGCCGAGACTGAGCTTGAAGTGACGCTGCCCGAATGGTGGCGCGCGACACGCATCGAACGCCGCAGCTTCGTGCACGCGGCTGAGCCCTTCCCCGAGTTCTGGGGTCGTGAACTGACCGAGGACGAACGCCGCAAGTACGGCGTCAAGCCCGGCGAATTCGGCGCCGAAGTAACCAAGTTCTGGGTCAAAACCAACGCGCAATCGGCGGGTGTCCAGGTCGGCGACATCATCTACGAAGTCGATGGCACCCGCAGTGCGCCCTACACCGGGCACCCGGCCCTTTGGGTTCGGTTGAATCGCAAGACCGGCGACACGATCAAAGTAAAGGTCCTGCGCGGCGACAAGAACCTTGAGTTCTCGTTCAAGTTGCGCGCCAAGGCTTGGTAGGCGAGATTGCAAGCGGCTGGGCACCGCAGGGGCTGCCGAACGGGAAACGGCAGCCCCTTTCATTTCACGAACCGGCTTCGCACCATGGGCGCTGCACGGGGGCCTCGCCATGAGCTACGACGGTTTCGCGCACAACCAGCTGATGATCCGGCGCAAGATCTTTGCCTTCCTTGGCCAGAAGTTTCACATCTACGCGCCCGACGGCCGGCTGGTGTTCTACACCAAGCAAAAGGCCTTCAAGCTGAAGGAAGACATCCGCATCTTCACCGACGAGTCCATGACCACGGAGGTGCTGTGGATCCAGGCCCGCGCGATCATTGACTTCGGCATGACCTACGACGTGTACGACCAGCTCGCGCGCCAGAAGGTGGGGGCGCTTCGGCGCAATGGCATGAAAAGCATCCTGCGCGATGAGTGGCACATCCTTGACGCGTACGACCAGCAGATCGGCACCATCCAGGAAGACAGCATGGGTCTTGCCTTGGTGCGCCGCTTCCTGAGCAACCTGATTCCGCAGAAGTTTCATGCCGATGTCGGCGGCTACCTGGTCATGAACTTCAGCCAGCGCTTCAACCCCTTCGTGCCCAAGATCGACCTCGACTTTACACCCGACGTCAACGGATATCTTGACCGCCGCCTCGGCGTCGCAGCCGGAGTCCTGCTGGCAGCCATCGAAGGCCGACAGGGCTAAGCAGCCGGCACGCAGGAGCCGTCAGGCAGACAGACGATCAGCCGCCAAGATCGCCAAGAGCCGCCAAGCACAGCACGTCTCAGCGTCTTGGCGCGAGACCGCAGTTGCCCTTGAACTAGAAAGGGCGTTGCCATGACTCGAGACCTGCCGGGGCTCTGCTGGTATCCGTGTCTATCCGTGTGAATCCGTGGTTAACCCGCCGTTGCAGTTCCGCGTGGGTCTGACGTTGTGGCTTGCGTACCCACGATGTTCGTCAGCGGCTTTGGAACCACAGGTGGACACGGGTAAACACGGCTGACAGCAACTGCAATCTCGCGCAGAGACGCCGAGGCGCAGAGAAACGCGGGCAGTCCTTGGCGATTCTTGGCGCACTTGGCGGTCAATCTTTTGCCTCAGTTGCAGTTAAACCCACATGCACCTGCCGTGCTTCGTGGCGCGTCGTGGTTCCAATGCGGTTGCGATGTCTTGTTGCGCCCGGCAGCCAAACTCGAAGCGCGTGAAATCCTGATTCGCCTTTCGGCAAACATCGGCATCCCCTGTAGACTGGTGCCCGATGCGTTGCATGACTCCTGCAATCCTCGCTGCCTGCACCGGCTTAATGGTGCTGCTGGCAATCCCGGCTCCGGCACCCGTCCGTGCTGAGGCCGCGCCGGACCCCGCACTGGCACTTTCTGCCCGCATCGACGCGCACATCGAAGCCGTGTGGAAGCGGGACGGCATCAAACCGGCCGAACGCAGCACCGACCAGGAGTTCCTGCGCCGCGTGTACTTCGACACCGTCGGCGTGCCGCCCACCCGCGCGGAAACACTTGCATTTCTTGAAGACACGGCCGCCAACCGCCGCGCGCGTCTCATTGAGTCGCTGCTGGCTGACCCGCGCTTTGGCGAGCATCTGGCCGATCGCTGGCTGCCGATCCTGCGCGAACGCGGCAACGACCTGGGTGAGTTGGGTGATTCAGCGGCCGACGTGATGGCCGTGTGGCTGGCGCGGCAGTTCAACGCAAACGTGGGCTTCGACCGCACGATCCGCGCGATGGTGACTGCCGAGGGCACGCTTTCAGCTAACCCCGCGGCGGGATATTACGCGCTGATGGGCTTTCCCGCGCCGGTGGCGGACATGGCCGGCCTCACGATCAAGCATTTTGGCGGGCGGCAGGTGCAATGCGCCGAGTGCCACGACCACCCGTATGAAAAGGACATCAAGCAGGCTGATTTCGCGGGCATGGCTTCGTTCTTTTACCCGATCGAAACCAAGACCGACTTTTACGTGCAGCCGATTGACCCGGGCATCGCCACGCGGGCCTACGCGCCGCCGGCTTTGCTGAAGCAATATCGCGACTCGCCCGACCTGCCGCCGGAAGCCTTCACAGTCATCGACGACCTGATCCGATACAACGAGCCGAAACTGTTCGGCGACAAGGCGCTCAAGACGAAAGACACGAAAGTCTGGCGCACGATTTTTGCCGACTGGCTGCTGAGCCCCAAGAACGAAACCACTGGCCGCTATCTCGCCAATCGCTTCTGGAGTTTCCTGTTCGGCGCGGCGCTGCTTGAGCCCGTCGATGAATTCAACAGCATCAATGAAGCCAGCCACCCCGAACTGCTGGCCGAGCTCGGCAAGACCTTCTCGCGCACCTATGACGTGAAGCTGCTGTACCGTGCGCTGCTGAACAGCCGCGTGTACCAGCTTTCGGGCAAGCCGGTTGAAGGCGCGCAGCGCTGGCATCACGCAAGTGCGGCCGCGCGGCAACTGACGCCTGAGCAGCTGCTGGGTGCCCTGCTGCAACTGACTGAGGGCGACGCATTGCTGAAAGCGTTCGCGCGCCAGCACCAGAACAGCTACGCGAAGGTGAAGGCGTTCGCGCGCATCTCCGAGATGCAGAACCCCGATGCCAAGACTGAGGGCTACAGGCTGGATAAAGACCTGCTTGAGACCTACCTGAAGTACTTCGAAGAAATGCGCATGCCCTGGCAACTGCGCCGCGCCATGGCCGCGAAGTACCAGGCGCTGGCCCAGGACGACGAAATGGCGCGCAGTGACACGTTCAGCCTGAGTATCGACCAGGCGCTGGTGGTGCTGAACGGCGAAGTCACGCGCCGCCTCAGCGGCAGCACCAACGGCAGCCTCGTGTACGCCGTGATGCGCGACAACGACACCACGGCCAAGCGAGTAGACGCGATGTATCTCGCAATTCTCGCAAGGCGACCAACCGACGCCGAACGCAAGCGAGCCGCCGACTACGTGGCCGAACAAGTAAGCCAGGGCCAGGCCGAACAGCGAGCCCTGGAAGACCTGTTCTACGCCTTGGTAAGCACCACCGAGTTCGCCACCAACCACTAACCAGCCCGCACGTGAGTGCCGGCGGCGCCGGCAACGCCGATCTCCAGATCGACCGCAGTTGCTGTGACCGTGCCGGACGTTAGGGATTCGCCTGCGACGCGCATCGCGTGATCACAGCCCATCGCGTCAGCGATGGAGGAGCCAGTGTGCGCGTTCGAGTGTCTGTCCTGGACCCTCCACCGCTTACGCGGCGGGCTGTGATTGTGCGATGTAGCTTTGGGGTGGCCCGTCCCCGCCCTTTCGGCCGGGGCCCTGCCGGAAATCTGAAAAATGTTGTCGCCCGGGAACCCGCCTGTGGGGCTGCTTTGGCCCGAACCTCGAATCTCGAATCTCGAATCTCGCGCCGTTTCCTGTGCGCCATTGTCGCTAAGGGTAGGAGATTGGCGTGACCGCCCTGGCCGACATGCACTCTGCTCTGGCTCGCGAAACTTGCGAGTTGCTGCACAACGTGCTGCGGCTTTCCGTGCGCG